>JAFKFH010000038.1 GCA_017307375.1 Alphaproteobacteria bacterium
CGTGCATCCGCCTCCTGGCGCTCGGCATCGCGCCGGCGCCCTTCGGCCGCCTGCTCCTCCAGTGCCCGGGCCGCCACCGCATTGTCGCGGAACACCGCCAGCGCCCGCCCGATCGCCCCGATCTCGTCCTGACGGCCGGCCTGACCGACATCGACCGACAGGTCGCCCGCCGCAAGCTGCTCGATCGACCCGGTCAGGCTGCCCAGCGGATTGATCACCCGGCGGCGGAAGTACCAGGCCGAACCCACCACCAGGATAATCACCGCCACACTCGCCGCGATCATCAGCCCCAGCATGACACGTGCCTCGCTTTGGCCGGTACGGGTCTGGGCGACCAGCCGGTCGAGCGCGGTATCACGCACCGTCAGCGTGGCATCCAGCGCCGGCGACTGGCGCGAGCGGAATCCGGCCACGTCGGTGCTCGGCAAGGCGCCGCCACGCAAGGCCGGCATCAGCGGCTGATAAAGCGTCGCGACGGTCTTGAAGAAGTCGGCATCGACCCGTTCCAGCGCGCCGCGCAGCGCACCCGGATTGTCCAGGCGACCCACATTGCGCTGGATCAGCAACCACAATTCGTCGATACGGCCGGAAAGCGTCAAAAAGCGATCGAGGTCCTCGCTCTTGGCCGGCTGCCCCGCCGCCAGCATCGTCGTCAGGATGACCGCGCGATCGCCGGCGATTCGGCGCAATTCATCGGACAGGCTGGCGATGACCAAAAGATCGGCATTGCCCGCATCGGCCCGGTAGACCCCGACATCCAGGCGATCGACCAGTTTGCCGGCCAGGTCGCGCTGCGCCTCCATACGATCGAAATAGCCCTTGATCTCGGCCGGATTGCGCTTGTCCGGTGCCTGGTCGAACATCCGCTTGGCATCGGCGCGCCCGGCTGCCAGCGCCTGGGCCAGCCCCGCCGCCTGGACCTCCATCTCGCGCGCCGCCGCAGTCCCGACCGCGGCAAGGGCCGCGCGCAGGGCGGCAACCGAGGCATCGGTCGCCGCCGGCTCGGTCCGAATGCGGTTGGCGGTGGACTCGTCGATGCGCGGGCTGCGCAGGGCGGCGTTGACGGTGCCGCGCTCGATGGTGATGGCATCGCGCACCTTGCCCGCCGCCTGCAGCGACACGGCAAAACGCTCCGCCGTCGTCTGGCTTTCCAGATCATTCCAGGCATTGCGCAACGGCGACAAGGCGAAGCCGATGGCCACCAGGCCGACCAGCGAGATGACGAAGTTGAAAAGGCTAGAAACGCGCACGATCGGCCCCCTGAGTGACGCTGGAGTCCTGATATGCGTTGCGAACTGGCCTTTCAAGTGCTGTTACATTTATTGACTGTAATTTAGCGAATTCGCACCGACACGGTGCCGAAGTCGATCATTTCATGCTGTGCGTATGCGGGCGAGGAATCCGCCGACCTCGGCGCGCAGGCGTTCGGCCTGGCGCGACAATTCGCCCGAGGCGTCGAGGACCTGGCCAGCCGCCGCCCCGGCCTCGCGCGCCGACTGGTTGACCTCGGTCACGTTGGCCGACGCCTCCTTCGTGCCGTTCGCCGCCTGCTCGACATTACGCGCGATCTCGTTGGTCGCCGCCCCCTGTTGCTCGACCGCCGCCGCGATCGCCGAGGCGATCTCGTTGATCTGGCCGATCACCCCGCCGATCTCCCGGATCGCCTCCACCGCCTCCTGCGTCGCCGTCTGCACCGACCCGATCTGCTGGCCGATCTCGTCCGTCGCCTTCGACGTCTGCGTCGCCAGGTTCTTCACCTCGGAGGCCACCACCGCGAAGCCCTTCCCCGCTTCGCCCGCCCGCGCCGCCTCGATCGTCGCGTTCAACGCCAGCAGGTTGGTCTGACCCGCGATCTGGTTGATCAGCCCGACCACCTCGCCGATCTTCTCGGCCGACGACGCCAGGCCCTGCACGATCGCATCCGTCCGCTGCGCCTGCTCGACCGCGCTCGACGCGATCCGCGACGAATTCGCCACCTGGCCCGCGATCTCGCGGATCGAGGCCGACAGTTCCTCCGACGCCGACGCCACCGTCTGCACGTTCGCCGCCGCCTGCTCGGTCGCCGACGACGCCGCCAGCGACTGCCGCGCCGTCCGGTCGGCAATCCCGGTCATCGACGTCGCGGTCGCCTGCATCTCGGTCGCCGCCGACGCCACCGCGTCGACCACCCCGCCGACCGCCGCATCGAACGACGAGGCCAGTTCGTCCAGCTCGGCCTTGCGCCGGCTTTCCGCCTCCTGGCGCAGCCGCTCGGCCTCGGCCTGACGCTCCGCCTCGGCCCGCCGCGTCGCCTCCGCCGCCTCGCGCTGGCGCTGATCCTCGGCCGCGCGGGCCTCGACCTCGCGGCGCCGCTCGGCCTCGACCGCCTCGCGCTCGCGCCGTGCATCCGCCTCCTGGCGCTCGGCATCGCGCCGGCGCCCTTCGGCCGCCTGCTCCTCCAGTGCCCGGGCCGCCACCGCATTGTCGCGGAACACCGCCAGCGCCCGCCCGATCGCCCCGATCTCGTCCTGAC
>JAFKFH010000010.1 GCA_017307375.1 Alphaproteobacteria bacterium
TTGTTCTTCGTCGGATCGTCCTGCTCGTCGCCGGGGACGAAGGTCTCGAGCCGGGCAACCATCGCCTCGCCCAGTTCGATCGTCATGTACTTCTCGGGCTTGCCGCCCGACTGGCGCAGGAAGTGCAGCTTGACGTCGCCCAGGCTCGAATCGGCCTTGCACAGGCTCTCGAACAGTTTCGGGGTCGACTTGTCCACCGCCTTCACCACCACCACCGGCTTGTGCACCGCCACACCGGCGGTGCGGCCGCCCTTGGTCCGGTCGTAGGTGATCGGCACTTCCGCCGCGTACTGCGCCGCGATGCAGGCGATCTTGTTCTCGAAGCCGGTCTCGGTGGCTTCGCCTTCATGCTTGCAATCCATGATGATCAGGTCGGACATGACACGGTTTCCTTTGAGATGATCTTGTTCGGGGCTTCGTCGTTTGCCTTGAGACGACTATGCCGCAGCAACGCCCGCTGATCTGTGACCGCGGTCAATACGCTGCATTTCCGTGAAATTCGGCAAACTGGCCCCATGGAAAAACCCGAAACCGGCTCTCCCGAGGTCCAGACCGGGCGGATAGGGTTTTCCACACCATGATCCATGACGACTTGCTGATCGATACCAATTCCGAACTGGTCGCGCGGCTGCGCCGCGACGGCTTCGCCCTGGTCCGCGGCTCCGAGACGCGCGCGCAGCTCGCCCGCGCCGGCCTGCGCGACTGGTCCGGCTTTGCCGCGACCTGGGACGACCTGGGCCTGGATGGCTACATGGCGGATGGTGGGCGCTATCGCCGGCGGCGCCACGCCGCTTTCGCGGTGACGGCGGCGGGGGTCGACCGCAAGCCGCACCAGCCGCATTACCAGTCGCGTGACTACAACACCCTGAACGGCGGCATCGCGCGCTGGTTCGACCCGGTGACCGACGAGGCGGCAGGCCATCCGGTCATGAACGCCGTGCTGGGGCATTGCCATTCGGTATTCGGCGCGTTGAAGTCGCAGGTCGCGGCCTGGCATGTCGAGATCCACCAGTTCCGCATCGAAGCCCTGCCCGGCCAGGAAGGGCGCCCGACGCCCGAGGGCATGCATCGCGACGGCGTCGACTACGTGCTGGTGCTGATGGTGCGCCGCGAGAACGTCGCAAGCGGCGTCACCGCGATCCGCGACCACGATCGCAACGAACTCGGCAGCTTCACCCTTGCCGACCCCCTCGATGCGGCCTGGGTCGACGATGCCAGGGTGTTTCACGGCGTCACCCCGGTGGTTGCGGTCGATCCGACGAAACCCGCCTATCGGGATGTCCTGGTGGTGACCTTCCAGGCCGAACGCTAGCCGGCCACCCGCCGCGACGAGAACAGCGCCCGCCCGATCGCCCCGAGGATGCCGGTGATGATCAGCGCGACGATCAGCCCGGCGATGAATCCCGCCATCGCGAAGACGAGGCCTTCGGTCGTCATCGGCACCGCGGGCCTGAAATCCCGGTAGGTCGCCCGGGCGATATCGGGGTCCAACTCGCCGACCAGCGCGATCAGCCGCGACAGGTCGCTGCCGCCCTGGAGATTGGCGCGCTGGCGTTCCAGGCGGGCCAGCAGGACCAGGTCGGCTTCGCGCGCCGCCGCCTCGCCCGCCACGACCGGATCCGCATTGGCCTTGAACCGGGCGATGGCGTCGTCACGCGTCAGTCCGAAGGCCTGCACCCGGGCTTCGAATTCGCGCGTCTGACGGGTCAGTTCGTCGATCCGGCCGCCGAGGCGCTGGCTGTACTGCTGGAGGAACTCCGGCTCCTGCGCGAACAGACCGGCGCCCAGCAGGGCCAGGATCAGGCAGAACAGGTTGCGCACGTCGCCGTCTCCTCCGTCAGCAGATCAGGAAAAAGCCATGCGGCTTGATCCCGGTTCCGCGACAGCGTAAGGCCATCGCACCGCGATCCCAGGGAAAAACCGCATGACCGAACAAGCCGACCGCACACTGCAGCTGCGCGACCACCTCGTCCGCCTCGTCCGCGGCAACGGCCAGCCGGTGCGCATGGCCAATGCCGACGTCGTGGTGATGCAGTGGCGCCAGGACAAGTTCTCCGCCATCTACCAGGCGCCGTTCCAGCGCCAGCCGGGCGGGGAAGACACCCCGCGCTTCCTGGAGAAGCGGCCGGCCGGCAAGGCTGCCCTGCCCTACGTCCTCGATCTCTGGACCGAGGGCCGGACCAAGACCAAGGTCTTCAACCTGGAATGGGACGGCCGCGGCAGTTTCTTCCTTGGCGCCCTCAAGGCCGGGAAGTGGCAGGACGAGTTGCTGGCCCTGACGGTCGACGACTGAAGCCGGCTACGGCCGGCGGCTTTCCCGGCGTCGGCCGCGGCGCCTTGATCTGACTGTCGATCCAGGCCGACATCTCCTTCTTCGACGCCCTGGCCTTGGGCGGAATCGCGACATTGCGCTCGGCGGCGAGCTTCTCGGCCAGGGCCAACTGCGCCGGGGTCGGACCGTCACCGGCGGCCGAGGCTCCGCCGCTGCGCGGGGCGTGGGCATCGAGGAACGCCTTGCAGACGCCGGCATCGTCGTAAAGGCCCTCCGGCGCGGCGAGGCCGAGCCGGGCGATGAGGCTTTCGGCAAACTTGATCATCGCGGCCGTCGGCTTGGCGGCATAGCCCGCCACCCGCAGCGCGCGGGCGCCGCGCAACGCTGCGACCATCGCATCGACCTCGGCCCGCACGCCTTCCTTCCAGGCGCGCACATGCCTGACCGCCTCGGCCCGCGTCGCCGCCTGGCCGATCAGCGCCAGGCCGTGCTCGGTCTGTGCCCGGCGTACCGGATCGCAATGGCAGGGCCAGGCGTCGCGCCAGCCCTGGCGCACGCCCAGGCCCAGTTCGAGGCATTCGAGCGGCGGATCCTTGGCCTTGCCCTGCGGCTTCAGCTTGGCGACGTAGCCGGCCTCGATCAGCGTGTCGACGATCCGCGACCGGGTCGCCGGGGTGCCCAGGCCCTTCGGGTTGTCCGGATCGCCGTCGACCCGCAGCGCCGCCTTCAGCGCCGGGTCCTCGACCCAGTCGATCAGCTTGGCCATGATCGTCGGCAGTTCGCCCAGCGTGATGCGCCTCGGTGCCTGGGTCTTGGTCTCGACGATGGCGGCATCGGCGCGCACGATCGCCTCGCCGTGGACGAAAGGCGGCAGACGTCCTTCCGCATCGGGCTTGTCGTCGCCCTCGGTGGCACGGCGCGAAACCTTGCGCGGCTTGCCCGCCCGAGGCTCGACCACCCGCCAGCCGGCCTCGCGCTCGATCGTGCCATAGGCGGCATAGCGCCGGCCCTCGACCTCGGTCGACAGGGTCGTCACCTCGTCGCGGGCATCCGGCATGTGGTTGGCAATGAACCGCCGCGCGATCATCTCGTAGAGCGCCGCGGCCATGTCGGTCACCGCGCCACGGTCGAACCGCGTCGTGGTCGGGACCACGGCAAAGTGGGCGGGGCCGGCGGTCTCGCCACCGGCATCGGCCTTCTCCTCGCGATAGATCGCCGGCCGCTTGATCAACCCATCCAGCCTGACCTCGGCCAGCGCATGATGGCCGGCAGTCGCGGCAACGACGCGCTCGGCGATGGCGGCCTCGGCCTGCGGCAGGGTCGTGCCGGTGCCGCGGGGATAGGAAACGAAACCCTTGTCGTAGAGCTCCTGGGCGAACTTCAGCGTATCGGCCGGCGACAGGCCCAGGCGGCGACCGGCCGCAAGCTGCATCGCATCGAGGTTGAACAGGTCCGGCGGCGCGATCCTGCGCGGCTTGGTCACCGCCGAGATCTCGCCGCCCGGCCAGGCCATCAGGCCGTTCAGGATCGCCTCGGCCGGGGCGCGATCGAACAGCCGGGGCTCGGGATCGTGGATCAGGCTGACCTTCAGCCCCGTCTTGTTGACGACGTCCAGTCTGAGCTTGAAATAGTCGCGCGGCTTGAAGTTGCGGATCTCGAGTTCGCGCTCGGCCAGGATGTCAAGGGTCGGCATCAGGACCGGCCCGTAATGCAGCACGCCCTTCATGCCGTGGGGGCGCAGCCGGACCGAGGCCTGGCGGGTGCCGTTGATGCCGATATGCCAGTCGGCGTGCTGGCGGGCGCGGGCTTCCAGCGCGCCGCAATAGCTGCGCAGCGCCCCGCCATCGGGCAGGCGCAGCATCTCGGCATGGGCCGCGCGGATACCGTCGGGCGTTGCGGCGCGCGGCCGCATGCGCCTGACCGGCCCGGCCCAGTCCAGGCAGTGCTCGACGATATCCCAGCCGATCTTGTCGCCCTCGCGGTCGTCGTCGGTCGCGACGACGACGAGGCTGCAACCGGCAGCCTGCTGGCGGATAGCGTCGAGGATTTCGGCCTTGGCGCGGCCGTTCATCGCCCGCCCGGCCGCCGAGATCGGGATCGGATCGTAGGCAATGGCCTCGTCGATCGTGCCCGACCAAGGCCCGGCATAGCGCTTGTCGATCTCGTCGGGCAGCTTGGTGTCGTAGAGATTGCCCGCCGCCGCGACCAGCACGGCGCCGGGGTCCAGCGCCTGCAGGACCGGGCGCGCCGCCTGCAGCACCGAGCCCTTCTCGAAGATGTACATCGTCCGCCCGGGCATACGGATCAACTAGCCGGGAAACGCAAACATTTCAAGAACGAAAACGGCTCGGCAGACTGCCGGACTAGGTGGCGTCCGGCACGTGGTCATGCGGCGGCGACTGGTCGCCATCGCCCAGCGCGCGCTGCATCATCACGCTGTCGGCCCATTTGCCGAACTTGAAGGCGACCGAGGGCAGCCGGCCGACCTCGCGGAAGCCCGCCCGTTCATGCAGCCTGAGCGATGCGAGGTTGGCCCCGTCGACATAGCCGATCAACTGGCGATAGCCGGCCGCGGCGCAGCTGGCGACCAGGGCGTCGAGCAGCCTGCGGCCCAAGCCCTGGCCCAGGTGGTCGGGATGGATGTAGATCGAATGCTTGGCGGTGTAGCGATAGGCCGGCCGCTTGCGGAAAGGAACGGCATAGGCATAGCCGATCACGGTCCCGCCGACCTCCGCCACCAGATGCGGCAGCCGCTTGGACAGCATGTTCTTGCGCCGCTTCTTGATGTCGTCGGGATCTTCCGCCACCACCACATTGCCACCGAGCCCGCGACGGATATGGTGGGTATAGATCGCGATCATCGCCGGCACGTCGTCCTCGCGCGACGTGCGGACGACGATCTCTGCGCCGCCTGCCGTCATTCGCGGACCACGTAGGTGTAGAAGCGGATCGAGCCGTCCGGCTCGGTGCGGCGGTAGAGGCCCTGGACCTCGTTCTCGAAGCCGGGGAACAGGTTGGCCGAACGCTCGAACATCTTGAGATAGTCGAGCATCGGCTGGGCCCGCTCATCCAGCCGCTCGCCGGGCAGGACGGTGGCGATGCCCGGCGGATAGACCAGCATCAGCGTGGTGGCGATCCGCCCCGAGATCTGGTCGAGCGGCAAAAAGTCGACCTTGTTGCGGGTCAGGATCTGCGCCGCCTTGTAGGGCAGCATCGCCGCGGTCGGCAGATGCTCGGGCCGGAACTGCGCCCGCTGCAGCGCCGAAACGTTGTGCTCGCGATAGAAGGCGTGCATCTCGGCGCAGAGATCGCGCAGGCGCACGCCGGAATAACGCGCCTTGCGCCGGGCGACGAATTCCGGCAGCGCGACATCGAGCGTCGCGTTGTCGTCGTGGAAGCGCTTGAACGCGGTCAGCGCCGACAGAAGCGTGCCGGCCTTCGACGATTCGACGCCAGGCGTCAGCAGGAAAAGCAGCGAGTTCAGGTCGTTCTTTTCCGGCACGACCTGATAGTCGCGCAGGAATTCGGCAACGACCGGCGCGGGGATGCCGTGATCGGCATAGGCGCCGGTCGCCCGGTCGAAACCCGGGGTCAGGATGGTCAGCTTGGCCGGATCGGTCATCGCATAGCCGGGCGCCACGTGCCGATAGCCGTGCCAGGCGGCACCGGGATCGAGCGCCCAGCAGGCGGGATCGCGCGCCAGATCGTCGGTCGGCATGTCCTCCCACGCCACCGGGCCCGCCGACGTCGTCACCATGTCCGGCACGAAGGCGTCGAAGAACCACTGGCGCGCCTGGTCGGTCTCCTTCTCCTCGAACTCCTTGCGCATCGCACGCAGCTTCTTGCGGATCTCGATGCCCAGGCGGATCGTGTCGTCCCACAGCACCATGCCCGAGCGGCCCTTCATCATCTGCGCCCCGACGTCGAGCGAGGCGAACAGCGGATAGAACGGCGAGGTCGAGGCGTGGATCAGGAAGGATTCGTTGAACCGGCGATGTTCGACCCGCCGCTCCTGGTCGCGGATATGGCGGTCGCGGACATGGATCTGCGAGGCCTGCGAGAAGCTCGCCAGCTGCTTGTGGGTCGACTGCGTGGCGATGATGCCGGGATGGTCGGGCCCCAGCCCTTCTAGGCCCATGGCGAAGCGGCCGCGATAGAGCGGGTGGAACTTCATGAACCCCGCCCAGGCTTCGTCGAACAGGATATGGTCGCAGAGATGGCCGATCTTCTCGACGATCACCTCGGCATTGTTGATCGTGCCGTCATAGGTGCATTGCTGGATCACCGCCGCACGGAACGGCCGCGGCCGGGTCCAGGCCTCGGGATCGGTGACCAGCGGGTTGTTGCGGATCTTCTCGCGGATCTTCTGCTCGTCGAGCGCTTCCCAGTCGATCGGGCCGATCAGGCCGTGGGCATTGCGGTCGGTTTCCAGGAAGATCGGCGTGCCCTGGCCGAGCAGCAGGGCGCCGTGATGGGCCGCCTTGTGGTTGTTGCGGTCGAACAGGACAAGGTCGCCTTCCGCCACCAGCGCCTGCAGGACGACCTTGTTGGATGCGGAAGTGCCGTTCAGCACGAAATAGGTCTTCTCGGCCCCGAAGATCTTGGCCGCTTCCTTCTGGGCCTGCAGCGCCGGCCCCTCGTGGGTCAGCAGGTCGCCCAGTTCCAGCACCGAATTGTCGAGGTCGTCGCGGAACACCGCCTCGCCCAGGTGGTCGACGAAGATGCGGCCGATCGGGCTGCGGCTGTAGAAGGTGCCGCCGTTGTGGCCGGGGCAGGTCCACAGCTGGTTGCCTTCCTCGGCATAGTCGACCAGCGCGCCGAAAAACGGCGTCTTCAGGGTGTCGGCGTACTGCTTCAGCCGGCTGGCGAGGTTCTTGGCGATGAAGGCCGGGGTCTCCTCGGCCAGGAAGATATAGCCGTCGACCTCGCGCATGACGTCGACCGGGATGTCCTCCAGCCGCTGGCGGCGCACCAGCACCACGATCGGCATTTCCAGGCCGCGCTGGCGCACCAGCGAGATCAGCGCCGCCGCCTTGCCCTCAGGGCCGCGCTTGCCCCAGTCGAGAATCATGCAGCCGATCGCGGCGTCGGTCCGGATCGCCAGTTCGGCATCCTCGATGCGACGGGCCCGAACCACCTCGAATCCGAGCCGTTCGACCTCGACGACGATCTGGTTGAGCCGCGCGCCCTCGAGCTCGTCGGCCTCGAAGCTCGGCGCGCAGATCAGGAAGTTGAATCGTCGAAAATAGTCCATGGCTCGCGGTCTCCCGTGGCATTCGGCTCAAGGCCTCTCGAAACGGTCGACCGACCGCCGGGGATCCTAGTAGCGCCAGAAGATGACAGTTTTATTTCACTGGCGCGACAGTCGCCGCCAGACCATGGTTATGACCGGAAACGTCAGGGAAATATCGATGATTCACGTTCTCGCCATCATCACCACGGAACCCGGCCAGCGTCAGGCGGTGCTCGACCTGTTCAACCAGAACGTCCCGGCAGTCAGGGCCGAGGCGGGCTGTATCGAGTACGGGGCCGCGACCGACGCCGACGGGCTGGGCGCGTTCCAGACGAGGCTGGGCGACGATACCTTTGTCGTCGTCGAAAAATGGGAGAGCGTCGAGGCGCTGAAGGCCCACGCCGCAGCGCCGCACATGGCCGCCTATGCCGCCAAGACCAAGGGCATGCTGAAATCCCGCGTCATCCACGTGCTGAACCCGGCCTGACGCCGCCATTTCAGCCGCGCCCGGACGTAGCGCAGCAGGGCTCAGCCGGCGATCTTGGTGCCCCACAGGCGCGGCTTGCCCTCCCAGGCCCGGAATCCGCTGATGCGGCGGGCATGGGCCCAGACGGTCGAGCCGTTATAGAGGATGATCAGCGGCACATCGGCCAGCATCATCCTGTGCAGATCATCGAAGAGGGCGCCGCGCCTGGCGGGATCGGCTTCGACCATGGATCGATCGAGCAGCGCCTGGGCCGCCGGGTTGTCCCACACCTTGCGCGGCTGCTTGTCCTTGGGTCCGGTGAACTGCTCGAACGACAGCGCAGGGTCGAGGCGCGCCGAGTAGGAGAACGACATCATCTGGTAGTTGCCGGCATTGTAGCGGTCGAGCTGTGTCGCCCATTCCAGCACCTCGATCTCGGCATTGATGCCGGCAGAACGCAGCATCGCCTGGCCGACCAGCGCGGCCTGGAAGCTCGGCATCGGCGCGCGCTTGTTGGCGACGATGCGGATCTGCTCGCCCTTGTAGCCCGCCTCCTGCAGCAGGCGCCTGGCGCGGGCGGGGTCGTAGCCGAAGCTCACTTGCTGAACCGCGTCGTAATAGGCGGAGTTGCGGAAGACGGCCGAGGCCGAGGCGGTCGAGGTGCCGTCGGACACGACCTCGACCAGTTGATCGAGGTCGAGCGCCGCCGCGATCGCCTGGCGCAGCTTGGGGTTCGACAGCAGCGGATCGCGCGTCTGGAACAGGAAGGCATGCTTGGAAGCGTCCGAGGGCGTCTCTACCACAATGTCCGGTCGGGCTTTCAGTTCGGGGATATCCGACGTCGCCGCCTGGGTGATGTCGACCGCGCCGGTCAGCAGCGCCACCTTAACCGTGGCCGCATCGGGTACGACGATCAGCCGCGCCTCGGCGATCTCGGGCTTTTTCGCCCCGACATAGCCGTCGAGGGTCTCGCCCGGCGGCGGGGCATAGTCGTCGAAGCGCACCAGGGTCAGCGACTGGCCGCGGCGCCATTCGCCCAGGCGGAAGGGGCCGGTGCCGACGGGCTTGTCCCACGTACCGTCGGGCTTCAGCGAATCGGCGTGGACGATCGCGGTCATGCCGCAATCGGTGCGGGCCAGCGTGTCGAGGAAGATCGCCGACGGCTTGTTGAGGCGCATGACAACGGTTTCGTCGTCGGGCGTCTCCAGCGCCTCGACCTTCAGGCCGTTGCGGCCGTCGAATTCGCCGAGGCAGCGCCATTCGGTCTTCGGATCCATGTAGCGGCGCCAGGCCCAGGCCACGTCGGATGCCCTGAGCACGGCGCCGTTGTGGAACTTGACGCCAGGGCGCAGCCTGAAAGTGTAGGTCAGGCCGTCGGCTGAGCGGTCGACGCCGCGCGCCAGCAGCGGTTTGACCGTGCCGTCCTCGGCATAGCCGACCAGCCCTTCGACCATGTTAAGCACGACGCCGTCGGTATTGTCGTCGCGGTTCACGCCCGGGTTGGTCGAACGGATATCGGCCGTCAGCGCCAACTTGACCGTCTGGGCCATCGTCGGGGCCACCGCTATCGACATCAGCACGGCCGTCATCACCAGTTTCGTCATTGCCAGCCCCCGTTCGTTCATCGGATCGCCCGAACCGCATCGGTCAGGAAGGAAATCGCCGGCATCACCGGCGCCATGCCGTCATGGTCGACGCCCGGCAGCACTTCGAAACGCACCGCGACCCCGGCCCCCTCGAACGAGCGGCGCAGGGCATCGAGCCGCTCTGGTCGGTTGCGGCCCGCATCGTTCGCACCTGGCATCGACCAGCGACCGCCGGCCATATGGGTGATTTCCGAAGTGTCGAGATCGCGATCGCCGATCAGCATCTGCACCGGTACATGGGCGAGCGCGGCAAGGTCGAGCTCGACACCGAACAACGCCCCGATATTGCGCGTGCCCACCCACCAGTCCCGCGCGGGATCGAGCAGCGTGACCGAGCCTGGCGCCGCGATCGAAGCGGCCCAGACGCGTTGCGGATGCAGGATCAGATAGCGATGGGTGAAATGGGCGCCGCCGGAAAACCCGAACAGGGCGAAACGGCGATCGACGAGACCGTAGGTTACGGCGACTTCATCGACAATGCCGTCGAGCACGAGGTCGTAGCGCAGGTCGCCTTCCAGCAGGTATTTGTAGCCATGCCGTTCGCCATCTCCACGCACGCCGATCGGAAACAGCGGACAGAGAATCAGGCAGTTCTGCGCCTCGGCGAATTGGGCGAAGGCGTCGCGATAGGCCCAGAACCAGCGATAGCTGCCATGGACCGCAATGACCAGCGCGGGCGGCTGCGCCGCCGTCGCGTAGCCTGGGGGCACGTACAGGCAATAGCTGAACCGCGTGTCCCGTCGGCTGGCCAGGACCGGTGTGCGACCGAGATCGCGCAAATCACGCTCCGCATTATTGGCGCCAATATTGGCGCCAATAATCTGGCAGCGGATTTCGGGGCTGGCAAGCCACAAAGCCGGCGGCTATGAACAGGCCATGGCGCGTGCGGCAAAATCCAGCGGACAGACGGGGGAGGCCGTCGAGGCGGCGATCGCAGGGGATATCCAGGCGGGGGCATTGCCGCCCGGTAGCTGGCTGAAGCAGATCGACCTGGAGCGGCGCTATGGCTGCACCCGAACCGACATCCGCCGGGCGCTCGACCGGCTGACCACCCGCCGGCTGGTTCAGCACATCCCCGAGCGCGGTTATTACGTCTGCCTGCCCGACGACCGTCGCAAGGCCGAGCTGCGCGAAATCCGGGTCATCCTGGAAATGGCGATGGTCGACTTCCTGGCGGCGACACCGGAGGCGATTGCCGAGCTGCGTCGGCTGGCCGAACGCTTCGCCGAGGCGTCAGCGGCCGGCACGCATCTTGAACGCTACGAATCCAACCGCGAATTCCACGTCTACCTGACCGGACTCAGCCGCAATCGCGAACTGGCGGCGCTGATCGTCGACCTGCGCGGCCATCTGCCGGCGACCCCGGTGATGCAGTGGCACAGCCAGGCCCGCATCGAGCAATCGGCCGCGGAGCATTTCGCGATGGTCGAGGCGCTGGCCGCCGGTGATGGCCCGCGCCTCAAGGCGCTGCTGGCCGATCATATCCGTCAGCCGACGCGGTAGATCAGGCGTCGGCCAGCACGAGGTCGGCGCCCTTCTCCCCCACCATGATCGACGGCGCGTTGGTATTGCCAGAAGTGACGTTCGGGAAGATCGAGGCATCGATCACGCGCAGGCCGGCCAGGCCATGGACCCTGAGGCGGTGATCGACCACCGCATTCCGCGGATCGGGGCCCATGATGCAGGTCGAAACCGGGTGGAACACCGATCCGCCGCGCTGGCGGATATCGGCGATCATCTCGGCCTCGGACTGGACCTGCGCGCCGGGGTGCAGTTCCTCGGCGATGATCGACGACAGCGCGGGGGTTGCCGCCAGGCGGCGCATCAGCCGGCTGCCGTCCAGCATGTCCTGGATATCGTTGTCGGTGGCCAGGTAGTTCGGATGGATCTCGGGCGCGGCGAACGGATCGGCGCTGCGGATCTGCAGATAGCCCCGGCTGGTCGGCCGGCAGGCGGAATAGCCGAGCAGGAAGGCCGGGTACGGGTCGGGGTTCATCAGCGGCCGCGTCCGCGGCGGCGCCTTGAGATAGCTGACCGGCGAGAAGTAGAGCTGGATGTTGGGCCGCTCGACGCCGGGCCGCCCCCGGGCGAAGCCGCCGCCCTGGTTCAGGCTGAGCGACAGCGGCCCGCGCCGCAGCGCCAGGTAACGAATGCCGGCAAACATCTTGCCCCACCAGGGGTACAGGACATCGTTCAGGGTCGGCCGGCGCGATCGGTACATGTAGTCGAGGCCGAGGTGATCCTGCAGGTTCCGGCCCACTGCCGGCACGTCGAGAGCGACGGGAATGCCGTGGCGCTGCAGCAGCGCGGCCGGGCCGATACCGGAGAGTTGCAACAACTGCGGCGAATTGATCGCCCCGGCCGACAGGATGACTTCGCGTCCGGCCATGGCCCGGTTGATCTGGCCGTGGCGGCGGTATTCGACGCCGGTGACCCGGCCGTCCGCGACGATCAGGCGGGTCGCCTGCGCCTCGGTCATCACCGTGAGATTGGCGCGCCCGCGCGCCGGGCGCAGATAGGCGGTCGCGGTCGATTCGCGCCGGCCGTTGCGGGTGGTGATCTGGTAGAGGCCGGCGCATTCGGCGCGGTCGCCGTTGACGTCGCGGACGGCCGGGATGCCGGCTTCCTCGCAGGCCGCGAGATAGACCGCGCAAAGCGGATGGCTGTCGCGCTGGATATGGACGACGTTCAGCGGCCCGTCGGCGCCATGCAGGTCGGAGGGCCCAAGGTCGTTGTTCTCCATCTTCTTGAAATAGGGCAGGACGCCGGCCCAGTCCCAGCCCGGATTGCCGGCTGCCGCCCAGTCGTCGAAATCGCCGGGCTGGCCGCGCACATAGACCATCGCGTTGATCGACGACGACCCGCCCAGGACCTTGCCGCGCGGCCAGTAGCTCGACCGGCCGGCAATGCCCGGGTCGGGCTCGGTCTCGTACATCCAGTTGACCGCGGGATCGTAGAAGATGCGGCCATAGCCGATCGGCGTCTCGACCCAGAAGCGCCGGTCGCTGCCGCCGGCCTCCAGCAGCAGCACCTTGTGTCGGCCCGAGGCGGTCAGGCGGTTGGCGAGCACGCAGCCGGCGGAACCCGCGCCGACGATCACATAATCCCAGGTCACCGCCCACTCTCCGCCGGCTTGTCGCGCTGGATCAGGATCGAGATCAGCGCCAGCGTGCCCGATCCGAGGATCAGCACGAACGAGACCGCATTCAGGACGGGGGTCGATCCCATCTTGGCAATGCGGTCGTACATGGTGATGGTCAGCGGCGCATCCGATCCGATCAGCATCAGCGTCGTGTTGAAGTTCTCGAAGGATACGAGGAAGGCGACCAGGCCCGCGGCGATCATGGCCGGCGCCAGGAACGGCAGGGTGATCGTGCGCAGCACGCGGACGCGGCTGGCGCCGAGGTTCAGTGCGGCTTCCTCCAGCGCGATGTCGAACTTGCGCAGGCGCGCGCCGATGACGAGCGTGGTGATCGTGGTCAGGAACGAGAACTGGCCGAGCACGACGAGAAACAGGCCCGGCCGCAGGAAATCGAGGTCGGTGCCGAACGCCGCCTCGGCCCCGTTGGCCAGCATGCTGGCAAACACCAGGATCGAGATGCCGAGGATGACGCCCGGAATGACCAGCGGGATGACCGAGAGGATGTAGAGCAGCCGCTTGAACGGGAAATGATGGCGTTCGAACAGGAAGGCGTTGGTGGTGCCGACCGCGACCGAGAGCAGCGCGACGATGAGGCCGACGATCGCCGAGACGCGCAGCCCGGCCAGCATCCGCCGGTCGTTGAACAGCCCGATCTTCGGATCGGTGTCGCCGAAGAACCAGTCCAGCGTGAAGCCGCGCCAGGGCAGCGCGGCGAACGTCGAATCGTTGAAGGCGAAGACGCAGGCCGCCACCAGCGGTGCGGCCAGGTAGAGGAAGAACAGCGCGACATAGGCCCGGTAGGTGGCCTTCAGCAGCGGGGTCTGGGGCGCGGCGACGTTCATGGCGCTCAACCCTTGGCCACGGTGGTCGCCAGGCTCTGCCCGCTCAGCCGCAGGCCGGCCCAGACGACGAAGGAGGTGAAGGCAAGCAGCAGGATGCCGAAGGTCGAGCCGCTTTCCCAGTTGTAGCGGGTGATGAACTGTTCGTAGATCTGTTCGGTGAACCACATCGAATTCTTGCCGCCCAGCAGGATCGGCGTCAGATAGCTGCCGGCGGTCAGCATGAAGACGATGATGCAGCCGGCGACGATGCCCGGCATCGCATAGGGGATCACGATGCGGCGCAGCACCGTCCAGCGGCTGCCGCCGAGATTGTAGCCGGCCTCGATCAGGCTGTTGTCCATGCCGTCCAGCGTCGAGACGATCGGCACGATCATGAACAGGACGACGGTATAGACCAGCCCGACCACAACGGTCGCGTCGTTGTAGAGCAGTTCGACCGGGCCGCGGGCCAGGCCGCTCCATTGCAGGAAGCCCGAGATCAGCCCGGTTTCGCGCAGCAGCACGATCCAGCCGAAGGCCCGCACCAGGTCCGAGACCCAGAGCGGCACGAGGCACAGCAGGAACAATGCCGCGCGGCTGCGCCGGCCGGCCACCTTGGCGATGTAGTAGGCGATCGGAAACCCGACCACGAGCGTCATCACCGTCACCAGGACCGACATGACGGCGGTGCGCAACAGCGTGTTCCAGTAGATCGGCTCGCGCATGAAATCGACATAGTTGGCGAAGCTGAACTGATAGACCCGCGGCGCCACCTTCTCGCGCAGCGACAGATAGCCGATACCGAGATGGGGCAGGATGATCAGCAGGCCGATCCACAGGACCAGCGGCGCCAAGAGCAGGAACAGCGACAGACGGGCGGCATCGCGGTTGCCCATCGCGGTCAGGCCGCCCGGGAAAAGCAGCGGGTCTGGTCGGGCGACCAGCTCAACGCGACCGGCGCGCCGACCTCGAGCCCGCCCTCGCGGCCATCGGGTACATGCGCCACCTCGACCAGCTGCCCGTCGGCCAGGCGGACCAGCACCCGGCTGGCGGCGCCGTTGAACAGCAGGCTGTCGACCATGCCGTCGAGCCGGTTGGCGCCCGGCATCGCCGCCGCCAGGGAAATCGCTTCCGGCCGCACGAAGATGTCGACCGCCGTGCCGGCCGGTGCCGAACCGGCGGCGACGAACGACAGGCCGTCGCCGATGTCGACGCGGACCCCTTGCCCCTCGGGGCCGACGACGCGGCCGGCCCAGCGGTTGGAATCGCCGACGAAGCCGGCGACGAAGGCCGAGGCGGGGTTGTGGTAGAGTTGCTGCGGGGTGCCGATCTGCTCGAACCGGCCGGCGTTCATCACCGCCACGCGATCCGACATCACCAGCGCCTCGGACTGGTCGTGGGTGATATAGACGAAGGTGGTGGCGAACTGGTGCTGCAACAGCTTCAGCTCGATCTTCATCCGCTCGCGCAACTTCAGGTCGAGGGCGCCCAACGGTTCGTCGAGCAGCAGCACGTCGGGTTCCAGCACCATGCAGCGGGCGATGGCGATCCGCTGCTTCTGCCCGCCGGAAAGCTGGGCGACCTCCTTGCCCGCGACATCGGGCAGGCCGACCCGGGCCAGCACGTCCTTGACGCGGCGCTCGATCTCATTCCGGGCGACGCCGGCGCAACGCAGGCCATAGGCGATGTTCTCGCCCACGTTCATCATCGGGAACAGCGCCAGATGCTGGAACACCATCTTGACGTTGCGCCGGTTCGGCGGCAGGTCAAGGACCGAGCGCCCCTTGATGCGAATGTCGCCCGACGCCGGCTGCTCGAACCCCGCGATCATCCGCATCAGCGTGGTCTTGCCGCAGCCCGACGGCCCGAGGATCGAGAAGAACGAGCCACGGGGGATTTCGAACGAAACGCCGTCCACGGCGGTGAAGGGGCCGAACCGCTTGGTCAGCCGCTCGCATTCCAGATCGTTGGTCATGGATCTCCGCGCAGGCAAAAATTGAGGGGCTCAAGAACGCGTTGAGCCCCTCGCGTCAGTCTAGCGCCGTTTACTTGGCCGTCGCAGCCTTGATGCGCTCCAGCACCTTGCCCTCGATATCCTCGATGCCGGGCTGGATATTGGCGAAGAACTTCAGGTTCTCCAGATCCTTCGGCTTGAAGGCGGCGGCGACCGCGGCCTTCTTGTCGTCGGGCAGCAGGTCGGCGCCGTTCTTGACCGCCGAGGTGGCGCCGGTCGACGCCGACATCAGCTTGACGATGTCCGGCTGCATCACGAAGTTGATCCAGTTGTAGGCGGCCGCATCGGCCTGCCCCTTGGCCGGGATCGCAAAGGTGTCGATCCAGGTCAGCGCGCCGGTCGCGGGCGGCACGTAGACGATGTTGGGGTTCTGGGCATAGAGGCGATAGGCGGTGGAATCCCAGGTTTCGGAAACGATCACCTCGCCCGATTTCATCAGGTTGATCAGGTCGTCGCCGCCCTGCCAGTAGGTCTTGACGATCGACTTGCAGGCGATCAGCTTCTCGGCGACCTTGTCCATGATCTGCTGGTACTTGGCCTTGTCGCCATAGGCCTCGAACGGGTTTTCGCCCATGCCGAAGGCGGTGCCGAGCAGGATGGTGCGGCGCAGCCGCATCGAGGTGCGGCCCTGGTACTGCGGATCGCAAAGGTCGGGCCAGCCGGTGACGTTCGGCGCCTTGGTCTTGTCGGCCATGATGCCCGACGTACCCCACTGATGGGGCACCGCATGGACCTTGCCGTCGATCGTGGTGTTGGTCTTGACGGCTTCGAGCAGGTTCGGCGCGATCTTGTCCGTGTCGATCTTGGACAGGTCCATCGCCTTGTAGACGCCGTATTCCTTCTGCACCGCAAAAATGCGGTCGTGGCTCGGCTGGGCGAGGTCGAAGCCGGCACCGCCGGTGGCACGCAGCTTGGCGATCATCTCCTCGTTGTTGGAGAGGGTGACCTCGACCTTGGTGCCCGGATACTTCTTCTCGAATTCCTTGATGATCGCGTCCGGTGCGTAGCCGCCCCAGGTCAGGATCCGCAGCGTTTCGGCCTGGGCCGAGCCGCTGAATGCCAGCAATGCCGCCGCGGCCAATGTGGTGGTTAGCTGTACCCGCATGGTGCTTCTCCCTGTTATGTCCCGAATTACCGATGAGTAGACGACGATAGTGGTCGGCCGGTTAGGTCCACTATGGACAAAGTCTGATACCAATATCCGTCACAGCCGGGCCGTCACGCTCTTGACCTTGCAATAGGCCCGCAAGCCCTCCAGCCCCTTTTCGCGGCCGAAACCCGACAGCCTGTTGCCGCCGAACGGCGTTTCGATGCCGCCGGCGAAATACTCGTTGATGTAGACTTGGCCGGCATCGACGTCGCGGGCCAGCGTCAGCGCCGCGCCGATGTCACGGGTATAGACGCCCGCCACCAGGCCGTATTCGGTGCCGTTCGCCAGCGCCAGCGCCGCGCCCGCATCCTCGGCCACCTGGATCGTCAGGACCGGTCCGAAGATCTCCTCCTGGACCAGCGGATCGGCCGGGGCGACATCGTCGAAAATGGTCGGCTCGAAGAACCAGCCCAGGCCGGTCTCGGGGTCGACGGCACGCTTGCCGCCCGTCAGCGGCGTCAGGCCCCGCGCCCTTGCCCCGTCGACATGGGCGGCGACCCGCTCGCGATGCTCGGCCGAATTGAGCGGGCCGAGCGTCGGGTTGCGCAGGCCGTGACCCATCACCAGCCGGCGCGCGCGCGCCATCACGCGCTCGATCATCTCGGCATGGACCGAGCGCTCGACCACGAGGCGTGAGCCGGCCGAGCAGATCTGGCCGGCATTCTCGAAGATCGCGCCGATGACGCCGTCGACCGCCTGGTCGAGGTCGCAATCGGCCAGGACCACGACCGGCGACTTGCCGCCGAGTTCGAGGGTCACGCCGGTGATGTTCTGCGCCGCGGCCTGCATCACCTTGCGGCCGGTCGCGACCGAGCCGGTGAAGGTGACATGGTCGACCCCGGCATGTGCGACCAGCGGCGCGCCGGCCGCGGCCCCGGTGCCGGTAACGACGTTCAGCACGCCCGGCGGCAGGCCGGCCCCGGCCAGGATCTCGGCCAGCATCAGCGCCGACATCGGCGTCTGTTCGGCGGGCTTGGCGACGACCGTGCAGCCGGCGGCCAGCGCCGGGGCGATGCCGCGGGCAGCCGTCGACAGCGGGTAGTTCCACGGGATGACCTGGGCGACGACCCCGACCGGTTCGTTCAGGGTGAAGGCAATATAGCCGTTGCCCAACGGGATCGAATCCCCCTGCAGCTTGTCGACCGCGCCGGCGTAGTATTCGAAGGCACGGGCCGCGCCCCGGACATCGCCGTCCGCCTCGCCGACCGGCTTGCCGACATCGAGCGCCTCGGCCACCGCCAGCCGGTCGGCATGGCGGCGGATTGCCTCGGCACCGGCCAGCAGGATCCGCCCGCGTTCGGCCGGCGTCATCCGGCCCCAGGGCCCGGCAAAAGCCGCGCGGGCCGAGGCGACGGCGTCGGCGATATCATCGGCATCGCCCGCGGCAAAGCGCGCATAGGGCCTGGCCGTGCCGGCGTCCCAGCTTTCCATCGTCCCGCCGGCGCGGGCACCATGCCAGCCGCCGTCGATCCAGTGCCGGTCGGGCAGCCCCTCCAGCGTCCCCGCCGCGAGGGTCCGTGCCGCCAGCTCGGCCAGCGAGGCGCGCATCTCAGTCGGCCTCGCTGATCTGGTAGGTCGACCGCGCCAGCCAGTTCGGGTCGATCTCGATCCCCCAGCCCGGCTCGCTCGGGATCGTCACCATGCCGTCGACCACCTGGTATGGCGGGTTCCGGAACAGCCCTTTCTCCCAAGGATAATAATCCTCACCCTCGATCGAGTATTCGAGATACTTGCCGGGATTGTCGATGGCGCCCAGCAGATGCATGGTGAACAGCGTCACCATCGACATGTTGGCGGCATGCGGGGTGCAGGGCATGCCAGCCTCGGCCGCCATTCGCGCCACCCGCATCGTGCGCACCATGCCGCCGAGATAGCAGACGTCGGGCTGGACGATGTCGACCGCCTTCATCTCGATCATGTGGCGCCAGGTCGGGATCATGCAGTCCTGCTCGCCGCCGGTCACGTCGAGGTCGAGGGCATCGCGCACCTCCTTGGTCTGCTCCAGCTCCCAATAGGGGCAGGGCTCCTCGAAATGGCCGACGCCATGGTCCTGCAGCATGTGGCCGACCTCGATGGCGCGGCGCGGCGAAAAGCCGGAATTGCCGTCGACCAGCAATTCGGCCTCGTCGCCGAGCGCGCGGCGGATCGCCGGCACGATCGCCTCGGTGCGGCCCGGCCATTCGTCGACGTCATGGCCGAATTCGGCACCGACGCGGAACTTGAAGGCGGTGAAGCCGTGGCGATCGCGCAGGCGCAGGAAGCGATCGGCCTCGGCCGCCGGGTTGATGTCGCGCTTCATCGACGAGGCATAGGCGCGGATCCGCCGGGGCGTGCCGCCCAGGAGTTCGCAGACGCTCTTGCCTTCGAGTCGGCCGCGCAGATCCCACAGCGCGGTATCGAGCCCGGTCATCGCCCGGAACAGATAGGAGCCCGGAAACTTCAGCTCCTTCTCCGGGATCAGGTCGATCAGCCGTTCGATCTCCAGCGCGTCGGCACCGAGCGCCCAGGGGGCGAGCTGGCGGTGGACGATCGCCGAGGTGATGTCGGCGTTGTAGGGCGACACCTGGCCCCAGCCGATCGCGCCCGCGTCGGTCGTCACCTTGAGGAAGCCGACATAGCGGTCGGTGAAAGTTTCGATCGACTTGATCTTCATCATTCGGAAATCCATGTCCCCGCCGCAAGCCGGCCCGCCTATAGCGCCGTCATAACGGTTGACGTGGAAGGTCCATTCTGGACATTTTCCAGGACCGCTTTGGGGAGAGTGGCATGGTGAAGAAAGCCGGCGGCGCCTTGTTGCTGTCGATCAAGCTCGACCACGACTCGGCGCGCCCGCTCGGCACCCAGCTCTGCGTGGCCTTGCGCGACCAGATCCTGGGCGGCGGGCTGCGCGCCGGCGACCGCCTGCCCGCGACCCGCACGCTGGCCCGCGACCTCGGGGTCTCGCGCACCACGGTGATCGAGGCCTTCGCCCGCCTGCTGGCCGAAGGCCTGCTGGAATCGCGCACCGGCGCCGGCACCTATGTCGCCCGCGCGCTGCAGGATCATCGGCCGGGCAGCCGGCCCGCCCCGGCCAGCAGCGAGGTGCCGCCGCCGCCGCGGCTGTCGCGGCTGATGACCCGCAGCCAGGCCGGCTTCCTCGACCGCCTGCCCCACGAGGCCCGCGCCTTCACGACGGCGATGCCGGCCTTCGACGCCTTCCCGATGGCCCTGTGGGCCCGCCATGTCGCCAAGCACTGGCGTGCCCAGCGCGACGTGGCGATGGGGTACGGCGACACCCAGGGCTACATGCCGCTGCGGCGGGCGATCGCGGCGCATCTGCGCGCCAACCGCGCCATCACCTGCGAGCCGGAGGAAGTCTTCATCGTCAACGGCGCCCAGCATGGCTTCCAGCTGATCGCGTCGATCCTGCTCGACCCCGGCGACAAGGTCTGGTTCGAGAACCCCGGCGCGATCGGCGCCCGCAACTGCCTGATTGCGGCCGGTGCCGACCTGGTGCCGGTGCCGGTCGATGGCGAAGGCATGGTCGTCGACCAGGGTCTCGAACGCGCGCCGTGGTTCCGCCTCGCCTTCGTCACGCCCTCCCACCAGCAACCGACCGGCAGCACGATGAGCCTGACGCGGCGGCTGGCGCTGCTGCAGGCCGCCGAGCAGGCAGACGCCTGGATCATCGAGGACGACTACGATGGCGAGTTCCGCTATCACGGCCTGCCGCCGCCGACATTGAAGAGTACCGACCGCTCGGGCCGCGTGATCTATGTCGGCACCTTCTCCAAGACGCTGTTTCCCGCCTTGCGGCTCGGCTACGTGCTGGTCCCGCAGGCCCTGGTCGAAGCCTTCGACCGGATCATGCGCTCGTTCGTCACCGGCGTGCCGTCAAGCCTGCAGGCGGTGGTGGCCGACTTCGTC
Organism: Alphaproteobacteria bacterium; assembly: GCA_017307375.1. GTDB lineage: Bacteria > Pseudomonadota > Alphaproteobacteria > Ferrovibrionales > Ferrovibrionaceae > JAFKFH01. The sequence continues at coordinate 20,651 of JAFKFH010000010.1, forward strand.
GACGAGGGCCATTTCGCCGCCCATATCCGGCGCATGCGCAAGCTCTACGCCGAGCGCCACGACGCGCTGCTCGAGGCGGCGCAGGCGCGGCTGGCAGGCGCGCTGACGGTGATGCCGACGGGCACCGGGCTGCACACCGTCGGCTATCTCGGCCCGGGTCTCGACGAAGGCGAGGCGGCCGACGCCGCGTGGGCGCGGCGCATCACGACCGTGCCGTTGCGGCGCTTCTGCATCGAACCGATCGCCCAGCACGGCCTCGTGCTCGGCTTCAGCGGCATCGGCACGGCGGAGATCCGCCGCGCCACGGGTATACTGGGTGAAACCCTGTCCGCACTGCACAAACCGGCGCGGCAGGGGATGCGACCGGCCGCAGCCGGCTAGATCAGGCCGCGTCCTGCAATACCTGCAGGTCGGCATGGGCGAAGCACACCGTCACGGCCTGGCCGCGCTCCGGCGGCTGGACGCTCGGGTTGTTGAAGGTGTCGAGCGAGATCGAACTCTCGCCGAAACGGACGCGGATGCGCACGACCGAGCCGAGGAAGGCGACATCCTCGATGGTGCCTTCCATGCGGTTGCCGTCGGCCCGCGGATCGTTCAGCGTCACCGCCTCCGGCCGCAGCGCGACGGTGCGGATCTCGCCCGGCTGCGCCCCGGCAAGGCCGCGGCTCGACACCACCTCGCGCCCGTCGATGGCGATGCGGCCCGCCGCCGCGTCGATCACCTTGCCCGGCAGCAGGTTCAGCGTGCCGACGAACGAGGCGACGAAGCGGGTCCGCGGGTAGTTGTAGATCTCGAACGGCGTGCCGATCTGCTCGGCCTTGCCCTCGTTCATCACCACGATGCGGTCCGACATCGACAGGGCTTCTTCCTGGTCGTGCGTCACGTAGATCGTGGTGATGCCGAGCGTGCGCTGCACCGCCTTGATCTCCTCGCGCAGCGAGATGCGGATCTTGGCATCGAGCGCGGAAAGCGGTTCGTCGAGCAGCAGGATCTGCGGCTTGATCGCGATGGCGCGCGCCAGCGCGACGCGCTGCTGCTGACCACCCGAAAGCTGATAGGGATAGCGCTCGGCCAGATGCGGCAGCTTGATCAGCTTCAGCATCTCATCGACCCTGGGTCCGATCTCGGCTGCCGATCGGCCGGCGACCTTCAGGCCGAAGGCGACGTTCTGGGCGACCGTCATGTTCGGGAACAGGGCGTAGGACTGGAACACCATGCCCACGTTGCGCTGGTTCGGGCGCAGGCCGGTGACGTCGCGCCCGTCGATGCGGATGCGACCCGCAGTCGGCGTCTCGAACCCGGCGACCATGCGCAGGGTGGTGGTCTTGCCGCAGCCCGAAGGCCCGAGGAAGGAAACGAACTCGCCGCGCTCGGCGGCGAGGTCGAAATGCTCGACCACGGCATGCTGGCCGAAGGTCTTGCGCAAGGCTTCGATCACGAGGAACGACATCAGACTAATCCCCCAGTCCCCAACTCTTTGTTCGTCAGCGCGTTTCGGGCGACGCGCCGCGCGCGCCACGGCCGAATACCTGGATCAGCCCCATGCAGGCCCAGGTCACGAAGAAGGCGATGATGGCCAGTGCCGACGGCTCGTAGGCGCGATTGGCCCCGATCAGCTGCAGATACGGGCCGAAGGCCGGCCGGTCGAGCAAGGCGGCCATGGTGAATTCACCGATGACGATGGCGAAGGTGAGGAACGCGCCGGACAGCAGCGCCGAGCGCACGTTCGGCAGGATCACCTTGAACAGGATCGTCGGCCATTTCGCCCCGAGGCTTTCCGCCGCCTCGGTCAAGGTGCGCACGTCGATCGCCCTGAGCCCGGTATCGACCGCGCGGTACATGTAGGGCAGGGCCAGGGTGACGTAGCCGAAGGTCAGCAGCAGGTTGGTCGACCACGGGCTCGACGTCAGCGGCAGCAGCGACGACGAGTTGTACATCTTCAGATAGCCGAAGACGAGCACGATGGCCGGGATGACCAGCGGCAGCAGCGTGATGAATTCGACCACCGGGCGCAGCTTGGGCAGGCGCAGCTGGATCCAGTAGGCGGTCGGCACGACCAGCAGCACGCCGATGACGATGGTGGCGAGCGCCAGCAGCGTCGAGTAGCCGAAGGTCGCCTGGAAGCGCGGGTCGCCGAGGACGATGCGATAGGCTTCGAACGAATATTCGCCCCGCTTCAGCCGCAGCGAGAATTCGAACGTCGCGATCAGCGGGATGATGAAGTAGAGCGCCCCCAGGGTGAAGGCGATCCACGGGCCGATTTTCGAGGTCTTCAACGCAGCCACCTTTCGCTGCGCGCGCGCAGCCAGATATACCCGCCGTTCGACAGCCCGGTGATCAGGATCATGCCCAGCGCCAGCGCATAACCGAGATTCTGGTCATGCAGCACGTCGCCGCGGATCTGGGCGTAGAGCAGGATGGTCACGATGTTGAGCGACGAGCCGGTCAGGCCATAGGCCGTAGCGATCGCGCCGAAGGAATTGGCAAACAGCAGCAGCGTGGTGCCGAGCAGGCTGGGCCACAGGATCGGCAGGGCGACATAGCGCCAGTACTGCCAGGGCGAGGCGCCCAGGATCGACGAGGCCTCGCGCCATTCCTTTTTCAGGCCGTCCAGCGCCGGCGTCAGGATCAGCACCATCAGCGGGATCTGGAAGTAGAGATAGGTGATGGTCAGCCCCCAGAACGACAGCAGGTTGAAGCCGTGCGCATAGGGGTTGAAGTCGAACCACTTGACCAGGAATACGGTGACGAGGCCGGTGCGACCGAGCGTCGCCAGGAAGGCGAAGGCCAGCGGCAGGCCGGCGAAGTTCGAGGCGACGCCGGAGAAGGTCATCAGCGTCGGGCGCAGCCAGCGCGGCAGGCCGCCCAGCACCACCGCGTAGGCCATGAAGAAACCGATGATCGCGCCGGTGATCGCGGAAGCCGCGCTGATCTGGATCGAGATCCAGTAGGACGCGATGATCGAGGGCTGGAACAGGTTCGAGATGTTCCTGAAGGTGAAATGCCCGTCGGCGTCCTGGAAGGCGCCGATGATCAGGAAGAAGGTCGGGGCGATCAGGAACAGGACGGCAAACAGCAGGAACGGCGCGACGCCGACCCAGGCCCAGGAACTCCGGTCGAGGCGAAAGCCCGAGGGCGAGGGGGCGGGCGCGCTGTGGGTGGCTTCGGTCATCGGCGGCTACCATAAAAGACGTCCCGCCCGTCTCCCGGCAGGGAGAGCGGGCGGGAACATCACGACGTGGAAGGCACGAAGTTCAAGCGCTTACTTGACGTTGGCGCCGACGACCTTGTCCCACTGCTTGGTGATCACTTCCTTCGACTGGGCCTGCTCGTCCAGCGTCGGGAAGACCGCCGCCTTGTAGGCTTCCGCCGGCGGCAGCTTGGCCATCAGGTCGGCCGGGATCTTGCCCTTCTCGGCGAGATCGTTGAAGCGGATCGGGTGGCAATAGCCCTTCAGCCAGCCGATCTGGCCCTCGTCCGAATAGAGGTATTCCATCCACAGCTTGGCCGCGTTCGGGTGCGGCGCGTAGGCCGAGATCGCCTGGACGTAGACGCCGGCGACGACGCCGGTCTTGGGCACCACGACGGCCACTTCCGGATTGCCCTTCAGCGTGTCGCGGTCGGCCAGGGCGTTGTAGTCCCAGCGGATCAGGATCGGCGTCGCGCCCTGGGCGAACGAAGCGGCCTTGCCGATCACGGGGACGAAGTTGCCCTTCTTGTTCAGCTCGGCAAAGAACTTGAGGCCGAGATCGCCGATCGACGCCGCATCCTTGCCGCCGGCGGAGATGCCGGCCGCATAGACCGCCTGGATCGCCTGGTTCGACGCGCGCGGATCACCGGCCAGCGCGACCGAATTGGCGTATTCCGGCTTCAGCAGGTCGGGCCAGTCCTGCGGCACGTTCTTGACCAGGTCCTTGTTCACCTGGAAGGCCAGCACGCCGTAGTAGTCGCCGTACCAGTAGCCGTCGGCATCCTTGGCGCTGTCGGGGATGGTCGACCAGGTCGACACCTTGTAGGGCTGGATCAGGCCGTCCTTCTTGGCCATCGGGCCGAAGGAGAGGCCGACGTCGATGACGTCGGGTGCCTGCGGACCCATGTTGCCCTTGTTGGCCTTGATCGCCTCGATCTCGTCGCCCGACCCCGCATCGGGGTTCAACTCGTTGATGGTCAGGCCATACTTGGCCTTGAAGCCGGCGAGCAGATCGCCATAGCCGCACCAGTCATGGGGCAGCGCGATCGTGGTCAGCTGGCCTTCCTTCTTCGCCGCGGCGACGAGGGCATCGAGGCCTTGAGCGACCGCGGCACCCGAGGAGGCCATGACGGCGACCGCGGTGGCCAGGATCGACGTCGTCCTCAGCAAATTTTTCATCATAGTCGTTCTTCCTTGGCTCGGTTGCATTAACCAACTGCAGGGTTATTCCGGCTTTTGGCGCTTCGTTGACGGGATGCGTCGAAGAACTTTTTCACACTCGCGAACGAACTTTGCCTGTACCGCGCGCGGCGATCAAGACGCAGAAAACGAAGCCGGCCCCCGGAACGCCGATTCCGGAGGCCGATGGCCGGCATGTTGGCGGCAACTCTTTGCAGGAAGATGACAGCATTCCTGCCCGCGGCAGCGCCTAGCCGGGGGCGGCCGATCCACCGGCGACGCGGCGCAGCAGCGGTTCGTAATAGGCAAAATCCGGTGTCGGATAGCCCGCGATCTTCGATCCTTCGTCCCAGATTCGCACCCGAATCGCAGGCAGATGGAAGGGATTCGCGGCAAAAATCGCAACTTCCCGCGCATCCATCGGCCCGCCCTGCAGCGACAGCGTATGCACCGATGCCGGCGACAGGCGGCCGAAGTAAGTCGGGTCGGTCGCACAAAGATAGCGCTTCGCTGCTACATGCAGGCGCACGCATTCGACGACCAGCGGCGGGAAATTTCCTTCCAGCACGCGCGCCCCGGCGGCATCGTGGTGATTGTCGATTCCGTGGGCGAACGAATTCTCACCGAACTCGCTCAAATAGTGACCGATGTCGTGCAGCAGCGCTGCCGCGATCAACGCATCCCCTGCCCCTTCCCGCTCGGCCAGCAATGCGGCCTGCAGCATGTGCTCGGACATCGTCACCTGTTCGCCCAGATAGGAATCGGCCCCGCGTCGCAGGAAAATATCCCCGATGAGATCGACGATTTCGTCGCTTGTGTACGCAGTTCTTGTCACGATGCGACACCCCCCCGCTCCGCCTCGATCACCGCCAAGGTCGACAGCAACCCGTCCTTGTCGGCGTAGCACCCCTGCAGCCAGCGCGAACCCGACGAGGCGAAGCTCTTCCTGGCATGCAGCACACGGGTATTGTCGACGATGAACAGTTCGCCCGGCGCCAGCTTGAAGGTGACGGCAAGCGCCGGATCCTCGATCAGCCGGGCGAGGTGGCGATACGCCGCGTAGAAGTCGCGCATCAGCGGCTGCGGCACGTCGACGAACGGCGCAGCCGACCGGTTGTTGAAGCGCACGGCGATCAGTTCGCCATCCGGCGCCAGCTCGATGAACGGCCGCCTGGCCTGCAGGCGCACCCCCTTCGACCCGGCATATTCGAACCTGGCGCAATGGCGCGTCAGCAGGTCGAAATGGACGGGTGCCGCGGCCTGCAGCCGCTCGGCGGCCTTGAAGCCGTCGACGACGATCGAATCGCCGCCCTCCACGGAGTTCTCCAGGCAGGCCAGCAACTGCAAGGTCGGCACCGGGTCGCGATAGGGATTGTCGGTATGCGCCTGCAGCCCGAGATTGGTGTAGGCGAGGTTGGTCGGATTGACCTCGGCCCGGACATCGAACCAGCGGCCGTAATTGGTCTCGCGGACATAGGCGAAAGCCGAGGCGACGTCGCAGACCGCGCCGCTGGTGGTCGGCACGCCGGACAGCACCGCAAAGCCGAAGCGGCGGACCGCCGCGAGCCAGTGGCCCAGCGCCGCCCGGTCGACGGTGATCTCGCCCAGTTCGGCGCGGGGGATGCGGGCCTGCAGCCCGGCATCCCAGCGCTCGATCGCCGGATCGGTCCAGCCGCCAGCCGCGGCACGCGGCCGGTCGTAGATCCGCTCGGCCAGCCAGGCCGCGGGATAGCCGACCGACTTGCCTTCCGGCGCGAAGATCAGGTTGAGGTCGCCGCTAGGACTGACCGAGGCGCTGTCGACCCGGATGTCGTCGGGAATGTCGAGGACGGTGATCAGCCGCTGGCCGTTGCCGGGCGCGCGGGTCGCGGAATCCAGCGCGTTATCGCGCAGCCAGATCGCATCGAAGCGGGCCTTGCGGCCATCCTTCCAGGTCAGGTCGAGCACCTGGCCCGCCTCCCGGATCGCCGCCTGGGTAAGGGTCATCGTCGGATACCTGTTGCCGTGTCGGTGGATTGCAGCCTGCGGCACTCTCTGGCAAAACTGAAACAATCAGTTTTCCCACTTTGACCCTGAAAATTTTATGACAAGGCCTGCGCCGCATCATCTGCCGCCCCTGCCCTGGCTGCGCGCTTACGAAGCGGCGGCACGCCGCGGCGGCTTCACCGCCGCCGCCGCCGAACTCGGGCTGACCCAGGCCGCGGTCAGCCAGCAGGTCGGCCTGCTGGAGGCGCAACTGGGTGCCCGGCTGTTCCGCCGGCTGCGCCGCGGTGTCGAACTGACGGCCGAGGGCGCGGCCTTCCTGCCCCACGTCCAGGCAGCCTTCGCCGGTCTCGCCCGCTCAACCGCCGAACTGTTCGGCAAGCCGTCGGGGCGGGCCGTGGCACTGCAGGGCCCGGTCTCGTTCCTGACGTTATGGCTGGCCCCGCGCCTTGCCCGCTTCGGCGGCGACGTGCCGGGGATCGACCTCAATCTTTCGACGATCCAGGTGCCGGCCGAGATCCGCCCGCGCGAGCACGACTTCGACATCCGCTTCGGCCTCGGCGCCTGGGACGGCCGCACGGCACACCGCCTGACGACCGAGCGGCTGACGCCCGTCTGCGCCCCGGCATTGGTGGGCGGCGACTGGCACGCCCTGCCCCGACTCGGCGTGATCGGCGCGCGCGAAATGTGGTCGGCCTGGGCGACCATCGACCCGGCGGCGCCGGCCGATCGCCCGTTCATCGGCTGCGACACGTTCATCACCGCGATGGCGGCGGCCGAAGCGGGCGCCGGCGTCCTGCTCGGCTCGCGCCCGCTGATCGACCGGGCACTCGACGAAGGGCGGCTGGTCCGGCTTTCGGCGCTCGAACTGCCATCGGCCTCCGGCCATTTCGTCACCCATGGCGCGGGGACGCCGCTCGATCCCGCCCAGTCGGCAGTGCTGCACTGGCTGTTGCGTCAGGCTGCGGCGGCGTAGAAACTCGGCTCGACAACCAAGAAACAAACCGGGAGGAGAGTTCGATGAAGACGTTCCTGGCCGCCCTCGGCCTGTTCAGCCTCGTCGCCGCCAGCGCGGTCGCCGCCGACGACCCGGCGGCCTGGCCCCGACGACAGGTCACCGTCGTCGTACCCTTCGGCGCCGGGGGCACCACCGACGTGTTCGGCCGCATCGTGGCCTCGCACCTGCAGGCCAAGTACAACCAGCCCTTCGTCATCGAGAACAAGGCCGGGGCCGGCGGCAATCTCGGCGCGGCCCAGGTCGCCAAGGCAGCGCCCGACGGCTACACGCTGCTGGTCGGCACGGTCTCGACCCACGCGATCAACCCGTTTCTCTACAAGAACCTGCCCTACGACACCGAAAAGGATTTCCAGCCGGTATCGGGCATTGCCAGCCTGCCCAACATCCTGGTCATCCGCCCGACCATTCCGGCCAGAACGCTGGCCGAGTTCATCGCCTATCTGAAGGCGAATCCGGGCAAGCTCAACTACGCCTCGTCGGGCGCGGGTACGTCGCAGCATCTGGCAGCCGAGCTGTTCGCGATGAAGACGGCGACGCAAGCCACCCACGTGCCGTTCCGGTCGTCCAACGACATCATGAACGCCCTGACCGGCGGGCATATCGATTTCTCGTTCGACAACATCACCCTGGCCCTGCCCCAGGTCCAGGCCAACACGCTGCGCGCGCTGGGCGTCACCAGCCCCGATCGCAGCCCGGCCGCACCCGACGTGCCGGCGGTGGCCGAAGCGATCCCGGGGTTCGATGCGACATCGTGGAACGGTATCTGGGTTCCGGCCGGCACGCCGAAGATCATCGTCGACCGGCTTGCCGCCGACATCGCGGTGATCATGAAGAACCCGGAGGTGATCAGGCGCTGCCAGGAACTGGCCTCGACACCGACGCCGTCGACGCCCGAGCAGTTCACCGCGTTCATCGGCGGCGAGCGGGCCAAGTGGGCCGAGGTGGTGAAGGCCGTCGGCATCCAGATGTGACGGGCCGGCAGCGAGACAGCGGACATGAAAATGCCGGCGGGTCGCCCCGCCGGCAGATCATCGGATCGTCGGCTCAGCCGTTCAGCGCGACGGTGTAGTCGGCTTCGGTCTTGGCCCGGATCTCCTCGGCGGTGACGCCGTCGGCCAGTTCGACCAGTTGCATCGTGCCGGCCTTCTTGTCGATCGTGAAGACGCCGAGATCGGTGATCACCATGTCGACCACCCCGGCGCCGGTCAGCGGCAGGTTGCAGGCCTTGAGCAGCTTGGCCTCGTCCTTGGCGGTATGCTCCATGACGACGACGACCTTCTTGACGCCGGCGACGAGGTCCATGGCGCCGCCCATGCCCTTGACCATCTTGCCGGGGATCATCCAGTTGGCGAGATCGCCGTTCTGGGCCACCTGCATGGCGCCGAGGATCGAGAGGTCGATATGGCCGCCGCGGATCATCGCAAACGAATCCGACGACGAGAAATAGCTGGTGGTCGGCAGCTCGGTGATCGTCTGCTTGCCGGCATTGATCAGGTCGGGGTCTTCCTCACCCTCGAAGGGAAAGGGGCCCATGCCGAGCATGCCGTTCTCCGACTGCAGCTGCACCTTCATCCCGGCGGGGATGAAGTTGGAGACCAGCGTCGGGATGCCGATGCCGAGATTGACGTAGAAGCCGTCCTGCAGTTCCTTGGCGGCGCGGGCGGCCATCTGTTCACGGGTCCAGGGCATTGATCAGCGCTCCTCTGTCTCAGGCCCGCGGCCGGGTGGTGCGCTGCTCGATGCGCTTGTTCGGGTTGGGCACGTGCACGATGCGCTGCACGTAGACGCCGGGGGTGACGATCGTGTCGGGATCGATCTCGCCGGGCTCGACCAGATGCTCGACCTCGACCACCGTCACCTTGCCGGCCGTCGCCATCATCGGGTTGAAGTTGCGCGCGGTCTTGCGGAAGACGAGATTGCCCTCGGTGTCGCCCTTCCAGGCGTGGACCAGCGAGACATCGGCGACCAGGCCGCGCTCCATCACGTATTTCTCGCCGTCGAACTCGCGCACTTCCTTGCCCTCGGCGATCAGCGTGCCGACGCCGGTCTTGGTGAAGAAGGCGGGAATGCCGGCACCGCCGGCGCGGATGCGCTCGGCCAGCGTCCCTTGCGGGTTGAATTCGAGCTCGAGCTCGCCGGCCAAGTACTGCTGCGCGAACAGCTTGTTCTCGCCGACATAGGACGAGATCATCTTCTTGATCTGGCGGGTCTCCAGGAGCTGGCCGAGGCCCGCACCGTCGACACCGGCATTGTTCGAGATGACGGTCAGGCCCTTGACGCCGGAATCGCGCAACGCGCCGATCAGGGCATCGGGGATGCCGCACAGGCCGAACCCGCCGGACATGATGGTGATGCCGTCCCTCAACACGTCCCTCAGCGCCTCCTGGGCGCTCGGGTACACCTTCTTCATTGCGTGCTCCTGTTCACGAATTGTCGTCCGCGGCGGGGGCCGGACCCGTTCCGGGCGGCACTGTAGAGCAGAACTGCCGACCCCTTCAACCGCTGCGGCGCAGCAAGCGGGCATCGGCCGCGACCGACAACTAAGGGGACCGCCGCGCCATCTTGGCCAGTTCCAGCACGAACAGGACGGTGGCCGCCGGCACCAGTGCGAGGCCCAGGCCACCCCAATGCAGCGGGCCGAAATCGAACAGGTGCCGGACCGGCGTCACCAGCAGGCTCAGGACCAGCAGGGCCGCGACCGCGGCGAGAATCCACGCCAGGACCGGATTCGGCCGCCGGACCGCGGCAACGAGCGAGGCGCTGAACGAACGGTTGACCAGGATGAGGCCCACGACCGACAGGACCAGCGCGAAGAACGTCAACGCCCGAACTTCGTCGGCCGGCATGCCGCGGGCGCTGGCACCGAGGAACAGCGCGCCGACCAGGATGAAGACAAGCCCTCCCTGCAGCAGGCTGGTGACCACGAGCGGCCAGGAAAACAGCCGCTGGCCTTGCGGCCGGGGCGGTCGCCGCATGACGTCGCGCTCCTCGGTCTCGGCCTCGAAGACCAGGGTGCAGACGGGGTCGATGATCATTTCGAGGAAGGCGATGTGGATCGGACCGAAGATCACCGGCAGGCCGAAGACCAGCGGCAGCAGGGCCAGGCCGGCGATCGGGACATGCACGGCAAAGACGAATCCCATCGCCTTGCGCAGGTTGTCGTAGATCCGTCGGCCAAGCCTGACCGCCACGACGATCGACCCGAAGTCGTCGTCGAGCAGCACCAGCGCGGATGCCTCGCGCGCGACATCGGTGCCGCGCCCGCCCATGGCGATGCCGATATGGGCGGCCTTGAGCGACGGGGCATCGTTGACGCCATCGCCGGTCATCGCGACGATCTCGCCCTCGGCCTTCAGCGCCTGGACGATGCGCAGCTTCTGCTCGGGCATGATGCGGGCGAAGATCGTCGCGCCACGGACCCGTCGGCGCAGGTCATCGTCGCCGAGTGCTGCGACCGTCTCCCCGGTGACGACCTCGCCGCGATCGTCGAGACCGGCCTGATGCGCGATCGCCCGGGCCGTCGCCGGATAGTCGCCGGTGATCATCACGACGCGGATGCCGGCCGCGCGGCAATCGTCGATGGCCTGGGGCACGCCGGGGCGCAGCGGGTCGGCCAGGCCGACAAGCCCGAGAAAGCCGAAGGTGAAACCCCGCGGTGTCTCGGGCAGGGCTGCGCCCGGATGGCGGGCGCCGGCAATGCCGAGAACCCGCAATCCCGCCCCGGCCATTGCATCGACCGCATGTCTCACGGCGGCAAGCGTGTCATCGTCGAGACGGCAGAGCGACACGATCGCCTCCGGCGCTCCTTTCGCGGCGACGACGAGATCGTCCGACCCGGCGGCAGGCCGCCATACCTGGGTAACGGCAAGCAGCTCGGGGCGCAGGCCATAGCCGCGCATGAGCGTCCAGCCCGGCAGCGACGCAGCATCGCCGTGCCGGCGCGCGAAGTCGTGAAAGGCCTTCTCCATCGGATCGAAGGGTTCCGGCGCCGAGGCGAGCAGGCCATGCAGCGCCACGCGCCACGCGTCATCCGGCAGGGTCGGATCGACGGCCCGCCAGCGAGCCCCCTCCATGCCGCCGGCCGACCACAATTCCGCGATCGACATGCGGTTCTCGGTCAGCGTGCCGGTCTTGTCGGTGCACAGCACCGTGGCCGAGCCCAGCGTCTCGATCGCCGCGGCGCGGCGGGTCAGCACGCGGACCTGCGAGATCCGCCAGGCGCCCATCGCCATGAAGACGGTCAGCACCATCGGAAATTCTTCCGGCAGCATCGCCATGCCGATGGCGATCGCGGCGAGCACGGCTTCCAGCCAGTCGCCGCGCTGAATGCCGTAGAGCGCCAGCGCCGCCAGGCTGACCGTCGCGCCGCCGACAGCCGCGAGACGCACCAGCCGCGTGGTCTCGGCGCGCAGGCGCGGCGGCTCGGGATCGAGGGCGCGCAGCGACTGGCCGATCCGGCCGATCTCGGTCCGGGCCCCGGTAGCCGAGATCTCGGCGATGCCACTGCCGCGCACGATCAGCGTGCCGGAATAGACCTGGGGCAGATCGTCGCCGCCCGGCCGGGCGGCGGGGACCGGCCGGGCCGTCGGCACCGATTTGCGCACCGGCACCGATTCCCCGGTCAGCAGCGATTCGTCGGACTGCAAATCGCGGGCCTGCACCAGCACGCCGTCGGCCGGGACCCGGTCGCCTTCGCCCAGGATGACGAGGTCGCCGCATACCACCTCGCGGCCGGGAATCCGGCGGTGGATGCCGCCGCGGATCACCAGGGCGCGCGGGCTGGTCAGGTCGCGCAGCGCTTCCAGCACCCGCTCGGTCCGGGTCTCCTGGATCACGGTGATGGCCACCGACAGGCTGGCAAAGGCCAGCAGGATCGAGGCTTCCTGCACATTGCCCAGCAGCAGGTAGATCGCACCCCCGCCGAGCAGCAGCAGGAACATCGGTTCCCGCAACACCTCGCCGACGATGGCGAGCGGCGTGCGGTGCTCCGCTCGGGGCAGTTCGTTGTAGCCGTCGGCTGCCAGCCGCGCGGCCGCCTCGGCCTCGGCAAGTCCCCGCAGCGGATCGCCTGGTACCGGTTCGCCGTCAGCCTTGTCCATCTCGGCCTCCCTGGCCGGGGTTCAGCCCCTCAGGCGGTGCGCGGCCGGCCGAACGCGGCGACGCCCGCCCCGATCAGCCCCATCGCGACGCCGATGCCGGCGACGATCCACCCGGTCTGCGCCGGCGCCGTCGCCAATCCGACGATGAACCCCGCCAGCGGCTGGGTCAGATTGTTCAGCATGATGACGACGCCGGTGGTCTTGCCGAAATCCTTCGGGGGAATGATCCGCTGGCGCAGGCTGCGGACATAGATGTTGAACATCTTGTCGAAACCGATGACCAGCAGGAAGCCCGTGGCGTATCCCCAGAAACCCGGGCTGATGCCGGACAGGATCGCGCCGGCGAACATGCCGCCATAGGCCAGCACGCCGAGCGTGCGGTGCTCGAGCGCGGTATGGGCGACGACCATCAGCACGGCGATGGTGGCGATGGCGCCGGCAACCTGCAGGCCGGCGAAATAATCCTCGCCCCGACCATGGATGCCCGTGACCATCGCCGGCGCGGTGGCGAGGGTCACGCCGATCACGAGATTGACACCGGCGGCCAGGACGATCGCGGTCTTCAGGCCCGGCAGGTGCAGCACATGCGAAAAGGCGGTGCGCAACGGATCGAGGAAATGGCCGGGTGCGGCCTCGGGCGCGGCCAGTTCGACCTGCGCCATCCGGCGCCACAGGAACAGGGCGGCGTCGGCAGCGACGAAGACGGCGGCCGTCGCCGCCACGACGATTTCCCAGCGCCACCAGTCGAGCAGCAGCGCCGCCAGCACCGGCCCCAGCACCAGGCCCATCTGATCGGCGATCTGGGAATAGGACAGCACCTTCTCGAAGCGATATTGGCGGAAGATCTGCGGCATGATCACTTCCCGCGCGATCATCCCCTGTGTCGAGAGGATGCCGCAAACCGCCGACAGCCCGATCAGCCAGCCGATGCCGCCGAAGACCCCGTAACCCGCCATGCCGGCGACGCAGGCGATCGCCCGGCAGGTTTGGCTGATGCGCAGAAGGCGCAACGGCGAGACCCGGTCGCAGAGAATGCCGCAGAGCGGGAAGGAGAGGAAGCGCGGCAGGGTCTCCAGCGAGAAGGCAAGACCCGACCAGGCGACGCTCTGCGTCACCTGGAAGACCACCAGCGGCACCAGGAACAGCAGGATCTGGTCGGCCAGCCGCGACAGGAACAGCGAACCGAAAAAGGCCTGATCGTTGAAACGCACCGCGACTCTCCCCCGGCTACGGCGCCAGCATGGCCATTGGCGGGAATGGGATCAACCGGAAGGTGACGCGGCAACGAGGTCGGCGATCAGCCGCGTGAACCCGGCGATGTCGCCGTCTTCACCGGTGGCGTAGCCGAACCGCGCGACCACCAGGCGCTGGCCGGGCAGGATCGCCAGGCGCTGGCCCAGATTGCCCGACCCGAAGAAGGCGTCTTCCGGCATCCCGCGGCGAACCCGGCCGCGGGCATGCGCATGGCCCGACGCATTCACCCAGAAGCCTGCCCCATAGTCGCTGTCGAGGGTCGGGCGCGTCGACCAGGCGACCCAGCCCGGCGGCAGCAGGCGGCGGCCACCGGCCATACCGTCATCGAGAAAAAGCTGGCCCAGCCTGGCCCAGTCGCGCGCCGGCGCGAAGACGTAGTTCGCGCCGATCGGCGTGCCGGTCGCATCCATCTCGATGGTCATGCCGGTGATGCCGAGCGGCGCGAACAGCGCGCTTCCGGCAAAGGCCAGCATGTCCGCACCGGTACCGCCGACGGCATCGCGCAGGATCCGCGCGGCAAGCTGGGTCATGCCGCTGGAATAGTTCCAGCGCGTCCCCGGCGGATCGGCAAGCGCGGCATCGGCGGCAAAGCCGGCCATGTCGCGGGCGAGATAGAGCATCTGGTTCGACGGATCGAACCCCGATCCGGTCTCGTCGAGGGCGAGGCCGGCGGTCATCCGCATCAGCTGTTCCAGCGTGATCGCCCGCCGCGCATCATTGGCCCAGGCCGGCACCGGTGCAGGCGCGGCAGGATCGAGGCGGCCCTGTGCGACCGCCGCGCCGATCAGCGCGTTCATCAGTGACTTGGCCAGCGAGAAACCCGGCAGCGGCGTCGCGGCGGTATAGCCCGGCGCATAGCGTTCGGCGACCACCTGGCCGTCGCGCAGCACCACGATCGCCTTGGTACGGCGCGGCGGGCCCGGCCCGTCCTCGGCGAAGGCGCGATCGAGGGCTGCGGCAAGACGCGCGGCGCCCGGTTCGATCGGGGCCGGCGGGGGGCTGGCCGGGCCGGCGGGGAACGCCGGCGGCGCCACGACCGGCTCGTGCAACACGAGGCACCCCCAGCCCGGCTGATGGGCGGCACGCATGTGCGCAACGCCCGAGACCGAGACGTCGACCAGCCCGGCGGCGCGGTCGACGCGATAGCGGATCAGGCCGGCAATTCGTTCCAGCCCGGCGCGTGGCCGCAGGCTTTCGGCAAAGACCCGATCGGGATCGATCTGCTGGACGAAGGCTGCCGCGCAAAGATCGTGTGCGACCGCGCCGGTCGCGACCCGCAGGGCGCGATCCGGGCGATAGACGGCCATGGCGGTCGCGAGCCCGAGGGTCAATACGGCACCGACCCACAGCCCGCGTCTCACCGCGCCGCCAATCCGGTGCCGGGGGCCATGAACAGCTGGCGGAAATAGCCGTGGATCGCGGTCATGCCGGGCGTGAATTCGGTGCCGCGCTTCCAGGCGAGGCCGACGGCCATGGCCGGCACCGGATCGGTCAGCACGATGGTCTCGATCCGCTTTCCCTCGAGCGACCAGGGGCGATAGACCATGTCGGAGAGAATGGCGACGCCGCCGCCATTGGCGACGATCGAGCGGACGGCCTCGACCGACGAGGTCCTGAGCTTGATGTTCGGCTGGTAGGGCGTCGTGTTCCAGTAGCGCAGGGCGGTGTAGGCCGCCTCGTCGACGGTCAGCATGATGTAGGGTTCGTCGGCGACGTCCTTCATCGTCACGCCCGGCCGCCTGAGCAGCGGATGCTGCGCCGGTACCCAGAGGCGTCGCTGCGAGTTGAAGAAGGTTTCCGACGTCAGCTCCGGATTGACCAGGTTCGCCGTCAGCACGATGGCAAGGTCGTAGCGGTTGGTCAGCAGGCCTTCCTCGATCACCTCGCGGTTCAGCTCGAACAGTTGGATGTCGAGATTGGGATAGAGCTGCGACAGGCGCTGCAGGTGATGGGGCAGGAAATAGCCCAGCACCGTGTAGGTCGCGGCGACCCGCAGCGTCCCGGAGATTTCCGATTCCAGCACCGGCAGCCGCATCGCCTCGTCGATCGAGGCGAGAATGTTCCGGGCCTGCGGCAGGAACCGCCGGCCCACATCGGTCAGGATCATGCCGACCGAGGTGCGGCGGAACAACGCCGCGCCGAGGATGGCCTCCAACTCCTTGACCGCCGTCGTGATCGCCGATTGCGAGATCGACATCTCGACCGCGGCCTGGGAAATCTGCCCAAGTTCGGCAGTCGCGACGAAATATTTGAGCTGCCGCACGGTCAGCGACATCCGGCCTGCCTCGCAATTGGGCACAACGCGCAATCGATATGCATATTCTCTAATATATTATACTGCATCTTCAAAAAAATCAATAATGTGATCTCCGTCACGATCTCGCCAACGAAAAAAGCCAGGAAAATCAACTCGACGGACTCGCGGCTGCGACATGAATTCTGATTTTCAGAATACTTGCCGTGGAAATTTACTATTTCCAAATGCCCGGTTTGCAGGCTTAGCCTCGTTGCCGATCCGCTTGGTCGGATGACAGGGGCAGCAGAGACAGTCGCATGAAACATCCGCGCATCGACCTCAACTGCGACATGGGCGAAGGCTTCGGGATGTGGATCATCGGCGACGGGGTCGACGAGGAGATCATGCCGATGGTCTCGTCGGCCAACATCGCCACGGGCTTCCACGCCGGCGACCCCAACATCATGCATCGCATGGTCAAGCTGGCGAAGGCCTGCGGCGTCGGCATCGGCGCGCATCCCGGCTTCCGCGACCTCGTCGGCTTCGGCCGCCGCCATATCACCTGCCCGCCGGACGAACTGGTCAACGACATCGTCTACCAGGTCGGCGCGCTGCGCGAATTCGCCCGGCTGAACGGCGTGCGCCTGCAGCATGTCAAGCCGCACGGGGCGCTCTATATGCATGCCGCCAGGGACGAGGCGCTGTCGCATGCCTTCATCACCGCGCTGCAGGCGATCGGCCCGACGCTCTATGCCCTGGTCATGGAAAGCTCGGTCACCTACCGCGTGGCGCGCGAGCTGGGCCAGCCGGTGGTCCGCGAATTCTATGCCGACCGCGACTACGACCGGTCGGGCTCGATCGTCTTCACCCGCCGGGTCGGCCGCCTCGATCCCGCCCAGGTCGCCGACAAGGTGCTGCGCGCCTGCCGCGACGGGGTGGTGCGTACGGTCGACGGCCACGATATCGAAATCGGCTTCGATTCCGTCTGCATCCATTCGGACACGCCGGGCGCGCTGGCCCTGATGCAGGCCACGCGCAGGACGCTCGACGAGCACGGCGTCCAGGTCGTACCGCTGACCGAACTCGTCCCCCTTTCCTGAATCGAACCGGAGCACATCATGGCCCGCCACGAACTCCTGTCCCCGCTGCCCGGCACGTTCTACCGCCGCCCCAGCCCCGAGGCACCGCCCTTCGTCGCGGTCGGGCAGACCATCGCCGCCGGCACTGTGGTCGGCCTGGTCGAGGTGATGAAGACGTTCAACGAAGTCCAGGCCGAGACCGGCGGTACCGTCGTCGAGATCCTCGTCGAGAACGAGGATGCGGTCGAGGCCGGCCAGGCCCTGCTGATCGTCGAGGCCTGACGACGATGCCGACCAAGCTGCTCGTCGCCAATCGCGGGGAGATCGCGGTGCGGGTGATCCGCGCCGCCCGCGAACTGGGTATCCGGACCGTCGCCGTGCATTCGACCGCCGACCGCGACGGCCTGGCCGTGCGACTGGCCGACGAGGCCGTCGAGATCGGCCCGGCCCAGGCGACGAAAAGCTACCTGAATGCCCAGGCGCTGCTGGATGCGGCGAAGTCGACCGGTGCCGATGCGATCCACCCCGGCTACGGCTTCCTGTCGGAAAACGCCGCCTTCGCCGAAGCCGTGACCCGGGCCGGGCTGATCTTCGTCGGCCCGTCGGCCGAGGCGATCCGGCGCATGGGCGACAAGGCCGCCGCACGTGCCGCCGCGATGTCGGCCGACGTACCCACCGTGCCCGGCAGCGACGGCGTCGTCGAGAGCGTCGACGAGGCGCTGCGGATCGCCGGGACGATCGGCTATCCGGTCATGATCAAGGCCTCGGCCGGCGGCGGCGGCCGCGGCATCCGCATCGCCCGTGACGCGGCGGAACTGACCCAGGTGATGCCGGTGGCGCAGGGCGAGGCCCAGGCCGCCTTCGGCAATGGCGCGGTCTATCTCGAACGCTTCATCGGCCGCGCCCGGCATGTCGAGGTCCAGATCCTCGGCGACGGCCATCGGGTCGTGCATCTGTTCGAGCGCGACTGCTCGCTGCAGCGGCGGCGGCAGAAAGTGTTCGAGGAGGCGGTGTCGCCCGCGCTGGACGAGGCCACGCGCCAGCGGCTTTGCAAGTCGGCGGTGCGGCTGGCCGAGGCGGTCGGCTACGCCGGCGCCGGCACGCTGGAATATCTCTACGACGCCGATACCGCCGAGTTCTTCTTCATCGAGATGAACACCCGCATCCAGGTCGAACACCCGATCACCGAGATGATCACCGGCGTCGACCTGGTGCGCGAGATGCTGAAGATCGCCGGAGGCAACCGGCTTGGCCTCGCCCAGGAGGATATCGTGCGGCGCGGCCATGCGATCGAGGTGCGGCTGAACGCCGAGGATCCCGATCGCAACTTCGCGCCCAATCCCGGCCGGATAGAGGGGCTGACCTGGCCGGGCGGGCCCGGCGTGCGCATCGATTCGATGCTCTATCCCGGCTACGCGATCCCGCCGTTCTACGATTCGCTGCTGGCCAAGCTGATCGTCTGGGACGAGACGCGCGACGCCGCGCTGAACCGGCTGGGCCGTGCGCTCGACGAACTGCGCATCGACGGGGTGAAGACGACCGCATCGCTGCATCGCCGGCTGGTCGACGATGCCGACGTGCGGGCCGGGCGGGTGGACACCAACTGGCTCGAACGATGGATGCAGCCGACCGCCTGACGGCGGAGAGACCGACTACGGGGCAGGCAACAGAAAAGGGACGAGGCAATGGCGCCTAGGCCGGCACGCTACAGTTTCGGCGGCGACGAACATCTGTTCGTCGAACTCGACGAGGAAATGTCGCTCGATGCCTTCTTCAAGGGTATGGCGATCACCTCGGCAGTACGCGACCGCAAGATACCGGGCATCACCGACATCTGCCCGGCGAACGCCTCCTACCAGATCCGCTTCGACCCAGACGTCATCGCGCCCGGCGCGGTGCTCGACCTGCTGAAGGGCATCGAAGCCGAACTGGGCGAGGCCGAGATCGAGCTGAAGACCCGGATCATCGAGATCCCGGTCCTCTACAACGATCCCTGGACCAACGAGACGCAGGGCCGCTTCCGCGACCGCCACCAGGACCCGTCCTCGACCGACCTGCAATACGCGGCGCGGATCAACGGCTATGGCGGCGTCGACGACTTCGTCGCCGCCCATGCCGGCGCACCCTGGTTCGTGTCGATGGTCGGTTTTGTCGCCGGCCTGCCGTTCATGTTCCAGATGGTCGAGCGGCAGCGGCAGATCGAGGTGCCGAAATATGTCCGTCCCCGCACCGACACGCCGAAACTGACCATCGGCCACGGTGGCTGCTTCGGCTGCATCTACTCGGTGCGCGGCGCCGGCGGCTACCAGATGTTCGGCGTGACCCCGGCGCCGATCTTCGATCCGGCCCAGGGACTGCCCTATCTGCGCGATTTCATGTGCTTCTTCCGGCCTGGCGACATCGTCAAGTTCAAGCCGATCGACCGTGCCGCCTACGATAGTGCCGTGGCCGAGGTCGAGGCCGGCCGCTTCGACCTGCTGATCCGCCCGGTCGACTTCTCGCTGAAGAAATTCCTCGAAGATCCCGCTGCCTACAACCAGGGCCTGACGGAGGTGCTCCATGGCCATTGAGGTGATCAAGCCGGGCCTGGCGACGTCGGTACAGGATGCCGGCCGGTCGGGCTATTACCATCTGGGCATCCCGCCATCGGGCGCGCTGGACCAGTACTCGTTCCGCGCCGCCAACCTGCTGGTCGGCAATGACGAGGGCGCGGCGGTGCTGGAACTGACGATGCTGGGGCCGGAACTGGCTTTCCGCCGCGATGCCGTCATCGCGGTGACCGGCGCGGTCATGACCCCGAAGCTCGACGGCGTCGCCCAGGCCTGCAACACCGCGCTGGCGGTCAAGGCTGGCCAGGTGCTGTCCTTCGATTTCCTGAAGGGCGGCGCCCGTGCCTATCTGGCCGTCGCCGGTGGCATCGACGTACCCGTCGTGCTCGGCAGCCGCTCGACCTACGGCCTCGGCGCCTTCGGCGGCCATCAGGGCCGCAAGCTGGCGGCGGGCGACGTCCTCCCGATCGGCGCCGGCACGCCGGTGCGCGCCGGCCGCAGCCTCGATCCGGCGCTGCAGCCGGTGCTGGAAAAGGCGGTCGAGCTGCGCGTGGTGCCCGGCCTCTACGATCACCGCGTGACCAGGGCGTCGATGGAGGCGTTCTATGCCGATACCTGGTCGGTGGCGCCGGAAGCCGACCGCATCGGCTATCGCTATCGTGGCGGCCGGCCGCTCGAGTTCGTCGCCCGGACCCAGCCGTTCGGCGCCGGTTCCGACCCGTCGAACATCGTCGATGCCTGCTATCCGATCGGCTCGATCCAGGTGCCGGCCGGCCTCGAACCGATCGTGCTGCATCGCGATGCGGTGTCGGGCGGCGGCTACATGATGGTCGGCACGGTGATATCGGCCGATCTCGACCGCATCGGCCAGATGCAGCCGAACCACAAGGCCCGCTTCGTCGTCGTCGACTTGGCGGCGGCCCTGGCGGCGCGGGCCGAGCGCCGCGCCCGCCTCGACCGGCTGCGCGCCAGTCTCGCCCTTTAGAACAAGTAGCAACAGGAGAGGTACCGATGAACAAGAAGACCCTGGCGCTGGCGCTTGCCGGCGGCATGCTGATCGCCGCCCCGGCCATGGCCGCCGACTGGTTCCCCTACCCCGCCGAGATCACGACGCCGCCGTTCGCGGCCGACGGCCGGGTCAGCCCGACGACCTACGTGCCGCTGGCCAAGGCCGACAAGAAGTGGAACATCTGCGTCTCGTTCCCGCATATGAAGGATGCCTACTGGCTCGGCGTCGACTACGGCGTGGTCGAGGAAGCCAAGCGCCAGGGCGTCAAGCTGCAGGTGGTCGAGGCCGGCGGCTACACCAATCTCGCCAAGCAGATCTCGCAGCTGGAGGATTGCGTCGCCGGCGGCGCCAACGCGCTGGTCATCGGGGCGATCTCGGCCGACGGCCTGAACAATGTGGTCAAGGCCGCCGCCGCCAAGAAGATCCCGGTCATCGATCTGGTCAACGGCATCAATTCGCCTGATATCTCGGCCAAGTCGCTGGTCTCGTTCTACACGATGGGCCAGTCGACCGGCGAGTACCTGGCCAAGCTGCATCCCGCCGGATCGAAGAAGGTCAAGGTCGGCTGGTTCCCGGGACCGGCCGGCGCCGGCTGGGTCGAGGCCGCGCACAAGGGCTTCATGGACGCGGTGAAGGGCTCGGCCCTCGAGGTGCTGGAACCGAAGTACGGCGATACCGGCAAGGAGGCGCAGTCGAAGCTGGTCGAGGACGTGCTGCAGGCCAATCCCGACCTCGCCTACGTCGCCGGCACCGCGGTCACGGCCGAGGCGGCACAGGGCATCGTGCGGTCGCGCAACCTGGACGGCAAGGTCAAGATTCTGGCCTTCTACATGACCCCCGACGTCTATTCCGGCATCGAGCGCGGGCGCATCATGGCCGCCCCCGCCGACTCGATGGTGATCCAGGGGCGCATCGCCGTCGACCAGGCGGTGCGCCTGCTGGAAGGCAAGGACGTCGTCCGCCATGTCGGACCGAAGATCTTCGTCGTCGACTCCAGCAACGTGAAGTCGGTGCCGCGCTCGTCGATCCTGCCGCCGGCGACGTTCAAGCCGGTGTTCTCGGTCAATTGACCCCCGTCGGGGCGTCCCGGCGCGGGGCGCCCCGACCTTTCACGGCATGGATCAGATGGCCACGCCCCTCCTCGAACTCGTCGACGTCACCAAGCAGTTTCCGGGCGTCCGTGCATTGGACGGCGTCAGCGCCACGCTGGAACGCGGCGAGGTCCATGTGCTGTTCGGCGAGAACGGTGCCGGCAAGTCGACCCTGATATCGATGGTGGCCGGCGTGCACCAGCCGACCTCGGGCGAGATCCGCTTCGAGGGCGAGCCGGTGACCTTCGCCTCGGTCCATGAGGCCCGCGCCCGCGGCATCTCGGCCGTGTTCCAGGAATTCTCGCTGGTGCCGACGCTGTCGGTCGCCGAAAACCTGTTCCTCGGCGATGAACCGAGGCGCTTCGGCCTGCTGCAGCCACGGCGGCAGCGGGCCATGGCACGCGACCTGCTGGCGCGCATCGGTTTCGACATTGACGTCGACCTGCCGGTCGGCCGCCTGAGCCGTGCCCAGCAGCAGATGGTCGAGATCGCCAAGGCGTTCCGCGGCGAACTGAAGCTGCTGATCCTCGACGAGCCGACCGCCTCGCTGTCGGAGAAGGAGACCGAGCGGCTGTTCGCACTGGTCGACCAGTTGCGGGTACGGGGTATCGGCATCCTCTACATCACCCATCGCCTGCAGGAGATCCGCCAGATCGCCGACCGCATCACGGTGCTGCGCGACGGCCGCCAGATCGCGACCGTCGATGCCCGCATCCCCGAGCGCGAGCTGATCGAGATGATGGCCGGCCGCGCCATCGCCGAGATCTACCCGGCCATCGCCCATCGCCCCGGCGAGGTCATGCTGGAACTCGACGCCGTCTCGACCGCCTCCGGCGTGGCCGGCGCCTCGCTGACGGTCCGGCGCGGCGAAGTCGTCGGCATCGCCGGCCTCGTCGGCTGCGGCAAGTCGGAAGTGATGCGGGCCGCCTTCGGCGCCGACCGGCTCACCGCCGGCACCGTCCGCTTCCGCGGGCAGGCGCAACCCCGACCGCGCCCCTCGGCGATGTGGCGCGCCGGCTTCTTCTACCTGCCGCCAGACCGGCGCGAGGAAGGCCTGGTGCTGTCGTTCCCGGCCCGCGCCAACATCACCCTGCCTGCCCTGCGCGACCGGCGCCATCGCGCCTGGCCGTTCGGCCTGTCCGCACGGGCCGAGCGCGCGACGGCCCGCGATCTCGCCCGCCGCGTCGACCTGGCCGACCGCAATCTCGGCCGGCCCGTCGGCCTGCTGTCGGGCGGCAACCAGCAGAAGGCCCTGTTCGCCAAGGGGCTGTCGACCGACATCGCGCTCTATGTCTTCGACGAACCGACCGTCGGCGTCGACGTCGGCACCCGCGCGACCCTCTATGCGCTGATCAAGGAACTGGCGGAAGGCGGGGCGGCGGTCGTCGTCGTCTCCTCCGACCTGCCGGAGGTCATGCATCTGTCGCACCGCCTCTACGTCATGGCCGGCGGGCGCGTCACCGCCGAGCTGAGCGGGCCCGAAATCACCGAAACCGCCGTCCTGCGGCATTTCTTCGACCACAGCGCGGAGACCGCGTCATGAAAGCCACGACCTCCGCCCCCGCCGAGATCGCCCGCCCGCAGCCGGCCGGCGAACGCATCGCCGCGCTGGTCTTCCGCATCGGCGTCCTGCCGATCCTGATGATCGCGGCGCTGGCGGTCTTCACCGGCCTTTCCGACCAGTTCCTGACGATCCAGAACCTGACCAACCTGCTGCGCCAGTCGGTCTATCTGATCCTGGTCGCGCTGGGCCAGATGCTGGCCCTGATCACCGGGGGCTTCGACCTGTCGGTCGGCACGATCATCGCGCTGACGTCGGTCATCGCCGCGATGGCGATGACCGCGATCGGCGCCGACCTGCCCGACGCGGCCTGGATCGCCATCCTCGGCGGCTGCGCCGCAGGCTTCCTCGCTGCCGCAGGCGTCGGGCTGGTGAACGGGGTCGGCATCGCCTATTTCGGGGTCTCGCCGTTCATCATGACGCTCGGCGTGCAGTCGGTCGGCTTCGGGCTCGCCCTCTACCTGACCGGCGGCGTGCCGGTCTCCGGTCTGCCGCCGGAATTCTCCGACGTGCTGGGCTTCGGCACCGTGCTGGGCATTCCGACCCCGGTACTGATCTGTATCGCCGCGATCCTTGCCGCGCTGCTGTTGCTGGAACGCACGGCGCTCGGCCGCCATTTCTACGCGGTCGGCGGCAACGCCAAGGCAGCGACGCTGTCCGGTATCGAGACCAGGCGCGTGCTGCTTGCCGCCTACATCATCTGCGCCCTGCTTGCCGCGGTATCGGGCCTGCTGCTGACCGCACGCACCGAAAGCGGGGAAGCCAATCTCGGCGGCACGGTGGCGCTGGAATCGATCGCGGCCTGCGTCATTGCCGGCGTGTCGTTGCGCGGCGGCATGGGGCGGGTCGGCAGCGTCGTGCTCGGCGCCATCTTCATCGGACTGATCCAGAACGGCATGAACCTCGCCTCGATCGGCTCGTACCTGCAGATGGTCGTGCTGGGCGCGTTGCTGGTCTGCGCCGTCATCGCCGACCAGCTGCGCCATCGCTTCCAGCGCTAAAGGAAATCACATGACCGGGGAACCGCTGATCGGGCGCCGCCAGACCCGCAAGGAAGATCGCCGGTTCATCACCGGAGCCGGCCGTTACGTAGACGACATCGCCCTGCCCGGCATGACCTGGGGCGTCGTGCTGCGCTCGCCCCACGCCCATGCCGTCATCCGCCGGCTGGACACCGCCGCAGCCCAGGCCATGCCCGGCGTGCTGACGATCCTTACGGCGCGCGATCTCGGCCAGGTCGGCGGCCTGCCGGTCGGCTGGATCGTGCAATGCGACCCGCCGATGGCCCAGCCACCGCATCCGGTACTGGCGACCGATCGCGTCCGCCATGTCGGCGATCCCGTCGCCTTCGTGGTGGCCGAGACCCGTGCCGCCGCCCTCGATGCCGCCGAGGCCATCGTGGTCGAGTACGATATGCTGCCGGCCGCCGTCGACCTCGCCACCGCGCTCGATACCGATGCGGCACCGGTCTGGCCCGGCGGCAATCTCTGCTACGACTGGTCGGTCGGGGATGGCGCCGCCGTCGAGCGCGCCTTCGCCGCCGCGACGCATGTGACGACGGTCGACCTGATCAACAACCGCATCCATGCCTCGCCGATGGAAACGCGCGGCACGATCGGCCATTACGACGCGACCAGCGATCGCCACACCCTCTACACTTCCAACCAGAACCCGCATGTCATCCGCGTGCTGCTGGCCACCGCCACGCTGGGATTGTCGGAGGAAAAGATCCGCGTGGTCTCGCCCGATGTCGGGGGCGGCTTCGGCATGAAGAT
Organism: Alphaproteobacteria bacterium; assembly: GCA_017307375.1. Taxonomy (GTDB): domain Bacteria; phylum Pseudomonadota; class Alphaproteobacteria; order Ferrovibrionales; family Ferrovibrionaceae; genus JAFKFH01. The sequence goes on from JAFKFH010000010.1 coordinate 45,674, forward strand.
CTATCACTACGCCGAGGAGGTGCTGGTGATGGTGGCGAGCCACCGGCTGAACCGGCCGGTGAAGTGGATCTCGTACCGCACCGAAGCCTATCTCTCCGACACCCATGCCCGCGACCACGTCACCCGCGTGGCCCTCGCCCTCGACCAGGACGGCGTCGTGCAGGGGTTGCGCGTCGAGACGACCGCCAACATGGGCGCCTATCTGTCGACTTTCGCGCCGGCGATCCCGTCGTTCTTCTACGCCTATCCGTTTCCCGGACCCTACAAGGTGCGGGCGGTGGAATGCCGGATCCGTGCGGCCTTCACCAACACCCAGCCGGTCGATGCCTATCGTGGCGCCGGGCGGCCGGAATGCACCTACGTGCTGGAGCGGGCGATGGATGCCGCGGCACGCGAGATGGGGATCGACCGGGTCGAGATTCGCCGGCGGAACCTGATTCCGGCCGACGCCTTCCCTTACAAGACACCGCTGTTGTGGACTTATGACGTCGCCGATTTCCACACGCTGCTCGACCGCGCGGTCGAACTGGCCGATTTCGCGGGTCTGCCCCAGCGGCGGGCCGAGGCGCTGGCCCGCGGACGCTATCGCGGCCTCGGATTCGCCTACTACATGGAAGCCTGCGGCATGGGCCCGTCGAAGATGCTGGCCGAACAGGGCTGCCGCGGCGCGCAATACGAGGTCGGTCAGGTCCGCGTCAACCCGACCGGAAGCATCACCGTGATGACGGGCAGCCACACCCATGGCCAGGGCCATGAGACGGTTTATGCCCAGATCGTGGCCGACACGCTGGGCGTCCCGTTCGAGCGCATCGAGATCGTGCACGGCGATACCGACCGCGTCGCCTATGGCATCGGGACCTACGGTTCGCGTTCGCTGGCCGTCGGCGGCTCGGCGATGAAGATGTCGCTCGACAAGGTGATCGAGAAGGGTCGCAAGATCGCCGCCCATCTGATGGAAGCCGAGGTCGGCGATATCGTCTTTGCCGCCGGCCGGTTCACGGTCGCCGGAACCGATCTGTCGCGCAGCTTCCAGGAGATCGCGGCGGCCGCCTACAACCCGATCGACTATCCGCTGGATCGGCTGGAACCGGGGCTGGAGGAAACCACCTGGTTCGAACCGCCGGATTTCACCTTCCCCTATGGCTGCCATATCTGCGAGGTCGAGGTCGATCCCGAGACCGGGCGCGTGGCCGTGATGGCCCTGGCCGCGATCGACGATTTCGGCAACCAGATGAACCCGATGATCGTCGAGGGCCAGATCCATGGCGGGCTGGCGCAGGGCGTCGGCCAGGGACTGATGGAGCATTGCGTGTTCGACGCGGGCAGCGGCCAGCTGCTGTCGGGCTCGCTGATGGACTATACGCTGCCGCGGGCCGACGACCTGCCGATGATGAAGGTCGAATCGGTGGTCACGCCCTGCCTGAACAACCCGTTGGGCGTGAAGGGTTGCGGCGAGGCCGGCGCCATCGCCGGACCGGCGGCGGTGGTCTCTGCCGTCTTGGATGCGCTGGCGCCGCTCGGCGTCACCAGCCTCGACATGCCGCTGACGCCGGAAAAGGTCTGGCGCGCGATCAGCGCCGCGCCAGCCAGCGCTGGCCCAGCGCGATGATCGCGGTCAGCGCCCGGGCATAATCGAGCACCAGCCCGGGGGTCCAGGCCATCGCCTTGGCGCGCTGGCGGATGAAGCCGGCCAGCCAGGTTTCCGGCAGCAGCGCCAGCCGGATCAGGAAGAGCGGGTTGTCGGCCAGCGGCTGGAACATGCCCTCGATGCCGGCATCGAGGCTGAGCGCCACCGCGCTGGAACAGTTCCGGTTGGTCAGGTTGTAGGTTTCGTCCTGGCGGTAGAGCGCCCAGAAGGCGCAGAGCGCGGTGCCGTCGACGCCGCGGATCGGAATCTGGAAGGTCGACGGGCACCAGCCGGCGCTTTCCTCGGCATAGGACGGCAGGAAGCGGCCGGCGACGTTGTTGTCGGCGGTGGCGCGCAGCACCCGGGCGAAGTCGGCGCCCGACCGGTCGATCTCGACCGCCGGATAGTGGCTGACATAGACGTCCGGCGCCATCTCCAGCGCGGCATGGCCGGTCGAGACGTTGCCCGAGGCATCGACCGCGGCGACATAGCGGCTGACCATGTTCTGCACCGGCGACGGCAGGCTGCCGGTCGGGGTCCAGACATGGACGGTCGCGGTCGCCGCATGGTCGCCATGCGGATGGGCCGGCCCCGCCGTGGCGGGAAGCCGCCGCAACGTCCCGGCGATCAGGCAGATGTTCACGGCCGACATCATCAGCAGCATGCCGATGTCGGCACCGATCTCGCCTTCGTAGTAGGTCGGCCAGGGTACCAGCGACCACAGCCCCATGACGAATTCGAAAACGGCATAGCCGAGCGAGACGCGCCAGCCCTGGAAACGCACGACATGGGCGGAAGCCCCGCGCCAGATCGCATCGGCCATCAAGGCGATGCCGATGATGAAGCCGATCAGCAACCCGGCATGCCGGGTCGTCAGCACCAGCACGCCGAGCAGCAGGAAGACCCCGGCCTTGATCAGCCGGATGCGGCGGGCCGTGCCCCGTGTCGGGACTACGGCAACCAGGCTCATCACCCCGTCGATCAGCAGCGGCACCGCGAACCAGCGGGCGCCGATGCGGAATTCGTCGAACATCGCGTTGGCGAAGAAGAACAGGCCGATGGCAAACCACAGGGCGCCGAAGGCGCCGACGATCCACCAGCGACGCCGCAGCGCCTGGGGGCCGAGCAGCAGGGTCATCACCTGGATCATCGCGTCAGTTCCGCAAGCGATAGCCGGTCCGGAAGATCCAGACGATGATGCCGATGCAGAGGGCCATGAAGGCCGCCATCATCGCCACGCTGAGGCCGACATTGACGTCGGCGATGCCGAAGAAGGTCCAGCGGAAGGCCGAGACCAGATAGACGACCGGGTTGAACAGCGCCACGCCCTGCCAGAACGGCGGCAGCATGTCGATCGAATAGAACGTGCCGCCGAGGAAGGTCAGCGGCGTCACCACCATCATCGGCATGATCTGCAGCTTCTCGAAGCCGTCGGCCCAGACGCCCAGGATGAAGCCGAACAGGCTGAAACTGAGCGAGATCAGGACCAGCATCGCGATCATCGCGACGGGGTGCAGCACCCCGAACGGCACGAACAGCCGCGCCGTCGCCAGGATGATCAGGCCCAGGATCACCGACTTGGTCACCGCCGCGCCGACATAGCCGAGCAGCACCTCCAGCACCGAGACCGGTGCCGACAGCACCTCGTAGATCGTGCCGGTGAAGCGCGGCATGTAGATGCCGAACGACGCGTTCGACATGCTCTCGCTGAGCAGGGTCAGCATGATCAGGCCGGGCACGATGAAGGCGCCGTAGCCGATGCCCTCGACCGCCGTCATGCGCGCGCCGATGGCCGCCCCGAACACGACGAAATAGAGCGCGGTGGAAATCACCGGGGTCGCGATGCTCTGCAGCAGCGTACGCCAGGTGCGGTGCAGTTCGAACAGGTAGATGGCACGGACCGCGTAGACGTTCATGACCGCTTGCCCACCAGATCGACGAAGATGTCTTCGAGCGACGAGCGGCTGACGTCGATCGCCTTGAAATCGAGGCCCAGTGCCGACAGCCGCCGCACCAGGTCGGCCACGCCCGCCTCGGCCTCGGCGCTGGCCCCCTTGATCGTCAGCGACAGGGTCTGGCCGTCGGCCGACAGGGCAAGCGGCAGGCCGGCCAGTTCGGCCGGCAGCGCGGCAAGCGGCCGGGTCAGCCCGATCGACGCCCTGGTCTGGCCAAGCTCGGCCATCAGCGCCGCTTTTTCCTCGACCAGGATGATCTCGCCCTGGGCGATGACCCCGATCCGGTCGGCCATCTCCTCGGCTTCCTCGATATAGTGGGTGGTCAGGATGATGGTGACGCCGCGTTCGCGCAGCCGGCGCACCATCGCCCACATGTCGCGGCGCAGTTCGACGTCGACCCCGGCCGTCGGTTCGTCGAGGAACAGGATGTCGGGTTCGTGCGACAGCGCCTTGGCGATCAGCACGCGCCGCTTCATGCCGCCCGACAGCGCGGCGATCTTGGTATCGCGTTTGTCCCACAGCGACAGGTCGCGCAGCACGCTTTCGACCAGCGCGGGATCGCGCGGCTTGCCGAACAGGCCGCGGCTGAAGCTGACGGTGTCCCAGACCCGCTCGAACATGTCGGTGGCCAGTTCCTGGGGCACCAGCCCGATGCGGCTGCGGGCCGCCCGGTAGTCGCGCACGATGTCGTGGCCGCCGACGGTGACCGTCCCGGCGGTCGGCCGCACCAGGCCGCAGATGATGCCGATCAGCGTCGTCTTGCCCGCGCCGTTGGGGCCGAGCAGCGCGAAGATCTCGCCGCGCCGGATGGTCAGGTCGACCGTCTTCAGCGCGCGGTGACCGGAAGCATAAGTTTTCTCTAGGCCCGAGACGACGACGATGGAATCCAAGGTCCGGCAGCCTTCCTCAGGACGGGTTCGGCAAAGCGAGGTGCCCCACCGTGACAAAAAGTGCAAGGATGTTCTGGCCGTCATAAAGGCTATGGTCCGACAAGACCCCGATTTTTCCGGCGTCATGTGACGCAGATTACCCGACGGGATCGGGTTTCAAGTCACCCGGCATAAAGACCGCGCCGGTCATGGCCCGGCCTGGGTCATGAATTCGTCGGTGAGGAAATCGAGAAACACGCGCAGCGCCGGGACCACGTAGCGGCGCGAGGGAAAGATCGCATAGACCGAGGTCTCGACCTTGGTCCAGTCGGTCAGCACCGCACGCAGGCGGCCCGCCGCCAGATCGCCGCGCACATAGGGTTCCGGGATCAGGCTGAGGCCGAAGCCGGCCAGCAGCGCATCGCGCACCGCCAGGCTCGAGGTCACCTTGTAGCGCCCGTCGATGGCGATCCGCGCCACCTCGTCGCCGCGGCGGAACTCCCACTGCGCGGCATGGCCCGACAGCATGAACTGCACGCAGGCGTGGCGGCGCAGGTCGTCGGGCCGGGCCGGCTCGCCATAGGCGGCGAAATAGGCCGGCGCAGCGCACAGCACGTGGCGCATCACCATCAGCCGCCGGGCAGCAAGGCTCGAATCTTCCAGGCTGTCGCTGCCCCGTATGGCCAGATCGTAGCCTTCCTTGACCACATCGACCCGCCGGTCGTCGAGATTGAGATCGAGCGAGACTTGCGGGTGGCGCGCCAGGAACCGAGGTATGGCCGCCGACAGGCAGACCAGCGTCACCGTCATCGGTGCCGCCACCCGCAACGTGCCGGCCGGCGCCTGCTGCAACGGGCCGAGGGCACGGTCGGCGGCGTCGAGATCGTCGAGGATCCGGGCCACGTTCCCGTAGTAGAGGCTGCCGGCCTCGGTGAGGCTGAGCCGCCGGGTGGTGCGATTCAGCAGCCGGACCTGCAGACGGGCTTCGAGTTCCGCCAGGTTCTTCGACACCGCCGCCGGCGACAGGCGAAGCCGCCGGCCGGCCGCCGCCAGGCTGCCGGTATCGACGATATGGCGGAAGACGGTCAAGGCGGTCAGGCGATCCATCAATCATTCACTGTCAGTAAATTATATCTTCACTACATAGCAGATCATCAACCGGACATGAACGTTCTAGGCTGGCGGCCTTGGCTGGCCCGGCCAGCTGCGCCAGCCCGAGGTGACCTTCATGGCCTCCAGCCGCGACATCCTGATGACTGCGATCGCCCCGACGATCTGGGGATCGACCTATATCGTGACGACCGAATTCCTGCCGGCGGGCTATCCGATCACGGTGGCGATGCTGCGCGCCCTGCCGGCCGGGCTGCTTCTGCTGCTGCTGGTCCGCCAGTTGCCGCGCGGGGTCTGGTGGGCGCGCATCTTCCTGCTCGGCCTGTTCAATTTCGCCGCGTTCTGGATCCTGCTGTTCATCTCGGCCTATCGCCTGCCGGGCGGGGTCGCCGCAACCGTCGGGGCGATCCAGCCGCTGATCGTCATCTTTCTGGCCCGCGCCTTCCTCGCCAAGGCGATCCGGCCGATAGCCGTCGTCGCCGCGGTCACGGGCCTCGGCGGCGTGGCCCTGCTGGTGATGACGCCGGCCGCCGCCCTCGACCCCGTCGGCATCGCCGCGGGCCTGGCCGGCGCCGTGTCGATGGCCTGCGGCACCGTCTTCAGCCGCAAATGGCAACCGCCGGTCTCCTTGCTCACCTTCACCGCCTGGCAGCTTGCCGCGGGCGGCATTCTGCTGGTGCCGGTGGCGCTGGTCGCCGAACCGGCCCTGCCCCCGCTGACCCCGGCCAATATCGCCGGCCTGGCCTGGCTCGGCCTCGCCGGGGCGGCGCTGACCTATATCGTCTGGTTCCGCGGCGTCCTGCGCCTCGAACCCTCGGTCGTCGCCTCGCTCGGCTTCCTCAGCCCGACCTCGGCCGTCCTGCTCGGCTGGATCGTGCTGGGGCAGAGCCTGACGGCCGCCCAGCTCGCCGGCATCGCCGCGGTGCTCGGCAGCGTCTGGCTCGGCCAGCGGGTGCAGGCGGCACCGGCTAGCCCGCCGCGTATGCCGCCCGCAGCCGCTCCAGATCGATCTTCTTCATCGTCATCATCGTCTTCATGACCCGGGTGGCACGCGCCGCGTCCGGGTCCTGCAGCATCGCGATGACCTCCTGCGAATTGATCTGCCAGGTGACGCCGAAACGGTCGGTCAGCCAGCCGCAATCCTTCTGGTCGCCGCCGGCCGCCAGCGTCGACCACAGCCGGTCGATCTCATCCTGGCCGGTACAGTCGACGAACAGCGAGACCGCCTCGTTCATCTTGAAATAGGGGCCGCCATTGATCGCGGCGAAGGACTGGCCCTCCAGCGTGAAGGCGATCGCCACCACGCTGCCCGGCGTACCCAGCCCGGCATCGCCGTGGCGCGTGATGCTGTCGATCCGGGAATCGGCAAAGACGGAGAGATAGAAATTTACCGCCTCCTCGGCATTCCGGTCGAACCACAGATTGGGGATGATCTTCTGGCGGATGGGCATGACGGTCTCCGGTTCGGTATGTCCTGGCCCAAGGACGGCCCGGGCCGGGACGTTCCGACATGCCCGCGGAAGATTCTAGCGCGTCACCGTGATCGGTTCCCGTTGCGCCATCTGCGCCGCCGAACCGGTGATCAGGCCGGCCTCCGCCATGCGGGCGAGCACCCAGTCGCGGCGGCCGCGCGCCCGTGCCTCGCGCAGTGCGTCGGCCGGCATGCCGTCGCCCAGGCGATAGTCGTTCGGCGCCTTCGGCAGCGCGGCGAGATAGGCACCTTCGGCAAGATCGAGCTGGGGCACGGCCTTGCCGAAATACTGCCTCGCCGCCGCGGCGATGCCCCAGGCCGGGCCGCCGAAATAGATGCGGTTCAGGTAGAGTTCGAGGATCCGGTCCTTCGACAGCGTCGCCTCCAGCCGGCGGGCCAGCACGATCTCGCGGATCTTGCGCTCGACCGACGGCGCCTCGCCCGCCAGCAGCAGGTTCTTGGCCAGTTGCTGGGTGATCGTCGCTCCGCCCGCCGGCTTCGCGCCGGGGCTTAGCACATTGTCGGCCGCGGCACGCAGGATCGCGGCGGGGCTGTAGCCGCCATGGCGGTAATAGTCCTGGTCCTCCGCCGCCAGGAAAGCCTTGATCACATGCGGCGGAATCTCGGCCAGCGGCACGGTCACCCCGGTCGCCAGCGCTGCGATCTCGGTTTCGGTGGCAAGTCCCCGGCCATAGGCCCAGAACGTCGCTGCGACGGCACCGGCCGCCAGCATCGCCGTGACAGCCAGCGCGCCCGTGACGCGCGCGACGGTCCGCTTCAAACTGCCTTCGATGTCGTAGGGTGCGGACAACGGGCCTGCCGCCAGCGACCAGCCCCGGACCAGGCGCCCGATCATCTCGGTCGTCAGATGGCGACGGCGGTTCAGCACTTCGGACGCGCGCGAGCGTGAGCCGAGCAAGGCGGCGAGATCCGACTGGCTGCGGCCCTGGGCGCGCATCGCGAAAGTCAGGTACTCGATCGGGTCGGGTGCATCGAGCGTCTGCCGGCGCCTTTCGTAGTCGGCCGCCAGCACGCACAGTACCTCCAGCCGATCGGCATCGGCCGAGCCGGGCGCGGCGCCCAACAGGCGGTCGATCTCGGCCAGCGCGGCGCGATGATCGTCATCGCTGCGGATCGGCTTGACCATCGTCGTCATATCCTTTCCTCGGCGCCGGCGATACGCACGATACCCAGCGCGTGATTGATCTTCAGGGTGACGAGCACTTGCCCGAGGTCGAGAACGATCGCGCCGCCGATTTCGGTCATCACCGCGCCGAAATCGCGCCTGACATCGTCCGGACCGGCCCATTCGGCATGGACGAGGACCGCAGACAACGCCCTGAGGGTCGCAGCGGCGGGCGGATGACGGGCGATGCACGCCGCCAGCAGGGACGATCCAACGACAATCACAGGTTTGTTCCCAAATCTGGGAACAGGCTATCCATGCAGCTTGCTCGGGTCAACTGCTGCTTTTGGCCAACGCCGGGTGCCGGGCGCAGGCCCAACTATACGAAGGTACAATTTAATCATTGAGAGATTTGAAAATTAAGAGCACCCTTAAATGGATATTTGGTCTCCTGTTCACCTGCGAACCGGCCGCAGCGGCGAACCGCACGCCCCGGTCGCACCGCTCGAAGGAGGGCATGCGATGACGTCGTTCTCCACCCAGCCACAGTCGTTCTTTCTCGATTCGATCCAGGCGCTGCAGGCGTGGACTCCGGCCACGCAACCCTATGACGCCTTCAACATCGGGCAAGTCCCCCTGCAGCCACGTCCGGCGGCATCTCGCCCCCTGGTCATGGACGGCAACGACTTCAAGGGCGGCTACGTCAATCCCGGCGACCTGTACCCGCAGGGCGTCGCCAATCTCGACACCTACAATTTCACCTACTGGCAGTATCTCGACAGCTTCTACTATTTTGCCCACCGCCGTGTCGCCATCCCCACGGCGTGGTGGATCAATGCCGGACACCTCAACGGCGTGCCGGTCATGGGCACGGTCGACTTCGAGGGCAACAGCCAGGGCGAACTCGGCACCATGCTCGGTGCCGGCAGCAGTCAATATATTGCCCAGCTTGCCAGCCTTGCCCGACACTACAACTTCGACGGCTGGTTCTTCAACGTCGAGACTTCGCTGCCAGCCGGAACCACCGCCGCCATGCTGGCATCGTTTCTCACCGCCCTCGACACCAGGCTCAAGGCAAACAATCCCAATGCGCTGGTGATCTGGTACGATGCGGTCGACTGCAACGGCAATGTCAATTATCAAAACTGTCTCAATCAGAAGAACAATATCTACTTCGAGGCTTGCGACGGGATCTTCCCGAACTATTGGTGGTTTCCCGACGGCACCGGCCTGCTGCAGACATCGATCAGCACGGCTCAGGGAGACGGCAGGTCGCCTCTGGCCGTCTACTCCGGCGTCTATGTCTGGGCAGCGCAGACACAGTACCAACCCGGAAATACCGATCCAGGCAACGATGCCGTCGCGGCCGTAGGCGCCTGCGTCGATGCAGGCACATCGGTCGGCCTGTTCGCCCCGGGTTGGACTTTCGAAACCGCGACCGGCACCTGGCCGTCGGCCGCCCATCACCAGGCCTACGAGACCAAGGATACCAGCCTCTGGACCGCTAACACCGCCGGATATAACAGCGGTGCAGCCGCCGGACAGGATTGCATTGCAGAGTATATTCCTGAACGGATCATACCCGGCGGCCTGCCCTTCGCCACCAATTTCGACCGTGGCTGCGGTACCAACTTCGTCGTACGCGGCACTCAAGCCGGCACGACGGCATGGAGCAATCTGAGCCTGCAGGGTCTGCAGCCGACCTACCGGTTCTGGTCTCTGGCAGGCAGTGCGTCCTCGCTGTCGATGACCTACGCCTATGGCAACGGCTATGACGGTGGCGCCAGCCTGGTCGTTCAGGGAGCCGACGCGGCCGCCAGTGACACGGCAAATTTCCGCCTCTTCGACCTGCAGGCCCCGGCCACGGGTTCGACGATCATTCAAGTCATCTTCAAGCCGCAAGGCACGCCATTCCCCGGCATCCAGGTCACCCTCGTCTTCAGCGACACGTCGAGCTACACGACGACGAGTGCCGCAAGCCCGCTCGGTCAGAGCGGGTGGCTGGCCATGACCGAAACGACGACGGGAATCACCGGCAAGACCGTTACCCAGATCGTCCTGGCCGTCGGTCCGTCGAGCAACGGCAACCCGCCCGGCACTTCCTACGGCGCCGTCATCGGTCAGGTATCGCTGGTGCCGGCCGATGCCGCGCCGCCGGCCGCGGTCCAGGACCTCGCGGTACAGCCGATCTATGCCGACGCCGCCACCCAGGGTGCGCTGCTGAGCTGGAGCTATCCGACCGGCGCGGCGCGCTTCTTCGATATCTGGCGTACGGACGGCGCCACGCCTGCATGGCTGATGCGCGTCTCCGCCAACGCCGCGTGGATCGGAAATCTGGGCCCGATCGGCGGCCCGCTGTCGGCCAGCTTTGCCGTCCAGCCCGTCGACTACAGCCTGACGCCGCAGGCGCTGGCCGGCGCGGCGACGGTATCGCTGTCGGTCTCGCCGACGAGCTTCAACGACGGGCCGACAATCGCCCTGGTCGGCATGCCGCCGATCACGGCGCTGACGATCATGTCGGGCGACATATTGAACGCCGTCCAGGCGACCAACGGCACCTATGCGCTGCCCCAGCACGGCGATACCAGCGGGGGCAGCAACAGCATCACCCTGCAGGCGGGCGAGACCGTGACGGGGGCGACGATTACCACCGGCATGTGGTTCGGCCGCAGCTGCGTGGCGCAGCTCAGCCTGACGACCTCGCAAGGCCGCAGCCTCGGCCCCTACGGCACGATGGCAAACGTCACCGCCGCCCAGTCGACGAGCTACACCGCCCCGGCCGGTCAGGGCATCGTCGCCTTCAGCGGCACGCTGGTGAACGTCCCGCTCGCCAGCGGCCCGGCGGTCAACATCGTCCAGACCCTGATGCCGGCCTTCGGCTGACAGCTCCGTCCGGCGCAGGCGTGGCGATGGACTCGGGCGGTCCAACCCGCGATAATCGCAGTCATGGTCGCGCCGCGCCGGCGCAGGGGAGACGACGATGGCAAAGTGGTTCAGGAAGCGCACCGTCGGCTATGGCGTTTCGCCGCAGGGTGCCGGCGGCTGGCTCGTGACGCTGGTCTATGTCTTGGCGCTGGTCGGCATCGCAGCGGTCTACTCGCCGGCCACCGCCGCGACCCCGTTCCTGATCGGGATCGTCGCCGCCAGCGTGGTCTATGGCATCGTCATCTTCGCCACGCTCGACCGTGACGGCTGACGACGGCGCGCTGCGGCGCACCACCGGCGTCGCCGCCTTCCCCGGACCGCTGTCGCTCGCCGGCGGCGGGATCCTGACGGGTTTCGCGATCGCCTACGAGACCTACGGCACGCTGTCGCCGGCACGCGACAACGCGATCCTGGTCTGCCACGGCCTGACCTCGAGCCAGAATGCGGCGGGCCGCGACCCCGCCTCGACCCGGCCCGGCTGGTGGGAGATCGCGATCGGCCCGGGCCGGATGCTCGATACCGACCGATGGTTCGTCGTCTGCTCGAACGTGCTGGGCGGATCGGCCGGCTCGACCGCGCCGCGCTCGATCGATCCGGCCACCGGACGCCGCTGGGGCCTGCGCTTTCCGATCGTGACCATCGCCGACATGGTCGATGCCCAGGCGGCCCTCACCGACCAGCTCGGCATCGACTGCTGGCAGGCGGTGATCGGCGGCTGCATGGGCGGCTTCCAGGTCTATGAATGGTCCCGCCGTCACCCCCGGCGGCTGCGCCAGGGCATCGCGATTTCGGCAACGCCCGCCACCTCGGCCTACACGATCGCGCTGTGGGAAGTGATGCGGCAGGCAATCTACGCCGATCCGGCCTTCGCCGGCGGCGACTATACCGACGACAGGCCGCCGCTGGCCGGCCTCGGGCTCTCCGGCATGATCGGGGCGGTGCTGTGGCTCGACCGCGACACGCTCGCGACCAAGTATGGCCGCAAGCCGGCCATGCCTGACGCGCCGCTCGGCCGCACCCTCGCCCCGGAATTCGCGGTGGAGCGCTTCCTGGCCGATATCCGCGGCAACGCGCATGCGCGGTTCGATCCGAACTCGCTGATCTACCTGACCAAGGCCGTCGACCTGTTCGATCTGGGCCATGGCCATGCCAGCCTGGGAGACGCGATTGCGACGATCGCCGCCCGCATGCTGCTCGTCTCCTACGCGTCCGACTGGCGCTATCCCGCCGCCGAAATCGAGGATCTTGCCGCCGTCATGCGCGCGCGCGGCATCGATGCCCGCTATGCGGCGCTGGACAGCCATATCGGCCACGGCGCCTTCCAGTTCGACGTCTCGGCGCTGAGCCCCGTGGTCGCCGATTTCCTGGGGCGCTGACGGTCAGGGGCGCAGGAAATCCAGCAGCAGCACCGCACGTGCCGATGCGCCGCGGTTCCACGCGGAATGGCGGCCGGTGTCGTCGAACACCATTACCTCGCCCTCGCCCCAACACCGGGTCTCGCCTTCGACCATCAGTCCGCAGTCGGCCGGCACGACCAGACCGAGGTGGCAGCGCAGCACCCGGCCGGTATAGCCGACATGGGGCAGGATTTCCGTCCCCGCTCCCATCACGCTGAAGCCCGCGGTGGTCAGGCCCGGCACCGCCTCGACCGCCGCGGCCGACCGCGGGCAGCGCGCGCAGTTCTCGTCCATGCGGTGGCCGAAGCCGTACAGGCCAAAAACCCGCCATTCGCCGGTGTAGATCGGCTCGTGCCAGGGCAGGAAATCATCGGGCCGCAGCGCCTCGAACTCGGCGCGCACCGCCGCATAGGCCCGCGCCAGCGCCGCGGTCCACGGATAGTCGGCGGGATCGAAGAACATGTCCCGATGGTCCTATTCGGCGGCTTCCGCCTCGGGCCGTGCCGCACCCGGGCCGGCCCAGACCCGGCCGAGCGGATTGTCCTCGGCCGTCGGCATCGGCGCGGGATCCTCCAGCACCAGCCCGACCAGGCGGCCGTCGAGCTCGACGATCAGACCGAGCGTCAGCAGCCGTTCCAGCGCACCGGCGCGCGCCATGTCCCCGAGATCGGGGGTCAGGGCTGCGAGTTGCGCCCGCGGCGGGCCTTCGGCGCAGGCATCGAGCACTGTCAGCTCGATCGCATCGAGGACATGACGGCCGGCGGTCGGCACCAGCCTTGCGTCAACCACCTCGCCGCCGATCTCGCCGCGGATCAGATCGAGCCGGGCGCCGCGGCCCAGGCGATGCCAGTCCGACAGCCGCCGCGATAGTTCGTTGACGCCCGGCCGCCCGGGCATCTCGCCCGAGAACAGCGATCGGTCGGCCGAATCCTCGCCCTCGTTCTCGAAGAAATAGGCGAGACCGGCGAGTTGGTCGGGCGGCAGCGGATAGACATGGGCATAGAGCGGTGCCGGCGTCAGCTTGAGGCCGAAACGCTCGGACTGCGTCTGGTGCGGGCTGAAGCGATCGTAGCGCAGCCTTGCGATGCCGCCGCCTTCGAGATGGGTCAGATAGGGGACCAGTTCGGCCATCGCCGCGTACCAGGCATCGTCCTCGCCGGGGAAGCCGGCAATGACGGTCCACATCGCATGGATGCCGTATTGGCGGCACCATTTCAGCAGCATCACGTTCTGGGCAGCCGTCACCCCCTTGCCCATCAGCTTCAGCGTCCCGCTGTTGAGCGATTCGATGCCCGGCTGGATCCAGCGCACCCCGGCCTTGGCCAGCGCCGCGATCTGCTCACGCTTCAGGTTCGACTTGGTCTCGTAGAAGATCTTCAGCGGCGGGGCGGCCGCGCCCAGCTCGGGAATGAGGCTGCGGAAATAGGTCATGTCGAGGATGTTGTCGACCATCTCGATGCGGTCGATGCCCCAGCGGGCCACGGCGGCATCCATCTCCGCGCGCGCCTGATCGGCTGGCTTGGTGCGGAAGTTCATGCCGCCACCGTTCAGGCCGCAGAACGTGCAATGGCTGCGCTGGCCCCACCAGCAGCCGCGCGAGCTTTCCAGCGGAATCGACGGACGCACGCGCTCGGCCCATGGAATTGTCGCCAGTTCCGCGAAATAGTCGTCGTATTCGGGCATCGGTACCTGGCGCATGTCTTCGACCGTCGCCCGCGGCCGCCCGTCGCCGGCATCGCGCCGCGGATAGCCGGCCACGCGATGCACCGGGGCGAAGACGCCTTCGGGCCAGGCTTCCGCCGGGGCGTCGAGCCCGCCTCCGAGCAGCGCCTCGATCAGCGGCACGACCAGCAGGTCGGCTTCGCCGGAGACGACCGCGTCGACCCAGGGAAAATTGCGATGGGTGGTCACGCCCATCTCGCCCTCGCAATTGGCGCCGCCGATCAGGGTGATGATCGACGGGTCGGCTGCCTTGAGACGGCGCAACAGCGCCAGCGAGGCGACATGCTGGTTGAACATCGAGGTGCAGCCGACGATGCGCGGCTTAAGCGCCAGAATGCGCTCGACCTCGGCATCGAGAAACCAGCTGGCCTGCAGCCGGCGATAGAACAGCAGGCTGCGGGCCCATTGCACGCCCGCACGGCGGAAGCGCACGTTGCGTTCGGTGAAACCGGCGATGAAGGCTTCGTCGTCGGAGGCGGCGTCGGGAAAGGCATGAGGGGCGAACAGCCAGTCGGTCAGCAGGTCTTCCGACCGGCTGCGCTCGAGCCACTGATGCTCGTCGAGGCCGATCTCCTCGGCCCAGCGCAGATTCGAATGCACGGCCCTGACCGTGATGCCGCGCGGCAGCAGCGCCGCCTTGAGCAGACCCAGCGCGATCGACGGGCGCTCGACCGGCGACTGGGGCATGTTGACGAGGCAGACGTCCAGACGGTCCATGGTTCCTCACGCGGCAGGCGCCGGCGACGGCCGGGGCCGGTCGCCGGAATCGGGAATGACGGGTGGATCGGTCAGCGGCCGGTAATGCGATCGCAGCGCGCCCCGGTGGACGCAGGCACGCTGCGATGCGATCCGGCGCAGGAAAAGCTGGGCCATGCCATCATGCGTCGGCGGCACGGTAAAGCGCACGAACCGCGCCCCCGCCGCGCCCGAACGCCGGACATACTCGTGATAGAGCGGAATGATCGGCGCCAGCGCCCGCAGGGCGGGGTCGGCATAGGAGACCGGCGACAGCGTCGTATCCGGCGATTGCCGCTCGGCCAGCACCCAGGCGACCAGCCGATCGCCGCGCAGCAGCGCCAGGCTCAGGGCCTGCTGCCGCTCGGGCAGCACCCGCGGCGGCCGCAGGTCCCGCGGGATCCAGTCGTCAGGGCCGCCTGCCGCCGGCAGCGTGTCGTAGGCCCCCTCCGGCAGATCGGCGTAGGAGATCATCCGGAAATCGGTGCCGAGCCGGTTCAGGCTGAGCCAGGGCACCTGCAGCGACAATGCGATGTCGAGGACGCAGACATGCTGGGGTTGTCGCCATTCCGCGAAGCCGAGGCGGGCGGCCAAGGCCGTCCAGGCCGGATTGTCGCCGTCGTCGACCCAGGCGACCACGGCGCCGAGTGCGCCCCGACGGGCAAATTCGGCCAGCAGCGCCTCTGCCACCGTGCGCCCGAGGCCCTGGCCCTGCCAGAGATCGGTCACGACGACCGACAGAATCTCGGCATATCGACCGACGATCACGCCGAGCGCCATTGCGGCCGGCGCGCCGAGGATATCGACGCCATAGGCGAAGGCACCTTGAGCCTCCGGCATCGCCAGGTATCGGTGATATCGCGGATAGGTAAGGCCCGCATAGCGTGCCCGCTCGTCCGGGCCGAGCCGGACGGCGGTGAAGGCGGCGAAAGCGGCAGGTGCGGCCGCGGTCACCAGTAGACCCGCCATGTCGCACCGATTCTGACCGCGTGCCCCTGGAGGGTGATGCGATCGCCCGCGGCCGTCGGCATCAGCACCGCCTGATGCGGCGTCAGACCGTCATGGACGATCAGTTCGCCCGGGCGGTAATCGATCTGGCGGCTGGGCTGCGTCGGCCCGTCCGGCCACAGCCGCAGGCCAGAACCGGCCGGCTGCCTGAGCGGCAGGGTGAAGGTCAGGACATCATCTTCGCCGGGCAGGGTATCGCCGGGCCAGTCGAGCAGCTGGTACTGCCGGTCGGTATGCACACTCGCGACGTCGAAGGCAAAGAACGGGGAGGCGCGGTAGACGTGAAAGCCGGGGCGGGCGTGACCGGGGTCTGGATCCAGCACCACCGTCGCGCCGAGCAGTTCACCCAGGCCGTCGCAGAGCCGCGCATAGCAGGCGGCGAACCCGTCGTCGAGCAGCGGGTTGGCTGCAGCCGCGCGTGTCTTGTAGAGCGCGCGCCCCGCCGGCATGTCGAGATAGGCAGCAGCCCCCAGCGTATAGAACGGGGCCAGCGGATGACGATCGATCCAGTGCGCCGCCAGGCCGTCGACACGGGCGGCAAGCACATCGCATTCCCGGGGATTGAGCAGGCGCAACCGCCGCGGCACCGCATTCGGGCGGCCGGCAGGCACGGCGTTGCCTGGCATCCGGGGCGCTTCGATCACCATGTCCATGCTGAAATCCGCGCCAAGCCGGCACTGTCCGGGCGGGGCAGGGATGCCGGTACGGCCGGCATCCCCCCATTCCCGCACCATGGCCGATGCCCTGGGTTCAACAGCATACCGCGGGCATCGGACGCGATCAGGTCAGGACGATCACGGCCACCGCCGCGGCGGCCACTTCCGCCGCGCCGGCGGCGGTGGTGGCAACCTCGGCTTCCTGCACGGCGGTCGTGACGACCTCGGCAGTCTGGACCGTGTTGGTCTGGGTGACCGAGCTGCCCTTGCCGCCGGCGACCTGCGACAGCTGAACTTCGCTCAGCTTGGTCTGGGCCAGGGCGTGCTGGGCGTCGGCGACGGTGAAGTTATAACCCTTGGCGTTGGCCGCGCTGACCACGGCGCCGAGGTCGGTGCCGGCACCGGCGACGAGGCTGGCGAGCTCCGGGTTGGTCTTGCAGTCCGCGGCGAACCGCTTGATTTCGGCAGTGCTCATCTTCGTACCTTTCTAGAGTTGGCTGGTCTCAAATCCTTACTACCGTCGCCGCCCGCGCCGCACCGGCCCGCAATGGCCCGGCGCGATCGGCAACCCCGTGCATGACGGTCGCAGGATTGAGCCTGGCGACCGTCATGAATTCATTCCGCAGCTGCGCTGGCCATCGCCACCGACGAAGTCGGCGCGGGCCCGGTCGCGCCCGCTGGCGCCAGTGCTTCCTCGTCCAGCAGGCCGTTGTCGAACAGCATCCGCAACGCCGCCTGGGCTTCGAACGGGTTGGCGCCGCGCTGGATCGCCGTCTGGAGCAATTCGCCGAAGGTATGGCGGCCCTCGACCACCTCCGGCGCGATCTCGCGCAGGCCGTCGACCAGATCGAGCGACTGGGTCGTCATCTCGTTGCGGAAGACAAGCTGGTCGCCCTCGATCGCCGGCTCGATATCCCAGCGGATCGCGACCCGGTCATGCGCATAGATCTGCTGGCGCATGTGGTGGTCGCGGAACCCCTCGATCGCGGCGCGGAACGTGGCGGCATCGGTGAAATCGGCTTCGGCGACGACGCGATAGCCCTTCGGCCAGCGCGCGCTCATCCGCGTCGGCGTCACCAGCTGGACGCGCTTGGGCACCATCTGCACCAGCAGGCCCGACACGCAGGCGATCGTCCCGATCTGGAAGTTCTCGCGCGCCAGTTCGGCGATCTTGCCGGCTTCCTCAAGCCGCACCTTGCGCTCGTGCGCGCGGCCGGTGTCGGAAATGCCGTTCAGCGACTCCTTCTGCTGCTGGACCAGCTCGACCATCATCAGCTCGTCCGGCGTGAAGGCGGCGTGAATCTGGTCCAGCTGCTTCTTGGTCAGGACCGAGAAGCGGTTGACCACCGACCCCATCTCGCGCTCCATCGCCAGGATCTCGCGCGTCAGGTCGAGATTTTTCAGCGCGGCCGCCGTCGTGGTCTGCGGCAGATGCCCGATGATGTCGTGGAAATCGCGCAGATAACGCGGATAGTCCGGGTTGTCGGACGGGTCGGTCGCCCAGTAGCAGAAGCCGGACTGCGACGCCTGACCGAAGACGTCGCGATAGGCCCCCAGCACATCGCGCCACAGCGCGGCATTCTCGGGCGTATAGGGCAGATACCCCTTGAAACGATCGGCCGAGATGCCGCAGAACCAGCAGCCGACGGTGCAGCCTTCCGACAGTTCGACCGCCATCGAGGCGTGGACGATGCCGTCGGAGGCCCGGCCGATCTCGCTCTTGACCCGGCGCATCTGGCGCGCCCGCCAGCTCGAATAGGCCGGGTTGGTCTCGAGATCCTTGCCGGTGGCCGCGATCACGTCGCGATGACCGATCATGTCGGCCAACCATTCGTCCCACAGCTTGGCGAGCGGCCAGGGCTCGAGCTCGTCGAGTTTGCGCCGATGCTTGGCATAGCGCAGGTCGTAGAGCGGGCGCAGCGCCTCGGCATCGAGGTCGAGGCCCAAGGGATCGATCACCACCTGCGGATCATAGGGGTGCGCGGCCAGATCCAGGCGGAACTGCAGGTCGCCGCACAGCCGCTCCATGAAACGCTTGATCCGCGCCAGCTTGGCGAAGGTCTCGGGATCGCGCCCTTTCAGCACCTCGCGGTAATACCGGGCAGCCGGGCTGGTCTCGGGGTGGCTCATCAATTGATCTCCGGGTTGGCTGGCTGTCCGTCGCGAACATCGAGTTCGTCGGCGAGCAGGCCGTGATCGAACAACTCCTGCAGGGTGGTCTTGACGGCGAACGGAAAGTGCCCGCCCGCGACCAGCACGCCCTCGACCCCCGCGCAGGTGCCGCCGCGCACCAGCAGGGGCACCAGGGCGCGCATCAGCGGCGTGTCGGCGAGGCGGTAATGGGCATGGTGGTCGCGCAGCAGCAGCGCATCCGCCGCATCGGGGACAAGGCCCGGACGCAATTGCGCCGGCGCGCCGCCGGCCAGCGTCATCGGCATCGCCGCGGCGATCATGCCGGTCACCGCATCGGCGAAATCGGCAGCATCGCCGAACGACCGCTCGTCATGAATGCGATAGCCGTTCGGGCGACGCCGATCGGCCACGCAGGGCGAAACCAGACGGACCCGCCGCTCCGGCAGATTGACCAGGAAGCCGGTGATGCAGGCGATCGTGCCTTCGCCGCCCGGTGCATCATCGGCGAGCGCCGCGCCGCGCTCGATCATGCGCCCCGCCACGATGCGGTAGGTCGCCGCGCCGCGGGTCTGGATCGCCGTGGCGACGAACGGCAGATCTTCCAGCGGGATGGCGGCGTGCAGCCGACGCAGTTGCTTGGTCGTCAGGATGGAGATGCGGAAGGGCCCGCCGCCCCGCTCGCGCAACTGGCCGATGAGCCGCCGGGTGAGATCGACGTCGTCGGTGCCGCGCGCGGTCGTGGTCGGCGGCAGGTGGCCGAAGCGATCGGCGAAGGCGCCGACGAAGGCCGGATAATCGGGCGTGTCGAAGGGATCGGTGGCCCAATAGGCGAAAGCCGTCGCGGCGGCCGGACCGACTGCATGGTCGAGGGCCGCCAGCATGCCGCCCCACAATCGCGCCGTCGGCCCGTCATAGCTGGCCACCGCCGAGAGCCTGCCGGCGCCGAGCGCGCAGAAACCGCACCCGACCGAACAGCCGGAGGCCAGCTCGAAAGCGGCGGCGGCATGAACGATCTCGCGCTCGACCTGCGGGGCGAGGCTGCCTTGCGCGCGGGCGACCATGCGCCGGCGCCAGGCACCGAATGCCGGCGTCGCCGTGCCGCCCAGCCTGCGGATCGCGGCGCGGTGCGCGGCCATTTCCCGCTGCCAGCGATCGTATCCCGCCATCGCCGGGTGGGCGTGGTCCGATGCGGTTGCGCCATCCGGGTCCCACAGTGGCCGCACGGCGTCCGGGCCTATGGCGATGCCGCGCGCGGCAAAGGCGGCGTCGAGTTCCTCCGGCGCGGTCCGCGCCAGCCGTCGCAGGCTCGCATCCGCCATCAGCCATTCGGCCGCCTGCTTGGCAGCACCGATCAGACGCCTGTCGTGGAGGGACAGCGAGCCGAGCCAGCCATACAAGAATTTGAGTTCGGATTCGCCGCCATCAGGCGTCGCGGCGATCGCCGTCGTGGAACTCTTCGCGATGGAAGCTGCGTAAGTCATCGATGCTTCTCACGGAGATGCCCTGTGCCGCAGATGAAAACCGGTCTACCGGCAGGTGTCCAGTGAATAAAATTTTATTCGGTGCGGCATAAAGTCTTGTCACTTGTGTAACGTGTTAATCAGAAATTGTCACATCGGTGACATCGGAATTATTACAGATCTTATAAGGATAAATACTTCAGAAATCACGACATGGCTTGCCCGAAGCCGACGTCCTCGACTATCGTCACCATCGGATGAAGGGGGGGTGGCATGGGTCGGCACAAATCATTGCCTCGACGCCGCCAGGTGGCGTTTGCCCGGCAGCGTCATGCAAAGCATCTCGGAATCCTCGCTGTCATACTCGGCCTGCTACCGGCGGGCGCCGGGGCGATGAGCCTCGAAGACGCGCTGTCGCTGGCCTACCAGAACAACCCGCAGCTCGTCGCTGCCCGCGCGCAATTGCGGGCGGTCGACGAAGGCGTACCGCAGGCGCTCGGCGGCTGGAAGCCGCAGGTGGTGATCTCGGGTTCGGCCGGCAAGGCGCAGATCAAGCAGTACTACGGCGACAATCTGCCCGCCCTGCAGACCCTCTATGGCAACCAGACGACCTACTATCCCCATATCACCCCGACCAATGCCGCAATCCAGGTCACGCAGCCGATCTATTCCGGCACCACCGGGCCTGCGGTCGACCGGGCGGAAGCGACCGTCCGGGCGCAGCGGGCAAATCTCGACGCGACCGAGCAGCAGGTTCTGCTGCAAACGGTCAACGCCTATCTGGCGGTGCTGCAGAATCAGCAGGTCGTCGCGGTCAATCGTGGCAATCTCGACGTCCTGCGCCAGCAGCGTGATGCGGCGCGGGAGCGCGCCGCGCTGCGCCAGGGAACCAAGACCGATCTGGCCCAGGCCGAAACCCGGCTGGCCAGTGCGCAGGCGTCGCTGCAGCAGGCACAGGCCAATCTGCTGAGTGCCACGGCGACGTTCGAGCAGGTCGTCGGCGAGAAGCCGGTGGCCCTGACCATCCCGGCGCCGCCGTCGATGCAGATCGAAAGCCGCGACGGCGTGCTGTCCGCCGCCGGCGCGGCCAACCCCGCGGTGGTCGCCGCCGAGCAGCAGATCAAGGCCTCCGAACATGCGATCGACGCGGCAAAGGGCCAGTTGCTGCCGACCGTATCGTTGCAGGCCCTTAGCCAGCGAACCTCCGACCTCGGCACCGGCTATGGCTTCACCCAGGTCCAAAGCCAGGTGACCGCCAACGTCCAGGTTCCGCTCTACGAAGCGGGCATCGTCACCTCGCAGGTCCGCCAGGCCAAGCAGACCTATGCCCAGAACCGGGCGCTGCGCGACAACGCGCGCAAGCAGGCGGTATCATCGGCCCAGCAGGCCTTGGACCAGCTGGCCGGCGCGCGCGCGCGCGTCGTCGCCCAGCGTGAATCCGTGGCATCCGGCCAGGTCGCCCTGGAAGGCGTGAAGGCCGAGCTGGGCGCCGGCCAGCGCACGCTCTACGACGTGCTGCAGGCCCAGCAGGACCTGTTCAACGCGCAGGTCGGGCTCACCCAGGCCGAGATCGACGAACTCAACGCGAGCTATCAGGTCATCGCCGCCGTCGGCAAGCTGACGGCCCGCGACCTGCGCCTGCCGGTGCAGCTCTACGATCCCGAAGCCCATTACAAGGACGTCCGCGACCGCTGGTTCGGCCTCGGCGGTCCCGTCGACAAGGACTGACCGATGTCGCAGCTGTTCCGATCCGAGGCGGTCAAGCGCATCCGCTCGCCCGAGCAGATCGACCGCATGATGCAGGTTACCGGCTCGCCGGGCTGGATCGCGCTGATCACGCTGGGTGCCATCATCGTCGCCGCGATCCTGTGGGGCATCTTCGGCAGCCTGCCGACCCATGTCGCGGCCAAGGGGATCCTGCTGTCGGGCGCCGACGGCACGCAGAAGGTGGTGGCAAACGGAACGGGGCTGCTCTCCAACCTGCTGGTCAAGAGCGGCGAGAAGGTCAGGCGCGGCCAGGTCATCGCCAAGCTCGAACTGGACGATATCAGGCAGAAGATCGCCGACCTCGAACGCGAGCTGACCACGATCAGGAGCCAGCGCACCCAGCAGGAAGCCTTCTGGAAGACCTACGCCGCCGACCAGAAGCGGAACTATGCCCAGCAGCGCACCGCCCTGCAGGGCAATCTCGCCTCGACCGAGAAGACGCTGGTCTCGCTGCGCCAGATTCTCGACAGTTTCGAGAAGCTGTTCAAGGATGGCTATGCCAGCCAGATCCAGGTCGAGCAGGCCCGCGAGAAACTGTTCCAGACCCAGGCCTCGCGCGACCAGATCCGCAACGAGATCAACCAGATCTCGGTCAACGAACTCGACCTCGACAACAAGCGCAACCAGGCGCTGCAGTCCTATGACGACCGCATCCTGCAGACCACGTTCCAGCTGAACGAAACCCGCGGCCAGCTGGCCGACAGCGGCGTGGTGCGATCCCCGGTCCACGGCCGCGTCGTGCTGGTCGAGGCCGAGCCGAACACGGTGGTATCCGCCGGCACCGCGATCGCAACGCTCGAATACGGCGACAACGTGCTGCATGGCGTGCTCTATGCCCCGGCGACCAGCGGCAAGGAGATCAAGCCGGGCATGCGGGCCAACATCTCGCCCTCCACGGTCAAGCGCGAGCAGTTCGGCACCATCGTCGGCGAGGTCGAATACGTCGCCGACTTCCCGGCCACGACCAGCGCGATCAACCGCCTGCTCAACAACGACCAGCTGGTATCGTCGATCACCGCGGAAGGACCGGTCATCCTGGTGCGGGTGACGCTGAAAGCCGACCCGGCGACCGTGTCCGGCTTTGCCTGGAGTTCGCGCCAGGGGCCACCGGTGACGCTGTCCTCCGGCACCATCGCCACGGCCGACATCACCACGATCGAGCGGCGCCCGATCACCTATGTCATCCCGGCGCTGCGGCGCTGGCTCGGCATCGATGCCTGACCGCCCATGAGCCTGATCGATCTCATCAACGCCGCGGCCGACGACGAAACCCCGCCGCCCAAGCCCGATCCCAAGGCCAGGCCCCCCCGGCGCGTGCCGGTCCCGACCATCCTGCAGATGGAGGGGGTCGAATGCGGCGCGGCCAGCCTGGCGATGATCCTGGCCCATTATGGCCGCTGGGTCCCGCTCGAGCAATTGCGCGAAGCCTGCGGCGTCTCCCGCGACGGCGCCAAGGCGCTGAACATCGTCCGGGCGGGGCGCCACTACGGACTCGAGGCCGACGGCCGGCGGATGGAGCTCGACGATGTGCGCGCCCTGAAGCCGCCGTTCGTCGTGTTCTGGAACTTCAATCATTTCCTGGTGGTCGAGGGCTTCTCCCGCGGCCGCGTGCATCTGAACGACCCGGCGCTGGGCAAGCGATCGGTCGACGAGGCCGAGTTCTCCAAGTCGTTCACCGGCATCGCCCTGACGTTCAAGCCGGGGCCGGGCTTCACCCGCGGCGGCAAGCGGCCGAACGTGTGGGCCGGGCTGTTCGCGCGGATCGGCGCGGCCCGGGCCGCGATCGTCTTCGTCGTGCTGATCTCGCTGTTCCTGGTCGTGCCGGGCTTCGTGATCCCGGCGTTCTCGAAAGTCTTCATCGACGAGTTCCTGGTCGGGCAGCAGAAGGAATGGGTCAAACCGCTGCTGTGGGGCTTCGGCTTCGCGCTGGCGATCAGCCTGTCGCTGACCTGGCTGCAGCAGCGATATCTGCTGCGGCTGGAAACCCAGCTCGCCCTGACCTCGGCGTCGAAGATGGTCTGGCATCTGTTCTCGCTGCCGGTCGAGTATTTCTCGCAGCGTTTCGCCGGCGACCTCGCCGCCCGGGTCCAGGCCAACACCCGGGTCGCCAAGCTGCTGTCGGGCGATCTCGCCACCAACATCGTCTCGCTGATCTCGATCGTGTTCTACGGCGCGATCATGCTGTCCTACGACGTCATGCTGGCGCTGGTCGCGATGGGGTTGTCGCTTGCCAATCTCGGCGCGCTGAAGCTGGTCTGGGCGCGGCGCGACAATGCCAACCGCCTGTTGGCGCAGAATTCGGGCAAGCTGCAGGCCACCGCGATGGGCGGCCTCGTCACCATCGAGACGCTGAAGGCGCAGGGCGCCGAGAACGACTTCTTCGCCCGCTGGGCCGGCGTGCAGGCCCAGCAAGTCTCGCTGACCCAGGAAATCGGGCGCTATTCGCAGATCCTGGTCGCGGTGCCGGTGCTGATGGGCGGGCTGACCTCGACGCTGGTGCTCGGCCTCGGCGCGCTCGAGGTCATGCGCGGCCATCTCACCGTCGGCGATCTCGTCGCCTTCCAGGCGCTGGTGGCGAGCTTCTCCGGGCCGATCAAGGGTCTGGTCGATCTCGGCGGCAAGCTGCAGCGGATCGGCGCCGACCTCACGCGCATCGACGACGTGCTGAACTACCCCGCCCCGGCCACCGACGCGCCGCCGCTGCTCGGCACCGCCGATCGTCCGAAGCTCAGCGGCGCCATCGATATCCGCGGCGTGTCGTTCGGCTATTCGAAACTCGATCCGCCGCTGATCACCGATTTCGACCTGTCGGTGGAACCCGGCCGCCGCGTCGCGATCGTCGGCCTGTCGGGCTCGGGCAAATCGACTCTGATCAAGCTGATCTCGGGCCTGTACCGGCCCTGGAGCGGCGAGGTGCATCTCGACGGTGTGCCGCTCGACCGCATCGAGCCGCGGCTGCTGCACAATTCCGTCGCCGTCGTGGACCAGGAAATCAGCCTGTTCGGCGGCTCGATCCGCGACAACATCTCGATGTGGGATGCGACGATGACCGACCGGGCGATCGTGCGTGCGGCGCGCGATGCCTGCGTCCATGAAGTGGTGATGGCCCGCCCGGCCGGCTATCACTCGGTGATCGCCGAAGGCGGCCGCAACTTCTCGGGCGGCGAGCGCCAGCGGCTTGAGATCGCCCGCGCCCTGGCGATCCAGCCGACCATCCTGCTGCTCGACGAGGCGACCGCGGCGCTCGACCCGACCACCGAGAAGCTGATCGACGATGCGGTCAGGCGGCGCGGCTGCACCTGCGTGATCGTCGCCCACCGCCTGTCGACCATCCGCGATGCCGACGAGATCGTCGTGCTGCAGAAGGGCAAGGTCGTGCAGCGCGGCACCCATGAAACGCTGAAGCTCGAGGCGGAAGGCGAGTATGCCAAGCTCATCGCTGCTCAGTGACGTCTACCCGTTTCCGACCTGCCGCCTCGGCGAGCCGATGGCGCTGGGCGGCGACCGGCCGCTGCCGCTCGATCGCGACCGGCGCAGCTGGGCAGTGCTGGCCGGCTATGTCGACCTGTTCGCCGCCGCGACCGACCCGGCATTGGCCGGACCGCGTCGCCATCTGGCCCGGATCCCGACCGGCGGCATGCTGTCGGGCTTCGGCGAGGAGGCGGCGTCGAGCGGCGTCGCGCTGAGCGCGGTACCGGGGCCCGGAACCGAAATCGCTGAAATCCTCGGCTTCGAGACCGCGGCCGAGACCGGCGCGCTGATCGAGCAATGGGTGCTCAACCTGGCCGAGGCCGTCCGGGTCGAACTGCCGCCGCGGGATCTGGCGCTGGTCGATGCCGGCGAGCAGCGCGACGGTTTCGTCGATCTGAAACTCTCGGTGCGCCAGGGCGTGCTGTGGGTGGCGCTGGCCGAGGGTACGCTGCTGCCCGACGACCAGGAGGCGCTGGCGCTCAAGCCTGGCAGCGTGTTCCCGCTGACCCCGGCGGGCTGGGTGGCCGAGCGCGAAGCGACGCTGCGGGTGATGGATACCGCCACCGCGCTGGCGGAAGAAGCCATCTGGCCGGCATTGGCCGCGCAGGAAGCCTTCATTCTCGCGCGGCTTGCCGACATGCTCGGCACCGAAAGCCGGCGCGAGCGCGAGCGCCTCGCCCGGCGGCAGAAGGGCGACGACGCCCAGGTCGACGCCGCGATCGAGGCGATGGTCGCCACGATCAATCCGGAGCGGGTCTCGGGCCGCAAGATCGAGGACCCCACGGCCGACGGCTTCTACAGCTGCTGCGACATGGTCGCGCGGGCCGCCCATTTCGCGCTGGTCCCACCCGAGCAGCGCTTCGAGGCGGGGGCGAGGCCGGCCGACGTCCTCTACGCCATTTCAGTCACCTCGCAGATCCGCTACCGGCGCGTCGCCCTTGCCAGCGACTGGTGGCGGCAGGAGGGCGATTCGGCGGTCGGTTTCCTGGCCGAGGGCGAGGCGCCGGTGGCCCTGATCCGCGAGCGCGGCCGCTACGTCATGGTCGATCCCCGGAGCGGAACACGGCGCGTCGTCGATGCGCGCGTTGCCGGGCTGCTGGACGGCCATGCCTGGGTCCTCTACCGGCCGTTCCCGGCGCGCAAGCTGAAGGCACGGGATGTGCTGCGCTATGCCTTCACCGGCCGGCTCGGCATGCTGTTCCTGATCCTGTCGGTCGGCGTCTGCACCGGCCTGATCGGCCTGGCCTTGCCGCTGGCCTCCGAGTTCGTCTTCAACGACATCATCCCCGGCGCCGAATTCAGCCAGCTGTGGCAGATCGTGGCGATCCTGATCGTCGGCAATGTCGGCAACGCGGCCTTCCAGGTCTGCCAGTCGCTCGCGATCCTGCGGATGCAAGGGCGGATGGACGGCGAAGTGCAGGCCGCGGTCTGGGACCGGCTGCTGGCCCTTCCCGTCTCCTTTTTCCGCTCCTACACCGCCGGCGACCTCGCCATGCGGGCGATGGGCATCAACTCGATCAACGGCATCCTGACGGGGACGACGCTGACGTCGGTGTTCTCGGGGCTGTTCTCGACGATGTCGCTCGGCATGATGCTCTGGTACGACTGGAAGCTGGCGCTGGTCGGCGTCCTGATGGTGGTGGTCAGCGTCGGCATCGGACTGTGGATCACCTGGCTGCAGCTGCGCTTCCAGCGCCAGCTCTATGCGCTGGAAGGCCATCTCGCCGGCCGCGTGCTGCAGCTGATCTCGGGCATCGCCAAGCTGCGCGTCACCGGCGCCGAACCGCGCGCCTATGCCGACTGGGCCGAACAGTACGCCCACCAGACGACGGTCTCCAACCAGGCGCGGGTGCGCGGCTATTTCCAGAGCCTGTTCACGCAGTTCGCCACCACTGCCTCGACGATCGGGCTGTTCTTCTTCATCGCCCACAAATGGGGCGACTTCAACGTCGGCCAGTTCATCGCCTTCAACTCGGCCTTCGGCAGCTTCTTCGGCGGCATGCTCGGCCTGGTCGGGGCGCTGGCCGGTTCGATGGCGGTGTTCCCGCTCTATGAGCGTGCCAAGCCGATCCTCGATGCCGTGCCCGAGGCCGGCGAGGACAAGGCCAGCCCCGGCGAATTGACGGGACGGGTCGACCTCGACCACATCGCCTTCAAATACGACCCTGAAGGCCGCGACATCCTGAGCGACGTGACGATCTCGGCCCGCCCGGGCGAGTTCATCGCGATCGTCGGCCCGTCGGGGGCCGGCAAGTCGACCGTCTTCCGCCTGCTGATGGGATTCGAATTCCCGACGGCCGGCACGGTCTCATACGACGGCAAGGATCTGAAGTCCCTCGACATGCGCAGCGTGCGCCGGCAGATGGGCATCGTCCTGCAGAACGGCCAGCTGGTCCCGGGATCGATCTTCGACAACATCGTCGGCGTCGGCGGGGCGACGCTCGACGATGCCTGGGAAGCGGCGCGGATGGCCGGGCTGGAGGACGACATCAAGGCGATGCCGATGGGCATGCAGACGGTCATCTCGGAGGGCGCCGCGACCTTCTCGGGCGGCCAGCGCCAGCGCCTGCTGATCGCGCGCGCCGTCGTCGGCCGGCCGCGCGTGCTGCTCTTCGACGAGGCGACCTCGGCCCTCGACAACCGTACCCAGAAACATGTCTCGGATGCGCTGGACCAGCTCAAGGCCACCCGCATCGTCATCGCCCACCGGCTGTCGACCATCGTCCATGCCGACCGGATCTACGTGCTGCGCGACGGGCGGGTGGTGCAGACCGGCACCTACGAGGACCTGGTGAACCAGCCCGGCGATTTCGCCGAACTGGCCAAGCGCCAGATCGCCTGATGGACGCGGCGCTGCGCCGGCTGCAGGCCGCGGTCTGGACCCAGGTCTGCGACCAGCTCGACGGCATCGCCGGCGCGACCGCAATCGCCGCCCTGTCCCGGCACGGCGTCTTCGACCGGCTCGCCCGTGGGCCTCTGCCGCGGGACGTCCTGCTCGACGCGGTCGGCGGCAACCGGGGCTTCGTCGCCGTCGCGCTGAAGGGCCTGGCGCTGCGCGGCCTTGTCAGCTTTGCAGCACCGTTCGACGGCGAGGCCGAACTGGGGTTGACCGCCGAGGGGCGGCAGTGGGCCGCCGGTCTCGCCCGCTATGCCGCGGCGCCGGCGCTGGTGGCCGCAGCCGGCCGGCTGCTGCGCGGCGAGGGTGGCGCCCCGCCCGACGCATCGGGCGATTTCGCCGGCTTCGTTGCCGGACCGGCATTGCTGCGCCTTCACGACGACGAGACCCTGCGGCGCTTCGCGCCCGAGCCGCTGCCGGTCGACCTCGAGGCGGCAGGCGTGGCCGCTGCAGCCGCCTGTCTCGACGCGCTGGGATGGCTCGAACGGACGCCCGTCCCGCGGCTGACCCCGGCGGGGCGGCTTGCGGTGCTGATGGCGCCGCAATACCGCTATCCG
The DNA here is from genome assembly GCA_017307375.1 of Alphaproteobacteria bacterium. Taxonomy (GTDB): domain Bacteria; phylum Pseudomonadota; class Alphaproteobacteria; order Ferrovibrionales; family Ferrovibrionaceae; genus JAFKFH01. Next base: position 74,559 of record JAFKFH010000010.1, read on the forward strand.
CTGTCCTATCTGCCGCTGCTGGCCGGTGTCGAGACGCTGCTGTTCGGCGATCCCGTCGCCTTGCGCGACCGGCGCGAGGACGAGGCCGAAAGCCATGTTGATCGTGCGGCCGACATCCGTTTCTCCGGCGAGGTATTCGTCCGCTCCAGCGCCCCGGCCTTCTTCGGCCTGGTGCTGGCGCGCTTCGATGCGCTGCCGCCGGAGAGCCAGCCCGCAGCGATCGTCGACATGGGCTGCGGCGACGGCACGCTCTTGATCGAGACATGGCGGGCGATCACCGGTCGTACCGCCCGCGGCGGCGTACTCGACCGTTTTCCCCTGACCATGATCGGGGTCGAATACAGCCCGGAGGCCCGCGCCATCGCCGAGCGGCGCCTGGCCGAGGCCGGCATCCCCCACCGGACGCTGCCGGGCGATATCGGCGATCCCGGACGGCTTGCCCGCGACCTCGGCTCGCTCGGCGTCGATCCGCTCGACGTGCTGCACGTTTCCAAATCGGTGATTCACAACCGCAGCTTCACGCCCCCGCGGTCCGCTCATCCGCTGCCGGGAGCGGTTGCGGCCGGGCCGTTTGCGACATCGGACGGTGCGCTGGTCGAGGGATCCGACCTCTGGCGCAATCTGGTCGACTGGTTTGCGCTGTGGAAGCCCTGGATCGGCCGGCACGGCATGATCGCGATCGAGGCCCACACCGTGTCGCCGGAGATCGCGGTCGCCTGCCGCGGCCGGTCGATGGCAGCCCAGCTCGACCTGTTGCACGGCCTTTCGTGCCAGTACCTGATCCCTGTCGACCTCCATCTCGCCGCGGCAACGGCCGCCGGTCTTGTCGTCGCCGAAAGCGTGCGAACCGGCGAGGCGACGCTCGGCCACGATTACGCGAGCTTCACCCGCTTCACGGTCCCGGCCTGAGGGTCCGGTCTCCGGCCGGGCCGCCGGCGCGCCTACGGCGGGGCCAAGGTGCCGTCTTCGACCAGCCTCGCCACCGCCTCGGCCAGGCGCGCTTCCGCGACCGTGGAAAGTGCGCCCACCGGCGGCAGCGACCGGCCGATCGGCATGCCGATCAGCGCGAAGGCGCGCCGCACCGCCTCGGGGAACTGTTCGGCGAACAGCGCATCCATCAGCGGGTGGAGATGGCGCTGGCGGGCGACGGCCTCGGCGATCTGCCCCGTTTCGGCCAGCCTCTGCACCTCGCCCCAGTAGCCCGGCAGCAGCGCAGCCGAGGTGAGCACTCCCCCCTTGGCCCCCAGCATCACCTGCTCGACGAACAGCGTGTCCTGCCCCGACAACAGGCAGAAGCGATCGCTGACCAGACGGGCCGTCTGGTCGAAATGGTAGAGATCGGTGCTGGAGGCCTTCATGCCGACGACCAGGCCTTCGCGCTCGAGCTGGGCGATGGTCGCCGGCGGCGTGACCATGCCGGTGCGATAGGGATTGTCATAGAACACGACCGGCAGTTTCAGCGCCGGCACCAGCGCGCGGAAATAGCGCAGCGTCCCTTCATGGTCCGGCCGTGCGTAATAGGGCGGGATCACCATCAGCCCGTCGGCCCCGACTTCGCGATAGGCCTGGCCGCTCTCCAGGGCACCGCCCAGGCCGGGATCGAGCACGCCGGCGACGACGGGCACGCGGCCGCGGGCGGTCGCCACCGTGATCTCGACGATGCGCCTACGGACGGCCAGGCTGAAGGAATTCGCCTCGCCGGTGCCGCCGACCGGGACCAGGCCGGACGCGCCGCGGCCGATCTGGTAGTCGACGATGCGGGCAAGGCCGCCCTCGTCCAGCGAGCCGTCGGCGTTCAACGGCGTCGGGAAGGCCGGGATCAGGCCCTTGAACATCAGCTCGGCCATTGCCGCCCCCTCAAGCCAGGTTGATCCAGGTCGCCTTCAGCTCGGTGTACTTCTCCAGCGCGTGCAGCGACTTGTCGCGCCCGAAACCGGATTGCTTGAAGCCGCCGAAGGGCGAGGAAATGTCGCCGTGGTCGAAGCAGTTGACCCAGACCACGCCGGCGCGCAACGCCTGCGACGCCTTGAACGCCTTGTTGATATCGCGCGTCCAGACGGCGGCGGCAAGACCGTAGGTCGTGTCGTTGCCGATCCGGATGGCGTCGTCGATGTCCCGCGCGGCGATGGTCGCCAGCACCGGCCCGAAGATCTCCTCGCGGGCGATGGTCATGTCGCCGGTCACGTCGTCGAAAAGCGTCGTCTCGATGAAGCATCCTTCCGCAGCGATGCGCTTGCCGCCCATGCGCAGCCGCGCCCCCTCGGCGATACCCTTCTCGATATAGTCCATCACCCGCCGGGCGTGGCGATCGTCGACCATGGCGCCCATTTCGGTGGCGTGGTCGAGCGGATCACCGACCTTGATCGCGCCGCCCACCGCCATCACCTTCTCGACCACCTGGTCCTTGACGCTCTCCTCGACGACGAGGCGCGAGCCGGCGTTGCAGACTTCACCCTGGTTGTAGAAGATGCCCCAGGCTGCCGCAGTCGCCGCGGCGTCGAGATCCGGGGCATCGGCAAGAATGATGTTCGGGCTTTTGCCGCCGCATTCGAGCCCCACCCGCTTCATGTTCGACTGGCCGGCATATTGCAGGAAATACTTGCCGACCTCGGTCGAGCCGGTGAAGGCCACGGCATCGACATCCATATGCAGCCCCAGCGCACGCCCGGCGGTCTCGCCGAACCCGGGCAGGACGTTGAAAACGCCGTCGGGTATGCCCGCCTCGGCCGCCAGCGCCCCAAGCCGGATGGCGGAGAGGGGCGACTGTTCGGCCGGCTTCAGGATGACCGAGTTGCCGGCAGCGAGGATCGGACCCAGTTTCCAGGCGGCCATCAGCAGCGGGAAATTCCAGGGCACCACCGCCGCGACGACACCGAGCGCCTCGCGGCGGATCAGCGAGATCGCGGTCCGCGCCGTCGGCGCGACTTCGTCGTAGACCTTGTCGATGGCCTCGGCGTACCAGTCGATGCACTGGGCCGACAGCGGCAGGTCGACGGAAAGGCTGTCGCGGATCGGCTTGCCCATGTCGAGCGTCTCGTGCAGGGCGAGTTCCTCGGCATTGGCCGCGATCAGCTCGGCAAAGGCTTTCAGACGCTTCTTGCGCTCGCGCGGCGCCATGCGCGACCAGACCCCGCTTTCGAACGCGGCGCGCGCCACGCCGACCGCCCGGTCGACATCCGCGCCGTCGCAGGCGGCGATCGAAGTCAGCACCTTGCCCGTCGCCGGATTGACGCAGTCGAAGGTCTTGCCCGACAGCGAGGCGACGTAGCGCCCGCCGACGAAGGCCTGACCGTTGAGGGAGAGCGCGGCAGCGCGCGCGCGCCAGTCGATGCTAGCGGACATGATGAAAACCTCGAAAATGCGGCGCCTTCGCCGGACGGCCGCGATGATAGGGCGTCCTTTTCAGCGGCAGCAAATATTTTTTTGGATTTCTGAAAATTGAATTGGCTTGTTCGCCGACAGCCGTTATCGCTATAGACTGTCATGGCCTGCCGTCCCGGCGCAGCGCCGGTCGAACGAAACGGATTCCTGTCGTCCATGAAGAAAGCATCCGACACCGCCCGCCTGCCGACCGGCATGAGCGATCCCGACGAAGAGACCCAGAAGCTCGGCCAGCGCATCCGCGATCTGCGGCTGAAGGCCGGCATGACGCTGACCGACCTGGCCAAGGCGACCGGCGTGTCGATCGGCACGCTGTCGCAGCTCGAACGCGGCCTGGTTTCGCCGACGGTCCGCACGCTCTATACGGTCGCGAACGCGCTCGGCGTCATGCCCGCCTGGCTGATCGATCCGTCGCAGATCAAGAGCAGTTCTGCGGAAAGCCGCTATATCGTACGCGCCGGCAACCGCTCGCACCTCTTCGACATCGACGGTATCCGCAAGGACATCGCCTCGCCCGCGGCCAGCGATCGCCTGCGCGGCTTCTTCATGGTGATCCAGCCGAACTGCAACTCCGGTCCCCAGCCTTATTCGCACAAGGGCGAGGAGATCGGCTTCCTGCTGTCGGGCTCGCTGGAGCTCGAGATCGATGGCGAGACGTTCAGCCTGAACGAAGGCGACTGCTTTGCCTTCTCCAGCGACAAGCCGCACCATTTCGCCAACACCGGCTCGCGCCCCGCGTCGGTCTTCTGGGTGAATGCCGACATCTGAGATTTTTAGTTTTCAGAATTTTGAAAACTGACATTGCGAATCTAAAAGCCGGCTGTCATAGTTCCTCCATGCCCACGGGCAAGCCGAACCGCCCCGCGGGCGCGGCCTTGCCGGGGCGCCCGGAAACACGAAGGACGCGGCAGCCTTGTCCCAATCATCCTCCGCATCGGACCTCAGCCCAGGGGCGGCGATCCTCCTGCTGGCGCCGCTGACGGCGGTGATGCTGCTGATCCTGGTCTATCCGCTCGGCGTCACGCTCTGGACCTCCGTCTACGACGGGCGCTTCTCCTTCGCCGCCTATGGCGACCTCGCCACCAGCACGCTGTTCCTGAAGGTGCTGCGCAACACCTTCGAGATCGCGATCGGCGGCACGCTGGTCAGCCTCGTCTTCGGCTATCCCGTGGCCTTGCATCTGGCCGCGCAGCCGCCCCGGCGGCGCACCGCCTACCTGATCATGGTCATGCTGCCGTTCTGGACCAGCATTCTGGTCAAGAGCTTCGCGCTGGTCGCGGTGTTCGGCAATCAGGGGCTGATCAACCAGTTCCTGGGGCTGATCAGCGGCGGGACCCTGAACCTGCCGATGATGTTCAACCGCGTCGGCGTCATCCTCGGCATGATCAATTTCCTGCTGCCCTTCATGATCCTTTCGATCCTCGGCAGCCTGCTGTCGCTCGATCGCCGCCTGATCCTCGCCGCCGAGACGATGGGCGCCGGGCCGCTCAGGATCTTCTGGAAGATCACCCTGCCGCTCTCGATGCCCGGGGTGATCGCCGGGGTGCTGATCAACGTCACGCTGTCGATCGGCATGTACATCACGCCGGCACTCCTCGGCGGCCGGCAGGACATGATGGTCGCCAACCTGGTCGATTTCTACACGCGCCAGACGCTCGACTGGACCGCCGCCTCGGCGACGGCCGTGGTCCTCCTGCTGCTCTCGGGCATCCTCGTCGCCATGCTGGGCCGGGTGCGCGGGTCCGGCGGCCTTGCGGGGGCCGGCGCATGAGCGACCTGTTCGGCACCAGCCGCCTTGCGCGCGGCGTCGTCTCCACCGCGGCCTGGACCTGCTATCTGTTCCTCCTGCTGCCCAGCCTGATCGTGATCCCGATCTCGTTCGGCAACCCCGGGCAGATCGAATTTCCGCCACGCCAGTTCACGCTGCAGCTCTATCGGCAGTTCTTCACCGACCCGGCCTGGTGGGGATCGACCGTGCAGAGCCTGGTCGTCGCCTGCGTGACGACGCTTGTCGCCCTGATCCTGGCGGTGCCGGCAGCCTATGCCCTGGCGCGGTCGCGGCTGCCGGGCCGCGCCGGGTTGCGCGGCCTGTTCATGATGCCGATGCTGGTGCCGGTCATCGTGCTCGGGCTCGGCCTCTACCTGCAGTTCTCCAGCTGGGGCCTGCTCGACACCACTGCCGGCGTGGTGCTGGCCCATATCATGCTGACCACCCCCTACATCATGGTCTCGGTGATGTCGGGCCTGCACCACTCGGACGTGGCGCTGGAAACCGTCGCCTCGATCATGGGCGCATCGCGCGTCACGATCTTCTTCCGGGTCGTCCTGCCGCAACTGAAGGCATCGATCGCGGTGGGTGCGCTGTTCGCCTTCCTGATGTCGCTCGACGAGGTGGTGGTCGCCTATTTCCTCACCGGCCAGAACAGCATGACCCTGCCGGTCAAGATGTACTCCTCCATCCGCTGGGAACTGACACCGGTACTGGCCGCGGTTTCCACGCTGCTCACCGTCCTCTCGCTGCTGATCGCGCTCGGGATCATCAGGATGCAGGGCAAGACCGAGGCTTCCGCATGACCATGACCACCGCCGCCGCCGCGATGATCGAGCTGGAAGGCGTCGCCAAGAGCTACGGCGACGTCCACGCCCTGCGGCGAACCGACCTGTCGATCGCCAAGGGCGAGTTCGTCACGCTGCTGGGCCCGTCCGGATCGGGGAAATCGACGCTGCTGAACCTGATTGCCGGCATGATCACGCCGAGCGCCGGACGCATCGTGATCGACGGCCGCGACGCCACCACGCTGCCGACCAACCAGCGCGGGCTGGGCATGGTGTTCCAGAACTACGCGCTGATGCCGCATATGACCGTGTTCGAAAACATCGCCTTTCCGCTGCAGGTGCGACGGCTGCCCAAGGCCGAGATCAGGCGCAAGGTCGCCGAGGCGCTGGACCTGATCCAGCTCGGCCATGTCGCCGACCGGCGCCCGCGCGAACTCTCGGGCGGTCAGCAGCAGCGCGTCTCACTGGCACGCTGCATCGTCTACAATCCCGCCCTGATCCTGATGGACGAACCGCTCGGCGCGCTGGACAAGAAGCTGCGCGAGCAGATGCAGCTCGAGATCAAGCGGCTGCACGCCGAGCTCGGCATCACCATGCTCTACGTCACCCACGACCAGGACGAGGCGCTGACGATGTCGGACCGCATCGTCCTGATGAACGGCGGGCGCATCGAGCAGCAGGGCACCCCGGACGCGCTCTACTTCAAGCCGGAGACGGTTTTCTCGGCCGAGTTCATCGGCTCGTCCAACCTCATTCCCGGCACGGTCCAGATCGCCGCCGACGGTACCTGTCGGTTGAAGACCGCCCTCGGCACCTTTCCGGCGCCGGCGCCGGCGGCACCAATGAAGGCCGGCGATCGCGCGGTACTGCTGATCCGCCCTGAGAACATGGCCATCGAGGTCTCAGGCGCAACGACGAGCGTTCCCGGCCGCCTGGAGGATTCCATCCTGCTCGGCGGTGTCGTGCGCCATTTCCTGCGCTGTGCCGACGGTAGCACGCTGATCGTTCAGGAACTGAACCAGCCCGGGCGCAGCGTCGCGCATCGCGGCGACCTGATCCAGGCGGGGTGGCAGCCCGGCCACGCCCGCCTGCTTCCGCCGCAACCGGCCAACTGACCGGCAACCGTCAATCACGACGACATAAAAAGGGGAAGTGCTTATGTCCAAGACCTTGCTCACACCGTCACGGCGCGGCCTGCTGCGCGGGGGTGCCGGCCTGCTCGGCTTCGCCGCGGCACCGGCCGTCTTCACCGGACGTGCCGCCGCCGCCGACACCACGCTGACCGTGACCTCCTGGGGCGGCGACTACAACAAGTCGGTCCGCGAGGTGTTTGCCGACCCGTTCACCGCCGCGACCGGCATCAAGGTCGTGCTGGTCGACAACGGCGACATGGCGAAGGTCAAGGCGCAGGTCCAGGGCAACAACGTCCAGTGGGACGTCGTCGACGCGCCTGCGGCGTTCGCGACGTCGGGCGCCCGCGACAAGCTGTGGGAACCGCTGGACCTGTCGATCATCAAGCCCGGCCCGCTGGTCGCCCCGTCCGAACCCGACTACATGCCGCTCTATCTCTACAGCGGCGGCCTGCTGTGGAACGACACCCGCACCCCGGACGGCAAGCACCCGGTCGACTTCGCCGGGTTCTACGATTTCAAGAAGTTCCCCGGGCGCCGGGTGATGCGGTCGCTGGCTTCGGAGACCCTCGAAGTCGCACTGGTGGCCGACGGCGTCGCGCCCAAGGACCTCTATCCGCTCGATATCGACCGGGCCTTCCGCGTCCTCGACCGCATGAAGCCGCATGTATCGAAATGGGCGGCGACGACGCCCGACCAGGTGAACGCGGTCGTGCAGAACGAGGGCGACTTCTCCTACAGCTACTTCAATCGCGTGAAGTCTGCCCAGAAGGCCGGCGCCCCGCTCGCCTTCTCGTTCGAGCAGACCGTCAACTCGCTCGACTATTTCGCGGTCCCCAAGGGCACGAAGAACAAGGAAGCGGCGATGCGCTTCATCGACTTCTGCCTGAAGCCGGACCGGCAGGTGGCCTGGGCAGTGCGCGGCTATTACCTCCCGAACAGCATGGCCGCGCTGGACGAGGTGAAGAACTCGCCCGCCAAGGAATTCCTGCCCGACCTGACCAACGGCAAGAACATCATTGTCGATTCGAAGTGGTGGGGCGAAAACTACACCGCGGTGCAGAAGCGTTATGCCGAATGGATGCTGACCTGATCGGTCGCTGAACCGGCCCCGCCCCGCGATCCGGGGCGGGGCCCGCTGCCCTCCCTTCCCCGTTTCCGGTTTCCCCGCCATGTCCCACGCCGCCTTCCTTGCCGAGCTGACCTCGATCCTCGGATCGCGCTACGTCCTGACCGATCCCGGCGATATCGGCGCTTTCCTCACCGATCATCGCGGGCGCTATCACGGCACCGCGCTGGCGGTGGTGCGGCCGGCTTCGACCGAGGAGGTGTCGCGAGTGGTGAAAGCCTGCGCCGCGGCCGGCGTGGTGGTGGTGCCGCAGGGCGGCAATACCGGCCTGTGCGGCGGGGCGACCCCGCTGGATCCGCGCCCGGCGATCGTCATCCGCCTGGACCGGATGAACAAGGTCCGCGCGATCTCGCCGGCCGAGGAGACGATCGTCGTCGATGCCGGCTGCATCCTGGCCGACATCCAGGCGGCGGCGGCGAAGGAGGGGTTGCTGTTCCCGCTGAGCCTGGGCGCCGAGGGCAGCTGCCAGATCGGCGGCAATATCTCGACCAATGCCGGCGGCATCGCCGTGCTGCGCTACGGCAACATGCGCCAGCTGGTGCTTGGCCTGGAAACAGTGCTGGCGGACGGCACCGTGCTCGACAGCCTGCGGCGCCTGCGCAAGGACAATGCCGGCTACGATCTCAAGCAGCTGTTCATCGGCGCCGAGGGCACGCTCGGGCTGGTCACCGGCGCCGCGCTCAAGCTGTTCCCGGGCATCCGGTCGCGCTCGATCGCGATGATGCAGCTGGCCAGCGTCGAGCAGGCCCTGGAGATGTTCTCGCGGGCTCGCAAGATGTTCGGGGAGACCATCTCGAGCTTCGAGATCATCGGCTCGTCCTACATGGATTTCGTGCTTCGTTATGTTCCCGGCACGGTGATGCCGTTCGCGCAGAAGGCACCCTGGTACCTGCTGCTCGAAGTCGGCGATTCCCAGCCCGACGCGCCGCTTGCCACCGCCATGGAAGCCTTGCTGGCCGACGCCTTCGAGGCCGGGTTGATATCCGACGCCACCATCGCCGCGAGCCTCGCCCAGGAAGAGGCGATCTGGAAGCTGCGCCACGGCGTCACCGGCGAATTCAAGCTCGCGGGCAAGACGATGTCGCACGACACGTCGGTCCCGGTGGCCGAGCAGCCTGCCTTCGTCAAGCGGGTCGAAGAGGGGGTGCTGGCGGCTTATCCCGACGCCAATGTGATGATGGTCGGCCATATCGGCGACGGCAACATCCACGTCGTGGTGCTGTTCCCGCATGAGCGGTTCGCCACGCCCGAGGCGTTCGAGGACGCCTCCGATGTCGTCGACGTCATCATCGACGATGTCGCCATGGAGCTCGGCGGCTCGATCACCGCCGAGCACGGGGTCGGCGTCACCTATCGCAAGCGTCTCGCCCGCACCAAGAACCCGGTCGAGCTGGGGATGATGCGGCAGATCAAGACCCTGCTGGACCCGAACAACATGATGAACCCGGGCAAGCTGTTCCTGCCCGCGACGGCCGGCTGAAGCGGGGACCGCCATGACCGACCTTCGCCCGCTGCCGCCCAGCGTCTACCCGCTCGATGCGCCGCCGGCGCCGGCGACGCCGCCGCTGGACGGCTCGCGGCGCGCCTCGGTCGCCATCATCGGCGGCGGCATCGTCGGCCTCACCACCGCGCTGCATCTGGCCGAGACCGGCACCGATGTCGTCGTGATCGAGGCGAACGAGCCGGGCTGGGGCGCCTCCGGCAACAACGGCGGACAGCTCAATCCCGGGCTTAAATTCGATCCCGACACGGTCGAGGCGACCTGGGGGCCGGATCTCGGCCGGCGCATGGTCGCGTTCGGGTGGGACACGGCCAATCGGACGTTCGCGCTGATCGAGCGCCTGGGCATCGCCTGCGATGCCCATCGCGGCGGCACGCTGCGCGCCGCACGCAGCGCAAAGGCCCAGCGCGACGTCGCGACCACCGCCCGCCAGTGCATCGATCGCGGCCTGCCCGTCCGTTATCTCGACCGCGATGCCACCCAGGCGGCGGCCGGCACGGGCGCCTATTTCGGCGCGATGCTCGATGCCAGTGGCGGCAGCCTCAACCCGCTCGCCTATTCGCGCGGTCTCGCCCGTGCCGCGCTGGCTGCCGGCGCGCGCATCTACGGCCGCACCCGGGCCCTCGGGCTTGCCCGCACCAACGCCGGCTGGTCGATCACCACGGCGACGGGCACGCTGGTCGCCGAAAAGCTGCTGATCGCGACCAACGGTTTCACCGACGACCTCTGGCGCGGCTTGCGGCAGACCATCGTGCCGGTCTACAGCGCGATCGCCGCGACCGAACCGTTGCGGGACGAGATCCGCGCACGGCTGATGCCGGCGCGGCCGTCGGTCTATGAAAGCGGGCGGATCACCGTCTACTACCGGCTGGATGCGCAAGGGCGGCTGCTGATGGGCGGCCGCGGCCCGATGCACCCGATCGCCTCGCCTGCGCCGATCGCCTACCTCACGGAATACGCGGCGCAGCTTTGGCCGCAGCTGAAGGGCTTGCGCTGGACCCATGGCTGGAACAGCCAGCTTGCCATCACCAAGGACCATTGGCCGCATATTCACGAGCCGGCAGCCGACGTGCTGATCTATCTCGGGTGCAACGGCCGGGGCGTGGCGCTCGGCACCGCCATCGCCGAGCAACTGGCCGGGCGGCTGCGCCAGGGCGCGGCCTTCCCGCTCGATCTGCCGGTCGTGCCGCCGAAGCCGATTGCCTTCCACGGCTTCTGGCCTCTCGGCGTCAAGGCTGAAATCCTCCGCGGCCGGATTCTCGATCGACTGGGGCTCTGACGTCCAGACGGTCCAGGCCGACGACGCCCGCCCGCGTGACGCCAAGCGCAACCGCGTTCCTCGATCATGCAAAACGTCGAAATCGGGAGATGGCCCTGCCCGGCGTATGCGCCGGGCAATTGCCCGTATCGACCGCGATAACCGCTAAGTCGTTGGTGCCCCAGGCCGGACTTGAACCAGCACGCCCTTGCGGGCAACAGATTTTGAGTCTGCCGCGTCTACCATTCCACCACTGGGGCGCGGGCGGGATAATAGCGGCGGCAGCGTCAAGGTCAACAGCCCTGACACTGCCGCCGCGCTTCGTCATCAGCGCCGGAAATGTCCGCCGCCACCGCCGAGCTGCGGGCTCTGGCGATAGGCATTGTACTGGGCATTGCCGAGCTGCCGGCCCTGCCGGTCCTGGTCGAGCCGCTGGGTCGCCGCGCTGTTGTCGGCGCGCGACCAGGTGCCGTTCGGCTGCTGGCGCTCCCAGCCCTGGTTGTCGTCGGAGCGGCGGTAGACATTGCCGTCCTGGCCGCCATAGACGTCCTGCGACCGGTTCTGGATGTCGTTGCGCCCGTTGGCGACCGCCTGCTGGCGGGCCTGGCGCTGCTGGACCTCGGCATTGCTGGCGCGGGCCTGCGCATTCGGGTGATCGGCGCCGAACTGCTGGGCCTTGGCCTGGGCCTGCGGGTTCTTGGCGAGATCCCGATTGACCTGGCGCACGTCGCGGTTCATGTCGCGATCGTACTGCTGCTTGGCCTTGGGGTGGTTGTTCAGGTAGGTGTTGAACTCCTTGTCGTTCTTGATGACGGTGTTCTTGTTCCAGCGGTTGTAGACGTTGTTGACGTTATTGACGTTGATGTTGTTGATCGTGATGTTGTTGCCGCCGCGCCCCCAGCCCCAGCCGCAGCACGGATAGGGGCCGCCCCAGGGATGCGAGGTCAGCGAGCCGGCAATGAAGCCGAAGGTCAGGCCGGTGATCATGCCGGTGGCGAACCCGGCGCCGTAGCCGTAGGTGGCCGGCGGCGGGTAGTAGACCGCCGTCACCGGCGCGATATAGGGCTGATAGACATAGCCGGTACCAAAGACGACCGTGCCGGTCGGGGCCACCACGGTGCCCATGTAGACCGGGGTGTAGCCGACATAGACGAAGTCCGTGGTGCCGCCATAGACATGGACGCCGGTGACGTAATAGACCGGCGAGGCCGGCGGGATGGTGTAGATCACCGACGGCACCTGCATGGCCGGCGCCCATGGACCGAATGCCGAGGTCGCGGTGAACCAGACGCCGTTCGAGACGGCGAAATAGCTCGCCTCGGACACCTTGATCACCGGGTCGGGGGTATTGGCGGCATACTGCATCGAGGTGCCGTCGATCGGCCCCCAGATCGGCTTGCCGCCATCGTAGTTCGACTTGAACTTGGCCTGGGTCTTGACCACCGTCGCGGTCTGCGGCACCTGGGCGGCGATCACCGCCTCCTTGGCCTGGGGCGTGCCCGAAACCGCCGGCAGCACCGCGCCGCGCGGATGGGCCTCGGGAATGCGCGCGAAATCGGGTGGCAGCACGTCGTTGGCGACGTAGACCCACGGGCCGTCGAGGCCCGGCCCCTTGAACCAGCGGCCGGAGATCAGCACGTAGTGCTGGTTGTCGGCCAGATTGAGGACGAGATCGGAAGCGGTATTGGTGACCGTCAGCAACTGCGTGCCGGGGATCGGCTGATATTGCGGCTTGCCGGTGACCTGGATCAGTTCGGCGGGGCTGGTCGAGACGTTGATCTTGGGCAACGGCTGGCGGGCGGCATCGGCTTCGCTGAACGTCCCGATCATCGGGTCGTAGCCCTGGGCGAGGCTGCTCCGGATCTGGTCGGCCGAGGCAGGCACCGACTTGGTCGCCGTCCAGCTGCCGTCCAGCGCGGTGGCGGTCGCCCAGCGGCCCATGATGCGCAGGTAGTAGCGCCCGGCGCCCTGGTTGAACAGGATCAGCGCCCGGCTGTTGACGATCCGCAGCAGGCTGGTATCGGAGGTGGCGCGCAGCGCCGGCTGGCCGTCGATCAGCACCAGCGCCGCCGGATCGGTGGCGATGATGATCCGCGGCACGTCGTTCTTGACCTGGGCGACCGCCCCTTGCGGCCCCTGTCCCTCGGTCACGGCCATGTTCGCCTGGATCCGGTCCAGGCTCATCGTGGTCCCGTTGGGCGGCAGGCCCTGGCGCACCACCGACAGATAGTCGGCCTCGTTGTTGGGCTCGGCCGGGAACGACCCCTTGTCGACCTTGATCTCCTGCAGGGTCACCAGCCGGGTCGACTTGTCGACCTCGGTCCGCGCCGAAAACCAGATGACGCCGAAGGTCGGGTTCGGGTTGGACGGCTTGACCACCTGCACGGCGGCGCGGGCAATGAGGGTGTTGCCGGTCCAGCTGTCGACCTGGGGCTGGAAGACGGTCAGCGTCGCGTCGCTTGCCTGATAGTCGCGGGGCCAGCCGTCGGCGGCAGCGACCGGCGCGGTGGCCACGGCCTGCGGCGCCGCGGCCTGGGCCACGACCTCGGGCGCGAGCCAGAAGCACGAACCGGCAATAATGGTCGCGGCCAGCAGCGCGTGCCGGGTCCAGTGCGATGTCATGAGGGTCTCCCGAGGTGACGTCCGAAGGTAGCAGTCTAGCGTAGCCAGGCGGCTACGACATCAATTCTTCGTACCGGATCGTGGCGGCCTTGTGGCGGGAACGGCGGCGCACTACAGTCGCGCCGCTCTTTAGCGACAGTATGGATCGGATCGTCCCTTGTTTCAGCGGATGTACGACTGGGCGGTGGCCCAGGCCCAGACCAGGCACGCCGTCTGGACGCTCGCCATCGTCTCGTTTGCCGAAAGCTCGTTCTTCCCGATCCCGCCCGACGCGATGCTGGTGCCGATGTGCCTGGCCGAGCGGCGCAAGGCGTTCCTGTTCGCCGCCGTCTGCACCGTCGCCTCGGTGCTGGGCGGGATGGCCGGCTATGCGATCGGCTATTTCCTGATCGAAAGCCTGGGCAGCTGGATCATCAACCTCTACGGCTACGACGATGCGCTGCACCAGTTCCAGAAGACCGTGCAGGACTATGGCGTCTGGTTCGTGCTGATCAAGGGGCTGACCCCCATTCCCTACAAGCTCGTCACCATCGGTGCCGGCGCCGGCGGCATGGCCATCGTGCCTTTCGCCGTCGCCTCCATCGTCACCCGCGGCGTGCGCTTCTTTGCCGAGGCCGCGCTGCTCTGGTATTTCGGCCCGCCGGTCAAGGCCTTCATCGAACGCCATCTCACGGTCGTCTCCTGGGCCTTCCTGATCGCCCTGGTCGGCGGTGTCGTCGCCGTCCGCTATCTGATGTGATCCCCATGCTCGATCGCCTATTCTCCTTCGCCCTGCCCCTGGTCGCCCTCGCCGCGGCTGTCGTGGTCGGCGGCGCGCTGGTTTCGCAATACGGCTTCGGCCTGCAGCCCTGCGTCCTCTGCCTCTACCAGCGCTGGCCCTATTACATCATCGTACCGCTGGCCCTGGTCGCCTGGCCGCTGACGGCCGGGCGGCCCGGCTTGCGGCGCGGCATCCTGGCGCTGATCGGCCTGATCTTCCTGGCCGGTGCCGCCGTCGCATTGTTCCATGTCGGGGTCGAGGCGCATTGGTGGGAAGGGACCGCGGAATGCGGCGGCAACCTGCCCGACGCCAATTCGATCGAGGCGCTGCGCGCCCAGTTGCTGGCCACCAAGCCGGCCCGGTGCGACGAACCGGCACTGGTGGTGCTGGGTCTGTCGATGGCAGGATGGAACATGCTGGCCGCCCTGGCGCTTGCCCTGTTCTCGTTCGGGGCCGCCCGCCGGTCGTAATCAGTAGTCGGGAGCAAGCCGCGATGCGTACTGCCGAAGACCGCCTGCCCGGCGATCTCGATGCCCGTCAGGTCATCGACCGGGTCATTCGTGTCGACCACGCCGGCGAATACGGGGCGCGCCGCATCTATGAAGGCCAGCTTGCCGTGCTCGGCCGCCACGCCCAGATCGAGCATATGGCCGAGCAGGAGCGCGCCCATCTCGCCCGCTTCGAGAAGATGGTGGTCGAGCGCCGCGTGCGCCCGACCGTGCTGACCCCGATCTGGCATGTCGCCGGCTTCGCGCTGGGGGCGGCCACCGCACTGCTGGGCGAGAAGGCCGCGATGGCCTGCACCGAAGCGGTCGAGGAAGTGATCGACGAGCATTACGCCCGCCAGCACGCCGAACTCGGCGACGACGAAAGTGAGCTGAAGGCCGTGATCGAGCAGTTCCGCGTCGAGGAAGTCGAACACCGCGACACCGCGCGGGCCGCCGGTGCGGCCGAGGCGCCGGCCTATCCGGTGCTGACGACGGCGATCAAGCAGGCGTCGAGACTGGCGATCTGGCTGTCGGAACGGGTCTAGGACGAACCCGAAAAAGGGGCAGGAACGCCGTTCCTGCCCCGGCAGCGGATTACTTCCAGCCGGCCCGATCCATGATCTCGAGCGCCTGGCGCGCATTCTTGGCGAAGGTCGCGGCGTTGAGCTGGTCTTCCTTGAACGGCCCCCAGGCGGCGATGACCGGCGACATCGGCGATTCCGCGACGACCGGATACTCGAAATTGCCTTCGGCGAAATAGGACTGCGCCTGCGGGCTCGACAGATATTCGAGGAACTTGATCGCGCCGGCCTTGTTCGGCGCATGGGCCGCGACGCCGGCCCCCGAGACGTTCACGTGGGTGCCGCGATCGCCCTGGTTGGGAAAGAATACCGCGATCTTGTCGGCGATCGCCTTGTCCTCGGGCTTGTTCGAGGCGAACAGGCGGGCGACGTAATAGGTGTTGGAAACGGCGACGTCGCCCTCGCCGGCGGCGAGGCCCTTCAACTGGTCGGTGTCGCCGCCGCGCGGCGGCCGGGCGAGATTGGCGACGATCCCCTTGGCCCAGGCCTCGGCCTTCTCCGGCCCGTCGGCGGCGATGATCGAGCCCATCAGCGACAGATTGTAGACGTTGGTCGACGACCGGATCAGCAGCTTGCCCTTCCAGGCGGGATCGGCCAGTTGCTCGTAGGTCGAGAGCTGCTCGGGCTTGACGCGGTCCTTGGCGTAGACCAGCACGCGGGCGCGCTTGGAAAAGCCGTACCACAGCCCGGTCGGATCCTGCAGATGCTTGGGGATCGCCTGGTCGAGCACCGGCGACTTGACCGGCTGGAACAGGCCGTCGGCGGCCATCGCTTCGAGGCGGCCGGCATCGACGGTGATGACGACGTCGGCCGGGCTGTTCCGGCCCTCGGTCTTCAGGCGCTGGATCAGCTCGTTCTCGCCGGCTTCGACGAGGTTGATGCGGATGCCCGTCTGCTTGGTGAAGGTTTCGTAGAGCGCGCGATCGGTGTTGTAGTGGCGCGACGAATAGAGGTTGATCTCCTGCGCCCCCTGCGCCGCGACTGGACCTGCCAGTGCCAGGATGGCGGCGGTGCCGGCCAGAGCGCCGAACCAGCGACGGGTGCCGATCATGTCGAATTTCCCCTTTGTGAATGCGAGCTGTTTTCATTCTCTAAGCGAGTTGAAAGGGGACGGTCAACGCCTGCTGCGAGCAGGAGACATTTTTTTGCCCTCACAGCTGCGTGAGAAGAAAAAGAAACGAGCAAAGACCATTTGTCCGGATTAAATCCCGCATGAAAGCGTCCGGTGTGCTTTTTCTTGATCCGCCCCAGAACCGGAGTATTGAACGCAAAAGCAACTGTCGCGGTCATTGCCCGCAGGATTCCGCGTGACAGACCGGGGCGGCCGTGTATAAGGCGCCCGCCATGCCCGCCCCTTACCTGCCACGCACCGCCCATCGCCTGGAAGAGCTGATCGGTGCCGGTCTGATGCCACCGGCTGCCGCAGCCGATGGCCGGGCCGCGGCCGCGGCACAGTTTGCGGTGGCGGTCACGCCGGCCGTCGCCGCCCTGATCGATCCGGCCGATCCGGCCGATCCGATAGCCCGGCAGTACCTGCCGGCGGCCGAGGAACTGGACGTCGCCGCCGCCGAACTGGCCGATCCGATCGGCGATGCGGCGCATTCGCCGCTGCCCGGCCTGGTCCACCGCTACCCCGACCGCGTGCTGCTGATGCCGGTCGAAATCTGCGCCGTCTATTGCCGGTTCTGCTTTCGCCGCGAAGTGGTCGGGCCCGGCGCAAAGTTGCTGGACGACGCGGCGCTCGACCGCGCGATCGACTACGTCGCCGCGAACCCGGCGATCTTCGAGGTCATCCTGACCGGTGGCGATCCGCTGATGCTGCCGCCGGCCCGGTTGGGCCGTCTGATGACGCGCCTTGCCGCGATCGACCATGTCCAGGTCATCCGCCTGCACAGCCGGATACCCGTCGCCGCGCCCGAGCGCGTGACCGAGGCGATGGCCGAGGCGCTGCGCCCCGCCGCCGACAAGGCGGTCTATGTCGCGGTCCACTGCAACCACCCCCGCGAGCTGACGGCCGAGGCGCGGCGGGGACTGCGCCGGCTGTCGGAGGCGGGCGTGGCTCTGCTCGGCCAGAGCGTGCTGCTCGCCGGGATCAACGACGATGTCGAGACGCTGGCGGCGCTGATGCGGGCGCTGGTCGCCGCCCGGGTGAAGCCTTATTACCTGCACCAGCTGGACCTCGCCCGCGGCACCGGCCATTTCCGGGTGCCGCTGGAAAAGGGCCGGGCCCTGGTCCATGCCTTGCGCGGCCGGGTCTCGGGCCTGGCCCAGCCGACCTATATCCTCGACATCCCCGGCGGCCAGGGCAAAAGCCCCATTACCGCCGACTGGATCGAGGTGGCCGCCGACGGTTGCGGCTGGTGGGTCGAGGACTGGCAGGGCAAGCGCCAC
This sequence comes from Alphaproteobacteria bacterium, assembly GCA_017307375.1. GTDB lineage: Bacteria > Pseudomonadota > Alphaproteobacteria > Ferrovibrionales > Ferrovibrionaceae > JAFKFH01. Next base: position 92,356 of record JAFKFH010000010.1, read on the forward strand.
CGCTACCTGGAACCCGGCCAAGATTCCGCCATCGACTGATCACCACAACGCCCAGGCTAGGCCGAAACGCCGCCCGAATCCGAAGCGATCCTGCTTCCTGTCGACGCGATGACGCGGCGACGGGAACCGAAAACAACCGGCCGCAGGCCGAAGGATCGTTCGAGATGTTCAATCGCACCGCCCTCAAGGCCATGACCCTCGCCACCGCCCTGTCGCTCGCGCTGGTCCCGGCGCTGGCCTCGGCCCAGACCTCGGCCACCCCCGCGGCCCCGGCCGCGCCGAGCGCGGCGGCGCCGAAGGCGGCTGCCCCCGCCGCGAAGGCCGACGCGACCAAGAAGAAGTCGGCCGACGCGACCAGCACCAAGAAGCACGGCGAGAAGGCCCATACCGCGTCGAAGGCGACGCCCGCCAGCCCGGCGACCCCGGCCAAGCCCGCGTCGTAAGTGCCGAAGGTTCCGGAACCGCCGCGTGCTGATCCCCCGCGGCGGACCGGTTCGCGCCCAGCTTGGCGCGGGCGGCAAGGGCGGGAGTGGCACCCGCCCTTGTTGCATTGATACCACTACGAGGAAAATGTTCTTTCGTTACAACGCATGCCACAATCCGGCCAAAATCCGGGCACCTAATCCAGCATGTCGTCCGACGGGACGATATCGTGATCTAGAAAAGGGGACAGTTCCTATGTTCAAGCGCGTCAAGACCGTTGCTGCCGTTTCGACCCTCGCCGCCGTGCTCGCCCTGGGCGTTGCGCCGGTCGTCGCCGAGGCCGCGACCCGTCCGGCCACCGCGGGCAGCTCGATCGAGCAGGTCCAGGCTTCGTCGTCGACCCCGGCGAAGAAGTCGACCAAGAAGTCGGCTTCGAAGAAGACCAAGAAGGCTCCGGCCAAGAAGACCTCGTAAGGTCTTTTCCAGCCTTTCAAGCGTCAAGGGCCGCGTCGCGAGACGCGGCCCTTCGTGATTCTGCGCCGAGTGATTTTGCGCCGAGTGATTCTGCGCCGCCGGCGAGATCCGCTGCGCCGGCTCAGACCACCGCGAAGCGCTTCCTGGCAAACAGCTTCAGCACGGCCTGCAGGGTATGCCCCCGCTTCAGCACGCGACCGCCGGCCGACAGCACGGCATAGGCCCCCTGTCGACGGGCCAGCGCCGGGGTCTTGACGATCCGGTAAAGCGCTCCTTCCGCGCTGCGGCGGAAGACGGCGAAGGCGCATTGCTCGCGATCATGTAACAGCGCGTAATCGCGCCACTCGCCCTGCGCGACCATATGGCCGTAGAGATTGAGGATCTCGCTGAATTCGCGGCGGTCGAAAAACACGTCGCGAGGCGCTGCCGGGCGGTTGGCCGAACCCTGGACACCCGGCCGTTCACCCGTGTCCGGCCGGGGCTGGTACTGGTCGAGACTGACGACCTCGCTCATGCCGCTGCGGTTCCTCCCCGAGCGATTCGGACTTCGTGACAGCGATATTACGACCAGGACTCCGGCGGCTCAAGCCGCCGGGATCAGGCGAGGTGGCAGGCCGCCAGATGGCCTTCCTCGACGACGCGCAGCGGCGGTACCGAATCGTGGCAACGCCCCTCAACCCTGGGGCAGCGATCGGCGAACGGGCAGCCGGTCGCCACCTTGATCTGGCTGCCCACATTGCCCTGCAGCACCTTGCGCGGCCGCGCATCGGCGGCGGCGCGCGGCACGGCATCGAGCAGCGCCTGGGTATAGGGATGATAGGGCCGGCTGAGGACCCGCCCGGTGGGCCCCTGCTCGACGATGCGGCCGAGATACATCACCGCGACCTCGTCGCAGACATATTCGACCACGGCAAGATCGTGGCTGATGAACAGATAGGCGACGCCGAAACGGTCCTGCAGTTCCTGCAGCAGGTTCAGCACCTGGGCCTGGACCGAGACGTCGAGGGCCGAGACCGGCTCGTCGGCAACGATCAGAGACGGCCGGGTGATCAGCGCCCGGGCGATGGCGATGCGCTGGCGCTGGCCGCCGGAGAATTCGTGCGGGTACTTGTCGGCGTCGGTCGGACGCAGCCCGACCGAGGCGAGCGCCTCGGCGATCCGTTGCCGGCGTTCGGCCTTGCTCGTCGGCTCCAGCACGTCGAGCGGTTCGCCGACGATGCGACCGACCTGCTGGCGCGGGTCGAGCGAGCCATAGGGGTCCTGGAACACCATCTGGAAATGGCGGCGCCTGGCCCGCAGTTGCCTGGCATCGAGGCCGGCAATGTCCTCGCCCAGCAATTCCACCCGGCCCGCGGTCGGCTTGTCCAGTGCCATCACGATGCGGGCCAACGTCGACTTGCCGCAGCCCGATTCGCCGACGATGCCGAGGCTGCGGCCCGCGGCGAGATCGAAGGAGACGCCGTTCAGGGCATAGACGTGGCGCGGCGGCGCGGTCAGCCCTTCGCGCGGCAGGGTGAAATGCCGGGTCAGGTCGCGGACGGAAAGCATCGGCTGGCCGGTCACGCGGGCACCCCCACGGTGTGGTCGGTGCGGATGCAGGCCGCGACATGGTCGTGGCCGATCGACAGCAGCGGCGGCTGCGCCAGCCGGCAGGCGTCGACCGCCAGGTCGCAGCGCGGCGCGAAGGCGCAGCCCGGCGGCATGTCGGCCAGTTCGGGTACCGTGCCGGTGATGGTGGCAAGCGGGCGGGCACGGTCGCGCGCCCGGCCGTCGCCCAGCCGCGGAATCGCGGCGAACAGGCCGCGGGTATAGGGATGGGCCATCCGGCCGAAGACCTCGCCGACCGGGCCGCTTTCGACGACCCGGCCGCCGTACATGACCAGCATGCGCCGCGTATTCTCGGCGATCACGCCCAGCGCATGGCTGATCAGGATCAGCGACATCCCGCGTTCGTCGACCAGGTCGCGGATCAGGTCGAGGATCTGCCCCTGGATCGTGACGTCGAGCGCCGTGGTCGGTTCGTCGGCCAGCAGGATGTCCGGGTTGCAGGACAGGGCGATGGCGATCATCACGCGCTGGCGCTGGCCACCCGACATCTGGTGGGGATAGGCATCGATGCGCGCCGCCGGGTTGGGGATGCCGACGCGGTCGAGCAGGCGCAGCGCTTCCTCGCGCGCCGCCGCGCGGTTCAAGCCCCGATGCAGCATCAGCGGTTCGGCGATCTGGCGGCCGACCGGATGGACCGGATTCAGGCTGGTCATCGGTTCCTGGAAGATCATGGCGATGCGATTGCCGCGGATGCCGCAGAGCTCGCCCTCGCTCATCGTCAGCAGGTCCCGGCCGTCGAGCCTGACGGCACCGCGGGTCCGCGCCCGCTCGGGCAGCAGGCCGATCAGGCCCAGCGCGGTCATCGACTTGCCACAGCCCGATTCGCCGACGATGCCGAGGGTTTCGCCGCGCTCCAGCGCGAAGGAGACGCCGCGCACCGCATCGGCGGGCCCGCGCGAGGTTTCCAGCGTGACGTGCAGGTCTTCGACTTCGAGCAACGCGGCCATGACTACCTCTGCCGCGCCAGCTTGGGGTCGATCAGGTCGCGCAGGCCGTCGCCCAGCAGGTTCAGGCCGAGCACCGAGAAGGCGATCGCGAGCCCTGGATAGATCGCCAGCGACGGGGTGGTGAACACGTGGGTCTGCGCCTCGTTCAGCATGCGCCCCCAGGACGGGGTCGGCGGCTGGGTGCCCAGGCCGAGATAGGACAGCGCCGCCTCGGCCAGGATGGCGATCGCGAACTGGATGGTCGCCTGCACCACGATGATCGGGACGATGTTGGGCAGGACGTGTTCGATGGTGATGCGGAACGCGCCCTTGCCGCAGGCGCGCGAGGCGGTGACGAAGTCGCGCGCCCAGATCGAATTGCCGGCGGCGCGCGACAGGCGGGCGAAGACCGGAATATTGTAGATGCCGATCGCCACGATCGAATTGAGGCTGCCCGGGCCGAAGATCGCGGTCAGCAGGATCGCCGACAGCACGGCCGGAAAGGCCAGGGTGAAGTCGGAGAAGCGCATGATCAGCTCTTCGAGCCAGCCGCGCCGCGCCGCGCCGATCAGGCCGAGGCTGACGCCGAGCGACAGGCCGATCGCCACCGCGATGACGCCGACGACGATCGAGTTCTGCGCACCGACCATGAGCTGCGAGACCACGTCGCGGCCGAAGGCGTCGGTGCCGAGCAGATAGTCGAGCGACGGCGGCTTCAGCCGCATGCGGATGTTGAGCCGGTAGGGATTGTTCGGCGTCCAGAACAGCGAGACGAAGGCCAGCGCCAGCAGCACGAAGGTCAGGATGCCGCCGATCATGAAGCTGCGGTGGCGGACCGCGCGGGCAAGCCAGTCAGACATCGTGGACCTTGAGGCGCGGGTCGATCACGACATAGAGCATGTCGACGATAAAATTGATGGTGACGACGAAGACGGCCAGCAGCATCACCACGTTCTTGATCAGCTCGAGGTCGCGCTGGTTGATCGCCTGGAACATCAGCCGGCCCAGCCCCGGCAGGGTGAAGACCTGCTCGATGACGATGGTGCCGGCAATCAGGTTGCCGAACTGCACGCCCATCACGGTGATCACCGGGATCATCGCGTTGCGCAGCACGTGGCCCCACAGCACGGCGCGCTTGGACACGCCCTTGGCCCGCGCGGTGCGCACGAAATCCTCGCGCATCACCTCGAGCACCGAGGAGCGGGTGATGCGCGCCAGGATCGCGGCCTGGACGATGGCAAGCGAGATCGCCGGCAGGATCAGGCTGGCCAGGGCCGGCACGAGGCCGGCACCCCAGCCCGGGAAACCGCCGGCCGAAACCCAGCCGAGATGGACGGCGAACAGGAGGATCAGCAGGATCGCAAACCAGAAGCTCGGGATCGAGATGCCGACCTGGCTGGTCGCCATGATCGCGACGTCGCCGGTCTTGTTGTGGTTGGCCGCGGCATAGACCCCGAGCACCAGGGCCAGGAATGCGGTCAGGGCCATCGAGATGAAGGCGAGCGGGATGGTCAGCTGCAGGCGCTCGCCGATCAACTCCCATACCGGCACCTTGTAGGCATAGGAAATGCCGAAATCGCCGGTAAGCAGGCCGCCGACCCAGTGCCAGTAACGGGTCCAGGCGGGGTCGTTGAGGCCGAGCTGCTGGCGCAGCACCTCGAGCTGGCCGGGCTGGGCATCGATGCCGAGGATCAGCAGTGCGGGATCGCCCGGAAGGATCTCCAGGACGATGAAGATGACGATCGACGTGAACAGCAGGGTGCCGATCAGCGTCGCAAATCTCTTGGCCAGAAACAGGCTCAACTACTCAACTCTCCCCCGGCCCGACTATCCCCCGGAAAGCGGCGCAGGCTATTCGACCCCCGCGGCGCGGTCAATCCGCGCCGCGGGGAAAACTCTAGCGCAATTCGCCGCCCAGGGGAGACTACTTAACCCAGGCGATATCGATCAAGGGCATCAGCAACTCAGGCGCGTTGGTCCAGTAGCCCTTCAGGTCGGCCTTGTAGACACCGACCTGGGGCAGCTGGAACAGGAAGCCGTGCACTGCCTCGTCCGCGATGAAACGCTGCAGGTCGCCGAGCTTCTTCTTCTGCTCGGCCGGATCGACCGTGCGGCGGAAATCCGCGAACATCTCGCGGAATTTCGGGCTGTCGTAGCCGTAGAAGTACTCGGGCCCATTGGCGTAGTTGCCGAGATCGCGCGGCGCGGTATGCGCGATGATCGTCATGTCGTAGTTCTTCTTCTTGTAGACTTCGGCGAGCCAGAACGGGAATTCGACGTTGATCAGCTTGACGTTGATGCCGGCCTCGCCCAGCTGCTGGGCGATGATCTCGGCCGAGCGGCGGGCATAGGGGAACGGGATCGCCTGCAGCGAGACTTCGAGGCCGTTGGCATAGCCCGCTTCCTTGAGCAGCGCCTTGGCCTTCGCGACGTCGTGCGGATAACGCCCCGTGAGATCGACATAGGCGGGGTTGTGCGGCGGGAAATGGCTGCCGATCGGGGTGGCGAGCCCCGCCTGTGCCCCGTCGATGATGTCCTGGCGGTTCAATGCATAGCTGATCGCCTGGCGGACGCGCAGGTCGTTGAACGGCTTCTTGCCGTTGTTGAGCGCCAGGATGACCTCGCCCTCGGTGGTGCCGACCACCACCTTGAACCGCGGATCCTTGCGGAACTGCTCGACCGTCTCGGGCGCCGGGATCGTCGGGAAGGCATCGACGTCGCCCGACATCAGCGCGGCGGTCGCGGCGGTCGGATCGGGCATGACGCGGAAGGTGACCTCGCGCAGGGCGGCCCGGGCCGCGTCGCGATGCGCCGGATTGCGCTCGAGCACCACGCGGTCGCCCTTCGACCACTGCTTCAGCTTGTAGACCCCGGTCCCGACCGGGTTGGTCTTGTTGCCGGCGGCCGTCTTCGGATGGACGATGGCGGCATCACCCATCGTCATCGAGTTCAGGAAATAGGCGTCCGGCTCCTTCAGGCGGATGACGACGGTCAGCGGATCCGGCGTCTCGATCGCGGAGATCGCCGAGAAGATGCCCTTCGACGGATTGACGCTGTCCGGCGCCATCGCCCGGTCGAAGGCGAATTTCACCACCGACGAATCGAGCGCCTCGCCGTCGGTGAACTTCACGCCCTCATTCAGGTGGAAGGTGTAGGCCTTGCCGTCGGGCGTCACGTCCCAGGACTTGGCCAGCAGCGGCTTGACCTCGCCGCGCTCGGTCGAGGTGGTCAGGGTCTCGAAGACGTTGCCCGACATGATCGTGTCGATCGAGGCGGTGGCGTCGGCCGTCGGGTCGAGCGAGGTCGGCTCCTGCTGCAGGCCGACGACGAGGGTGTCGCGAGGCTGGGCGATGGCCGGCCCGAAGGCCAGCGAGGCAGAAAAGACCGTGGCGGCAAATAGCTGTGACCAGCGTCGCATGACGCATTTCCCTCCTGAAGCTTTGGCGTCGTCGTCGGGCGCTCTAATGCCCGCCTGTTGCGGGCTGATGACAGCATGACATTGTTTCGGCCGCTGGACAGCCGTTAACAATTTGCCAAGAAATCTCCTTATTTCGGCCCAGGATCGGACTTGTTCGGGCGCCAGATTATCACCATCAGACGGCCACGGTCGGTCTGATGCCCGCAACGCCCGGTCCTCCCCCCACCCGGCGTTCGGGTCAGAGCCTAAGCCGGGTCGACGCACCCCCCACTCTCCACTCTCCCCCCCCTGTCGGAGAGGCGTCGGCCCGGCTTCCGCTCATCCTCTCGAAAACGACGGTTGCACATGCCGCCCGCCCCCGCGATCCCCCCGCGGGGCGGGCGGTATCCTTTTTTGTTCGGCAGCTGCCGTCAGGCCATGTGCTTGTAGAAGAACGCGCAATCGCCATCGACGGTATAGCGCGGGATCACCCCCATCCGGACATAGCCGAGGCGCTCGTAGAGGCCTTCCGCCGGATCGCCGGTCCGGGTGTCCAGCGTGATCAGGGTCTTGCCGGCCTGCAGAGCCCCCGCCTCGGCCGCCGCCATCAGCCGGCGCGCCAGCCCCTGGCCGCGGGCATCGCGGTGGACCAGCAGCTTGCCCAGGTCGGCACGATGCGGCTGGTTCTTCGGGGTGGCGAGGTTGACGAAGACGGTGCCGACGATGCGGCCCGCGGCATCGCGGGCGACCGTCACGAGGCGGGTGCCGGCCGCGACCTGGCCGGAAAAGGCTGCCCAGAAGTCGCGGGCCTCCGCCACCGTGAACGGCATGACGAAGCCGACCGAGGCACCGCTGGCCACGGCATCCTGGAGGACCGCCGCCATGTCGTCGAGCGCGGCGGCGTAGCCATCGGGCGTCAGGGTTTCGATGATCATGACAGGCTGGCCTCGCGGCGATAGAGGATGACGAGATAGCGGCAGGGCACGAGGCCCCGGTTGTTCAGCGTGGTCGGGCGGTCGAGGCGGTAATGGGCGCAATCGCCCGGCCCGATGGTCAGCGTGTCCATGCCGGGGCCGTCGCCGAGCGTGACGGTCAGTTCGCCGTCCTGGCCCAGCACGTGCTGGGCGGCCCAGGGCGAAGGCGGATAGCCGAGGCTGGTGCCGGGGACCAGCGTCGATTCGACGATGTCGACCGGCACGCCGATGCCGGTCGGCGACACCGCCCGGCGCAGAAAACCGGTCTCCGGATCGCGCCAGACCGGCTGGTCGGCCGCCCGCAGCAGGGTGGGGCCGGCCTCCTCCACCGCGGCCATCAGCATCGACAGCGTGACGCCGAGCCCGGCGCAGAGCCGGCCGAGCAGCGTCGCCGTCGGGCTCGAATCGCCGCGCTCGATCCGCGAGATCATCGCGCGCGAGACCTGGGCGCGGTCGGCCAGTTGGTCGAGCGTCAGGCCGCGCGCCTGGCGCCAGGCTTTCAGCCGCTTGGCAATTCTGGCGTCGATTTCGTCCACCACCGCCTCCTTGAGAATTTTTCTATTATATTGGAATAACCGGCCATGCAAGTGGCAGATGGAGAGTTTTTAATCCGTCGGCCGCCGGCGAACGATTGCATCGGTCACACGGGCGGGCCACAGTCCCCGCGCCATGACCGCCCCCCGCCTCAGCCTGATCCTCGGTGGTGCCCGTTCCGGCAAAAGCCGGTTCGCGCTCGGCCGGGCGGAAGCCTCGGGCCTGACCGCGGTCTATGTCGCGACGGCCCAGGCCTATGACGACGAGATGCGCGAGCGGATCCGGCTGCACCAGGCGGAACGCCAGGGCATGGCGACGGTCGAGGCGCCGATCGACCTGGCCGGGGCGATAACGGCCGAAGGGCGCCCGGGTCGCCTGCTGCTGGTCGACTGCCTGACGCTGTGGCTGTCGAACGTCATGCTGGCCGGGCGCGATGTGGGCACCGATTGCGACGGGATCGCTGCGGCCCTGGCCGGCTGCGCCTGCCCGGTGGTGGCGGTGTCGAACGAAGTCGGCCTCGGCATCGTCCCGGACAACGCGCTGGCGCGGCGCTTCCGCGACGCGCAGGGCCGCCTGAACCAGCAGATCGCGGCCCTCGCCGACGAAGTCGTCTTCGTCGCGGCCGGCCTGCCCCTCTATCTGAAGCCCTATGCCCGCTGAGCGGCGCGGGTCGCGGCCGATGCCAGGATCGCGCGCTTGGTCACCGGGTCGGCATCGCGCCAGGCCCGGATCTCGTCGCGGCTGCGATGGCAGCCGATGCAGTAGACCCGCGCCTCGTCGAGGCGACAGACATTCACGCAAGGAGACGGCGGTGCCGGTTCGGCAGTGTCGGGCAAGCGAAGCCAGTCGCGGGCTCGACCCTCTTGAAGCGTCACGGAAATCTCCTTATCTAGCCAGCCGCAAAACCGGGGGCCCCACGGGTCCTCAATAATGGGAGATGGGTCGGTCAATGACGGCGATGATAGAAATCCGCGACCTGGTCAAGCGTTTCGACGACTTTACCGCCGTCGCGGGCATATCCCTGCAGGTCGCCAAGGGCGAGGTGCTCGGCTTTCTCGGGCCCAACGGCGCGGGCAAGTCGACGACGATGAAGATGGTCACCGGTTTCCTCGACCCGACCTCGGGCTCGATCGCGGTGGGCGGCAAGGACATCACCCGGGACCCGCTTGCCGCCAAGCGGCTGATCGGCTATCTGCCCGAAGGCGCGCCGGCCTATCCCGACATGACTCCGGCCAGCCTGTTCGCCTTCGTCGGCTCGGCGCGCGGCCTCGATCGCGCGACGCTGAAGCAGCGGATCGCCGCGGTCGTCGCCGAGACCCATATCGGCTCGGTGCTGGAGCAGCCGATCGAGACGCTGTCCAAGGGCTACAAGCGCCGCGTCGGCCTGGCCCAGGCGATCCTGCACGATCCGCCGATCCTGGTGCTGGACGAACCGACCGACGGTCTCGACCCCAACCAGAAGCATGAAGTGCGCGAACTGATCCGGCGCATGAAGAAGAACAAGGCGATCGTGATCTCGACCCATATCCTGGAGGAGGTCGAGGCGATCTGCGATCGCGCCATCATTGTCGCCCGCGGCCGCGTCGTCGCCGAAGGGCGCCCCGAGGGCAAGGCCGGCGGCTGGCGCTTCGGCAACGTGCTGGCCGAACCCGGCCGGCTCGACCAGGCCTTCCGCAACATCACCCTGGGAGCCGCGGCATGACCGGTACGCTTTCCGTTTTCCGGCGCGAGTTCGCCGGCTATTTCGCCACGCCGCTGGCTTACATCTTCATCATCGTCTTCCTGTTCGTCGCCGGCATCTTCACCTTCTATGTCGGGTCGTTCTTCCCGCGCGGCCAGGCCGACCTGACGCCGTTCTTCACCTACCTGCCCTGGCTGTTCCTGTTCCTGCTGCCCGCGATCGGCATGCGCCTCTGGGCCGAGGAGCGCCGCGCCGGCACCATCGAGCTGCTGCTGACCCTGCCGATCTCGATCGCCGGGGCGGTCATCGGCAAGTTCCTCGCCGCCTGGGCCTTCGCCATCGTCGCCCTGGCGCTGACCTTCCCGCTGTGGATCACCGTGGCCAGGCTGGGCCAGCCCGACCATGGCGTGATCCTGGCGTCGTATGTCGGCGCCGCGCTGATGGCCGGCGGCTATCTCGCGATCGCCGGCTGCCTGTCGGCGGTCACGCGCAACCAGGTGATCGCCTTCGTCGTCGGCGTGGTGATCTGCTTCCTGTTCACCGTCGCCGGCTCGCCGCTGGTGCTGAATTTCTTCACCGGCTGGGCGCCGCCGAGCCTGGTGTCGATCGTCGCCGCCACCTCGATCATCACCCATTTCAACGCGATCACCCTGGGCGTGATCGACCTGCGCGACGTCATCTACTTCGTCTCGCTGATCGCCGCCTGGCTTGCCGCCACCGTGATCGTCGTCGATCTGAAGAAGGCCGATTGAGATGTCCCGTCGTATCTATGCCGCCGGCGCCCTGGTCGCCGCAGCCGTCGCCTTCGTCGGCATCAACGTGCTGGCCGACGCCACGCTGACCTCGACCCGGCTCGACCTGACGCAGAACAAGCTCTATTCGCTGTCGACCGGCACCAGGAACATCCTGGGGTCGCTGAAGGACCCGATCAAGCTGCGCCTCTATTACTCCGAGCGGCTCGCCGCCGAAGTGCCGCAGCTGAAGCTCTACGGCGACCGCGTCCGCGATCTGCTGCAGGAATACGTCAATCTCTCCAAGGGCCGCATCAGCCTCGAGATCACCGACCCCGAGCCGTTCTCGGAAGCCGAGGACGCGGCCGCCGCCGCCGGCATCCGCGGCGTGCCGATGGATGCCACCGGCCGCAATTTCTATTTCGGCCTGGTCGGCACCAACCTCGTCGACGACCGCCAGGTCATCGGCTTCTTCGACCAGCAGCGCGAGCGCTTCCTCGAATACGACCTGACCAAGCTGGTCTACGCGCTGACCTCGCCGAAGAAGCCCAAGGTCGCCTTGCTGACCGCCCTGCCGATGGAATTCGGCCCGGGCGGCATGATGGCGGCGATGCGCGGCCAGTCGCAGCCCTATGCGGTGCTGACCCAGCTGCGCCAGCAGTTCGACGTCCAGGTGATGGAAGGCGAGATCGCCGAGATCCCCAAGGACGTCGACGTCGTCATGCTGGCCTATCCGAAGGGCCTGAAGCCGAAGGCACAGTACGCGGTCGACCAGTATCTGATGCGCGGCGGCAAGGTCGTGGCCTTCCTCGATCCCTATTCGGAAGTCGCCTCCACCCTGCCCGATCCCCGCACCGGCCAGCCGCCGATGGGCGGCGACTTCGAAGGCTCGCTGCCGACGCTCTTGACCTCGCTCGGCGTCAAGCTCGAGCCGCAGAAGTTCGTCGGCGACGTGGCGATCGCCCAGCGCGTGCAATGGGGCGCCTCGGCCGGCGGCGGCCGCCAGGTCGTCGACTACATCGCCTGGCTGAACCTGCCGCAGGCCAACTATGCCGCGGCCGACGTCGTCACCGGCCAGCTCGGCAACATGAACTTCGCCTCGGCCGGCGCGCTGTCGCCGGTGGAGGGGGCGAAGACGACCTTCGTACCGCTGATCCAGTCGACCGACCAGGCCGCGCTGCTCGACACCAAGAAGCTCGAGGGCCAGCCCGACCCGACCGCGCTGCTGCGCGAATTCAAGCCGACCGGCACGCGCTACGTGCTGGCCGCGCGCGTCTCCGGCCCGGTGGTCTCGGCCTTCCCCGACGGCCCGCCGAAGGATGAGGCGAAGCCCGAAGGTCAGGCCGACGCGACGCCGCCGGCAGCCCCCGCCGCCGAGCATCTGAAAGCCTCGACCAAGGATGCGAACGTCATCCTGGTCGCCGATTCCGACCTGCTCGACGATCGCTTCTGGGTGCGCACCCAGGATTTCCTGGGCCAGCGCGTCGCCATCCCGTTCGCGTCCAACGCCGACCTGGTGCTCAACGCCATCGAGAACATGGCCGGCTCGTCCGACCTGATCTCGCTGCGCGGCCGCGCCGGGTCGCAGCGGCCGTTCGAGCTGATCGAGCAGATGCGGCGCGAGGCCAATCGCCGCCTGGTCCAGCAGGAAGCCGAGCTGAAGACCCTGGTCGACGACACGCAGAAGAAGATCACCCAGCTGCAGGCGGGCGCGCAGGCCAAGGGCGGGCAGATCGCGACGGCCGAGACCGAGAAGACGCTGGACGAGTTCCGCAAGCAGCTGACCTCGGCCCGCAAGCAGTTGCGCGAGGTGCAGCGTGCGCTGAACGCCGACATCGAGCGGCTGACCACCACCTACACCTTCGTCAACATCGCCCTGGTGCCGATCCTGGTGGCGATCGCGGCGCTGGGCCTTGCGGCGGTGCGCCGCCAGAAGCGGCGCCGGTCGCGCCGGCAGGCGGATTGAGGAGATCAGCACAATGCGTGGAAGTCATGTCGCTCTGATGCTTGCCGGGGCCGCGGTCATCGCGGTCGCGGCCGGCGTCGCCGTCGTCAACCGCACCAATCGCACCGCCCCGGTCGCCGCCGAGACCGCCCTGTTCCCGGGCCTGACCGCAAGGCTCGGCGATGTCGCGGCGGTCGACATCCAGGCCAAGGGCAAGGAATTCTCGATCACCCGCAGCGGCGAAAGCTGGGGCATGGCCTCGAAGGGCGGCTATCCGGTGGCGACAGACAAGGTTGCCAAGCTTGCCTTCCAGCTGGCCGACCTCAAGGGGCTGGAGCCGCGGACCAGCGACCCCGCCCTCTATGACCGGCTGAGCGTCGGCGACCCGGCCAAGCCGGACGGCGAGGCCAAGCGGGTCGCGCTGAAGGCGGCCGACGGCAAGGCCCTGGCCGACCTGATCGTCGGCAAGACACAGTCCAACGACACCTACGCCACCATCGGCACCTATGTGCGCAAGCAGGGCGAGGCCCAGTCCTGGCTTGCCTCGGGCAGCGTCAGCGTCGAGGCCGATCCGATCCGCTGGCTCGACCGCACCATCGTCCGCCTGAAGAAGGACGACATGATGGAAGCCGAGCTGACCGGCCCCGACGGGACGGTCATGCTGATCCGCCAGCAACCGGACAAGCCGGAGTTCCAGGTGGTCGACCTGCCGGCCGACAAGACCGACGCCGCGGCTGTCACCCGCGCGATGAGCGTGCTGGAATTCCTCGACTTCGACGACGTGCGCAAGGCCGACGGCCTGGATTTCGCCAAGGCGCCGGCCCATGCCCGCTACGTGACCGCCAACGGCATCGTCGCGACCGTCGACATCCTGGAACAGGACGGCAAGCCCTGGGCCCGCGTCGAGGTTGCGCGCGAAGCCAACGCTCCGGCGAACGAGGCGGCCGACACCACGGTGAAGGATCTGAAGGCGCGGGTCGCGGGTTGGGCCTATCAGCTCAACTCGTCCGACGCGGAGGCGCTGCGGCGCAATCTCGCGGCCTTCACCAAGAAAGACGACCAGACCAAGACTCAGTGAGGCGACCGATGACCGATCAGACCATGCAGTTCCAGGCGGAAGTCGCCCGCCTGCTTCATATCGTCACCCACTCGCTGTACAGCGAGAAGCAGATCTTCCTGCGCGAACTCGTCTCGAACGCGTCGGACGCCTGCGACCGGCTACGCTACGAGGCGCTGACCGCGCCCGAACTGCTGGGCGACGATCCCGATCTCGCCGTCACCCTGTCGGTCGACAAGGATCGGAAGGTGCTGGTGGTGTCGGACAACGGCATCGGGATGACCCGCGACGAGCTGATCGCCAATCTCGGCACCATCGCCCGCTCGGGGTCGGGCGCCTTCGCCCAGCAGCTGACCGGCGACGCGGCCAAGGACGTCAAGCTGATCGGCCAGTTCGGCGTCGGCTTCTATTCCGCCTTCATGGTGGCCGAGAAGGTCGAGGTCGTCTCGCGGCGCGCCGGCCAGGACGAAGCCTGGTCGTGGGTTTCCGACGGCACCGGCAGCTTCACCGTGGGCGAGGCATCCCGCGAGGGCCGCGGCACGACGATCTCGCTGTTCCTGCGGGCGGGCGAGGAGGAATTCCTCGAATCCCACCGGCTGCGCCAGATCGTGCGCACCTATTCCGACCATATCGCGCTGCCGATCAAGCTGCGCGAGGACGACAAGGACGCGGTGATCAACACCGCCTCGGCCCTGTGGACCCGCTCGAAATCGGAGGTGACGGCCGAGCAGTACAAGGAATTCTATCACCACGTCAGCCACGCCTTCGACGACCCGTGGACGACGATCCATGCCCATGCCGAAGGTGCGCTGGAATACAACCTGCTGCTGTTCGTGCCGACGCAGAAGCCGTTCGACCTGTTCGATCCGGCGCGCAAGCATGGCGTCAAGCTCTACGTCCGGCGCGTCTTCATCACCGATTCCTGCGAGGGGCTGGTGCCGGGCTGGCTGCGCTTCCTGCGCGGTGTCGTCGATTCGGCCGACCTGCCGCTGAACGTCAGCCGCGAGATGCTCCAGCACAACCCGGTGGTCGCCAAGATCCGCCAGGGCCTGACCAAGCGCGTCCTTGCCGACCTGGAGAAGAAGGCCGAGAAGGAACCGGAAGCCTTCGCGACCTTCTGGGAGAATTTCGGCGCGGTGCTGAAGGAAGGCATCTACGAGGACAGCGAGCTGCGCGAACGCATCCTCAAGGTCGCCCGCTTCCGCACGACCGCCGATGACGGCTGGGTCTCGCTGGCCACCTATATCGAGCGGATGAAGGAAGGCCAGGAAGCGATCTACACGATTTCCGGCGACGATCTCGACAGCCTGAAGAAGAGCCCGCAGCTCGAAGGCTTCCGGGCCAAGGGCGTCGAGGTGCTGCTGCTGACCGATTCGGTCGACGATTTCTGGCTGTCGATGGTGCCGACCTTCCAGGACAAGCCGTTCCGCAGCGTCACCCGCGGCGGTGCCGACCTCGCCCGGATCAAGGCGGCCGAGGCCGAAGCCGACAAGGGCGAGGCCGAAAAGCCGGCGGCCGTCGAGGGCGCCGCCCTCGGCACGCTGGTCGCGGCGATCAAGCAGGCGCTGGGCGAGGCGGTCAAGGACGTGCGCGAGACCGATCGCCTGACCGACAGCGCGGTGTGCCTGGTGGCCGGCGACGGCGACCTCGACATGCATCTGGAACGGATGTTGAAGATGCACAAGCGGCTGGAGAAGGAAAGCGCCCGCATCCTCGAAATCAACCCGCGCCACCCGGTGATCAAGGCGCTGGCGGCGCGCGCGGCCGAACCCGGCGGGGCCGAGGCAGTCGAAGGTCCGGCTTGGCTGTTGCTCGATCAGGCGCGTATCGTGGAAGGCGAAACCCTGCCCGATCCGGCGGCCTTCGCCCGGCGCCTGGCCGCGGTGATGGAGAAAGGCCTGGTCTGACAGATGGCGCCGCGCCTGCCGCCCGAACAGCGACTTGAACCGGGGTTCGGCCCCCGCCCCGGCCAGCCGGCCGGGCCGGGGCTGACCGCCGGCGAGCGCCTGGCCCCGGTCGAATCGACGGTCGACAAGGGCGATTCCGGGTGGTTCGGCGTCGTCGTCTTCCTGCTGGTCGCCGGTGCCGCCGGCGTTGCCTACTGGTGGTGGTGGACCGGCCGGCCTATGCCATGGGAAGACCCCAAGCCGGCGCCGGCAGCCATGGCGCCGGTACCGGCCCCTCAGCCCGCCCCGACCACGCCGGAACCTGCACCGGCCGCCCCTACACCGGCCGCCCCCACACCGGCCGCCGCCGTGCCTGCCGCGCCGCCTGCGGTGACCCCGGGTCCAGCCACTGCAGCGCCGGCCGCGCCGGCCGTGCCGTCGACCCCGCCCCCTGCCCCATCGGTGGCGCGCCGCCAGCAGCAGGCCCAACCGATGAACCCGACCCTTCCCGCCGACGTGCCGCCGCCCGAGCAGCGCCCGGACGGCTATTGCCGCGACCTGCTGATCGAACCGGCCCCCGGCTCCAAGGTGACCGTACCGCTGCAGCGACGCATGTGCTGGGACGCCAAGGCCCAGGCCTGGACGACCGCGGCGGTCCCCTGACCGAAAGCCCGCGCCGGTCTCGGCACTCCGTCTTGTCCTGCCGACTCGCAGGCACTATGTTCCGCCGGGATCGAGGAGAGAAAGCGATGCAACGCCGCCTGTTCCTGAGCCTGTTTTCCGCCGCGAGTCTGGCCCCGCTCGGCGCCCGGGCCCTCACCGTCCAGAGCGCCCATCCGCGCATCGCCGCGCCGGGCGACGACGACGGCATCGGCTGGGATCTGCTGGCCCAGGCCGGCGGCTTCCACGTGGTCGATGGCCGGGTCAGCCGCTTTCCTGCCGCGATCAACGAACTGGCGGCCCGCGATACCGTCCATTTGATCGGCTACATGTACCCGTTCTCGGAATCGGGGCCGCACGACCGTTTCCTGCTGGCGGCCTACGCCTATCACTGCGCCTTCTGCATGACCAGCGACCCGTCGCAGCTGGTCCTGGTCGAGGCGGCGCAGCCGGTCGGCTTCACCGCCGGCCCGGTCGCGCTGACCGGCAAGCTGGTCCTGGTCGAGGACGCCGATTCCCGCCTGTTCTATCGGCTGACCGCCGCCGCCATCGCCTGACCTCCGGCCCGAGGATGACCGATCACCGGCGCGCGCGCGCCACGCTCGTCGGCGCCGGCGCGTTGCTGCTGTGGGCCTGCCTTGCCGTCTTCACCACGGCGACCGGTGCCGTGCCGCCGTTCCTGTTGACCGCGCTGTCGTTCGGCGTCGCCTTCCTGATGGCGCTGACCAAGTGGCTGGTGCGCGGCGAGGCGATCGGGCGGCACCTGCGCCAGCCCTGGCCGGTCTGGGCGGTCGGCCTGGGCGGGCTGTTCGGCTATCACGCGCTCTACTTCCTGGCGATCAAGACGGCGCCGCCGGTCGAGGCCAGCCTGATCTGCTATCTGTGGCCGCTGCTGATCGTGCTGTTCTCCGCCCTGCTGGCGGGCGAGACGCTCGCCTGGTTCCATCTGGTCGGGGTCGGCGCGGGGCTGGCCGGCACGGTACTGATCGTCGGGGCCAAGGGTGTCGCGCCGTCGACCGACTACCTCGTCGGCTACGCCGCGGCGCTCGGCTGCGCCATCGTCTGGTCGCTTTATTCGGTATTGAGCCGCCGTGTCGCCCGCGACGTGCCGACCGACGCGGTCGGCGGGTTCTGCGGCGCGACCGCCCTGCTGGCGCTGATCTGCCATCTCGCGTTCGAGACCACCGTCTGGCCGGCATCGGCCGGCGAATGGCTGGCCGTGCTGGCCCTGGGCCTCGGCCCCGTCGGCGCCGCCTTCTTCCTGTGGGACCACGGGGTCAAGCAGGGCGACATCAAGACACTGGGCGTCGCCGCCTATGCCACGCCGCTGCTGTCGACGCTGATCCTGCTGGCGACCGGCCAGGGCAGCCCCAGCTGGTCGCTGGCGCTGGCCGCCGCCCTGATCGTCGGCGGCGCGGTGCTCGGCTCGGGCGATCTCTGGCGGCGCTCAGCGACCGGGTGACCAGCCCGGCGGCGCCAGTTCGAAGCCGGCGAAGTCGAAACCCGGTGCCACCGTGCAGCTGACCAGGGTGTAGTCGCCGAGGCTTTCGGCGGCGAACCAGTGATGGCGCGGCACGACGAGCTGGGGCCGCGCGCCGCCGGCGAGGTCGAGGCCGAGGGTCCGATCCACGGCCGTCCGACCATCGGGCGAGATCGACAGGCGCAACGGCGCACCGGCATGATAGTGCCAGGCTTCCGCCGCATCGATGCGGTGCCAGTGCGAGCGCTCGCCGCGTTTCAGCAGGAAATAGATCGCGGTCGAATGGCTGCGCCCGCCGGCCGGGTCGGGATCGCGGAAGGTTTCGGCGTAGTGGCCGCCTTCGGGATGGGGCTTCAGGTCAAGGGCTGCGATGATCGCGTCGGCTTCCGACGACATCGTCAGAAATGATCCTTGCGGCGGCGCACCTCGGCGAACACCGCGACGGGATCGCCGGCCGACAGGCCGACGGCGGCGGCCACGCCGGGCTGGTCGGCCCGCAGGAACGGGTTTGTCGCCTTCTCCTCGCCCAGCAGCGAGGGCACGGTCGGACGCCCGGCCGCGCGCAAGGCGCCGACCGCCTCGGCCCGCTGCTGCAGGATGTCGTTTTCCGGATCCACCGTGACGGCGAAGCGGGCGTTGGACAGCGTATATTCATGGGCGCAGTAGACGCGCGTATCGTCGGGCAGCGCGCGCAATTTGCCGAGCGATTGCCACATCTGGGCCGGCGTTCCCTCGAACAGCCGGCCGCAGCCCAGGGCAAACAGCGTGTCGCCGCAGAACAGTGCCTGCGACCGCGCAAACCAGTAGGCGATATGCCCCGAGGTGTGGCCCGGCACGTCGAAGACGGTCGCGACGCTGTCGCCCAGCGCGAACTGGTCGCCGTCGGCCACCTCGGTCCCGATCAGCGGGATGCGGGAGCGGTCGGCCGCCGGCCCGACGACATGGCAGCCGGTATCGGCGACCAGCTGGCGGTTGCCGCCGACATGGTCGCCGTGATGATGGGTATTCAGGATGAAATCGAGTTTCCAGCCGCGCTGGGTCAGCGCCGCCAGCACCGGCCCGGCCTCGGCCGGATCGACCACCGCGGTCCGGCCCGAGGCCTGGTCGCGCAGCAGATAGACGTAGTTGTCGGTCAGGACCGGAATCTGGACGATATCGAGCAGGCTCATGCGGCCCATGATACACTGCCTGCCATGCTGCGTCCCGATGTGATCGATCTGCGCGAATTCTACCGTACGGCGCTTGGTCAGACCGCCCGCCGCCTCATCCGCCGCCGCATCCGTCACCTGTGGCCGTCGGTGGCGGGCCAGCGGGTGCTGGGCCTGGGCTTTGCCACCCCCTATCTGACCCAGTTCCGCGAGGAAGCCGAGCGGGTCGCCGCCGCCATGCCGGTCTCGCAAGGCGTGATGCGCTGGCCCAGCGACGAGCCTGGCCTGGCGGTGCTGGCCGAGGAGACCGAGCTGCCCTTCGCCGATGCGATGTTCGACCGGGTGCTGGTCGTGCACGGCATCGAATCGGCCGAGAACGTGCGGGTCCTGCTGCGCGAGATCTGGCGGGTCTTGGCGCCGGCCGGCCGGCTGCTTGCCGTCGTGCCCAACCGGCGCGGTCTGTGGTCGCGTTTCGAGACTTCGCCGTTCGGCCAGGGCCACCCCTATGCGCCGGCCCAGTTCACGCGCCTGATGCGGGATACGATGTTTTCGCCCACCCAGGCGGCCCAGGCGCTCTACCTGCCGCCCTGGGAACGGCGTTTCGTGCTGGGTGCGGCCAACAGCTGGGAAAAGGCCGGCTCGCTGTTATGGCCGCGCTTCTCGGGCGTGCTGCTGCTCGAGGCGGAAAAGCAGATCTACGCCCCGCCGCCGGGCTATGCCGAGCGGCGCAAGCGCGCCCGGGGCCTGAGCTGGCGGCCGGCCGCCAGCGTTTCGCGCCAGGCACCGGCGATCCGCACCCGATGAGCCAGCGGATCGAAACCTCCTACGAGATCCTGCGCGAGGAGCGCGGCGAATGGCGCCTGGTCGAACGCTTCGACGAGGATGCCCGCAACACTGCCGAGGCCGAGATCCGCCGGCTGGCCGCCCACGATCCGCGCGCCCGGCTGAAGCTGGTCCGTTCGGTGTTCGACCCGCGGCGCGAATTGTGGACCGAGGTCATCCTGCATCGCTCGGACGCGCTGCGCCGGGCCGAGGCGCAGCGGGCCGGCGCGCCGGCCGATTTCCGGCATGTCTACGTCGTCTTCCAGCTGATCGGCGGGCGCTGGCGCGACGTGGCCGCCTACGAATCCGCCGATCCGGCCTTCCGCGCCTATCTCGACCGGATCAAGGCGCGGCCGCCCGCCACCGCGCTGCGCATCTTCCTGGAACTGCGGCGGCGCGACGGCATCATCCTCGATCGCAGCCTGAGCCACGAGCATCTGCCCGATACCAGCGAGATTCTTCCGCGCATGCCGTTCGAGGAGACGGAGGCGACGGTGCCGCCGGCGGACGGCCTGCTGCCAGCCGCGGCCGGGCGCTGGTGGGTCGCGCTGACCATCGCGCTCTGCGTGGCGCTGGCCGTGATCCAGATTGCCGGCGCCCTGTTCGGCGCGATCCTGCGCGCCGGCGACCTCGACGACGGCATGGCGATCTATGCCGCGTTCCTGGCCGGCGTCGCGGCGGGCGCCGCGGTCTATCGCCGGTTGACCCGCCGGACGATGGCGCCGCTGGCCCAACCTGCCCGGCGTGTCTCCGGGCCCGTCATCGGCGGGCGAAGCGACGGCGCCGCGCCCGGCATGGCGCGGCCAATGCCGGCGCCGATGCCGATGCCGGAGCGGACCGAGCCGACGATTGCCCCGCCACCGGCCGACGAACGGCCGTTCGCCGCCTTTGCGCGGGGCAGGAGCACGCTGGTCGAGATCGTCGCCGCCGTCCGCCAGGATATCGGGCCGCTGGGCCGGCCCGACGATCCGGTGCTGGCCCGATTCCTGTCGCTGGTCGCGGTCGGCGGCGGCCGTGCCCTGGTCGATGGCGGCCGCGCCCGCCCGGGCGACTGGCCCGAACTGGCGCTGGCGGTGGCCGAGCTAGCGCCCGCCGCCGGCGACGACGTCGCGGTCTGGTGCTGGCAGTCGGCACCGACGCTGCCGCCCTACGACGAGGTGATCGCGCTGGGCCATCGCCTCGTCGGCCGCGCCATCGGCGCGCCGGAATACGACCGGCCGGCCGTGGCCGCCGACATCGCCGCCGCCCGCTTCCTCGACGCCGCGTCGTCAGTCACCGAACTGCCGGAGGGCTGCGTGCTGCTGGTCCAGCCCGGGCAGGACGACAGCCTGTCGATCGTCTCGATCCTGGACGAGGAAGCGAGCCGGCGCGGCCGCGATTTCTCGCGGCTGAGCCGCGAGCCGGACGAGGAAGGCATGATCCATTACTGGGCCACCGGCCTCGATCCCGCCTTGGCGGCGTTGCGCCAGGCCTGCCGCCTGGCCGACAAGCAAAAGGTGCGCTACGGCATCGGCCTCGGGGTCGGGCGCATGCTGATCCATGACGGGACGAGGCTCGGTCCGGCCCTCGACCTGGCCCGCGCCGCGGCGGCGCGCGCCGCCATCCGCCGCGGCGTGGTGCTGGCCCGGATCGAGCCGGACCAGCCGCTGCCGCGCTATTACAAGATCGACCACGTCAAGCTCGAGCGCGAACCGCTGGAGCGCAGCCTGATCGCCGTCGACTGAGCACGGGGAATGGCCGGCGCGGTGAGACATCTGCGATAGAATTTTGAGACGGCCAGCCAATCAGGCTGCACGCGATTCTTCTAGATTGGGAAACAGGCTGGAGCGACGGCGCTGCCGTCCGAACCAGCCGGCGCACGGGTCCGCCATGGGCACGCGCGGAAATCCGCTCTGAAGAATTCGGAAGGTATCGCCATGTCTCTGCCGCGCAACGGGCGCTTCACGCCCGTGTTCCGCCTGCCGCTGCTCGCGGCCCTGCTGCTCACCCTCTGCACGATCGTCGCCCGACCGGCCCATGCCGTCGATCCGGACGTGTTGTGGAGCCAGCGCTATGGCGCGACATCGATGAACACGCTGGTCGAAAACGTCGCGGTCGACCGTTCCGGCAATGTCTATGTGGTCGGCAGCTACTACAGCGCGACGACGCTGGTGATGGGCAGCCAGACCCTGTCCCGGCTCGGGGTCAGGGATGGCTTCGTCGCCAAGCTGAATTCGGCCGGCACCGTCCAATGGGCCAAGACCATCGGCGGCAGCGGCGCCACCGCCAACGCGCAATCGGTCACCGTCGACAGTGGCGGCAACGTCTATGTCGGCGGCTATTTCCAGACTGCCAGCCTCACCGCTCCGGCCATCACGCTGAGCGGCAGCAGGCCCGGCTTCGTGATCAAGTACGATTCGGGCGGCAACGTGATCCGCAGCGACCGGATCACCGGCACAGGGGCTTTCGTCAATGTCTGGAGCCTGGCGACCGATGCGTCGGACAACCTTCATATCGCCGGCAGTTTCAGCAGCGGCAACCTGGCGGAAACAATCACCCAGACACTGGTCGGGGCCGGCGACGGCTACGTCGCCAAGCTGAATTCGTCGGGCACCCTGCAGTGGAGCCGGCCAATCAACGGCGCCGGCTCGGCCAGCATCAATGCCAGATCGCTGGCCCTCGACAGTTCCGGCAATGTCTATGTCGGTGCCACCGTGTTCAACGACGACGTGGTCACGCCCGTGGCCCTGACCCGGCTGGGCGGGCTGATGCTGCGCTACACGTCGGCCGGCACCAATGACTGGGCACAGGGGGTCGGCGGGACCGGCGCCTCGTTCAACAACGCGCTGATCGCCGTCGACGGCAGCGGCAACGTCTTCTTTGCCGGCGAGTTCTCCAACGACGACATGACCATCCCCGCCCTGACCAGGATGTCCGGCAGCTTCACCGGTTTCGTCATCAAGGCGCAGCGGACCGGCAACACCACCTCGAATTTTTCCTGGGCCAAGGCGATCGACTCGACCGACGGCAGTTCGATCAAGGGATTGGCGCTGACGGCAGCGGGCGACCCGGTTGTCGCCGGATACTTCGCCCGAGACCTGACCACCCCGCCGCTGACCCGCGGCGACGGCACCGCGATGCTGGTCACCCGACTGGCCAGCGCCGACGGTGCCTTCCCTTGGGTGGCGGCCGTGCGGTCGACGACCGGCAGCGGCGGCTTCGGCACCGCCCTCGCGATCGACGCCAACGACAACATCTACGTGGCCAGCCAGTTCACCGGCACCCTGACCAG
This sequence comes from Alphaproteobacteria bacterium, assembly GCA_017307375.1. Lineage (GTDB taxonomy): Bacteria > Pseudomonadota > Alphaproteobacteria > Ferrovibrionales > Ferrovibrionaceae > JAFKFH01. Next base: position 115,373 of record JAFKFH010000010.1, read on the forward strand.
CCCGGCCCTGACCGCGAGCGGCACCTACGATACCGCGCTTTTCCGTTATGGATTACGCCATGCCCTGACCGTGACCAAGGCCGGGGCCGGCACGGGCACCGTCACGGCCGATTCGGGCAGCCTGTCCTGCGGTGCCACCTGTTCGGCCAACTACGACGGCGGTACGGTGGTGACGCTGACGGCCGCCGCCGCTGCCGGCTCGACCTTCTCCGGCTGGTCCGGCAACTGCTCGGGCGCCGCGGCCACCGCATCGGTGACGCTGTCGGCAGCGCGTGCCTGCACGGCGACGTTCGCCTTGTCCTCCTCCTCGTCGACACCGCCGCCGGCGGCACCGCCGCCGCCGACCGTCCAGTTGCCGATCAGCACGTCGGGTTCCGGCCAGGGTTCGGTCTCGCTGGCTTCGGCGCTGGGCAATCCCGGCCCCAACGCAACCTATTCGGTCCAGCAGACCTCCGGCGCCGCCCTGCCCGACTGGCTCACCTTCGAGCCGGCGACGGCGTCCTTCTCCTACAACGTGCCGGTACCCTCGGACCTGCCGATCCAGCCCGCGACGGCCAGCGACGGCCGCGCCGGCCGCGCGCCCCCGCCCAACCTGGTCTATCCCCTGACCGTCCTGGTCCAGACCGTGCCGGTGGCGCTGACGGTCAACGGCAACGCCTATGTCGTCAACCTCGACTTCTATGCACCACGCGGCACCGTGGCCGTCTCGGCCCTGTCCTACAGCACGGCCGGACGCAGCGGCGACGGCGCCTCGGGCAAGCCCGCCATTTCCTGGGACGGCGGCCAGATCCTGTTCGAGACCGCGGCCAACAACCTGTTCAGCGCCCAGTCGAACGCCACCAAGATCGGGCGCTATCACGGGCTTTCCGGCAATCGCGACCTGATTTCCCAGACGGCCGTGCCCGGCGGCGGTGTCGCCAATGCCTCGCCCGGTCCGGCGACCGCCCCGGCGGTCACGCCCAACGGCAGCGTCGCCGTCTTCGCGGCCTCGGGCGGGGGCATCGTGCTGTCACCCGCCAGCGCGCTGAAGCAGATCTATCGCACGGGGCTGGCCTATCCCCGCGTCGCGTTGAACGAAGCGGTCACGCCGGCCCCGACGATGGTCTCGACCTCGGCGGCAAACCTGCCGGCCAATGCCGCCGCCGATGCACCCGCGGTCGCCCAGGACGGCATCCTCGTCGCTTTCGAAAGCGCCGCGACCAATCTCGGGACCAATCCGGACGGCAAGGTCCAGATCTGGCGCAAGAACACCGCCGACGGCAGTATCGTCCTGGTCTCGTCGACCGCGGCCGGCGTCGCCGGCAACGGCGACAGCCGCAACGTGTCGCTGTCCTGGGACGGCCGCTTCGCCGCCTTCGAATCGACGGCGACCAACCTCGTCCCCGGTGCCGCGGGCGCCCAAGTCTATCTGAAGGACCTCGCGACCGGAGCGATCCGGGTCATCGGCGCGGGGGTCGCGCCCAAGCTCGATGCCCGTGCCGGCAGCCTCGTCTTCACCTCCCAGGCCCGCTTCCGCCAGGTCATGCGCATCGACCTCGCGACCAGTATGATCACCGCGTTGACGTTGGGCGACACCGACAGCGACCAGCCGACGATATCGGCGGACGGCCGCTTCGTCGCCTGGCGCGCGGCAGGCGCGAACGGCCTTACCCAGATCTGGGTACGCGACGTGTTCCGCGGCCAGACCGCGCTGGTTTCGCAGACATCGGCAGGCCAGCCGGGCGGCGGCAATTCCTACGACCCCGCGCTGTCCGGCGATGGCGCGTCGATCGCCTTCGGCTCCCAGGCCCGCGACCTGGTCAACGGCAATCCGTTGGCCGGCCAGATCCATCTCGCCGGCAACCCGCTGGTCCTGCCCGGCAGCACCGCGCACTGGGCGGTGACCACCGGCGGCAACCAGGCCTGGGCCATCGAGCGCTGGGCCAACAGCGCCTATGTGGCAAACCTGGCCTATCAGTCCGATGGCGGTACCGCCACCTGGGTCGCGGGCCTGTGCGGCTTTGCCGATCTCGCCTGCAACGGCACGCTCAGTCAGGTCAGCGGTGGCACTCCTGCGGTGCGGACGACGTCCACACCGTCGGGCTCGTTGGCCACCCTTTTCACCGCCGCCGGCAGCCAGGCCACCGCCACGATCAACGGTGCCGCGACGCAGACCTTGCGTCCCTACTCGGTCCTGGGCGGCGCGGTCACGGCCATGCCCGGACTGCCCCAAGGCGGGTGGTGGTACGAACCGGCCAACGCAACATCTGCCAATGGCGTCTTCCTGCAATTCGGCACCCGGACCGGCAGCAACGGCGCGGTCAGCCACACGAGCCACCTGTCGCTGCTCAGCTACGACGTCCGGGGTGTGCCGGTGTGGTTTGCCGCCGAGGGTACGCTGGCCAGCGATCTGAGCCTCGAAGGCACGCTCTACCGCTATGCCGGCGGCGCCGCGGTCGGGCAGACCGCCGGCGGTGCCGTCCCTTCCGCGACGTCGGTCGGAACCTTCCGCCTGACCTTCACCGCCAGCGACAATGCAACGCTGCGCTTGCCGGACGGGACCACCCGGACCCTCGCGCGGTTCCGCTTCTGAGCAGCCGATGCCTGCGGAGAAATCCATGATCGCGCATCCGACCGCCGCCTATTGCCGGCCTTATTCCCGACTTGTAAGATCCCTCGCGGGAGATTGCGGGCAGCCTGCCCGCGATGGCCGGGGGGGCCATGGACGACAACGAGCCGGGGACGGCCGAAAACGCGGCGCGGGCAGCGCCGATCATGCAGGCGGCATTGCTGCCCGGGATGGTGCCCGACCCGGATTTGCGCCTGTTGTGGCGACAGAGCATCGCCCCCTATTTCGATGCCCGGCAGGTCGAGACCGATACGCCGACACGGTTGCCGGAGATTCGTCAGTATTCGCTGGGCGGCATTCTCCTTGCCGACTCGCGCTTCTCCGCCCAGACCTACGATCGCGACCGGCACTGGATGCGCCGCTACGACGATTCCGACCACCTGCTGCTGCAACTCTTCGCCGAAGGCCGCAACCTGGCCGTGAACGGGAGGGATGAGTACGTGCAGTCGCCGGGAAACGTCTGCGCGATCAACCTGGCCTATGAAGCCAAGTCGCAATCGACCGAGGGCCGGGCATTGACCCTGGTCTTGCCGCGCGACCTCGTGCGCCACACCCTGCCGCATCTGATCGACGCCCGCGGGGTGTTGCTGGCCCCGGGTTCGGCGGCGGCGCGCGTGCTGTCAGACTATCTGCTGTCGCTGGGCGAAAACCTCCCGCGGGCGACCCAGGACGAGGCGCCGGCGCTGATCAAGGCGACCGTCGGCCTGCTCGACGCCCTGACCGCCGGCAACGACGTTGCCTCGCGGCCGGCGCAGAACGCCACGCTGGACAGTGCCTGCCGCTATATCGAGGCGCATCTCGCCGATCCGGCGCTGGGGGTCGCCTCGATCTGCCGGTATCTGCGCTGCTCGCGCGCCACGCTCTACCGGCTGTTCGGCGAGCAGGGTGGCATCCAGGAGTATATCCGCCGGCGCCGGCTGGTCGCCTGCTTCAAGGCGATCGGATCGCCTCGCCACGCCCATCGCCGCATCTACGACATCGCGCTCGATTTCGGCTTCACCTCGCCCAGTCATTTCAGCCACCTGTTCCGCGCTCATTTCGGCATGACCCCGCGCGAAGCGAGGGAGTTGGAGTTGAATGCCGCCCCATCGGTACCGGCGCCGGGGGGCGGCGGCACGTCCGGGGCCGAAGCCGTCGAGCAGATCTGGCGATGGGCCAAGACCCTGGCCGCCGGGGCATGATACCCGGGCCGCCGTTCAGAAGCTGAAGCGCCTGATGGCCAGATGCTGGCCGCCGGGCAGATCGAGCACGCCGGCGGTGGTCGAGGTGAACTGCGCGCGGATCGAACCGCGTTCGCCGAGGATGCGCAGGCTGCCCCCGGTGCCGGCGAGCGTCGCGCCGCCGGCATATTCGCGCAAGATGCCGGCAAGCGTCGGCAGCAGGCCGCCGGCGGTGGCGACGCGGTTGTAGAGCCCGCCGGTCGCATACCAGATCGCCTGGCCGGCATCGCCGTAGGTCATGCCGACCAGGAAGAACCGGGTATGGACCTCGCCGGCCACCAGGACCTCGCCCTGGCTTTCCAGGAAGAAGCCGGTGCCGGGATAGTCCGGGCTGTACCACCAGCCGGTCTGCGGCGCCCAGTCGGGCGGCGCGGTGACCGCCGCCCCGTCGAGCGGGCTGCGCGCAAGGTCGTAACGCGCGGTCGTGCCGTCGGCGAGGGTGATCGCCGCAACCGCCAGACTGTCGCCGGCAAAGCGCAGCGAGACGTCCGCCACCTTGCCGATCGGGCTTGCGGCGGCAGCCCCGCCCGGACTGCCGAACGGGGTTCCGCCGGCATACTGGACCAGGGTGCCGCTGCAGGTGGTGCCGTCATAGGCGCATGTACCGACATACCAGACATCGTGGCCGTCGGCGTCATAGGTGTACCAGCCGAGGAAGGCCCGGCTGCCGGTGGCATCCATCTCGAGCCCGACGCCACGCCCGCCCATGCCGGTCGTATACCAGAAGCCCGACGAGGGCAGCACCGCCGCACGGGTAGGCATCGGCACGAGGGCCGCCCCCGCCAGCGCAGCCAGCAGGCGGCGCCGTGTCAGCCCCATCCCGGTCAGAACGCGGAGAACCGCTGGATCGCCATGACCGCGCCGCTCGGCAGGGTCACGCTGCCGGCCGAGGTCGACGAGAACACGGCCGAGATCGAGCCGCGCTCGCCGGCGACGCGCGTGCCGGTGCCATTGCCGGTCAGGGTGGGTCCGTTGGCATATTCGTTCAGCGTGCCGGCGAATACGGGCAGCGTGCCACCGGCGCTGGTGACGCGGCCATAGAGACCGCCCGTCGCATACCAGGCCGCGCGGCCATCGGTGGCATAGCTGAGCACCACCATGAACAGCCGGGTATAGGTTTCGCCGCCTATCGTGACCTGACCCTGGCTTTCGAGGAAGATGCCGGTCCCGGGATAGGCCGCGCTGTACCACCACCCGGTCTGCGGCACCCAGGAAGGCGGCGACGAGATCGAGCTGCCGTCAAGCGGGTAGCGCGTCAGCGCGTAGCTCGCGGTCGTGCCCGCAGCCGTGGTGATGCTGGCGGTGGCGGCCGACGACGACGTGAAGGCAAGGCTGAAACTGGCGACCGTGCCGAGCGAAGCGGCGGTCGCGGCACTGCCGCCGAGACTGGCCAGCGCGGTGCCACCGGCATATTGCGACAGCGTGCCGCTGCAGGTCGTTCCGGCGTAGGTCGCATTGCCGGCGTACCAGATGTCCTGCCCCTGGGAATCGTATGTGTACCAGCCGACATAGGCGCGGGTGCCGGCGGCATTGAGTTCGAACCCGACGCCGCGGCCGCCGGCGGTGGCGGTGTACCAGAAGCCGGAGGCAGGGGTGATCGCCGTCGTCGTGGCGGCCGGCAGACCGGACAAGCCGATCGAGATCGCGCCGGCATAGCCCGATGCCGTACGCGTCAGGGACAGCAGTGCGCTGGTCTGGTTGTTGTAGATCGAATCGCGGGCATTGAGGGTGTCGCGCGTGCCGCGGCTGTTATAGGGAGCCGAGGCGAACACCGCGTCGGTCACGGTGTCGTCGAAGAACAGCTGGCTGGTGAAGTTGTAGGTGGTGTTGCCCGCAGCATCATAGACGCGGGCGCGCAGATGGATATGGACGGTGCGGCCCGAGTACCAGCCGGGATAGATCGTCGTGAAGGTCACCTGTCCGTTGGCATCGGTGGTCTGGTAGCCGCGCAGGAAGGTCTGGCCGACGGTGCTGTTGGCCGACACGTCGGAATAAGCGCCGATCGCGTCGCAATGCCACAGGTCGATCTGGACGCCGGCTGCCGGGGTGCAGGACGACGACCCGTAGCTGAGGACGTTGATGCTGAGGGTCAGCGGTGTCCCCTGCGTCACCGAGGGCCGCGTCGTGCCGGTGGTCAGGTCGGACCGGTTCAGTTTCTCGTCGACCCAGTAGGGTCCTTCGGTCATCGATGGCGACAGTACGCAGGTGGTTGCCGCCTCGACGCGGCCAAGGTGCCACGCCCCCGCGGCCAGTGGAACACTGCCGAGGGCAGCGAGAATGCCGCGCCGGTTCGGGCGCGGAAAATCGACGGTCATCAGGTATCCCCCTGGTCGGTAGCTCAGTATCCGGCCCGGGCCGCCAGCGCGATCAGCCGCTGATGGTCGGGCGACGTCCAGCGCCGCGCGGTACGCGCGGCTTCGGCGCGGACCCGCGCCACGAAGGTTGCGACGATGGCACGGTCGTCGAGATGCGGGCGGCCCTCGCCGCGGAACTCGGCGTGGATCGCGGTCTCGCAGATCGTCAGCATGGTATGGCTGGTCGCCGGCAATGCCTCGGCGATGTCGAACCCGGCGGCCGCGTGCAGGCGGCCCAACCGGCCCAGCAGGCGCAACCGGGACAGCGCATGCGCCTCGCTCAGTTCCCCGGATTCGCGGATCGCGCGATGCACGCCCTGTTCGAGGGCCAGGGCCAGCCGCGCCCGCCAGGCGATGGTGAAGGCGGTCAGCCGGCCTTCGCGCCGCATCTGGCCTTCCCACTGGCGGATCCAGCGGCACAGCCAGTCGATATCGCCGATCTCGGTCGCCTGCTGGTCGGCAATGGCCGTCGCCCCCTTCAGCGCCGCCGGGCACAGCGCGTGTTCGACCAGTTCGTCGAGCGGCGCGGCGATCGCCTTGAGCCGGAGCGCGAGCGGATGGCCGGCCAGGTCGGTGAGACCGGTTGCCACCAGGGCATCGCGCAGGCGTCCGTGACGCACCAGCCAGGCTTCGGCCCGCGGTCGATCGATGCCGCCAGACTGGGACATGGCTTTGACCAGCACCTGGACGCAGGCCGCATAATGGCCGAGCAGGGCGGTCGCCGTGGCCGGCGCCGCGGGATCCTCCGGCCGGCGGGCAAGCGTTGCCGCCACCGGCAGATAGGCGACATTGGCATGCAGCGCCAGGGCCGGAATGGCCGCGGCATCGGCGGCCAGTTCGGGCCCCAGCAATGTCGCCGCGACGGCCTGCGCCTGGGATATCGCAACCGCCTGCCGCAGCACGGCGGCATCGCCGCCCGCGACCTCGGCGGTGCGGCGACGGACCAGGCGCAGCTGCGGCCCGAGAAGGGCGCCGAAACGCAACAGGGTCACGAACTGCGCCACGTCCGCCCTGACCAGCGGGCGCACGTCCTCGGGGTCGAGATGCGGCCAGGCGATCAGGCGCCGGCGCGCCGCGTTCACATGGGCGAGAATGTCGCGCGTCGCACTGCTGGACATCAGCGCGGTGTCGAGCGCATCGGCGGCGACGCGCGCAAGTTCGTCACGACGTCGCAGGGCGGCGGGGCAGTCGAGCGCGTCTTCGACCAGCTGATCGCGCGACATCAGGTCGAGTTCCGCACCGACCGTCGGCACCAGCCGGCGCAACGGCACGGCCGCCAGCACCGACCAGAACGCGGCCACGTCGGGGCGGGTGATCAGCCAGGGCACCGGGAACGGTGCCCGCAGCAGATCGAGATCGGTCGACAGGAACGGTTCGAACAGGCTGGTGAACAGCCGTTGCGCGCGATCGGGTCGGGCGTCGTTGAGCCGGTCGAGCAGCAGACGGCGCAGACGCCGGCTGCGCTGGCTGGCGCCGGGCCGCGAGACCTCGTCGAACAGCCGGCGGGCGGCCGGCATTTCCAGCCGCGCCACCAGGCTGTCCAACTCATCGCCCGGATCGTCGCCCAGGACGGCGGGATAGGCGCGGAGGGCCTGTACGTCCTGGAAGGGGGAGGCGGCGATCATGGCGACACTCGCTACTGGGTCAAGGACGTGGGATTTTTGCCCACGACCAACTACATAGCGTGGGCATTTTTCCCACGCAAGCCGATTTCACTGTAACCTGGAAAACTATTTACACTGGTTACAGAATAAGGCACCCTGTCGGCCATGGCGTCGCAGACCACGATTCCGCCGTTCACGCTTGCAGGCTTTCGCGCCGGCCTTGCCGCCTCGCTGGTGCTGGCCCCCGGGGTCGCGCTTTATGGCCTGGCCTTCGGGGTCATGGCCTCTGCCCGCGGGCTCACGGGGCCCGAGGCCGTTCTGTTTTCGGCCTGGCTGAATGCCGGTGGTGCCCAGATGGCGACGCTGGCGGTCTGGACCGACCCGCTGCCCTGGGCCGCCATCGGGCTGACGACAGTCGCGATGAATGCGCGCTACCTGTTGCTGGGCGCCGCGCTCAGGCCATGGTTCGGGCCGCTTCCGGCCGCGCAGGCCTATCCATCGCTGTTCGTGCTGGGCGATGGCAACTGGGCGTTGGCCCTGCGCGAGCACGCGGCCGGACGAACCGACGCAGCCTTCCTCGCCGGCAGCGGCACGGCGCTATGGCTGAGCTGGACTGCCGCCACGGCCCTCGGACATCTCGGGGGGCAGGTGATCGGCGACCCCCAGCGTTTCGGCATCGATTTCATGCTGCCGGCCTTCTTCGCCACGATGGCCCTGGCGTTCTTCCGCCGGGCCGGCGGCATCGCCCCGCTGATCGCCGGGATCGGGGTCGCGGTCATCGTCGACCGGTTGGTGCCGGGTCCCTGGTACATCCTGTCCGGCGCGCTGGCCGGCAGCCTGGCGGGGGCGCTGCGCCGTGCCGATCCGGCCTGAGATTCTGGCCGCCATCGGCTTCCTGGGCATCCTGTCCTATGGCTGCCGGGCGGCGGGCTTCTTCCTGATGCGCTATGTCGCGATCACGCCGCGGGTCGAAGCCTGGCTGCGGGCGATGCCGATCGCGCTGATCGGCGCCATCGTCGGGCCGGCGGCGGCCAAGGGTGGCCCGCCAGAGTGGCTGGGCCTGGCCGCGGCGGTCGGCCTGATGCGCGCGACGGGAAACGATTTCATCGCCGTCGCCGGCGCGGTCGGCCTGGTGGCCGGCACGCGCGCGCTGGGCTTCTAGCCGACGGAGAACATCGGCTGGGCGAATTGCGGCCAACCCCAGATCGCCGCCACCTCGGCAAAGAACGGGGCGAACAGCTCGTTGCCGCGATCGCTGTTGGTCATGATGGCCGCGGCCTTGCCCTCGGTCGGCAGGATGGTCAGCCAGGACCGGAAGCCGGCATTGGCCCCTTCCTTGACGAATACCGGCGTGCCGTCGGCGGTGCGAAGCAGACCGCCCCCGAGACCATAGCGCTCGCCGTCGACGGCCTGCATCATCGCTGTCGCCAGATCGCGCGGCAAGGGCGCGCCGGACCGGCCGGCATAGCTGTCGATCAGGCCGCAGGCGAACAGCCCGAGATCGGAGGGCGAGCACCAGAGCCCGGCTGCCGCGAGTTCGGGATAGATCAGCCCGCCGCCCGGGAACGGATGGCCGTCGGCAGCGTAGCCACGGGCGGCAAGGATTTCGGTCTCGGGCGGCAGCGGCTGGGCGAAGGTGGCCCGCCCCATCCCGTAGGGCCCGAGGACCAGGCGGTTGGCGGCGACGCCGAAGCTTTCGCCGGTCACGTCCTCGATCGCCGCCTGCGCGATTTCGTAGCCCCCCCCCGAATAGGACCAGCCGCCGCCCGGGGCCCCGACGATCTGCACCGGCGCCGAGTTGGCCGGTGCCGTGCCCGACAGGATCGCGATCGTGTCCGGCAGGTTGGCGCCCAGCGGATAGCCGCGATAGCCCGGCACGTTGGTTCCGGCCGTATTGGCGAGAAGCCGGCGCAGCGTCACCGGCCGGCCCCGCGTCAGTTCGCTTTCCGGCAGCCGCCAGCGCTTCAGGTAGTCCGCGACATTGCGGTCGAGATCGAGCCGGCCCTGTGCCACCAGCGCCAGCACCACCGCGGCGGTGACCGATTTCGAGATCGAGGCCGCCTGGAACAGCGTGGCCGGCGTGGTCGGATCGCCAAGCGAGGCGGCGGTACGTCCGAGACCGTCGGCCAGCACCAGTGCGCCGCCATCGACGACGGCAAAGGACGCAGCGGTTATACCCCGTTCGTCCATATGCCGCGCCATGCGGCGGTCGAGCGGATCGCGCGCTTCCGGCAGGGTGCAGCCCGCGACCAGGGCGGCGGCGGTCCCAAGCAGCAGGCTGCGTCGGCTAGCCCTCATCGGCATCCCCCAAACTGATCCCCGCGGCGAAGATTAGCGGCGGCGCGACAGCAGGTAAACGGCCTGTTCGCCGAACAGATTGGGAAACAGCGAGACGGGTCGGTAGCCGCCTTCGGTCGCCGGACCCGAGACCGCCACCCGCCGCTCGATACGGATGCCGAGTTCGAGACACAGATTGTCGAAGTCGCGGATCGTGCACAGATGGATGTTGGGCGTGGCGTACCAGGGATCGGCCAGCGCATCAGTCATCGGCATCGTGCCCCGGAACAACAGCCAGCGGCGGATCCGCCAATGGCCGAAATTGGGAAAGGAGACGATCGCCCGCCGGCCGATCCGCAGCATTTCGTTCAGCACCAGCCGCGGATTGCGCGTCGCCTGCAGCGTCAGGCTCAGGATGACGTAATCGAAGGCTTCGTCGGGATAGGCGCTGAGATCGTTGTCGGCGTCGCCCTGGATCACCGACAGGCCGCGGGCGACGCAGGCATTGACGCCGGCCTGCCCGATCTCGATGCCGCGGCCGTCGACACGGCGGCTGCGGCCGAGATATTCGAGCAGCTGGCCGTCGCCGCAGCCGATGTCGAGCACCCGGGTATCGGGGTCGACCATTTCGGCGATCAGCCGGAGATCGCCGCGGATATCCGAAGGCGCGCTCATTTCCGGCCGATCCCGCGATGCTCGGCGCAACCTTCGAGGAAGCCGCCCAGGGTCTTGAACATCTCCGGCTCGTCGAGCAGGAACGCGTCATGCCCCTTGTCGGTCTCGATCTCGACGAACGAGACGTTCGCGGCCACCGCGTTCAGCGCCTGGACGACCTCGCGCGATTCGGAAGTGGGAAACAGCCAGTCGGAGGTGAAGGAGACCAGGCAGAACCGCGTCTTCGTGCCCTGGAATGCCCGGGCGAGCGAGCCGCCATGCTCGGCGGCGAGATCGAAATAGTCCATCGCCCGGGTGATGTAGAGATAGGAATTGGCGTCGAAGCGTTCGACGAAGGCCGAGCCCTGGTGGCGCAGATAGCTTTCGACCGCGAAGTCCGCTTCGAAGCCGTAGGTGACGCGCTCGCGGTCCTGCAGGGCGCGGCCGAACTTGCGGTGCAGCGCGGCTTCGGACAGGTAGGTGATGTGGGCGGCCATGCGTGCGACGGCCAGGCCGGCGCGCGGGTTGGTGCCCAGGTCGAGATAGGCGCCGGCGCGCCATTCCGGGTCGGCCATGATGGCCTGGCGGCCGACCTCGTGAAAGGCGATGTTCTGCGCCGAATGGCGCGCTGCGCAGGCGATCGGGATCGCGGCGAAGACCCGCCGGGGAAACAACGCCGCCCAGGACAGCACCTGCATGCCGCCCATCGAGCCGCCGATCACGCAGAACAGGTCGCCGACGCCGAGATGGTCGAGCAGCAGGGCCTGGGCGCGCACCATGTCGTTGATGGTGATGACCGGAAAGGTCAGGCCATAGGGCTTGCCGGTACGCGGATCGGCCTCCTTCGGGCCGGTCGATCCCATGCAGCCGCCGATGACGTTCGAGCAGACGACGTAATAGCGGTCGGTGTCGATGACCTTGCCCGGCCCGACCATCACATGCCACCAGCCGGGTTTGCCGGTCAGCGGATTGTTCGACGCCACGTGATGGTCGCCGGTCAGTGCGTGGCAGATCAGGATGGCGTTCGACTTTTCCGCATTCAGCCGGCCATAGGTGCGGTAGGCGATCGAGAAAGGCCCGAAATCGAGCCCGCAATCGAGCCGCAGCGGCTGGTCCAGCCCGAGCGTCGCACGGGCTTCGACCGCGCCGTCGGCCTCGACCGTCGCCGTCGCCGTGCCAGGCATGGGCGCCGTGTTCATTCTTGCCGCTCCCCCCTTTGCGGCAGCGACGGCAATGCCGGCTGCCAGGGACAAAAAAACCCCGGACGCCAAAGGGCCGGGGTTTGCGACACCCGACCTTTTAGCGCTTTGTTTAACGTGGCCGCAAGCCGGTCGGCTCAAATCACCACGGATCGGCGTGGATTGTTACGCCGCGATGGGGTCGACGTCAAGATTCATGCACGATCTTTCCTTTGCTTTTGCCGCGTGCGACCCTTAAACAGGAAACCCCTCGATTACCCATGTTCTACGCCCCGGGCCCACCCGGAGGGATTGCCCCCGACATGAGCGACATTCCCGCCGATTCTGCCATATCCGACCCGGAAGCGATCCGCCGCGACATCGACACGCTCGACGACCGGCTGCACGATCTGCTGCGCGAGCGCGCCGAACTGACCGCACGGCTTGCCGCCAGCCTGCCGCCGACCCGCGGCACCCGCTTCCTGCGGCCGGGGCGCGAGGCGGTGACGATGCAACGCCTGCTGGCGCGGCACGCCGGGCAGTTGCCGGCCGCGACCCTGGCCCGGGTCTATCGCGAGATTACCGGGGGTCTCTATCACCTGCAGGCACCGCTGCATGTCGCGGTGCTGGCACCGGAAAAATCCGTCGGCTACTGGGATCTGGCGCGCAACCACTTCGGCTCGACCATCGAGATGTCGCTGCACCGGACCGCACCGGTCGTGTTGCGCGGCGTCACCACCCAGCCCGGCACCGTGGGCGTGCTGCCCTTGCCGCCGGAAGGCGACGCCGAACCCTGGTGGGATTCGATCGCGGTCGAGGCCGCGGCGCTCGGCGACGGGCTGCCGCCCCGGGTCGTCGCCCGCCTGCCCGGCCTCGCCGACCCGCCCGGCCGGTTCGAGGAGCTGACCTCCTACGTTATCGCGACCGCCACCCCCGAACCGTCCGGCGAGGATCTGAGCCTCGTCGTCGCGACGATTTCCGACCAGATGTCGCGCGGCACGCTGTCGGGCAAGCTGGCACGCGCCGGCCTCGAAGGCCAGATCATCGCCGTGCGCGAGGATGGCCGCGGCAGCCATCTGCTGTTCGAGATCCGCAGCTTCGTCGCCGAACAGGATCCCCGGCTGGCCCAGGCGCTGGCCGACAGCGGCGGCGCGCTGCATCGCCTGATAAGTATCGGTTCCTATGCCTGCCTGCCGCCGGGCTGACGTTTTTCTTGCCTGAAGGATTGCCGCCGTGCCGCTGCCCAAGCCCCAACCCGGTATTCTCGACATCGTCCCCTACAAGGGCGGCGAAGCCAAGGTCGAGGGGGTGACCAAGGTCGCCAAGCTGTCGTCAAACGAATCGCCCCTCGGGCCGTCGGCCAAGGCGGTCGCGGCCTACATGGCGCTGGCCGCCGAACTGCACCGCTATCCCGATGGCGGCCATGGCGATCTGCGCGAGGCGCTGGCGGCGAAATGGGGCATCCCGGCCGATCGCATCGTCGTCGGCAACGGTTCGGACGAACTGATCGGCCTGCTGGTGCGGGCCTTCGCCGGGCCGGGCGACGAGGTGCTGTTCAGCCGCCACGGCTTCCTGATGTATGCGATCTCGGCCAGGACCGCCGGGGCCGAGCCGGTGATGGCGCCCGAGATCGACTACCGCACCGATATCGAGGCGCTGCTGGCCGCGGTCACCCCGCGCACCCGCATCGTCTTCGTCACCAATCCGAACAACCCGACCGGCAGCTACGTGACCGCGGCCGAATTGCGCAGCCTGCGCGACCGCCTGCCCGCCGACGTGCTGATGGTGGTCGATGCCGCCTATGCCGAATATGTCAGCCGCAACGACTATTCGGCGGGCATGGAACTGGTCGAGACGACCGACAACACCGTGGTGCTGCGCACCTTCTCGAAGATCTACGGCCTGGGCGGGATGCGGGTCGGCTGGGCCTACGGCCCGGAAGCCTTCATCGATGTGATGAACCGGATGCGCGGCCCGTTCAACGTCAACGCGCCGGCGCAGGCGGCGGCGGTCGCGGCACTGGCCGATGCCGATTGGGTCGAGGCGGCGCGCCGGCATAACGACAAGTGGCTTGCCCGCATGGCCGACGGCATCGCCCGCCTGGGCCTGTCGACCCTGCCTTCGGTCGGCAATTTCATGCTGATCCGCTTCACCGAGGGTGCCCACGATGCGGCTGCCGCCTTCCGCTTCCTGCAGCAGCGCGGCCTGATCCTGCGCCCGGTCGCCGGCTATGGCCTGCCGCAGTTCCTGCGGCTCAGCCTCGGGACCGACGAGGAGAACGAGGCGGTGCTGGCCGCCCTGGCCGACTTCCTGGCGGCACACCCGGACACGCTGGTCGATCCCGCGGCACTGGCATGACCGCGCCGATGTTCGATACCGTCGCCCTGGTCGGCATCGGGCTGATCGGCGGCTCGATCGCCCGCGGGATTCGCGAGCATGGCCTGGCCCGCCGCATCGTCTGCGTCGACGCCAGCGCCCAGCATTGCGCCGAGGCACTCGAACTGGGCCTGGTCGACGAGGCCATGACCGAGCCCGGCACCGTCCTCACTGAAGCCGGCCTCGTCATCCTGGCGATCCCGCTCGGCGCGATGCGGGCCGCCGGCGAGGCACTGGCCCCGTTCCTGAAGCCCGGCACGATCGTCTCCGATACCGGTTCGTCCAAGCAGTCGGTCATCGACCATCTCGGCCCGCTGTTGCCGGCGGGCGTGCATCTGGTACCGGCCCATCCGGTGGCAGGCACCGAGAACTCCGGCCCCAAGGCCGGCTTCGCCTCGCTGTTCCGCAATCGCTGGTGCATCATCACCCCGGCGCCGGGTTCGGATCCCGCGGCGATCGAGCGGTTGTCGGCGTTCTGGCGGGTGCTCGGCTCCAAGGTCGAGATCATGGATGCCCATCGCCACGACCTGGTGCTGGCGATCACCAGCCATGTGCCGCATCTGATCGCCTACAACATCGTCGGCACCGCCGACGACCTGGAAACCGTCACCCACAACGACGTCATCCGCTTCTCGGCCGGCGGTTTCCGCGACTTCACCCGGATCGCCGCCTCCGACCCGGTGATGTGGCGCGACGTGTTCCTGAACAACCGCACCGCGGTGCTCGAGATGCTCGGGCGGTTCACCGAGGACCTGTTCGCGCTGCAACGCGCGATCCGCTGGTCCGACGGCCAGGCCCTGCAGGACCTGTTCACCCGCACGCGGGCGATCCGGCGCGAGATCATCGATGCCGGCCAGGAAACCGCCGCGCCCGATTTCGGCCGGACACCGACAAAAAACTGAATCGTTTTCCGCACCCGGCCCCTCCTTACCGGTGAGACCATCGGCAAGGAGGAACCCGCCATGCTCTACCGCAAGAATGTCGGCGCCGTCGAACGCGGCCTGCGGATCGCCGCGGCGGCCGGATTGATCGCCGCCGGCGCGATCGCCCTGCCGGGCACCCCGCTCGGCTATGGGCTGATCGCGGCCGGCGCGGCGGCCGCCCTCACCGGCTTCGTCGGCTTCTGCCCGGCTTGCGCCATGATCGGCCGCAAACCGCTCTAGGTTGCGGGGCCGCCATGGCCGGCGCTAGACTGCGGGCAACACGCAGGGTGAGGCATGCACGACATGGGCGGCCCCCAGACAGCCAGCCTGGCGGCCCCGGACACCGGCCCGGGCCGCAAATCGATCGATATCGCCAGATACGAGGCGGTATCGCGCCAACTCGACTCTCTGCCGGACGACAATGCCCTGCGCACCGCGATCGCGGACTTGGTTGCCGATGCCGGATTCATGTTCTTCTCTTATGGCACGAGCCCCCGCTGCGGCGAGCGGCTGAGCCGGGCCAGCCAGCTCGTGTTCATTACGAATTATCCGGCAGAATGGCACGCCCGCTATGTCCGGCAGCGCTACCAGTCGCTCGACACCGTCGTCGCCGTGGGCGAACGCGCGCGGCGCCCCTTCCAGTGGGGCGGCCAGGGTTATCTCGCCACGCTCGACAAACCCCGGCAGACGTTCTTCGGCGAGGCGGGATCGTTCGGGATCGTCCACGGCTACACGATTCCGGTGCACGGGCCGGACGGCGATTGCGGCATCTTCTCGATCTCCCATCCGCGCCAGGCCGAGTTCGGCGACGCCTTGGCCGCCGCGGTGCTGCCGCTGCATGCGCTGGCCCAGGCGGTTCACGCCCGCTGCATCGAACAGCTGGCCGTGCGCGGCAGCGCCGAGCCCCAGGCCCTGACCCAGCGCGAGCGCGAATGCCTGGCCTGGACCGCCGACGGCAAGACATCGGGCGAGATCGCCTGCATCCTGGGCCGCTCGGTCGCCACGGTGAACTTCCACCTGCAGTCGGCGATCCGCAAGATGGACGCGTCCAACAAGCATCACGCCGCACTGAAGGCGCATCGGCTGCGCCTGATCTGAAGCCGACCTAGCAACCCTGCTAGGGGATCGGCGCGGCCGGTTGGGCCTACGATCCCTCCTGTTCAGGCAGGAGGGGCAATCATGTTCGGAATTTCACGGGGCAGGCTGTTGGGCGCGGCGGCGGCGGCCGCGCTGCTGTGGGCAGTACCGGGCGCGGCCGATGCCGCGACCGTCAAGCTCGGCGTGCTGGCACCGCTGACCGGCCCGGCCAGCGGCGACGGCGAGGACTATGTCCACGGCGTGACGATGGCCGTCGAGGAAGCCAACAAGAAGGGCGGCATCGCCGGCTCGACGTTCGAGGTCATGGCCGTCGACGTCAAGGACGGTTCGGCCAATGCGGTGACCTCGGCGGTCGAGCGCCTGCTGGCCGACAAGGACGTCCAGGTCATCCTGACCGGCTATGCCAGCATCTCGAATTTCGAGATCAACCTGATGGCCGACGCCGACATGCCGTTCCTGATCGCCGGCCCGTCGGGCCAGACCCGCGCGATCATCGCGCCGGATCCGGCGAAATTCTGGTGCTGCTGGTCCTATACGCCGTCGTTCGACGGTTACGAGACCCAGGTGACGCCGTTCGTCGAGGGCCTGGCCAAGGCGGGCAAGATCAAGCTGGCCAGCAAGAAGGTCGCCATCGTCTCGTCCGACAACGCCTATTCGAAGACGATCTCGGAAGGCATGAAGAAGGTATTCGCCAAGGCCGGGTGGACCATCACGGTCGACGAGCTGGTGCCGTTCGGCGAGGTCACCGACTGGCGCGTCATTCTCGCCAAGGTCCGGCAGGACCCGCCCGACGTCGTCATCAACACCGATTACCTGCCCGGAAATTCGGCCACGTTCATGAACCAGTTCATGGAGGCGCCGACCAACAGCCTGGTGTTCCTGCAATACGCGCCCTCGGTGCCGGAATTCGTCAAGCTGGCCGGCAACAACGCCACCGGCGTGCTCTACAACCTGCTGGGCGGCCCGATCCGCAGCCCGAAATACCCGCTGGCCGGCGAACGCCTCGCCCAATACAAGGCGCGCTGGGGCGCCGAGGGCGGCCCCTATGGCGTCATGCTCTACGAAATGGCCTGGCACTATCTGAAGGCGCTCGAACAGGTCAAGGACCCGGCCAAGCACGAGGCGATCGGCAAGGCGATGGGGGCGATGACCCTCGATTCCGCGCAGGGCAAGATGGCCTTCGACCAGAAGACGCATCTGGCCGTGCAGGACGACGCCCATGTCCCGTTGCAATTCTACCAGCTGTGGCAAGGCGATCGCGTGCTGCTCTCGCCTCCGCAATATGCGACGGGCGAGTTCAAGCTGCCGCCGTGGATGAAGAACTGACGGGTGCCGCAGGTTTCCATGCCCATCACCGTCATTCCCGCGACAGCGGGAAGCCAGGGTAGGCACGTCGTCGCTTGCGAGGCCCCGAACCCTGGGCCCCGGGTCGAGCCCGGGGCGGCGGAAGGCGGGCCGGCGTGATGCTGTCGGTCCGCAACCTCGCCAAGTCCTATGGCGCGCTGGCCGTGCTGCGCGACGTCTCGTTCGACGTCGCCGCCGGAGAAATCCTCGGCATCGCCGGCCCGAACGGCAGCGGCAAGTCGACCCTGTTCAACGTCCTGACCGGCATCCCCGTGCGCGCCGACGACGGCGAGATCCGCTTCGACGGGCGCGAGATCCGCAACCTGCCGGCGCCGGCGATCGTCGCCGCCGGCCTGGTCCGCACCTTCCAGCGCGAAACCGCATTCGAGACGCTGACCTCGCTGGAGAACGTGCTGGCCGGACCGCTGCACGACCTGCGCATGCCCAGTGCCGACGCCCGCCGCCGCGCCGAGGCCGCGCTGGATTTCGTCGGCTTTCCGGCCGAGCGCATCGGCTGGATCGCGGCCGATCTTTCCGTTTTCGACCGCAAGCGGCTGATGATCGCCTCGGCCCTGGCGCTCGGCCCGAAGCTCTGCCTGTTCGACGAACCGGTCGCCGGGCTGGCCCCGCCCGAGATCCAGGCGATCATGGCCATCCTGCGCCGGCTGCGCGACCGCGGCACCGCGGCGATCCTGGTCGAACATGTCCTGCCTGCGCTGCTCGGCGTCTCCGACCGGCTGATGGTGCTGCACCAGGGCGTGGTCCTCGCGACCGGTGCGCCGCAGGACGTGATCCGCGATCCCCGCGTCATCGATGCCTATCTCGGACCCGGCCGGCATGCTGCTTGAGATCGCCGGACTGAAGGCCGGTTACGGCGGCGTCACCGTCCTGCACGCCCTCGACCTGGAGATCGGCGCGGCCGAGACCGTCGGCCTGTTCGGCCCGAACGGCCATGGCAAGACCACCTTGCTGAAGACGGTCTCGGGGCTGGTCGCGGCGCGCGGCGGCACGATCCGGTTCGACGGCGTCGACATCACCAACCGGAAGCCCGGCCATATCGTCGAGCTGGGCCTGGTCCATGTGCCGCAGGGCAACCTGCTGTTCCCCGACTGCACGGTGGCAGAGGCCCTGTCCCTCGGCGCCTGGCCCCGGCGCGCGCGGCCGCGCGAGGCGGCCAACCGCGCCCGCATCGAGACCCTGTTTCCCCGGCTGGCCGAACGCCGCCGCCAGAAGATCCACGGCCTCTCGGGCGGCGAGCGCCAGATGCTGGCGATCGGCGTCGCGCTGATGGCCGAACCCAGGCTGCTGATCCTCGACGAACCGACGCTGGGCCTGGCCCCGAAGGTGCGCGGCGAGCTGGCCGCGGCGATCACCGAACTGGCCGGAGGCGGCCTGCCGATGCTGGTGGTCGAGCAGGACCTGCGTTTCCTCGGCGCCGTCTGCCCGCGGCTGGCCCTGATCGATCGCGGGCAGGTGGTGCTGGAGGCCCCGAGCGCCACGATCGACGAGGCAGCGATCATGTCGCGCTATTTCGGTGACGCGGCATGAGCGGCGACGCGCTGGTCACCATCGCCGTCTCGGCCCTCGTGCTGGGCTCGCTCTACGCCGTCATGGCGCTGGGACTGGCCGTGGTGTGGTCCAGCCTCGGCATCTTCAATTTCGCCCATGGCCTGTTCATGACGCTCGGCGCCTATGTCGCCTGGCAGGTGGCGGCCGGTGCCGGCTGGGGGCTGTGGCCCGGAATCGTCGCCGCGGTGGCCGCCGCGATGGCGGTCGGTGCAGTCGCCTGCGAGCTGCTGGTGCGGCCGTTCCTCGGCCGCAAGGATGTCGTGCTGGTCGCCGTCATCACCACGCTGGCCGGCGCCACCCTGATCGAGAACGGGGTGCTGCTGGCCTGGGGCGGCCGGCCCAAGCAGCTGCCGCCGCTGGCGACCGGCACCGTCAACCTGTTCGGCGCCGCGCTGTCGGCACACGAGGCCGTAATCGTCGCGATCACCCCGCTGATCCTGCTGGCGGTCTGGCTGTTCCTCGGCCGCACCCGGCTCGGCGCCGCCCTGCGCGCCGTGGCGCAGAATCACGAGGCGGCGCTGCTGATGGGCCTGCCCGCGGCGCGGCTCTATGCGCTCGCCTTCGCACTGGCGGCGGGGCTTGCCGCCATCGCCGGCATCTTCCTCGGCGCCATCCGCTTCATGTCGCCGGCGATGGGCGGGGATCCGCTGCTGAAGGCCATGGTCGTCGTGATCTTCGGCGGGGTCGCGCGCTTCGCCGGGCCGGTCGTCGCGGCCTATCTGATCGGGCTGATCGAGGCGGTCTCGACCTATGCGATCGGCCTTTACTGGACCCCGTCCGTCCTGTTCCTGTTCATGATCGGCACGCTGATGCTGCGCCCCCAGGGCCTGTTCGGCGGGGCGCGGCGATGACCCGGCGCGGTGTCGTCATCGGGCTGGCCGCGCTGGGGCTGCTGGCTGCCCTGCCCTTCGTCTTTCCCGTGCCGTATCTGCGGCACATCTTCATCCTGGCCTTCATCTACGCGGTGGTCGCCTCGAACTGGGACCTGTCGCTCGGCTATGGCGGGATCTTCAACTTCGCCCATGTCGCCTTCTTCTCGATCGGCGTCTACGGTTACGGCATCCTGACCAAGCTGGCCGGCTGGTCGCCGTGGGCGGCACTGGCGGCCGGGGGCGTGCTCGCCACCCTCGCCGCCGTGCTCGTCGCCATCCCGGTCCTGCGCCTTTCCGGCATCTACATCATCCTGGTCACCTTCGCCTTCGCCCAGCTGGTGCTGCAACTCGTGGTCAGCCAGTCCGGGCTGACCGGGGGCATGATGGGCATGGTCGGCCTGCCGACTTTCCAGATCCCGGGCTACAACCTCGCCCGCGACGGCAAGCTCGGCTATTACTTCGGCGCGCTGGCATTGCTGGTCGTCTCGACCGCTTTCCTGCGCGCCTTCGTCGGCTCGCGGCTCGGGCTTGCCATCCGTGCCTTGCGCGACGATCCCGACTATGCCGCGGCCCGCGGCATTTCGGTCGCCCGCCAGCGCATCCTGACGCTTGCCGCCTCGGCTTTCTTCACCGGCGTCGCCGGCGCCTATTATGCCGCCTATCTGCGCATCGCCTCGCCCGACGCCTTCGGCGTCAGCCTGCTGTCGCTGCTGCTGTCGATCCTGCTGCTCGGCGGGCTGGCCTCGATCTACGGGCCGGTCGTCGCGGCCCTGGTCCTGACCTTCCTGTCGGAAGCCTCGGTCGATCTGGGCCCCTGGCGACACATCGCCATCGCCGTCGTCATCATCGTCGTGGTGCGGATCTGGCCGGGGGGCCTGTGGTCCGCGCTGCGCCGGCTTTCATCCTGAATCAGCAGCGGAGGCAACGACCATGCAAGAAAGCTTCATCGCGACCGACCACGGCCGCATCTTCGCCCGCGACAGCGGCGGACCCGGACCGGCGGTCCTGTTCCTGCACGGCAATTCGTCCTGCAGCGCGATCTTCCAGCACCAGATGGGCTCGGACCTGGCCGGGCACTACCGCTTCATCGCCGTCGACCTGCCGGGGCACGGCCAGTCAGACAATGCGACCGATCCGGCCCGCACCTATACGCTGACCGGCCTTGCCGACGTCGTCGTGCAGGTGCTGGCCGCACTGGGCATCGCCGATCCGGTCATCGTCGGCTCGTCGATGGGCGGCCACATCGCGATCGAGGTGGCCAGCCGCCTCGACGGGATACGCGGCCTCGCCATCAGCGGCACCCCGCCCTGCGGCCCCGGCCCCGACGTGATGAGCGTGTTCACGCCCCAACCGCAGATGGCGTTCACCTTCAAGCCCGAATTCACCGCCGAGGAGGCGGAAACCTACGCCCGCTACACCACCTCGCTGAAACTGCCGCTGGACCCGGCCTTCGTCGCGGCGGCCAAGCGGGCGGACGGCCGGCTGCGCGCGCTGATCGGTCAATCCTTCGTCGCCGGCACCGAAGGCACGCCGGCGGTGCCCTTCGTCGCCGCATGGCCCAGGCCGATCGCCGTCATCCAGGGCGCCGACGAACCGTTCTTCGACAACGGCTATGTCGAAGGGCTGGCCTGGGGCAATCTGTGGGAGGGCCGGGTCCACATCATCCCCGATGCCGGGCATGTGCCGTTCTACGAAAAGCCGGACGCCTACAACCCGATGCTGGCCCGGTTCCTCGCCGCTACCTGACCAGGGCCGGCGGCAGGACCACCGGCAGGGTGGCGACCGGCCGTTCGAACACGAACAGCCGGCCATCCTGGCCCGAGAACGGCACCTTGGTGCCGTCGGGCAGGGTCAGGGCGAAGATGCCAGCCGCCGTGGTCTGACCGGGCGTCAGATAGCCGCTCTTGCCCATTGCGGTAACCGCCGCCTTGGCACCCTGGATCGTCACGGTCCCCGCGCCGAGCGGGCGGCCCTGCGCATCCAGGGCCAGGGTCGCGTCGCCGTTGAGGCGCAGCGGCCCCCAGGCGATCTCGAGCCGCTTGACCTCGATGTCGCCACCGGCGTCGCGCCAGGCAGCGATCGCGGCGGGCAGCGGCCCCCCGGGCCAGCGGTCGTCGACCTGGCCCAGGATGCCGACACGGTCGACGCGGCGGCCCAGCGGCGCCGGCACCGTTTCCGGCAGGTCGAGCTGCTCGGCGATCAGCGATATTTCGGTGCCGGCCTCGATCCGCCGCAGATTGAGCTGGGCGCGGGCCGCCGGCAGGGCCTGACCGTCGGCGATCATCGTCGGCTGCTTGGCCTCGACGACGATGTCGCGCCAGCCGGCCGGGTCGGCCAGCAGGCTGCCGTGCAGCACCTTGGCATCGATCTCCAGCTTGTGTCCCAGCAGGTCGAAGGTCTGCCGGCCGTCCGCCTCGGCGATCGCATGGCGCGGCGCCCAGGGCTGGACCACGATCTTGATCGGCCCGGCCCCGCGCCAGTCCAGGCCGTTGCCCGCCAGATGCGGGGTTGGCACGGTCATTTCGAGGCGGAAGGGAAAGCCGCCCATCGCGATCTCGCCGTGTTCGACGGTCCAGCCTGCGGCGCGCCGCTCGGCCACCCAGCGCTCGGCCCCGTCGCGGAACAGCCCCGCGGCATAGAACCAGTAGCCGACATAGGCGGCGACGAGGGCGACGACGGCCGCACCGATCAGATAATAGCGCATGGGTTCTTCCAGCTAACGCGGATAACGACTGATGGCATCGAGTTCGGCCGGGTCGAAGCGCCGGGCGAAATCGGCCGTGGCCGCACGGAGGGCGGCACGGAAGGCGGCGCGGTCGGGGTCGGTCTCGACCACCATGCCGCGCTGGCGGGCCAGGGCGATGCCGGCCTCGCGATCGGCGGCCGACCGCGCCCGCATCGCCGCGGCACCGGCCTGCGCCGCCGCGGTCAGCAGCGTCCGCTCGGCAGCGACCAGGGTGCCCCAGCGTGCCGGCGAAACGACGATCAGGGCCGGCGACACGGCATGATCGGTCAGCGACAGATAGCGCTGAACCCGCCACAATTCGACCGACAGGATGACGCCCAGCGGATTTTCCTGGCCGTCGAGCGCGCCCTGGCGCAGCGCGCCGAACAGTTCCAGGAAGGGGACGCGGGTCGTGGTGGCCCCCAGCCGCGTCAGCCCCTCGGCCAGCACCGGGTTGTCCATCACCCGCAGGCGCAGGCCCTGGAGATCTTCCGGACGGCGCAACGGCCGCTTGGCGTTGGTGATTTCGCGAAAGCCGGTGTCGCCCCACGCCAGGCCGATCACACCCGTCGCATTGACGGCCGCCATCAACCGCTTGCCCAGCGGTCCGGCCAGCACGGCGGCAACATGGGCGGAATCGTCGAACAGATAGGGCAGGTCGAGGATCTGCAGGTCGGGAACCTGGGCGGCGAAGATGCCGCTGGTGGCGATCAGCAGGTCGAGTTCGCCGCGGCGGACCGCGGCGGCCATCTTCGTCGCATCGCCCAGCTGACCGTTCGGAAACTGCTGCAGCTTCAGCCGCTGCGACGAGCCGCGGCCGAGTTCGTCGGCCATCGCGCTTGCGGCGTCGCCGTACTGGGAATCGGGGGGCAGCGTATAGCCCAGCCGCAGCACCTGGGCATGGATCGGCGGCGCGGCCAGCGCCAGGACGACGAGCAGCAGACAGGCTACGGCCGAAAAATGCAGACGCGGCACCCGATGCACGCCGATTGACCTGGGCATGGGTTCATGTTTCTCCTCAGGCGCTGGAATTGTCAAATTGTACGGTCCCCGCGCCCGTCCGCGTCAGCGAGTAGCTTTTATGTCCGCTCCCCCCGCCTCGTCGTCGCAATCGGCCATGCTCGCCCTGGCCCCGGCCGTGTTCGTCGTGCTGTGGTCGACCGGCTTCATCGGCGCCAAGCTCGGCCTGCCCTATGCCGAGCCGATGACCTTCCTGTCGCTGCGCTTCGGCATCGTCGCGGCGATGATCGCGGTGTTCGCGACGGTATTCGGCGCCCCCTGGCCGCGGCGGCCGGCCGACGCGCTGCATATCGCCATTGCCGGCCTGCTGGTCCACGCCGTCTATCTCGGCGGCGTCTTCGCCTCGATCGCCCACGGCGTCGATGCCGGCGTCTCGGCCCTGATCGTCGGCACCCAGCCGCTGTTCACCGCCGTGCTGGCCAGCCGCCTGCTCGGCGAGACCGTCACCGGGCGGCAGTGGCTCGGCTTCCTGCTGGGGCTGGCCGGTGTCGGCCTCGTCGTCTCGGCCAAGCTCGGCCAGGGCCAGGGCACCACTTTCGGCTACCTGCTGTCGGTGCTGGGGCTGGTCGGCATCACCATCGGCACGCTCTACCAGAAGCGCTTCTGCGCCCATATGGACCTGCGCACCGGCAGCGCGATCCAGTTCGCCGCCTCGTCGCTGGCGCTGCTGCCCTTCGCGCTGGCCTTCGAGACGATGAAGATCACCTGGAGCGGGGAATTCATCTTCGCCCTGGCCTGGCTCTGCGTTGTCCTCTCGCTCGGGGCCATCACCCTGCTCTATATTCTGATTCGCCGCGGGGCGGCGGCACGGGTGGCATCGCTGTTCTACCTGGTGCCCCCCTGCACCGCGGTGGTCGCCTGGTTCCTGTTCGGCGAGCGGCTGTCGGCGCTGGCCTGGGCAGGCATGGCCCTGGTCGCGCTCGGAGTAGCCCTGGTCAATGTCCGCCGCTGAGATCGTTCAGATTCCGTTCGACGCCGAGGAAAACCTCGACCCCTCGGAAGTCGTTCCGCGCCCCAAGCTGCAGCGCGAGGGCACCGAGCCTCTCTGGGTATTCGGATACGGCTCGCTGATGTGGGACCCCGGTTTCCCGTTCGAGGAAAGCCGCACCACGCTGCTGCGCGGCTATCACCGCGCGTTCTGCGTCTGGTCGCATCACTATCGCGGCACGCGCGAGCATCCGGGGCTGGTGCTGGGGCTGAAGCGCGGCGGATCCTGCCGCGGCCGGGCATTTCGCGTATCTGCCAGCAACGAACCGGCCGTCATCGACTATCTGTGGCGGCGCGAATTGCTGACGGGCGTCTATCGCCCGGTCCTGACCCAGGCGGCGACCGACCAGGGCCCGGTGACCGCCCTGGCCTTCGTCGCCGACCCGCACCACACCCAATATGCCGGCCGGCTGGCCGACTCCGCGATCGTCGAGCGGATACGGAGCGCCACCGGCGCCCGTGGTCCCTGCCGCGACTACCTCGTCAACACCGTGCGGCATCTCGAGGAAATCGGCATCCGCGACAAGGCGCTGCACCGGCTGATGCTGGCGGTCGAGGGCGCCTGAGGTTCATCGACATTTCGCATAGCCGCAGGCTGTGCAGCCGTCACAGCCTTCCTGCCGGATCAGCGCCGCCTGGCCACATTCCGGGCATGGGGCCGCGGTCTGCGCGCCACCGGCCGCGTCCGCCGCCGCTGGGCTGGCCGCCGACAGTACCGCGCCGGTCACATCGTTCGGCCGGTAGGTGGTGCAGCCCTTGCAGTCGCTGTCATAGGCCAGGGCATAGACATCCTTGAAGGCGTCGAAACTGATCGCCTCGGGCACGTTGATGGTCTTCGAGATCGAGGAGTCGACGTATTTCTGCACTGCCGCCTGCATCCGCACATGGTCGGCCGGGGTCAGCGACTGGGCGGTGACGAAGGCTTCGGTCAGCGGCGCCTGCTCGCCCTTCAGCCGGCGATAGAGGCGGTAGGCGTGATCGGCGACCGCCTCGTCGTGCCGGGTACCGTCCGGCATCAGCACCGAGCGGGTGTACGTGAACGAGAAAACCGGCTCGATCCCCGAGGAGACGTTGTCGGCCAGCAGCGAGATGGTGCCGGTCGGCGCGACCGAGGTCAGCAACGCGTTCCGGATGCCGTGGCGGGCGATGGCGGCGCGCACGTCCGCGTCCAGGTCGCGGATCGCTTCGCCTGCCAGATAGACATCGCGGTCGAACAGCGGGAAGGCGCCTTTCTCGGCCGCCAGTTCGGTCGAGGCGAGATAGGCGGCGCGGCGCAGCGCCGCCATCCAGGCCTCGGTCAGCGCGACGGCCTGCCCGCTGCCGTAGCGCGCCCCGACCATGATCAGCGCATCGGCCAGGCCGGTGACGCCGAGGCCGATGCGGCGCTTGGCCATCGCCTCGGCCCGCTGCCGCTCGAGCGGAAAGCCGGAAATGTCGATCACGTCGTCGAGCATGCGCACGGCGACGCGGGTCAGGCGATCGAGTTCGACAAGGTCGAGCGCCGCGTCGGCCGCGAACGGACGCCGGACCAGCCGGGCCAGGTTGAGCGAGCCCAGCAGGCAGGCGCCGTAAGGCGGCAGCGGCTGCTCGCCGCAGGGGTTGGTGGCACTGATCGTCTCGCAATAATGCAGGTTGTTGCGGCGGTTGATCCGGTCGATGAAGATCACGCCGGGCTCGGCATAGGCGTAGGTCGCCCGCATGATCCGGTCCCACAGCGCCCGGGCCGGCACGGTCTTCCGGATGGTGCCGCCGAAGCGCAGCGGCCACGGTGCATCCTGGCGCACCGCCCGCATGAAGTCGTCGCCGACCAGCACGGAAAGATTGAACATCCGCAGCCGGCGGGGATCGCGCTTGGCGTCGATGAACGCCTCGATATCCGGATGGTCGCAGGCCAGCGTCGCCATCATCGCCCCGCGGCGATGCCCGGCCGACATGACGGTGCGGCACATCGCGTCCCAGACGTCCATGAACGACAACGGCCCGGCGGCGTCGGCCCCAACCCCATGCACCGGGGCCCCTTTCGGCCGGATGGTCGAGAAGTCGTAGCCGATGCCGCCCCCCTGCTGCAGGGTCAGGGCCGCTTCCCGCAGATGCGCGTAGATGCCGCCCATGTCGTCGGGCAGCGTGCCCATGACAAAACAGTTGAACAGCGTGACCTGGCGCTGCGACCCCGCCCCGGAGAGGATGCGGCCGGCAGGCAGGAAACGGAAATCCTCCAGCGCCTCGCGAAACACCGGCTCCCAGGCGGCCGGATCGGCTTCGGCCGCCGCGACCGCGCGGGCCACGCGCCCCCACATGTCCGGGATCGACCGGTCGACCGCCCTGCCGGCGGGATCGGTCAACCGGTACTTCATCTCCCAGATCTGCTGCGAAACCGGTGCGATCGGCATCATGTCCGGGGCTCCGTCACGGGCATGTTTTCACTCTACGCCCAGGTCAGCGCGACTCGCAATGTTGATGTTCTTGAAATGTTTCTCCCCTGGTTTTTCGGATAAACACATGAAATATAAAAACTATTCGTGATATCCCCGTTATACCCTGTGGATGGTCGGCAAGTTATCCACAGGCCTGGAACAAATCACGTACCGAGCGAACGCCAGACCTGCATGAAGGTTGCCGGCTCGGCCGGCGGCGTCGCCCGGGCGAGCGGCCGGCGCCACCAGCCGACGTCGTGCCAGCGGCCATGCTTGAAGCCGACTTCGCGATAGACGCCGAGCGCTTCGAACCCGACAGCTTCATGCAATGCCACGCTGGCGTCGTTGGGCAGGGCAATACCGGCATAGGCGGCATGAAAGCCCTGGCGGGTCAGCGTGTCCATCAGCACCCCGTAGAGCGCCCGGCCGACGCCCCGGCGCCGCCCGCCCGCGGCGACATAGGCGGTCACGTCGACCGACCAGCGATAGGCCGCCCTGGCGCGATGGGGACCGGCATAGACATAGCCGAGCACGCCGCCCTCTTCCTCGGCGACGAGATAGGGATAGACTGCCAGGGTCTCGCGGATCCGCCGGGCCATCTCGGCGACCGACGGCGGTTCGTCCTCGAACGAAATCGCGGTGTCGCGTACGAGCGGTGCGTAGATCGCCTGGATCGCCGAGGCATCGGCCTCGCGCGCCATCCGGATCTCGTAAGCCATGCTGCCTCCGGCCGGTCCTGCCGACAGCAATTCTTCCCTCAGCCGGCGGCCCCGCGCAATCCGCCGCGCTCGTACCAGCCCTTGCTGGCATTGACGACACGGACGACCGACAGCATCACCGGCACCTCGATCAGCACACCGACGACGGTGGCCAGCGCCGCGCCGGAATTGAAGCCGAACAGGCTGATCGCCGCGGCGACGGCCAGCTCGAAGAAGTTCGAGGCGCCGATCAGGGCCGACGGCCCGGCGACGCAATGGGGCACGCCCAACAGCCGGTTCAGCAGATAGGCAATGCCGGAATTGAAATAGACCTGGATGAGGATCGGCACCGCCAGCAACAGGATGATGCCGGGCTGGGCGACAATCTGCGTCCCCTGGAAACCGAACAGCAGGACGAGGGTGAGCAAGAGGGCGCCGAGCGACAGCGGACCCAGCCGGGCGAGAACACGGTCGAGCGACGCCTGGCCGCCGCGCGCGAGCAGCCAGCGGCGCCACGCCTGGCCGGCGGCGACCGGGATGAGAATGTAGAGCACGACCGAGAGCAGCAGCGTCGGCCACGGCACGGTGATCGCCGACAGGCCGAGCAGCAGGCCCACGATCGGCGCGAAGGCCACCAGCATGATCGCATCGTTGACGGCGACCTGGGTCAGCGTGAAGTTCGGCTCGCCCTCGCACAGGTTCGACCACACGAAGACCATAGCCGTGCAAGGCGCGGCCGCCAGCAGGATCAACCCGGCGATATAGCTGTCGACCTGGTCGGCAGGCAGCAGCGGCCGGAACAGCCACCCGATGAACAGCCAGCCGAGCAGCGCCATCGAGAACGGCTTGACCGCCCAGTTGATGAACAGGGTCACGCCGATGCCGCGCCACTGTCCGGCGACCTGGCCGAGGCTGGCGAAATCGATCTTCAGCAGCATCGGCACGATCATCAGCCAGATCAGCAGCGCGACCGGCAGATTGACCTGGGCCAGTTCCACCCGGCCGATCGCCTGGAAGGCGCCGGGCACCCAGGTCCCCAGCGCGATACCGGCGACGATGCAGAGGCCGACCCAGAGCGTCAGCCAGCGTTCGAACACCCCGAGGCCCGGCCGCGCCGCTTCAGTCATGCCGGCACCTCCGTCTTGCCGATCCGGTCCAACGCGTGCTGCAGCGACAGCCGGTCGAGCGCCTCGAGCCGGAGACTGGTGAACAGCCGCAGGCGCGCCTGCATCGCCGCCAGCGCCTCCCTGAACGCCTTGCGGCGCACGTCCTCCGAGCCCGCCACCGCGGCCGGGTCGGGAATCCCCCAATGCGCCGTTACCGGCTTGCCCGGCCAGATCGGGCAGACTTCGCCGGCGGCGTCATCGCAGACGGTGAAGATGAAATCGATCGGTGGCGCGTCGGGCGCGGCGAATTCATCCCAGCTCTTGCTGCGCAGGCCGGCGGTCGGCAGGTGGAGGCTCGCGAGCAGCTCGATGGCCAGCGGATGGACCTCGCCTTTCGGGAAACTGCCCGCGCTGTAGGCGGCAAAGCGGCCGCCGCCGATCTGGTTCAGCAGGCTTTCGGCCAGGATCGATCGGGCGGAATTGCCGGTGCAGAGGAAGAGGACGTTGTAGGGTCTGGTCATGTGCGGGCTCGGCTGCGTCTGGTGGGGACGGGAACGGCATCTGGCGGGCAGCAGACGACCGCCGCGGCCGGGTTGCCGCAGCAGTTCGCGGTGAGATAGCCGACCAGCGCGTTCATCGCCGCGATGTCGGCGGCATAAATCAGCGACCGCCCCTGCCGCCGCTGGAGCACCAGCCCGGCATGACGCAGCTGGGCCAGGTGGAACGACAGCGACGAGGCCGGCATGCCCAGCGCCTGGGCGATCGCACCGGCCGCCTCGCCGGCGGGTCCGCGCTCGACCAGCAGGCGGTAGACGGCCAGGCGGTTCTCCTGGGCGAGGGCCGCCAGGGCGGCGATGACGGTCTTTGTTTCCATATTTCCATGATTATCGAAATAGTAAGCCTTGGATAGCGGGATTCCCGCGGCCGGTCAAAAGACGGTTTGATGACAGTGCATCGAGGGTTGACCCATTGATCATCAAGGTATAAGGATTCGGCCATGGCCAAGACAGCAGCCCGCGCCCGTCCCGTTCCCAAGGTCGCACCCGACTTTACCAGCCGGGCGTACTGGAACGGCACGATCAAGATGAGCCTGTCGAAATTCTTCATCCTGTGCGTGCTGCACAAGCGGCCGATGCACGGCTACGACGTGGCCCGTGCCGTCGAGCAGACGACCAACGGCTGCTGCTCGCCGACCGAGGGCACGATCTATCCGGTGCTGCGCGAGTTCGAGGAGGGCGGCTACGTCACCTCGGAAGCCGAGATCGTCTCGGGCCGCGAGCGCAAGGTCTACACGCTGACCGACAAGGGCCGCGAAGCCTTCAAGGTGGCCGTCGACTCCTGGATGGAGATCACCCAGTGCCTGGTCGATTCCGGCCGCGTGGTCGACGAGGCCGCGGCGTCCAGAACCTGCTGTCCGTGATTTTTTTTGCCCTTATACCTTGATCATCAATGCATCAATCATCCCAGCGAATGAGGAAACCCGAGATGACCGCCGACCTGCCCATTGCGATAATCGGTGCCGGCCCCGTGGGCCTCGCCGCCGCCGCCCATGTCGTGGAACGCGGGCTGACACCGCTGATCCTCGAGCGCGGGCGCGGCCCGGGCCACGCCGTGCGGCACTGGGGCCATGTCAGCATCTTCTCGCCCTGGTCGTTCAACATCGACGCAGCGGCGCGGCGCCTTCTGGCCGGCACCGGCTGGACCGCGCCCCACCCGGACGCCTTGCCCACCGGCGATGCGCTGGTCGACGACTACCTGGCACCGCTCGCCGCCCATCCGGCGATCGCGCCGCATCTGCGGCTCGGGGCCGAGGTGGTCAGCGTCAACCGGGCCGGCTACGACAAGGTCATGTCGCCCGGCCGCGAGGTCGCGCCGTTCCGGCTGCGCTGGCGTGATCGCGACGGCGACGAGCAGGAAGCGCTGGCCCGTGCCGTCATCGACGCCTCCGGCACCTGGTTCACCCCGAACCCGATGGGGGCCGACGGCCTGGCCGTGCGGGGCGAGCGGGCGGCGGCCGACCGGATCGCCTATGGCATCCCGGATGTGGCCGGCGCCGCATCGGCAAGCTATGCCGGCCGCCGGGTGCTGGTGGTCGGCAGCGGCCATTCCGCCATCAACGTGGTGCTCGACCTGCTGGCGCTGCAGCAGGCCGCGCCCGAAACCAAGGTCAGCTGGGCAGTGCGGCGCGACCGGATCGACCGGCTGCTCGGCGGCGGGCTGAACGACCGGTTGCCGGCCCGCGGCGCGCTGGGCCTCGCGGCCAAGAAGGCGATCGCGGACGGACGGCTGGTGTTGCTGGCACCGTTCGCAGCGGAAGGCATCGCCGCCGACGGCGGGGGGCTGAGAGTGACCGGCCGACTGGGCGGGCTGCCGCATGAGCTGACGGTCGACCGGATCGTCGTCGCCACCGGTTTCCGCCCGGATCTCGCGGCCTTGACGGAACTGCGCGTCAGCGTCGACCCCATCATGGAAGCGCCGCCGGCGCTGGCGCCGCTGATCGACCCGAACCTGCATTCATGCGGCACCGTGCCGCCGCATGGCGTGCTCGAACTGTCGCATCCCGAGGCTGGATTCTACATCGTCGGCGCGAAGAGCTATGGCCGGGCGCCGACGTTCCTGAT
Organism: Alphaproteobacteria bacterium; assembly: GCA_017307375.1. Classification (GTDB taxonomy): domain Bacteria; phylum Pseudomonadota; class Alphaproteobacteria; order Ferrovibrionales; family Ferrovibrionaceae; genus JAFKFH01. The sequence goes on from JAFKFH010000010.1 coordinate 147,021, forward strand.
GGCCACCGGCTACGAGCAGGTCCGCTCGGTCGTGGCCGAGATCGCCGGTGACCGCGAGGCGGCGCGCTCCGTCAAGCTCGTCCTGCCCGAGACCGGGGTCTGCAGCGCCACGCCGGCCACGGCGGGTGCCAAGGCGCCGGCCGCCTGCTGCGGCGCAACGGCCTGATGACCGGAGAGGGAGCGAAACCGGGCAGCGGCGTGCCGGGCGACGGGGTGCCGGCGCCCCGTCGCCGCTTCATTGCGGCGCTGGGCATCGGCCAGATCGTCGGCTACGGCACGCTGTACTACAGCTTTCCCCTGGTGGCAGGACCGCTGGGGCAGGCGATCGGCGCCGACAAGCCGGCGATCTATGCCGCGCTGGCCGTGGCGCTGCTGTCCGCGGGGCTTGCGACCTATCCGATCGGCGCCGCCATCGACCGCGGCCATGGCCGGCTGGTGATGGGATGCGGCGCCGCGCTGGGCGGCATGCTGCTGGTCGCCTGGTCGCAGGTCACCAGCCCGGCGATGCTCTATGCCGTGTTCGCCGGCATTGGCCTCGCCCAGGCGATGACGCTCTACGAGCCCGCCTTCGCGGTGATCGCCCGGCGGCTGGGACCGGATGCCCGCCAGGGCATTACCGAGCTGACGTTGTGGGGCGGCTTCGCCAGCACGGTGTTCATTCCGCTGCTGCAACTCCTGATCGACCGGTTCGGCTGGCGCCACGGGCTGATGGCCCTGTCCTGCGGGCAGATCGGCATCTGCATGACGCTCTATCTGCTGGTGATCCGCCCGCGCCTCGACATCGCCGGCAGTTCCCATCGCGGCACCGGCCGCGGTCCCGTTGCCTGGGCATTGCGCCAGCCGGTGTTCTGGGGCCTGCTCGTGGCGATCGTGATCTATCGCGGCCTGTTCTCGGCGATGTCGTTCCACCTCTATCCGCTGCTGCTCGAGCGCGGCTTCGAGGCAGGCACGATCGTCGCCGCCCTGGCGATCATCGGCCCGTCGCAGGTCGGCGGGCGCCTTGCCATATTGGCTTTTGCCCGCGACCGGCCGCTGCGGACGATCGGGATGGCGACCGTCGTCGCCCTGCCGCTGGTCCTGCTGCTGCTGTGGCGATTGCCGGCGGGCTTTGCCGCGCTGGCCGGATTCGCCGCTCTCTACGGCGCCACCAACGGGATCATGACGATCATTCGCGGCGTCGCTGTCCCCGAGATGCTGACCCCAAATGGGTATGGCGCGGTGAACGGCGTCATCGGCACGCCGGCAACGATGCTGGAAGCCCTGGCGCCGGTCGGCGCCGCCCTGCTGTGGTCGATCACCGGCTCCTACCAGGCCGTGCTGCTCGGGGCGATCGGTGCCGGCGTCGTCGTGGCCGCAGCCTTCGGTTTTGCCGTCGCCAACCGCCTTCAATCGGGGGACAGCCCAGCACCCGCGGATCGCCCGAAGGCGGGCAGCACCCGGACATAGACCAGTTCGCTGACCAGTTCGACCAGCGTCTGGGTGACGATCACCGCCGGCAGCAACGGCACGGCATCGGGCACGGCGAAGGCCAGCGGCAGGATCACCAGCGAATTCCGGGTCGCCGCGCTGAAGCCGACGGCACGGGCGGCCGGGGCGGCGAGACCGAACAGCCGGCCGATGCCCAGGCCGATCAGCGGCGCAACGACGGCGAACACCGCATAGACCGGCACGACCTGCAACACGGCGGCCGTGGCCGAACCCATCAGCGGCATCGCGGCCGCGATGACGACGAACAGCACAAGCGCGGTTGCCGGCACGGGCAGCAGGCCGCAGCCCGCAACGACCCGCCGCGCCACGGGGCTGCGCCGCCCCCGGGCCTGCAAGGCGGCGGCCAGCGCCAGCGGCAGCAAGATCAGCCAGACGAAGGCCTCGACGAACGGGCCGGCCCTGAGGACCGATGCCGCTTCGCCGCCCAAAAACAGGTGCAGAAAAAGCGGCAACAGCGCCATCTGCCCCGCCAGCAGGATCGGCGTGGCCGCCAGCAGCGACCGGGAATCGGCGCGACCGAGATGGGCGAAGGTGACGACGTAGTCGATGCAGGGGGCCAGCAGCACCAGCAGCACGCCCAGCCGCAACCCGGGATCGGCCGGCAGAAACGGGAACAGCACCGCGACCAGCGCCGGCACGGCGATGAAATTGGCCACTGCCAGCGCGGCGAGGAACCGGCGATCGCCGAAGGCCCGGCCGAGATCGGTCAGCGGCACCTGCAGGAAGGTGACGAACAGCATCAGCCCCAGGGCGGGAGTGATCGCAGCGGCAAGGACCGTGGTCGCCGGCAGCCACAGCCCGGCGACCACGGCCGCGCCGATCGCCGCGGCATAGACCGCGATCTGCCGTCTTTCGAGGGTATCGCGCAGCGGCATCATCACGTCTTGCAGTTCGGAATCCTGCTTTTCGGGGTGGTGGTGCTTTCCACCGGGCAGGGCCGGAACCCATGCGGAACCGTCACGTTCACCCGGCATCGGCGCCGCCACGGAGCCCGCCAACCTGCGGGCAGGCGCCTCGATCCATCAAGGAGAAGATCATGAAAGTCAGCGACGCGATGACCCGCGACGTGCGCACCATGAGCCCTGGCCAGACGATCCGCGAGGCGGCGCAGGTGATGCAGCGGCTGGATGTCGGCTTCCTGCCGGTCGGCGAGAACGACCGGCTGGTCGGCATGATCACCGACCGCGACATTGCCATCCGCGGCGTCGGCGCCGGCAAGGGGCCGGACGCGCGGATCAGCGAGATCATGACCGCCGATGTGAAATATTGTTTCGAGGACGAGGATACCGATAACGTCGCCCGCAACATGGGCCTGCTGCAGATTCGCCGGCTGCCGGTGGTCGACCGCAACAAGCGGCTGGTCGGCGTCATCTCGCTGGGCGACCTCGCGGTCGGCCACGATACCGGGGGCGCGGCCGGATCGGCGCTGAAGGAAATCTCGCGACCGAAGGCGGCGTAGTCGCAACGGCGTACCGGCGCCGGCCGGCACGCTCAGCCGACGCGGTGGCGGGCCGGATCGAGGCGGGCACGCAGGGCGGCATCGCGCTGGCCCAGCACCCGCCCGACCACGGTCACCGGCACGCCCAGGCCGATCAGCGTCGCGCCGCCATCGCACCATTCCCGGTAGGAGGCGATCAGGCCGCCTTCGAAGGCAAACAGGCTGGCCCCGCGCATCACCGCGCGGCGCCCCGCCGTCTCGGCCTTGCGGGAGGTGAAGGAGAACAGCCAGTTGACATAGACGCGATCGTCGTCGCCGATCGGGTCCCGCATCTCCCAGACGAAATCGCAGCCGTCGCGATGCCACAGGTCCGACATCATCCGCGCGATGGCGTCGCGCCCATGGAACGGGCCGTAGAAGACGTCGTCATAGGTCGCATCGGCAGTGAAAAGCGCCGCGAAGGCCGGGCCGTCGCCAGCGGCCACGGCCTCCGAGAAGCGTTGGATATGGGCAATGCGATCCACGATCATCGCGTCATCCTCCTGCTTGCGCCTCGGCCACCAGGCGGTCGGTCGCCGTCTCGATGGCGGTTTCCAGCTCGGCCATGAAACGGCGACGGTCGAGGCCGGGCGGGATCGGCGGCAGATATTCTACGACGATCGTACCCGGCCGGCGCAGGAATTGCCGGCGCGGCCAGAACAGGCCGGAATTGAGCGCGACCGGCACCACCGGCAGGCCGAGATCGCGATAGAGCGCCGCGACCCCGGGCTGGTAGGGCACCGAGACCCCGGGCGCCACCCGCGTTCCCTGCGGAAAGATCACGATCGGCCGGCCGGCCGCCGCCGCGGCACGGGCCGCGGCCAGCATCCCCTTCAGCGCCTTGGCGCCGGCCGTGCGGTCCACCGGGATCATGCCGACCTTCTTCGAGTACCAGCCGTAAAGCGGGATCCACAGCAGTTCGGCCTTCATCACGATCGCCGGATCGCTGCCCAGGTGATGCGCCTTCACCGTATCCCAGGCCGACTGGTGCTTGACGGCGAGCAGGCAGGCCCCGGCAGGCAGATGCTCGGTCCCGCGGATCTCGACCTTGACGCCGATGACGAAACGGCCCAGCCACATCACCCCGTCCGACCACATCTCCATCCCGCGCACGATGACGATGCGGGGACCGACGATGGCGGGCAGGTAGAGGATCATCATCCCGGCCGTCCACAGATAGAAGGCCAGGTTGAACAGGGCCGAGCGCAATAGCAGCATTCAGTCGAACTCCGCGACGAGGCGGCTGGCGAGATCGCCCAGGCGCGCCCGGATCAGGGCCACGGCATATTTGCCGAATTCGGAAAACAACAGGCTCGCCGTGCCGGGCCAGGCCCACCAGCGGTCGAGCTTCACACTGTCGGGAAAGACCGGATAGGGCACCAGCGCGACACGGCCGCGCAACGCCTCGCTCAGTTCGAGCAGGGCACGCGGCATGTGATAGGCGCCGGTCACGACGCCCAGCGACTGGATGCCGTAATCCTCGACCCATTGCGCGGTTTCCAGCGCATTGCCGATGGTATCGGCCGCCTCGAAGCCCAGGTCGACACAGCAATCGAGCAGATCGGCATGGCCGGCGATGCCGGCCAGCGCCGATTTCGAGGTCGCCGGGTTGACGCCGGAAATGAACATGCGCGAGGCGCGCCCCTCGGCCAGCAGTTCGAGCCCCATGCCGACCCGGGCGGTGCCGCCGGTCAGCACGACCAGCGCATCGGTCTTCACCCCGGCATCCGGGCCTTCGCGCGGCAATTCGCCGACGAAATGCAGGAAGGCGCCGGCAACCAGCAGTGCCAGCACCACGATGATCTTGCAGAGGCGCCAGAGGGCCCGGCCGGGCCGGCGCGGCGGTTGCCGCGGCAGGACCATGGTCACGGCGGCATGTCCGCCAGCAGCCGGTCGACGGCATCGGCGAGGTCGGCGCGCACCGCCACCGGCAGCACTTCGGGCGGCAGGCCGCGTGCCTGCATCGCCGCGCCCTTGCCGGTCCGCACCAGGATCCGCGCGACCCCGGCGGCCGTTGCCGCCTGCAGGTCGACCAGGTTGTCGCCGATCATCACCGCATCATGCGGGGCGACGCGGAACTGTGCCAGTGCCTCCCGCAGCATGCCGGGGCCGGGCTTGCGCCGGTCGGTCGCCGCATGCGGCGCATCGGGGGCGTGCAGGATCAGATCGAGATGCGCGCCGGCGGCCGCCAGATGGTCGCGCAGCGTGTCGTGGATCCGGTCGAGCATGTCCGGGCCGATGATGCCACGGCCGATGCAGGACTGGTTGGTGCAGAGCGCCACCTTCAGGCCGGCCCGGTTCAGGCGTGCCACCGCCTCGGCCGCGCGCGGGATCATCACCAGTTCGCCGGGATGCTTGACGAAATCGTCGCGATCCTGGTTCAGCACCCCGTCGCGATCGAGCAGGACCAGTTTCATCGTCGTCGATCCTCAGGTCATCCGGCGCAGGGCGCCCAGCACGGTCAGCCGGGCGGTGACGGTCGCAAGCAGGCTCGCCACCAGCGGCAGCGCCACCAGCGTGGCCCAGGACAGCGGCCCGAATTCGACCGGCGGCAGCAGGGCGGCGTCAAGCTGGGCGGCCGCGCGGCCGATCGCGAACAGCGCCAGGGCGGCCAGCGCCGTGCCGGCCAGCGCCCCCCTCAAGGCCAGCCGCAGAGCATGGGCCTGGAACTGGCGGGCAATATAGGCGTCGCGCGCGCCGATCAGATGCAGCACCTCGATGACGTCGCGATGGGCGGCAAGGCCCGCACGGGTGGCGAAGACCACCATCGCGACGGTGGCCAGGCCGATCGCGGCGACGATCGCCAGCGCCAGCCCCTCGAGCAGCACGGCAATGCGCGACAGCCGGTCGAGCCAGGGCCGCGGATCGTCGATGCGGGCCCCTGGCACGGCGTCGGCGAGATGGGCCTGCAACGCATCGAGGTCGACCGCCATGCCCGGCGTCAGCTCGATGTCGATCAGCGCGGGCAGCGGCAGTTCGCGGGTCAGGCCGTCGCGGCCGAGCCAGGGCTGCAGCAGCGCTGCAACCGCCTCGCGCGGCATTTCCTCGGCCCGGGCGATGCCCGGCGTCTGGCGCAGCAATTCGGCCGCGCGGCCGGACCGCGGGGCCAGGCTCGACCCCGGCTCGTCGGCGATCTGGACGGTCAGCCGGCCTTCCAGACCGTGCTGGAAGCCCAGCGCCGACTGCGACAGGGCCAGGGCCGCGGCGGTGGCCAGCATGGCCAGGAACACCATCAGCGTGACGGCAAAAGGCAGGAAGCGGCCCGACGGGTCGCGATCGAGCTGGAGGTCGGAGGGGCGGCGCAGCATCGGGCTCACTCCCCCCGCGGCCGGCGCACGACCAGCTCGCCGTTGGCCAGGGTCATGACCGGCTTGCGGAAGGTCTGCAGCAGATGGGCGTCATGCGTGGCGATGACGATGGTGGTACCGATCTTGTTCAGTTCGACGAACAGATGCAGCAGCCGTTGGCCCATTTCCGGATCGACGTTGCCGGTGGGCTCGTCGGCGAGCAGCAGGCTCGGCCGGTTGATGACGGCACGGGCGATGGCGACGCGCTGCTTCTCGCCGCCCGACAAGGTCGCGGGCCGCGCCTGCATGCGGTCGGCCAGGCCGACCCAGGTGAGCAGTTCGGCGCAATGGTCCTTGACCTGCTGTTCCGGCACCCCGGCGATACGCAGCGGCAGGGCGACGTTGTCCAGCGCCGACAGATGCTCGATCAGGCGAAACTCCTGGAAGACCACGCCGATGCGCCGGCGCAGTTCGGGCAGCTTGTCGCGGCGGATGGTCGCCAGATCGTGCCCGAACAGCCCGATCAGCCCGCGCGACGGCCGGTGCGCCAGGAAGAGCAGCTTCAGCAGCGACGATTTCCCCGCCCCGGACGGCCCGGTCAGGAAATGGAACGAACCGGGTTCCAGCTCGAAAGAAACGTCGCGCAATACCTCCGGCCCCAGGCCGTAGCGCATGCCGACATTCTGAAAACGTACCATGGACACGGTCCAAACCCCTTCCCGGTCCCCGCCTTCTATTGCCAGCGGGCTGCCAATCACCCTATAAGGTCAAGTCACCCTTGTCTTTTTCAGCAACGGACGCCGCGCCGAATCGACCGGCATGATAGTTACCTGCCCCGCATGCGCAACGCGCTACATGGTCGACGACCGTGCCATCGTACCGGCGGGGCGCAAGGTTCGCTGCCGGCGCTGCGGGACCCAGTGGCATCAACCGCCGGTGGCGCCGCCGCCGATGATGGGCTACCCGCCCGGCTACGGCGCCGCCCCGCCGCCACCGCCCCCGCCGCCACCACCGCCCCCCCCACCGCCTCCTCCCCCGCCACCGCCGCCCCCTCCTCCCCCGCCGCCGCCGCCCGAACCGGAGCCGGTACGCGACGAGTTCGAGGACCTGCTGGCGGTCGAGGAGACCGGCGAGCCGGATTACGAGCGTGCGTTCCCCGGGCGCCCGACGCGCGAGACCGCCGCCGCGCCGCCACCGCCGCCGGCGCCCCGCAAGCGCCGCGGCTGGATCGGCTGGGCGGTGCTGGTCCTGGTGCTGATCGGGCTGCTGGCGGGCCTGTGGTTCGGGCGCGACAAGCTGGTCGCGCTATGGCCGCCGGCGATGACGCTCTACGAAAAGCTGCATATTCCGGTGAAGGACCCGGCCGATATCGGCCTCGAGTTGCGCGAAGTGACGCCGGCCCGGGCGATGGAGGGGCAGAAGTCGATCCTGGTGATCACCGGCCAGGTCGTCTCGACCTCGTCGTCGCCCCGCACGGTGCCGCCGCTGAAGGTCACCCTGCGCAACGAAGCGGGCGAGGCGGTCTATACCCAGTCCTTCGCACTGTTCGATGCGCCGGTCGGCCCGGGTGCCAAGGAGAATTTCGCCATCCGGCTCGACGACGTGCCGGGGGCGCAGAACGTCGCGCTCGACTTCGAAGCCGCGACGCCGCAAAAACATCACTGACCCAGAGCCTTATCGCCACAGGACCGCCATGGAACGCCCCGACGCCCGCGTCGAGCCGCTGATCAGCGCCGACGAAATCCGCACCCGGATCGACGATCTCGCCGCCCGCATCACCAACGACATGGGCCCGCGCGTCGTGCTGGTCGCCATTCTGAAGGGCAGCTTCATCTTCGCCGCCGACCTGGTCCGCGGCCTGCATTACGCCGGCATGGAGCCGCGCATCGATTTCCTGACGCTGTCGTCCTACGGCAAGGGCAAGACCTCATCGGGCGAAGTCACGGTGCTGCGCGACATCTCGGAGGAGGTCGCCGGCTGCAAGGTCCTGCTGATCGACGACATCCTCGAATCGGGCACGACGCTGTCCTTCGCGCGGCAACTGATGCTGAGCCGCGGGGCAGTCGACGTCCGCCTCTGCGTCCTGCTCGACAAGCAGGGCAAGCGCCGCAACGACCTCGAAGCCGACTATGTCGGTTTCGTCTGCCCGGACAAATTCGTGGTCGGCTATGGCCTCGACTACGCGCATTATTTCCGCGAACTGCCCTATATCGGGGCGGTCGTCGACTAGACGCCAGAAACGCAGCAACGACGGGGAGCAACCCGCCATGACCCGTGCCCTCTTCGGTACCGACGGCATCCGCGGCAAGGCCAATACCGAGCCGATGACGGCATCGACGGCCCTGCGGGTCGGCATGGCGGCCGGCCGGCATTTCCGGCGCGGCGACCATCGCCACCGGGTCGTCATCGGCAAGGACACGCGCCTGTCGGGCTACATGCTGGAGCCGGCGCTGACCGCGGGCTTCATCTCGGTCGGGGTCGACGTGGTGCTGGTCGGCCCGATGCCGACGCCCGCCGTCGCGATGCTGACCCGGTCGCTGCGCGCCGATCTCGGCGTGATGATCTCGGCCTCCCACAACGCGTTCGAGGACAACGGCATCAAGCTGTTCGGCCCGGACGGCTACAAGCTGTCGGACGACACCGAGCGCGAGATCGAGGGCCTGATCGCCTCGGGCGCCGAGGCGGGTCTGGCCGAGCCGCGCAAGCTGGGCCGCGCCAGCCGTCTCGACGACGCGGCCGGACGCTACATCGAATACGTCAAGAACACCTTCACCCGCGGCCGGCGGCTGGATGGCCTGCGCATCGTCGTCGACTGTGCCCATGGCGCCGCCTACAAGGTGGCGCCGACCGTGCTGTGGGAACTGGAGGCCGAGGTGGTGCCGATCGGCGTCTCGCCCGACGGCCTCAACATCAATCGCGATTGCGGCTCGACCCGGCCGGAAGGCCTGCGCGAGCAGGTGCTGGCCCATCGTGCCGACCTCGGCATCGCGCTGGACGGCGACGCCGACCGCGTCGTGATGGTCGACGAGCGCGGCGAGCTGATCGATGGCGACCAGATCCTGGCGATCGTCGCCGAGCGCTGGAAGACCGAGAGCCGCCTGCGCGGCGGCGCGGTGGTCGCCACGGTCATGTCCAACCTGGGGCTGGAACGGCACCTGTCGTCGATCGGCATCGGGCTGGAGCGGACTGCGGTGGGCGATCGCTACGTGCTGGAACGGATGCGCGACAAGGGCTGCAATATCGGCGGCGAACAGTCCGGCCATGTCATCGTCGGCGACTATTCGACGACCGGCGACGGCCTGATCGCGGCGCTGCAGGTCCTGTCGACCCTGGCCGAGAGCGGCCGCAAGGCCTCCGAGATCTGCCGCCGTTTCCAGCCGCTGCCCCAGTTGCTGCGCAATGTCCGCCATTCCGGGGGCAAACCGCTGGAGCGGCCGCGGGTCCGCGAGGCCATCGCCGATGCCGAGGCGCGGCTGGGCCGCACCGGCCGGCTGGTGATCCGCCCCTCCGGCACCGAACCGGTGATCCGCGTCATGGCCGAGGGCGAGGACGAGACACTGGTCGAGGCGGTGGTCGACCAGATCGTCTCGGCGCTCAAGTCCGAGACCGCGTGACCCGGCTGGCCGCAGCCGGCACCGACCCGCGCAGCATCCAGGTGGTGGCGACGATCGCCACCCCCGAAATCGCCGTCGCCAAGGTAAAGAGCGGCGCGTAGCCGAAACGATCGACCAGCACGCCGGCCGTCATCGAGCCGGCGAGATAGACCAGGAGCTGGGCGCAGGACAGGATCGTGAAGTCGGTGCCGGGTTGATCGGACGACGATACGGCCATGAACAGGCTGTAGAGCGCCACGATCTCCATGTAGCGGATCAGCGTCTGGAACGCGGCGGCGCCGAACACTTCGTAATGGCCACCCAGCAGGCCCGCGGCATGCAGCGCGAACAGCGCGAAGCAGACGGTGCGCAGGCCCCCCAGCAGCGCCAGCACGTTTTCCACGCCGATGCGCGCAATCAGCAGCGCGGCGATCGCCGAACCGGCCAGCCCCGCCGTGGTCGCCGCCCCGCCCGACAGATAGCCGATGGTCGCAAGCGGCACGCCGATATCGACGAGGTAGGGTCCCTCCATCGCCTTCACCAGCCCCTCCGAGGCCCGGTAGATCAGCGCGACGGCCAGGATCAGCCGGGCTTCGGGCCGGGCAAGAAATGCCCGGAACGACGGCCGCGGGCCGCGGGCCTCGGCCTTCGGGTCGCCCTCGCGCATCATCAGCGCGGCGGCGAGCGGCAGCAGCGAGATGACGGCGACGATCAGGATCGTCGCCGTCCAGCCGAGATGATCGTAGAGCACCAGGCTCATCGTGCCGCCGATGACGACGCCGAAGGCGACCGAGCCGCCCTGGATCGCATTGCCGATCGCCCGGTCGCCGGGCGCGAGCTGGCGCGTGGCGTAGCCGTCGGTGGCGATGTCCTGGGTCGACAGCAGCATCGAGACGGCGAAGCCGATGACCAGGATGACATTGATGTCGGCGGGCGGCACGAAGGCCAGCCCGACGATCAGCGCGATGATGCCGGCCTGGGTGATGAAGACCCAGCCGGCACGATGCCCGATGGCCAGCGGGCGCAGCCGGTCGACCTGCGGCGCCCACAGGAACTTGATCACCAGCGGCACGAACAGGATCGCAAACAGCCCGATCGCGGTGCGCGACACGCCGGCCTGACGCAGGATCGGCGGCAGCGCGGCGGCGAACAGATAGCTCGGGATCGCCTGGGCGAGGTAGAGCCCGCCCAGCACGAGGAACAGGCGAAGCCGGCCGGCAGCGATCACGGCAGATATCCTTCGAGGAAACGGCGTGCCGCCGCCTGGTCGGCGGTCACCAGGATCGGAAACGTCCACAGCCGCCCGAACACTTCGGCCGTCCGCGGCCCGGGCACCGCGCGCACGATGGCCAGGGCCCGGCAGTGCCGGTTCATCACCTCGCGCGTCGCCTTGAACCACAGCGCCTGGCTGCGTTCGCCCGCGGCCGAGAGATGATCGCCATGGCCGAGAACCGCAAGCAGGGCGAACGGCCCGGGCCAGCGGCCGATGCGGTCGAGCGCGGCGAGATAGGCCGGCTCGTCGTCGGCGCCATAAGGCGGGTGATAGCCAAGGGTGACGATGCCCCCCGCTTCGGCCTCCAGCCGCACCATGGTCAGAACGTCTTGTTGTAGCCGAGGGTGATCGTCCGCCCCCAGGCATTGACCGGAATGTCGCGCGTCGCCGTCGCGGTCGGGTTCTCGTAGGTGCGGTCCAGCAGGTTCTGCGCCGAGAGGTAGATCTTACCGCTCCACAACGGCTGGTTCACCAGCAGGTTGACGGTCCCGCCGGCCTCGATCGTGCCGTTCGGGATGCGGTTGCGGCCGGAGAAGTACTCGCCTTCCAGCCGGACCATGGTCCCGGTCTCGAAGGTGTAGCTGCCATAGAGGAAGGTGCGGAAGGGATTGGCGAGGCGATTGTTGGGCAGATAGGAGTCGATCGAGCCATCCTGGTTCTTGTCGTACTTGCCTTCGCGCCAGGTCAGGTTGGCGCCGAGCGTCAGGCTGCGGGTGACGTCGACCTCGCCGGCCAGTTCGACGCCGTAGATGATTTCCTTCTGCTGGCTGATCGTGTTGGTGCGGGCATCGAAATTGACGCCTTCGTCCGAGGTCGACACGAAGCCGGCAAGCGACCCGCGCACCGTGTTCCAGTTGCCGCGCAGGCCGAGTTCGTAATTGTCGACGATCTGCGCCTTGGGCCCGATGTTGGAATAGTTCACCGTCGAATTGGCCGGCAGGCCCAGCCCCGCCCGCCGGGTGAACGAGCCGATGTCGGGCAGCGAGAAACCCTGCGAGAAGCCGCCATAGACATCGATGTTGTCGGTGATGCGCACGACCGCCCCGGCGTTGAAGGTCGCGGCGCTGTAGGTGAACGAGCCCCCGATCATGTTGATCGCCGGGGCCAGCACCGGGTTGGGGCCGTAGAGATAATAGGCGACATAGGCCGGGCGGCGGAACGACGAGACGTCGAGGTGGAAGGATTCGTAGCGCACCCCGCCCTTGACCGTCACCCGGTCGAAGACCGGCGCTTCGAGCTGGGCGAAGGCCGCATAGCCCGCCTGGCGCATCGGCGCGATCGCGTTGATGTCGCCGGGAAAGGTCTGGCGCGTGTTGTCGAGCGTCAGATCGCCGCCCCAGGTCAGGCGCAGGCCGCGATAGAGCCGGTCGAGGTCGGTGTCGACCGTCGCATTCAGGCCGCCGCGATTGGTATGCAGCGTGGTGATCCCGTTCTGGTCGATCGGCGCACGCGGATTGCCCGAGTAGTAGACGATCGGGTTCACCGGCGAGGCGGTGGCGAAGCCGAAGCGCTTCTCGATGCGGTTGTAGAAGGCCTGCAGGTTCAGCCGGCCCAGCGCGAAGTCGTTGTCGGCATAGCGCAGCGCGAACGAGCCGGAATTCTCCATGATGCTCTGCGCCGGATAGGGCTGGTTGAACGACGGCTGAACCGGGCTCTTGGTGTAGTCGGACAGATAGGCGGGATTCTGGTTGAAGTAGTTCCACATCGCCGTGGCCTCGACCCGCTTCTCGCCGAAGTCGTGGCCGACCTTGCCCAACAGGTTGAGATTGCCGTAGCGGTCGCCGCCGCCCTGGCCGATCATCGGGTCCGACGGCATCTCGTTGCCCGAGCCGTCGTAGGTCTTGCGGGCGGTACGGCCGGTGACAGTCGCGACGTAGTCGGTGCCGTTGGCGATGCCCGAGACCGTGCCCGAAAGTTCGGGGGCCAGCGACTGGCCGATATTGGCGGTGAAGGCCCGCACCGCGCCGTTGACGCTGACCGTCGGCTTGCCGTCCTCGGCCTTGCGGGTGATGAAGTTGACCGTCCCGCCGGTGGCGCCGGAGCCGTAGAGGCTCGACGCGCCCGCGACGACCTCGATGCGCTCGACCGCGTTGAGGTCGATCAGCGGATTGGTGCGCGAGACGTCGCGCAGCGGCGTGTTGAGCGGGACGCCGTCGAGCATGACCAGCAGGTCGCGGCCACGGAAGGTCTGCGACGCACCGGAAACCGTCTGGTTCGATGGGGAATAGCCCGGCACCAGCTTGGCCAGCGCGTCCGACGGGCTGGCGGAGAACTCGAGCTGACGCTGGATCTCGGCGCGCTCGATCACCTGCACCGAGGCCGGGGTTTCGGCGACCAGCCGGTCGGCGCGGCTGGCGGTCACCGTGATCGCCTCGAGCGAGGTCAGGCCGAGCGCGCCGGACTGGGCCGCCGGACGGCTGATCACGACGCTGCCGGCGGCGGTCAGCCGATAGACGGCACCGGTACCGGACAGCAGGGCGCGCAGCGCGGCCTCCGGCTCCAGCATCCCGGACACGCCGGGCGAACCGATGCCGTCGACGTCTTCCGGCGGATACGAGACCTGGAAACCCGACTGCCGGCCGAAAGCCAGCAACGCCGCCGACAAGGCCTGCGGCGCGATGTCGAAACGCACTGCCGCCGCCGCGTTGGCCGCTGCCGCCGGTGCGGACACCTGGCCAAAGGCCGGCGCGTTCAAGATCACGGCCATGGCGGTTGCCGCCGCCAGGCCGAGGCGGCGCAGTCCTGTCGAAGTCATCATCCCGTCCCCCAACGCAAATGCGACGCAATGGCGTCGCTCAGTCATGAAGACGGGCGAGACGGCGGGTCACTGCAAAAAAAATCAGGCGGCCGAGACGACCAGCAGCCAGGGGGTCAGTTCGCTGAGCCGCCCGCCCGCCGCCGCGGCGACGGCGCGCACCGCCTCGACCGGACGGTCGAGGTCGTAGATGCCCGATACCGGGCGACGGCCCAGCGCGTCGTCGCGCAGCATGATGCGACCGGGGTGGTAGCGACCGAGTTCGTCGAGCACACGCGCCACCGGCCAGCGATCGACGACGAGTTGGCCCTGGCGCCAGGCCAGCGCGGTTTCGATCGGCGCGCCGCCACGCAGGATCCTGGCCTGCGCCCGATCGAGACGCGCGCTTTCACCTGGGCCGAAGCGCTCGGCGCCCAGGCCGACCTCGCCGGTCGCGACCGCGAGATCGAGGCCGCCGGGGGTCAGCCGCAGGTCGAAGGCAGTGCCGAGCGCACGAACCTCGGTTCCGGCGGCGGCGACCACGAACGGCCGGGCGGGATCGCGGACGACGGTGAAGAAGGCTTCGCCCCGCTGCAGCGCCAGACCGCGACGATCGGCGGTATAGTCGACCGACAGCGCGCTGTCGGTGTTGAGCAGGACGCGGCTGCCATCGGCCAGCGCCACCTCGCGCCGCTCGCCGATGCCGGTCGCATGATCGGCCCGCAGCCGGATCGTGAGCGGCGTCAGGCTGAGCCCCGCCAGCCCTGCCGCGAGGGCCACCCCGCCGCCGACCAGCCAGCGCCGCCGCGACGGGCCGGCCGGCGCCCGGATCGACGGCGGCGCCGTCACCTCGGGCAGGCGCGGGGCGAGATCCCAGATCGCGCGGGCCTCGCGCCAGGCGCGGGCATGCGCCGGATCGCGGTCGAGCCAGTCCTGCAGCCCGGTCTCGACCGACCGGTCGCCCGGCGACCGGTCGAGCACGAAAAGCCAGTCGAGCGCCTCTCGCCAGGCGCGCTGGTCGCGATCGGCGGGAAGGTCGGCCATGGCACCTCGCTGATGGCTGGGGACGCGCCGGGAAGTCGACAGCATCATTCACTCAGACGAACGACGGGGACATCGACTACACATCTTCTGCTCCGCCATACATCCTGGCACGGCAATGGGTCATCGCGTCGCGCAGCAAGGTGTAGACCAGGCTGACCGAAATGCCCAAGGCCGCGGCGATCTGCTCGGCGTTGCGGCCGCCGACCCGGCTCATCTCGAAGACCGCCCGGGTGCGCGGCGGCAGTTCGGCCAGCGCCGCCGCCAGGCGTCGCAGGCTGTCGCGCGCGACCAGCGCCTCCTCCGGGTTCGGCTCGGCGGTGGCGACGGTTTCCGGCACCGCCTCGCCGGCACCGTGGCGGCGCTCCAGCGTCAGGCGCCGGGCATGGTCGATCGCGAGGTTGCGGACCATGCGATAGAGATAGGCCAGCGGGCGCTCGGGCAGCCTGGCGGCAGGGTCCTGGCCGAGCTTCAGATAGGCGTCCTGCACCACGTCCTCGGCCCGCGACCGGTCGCCGACGATCGGCTGCGCCGCGTCGACCAGCGCCGCACGGTTCGCCATCAACGTCTCGACGAGGAGGTCGTTGCCTGCCAAGGTCTGCCTGTCCATCGGAATCCACGCCCGCAACCGGGCGATCCGGACCGTATGGCGATTGATAGTCATTAGCAAGATACGATCCGGCCCTGCCATGTTTTTTGATGCGTTCTGGCTGTCCATCCTGATGAAAATGGCGGCCGCGGCGGTGGTCGTGATTCTGGCCTCGACGGTGGCCGAGCGCGCCGGCCCCTATCTCGGGGGGCTGATCGCCGCCCTGCCGGTATCGGCCGGGCCGGCTTATGTCTTCCTGGCGATCCAGACCGACGACGCCTTCGTCGGGCAAAGCGCGCTGGGCTCGGTGGCCGGCAATGCGGCCACCGCCCTGTTCCTGCTGGTCTATTGCTTTCTCGGACCGCGGCGCGGCCTCGTCGTCACCCTGGGCGGCGCGGTGGCGGCATGGCTGGCGGCGGCGGCCATGATCCGGGAAATCCCCTGGACCGCCTGGACCGCCCTGCCCTTCAGCGCGGCGGTCTACATCGCCTGCATCCGGCTTTCCCGGCGGGTCGACATGCATCTGCAGCCGGCGCGGCTGCGCCGCCGGTGGTTCGACCTGCCGGCCCGCGCCCTGCTGGTCGGCACGCTGGTCGCAACCGTCGTGACCGTCTCGCAGGCGATCGGCCCGGCCGCGACCGGCATCGCCGCCTCCTTCCCGGTCAGCCTGACCTCGATCGGGGTGATCGTGCACAGCCGGCTGGGCGGCGCAGCCGCGGCGGCGGCGATGGCCAGCGCGCTCCGCGGCATGCTCGGCCTGGTGGTCGGATTGTGGATCCTGCATCTGACGGCCGTGCCGCTGGGTGCCGGCTGGGCGATGCTGCTGGCGCTTGCCACCTGCTTTGCCTGGTCCGGGGTGATCCTGGTGATGCGGCGCCGGGCGCAGCGGCGCTGACGCCCGGGCGACGGCTACAGCAGCAGCCGCCGGCCGTGCGGGCCGGCGTCGATGATGGTGCGCAGCGTGGTCAGATGGCGGGTCAGCTGGTTGCGGTCGCGCACGGCGGTCAGCGACAGCCGGATGGCATGGGGTACCGGGTCGCGGCCGACGGCAAAGGTCGCGGCGGTGACGACACGAATGCCCGATTGCAGGCAGGCCGCGGCGAATTCCTCGCGCCGCCAGGGTTCGGGCAGATAGAGATAGGCGTGGAATGACCCCGGCTGGCTCTGCAGTTGCAGGCCGGCGAATACCTGGTTGGCGATGGCGTTGCGCGCGGCGACCTCGGCGCGCAGTTCGCCGGCCAGGCGGTCGGCGGTGCCGTCCTCGACCCAGCGGCGGAAGATCTCGGCCGGCAGCGGCGGCTGCGACAGGGCCAGGACGTGCATGGCGTCGGCAAAGCGTTCGATCAGCGCCGGCGGGGCGATGACCCAGCCGACGCGCAGGCCGGGCGCCAGGCATTTCGAGGCCGAGGCGATGTAGACCGTGCGCTCGGGCGCCAGCGCCGCGATCGGCGGTGGCCGATCGGCCGGCAACTGGCCGTAGACGTCGTCCTCGATCAGGGTCAGGTCGTGGGCGCGGGCGACGGCGACGATCTCGCGGCGCCGTTCCAGGTCCATCTGGGCCGCCGTCGGATTGTGCACCGTCGGCTGCAGCACCACCAGCTTGGCATCCTTGCGGCGCGCGACCTCGTCCAGCGCCGCCGGCACCATGCCGCGGGCATCGACGCTGACGCCTTCGAACCGCAGTTCGCGCACCCGCAGCACATCGAGCAGGCCGCCATAGGTCAACGCCTCGCACAGCACCATGTCGCCCGACCGCGCCAGCGCCATCAGCGAGGCCATCAGCGCCTGCTGGCCGCCGGCCGCCAGCACCACCTGGTCGGGCGACGCCTTCAGCCCGACCCGCTCGCACCATTTGGCGGCGGCGGCGCGATGGGCGGCGTGGCCGACATCGGGCATGTATTGCACCAATTGTTCCAGCCCTTCGCGCTGGGACAATTCGGCGAATGTACTGCGCAATGCCCCTTCCAGCCCGCCGATCAGCGGCCCGGGGAAGTTCTTGCCCAGATCGACCAGGTTGTCCGCAGGCGGCGGGTCCAGCACATAGCCGCCGGCCTTGCCGGCGCCGGCACGGACATAGGTGCCACGCCCGACCTCGCCCGACACGAACCCGCGGCTTTCCGCCAGCATGTAGGCGCGCGAGACCGTGCCGACCGTGACCCCGAGTCGCCAGGCAAGGTCACGCTGGGGTGGCAGCTTGACGCCTTCGCCCAGGTCGCCGGCGACGATCGCATCACCGATCGCCTCGGCGATCGCCTGATAGCGGGGTCCGTCATAGCGGGTCAGGTCAGGTACCCAAATTGTCATGGTGCAAGTTTTACATTGACACCCTCATGCTGTCAATTGATCATGACAATCATTGAGTTTGCACCTGTTGACCGTGAACAAAAGGAGAGAGTTATGTCGAATTGTATCGGTTCAATTACACCTGCGGACGAAAGTAGGCGGTTCCAGGCGGCGGCTGGGCCGGTGATTGCCCAGAAGACGCTTGGGACATTTGGGACAATCATGCAGTCGGTCGGCACCATCATGCTGCAGTGGCAGCAGCGCGCCGGCCAGCGCACCCATCTCGGCACCCTGGACGACCGCCTGCTGAAGGATATCGGCCTCAGCCGCGCGGACATCGAGCCGGAGGTGTCCAAGCCGTTCTGGCGTCCGTGATCGCGGCCGCGCCCGTAGCGAGGCCGGCGCCGCCGTCCCATCGCGGGGCAGCGGCGCCGGCTGGTCCGACCGGACAATGAGATTTCGGCCCCGACGGGGCCATCGCCACATCGCCGACGCCCGGCCGGCCTGACCGCCCCTCCCCCTCGGCGGCAGGCCCTGAGGATCCGGACCCTGGGATTCTCTCCCCCATGGCCGGGCGTCCCGATCCGCCAGGCCGGCATCGCCGCTCGCAGCCCGACTCGCGCGATGCCGGCCGGCGGATTTTCCAACCCGGCCTTGTCGAGAATTCCGCCTCCGGGTTGAGCATCGCAGCCCGCTTGTGCAGGGTATCGGGCATCGCCGCCACGAGGATTCGCCATGCTGCTCGATATCTATCAGGTCGATGCCTTCACGACCGACGTGTTCCGCGGCAATCCGGCCGCCGTGGTGCCGCTCGACCGCTGGCTGCCCGATGCGCTGATGCAGGCGATCGCGGCCGAGAACAATCTTTCCGAAACCGCCTTCCTGGTGCGCGAGGGCGACGGCTGGGGCCTGCGCTGGTTCACCCCGGCGGTCGAGGTCGACCTGTGCGGCCATGCGACGCTCGCCACGGCCTGGGTGCTGTTCAACCGCCTCGGCGTCAGCGATCGGCAGGTGACGTTCCATACCCGCAGCGGACCGCTGACCGTGCGCCCCGCCGGCCAAGGCCGACTGACCATGGATTTTCCGGCCCGGCCGGGCCAGCCGGTCGCCGCCCCAGCGGCGCTGGTGCCGGCGCTGGGCGCTGCACCGCGCGACGTGCTGGCCGCGCGCGACTACCTCGTCGTCTACGACGAGCCGGCCATCGTGCGCGGGCTGCAGCCGGATCTCGCGACCCTCGCCGGCCTCGATCGTTTCGGCATCATCGTCACGGCGCCGGGCGACGACGGGTTCGACTGCATCTCGCGCTTCTTTGCCCCGGGCGAAGGCATCGACGAGGACCCGGTGACCGGCTCGGCGCATTGCACGGTGGCACCTTACTGGGCAGAAAGGCTCGGGAAACCGGTGATACGGGCGTATCAGGCCTCGGCCCGCGGCGGGATTCTCGATTGCACGGTCGTCGGAGATCGTGTCACGCTCACCGGCGATTGTGCGTTCTACCTCGAAGGAAAGATCAATGTCTGACCAGTCCCGCCTTGCCGTGAGCGACCCCGCCTCGCCGGAGGATATCGCCGCGGCCAAGCGACTGTGCCAGGACTATGCCGAAAGCCTCGGCTTCTCGCTTTCCTTCGACGGCTTCGACGAAGAATTGGCGTCGTTTCCGGCGCCCTTCGCCCCGCCGGGCGGCGCGCTGCTGCTCGCCCGCCTGGACGGCCGCGCCGTCGGCATCATCGCCCTGCGCCCGCTGGGCCAGGGCGCGGCCGAGCTGAAGCGGCTCTATGTCGCGCCGGTTGCCCGCGGGCTCGGCCTCGGGCGCATGCTGGCCGAGGCGGTGGTCGCGCGCGCGGCCGCGCTGGGCCATCACACCGTGCGCCTCGACACGCTGCCGACGATGGACCGCGCCATCGCGCTGTTCCGCACGCTCGGCTTCGTCGACGATGCGGCCGGCGGGCCGTCGCTGGTCGACGGCGCGGTCTTCCTCGAACTGTCGCTCAAGGAGCCGCTCGCGGCCTGATGGCCCGTGGCTTCATGACGCTGGCGCTCGCCGCCGCCCGCGCCGCGGCCGAGGCGGGCGAAGTGCCGGTGGGCGCCGTGCTGGTCGATCCGGCCGGCGCCCGCGTGGTGGCGACGGCCGGCAACCGCACCCGGCGCGACAACGACCCGACCGCCCATGCCGAAATGCTGGTCATCCGCGAGGCGGCCCGCACGCTCGGCGCCGAACGGCTCGGCGGCCTCGATCTCTACGTCACCCTGGAACCCTGCGCGATGTGCGCCGGGGCGATTTCCTTCGCGCGGCTGCGCCGGGTCTATTACGGCGCGGCCGATCCGAAGGGCGGCGCGGTCGACAGCGGGCCGCGGTTCTTCGCCCAGCCGACCTGCCATCACCAGCCGGAGGTCTATGCCGGCATCGAGGAGGTCGCGGCGGCCGAATTGCTCCGTGGCTTTTTCCGGGCGAGGCGATAGATTACCGGCCGGTATAGCCAGATCAGGGAGGGCGCCGGATGGACTTCGCCTATTCGCCGAAGGTGAAAGACCTGCAGGAGCGCGTGTCGCGCTTCATGGACGAGAACGTCTACCCGAACGAGGAGCGCTATTTCCGCGAAATCGCCGAAGGCGACCGCTGGCAGCCGACCTCGGTGGTCGAGGAGCTGAAGGAGAAGGCGCGCGCCGCCGGGCTATGGAATTTGTTCCTGCCGGAAAGCGATCGCGGCGCCGGGCTGACCAATCTCGAATACGCGCCGCTCTGCGAGATCATGGGCCGGTCGTTCCTGGGTCCGGAAGTGTTCAACTGCTCGGCGCCCGATACCGGCAACATGGAAGTGTTCGAGCGCTACGGCACGGCCGAGCACAAGGAGAAGTGGCTGAAGCCGCTGCTGGAAGGCAAGATCCGCTCGGCCTTCGCGATGACCGAGCCCGCGGTGGCCTCGTCGGATGCGACCAACATCGAAAGCACCATCCTGCGCGACGGCGACCACTATGTCGTCAACGGCCGCAAATGGTGGACGTCGGGCATCGGCGATCCGCGTGCCAAGGTCATCATCTTCATGGGCAAGTCGGACCCGAACAATCCCGATCGCCACCGGCAGCAGTCGATGGTGGTGATCCCGCGCGATGCACCGGGCGTCAAGGTCGTCCGCATGCTGCCGGTGTTCGGCTATGACGATGCCCCGCACGGCCATGGCGAGGTGATCTTCGAGAACGTGCGCGTGCCGGCCTCCGACATGCTGCTCGGCGAGGGGCGCGGCTTCGAGATCGCCCAGGGCCGGCTGGGGCCGGGCCGCATCCATCACTGCATGCGGCTGATCGGCCTGGCCGAACGCAACCTGGAGCGCATGTGCAAGCGGGTGAAGTCCCGCGTCGCCTTCGGCAAGCCGGTGGCCGAGCATGCGACGACCAAGGAACGCATCGCCGAGGCGCGGATCATGATCGACCAGTGCCGCTTCCTGACGCTGCATGCCGCCTGGAAGATGGACACCGTCGGCAACAAGCAGGCGTTGAAGGAAATCGCCATGATCAAGGTGGCGGCGCCCAACATGGCCTGCCAGGTGATCGACTGGGCGATGCAGGCCCATGGCGCGGCCGGCGTCTGCGACGATTTCGGCCTGGCCTATTCCTATGCCCAGGCCCGCACCCTGCGCTTCGCCGACGGCCCGGACGAGGTCCATCGCGACCAGATCGGCCGGCTGGAGCTGCGCTCGCACAACTGATTTTTCCTGTCTTCGATCGGGAGTACGCCTTTGTCCGTCGTATCCGCCTTTTCCGCCAGCTACAGCGAAGCCCGCGCCAAGTTCCTCGATGCCGTCGCCGCCACCGGCGGCGCGGCCGAGACCTTCGTCAACCCGAAGGCCAAGGGGCCCGAGGGCGAGGTGCTGGCCTGCGACGTCGTCCGCTTCGGCGCGGCCGATGCCCGGCGCGTGCTGTGGCTCAATTCGGCCACCCACGGCGCCGAGGGCTATTGCGGGTCGGGCGCGCAGATCGCCCTGCTGGCCGACGGCCTGCACAAGCGCCTGCCGGCCGACACCGCCCTGGTCATCAGCCACGCGCTGAACCCCTATGGCTTTGCCTGGACCCGCCGGGTGACCGAGGACAACGTCGACCTCAACCGCAACTTCTTCGACCACGACCGCCCGCACCCGAAGAGCGACGCCTATAACGCGATCCACCACCTGCTGATTCCGGCGGACTGGGATGGCCCGGCCCGCGAGGCGGCCGAAGCGGGCATCCGCGACTACATCGCCCGGAACGGTGCCAAGGCCTACCAGGCGGCGGTCACCGGCGGGCAGTACGACCAGCCGACCGGGGTGTTCTACGGCGGGCGCGCGCCCTGCTGGTCGAACATCCAGATCCGCGACCTGGCCCGGCGGCACGGCGCGGGGGCGGCCGAGATCATCTTCCTCGACTTCCACACCGGCCTCGGCCCGAACGGCTATGGCGAGCTGATCTACGGCCTGACCCGCGATCAGTCGCTGGTGCCCTGGGCGCAGGGTCTGTTCGGCAACGAGGTGACCAACCCGGGCGACGGGTCTTCGACCTCGGCCCCGGTGCAGGGCACCGTGGTCGACGGCGTGGCCGAGGAAGTGCCGCATGCCCGCATGCTCGGCATCGCCATCGAATACGGGACCGAGCCGGTGCCGGAAGTGCTCGATTCGCTGCGCGGCGACCATTGGCTACATGTCCATGGCGGCCGCGAGACCGAGCAGGGCCGGGCCATCGTCGCCCGCGTGCGCCGCGCCTTCTATTCGGAAACCGACGAGTGGAAGGAAAAGATCGTCGCCCGTGCCCAGGACGTCGTCGGCCGCGCGCTGGCCGGCTGGAGCGCCTGATCGCCATGCGCGTCGTGCTGCTGCTGATCGCCCTGCTGGTCCTGCCCGTCGCGGCGCGGGCTCAGGATGCGCTGGCGCCGTTCTACGGCAAATGGACCGAGGTCGAGGGCAGCGTGCGCCAGACGCCGCCCGGCCGGGTCGACGACATCGCCGTGGAGATCGGCAAGTCGGCGACCGGATTCTATATCGCCTCGTACCAGACGCGCAGCACGACGCGCATCGCGTCCTCTCTGTCCTTCCGCCTGACCGCCCTGCCCAATGTCTGGCGGATCGAAGGCCAGGGCGACCCGACCGCCGAGGCGACCGGGTGGGCGCGGGTCGACGGCCCGCGGCTCTATATCGACCTGATCACCCTGGACAAGGATGGCAGCGCCGATTACCAGAGCTTCGTGCGCACCGTCTCGGGCAGCACCATGACGCTGGATTTCCGCCGCCTGCGCAACGGCGAGCTGGTCCGCCGGGTCGATGCGGAGCTGAAGCGGTAGGACTGTCGAAATCCATAATGAGGCCCGGCCCAGCCTGGGCCTCATTATGGATTTTACCCGAAAACTATAATTGGCGGGCGCGGTGCATCGTGCCCTTGCCCCAGGTGATCGCGACCATGTCGCCCGGCTCGATCACGCGGGCGGTATGCCAGGTGCCGGCCGGTACGATGAACGCGCGCAAGGCCGGTAGCGGCACCCGGCGCTCCGTCTCGCCCTCGATGATCCTGAGCTCGATCGCACCGGACAGCAGGATCAGCACCTCGTCGCCCTCCGGATGGCATTCCCAATGGTCCCAGTCCGCCTCGTTGCGGAACTGGCAGACCAGGCGGCCGTCGTCGAGGTCGGTACGGGTCGCGATGCCGGCCCAGAATTCCCCGCCGCCGGGAAACGTCCGCACCTCGGCCGACGGGGGCAGGTAGAGGTAGGTGGCGGCGAGGTCGAAGCTGTCAGCCATTGTCGACCTCCGGCCGGTAGGTGCCGAAATGCCAGAAATGGCCGTCGGATCGCAGACGCTGTATTCACGGCTGCCGTAGGACGTATCCTCGATCTCGCGCACGATCTCGGCCCCTGCGGCCTTGACCCGCGCGTAGTGGCCATCGGTATCGGCAGCGTGGACATAGATCGACTGCTTGCCCGTCTCCCGCATCCAGGCGGGCAGGTTCTTGCGGTCACCCAGCATCACCATGCCGTCGCCGAAGGTCAGTTCGGCATGGGCGACGCTGCCGTCAGGGGCGTCATAGGCGACCTTGAGTGTGAAGCCGAAGACACGCGTCAGCCAGTCGATGGCGGCGCGGGCATCGACATAGCTGAGGGTTGGATAAAAGGTCGGTGCGATGGCCATGGCGGTATTCCCCGTGATCGTTGGCGTCATTGGCGATACGGCGGATCCTGCCGGCCTGCCCTGGCGGGCGATTGGAAAAATGTTACCTCACGCCGGCGCAGCGGTGCCGGGGATGCCGTCGTCGTCGGCGCGCCGGCGCAGATAGGCGGTCGGCGTCAGCCCGGTCAGGCGGCGGAAATCGTGAATGAAATGCGCCTGATCGTAATAACCGCAATCGAGCGCGAGGCCTGAAAGTTCCGGCGCCGGCCCGCCGCCGTCGAGCGCGCGGACGGCGGCGCCCAGCCGCATCAGCCGTGCCACCGCCTTGGGCGCCAGCCCGACATGGTCGCGGAACTGCGTCGCCAGGTGCTTGCGGCTCCAGCCGATATCGGCGGCAAGCTCGGTGATCGAGATAAGGCCGCCCGTCTCGCGCAGCCGGCGCCAGGCCCAGGCGACCGTCGGGTTGGGTTTCGACCCCGCCGCCAGCCGCGGCGCGAGGTGGCGGTCGAGCAGGTCGAAACGCCGCGACCAGTCGCGGGCCGCCTGCAGCTGCTCGACCAGCCCGCCGGCACCGTCGCCCCAGAGATCGGCGAAATCGACGACCTCGCGGGTCAGGCGCCCGATCGGCAGGCCGAACAGGCGGCCGGCAACGAGCGGATCGAGATTGAGCTGGATGCCCGATTGCGCCCCGGTCGTCTCGGTGATGGTGAATCCGTCATCGAGCCCGGCGACGAAGCTGTCGACGCGGCGGGCGCCGTCCGCCACCGGATCGACCAGCGTGATCGAGGGGCCGAGCCCGAAGATGAAGACGACCTTGCCGGCGGTGAATTCCCGGCGCCGGACCGGTCCGGCCGTCTTCTCGACATAACCCTGGTAGTGGTCGATCGCCTGGCCGAGCAGGCCCGCCGGCCTGGCACCCGCGACCTCCCACCCGGCCCCCTGCCGGACCGTGATCGGCCTGGTCATTCGCCTTCGACCAGATGCCAGGCCTGGCCGGCATAGGCGCGGGCCAGCACCCCGTATTGCCGGGCGGCCTGGGCCTGGCCGGCCGAAGCGGCGCGCCGCTTCACGCCCTGCGCCACCACGGCAAGCCGGAACAGGTCGATGGCGACGTGAACATGCCAGTCGTCGGGCACCGCGCGCCCCAGCCGTTCGCAATAGCGGGCGAGGAAATCGCGTTCGCCGGGGATGCCCGAGGCGATGGGATCGAGGCCTTCCAGCCCGCCGAAACCCGGCACGGTGATGTGATAGAGGGCGCCGAGCCGGGCGACGTCCGACAGCGGCTGGCCCAGACCGACCTGGTCCCAGCCCTGCAGCGCCACCACGCGCGGTTCGTGGATGTCGAACAGCATGTTGTCGATGCGACAATCGCCGTGGGTCAGGCAGGGTGCTTCGGCTGCCGGCAGGTGATCGGGCAGCCAGGCGATCAGCCGTTCGATCGGCCCGATCTCCTCATCGGCCTGGTCGCGATAGGTCCGGACCCACGTCGCCACCCGGGCGGCATAGGGCGTCTCGGCCGGCAACCGGCCGTCGAGCCCGAGATCCCCGGGGGCCAGCCGATGCAGGTCGGCCAGCAGCGCGGCGATCGCCTCGTAGAGGCGACCGCGTTCCTTCGGGTCCAGGCCCGGCAGGCGGGGATCCCGCCAGGCCCGGCCGCGGCGATGGTCGGACAGCATGAACGGCGCCCCGATGACCGCGGCATCCGGGCAGTGATGCAGTGCCGCCAGCACGGGAAAGCCCCGCGCGGCCAGTGCCGCCGTGACCTCGAATTCCCGGGCCAGGCGTGCCGCCCCGCCATTGGCCGCCCGGCGCAGCACGTAGTCGCGGCCGGCGGTGTGCAGAAGGTAGCTGGGCGCGCCCTTGGCCGACTTGAACTGCCTGGCCGAGAGCGGCCCGCGATAGCCGTCGAGGGTCCGAGCGAGATACCGGTCCAGCGCCGCCTCGTCGAAGCGGTCGGCAGGCTTTACCGCGATCAGATCCTCGACGTGCAAGCCCGTCACAACCCTGGCCTCCCGCGATGGCGGCGGTCGTCGTCGTGACGGCTATATTGCTAACGATCGAGGGTTTGCGCCAGTGCCCAGGCCAATTCGGCGATCGGCCGCACCCGGGCGCCCATTTCGGCGGCCTGGGCGCTCGACGCCGTGCCGGCCACCACCCGCCCCATGATCCCCTGCAGGATGCCGGCAATGCGGAACATGTTGTAGACGAGGTAGAAGTCCCAGTTGTCGATGCGGTCGCGCCCGGTGCGGCGGCAATAGGCTGCGACGTACTCCTCCTCGGTCGGAATGCCGAGGCCGGCGAAGTCGATGCCGGCGACGCCGCGGAACAGGTCGGGCCGCAGCCGCCAGGCCATCGCGTGGTAGGAGAAGTCGGCCAGCGGGTCGCCCAATGTCGACAATTCCCAGTCGAGCACGGCGATGACGCGGGGTTCGGTCTTGTGGAAGATCATGTTGTCCAGGCGATAGTCGCCATGGACGATCGTGGTGGTCTCGGTTTCCGGAATGCGGCCGGGTAGCCACTCGATCAGGCGGTCCATCGCCTCGATCGTCTCGGTCTCCGATGCCTTGTACTGCTTGGTCCAGCGATCGATCTGGCGGGCGAAATAGTTGCCGGGCTTGCCGAAGTCGCCGAGCCCGATGGCCTGGTAGTCGACCTTGTGCAGCCGAGCGATAGTCTCGTTCATCGCGTCGTAGATGGCGCCGCGCTCGGCACGATCCATGTTGGGCAGGGTCTGATCCCAGATGATCCGGCCGTCGACGAACCCCATGATGTAGAAGGCCGAGCCGATGACGCCGTCGTCCTGGCAAAGGCCGTAGGCGCGGGCGACCGGGAAGCCGACCTTCGACAGGGCGGCGATCGCCTTGTATTCGCGATCGACGGCATGGGCCGAAGGCAACAGCTTGCCCGGCGGCTTGCGCCGCATCACGTATTCGCCGGACTTCGCGGTCAGCTTGTAGGTCGGGTTCGACTGGCCGCCCTTGAACTGCTCGACCGACAGCGGCCCGGCAAAACCCTCGACGTTCTCGTTCATCCAGGCCTCGAGCCTGGCGACGTCGAAGACATGCTGGCTGCGTACCGCCATGGTGCCGGAAAATGCGGCGGTTTCGTCGATCTGGGCCATGTTTCCCCCTTCTACTCTCTTCGGTATCGATTGAAAGATCAGGCGCGGGCGAGCGCGCGCCAGCCGATGTCGCGGCGGCAGAAACCGCCCGGCCAGTCGATCGCATCGACGGCGCGATAGGCACGGGCGCGCGCCTCGGCCACGCTGGAAGCGATCGCCGAGACGCCGAGGACCCGGCCGCCCTGGGCGGTGATCCGCCCGTCGGCCTCGGCCCTGGTGCCGGCGTGGAAGACGATGACGCCCTCGACCGCGTTGGCGGCGGCAAGATTGCCGATCACCGATCCCTTCTCGACGATGCCCGGATAGCCGTTGGCCGCCATCACCACGCACATGGCGAATTCGTCGCGCCAGCGCAGGGTGAAATCGGCCAGCTGGCCGTCGCAGGCGGCGATCAGCGCCGGCAGCAGGTCCGATTTCAGCCGCAGCATCAGCACCTCGCATTCGGGATCGCCGAAGCGGGTGTTGTATTCGAGCAGCTTGGGCCCGTCCCTGGTCAGCATCAGCCCGGCGAACAGGATGCCGGTGAACGGCGCGCCGATCTCGGCCATGCCGGCCATGGTCGGGCGGATGATCCGCTCCATCACCTCGGCCTGCAGGTCCGGCGTCAGCGCCGGGGCCGGCGAATAGGCACCCATGCCGCCGGTATTGGGGCCCTGGTCGCCATCGTGGACCCGCTTGTGATCCTGCGCCGAGGCCAGCGGCAGCGCGGTGCGGCCGTCGCACAGGGCGAAGAACGAGATTTCCTCGCCTTCGAGGAATTCCTCGATCACGACCTGGGCACCGGCGGCGCCGAACTGGCCGCCGAGGATATCGTCGACCGCGGCCAGCGCCTCGTCGACCGTCATCGCGATGATCACGCCCTTGCCGGCGGCCAGGCCGTCGGCCTTGACCACGATCGGCGCGCCCTGGGCGCGGACGAAATCCTTGGCCGGGCCGGGTTCGGAAAAGGTGCCCGAGGCCGCAGTGGGAATGCCGAAGCGGGTGCAGATATCCTTGGTGAAGGCCTTCGAGCCTTCCAGCCGCGCGGCCGCCGCATTCGGGCCGAACGCCCTGATCCCCTCGGCCGCCAGGCGGTCGACCAGCCCGGCCACCAGCGGCGCTTCCGGCCCGACGACGACGAAGTCGATCGCGTTGGCGCGACAGGCGGCGACGATGCCGTCGAAATCGAGCATGTCGACGGCCAGGCAGGTCGCCACCTCGGCGATGCCGCCGTTGCCCGGGGCGCAGAACAGCCCGTCGACCAGCGGCGACGCCGCCAATGCCCAGCACAGCGCGTGTTCGCGCCCGCCCGAACCGATAACCAGAACCTTCACGCCAGAAGCCTCGCCGTCACATTACCAGGGAGTAGGATGCCCCCTTGTAGCATGTGACGTCGCGGCGATCAGCCCCCGAGATAATGCCGGATCAGGGCCTGCGCCTCCGGCGCATCCCAGGCAGCGGGGCCGACCAGCCGGCCGAGTTCGCGGCCCTGGCGGTCGATCAGGACGGTCGTCGGCAGGCCGACGGCGCCCAGCGCACGGCCCGATTTCATCGTCTTGTCCTGGTAGAAGGTGAGGTTGTCCGCCTTGATCTGGTCCAGGAATTCCTGGACCTTCTCCGACGCGACCCGGTCCTGCGAGATCGCGACGACGGTGAAGTCGGCCCCGCCCATCGCCGCCTGCAGGCGGTCCAGCGCCGGCATCTCCTCGCGGCAGGGAATGCACCAGGTTGCCCACAGATTGACCAGGATGACCCGGCCCTCGAAGGCCTGCAGGTCGACCGGCCGGTCCTTGTCGTCGCGGAAACTGACGCCGCTTACTGGCTTTGGGCTCGCCGCCGGGGTAAAGTTCTTGACCGCGCCGGTCGCCAGGGCCGCGACCGAGTCGGCCCGCGCCGCGTCGCTCACGCCCCACGCCAGCGTCAGACCTATCAGCGCCATCAGGCGCCACTGCTTGAACCGTCCCACGCTATCACCTGGTCCGTATCGAAAATGACTGCGCAGAAGATCAACAAGAAATCGGCCGAGAAGGCAACACCCAAGGCCGTGAACGCGAAATCCGCCGCCAACCAGATGTGGGGCGGGCGTTTCGCCGCCGGCCCGGCGGCGGTGATGGCCGAGATCAATGCCTCGATCGGCTTCGACAACCGCCTCTACCTCCAGGACATCGCGGCATCCGAGGCCCATTGCCGGATGCTGATCGAGACCGGGATCATCCCGGCCAAGGACGGCCGCGCGATCCTCAAGGGGCTGACCCAGGTCAAGGCCGAGATCGCGGCGGGCAAGATGGCCTGGGACCCGGCGCTCGAGGACATCCACATGCATGTCGAGGCGCGGCTGCGCGAGCTGATCGGCCCGGCGGCCGGCCGCCTGCACACCGCACGCTCGCGCAACGACCAGGTCGCGGTCGACTTCCGCCTGTGGGTGCGCGACGCCATCGACCGGCTGGACCGCCAGCTGCGCGGCCTGCAGCAGGCGCTGCTGGCCCAGGCCGAGACCCACGCCGACACGGTGATGCCGGGCTTCACCCATCTGCAGGTGGCCCAGCCCGTGACCTTCGGCCACCATATGCTCGCCTATG
Source organism: Alphaproteobacteria bacterium (assembly GCA_017307375.1). Taxonomy (GTDB): domain Bacteria; phylum Pseudomonadota; class Alphaproteobacteria; order Ferrovibrionales; family Ferrovibrionaceae; genus JAFKFH01. Next base: position 176,590 of record JAFKFH010000010.1, read on the forward strand.
TCGAGATGATCGGCCGCGATCGCGGCCGCCTGCGCGACGCCCGCGCCCGGATGAACGAATCGCCGCTGGGTTCGGCGGCGCTGGCCGGCACCTCGTTCCCGATCGACCGGCACATGACGGCCCGGGCGCTCGGCTTCGACGGCCCGATGGCCAACTCGCTCGACGGCGTATCCGATCGCGACTACGCACTCGAATACATGTCGGCGGCGGCGATCCTGGCCGTGCATCTGTCGCGGCTGGCCGAGGAGATCGTCCTCTGGTGCTCGGCCCAGTTCCGCTTCATCGGCCTGACCGACGCCTTCACCACCGGCTCGTCGATCATGCCGCAGAAGAAGAACCCGGATGCGGCCGAGCTGGTCCGCGGCAAGGCGGGGCGCGTCGTCGGCGCGCTCAACACCCTGATCGTGATGATGAAGGGCCTGCCGCTGACCTACGGCAAGGACATGCAGGAAGACAAGGAACCGGTGTTCGACTGCGCCGACACCATCGAGCTGTGCGTGGCGGCCACCGCCGGCATGATCGCCGACATGACCCCGAACAAGCCGCGCCTGGCCGAGGCCGCGGGCGAAGGCTTCTCGACGGCGACCGATCTGGCCGACTGGCTGGTCCGCACGCTGGGCATGCCCTTCCGCGACGCCCACCATGTCACCGGCCGCGTCGTGGCGCTGGCCGAGGGCCGCAGCGTCGGGCTGGAAGCCCTGACGCTCGAGGACATGCAGTCGATCGAGCCCAAGATCACCCGGGACATCTTCACCGTGCTGGGCGTGGACAATTCGGTCAGAAGCCGCAAGTCCTATGGCGGAACCGCACCGTCCCAGGTCAAGGCCCAGGCCGCGCGCTGGCGCAAGCGGCTGGCCAAGGAGGGTTGATCCGATGCGGCGCCTCGGCCTTTTCCTGATCCTCGGACTGGCGCTGGCAGGTCTCGCCGGCTGCGGCAAGAAGGCCGAGAACGCACCCCCGCAAGGGGCCTCGCAAACCGCGCCGCGCGTACCCCCGTTCGACAATTCCAAGGTCTATCCGTAAGCAGCCATGCATCATTTCCACTATCGCAACGGGGTCCTGCATGTCGAAGACATGCCGGTGCCTGAAATCGCCGAGAAGGTCGGCACGCCGTTCTACTGCTATTCGACGGCAACCCTGACCCGACACTACCAGGCGTTCGACGCGGCGCTCGAAGGCCTCGACCACCTGATCTGCTATGCGGTCAAGGCGAACTCGAACCGTGCCGTGCTGACGACGCTGGCCCGGCTGGGCTGCGGCGCCGACGTCGTGTCGGAAGGCGAATTGCGCCAGGCGATCGCGGCCGGCATCCCGGCCGACAAGATCGTCTTCGCCGGCGTCGGCAAGCAGCCCGGCGAAATGGCCTATGCGCTGGGCCAGGGCGTGTTCCAGTTCAACGTCGAATCCGAACCCGAACTCGACATGCTGTCGCAGGTCGCAGCCGGCATGGGCCTCGTGGCGCCGGTCACGATCCGGATCAACCCCGATGTCGATGCCGAGACCCACGCCAAGATCTCGACCGGCCATGGCGAGACCAAGTTCGGAATCCCGCTCTCGAAGGCGCGCGCGGTGTTCAAGTATGCCGCAACCCTGCCGGGCGTCCGCGCGCTGGGCGTGCATGTCCATATCGGCAGCCAGCTGACCTCGACCGGTCCGTTCCGCAGCGCGTTCGAGAAGGTCGTCGAGCTGGTGCGCGCCTTGCGCGCCGACGGCCATGTCGTCGAGCGGGTCGACCTCGGCGGCGGGCTGGGCGTGCCCTACAAGGACGAGGCCCCGCCGCTGCCCGCCGATTACGGTCGGGTGGTCGCCGAGATGTTCGGCGATCTCGGCGTCAAGCTGGTGTTCGAGCCCGGGCGGCTGATCGTCGGCAATGCCGGCATCCTCGTCGCCTCGCTGGTCTACGTGAAGGAAGGGCTGACCCGCCGGTTCTACATCACCGACGCGGCCATGAACGACCTGATCCGTCCGACGCTGTACGAGGCCTTCCATCGCATCGAACCGGTGGTCGAACCGCCGGCCGGCACGCCCCGCACCCCGGTCGACATCGTCGGACCGGTATGCGAGACTGGCGATATCTTCGCCGAGGAACGGCCGATGCCGCCGATGAAATCGGGCGATCTGCTGGCGATCTTCTCGGCCGGGGCCTATGGCGCGGTCATGGCCTCGACCTACAACAGCCGGTTGCTGGTACCCGAGGTGCTGGCCGACGGCGACCGGTTTGCCATCGTCCGGCGCCGCCCTAGTTACGAAGAATTGACCATGCTGGAGGCGATGCCGCCCTGGCTCGCCAACAAGGGTTGAGGCTATCGTCGGGATCCGACCGACCGTTTTCCTGAGAGGGCCGTTCATTTGACCGAGCAGGCGCCCGACGAGCACAAGTCCCACGCCATCATCGGCCGCCGGATCGGACTCGCGCGCGCCAACCTGCTGTGGGAACGGTTCTGGCCGGCCTTCGCGCCGCTGATCGGTCTCGCCCTGCTGTTCGTCGACCTGGGGCTGCTCGGCACCTGGTCGATCCTGCCGTTCTGGCTGCATATCGGCCTGGTGGCGCTGTTCGCCATCGGTGCCGCCGCGGCCCTCTGGTACGGCGTGCGCCGGTTGGCCTGGCCGCACCGGGTCGAGGCGATGCGGCGGGTCGAGCAGGCCTCGGGCCTCAAGCACCGCCCGCTGACCGGCCTGGAAGACCAGTTGGCCGGCAACCCCGATCCCGCGGCGCGCGCCTTGTGGGCCGCCCATCAGCGGCGGCTGGCCGCGGCGTTGTCGCGCCTGACCCCGGGCTGGCCGCAATCGGGCCTGACCCAGGCCGACGCCTACGGCCTGCGCGCCGTCGTCGTCTGCCTGTTGTTCGTCGGGCTGGTGTCGGCAGGGCGCGACGAGGCGCCGGAGCGGCTGGCCGACGCCTTCCGCCTGCGCGTGCCGACCGCGGCCGAACCGGTCGCGGTGCTCGATGCCTGGATCAACCCGCCGGCCTATACCGGGCTTGCCCCGGTCTTCCTGACCCGCGACGGTGCGGCCAAGCCTGCCCCGGCCGAGGCGATCCTGGTGCCGACCGGATCGACCCTGTTCGCCCGGCTGTCGGGTGTGAAGGAGGCACCGGTCCTGGAGCTCGACGGCCAGGGCACGCCGTTCGCCTCGCCCGACAACAGAAGCTTCCTGCTCGACCGCAAGCTGACCGATGGGCATGACCTGCGCATCAGGCTCGGCTCCCGGACGCTCGGCCAGTGGCCGATCGCCGTGCTGCCCGACGCGCCGCCGCAGATCCGGCTGACCGAAACGCCCAAGCCGATGCCCAAGGGCACGCTGAAATTCGCCTACGAGGCGTCCGACGACTACGGCATCAAGCGGCTGGCGCTGGAAATCAAGCGGACCGATGCCGACAAGATCGAGCAGATCGAGCTGCCGCTGCCCGGGCGCAGCCCGAAGACCGTCAAGGAAACCAATTTCCAGGACCTGACCGCCCATCCCTGGGCCGGACTCGACGTCGTCGTCCGGCCGCTGGCCGAGGACGTGATCGGCCAGCAGGCCTACGGCGACCCGGTCACCGTCACGATCCCGGAGCGCACCTTCAGCCATCCGGTCGCCCGCGCCCTGATCGAGCAGCGGCGCAAGCTGACCCTGAAGCCGGCCGAACGGCGGCCGGTGATCACCGCGCTGGGGGCCATCACCCTGATCCCCGAAGCCTATGACGGCGACGTCACCGCCCATCTCGGTATTCGCGCCGCCCGCGCCCGGCTGCAGCGCGACCTGAGCGACGAGGCCGTGCCCGCGGTGCAGGACCTGCTGTGGGATGTGGCGCTGCGGCTGGAGGATGGCGGGCTGAGCCAGGCCGAGCGCGATCTGCGCCAGGCCCAGCAGGCGCTGCAGGATGCGCTGGCCCGCAATGCCCCGGACGACGAGATCGAACGGCTGATGGCGGAGATGCAGCGGGCGATGGACCGCTACCTGCAGGCCCTGACCGAGGATGCGCTCAAGCGGGCCGAGAACGGCGAGCAGCCCCAGGAGCTTGATCCCAACGCCCAGGTGCTGACCTCGGACGACCTGCGCAAGATGATGGACAAGGCGCGCGAGTTGGCCCGCAACGGCGCCCGCGACGCCGCCCGCGACATGCTGGCCCAGATGCAGCAGATGCTGGAAAGCCTGAAGCGCGGCCAGGTCGCGCGCCAGAACGGCCAGCAGGGCCGCAGCCAGATGCAGCGCGACATGTCCGAACTGGGCGAGATCCTGCGCCGCCAGCAGGAATTGATGGATCAGTCGTTCCGCGACAGCCGCCAGGGCCAGCAGGGACAACAGGGACAGCGCGGTCAACGCGGCCAGCAGGGGCAGCAGCAGGGTCAGCGCGGACAGCAAGGTCAGCAGGGCCAGCAAGGCCAAGGACAGCAAGGCCAGGGACAGGGCGGCGAGCAGAGCGCCGAACAGGAGGCGCTGCGCCGCCGGCTGGGCGAGCTGATGCGGCGCTTCGGCGAGCAGGGCGGCAACATTCCCGACGGTTTCGGCCGCGCCGATCGGTCGATGCGCGATGCCCGCGATGCGCTGGGCCGCGGCGAGCCGGGCGATGCCGTGGGCCCGCAGGGCGAGGCGTTGCAGGCGCTGCGCGACGGCGCGCGCTCGATGATGGAACAGATGGGCCAGATGAACGGCGGCGAACCGGGCGAAGGCCTGTCGGGCGATCCGAGCCAGCAGGGGCCGGGGCGCGCCCAGGCCGAGCGCTTCGATCCGCTGGGCCGGCCGATCGGTTCGGACTGGGACGACGGGCGCTCGACCAAGGTGCCGGATGCCCAGGACCTGCAGCGCAGCCGCGAGATCCTCGACGAGCTGTTCCGGCGGTCGGGCGAAGCCTTCCGCCCGCTGATCGAACGCGACTATATCGACCGCCTGCTGAAGCGCTTCTGACCCGGCTATGGCGCTGCACGTCGCCGTCATCGGTGCCGGCATCGCCGGCGTCGCCACCGCGCTGGAACTGCTGCGCGACGGCCACCATGTCGCGCTGGTCGATCCCGGCCCGCCCGGCGGCGAGCAGGCGGCCTCCTACGGCAACGGCGCGTGGTTCAGCCCGGCCTCGGTCGTGCCGATGTCGATGCCCGGGCTGTGGCGCAAGGTGCCGGGTTTTCTCGTCGACCCGCTGGGGCCGCTGACCATCCGCTGGCAGCACTTGCCGCGGCTGGCCCCCTGGCTGGTCCGCTTCGTGCTGGCCGGGGCCACGGTGCCCCGGGTCGAGCGCACGGCGCGCGCCTTGCGCGCCCTGCTGGCCGATGCGCCGGCGCGTCACGCCGCACTCGCCGCCGAGGCGGGGGTGCCCGAGCTGGTCGAGCGGCGCGGGCTGCTCTATGCCTTTCCCGACCGGGCCGCCTTCGCGGCCGAGGCCCTGGCCTGGCGGCTGCGCCGCGACAACGGCGTCGTCTGGCGCGAACTCGATGGCGAGGCGCTGCACCGGCTGGAACCATCGCTGGCCGCGCACTACCGGTTCGGCGTGCTGGTCGCGGATGGCGGCCATTGCCGCGATCCCGGCGGCTATGTCGCCGCCCTGGCCGGCTGGGCCGAACGGCAGGGTGCCGGCGTCCGGCGCGCCCGTGCGGTCGGATTCGACATCCGGTCCGGCCGGCTGGCCGGCGTGCTCACCACGGAAGGGACGATCGCCTGCGAACGGGCGGTGATTGCGGCAGGCGTCCATTCCAAGGCGCTGGCGGCGCTGGCCGGCGACCGCGTGCCGCTGGAAAGCGAGCGCGGCTATCACGTCGAGATCCGCGACCCCGAAACCGCCCCGGTCATTCCGGTGATGCCGTCGGACGGCCGGATGGCCAATACGCTGACGCGCGGCGGCTTGCGCGTTTCCGGCCAGGTCGAGCTGGCCTCGGTCGCGGCCGCGCCGAACTGGCAGCGGGCCGAGGTGCTGCTGCGCCATGCCCAGGCCGCCTATCCGGGCCTGCCCGCCGAGATTCCCGCCGGGCGGCAGCGCCGCTGGCTGGGCCATCGGCCGTCGACAGCAGACGGCCTGCCGGTGATCGGGCCGGCAAGCGCCTGCCCCGATATCATCCACGCCTTCGGCCATGGCCATGTCGGTCTGGCGGCCGGCCCCGTCACCGGCAGGCTGGTCGCCGACCTGCTGGAGGGGCGCAAGCCCGTCGTCGATCCGCGCCCCTACGCCGTCACGCGCTTTTCCTGAGCCGCAGGAATTCGCCGACCAGGCCCAGGCGGAAGAACGAGACGCAGACGATGAAGATCAGCCCGATCACGATCGTCACCATGTCGCCCAGCGTCGCCAGGTAGTTCTGCAGGCCGACGACCAGCGCGGCGCCGACCAGCGGCCCCCAGATCGTCCCCAGCCCGCCCAAGAGCGTCATCAGTACCACCTCGGTCGAAGTGTGCAGCGAGACGTCGTTGAGCGAGACCAGCTGGAACACCAGCGCCTTCAGCGCGCCGGCCAGCCCGGCCACCGCCGCCGACAGCACGAAGGCCAGCAGCTTGAAGCGATCGGTGTCGTAGCCGAGCGAGATCGCGCGCGGCTCGTTGTCGCGGATCGCCCGCAGGATCTGGCCGAACGGCGAGTGGATGATGCGATGGACCAGCAGGAAGCCCGCGACGAAGACAACCAGGGTGAAGCCGTAGATCGCATTGTCCGACGTCAGGTCGACCAGGCCGAACAGGCGGCCGCGGGGAATGCCCTGCAGACCGTCCTCGCCGCCGGTCCAGCGGAACTGCACGGCCAGGAAATAGACGATCTGCGACAGGGCCAGGGTGATCATCGCGAAGTAGATGCCCTTGCGCCGGATGGCGAGGCCGCCGATGACCGCCCCGATCGCGGCCGCGGTCGCGACGCCGGCCAGGATCGCGACCTCGGTGCCGATACGGTCGGCATGGCGGATCATCAGCGCGCCGGTGACATAGCCGGCGCTGCCCAGGAAGGCGGCATGGGCGAACGAGACCAGACCGGTATAGCCGAGCAGCAGGTTGAAGGCGCAGGCAAACAGGCCGTAGCACAGCACCTTCATCATGAAGATCGGATAGACGATCTGCGGAAAGAACGGCACGAGAATGGCCGCGGCCACGAACAGCCAGAACAGGCGCAGGGTCGATGACATGCCGGCGATCCTCAGGTTTCGCGACCGAACAGACCGGCCGGGCGCAACAGCAGGGCCAGCGCCATGATGACGAACACCACGACGGTCGACGCCTCGGGATAGACGACCTTGGTGATCCCCTCGATCAGCCCGAGGCCGAGCCCGGTGACCATCGCCCCGCTGATCGAGCCGAGCCCGCCGATGACGACGACGGCGAAGATGATGTTGAGCAGGTTGCCGCCCATCAGCGGCGTGATCTGCATGATCGGCGCGGCCAGCACGCCGGCCAGCCCGGCGAGGCCGACGCCGAAGCCGTAGGCCAGGGTGATCATGACCGGCACGTTGATCCCGAAGGCCTGCAGCAGCCGCGGGTTCTCGGTGCCGGCGCGCAGATAGGCGCCGAGCCGCGTGCGCTCGAACAGCCAGATTGTGGCCAGACAGATCGCGAGCGAGGCGACGACGACGAACAGGCGATAGCGCGGCAGCATCATGAAGCCGATGTCGATCGGACCCTGCAGCATCTCGGGCGGATCGTAGCCCTGGCCGGACACGCCGAAGCCATGCCGGAAGGCCCCTTCGGTGACCAGCGCCACGCCGAAGGTGAGAAGCAGGCCGTAGAGATGGTCGAGATGGGCGAGCCGGCGCAGCAGCAGCCGCTCGAGCCCCATGCCCACCGCCGCGACGATCAGCGGTGCGACCACGAGCGAGGCCCAGAAGCCCAGCTGCAGCTCGGGAAAGCCGAGCCACGGTCCCAGCTGGTTCAGGCCGATCCAGGTGATGAAGGCCGCCATCATGAACTGCGCCCCATGGGTGAAGTTGATGATGTTGAGCAGGCCGAAGATGATCGCGAGCCCCATGCTGAGCATCGCGTAGAAGCAGCCGTTGATCAGGCCGATCGTCACCTGGGCCAGGACGGCGGGCAGCGGGATATCGAACATGGCGGAACCCGGAAGGCACGGCGCGGGCGGGATGAGCCGCCCGCGCCTCGTGAAGTCAGCTCTTGTTCAGCGGGCAGGCCGGGTTCGGCGCCGGGTAGACCTCGGCCCCCGACAGCACCGCGCGGACGTTGTAGAAGTCCCAGTCGCGCTTCGATTCCGCCGGCTTCTTGACCTGCAGCAGCAGCATGTCGTGGACCAGCGCGCCGTCGGCGCGCAGCCGGCCGTTGCGGATCACCGCATCGTCGATCGTCATCTGGCGCAGCCGGGCCATGACCGCGCCCGCCTCGTCGGTGCCGGCAGCCTCGATCGCCTTCAGATAGGACAGCGTGGCCGAATAGACGCCGGCCTGGGCCGCCGTCGGCATCTTCTTGGTCTTCTCGAAGAACTTGGCCGACCAGGCGCGCGAGCGGTCGTCGTAGTCCCAGTAGAAGGCTTCGGTCAGGTACATACCCTGTGCCTTGGCCAGGCCCATCGACTTGACGTCGGAGATATAGGCCAGCAGCGGCGCGACGGTCTGCTTGCCGCCGACGCCGTATTCGCTGGCCTGCTTGATCGCGTTCACCGTGTCGGCCCCGGCATTGGCCAGGGCGATGACGTCGGCGCCCGACCCTTGCGCCTTCAGGATGAACGACGAGAAGTCGGTGCCCGGGAACGGATGGCGCGACACGCCCTTAACCTCGCCGCCGTTCTCGGCGATGATCTGGCTGGCGTCCTTTTCCAGCGAGTGGCCGAAGGTGTAGTCGGCGGTGATGAAGTACCAGGACTTCTTCCCGTCCTTGAGCAGCGCCTTGGCCGTGCCGGCCGCCAGCGCGTAGGTATTGACCGTCCACTGGGCATTGGTGGCCGAGCATTTCTCGGCCAGTACCGCGGTCGCCACGCCCGACGACAGCATGGTCACCCGGTTCTTCTGGCGCGCGATCTCCATCACCGCCAGCGCGGTCGACGACGTCGGAAAGTCGGCGATCATGTCGACCTGCTGCTGGTCGAACCAGCCGCGGGCAAGATTGGCGGCGATGTCGGGCTTGTTCTGATGATCGGCCGAGACGACGACCACCGGCTTGCCCAGCACCTTGCCGCCCATCTCCTCGGCGGCGAGCTGGGCTGCAACGACCGAACCCTGGCCGGCCAGGTCGGAATAGATGCCTGACAGGTCGGTCAGCACGCCGACCTTGACCACATCGTCGGAAATGCCCTGGGCCTGTGCCGTACCGGCAACCGCCATCGCCGCGATCGCCGCGGCGCCGAGAATGTCGAGCTTCATGTTTTCAGTCCCCCTGTTGTTGACGTCTGACGCTTAGAGACCAAGCAGCCGGTTGACCTCGGCCTCGCGGCCCGCGATCTCGTCGCGGGCGATCTCGGCCACGACCTGGCCGTGATCGATGACGTAGTGCCGATCGGCCAGGTGCCGCGCGAAATGGAAGTTCTGTTCCACCAGGACCATGGTGAAGCCGCGCGCCTTGAGCGCGACGATGGCCTGGCCCAGCGCCTCGACGATGACGGGGGCGAGGCCCTCGGTGATTTCGTCGAGCAGCAGCAGCGGCGCACCCGTCATCAGGATGCGGCCTAGCGCCAGCATCTGCTGTTCGCCGCCGGAAAGGCGGCCGCCGAGGCTTGCACCACGCTCGCGCAGATTGGGGAACAGCGCGAACACCTCGGCGGCCGAGAACCCACCCGGCCCGACCTTGGGCAGGAGGGTCAGGTTCTCCTGGGCGGTCAACGTCGCATAGATGCCCCGCTCCTCCGGGCAGTAGCCCACGCCGAGACGGGCGATGCGGTGGGGCGGCAGACCGATGGTCTCGTGGCCCCGCACCTTGACCGAGCCGGTACGCCGGCCGGTCAGGCCGAGGATCGCCTTGAGCGTGGTCGTCCGGCCGACGCCGTTGCGGCCGAGCAGCGTGACGCACTCGCCTTCGCGGACATGGAAATCGACGCCGTGCAGGATATGCGATTCGGCATACCAGGCGTTGAGCCCGGCGACTTCGAGCATGAACGGCGCGTCAGCCATGGCCGCCTCCCATGTAGGCGGCACGGACGGCGGGCACCTCGGCCACGATGTGATAAGGCCCCTCGGCCAGGATTTCCCCGCGCTGCAGCACGGTGATCGTGTCGGAAATGTCGGCCACGACCGACATGTTGTGCTCGACCATCAGGATCGTCCGGTTGGCGGCGATGCGCTTGATCAGCGCCTTGATGCGGTCGACATCCTCGGTCGCCATGCCCTGCGTCGGTTCGTCGAGCAGCAGCATCCGGGGATCGAGCGCCAGCGTGGTCGCCAGTTCCAGGGTCCGCTTGCGGCCATAAGGCAGGTCGGCGGCGCGAACCTCGGCAAAGTCGGCCAGGCCGACATCGGCAAGCAGCGCCAGGGCGCGGTCGTCGAGCGCATCGAGGGCGCGTTCCGAACGCCAGAAATGAAAGGCGAGGCCCTGCGCCCGCTGCAGGGCGACTCGGACGTTCTCGCGCGCGGTCATCTGGGCAAAGGTCGCCGAGATCTGGAACGACCGCACCAGACCGCGGCGCGCCGTGGCGGCCGGCCGCTCGCCGGTAATGTCGATACCGTCGTAGACGATCCGGCCCGCCGATGGCTGGTGGAACTTGGTCAGCAGGTTGAAGACGGTGGTCTTGCCTGCCCCGTTTGGCCCGATCAGGGCGTGGATGGTGCCGCGCCGGACGGCCAGGTCGACATTGTTGACCGCGACGAAACCGCGAAACGCCTTGGTCAGTCCGAAGGTCTGGAGAACGATCTCGCCCATGGCGGCGCATCGTCTATTGTATAAAATATCCTGTCAATAATATTATGGATCCAGGAATGCCGGATTGTCTGCCACTTGACAGCCCTGGGCAGGGCCTCCTTTATCCAGATGCCTACGCTCACCGGGGAAACGCCTCAGCATGAAGAAGCCTCTCGGCCACCGGACGATGGCGGTCGCCGCCGCCGACGAACTGCGGCGCCGGATCCTCGAAGGTGAATTCCCCGGCGGCTACCAGCTGCGCCAGGACGCGCTGGCCAATGACCTCGGCGTCAGCCGCATCCCGATCCGCGAAGCGCTGGTCCAGCTGGAATCGGAGGGGCTGGTCAAGATCGTCGCCCATCGCGGCGCGGTGGTTTCCGAGCTTTCGGTCGACGAGATCGAGGAATTGTTCGCGCTGCGCGCGCTGCTCGAGCCGCGGCTGCTGCGGCTGTCGGTCCCGCATCTGACGGCCGAGGATTTCGGCGCGCTCGATAGAATCCTGGCCGATTACGATGCCGAGATGGACAGCCGCGACGCCAGCCGCTGGGGTGAGTTGAACACGGCACTGCATATGCGTCTTTACGAACGCGCCAACCAGCCACGCACCGCCTCGATCGTTGCCTCGCTGCTGCAGGGCACCGACCGCTACACCCGCATGCAGCTCGCCTTCACCGACGGCCGCCCGCGCGCCCAGGACGATCACACCAAACTGGTGGCGCTGTGCCGCGAGGGTCGGATCGACGAGGCGGCGGCGCTGCTCGCCACCCATATCGAGGATGCCGGGGCGGCGCTGGTCGGCTATATCCGCCAGCGCCAGCCGAGATAGGCCGGCCGGCCGTTTCCTTGTCGCGGCAGGCCCAATCCTGCTAGTGTCCCGCGCACACTGCAAAAGGGACATCGCCAAGACCGTGGCGCAGACTGCCTCCTCTTCGTCGGCCTTGCTCAAACGCCTGATCGTGACGCGCGTGCGCCCCCATCGCGGGCGCATCTTCGTCGCCTGCTTCTTCATGGCGATCGCCGCCGCCGCAACCGCCGCCAATGCCTGGCTGATGCAGCCGGCGCTGGACAAGATCTTCGTCGACCACGACCGCTACTGGCTCTATCTCGTTCCCGTCGCCATCGTCGCCGCCGCCGTGGTCAAGGGCGTGGCCACCTATATCCAGTCGACCCTGATGGCCGAGGTCGGCCAGCGCATCGTCGCCGAGACCCAGGTCGAGATGCATGCCCATCTGATGCGCGCCGACCTTGCCTGGCTGCATCAGGTCCATACCGGCAAGCTGGTCGCAAGCTTCCTCTACGACGCCACGCTGCTGCGCGAGGCGGTCTCGAACTCGCTGACCGACATCGTCAAGAACGGCCTGCAGCTCATCTTCCTGGCCGCGGTGATGTTCTACCAGCACTGGCAGCTGTCGCTGATCACCTGCGTCGTCTTTCCGGTGGTGATGGTCTATTCCCGCCGCCTCAGCCGGAAAGCGCGAAAAGGCTCGGCCCGCAGCCAGGAGGAGACCGGCAAGCTGACCTCGATCCTGTCCGAGACGTTCGAGGGCGCCCGCCTGGTCAAGGCTTACGGCATGGAAGCGCGCGAGACCGAGCGCACGCGCGTCTCGGTGATGGAGCGGCTGCGCCATACGATGAAGGTGACGCGCGCGCGCGCCGCCTCCAGCCCGGCGACCGAGGCCTTGGGCGGCGTCGCGGTCGCCATCGCGATCATGTATGGCGGCTGGCAGGCGATGGACGGCAAGGCGACGCTCGGTACCTTCGCCTCGTTCATCACCGCGCTCCTGATGGCCTATCAGCCGCTGAAGAGCCTGGCCAATCTCAACACCAACCTGCAGGAAGGCCTGGCCGCGGCCGACCGGCTGTTCCGCGTCCTCGACACCGAGCCGACGATCAAGGATGCGCCCGATGCCAGGCCGCTGGCCGTCACCGGCGGCGAAATCCGTTTCGAGGACGTCTCCTTCGCCTATGGCAACGAACCGGTCCTGGCCAATCTCGACCTGACCGTGCCGGCCGGGCAGAAAGTCGCGCTGGTCGGCGCGTCGGGCGCCGGCAAGAGTACGATCCTGAACCTGATCCCGCGCTTCTACGAGGTTTCCGCCGGCCGGGTCGTCATCGACGGCCAGGATATCCGCCAGGTCACGCTCGCCTCGCTGCGCGGCGCGATGGCGCTGGTCAGCCAGGAATCGACGCTGTTCGACGACAGCGTGCGCGGCAACATCGCCTATGGCCGGCCCGACGCCACCCAGGAACAGATCGAGGCGGCGGCACGCGCCGCGGCGGCGCACGACTTCATCGTCGCGCTGCCGGAAGGCTACGACACCCAGGTCGGCGAGAACGGCCTGAAGCTGTCGGGCGGCCAGCGCCAGCGGCTGGCGATCGCCCGCGCCATGCTGCGCGATGCCCCGATCCTGCTGCTCGACGAGGCGACCTCGGCACTGGACGCCGAGGCCGAACGGCAGGTGCAGTTGGCCCTGCGCCGGCTGATGCAGGGCCGCACCACCCTGGTCATCGCCCATCGCCTGTCGACCGTGGTCGATGCCGACCGGATCCTGGTGATGGACAAGGGCCGGGTGGTCGAGGCCGGCGGCCATGCCGAGCTGCTGGCCCAGGGCGGGGCCTATGCCCGGCTCTATGCCCACCAGTTCGCCGAAGCGAGCTAGAGGGCGGCAGCCATGGGCCTGTTTCGCGACCTCGCCAAGACCGGGGCGGCCCGGGCGGTGGCCGGCACCGCCATCGCCTTCTATATCCGCCTGGTCTTCCTGACCGGGCGCTGGCAGATCATCGGAGAGGAGCATCCCGCCGCCTTCTGGAACAGCGGTGCCCCGTTCGTCGGCTGCTTCTGGCACGGGCGCCTGCTGATGATGGCGCAGGCCTGGCGGACCAGGGCCCAGACGATGACCATGGTGATCTCGCGCCATCGCGACGGCGAGATCATCGCCCGTGCGATGCGCCATTTCGGCGTCGGCGCCGTGCACGGCTCGACCGCCAAGGCCGGGACGACCGACAAGGGCGGCAGCGACGCCGTGCGCCAGATGATCAAGATCGTCAAGGCCGGCAATTCCGTCGGCATCACCCCGGACGGTCCGCGCGGCCCCCGCATGCGCATCGCCGCCGGCATCATCCAGATCGCCCGCATGACCGGCAAACCGATCGTGCCCGCGACCTTTTCGGCTCGCCGGCGCAAGGTCATGGGGTCGTGGGACCGCTTCATCGTCGCCCTGCCGTTCTCGTCGGGCGTGATCCTCTGGGGCAAGCCGATCCAGGTCCCGCGCGACCTCGACGCCGACGGCATCGAAGCCAAGCGGCGCGAGGTCGAGGACGCCTTGAACGCGCTGACTGCCGAGGCCGATAGGCTCTGCGGCCACGCGCCGATCGAGCCCGGGCCGCCGCTCGATGCGCAGCCCTGATTTCTGGGCGCGTGGCGGCGACCGCGGCGCGGGCGCCCTGCTCGCCCTGGGCCTGACGCCGCTGTCCTGGGCCTGGCAGCTCGGCGCCTGGATCAAGCGGCGGCAGACCACCGGCTATCGCGCCGGCGTGCCGGTCGTCTCGATCGGCAACCTGACCGCCGGCGGTGCCGGCAAGACCCCGACCGCGATCGCCCTGGCCGAGCGGCTGATCGCGCGCGGCCGGCGGCCGCATGTCGTCACCCGCGGCTATGGCGGCAGCGCCAAGGGGCCGCACCGGGTCGATGCCGCGCGCGACGATGCCGCGCTGGTCGGCGACGAAGCGCTGCTGCTGGCCCGTGTCGCGCCGACCTGGGTGGCGCGGCGCCGTGCCCTGGGTGCCCTGGCCGCGACCCGGGCGGGCGCGGATGTCATCCTGCTCGACGATGCCCATCAGCACTGGTCGCTGCTCAAGGACCTGTCGCTGGTCGTCATCGACCAGGGCTACGGCGTCGGCAACGGCCGGGTCATCCCCGCCGGTCCGCTGCGCGAACCGGTTGCCGCCGGCATGGCACGGGCCGATGCGATCGTCGCCATCGGCGAAGGGCCGGCGATCGCGACCGGCAGCGCCGTCACCGGCGGCGGCAAGCCGGTGCTGCGCGCCCGGCTGGTGCCGGCGGTCGATCCGGAGCATTGGCGTCATCGCCGGGTCCTGGCCTTCGCCGGCATCGGTCGGCCGGAGAAATTCTTCCGGACGCTTGCCGATCTCGGCTGCGACATCGTCGCGACGCACGCCTTCGCCGACCATCAGCCCTACGATCCCGACACGGTGATGCGGCTGATCGACGAGGCAGCGGCGACCTCGGCGCTGCTGGTAACGACCGAGAAAGATCATGTCCGCCTGCCGCCGGCCGGACGCGACGTCGCCGTCGCCCTGCCGGTGCGGCTGGAGTTTTCCGACCCCGATGCGGTCGACCGCCTGCTTGCCCGTCTGCCGCGGGTCCGGACATGACGCGGCGCCAACGGGCTGAGGCCTGGGCCTTGCGCGCCGGTTTCGGGCTGTTCGGCATCTTGCCGCTCGACGCAGCCTCGGCCTTTGGCGGCTGGCTGGCCCGCATGGTCGGGCCGCGGCTGCGCGCCCATCGCATCGCCCGGCGCAACCTGACCCGCGCCCTGCCCGGCCTGACGCCGGCCCAGGTCGATGCGGCCCTGCGCGGCATGTGGGACAATCTCGGCCGGGTGGCGGCGGAATATCCGCATCTGCCCGCCTTGCGGCTGGGTTTCGGCCATACCGAACTGGTCGGCCGCGAGCATGTCGAGGCGGCGCTCGCCGCCGGCCGGCCGGTCATCTTCTTCTCGGCCCACTTCGGCAACTGGGAAATCCTCGGCCCCGTCGCTGCCCAGGTCGGGCTGCCGACGGTGCAGGTCTATCGCGCGGCCAACAACCCCGGCGCCGAAGCGGTGATCGAGGCGATGCGCGGCGACCTCGGCGGCCGCCGGGTGCCGAAGGGGGCCAAGGCCGCGCGCTCGATCCTCGCGGCGCTGAAACAGGGCGAATCGCTGGCCATGCTGGTCGACCAGAAGATGAACGACGGCATTGCGGTGCCGTTCTTCGGTCGCCCGGCCATGACCGCGCCGGCACTGGCCGAGCTTGCCCTGCGCCATGGCCTCGCCGTCATCCCCGCCCATGTCGAACGGCTGGCGGGAACCCGATTCCGCGTCATTGCCGAAGCCCCGCTGGTCTTCGACGACACCGGCGATCGCCCGGCCGACGTGGCGGCGGCGATGGGCCGCGTCAACCGGATCCTCGAAGGCTGGATCGCCGCCCGGCCCGATCTGTGGTTCTGGGTCCATCGTCGCTGGCCGGACTGATGAGCTTCGCCGGCATCGTCCCGCCGCCCGGCTCGGGCACCACCATCCAGGCGGCGCTGCGCCAGTCGATCATCACCGCGATCGCCGATGGCCGGCTGGCCCCGGGGCAGCGCATGCCGCCTTCGCGCGCGCTGGCCGAACAGATGGGGGTGGCACGCAACACCGTGATCGCCGTCTATGACGACCTGGTCGCACGCGGCTTCCTGGTCTCGATCGAGCGGCGCGGCTATTTCGTCGGTGACGGGGCCGAGGCTGCCGCCCCGGACGACGGCCCGGCCGCGACCGCGGGCGCCGTCGACTGGTCGCGGCATCTGGCGCTGAGCACGGCGGGCTGGCGCAACATCACCAAACCCGCCGACTGGCAACGTTATCCCTATCCGTTCATCTACGGCCAGGTCGATGCAGAACTTTTTCCCATTGCCGCGTGGCGCGCCTGCTCGCGCGACGCACTCGGCCGGTCGGCCGTCAACTACTGGGCGGCCGACTATGCGATGGGCGACGATCCGATGCTGGTCGAGCAGATCTGCCGCCACCTGCTGCCGGCCCGCGGCATCCTGGCCCGGCCGGACGAGGTGCTGATCACGCTGGGGTCGCAACAGGGGCTCTACCTGCTGTCGCAACTGCTGCCGCGATCGGGCGAGGAAGTCGGCATCGAGGATCCCGGCTATGCCGATGCGCGCAACATCTTCGCGCTGAGCCGCGGCCGCGTCCGGCCGCTGCCGGTCGACGACGAGGGATTGGTGATCGGCCCGGCCCTCGACGGCCTGCGGCTTGCCGTCGTCACCCCGAGCTATCATTGCCCGACGATGGTGACGATGCCGGCCTCCCGCCGGCAGGCGCTGCTGGACTGGGCCGACGGCGCGGATGCCGTGCTGGTCGAGGATGATTACGAAGGCGAGATGCGCTTCGAGACCGCGCTGCCCGCGCTGAAGTCGCTCGATGTCCACGGCCGGGTGATCTATCTCGGCACGCTGTCCAAGGTGCTCGCCCCCGGGGTGCGCATCGGCTACATGGTCGGGCCGGCGCCGCTGATCGCCGAGGCGCGCGCCCTGCGCCGGCTGATGCATCGCAGCGCGCCGCTGAACAACCAGCGCACCGCCGCGATCTTCCTGGCCGAGGGCCATGCCCAGGGCCTGGTCAAGTCCCTGCGTGCCGCGATCCGCGGCCGCTGGGAACAGGTCTGCGCGGCACTCGGCCGCGACCTGCCGGGCTTCACCCGCTCGCCCAGCCAGGGCGGCTCCAGCGTCTGGCTGACCTGTCCCGCCGGCATCGACGGTCGGGCCTTGTATGAAGCCGCGGGGCGCGACGGCGTGCTGTTCGAACCGGGCGATCCGTTCTTCCACGACCCGCCGGCCCGCCCGTCCTTCCGGCTGGGCCTGTCGTCGATCCCGGAAGAACGCATCGAGGAGGGCATCCGCCGCCTCGCCGCCGCGGCCGCCCGCCTCTCCTGAACCGCCGATCCGTCGTCACCGGCCGCCGCGACGGCCGCCCACGCCAAATCCGTGGATTCTCCCGTCATTGTCGCGCACTCTGTATACGGATCGTTGCGCATCAAGCGATCGCGGCGACCCGGGGGGCAAGAATGGCCAGCAGAAGAAAACGGCCCGGCTGCGACACCAGACCACAGCGACCTGATGTCACGGACAGTTTGTCCTGTTGCGGCAAATCCCGGCAGCCGCGACAAACACGTCTGCGCCATGCCCGAGCAGGAGACCGATGATGGCCGCCGTCCCGCGCGGACAGCCGTTCGATCCGCCCGTCGAGACCAGCTTCGCTCGGCGCCGGATTGGCATGGTCGCGGTGCTGTCGCCGCTGGTATGGCCCGGTCAGGCCGCCCTGCTGGCCTGGATCATCAGCGACATGATCGCGGGCCGCGATCTGCCGTGGCACGCGATCCCGGCGTTCCTGGCGCTCGCCTGCCTGCGGGCCCCGCTGGACTGGCTGTCGATGCGGCATGCGCAGGCTGCCGCCCGAACCCTGGTCGCCAGCCTGCGGCATCGGCTGATCGCGGCGACGGTTGCGCGCTGTCCCGGCGGAAAGGACGGCACGAACGCCGCCGAAATCGCCAGCCTGCTGGGCGAGAAGGCAACCCTCGTCGCCGTCTGGGCCGAACGGGTCGTGCCGATCCAGGCCCGGGTCATGGTCGTGCCGCTCGCCATCCTGCTCTTGGTCGCAAGCCAGAGCTGGACCGCCGCCCTGGCCCTGGCCCTGACCGGTCCGGCGATCCCGCTGTTCATGGCGCTGATCGGTTATGGCGCGCGCGCCGTCGCCAGGGCGCAACTGGTCGAGACCGGCGCCCTGAACCGCCTGCTCATCGATCGCGTCGCCGCGCTGACCGATATCCGGCTGCTGGGCGCCGAGGGACTGGCCATGCAGGACCTTGCCGCGCGCTCGACGAGCCTGCGGGAACGGACGATGAAGGTCCTCGGCCTGGCCTTTCTGTCGTCGACGGTGCTGGAATTCATGGCCGCGCTCGGCGTCGCCATGGTCGCGGTACAGATGGGCCTGTCGCTGCTCGGCCTGGTCTCCTGGGGCGGCTGGGGCGGTCCGATCAGCCCGTTCGGCGCCGTCTTCGTGCTGCTGATCACGCCCGATTTCTACCAGCCGCTGCGCGATCTGGCTTCGGTCTGGCACGATCGGGCGGGGGCCGAAGCCGCGCTGGCCGAATATCGCGCCGAAATCGGGCGCGACCTGCCGGCGATCCCGGGCCTTTGGACCGCACCGGGGCGGATGGCTGACGGGCCGCTCGACTGGCGCGATCTTGTCCTCGAACCCTGCCCGGGGCTGCGCATACCGGTCGCCGATGGCCGGATCGCGGCCGGCGAAGCGGTCGCGCTGGTCGCGCCCAGCGGGGCGGGAAAGTCGAGCCTGCTGCTGGCGCTGTGCGGGCTGGCGCCGGTGGCGTCCGGCACGATCCGGATGGGTGGACTGCCGCTGGCCGACGATACTGCCGCCGCGATACGCACGGCGCTCGGCTGGATTCCGCAGTCGCCGCGCTTTCCCTCGGGCAGCCTGCGGCAGTTCCTGACCGGCGGCGACGACGTGCCCGCCGAACGCCTGGCCCAGGTCCTGCGCCAGGTCCGCGCCGAGGGGATCGTGGCCGCCCTGCCCGATGGGCTCGATACCCGGCTGGGCGAGACCGGCGGGGGTGTTTCGGGGGGCGAGGCGCGCCGGCTGCTGATCGCCCGCGCATTGCTGAATCCGCCGCGGATCCTGCTGGCCGACGAACCGACCGCAGATCTGGACGCCGATACCGCCGCCGCCGTCGTCCAGGCCCTGTTGGCCCTGCGCCGGCAGGGTACCGGCGTGCTGGTCGCGACGCATGCCCCGGCGCTGGTCGCGGCAATGGATCGCCGCCTCGACCTCCAGGCGGCGATGGAGCTGGCCGGATGACGCGCCTCGGCCCCCTCGTCGCCGAGATGCGTGCCGCGGCGCCGCGAGCCTTCGCCTGCGCCGCGATCCTCGCCGCGCTGGTACCGCTGGCGGGGATGGCGCTGCTGGGCCTTTCGGGCTGGTTCATCGCGGCAAGCGCGGTCGCGGGGCTTGCCGGGCTCGGGCTCACCTTCGACTTCCTCCGCCCCTCGGGCTTCATCCGGCTGCTGACCATGGGCCGCTCCGGCGCCCGCTATGGCGAGCGGCTGGTCGGCCATGACGCCACGCTGCGTGCGCTGGAAAAGCTTCGCCTGCGGCTGTTCGGCGATCTTGCCGCCGCGCCGCTGCGCCGGCTGGCGCGGCTGCATTCGGCCGAGGCGCTGAACCGGCTGACCGCGGATGTCGAGGCGGTCGAAGGGCTGCTGATCCGGCTGGTGTTCCCGATCATCGCCACCGCCGCCGCGCTCCTGGCCGGCGGACTCGCCCTCTGGCTGCTGGCGGGCTGGCCGGCGGCGGCGATCGCGGTTTCCTGCCATGCGCTGGCTCTGACCCTGCTGATCGCCTTGGCCGTCCGGCGGACCCGCACGGCCGCCTGTCGTCACGAGGCGGCGCTTCAGGCCATGCGGGCGCGCGGGATCGAGACGCTGACGCTGCGGGCCGAGCTGCTGATGCAGGGCGCGCTGCCCCGCCGCATCGCCGGGGTGAGTGCCGCGATCGGCCGGGCCGATGCCGCCCGCGCCGACCAGGATCAGGCCGAACGGATCGCGACGATGATCCTGTCGCTGGCCCCGGCCTTCGCCGTCACCGGACTGCTGCTCGCCGGGCGCGGCCTTGGCCCGCCGGTGCTGCTGATGGCCGTGCTGCTGACGCTGGCCATGGCCGAGGCGCCGCGGCTGCTGTGGCGCGGGCTGGCCGAACTGGGCCGCATCGAACTGGCGGCACGCCGCCTGGCCAGGATCGCACCGCCCGCCGCCATGCCGCAGGCGCGGGCGGAGGACCCCGCCGCCCGGGGGCCGGCCCTGCGGCTGCAGCAGGTCACCGTCGCCCGGCCCGGCGGGACGCACGCGCTGTTCGCGCCGGTCGATCTCGTGCTCGAACGCGGCGAGACCCTCGCGGTCAGCGCGCCGTCGGGCTTCGGCAAGACCTCGCTGCTGAACGTGCTCGCCGGGCTGGAAGCGCCGCTGGCCGGCCGAATCCTGCTGCTTGGCCGACCGCTTGCCGACTGGCCCGAAGCGGCGCTGCGGCGGCATGTGACGCTGGCCAGCCAGCGCCCGGCGCTGATCGGCGGCAGCATCGCCGACAATCTGCGCCTGGCCGCGCCCGAGGCAAGCGCCGAGGACATGCGCGCGGCGCTGGCCCATGCCGGCCTGCGGGACACGCTGGCGGCGCGCGGCGGCCTCGAAATGATGCTGGGCGAGCGCGGCCGGGGCCTGTCCGGCGGCGAGGCGCGCCGGCTGTCGCTGGCACGCGCGATCCTGCGCCGCCCCGCCGTCCTGCTCGCCGACGAACCGACCGAGGGCCTGGATGCGGCAATGGCCGCACGGGTGCTGGCCGGTCTGCGCGCCGCCCTGCCGGACGCGGCCATCGTCATCGTCTCCCACCGGCCGGCAGACCTGCACGGCTCGGGACGAATCCTCCGATTGCACCCTCATGAACGCTAACCAACCGGACCAGGAGTAGCCAGCATGGATCTGGATGTCGTCAGCCTCTCACGACTGCAGTTCGCCGCCACGGCGATGTATCACTTCATCTTCGTGCCGCTGACTCTCGGTCTTTCGATCATCGTCGCCAGCATGGAGACGGTCTACGTCATGACGCGCCGGCCGGTCTGGCGCCAGATGACGAAGTTCTGGGGCACGCTGTTCGGGATCAACTTCGTCCTGGGCGTCGCCACCGGCATCACCATGGAATTCCAGTTCGGCATGAACTGGAGCTACTACAGCCACTATGTCGGCGACATCTTTGGTGCACCGCTGGCCATCGAAGGGCTGATGGCCTTCTTCCTCGAGGCGACCTTCGTCGGCCTGTGGTTCTTCGGCTGGGACAAGCTGTCGGCCCGCGCCCACATGGTGGTCGCCTGGCTGGTCGCGCTGGGTTCGAACTTCTCGGCGCTGTGGATCCTGATCGCCAACGGCTGGATGCAGAACCCGGTGGGCGGCGTCTTCAACCCCGAGACGATGCGGATGGAGATCGCCAGCTTCTACGAGGTCCTGTTCAACCCGGTCGCCCAGGCGAAGTTCGTGCACACGGTCAGCGCCGGCTACGTCACGGCATCGATCTTCGTCATCGGCGTCTCGGCCTGGTACATGCTGAAGGGGCGCCACATCGAGCTGGCGCGCCGGTCGATCGCGCTGGCCTCGGCCTTCGGCCTCGCCTCGGTCCTGTCGGTGATCGTGCTGGGCGACGAGTCCGGCTACGAATCCACGCTGAACCAGAAGATGAAGCTGGCGGCGATGGAATCGATGTGGAAGACCGAGGCGGCGCCCGCCTCGTTCACCCTGTTCGGCCTGCCCGACCAGGCGGCGCGCGAGACCAAGTATGCCGTGCACATCCCCTATGTGATGGGGCTGATCGGCACCCGCTCGCTGACCGAGAAGATCATCGGCATCGAGGACCTGGTGGTCGAGGCCGAAGCGCGCATCCGCTCGGGCATCATCGCCTGGGATGCCCTGCAGAAGATCCGCACCCAACGCGCCAACACCCCTGTCGAGGTCCGCGATACCTTCGAGAAGAACGGCCAGAACCTCGGCTACGGCCTGCTGCTGCTGCGCTATACCGAGGATCCGCGCCAGGCCAGCGACGCACAGATCAACAAGGCCGCCTGGGATACCGTCCCGACCGTCGCCCCGCTGTTCTGGAGCTTCCGCGTCATGGTCGGCGCCGGCTTCCTGATGCTCGGCTTCATCGCCTTCATGTTCTGGCGCACGAACTTCGCCGACGGCCGCTACCCGACCTGGTCGCTGCGCGCGGCGGTGTGGATGATCCCGGTGCCGTGGATCGCCGCCGAGGCAGGCTGGTTCGTCGCCGAATTCGGCCGCCAGCCCTGGACGGTGGACGGGCTGTTGCCGACCTTCCTGTCGGCCAGCCATCTGTCGGTCGCCGATCTGCTGGTCACGCTGCTCGGCTTCGTCGCGCTTTATACCGTGCTGCTGGTCATCGAGGTCCGGCTGATGCTGGCCGCGATCCGCAAGGGACCGGTGCAGGACGTGGGCGAGACCGACGACTGGAACAGAAACCATCGCGCGCGGCTGCAGGGCGAGTTCGCGCCCGCCGCGACGCCTGCGGAGTGAACGGCCATGATCCTTCATGAACTGATCAGCTACGACGTGTTGCGCCTGATCTGGTGGGTCCTGCTGGGGGTCCTGCTGATCGGCTTCGCCCTGACCGACGGCTTCGACATGGGCGTCGGCACGCTGCTGCCCTTCGTCGGTCGCACCGACGAGGAGCGGCGTATCGCCATCAACACCGTCGGCCCGGTCTGGGAAGGCAACCAGGTCTGGCTGATCCTGGGGGGCGGCGCGATCTTCGCGGCCTGGCCGCCGCTCTACGCGGTCAGCTTCTCGGGCTTCTATCTCGCGATGTTCCTGGTGCTGGCGGCGCTGATCCTGCGCCCGGTCAGCTTCAAGTATCGCAACAAGAAGGTCGATCCGGCCTGGCGCACGCGCTGGGACTGGGCCCTGTTCGTCGGCAGCGTGGTGCCGGCGGTGGTCTTTGGCGTCGCCGTCGGCAATGCGCTCCAGGGCGTGCCGTTCCATCTGACCGACAGCCTGATGCCGATCTATCCCGGCAATTTCCTGATGAAGCTGCTGGGGCTGCTCAACCCCTTCGCGCTGCTGGCCGGCGTGGTCTCCGGCGCGATGCTGGTGACGCACGGCGCTGCCTGGCTCTCGTTCAAGGCCGAGGGCGTCGTGGCCCGGCGCGCCCAGCGGATCGGCGCGATCTCCGGCTGGCTGGCAATCGCGGCCTTTCTTCTCGCCGGGGTCTGGCTGGCCTTCGGCATTCCCGGCTACCAGTATGCCGCGGCCCCCAATCCGGTCGGCCCGTCGAACCCGCTGCTGACGGAAATGGTCCGGGGCGGTTCCTGGCTTGCCGCCTATGCGGCACGGCCGTGGATCGCCGTGGCCCCGGTGCTCGGCGTGGCCGGGATCGCGCTGGCGACGCTGGGCCTGGGCCGCGGGGCGGGCGGCAGCGCGCTGCTCTTCTCCAAGCTCGGCATCTTCGGCGTCATCTCGACCGTGGGGCTGACGATGTTCCCATTCATCCTGCCCTCGTCGGCCGATCCCGGCAGCTCGCTGACGGTCTGGAACGCTTCGTCCTCGCACATGACGCTGTTCATCATGCTGGCCTGCACGCTGATCTTCCTGCCGATCGTGCTGGCCTATACCGCCTGGGTCTACAAGGTCCTCTGGGGCAAGGTCGGCCCCGGCGAACTCAAGCAGAACCCCAACGCCTACTGAAGGGAGAGCCGCCATGTGGTATTTTGCCTGGCTTCTCGGCCTGCCCCTCGCCGCCATGTTCGCCGTCATCAACGCGATGTGGTTCGAGATGACCGAAGACCGCCGCATGCTCGACGAGAAGGGCTGAGCCCGGCCGCCGGCTGGTCCGGTCGATCGCGCCGGCGTGGCCCTAACGCGCCGGAGGCTGCGCTTCCAGACTGGCCGGCATGAGCAATGCGCCTTCAGCCCTCAACCGCGCCCGGGACTGGATCGACCGTCTCGGCCGGCAGAATGTCATCGGCAGCGGCCTGACGCCGGCCGCTGCCGGCGACGTCGTGATCAATCCGGCGACCGGCAAGGCGCTGGGCGAGGCCGCGGCCTCCGGCGCGACCGAGGTGGACGAGGCCGTCGCCGCGGCGCGGGCGGCGCAAGGCGCCTGGGCCGGGCTGGCGGCACGCGAGCGCGGCAGGCTGGTCGCCGAATGCGGCCGGCAGATCACCGGACAGGCCGAGGATCTCGCCGTGCTGCTGGCCCTGGAGACCGGCAAGGCGCTGCGCACCGAATGCCGGGCCGAACTGCGTGTCGCCGCCGACCTGCTGGCCTTCTACGGCGGCCTCGGATCCGAGCTGAAGGGCGAGACGCTGCCGTTCGATCCGCAGATGCTGTCGGTCACCACGCGCGAGCCGCTGGGCGTCGTCGCGGCGATCCTGCCGTGGAACGTGCCGCTGGTCCTGATGATGCTGAAGATCGCCCCGGCGCTGGTCGCCGGCAACACGGTGGTGGTCAAGGCCGCCGAGGAAGCGCCGTTCGCGACACTCGCGGGCGGGCTGATCATGGCCGGCATCCTGCCCGCGGGCGTGATCAACGTGCTGGCAGGCGACGGCCCGGCCTGCGGCGCGGCGCTGACCCGTCACCGCCATGTCGCCAAGATCACCTTCACCGGGTCGCAGAGCGTGGGCGAGATCGTCTACCGCGCCGGGGCCGATCGCATCATCCCGGTCAGCCTGGAACTCGGCGGCAAGAGCCCGATGCTGGTCTTCGCCGATGCCGACCTCGACCGCGCGGTCGAGGGTGCCATCGCCGGCATGCGCTTCACCCGCCAGGGGCAGAGCTGCACCGCGTCGAGCCGCATCTATGTCCACCGCGACCTGCACGACGACTTCATCGCCCGGCTGCGCGCCCGCCTGGACCGGCTGGTGATCGGCGACCCGCTCGACGAGGCGACCGATATCGGCACGGTGATTTCGCCGACCCAGAAGGCCGTGATCGATCGCTATGTCGCGCTGGGCGAGGCGACGCCGGGCACCACCGCCATCCGCTGCGGCCGGATGCCGGAGGCGGCGCATCTCGATACCAGCCTGTTCATGCAGCCGGTGCTGTTCACCGGCCTGCCCGCCGACAGCCCGCTGGTGCGCGAGGAAATCTTCGGCCCGGTCGCCGCGATCATCCCCTGGGACGACTACGAAACCGTGCTGGCCGCGGCCAACGACAGCGACTATGGTCTCGCCGCGTCGGTCTGGACCCGCGATCTGCGCACCGCGCTCGACGCCACCCGGCGGCTTGACGCGGGATATGTCCAGGTCAACCAGAACCTCACCATCCAGCCCAACCTCAGCTATGGCGGTTTCGGCAAGTCGGGGCTGGGCAAGGAAGCGTCGTTGGAAGCCATGCTCGAGCATTTCACCCGCAAGAAGACGATCGTCTTCGCCATGACCTGATGCCGGGCGACCTTTCTGCCGGTGCCATCGCCGCGATCGCGGCGGCGATCGTGTTCGCCGCCGTGCTGCGCGGCTTCACCGGGTTCGGCTTCGCGCTGGCCGCCGTGCCGCTGGTCAGCCTGGCGATCGCGCCGCGCCAGGCGGTGCCGATGGTGATCCTGCAGCAATTGCTGCTCGGCCTGATCGACGGGGTCAGGGCCTGGCGCGACTGCGACCGCCGCTCGGTGCTGCAGATGGCGGCGGGATCGGTCGTCGGCGTGCCGGCCGGCATCCTCGCCCTCGACCTGCTGTCGGGCACGGTGACGCGCATGGCCATCGCCGGCATCGTGCTCGCCGCCATCGTGCTGCTGTGGAAACCCCGCCGCCTGCCCTTCGCCCCGGGCGCGCGGACCGCCGGCGCCGCCGGGTTCCTGGCCGGGCTGTGCAACGGCCTGGCCGCGATGCCCGGCCCGCCGGCAATCGCCTATTACCTGCTGACCGACAACGAGCCGCGCAAGGTGCGCGCCTCGCTGATGGCATTCTTTCTCGCGACCGCGATCGTCGCGATGCCCGGCACCTGGGCTGCCGGGCTGCTCGATCTCGACACGGCGATCCTGGCGCTGGCCGGGCTGCCGCTGGTGCTGGCCGGCGGCCATGTCGGCAACCGGCTGTTCCTGCGTCATGGCGCGGCATCCTATCGGCCGATCGCGCTGGCGACGCTCGGCGCCGCGGCCGCCGCGATCCTGCTGCGCGAAATCTTGCGCCTGCTCTGAGACTGGACCGGCGGGAAGCGCCGGGCTGGTTCTACAGCCGGACGGGGCCCCGTGGTCTGCTCGGGTCAACCCTGCGCAACGAGGACCCCTGCCCATGACCGCCGCCACGCCCCTGCACAACCAGGACCTGTCGCATCACTGGATGCCGTTCACCGCCAACCGCGCCTTCCGCCAGGATCCGCGCATCCTGGCCCGGGCCGAAGGCATCCATTACTGGAACGATCGCGGCGAGCGGCTGGTCGACGGGCTGTCCGGCCTGTTCTGCACCCCGGCCGGCCACGGCCGGCGCGAGATCACCGAGGCGGTGTCCGCCCAGCTCGGCCGCCTCGACTTCGCCCCCCCGTTCCAGTTCGGCACGCCCGGCAGCTTTCAGCTGGCCCGCGAGATCGCCGCGCTGACCCCCCAGGGCCTCGACCATGTGTTCTTCACCGGCTCGGGCTCGGAAGCGGTCGAGACCGCGATCAAGATCGCGCTGCAATATCACCGCCGCCGCGGCGAAGGCCAGCGGATGCGGGTCATCGGGCGCGAGAAGGCCTATCACGGCGTCAATTTCGCCGGCTGGTCGGTCGGCGGCATGGTGCGCAACCGCGAGATGTTCGGACTGGGCATGCCCGGGGTCGGGCACATGCGGCACACGCATCTGCCGGAGAACCGCTTCCAGCTGGGCCAGGGCGAGCACGGCGCCGACCTCGCCGACGACCTTCAGCGTTTCGTCGATCTGCATGGCGCCGACACTATCGCCGCCTGCATCGTCGAGCCGGTGGCCGGCTCGGTCGGCATCCTGGTCCCGCCCAAGGGGTATCTGGAACGGCTGCGCGCGATCTGCGACCGCCATGGCATCCTGCTGATCTTCGACGAGGTCATCACCGGCTTCGGCCGCTGCGGCGCCCCGTTCGCCGCCCAGGCCTTCGGGGTCACCCCCGACCTGATGACGATGGCCAAGGCGATCACCAACGGCGCGGTACCGATGGCGGCAGTGGCGGCGGCCCGGCACGTCCACGACGCCATCGTCGAGATCGACCAGGGCGGGATCGAGCTGTTCCACGGCTATACCTGGTCGGCCCACCCGGTCGCCTGCGCCGCGGCACTGGCCAGCCTCAGGATCTATCGCGACGAGGACTTGTTCGCCCGCGCGGCGGCGTTGAGCGCGCCGTTCATGGAACGGCTGGGCAGCCTGCGCCGCTTTCCGATCGTGCAGGACATCCGGGGCTTCGGCCTGCTCGGCGCCATCGACCTCGCGCCGGCCGAGACCATGGGCGCGCGCGGCTTCGGCGCCCTGAAGGCGCTCTACAAGGCCGGCGCGGTGGTGCGCGTCACCAACGACACGATCATCCTGGCGCCGCCGTTCGTGATGACGGCGCCGGATCTCGACGAGGTCTTCGAGAAGCTCGCCGGCGTGCTGCAGGCGATGTGAAGGAAGGCCGCAGCCGTCAGCTGTAGCTGGCGGCTGCGGTCGACGGCCGGTCCATCGCCGCGGCTTCCTCGATCGCCGCGGCGAGATCGGCGAGATAGGCCTCGACGATCGGTTCGTGGGTCAGGTTCAGCATCAGGTGGATACCCCAGGGCTGGGTCAGATAGCCGACCAGCCAGCCGCGCGCGGCCAGCCGTTCGCCGATCGCCCTGATGTCGCGATCCTCCGACCCGTAGGCCATGATGCCGAGCTGCGGGCGGCCCCAGACTTTCAGGCCCAGCGCCGTCACGCCCGCCTCCAGCCGGCGGCGAACGTTCAGGATCCGCTCGGTCACCTTCAGATAACCGTCCTCGCCGAGATAGTTCATCACCGCCCAGGCCGCGGCGATCGCGCCGCCGGGGCGGGTGCCGACCAGCGTCTTGGTGATGTAGCGCCCGCGCGGCCAGTTGTCGAAATCGTAGAGCATGAAGCGGAAGGCTTCGCCGTCGCGGAAGAACAGCGTCGAGGCGCCCTTCGCGGTATAGCCGTATTTGTGCAGGTCGGCCGAGATCGAGACGACGCCCGGCACCGCGAAATCGAAGGGTGGCAGGTCGACACCGAGCTTGCGTGCGAACGGCGCGATATAGCCGCCGACGCAGGCGTCGACATGCATCCACAAGTCGCGCTCCTGCGCCACCGCGGCGATCTCGGCGATCGGATCGACGACGCCATGCGGGAAGGCGGGGGCCGAACCGACCAGCATGATCGTCTGCGGCCCGATCGCGTCGCGCATCGCCCCGGGGTCGGCGGTGAAGTCAGGCCGCACCGGCAGGCGGCGGGTGGTCAGTCCCATGAAATGCGCGGCCTTGTCGAAGGCCGGATGCGCGGTCTGGGCCATCAGGATTTCCGGCGTACCGAGGTTCGGATTCCTGGCGCGCGCCCGGTCGCGTGCGGCCTTGACCGCCAGGAAGATGCTCTCGGTGCCGCCGGTCGTCATCGCGCCGAGTGCATCGGGCCCGCCATTCAGCAGGCCCAGCCCGAAGTTGACGACATCGTTCTCGAAGCGCGCCAGGCTCTTGAACGCATTGGGACCCAGGCCGTTCTCGGAGAAGTACATGAGGTAGGCTTTCTTGGCCACCTCCAGCACGTCCTCGCCGGCATAGTGGATGTAGACGGCGGCGCGGCCGTTGACCCAGTCGACGTCGTCGGCCTTGGCCGCCTTCAATTCGGTTTCGAGTTCGGCCCAGGGTTTGCCCTGCAGCGGCAGCTTGCTCATGTTCAACCCTCTCTTCCGCCCCAATGGACGATACGGTTCTCCAGGGCGCGGGCGAGCTGGTCGAGGCCGTAGCCCAGCACGGCCATGATCAGCGCCGAAACCAGCACGACATGGGTCAGCATGAAATCGGCCGCCGACAAGGCCATCCAGGCGATGCCGTCCGAGGTCGCGATCATCTCGGCCCCGACCAGCATGGTGACGCCGATGCCGATCG
This sequence comes from Alphaproteobacteria bacterium, assembly GCA_017307375.1. Lineage (GTDB taxonomy): Bacteria > Pseudomonadota > Alphaproteobacteria > Ferrovibrionales > Ferrovibrionaceae > JAFKFH01. The sequence goes on from JAFKFH010000010.1 coordinate 205,725, forward strand.
AGACGCGCAGGCCGGTGAAGATCCCGGGCAGGCTGGCCGGAAAGATCACGCGGCGGAAGATCATCGCCTTGCTGGCGCCAAGCGCCAGTGCGGCCTGCACCTTGCGCCGGCCGACGCCGCGCACCGCCTGCATCGCGCTGATCGACAGGATCGGGAACAGCGCCAGCACGATGATGATGATCTTCGACAGTTCGCCGATGCCGAACCAGATGATCAGCAGCGGCAGCAGGGCCAGCTTGGGCATCGGCCGCGAGATCTCGATCGGCGGGTCGAACACCGCCTTGATCGTCTCGTTCATGCCCATCCACAGCCCCAGCGGGATCGCGATCAGCGCGGTGACGGTATAGCCGACGCCGAAGCGGAACAGGCTGACGCCGAGGTGGTGGCCCAGGCTTTTGCCCTGGTAGCCGTTCTTCAGCAGGGTGATGAACGAATCGACCACTGCCAGCGGCGAGGGCAGGAACAGGGGCTTGACCAGCGGCGGCCACAGCCCCGAACCGGTGACGGCGATCCAGGCCACCAGCAACGCGGCGAAGGAGGCGAGGTTGATCAGCCGGCGGCGGCGCGCGGCCGGCATCGGCGCCCGCGTCTTCGCCGGCAGTTCGACATGCGCGTTCATCGCGATTCCTCCTGCGCCTGGGCCTTCAGCGCCTCCTCGCGCAAGAGCCCGAAGATCGTGGCCTTCATCTCGGTGAACGCCGCCGAGGTGGCGATCGCCGGATCCTTTTCCTGCGCGAATTGCGACGCGAAGCGGGCCTTGATGCGCCCGGGCCGGGCCGACATCACCACCACCTCGGTCGCCAGGAACAGCGCTTCCTCGATCGAATGGGTGATCCACAGCACGGTCTTGCGCGTCTCCAGCCAGATCCGCTTGATCTCCTCCTGCAGCAGTTCGCGGGTCTGGGCATCCAGCGCGGCGAAAGGCTCGTCCATCAGCAGGACTTCCGGGTCGTTGGCCAGCGCCCGGGCAATGCCCACGCGCTGCTGCATGCCGCCGGAGAGTTCGTAGGGATAACGCCTGGCGAAGGCCGAGAGGCCGACGAGGTCGAGATAGCGGCGCGCGATGGCCGACGCCTCGCGCCCCGACTTGCCGGTGGCCTTCGGGCCGAAGGCGACGTTTTCCTCGACCGTCATCCAGGTGAACAACGCGCCCTGCTGGAAGACCACGCCGCGGCGCGGGTCGGGGCCCTGCACCGGCCGGCCGTCCATCAGCACCTCGCCGGTCGAGGCGGTCTCGAAACCGGCGAGGATGTTGAGCAGCGTGGACTTGCCGCAGCCGGACGGGCCGACCAGGCAGAGGAACGCGTTGGGCGCGATGTCGAGGTCGATCGGCGACAAGGCCTCGATCGCCGCCGCGCCGTCGCCGAAACGCTTGGACACGCCGCGAAAGCGGACCTTGGGGAGGGTCTGGGCGGGAGCGGCAGTCTGCATCACGGAACTCACGGCGCGGGTGGCGATCATCTGGCCATCACACCATCTTGGCGACGAACGAGGAATCGACGAAATGGCGCAGATCGGCGGGAATGGCGCCGATCTGGCCGGTTTCCTTCAGGAATTCGGCCTGCACCTGCAAGGTGTTGAGCACGCCGGTCTTGTCCTTGGTGCCCGGCGCGCCGAGCCATTTGTCGGTCAATTGCTCGGCCGGGGGGACGGGGTAGAAGGTGTTGAGCGAGCGCATCACCGCCGCCTCGTCGACGCCGAGGAACTTGGTCATCACCTCGACCACTTCCTTCGGATTGTCCTTGAAGGTGCGGCTGAGGCGTTCGAATTCCTTCAGGAAGGCCAGGACCAGGTCGGGGTACTTCTTCTTGAACTCGTCGCGGACGATGAAGCCGTCGAACACGACGAGGCCCTGGGCGTTGAGATCGCCGGTCTTGAAGATGATCTGCCCGCCGTCCTCGACCAGCTTCGGCGCCACCGGCACCCAGATGTAGCTGGCGTCGATCTCGCGCCGGTTCCAGGCCGAGGCGATGGTGTCGGCGCGCATGTTGATCAGCGTGACGTCGGATGCGGTCAGCCCCGCGGTCTTGAGCATCGCCAGCGCGGCGAAATGCACCGAGGTGTTGAACGGCAGCGCCAGCTTCTTGCCCTTGAGGTCGGCGATCGTCTTGATGCCGGAATTGCCCTGCACCACCAGCACTTCGCTGTCGATGATGTTCTTGTAGACATAGACCATCGAGACCGGCACGCCGTTGGCGAAGCCGACGACCATCGGGCTCGACCCGATGTTGCACATGTCGAGGCTGCCGCCGGCCATCGCCGACAGCACTTCCGATCCGGCGCGCACGGTGACGAAATCGACCTTGGTGCCTTCGCCGAAGGTCTTCTGCATCGCGTTGGTGGCACGGATGTAATTCTGCGCATCGATGCTGCCGAAGGTGCCGAGCATCACCGTCTTCTGCTGGGCGCGGGCCGGGCCGGCCCCCAGCAGGGTGCCGCCCGCCAGGGTGGCGAGCGCCATGTTGCCGGCCAGCAGGCCGAATTCACGCCGCGACAGGGAAAACTTCATCTTTCCGACCCCCAATGATTTGTGCTTGCTGCTCCCGATGAGCCAGCGGCCCATTACCGCAGTTGACCCCGGAACCGCGCCAGCCTCGTAGATCCAGCTGGATTCATTCCATGGGGCCAGCCCTCACCGGCAGGCGGCGCATCAATACCATATAAATCCGATATGATAACTTTACTTATTGCATGGCCCATGCGGCGACGAGCCCCCTTGCCTGTGGCGCCCTTCTCTGCCATCTCATTGACATCATCCGCTGGGGTGCCGGGCGCGTCGTCCGGCTGAGAACACACCCATCGAACCTGCCCCGGGTCATGCCGGCGAAGGGAGACGCGATGCCGAACACACCGGCTCGAACTGCAGTGAATCCGTTGCGTGTCGCCATTATCGGCGCCGGCATCATGGGCATGTCGATCGCCTGGCGCGTGGCGCAGGCCGGCGCGGCCGTCGCCCTGTTCGACCGCCACCGCGCCGGCAGCGGCGCGACCCATGCCGCCGCCGGCATGCTGGCCGCCGGGCTGGAGGGCGAGCCGGGCGAGGAAGACCTGCATCCCCTCTGCGATGCCAGCCAGCGCCTGTGGCCCGACTTCGCCCGCGAGCTGGCGGCCGAAAGCGGCCTGGAGCTCGGCTATCGCGACGAAGGCACGCTGTCGGTGGCGCTGAGCCGCGACGACGCGACCAGGCTGCGCCATGATCTCGCCCGGCTGACCGCGCTCGGCTGCGACCTGGCCTGGGCCGACAGCCGCGAGTTGCGCCGGCGCGAACCCTATCTCAATCCGGCCGTGGTCGGCGGGCTGATCAGCCCGCGCGACCATCAGGTCGACAACCGCATGGTCGCGCGTGCGCTGATCGAGGTGCTCGGCCGCCGCGGTGTGCCGGTCCACCAGGACGTGCCGGTGGCGCTGGCCACGGCGGGCGGGCGCGCCGTCGGGGTGCGGACCGGAGACCGGCTGCACGAGGCCGATGTCGTCGTGCTGGCGGCCGGCGCCTGGTCGGCCGAGGTCGACGGGGTGCCGCCGCTGGCGCGCCCGCCGGTGCGCCCCTGCAAGGGCCAGATGATGGCGCTGGGCATGGACCCGGCCGCGCCGCTGCTGAACCATGTCGTGTGGGGGCCGGGCATCTATCTGGTGCCACGGCGGGACGGGCGGCTCATTCTCGGCGCCACCGTCGAGGAAAAGGGCTTCGACGCCACCCTGACCGCCGGCGGCATGCTGAGCCTGCTGCATGCGGCCTGGCGCGCGCTGCCCGGCATCGAGGAATTGCCGGTGCTGGAAAGCTGGGTCGGTTTCCGGCCGCGGGCGCGCGACGATGCCCCGCTGCTCGGCCCCACCGCGGCACTCGACGGGCTGATCCATGCCTCGGGCCATCATCGCAACGGCATCCTGCTGACGCCGGCGACGGCCGATCTGGTGGCCCGCTGCATCCTGGACGGCACGATGCCCGAACTCGGCCGCCGCTATTCCCCCGATCGTTTCGCCCGGCCTGCGGCGAAGGAGGCTTCATGACCGCGACCTTCACCCTCAACGGCACGCCCGAACCGCTGGCGCCCGACGTGCCGGCGCTGCTCGCCCGGCTGGGTCTGGATTCCCGGACGAAGGGCCTGGCGATCGCGCTGAACGGGGCAGTGCTGCCGCGCGCGGCCTGGGACCAGGCGGCGCTGAAGCCCGGCGACGACGTCGAGATCGTCCGGCCGTTCCAGGGAGGCTGACGCCATGCAGGACGATACCTTCCAGGTCGCCGGCGTCACCTTGTCCTCGCGGCTGTTCATCGGCACCTCGGCCTATCCGAACTACAGCGTGATGATGGAGGCGGTGCAGGCTTCCGGGGCCGAGGTGGTGACCGCCTCGATCCGCCGCATGGATCTGGCCGGCAAGGGCGAAAGCCTGCTCGACCTGCTCGGCGGCACCTACCGCTTCCTGCCCAACACCGCCGGCTGCGCCACGGTGCGCGACGCGGTGCTGACCGCGGAACTCGCCCGCGAGGCCATCGGCACCGACTGGATCAAGCTGGAGCTGATCGGCGATCGCGAAACCCTCTACCCCGACGTGGTGCAGCTGATCGAGGCGGCCGAGATCCTGGTGGGCAAGGGCTTCACCGTGCTGCCCTACTGCACCGACGACCCGGTGGTCTGCCGGCGGCTTGCCGATGTCGGCTGCGCGGCGGTCATGCCGCTGGGCTCGCCGATCGGCTCCGGCATGGGAATCGCCAACCCGCTGGCGATCGAGAAGATCTGCCTGCAGGCCGAGGTGCCCGTCGTGCTCGATGCCGGCATCGGCACCGCGTCGGATGCGGCGCTGGCGATGGAGCTCGGCTGCTCGGCCGTCCTCCTCAACACCGCCGTCGCCCGCGCCACCGACCCGGTGCGCATGGCCCTCGCGATGAAACATGCGGTGCAGGGCGGGCGCGACGCCCGGCTGGCCGGCCGCATCCCCAAGCTCGACCGCGCCGAACCGTCCAGCCCGCAACTCGGCCTCGTCGGCAGCTGACATGACGCCCTTGCCGACGCCGCCGGTGCTGGTCATTACCGACCGGACCCAGGCGGCGCGGCCGCTGCCCGACATCGCCGAGACGCTGTTCGCCGGCGGCATCCGCTGGCTGTCGCTGCGCGACAGGGACCTGCCCTATCTCGCCCGGCTGGCGCTGGCCCGCGAGTTGGTCGCGCGGGCGAAGCCATACGGCGCCGTCGTGACCGTCCATGGCGATATCGAGCTGGCGCATGCCGCCGGCGCTGCCGGGGTTCATCTCGGCGCCCGCGGCAATCCGGCGGCGGCGCGCGCAAGGCTGGGGCCGCGGGCGCTGATCGGCGTGTCGACCCATGACCTCGCCTCGGCCCAGGCGGCCACGGGCGCCGACTACGTCACCCTCTCGCCGATCTTCCTCACGTCGAGCAAGCCCGGCTACGGCCCGGCGCTCGGCCTCGACCGCCTCGCCGCCATCGCGGCCGCCGTGGCGGTACCGGTCATCGCGCTCGGCGGCATCGACCCGGTCACGGCCCAGGACTGCCGCCGCGCCGGCGCCGCCGGCGTGGCGCTGATGGGCCTGGCGATGGCAACACCGGAGGCGCTGCGCGGTCTGTCGGCTTGAACCGGCCCGCGCACTTGTCTATACATGTATGGAAATCATGGAGAGACCCATGGCGCCCTTCGAGTTCCGCCCCGGCCGCATCCCGCTTCTGGTCAGCATGCCGCATGTCGGCCTCGGGCTGTCGCCGGGTCTGGCCGAGCGGCTGGTGCCCGAGGCGCGCGACCTGCCGGATACCGACTGGCATCTGCCGCGGCTCTACGATTTCCTCGACGAGGTCGGCGCGTCGGTCCTGATCGCCACCCATTCGCGCTACGTCATCGACCTGAACCGGCCGCCCGACGACAAGCCGCTCTATGCCGGCGCCACCACCGGCCTTTGCCCCGACACGCTGTTCGACGGATCGCCACTCTATCGCGAGGGCCAGGCGCCGGATGCGGCCGAGCGCACGCGGCGGCTGGAAACCTACTGGCGGCCCTATCACGACAAGATCGCCGCGACACTCGAGGCGATGCGGGCCGAACACGGCGTCGCCGTGCTGTTCGACGCCCATTCGATCCGCTCGGAAGTGCCCCGGCTGTTCGACGGCCGCCTGCCCGATCTCAATTTCGGCACCAATGACGGCGCCAGCGTCGGCGGCGACATCGCCCCGCGCCTCCTGGCCGCCTGCGCCGGGGCACCGCAATACACCCATGTGCTGAACGGCCGCTTCAAGGGCGGCTACATCACCCGCCACTACGGCCAGCCCCAGCGCAACATCCATGCGGTGCAGCTCGAAATGAGCCAGATCGTCTACATGGACGAAGACCGCCCCTTCGCCTTCCGCGAGGATCTGGCGCAGGGCATCCGCCCGGTGCTGCGGTCGATCGTCGCCGTGCTGGCCGAGGCGGCGCGGGCATGAAGCTGCATTGCCCCACCGCGCTGCTCGGCGGCGACTGGGCCGACGACGTCCTGGTCGAGGCCGACGCGGCAGGCCGGATCGTCGCGATCACGCCCGGCGTGTCCGCCCCCGCCGATGCGCGCCGCGCCGGCGGGCCGGTGGTGCCGGGCATGCCGAACCTGCACAGCCACGCCTTCCAGCGGGCGATGGCGGGCCTGGCCGAGCGCGCCGGCGACACGGCCGCCGACAGTTTCTGGACCTGGCGCGAGACGATGTACGGCTTCCTGCGCCAGCTCGACCCCGACGAGGTCGAGGCGATCGCCGCCCAGCTTTATGTCGAGATGCTGAAGGGCGGCTATACCGGCGTCGCCGAGTTCCACTACCTGCACCATGACCGCGACGGCCGGCCCTATGCCGACCGGGCCGAGTTGAGCCTGCGCATCCTGGCCGCGGCCCGCGGCGCGGGCATCCGCCTGACGCATCTGCCGGTGCTCTATGCCCATGCCGGCTTCGGCGGCCAGGCCCCGGCCGAGGGCCAGCGGCGCTTCATCAACGATGTCGACGGCATTCGCAGGATCATGGCGGCCGTGGCGACGGCGGCGGATGGCGACCCGCTCGTCCGCGTCGGACTGGCGCTGCATTCGCTGCGGGCGGTGACGCCGGACGAACTGACCGCGGCCATCGACGGCCTGGACACCCCGATCCATATCCACATCGCCGAGCAAACCAAGGAGGTCGACGACTGCCTGGCCTGGTGCGGCAAGCGGCCGGTCGAGCTGCTGACCTCGATCGTCGCCCTCGACCCGCGCTGGTGCCTGATCCACGCCACGCACATGACGGCGGCCGAGACGGCAGCAGTGGCGAAAAGCGGCGCGGTCGCGGGCCTCTGCCTGACCACCGAGGCCAATCTGGGCGACGGGATCTTCCCGGCTCCGGACTATCTCGCCGCCGGCGGCCGCTTCGGCGTCGGGTCGGACAGCCATATCGGCGTCAGCGCCTCGGAAGAACTGAGGCTGATGGAATACGGCCAGCGCCTGGCCTTGCGCCAGCGCAACCGCCTGCGCCTCGACGGCGCCTCGATCGGGGCCGGGCTCTATCGCGCCGCGGCCCGGGGCGGCGCGCAGGCGTTCGGCGTCGCGGCGGGCGAGATCGCGGTAGGCCAGGCCGCCGACCTCGTCGTGCTCGACGGCGACAGCCCCAAGCTGGTCGAACGCCGCGGCGACCTGATCCTCGACAGCTATGTCTTCGCCGGCGACAACAGCCTGGTCCGCGACGTCATCGTCGGCGGGCATCTCGTCGTCGAAGGCGGCCGGCATCGCGACGAGGCCGGCATCCTCGGGCGCTATCGCGCCGCGATACGCAAGCTCAGCGGCTGAAGCCCAGGCGGGCCTCGGCCGGCGAGGCATAGGCCTCCTGCCGGTCGACCCGCCAGTAGCGCAGCAGGTCGAGCGGGATGCGCTTGCCGGAAACCGCGCAGGTGACGTAGGTGCCGGGCAGCACCACACGGTAGTTGCCGTCTTCGTAGACCAGCTTGGCCTCGGCCTCCTGGAAGGGCTGGTGCATCAGAGCAGACTCCCCTGGTCGTCGGGTGGACCCGATTTGCGCGGCCGGCGTGCCGGTGCGGCAGCGGCACTGCCGGCGATCACCGCCTCGCGGCGGCCGTCATGGAATTCGATCGACACCGCCATGCCCGGCGTCGCCGCCCCGGCCGAGGTCAGGGCCTGGTCGGGGCCATGCACCACGGCATAGCCGCGCGCCAGCACCCCGCGATAGGACAGGCTTTCCAAGAGGCGCGCCCGCCCGGCAAGATCGTCGCGATGACGCGCGAGATGCTGGCGCGCCGCCCGATCGGCCCGGCCCCACTGCGCGGCCAGCCGTTCGCCCAGCACGGTCAGTTCGCGCGCCAGCACTTGCGGGCGCAGGCCGCCGGTGGCGCGGGCGAGCCGCCCCTGGCGCTCGGTCACCAGCGCCTGCAGGGCGCGCGGCAGGCGGTCGGTCAGTTCGTCGGTGCGCTGGCGGGCCAGCATCAGCAATTCACGCGGGCCGCGCAGGCCGCGGGCCAGGCTTGCCACCTTCTCGCGCCGCTCGCCCGCCAGGCGCAGCGCGGCCCGGTCGAGCCGGCCGCCCAGCGCGTCGAGCCGTTCGGCGAGATCGAGGCGCACCGGCACCGCCATCTCGGCGGCAGCGGTCGGCGTCGGCGCCCGGCGATCGGCGGCGAAGTCGATCAGCGTGGTGTCGGTCTCATGCCCGACCGCCGAGATCAGCGGAATGGCCGAGGCGGCGGCGGCGCGCACCACGACCTCCTCGTTGAAGGCCATCAGGTCCTCGAGGCTGCCGCCGCCGCGCGCGACGATCAGCAGGTCGGGGCGCGGCACCGTGCCGCCCGGCGCGATCGCGTTGAAGCCCGCGATGGCGGCGGCGACCTGCTCGGCCGCCCCCTCGCCCTGGACCAGCACCGGCCAGACCAGGACATGGCGGGGAAAGCGGTCGCGCAGCCGGTGCAGGATGTCGCGGATGACCGCGCCGGTCGGCGAGGTGACGACACCGATGACCCGCGGCAGGAACGGCAGCGGCCGCTTGCGTTCGGCGGCGAACAGCCCTTCGGCCATCAGCTTCTGCCGGCGCTGCTCCAGCATCGCCATCAGCGCGCCGAGGCCCGCCAGTTCCATCGAATCGATGACCAGCTGGTACTTCGAGCGGCCGGGATAGGTGGTCAGCTTGCCGGTGCAGACGACCTCGAGCCCGTCCTGGGGCTTCGCCTGCAGCCGCATCGCGGTGCCTTTCCAGCACACCGCGTCGATCAGCGCGTCGTCATCCTTGAGCGCAAGATAGAGATGGCCCGAGGCGGCGCGCTTGAAGCCGGTGATCTCGCCCCGCACCTTGACCAGCGAGAAGGCGTCCTCGACGGTCCGCTTCAGCTGATGGGACAGTTCGGAGACGGTGAGTTCGGGCAGATTCGACAGGGCGGTCACGGTCGGAAGATAGCGTCCCGCGACCCTATCGCCCAGCCGAAATCGCCGCTGTGAACAGATCGGCGACTTCGTCCACCGCATCGAGAATCGGTGTCCCGTCGCGCGCGACCCGGGCCAGCACCAGCGCGCCTTCCAACGCCGTGACCGCAAATTGGCCCAGCCGGCCGGCACGGGCATCGGCCACGCCCCGCGCCGTCAGCGCAGCGCGAAACAGTGCCGCCCAGCCGGCGAAGGACGCCCGGCCCGCTGCCGCCACCCCGTCGGCCTCCGGCGCGATTTCCAGCAAGGTGGTGGCGATCGGGCAGCCGTCGCGCCAGTCCGACTGCTCCAGCCAGCCGATCAGCATCGCGCCATAGCGGCGTAACGCGGCGGCAGGGTCGCCGGTTTCGGCCAACAGGGCGGCCAGCGTGGCGGCGACGCGCCCGCCGGCATAGGCCACGGCCGCCTCGGCGATCTGCGTCTTGCCGGCGGGGAAGTAATGGTAGAGCGACCCCTTCGGCGCGCCGCTCAGGGCGACGATGTCGTTGGTGCCGGTCGCCGCATAACCCCGGCGGCGAAACAGTTCGGCGGCCGAGCGCACGATCCTGTCGCGGTGCTTGGGTGGCGGCGACATGCGATCTCCTTGGCAACGAGCGAGAATTATATAGACTGGTCTATATCATATGACGGCGGAGAAGGCGATGAGCGACGTGGTCCCCGAGGGGTTTTCCCCGCATTTCCGGCGCAGCCCGCTGACCGATCCGTGGGAGCCGCTCTATTCGCGCCGCACCGCCACCGCGGTCGTGCTGGGCCTGCGGCTGCGCGAGGCGCATACCAATTCCCGCGGGCTGGCCCATGGCGGGCTGATCTCGGCACTGGCCGACAATGCGATGGGCCTGTCCTGCGCCCTGGCCCTGCCGGAGGGAGCGGCGCCGCTGACCGTCTCGTTGAGCGTCGACTATCTCGGCTCGGCCAGACCCGGCCAGTGGCTGGAATTCGACACCGCCTTCGTCAAGACCGGCGGCACGCTCTGCTTCGCCCAGGCGTTCGTCACCGCGGACGGCGTGCCCTGCGCCCGGGCGAACGCGACCTTCCGGGTGGCGGCGCGATGAGCGCGCTGGACCTGCTGCGCGGCATCAACGACAGCGCCGCCTTCAACCGCTGGGCCGGTTTCGAGGTGACGGCGGCGGGGGAAGGCAACGCCGAAATCCGGCTGGCCTGGAAGCCCGAGCTGGGCCAGTACGCGGGATTCCTGCATGCCGGTCTGACCGGCGCGCTGATCGACACGGTATGCGGCTTTGCCGCGGCGACGGTCGTCGGCCGCGTGCTCGCCTCGCATTACAGCGTCAACTGCCTGCGTCCGGCAGTGGGCGAGGCCTTCGTCGCCCGCGGCCGGGTGGTGCGCGCCGGCAAGCGCCAGGTCTTCACGGCCGCCGACCTGTTCGCGGTGAAGGACGGCAAGGAAACGCTGGTCGCAACCGGCGAGACCATTCTCATGACCGAGGCCTGATCCACCGCACCGGGCCGCCCGAGGCGAGATAGACGCCGGCGGTGACCGACGCGATGCCGAGCCAGTCGGTGACCGACGGGCGTTCGCCCAGCACGGGGATCGCCAGCAACGCCGCCAAGGCCGGCACCAGCGCGCCGAAGGCGGCACCGCCGGAGGCGCCGAGCAGGGCCACCGTCTTGCCGAACAGGTAGAGCGACAGGATGGTGGCGAACACGCCCTGGAACACGGCCTGCAGCAGGATGTCGTTCATCGGAACAGTGGCCAGCGCCGTGCCGCGCAGCCAGACATAGAACGGCAGGAAGATAATCCCTGAACCGACCGAGACCAGCGCGGCGGCATGCAAGGGCGCGAGCCCCGCGCGGCGCAGCACGATGGTATAGCCGGCCCACATGAACGACGCGGTGAGGAACAGCGCGTGCCCGATCGTGCGCTGGCCGGGCACCAGCACGGCCATGCCGGCGATGGCCAGCACGCCCAGCAGGATCATGCCGTAGCCCGCCTTGCGGCTGGCGCCGATCTTTTCCCCCAGCAGCGTCACGGCGAGGATGGCGACGAACAGCGGCATCACCCCGGGGATCAGCACCCCGGCATCGGCGGCGGGGGCGTAGCGCAGGCCCGACGACGCGATCATCGCATAGGGTGCGCCGGCGCCGCCGACCATGATCGCGAGCTGCCACCAGCGCAGCCGGGCGAGGCCGAGGCCGTGGCGGATCACCACCGGCAGCAGCAGGATTCCGGCCGTGCCGAAGCGCAGCATCGTGATGTCGGCCGCGGTCAGCGAGGTCGAAATGCCCAGCCGGGTGACCGACATCCAGCCGGCCCAGATCAGGATTGCCGACAGGCCGTAAAGGGCGCCCGCGAGGTAGCGCGAATTCGTCGTGTCCGTCATGGCCCCGTTGTCCTCCACCACACGGGCCGGACGATAGTTAGTTCGTGCGCATGAGTAAAATGACGGATACTCTCAGTAACATGAACTCGGTTCATATAAATCTGTCGATGCTGCGGGTGCTGGCGGCGGTGGCCGATACCGGCAGCTTCAGCCTCGCGGCCGATCGGCTGGGCCTGACCCAGTCGGCGGTCAGCCATGCGGTGCGCGGATTGGAGCAGGCGGCGGGCACCCAGCTGCTGCTGCGCGGGCGGCGCGGCATCACCACGACGGCGGCCGGCGATGCGGCCCTGGCCGCCGCACGCACGGCGCTGGCGGCGGTCGACGATATCGCGCGGCTGGGCCAGGCGCCGGTCGAGGGCGTGGTGCGGCTGGCGCTGGTCGCCTCGGCCTCGGTGCGCATCGCGCCGGCGGTGCTGAACCGCGCCAGGGCCTGGCCGGCCCTCAACCTGCGACTGCTGGTCGGCACCGATGCCGAGGTGGCGGCCTGGGTGGCAAACGGTGTCGCCGATCTCGGCCTCGCCTTCGGCGACGAACAGGGCGAGGTGGTGCTCGACGATCGCTTCTACGCGATCGCGACGCGCCAGGGCGGATCGGTGCCGGCAAGCCCCGGCGATTTTGCCGGCCTGCCGTTCATCATGCCGGCTTCCGGCTGCGAGCCGATGATCCGGCGGATCCTGGGAACGGCCGGCGTCGCCCCCGACGTGGTCCTGACCGCCCACGACACCGCGACCCTGTTCGCCCTGGTCGGGGCCGGCCATGGTGTCGCGCTGGTCCCGGGGCTGTGCTTTCCCGCCGGCTGGGAGGCGACCATCGCCCGCCGCGACCTGGGGCCGGAGGCCGACCAGCCGTTGCGGCTGATCGGCGCCACCGGATCGGCGGCCGGTGCCGTCGTCGCCGGCCTGATCCGCCAGGCCGCAAGCGAGGCGGCGGTCAGCCTGGCCGCACGCCCCGCACCAGAAGGATCACCCCCTCGGTCCCCGCTTCGCGATCGACCGATATCCGCCGGTACTCCGCCGACGTCATCCAGCGCTCAAAGGCCTCGCGGTCGGCGAACGACAACACGATGACCTTGGAGCCGGACCACGTGCCCTCCACCACCTCGGGCTGCTCGTCGGCCACCAGCAGCCGGCCGCCATGCCGGATCAGCACCGGCATGAAGCCGGCGAGGTAGCGATCGTAGGCCGACCGGTCGTGGATGGTGATCTGGGCGATAACGTAAACAGTCATTCTCTCCTCCCCGTCTCGACGGCTCGCCGATTGGCGGCTAGCCTAACCCGGGATCAAGCGGCCCCGAGCGGCCAAGAGGGACAGCCGATGACCGATGCCACGCCGAACCGCATGCCGACGCTGTTCATTCCGCATGGCGGCGGCCCCTGCTTCTTCATGGACGATCCACGCGGCATCTGGACGCGGATGGGCGACTACCTGAAAGGCATCGCCGCCACGCTCCCTGAGCGCCCGAAGGCGATCGTGGTGATCTCGGGCCATTGGGCGACCGACCGTTTCGCGATCGGTTCCGGCGCGAAACCTTCGCTGATCTTCGACTACTACGGCTTCCCGCCCCATACCTATCAACTGACCTATCCGGCACCGGGCGACCCCGCACTGGCCGACCGCATCCAGGCCCTGCTGGCGCAGGCCGGCATCGCGACGGGCGAGGATCCGGAGCGCGGCTACGACCATGGCGTCTTCGTGCCGCTGAAGCTGGTCTTCCCCGATGCCGACATCCCGGTCCTGCCGCTGTCGCTGCGCGGCGACCTCGACCCGGCAGCCCACCTCGCCGCCGGCCGGGCGCTGGCGCCGTTGCGCGACGAAGGCGTGCTGATCGTCGGCAGCGGCATGAGCTTCCACAACATGCGCGGCTATGGCGATCCGCGCTACACGCCGGTCTCGGAGGCGTTCGACGGCTGGCTGACCGCGGCGGTCGAAGCCCCGCCCGCGGCCCGCAATGATGCCCTGGCCCATTGGGAACAGGCGCCCGGCGCCCGCCATTGCCACCCGCCGCGGGCCGAGGAACACCTGATCCCGCTGATGGTCGCCGCCGGTGCGGCCTGGGACGGCCAGGGCAGGAAGGTCTTCGGCGACAAGGTGCTGGAAACGGCGATTTCCGGCTTCCGCTTCGACTGAAAAGAACAAGGCCCGGCATCGCTGCCGGGCCTCGTCTCTTCCGGCGTTGCGCCGTCCTCAGCGGGTGGGTACGGGATGCTCGCCGCGATAGTCGTAGAAGCCGCGATTGGTCTTGCGGCCGAGCCAGCCGGCCTCGACATATTTGACCAGCAGCGGACAGGGGCGGTACTTGGAGTCGGCGAGACCCTCGTACAGCACCTGCATCACCGCAAGGCAGGTATCGAGTCCGATGAAATCGGCCAGTTGCAGCGGGCCCATCGGGTGGTTGGCGCCGAGCCGCATCGCCGTGTCGATCGCCTCGACCGAGCCGACGCCCTCATACAGGGTGTAGACGGCCTCGTTGATCATCGGCAGCAGGATGCGGTTGACGATGAAGGCCGGGAAATCCTCGGCATTGGCCGGCGACTTGCCCAGCTTGATCGTCAGCTCGCGGATTTCGCGGAAGGTGGTCTCCTCGGTCGCGATGCCGCGGATCAGCTCGACCAGCTGCATCACCGGCACGGGGTTCATGAAATGCATGCCCATGAACCGTTCCGGGCGGTCGGTCGAGGCGGCGAGCCGGGTGACCGAGATCGACGACGTGTTGGTCGCGATCAGCGCGTCGGGGCGCAGCACCGGGCAGACGGCCTGGAAGATCTTCTTCTTCAGGCTTTCTTCCTCGGTCGCCGCCTCGATCACGAGATCGACGTCGCCCAGGGCCTTCAGGTCGGTCGAGGTCTGGATCAGGCCGAGCGCCGTGTCGCGGGCCTCTTCCGAGATCTTGCCGCGGGCCACCTGACGGGTGAGGTTACCCTCGATCACCGTCATCGCCTTGGCCAGCTGCGCCTCGGAAATGTCGTTGAGGACAACGGGATAGCCCGCGACCGCGCAGACATGGGCAATGCCGTTGCCCATCTGCCCGGCGCCGATGACACCGATCTTCTTGATCATCGTCCTGATCCCCTAACCGACCGGGTCCCGGTCACTTGGACAGTTCCGCCTCGAGCTCCGGCACGAGCTTGAACAGATCGCCCACGATGCCGTAGTCGGCCACCTGGAAGATCGGGGCCTCCTCGTCCTTGTTGATCGCGACGATGACCTTGGAGTCCTTCATGCCGGCGAGATGCTGGATCGCGCCCGAGATGCCCACGGCGATATAGAGCTGCGGGGCGACGATCTTGCCGGTCTGGCCGACCTGGTAGTCGTTCGGCACGAAACCGGCATCGACCGCCGCACGGCTGGCGCCGACCGCGGCGCCGAGCTTGTCGGCGACCTTGTCGAGCATGTGGAAGTTGTCGCCCGACTGCATGCCGCGGCCGCCGGAGATGATGATCTTGGCCGAGGTCAGCTCGGGCCGGTCCGACTTCTGCAGCTCCTGGCCGACATAGGTCGAGATGCCGGCATCGCCGGCCGCGCCCAGCGACTCGATCGCGGCCGAGCCGCCGGTCGCGGCCGCAGCCGGGAAGCCCGTGGCGCGCACGGTGATGACCTTGACCGCGTCGGTCGACTGCACGGTGGCCAGCGCATTGCCGGCATAGATCGGCCGCACGAAGGTGTCGGGCGACACGACCTTGATGATGCCCGAGATCTGGGCCACGTCGATCAGCGCGGCGACGCGCGGCAGGTAGTTCTTGCCGTTGGTCGTCTCCGGCGCCAGCACGGCGCCGTAATTCTTGGCGATGCCGGCTATCAGCGTCGACATCGGCTCGGCCAGGCAATGCTCGTAGGCGGCATCGTCGGCGTGCAGCACCTTGGCGACGCCGTCGATCTTGGCGGCGGCCTCGGCGACCGCGGCCGAACCCTTGCCCGCGACCAGGACATGCACCTCGCCGTCGATCGCCTTGGCGGCGGAAACGGTGTTCAGGGTCGGCGCCTTGAGCGCCTGATTGTCGTGCTCGGCAATGACGAGGACGGCCATGATCAGATCACTCCCGCTTCGGTCTTCAGCTTCTCGACCAGTTCCTGGACGGTCTTCACCTTGATGCCGGCCTGGCGCTTCGGCGGCTCCTCGACCGAGATCACCTTCAGCCGCGGCGCGGCGTCGACGCCGAGATCGGCGGGGGTCTTCTCGTCGATCGGCTTCTTCTTCGCCTTCATGATGTTGGGCAGCGAGGCATAGCGCGGCTCGTTCAGGCGCAGGTCGGTCGTGACGATCGCGGGCAGCGTCAGCGCCACGGTCTGCAGGCCGCCGTCGACCTCACGGGTCACGGTAGCCTTGCCGTCGGCGATCGAAACCTTCGAGGCGAAGGTCGCCTGCGGCCAGCCGAGCAGCGCGGCCAGCATCTGGCCGGTCTGGTTGGAATCGTCGTCGATCGCCTGCTTGCCCAGGATGACGACCTGCGGGCCCTCGGCCTCGGCCACGGCCTTGAGGATCTTGGCCACGGCCAGCGGCTGGATCTCGTCGTCGGTCTTCACCAGGATGCCGCGGTCGGCGCCCATGGCCAGCGCGGTGCGGAGGGTTTCCTGCGCCTGGGCCGGGCCGATCGAGACGGCGACGACCTCGGTGGCCACGCCGGCTTCCTTCAGCCGCACGGCCTCCTCGACGGCGATCTCGTCGAACGGATTCATCGACATCTTGACGTTGGCGAGGTCGACCCCGGTCTTGTCCGCCTTGACGCGGATCTTGACGTTGTAATCGACCACCCGCTTAACCGGGACCAGCACTTTCATGCGAGACGATCTCCCATCGGCGACCAAAACGGCGTCGCGATTGTCATAGTTGAGTGCATTTTGACGCGCCGCACAATAATTCCACGCCCCTACCCTGTCAACGAAGCGTCACGGGCGTGCAAATAGCAAGCGCTTATAAATACTTAGCAGATTTCAGCGCCGGGGCGAGACTGTTTGCGTCATCGCCCCGCGGACGAAGCGACATCAGCGGTTCGCGCCGGGCACCCACAGCACGTCGGCCCGGCCCTGGTCGTTCAGATGACGGCCGAGCACGAACAGGTGATCCGACAACCGGTTGAGATAGCGGATCGCGGCACCGTTCACCGCCTCGTTCTCGGCCAGTTGCCAGGCCAGCCGCTCGGCCGAGCGCACGATGGTGCGGGCGACGTGCAGATGCGCCGCAGCCGGGGAGCCGCCCGGCAGGATGAACGAGGTCAGCGGCGCCAACTCGGCATTCATCGCGTCGATCTCGCGTTCCAGCCGGTCGACCTGCGGATCGGTGACCCGCAACGGCGGCCATTTCGGATTTTCTTCCTCCGGCGTCGCCAGGTCGGCCCCCAGATCGAACAGGTCGTTCTGGATGCGGCCGAGCATCGCGTCCTCGGGCTGGCCCGCCAGATGCAGCCGCACCACCCCGATCGCGGCATTGGCCTCGTCGACCCGGCCATAGGCCTCGACGCGCAGGTCGAATTTCTTGCGCCGCTCGCCGTTCGACAGCGAGGTCTCGCCCCTGTCGCCGCCCCGCGTATAGATTTTCGTCAGCTTGACCATCTCACTCTCTCCCGCCAAGGCGCGGGATAGTAGCGGCAAGCGCGCCGCGAGGCGAGCGAGGCGGCGTCATCCCGGTCCGGCGGCAAAGTTCCGCGCGATCATGACATGCGGCCCCGCCCCCGACGGCGAGATGCCCGCGAACATGGCGGGGAAACGGCCGGCGATAGCGGCGAGATCGAGATCCTCCATCTCGACGAATCCAAGCCGCTGCAACTCGGCCGCCAGGGCCGGCGGATCGAAGAGGCTGAGCCAGGGTTCGCCGAGCTGGGCAAGCCGTTCCGCAAGGGCGACCATCGGCGCGCGCCGCGCGGGCGTGTAGTTTTCGAGCGGCTCGGTATAGTCGAACACGATCTCGGCGCCCGGGATGCCACCGACGTAAGCCAGCGTCGACCGCGCTGCCTCGGTCGTCAGGTACATGATAACGCCGAGCCACATGAAGACCGCCGGGCGCGAGTCGTCGAAACCGGCGGTGTCGAGTGCCTGGCCGAGGCGCTGAGTTTCGAAATCCACCGGAACGAACCGGGGCCAATGCAGGGGGCGCGTCGCGATGCGTTCCAGCCGCAACATCTTAGACGCCTGCGTTTCCGGATGATCGACCTCGAATACCCGCAGCCCGGCTCCGGCATGAGGGTTGCGCAGTGAGAAGGTGTCAAGCCCGGCGCCGAGCACCACGGCCTGACGGACGCCGCGGGCGACCGCCGCCGCGATCGTGTCTTCCGCCAGCCGGCTGCGGGCTGCCATGAACAGGCGCATCGGCCGGCCGGCCGGCGCTGCCGCCTGGTTCTCCGCCGCGCGCCATTCATCGTCATCGAGAATGTCGCGAGCAAGGGGATCGGCGAAGATCCCGCCGCCCTCCAGTCTTTGATGCATGGCGCGATGGCCGGCCGCGCCGACGGCCGACAGGCTGAATTGCGTTGCTCTCATTACGCCGTGCCTCGGAAAGGATTGCTTCGGCCGCCAGTCTAGGCGATAATTTTAACGACGTAAAGATTGAGGTGACGGGCAATGCGCCGCTACCATCACGGCGACCTCAGAAATGCCCTGCTGACGGCGGCCCGCGCCCTGCTGGAGGCAAAAGGCGCTTCGGCCCTGGCGGTCAGGGAGATCGCCCGACAGGTCGGCGTCACGGCGCCGGCCGCCTACCACCATTTCAGCAATCTGGACGACATCATCCTGGGCCTTGCCCAGGTCGCCGCGGAAGAGCTGGCCGCGGCACTCAGGGAAGCGGGATCCGCGCCATCGGGCCGTCTGCTCGGCATGGGCAGGGCCTACATTGCCTTCGCCTGCCGCAACCCCCAGCTCTATCGGCTGCTTTTCGGCGACGGCCTGTCGACGACGTCGCCGGCACGCGTGGAAATCGACCGGCTGCAGCAGCAGATCTATACCCTCGTCTCCGCCGAACTGCCCCGAGCGGCAGAGACGGGCGAGACCTTCGGGCACGGCGTGTTCATCTGGTCAGTGGCGCACGGCCTCTCACTGCTGCTGATCGACGACCGGATCGCCGCCGCGGATCGGCAGGCTCTCGTCGACAGCGTGCTGAAGCTTGCAGGTCGGGGGCTCAGGCCATGAACGGATGCCCCACCCGCCAGCGCCTCTTCCTCGGGTGACCGTCGCCCACGGAAAAATTCAGCGCTGCCGCCTCTCGAAATGGCTGCGCAGGACCACATGGGTCGTGGCGGTGGCGACGCCCGAGGTCGATACCACCTGCTGGCGGATCTGGTCGAGCGCGGCATTGGAGGCGCATTCGACCATCAGCATCAGGTCGACCGTGCCGGCCAGCGACAGGCAGGAAACGATTTCCGGAACATGGCCCAGCCGCGGCACGACATGATCGCAATTGCGCCCGGCCACGAAGGTGACGGCGATCATCGCCCTGACCGCCGCCGGTTCGGCCGCATCGCCCAGTTCGACGGTATAGCCGCGGATGATCCCCGCGCGCTCGAGCCGGCGCAGCCGCCCCTCGGTCGCGCTGCGCGACAGGTCGATGCGCCGGGCCAGCGCCACCAGCGGCTCCCGCGCATTGCGGCGCAGCGCGGCGATCAGCGCGCGATCCTTGTTGTCCAGCGGTGTCATCGGCCGGCACTTTGCCGGAGGACGCGGCATAATGTCGAGTGCGGCCGGCAGCGCGCCACCGGAAGATCGCGGCAGGTCATCCATCAGGGACAATGCCGATGCAACTGCCCGCTTCCGCCACCCTCCTCCCGATCGACATGCAGCAGGCCTTCGACCATGCGCCCTGGCCGCGCCGGTGGAACCGGCATCTCGACCGCAACGGCCTAGCCCTGCTCGCCGCCTGGCGCGCCGCCGGCCGGCCGATCATCCATGTCCGGCATGATTCGGTGGAAGACGGCTCGACGCTGCGCCCGGGGCTTCCCGGCAATGCGCTTCGACCGGGCTTCGAGCCGGCAGCGGGCGAGGCGCTGGTAACCAAGTCGGTCAATGCCGCCTTCATCGGCACCGACCTCGACCTGCGGCTGCGCCGGCTGGGCGCCGATACCATCGTCGTCTTCGGCGTCTCGACCGACATGTGCGTCTCGACGACGGTGCGGGTCGGCGCCAATCTCGGCTATCGCGTCATCGTCGTCGGCGATGCCTGCGACTGCTTCGACCTGCCCGACGGCGAGGGCGGCACGATCCCGGCCGAGACCGTGCATCGCACCCACCTCGCCACGCTGGGCTTCGAATTCGCGACCGTGGTGCCGGCGGCGACCTTCGTGCCGGCCTAGCCGCGGCCCCGCACGATCAGCAGGCGACCGTCGCCGCACGACCGGCAATGGCGGCCTGGCGGCGGTCGAGCCAGCCGCTCCACAAGGTCAGGCCCAGGCCCGCCAGGACCAGCAGCGCGCCGACCCAGGGCGTCGCGCCGAGGCCCAGCGGCGACTCGACCACCGCCCCGCCGATCAACGACCCGAGCGCGATGCCCAGGTTGAAGGCGGCGATATTGAGCGCCGAGGCGACGTCGACCGCGCCCGGCGGTGCGTGGCGCCGCGCCAGCTCGACGACATAGAGCTGCAGGCCCGGCACGGTCGAGAAGGTCAGCACGCCCATCGCGGCCAGGGTGGCCAGCGTCAGCGCAGCCGAGACCGCGGTGAAGGTGAAGGCCGCCAGCACCGCGGCCTGCAGCGCGAACATGACGATCAGGGCGCGGACTGGCCGGCGATCAGCCACCTTGCCGCCGAGGATGTTGCCGAGCGCGATGGCGATGCCGAAGCCGACCAGGATCAGGCCGACCGTGGTCTCGGCAAAACCGGTGATGCGCTGCAGGATCGGCGAGAGATAGGTGAAGGCGACGAACACGCCGCCATAGCCGAACATCGTCATCAGGAAGGCGATGACCAGCCGCCCGCGGCCGAGCACGCGGATCTGATCGCGCAGCGATGCCGGCTCGGCCTTCGGCAGCTTGGCCGGCAACAAGGCCGCCGTCGCGATCAGCGCGACCAGCCCGAGGCCCGCGACCGCCCAGAAGGTCGCGCGCCAGCCGAATTGCTGGCCGATGAAGGTGCCGAGCGGCACGCCGGTGACGATTGCCACGGTCAGGCCCGAAAACATCAGCGCGATGGCCGAGGCGCGCCGGTCGGGGGTCACGAGTTCGGCCGCGATGGTCGAGCCGACGGCAAAGAACACGCCGTGGCCGAAAGCGGTCAGCACGCGCGCGGCCAGCAGCACCTCGAAGGTCGGGCTCAGCGCGGCCAGCACGTTGCCGGCGGTGAACAGGGCCATCAGCCCCAGCAACAGGGTCTTGCGCTCCATCCGCCCGGTCGCGGCGGTGAGCACCGGGGCCGAGAAGGTGACGCCGAGGGCGTAGACCGACGCGATCAGGCCGGCGGCCGAGATCGGGATGCCGAGATCGCCGGCGACGGTCGGCAGGATGCCGACGCTGATGAATTCGGTGGTACCGATGGCATAGGCGCTGATGGTCAGCGCCAGCAGGGCAAGGGGCATGATCGACCTCGGATGAAGCGAGCGGTTGTTGCATCGCAATATGGTCGAGCGGTATTGCGCGGATAATCTGTTGGTATAGATCAATATCCGTGAATTCATTTCATAGGTGGGATCGTGAACAACCGAGCCGGCGAAATGGACGTGTTCGTGCAGGCGGTGCGGTCGGGCAGTTTCTCGGCTGCCGGACGCCGATTGGGCCTGTCGCCGTCGGCCGTCAGCAAGGTGGTCAGCCGGATCGAGGACCGGCTGGGCACCCGCCTGCTGGTCAGGTCGACCCGCAGCCTGAAGCTGACCGCGGAGGGCGAGGCCTATCACGGCCGCGCCTTGCGCATCCTCGCCGATATCGAGGAGACCGAGCGGATGGTGGCTCATGGCGCCGATGCCGCGCCGCGCGGGCGGCTGCGCGTCTCCGCCTCGATCCCCTTCGCGGTCCAGCGCGTCTTGCCGCGGGTGCCGGATTTCCTCGCCCGCTATCCCGCCGTCGACCTCGACTTGAGCCTCAGCGACGACGTCGTCGACCTGATCGAGGATCGTACCGATGTCGCGGTGCGCGCCGGGCCGTTGCGCGATTCGGGCCTCAAGGCCCGCAAGCTGTGCGAGACCCGCCACGTGGTGGTGGCAAGTCCGGACTGGATCGCGCGTCACGGCAATCCCGGCCGCCCGGACGAGCTCGATGCGCTGAACTGCCTCGGCTTCAATATCCGCCGCAGCCTCAATGAATGGCCATTCCGCGAGCCGGGCACGCAGACGATCCGGTCACTGGCCGTCTCGGGCAATTTCGAGACCAACAATGGCGAGACGGTGCGGCAGATGGCGCTGGCCGGCCTGGGCGCGGCCCGGCTTGCCCGCTATCACGTCGAACCCGACATCGCTGCCGGCCGGTTGCGGCCGATTCTGGAAGACTGGAATCCGGGCGACACCCAGTTCGTGCACGCCGTGTTCGTCGGCCATGCCCATCTGGCCGCCCGGATCCGGGCCTTCGTCGATTTCCTGGCCGATCAGGGACCCGTGAACAGGCCGTTGACCTCGCCATAGGTCATGGCGCCCTCGGCCAGGGCGGCCGACCGGCCATCGGCGAGGAAATCACGGGCGAGCAGATTGATCCGCCCCCAGGCGGCCTGGGTGATGCCCGATCCGGCGCTGAGGCGGCGGACGCCCAGCGTACCCAGGGTGGCGGCATCGGCCAGGCCCGGCCACGCCATCACGTTGAGCGGCATCCCGGCACCGGCGACGATCGCCGCAATCTCCCCGGCCTCGCTCAAGCCCGGCACGAACAGGCCGCTGGCCCCGGCGTCGCGATAGCGCGCGGCACGGTCGAGCACCGCGGCGACACGCTGAGGCTGCGGCGCCAGGCCGCGCAGATAGACGTCGGTGCGGGCATTGATGTAGAGCGCCACCCCCGCCCGGTCCGCCGCGGCGCGCGCGGCCGCGATCTTGGCCGCCAGCAGATCGGGCGCGCCCGAACCGTCCTCGATGTTGATGCCGACCGCACCGGCCTCGACCACGCGCGCGACCACCGCGCCGACACCGGCGGCATCCGCGGCATAGCCGCCCTCGATATCGACCGTCAGCGGCAGCCTAATGCAGCGCACGATGCCGCGGATCGTCCCGACCAGCAGGTCGACCGGCAGCGCATCGCCGTCGGGATAGCCGTGGGCCCAGGCCACGCCGGCGCTCGTGGTGGCGACGGCCAGCGCCCCGGCATGCTCGATCAGCCGGGCCGTGCCGGCATCCCAGGCATTGGCAAGCTTCAGCGGTTCGGGTCCGCGATGCAGGGCATGGAAGGTTTCGGCGCGATCTGCCTGGGCAACCATCGTCGTCTCCATCGGTCAGAAGGGAAGTTCGGGGGTGCGGCCGGCGCGGCTCTCATGCGACAGCAGCCAGCGCTTGCGGTCCATGCCGCCGCCGAACCCGACCAGCCGGCCGTCGGCGCCGATGACGCGATGGCAGGGCACGACGATGCCGATCGGATTGGCATTGTTGGCAACCCCGACGGCACGCGCCGCGCCGGCGTCGCCGACGCGGCGGGCCATCTCGCCATAGGAGATCGTCTCGCCGCAGGGTATGCGGCGCAGCTCGGCCCAGACGGCACGCTGGAAATCGCTGCCGAGAGTTGCGACCGGCAGGTCGTCGATGACGTGCAGATCGCCGGCGAAGTAGCGGCGCAGCGCGCTGGTCAGGCCAAAGGGATCGGCGGCCGGCACCAGCACATAGGTGCCGGGACCGTAATGGCGGTCCATCACTCGTCGCTTGCTCGTCAGCCGGTCGCCCCAGGCCAGCCCGCGCAGTCGGCCATCGCCGTCGGCCATGATCGCCAGCTCGCCGATCGGGCTCGCCAACCTGTCGATGAGGAATTCGTGCCGGTCAGCCAACGCCGGCCCCGTCGTTCATCCACAGATGCTGGGCGGCATAGGCCCGCCAGGGCCGCCAGGGTTCGGCCAGGCCGAGCAGATCGGCCGGGCTCGGCCGCACCCCGTCCCGCGCCGCGCCGCGCAGCAGCCCGACATCCGAGGCCGGGAAGGCATCGGTCTCGCGCACCGCGCGCAGGGCGATGTATTGCGCCGTCCACTCGCCGATGCCGGGGATGGCGCGCAATCGCGCCACGGTTTCCTCGACCGACCCGCGCGGCTCGAACAGGGCCGGGTCGGCCAGCGCGGCCTGCGCCACCGCGGCCAGCGCCCGCTTGCGGGCGCCGGGCATGCCCAGCGGCGACAGGTCGGCCATGGCAAGCTCGGCGGCGGTCGGAAAGACATGGGTCAGCGCCGGATCGCTGCGCCGGTCGGCCGGGATCACGCTGCCGCAGATCGCGACCAGCTGCCCGGCCAGCCGCCGCCCGGCCTCGACCGTCACCTGCTGGCCCAATACCGCGCGCACCGCCAGCTCGAACCCGTCCCAGCCGCCGGGGGCGCGCAGGCCCGGCCGGCCCGCGACCAGCGGCGCCAGCAGCGGATCGCGGGCCAGATGCGCGCCGATGGTCAGCACGTCGGCGCCGAGGTCGAAGACGCGGCGGATGCGGGCGACGATCGCCGGCAGGGCGCGCACCGACGGGAAGCGGATCGTGACATCGAGGCTGTCGCGTTCGGGCAGATGGGCGATGACGACGCTGCCCTGCAGGCCGGCATGCTCGACGCTGCGGCGATAGAGCTGGCCCTCGACCAGCTCGACGCCCGCGATCGCGCGACCGGCCAGGAAGCCGATCATCGACGGCCAGTCGTAGGGCGGGCGGTAGCGCAGCCGCAGCCTGACGCCGCTCGACCCGACCGAGCCTTCGGGCAGGGCGATCACGGCCTTGCGGCGCAGCGCGCTGGGCGGCCGGCCGAACAGGGACTGGAAGGTCTCGTTGAAGCGCCGCACGCTGCCGAAGCCGGCGGCCAGCGCGATCTCGGCCATCGGCATGCGGGTATCGTGAATCAGCTGCTTGGCAAACAGCACCCGGCGGGTCTGGGCCACCGCGATCGGCGAGGCGCCCAGATGATCCTTGAACAGCCGGCGCAGCTGGCGCTCGCCGACGCCGAGCCGGGCGGCCAGCGCGTCGACCGACGCATCCTCGCCGTCCAGCGCGCCCTCGGCGATCAGGGCCAGGCCGCGCGACACGGTATTCGACGTGCCGCGCCAGGCGCCCAGTTGCGGCGCGGTTTCCGGGCGGCAGCGCAGGCAGGGGCGGAAGCCCGCTTCCTGCGCCGCCGCGGCGGTCGCGTGGAAGGTGCAGTTCGCGAACTTGGGCGTGCGGGCCGGGCAGACCGGCCGGCAGTAGATGCCGGTCGAGGTGACGCCGACGAACAGCCGCCCGTCGAACCGGGGGTCACGCGTCGTCAGCGCGCGATAGCAGGCTTCGGGGTCCAGGCTTTCCATGGCCGGATCTTGCCACCCGCCGGCCTTGCAGGCTCGCGGAATTCGGACATGGTCAGAACGGCCGAATCCGCGGCCGCCGTTCACCCGGTCAGGCGCTCGAGGGCGGCAAGCAGGATGCAGGTCGCGATCACCTCGGCGGCTGCGCGCACGTCGGCCAGCGACGGAAAGGTCGGGGCCAGCCGCAACGACCGGTCGTGGGGATCGCGGCCATGCGGCCAGGTGGCGCCGGCCGGCGTCATCGCCACGCCCGCCTCGCGGGCGAGCTGGACGACGCGGGCGGCGGTGCCGTCCATCACGTCGATCGAAATGAAATAGCCGCCTTCGGGCCGGATCCAGCGGCCGATCCCGGTGCCGCCGAGCCGGTCTTCGAGGGCGCCGAGCATCGCCTCGAACTTCGGCGCCAGCAAGGCACGGTGGGCATCCATGTGGCGGGCAAGGCCGTCGGCATCCTTCAGGAAGCGGACGTGGCGGATCTGGTTCAGCTTGTCGGGTCCGACCGTGCGCTTGGCGACGCGGGCAAGATACCAGCGCACGTTCGCCGGCGACGAGCCGAACAGCGCAAGCCCGGCGCCGGCCAGCGTGACTTTCGAGGTCGAGGCGAAGATGAAGGCGCGGTCGGGATGACCCGCGGCGGCGGCGAGCGCGAGAATGTCGGCGATTTCCCGCCGCTGCGGCGTCAGGTGGTGAACCGCATAGGCATTGTCCCAGAACAGGCGGAAATCGGGCGCCCCCGTCTTCATCGTCGCCAGCCGCCCGACCACGGCATCGGCATAGACCGCCGCCGTGGGGTTCGAGTATTTCGGCACGCACCACATGCCCTTGACCGACGGGTCGGCGGCCAGGCGCTCGACCTCGTCCATGTCCGGGCCGTCAGCGGTCATCGCCACCGGCAGCATGCGGATGCCGAATTCCTCGCACAGCGCAAAATGACGATCGTAGCCCGGTACCGGGCAGATGAAGGCCGGCGCCTCCTCCTTCGACCACGGCCGCTCGGAACCCGGTACGCCCTTCAGCATCGCCCAGACGATGCAGTCATGCATCAGCGCCAGGCTCGAATTCTCGCCGATCACGATCTGGTCGGGCGGCGCCCCGACCATGCCGGCGAACAGCGCGCGGGCCTCGGCAATGCCCTGCGTGCCGCCATAGTTGCGGCCATCTTCGCCGGCCGCGGTGAAATAGTCGCCGTTGCCCGGCAGCTTCAGCAGGTCGGCGGCAAGATCGAGCTGGTCGGGCGCCGGCTTGCCCCGGGTCATGTCGAGCTTGAGGCCCCGGGCCTGCAGCGCGGCATAGTCGCGGGCGACGGCATCGCGGCGCCGGGCGAGGTCGTCGGGGCTCAGATCGGCAAGGGCGGTCATGATACGCGGGTCCTGGACGGGATAGGTGGCGCGCAGCCAAGCAACAGCCGCACAGGCCTGTCAATCCGGACATTGTGCTGCGACAATGCGGTCAATCAGGGCAATCCAGGAACCAGCATGTCCGACCATCCGCTCTACCCCGAGATCGCGGCCAACGCGCAGGGCCATCTCGACGTCGGCGACGGCCACCGGCTCTACTGGGAGGAAAGCGGCAATCCGAACGGGTCGCCGATGGTCTTCCTGCATGGCGGGCCGGGCACCGGGACCAGCCCGGTCCACCGGCGCTTCTTCGATCCCGCCCACTATCGCATCGTCCTGCTCGACCAGCGCGGGTCGGGCCGTTCGACGCCGCTGGGCAGCGTCGAGGCCAACACGACGGCGCATCTGATCGCCGATCTGGAATTGCTGCGCCGCCATCTCGGCATCGCCACCTGGCATGTCTTCGGCGGCTCCTGGGGCTCGACCCTGGCGCTCGCCTATGCCCAGGCGCATCCGGCGGCGGTGAAGTCGCTGACCCTGCGCGGCATCTTCCTGTTCCGCCAGCGCGAGATCGACTGGTACTTCCGCGACCTGCGGCTGTTCCTGCCGGAAAACTGGCGGGCCTTCGCCGGCCATCTGCCGCCGGAAGACCGCGACGACGTGCTGGCCGGCTATGCCAAGCTGGTGATGAACCCGGACCCGGCGGTGCATCTGCCGGCGGCGCGGGCCTGGGGTGCCTACGAAGGGGGCGGCGCCACCCTGCTGCCCAGCCCCGACACGGTCGCCGGGCTGACCGACGACGTCACGGCGCTGGGCCTCGCCCGCATGAACGTCCACTACATGTCGAACAACGGCTTCTTTCCGGAAGGTGCGCTGCTCGACCATATCGGCCGCATCCGCCATATCCCGGGCGTCATCGTCCAGGGCCGCTACGACCTGATCTGCCCGATCGCCTCGGCCGACGATCTTGCCCGCGCCTGGCCGGAGGCGCGCTACGTCATCGTGCCCGATGCCGGCCACTCGGCCTTCGAGCCGGGCATCCGCTCCAGCCTGGTCGAGGCGATGGATCGTTTCCGCGCGCTGGACTGACCGGTCAGAGCGTCAGGCGGTAGCGGACGAAATCGTCGGCGGCGACAAATTCGTCGTAGAGGCGGCGGGCCGGGTTGTCGTGGCGGGTGTGCCAGTAGAGCGTGGCCCAGCCGCGGGCCCGCCCGAGATCCACCAGATCCCGGATCAGGCGGCGGCCCAGCCCGCCGCCCCGCCGGCCCGGATCGACGAACAGATCCTCCAGATAACAGACCGGCGCGACCGACCAGGTGCCTTCGTGCAATACGTTGACGGAAAAGCCGGCAACGCTGCCGTCGAGCTCGGCCAGGCGGCAGAACATCGGCGATGCCGGGTCGAGGATGCGCGCCCAGGTGCGTGCGGTGACGTCGGGTGGCACCGTGGCCGCGTAGAAGGCGGTGTAGCCGGCCCACAGGCCGCGCCAGACGGCTTCGTCGCGGACTTCCGCATCGCGCAGGATGATCGCCATGGCCTCTCCCGGAAATGTCGCGGCAACAACCGGAGTGTCGCGGCGCTGTCGGCCCCTTATATCACCGGCAGCGACGCGTTGAAGGGAGCCTGGCGATGGATCGCACCGACCGCTACGACTGGCAAGCCATCCGGACCAGCCTCGACGCTGGCGGCTCGGCCCTGCTGCCCCGGCTGCTGACGGCCGGGGAAGCGCGCGGCCTCGCTGCCCTCTATCCCGACGACGCGCAGTTCCGCTCGACTGTGCACATGGCCCGTCACGGCTTCGGTCGCGGCCAGTACCGCTATTTCCGCTATCCGCTGCCGCCGCTGATCGCCGGGCTGCGCGGCACGCTCTATCCGCGGCTGGTGCCGATCGCCAACGACTGGAACGCGCGGATGGACCTCGCGCGGCGCTATCCGGCCGACCATGCCGACTTCATTGCCGAATGCCATGCGGCCGGACAGCGGCGGCCGACCCCGCTGCTGCTGCAATACGGCGTCGACGATTACAACTGCCTGCACCAGGACCTCTATGGCGAGCTGGCCTTCCCGCTGCAGGTGGCGATCCTCTTGTCGGAACCGGGCCGCGACTTCACCGGGGGCGAGTTCGTGCTGACCGAACAGCGCCCGCGGATGCAGAGCCGGCCGGAAGTCGTCCCGCTGGCCCAGGGCGATGCGGTCGTCTTCGCCGTCCACCACCGGCCGGTGGCCGGTAGCCGCGGCAGCTATCGCGTCAACCTGCGCCATGGCGTCTCGCGCATCCGGAGCGGCGCCCGACACACCGTCGGCATCATCTTCCACGATGCGACCTGACGGCGCGTCAGCGACATCGCGGCGCCTGGCCGGGTCCATCACCCTTCCAGCATGCGCGCCGACGGATTGCGGGCCAGCGCCCGCTCGATCTCGGCCCGGCCCGGCGTGCCCTTGGCCAGGGCCCGGCGCAAGTTTTCGGCGTAGCGCTCGACCCGCTTGGGCGGCAGCAAGGGTTCATTCGGATCGACCGGTGCCTCGACCAGCGCGGGCCCGGGCGTGCCGAAGGCACGGTCCAGCACCGGACCGCAATCTTCCGGCGTATCGATCCGGAAACCCGCCATGCCGACGGCCTCGGCCACACCGACGAAGTCGATCGGCGTCAGGTCGCATTCGAATTCCGGATTGCCGAGGAACAGCATCTGTTCCCATTTGATCTGGCCGAGCGTGTTGTTCTTCAGCACGACGATCCTGACCGGCAGCCGGTAGCGGACGGCGGTGACGAGTTCGCCCAGCAGCATCGACAATCCGCCGTCGCCGACGAAGGCTACGACCTGCCGTCCCGGGCAGGCGATCGCCGCCGCGATGGCGTAGTTCAGGCCACAGGCCATCGAGGCGAGCGAGCCGGAGACACCGAACATCTGGCCCTCGCGGATATCGATGCAGCGCGCCGCAAGCCCGGTGTTGTGGCCGGAATCGACGGCGACGATCGCATCGTCGGCCAGCCGGTCGCTGACGGCGCGGGCCAGGCGTTCGGGCCGCATCGGCGTGTCGGTGGCCGCCGCGGCCTCGTCGAGCAGCCGGCGCCAGTCGCGCATGCCGGCCTGGGCCTGCTCGAGAAATCGGCGGTCGGACTTGGGCTGCAGGCGGCCGGCCAGCGCGGCCAGGGCCGGCCCGGCATCCGATGCGATGCCGACCTCGGCGGGAAAGCGCAGGCCGATGCGGGCGGGATTGCGATCGATCTGGACCCCGCGGGCCTGGCCTGGCTTCGGGTAGTACTCGATATAGGGAAAGCCCGAGCCGACGATGAGCAGCGTGTCGCAACTCTCCATCACCTCATGCGAAGGCCGCGTACCGAGGAGGCCGATTCCCCCGGTGGTCAGCGGATGGGCATCGGGCAACACCGCCTTGCCGAGCAGTGCCTTGACGATCGGCGCCCCCAGCCGTTCAGCCACCGCTACGAGTTCGCCGGCGGCGCCCAGCGCCCCCTGGCCCGCGAGGATCGCCACGCGCTTGCCGGCATTGAGCACGGCGGCCGCGCGGTCGAGCACGTCGTCGGGCGCCTGCATCACGCCGGCAGCAGGCACGAAGGAGACATGGTGCGCGACGTTGCGGGGAGATGCCTCGGCCTCGACCAGGCTTTCCTCCTGCACGTCGACCGGCACGGTCAGATGCGCGACGCCGCGATGGGCCAGGGCCGTCCGGCAGGCGAGCGCCACCGCGTTCTCGACATGGGCCGCCCCCATCACCCGGCTGGAATAGAGCGCCACATCGGCAAACAGGCGGTCGAGGTCGACATCCTGCTGGGTATGGGTGCCGATCAGGTCGTGATAGGGCAACCCGGTCAGCGCCAGCACCGGCACGCCGTCGGCCCGCGCGTCATAGAGGCCGTTGAGCAGATGGATGCCGCCGGGACCCGAGGTGGCGAGGCAGCAGCCCAGCCGACCGGTCCACTTGGCATAGCCGGTGGCCATGAAGGCCGCCGATTCCTCGTGCCGCACCTGGATGAAGCGGATGCGATCCCGGCGCTGGCGCAAGGCCTCCATGATGCCGTTGATGCCGTCGCCGGGCAGGCCGAACACGACGTCGACACCCCAGGCGATCAGGGATTCGACCAGCATGTCCGATGCGTTCACCGGCAGGTCCGCGCTTGCCTTCATCGTGCACTCTCCTGTCACTCGGCCAGGCAGGGGAACCCTTTGCCGCCCCGCTTGTTCCGGTGCCGCCTGCGACAGGAGGAGTGCCCATGTACCGCCTCGCGCCCGAGACCACCGCCTGCATCGAGAGCTGCCTGGCCTGCCACACCGCCTGCCTCGGCACGGCGACGACGCATTGCCTGGAGGCCGGCGGCGCCCATGTCGCGCCGGCCCACTATCGGTTGATGCTCGCCTGCGCCGAAATCTGCCGCAGCACAGCCCATTTGATGCTGACGGCCGTGCCGCAGCACCGCCTGACCTGCAAGGCCTGCGCGGAAATCTGCGACGCCTGCGCCGGAAGCTGCGCCGAGGTGGGCGGGATGGAGGATTGCGTCGAAGCCTGCCGCCGCTGCGCCGAGAGTTGCCGCCGGATGGCCGGGTAACCGATTCGCCCGAAACGGCGACCTTTGAGCCCAGGGCTGTCGTGACCCGATCCCTCGGACGCGACCGACAGCGGGGCGTGCCACGCCGGCAAGCCCGATCGAGGCGCTCCGTCCGGGTCCATTGACGACGGAGAAACAAAAAAGCCGCCTTGCGGCGGCCTTTGTCATCGACTGGACGATCTCATTGACCGGGAGACTGGAGCGGGCGAAGGGATTCGAACCCTCGACCCCAACCTTGGCAAGGTTGTGCTCTACCCCTGAGCTACGCCCGCGCCGCTTTCAGTCTCGATGCCGTCCGGCGTTGCCGCCGGCGACGAGGCGGGGATTTACAGGGTGAGGCGGCGGTCGGCAAGCACTTTTTTGAGGGTGATGTCGTTTCTGCCGCAAACCGCTGGTGGACAAGGCATTGCGCACCCCCTGGCAATCGGCGCAAGACGCCCCATCTCTACCGCTGCTATACTGCCGCCCCGACTAATGACAGCCTTTCGCGTAACGGACGGAAAACCATGGACCTCACGCCCAATGCAGCAGCCCCCGCCGGGGATCTGATCAAGGATTCGAACATGTCGGGCTTCATGGCCGACGTGATCAAGCCCTCGATGCAGGTGCCGGTGCTGGTCGACTTCTGGGCGCCCTGGTGCGGCCCGTGCAAGACGCTCGGCCCGGCGCTGGAGCGCATCGTGCAGGCCCAGGGCGGCAAGGTCAGGCTGGTCAAGGTCAACATCGACGAGCCGGAGAACCAGCCGCTGGCCCAGCAGCTGCGCATCCAGTCGATCCCGGCGGTCTATGCCTTCTACAAGGGCCAGCCGGTCGACGGCTTCGTCGGCGCCCTGCCGGAAAGCCAGCTGAAGCAGTTCGTCCAGGGGCTGATGGGTGGCAAGCAGCTCGCCGCCGACCCGATCGAGACCCTGATCGAGGAAGCCAAGGCGGCGTTGGAGCAGGGCGACTACGAGGCCGCCGCCGACGGTTTCGAGGCGGTGCTGCAGCAGGATCCGGCCCATGCCCAGGCCGCGGCGGGCCTCGCCCGCGCCCTGCTCGGCTTCAGCCAGCTCGACGAGGCCAAGGCGGTGCTCGATTCGCTGCCGGCCGACAAGCAGACCCATGCCGAGGTCCAGGCCGCCCGCTCGGCCATCCAGGTCGCGGAGGAGGCTTCGGCCGCCGCCGGCGAGCTTGGCGCCTTCGAGGCCGCCGTGGCCGCCAACCCGGGTGACCACCAGGCCCGATTCGACCTTGCGACCGCGCTGCTCGGCGCCAACCGCCGCGAGGAAGCGGCCGAGGCGCTGCTCGAAATCTTCCGCCGCGACCGCAAGTGGAACGACGAGGCGGCGCGCAAGCAGCTGGTCAAGCTGTTCGAAGCCTGGGGCCCGACCGATCAGCTGACCATCGATACCCGCCGCCGGCTGTCGACGCTGATGTTTGCCTGACCAGCCGGTCGCCCGGGGGGACGATGACCTTCGACGAGCTGCCGCGGACCATTCCGATCTTTCCGCTGGCCGGGGCGCTGCTGCTTCCCGGCGGGCGGCTGCCGCTCAACATCTTCGAGCCGCGCTACCTGGCGATGACCCGCGATGCGATGGCCGGCGGTCGGATCATCGGGATGATCCAGCCGCTCGACCCCGCCTCGCGCACCGAGGCGCCGGAGGTCTACCGCGTCGGCTGCCTCGGCCGGATCGCGTCGTTCTCGGAGACCGAGGATGGCCGCTTCCTGATCACCCTGGCCGGGGTGGTGCGCTTCTCGATCGTCGAGGAACTGGCGGTGACCACGCCCTACCGCCAGGTGCTGGCCTCCTATGCCCGCTATCGCGGCGACCTCAACCATGACGACCAGACCTCGTCGCGCATCGACCGGCCCGCACTGCTGGCGGTGCTCAAGGATTATTTCCCCGCCGTCGGCCTGCCGGTCGACTGGCAGGCGATCGAGGATGCGCCGACCGCCGCGCTGGTCACCACGCTCTGCATCGTCTGCCCGTTCGATCCCGCCGAGAAGCAGGCCCTGCTCGAGGCGCCAAGCTTCTTCGAACGGACGCGGCTGATGCAGTCGATGATGGTGATGGCCGCGGCCCAGCGCGGGCACGAGCGGCCGGCCGGCGGCCCCCGCGCGCTGAACTGACCCCTGCCCTGCCCTTTGCGAGCGAGCTGATGGCCGAACCTTCCGTCGACCCCAAACTGCTGGAAATCCTGGTCTGTCC
Source organism: Alphaproteobacteria bacterium (assembly GCA_017307375.1). Taxonomy (GTDB): domain Bacteria; phylum Pseudomonadota; class Alphaproteobacteria; order Ferrovibrionales; family Ferrovibrionaceae; genus JAFKFH01. The sequence goes on from JAFKFH010000010.1 coordinate 238,907, forward strand.
GCTGACCAAGGGGCCGCTGACCTACGACCGCGCCGCCCAGGAGCTGATATCGCCCCGGGCCCGCCTCGCCTATCCGATCCGCGACGGCATTCCGATCATGCTGATCGACGAGGCCCGGGCGCTGGACGACGACGGGGTCGCGGCCTCGACCTCCGCCGGCTGAGCGGACCGTGGAAAAATCCCATTACGACCGGGCCGGCCGGCCGGAAGCCGTCGAGGTCAAGCTGCGCCGCGCCGACCAGGTGCTCGAAGTCGCCTATGCCGACGGCCGGCGCTTCGCCTTTCCCGCCGAACTCCTGCGGGTCGAAAGCCCGTCGGCCGAAGTGCAGGGCCACGGGCCCGGCCAGCGCGTCTATGTCGCCGGCAAGCGGCATGTCGCCATCACCGGCATCGATCCGGTTGGGTCCTATGCCGTCCGCCTGCGCTTCGACGACGGCCACGATACCGGGCTCTATTCCTGGGAGTACTTCTATGGCCTCGGCCTCGACCAGGAAAAGACCTGGGCCGACTATCTCAAGGCCATAGAAGCGCGCGGCCTCAGCCGGGGCTGACCTCGCCGCGCCGCTCGAACGGCACCAGATAGGGCAAGGCCCAGCCGTACGGCGCCAGCAGCAGCAGCGCCATCGCGCCCTTGACCACCAGATCGCCCAGCGCCAGCGTCACCCACGGCACGTCGGTACCCTGGAAGGCGATCGAGAAGAACAGCGCGGTATCGAGCACCGAACCGATCACCGAGCCGGCCAGCGGCGCCGCCCACCAGCGGCCGGTCTGGCGGTAGCGGTTGAACACCGCCACGTCGAGCAGCTGGGCGAACAGGAAGGCCGAGCCCGAGGCGAGCGCGATGCGCGGCGTCGCCAGCCAGGCCGACAGCGCCACCGCCAGCACGAAGCCGACGAGCACGACGATACGGGCGCGGGCCGGCCCCAGCGCCCGGTTGGTCAGGTCGGTGACCAGGAACGTGACCGGATAGGTCAGCGCCCCCCAGGTCAGCCAGTCGTTGATCGGAAATTGCACGGTGTAGTTCGACAGGACGACCAGCGCCGCCATCGCGACGGTGGGCGGAATCATGCGGTTCATCGGCAGCGATGCCTTTCTGTGGCAACCGGCGGGATAGGCCGGCGCGGGATCCTTGCAGGGGCGGCCAGACCGGCGCGAAAGCCAGCGGCCGGCCGCTTGATAGCGCGACTCGTGCCGCCGACCAAGCCGCTTGATTTTAATTCCATGGCATGTTTATATTTATTCCATAGAATGGAGATGAGCATGGATATGATGACGCGGCGCCGTGCCCTCGGGCTGATGGGGGCGGGGCTGGCCCTGGCCGGCTGCAACGAGATCCCGGAACAGGCAACCCAGCCGTGGGCGGCGGCGGCCGGCCCCTGGTCCGATGTCCGGCTGGCGCTGTTGTCGCAGGCGATCCTGGCCCCCAACCCGCATAACCGGCAACCCTGGCGGGTCGACCTGCGCGAACCCGATGCCGTCACCCTCTACTGCGATACCGGCCGCCTGTTGCCCGAGACCGATCCGTTCGGCCGCCAGATCCTGATCGGGCTGGGCGCCTTCACCGAACTGGCGGTGATCGGTGCCGGCCGGGTCGGGCTGCAGGCGCAGGTGACCCCGTTTCCGGCCGGCCCCTTCCCGGCCGACCGCATCGACGGCCGTCCGGTAGCCCGGATCGCGCTGCGCCCCGGGGGCCAGGCCGATCCGCTGGCCCTGGCCATTCCCCGGCGGCGATCGACCAAGACGCCGTTCGGCCCGGAAGCGCTCGACCATGGCCATGCCGCCGGCCTGATCGCGGCGGCGGCCGGCCCGGCCACCCGACTCGCCTGGACCTCCGATCCCGGATTGACCGCCGACCTGCGGGCGATCGGCCGGGACGCCTTCGTCATCGAGATGGAAACGCCGCGCACCTACCGCGAGTCGGTCGATCTGATGCGCATCGGCTCGGCCGAAATCGCGGCCAATCCCGACGGCATTCCGCTCTACGGGCCGATGATGTGGTGGTTGACCCGGCTGGGGCTGCTCGACCGGCGCAGCGTCGCCGACCCGGCCTCGACCGCGTTCACGGCCGGTCGCGACCAGTACACCGCGATGATCACGGCGACGCCGAGCTTTGCCTGGCTGATCAGTGCCGGCAACGACCGGGCCGCGCAGTTCGCCGCCGGCCGGGCCTATGCCCGGCTGGACCTGACCGCGGCGGCCCTCGGCGTCGCCATCCATCCGATCAGCCAGGTGCTGCAGGAATATCCCGAGATGGCCGGCCTGCAGGGACGTTTCGACCGCCGCCTCGGCCTCCAGGGCGACGAACGGGTACAGATGCTGGTGCGGCTCGGCTATGCCAAGATGCCGGGGCCGAGCCCGCGCTGGCCGGTCGCAACCACCATCAGGACCTGATGCCGCCCCGCAAGCCCCCCGACACCCCGCGCCCCGGCGACAAGCGCTACCAGATCGTCACCTATATCGGCATTGCCGACCAGTTGCTGACCACGGCAGCCAACCGGGTGCTGGCCGGGGACGACCTGCCGCTGGCGCAATTCGTGATGCTGCAGCATTTCAGCCACGAACCCGAGCTGGGGCGCAGCGTCACCCAGGTTGCGGACGCCTTCCAGGTGCCGCAGCCCGGCGTGACCAAGATGCTGCAGCGGCTGGTCAAGAAAGGGTTCCTGGCGGTGCGGGCCGGGGCGGGCGATGGCCGGGTGAAGCTGCATTTCCTGACGCCGGCCGGCCTCGATGCCCACCGCGCCGGGGTCGAGCGCCTGACGCCCGCGGTCGCCCGCGTCTTCGCCGACTGGGCGCCCGAGGATATCGACCGCCTGCACGGCCTGCTGTTCCGGCTGAAGACCTGGCTGGATCGCGACCGCGACGGCGAGGACCAGATTCAGCCGAAGGCCGGAACCGGCCGCGCCAGATCCGGGCCCTCGTGAAGGAACGTCACGACGAGCTGGACCTGCTGCTCGCGGCTGCCGGCCGGCCAGGCCGCGGGACGGCCGACCAGCGGGATTTCCGCCGCGGCCAGCCGGTCGGCCAGACCGGCGAGGGCATCGCCGGGGATGGCGAAGGCGATCATCGCCATCGCGTTCGAATAGAGCTGGTGATTGACGATCCAGCCCCCGCCGGCGCCGATCGCGTCGGCAATGTCGTGCAGGGCCGGGGCCTGGTCGCGGCGGGTGGCGGCCTCCAGGCGCATCTTCCTAGAGCGCCTCGCCCTTCAACAGTCGCGGCAGATGGCCGACGGTGCCCATGGCATGCCGCATGAACAGCCGGCGCAGCGGCGGCAGCCGGTTGACCGCCGCCAGCCCCAGGTCACGGGCCAGCTTGACCGGCCAGATATCGTTCGAGAACAGGCGGTTCAGCACATCGGTGACGGCCAGCATCATCGTGTTGTCGGCGTGGCGCCAGCGCTGGTAGCGGCGCAGCACGTCGTCGCCGCCGACATCGAGGCCGAGCCGGTCGGCATTGACGATCGCCTCGGCCAGTGCCGCGACGTCGCGCAGCCCGGCATTGAGCCCCTGGCCCGCGATCGGGTGCATCAGATGCGCGGCATCGCCGACCAGCGCCAGGCGCCGGTCGATATAGCGCTCGGCATGATGGAAGGCGAGCGGATAGGACCAGCGCGGCCCCACCACCTCGGTCGCACCGAGGAAATCGCCGAAGCGGCGCCGCATCTCGGCATGGAATTCGTCGGCCGGCAGGCCGACCAGCACGCGGGCAAGATCGGTCGGCTCGGTCCAGACCAGCGACGACCGGTTGCCGGTCATCGGCAGGATGGCGAACGGCCCGGCGGGCAGGAACCGCTCATGGGCGATGCCGCGATGCGGTTTCTCGTGCGCGACCGCACAGACGATGCCGCTCTGCCGATAGCGCCAGGCGATCGACTTGATGCCGGCGGCGCGGCGCAGCGGCGAGTCGCGCCCGTCGGCGGCGACGCACAGCCGGCCGGTGACCACGCTGCCGTCGGCAAGTTCGGCGGTGACGCCGTCGATGTCGCGATCGAGGCGCGCGACCTTCATAGGCGCATGCAGCCGGACCATCGGCAGATCGGCGAGCCGCCGGTACAAGGCCCGGCGCAGCATCCGCGACTCGACCATGTGGCCCAGCGGTTCGTCGCCCAATTCGCGATGGTCGTAATGCAGAAACAGCGGCGAGGCCCCGTCGGAAACCCGGATCTCCTCGATCGGCTGGGTTTCGGCGACGTGCGGCCATAGCCCGATCGCCGCCATCATGCGCTGCACCGACAGCGCGATGGCAAAGACGCGACCGTCGAAAATGTCGGCCGACGCGGTCGCCGGATCCTCGGCATCGATGACGGCACAGGAAATACCGGCATGGCCCAGCGCAGCGGCGAGGGTCATGCCCACCAGCCCGCCGCCGACGATGACGATGTCGACGCGGGTTTCGACTGTCAGATCGCTCATGGGCGGGAGCATTGTCGCCCTGCTCGCGTTTGTCCAGCGGCCTGGGGTCGCAGGCCACGGCCGCCCTGCACAGAGATTGATCTGGCTGCTGAAAAAACCGGCGACGTCCCCGGGCGCGACCGGGAATGGGGAACGCTTTGCCCCGGCCCGGAACGGCATGAATCTTGTATCATCGGTTGGCACCGCGCGGGATGCCGTCCTGGGGAGGGCTGTCGCCCCGCGCCATTGAGGAAAGGGGCATCGAATGAAGCTGGTCGTCGCGATCATCAAGCCGTTCAAGCTCGACGAGGTGCGCGATGCGCTGACCGCGATCGGCGTCGAGGGCATGACCGTCACCGAGGTCAAGGGCTACGGCCGCCAGAAGGGGCATACCGAAATCTATCGCGGCGCCGAGTATGCCGTGAGCTTCCTGCCCAAGCTGAAGATCGAGATCGGCGTCAAGGGCGAGCTGGTCGAGCGGGTGACCGAGGCGATCGCCACCGCCGCCCGTACCGGCCAGATCGGCGACGGCAAGATCTTCGTCTACGACCTGGAGCGGGTCATGCGGATCCGTACCGGCGAAACCGACAACGACGCGCTGTAAGCATTACGAACGAAAAACGGCCGGGCGCGACCGTCAGTCCCGCCCGGCCGCATGGCTCGTTAACCATCATTGCCGCCGCCCGCCCCGCCCGCTAAAGTGCGCCGCCGACCGGGGCCGGAGCTTACGGTTAGCGAAGTTTTAAGATTGTGAATCACAGAGTTGCGCTGTAACCTTCACAGCGCGTTGGAACTGGCGGCGCGGCCCATGCTCAATCCCCGACTCGATCGCCTGCGCGACTATCCGTTCCAGCGGCTGCGCGAGCTGCTGGACCCGGTAGCGCCGCCGGCCGGCCTCAAGACGATCAATCTCTCGATCGGCGAGCCCAACCAGCCCTATCCCGATTTCGTCGCCGAGATTCTCGACGCCAATCGCCATCTCTACGGCATCTATCCGCCGGCCAACGGTTCGGCCGAATTGCGCCAGGCGATTGCCGCTTGGCTCGACCGCCGCTACCGCCTGCCCGCCGGCATGATCGATCCCGATCGCCATGTTCTGCCGCTCGCCGGCACGCGCGAAGGGCTGTTCATGATCGCCGAGGTCGTGGTGCCCGAATCGAAGGGCGGGGGAACGCCGATCGCGGCGATGCCGAACCCGTTCTATCAGGCCTATGTCGGTGCCGCCGTGATGGCCGGGGCCGAGCCGCTCTACATGCCGGCCCTGCCCGAGAACGGGTTCCTGCCCGATCTCGACGCGCTGGACAAGGCGACGCTCGACCGCATCGCCATGCTTTATCTGTGCACGCCGTCGAACCCGCAGGGCACGATCGCCTCGATCGATTACCTCGAAAAGGCGATCGGTCTGGCGCGTGCCCACGACTTCGCGCTGATCGTCGACGAATGCTACGCCGAGATCTACGCCGAGGTGCCGCCGCCGGGCGGGCTGGAAGCCTGCGCCCGGCTCGGCGGCGACATGACCAACGTGCTGGTCTTCCATTCGCTGTCCAAGCGGTCGAGCGTGCCGGGCCTGCGTTCGGGGTTCTGTGCCGGCGATCCCCGGCTGATCGCCGCCTTCACCAAGCTGCGCAACTATGCCGGCGCGCCGTCCACCCCGGCGACCACCGCCGCCGCCGCCGCGCTGTGGCGCGACGAAGCGCATGTCGTGGCGACGCGCGCCGCCTATGCCGAGAAATTCGCCATCGCCGAGAGCATCATCGGCAACCGCTATGGCTTCTACAAGCCGGCGGGCGGCTTCTATCTCTGGCTCGACGTCGGCGATTCGGAAGCGGCGGCACGGCAGCTCTGGGCCAAGGGCGGCGTCCGCTGCCTGCCCGGCCTCTACCTGACCAAGGCGGCGACCGAGGCCGCCGATCCGGGCCTTGCCGCAGGCAAGCCTTTCATCCGGCTGGCGCTGGTTCACGACGCCGCGACCATCCGCGATGCGATGGAACGGCTGCGCGACGCGCTGGGCTGACGATCGGGCGTCGGGGATGGCGGCCGGCAGGAAGTCGACGGGAACGGGCGTCCGCGGGGGAGCGGTCGGGATGGGGCGTGGACGGGCGATGAAACTGCGGCAGCGCCTGCTGCCGGAAGCGACGCAGATCTTCCTGCGCCGGCGCTCGGTCGAGACCATCGGCCTGGCGCTGATCCTGGCTGCCGCACTGCTCGCCGCCGCACTGGCCAGCTACAACCCGGCCGATCCGAGCCTCAACCGCGCCGCGGCGATGGCCCCGCGCAACCTGCTCGGCCTGCCTGGCGCCTTCACCGCCGATCTGCTGCTGCAGACCTTCGGCGCCGCCTCGGGCCTGATCGTCGTGACGCTGGCCGCCTGGGCGTGGCGCATCGGCAGCCATCGCGGCCTGCCCTGGTGGTGGCTGAACCTGGCGATGACGCCGTTCACCCTGCTGGTCGGCTCGGTGATGGCCGCGGGCCTGCCCGTGCCGGCACGCTGGCCGCTCGATACCGGGCTGGGCGGGGCGGTGGGCGACGTCTTCCTGCACCTCAAGCTCAGCCCGCTGCTTGCCGATGTCGGGGTGCCTGCCGCCCCGCTGGTCGTCGCCGCGATCGCCGCGGCGATCACGCTGCTGCTGCTGCCGCTGACCCTCGGGCTGTCGTTCTCGGAATGGCGCGGCATGAGCCGCGCGGCGGCGGTGCCGGCCCGCGGCCTCTATCGCGGCAGCCAGACGCTGCGCCGCGATGCGCCCGCGCGCTCGCGCGATCGCGACGATGCCGGCGAGGACGAAACCGGCCGCCCCGCCGCCAGCCGGCGCGAACCGGCGTTGAACGCGGCGGGCGCACGCCCCCAGGCCGAACCGCAGGCGCCGCGCGGCCCGGTCGCCGTGCCCAAGGTCGAACGCCGTGCCGACCGGCCCAGGCCCGGGCGGCGCCTGCAGGACGAGGCGCAGGTCGAACTCGATCTCGGCGAGAGCGAAGGGCAGTTCGTGCTGCCGCCGCTCGGCCTGCTGACGGTGCCGCCGGCCGATCGCGGCAGCGACCGGGTCAACGAGGAGGCGCTGGAGCAGAATGCCCGCCTGCTCAAGTCGACGCTGGAGGAGTTCGGCGTCTATGGCGAGATCGTCAAGGTCAGGCCCGGCCCGGTCGTCACCCTCTACGAGCTCGAGCCGGCGCCGGGCACGAAGTCGAGCCGCGTGATCGGCCTGGCCGACGACATCGCCCGCTCGATGTCGGCCCTGTCGGCGCGCATCGCCGTCATCCCCGGCCGCAACGCCATCGGCATCGAGCTGCCGAACGCCAAGCGCGAAGGCGTTTTGCTGCGCGAGATCCTGCAGTCGGCCGAATATGAGGCGACCGAGGGCCGGCTGGCCCTGGCGCTGGGCAAGGACATCGCCGGCAACCCGGTGATCGCCGACCTCGCCAAGATGCCCCACCTGCTGGTCGCCGGCACCACCGGCTCGGGCAAGTCGGTCGCCATCAACACGATGATCCTGTCGCTGCTCTACCGGCTGTCGCCGGAAGAATGCCGGTTCATCATGGTCGATCCGAAGATGCTGGAACTGTCGGTCTATGACGGCATCCCGCATCTGCTCAGCCCCGTCGTCACCGACCCGGCCAAGGCCGTCGTCGCGCTGAAATGGACGGTGCGCGAGATGGAGGAGCGCTACCGCAAGATGTCGGAGCTGGGTGTGCGCAACATCGCCGGCTTCAACCAGAAGGTGGCCGAGATCCATGCCAAGGCCGACAAGAAGAGCCGCACGGTCCAGACCGGCTTCGATCCGGATTCGGGCCAGCCGATCTTCGAGGAACGGCCGCTGGAACTGCAGCCCTTCCCCTTCATCGTCGTCGTCGTCGACGAACTGGCCGACCTGATGCTGGTCGCCGGCAAGGACATCGAGGCGGCGATCCAGCGGCTGGCCCAGATGGCACGCGCCGCCGGCATCCACCTGATCATGGCGACGCAGCGCCCGTCGGTCGACGTCATCACCGGCACGATCAAGGCGAATTTCCCGACCCGCATCTCCTTCCAGGTCACCTCCAAGATCGACAGCCGCACGATCCTGGGCGAACAGGGCGCCGAACAGCTGCTCGGCCAGGGCGACATGCTCTACATGCCGGGCGCTGGCCGCATCACCCGCGTCCACGGCCCCTTCGTCTCGGATGCCGAGGTCGAGAAGGTCGTCGCCCATCTGAAGGCGCAGGGCGAGCCGGAATATCTCGAAAGCATCACCACCGAGGCGCGAAACGACGGCCTGCTGTCGCTGGGCGGCGCCGATTCCGGCTCCGGTTCGGCCGAGGACGAGCTCTACGACCGGGCGGTCGCCCTGGTCTGCCGCGAGCGCAAGGCATCGACCAGCTTCGTCCAGCGCCACCTGCAGATCGGCTACAACCGCGCCGCCCGCATCATCGAGCGGATGGAGGCCGAAGGCGTGGTCGGCCCCGCCAACCATGTCGGCAAGCGCGAGGTGCTGGCCCGCGACATCGAGGAAGTCGACTGATCGGCGGAACGGAACGGCGCGCCCGGCAGTTTCCTGGCGCCCGCCGCCCCGCGACAGGAGACCCGCGCCTTGATTTCGCCACCCCGAGCCCTTAATCAACCGGCATGAGCATCCTCACGCCGACCCGCCGCGCCCTGCTCTGCACCGCCGGCGCCGCCTTCGCCCTGGCCGGGCTGGGCATCCGCCCCGCCGCCGCAGCGCTGTCGCCGCAGGACCAGGCCGACGTCGCCAAGGCCAACACCTATCTGAACGACGTCCGCACCCTGACGGCGAAGTTCCTGCAGGTCGCCCCGGACGGCTCGCTGTCGGAAGGCCAGCTCTACATGCGGCGGCCCGGGCGCATCCGCTTCGAATACGCCCCACCGTCACCGCTGCTGATCGTGTCGGACGGCATCCTGCTGACCTATCTCGACAAGGAGTTGAAGCAGGTCGAACGCGTGCCGATCGGGTCGACCCCGCTCGACATCTTCGTCCGCGACAAGGTGACGCTGGATTCGGGCGATGCCGCCATCACCCGCATCGAACGCCAGCCCGGGTCGCTGCGCATGACGATGATCGACCCGAAGAAGCCGAAGGAAGGCGCGCTGACCCTCGTCTTCACCATCGCGCCCTTCGCGCTGAAGCAATGGGAAGTGACCGATGCCCGCGGTCAGGTCACGACGGTCGCCTTGAGCGACGTGGTCACCAATATCGAGCTGAAGCAGGGCCTGTTCGTCTTCACCGATTCCGATGCCGCGCGCCTGTTGAAACAGGGCAACTGACCCCCGCGCGATCAAGGTTGCATTTTCAAGAATCTCGGCCATCCTCATTAACCATCCGGCGGGACGGGACGGAGCGGCCGATGGTTGCGGGGGATATAGATCGCGCCAACGCGGTTTTGGCGCGCGCCTATCTGGGCGCCGACAAGCCCCTGTTGGCTGCAATCACGCCGCTGTTGCGCGCCCGCTCGGGTGGGATCGCCGCCGAACTGACCCGATCGATGCTGCAGGATGAGCGCGCGTTGCCGCTGCTGGACGATTCCGGCGGCGAGGCCAGGCTGACCCGCGGCGTCGCCCGCTGGCTGGACGGGTTGTTTCCCGCCGTGTTGCCCGGCAGCATCGACCGGCTGGTTGCGCGGCAGCGACATCTGGGGGAAATCAATGCCCGCATCGGCGTGCCGATGGCGCTGTCCCACGACGGTTTTGCCGCGATCAAGCGGGCCATCATCCGCACCCTCGTCACCTCGACGCTGCCGCGTGACGAACTGGCAGACTCCATCGACCTGACCGACCGCCTGCTGGAGGCGGCCATCGCCCTGGTCGACGAGGTCCAGCTGCGCGAGCTGCTGGCCAAGAAGCGGACGATCGAGGAATTCCGCGCCAACGAGCTGGCCCAGGGATTCATCGTCGAGATCGAGCGGCTGCGGGCCGATCTCTACGACTGGATGCGCGAGGTCGCGAACGCCTTCGTCACCCACGACGAAGTCTCGCTGCGCGGGATCCGGACGCTGCGCTCGTCGAATTTCGGCCTGTGGGCCGCGCACAAGTCGCGGCTGTTCCTGGGCGATCGCCGCGAATCGGAACTGCTGGCCCGGCTGGTCCAGCAGATCGATTCGGCGCTGGCCCAGGCCGTCGTCCGCCGCAGCGCCGAGCGGACGACGGAATTCTGGCAGACCGAATGCCAGCGCATCAACGACCTGGTGTCCGAGGCCGCTTGGCTGCTGCAGTCGCTGTCGGAGGAACTCACCAAGCACGAGAGCAATCTCGACCCGCTGACCCGCGTCTACAACCGCCGCTATCTGACGACGATCCTGCAGCGCGAGATCGAGCTGGCCAACCAGCACGGCCTGCCCTTCACGCTGCTGATGCTGGATGTCGATCATTTCAAGAAGGTCAACGATGCCCATGGCCATGCCATCGGCGACGCGGTGCTGCGCGTGGTCGCGCAGGCGGTCAAGGGTTGCCTGCGCCCGACCGACCTGATGTTCCGCTTCGGCGGCGAGGAATTCGCCGTGATCGCGCCCGAGCTGAACGAGGCGAACGCGCTGATGGTCGCCGAACGGATGCGCGAGGCGGTCGAACGGGTCCGCCCGCTGGGCGGGCATGAGCGCAAGCTGCCGCGGGTGACCATCTCGGTCGGCGCCGCCACGCATGACGGCCATCCGGATTTCATGCACCTGCTGAAGCGCGCCGATGCCGCGCTCTATGCTGCCAAGCAGTCCGGCCGCAACCGGGTGGTGGCAAGCCCGCTGGTCCACCGCCAGACGGCATAAGGGCCGCCACCGTCACTGACATGAAAGAAACTTGCGGCTACCTTGGCGCGCGGCGCGATGCCGTTCGGAGGGACGCGATGAAGTTCATGGCGGTGGCGGCGGCGGCGATATCGCTGATCCTGGCGCCCGGCGCCCAGGCGGCGGGCAATCAGCCCGCGGCGCCGGACAAGGTGGTCAACGTCTACAACTGGTCGAACTACATCGACCCGGCCGTGCTGGCCGACTTCACCCGGGAAACCGGCATCAGGGTGCGCAACGACGCCCGCTACGACTCATACGATTCCAACGAGGTCGCGTTCTCGCGCGTGATCGCCGGCAACAGCGGCTACGACATCGTCGTCCCGACCAACGAATTCCTGGCACGCATGATCGACGGCGGGGCGCTGGCCAAGCTCGACAAGACCAAGCTGCCCAACCTCGTCAATCTCGACCCGGCGCTGACGGCGCTGATGGAAAAATACGATCCGGGCAACCAGTACGGCGTGATCTATCTGTGGGGTACGACGGGAATCGGGCTGAACCGCGACAAGATCAGGCAACGCATGGCCAACCCGCCGGTCGATTCGCTGGCGATGATCTTCGACCCGGCGATCGTCGCCCGCTTTTCCGATTGCGGCGTGGCCATGCTCGATGCACCCAGCGAGATCATACCGGCCGTGCTGCGCTATCTCGGCGAAGATCCGGACGACAAGGATGCCAGGGCGCTGGCCCGGGCCGAGGCGCAGCTGCTCAAGATCCGGCGGCATATCCGCAAGTTCCACTCGTCGCAGTACATCGACGATCTGGCCAACGGCAACATCTGCCTGGCGCTTGGCTGGTCGGGCGACGTCCTGCAGGCGAAGATGCGGGCCGAGCAGGCCGGCAAGGGGGTCGTCGTCCAGTATCTGATGCCCCGCCAGGGCGCCCAGATGTGGTTCGACAGCATGGCTATCCCAAAGGATGCCCCCAACCCCGCCAATGCCCTGGCCTTCATCAATTTCATCCACCGGCCCGAGGTGATCGCCAGGATCACCAACAAGGTGCGGTACCCCAACGCCAACCGTGCCGCCGACGCGTTCGTCGCCGAGGAGGTCAAGGCCGATCCCGACATCTATCCGACGCCGATGATGCAGAAGAACCTCTACACCATCACCCCCAACAACCAGTCCGAACAGCGGCTGTTCATGCAGGTCTGGAGCCGGTTCAAGAGCGCCAATTAGCGACCTTCCCGCCACCGGGCCGCATCAGTCATTGACAGCCGGCCCCCCTATGCTTTCATTCCCCCGAATTACAGGGCGATGACATCGGGGGACGGCATGAAAAAGACGGCGGGCGCGGGTCTGGCGGCGGTGATGGCGGCGATCCTGACGGGCGGCAGCGCGCTGGCCCAGGAAAAGGTCGTCAACGTCTACAACTGGTCGGACTATATCGACGACAGCGTGCTGGCCGATTTCACCAAGGAAACCGGCATCAAGGTTCGCTACGACGTCTACGACTCCAACGAGGTCGTGTTCTCCAAGGTGATGGCCGGCAAGACCGGCTACGACATCATCGTGCCGACCAGCTATTTCCTGTCGCGGATGATCGCGGCCGGCGCGCTGGCCAAGCTCGACAAGTCGAAGCTGCCCAACCTGATCAACCTCGACCCCGAGCTGACCGGCCGCATGGCCAAGTACGACCCGGGCAACCAGTACGGGGTGATCTATCTGTGGGGCACGACGGGCATCGGCCTCAATCGCGACAAGATCAAGCAGCGCATGCCCAACCCGCCGGCGAACTCGCTGGCCATGGTCTTCGACCCGGCCGTCGTGGCGAAGTTCGCCGATTGCGGCGTCACCATGCTCGACGCCCCCGACGAGGTGATCCCGGCGGCGCTGCGCTATCTCGGCGAGAACCCCGATTCGAAGGATCCCAAGGTCCTGGAGAAGGCCGAGGCGCATCTGATGAAGATCCGCCCCTATATCCGCAAGTTCCACTCCTCGCAGTACATCAACGACCTCGCCAATGGCGACATCTGCCTGGCGCTGGGTTGGTCGGGCGACGTGCTGCAGGCCAAGACCCGCGCCGACGAGGCCAAGAACGGCGTCGTCGTTCAGTATCTGGTGCCCAAGGAAGGGGCCCAGATGTGGTTCGACAACCTGGCCATGCCCAAGGATGCGCCGAACCCCGACAACGCGCTGGCCTTCATCAACTTCATCCAGCGGCCCGAGGTGATCGCCAAGATCTCCAACAAGGTCCAGTACCCCAATGCCAACCGCGCCGCCGATCGGTTGATCGCCAAGGAGACCAAGGCGGATCCGGACGTCTATCCGACGCCGGCGATGCTGAAGAACCTCTACACCGTCACGCCCAACACCCAGGCCGAGCAGCGGCTGTTCACCAGGATCTGGAACAAGGTCAAGGGCGCGAACTAGGACGATGAGCGCGCCGCTCGTCCGGCTGGAGGGCATCGACAAGGGATTCGGCGGCCAGCGCGTGGTCGACCGGCTGGATCTCGAGATCGGACAGGGGGAGTTCCTGTCCCTTCTCGGCCCGTCCGGCTGCGGCAAGACCACGCTTCTGCGCATGATCGCCGGCTTCGAGACGCCCGATCGCGGGCGGGTGGTGATCGACGGCATCGACATGACCGGGGTGCCGCCCTATCGCCGGCCGGTCAACATGATGTTCCAGTCCTATGCGCTGTTCCCGCACATGACCGTGCGCGACAACGTCGCCTTCGGGCTGAAGCAGGACGGCGTCGACCGGCGCGAGATCGAGCGGCGGGTCAGGGAAATCCTCGACCTCGTCAAGATGGGCGATCATGCCGATCGCAAGCCGGCGCAATTGTCGGGCGGCCAGCGCCAGCGCGTCGCGCTGGCCCGGGCGCTGGTCAAGCGGCCCAAGCTGCTGCTGCTCGACGAGCCGCTCGCCGCGCTCGACCGGCGGCTGCGCGAGCATACGCGGCTCGAACTGGTCAACCTGCAGCGCGAACTCGGCATCACCTTCGTCATCGTCACCCACGACCAGGAGGAGGCGATGTCGCTGTCCTCGCGCGTCGCGGTGATGAACGGCGGCCGGATCGAGCAGCTGGGGCCGCCGGCACTGATCTACGAGCGGCCGGCAAGCCGCTGGGTGGCGCAGTTCGTCGGTGATGTCAACCTGTTCGCCGGTCGGATCACGCAGTGCAACGGCTCGGGACTGACGCTCGACACCCCCGACGCCGCCCTGCTGGCCGAGGCCGGCGCCGCGCCGCTTGCGACCGGCTCGGATGCCTGGCTGGCGGTGCGGCCCGAGAAGATCGAACTTTTCCCCGGCACCGAGCGGCCCGACGGCTTTGCCAATGTCATCGCCGGCGCGCTGGTCGATGTCGGCTATCTCGGCAACCTCTCGGTCTATCGCGTCGCCGTCGGCTCGGGCGCCACGGTCGTCGCGACACTGGCCAACCGGCGCCCCTATCCCGCCACCGGCCTCGATCGCGGCGCGCCGGTCTGGCTTGCCTTCACCCGCGATTCCGGCGTGGTGCTGACGGCATGACCGGCTGGCGGCCGGGCTGGCGCGAGGCGGCGATCCTGCTGCCGCTCGCCTGGCTGGCGCTGTTCTTCCTGGTGCCGTTCCTGATCGTGCTGAAGATCAGCCTGGCCGAACCGATCCTGGCCCAGCCGCCCTATTCGCCGCTGCTGGTCTGGCCGGAGGGCGGCGGCTGGCCCGCGCTCGGCGCCAGGCTCGACAATTACCTGGTCGTGCTGCAGGACGATCTCTACGTCCGCTCGCTGCTCAACGCGCTGCGGATCGCGGCGGTCTCGACCGTGGTGATGCTGCTGATCGCCTATCCGATGGCCTATGCGATGGCCCGCGCGCCGAAAAACTGGCGGCCGGCACTGCTGCTCGCGGTCATCCTGCCGTTCTGGACATCGTTCCTGATCAGGGTCTATGCCTGGATCGGCATCCTGAAGGACGAAGGCTTTCTCAACCATGCGCTGATGTCGGTCGGCCTGATCGACCAGCCGCTGGTGATCATGAACACCGACTGGGCAGTCCATATCGGCATCGTCTACTCCTACCTGCCGTTCATGATCCTGCCGCTCTATGCAACGCTCGAACGGCTCGACCTGACCTTGCTCGAGGCTGCCGCCGACCTCGGTGCCCCGCCATGGAAAAGCTTCCTGCAGGTCACGCTGCCGCTGTCGCTGCCCGGCATCGTCGCCGGCAGCCTGCTGGTGTTCATTCCCGCGGTCGGCGAATTCGTCATCCCCGACCTGCTCGGCGGATCCGATACGATCATGATCGGCAAGACCGTCTGGATCGAATTCTTCCAGAACGCCGACTGGCCGCTGGCCTCGGCGATCGCGGTGACGATGCTGGTGGTGCTGGTCGCCCCGCTGGCCCTGCTGCGCCGGGGGCTGCACGGATGAAGCTGTCCCCCTTCCTGCTGGTCGCCCTGGCCCTCGGCCTTGCCTTTCTCTATGTGCCGATCGTCCTGCTGATCGTCTACTCGTTCAACGATTCCCGTCTCGTGACCGTGTGGGCCGGGTTCTCGACCCGCTGGTACGGCCAGCTGTTCTCGGATTCGGCGTTTCTCGAGGCGGCATGGATGAGCCTGAAAGTCGCGGTGACCTCGGCCACCATCGCGCTGGTCGTCGGCACGCTTGCCGCCTATGCGCTAGTCCGCCTCGGCCGGTTCCGCGGGCGGATGCTGATGATCGGCATGGTCCAGGCGCCGCTGGTGATGCCCGAGGTGATCACCGGCATCTCGCTGCTGCTGCTGTTCGTTTCGCTGAACTTCGATCGCGGTTTCGGCACGATCGTGATCGCGCATGCCACGCTGGGCGCTTCCTATGTCGCCGTCGTCGTCCAGGCCCGCCTGGTGACGCTCGAACGCGACATCGAGGAAGCCGCCCTCGATCTCGGCGCCACCCCGGCGGCGACGTTCCGCCAGGTCGTGCTACCGCTTGCCGCCCCGGCGATGCTGGCCGGCTGGCTGCTGGCCTTCGCCCTGTCGCTCGACGACCTGATCCTGGCGTCCTTCGTGTCGGGCCCCGGTTCGACCACCCTGCCGATGAAGATCTACAGCCAGGCGCGGCTGGGCGTGACCCCGATGATCAATGCGCTGTCGACCATCGTGATCGTCGCCGTCAGCCTGATGGTCGTCATCGCCTCGCTGCTGGCCAAGGGCAGCCTGGTCAGGGGCGACAGCCGGGCCGGGTGACGCAGACGCCCGCCGTCAGCGCGGGAAGTGCTCGACATGCGTTTCGGCGGTGCGGCCGAAATAGAGCACGCGGCGGCCGGGGAAGGAAACGAGATAGCCGGCGCATCCCAGTGCCCTGACATTCCGGCAGAAGGCCGAATAGGAATAATCGGGCGGATTGGCCTGGGCCCATTTGATCTGCGCGGCCACGCCGGCCGCATCGAAGGCCGCCGCGACGGGCTGGTCGGATGGCCGGTTGTCGAGCACCACGCACCCGCCTTCGGCGAGGTAATAGGTGGTGACGTTGCGGCGATAGTCGACGGCATAGCCGTCGAACCCGGCGGCGATCAGCATGCCGATGATGTCGGGAAAGGCGAGCGAGCCGTCATAGGCGCCGGCAAGGCATGTCTCGGCAATGGCCGTCCGTTGCGCATCCATCACGCGTCGTCCTTCTGTCGCTTGGTCCGTGTCAGTCGATCGGGATTTCGGTCAGGTTGCGGCCGGCGGCGATCTTGCGCAGCAGGCGCCCCAGCTCGTCGCGCTCGGCCGGTGCCAGCACGTCGAAGAAGTCGGCATCGTTGCGATCGGCCAGCGCCGCCAGCCGCGGCACCAAGGCGCGGCCGGCCCGGGTCAGCGCCAGCCTCTGGCCCCGCTGGCCACGGGCCATCTCGCCGCGTTCGACCAACTGCTTCTCGACCAGGCGGTCGGCAAGCTTGGAGATCGCACCCTTCGTCATGCCCATGCGTTCGGTCAGCGCCGCCGGCGTGATCGCCCCGGCATCATAGAGCCGGCGCAGGAACACCCATTCGGCGACCGTCGCCCCCTCTGTCTCCACCTGGCGGGCAAAGCGCAGCGACACGGCGTTCGATACCGTGCGCATCCAGTAGCCGAGGTGGTCGCCAAGGTCAGAGATCATCGCCATCCTCTATCGCGACCAGGTTTCCTAGTCAACCTTCGGCGAAGAAAAAATCCCCGGCGCATGACGCCGGGGATATCGCGCCCCTCAGGCGATGCCGCCGAGGCAGAGATACTTGATCTCGAGATATTCCTCGATGCCGTGATGGCTGCCCTCGCGCCCGACGCCCGATTCCTTGACGCCGCCGAACGGCGCCTCGGCGGTCGAGATCAGGCCGGTATTGATCCCGACCATGCCGTATTCCAGCGCCTCGGCGACGCGGAAGATGCGCGTCACGTCGCGGCCGTAGAAATAGGCGGCCAGGCCGAACTCGGTATCGTTGGCCATCGCCACGGCATCCTCCTCCCGCGCGAAGCGGAACAAGGGGGCGACGGGACCGAAGGTTTCCTCGCGCGCGACCTTCATCTGGGTGTTGACGTCGGCCAGCACCGTCGGCTCGAAGAAGGTGCCGCCGAGCGCATGACGCTTGCCGCCGGTCAGCACCCGCGCGCCCTTGGCCGTCGCATCGGCGATGTGGTCCTCGACCTTGGCGATCGCGGCGTCGTCGATCAGCGGCCCCTGGGCGGTCTCACCCTTCAGCCCGTCCCCGACCGCCAGCGCCCGCACCTTCTCGGTCAGCTTGGCGGCGAAGGCGTCGTAGACGCCGTCCTGCACCAGCAGGCGGTTGGCGCAGACGCAGGTCTGCCCGGTATTGCGGTACTTCGAGATCATCGCGCCCTCGACCGCGGCGTCGATATCGGCGTCGTCGAACACGATGAACGGCGCGTTGCCGCCCAGCTCCATCGACACCTTCTTCACGGTCTTGGCCGACTGGGCCATCAGGATCTTGCCGACCTGGGTCGAACCGGTGAAGGACAGCTTGCGCACGATGGGGCTGTCGCACATCTCGGTGCCGACCTTGGGCGCATCGTCGCCGGTCACGGTGATGACGCTGTAGAGGCCGGCGGGCACGCCGGCGCGCGCGCCCAGTTCGGCCAGGGCCAGCGCCGACAGCGGCGTCTGCTCGGCCGGCTTGACCACCATGGCGCAGCCGGCGGCCAGCGCCGGCCCGACCTTGCGGGTGATCATCGCGGCGGGGAAGTTCCACGGCGTGATCGCCGCGCAGACGCCGACCGGCTGCTTGAGCACGACGAGCCGCTTGTCCGGCTGGTGCCCGGGGATCACCTCGCCATAGACGCGGCGGGCTTCCTCGGCGAACCATTCGAAGAACGAGGCGGCATAAGCCACCTCGCCACGCGCCTCGGCCAGCGGCTTGCCCTGTTCGGCCGTCATCAGGACGGCAAGGTCCTCCTGGTTGGCCAGCATCAGCTCGGCCCATTTGCGGATGACGGTCGAACGCTCCTTGGCGGTCTTCTTCGCCCACAGCTTCTGCGCCTTCTCGGCCGCCGCAATGGCCCGCCGGGTCTCGGCCGCGCCCATGTTGGGCACGGTCGCGATCACCGCGCCGGTCGCCGGGTTGGTGACGGGGAAGGTTTCGCCGGAATCGGCGCCGACCCAGACCCCGTCGATATAACCCGCCGTCTTCAGAAGGCTCGCATCACGCAACGTGAAAGACATCATCCACCTCGATCAGAGCGCAACCAGCGCACGCAACTCACGTCCTGCCACGGTCAGCGCGGCCAGGTCAACCGACGGCAGCGCCCGAAGTTCGGTCAGCAGCGCATCGAACCGGGCCAGCACCGCCCGGCGCTGCTCGGCCCAGGCCGCCTGCCCGCCATCGACCTTCAGCACCCGGGCCGTCACCTCGGCCTGCTGGGCGTAGAGATCGTCGATCATCGCCTCGACCGCCCGGGCCTGCCATCCCGACGCCGCCGGCAGACGCGCCGCGGCATCGTGCAGCCAGTCGAAGCCGAGCCGGGCGCCGAGCGCGAAATAGACCGCGGAGACATCCTCGATGCCCCGCCCGGCCCCTTCCGCGATCCGCACCAGGTCCGGCGCGGCGATCAGGTCGGAGAGCAGCGCGAAATCGCCGGCCAGCCCCTCCGGCACGCCGTCAGCGACCAGCCCGGCGCAGCGGGCGGCGAAGCTTGCCCGCCGCCCCTCGTCGAGCAGCCCGGGCAGCGCCGTGCGCAGCGCCGCCACCGGTCCGGCAAAGCGGCGGACCGTCTCGGCCACCGGAATCGGTGCCGGCACATGGCGCAGCAGCCAGGCGGTGGTGAAGTCGATCAGCGCGTTGGTCAGACGCAGCATGCGGTACTGGGTCGCCGCCGGGACCCGGTTGTCGAGGGCCTCGGCGGCGCCCCAATAGTCGCGCAGGCCGAACATCTCGCGCGCAGCGAGATAGGCGCGGGCCAGATCGCCGGCCGGCAAGCCCGAAGCTTCCTTGAGGTCGTTGACGAAACCGATGCCGGTACGATTGACCAGCGAGTTGGTCACCACCGTCGCGATGATCTCGCGCCGCAGACGATGGCGCAGCACCGCTTCCTTGTGGCGCTGGCGCAGCGCCTCGGGGAAATAGCGTTCGAGATCGAGTTCCAGCCAAGGTTCGTCGGGCAGGTCCGATTCGAGCAACTCGTCATACAGCGCCATCTTGGCATAGGCCATCAGCACGGCGAGTTCGGGCCGGGTCAGGCCACGCCCCGCGGCCGCGCGCTCGACCAGGTTTTCGTCCGGCGGCAGAAACTCGATGGCGCGGTTGAGCCGCCCGGTCCGCTCCAGCGCCTTCATCATCCTGGCGTAGGAATCGAGCGCCCCCGCCCCGTCGAGTTCGGCGATCGACAGGGCCTGGGTCTGCAGATAGTTGTCGCGCAGCACCAGGCCGCCGACCTCGTCGGTCATTTCTGCCATCAGCTTGTCCCGCTGCTTGACCGTCATGTCGCCGCGGGCGCAGACGTCGCCCAGCAGGATCTTGATGTTGACCTCGTGATCGGAGGTGTCGACGCCGGCCGAATTGTCAACCGCGTCGTTGTTGATGCGGCCGCCGGCCAGCGCGTATTCGATGCGGCCGCGCTGGGTGACGCCGAGATTGGCACCCTCGCCCACCACCTTGGCCCGGACGTCGCGGCCGTCGATGCGCAGCGCATCGTTGGCACGGTCGCCGCATTCGGCATGGCTTTCGGTGGACGCCTTGATGTAGTTGCCGATGCCGCCGAACCACAGCAGATCGACCTCGGCCTTCAGCAGTACCTGCATCAGCGCGGTCGGGGTCAGCTGCTCCTCGCTGATGCCGAAGCGGCGGCGGATCTCGTCGGACAGCTTGATCGACTTGGCCTTGCGGTCGAACACGCCGCCGCCGGCCGAGATCAGCGACGGGTCATAGTCGGCCCAGGACGACCGCGGCAGCTTGAACAGCCGCTCGCGCTCGGCGAACGAGGCGGCGGCATCGGGCTCGGGATCGATGAAGATGTTGCGATGGTCGAAGGCCGCCACCAGCCGGATATGCCGCGACAGCAGCATGCCGTTGCCGAACACGTCGCCCGACATGTCGCCGACCCCGACGACGGTGAAGTCGGTCTTCTGGATGTCGGTGCCGATCTCGCGGAAATGACGCTTCACCGCCTCCCAGGCACCGCGGGCGGTGATGCCCATCGCCTTGTGGTCGTAACCGGCCGAGCCGCCGGAGGCGAAGGCATCGTCGAGCCAGAAGCCGTATTCGCGGCTGACCGCGTTGGCGATGTCGGAGAAGGTCGCGGTCCCCTTGTCGGCGGCGACGACGAGATAGGGATCGTCATCGTCGCGGCGCACCACGTCGGGCGGCGGCACGACGCCGGCCGGCGACAGGTTGTCGGTGATGTCGAGCAGGCCGCGCATCAGCGTCTGGTAGCAATAGATGCCTTCGGCCATGTAGGCGTCGCGCCCCGCCTCGGGCGCCGGGGGGCGCTTGACGAAGAAGCCACCCTTCGAGCCGACCGGCACGATGACCGCGTTCTTGACCATCTGGGCCTTGATCAGCCCGAGGATCTCGGTGCGGAAATCCTCGCGCCGGTCGGACCAGCGGATGCCGCCGCGGGCAACCTTGCCGCCGCGCAGATGCACCGCCTCGACCCGCGGCGAGAACACGAAGACTTCGTAGAGCGGTCGGGGCAGCGGCAGGTCGTCGATCCGCTGGCTGTCCAGCTTGAACGACAGATAGCTCTTGGGCCGGCCATCGGCGTCGCGCTGGAAGTGGTTGGTGCGCAGCGACGACTGGATCGCATTGAGGAACCGGCGAAGGATACGGTCCTCGTCGAGGCTGGTGACGCCGTCGAACAGCTTGGCCAGTTCCGCCACGATCGCCGCCTCGGCCGCGGCGCGGTCGCCGGCGAGCCTCGGGTCGTGCATCGTCAGGAACAGGTCGACCAGGCGCCGCGCGATATGCGGATACTTGGTCAGCGTGTCCTCCATGTAGGCCTGGCTGAACGGGATGCCGGCCTGGCGCAGGAAGGCGGCAAAGGCGCGCAGGACCCGCACCTCGGTCATCGCCATCGCGGCGCCAAGCACGAGGCGGTTGAAACCGTCCGATGCCGCATCGCCGGCAAAGATTTCGGCGAAGGCTTCCTCGAACAGCGGCTTGACCCGCGGCAGGTCGATCTCGCGGGCGTCGCGCACGCTCATCTGCAGGTCATGCAGATAGACCGTCGCCTTGCCCTGGGCCAGGGTATCGACACGCGGACGGATGCGGAACGGGTCTTCGGTCAGGACCTTCAGGCCCATGTTCTCCAGCATCGGCATGACGTCGGACAGCGGCACCGGTGCATCGCGGTGGAACAGCCGCAGGCGCAGTTCATTGTCCTTCGAATCGACGGTGCGATAGAGGCTCAGGACCAGCCGGTGTTCGCCCGACAGCACGGCATCCAGCGCGCCGATGTCGAGGGCGGCCTGCTCCGGACTGAAACGCTCGCGATAGGATGCAGGGAACGCATCCTGAAAGCGGCGCAGCTTGGGCAGGCCGTGGGCCTCGCCCAGCGAAGCCAGCAACGCGTCCTTCAAGCGGTCGCCGAACGAACGCCCGGCCTCGACCAGCTGGCGTTCGACATCCTCGGGCCGCACGTCCGGCACTTCGCCCGGCGTGGTCCCGACGATCAGGTGAATGCGTACCAGCGCGGAATCGTCGGCAAGCTGGGTGTAGTAGGCCGAGGTGCGGCCGTTATAGGCCTGGGCCAGGATTTCGTGGAAACGGCGGCGCAGGTCGGTCGAGAAACGGTCGCGCGGTACGTAGACCAGCGCCGAAACGAAACGGTCGAACGGATCCCGGCGCAGGAACAGGGCGATGCGCTGCCGCTCCTGCAGGCGGGTGATGCCGATCGTGGTGTCGTAGAGTTCGTCGATCGGGGTCTGGAACATTTCGTCGCGCGGGAAGGTCTCCAGCACATGCTGCAGGTTCTTCGCCGCATGGCCGCCCGGCGGGAACCCGGCCAGGCCGATGACTGCGCGAACCTTGTCGCGCAACAGCGGGATGTCGGTCGGCCGCTGCATGTAGGCAGTCGAGGTGAACAGGCCGAGGAACAGTTTCTCGCCGACCACCCGGCCGTCGGCATCGTACTGCTTGATGCCGATCGCATCGAGGTAGGCCGAGCGATGGACGGTCGAACGGCGGTTCGCCTTAGCGATGCGCAGCAGTTCGGGGGCACGCACGAACTGTTCCAGCCGCGGCAGCACGGTGACATTGCGCAGCACGTCGAAGACGACGAAGTCAGGACTGCGCAGCAGGCCCAGGCCGCTCTCGGGCACGACCTCGTGGCGGAACGACGCGCCTTCGCCGAGATAGCGGCTTTCGCGATAGCCGAGGAAGGTGAAGTTGTCGGTCGCCAGCCAGGAAAGGAAGTCGCGGGTCGAGGCGACCTCGCCTTCGGGCCGCGGCGGCGGGCTCTGCGTCAGCTCGGCCACCGTCTGGTCGCAGCAGCCCTGGATCGCGCGCCAGTCGTCGACGCAGACTCGGACATCGGCCAGGACCGCCGACAGGGCGGTCTGGACCGCCGCGCAGGCGGGATCGTCGCCCTGCGCATCGATTTCGATATGCATCCAGCTTTCGCGCTGGCCATCCTCGGCAAGGCCGCCCAGCGCCCCGGCCTGATCACGGGCGACGCGCAGTACCGGATGGATGACGAGATGGACCGAGATGTCGCGACGGTTCAGCTCGGCGGTGATCGAATCGACCAGGAAGGGCATGTCGTCGTTGACGATCTCGACGACGGTATGGGTCGATGCCCAGCCATGTTCGGCAAGGCGCGGATTGTAGACCCGGACCTTGGTGGTCCCGGCCGCGCGCTGGCGGCCGAACTGCCAGAGCGCGAGGCCGGCGCCATAGAGATCGTCGAGGCCGCGTTCGGCGATGTCTTCGGGGGCGACGTTGGCATAGAACCGCCGCAGGAAGTCGGCCGCCTGGCTCTGCGCACCGGCATCGGCATCGAGGCGCGATGCGGCGAGCTGGGCAAGACTGTCGATGGTTTCCGCCTTGCGGGCTTCGGTCCTGGCGCTCATGAGAGATCACCTTTTCTATGATTTTTACTACCGTCCCTGGACTGGTTTTGTCTTAGAGCATGGGCGGTTGCCTGGCAATTGCGGCGCGGTTGCAGTCCCGTGACGGCCGTCACGGCCACCCGGTTGACGGCGGCTTGAGTTGTCTCGGTGCAATCCCCATGTCAGGCTCTCGCAGAATCCGAGGAGGCTTGAATCATGTGGATGTCCGCCGCCAAGAAACTGACCCTGCCGACCCCGGCCGAAGCCCTGCCCGGCCGCGATGCGCCGGTGCGGCTGATCGACCGCCACTATGTCAACGGACGCCAGATTCTGCCGCCTTATCCGCAGGGGATGGCCGTGGCCCAGTTCGGCCTGGGCTGTTTCTGGGGCGCCGAACGCAAATTCTGGCAGGTACCGGGGGTCTGGACCACCGCGGTCGGCTATGCCGGCGGCGTCACCCGCAACCCGACCTACGAGGAAGTCTGCTCGGGCCGGACCGGCCATACCGAGGCCGTGCTGGTCGTCTACGATCCCGCGGCGGTGTCCTACCAGGCGCTGCTGAAGGTCTTCTGGGAAAGCCACGACCCGACCCAGGGCATGCGCCAGGGCAACGATGTCGGCACCCAGTATCGTTCGGCCCTGTACTGGCAGGACGAGGCGCAGGCCGCGGCGGCGACGGCCAGCCGCGACGCCTATCAGGCGGCCCTGACCCGCGCCGGCTACGGGGCGATCACCACCGAATTCGGCCCTCAGCCGACGTTCTACTTTGCCGAGGAATACCACCAGCAGTACCTGGCCAAGAATCCCGGCGGATATTGCGGCCTGGGAGGAACTGGCGTCGCCTGCAGCCAGGAAGAAGCGCCGCTCGTGCGGTTGGGGTAGCCCGACAAAACTGTTTGGTTGCCAAACCGAATTGCTACGATAAGGAGAATATGGACAGAAACCCGCTGCCCGGGCATGAATGAACCTGCGTCATAAAATCATAAGATCCCAAGCAGGGGGGTGCAGGCAGTGGACGCAGTTCAGAAGGCCTATGAGGCCATCCGGCGCGGCATCGGCGACGGGACGTTTCCGAGCGGCGACCGGCTGGTCGAGCGCCGGTTATGCGATGCGATCGGGGTTTCGCGCACACCGGTGCGCGAAGCGCTGCATCGGCTGGCGGCAGAGGGATTGCTGGAAGTCGACGAGCGCGGCGGCATGGTGGTGGTCGACACCGCCGGCGACGGCGAAGCCGAACTCTACACCATCGGCGCGATGCTCGAAGGGTTCGCCGCCCGCATCGCGTCGCAGAAGATCACCATCGCCGCGCTGAACCGGCTGCAGGCGATCATCGCGGAAATCGAGGCCCTGCTGCCCGCTGCCGCCGGCGATGGCGACGGCGACGAGCGCGCGGCGGCCCGGGCGCGCATCGCCCATCTCGATGCCGACTTCCACGGCATCGTCATCGAGGCGGCGGGGAATGCGCGACTGGTGGCTTTGCTGCGCCAGATGATCGGCGTGCCGTTCCTGCTGCGCGTCTTCCACCATTATACCGACGCCCAGCTGGTCCGTTCGAGCAACCATCACCGGGAAATCTGGGAAGCGCTGAACGCGCGCGATGCCGAATGGGCCGAATCGACGATGCGCAACCACATCCTGTGGGCGCGCGCCGGCAAGCACTACGGCTGATCCCGGAAAAAAGAGGGGCGGATCCTTGCGGATCCGCCCAAGTGGGACTTTCGAGAGGAACCCCGGAATAAAGCGCCGGGATAAGACGCTTCCGTCAGATCAGAACCGGAGAACGGTACCGACCTGATAGACCCAGCCCGAATTCTCCGAAGCGGAGAGCGTCGGGTCGGAAGCCGACTTGTACGACTCCCACTTCTGCCATTCCGCACCGGCCGAGACGGTGATCCCCGGCCCGAGGGTGTAGCCACCGCCGAGCTCGACGCCCTGGTACTTGTCCTTGCCGAGGTTGGCACCGGAGAAGTTCACGGCCTTGATCTCGGAGTTGACGTAGTTCACGCCGACGCGCCAGCGATCCCACGCGTAGACGAGACCCAGGTTCCAGTTCTGGGCGTCCTTGCCGGCGACCGAGCCGGCGAGCGGGGCGCGGGCGATGCCGTTGTTGTCCTGGCCGTAGGCGCCGCCGAGCAGGAAGCCGGCGTAGCCGAGGTTGAAGCCCAGGTTCCAGGCCTGCTGGTCCTTGAAGCCGAGCTGCGCGCCCGAAGCCGAGCTCTCGACGTTGGCGTGCATGTAGCCGCCGGAGACCGCGACGTCGACCGGGCCGAGCTTGTTGACGTAGTTCAGGCCGAGACCGACGACCTCAGACTGCTGGCCGAGGTTGTTCTGGTTCGAGGTGCCGTTGAAGATGCCGCAGCCGTAGGGGCCCGACACGGTCGGATAGGCCGCGTTGCCCTGGCCCGAGTTCACGCCGCCCGAATTGCCGGTGACGTAGCACCCGTCCGGCGCGAACGACACACCGGCCTGGAAGCCGGCGAAGCGCGGGGTGTAGTAGACGACCTTCTCGGACTTGCCGAGCTCGATGTACGACGCATGGCCGGCCGAGAGCAGGTTGCCCGACGGAACGGTCATGCCGTTGAAGTCGCCGAAGTTCAGGTTCCAGGGGTCGCCGCCGGCGGCCTGGATGTCCGGCTGCGCGAAGTGCATGTTGTAGGCCGCACCGCGGGTCTTGCCGAGCTCGAAGCGACCGAACTGGGTGTCGAAGAACAGGTTCGACTGGTCGATCTGCTCGTTCGAGTTGGCTTCGCCGCGCAGCTGGACGCGGACGCCGACCTTGACGCCGTTGTCGAGGTTGGTCAGGCCGTTGAACTGGATGCGCGACTTGCGGAACACGGCGTAGTCGCGGATGCCGTAGCCCGGCTGAGCCGAACGGGTGGCAGTGGCGGCGCCGTCATCCTGGCTGACGCCAGCGAAGTAGCCGAAGAAGTAGCCGCCGATGCCGATCTGGATCGGGCCTTCCTTCTTCGCCTGGGCGAAAGCGTCCGAGGCGGCGAGCAGCGCCGGCACGGCGATCAGCGAGGTCGCCGCCAGAAGGCGGGCGCGCCGAGCGAAACGAGTGGTCATGGAACCTCCGAAAATTCGGTTGCGTGGGTCGGGCCGGACCACCCTGCCGTCGGAATGCACGCGGAACGCATGTAATAAGTATTTTTCATTACATTAGATCCCGGTATCGCGCGCTTTCTGCCGTTCCTTGGTCCTGCCCGTTATCGGCGGATGTCGAGGATAAAGACCGCTTCCGCCAGCACGCTTCGCGTTGCCCGCTGCAACACGCTGCCGGTCGCCTGAGGCTCGATTTCGAACCCCGCCCCTCGAATTCCACGACGGCAAGCTAGGCGGTGGCAGGGGCCAAAAATGTGACGGCCATCACATTTTTCGGGCGGCAAGCCGGTTTGAACTGACGCTGTTGCCGGAGGGACACACAACCGGCAGGGGAGAACCGTCGATCCCGAGCAGCAGCATTCCGCAGCGGATTTCTGCGGTATTTTGATCAGGACGATTAATGACAGTTGTATTTCAGTGTCGGACACTCGCGAACCTGGCACCAGTTTTCTGCACCGAACTGGATCTGATTAATCGAAACGATTAAATTCGTAGTCCTTACCAGCGGAGAATGCGCAGATGGATACCGTTGCGGAGCCAAGGGGCGCCAAGCTCACGCTGCTTCTGAAGGCCGAGGAACTTTTCGCCCGATCGGGTGTGGAGGCCGTTTCGCCGCGCGAAATAGTCATCGCCGCGGGCCTGAAGAACATGTCGGCCGTCGGCTATCACTTCGGTGGCAAGGAAGGGCTGATTCAGGCAATTCTGCGTTATCGGATGCCGACGATCAACGAACGTCGCCTGGCTGTCCTGGCGCAGCGCGCCGACGTCATCGCCGGCGACGATACCGCCGCCACCGCCCGCGCCCTGGTCGAAGCGATGGTCGTGCCACTGGCCGAGACGCTGTCGGTGCCGAACGGCCGCCACTACCTGCGCATGCTGGCCCGGCTGGCGGCGTCGCGCCGGCTGTCGATCGCCCAGATCGCCGAGGCGGAGTACGGCACCGGCTGGATGAAGGCGTCGGCCGGCTTGAACCGCCTGCTGAGCGTGCTGCCGAAACCGTTGCGTGACCTTCGCTTCCGCCTGCTGCTGGTGCTGATCGTGCAGTCGCTGGGCGACTGGTGCGAAGGCGACGCCCGGGACGACCTGGTGGCGCCGGCCCCCCTGATGATCGACGGCCTGATCGACGCCGGCGTCGCGCTGCTGGTATCGGATCCGGCGCCGGTCGTGCTGCATCAGGCGGCAACGGCGGCGGCGGCCGACCCGCCGCGCGCCTAGCCGAGGGCGATCAGGATCCCGCCGGGCCGGTCGGGATGGGGCAGCACGCGGGCTGTCACCCCGAAAACCCGGGCGATGGTCGCACTGTCGAGCACCTCTCCCGGCGGCCCGGCGGCGACAAGCCGCCCATCCTTGAGCAGGGCCAGCCGGTCGGCGGCCCGGGCGGCGAGGCCCAGGTCGTGCACGATCGCCAGCACGCCGAAGCCCTCGTCGCGGGCGAGAGCGCGGGCCAGTTCGAGGACGGCGAGCTGGTGGGCGAGGTCGAGGCTGGCGGTCGGTTCGTCGAGCAGCAGATAGCGCGGGCCGGCACCGGACCACAGCTGGGCCAGGACACGGGCGAGCTGGACCCGCTGCTGCTCGCCGCCCGAAAGCGTGACGTAGTCGCGCCCGGCCAGATGGGCAACGTCGGCGCGCGACAGGGCCTCGGCCACCAGCGTGGCCGGCACGGCACCCGATCCGGGCAGCACGCCCATGCCGACGATATCCCGCACCGGGAACGAAAAGGCCATCCGGCTGGCCTGCGGCAACACCGCGCGACGGCGGGCGAGCTCGCCGCGTGACCAGTCGGCGAGCGGCCGACCGTCAAGCATCGCCGAGCCGGCGATCGGCACGAGGTCGCCGCACAGCCCGGCCAGCACGGTCGACTTGCCGGCGCCATTGGGGCCGAGCAGCCCCAGCACCTCGCCGGGCGCGAGGCTCAGGCTGAGATCTTCGATCAGGACGCGGCGGCCGCGGGCCAGGGTGGCGCGCTCCAGCATCAGCATGTCAGTACCCGGCCATGCGTGTCTGCCGTACCAGCAGATAGACGAAGAACGGCGCGCCGATAAAGGCGGTGACCAGGCCGATCGGCAGTTCGGCCGGCGCAATGATCGTGCGTGCGACAAGATCGGCCGACAGGATCAGCAACGCGCCCACCAGCGCCGCCATCGGTAACAGGCGGCGATGGTCGGGTCCCTGCCAGAGCCGCACCAGATGCGGCACGACCAGCCCGAGGAAATTGATCTGGCCCGACACCGCGATACAGGCCCCGACGATCAGGGCGGCCAGCGCCATGGCGCCGAGCCGCAGGCGGCCGGCATCGACGCCGAGATGCCCGGCCTCGGCCTCGCCGAGCTGATAGAGATTCAGCAAGCCGCCCAGTCGGCAGGCGACGAGGATGCCGCCACCGACCAGAACCAGCAGCGGCGGCACCATCGGCCAGGTGGCCCCCCCCAGGCTGCCCATCGTCCAGAACGTCAGGTTGCGCAGCTGGGTGTCGTCGCTGATGAAGGTGAGATAGCCGAGCAAACTCCAGGCGATGGCGTTCACGGCGACGCCGGCCAGGATCAGGGTCAGTGCCTGGGCCGGCCCGGCCGAGCGCGCGATGCCGAAGACGGCGCAGAACGCGACCAGCGCCCCGGCGAAAGCCACGGCCGGCAGGGAGAAGCCGCCGGCGACGGCATGGCCCAGCACGATGACCGCGGCGGCGGCCACGGCGGCGCCGGCGGAAATGCCGGTCAGGCCCGGTTCGGCCAGCGGGTTGCGAAACACCGCCTGCATCAGCGCGCCGGCGACGGCGAGCCCGGCGCCGACCAGCATGCCGACCACGAGCCGGGGCAGGCGGATCGACCACAGCACCAGGGCCTGGCCCGCTGCGATCTCCGCCATGTCGAAGGCTCCCAGGCGATGGAGCAGCGACTGCACGACATGGCCCGGTGCGATCGCCACCGCGCCGATCGCCGCGTTGGCGACCACCACCGCCACCAGCAGCGCCAGCACCAGCCCCAGGCGCCAGGTCACGGCCTGCCGCATCGCCTAGGGCAGGCTCGGTTCGCTGACCGCCGGCAGGTCCAGCCCGGGGTGCAGGGCCGCGGCCAGCTGGCGCATCGCCACGGCGATGCGGGGACCGAATCCCAGCATGGTCAGCATGTCCATCGCCACGACACGATTCGCGCGCACGGCCCGGGTATCCTTCAGGCCGGGCATCGCGGCGAGGGCCTTGACACCGCCCAGCGCATCGATCGCGTGGGCGGGAACAAGAATGAAATCCGGGTCGGCGGCCAGCGCCGCTTCCGGTGTGAGCGGCTTGTAGCCGTCATAGGCCGAGACGGCATTGATACCGCCCGACAAGGTGATCAACGCGTCGGCCGCCGTGCGCCCGCCCGACGCCAGCGGCGTACCGCCGGCGGTGCCGGTCATGAGGAACAGGACGCGCGGCTCGCGCGCACCCTTGAGCGCTTCAGCGATGCGGGCGACGTCCTGGTCGACCCGCGCCGCGAGGGCCTGACCCCGGTCCTCCTGGCCGACCGCCTTGGCCACCCCTTCGATGCGGGCACGGACCGCGCCGGGCTGGTACCCGCCCGGCAGCAACACCGTACGCAAACCCGCTGCCTGAAGCTGGCGCAGCACGGCGGGCGGCCCGGCCTCCTCGGTGATCAGCAGCAGGGTCGGGCTCAGGGACAGGACCCCTTCCGCCGACAACTGGCGCATGTACCCGACCTGCGGCAATGTGCGAGCGGCGGCCGGATACTGGCTCGTGGTATCCACGCCGACCAGCAGATCGGCCGCCCCCAGCGCGTAGACGATCTCGGTGAGGGCACCGCCGACCGCAACGACACGATCGGCCGCCTGCGCCCGCGTCGCGGCAACCAGCGCCAGCGCGATCGCCAGGATCCGCAGCAGCGCGGTCATGCCGCCCGGTCCGTCCGCGCAAGGCTTTCGGCCAGGTCGCGCCAGGCGGGCAACTCGGGCTTGCCCGGCTTGCGGGCGCCGAAGATCAGCGCAATGGTCTCGCCGTCGGCGTCGAACAATTCCAGCGCGGTGACGACGCCGTCCGCGGTCGGCTTGCGCGTCACCCAGGCCGAGGCCACGCGATCGGCCCGCAGATGCAGGTTGAAGTCCGGGTCGAGCACGTTGAACCACGGCCCCATCACCTTGAGGTTGGCGACGGGTCCGGTATGGATCTGGATCACGCCGCGCGACCCGACGAACACCATGATCGGCAGTTCCTGTGCCGCGGCGGCCGCCAGGCAGCGCTCGATCCCATCGGCGCCGACCTCGGTCGCAAAACGCGGGCCGGCAAGCCGCATCGCCTGCAGGCGCTGGACACCGAACTTGCGCAGCAGAGGAAAGAATTCGTGGGTGTCCTGCATCGCCGCCCAGGCAGCGACAAAGCCGTCGACGTCGATCTCGGCGTCCGGCCTGGCCCCGGCCGGCGGCGGCACCGGCGTCAGGGCCAGCGGACCGAACGGGCCGACGTCGTGAAAACGGACGACCAGCGCCTCGAAGGCATCCATGTCGGTACCCTCGGTCGAATAGATCTTGTGCACGGCGACACCATGACCGTCGAAGATCTGCAGCGACAGGCGGGCACCGTGCGGCCCGTCGTCGAGAACGGCAAAGCCGTGCCTCCATTGGCTGAAGAAGATGCGCAGGTCGATGTCGGGACCGAGCACCAGTCCCGACAGGCCATTGACCGAGACATCCTCGAAGCGCCCGTAGCGCTCATGCACGCAATGCTCGTTGCGGGTCAGACACATCACGCGGCCAAGCGCGGGCAGCGCCTTCAGCAGTGCGCCCCAGTCACCGTCCAGCCGGCGCACCGCACCGACGCCGCCGGCCGCGACCAGTTCGGCCTCGCTGATGCCGAGTGCCTCGGCCGCTTCCCGCGCGCGCAGCTTGGGGGCGTCGCGGCGCAACTCGGCCAGGCGATCCAGCAAGGGTTTGTCGGTCATGTCGGCTGCTCCTCGGATATCGCAATGCGGCCCATCAGCCGCGCAGGTTGAAATGCACCGGAATTTCCACCCAGGCCTCGATCGTGCGCCCGCCGATCCGGGCCGGCTGGAACAGCCAGTCGCGCGCCGCCGCCACCGCCGCCTCGTCCAGAAGCCGCACCCCGGACGACCGCCACAGCACCACGTCGCGCGTCTCGCCATCGAGACCGACCAGCGCGCGCACGATCGCCGTTCCCTGCTGGCGCAGGTCGACCGCCCGCCGAGGATAGCTCGGTGGCCGCGGCCGTTCGCGATAGGCGACCGTCGTCACCACCGGCGGCCCCTCGGAAACCATCGGTTCCGCCGGCGGGCTCTGCAGCCGACTGGCCTCGGCCGATGCCGGGGTGGCCGAGCCACCGCCGGCCGGCGGCATCGTCGTGCCGGTTGCGACGGCCATCGCGGTCTCGCGCGCTGCCGCAGCCAGATCGGATGCCGGGCCGGACCTCACCTTTGCCGTCTCGCGGGGCGCGGGCGGCCGGGGCCTAGGCCGAGGAGGCGGCGCGGGCACGGCGGCCAGTGGCGCCGTCGCCTCGCCCTGCGGCGTCGATCGTGCCTCGGCCGCCGCATCCGGGCGCGCCGGCGGTGGTGGTGCATCCACCGCCGGCGCAGGGTCGGCCCGCCGAGGAGCCGGGTCCGACCCCGAAACCGGCAACGCGCCCCGTGCCACCGCCACGCGATCGACCGCGTCGACCAGCGCCGGCTCGGCCGTCTCCCGGGCGGCGGGCGCGGCCGTCACCAGCGCGACCTCGATCGCCACCGGTCCGGGATCGAGGATCGCGGGATCGGTGACATGGGCCGCCCAGGCAAGGCCAGCCGCGTGCAGGGCCATCGACCCGATCATGGCCAGCCGGGGCAGCCGACCGAAACCGGCCGGCGACGCGACGATATCTGGCACAAGACCGGGGCCGTTCATCCGCCTAGAAGTTCAGGGCATAGGCGACCGACAGCCGGAAGTCGCGGCCCGGCTCGGGCGTGGTCGCCAGGTTGTTGCGGTAGTAGCGGTCGAAGACGTTGTTGACCGCCGCATCGACCCGCAGGCCGCGCGCCCATTCCTGCGAAGGCACCCAGGCGACGAACACGTTGCCGATGCCATAGCCGGGGGTGCGCAACGAGGCGGTGCTGACCCGATCCTGCGCGGCGGCGAATTCGCCGGAGACGCCGGCGACCAGATCCCAGCTGGCCATCTTGGCGCCCAGCGTCGGCACGATCTTGTCGGCCGGGATCGAATCGATCGGGGTATTCGTCGTCTTGTTGGTGCCGCGGATCGCCGAACCCGCGACCGATGCGAACCAGCGCGGCGCGTCGTAGCGGATCGACCCCTCGAAGCCGTCGACATTCGCCTTGCTGATATTGCGGTAGGTCGAGGTCGTGGCGGTCACCACGAAATCGATGAAATCCTTCGCGTCGGTGTTGAAGTAGCCGAGCTGGGCGCGCAGCGCGTCGCCGCCGGTGACGAGGTCGTCGAACTTGAAGCGCAGGCCGCCCTCGGCCGTCGTCGCCGTCTCGGGCTTCAGGTTCGGGTTCGGGATGAAGCGATTGCCGGGGAAATGCGTGCCGGCGACGTAGAGCTCGGTCATCGCCGGTGCGCGGAACGCCTGGCCGTACGAACCGTAGACCTGCAACCATCTGGTCGCGTCGAACGACGCGCCGATGCGGGGCGACGTCTTCGATTCGTTCAGTGCCGCGACGTTGGTCGACGGATCGCGCTTGAACGAATCGTAGCGGACTCCAGGCACCAGCGCGAAGCGGCCGCCGATCCGGATCTCGTCCTGCAGATAGACGCCGGTGGTGTTCGACTTGGCATCGGGGAATTCGTCGCGGTTGCCGTTGTTGCGGGTGCCGTCCTGCTCGTCGCGGAAATATTCGACGCCGAGGGTCACGGCGTGCTTGAACCACGATCCGGTCGAGAAGCGCGACGTGTTCCTGACGTCGAGCCCGGTGGTCGACAGGTCGGTGACGTCGCGGCGGCTGTCCGACACGCGGCGTTCGTTGACGTTGATCGTGTTGCGATAGACGACGACGTTCGGGTTGATCAGCGGCTGGTCGGGATTGTCATAGGCGTAGGAGGCGGTATAGGTGCGGCGCTGGACCATGCGATCCGCGAGCTCCGACCGCAGCTGGGTCACCGCCTCGGTATTGATCGGTTCGGTCCCCGATAGATTGACGAGCTGGACCGAGGCCGAGAGCTTGTGATTTTCATTGGGGCGCACGGTGCCCTTGAACAGGCCCGACTTCTGGTTCTCGGCCGAATAGGGAATGGTCGCGTAGGTCCCGCCCGAGCCCGCGCGGATATTGCCGGAATCGCGGAACGCGCCGTAGGCGACGAGATCGAGCTGATCGACCGGCCGGGCATAGGCGGCGATCGTCGCCAGCGGCTCCTTGAAGGCCGAGGAATAGCCCAGGCGCAGCCGCGCGCCGTAGCGCTCGTCACTGTTGAGGAAGTCGGCCGCCTCCTTGGTGGTCATTGCCAGCACGCCGCCGATCGCGCCAGAGCCGTAGAGGGCCGAGCCAGCACCCTTCAGCACCTCGACCTGCTTGAGCATGTCCGGCTCGATGAAGACGCCACCCTTATGGCCGGCATCGAAGTTCTGGCGGGCGCCGTCGATCGTGGTGACCACGCGCTGGCCGCCGAAGCCGCGGATATTCGGGGTCTGCGCGGTGGCCCGGCTGCCGCCGGCGGCCGACACGCCGGGAATGTCGCGCAGGATATCCTCGAGATTGACCGGCTGCTTGCGCTCGAGTTCTTCCTGGCCGACCACCTCGACGGTGAACGGCTGCTCGTCGGCGCGCTGGGGCGTCTTGGTCGCGGTGGTGACGATGGGATCGAGCGTCACGACCGGTGCGGCAGCGACCTGCTGTGGCGCCTGCGGCACCTGCTGCGCCATCGCCGATGGCGCCGCCGCGATCAGCGCGCAGAACGAAACATGACCCGCCAAACGGCGGATGACCCGATAGTCCATAGCCCCACCCCCACGGCGCCGGCGACCGCCATGGGCACGCGACGCTATCAGTGGCTGGCGCACGAGGCCGGGGGACCTCGTCGGCTGGCTAGATCTCTGCCTCAATCTTTGCATGACGACGCCCACTCCGTCGCCGGGTAGCAGCGCCGCGCCCACCGGCGGCTAGCCGGCGGCACGGCGCGACGACAACGCAGCTCTGGCCGTCACTTGGTCAGGATCAGCCGACCCTTGGACGTGATGCGCAGCCGGTAGTCCTGCTGATTGTGTTCGAGGAGCACCTCGCGGGCCCCCTTCATCAGGTCGCGGACGGTGAGGCGGCTCGGCGCGAGCGCCTGGGGCGCCGACGGGCGGGTGGCCTGGAGAGTTTCCCTGGTCATACCGATTTCCATCTCTGCTGACTGCAAATGCGAATGACTCTTAGTTACTGAATTTGCGAACGACTGGCAAGTGCAAAAACACGTCGCGTTCGCGCGAGCGGCTGTCGTCCTTGCCGCCCCTGGCGGCGCTACTCGGCCAGCCAGACCATCAGCGTGCTGTCGGTACGCTCGCCCGCGATGCGGACCCTGCGGCCGGCCGCAACGGACAGAGGCGATACCAGCGGCCAGGACACGAGGCCCCAGCTGGACCCGCGCCCCGGCCGGACCTCGTGAACCGCATCGTCGCTGCCGGAGCGGTCCAGGCCCAGCCGGATCCACTGGATGACGGCATTGGCCTCGCCATCCTCCCGGATGGCGAGCGGAACCTCGGCCCGATATCCCGGCCAGCTTTCCGGCACACCGAACGCGAAGCTGAACAAGGCTGCCGGATCCGAAAGCAGGCGGAGGCCGGGGGTCTCCGGCGGAAGGATGTGCGACGACGGCGCCAGCTTGTTGAAGGCGGAGAGGTCGAAACCTTGATGCACGTCCATCCGCGTGCGCGCCAGGGTCGGATCGTGGCCCAGGGCCACGATGATGGCGCCGTCGCCGGGAATGACATGGCCGCCCGGCCGCAGCAGACGCGGCACGGCATCCCGGTGGGTTGCAAGGACGCCTTCACCCAGCAGGCCATTGTCGACGATCTCCGACACGATGACGTCGGCCCGCCGGTCCAGGTCCTCGCCCAGGACCAGGTCGTTCGACTTCTTCGCCACGATTCGCAGCCGGTCGGACACGCCGTTCGCCGCGGCGATTGCCGCGGCCATCCGCGCGACCGCCGGGTTCATCTCGCAGGCCACCACGCGGCCTGCCCCGGCGCGCAGCGCCATCAGCCCCAGCAGCCCGGTGCCGGCCCCGATGTCGAGGACCAGCGTGTCCGGGCCGACGACGCGGGCGAGTGCCGCCTCATAGGCGGCGTTGCGCGCCGTGTCCCGCACCAGCCGCCAGTGCCATTTCGGCACCCCCTCGTTCAGCACGGCGCCGGCGATCAGACGATCGCGGTTGCCGCAGTCGGGGTGGTCATAGGCCGCCAGGGCCAGGGCGAGACCCTCGGCCGACTTGCCCTTGTCGAGCAGGACGCGGGCAAAGGATGCCCAGACACCGGGTCCCTTGCCCTGCAGCATCGGCCATGTCTCGAGGATACGATCCAGTTCCGTCACGATCTTTCCTATCGGAATCGACTCTGCAACATATCCCCGGACGCATTGCCGGACCAGCGTATGGGCGTTGTTGAGCCCGGGCTGCACCGGCCGCTATCGTGCGGGAAGGGCGTGGAGTCGGAGGGCACGATATGACCTGGTACGAGCGGCGCGAGTCCTGGAACAAGCAGGCCGAGGACGCGCGCGACGAAACCGACATCGACTATGCACGCATCGTGCATTCCGCCTCGTTCCGGCGCCTGCAGGGCAAGACCCAGATCCTCAATCTCGGCGACAGCGACTTCTACCGCACCCGTCTGACCCATTCGCTGGAGGTCGCCCAGATCGCCGGCGGGCTGGCCAAACAGTTAGCCCAGGATCACCCCGATCATCCGGCCGGCCCGTGCCTGCCGCAGCTCAGCCTGATCCAGACGATCGGCTTCTGCCACGATCTCGGCCACCCGCCGTTCGGCCATGGCGGCGAGGTCGCGCTGAACTACTGCATGCGCGACCATGGCGGCTTCGAGGGCAATGGCCAGACCTTGCGCCTTCTTGCGAGGCTCGAGAAATTCTCCGACCGGGCAGGGGCTAACCTGACGCGCCGCACGCTGCTCGGCATCCTCAAATATCCGGTACCCTACTCGGCAGCGTTCAATCCCCGCCAGACCCCGCGGCTCGACCCGGGCCCCACCGCCATCTCGATCATCGACCGTGCGGCCTCGAAGCCGCCGAAATGCTATCTCGACTGCGAGGCCGACGTCGTCGAGTGGATCCTGGCACCGCTGGGGCCGTCCGACCGCGACCGCTTCGTCGCCAGCGAACACCACCCGGACCGGCACCATCGGTCGCGCCACAAGTCGTTCGACTGTTCGATCATGGATCTTGCCGACGACATCGGATTCGGCGTCCATGACCTGGAAGACGCCCTGGCGCTCGACCTGATTTCCGAAGGGCAGTTCCGCCAGGCGGTGCCGGTCGACAGCTGCACGAGCTTCCTTGCCACGCTGAAAAGCCGCAATCCCGCCGAGCCGGATGCCACGACCTACGACCGGATGGCCGACGCTCTGTTCGGCGACGGCCACACACGCAAGCGCATGATCGGCAGAATGGTCCGCCACCTGCTGACCGCCTGCGGCATCGCCCGCGTCGACGGCTTCGACGAGCCGCTGATCGCCTATCGCGCGGTCATGGCCGACGGCCCCGGCATCTTCCTCAAGGCCTTGCAAGGCGCGGTGCGCGACCTGGTCATCCTCAGCCCGTCGGTCCAGCACCTGGAGTTCAAGGGCCAGAGGATGGTGGTTTCGGTGTTCGAGGCCTTCGCATCCGAACCGAAATCGTTCCTGCCGACCGAAACCTATCGGCTGTTCCGCGAGGCCGGGCAGCCGATGCGCATCATCTGCGACCATATCGCCGGCATGACCGACGGCTTCCTGCTGAAGACCTACGACCGGCTGTTCAGCCCGCGCATGGGATCGGTATTCGACCGACTGCTGTGATCAGCCGAGCACCAGCGGCTTGTGGGCGACGCCCCGCACCATCAGCAACTGATGGGGATGCGGCAGGCCGGCGACCGCGACGGTCGTGCGTGTCGGCCCGTCGGGGCCGAAGAACTCGGCATAGACGGCGTTGAAGCCGTCGTAATCCTCGATGCTGGCCAGATAGGCCTGGACGTCGACGAGGTCGGCGAGCGAGGCGCCGACGCTTGCCAGCATGTCGTTGATGTTCTCGAACACCGCGCGGGTCTGGCGCCGGATATCGAGCCGCACGCGGCCATCGGGATCGATGCGCACGCCGTCGAAGCTGTCGTCAGGCCGGCGCGCCGAGGTGCCGGAGATGAACACGAAGTCCCCGACGCGCTTGAGATGCGGAAAGCTGCCCCGCGGCCGCGCCTTGTTCGGCAGGGTGCGGCTTTCCATGAACAGCCGGCGCGCCACCTGCCCTGCCCGGGCGGCAAGGTCGTCGCGGCAGCGGGCAATCGCGGTATGGTCGAAGCGCGAGGCCGGGCCCGACACGCCCATGGCCGCCACGACCTGGCCGTGACCGTCATGGATCGGCACGGCGACGCCGCGCAGTCCCTCCTCCCACTCCTCGTTGTCGGCGGCATGGCCCTGCAGGGCGATCCGGTCAAGTTCGGCGGCAAGGCGCGGGCGATCGGCGATGGTCGCGGCGGTATGGCGCTCCAGCTCCAGCCCGGCCAGCACCCGCTCGCGTTCGGCGCCGCGCAAGCCGGCCAGCAGCACCTTGCCCAGCGCCGAGCAATGCAGCGGGACGACGCCGGCGCCATGGCCCAGCTGCAACGAGCGGTCCGGCAGGCTGTGGGCGACATAGGCCGCCCCTTTGCCGTTGCGCACGGCGACGTGCGCGGCCTCGCGATAGCGCGCGGCAAGGGCGTCGAGATGCGGCTGGACCGCATCGAGCAGCAGCTTGTTGTGCTCGACCCGGTCGCCGAGATCGGCCAGCACCATGCCGAGCTGATAGCGGCCATGGGCGTTGCGGGCGACGACGCCGAGTTCCTCCAGCGTCATCAGGAAGCGATGGACGGTCGCCACGGTCCCGCCGACGGCGCGCGCCACCTCGCTTGCCGTCATGTCGCCGCGCGATCCGGACAGGGTATTGAGGATCTGGAAGGCCTTGGCGACGGAATTGTTCTTCGGCGTCGCCATCAGACCTTGAACTCGACGATCGCGGCACCCGCGCCATAGACCGGGCCATAGCCGTGGACGACGGCAGGCCCGAGCCGGCCGCCCAGCGCCCCGGCCAGCCAGGCCAGATGCTTCATGCCCATGTCGCCGCGGGCCTCGCGGGCATAGACCGGCAGGTCGGCCAGCGCCTCGTCGCCACGCCCCTCGGCCAGCTTGGCCAGCAGGTCGCGGTTCCAGATGTCGTCGATGTCGCGGGCGATGCGGTCGTCGGCGAAATCGACGGCCTCGCGGAACATGGTGCCGGACAGCCCGCCCACCGCGATCACCGCCACCCGCTTGCCGCGGTTGATGGCCTGGGCCACCGCCAGCTCGCCCAGCCGGCAGGTGGTTTCCCAATCGTGGTAGATGTTGTTGGCAGCCAGGACATAGGGCACCTCGCCGTGCGGCAGCAGGAAATTCGCCGCGACGATCGTGCCCGTGTCGATGGGGAAGCCGTCGTAGTCCACCGCCTTCGCCTTGATGCCAGCCTCGTTGCAGGCCTTGACGCAGTCACGGGCAAGCGACACGTCGACCCGCAGATCATAGCGCAGGTTGCCGAGTTCGTGCCAGTTCTCGTCGACATGCAGGCCGGCCAGCCGCGGCTTGGCCTGCCACAGCTGGTCGAGCACGGCGACCCACTGGGTCGAATAGAGCAGCACGACATCCGGCCGCGCCGCCTGCAGCACCTTGCGCGCGGCGGCGAAGCCCTCGACCAGCGGCGCCCAGGCCGGGTTGTCGCGGCCCATCAGCGGCAGCGGGCTGCCCGGTACCAGCAGGGCCGCGACGACCCCGGGCTGGTCGCGCCGCAAGCCGCCCTGGCGTTCGGAAATGCCGAACAGCAGCGGCCACAACCCGCCCAGCCGGATCTTGCCCTCGCCGCTGCGCAGATCGTGCAGGATGCCCATCACGCCGCGCGGCATGACCAGCATGATGACGATCGAGGCGGCGCCGAGGATCAGCAGCCCCTGGTTCAGGACCGGCGCCAGCAGGCGGTCGACGACGACGAAGATCACGGCGCCCACGATCGGGCCGGCCAGCGTGCCCATGCCGCCGGCGACCACGATGAAGACAAAATACGCCGACCAGAAGACGCTGAATGCCGCCGGCGGCGTGATGATCACCGCGTCCATGTAGAACAGCCCGGCGGCGAGGCCGGTGAAGATGCCGGCCGCGAGGAAGACGACCATCTTCATCCGCCGGATGTCGATGCCGACGGTCCGCGCCGCCTCCTCGTCGTCGCGGACCGCAGTCAGCGCCAGGCCGTAGCGCGAGCGCAGGATGCGCCAGATCACCGCGGTTGCCACGACCAGCAGCACGAGGCCGGCGTAATAGAGCTGCGGCAGCGTCACCGTCGACTTGATCTGCATGCCGCCGCCGGCGCCCACCACCTTCCATTCGTTGAAGACCGAGGCCAGCGAGGCGGCGATCAGCCAGGTCGCGACCGCGAAATAGGCGCCCTGCAGGCGCAGCAGCGGCAGCGCGCCGAGGAAGATCAGCAAGAGGATCAGCACGCGGCGGACATAGGCCGAGCCGAACAGGTCCAGCCCCGGCTGGTAGAGGATCGCGGCCTCGTAGATCGCCCAGAGCAGCACGGCGATGCCGACCGGCTTCCACACCGCCCGGCCCTGGCGCCGTTCGTCGACGGGAATGGCAAGCAGGTAGGCAAGCAGCCCGGCCACGACCCCGCCCCCGATCCAGGCCAGCCAGACATTGACTCCGCCGTAGTAGAACAGGATCGCCAGCGCGAAGCCGCCGACCCCGACGAAGGCCTGGTTGCCGAACGAAAGCAGCCCGCAATAGCCGGCAAGCAGATTCCAGCCATGGCCGAAGACGGCGAAGACGAAGAAGGTGAAGAACAGGTACAGCAGATAGCTGGTCGGCGGTAGCACCAGCGGCAGCAAGGCCAGCACGAGGACGATGGCGCCAAGCACGGCGCCGCCGCGCCGGCCGGTCAGCAGATGTTCGATCCGGGCGATCATCGCGCGAACAGCCCCTGCGGCTTCAGCGCCAGCACCGCCAGAATCAGCATGTAGCCGCCGACCAGTTGCGCCGAGGGGCCGAAATAGGTGCCGGCGAGGATCTGG
The DNA here is from genome assembly GCA_017307375.1 of Alphaproteobacteria bacterium. Classification (GTDB taxonomy): domain Bacteria; phylum Pseudomonadota; class Alphaproteobacteria; order Ferrovibrionales; family Ferrovibrionaceae; genus JAFKFH01. Next base: position 279,825 of record JAFKFH010000010.1, read on the forward strand.
ACCACGCCGAGCAGGATGCCGCCGACCAGGGACCCGGCCAGCGAGCCCATGCCGCCGAGAATGACGACGCCGAAGGCGACCAGCAGGAACTGGGGCCCGTCGAAAGGCTGGAAGGGGCGCGTCATGCCGACCATGACTCCGGCGACACCGGCGATGGCCAGCGAGATGCCGGAGGCGGTGGCGTAGATCCTGGCCGGGCGCATGCCCATCAGCGGGGCGATTTCGGCATCGTCGGAGGCTGCCCGGATCGCGCGGCCGACATGGGTTGCGCGCAGCAGCAGGGCGGTCAGCACCAGGATCGCCACCGCGACGCAGAAGAAGGTCAGCCGCAGGGTCGAGACACTGAGATCCTCGCTGAGCTGGATCGCCGAATAGGAAAGCTCGTTGCGGATCACCTGGGTGTTGGACGAGAAGCCCGCCAGCAAGCCCTGGGCCAGCACGATCGACATGCCGAAGGTGACGAGGATCGGCGACATCAGCCCGAAGCTGGTCGACATGCCCTTCTGCTCCATCGCCTGCACCGACACGCGGTTGAGCAGGAGCCGCTGCAGCGCGTAGCCGACGCCGTACATCACCGGCACCACGCCGATCAGCGTGTACAGCGGCGAGATCGGCACGAGCGACAGGAAGACCAGCGACAGATAGGCCGAGAACACCAGCCAGTCGCCATGGGCGAGGTTCACCAGCCGCATGACGCCGAAGGTCAGCGTCAGCCCGATCGCGATGATCGCATAGTAGCCGCCGAGCATGGTGCCCGAGATCAGGCCGTTGGCCACGTCGATCAGCGCCCAGTAGACATCGTCGTCCGTCAAGCCCGCCCCCTCATCGATGCGTCTGGCCGAAATAGGCCGCGGTGATCGCCGCCTCGCTCAGCTCGGCCGGGCGACCCGACAGCACGATGCTGCCTTCGAGCATCACGCAGACCCGGTCGGCGACCGACAGCGCCCGGCGCATGTCCTGCTCGATGATGATGCAGGTCACGCCCTGCTCGTGGATCGTCCGGACCTTGCGATAGATCTCCTCGATCACCGCGGGCGCGAGGCCGAGCGACAATTCGTCGAACAGGATCAGCCGCGGCGACGACATCAGCGCCCGGCCGATCGCCACCATCTGCTGCTCGCCGCCCGACATCTGCGCCACGACCTGCTCGCGCCGCTCGTGCAGCTTGGGGAACAGCGCATAGATTTCGTCCATCCGCTGGCGCAGCCCGGCGCGGCAGCGCGGCAGGAAGGCGCCGGCGGCCAGGTTCTCCTCGACCGACATCCGCGCAAACAGCCGGCGCCCCTCGGGCACCATGGTGATGCCGGCGTCGACGATGTCTTCGGTCGCACGGCCGGCGATCCGCCGGCCGGCGAACTCGATATCGCCCTGGATATGGGCCGCCGCGCCGCGGTTCATCATGCCGACGATCGATTTCAGCAGCGTCGATTTGCCGGCCCCGTTCGCGCCGATGATCGACAGCACCTCGCCCGTGCGGACCGACAGCGTGACGTCGTAGAGCGCGCGCAGTTCGCCGTAATAGGCCGACAGGCCCGAGACGGCGAGCAGCGGGGTATCGGCGTCAGGCCCCGAGATAGACACGGCGCACCTCCGGCGAAGCAAAGACGTCCTGCGGCGCGCCGCTGGCCAGCAGACGGCCGGAATGCAGCGCGATCAGCCGGTCGGTGGCGGTCAGCATGGTCTTCATCACATGCTCGATCCAGACGACGGTGACCCCGGTCTTGCGGATCGCCTGGATCAGGGCGATGAACTGGTTGACCTCCTCGTCGGTCAGCCCGGCGGCGACCTCGTCGACCAGCAAGAGACGCGGCCGCATCGCCAGGGCCCGGGCCAGTTCGTGCCGCTTGCGCATCAGCAGCGGCAGCCGGCCGGCGAGCGTGGCGGCCTCGCGCTGCATGCCGGTCATCGCCAGCACCCTATCGACCCACGGGCCGGCATCGTCGAGGTCGAGCCTGCCGCCGAAGCGGGCGGCGACCATCAGGTTCTCGTAGACCGTCATGTGGCCGAACGGGCGCGGGACCTGATAGGTGCGGGCGATGCCGCGGCGCGCCCGTTCATGCGGCGGCAGCGCCGTGACGTCCTCGCCCAGGAACTCGATCGCACCGGCCGACGGGACGATGTTGCCGGCGAGCAGGCCGAACAGTGTCGTCTTGCCGGCCCCGTTCGGGCCGATGACACCGAGGATCTCGCCGTCGTTCACGGCGAACGAGACATTGTCGGTCACCGCCAGCGCGCCGAAGGATTTCGAAAGATTGCGGACGGCGAGCGCGACCGGCATCAGCGGCGCCCCGCCGACGGACGCGCCAGCCCCATCAGCCGCGCCAGCGCCCGGCACAGCACGCTGTCGGCATCGCCCATCCCGTAGAGGGCGGTGAAGTGATTGGCCTCGGCCTGGCACAGTGGCTCGCCGGGATTGCCGGCGCGCTGCCAGGCGGTCAGGAAATCCTCCGACTGTCGCCGGAATTCGGCCGGCTCGGCACCCCCCCACGACACGATCACCGGCAGGTCGCGGCGCAGCGGCGGCGACAGCATCGGTGAATTGCGCTGGACCTGGTCGGCGGTCAGCTGCAGCGCCGGCTGAACGAAGCAATAGGGCAGCGGCCGCAGGTCGTAGAGACCGGAAACCAGCAAGGCCCCCTTGATCGTGTCGTCGGGCAGGCCGTAATCGCCGGCCCAGTCGGTGGCGAGAGTCATGGCGGCAAGATGGGCACCGGCGGAATGGCCGGCAACAAAAATGCGGTCGGGATCGCCGCCGAAATCGGCGGCATGGGCATGGGTCCAGGCGACCGCGGCCCGGGCCTGGCGCACGATCTCGTCGATCGTGACCTTGGGGCAGAGGCTGTAGTTGACGTTGGCCACCGCGGCGCCGAGAGCCGCAGGCCCCAGCCCCGCCATGCTGAAATCCTTGGACGACAGCATGCGCCAGTAGCCGCCATGGAAGAAGACGACCACCGGCGCCGGCCCGCGCCGGGCGGGAAACAGGTCGAGATGTTCGTCGAGCGTCGGGCCGTACGCGACGTCGAGCCGGCAGTTCAGGCGGTGGCGGGCCAGCTTGCTCTCGTCGATGAAATGACGGGCGTGGACCATGAAGTCGGGGACCGAGCGCTCGACGTCGTATTCGGCGTCGAGCTCGGCCTGCGTCATGAACCGGCGATAGAGCGGCTGGCCCAAGGTCTGCCCCGATTACTGCTGGTAGACGCGCATTTCGGCGGTCTTCCTGACGTCGGGGTAGACCGCGTTGTAGACGTTGTCCTTGACCCAACGATTGGTCGCGGCATCGATCCGCCACTGCGCCCCGCCCAGCGGCTGGACCGAATAATTCTGCGCGTTGAACTTGACGCGGCCGACGATGGTGTCGAGATCGGTCTGCTTCAGCGCCTCGATCAGCTTGGCCTTGTCGGTCGACTTGGCCCGCACCATCGCGTCGAAAAGGATGTCGTAGGAGGCATCCTCGTAGGCGCCGGTCGGGGTATAATAGAGCGGCTTGTTCTCGGCTTCGTAGCGATCGGCGAATTCCTGGCCGGTCCAGCCGCCGAACTTCGAGCGGCCGGGATAGGCCGGCGACCAGAAATTGACGCTGAGAATGTCGATGCCCGGCTTGCCGATCGCCTGCATCGCATCGGGATAGCCGGTCCCCTTGTCGATCACGTACATCTTCGGCTTGAAGCCGGCCTGTGCGGCCTGCTGCAGGTAGTTCTGCAGGTCGGGCGGCGCCAGCACGCCGGTGACGACCTCGACGCGGTTGCGCTTGAACTGGTTGATGATCGCCGAGAAGTCGGGCAAGCCCTGCTCGAACCGGCCCGGATCGGTCGGGGTCCAGCCCTCGCCCTTGAAGGCCGGGTCGAACAGCGAGGCGAAGACGACGCCATCGGGATCGTTCGGATAGAGATAGCCGATGCGGCCGTTGAACCCGCCGGGCAGCGACTTGATCATGCCGATATGGTTCTTGACCAGATCGGGCACGCCGAAGAACAGGTGGAAGGTCGACTTGTAGGTCTTGGGCTTGCCGTCCGGCCCGAACAGCCAGGCCTCGACCGGCGTGTTCGAGGTGATGCAGGGCAGGCCGTAGCGCTCGCAGAGATCGGCGGGAGCATTGGTCGTGTCGGGCGTGCCCTGCGCCATCAGCACCTCGACCTTGTCTTCGAGGATCGCCCGATTTGCAGCCTCGGCCGAACCGGCGACGGTCGACTTGGAATCGTAGACCTTGTATTCGATGGCGCAACGCTGGGCGCCGACCTCGATGCCGCCGGCGGCCTTGACGACCTTCATCTTGTTCTCGTCGACCCACGGCGTCATCTTGCCGACCGAGGCCAGGGGGCCGGTCATCGGTACGATACGCCCGACCCTGACCTTGCAGTCCTGGGCCGCGGCGGGCGACGGGGCCGCCAGGAAGGCGGCCAATCCTGCCGCCAGGGTGGAAAACGCGACTACGCCTGCCTTGACCATTCCGTGCCTCCTTGCCGGTTTTATTTCATAGTCTGAATTCGACCACCGCGGCCCCGCTGCCATAGACCGGGCCATAGGCGTGGATCCGCGCCCCGTAGAAGCGCCCGCCGAGCGCCCCGAGGATGAAGGCGAGATGCTTGAAACCCATGTCGGCACGCGCCTCGGCCGCAAAGCGCGGCGCCTCGGCCTTGACGCCGGCGACGTCGCCGCGTTCGAGCAGTTCGAGGATGCGCCGGTTCCAGCGATCGTCCGCGGACGAGGCGACGCGGTCGTCGCGGATGTCGATCGCCTCGCGGAACATCGCCCCGGACAGCCCGCCGACACCGACGACGGCGATGCGCCGGCCGGCGCTGCGGGCAACGCCGGCGGCGAGCGCCCCCAGCCGCTCGGTCGCCGCCCAGTCGTGATAGATGTTGTTCGAGGTCAGCACGAAGGGCAGCCGGCCGTCGCCGTTGAGGAAACGGCAGGCGGTGATCGTACCACTGTCGATGGGAAATCCGTCATAGTCGACGGCCTTGGCCGAGATGCCGGCCGCGGCGCTGGCGGCCAGGCATCCGGCCGTCAATTCGGTGTCGATGGCAAGATCGAAGGGCAGATCGCCGTAATCGTACCAGTTGTCGTCGACATGGAGCCCGGCGACGCGGGGCCGTGCCTGCCAAAGCTGGTCGAGCACGGCAAGCCATTGCGTCGAATACAGCAGGATCGTATCCGGCCTTGCCTGGGCGAGCGCGCGCCCGGCGCGCTGATAACCGGCCGCGATCCGGCCCCAGGGCGGATTCTCCGGCTTCAGCAGCGGCAGCGGCGAGCCGGGAACCAGGAAGGCGGCGACGACCGTCATCAGCCCGCCCGGGCGAGGACGCCGCCGCCCCGCGTCAGCCCGGCCTTGACCAGGTTCCATTCCATCACGGCGTTCCCCGTGCCGATGACCGTGCCATAGCCGTGCAACTCGCCGGGAATCTCCGGGTACCCCATGGCGGCGAACATCCAGGTGAAGGCGCCCGACTTGATCTCGGCGAACGCCTCCTCGATGAACTGGGGCAGCAGGTCGAAGACTTCGCGGGTGCGGCCGCGGCGCAGCAGGTCGATGATCCGCATGTCCCACTTGTAGCCGTCATAGTTCTGCGGATGCTCCTGCGACATGTCCTCGGGCGTCGCCGGCTCCTCGTGGAAATGCAGATGGCAGAGGGTATTGGAGGCGAGCAGCACGGCGCGGCGGCCGGTCTTCTCGATCGCCCGCCGCGTCGCCTTGCCCAGGATGTCCATCTCGCCCAGGCCTTCCTTGGTGTTGAGGTAGTAGGGCGAGTTGTTAGCGGAGATGCCGACGATCGGGATGTCCCATTGCGGCCGGATCATGTGCAGCGTGGTGATGGTGCCGTAATCGACGCGGAAATTCGGGTTGCGCATCATCTTGGTGACGAGCCCCGCCTCGGCCGCCTCGGCACAGCAGGCCTCGGCCAGTTCGACGTCGACGGTCAGGTCGAAGGTGTAGCGGAACAAGTTCGGAAAGATCGGGTCGACCGACTTGCCCGACAGGTTGCGCACGCCGAGGAAATGATGCCCGACATGGGTCATCCAGTGCGGCGAATGGACCAGCAGCACGTCCGGCTTCAGTTCGTCGAGGCTCTTGCGCGCCCGTTCGTAGGCCCAGCGCAGCGGCTCCCACCCGCCCTGCGAGCGCGGCTCGTTCTGCGCCGGGTTCTCGCCGTAGACCAGATGCGGCGGATGCGGGGCAAGGAAGCCGGCAACGATTTCACCCTGGGCCATGGCGGTGGTCTCCCGTGCGAGGAATCAGCGGTCGATCGGCTTGTAGGCGGTAGCCTTCATCTCGATGAGCAGATGGGGATGCGGCAGCTGGTGGACGGCCACCGTCGTACGCGTCGGCCCGTCATAGCCGAAGAATTCGGCGTAGGCCTCGTTGTAGCCGGCAAAGTCGTTCATGTTGACGAGATAGGCCGAGATCTCGACGAGATCGTCGAGGTCGCAGCCGACCGAGGCGAGGATGTCGCGCAGGTTCAGGATCACCGCGCGGGTCTGCGCCTTGATGTCGAGGCGCGTGGTGCCGAATTCGTCGACCTCGGCCCCGGCGAAACTGTTGTCGGGCCGGCGCGACGACGTACCCGAGACGAAGACGAAATCGCCGGCCCGCTTGACGTGGGGAAAACGGCCGCGCGGGGTGGCTTTGTCGGCCAGGACCTTGGCTTCCATCTTCATCGCGGATCCTCGCGGTGGAACATGAATTCGATCTCGACGCTGGCGCCGAGCGGCAGGGCCGTCACCCCGACCGAGGTGCGCGCCGGCGGCGGTGCCTCGCCATCGGCGAAGACCGCTTCCCACGCCTCGTTGATCGCCGGGAAACGGTCGAAGGCCGTGGTGTAGATACGGGCCAGCACGAGATCGCCGAGGGTCAGGCCGAGCTCGGCCAGCGCGCCCCGGAGGTTGACCAGGATCCGCGCCGTCTCCGGACCCGGCCCGCCCGGCTCGAGCCGGCCGGTCGCGGGATCGAGTGCGATCATCCCGGCGAACTGGAAGATGCCGCCGGCCCGGATCACCGGGCTGTAGCAGAAGCGCGGCTTGGGCAGGGCGGCGGGGATCAGGGCTTCACGCATGACCGCTCACAGCTTGACGCAGATCGTCGTGGGTTCGGCATAGAACCGCAACGAGTGCAGCCCGCCCTCGCGGCCGATGCCCGACAGCTTGACCCCGCCGAACGGCGTCCGCAGGTCGCGCAGGAACCAGCAATTGACCCAGACGATGCCGGCTTCGAGGCGACGGCCGAGGCGATGGGCGCGCGACAGGTCGCGTGTCCACAACGCCGCGGCCAGGCCGTACTCGCTGTCGTTGGCCATCGCCAGCACCTCATCCTCGCCGTCGAACGGCGCGACATGGCAGACCGGGCCGAAAATCTCCTCGCGCACGCAGCGCGCCTGCTCGCCCAGGCCGGTCAGGATCGTCGGCTGGACATAGGCGCCGTTGTCGCGGTCGTCGCCGAAATGCGGGATGCCGCCGCCGGTGACCACGGTCGCACCCTCCTCGCGCGCCAGGCGGTAATAGGACAGGACCTTGTCGCGATGCGCCCGGCTGATCAGCGGCCCCATCGTCGCGGCGGGATCGTCGGGGCGCGCCAGGACCAGCGCCTCGGCCCGCGCCTTCAGGGCGGCGACGAAACGCTCGAAGATCGGGCGCTCGACATAGACGCGTTCGGTGCACAGGCAGACCTGGCCGCAATTGGCGAAGACCGAGCGGGCGGTGCCCTCGACCGCGGCGTCGAAATCGGCATCGGCGAAGACGATGCCGGCATTCTTGCCGCCGAGCTCGAAGGACAGCGCCTTCACGTTCGCCGCGGCGGCGCGCATGATCGCCGAGCCGGTGGCGCTTTCGCCGGTGAAGGTGATGGCATCGATGCCGCGATGGGTGGTCAGGAATTCGCCCGCCGAGCCTGGGCCAAAGCCGTGCACCAGGTTGAACACGCCGGGCGGCATCCCGACCTCGTCCATCACCTCGGCGAGCAGCGTGGCGGTCGCCGGCGTCTCCTCGGACGGCTTGGCGATCACGGTGTTGCCGGCGGCCAGCGCCGGCGCCACCTTCCAGCTCAGCAGCAGCAGCGGCAGGTTCCACGGCGCGATGACCCCGACCACGCCGAGCGGCTTGTGCACCGTGTAGCTCAGCGCCCCCTGCCCGTCCGGCGTCTCGGTGTGGAAGGTTTCCTCCGGCATGCCGCGCAGCAGATCGGCGAAGATGCGGAAATTGGCGATGCCGCGCGGCACGTCGATGGCGCGCGCCAGGCTTTCGGGCTTGCCGGTGTCGGCGATCTCGGCACGCAGGAAGTCATCGAACCGGGCTTCCATCCGGTCGGCGACGCGCCGCAGCAGCGCGATCCGCCCCTCGCTGCCCATGCGGCCCCACGGGCCGCGCAGGGCGGCCCGCGCCGCGGCGACGGCGCGGTCGACCAGCGCCGCATCGGCCTCGCAGACTTCGGCATGAACATGACCGTCGACCGGATCGACGTCGGGAAATCGCGCGTCGGTCGCGACGAACGCGCCATCGACGTAATTGCGCAACAACAGCCGTCCGCCAGCAGCACCCATCCCCAATGCCCCTTCGTCCAGCGCGATCTCGGTTCTATTTCTCAATAAATGAGAATCACCTCATCACTATTGAGATGTTGCGCGCTAAGGCTTACATTGTCAACGCGTCAATTCCGCGGCACGGGGGCGGCTTCGGGTGGATCGGGATGCGACAGGACGACCGGCCGACCGCCGGTCAGGCGACCGGACCGAAGGTCGGAAAGACCGGCGGCCGGCCCATGCGCGGACGCCGCGGCACCTCGATATCGCCGACCATGTCGCGCACCATCCGGCACAGCGGGCTGGCGGCATCCTCGAATCCGTAGATCGCGGTGAAATGATTGCAGCCGGGCTGGTCGACCAGCCGGCCGCTGTGGCCTGCCGCAGTCCAGGCTTCGAGGTAGCTGCGCGACTGGCGCCAGAATTCGGCCGATTCGTCCCCGCCCAGCGTGACCGTCAGCGGCGCGGCCCGCGTCGGCAGATTGTATATCGGGCTCTGCCCGCGGATCGTCGCCCAGTCGAGTTGCAGGCGGGGCTGCAGCCAGGAATGGCGCAACGGTTCGAGGTCGAACAGGCCCGAGATGGCGAGGCCGCCCTTGATCAGGTCGGCCGGCAGGCCGTATTCGCCCTGCCAGTCGGTCGCCATCAGCATGCCGACCTGCTGCCCACCGGCCGAATGGCCGGCGACATGGATCCGCCCGGCATCGATGCCGAGTTCCGGGGCATGGCGGTGAAGCCAGGCGATCGCCGCGCGCGACTGCCGCGTGATCTCGGCGATCGTGACCTTCGGGCACAGGCTGTAGTTGGTCACGGCGACATTGATGCCCATCTCGACCGGGCCGCGCGCCACAAGACTGAATTCCTTCGCGCTCAGCATGCGCCAATAGCCGCCGTGGATGAAGACCAGCAGCGGCGCACCGGGGCGGGCGGCGGGGAAGAAGTCGAGATATTCATCGCGCGTCGGCCCGAAGCGAAGGTCGAGCCGGGCATCGAGCGAGGCGCGGGCTTCGGCACTGCCGTCGATGAAATGCGCCGCGTAAGGACGAAAATCCGGCACCATCGCCTCGACGTCGTATTCGCGATCGATTTCTTCCTGCGTTGCGAACTGGCGGTAGAGCATGACAACCTCCGTGCGGATACGTGCCGCAAGCCTAGCATCATCCTTTCCGTTCTCCACCAGATAGGAGCTGGACCGTCATCATGAGCATCGGCCTCGGCAATCTTCTGATCGGCCTGATCATCCTTGTCGTCGCGATCGCGATCGCCTGGTTCCTGCTGGCGCGGCTCTACGAGCGCTCGTCGACCGAAGTGTCGTTCGTCAGGACCGGATTCCTGGGACAGAAGGTCGTGATCTCGGGCGGTGCGGTCGTGATCCCGGTGCTGCACCAGGTCATCCGGGTGAACATGAACACGGTCCGCCTGTCGGTGCGGCGCGAGAACGAGCGCGCGCTGATCACCCAGGACCGGATGCGCGCCAATGTCGAGGCCGATTTCTACCTGCGGGTCGAGGCGACGCGCGAGGCGGTGGCTCTCGCCGCCCAGACGCTGGGCAGCCGCACGATGTCGCCGGAAGCGCTGCGCGACCTGATCGAAGGCAAGTTCGTCGACGCGCTGCGATCGGCTGCCGCCGAAATGACGATGGAGACACTGCATGAACAGCGCGCCGCCTTCGCCCGCAAGGTCCGTGACCTGCTGCGCGACGAACTGGCGCAGAACGGCCTGGCGATCGAATCGGCGTCGATCACCCAGCTCGACCAGACCAGCCGGGAATACTTCAACCCGAACAACGCCTTCGACGCCGCCGGCCTGACCAAGCTGACCGCCGAGATCGAGGACCGGCGGCGCCGGCGCAACGAGATCGAGCAGGACACCCAGGTCGCGATCCAGCGCAAGAACCTGGAGGCCGAACGCCAGGTGCTGGAGATCGGCCGGGAGGAGGAATATGCCCGGCTGGATCAGGAGCGCGAGATCGCCGTGCGCCGCGCCCTGCAGGCGGCCGAGGTAGCCGGCGAGAAGGCCGCACGCCAGCGCGAGGCCGAGGAAGCCCAGATCCGCGCCAAGGAGGCGCTGGACCGGGCGCGGCTTGCCGCCGAAAAAACGGTGGCCGAGGAAAAGCTGACAATCGATCGCGAGATCAAGGCACTCGAGATCGAGCGGGCGCGGGCGCTGGAGATCGCCGAGATCGAACGCCGCAAGTCGATCGAGCTGGCCGACCAGCGCGCCGAGATCGACGTCGCCGTGCAGGCGACCGCACGGGCCGAGGCCCAGGCCAAGGCCGAGGCGGCGCGTGCCGCGGTGGTCAAGGCCGAGGAGCAGGTGATCTCGGCCCGCGACATCGAACGGGCCGAGCGCGACAAGACCTTGCAGCTGATCGCCGCCGCCGCCGAAACCGAGCGCGCCGGCCTGCAGCGCCGCGCCAGCGCCGAGACCGACGGCATCGTCGCCGAGGCCGAGGCCCGCGCCCTGAAGATCCGCAGCGAAGCCGAGAGCGCCGCCGACAAGCTGCGCGCCGCCAGCACCGAGCTGCGCAACACGATCGAGGCGGCGGCCCGACGCGCGATCAACGAGGCCGACAACAGCCTGTCGCCGGAAACCGCGGCGCTGCGCCTGCGCCTGGCGACGATCGAACATCTCGAAGGCATCGTCCGCGAAAGCGTGCGCCCGCTGGAGCGGATCGAGGGCATCAAGATCCTGCAGGTCGACGGCCTGGCGGGCGGCGGCGGTGGCGCGCGCGAGGGCGCGTCAGATGGCGGCAGCCTGTCCGACCAGATCGTCAACAGCGCCCTGCGCTATCGCGGCCAGGCCCCGCTGGTCGATCACCTGCTGAAGGAAATCGGCCTGACCGGGTCGGAGATGACCTCGGTGACGCGCGCCCTGGCCGGCGGCGGGCGCGGCGCCGAAGGCTGAGGTCGAGAGCGACCTAAGCGGTCTCGTGCATCGGCCGGACAGCGATGCCGGCGGCCAGCAGGGCAGCCTTCACCGCACGGGCCATCTCGACAGCGTCGGCGCTGTCGGAATGGACGCAGATCGTATCGACCGAAATCGGAATACGCTTGCCGCCGGCCGAGCGCAGGGCGCGGTCGGTCACCATCTCGACGACGCGGGCCGCGGCGAAGTCCTTGTCGTGGATCATCGAGCCGGGCAGCTTGCGCGGCATCAACGTGCCGTCGTCCATATAGGCCCGGTCGGCGAAGATCTCGTTGGCGCAGCGCAGGCCCAGGGCCTCGCCGGCGCGGGCCAGTTCGGTGGCCGGCATCACCACGTAGATCAGGTCGCGATCGACCGCCTTGATCGCCCGGCCGATGGCCAATGCCAGGTCGGCCTCGACCGACGCCATGTTGGACAGCGCGCCGTGCGCCTTCACATGGGTGACCCGATGCCCGGCCAGCGCGGCTGTCGCCTGCAGCGCGCCGATCTGGTAGGCGATGAACTTCTCGATGTCGGCCGGGCTGTCGCCACGGATCTGGCGGCGACCGAAGCCCCAGAGATCCATGAAGCTCGGATGCGCGCCGATGGCGACCCCGCGTGCCGCGGCCAGCCGCGCCGTCTCGGTCATGATCACCGGATCGCCGGCATGGAAGCCGCAAGCGACGTTGGCCGAGGTGACGATGTCGAGCATCGCGGCATCGTCACCCATCTTCCACGGGCCGAAACCTTCGCCCATGTCGCTGTTCAGATCGACGCGCAAGCTCATCGGGCATCCTCCGGGGGGTTGATGGCGTCGACCATGCCGCCGACGAGGTTGAGGCTCAACAACCGTTCGCTGCCGAGATCGCCGCCGGCCGGGCCGGTCAGCGCGGGCAATGCGGCGATGGCGACGCGCCAGGCGCGATGGATGGCGAGCGCGGCTTCGGCGGTGACGGCCTGGAAGCGCACGACATCGCCCGGCCGGGCCTGGGCCAGGGCAGCGACATCGGGCTTGATGACGCAGGCGATCTTCGGATAGCCGCCGGCGGTCTGCCGGTCCGGCAGCAGGATGATCGGCTGTCCGGAACCCGGCACCTGCACGGCGCCGAGCGGAATGCCGTCGGAAATGATGTTGAAGCCCTTGGCATGGCCGATCGCCGGCCCCTCCAGGCGGCAGCCCATGCGGTCGGAATCCCGCCCGATCGTCCAGGCCGCCTCGAGGAAGGCAGCGATCTGGTCCGGGGAAAAATGTCCGTCCTGCGGGCCCGGGACGACCCGCAGGGCCAGGCTGCGCGGCGGCAGCAGCGCGGGGTCGAGGCTGCGGTCGCCGCCCGGCGGCGCCGCGGGCAGTCGCAGCGGCAAGCGGTCACCGGGCTTCAGCCTGGCGCCGTCCAGGCCGCCCAGCCGGTTGCGCAGATGGGTCGACACCGAACCGAGCTGGGGCACGAGGGCGAAACCGCCGGCGACCGCGACATAGCCGCGCAGGCCGGCACGGGCGGCACCGACCTTCAGCACCTGGCCGCGCGCCAGCGTGTGGCTGCGCCAGGGGGCCGCCGCCTCGCCATCGATCGTTGCCGCGAAATCGCCGGCCAGGGCGATCCGCACCGTATCGGCGCCGACCTCGTAGGTATCGCCGGTCATGGTCAGCTCGATCCCGCCCTCGTCCGCGGCATTGCCGACCAGCGCATTGGCGGCGGCAAGGTAGACCGGGTCGAAGGCACCGGCGACGGAAACACCGTAGCGCTGATAGCCATGGCGGCCGCCGTCCTGAACCGTCGAAAGCGGCCCGGCCGCCAGAACCTTGAGGGCGGCGGTCACGCCAGCGCCTCGCTGTCGGGCATCAGATCGCCGGCGGCCGCCAGGGTCGCAAGTGCCGCAAAACGATCACGGTCGATCGCCATGAACCGCACGCGGTCGCCGGGCGCCAGCAGGAACGGCTGGTCGCGGCGCAGGTCGAAGGTCATCACCGGCGTCTGGCCCAGGATATGCCAACCCGAGGGCATCGCCATCGGCGAGACGCAGGCCTGGGCGCCGCCCTGCATGATGCTGCCCGCCGGCGTCGACAGCCGCGGGTTATCGCGCCGCGGCAGGTGCAGTTCGGCGGGCAATCCGCCGAGATAGGCGAAGCCCGGCGAGAAGCCGAGCATGTAGACGCGATAATCGGCCGCGCAATGCAGTCCGATCACCTCGGCCTCGCTGCGGCCGGTCCGGCCGGCGACGAAACCGAGATCCTCGCCGAGGTCGCCGCCGAAGCAGACCGGCAGGAACCAGCGCCGCCCGGCCTGGGTCCCTGCCTGGTCCAGCCCCGCGGCAAGCGCGCGGATCAGCGCGCCGAGCGTGTCGGCATCGGTCAGGCAGGGATCGAAATGGACCAGCAACGAGCGATAGGTCGGCACCGTCTCGATCAGCCCGGCCGGATTGGCGCCGACCAGCGCCGCGTCGAGCGCCTGCACGGCGTCGTTCAGTGCGGGATCGATGGCATCGCCGAGTTCGGCGACCAGGGCCGTATCGCCCGCCGGCAGCAGCGTCAGGGGAAAGGTCATCGGGCTCGTTCCGAAATCAGCGCTCCTCGATAACAAAACGATGATAAATCGTCAACGTTTTTCCTCTTTAGAGGGAGGCGGCCGAGCGCGCCGCCTGATCGTAGAGCCCGGACAGCGCCCTGAGCAGCGACGCCGCCTCGCCCAAGGGATGATTGGGCTGGCCGATCAGGGCAAGCGCCTCGAGCAGGCACTGCTCGCGCACCTCGCGATAGCGGTCGCACAAGCCTTTGCCCTGCGCGGTGGTGATGTAGAACATTTCCTTGCCGCGCTTGGTGCCGCTGACCAGATCGAGGCGCTGCAGCTTCTTCAGCGCATAGTTGACCGTGTGCGTGTCCTCGATGTTGAGCACGAGGCAGATGTCGACGAGGCGCTTGGCCCGGTCGCGATGGTTCAGGTGATGCAGCACCATCGCGTCGAGCGCACCGAGTTCGGCCTGACCCGACGCCGCAATGCACCGGACCATCCAGCGATGGTAGGCGTTCACGGTCATGGTCATCGCGAATTCCAGCTCGGAGAGTTCGGCGAAGCGGTTGCCGGCGAGATGGGCCGACGAGACGATGCGGGACATGAAGCTTCCTGACGGGAAAGACGATCAGGAAACCACGATGTCTCGCGGGCGAACCTTCGTCAATTCGCCGGCGTGCTGGTCGGGCCGCGGGCCATCTCGACCCGGTTGCGCCCATGATTCTTCGCGGCGTAGAGCGCGATGTCGGCCCGCGCAATCACCGCGTCGAGATCCGGGTCGTCCGGCCGCAGCGTCGCCACCCCGATCGAGACCGACAGGGTGACGACCAGCCCCTCCTCCGGCGTGACCGGGCTTTCGGCGATGCGCCGGCGCAGCCGCTCGGCGACGATCAGCGCGCCGTCCTCGTCGGTTTCAGGCAGCAGCGCGGCAAATTCCTCGCCGCCATGCCGGCCGGCAATATCGGAGAGGCGCACGGTGGCCATCAGGTGATAGGCGATCGACTTCAGCGCCTCGTCGCCCACGCGGTGGCCGTGACGGTCATTGACCTGCTTGAAGTGATCGACATCGAGCAGCAGCACCGCCATCGGCCGGGCGTAGCGGCGGGCACGGGCGAATTCCCGCTCGGCCTGCTCGATGAAGTGGGCGCGGTTGGCTATGCCGGTCAACATGTCGGTCGTCGCCCGCCGGCGCAGCTCGTTTTCCAGCCGCTTGCGGTCGCTGATGTCGTTGACCGCGATCAGCGCCGCCGGCTCGTCGCCGATGTGAATGCGCGTGCCCGAGACCAGGGCGGTGAAGATCGCCCCGTCGGCCCGCCGCATCTCGTACTCCTGGGCCGCCACCTCGCGCCCGGCGGCGAGGCGCGAGAACATTTCCTCGCGCGATTCCGGCGAAACATGCAGCGCCTCCGGCATCAGGTTCTGCAGGCGACGGCGATCGAGCCCGAACAGCAGCGCGAAGGCGTCGTTGGCCAGGATGATGCGGCGGTCGTCCAGGCTGGCCAGAACCAGCGGAAACGGTGCCGATTCGACGATGCGGCTCAGCCGCCCCTCGCTTTCGCTCAAGGCCGCCGACAGCCGCCGCTCGCGCAGGAAGCCGATCGACAGGGCGACGGCGAGCAGCACCAGCAGCACCGCCCCGATCAGGTAGAGCTGCAGCTTGGACAGCCAGTCGCCGAGAAAGTCGGCCTGGTCGAGGCTGACGACGACGGTGAAAGGAAATTCGCCGACCTTGCGGAAGGCATGGACCTGGCCCGAGACGAGGCCGGTCGACGTCGGCTGGCTGCCGATGGTTTCGCCGAGACCGACCCGGGCGGCGACCGGGTCGTTGCCGGGCTTGGAACCGAAGGCATCGTCGGGCAGCCGGCCGGCAATCAGCTGCCAGCGGCCGTCGCGCAGCACGACGGTGCCGCCCTTGCCGATGCCGACATTGGCGAAGACGTGGGTGAAGGCCTGGGCCTTGATTTCGGCAACCGCCAACCCCTGGGCCGGGCCGCCGAACGGGTCGAGGCCGACGGCCATGACGAGGCCCGGTTCGCGGGTCGTCGGCGATATCGCCGGCCCCGAAAGCGCCAGCGACTTGCCCGACGCGACCGAGCGCCATTGCAGGCCGGGCGCGGTGAAGTCGGCGCCGTGCTGCGCGCGGGCGGCATAGACGACCCGCCCCGACTGATCGACCAGCATCAGATCGCCGGCCTGGGGAATGTCGCGCAGGCGTTCGGCAAGATAGCGGTCGATATCGCCGCGAATCGGCGCTGGCACGCCTTCGGGGTCGGCGATGTCGGCAATGGTTACGGTGTCGCGCATCGCGCGCAGCACCAGCACGACCTCGCGCAGCGCGCCTGAGACCTGTTCGGCCAGCACCGCGGCCAGCCCTTCGGCCGTCTGGGTGGCCCGCGCCATCTCGCTGTCGTACGAGCGCTTGACCTCGGCCGCGGCGAGGATCGTCACCAGCAGGGTGAAGACCGCGCAAGCGGCAAGATAGCTACGCGACTGCGCCAGCGAGGCCACGCCTGCTCCCCCTCCCATCACGTCCGGGTCCCTGCGGGATCAGTGTGGCATGTAAGGAGATATAAGAAAATCCCGTCTCGCTGTACGGTCGTGCGAATACTAACGATCGGTCAACCGGATGACGGAACCGAAACCGGTCGTGGCGGTTTGCTCAGCCGCAGTCCCCCCAAAGCCGCCAGGGGCCCCGCCATGAGCCGCCGCATGCCGATCCGCAAACTGTCCCTCGCCCTTCTGGTAGCCGGCTGCCTCGCCGCCATGGTCCCCGCGACCTCGCACCGGCCGCCCCTGCTCGGCACCGCGCAGGCCGGCGACAGTTCTGCCCTGGCGGACTACCTGACCACCATCGCGCTGGCCGATCGCTTCGAGATCAGGTCGAGCCGGCTGGCCATCGATCGCGCCGACAGTCCCGCGCTGCGGGCCTTCGCCGCCGCGCTGCTGCGCGATCAGGCCGAACGGCGGGCCGTGCTGATGCAGGCGGCATCGCGCGACGACCTCGACCTGCCGGTCGACCTCGACCCGGTGCGCCGCCGCCAGCTCGACCGGTTGCGGGCCACCCGGGGGGCGGAATTCGACCGCCTCTACCGTGACGCCCAGCTGGCCTCGCATCGCGAGATGCTGGACCTGCATCGGACCTTCGCCGAGACGGCGACCGATCCGTCCTTGCGCCAATGGGCCGGCGCCTGGGTCCCCGCGACGTCATCGCGGTTGACCCGGCTGGAAACCGGCCTGGTGCCACCGGCGCACCTGGTCAGCGCCAGCCCCTGACATGAAAAAGGGGGTGCGGTCGCCCGCACCCCCGGCAGCTGCGGCAGTGACGCCGGTTACTTGGCGTATTTCTTCGACAGCTCGAAGACTTCGTTGGTCCAGGCACCCTCGGGCTTCTTGGTGATGACCGGGGTCGACTGCGCCGACAGCAGGATCGCGACGGTCTGGTCGGCCTGGGCCGGGTCGAGATAGCCGGTGCCGTTCTTCGAGCCGGCGACCAGCTTGGCGACCTCGCCCATCATCCGCTTCTGGTGCTTCTCGGTCTGGGCGCCGGTGGTGTCGTTCTCGAGCACGATCATCGCGGCGGCATCGGGGTTCTTGACCGCCCAGTCCCAGCCCTTGTTGGAGGCGGCGACGAAGCGCGCGACCTTGTCCTTGTAGGCGGCGTCCTTCAGCTTGTCGCCATGGGCGTAGAGACCGTCCTCGAGCAGGCCGACCCCCTGTTCCGAGTACTTGAACACGATCAGGTCGTCGGGCTTGAAACCGGCATCGACAACCTGCCAATACTCGTTGTAGGTCATGGTCGAGATGCAGTCGGCCTGCTTCTGGATCAGCGGGTCGACGTTGAAGCCCTGCTTCAGCACCTTGACGCCCTTGGCCGAACCGTCGGTCGGGATGTTCAGCTTCGCCATCCAGGCCAGGAACGGATATTCGTTGCCGAAGAACCAGACACCCAGCGTGCGGCCGGGGAAATCGGCCGGCGACTTGACGCCGGTGGCCTTGGCGCAGGTCAGCATCATGCCCGAGCTCTGGAACGTCTGCGAGACGTTGACCAGCGGCACGCCCTTCTCGCGGCTGGCCAGCGCCGACGGCATCCAGTCGACGATGACGTCGGCGCCGCCGCCGGCCATCACCTGCGGGGGCGCGATGTCGGGGCCGCCCGGCTTGACCGTCACGTCGAGATCGACTTCCTTGTAGAAACCCTTGTCCTTGGCCACGTAGTACCCGGCGAACTGCGCCTGGGTCACCCATTTCAGCTGGACCGTGAACTTGTCGGCCGCCTGGGCCGCGCCCGCGGCCAGCGCCAGCGCCGCGGCAGCCACACCACCCAACAATAGCTTGTTCATCGTCTCTCCACCTTTCCCTTGTTTGTACGGCTGCGCCGCCCCTGTCATGCCCGCTGCCGGAACGACGGATGCCAGAAGGTGAACCGTCTTTCGAGCAGCGCCAGCAAACCGTAGAAGGCCGAGCCCGCCACCGCCGCGACGGCGATCGTGGCCCAGACCATCGAGATATTCATCCGCCCCACCTCGGTCGAGATGCGGAAGCCCATGCCCAGAATCGGCGTACCGAAGAACTCGGCGACGATGGCGCCGATCAGGGCGAGAGTCGAGTTGATCTTGAGCGCGTTGAAGATGAACGGCATTGCGGCAGGAAGCCGCACGCTGACCATGGTCTGGCCATAGGAGGCCGCATAGGTGCGCATCAGGTCGCGCTCGATATGGCTGGTCGCGGCCAGTCCGGCGATGGTGTTCACCAGCATCGGGAAGAACGTCATGATGACGACGACGGCGGCCTTCGACTGCCAGTCGAAGCCGAACCACATCACCATGATCGGCGCCACCCCGACGATCGGCAGCGCCGAGACCAGGTTGCCGACCGGTAGCAGGCCGCGTTGCAGGAACGGCGACCGGTCGACCAGGATCGCGACCACGAAGCCCGCGGCGCACCCCATCAGGTAGCCGGGGATCACCGACTTGACGAAGGTCTGCACGAAATCCTCGGCCAGCGTGCGCTGGGCCTCGACCAGCGCATGGCCGATCATCGACGGCGCCGGCAGCAGCACCGGCGGAATGGCAAAGCCCTGGGTGATCACCTGCCACAGATAGAGCAGCCAGGCGCCGAACAGCGCCGGCACGGCCAGGTTGGCGGCTTTCGAGCCGGTCTCGTGGCCGAAGGTCGCCAGCCGTTCCATCGCCCGCCAGGCGAGGAAACCCAGCGCCAGCACCGCGCACCACAACCCCGGTGCATCGACGCCCCCGGCCCCGGCGCCGATCAGGCGCAACGGCACGAAGGCGGCGACGACCGTCGCGACCAGCGCCAGCCCGGTGGCGACACCGATCGCCGGCGGCAGGATGACGAGCCAGGCGGCAATGCCGAGGGCCAGCGCCCACAGGAAGGCCGACAGCCCGTGGGCGGTCCAGGCCGAACCGCCGCCGAGCGGCAGCGCGAAACCGATCAGCCCGAGGGCGATGAAGCAGATCAGCGCAAAGTCGCGGCGGGCGCTCATGGCCGGGCCCCCATGTGGCGCAGGGTGATGCGCTCGACCAGCCCGACCAGCGCGACCGACAGGCCGGCCAGCACGGCGGCACCGATCAGCGCCGCCCAGATCTGGATGGTCTGGCCATAATAGGAACCCGCCAGCAGCCGGGCGCCGATGCCGGCCTGGGCGCCGGTCGGCAGTTCGCCGACGATCGCGCCGACCACGGCCAGCGCCACGGCGACCTTGAGGCTGGCGAACAGATACGGCAGCGCCGACGGCCAGCGCAGCATGAAGAAGGTCTGGCCGGTCGAGGCCGAATAGGTCCGCATCAGGTCGAGCTGGATCGGTTCGGGCGAGGTCAGCCCCTTGACCATGCCGATGGTGACCGGGAAGAAGCACAGATAGGCGGAGATGAAGGCCTTCGGCACCAGCCCGACGATGCCGACGGCTGCCAGCACCACGATGATCATCGGCGCGATCGCCAGAATCGGAATGGTCTGCGACGCGATGATCCAGGGCATCAGCGAGCGTTCGAGGGTGCGGACATGGACGATGCCGACGGCCAGCACGATGCCGAGCAGCGCCCCCATCGCAAACCCGAGCAGCGCGGAGGAGAGCGTGACCCAGGCGTGGTAGACCAGGCTGCGCCGCGAGGTCGGGTCGATCTGGAAGACGGTCTTGTTCAGTTCGAACGCCACCTGATGGGGCGCGGGCAGGATCGGGCGTTCCATCGCCCAGGCATCGGCGATCAGCTCCTGGGTGGTGACGCCGGCGCGGCCGGCGCGCTCGTAGCTGTCGCGCAGCACCGGGGCGTTGAGGAAGATCGCGGCCACATACCAGATCAGCACCACGGCGGCGGCGATCGTCAGGATCGGCAGGGTCGAACCGGCAACCAAGCGGGCGACGAGGCCGTCTTCGGCCGCGCGCGGCCGGGGCAGCGCCTCAGTCCTCATAGGAATGTCCCGCGCGCAGGCCTTCGCGCACCCGGTGCGCGATTTCGGCGAAACGCTGGCTTTCGCGGATGTCGAGGGTGCGGTTGGCCGGCAGGTCGGATTCGATGATGTCGATGATACGGCCCGGACGCGGGCTCATGACGACGATCTTGGTCGACAGGAACACCGCCTCGGGGATCGAGTGGGTGACGAAGACTACGGTCTTGTTCGTGCGCTCCCACAGGCGCAGCAGCTGCTCGTTCAGATGGTCGCGGATGATCTCGTCCAGCGCGCCGAACGGTTCGTCCATCAACATCAGCTCGGGGTCGAACGACAAGGCGCGGGCGATCGAGACGCGCTGCTGCATGCCGCCGGAAAGCTGCCAGGGAAACTTGCGCTCGAAGCCCTTGAGGTTGACGAGGTCGAGGACCCGGGCGGCACGCTCCAGCCGCTCGGCCTTGGCCACGCCCATGATCTCGAGCGGCAGGGTGATGTTGCGCAGCACCGTGCGCCAGGGATAGAGCGCCGCGGCCTGGAAGACATAGCCGTAGGCCCGGGCGAGGCGGGCGGCTTCGGGGCTGATGCCGTTGACGCGAACGTCGCCGGAAGTCGGCTTCTGCAGATCGGCGATGACCCGCATCAGCGTGGTCTTGCCGCAGCCGGACGGGCCGATGAAGGAAACGAAGTCGCCCTTGTTGATCGTCAGGTTGACGTCCGACAGGGCGTAGACCGGCGCATCCGCGGTCTCGAACACGAGGTTGAGCCCCGACACCTCGACGACAGGTCGATCGTAGATCGCCGCGCCAGGGATGCCCGCCTGCATTTTTGCCATCGCCGTCATGATCCGCGCAATCCGTCCATGCCCAGAGTACACACCAAACCCGTGTGCATTACATCGTTGTTTTATTCCCGAAGCCTCCCCCCGTTGGGGGCAGGGCTCCGGGTTGGTCCCGAAGCCCTGTCGTCGTCGTGGTCAGGCCGAGGCGTGGGCCAGCATTGCCCGCATCAGCACGTTGCACCCGGCGGCGAGGTCTTCCGGCGTCGCGTTCTCGACCTCGTTATGGCTGATCCCGTCCTCGCAGGGGACGAAGACCATCGCGGTCGGGGCGACCTTGCACAGATAGCCCGCGTCGTGGCCGGCCCCCGAGACGATATCCATATGGCTGTAGCCGGCTTCCTCCGCCGCCTGGCGGACCGAGGCGATGCAGTCGGGATCGAACGGCGCCGGCGGGTTGTACCAGATCTCGTGCAGGTCATGGGTCAGGCCGAGTTCGGCGCAGACGTCGTTGGTGGCGGCTTCCAGCTCGGCCTTCATCGCCAGCAGCGTCGCGTCGTCCGGGTGGCGCAGATCGACCGAGAAGAAGACCGAGCCGGGAATGACGTTGCGCGAATTCGGGTTGACCTTGACGAGGCCGACGGTCGAGACCGCGAACGGCGCATGGCCCAGCGCGATCTTGTTGATGCGATCGACGATGCGCGAGACGCCGAGCATCGCGTCCTTGCGGCGGTTCATCGGCGTGGTGCCGGCATGGCTCTCGACACCGGTGACCGTGCATTCGAACCAGCGGATGCCCTGGATGCCCTGGACGATACCGATGGTCTTCTTCTCGGCCTCGAGGATCGGGCCCTGCTCGATATGGGCCTCGAAGAAGGCCTTGAACGGCCGGCCGCCGACCGCGAGGTCACCCTTGTAGCCGATGCGCTCGAGCTCCTCGCCCATCGTCTTGCCGTCGAGATCGGCACGGCTGAGCCCGTATTCTTCGGTGAAGACGCCGGCGAACACGCCGGACGCGACCATGGCAGGCGCGAAGCGCGAGCCTTCCTCGTTGGTCCAGACCGAGACCTCGACGGGGGCGTCGGTCTCGTACTTGTAGTCGTTCAGCGTGCGGATGACCTCGAGCCCGGCCAGCACCCCGAAGACGCCGTCGAACTTGCCGCCGGTCGGCTGGGTGTCGAGATGCGATCCGCAGACGACGGGGGGCAGGTCGTTGTTGCGGCCGGGGCGGCGGGCGAAGATGTTGCCCATGCGATCGACGGTGATGGTGCAGCCGGCTTCCCTGCACCAGCGCACGAACAGGTCGCGGCCCTGGCGGTCGAGATCGGTCAGCGCCAGCCGGGCGCAGCCGCCCTTCTCGGTGCCGCCGATCTGGGCCATCTCCATCAGGCTGTCCCAGAGCCGTTCCTTGTTGACCTGAATGTTCTTGAGCACCGGCTGCCTCCTCGAAAAAGAAATTCCCTGCCGTCGTTATCTATACGCAAGCGTCATCCCGGCGAAAGCCGGGATGACGGCCTTGACCTTCTCGTACGGCGGCCGGCCTACTCGGCCGCCTTCTGGTTCATCGGATTGCGCGGGTCGTCCTTCCAGGTCAGGAAGGGCTTGCCGTTGTCGATCTCCTTCATCGTGATGCAGTTCTCGACCGGGCAGACATGGAGGCAGAGATTGCAGCCGACGCATTCCTCGTCCACCACCTCGTAGCGCCGGGCGCCGTCGACGCGCAGCGCGCTGATCGCCTGGTGCGAGGTATCCTCGCAGGCGATATGGCACAGCCCGCACTTGATGCAGCGGTCCTGGTCGATCTGGGCGACGATCTGGTAATTGATGTTCAGGTGCTGCCAGTCGGTCACGTTCGGCACCGCGCGGGCGCGGAAGTCCTCGATCCGGCGGTAACCCTTCGAATCCATCCAGTTGGCCAGGCCGTCGTTCATGTCGTCGACGATCGTGAAGCCGTAATGCATGGCCGCGGTGCAGACCTGCACCGTGCCCGCGCCGAGCGCCATGAACTCCGCCGCATCGCGCCAGGTCTCGACCCCGCCGATGCCGGAGATCGGAATGTTCTTGCATTCGGGATCGCGGGCGATCTCGGCCACCATGTGTAGGGCGATCGGCTTGACCGCCGGGCCGCAATAGCCGCCGTGAGTGCCCTTGCCGTCGACCGTCGGCTCGGGCGCCATCAGGTCCAGATTGACCGACGTGATCGAGTTGATGGTGTTGATCAGGCTGACCGCATCCGCCCCGCCCCGCACCGCGGCGCGGGCCGAGGACAGGATGTTGGTGATGTTCGGCGTCAGCTTGACGATCACGGGCATGCGCGAATACTGCTTGCACCAGCGCGCGACCATCTCGACATATTCCGGCACCTGGCCGACCGCCGCGCCCATCCCTCGCTCCGACATGCCGTGCGGGCAGCCGAAATTCAGCTCGATCCCGTCGGCCTCGGTATCCTCGATGCGCTTCAGGATGTTCTTCCAGCTGTCCTCGGTGCAGGGCACCATCAGCGAGACGATCATCGCCCGGTCGGGCCAGTCGCGCTTGACCTGCTTGATCTCCTGCAGGTTGACCTCGAGGGGCCGGTCGGAGATCAGCTCGATGTTGTTGAAGCCGGCGACACGGTTGCCCTTGTAGCCGATGGCACCGTAGCGCGACGACACATTGACGACGGGCGGATCCTCGCCCAGCGTTTTCCAGACCACGCCGCCCCAGCCGGCCTTGAAGGCGCGCACGACGTTATAGGCCTTGTCGGTCGGCGGCGCCGAGGCCAGCCAGTACGGGTTCGGCGACTTGATGCCGATGAAGTTGGTCGATAGGTCAGCCATCTGTCGGGCCCTCCCTTCAGCCGCGCAGCGCGCGGTCGATCGCCAGCGCGGCGATCTTGCCATCCTGCACGGCGGCGACGGTCAGGTCCTGCCCGGGCGTGCAGTCGCCGCCGGCCCAGACCTTGTCGAGCGAGGTCTTGCCCTCGGCGTCGACCGCGATCTTGGCGCCCTTCAGCTCCAGCAGGTCACGCCCGTCCTGGCGCAGCGGATCGGGCACGAAGCTCTGGCCGATCGCCTTGAACACCATGTCGGCCGGAACGGCGAAATGGTCGCCGGTCCCGATCAGCCGGCCGTCTGCGTCGAGCTGGGTGTATTCGAACACCGCCTCGCGCACCGCGCCGCCCTGGCCGGTCAGCTTGACGGGCCGGGCCCAATGCTTGATGCGCACGCCGTTGACCTGGGCCAGTTCCTGTTCGTGATGGGTCGCGCCCATTTCCGACGGGCCGCGGCGATAGACCAGCGTCACGTCCTCGGCGCCGAGGCGGCGGATCTGGATGGCGATGTCGATGGCCGTGTTGCCGCCGCCGATCACCACGACCTTGCGGCCGACGGGCAGCCGGCCGAAATCATCGGCCTGGCGAAGGTCGGCGATGTAGTCGACCGCGTTCATCACGCCGGCGAGTTCCTCGCCCTCGGCCTCGAGCGCCTTGACCCCGGCCAGCCCCATCCCGAGGAAGACCGCGTCGTAGTCGCGCCGCAGGCCGCTCAAGGTGATGTCGCGGCCGAGCGCCTGGCCGGTCCGGATCTCGATGCCGCCGATCTTGAGCAGGAAGTCGACTTCCGCGCGGGCGAAATGATCGGGCATCTTGTATTCGGCGACGCCGTATTCGTTGAGGCCGCCGGGATGGGCCTTGGCCTCGAAGACCACGACGTCATGGCCCAGCATCGCCAGGCGGTGGGCACAGGACAGGCCGGCCGGTCCGGCACCGACGACAGCGACTTTCCGGCCGGTCAGCGGGGCGCGGGTGAACGGATGCTCGCCCGTCGCCATCAGATGGTCGGTGGCATAGCGCTGCAGGCGCCCGATCGTCACCGGCTTGTTTTCCTGGGCGTTTCGCACGCAGGCCTGCTCGCAGAGGATCTCGGTCGGGCAGACGCGAGCGCAGGCACCGCCGAAGATGTTGGCTTCGAGGATGCGGACGGCCGAGCCGCGCACGTTGTCGGTCGCGATCTTCTTGATGAAACCGGGGATGTCGATGCCGGTGGGGCAGGCCTCGATGCAGGGCGCATCGTAGCAGAAATAGCAGCGGTTGGCTTCGACCAGCGCCGTCTTGCGGTCCAGCACCGGGACCAGGTCGTCGAAGTTCTCGGTATACTGTTCGGCCTTGAGACGGCCGGTGGCGATGTCGGGGCGGATGTCGATCTCGGACATGTCGCTCATGGACGACACCCGATCGAGACTGCCGGCAGATTGCCGACGACAGGTGCCGCGACCGGCACCGATGGCTGGGGACGAGCATGGTCGAGCATGCTTAAGCCTCCCTGGCTTTATGGTTTGACCTAGGCTATCCAGAACCTGACCAATCGGTCAAGTGCCTGGGTAATATCCGGCCATCCTGACCAAACGGTCAAGAAATTTTTTTGACCGAATCAGCGCTCAATTGGTAAGCATTGCAAAGCACAAAGGTTGATCAAAGTGAGCAGCAAGCGAGCAGGCAGCAGCGCCGCGACAGCGGCCCGGAAGACCGCCCCGAGCGCGGCGGAAACGGCCGAGAAACCGGCCGCCGGCTCGATCCGCGAGCGCAATCAGGCAATTATTCTCAAGGCGGCCGAACAGGTCTTCGCCAAGAAGGGCTTCAACGGCGCCACCACGGCCGAGATCGCGCGCAAGGCCGGGGTGCCCAAGCCGAACCTGCATTATTATTTCGGCACCAAGCAGCAGCTCTACGACAGCGTGATCGAGAACATCCTCGATCTCTGGCTCGGGGCGATGGACGAGATCCAGCCCGACGCCGATCCCGCCGAAGCGATCGGCCACTACGTCCAGAATAAAATCCGCGCCTCGCGCGACTGGCCGGATTCGTCGCGGCTGTGGGCGATCGAGGTGATCGGCGGCGGCCGCCATGTCTCGAACTTCATGAAGGGCCGGCTGCGCAACCTCGTCCGGGAAAAGGGGCAGGTGATGGCCCGCTGGGCGGCGGAAGGCAAGATGGACCCGGTCGACCCGGCCCATCTGATGTTCATGATCTGGGCGTCGACCCAGACCTATGCCGACTTCGCCGCCCAGATCGCCGCAGTGCTCGACAGGGATGCCGTCGACGACGATGTTTTTCGTGTCGCCGAGCAGACCGTCGTGCGCATCATCCTCAAGGGATGCGGGATCGGCTGATACCGCGATCAGGCTGCGCGGGCATGCCCGCGCAGTTTCGCCGACACCATCTCGCGCAGCGTGCGCAACTGCATCCCCATCGTCGGCTTGTGGCCCCAGACGCTGGTCGTGCTGGTCGCCACCTCCGACCATTCGGCCGGATCGATGCGACCCGACCCGGTGCCGATCTCGAAGTCGAAGCCCGAGGGCGTGCAGCCGTAGAACGAGAACGTGCCGTCCGGCGCCGGATGCTGGCCGAGGCCGAGGCTCAACGGCACCTTGGCCGCCCGCGCCCGTTCGAACGACTGGCCGACCATGTCGAGGCGCGGCACCTCCAGCATGAAGTGATGCAGTCGCCGACGCAGCGGCAGGGCGAACAGCGCCAGCGTATGGTGGACCTCGTCGCAATGCAGGAAAATGCCGCGCACGTCGATCGGGCCGACCCGGGTCGACAGCCGCTCGGTGACGCGGAAGCCGAGCACATCGACATAGAATCGTTCCATCACCGGCAGGTCGGATACGACCAGCGCGGCATGGCCCAGCATCGGCAGGGCCGGGGCCGCTTCGTCGGCAGCGGTTCCGACATAGGCGTGGATCGCCAACCCTTCGGGATCGCGGAACGTGACGTCGGGGCCGTCGGCCGTGACGCCGGCCGCGACCAGCCGCGCCGCAAGCTCGGACAGGGCGACGGTGTCCGGCAATTCCAGCCCGATCTTGGCGACATCGTCACGCGGTCCCTGGCGCAGGGTCAGGGTCTGGCCGGGCCGGCCGGTCGGGTAGACGACCCCGGCGTCGGGGACGACACTGCCGGCGCCGAGGCCGAGCACGGCGTCGCAGAACTGGCGCCAGCGCGCGAGGTTGCTGACTTCGAAGGCCAGATGGCCTAGCCTCATCGATGCGGACATGGGATTTCCTCCAAAATTGAGAGTCAATTCAAAAATGAGAGAAACAGTAATTTTATGACGAAGTCAAGCCGGCAAGCGTTGCCACCGAAACGCGAGCGCACCCGCCGCCAGCTGATCGATGCGGCGATCCGCGTCTTCGCCGGGAAGGGTGTCGCCAATTCGTCGATCCAGGAAATCGCCGTCGCCGCCGGCGTGGCCAACGGCACGTTCTACAACCACTTCCCGACCAAGGAAGCGGTCATGGAGGCTGTCGCGGTCCAGACGGCGCGGACCCTGTCGGAACGGATCGACGAGAGCTACCGGCACATCACCGATGCCGCCGAGCGCATGGCCATCGGCAACCGGCGCTATGTCGGCCTGGCCCTCGACCACCCGGAATGGGCGCGCATGATGATGGACGTCGTGCTGGTCTCGCCCGAACTGATCGAGGTCACCGCATCCTATGTCCGGGAAGACCTGCAGCTCGGGATTCGCCAGGGCCGCTTCCGGGTGCCGAGCCAGCTGGCCGCCATGAACGCGATCATCGGCACCTGTACCGGCGCCATGCGGACGGCGATTGCCGGCACGGTGCCCAAGAACCATGCCCAGGCCACCGCGACCGTGGTGCTGCGCGCCCTGGGCATCGATTTCGACGAAGCGGCCGAGATCGCCCGCCGGCCGCTGCCGCCGATCCCCGGCGGGCTGGTGCCGCGCGACTAGGGAAAGATCTTGCCCGGGTTGAACAGGCCGTGCGGATCGAGGGCGGCCTTCACCCGCCGCATCGCCCCGATCGTCGCCTCGCCGCGCATGCGCAGCAAGGCGTCGCGGCGCGAGCGCCCGATGCCATGCTCGGCCGAGACCGTGCCGCCCAGTTCGAGCGAGACATCCTCGATCGCCCGTTGCAGCCGAGCCATCAGATCGGGCGTCTGTGCCCCTTGCGGCGCGAGTACATTGAAGTGGATGTTGCCGTCGCCGAGATGGCCGAACGGCATCGGCGTGCAGCCCGGATCGACCGCGGCGACCGCCGCCCCGGCGCGGACGATGAAGTCGGGAATGGCGGTCACCGGCACCGCGGTATCGGCCTTGAGGCAGAAGGGCATCGCGATCAGCGTGGCCGGCAGGCCCTCGCGCAGCTTCCAGAACGCCGCGCGCTGGGCCTCGCTCGTCGCGAGCGCGCCGCCGGTGACCACCCCGTCCTCCATCATCGCGGCCAGCGAGGCTTCGAGGGCGGCAGGCAGGTCGAAGGCCCGGGCGGCCGTGTCCAGCTCCAGCAGCAGCGTCCACGGCGCCGGCGGGTCGAACGGTTCGCGGGCGCCATCGACATGCCGGCAGACCAGCTCCAGCCCTGCCCGCGGCAGCAATTCGCAGGCCGAGATCATCTCGCCGAATTCCTCGCGCAGCCGCCGCAGCACGCTGAGTGCATCGGTCACCGCCGCCACGCCGACGCAGGCCGTCGCACGCACCACCGGCAGCGGCTGCAGCCGCAAGGTGGCAGCGGTGATCAGGCCCAGCGTGCCTTCCGCGCCCATCAGCAGGTGACGCAGATCGTAGCCGGCGTTGTTCTTGCGCAGCGGCGCCAGCAGATCAAGGATCGTGCCGTCCGCCAGCACCGCCTCGATCCCCAGCACCTGCTCGCGCGCCATGCCGTAGCGCAGGACATTGTTGCCGCCGGCATTGGTCGACAGATTGCCGCCGATCTGGCTCGATCCGGCCCCGCCGTGATCAAGGCCCAGCAGGCGGCCGGCGTCGCGCGCCGCGCGCTGGGCATCACCGAGCGTGCAACCGGCCTCCACCGTCATGGTGTTGCCGATCGGGTCGATGGCGCGGATCCGGCGCATCCGCTCGAACGAGACGACGATGCTGGCCTGCGACGGCGTCGCCCCGCCCGCGAGACCGGTGCCGCCGCCGCGCGGCACGATGGGAATGCCGGCCCTGGCGCAGGCGGCAACCACGGCGGAAACCTCGCCTGCCGTGCGCGGCCGCACCGCGCAGACCACATCGGCGCCCTGCGGATAGGCCAGGTCGCCGCGATAGCCGGCGATGTCGCCGGCCATGTCGAGGACACCGTCCTCGCCGACGATGGCACGCAGTTCGGAAATCAGGGTCACGGACATCATAAGCTCTGACAGCAGCGGAAGCCGCTCAGGCTAGCAGCCCGCGCCGTCAACGCCAAGCCGGGGTGGCGGTCGGAACCACCCCGGATCGTCGCCTTACGGCAGCAGTTCGACCTCGATGAAGCGGAACGGATAGTCGTTGCCGTTGATCACGTCATGCTCGACCCCGGCCAGCCGGGTATAGGACACGCCGGTCTTCAGCGGCACCCGGCGCTCGCCATCCGCGTCGCGGATGATCAGGTCGCCATCGATCACCGGCACGACCACGTAGTCGTGCTCATGCCGGTGAAAGCCGGTGGCGGCACCGGGCTCGAAGCTCCATTCGGTGACGCGGACGCGGTCGGTTTCGATCTGTACGGTACCGGTGGCAGGCTTCATCGCGGTGCCCTCCTTCTGGTCAGCGCATGGTGGGGAAGTTGAACTGCGCACCGGTGGCCGGGCCGTCCGGCCAGCGCGCGGTGATGGTCTTCAGCTTGGTGTAGAACTTCACGCCTTCCGGGCCGTACATGTGCAGGTCGCCGAACAGCGACCGCTTCCAGCCGCCGAACGAATGATAGGCGACCGGCACCGGCACCGGCACGTTGATGCCGACCATGCCGACCTTGATGCGGTCGGCGAATTCCCGCGCCACCCCGCCGTCGCGGGTGAAGATCGCGGTGCCGTTGCCGTATTCATGGTCGTTGATCAGCTTGGCGGCGGTCTTGTAGTCGGGCACGCGCATCACCGCCAGCACCGGCCCGAAGATCTCCTCCTTGTAGATCGTCATCTCCGGCGTGACGCGGTCGAACAGCGTGCCACCGACGAAGTAGCCGCCTTCGTAGCCCTGCAGCTTGAGCCCGCGGCCGTCGACGACGAGGTCGGCGCCTTCCTTGACGCCCTGGTCGATATAGCCCTTGACCTTGTCATGATGCGCCTTGGTGATCAGCGGCCCCATCTCGGCTTCGGGATCGGTGCCCGGCCCGACCTTGATCGCGCGCACGCGCGGGCTCAGCTTTTCGATCAGCGCGTCACCGACCTGGTCGCCCACCGCCACGGCGACCGAAATCGCCATGCAGCGCTCGCCCGCCGAGCCGAAGGCTGCGCCCATCACCGCGTCGGTCGCCTGGTCGAGGTCGGCATCGGGCATGACGATCATGTGGTTCTTGGCGCCGCCCAGCGCCTGGACCCGCTTATTGTGACGGGTACCGGTATGGTAGATGTATTCGGCGATCGGCGTCGACCCGACGAACGAGATCGCCTCGATCGCGGGATGTTCCAGCAGCGTGTCGACCGCGACCTTGTCGCCGTGGACGACGTTGAACACGCCCTTGGGCAGGCCGGCCTGCAGCAGCAATTCGGCCAGCAGGTTCGCCGCCGACGGATCGCGCTCGGACGGCTTCAGGATGAAGGTGTTGCCGCAGGCCAGCGCGTTGGGGAACATCCACAGCGGCACCATCGCGGGAAAGTTGAACGGCGTGATCCCGGCCACCACGCCCAGCGGCTGGCGAACCGCCCAGCTGTCGATGCCGGTGCCCACGCGCTCGGAGAATTCGCCTTTCAGCAGCTGCGGAATGCCGCAGGCATATTCGACATTCTCGATGCCGCGCTGAACTTCGCCCTCGGCGTCGCCCTTGACCTTGCCGTGCTCGGCGGTGATCAGCGCGCCGATTTCCTCGCGGTGCTTTTCCAGCAGCTCGACGAAGCGGAACATGGTGCGGGCGCGCTTGAGCGGCGGGGTGTCGGCCCAGGCGGGGAAAGCCGCCGCCGCCGCGGCGACGGCCTTCTCGACTTCCTCACGGCTGGCCAGCGGCACTTCGCGCAATTTGGCCCCGGTCGCGGGGTTGAACACGTCGGCCTGGCGGCCGCTGGTGCCCGCGACGAAGGCGCCGTTGATGAAATGCTTGAGCTGTTCAGCCATGGTCTCTCTCTTGGTTCAGGCGGCCAACAGGTCGTCGGCCGGGGTGTAGTCGAGCGCCAGCGCCTCGGCGACCGCCTTGTAGGTCAAGCGGCCATGGGCGACGTTGAGCCCGTTCTTCAGATGCGGATCCCGGGCCAGCGCCGCCCGCCAGCCCTTGTCGGCCAGGGCCAGCGTGAACGGCAGGGTCGCGTTGTTCAGCGCGAAGGTCGAGGTCCGCGCCACGCCGCCGGGCATGTTGGCCACGCAGTAGTGGACGATGCCGTCGACGATATAGGTCGGGTCGGAATGGGTGGTCGGACGCGAGGTCTCGAAGCAGCCGCCCTGGTCGATCGAGACGTCGACCAGCACCGCGCCGCGCTTCATCCGCGGCAGCATCGCGCGGGTCACCAGCTTCGGGGCCGCCGCCCCCGGCACCAGCACGGCGCCGATGACCAGGTCGGCTTCCAGCACCGCATGTTCGACCGCCTCGGCGGTGGCATAGAGGGTCTGGGCCGAATTGCCGAACAGGGCGTCGAGTTCCTTCAGCCGGGCGATCGAGCGATCGAGAATCACGACCTGGGCCTGCAGCCCGGCCGCCATGCGCGCGGCATTGGTGCCGACGACCCCGCCGCCCAGCACCGCCACCTTGGCCGGCGCGACGCCCGGCACGCCGCCGAGCAGCATGCCGCGGCCGCCTTGCGCCATCTCCAGCGCGTGGGCCCCGGCCTGGATCGACATCCGCCCGGCCACTTCCGACATCGGCGCCAGCAACGGCAGGCCGCCGCGGGCGTCGGTGACGGTCTCGTAGGCGATGGCGACGGCGCCCGACTTCAGCAACGCCTGGGTCTGGTCGGGATCTGGCGCCAGATGGAGATAGGTGAACAGCAGCTGGCCGGGGCGCAGCATCGCGCACTCGGCCGGCTGCGGTTCCTTGACCTTGACGACCATGTCGGCGCGGGCGAACACGGCCGCCGCATCCGCCACGATCTCGGCACCGGCGGTGATGTAGGCTTCATCGGGCAGGCCGATGGCCGTGCCGGCCTGGGTCTGCACGATCACCTGGTGGCCGTGGCCGACCAGTTCGCGCACGGCGGCCGGGGTCAGGCCGACGCGGAATTCCTTGTTCTTGATTTCCTTCGGGCAGCCGACAAGCATCGTTTCCTCCCTGAAGCACGCGGAATGCGGCCTGGTTCTTCTTTGATCTCGCTGTCGTCAGAGTGGCGGCAGCCCCTTCGGGCTGCCGCCGGGCCCCTCCGGTCAGGGCAGGGTCTTCAGCACGTCGGTCAGGATGCCGAACATGTCGTCGATATCGCTCTTCTTCAGGATCAGCGGCGGCGACAGCGCGATGATGTCGCCGGTGGTGCGGATCAGCAGGCCCTTGTCGTAGCAGCGCAGGAAGGCGTCGAAGGCCCGCGCCGTCGGCTTGCCGGGGATCGAGGCCAGCTCGATGCCGGCGATGATGCCGAGGTTGCGCAGGTCGATGACATGCGGCAGGCCCTTCAGCGCGTGCACCGCGTCCTCCCAGTACTGCGACAGGCTCGCGGCATTCTCGAACAGCCCTTCCTCGGCGTAGACGTCGAGGGTGGCAAGGCCCGCCGCCGCAGCCAGCGGATGGCCGGAATAGGTGTAGCCGTGGAACAGCTCGATGGCGTTTTCCGGCCCGTGCATGAATGCATCGTAGATGCCCTTGCGGGCGAACACCGCGCCCATCGGCACCGCGCCGGTGGTGATGCCCTTGGCGACCGTCATCAGGTCGGGGATGACGTCGAAGCGGTCGGCGGCGAAGGCGGTGCCCAGGCGCCCGAAGCCGGTGATGACCTCGTCGAAGATCAGCAGGATGCCGTGCTTGTCGCAGATCTCGCGCAGGCGCTTCAGATAGCCCTTCGGCGGGATCAGCACGCCGGTCGAACCGGCGACCGGCTCGACGATCACCGCGGCGATGGTCGAAGCGTCGTGCAGCGCGACGATACGCTCCAGTTCCTCGGCCAGATGCGCGCCGTATTCCGGCTCGCCGCGGGTGAAGGCATTCTTCTCCGGCAGATGGGTGTGCGGCAGGTGATCGACGCCCGCCAGCAGCGGCCCGAAGAACTTGCGGTTGTTGACGATGCCGCCGACCGAGATGCCGCCGAAGCCGACGCCGTGATAGCCGCGCTCGCGCCCGATGAAACGGGTGCGAGTGCCCTCGCCGCGGACGCGGTGATAGGCCAGCGCGATCTTCAGCGCGGTATCGACCGATTCCGAGCCCGAGTTGGTGAAGAAGGCATGGTCGAGGTCACCGGGAAGCATCGCGGTCAGGCGCGCGGCGAATTCGAAGATTTTCGGATGGCCCATCTGGAACGCCGGGGCGTAGTCCATCTCGGCCGCCTGGGCCTGGATTGCCTTCACGATGCGGTCGCGGCCATGGCCGGCGTTGCAGCACCACAGGCCCGCCGTGCCGTCCAGCACCTGGCGGCCGTCCTGGGTGGTGTAGTGCATGTCCTTGGCGCCGGTGAACATGCGCGGGTTCGACTTGAACTGCCGGTTCGCCGTGAACGGCATCCAGAAGGCTTCAAGATTGTTCGGATTGGGTTCGGTGACCCGGGCAGTGGCGGTCGACATTGGGCGGCCCCTCGAGCGGCGTGAAGTCGGTTTCAGGCGCGTCGGATTCTGCCAGTTCGTCGAAACTGAACAAGACGATTTCTTGTTTGGTCTCAAGGCCTTGATTTCGTTGAGTGCGCCATGTCGATCGTTTACGATCCTGAACACGGCAAACAGGACAGGCGGCATGGATATCGATATCGGGCTCAGGCTGAAGACGGTGCGGACGATGCACCACCTGTCCCAGCGCGAACTGGCCCGGCGCGCGGGCGTGACCAACGCAACGATCTCGCTGATCGAATCGAACCAGATGAATCCATCGGTGGGCGCGCTGAAGCGCGTGCTGGACGGCATCCCGATGAGCCTCGCCGAATTCTTCGCCTTCGACCTGCAGCCATCGGCCCGGGTGTTCTACGGCGCCGACGAACTGACCGAGGTCGGCAAGGGCCCGATCAGCTTTCGCCAGGTCGGCGGCGACCTGTCGGGGCGGGCCCTGCAGGTGATGGTCGAACGCTACGAACCCGGCGCCGATACCGGCCGCGTGCCGCTGCGCCACGAGGGCGAGGAGGCGGCGGTGGTGATTCGCGGGCGGCTCGAAGTCACGGTCGGCGACCAGGTGCGCGTTTTGGGTCCAGGTGATGCCTATTATTTCGACAGCCGCCAGCCGCACCGCTTCCGCAATGCCGGCAAGGAGCCTTGCGAACTGATTTCGGCCTGCACCCCGCCCAGCTTCTGAGATCACGATCTTGACCAGTTGGTCAAACCGGGCATAGGCTTTCCGGTACAGGAGAGCGCTTCTCTCAGCCGAAAGCGATGGGAGGTTACAAGGTCATGGCTATACTCGTTCGCGGCGGCACCGTGGTGAATGCCGACCAGTCGGTCCGGGCCGACGTGCTGATCGACGGCGGCGTCATCCAGGCCGTCGGACCCGATCTGGAGGCGCCGGCCGGTGCCGAGATTGTCGATGCCGGCGGGGCCCTGGTGATGCCGGGCGGCATCGACCCGCACACCCACATGGAACTGCCCTTTATGGGCACGGTCGCGTCGGAGGATTTCTTCAGCGGGACCACCGCCGGTGCGGTCGGCGGCACGACCTCGATCATCGATTTCGTGATTCCCTCGCCGCAGGAAAACATTCTCGACGCGTACAGGAAATGGCGCGGCTGGGCCGAAAAGGCCGCGACCGACTATTCGTTCCACGTCGCCATCACCTGGTGGGACGACAGCGTCCACAAGGACATGGGCACGCTGGTGCATGAGCACGGCGTGAACTCGTTCAAGCATTTCATGGCCTACAAGAACGCGATCATGGCCGAGGACGAGGTCCTGGTGAACTCGTTCCTGCGGGCACGCGAACTTGGCGCCCTCTGCACCGTGCATGCCGAGAATGGCGAGCTGGTCTTCCACCTGCAGCAGGAGATGCTGCGCCAGGGCATCACCGGTCCGGAGGGTCACCCGCTGTCGCGGCCGCCCGAGGTCGAGGGCGAGGCCGCCAACCGCGCGATCCGCATCGCCCAGGTGCTGAACGTGCCGATCTATGTCGTGCACAATTCCTGCATCGAGGCGGTCGAGGCGATCACCCGCGCCCGTGGCGAGGGCCAGCGCGTTTTCGGCGAGGTGCTGGCCGGCCATCTGCTGGTCGACGATTCGGTCTATCGGAATCCCGATTTCGACACCGCCGCCGCCTATGTGATGAGCCCGCCGTTCCGCGCGCCCGAACACCAGAAGGCGCTGTGGAAGGCCCTGCAGGCCGGGCACCTGCAAACCACGGCGACCGACCATTGCTGCTTCTGCGCGCCGCAGAAGGCGATGGGCCGGGGCGACTTCACCAAGATCCCGAACGGTACCGGCGGGGTCGAGGATCGCATGCACGTGCTGTGGCACCATGGCGTCGGCAAGGGCCGGTTGACCCCGAACGAGTTCGTCGCGGTCACCTCGACCAATGCCGCCAAGATCTTCAACATCTATCCGCGAAAGGGTCTGATCGCCGCGGGCGCCGATGCCGATCTGGTGGTCTGGGACACGAAGAAGAGCCGCCGGATCTCGGCCAAGACCCATCACCAGAAGGTCGACTTCAACATCTTCGAGGGCATGGAGGTCACCGGCATCAATACCGTCACCATCGCCCAGGGCAAGGTGGTCTACAAGGATGGCGACGTGCGCACCGTGCGCGGTGCCGGCCGCTATATCGACCGGCCCGCGTTCCCGCCCTACTACGAGGCGCTGAAGATCAAGCGCGAGCGGGAGCGGCCCCAGGCGGTCGCCCGCCCTGCCGCCGCGGCCGAATAACCGGCCGCCCCGGAAAAGCAACGGCGCCGGAGGCCATCCGGCGCCGTCTTCTTTTTCAGACCGGTCGTCGCGTCAGCCGGCCCGGATGCGCCCGAGGAAACTGCCGACCTCGGCACGCAGGCGCTCGGCTTGGCGCGACAATTCGCCCGACGCGTCGAGGACCTGCCCCGCCGCCGCGCCGGCCTCCCGCGCCGACTGGTTGACTTGTCCGACGTTGACCGATGCCTCCTTCGTGCCGTTCGCCGCCTGCTCGACCGACCGGGCGATTTCGTTGGTCGCCGCCCCCTGCTGCTCGACCGCCGCCGCGATCGCCGAGGCGATCTCGTTGATCTGGCCGATCACCCCGCCGATCTCCCGGATCGCCGCCACCGCTTCCTGCGTCGCCGTCTGTACCGACCCGATCTGCTGGCCGATCTCGTCGGTCGCCTTCGATGTCTGCGTCGCCAGGTTCTTCACCTCGGATGCCACCACCGCGAAGCCCTTGCCGGCCTCGCCCGCCCGCGCCGCCTCGATCGTCGCGTTCAACGCCAGCAGGTTGGTCTGACCCGCGATCTGGTTGATCAGCCCGACAACCTCGCCGATCTTCTCGGCCGAAGACGCCAGGCCCTGCACGATCGCATCCGTCCGCTGCGCCTGGGCCACGGCGTTGGACGCGATGCGCGACGACGTCGAGACCTGGCCGGCGATCTCGCGGATCGAGGCCGACAGTTCCTCCGACGCCGACGCGACCGTCTGCACGCTGCCCGCCGCCAGCTCGGTCGCGGTCGCCGCCGCCAGCGACTGCCGTGCCGTCCGGTCGGCAATCCCCGTCATCGACGTCGCCGTCGCCTGCATCTCGGTCGCCGCCGACGCCACCGCGTCGACCACCCCGCCGATCGCGGTGTCGAACGAACCGGCCAGCGCCTGCAATTCCGACCGGCGCCGGGCCTCGGCCTCCTGGCGCATCCGCTCGGCTTCGGCCTGGCGCACGATCTCGGCCTGGCGCTGTGCCTCGGCAGCATCGCGCTGGCGCTGCGCCTCGGCCTGGCGTGCGGCTTCCTCGCGCTGGCGCCGCTCCTCGGCGGCATCGCGCTCGCGCGCCTCCTGCACGCGCTGCATCTCGGCCTCGCGCACGCGGCTCTCCGCCGCTTCCTGCTGCAGCCGTTCGGCCTCGATCGCGTTCTGCCGGAAGATTTCCACCGCCTTCGCCATCGCCCCGATCTCGTCGGCGCGGGCCTGGAACGGCACAGCCACGTCGCGCTCGCCGCCGGCGAGACGGCCGACGACACCGGTCATCGCCGACAACGGCGAGACGACGCGCGCGGTGAACGCCCAGGAAACCCCGCCCAGCACGACCAGCACCAGCACCATCGACCCCACACCCAGCCACAGCGTGCGCGCCGCGGCGCCGCGTTTTTCGACGGCCGCCGCGATTGCAACCTTCAGCGCGGCATCGCGCACGCCCAGGATGCTCTGCAGGTCCGGCACGATCCGCTCGATGAACTGGGTATAGTTCACCGGGTAGGCGCCGCCCTTGCGCCCGGCTTCGATAATGTCGACCAGCATTCTCGCGCCACCTTCGAAATAGCGCGACTTGGCGGTCGACCAGGCCTGATCGATGGCCGGGTTGGGGTCGATGCGGCCCAACAGCTGCTCCATCCCGCGGCGCAGCTGGTCGCCGCGGCCTTCGAGCTGGTCGACCGCAATGATCTCGGCATCCGTCAGCTTGCGGCCCGCGGCCAGCGCGCCGGTGATCGACGCCCCCTTCCGTCCTGTCACCTCGCGGGTTTCGGCAGCTGCCCCGGCGACCGCAGCGAGCCCGGCGAGATCCGGGTCGGCGCGGGTGACGCTCTGCAGCGAACGGGCGATGATCGGCAGGAACATGTCGTTGAGCGCGAGCTGGGTGCGCGCCACATCCGCCATGACGTTGGCCTCGCGCTGCGCCTTGGGCTTGGCGCCCTCACGGTCGACCAGCACGCGGGTAGCAGCGATCGAGCGCTGCAGGCTGGCGATCTGGTCGCGTGTCTGCCGGTCGTCGGCAGGCAGGCGGTCGGCCAGGTCCTTCAGGGTATTGTCGAGAATGGCGCGGGCGTCGCCGAGACGCTTGGCTGCCACCGGGTCCGAGGCCTGCTCGGCATTCAGCACCGTGTTGGTCGGGGCCCGCTCGAGGGCCAGCAGTTCGAGTGCCTTCAACGCCACCGAGAATGCCTCGGTGGCGCCGATGCCGGCATCCTTCTCCTGCAGCCGCTGCCAGGCGACCTGGGTGATGACGGCCGACAAGGCCAGACTGATGACGGCGACCGCCGCCATGCACAGCAGAAAGAAGCTTCGTATCTTCATGTCCTGGGGCCTTCCCGGGGTGGGAGCCGCATAGCTCCCGGATCGATGCCCGCATTCTGCGAGCAAAGCGTCGGAGAAAAAAGCCGCCGGATGTAAGATTTTGTGCGCTGCAGCACCGGGAGGCCAGCCGGCAAAGGCTGCCCTCCCGGCGGTGCTTGCGGTTCATCCGGCGCGGATACGTCCGAGGAAGCTGCCGACCTCGGCGCGCAGGCGTTCGGCCTGGCGCGACAATTCGCCCGAGGCGTCGAGGACCTGGCCGGCCGCCGCGCCGGCCTCGCGTGCCGACTGGTTGACCTCGGTTACGTTCGCCGAAGCCTCGCGGGTGCCGTTCGCCGCCTGCTCGACCGACCGGGCGATTTCATTGGTCGCCGCGCCCTGCTCTTCGACCGCCGCCGCGATCGCCGAGGCGATCTCGTTGATCTGGCCGATCACGCTGCCGATCTCGCGAATCGCCGCCACCGCCGACTGCGTCGCCGTCTGCACCGACCCGATCTGCTGGCCGATCTCGTCCGTCGCCTTGGCCGTCTGCGTCGCCAGGCTCTTCACCTCGGAGGCCACCACGGCGAAGCCCTTGCCGGCCTCGCCCGCCCGCGCCGCCTCGATCGTCGCGTTCAGCGCCAGCAGGTTGGTCTGACCCGCGATCTGGTTGATCAGCCCGACCACCTCGCCGATCTTCTCGGCCGAAGACGCCAGGCCCTGCACGATCTCGTCCGTGCGCCGGGCCTGCGCCACGGCGTTGGACGCAATGCGCGAGGATGTCGCGACCTGGCCCGCGATCTCGCGGATCGAGGCCGACAGTTCCTCCGACGCCGACGCCACCGTCTGCACGCTGCCCGCCGCCTGCTCGGTCGCGGTCGCCGCCGCCAGCGACTGCCGCGCCGTGCGATCGGCGATGCCGGTCATCGACGTCGACGTCGCCTGCATCTCGGTCGCGGCCGACGCCACCGCGTCGACCACCCCGCCGATCGCCGTCTCGAACGAGCTGGCCAGGGCCTGCAGTTCGGCCTTGCGCCGGCCCTCGGCCTCCTGGCGCATCCGCTCGGCCTCGCCCTGGCGCGCGATCTCGGCCTGGCGCTGTGCCTCGGCGGCATCGCGCTGGCGCTGCGCCTCGGCCTGGCGTGCGGCTTCCTCGCGCTGGCGCCGCTCCTCGGCGGCGTCGCGCTCGCGCGCTTCCTGCACCCGCTGCATTTCGGCCTCACGCACGCGGCTCTCCACCGCTTCCTGCTGCAGCCGTTCGGTCTCGACCGCGTTCTGCCGGAAGATCTCCACCGCCTTCGCCATCGCCCCGATCTCGTCGGCGCGGGCCTGGAACGGTACCGCCACGTCGCGCTCGCCGCCCGCCAGCCGGCCGACGACACCGGTCATCGCCGACAACGGCGAGACGACACGCGCGGTGAACGCCCAGGAAACCCCGCCCAGCACGACCAGCACCAGCACCATCGACCCGACCCCGAGCCACAGCGTGCGCGCCGCCGCGCCGCGTTTCTCCTCGGCGGCATCGAGTGCCATCTTCAGCGCCGCATCGCGCACGCCCAGGATGGTCTGCAGGTTGGGTACGATCCGATCGCTGAACTGGTTATAGGTCACGGTGTAGGTGCCACCCTTGCGGCCGACCTCGACGATGTCGGCCAGCATCCGGGCGCCGCCTTCGAAATAGGTCGATTTGGCGGTCGACCAGGCCTGGTCGAGTGCCGGATTGGCATCGATCCGGCCGAGCAATTGCTCGATGCCGCGGCGCAGCTGGTCGCCGCGGCCTTCAAGCTGGTC
Source organism: Alphaproteobacteria bacterium (assembly GCA_017307375.1). Lineage (GTDB taxonomy): Bacteria > Pseudomonadota > Alphaproteobacteria > Ferrovibrionales > Ferrovibrionaceae > JAFKFH01. The sequence goes on from JAFKFH010000010.1 coordinate 319,885, forward strand.
GACCGTGATGATCTCGCCTTCCGTAAGCTTGCGGCCAGCAGCCAGTGCCGCGGCGACCGACGACGCCTTGCGCCCGGACACCTCGCGGGTTTCGGCGGCCGTGGCGGCAAGCGCGGCGAGCGACGACAGGTCCGGATCCGCACGCGTGACGCTTTGCAGCGAGCGCGCGAGAATCGGTCCGTAAAGATCGGTCAGGCCCAGCTGGGAGCGGGCGACTTCGGCCATGACGTTGGGTTCGCGCTGCCCCTTGGGCTTGGCCCCCTCGCGATCGACCGGCAGGCGCGTGGCGGTGATCGCCCGCTGCAACCCGGCAATCTGCTCGCGCCCGACCCTGTCGTCCGCAGGCAGTCGGGTGGCCAGATCCTTCAGGGCATTGTCGAGATTGGCGCGGGCATCGCCGAGACGCTTGCTGCCGGCCGGGTCGGAGGCCTGCTCGGCGTTGAGCACCGTATTGGTCGGCGCCCGCTCGAGCGTCAGCAGTTCAAGGGTCTTGAGCGTCGCGACGAAGGTTTGGGTCGCAGCGATGCCGGCATCCTTCTCCTGCAGCCGCTGCCAGGCGACCTGGGTGATGACGGCCGACAAGGCCAGGCTGATGACGGCCACCGCCGCCATGCACAGCAGAAAGAAGCTTCGTATCTTCATGATTGGCGCCTCCCCAGGGCGGGAGCGGAATAGCTCCGGAATCGATGCCCACATTCTGCGAGCAAATCCCCAGGGGAAAAAGCAACCGGATGTAAGAACTTGTGCACTGCAGCGGCGGGAGGCCAGCCAGGAATGGCTGGCCTCCCGGGAGTGCCTGCAGTTCAACCGGCGCGGATGCGGTCGAGGAATCCGCCGACCTCGGCGCGCAGGCGCTCGGCCTGGCGCGACAATTCGCCCGAGGCGTCGAGGACCTGCCCCGCCGCCGAACCGGCCTCCCGCGCCGACTGGTTGACCTCGGTCACGTTGGCCGACGCCTCCTTCGTGCCGTTCGCCGCCTGCTCGACATTGCGCGCGATTTCGTTGGTCGCCGCCCCCTGCTGCTCGACCGCCGCCGCGATCGCCGAGGCGATCTCGTTGATCTGGCC
>JAFKFH010000039.1 GCA_017307375.1 Alphaproteobacteria bacterium
GTCGAGGCCGACCAGACGTTCAGCGGCCAGCTCTATCTCTACAGCGGCGGTTCGTCCTGGACCTCGGCCGGCAGCGGCGGACAGCCGGCGGCGACGCTGGTCGGCACCATCCGCCTGAACTTCACCGCCACCGACCGGGCGACGGTGCAGCTGCCCGACGGCCGCTCCGTCACCGCCAGCCGCTGGCGCTTCTGACCGGAATGCCGCCGGCGGCACCTCCCGCCGGCGGCACCCCTTTCAGCGGATCGGCAGCGCGTACATCAGCCCGGCGCGCTCTCGACCCAGCAACAACGAATTGACGATCATATCAGTCGCGATCTGCCCGGATTCTACGGTGCCGCATTACGGCAGATGACGCTTTTTCTGATCCATTCTCAATTTTCGCTGTATCGAGTGCTGATCGACAACCTGCGATTGCTGCCTGTGCTCGATTCCGTCAGAAGCTGTTCCATCTTGTTCCATGTCGTGCCTTGAGGCTTCGCCATCTTGATTGCACGGTAATCCGGCGGTCGAGAGGCGGTCGGTACGCCATCACGGTCAGGAATTTCCTTCGTCCCCCCCCGGTTGATCGATGTGCTGCACGCCATCGCTTCGATGGCCTGCGCTCAATGGGGGCGGAACGCCGGGTGCCTGCCTGCCGATGTCGGTAACCCCCCCCGGCCTGATGGCTTGTGGTTCGACGTCAGGGAGATCTTCGATGCGTGGTTGTCCGGCGCTGGCAGAAGTTTTGCCGGTCAGGTTTTTCGCGTCCCTTGCACTGTTCATCCTGGTTCTGGCTGGCAACCTTGCGCCGGTTGCCGCCCAGACGGTGACGCCCAGTCCGGCCTGGGCGCTGGCGGCATCGACCGAGAATGCCGAGGCGATCGGCAGCGATTCCGCCGGCAACGTCTATGTCTACGGGCAGTTCAACGGTTCGTCCGCCACGATCGGCAGTGTAACCCTGACCAATGTCGGAAGCCGCACCAACATCTGGGTGGCCAAGATTTCGCCCAGCGGCAGCGTCGTCTGGGCCCAGAATTTCGGCAGCACGAACAACGGCAGCTTCTCCAGCTACGGTGCGGTCGCCGATCCGTCCGGCAATGTCTACCTGGTGGGATACTTCGCCACCGGCTCGGTCACGATCGGCACGACGACCCTCGCCCTCAGCACCAACGCCACCCAGGACGGTTTCATCGCCAAGCTCGCGACCGACGGTTCGGTGGTTTGGGCCGACAGCCTGCCCGCGGGCACTGTCGGCCGGATCAGCGTCAACAGTGTCGCGCTCGACGCTTCGAACAACCCGGTGATTTCGGGCTCTTACAGCGGGTCGGTCAGCACGGTCATCGGCGGGACGATGCTGACCAGGATCGGTACCACAGACCTGATCGTCGCCAAGCTGTTGGCCAGCGACGGCACGGTCACCTGGATCACCAACTTCGGTGGTACCGGCGCCGCGGTGGCAAGCCCCAATGTCGGTGTCGATCCGAACGGCAACGTCTATACCTATGGTGCTTTCAGCGGCACCAGCATGGCCTTCGGCAGTACGACCCTCACCCGGACGGGCACCGGCCTTCTCAATCTCTATATCGCCAAGCTGAGCACGGCCGGCACCCCGGTCTGGGCGAAGAATTACGGCGCCAGCACGAACCTGAGTTTCGCGAACACGCCGCTCAACGGCATGGATGTCGACCGCGACGGCAACAGCTATTTCATCGCCAGCTTCAGCGGCGGCAATCTCGATGTCGGCGGCACCATCCTGACGAAGAACAGCACGTCGTCGACCGACATGGTGATCGCCAAGATCGATACAGCGGGCAATACCGTCTGGGCCCGCAACTACGGCACCACCGGGGCGGCAGCCACCAACGGCCTGGGGGTGCGCGTCGACGGCAGCGGCAACGTCTATGCCGGCGGCTACTTCAACGGCGCCACGATCGATATCGGCGGCACCACCCTGTCGCGCATCGGCACCCAGGACGGGCTGGTCATCCGCCTGAACGGCAGCGGCGCGGTCACCTGGGCGCAGAACTACGGCGGGGCGGGGGCCACGCTCACGCTGCGGCCGGTCGCCCTGTCCGGCACCAATGTCGTCGCCACCGGGATCTTTTCGAACGCGCCGGTCAGCTTCGGTTCGCTGCCGCAGTTGAACAATCTAGTAAGCGTGAACCGCGTGTTCGTGGCGGCGATCGGGCAGACGACGGTCAATCCGACGCCGACCCCGACGCCCACTCCGACCCCGAGCCCGACTCCGACCCCGGCACCGCCGCCGTCCTTCGTCTCGACGACGACCCCGCCGCCCGCGGTGCTGAACGCCAATACCATGGGCGCGGGCCAGGGCACGGTGTCGCTGGCCGCGTCGTTCTCGAACCCGGGCAGCCTGACCTTCTCGGCGGCCCAAAGCTCGGGCGCGCCGCTGCCGGGCTGGCTGACCTTCGATCCGTCGACCGTCAGCTTCGCCTACACCGTGCCGCTGCCG
>JAFKFH010000011.1 GCA_017307375.1 Alphaproteobacteria bacterium
TCCCCCCGCACCACACCCAGATCCGCCAGGCCCAAGGCCAGCGCCCGCGTCTCCGCCAGCACCTCGGACCACGTCCAGCCCTGCCAGATCCCGTATTCCTTCTCGCGGAACGCCGGACGGCCCCCGCGCTCGGCCGCGTTCCGCAGAAGATAGCGCGGAAACGTGGCGAGCGTTGTGGCCGGCGTATCGGCAAGCCTTATCGGCTTGGAATACATGCGCGTTTGCCTCCCTGATTGGGAAGAGCCTAGGGAGGCGGCGTTGCGCGAGTTTATCCTGGTTGTGACGAATTGTTTCCGACTGCGGCCCGCCCGTCTCAGACCAAGAGCCCCAGCTGCTTGGCCCGCTCGCGCAGCAGCGATTTCTGCACGCTGCCCCCGGCCGATTTCGGCAGCGGGCCGAAGACGATCGAGCGCGGCACCTTGTAGTGGGCCAGGTGCTGGCGGCAGAACGAGATGATGTCGCGCTCGTCGAGCGGCAGGTCGTCGTGCAGGGTGACGAAGGCGCAGGGGGTTTCGCCCCATTTCGGGTCGGGCTTGGCCACCACCGCCGCCTCGATCACCGCGGGATGGCGCAGCAGGATGGTCTCGACCTCCTGGCTCGAGATGTTCTCGCCGCCCGAGATGATGATCTCCTTGGAGCGGTCCTTGATCTCGACATAACCGCCGTCATGCCAGACCGCCAGGTCGCCGGTGCGGAACCAGCCGCGGCGGAAGCTCTCGGCCGTGCCGCCGGGATCCTTCAGGTAGCCCTTCATGATCGCGTTGCCGCGGATGAAGACCTCGCCGACCGTGCGGCCGTCCTGCGGCACCGGTTCCAGCGTGACCGGGTCGGCGACCATCAGCGCCTCGACCACATGGCTGCGCACGCCCTGGCGGGCGCGCATCATCGCCCGTTCCTCGATCGGCAGCGCATTCCATTCCTCGCGCCAGTCGCAGATCGTGGCCAGGCCGAAGACCTCGGTCAGGCCATAGCCGTGCGAGACGGCGAGGCCCAGCCGCTCCATCGCCTCCAGGATCGGGGCCGGCGGCGACGCCCCACCGGTCAGGATCGCCACCTGGTGGGGCAGGTTCGTCTTCATCGCCTCGGGCGCCTCCTCGATCATCGACAGGATGATCGGCGCGCCGGAGAAATGGGTGACGCCCTCGTTGCGGATCGCCTCGAAGATCGCTTCGGCCCGCACCTCGCGCAGGCAGACGCTGGTGGCGGCGACGATCGGCGCCGACCAGGGAAAGCACCAGCCGTTGCAGTGGAACATCGGCACGGTCCACAGGAAGACCGGATGCTTGCCCATTTCCCACAGCAGCACGTTGGCCATCGCGTTCAGATAGGCGCCGCGGTGGTGGTGCACCGCCCCGCGCGGGCGCGACGTCGCCGACGGCGTGTAGTTCACCGCGATCGCCTGCCATTCGTCGGCCGGCCCCTCCCAGGCATGATCGGGATCGCCGGTGGCGATGAAGGCCTCGTAGTCCTGGTTGCCCAGCAGTTCGCCGCCCTCGAAGGCCGGGTCGTCGATGTCGATGACGATCGGCGGCTTGGCGACCAGGCCCAGCGCGCGGGCCACGGTGCGCGAGAATTCGCGGTCGGCCAGCAGCACGCGCGCCTCGGAATGTTCGAGGATGAAGGCCACGGTCTCGGCGTCGAGCCGGGTATTGATCGCGTTCAGCACCGCGCCCGCCATCGGGACGCCGAAATGGGCCTCGAACATTTCCGGCGTGTTGGTGCCGATCACCGCCACGGTATCCCCGGTCTGCACGCCCAGCCGGCGCAGCGCCGAGGCGAGGCGGCGGCAGCGCCGGTAGGTCTCGGCCCAGCCGCGGCGGATCTTACCGTAGACCACGGCCTCGCGCTCGGGAAACACCGCCGCCGCCCGCGCCAGGAAGGTCAGCGGCGTCAGCGGAATATAGTTGGCCTGGTTGCGCTCCAGCCCCTCGTCCCAGATCGCCCGCGTCTCGGCCTGGCTCCGCATCCCCGTTCCTCCCGCGATTTGCGGCCACTATAGCCAAGGCGGGTGCTTGCCACTAGATTGACCGCCGATGGCAGCGCGCGACGACACCACCGAAGCCGATCTGCTCCGGGTCGCGCTCGACCATATCGACCAGGGCATCTCGATCTTCGACGACGGCCTGAGGCTGATCGGCTGGAACCGCCGCTTCCTCGAACTGCTGCAGCTGCCGCGCGCGGTGGTGCGCCACGGCGTCGATTTCGCCGAGCTGCTGCGCTTCATGGCCCGGCGCGGCGATTACGGCCATGTCGACGTCGAGGAACTGGTGCGCGTCCGCGTCGCCGCCGCCCGCGCCCGCACGCGGTTCTACAGCGAACGCGCCTCGCTCGACCAGCAGGTGCTGGCGACGCAGACCACGCCGCTGGCCTCGGGCGGCTTCGTCACCGTTTATACCGACATCAGCGAGCGCAGCGCCGCCGAGATGCTGACGCCTGCCCGCAACGACGAGCTGGAGGCCCGCGCCAACCAGCGCACCATCGAATTGCGCGGCCTGAACGAGGAATTGCACCGCAAGGTGCGCGAACTGCAGGAAACCTCGGGCGCGCTGCAGATCAGCCGCGAGCGGCTGCGGCTGATCACCGACGTGATCCCGGCCGCGATCGCCCATGTCGACCAGGACCTGCGGCTGACCTTCGCCAACCGCCGCTTCTCGCAGATCCTGGGCCAGCAGGTCCAGAACCAGCAGCAGCCGGCGATCGTCGGCTCGACGCTGGGCCAGCTGTTTCCCGGCGAGGCCTATCACGGCCTGCTCGACCGCGTCGCCGCCGCGCTGGACGGCACGCCCGACACCTTCGACTTCACCTATCGCAGCGCGCTGGGCGAGGATATCGTCACCCACAACACGCTGATCCCCGAAATCGCCGACGACCGCACCGTGCAGGGCATCTTCCTGCTGAGCCTCGACGTGACCGAGGAAAAGCGGGCCGAAGCCGCCCTGCGCGAGGCGCAGAAGATGTCGGCGATCGGCCAGCTGGCCGGCGGCCTCGCCCACGACTTCAACAACCTGCTCACCGTCATCGTCGGCAACCTCGCCTCGCTGCGCGAGCAGGTGGGGGCCGAAGTCTTCCAGGAATTCGTCGAGCCGGCGATCCGCGCCGGCCATCGCGGCGCCGACATCACCCGCCGCCTGCTGGCCTTTGCCCGCCAGCAGTCGCTCGACCCCGTCGCCATCGACGTGCCGAGCCTGGTTGCCGGCGTGGCGCAACTGTTGCGCCGCTCGCTGCCCGGGACCATCACCATCCATTGCGCCGACGAGGCCGGCGGCTGGCCCGCCCATGCCGATCCCCACCAGTTGGAGAACGCGCTGGTCAACCTCGCCATCAACGCGCGCGACGCGATGCCCGATGGCGGCGTGCTGTCGTTCAAGACCGAGTACCTGACCGCCCCGCAGGGCGACCAGTGGGCCGAGGTGCCGCCCGGCGACTATGTCGCCCTGAGCGTCGTCGACACCGGCCACGGCATGGACGAGGCGACGATGGCCCATGCCCTCGAACCGTTCTTCACCACCAAGCCGTTCGGCGGCGGCTCGGGCCTCGGGCTCTCGATCGTCTACGGCTTCGTCCAGCAGTCGCGCGGGCATTTCCGCCTGCGCAGCGAGCCGGGCAAGGGCACGGCGATCTCGCTGCTGCTGCCGCGCTCGACCGAACTGCCGGTGGCCGAGCCGGCGGCCGACGCGGATGCCGCCTTCAACAGCGGCGGCGCGCTGGTCCTGCTGGTCGAGGACAACGAGGAGGTGCGCCGGGTGGCGCGCCGGCAGCTGCTGGAGCTGGGCTACCAGGTGCTGGAGGCATCCGATGCGCTGGAGGGCCAGGCCCTGATCGATTCGATCCCGGAAATCACCCTGCTGGTCTCCGACATCATGATGCCGGGCCGGCTGGACGGGCTCGGCCTCGCCCGCTATGCCCGCGGCCAGCGGCCCGAGCTGCGCGTCGTCCTGGTCTCGGGCTATGCCGATACCGCGACGCTGACAGCGGATGAAGAGCGCGACTGGCCGGTGCTGCGCAAGCCGTTCGTGCGCGAACAGCTCGCCCGCTCGATCCTGGGGGCGGCATGACCGGGGCGCCGCGCAAGCTCGTCGCCGTCGTCGAGGACGATGCCGACATCTACCAGCTGATCGCCCGCGCGCTGACCGCCTTCGACTACGACTCCCGCCATTTCACCCGCGGCCGCGACATCCTGGCCGAGGTCGGCGCGCTGCAGCCGGTGGTCTGCGTCGTCGATCTCGGCCTGCCCGACATGTCGGGCCTCGACGTCGTGCGCGCGCTCTACGACCGCGGCTTCGCCTCGATCGTGCTGACCGTGCGCGGCGACCTGGCCGACAAGGTGCTGGGGCTGGAACTCGGCGCCGACGACTATCTCGCCAAGCCGTTCGAGGCGCGCGAGCTGGTGGCCCGCATCAACCGCATCGCCCGCCGGCTCGACCGGGCCGAGACCGCGCGCGGCCATGTCGCCGCCTTCGCCGGCTGGCAGTTCGATACCGCCGCCCATGCGCTGACCGCGCCCGACGGCACTGCCGTGCGGCTGAGCCGCGCGGAATCCCAGCTGCTCGAAATCCTGGTGCGGGCGCCCAACCGGGTCCTGACCCGCGATTACCTGATGGAAGCCTGCGGCAGCGCCACCCAGGCCTATGACCGCTCGATCGACGTGCGCATCTCGCGGCTGCGCCAGAAGCTGCTGGACGATCCCACCAACCCCAAGCTGATCCGCACCATCTACGGCTCCGGCTATCTGTTCGCCTCGGGCGTCGCCTGGGGCACCGGCGGGCGCTGACGGCGGTTACATCAGTTCCCTTTATGTTCGGCCCGGGCCGCCCTATATTGTCGGGGCCATGGACCGTACACTGCCCGATCCCGACACCTTCATCAGCCAGTACCCCCTCTACATCCCCGAGCGGCCGGCCCGGCCGCCGAAGGCCGAGGGCGGCATCGCCTATGACCTGCAATCGGCGTTCGAGCCGGCGGGCGACCAGCCGCGGGCGATCGAGGAGCTGACCGACGGCGTGCTGCGCGGCGAGCGCGACCAGGTGCTGCTCGGCGTCACCGGCTCGGGCAAGACCTTCACCATGGCCCAGGTGATCAAGCGCACGCGCAAGCCGGCGCTGATCCTGGCCCCGAACAAGACGCTGGCCGCCCAGCTCTACGGCGAGATGAAGGCGTTCTTCCCCAACAACGCGGTGGAATACTTCGTCTCCTACTACGACTATTACCAGCCCGAGGCCTATGTGCCGCGCTCGGACACCTATATCGAGAAGGATTCGGCGATCAACGAGCAGATCGACCGGATGCGCCATTCGGCGACGCGGGCGCTGCTCGAACGCGACGACGTGATCATCGTCGCCTCGGTCTCCTGCATCTACGGTATCGGCTCGGTCGAGACCTATTCGGAGATGACGCTGACCCTGGAACAGGGCATGCGCATCGAGCGCACCCAGCTGCTGCGCCGGCTGGTCGAGATCCAGTACAAGCGCAACGAGGCGGCCTTCGCCCGCGGCATGTTCCGCGCCAAGGGCGACGTGGTCGAGATCTTCCCCTCGCATATGGAGGATCGCGCCTGGCGGCTGTCGATGTTCGGCGACGAGATCGAATCGATCCAGGAATTCGACCCGCTGACCGGCGATAGGACGGCGACGATGCTGCAGGTGCGCCTCTACGCCAACAGCCACTACGTGACGCCGCGCCCGACGCTCGACCAGGCGATGAAGCAGATCCGGCTGGAACTGGCCCAGCGGCTCGCCTGGTTCCAGGAAAACGGCCTGCTGCTCGAAGCCCAGCGCCTGGAGCAGCGGACGAACTTCGACCTGGAGATGATGGCCGCCACCGGCGCCTGCGCCGGCATCGAGAACTATTCCCGCTATCTGACCGGCCGCCCGCCCGGCGCCCCGCCGCCGACGCTGTTCGAATACCTGCCGGAAGACGCGCTGGTGATCATCGACGAAAGCCACGTCACCGTGCCCCAGATCGGCGGCATGTTCCGCGGCGACTTCCGGCGCAAGGCGACCCTGGCCGAATACGGCTTCCGCCTGCCGTCCTGCATCGACAACCGGCCGCTGCGCTTCCTCGAATGGGACCGACTGCGGCCGCAGACCATCTATGTCTCGGCGACGCCGGCGGCCTGGGAACTGGAACAGGCCGGCGGCGTGTTCGCCGAGCAGGTGATCCGCCCCACCGGGCTGATCGACCCGGTCTGCGACATCCGGCCGGTCGAGCACCAGGTCGACGACCTCGTCGCCGAATGCAAGGCGGTGATCGCCAAGGGCGGCCGCGTGCTGGTCACCACCCTGACCAAGAAGATGGCCGAGGACCTGACCGAATACCTGTCGGAAGCGGGCATCAAGGTGCGCTACCTGCATTCCGACATCGACACGCTGGAGCGTATCGAGATCATCCGCGACCTGCGGCTTGGCGCCTTCGACGTGCTGGTCGGCATCAATCTGCTGCGCGAGGGGCTCGACATCCCCGAATGCTCGCTGGTCTGCATCCTCGACGCCGACAAGGAAGGCTTCCTGCGTTCGGCCACCTCGCTGATCCAGACCATCGGGCGCGCGGCGCGCAATGTCGACGGCCGCGTGATCCTGTATGCCGACAAGATCACCCCCTCGATGAAGAAGGCGCTGGACGAGACCGCGCGGCGCCGCGAGAAGCAGCAGGCCTACAACGTCGAGCACGGCATCACGCCGGAAAGCGTGCGCAAGCAGATCGGCGACATCCTGCAATCGGTCTACGAGAACGACCATTTCACCGTCGACACCGGCGACGACGAGACCCGCCACCTGGTCGGCCACAACCTGAAGAGCCACCTGGCCGACCTGGAAAAGCGGATGCGCGATGCCGCGGCCAATCTCGAATTCGAGGAAGCCGCCCGGCTGCGCGACGAACTGCGCCGGCTCGAACAGGCCGACCTCGAAATCGGCATGGCCGGCACGGCGCTCAGCCTCAAGCCGACGCTGGGGCCCTCCTCCGGCCCGGCGCGTTCGACCAAGGGCCGGGCCGGCCAGCGCCCCGCCCGCCCGCAGAAGAAGCGGCGCGGGCCGTGAGGCGCGCGGCGGCGCTGGTATTGGCCGCGGCCCTTTGGGCCGCCGGCCCGTCTGCCATCGGCCCGTCCGCCGCCGCCCCGGTCTTCTCCGACGACGGGCCGGATGCCGCGGCCTATGGCCGGGCCGAGGGCTATCCGATCGGCAAGCCGTCGAGCGGCCGGGCCCAGGGCACGCTGGTCGGCCGGTTCAGCCATTTCGACCAGCTCTACAGGTCGCGCCTCGTGGCGCGGGCGGCGACCCCGTCGGGGTTCGACTATGCCCCGGCCGAACCGGTGGTGACCTACCGGCACCAGGGCGCGCAGAAGGACCTGGCCGGCTATCTCGCCACCAACCCGGCGACCGGCCTCCTGATCCTGCGCGGCGACACCATCCTCTACGAGCATTACCAGTACGGCCGCACCGACCGCGACCGCTTCACCTCGATGTCGATGGCCAAGACCATCGTCGGGCTGCTGGTCGGCATCGCGGTGGCCGAAGGCAGGATCCGCTCGATCGACGACCCGGCCGGGGCCTATGTGCCGGCACTGGCCGGCAGCGGCTATGGCGGAACCAGGATCCGCGACCTGCTGCACATGGCCTCGGGCATCCGCTTCACCGAGGATTACGGCGGCAGCGACGATTCGGCCCGGCTGATGGCCGGGCTGTTCGGCCGCCCGGGCAAGCCGGCGGCCGACATCCTGCGCCAGTTCAACGACCGCGACGCCCCGCCGGGCACGCTCTTCCACTATGCCGGCGCCGAGACCGAGACACTCGGCCTGGTGGTTGCGGCGGCGACCGGCGAAAGCCTGTCGTCCTACCTTCAATCGCGCATCTGGGGCCCGATCGGCGCCGAGGCCGATGCGACCTGGGTGCTGGACGGCCACGGCCAGGAAGTGGCGCCCTGCTGCTTCAACGCGACGTTGCGCGACTACGCCCGGCTCAGCCGCCTGCTGGCCCAGGACGGCCGCTGGGACGGCCGGCAGATCATTCCCCGGCAATGGCTGCTCGACGCGACGACGGTGGCGCCTGGCGACGACTTCCTGGCCCCCGGCCGGGTCAGCCGCTCGACCGGTTACGGCTACCAGCTGTGGATCCTGAAAAGCCCGCGCCGGATGTTTGCCCTGGTCGGCATCCACGGCCAGCAGATGTTCGTCGACCCGGCGAGCGGTCTGGTGATGGTGACGACCTCGGTGCGCCCGCAGCCGCGCGATCCGGGCAGCGGGGAGGCGTTCGCGCTGTGGTATGCGGTGGTGGAGCAGTTGGGAAAGGGATGACGACAATCTGTGCGGGGCCGCCGATTGCCGGTAGCTAGCGGCAAAGCGGAGCCGATCCGGGTTCTCGTGTACGACCAGGCACCTCGACGCGCACGGTCAGGCCGTTTCAACCAGCATGGTGCAATGGAAGCGTTGGAGGCGCCATTGGCCGCGCTTGACCGGCCCCCCGACCGTTTCGACCCACGCTCCCGCGCGGGGAGCGACGCTGCAGGCGACCGACCTGCTGCCGGGCCTGCGGAAGCAATGGCGCCGGTCGGGCAAGCGCCACAGCCGCGTCACCCACGATCTGGCCGATGGCCAGATCCGCAAGCCGCCGAGGCGTTCGACGTCGGCGGCATCGAGATCATGCACCCGCGCGACCCGAAGGCCCCGCCGGGCGAAACGATCAACTGCGGCTGCGAGAGCCTGCCGATGATGGTGAGCTGGGAGGTGACGCACCCCGGGGCCAAGCCGTTCACCCCGGACGAGATGGCCAACCCGGGCGCGCGCCAGGCGGCCGAGGTGCGGGAGCGCGATACGGCCGACTGGGCGGCGGCGGTGGCCAGCGGCGAGCAGCGCGCCACCGGCGAGGCGCGGACCATCGGCAGCCTGGCGCCGGCCATCGTCGCGTTTCTGGCGGGCAAGCACGTCGACCCGGTCACGCGCGACATCGGCATCGGCGACCGCCAGATCGTCCACATGTTCCGTGAGATGAAGCGGCGCCGGGGCCAGGCCCTGCCGGAGAGCCTGGCGCCGAGACTGGCCGAGCTGCTCGCCCGGCCCAAGGCGGTGCTTTACGACACGCAGGCAGCCTCGCCGCAGCTGCTCTATGTGTTCGAAGTCCCCGGCGAGGCTCGCTTGGGTAAGCTGGCGGTCAAGCTGGGGGATCGGGAGAAGCGCCTGGACATCCAGCGCCACAATTGGGTTGCGACCGCAGGCTTGGTCAGCCGCGAGCAACTTACCGTCAGACCGGGGGCGCAATACGAATTGGTGATGGGCTCTGTATGACCGCCGCGTCGGGTCGCAACACCCGCTTCCTGCCTACCGGGGGGTCCGGCTGCAGCCCACGGCCAGGCCGAAGCCTGGGCGCAGTACGGCAACACCGATTTCACCGCTGCCGCGGCGATCACGGGCCTGAATTTATCACCGGGCGGACCGGGAGGCAACCCGACCCCGAAAATCAGCCCCGTACAGGCCCCTCCGACGCTGGCCGCGGTCAACCCCGGAAAATTCGGACCCGCCGGTTTGGGACGATTTGTGACGGCCTAGCGGCGAAGATAAACCGCCTGCCCGCGTGACGGTCCGGGTTGGGGCGGCGGCTAGGCCGAAACGCCGGTCGACAGGCCGGCATCGGCGGGTTAGCCTCCGCCGGACCAGCCAGCGGGCCAGGCGCGCGACCGTCGCGCCGAAAATCTGCCGCCACCTGGCCCCCGTCACATGCTTCGACCCACGCTCCCGCGCGGGGAGCGACCTTGGCGGCGGTCATTTTGGTTGCTCCCTTGCTGGTGTTTCGACCCACGCTCCCGCGCGGGGAGCGACGGGGTCCGTCGGACTCGTCGGATTTGGTATGGCCGGTTTCGACCCACGCTCCCGCGCGGGGAGCGACGCAGCGTGTCGTCGACGCGGTATTCCCCGACGGCGTTTCGACCCACGCTCCCGCGCGGGGAGCGACCATCCTCGATCAACGAGCAGGTTTCGGCTTGGACCGTTTCGACCCACGCTCCCGCGCGGGGAGCGACAAGCCGGTCCCGGGCATCGCGAATATAGCTCCTGGTTTCGACCCACGCTCCCGCGCGGGGAGCGACGGTACCGAGCGAGAACGTCGCATCCGCGGTCGGCGTTTCGACCCACGCTCCCGCGCGGGGAGCGACGTCAGGCCGTACTTGTCGGTATTGCGCCCGTAGATGTTTCGACCCACGCTCCCGCGCGGGGAGCGACGCTGTTTTAGGTGCCCAATAATCGTTTTAGGATCGTTTCGACCCACGCTCCCGCGCGGGGAGCGACGCGTGTGCCCGGCGGTATACGGCGCGCTAACGGTGTTTCGACCCACGCTCCCGCGCGGGGAGCGACGTCTACGACAAGCACCGCGACACCATCGAAAAGGTTTCGACCCACGCTCCCGCGCGGGGAGCGACGGCGCGGGCTTCCGTTTCCGGGGTGCCGCGAAAGCGTTTCGACCCACGCTCCCGCGCGGGGAGCGACCCCGATGGTCCGGGGATGCCCCAGACGACCTCATTGTTTCGACCCACGCTCCCGCGCGGGGAGCGACCCAGTTCGAGCAGCCGGGCGACATGGGCGCGGTTGTTTCGACCCACGCTCCCGCGCGGGGAGCGACAGCGCGTCCAGCGCCAGCACCGATGGCGCAGATTTCGTTTCGACCCACGCTCCCGCGCGGGGAGCGACGATCCCGAGCGTCGCGGCGATGCCGCGCCGATAGTTTCGACCCACGCTCCCGCGCGGGGAGCGACGGCCGGGGCGCCTGTGTGGTCGGCGTCCCAACGGAGTTTCGACCCACGCTCCCGCGCGGGGAGCGACAGTTTGCCGACACGACCGCGGCGCTGCCCCCGACCGTTTCGACCCACGCTCCCGCGCGGGGAGCGACGGCCTGCCCAGTCACCGCAGCAGCAGCACGTCAGGGTTTCGACCCACGCTCCCGCGCGGGGAGCGACCTTCGATCAGGTCGGAGGCACGGGCCGCGAAAATGTTTCGACCCACGCTCCCGCGCGGGGAGCGACGTCCGGTACGGAAACGGTAACGAAACCCCGTGAACGTTTCGACCCACGCTCCCGCGCGGGGAGCGACGACCACCACGGCCGAGGCGATCCGCCGCAACCGGGTTTCGACCCACGCTCCCGCGCGGGGAGCGACACGGTAAACGTGGCGATCGTCGACGAGGTCGAGTTGTTTCGACCCACGCTCCCGCGCGGGGAGCGACGTCCGCGACCAACGTCCCGACGCCGGCCATGATCGTTTCGACCCACGCTCCCGCGCGGGGAGCGACGACGCCGGCGGCGGCGCGCTTGACGGCATCGTCGTTTCGACCCACGCTCCCGCGCGGGGAGCGACCTTTTCTGGATGAACGAGATAGGCGACAGCGCCGGTTTCGACCCACGCTCCCGCGCGGGGAGCGACACTGGGAGGAAAGCGGTGATTGACGAGCCGTTCGCGTTTCGACCCACGCTCCCGCGCGGGGAGCGACTACCTGACCGGATCCGCTGACGACCAGCGGCCGGGTTTCGACCCACGCTCCCGCGCGGGGAGCGACAGCGTGACGCTGCGGTCCAGGTCCTCGCGGACCGGGTTTCGACCCACGCTCCCGCGCGGGGAGCGACTACAGATCCGTCGAGCTTCCCGACGTCGCTACGGGGTTTCGACCCACGCTCCCGCGCGGGGAGCGACGTTCCCATAGCAACGATGTTAAGATGCTTGCCCATGTTTCGACCCACGCTCCCGCGCGGGGAGCGACTTCTTGCCTTTCACCCATTCCTTGACAAGATAGGGTTTCGACCCACGCTCCCGCGCGGGGAGCGACGCCCTGGTCGCTCAGCGGCGGGCTGAAGGGCGAGGTTTCGACCCACGCTCCCGCGCGGGGAGCGACTATCCGCGCCGTGTTCCTCGTATGTCGACAGCATGTTTCGACCCACGCTCCCGCGCGGGGAGCGACCGTTTGCGTGGCGCAAGGCGTTCAGGGACAGAGCGTTTCGACCCACGCTCCCGCGCGGGGAGCGACTCGCCACGCGCGACCGTCCCCCGGTGCCGACTAAGTTTCGACCCACGCTCCCGCGCGGGGAGCGACACGACGGGCACGCTGGCGACGCGCGCCGGCACAGGTTTCGACCCACGCTCCCGCGCGGGGAGCGACTCATTTCGCTGTTGGCGAGCGTCGCCGATACACGGTTTCGACCCACGCTCCCGCGCGGGGAGCGACGCGCTCACCGGCCGGCACGCGACGCGGCCCGCGCCGTTTCGACCCACGCTCCCGCGCGGGGAGCGACCAGCTGCGCGTCATAGTTGGCGCTGGCCAGCTGGTTTCGACCCACGCTCCCGCGCGGGGAGCGACCTTCGCGCCCGCTGAAAAAGCGCTGAATCCATTCCTGTTTCGACCCACGCTCCCGCGCGGGGAGCGACCCGGGTGCGCGTGCAGGACGCCGACGGCTCGATCGTTTCGACCCACGCTCCCGCGCGGGGAGCGACCCCTGTCCTGTGTGTCGCTTGCCGACGAGGATTTTGTTTCGACCCACGCTCCCGCGCGGGGAGCGACGTTATCACCCCGACCACGCACGCGATGATGCTCGTTTCGACCCACGCTCCCGCGCGGGGAGCGACCATCGCCGGCTGCCACTGATCGACCGTCAGCCCGTTTCGACCCACGCTCCCGCGCGGGGAGCGACGAAGGCCGGCGACCGCAAGCGGGCGAAGACTGCGTTTCGACCCACGCTCCCGCGCGGGGAGCGACGCCAACCGATAGGCCGGGCCGCCCTGGAATACGGGTTTCGACCCACGCTCCCGCGCGGGGAGCGACGACAGCCAGGGCCGCGTTTTGGCCTACGAACTCGTTTCGACCCACGCTCCCGCGCGGGGAGCGACCGGTGACTGCGCAGGGCCACCACATGACCGAGATTGTTTCGACCCACGCTCCCGCGCGGGGAGCGACGCTACGGCGTGGCCATCAAGGCGTGGGCCAAGGTGTTTCGACCCACGCTCCCGCGCGGGGAGCGACGCGGTCGCCAGCGTGTACGACGCATTCGAGGTGATGTTTCGACCCACGCTCCCGCGCGGGGAGCGACGCTTCGGCGCGAACTTGTTGTCGTACTTGCCGGGGTTTCGACCCACGCTCCCGCGCGGGGAGCGACAGCGCTTTCGAGGCGCTGGCGACCAAGGACAGCCTGTTTCGACCCACGCTCCCGCGCGGGGAGCGACGACCGCGGCGCTCGCGCCCGCGCATCGCAAGGAGTTTCGACCCACGCTCCCGCGCGGGGAGCGACGCGTGGGCGTCAATAGGCTTTTTCGATCCGAAAACGTTTCGACCCACGCTCCCGCGCGGGGAGCGACGCCCCGCTACGCTCGCCGAAGGCCCGCCAAACCTGGTTTCGACCCACGCTCCCGCGCGGGGAGCGACCGCCTATTCCTACCCGTTTGTGCGGGCTCGGAAAACAGGCCTGGAGGCGCCGACCGGCCGTCCGAGTGTCAACGAGAGGATCCCGCCATCGCAGTCCTCGTAAAATTCCTTAACGATGTCAAAGAACTGACATATGTGCGAACCCGCCGGAGATTCCGGGTTCGCTTGGGGTTCGCACCGATGAACCTATGGCCGCTGGCTGGCTCGCCGGTCAATCAAACGATCAACGGGCCGTTCAGGTCCGTCGCCGGCTTGCAGCCGACATGTTCGACGCGGCGTTGCCAGTTCGTGCCCAGGTAATAGTACCTCAAGCTGTCCATGTCGGGCTTGATCAGCCGTTCGAGCTTAGCCTTCAGTGTCGCCCACTGTGCCGGATCGACCTCGATCTCGAAGACCGAAAACTGCACGCGCTGGCCGAAATCGCGGCAGGACTTCGCGACCCGGCGCAGGCGCGCAGCTCCCCCAGGATCGGAAGTTCTGACATCGTAGGTCACGAGAATCATCATCGCCTATTTCCAAAGCCAGGGCGGGTAGGCATCGAGATCGCCGCGCAGATGGCGGGCGAGCAGCAAGGCTTGCAGATGAGGCACCAGGCCGAGCGAGGCGGCCTCGCCGAGGAAGGGATGGCGCCGCTCCTCCTTCTTGCGTTCCTGCCAGGCAGTCAGCACCGTGCGCCGCCCGTCATCGGTCAGCAACACCGCGCCGCCGTCACGTACCTCGAAATCACCCGGACCGATCTGACGGCGATTGATCAGGGAAAGCGCCAGGCGATCTGCCAGGATCGGACGCAACTCCTCCATCAGGTCCAGGGCGAGGCTTGGCCGGCCCGGCCGTTCGCGATGCAGGAAGCCGACCGCCGGATCGAGGCCGACACCCTCGGCCGCACTGCGGCAATCATGGGTCAGGAGGGTGTACAGGAACGAGAGCAGCGCATTGACCGGATCGAGCGGCGGGCGACGCGAACGCCCGGTGAAACGCATGGCAGGCTCGCTGCTGCGAATCAACCGATCGAAGACGCCAAAATAGAGTGCCGCAGCCTCGCCCTCACAGCCCCGCAGCGCATCGACATCACCCGGGCCAAGCGCGACCCGCCTGAGGATGAGGCCGAGCCGCTCCGCAGCCGCCGCCAACTCGGCATCGGCGGCAGGTTGGTCGCGCAATGCCCGCATCAGCACGGCGCGCTGATTGCCGATCTTGCCGGAAATCAGGCTGCGCACGATGCCCTCGGCATCATCGGCAGCACGATATTGCGCCCGCCGCAGCAGGACATTGCCGCTGACCGGTCCCTCTACCCGCGCCTGGAAGCGACCCGCCCGATCGAGCAGGACGATGGCGATGCCGGCGGCGGCACAGGCCTGCATCAGCGGCGGCGAGAGCCAGATGGCCCCGAACACGACCAGCGAGCCCAACATGTGCAGCGGCACGCGCGCCCGCTCGGCCCCGTCGATCTCGACCACCACGTTCTCGCCATCCTTGCGCAACCCGGCGCCTTCGGTCGTCACGTAGAGGGTGTTGAGCAGACGCTTCACGGCACGCCGTCCGCGGCGAGCATCTCCACCACCATCCGGTCCCGCCAGGCCGCCGCGGACCGACCCGACAGTTGCGGCCGGCACAATTCGTTGAGCGAACAGACGCGGCATTTGCCGGCCTTGTATACGGCCGGCGGCGTGTGCCGGTCGGCGATCAGGCGGCGCATGGCGGCGGCCGCATCCTCGGTCAGCCGCCGCAGATCGGCATCGATCGGCACGACCAGCCGCCGCCGGGTTTCGCCATAGAACAGCGCGCCTTCCGGCACGGCACGCCCGGTCATTTCCTCAAGGCACAGTGCCTGAGCGCAAAGCTGCACGTCGTCGGCGCGATGGGGCTTGGGCTTGCCGCGCTTGAACTCGATCGGGAACGGCGTCTCGCCGCCATCGGCATCGCGATGGAATTCGACCACGTCGGCGACCCCGGCCAGGCCGAGCCGCCGGCTCGCCACCGGCAACGCGGTGACCCGGCGCAAGCCGCGGCGGCGACGCGCGCCGGGTTCGTCGATCGACAGGTGCAGGACCTGCCCTTCGGCGGTGAAGCGGTTCTCCGCCCATAGCCGCTCGACATGGATCAGCGCGGCCTGGCGCAGGCAGAACACGACGTGCTGCAGGGCCGAGATCGGTACCGGCTCTTCATCTTCGGCCACCCGCCCGATCCTGCCGTCCGGTTCGATCAAAGGAATTCAAGCACCTCCACCCCGTCGGGCAAACCCGCGGTGTCGACAGCAATGCGATAGTCGGCGAAGCGGCGGGCCGGCGGCAGGTTGTCGATGCGGCCATCGTCGAGCGGTCGCGTCTCGTCGCCCACCGCGCGGCCGACCGTGACCCGATCGAACAAGGCGTGCGCCTGGGCATTGCCCAGCGCGCTGGCATGGCGGAAGACCACCAGCTTGCGCGCCGCCATTTCGCCGCGCGCCGCCGACCGGTCATGCTCGAACATGTTCTGCAGCGCCTCCCACAGAAAGGCGAGATCGGCATCCGAAAACCCCGTGCGTTCGGCAAACTTGGCCGAGACGAAACCGTGGGCGCGATAGAGCCCGTAGGGCACGACATGCTTGCGGCCCATCGTGCGATTGTCGCGCCGCTCATCTTCGTCGGCACCATCCTCGCGCTTCGCCTTTTCCTCCGACGAGGTCGCAGCCATGCGGGTGATAGAGATTTCCAGCGGCACCACCGGCTCGACCGAACTGGCGAAGGTGATCTGCACAGGCCCCTTGACCTGGCCGGCATTGATGCCGGTGCTCATCACCGCGCCGAAGGTGCGCACGTCGAAGAAATTGTCGCACATGAATTTGGTCAGCGCGGCCGCCTCGGCGTCGTTCTGCGGGTTCAGCTTCTTCTCGGTCGCAACCTTCTCCTGATCGGGCCGCAATGCCCTGTAGGCTTCGCGGTGCCGGTCGTTCAGCACCGAGCCCTCCTGCACGTAGATGCGGAAGCCCGGCTCGCCGCCGCGCGCCAGCTCGGCATAGTTGCGGATCTTGCGCTTCAGGCTGACGTCGGTGACGAGGCCGCGGTTGGTCTCCGGATCCAGCCGCGGCAGGTTGCCGGCATCGGGGTCGCCGTTCGGGTTGCCGTTGGTGACGTCGAACAGGAAAACGAAATCGTGACGCTGGGCAAGCGCGGTCATCGGGCGGCCTCCTCGATAGCCTTGGGTTCGGCGGCGGGATCGTCCTTGCCGCGATAGAAATCGTTGCGCTGGTGGTAGTAGCCGACGGCGAACAGCGCCTGCTGCTGGGCGCTCAGGGTCGGCAGGAACAGCCTGTCGGGATCGGCCAGCTCGAAGATCGCGCCGATCTTGCTGTCGACGAAGACGTAGGATTTCGGCCGGTCCTTGCGCAGCCGGGCCAGATGGTGCGTGGCCTTGCGCTGCAACGCCGGAAAGACGGCGCGCGGCGTGGCCGAGGCCGTGCCGTAATACTGGTCGCGGATGGTGGCGTTGACCTTGCCTCCCAGTGCCTGGGTCTGGACATATTCATAGGCCGCGAACAGGCGGCCGAGCAGATAACCCGGATCGGTCTTGGCGGGGTCGAGCGACACCGGCACCTCCATCGTTGGAAAATTGCGGATGACCAGCGCCTTCAGCATGGCGGCGCGCAGGCCGTTGACATCCTTGTCGGCACGTAGCCGCATCAGCAGCGTCGAAAGCAGGGTCAGCGGATAGGGCCGGCCATCGAGAATGGCGCGCAGCCAGTCGCCGGCCAGATTGGGCAGGATGTTGTCGGTCTTGCGCAGCGGCGCGGTCTCGATCAGCAACCGCCAGAACGATGGGTTGGCATCGCGCGGGGGCGGCTCGATCCGCATACGGGCCTGATGGTCGATCAGCCGCGTGGCAATCACGCCGAAATCGTCGTCCAGCCAGAAGCGCACCGACAATCGCGCGGCATTGGGCGCCAGGCCCAGGACGTGGAAACGAACGCCCTCGGCCAGGTCGGGGCGCAGCGCGGACAGCTTCTGACCGCTGCGGATAAGGGCCAGCATGTCGCCGACGCGCTTGCCCTCGGCGGCCTCGTCGACGCGCTCGGCCCCCATCAGCGCGGCGAACGCATCCTCGGCGTCGGCGGCTGCCTCGCGCGTCGCGGCCTCGGCCCAGAATACGGTCGAGGCATCGCCGACCTGAAGGCGGTTGGTGCTGCCCTGGGCGAGGAACCGGTTCAGCGCCGTGGTGTAGGCGAAGGCCGCGGCCTCAGACACCGGCGCATTGTCACCCTGCTCGTGGCCGTAGGAGGTGAAGGCGTCGAGATTGAACGAGACCAGCGAGGCGCCGGAGGATTGCGCGCCCCACACCCCCTTGATCGCCGGATGCAGCCGGGCTACCGGGGCGCGCTCGCCGGTGACGAGGCAGATGGCGCTCTCGTTGCTGCCTGCCGACTGTTGGCGCGCCCAAAGTTCCTGTGCCGCCTTGCGATCGTGAATCATGGTTTCACGCCGCTCGCTCTCCAGCGCGAAGGCGACGTTCTGGTCCTTCATCTCCTCCGGCCATCCCAGCCGGGCGAAATCGTCCGGCTGCCAAGCCTGGATAAATCGGCGCAATGCCACCAGGCCTTCGTCGGTGCTGTCGGCCAGGGCGTCCAGATGGCAACTGACGAAGGCCGCATGTTCGGCAGCCAGCCGCTTCCCCTCGCCCGCCGTCACTCCCAGCACATATGCCGTCTTGTCCCACAGAAAATTGGGGGCGATGCCCGACGTGCGCTTGGGCGGCTGCGGCACGGCCATCGGCCGCGCCACCAGCTTCCGCTTTTCCATGACGCGCCAGTCTATGGGTCCACCGGCCACCGTGCCGTCCGGGTTCAGCGGAATGATGTAGGCTATCTTCTGGACCGAGTAGCCGGAACGCGGTGCGAGCCCCTCGTCCGCGAGACGGTCATAGGCGCGGACCAGTGCCGCCAGCACCGTCATCGCCGCACCTCCGGCGAGTCCGGCGGCGGAATACGCAACACGCCGCGTTCGAGCCGCGCCCGGAAGAACGACGACCCGCCACCGCGATCATGATCGATGTCGTAGAGCATGAAGCCGAGGTCGCGATCTTCGTCGATCCCCGACGGCAGCGGCTCACCGGGCTCGATCAGCGCAAAGCGCGCCGCAAACTCGCGGGTACCGAGACAGGGCTGATGGAAGCATTGCCCCTTGCGGGCCCGGCGGTTGAAGGTGTCGAGATGCTTGCCCGGATTGTCCTCCGGCCCGGCGCGATTGGTCATGTCGAAATGCGCCTCGATCACGTAGGCGACGTCGACCAGCACGGTCGCCGCCCGCTGCTGGCGCTCGTCCTCGATGACCAGATGCAGATCGCCGATCTCTCCCGACTTCATCGCCCGGCGCGCGGCATCGGTCGGCACCTTGGCACCGACTTCATTGCGGCGGATCGACTGAAACTTGATGGGTTTCAGCACGCGGATCGCGCCGATGCTCCACCGGATCGCCGGTTTCCAGTGGATCGCCTCGAGAATGCCGCGCGCAGCCGTCGGCGTCATCACGTCGTAGCTGACGCGCTCGACCTTCATTTCCGGGCGGCTGAAACAAGCGAAGTCGCCGGAGACCTTCAACCTTATGCCATGAGCCATGGTTCGACCTTCTCCGGTTCACAAGATCAAGCTGTCGACATCGAGATGCCCGTCGTCCTCCCAGCAGAGGCCGATATCCTCGCGGTAGAGGTTCGGGGCCTGCAGCACCGCAAACTGGTAGCCGAAGCGATCGTGGTGCTCGAAACGGACATGGCCTGCGGCACACAGCCGGGCGCGGGCCTTGGGCGGTACCTGGACGACATGGGATTGGAGATCGCGGGCCACACCGCCAGGCCGTACATCGGGCGCGTTCAGGCGCTCAAGCGCGGCCCTGGCTGGCGCATCACGGGCGATGATGATCGGGGCGAGGCCGTCCTCGATCAGGCGGAAGGCCTCGGCAACACGGCGATAGTCGAAGTGAGGGGTGCCGCCACTGACCCGGAAGGCGTCGAACACCTGGTGTACGTCGAGCTGCCCGGGGCCTCGTTGCCAATAGACTTCACGAAAATAGGTCTCGATCGCGGCGAGCGACAGCAGGTCGGGCTCGCGCACGCGGTCCATGGCTGCGCAGAAATCCCGGATTTCACGCGGCGCCGGCTGGTCGGTGGCGAAAACGGTGACGATGCAATCCCCGGCAGGCAGCCGGCCTTCCCGGTTGCAGCGCCCGGCTGCCTGGATGATCTGATCGAGCCCGGCTTCGGCCCGCCAGACCTGCGGAAAGTCGACATCGACCCCAGCCTCGACGACGGACGTTGCGATCACGCGGCAGGCGAGATCCGCCTTCAACCGATGCCGGATATCGTCGAGGATCCGACGCCGGTGCGCCGCGTATTGCCGCGTGGTCAAGTGGATCACGCCATCCAGGCCGGCCACGACCGCCGACTGGTACAGCGCCCGTGCGTGCCCGCGGCTGTTGACGATCACCAATCCCTGGTTCGCACCGGCCAGTGCCTCGACCAGCGCATCGTCCCCCATCAGACCGGCGCGCCGCAGCGTGACCCGGCGCAGCACCTGCTGCAGCCGGTGCGGTTCCGGCGCCAGTTCGCGATCCGGGGGGAGTTCGAGGCCGTCGGCGAAAGCGGGACGCGCCAGCGCCGGCTGGGTCGCGGTACACAGCACGATCGAGCAGCCGTAGTTGCGCGCCAGTTCGTCCAACGCGGCAATGCAGGGCCGCAGCACCGGCAGCGGAATTGCCTGCGCCTCGTCGAGGATGATCACGCTGCGGGCGATGTTGTGCAGCTTGCGGCAAGCCGACGGACGATTCGCAAACAGGCTTTCGAAGAACTGGACATTGGTGGTGACCACCACCGGCGCCGCCCAGTCTTCCATCGCCAGGCGCAGCTTGTCGCGGGCCTCGCGTCCGGCCAGACGGTCCTCGTCGATTGCGGAGTGATGCTCGAGGACAAAGCCGTCGCCGAGCACGCCTTTGAAGATGCCGGCGGTCTGGTCGATGATCGAGGTAAAGGGAATGGCGTAGATCACCCGATCGAGGCCGTGCGCCCGCGCATGGCGCAGCGCGAAGGCGAGCGAGGCCAGCGTCTTGCCGCCGCCGGTCGGCACGGTCAGCGTGAACAGGCCGGGCGGCAGGCCGGCACGGGCGCACACGTGATCGAGCACCTCGGCGCGCAGGGCATTCATCTTGCCACCCGTCGCAGCCTTGGCCGCAAGGTCGGCGTCGACCCGAGCGATCAGGTCATCGACATGATCACCCAGGCGCGGCCATTCGCGATCGGGGGAAACATCCTTGAAGCTGGCGTAGAAACTCTCGGTATCGCGGAAATCCGCATCGACCAGCGCCGAGAACAGCATGCGGCCGAGGAAGGCGATTTGAAAGTGGAGGCGGGTTCGATCGGGATCGGCCTTGAGCCCGACGGGCATCAGGCGCGATGCGTCGGGCGCGATCTCGCGGCGCCAGACTTCATCGAGTCCGGCAGGGGCATCGGCGAGGCGCTGGCTGATCTCCTCGCGGTCACCGAGACCGGCATGGTGGCCCGCAATGGCATAGGCTGCGACCCAGCCCATGAGGCCATCCGCCTTGCCGGCAAGCTCCCTGGCCGTCCAGGCACCGGCGGTGGCATGGTCAACCCGCTTGCCGCCGCGTAGCCGCGCCTGGAAACCCTCGGTATATTTGCCGAGATCATGCAGCAGCCCGGCAAGCATGGCTGCCCGTTCGATACCGAACTTGGCGCCGCGAACGCCGGCCAGTTGCGCGACCGCCAGCAGATGATCTGCAAGCGGCTGCCAGACATCGCAGTCTCGGCCGTCGGCCGAATGCGCGTAATACATGGACGCCCCACCCCGAATAGGAGCAGAGTGTCGCCGTTTAGTCGACACGTCAACAGAGTTTATATGAAAACTAAATCAGGATAGAATTGCTATCGACGTCAGCGAACATGCCTCCTCGATATTCGCCGCCCGGGTTACGCGAGATCTGATCCGGCGACGCCGATCTCGATCTCCTTCGCCCCCTCCCACAGCACCATCCGCCCCAGCTTGGCCAGGTTTTCCACCCCGTCGGTCACCGTGATGAAGTGGTTGCCGGCAAGCTGCCCCACCTTCGAGGCGAAGCGCACGCCGCCATAGGCGAGCAGGATCTCGGTTTCGCTGATGCCGCCGGGATAGAGCAGGATCTGGCCCGGCGCCGGGAAGCTCGTATGGTTCTCGTAGCTCAAGCCCAGATCGAGGTCGCCCAGCGGGATCCAGCAGGCCTCGCCCGACCAGCGGACATGGATGATGCGCTGGCGGTAGGGCAGGAGTTCGCGGAAGCGGGCGCAGGTCCTGGGCGCCGCCTCGTCCTCGAAGCGGGCGCCGAAGGTGAAGGGGCCGGCGGTGATGCGGAGAGCGTTCATCCGCAGGATTCTAATCCTTAAGGCTGCCCTCGATCAACGCTTCCGCGGCGGCGGCGACCGAGGGCGCCGGGCCGTCGGCGCCCAGCAGCTGGGCCATGACATAGGCGCCTTCGAGCAGCAGCAGCAGGCCGTCGCCGAGGGTGGCCGGGTCCTTCGCGCCGATGGCCTCGGCCATCGCGATCAGGCGGCGGCGCAACTCGGTCTTGTTGGCCTCGGCCACCTGGCGGCCGGGGTGGCCGGGTTCGGGGTATTCCACCGCGGCATTGGTCATGCCGCAGCCGCGATAGCCCTGGCTGGACACCCGCCTGGCGGCGCGGGTGAACCAGGCCATGAGCTGGGCGCGCGGGTCGCCCGCGTACTCGGCCATCACGGCGTCGAACTTCTGCCAGTAGTCGGCGTCGTAATCGCGCAGATAGGCGGCGACCAGGTCTTCCTTCGAGCCGAACGAACGATAGAGGCTCGGCTTGGTCACGCCGGCGCGGGTGACGATCTCGTCCACCCCCACCGCCCGGATCCCCTCGCGGTAGAACAGATCGCGCGCGGTCTCGCGAATGCGGTCGGCCGCCCGTACCGGGCGCTCACTCACCCCGTCCTCGATTTTCGCCATCGTTGTCATCCCGACGATTTCGCCTTGACGATGATACGTACCGGTACGTAACATCGCCACGATTTTCAGCAACGTACCGGTACGTAACAATGACCTTTCCGCGGATGGGACTCAAGGGCCAGAACCGGGCCTTCGTGGTGGTGGCGGTGATCTTCCTGGCCCTGCTGGTCTCGGCCGGCATGCGTGGCGCACCGGGCGTGATGATGGTGCCGCTGGAGCAGGCCTTCGGCTGGAGCCGCGACATGACCTCGGCCTCGGCCGCCATCGGCATCTTCCTCTACGGCCTGGTCGGGCCGTTCGCCGCGGCACTGATGGAACGCTTCGGCATCCGCCGCACGCTGATCTCGGCGCTGGTGCTGATGGCCGGCTCGACCGCGCTGTCGACCCAGATGAGCCAGCCGTGGCACCTCGTCGCCACCTGGGGCGTGCTGTCGGGCCTCGGCACCGGCTGCGTCGCCATCGTGCTGGGCGCCACCATCGTCAACCGCTGGTTCGCCACCAACCGGGGGCTGGTGATGGGCCTGCTGACCGCCTCGGCCGCCACCGGCACCCTCGTGTTCCTGCCGGGCCTGGCCGCCCTGTCGGCCGCCGGCGGCTGGCAGCCGGTGGCGATGGTCGTCTCGGCCGCCGCGCTGGCGCTGATCCCGCTGGCCTGGTTCCTGGTGCCGGAGCGGCCGGCCGATATCGGCATCAAGCCCTATGGCGCCGATCCGAACGTCGACCTGCCGCCGCCCGCGCCGCGCAAGGACCTGCTGGCCGCCACCTTCGGCGTGCTGGGCCGCGCCATCCGCACCCGCACGTTCTGGTACCTGTTCGCCACGTTCTTCATCTGCGGCTTCACCACCAACGGCCTGGTCGGCACCCACCTGATCGCCTTCTGCGGCGACCAGGGCATCGCCGAGGTGCAGGCGGCGAGCCTGCTGGCCCTGATGGGCATCTTCGACCTGGTCGGCACCACGATGTCGGGCTGGCTGACCGACCGGTTCGATCCGCGCAAGCTGCTGTTCGTCTATTACGGCATCCGCGGCCTGTCGCTGATCTACCTGCCGTTCTCGGACTTCTCGCTGCTGAGCCTGACCACCTTCGCCGTGTTCTACGGGCTGGACTGGATCGCCACCGTGCCGCCCACGCTGCGGCTGACCACCGAAGCCTTCGGCGAGCGCGACGCGCCGGTGGTGTTCGGCTGGGTGGTGGCCGGTCATCAGCTGGGCGCGGCCAGCGCGGCATTCTTCGCCGGCTTCATGCGCCAGGCGCAAGGCGACTACCTGCATGCCTTCATCATCGCCGGCGCCACCGGCGTGGCCGCCGCGGTGATCTCGCTGCTGATCCGCGGCAAGGCGGCAATGCCCCGGCCGGCCGCCGCCTGACGGTCAGCCGAGGGCCAGCGTCACCAGCGCCGGCCCGAGGCCGGCCTCGTCACCGGCCGGGTCCATCACGACCCGGCCGAGCCAGGCCTGATAGAACAGCCGGGCGCGCAGCGCGGCGACCTCCGCCCCCTGCCCCGCTTCGACCAGCAGCCGCCGGATATAGGCGATGCGCGCGGCATCGACCGCCGCCGCCGCCCGGCCTGCGGCGGCGTCGCCCATCGCCCAGCCGCGCACCGCCCGCTCGCGCCCCGGGTCCGCGGCGAAGGCCCGCGCCGCCAGCCAGCCCAGCCGGTCGGCCGCGCTGCCACCCTGCCGCTCCAGCCGGTCGATCACGGCGGTGAGCATCTGGTCGCGCCAGCGGTCGAGCACGGCGGCGTGAAAGGCGGCGAGGTCGGCGAAATGCCAGTAGAAGCTGCCGCGCGACACGCCGAGCCCCCTGGCCAGCCGGTCGGCGCGCAGGGCTTGCGGCCCTGCCGCCGCCAGGGCGTCGAGCCCCGCGTCCAGCCAGTTTTCCCGTGTCACGATCCTGGTCATCCGAACCCGACACTACTGTATGGACGCGGCTGCGCAAAAGCGTATGCTAAACCATACACTACTGCATGGTGACGGGATGACCGACTGGGCGATGATGATGGCGGGCGTGCTGGCCATGGCTACCGCGGTTTTCCACGGCTGGCTGGGCGAGGTGCGGGTGATGGGGCCGGTGCTGGGCGCGCTGCGCGGCCAGCCGGCACCCGCCGGCAGCCGCCGGCTGCACTGGCTGATCCGGCTGTCCTGGCAAGCGGGATCGGTCGCCTGGTTCGGCGGCGGGGCGATCCTCGCCGCCTGGCCGTGGGTGGCCGACAAGCGGGTGCTGGTCTTCCTGGTCCTGGCGGCGGTCTTCGCCTTCGGCGCCGCGGGCAACGCGGTCGTGCTGCGCGGCCGCCATCCCGGCTGGGTGCTGCTGACCGGGGCCGCCGCGCTGGCCTGCCTGGCCGCGTTCTAGTCGGGGCTGACCGCGACCCCAAGGCTTTGCAGCGAGGCGGCGAGCTCGTTGCTCTGATAGGGCTTGCCGAGCAGGCGGACCATCGCGTCAGCGGCCAGTTGCGGCGCCAGCTCGGCCTCGCCATAGCCGCTGACGATGACGATCGGCAGGCCCTCGCACATCGCGCGCAGTTCGGCGGCCAGCGCGTCGCCCTTGCGGTCGGGCAGGCCCACGTCGATCACCGCGGCGGCGATGTTGGCGCAGCCGTCGTCGACCTTGGCGACGGCCTCGGTGGCCGAGCCGGCCTCGGCGACCCGGCAGCCCATGTCCTCCAGCGCGTCGACGGTGACCATGCGGACGAGAAAATCGTCCTCGACCACGAGGATGCAGGGCTGGCTTGTCGTTCGGTCGTCGGTCGATGGCTCAATCATGCGGGCTCTTTCAACGAAGCAGGTTCATCGGGTTGTGCGCTTTTTTGCGAGCAACACCACCTGACGCGCCGCCGTGACGGGCAAGCCGAGAAGCTGTCGTTCGATCGTCCGCCGGGCAACGCCGGATCGAGCCGGCCTTGCATTCCTTACGCCGATGATAGCCGGTTCGCCGGCAAATGGCGATAGCCGAGGGATTTACCCGTGCGTGATGCAGCCGGCCGGCTGCGAAACCCGCCGGATTGCTGGGCATGTGCAACTGCGAACGTTGACCGGGTCATGGTGCCTCGATACTTTCGGGCGCGTCAGCAGCAAAGTCGGATCGGGGTGGACAACAGGGCGAGACGATCGGGGCCGCACCGTGCGGCCGGCCATGGCCGCCGGGGTCCGGCGTGGCGCGCCGTGCTGCTGATCGCGGCGCTGATTGCGCCGCCCGCCGCCGCGGCCGAGCGCTGGGCGGATTTCACCGGCGCGGTCTTCCACAACCTGTCGATCGACAACGGCCTGCCCCGCCAGGCGACCCGCCAGGTCATCGAGGATGCCGACGGCTTCCTGTGGGTCGGCGCCTATGGCGGCCTGACCCGCTGGGACGGGTATCGCTTCAAGGTCTACGACCCCGCACCGCGCCGGCCCGGCGGCCTGCCCGACAATTTCATCCAGGTGATGCACAATGATAGCGGCGGCCGGCTGTGGCTGGGCACGACCACCGCCGGGCTGGTCGGATACGACCGCGAGACCGACAGTTTCTCGTCCTATCGCGCCGGGCGCGACGGCCTGTCGAACGACGTGATCAATGCCCTGGCCGATGACGGTCGCGGCGGGCTGTGGATCGCCGGTCCCGGCGGGCTCGACCGGTTCGACACGGCGACCGGCAAGGCGCGGGCCGAACCGCTGGCCACGACCGACGGCCGGGCGATCGACCCGCGGCTGGAAGGCGTACTGCGCGACCGTCGCGGGGGCCTGTGGATCGCCGGCGCCGCCGGCCTCTACCGCCGCGCCGCCGACGGCCGGCCGTTCGAGAAGATCGCGCTGGAACAGCCGACGGCGGTGCCCGGCCGGCTGTTCGAGGACCGCGACGGCGCCCTGTGGGTCGGCACGATGCGCGACGGTGCCTTCCTGGTGCCCGCGGGTGCCAGGATCGGCCGCCGCGTGACCGAACCCGACGTCGACCGGCCGGATCTGCCGGGCGAACGGGTGATGGCGATGGTCCAGCCGGTGCCCGACCAGGTGTGGATCGCCACCCAGACCAAGGGCATCGTGGTCGCCACGCCCGAGGGGCGCACGATCCAGCGCATCCGCAGCATCCCCGACGTGCCCTCCAGCCTGCCCGACAACGGCGTCAACGGCCTCTATGTCGACCGGGCCGGCCTG
Organism: Alphaproteobacteria bacterium; assembly: GCA_017307375.1. Classification (GTDB taxonomy): domain Bacteria; phylum Pseudomonadota; class Alphaproteobacteria; order Ferrovibrionales; family Ferrovibrionaceae; genus JAFKFH01. The sequence goes on from JAFKFH010000011.1 coordinate 26,499, forward strand.
CTGTGGGTCGCCACGTCGCGCGGCATCGGCAATATCGATCCGGATCAGGCGGGCATTGCCGTGCTGTTCGCCGGTGCCCCCGGCCGCCGCGTCGCGAGCGAAAGCAACTTCACCGCCGTCGCCGAAATGCCGGACGGCCGCATCTGGCTCGGCCTGCGCAGCCGCGGCATCGACATCGTCGACCCCGCCACCGGTGCCCTGGTGCGCATCGCGCCCGATCCGGCGCAGCCGGAAACGGCGCTGCCCGACGACCGCGTGCTGGCGATCGCGCCCGGCCCGGGGGGATCGGCCTTCGTCGGTACCGAGAAGGGGCTGTACCGCATCGCCGGCGACGGGGCCGACATCCGCCGGCTGACCGTGGGCGACCGGCCGGCCGATGGTCGCGTCGACGCCGTGCTGGTCGATGGCGACAGCCTGTGGTTCGGCGGCCAGCCCGGCGGTGTCTGGCGCCTGCCGCTCGATCCCGCAGACGGCCCGCCGCACCACTATCCCGGCGACCGGCTGACCGATCCGCGCATCACCGTGCTGAAGCGCGGCCCGGATGGCGCGATCTGGATCGGCACCTGGCAGGGATTGAACCGCCTCGATCCCGCGACCGGCAAGATCGAGGCCTGGAAGAACGACATCGACGATCCCGCCTCGGTCAACCGCGGTTTCGTCGCCGACCTGTCCTTCGACAGCCGCAACCGGCTTTGGGTCGCCACGCTTGCCGGCGGGCTGGGGCTGATGGAAGGGCGCGACGCCCAGGGCCGGCCGCGCTTCCGCCGCTTCGGCACCGCCGACGGCCTGCCCAACAACAGCCCGAACAAGATCCTGGAGGACAATGCCGGGCGCATCTGGATCTCGTCCGATCACGGCATCGCGGCACTGAACCCGAAGGATTTCTCGATCCAGGTGCTGGGCGAGGCCGACGGCGTCACCGTCCGCAACTTCTGGGTCCATTCCGGCGCCAGGACCCGGGCCGGCGAACTGCTGTTCGGCGGCACCAGCGGCCTCGTGCTGATCGATCCGCCACGGCTGAGCCGGTCGACCTACCAGCCGCCGCTGGTCGTCACCGATGTCCGTATCGACGATACGGAAATCCCGGCCGGCCCGTTCAACGGCGGCGAGCCGGCGACGCTGGTGGTGCCGGGGCGCGCCAACGCCTTCGCCGTCGAATTTGCCAGCCTCGACTACGCCGCGCCGCAGCGGCTGCGCTATCGCTATCGTCTGGTCGGTTTCGACGCCGGCTGGAACACCACCGGGGCCGCGCGCCGGGTCGCCCGCTACACCAACCTGTGGCCCGGCGACTACCGGCTGCAGATCGCCGGCACCAACAGCGACGGGCAATGGTCGGCGCACCAGCGCGAGATCCCGGTCCACATCACCGCCGCCTGGTACCAGACCCAGTGGGCGCTGTTTGCGGCCGGCATGGTCGGGCTGGCCCTGGTCGCCGGCGCGATCCAGCTGCGCACCGCGCAGTTGCGCCGCCGCCGCGCGGAGCTGGAGGCCGAGGTAGCCGCCCGCACGGCCGAGCTGCTGCGCGCCAACGCCGCGCTGACCGCCGCCCGTGCCGAGCTGGAGCAACTGGCCGGCGAGGATGCGCTGACCGGCCTGCCCAATCGCCGCGTGTTCGAGGCGCGGCTGCAGCGCGCGCTGGACCGGCTGCGGCAGGAGGGCGGGCGGCTCGCCGTGCTGTTCCTCGACCTCGACAATTTCAAGGCACTGAACGACCGGCTGGGCCATCCTGCCGGGGATGGCCTGCTGCGCGCGGTCGCCGATCGCCTGGGCGCACGGATGAAGGCGAACGAAAGCCTGGCGCGGCTGGGCGGCGACGAATTCGTCGTGCTGGTCGAAGGCGTGATCGGCGACACCGAGGTCGCCGCGACCGCCCAGGGCCTGATCGACACGCTGGCCGATCCGTTCCCGCTTCCGGGCGGCGGGAACTGGCGGATCGGGGTCTCGATCGGCGTGGCGCTGGCGCCCGACGACGGCCATTCGCCCGACGCGCTGCTGCACGCCGCCGACCGCGCGGTCTATGCCGCCAAGGCCGCCGGCCGCGGCACCTGGCGCCTGCCCCAGGCCTGATCGAAGGATCAGATCGGCGATTGACCATCCGCTGAATCCATGATTGATTGTTGACAATCGATCACCGACGAAACGGCCGCCAACATGACGCCGACCATCGCCAGGGTCCCCAAGGCAACCTTCCGTGCCCAGATCGTCGACGGGTTGCGCAGCGCGATCCTGGGCGGCGAACTGGCGCCCGGCGCCCAAGTGACGGAATCGAGCCTGGCCGAACAGTTCGGGGTCAGCCGCGGGCCGCTGCGCGAAGCGATGCGCCAGCTGATCGACGAAGGGCTGCTGGTGACCGTTCCCTATACGGGGACCCATGTCGTCGACCTCTCGGTCGACGACATCCGCGAAATCTATTCGATGCGGGTCAACCTGGAGATCTTCGCGTTCGAGCTGGTCTGGAACCGTCGCGACGACGCTTTCCGCGCCGGGCTGCATGGCCGGCATGCCGCGCTGACCCGCTGCATCGACAATCAGGACGACGTCGCCTCGATCGAGGCCGAACTGCAGTTGCATGGCTTCGTCTACGAGGCGGCGGGCCACCGGATCCTGTTCAGGACGTGGGAAAGCATCCGCGGCCGGCTGCAGCTCTATTGGGCCGCCCATCATCGCGCCCACGGCCTGCGCGGGCCGCGGCGCGACGGCCATGACAGTTATGTCGCCAACGCCCTCGGCGACGATCTCGAACAGATGCGGGCGGAGATCAGGAGCCACATGGCCCGTGGCGGCCAGCAGACCGAAGCCTTCCTGCGGGGCCTGGCCGGGCCCGGTGCCGCAGCCCCCTCGCCCACCCCATAAGCGCCGCAAAGGCCAGCCCCCGGTCAAGCCCTCTAACAGGAACGAAATCCATGAACACGACACGCAGAACCTTCATCGCGGCGGCAGCAGCCGGGCTCGCCGGCACGGCGCTGCCGGCCTTCGCCCAGGCGGCTTCGACCCTCGACCGGATCAGGCAGGACAAGCAGCTCCGCATCGGGGTGACCTCGGCCGAGCCCTGGTTCTTCAAGGACCCGATGACCGAGAAATGGACCGGCGTCGGCGTCGCCATGGGCGAGCGGCTGGCGGCCAATCTCGGCGTGACGCTGGTCCCGGTCGAGACCACCTGGGCGAACGCGGTCGCCGCGCTGCAGGCCGGCCGGATGGACCTGATGTTCGTCCTTGATCCGACCGAGGAGCGGCGCAAGGCGATCGACTTCCCCGACGCGCCGCTGTTCTACTACGCGATGGGCGCGCTGGTGCAGGCCAGTTCGGATGCCAAGAGCTGGACCGACCTGGACAAGGCAGGCACCCGTATCGGCGTCACCCTCGGCACGTCGCTCGACAAGAACGTCACCGCGATGGCGAAGAATGCCGAGATCAGCCGCTTTGCCAACAACGACGAGGCGATCGCCGCCTTCGCCGCGCGCCGCGTCGACGTCGTCGTCCAATTCCACCCCGCCCTGGTGGTGCAGTATTCGCGGCTGAAGCTTGGCAAGGTTATCCTGCCAACCCCGGTCGATCCGGTGCCGACCAGCGCCGGCCTGCGCAAGGAAGAAAATCCTGCCTTCCGCAACTGGGTCAGCGAGCAGTTCGCCACGCTCTACAAGGACGGCGTGCCCAACCAGATCTTCGAGGCCTATCTGAAGCTCAAGGGGATCAATCCGGCCGGCATTCCGGGCCTGGCCAAGGAAGCCTGGCAGTAGGCGCCCGACCGGGCGGGGCTGCGGTCCGTCCGCCGCCCCGCACCCGCCTCACGATCTCCGCCCAGGGGCGCCGCGCATGAGCTATCAGTGGGATTTTTCCGGCGTATGGTCCAGATGGGACATATTGCTGGTCGGCCTGGTCAATACCGTCAAGATCGCCGCGATCTCGATCGTGCTCGGCGTCATCGTCGGCCTGGCGCTGGCGTTCCTCAAGCTCTCCACGAAGCGGCATCTCTCGCTGCCGGCAACAGCCTTCATCGAGTTCTACCGCAATACCCCGCCGATCATCCATTTCTTCTGGTTCTACTACGCGCTGCCGGTGGTGGTCGACATCAGCCTCGATCCCTTCGTGGCCGCGGTACTGGCGCTGTCGACCCAGTCCGGCGCCTTCTATGCCGAGGTGTTCCGCGGCGGCATCGTCTCGATCGAACAGGGCCAGTGGGAAGGGGCCAGGGCACTGGGCATGTCCCACGTCCAGATGATGCGGCGCATCATCCTGCCCCAGGCGCTGACGCGGATGTTCGCCCCGTTCGTCGAACGCTCGTTCGAGCTGATCAAGACCACGGCGCTGGCCTCGACGCTCGCCTATGCCGACATCCTCTACCAGGCCATGCTGGTCAACAGCGAGACGTTCCGGCCGCTCGAGGTCTATACGACCATCGCGCTGATGTATGTCACCCTGCTGGTGACGGCGAGCGCGCTGTCGCGTGTCGCCGAAGCCCGGCTGACCGCCTATCGCTGAAAGGCCGCGCGATGGACTACCAGTTCGAATTCGCCCTGGTCCTGCGCAGCCTGCCGGTGCTGCTGCGCGGGCTGGTGGTGACGATCCAGCTGTGGGTGCCCAGCATCCTGCTCGGGCTGGCCGGCGGGTTCCTGCTGGCCCTGGCCCGGCTGTCGGACCGCGCCTGGCTGCGCCTGCCCGGCCTGCTCTATATCGAGCTGTTCCGCGACACGCCCGTCCTGATCCAGCTGATCTGGTTCTTCTACGCGCTGCCGATCCTGATCGGGGCCGAGTTGTCGCCGTTCGCCGCCGCACTGCTCGGCCTGGCGCTGAATACCTCGGCCTATGCGGCGGAAATCTTCCGCGGCGGCATCCAATCGATCGGCAAGGGCCAGTGGGAAGGTGCCCGCGCACTCGGCATGCGCCGGGGGCAGATCCTGCGGCGGGTGATCCTGCCCCAGGTGTTCAAGCGCATGCTGCCGGCCTTCACCAATCGCGCGATCGAGGTGGCCAAGATGTCGTCGCTGGCCTCCGTATTGTCGGTGCACGAGCTGATGTACCAGGGCCGGCTGCTCTCCTCGACCTACTACCGCCCGCTCGAGATCCTCACGACGGTCGCCTTCATCTACTTCGTCCTGATCTACCCCGGCACCTGGCTGTCCGCCCGCATCGAGAAGAGCCTGGCGGCCAAGGCGTGATGCCGACCCATGGAGATACCGTCATGACCGACGCCATCCTGCGCGTCACCGGCCTGCACAAGTCGTTCGGCGACCACCACGTGCTCAAGGGCATCGATTTCTCGGTCGCGGCGGCCGAGCGCGTCGCCATCATCGGCGGCAGCGGCTCGGGCAAGAGCACGTTCCTGCGCTGCCTCAACTTCATGGAGTTGCCCAGCCTCGGCACCGTCGCCCTCGATGGCCGCGAGATCGGCAGGCCCGCCGGCGGCGACGGCGCGCGCTACTATCCCGAGGCTGAACTCTGCGCGGTGCGCGAGCGGGTCGGGATGGTGTTCCAGCAATTCAACCTGTTCCCGCACATGACCGTGCTGGACAATGTCATGGAAGGCCTGGTGACGGTCAAGGGCATGAAGCGCGCCGCTGCGCGCGAACGCGCCGCCGCCGAACTGGAAAAGGTAGGCCTCGGCGCCAAGTTCGATGCCTATCCCGGCCGCCTGTCCGGCGGCCAGCAGCAGCGCGTCGCGATCGCCCGGGCCCTGGCGATGGAGCCCGAGATCCTGCTGTTCGACGAGCCGACCTCGTCGCTCGACCCCGAACTGGTCGGCGAAGTGCTGCGGGTCATCCGCCAGCTGGCCGACGAGGGCCGCACCATGCTGCTCGTCACCCACGAGCTCGGCTTCGCCTATCACTTCGCCACCAAGGTGATCTTCCTGGCCGACGGCGTGTTCCACGAGGTCGGCACGCCCGACGAGGTGCTGAAGCAACCGCGGCAGGAACGGACCCGCGCCTTCCTGGCCCGCTACACCGAATTCGGCTTCTGACCCGTACCCGCACGACGACATCCGACAAAGTGAGAGAACCCCGATGAACGCAGTTGCCGCCAGCAGCACCAGTTCGCAAGGATATGTCGCCGACAGCCGCAACGATGACGTCCTGATCTACCTGAACGGCGAGTTCTTCAGGCGCGACGAGGCCAAGGTCTCGGTCTTCGATGCCGGCTTCGTGCTGGGCGACGGCGTCTGGGAAGGCGTGCGCCTGGTCAACGGCAGGATCGTCGCCCTCGACGACCATCTCGACCGCCTTTTCGAAGGCGCCAATTCGATCCAGCTCGACATCGGGATGACGCGCGAGGAACTGACCGCGGCGCTGCACCTGACCTTCGCCAGGAACGGCATGACCGACGGCGCCCATGCCAGGCTGATGGTGACGCGCGGCAAGAAGAAGACGCCGAACCAGGATCCGCGCTTCGCACTCGGCCGGCCCACCATCGTCATCGTGGCCGAGTTCAAGGTGCCGAAGCCGGAATCGAAATCGACCGGCCTGACGCTGATGACGTCGACGATCCGCTGCAGCACGCCCGACGTGTTCGACCTACGGCTGAACTCGCACAGCCGGCTCAACTTCATTCACGCGCTGATCCAGGCGATCAACTGCGGCGCCGACGAGGCGCTGATGCTGGATCCGCACGGCTTCGTCGCCAGCTGCAATTCGACGAATTTTTTCATCGTGCGCGGCCAGGAACTGTGGACTTCGACCGGCCGCTACAACTTCAACGGCATCACCCGCAAGAAAGTGATCCAGCTCTACGCCCAGGCCGGCGGCATGGTCCGCCAGCTCGACTTCACCCTGGCCGAGGTCTATGCCGCGACCGAAGCCTTCGTGACCGGCACGCTGGGCGGCATCACCCCGGTGACGCGGATCGACGGGCGCAAGGTCGGCGACGGCCGCCCCGGCCCGGTGACGCAGCGCATCGCCGAACTCTACGCAGGCTATCTCGCCGCCTGAGCTAGATCCTCGCCTGCCTCCCTGTCCAGTAGCGCTCGCGCAGCAATCGCTTGAACAGCTTGCCGTTGGGATGGCGCGGCAGGCTGTCGACGAAATCGACGCTGCGCGGGCATTTGTAGTGGGCCAGCCGGTCGCGGCAGAGCGCGACCAGTTCGTCGGCCAGCCGCGCACTGCCCTCGCCCGCCGCCGGCTGGACGACGGCTTTCACCGCCTCGCCGAACTCGTCGTCGGGAACGCCGATCACCGCCACGTCGGCGACGCCGGGATGGCAGATCAGGATGTTCTCGATCTCCTGCGGGTAGATGTTGACGCCGCCCGAGATGATCATGTTGGCGACGCGGTCGGTCAGGTAGAGATAGCCTTCCGCGTCGACCCGCCCGATATCGCCCAGCGTGCTCCAGCCGCGGGCGTTGCGGCTCGACGCGGTCTTCTCCGGATCGTTGAGATACTCGAAGCCGGGGCCGTTGCCGAAATAGATCACGCCCTGCTCGCCGACCGCCACTTCCTCGTCGCGGTCGTTCATCACATGGATCTCGCCCAGTACCGCGCGGCCGACCGATCCCTTGTGGGTCAGCCATTCGGCGCTGGAGATGATCGTGGCGCCGTTCGCCTCGGTGCCGGCATAATATTCCCAGACGATCGGGCCCCACCAGTCGATCATCCGCTGCTTGATCTCGATCGGACAGGGCGCGGCCGCATGCACCGCGCAGACCAGCGACGAGAGATCGTGAGCCTTGCGCTGCGCCTCCGGCAGCTTCAGCAGCCGCACGAACATCGTCGGCACCCATTGCGCATGGCTGACGCGATGCCGCGCGATCAGCGCCAGCGCCGCTGCCGCGTCGAAGCGCTCCATGACGACGACGGTGGCGCCCGCCTTCAGCGAGGCCAGCAGCCAGCGCAGCGGCGCGGCGTGGTAGAGCGGTCCGGGCGACAGATAGACCGAGGATGCGCCAAGGCCGTAGAAACTGCCGTTGGTCCGCACCATCCGGTCGAGCGGTCCTTCGCCCGGCGGCGGCAGCGCCACCTTGACCCCTTTCGGACGGCCGGTCGTGCCCGAGGAATAGAGGAGATCGGCGCCGTCGCCGGGATCGGCGATCGGGGTCGTGGGTTCGTCGGCCACCTCCCAGGGCTCGAAGCCCGGGATCGTGCCGTCGACCATGAACCGGTATCGCAGGTCGGTGCCGCTCGAGGTCAGTTCGGCGGCAAGCGCGGCCTGCCGCGCCGATGTCAGCAGCAGCCGGGCACCGCAATCGGCGAGGATGTAGCCGGCCTCGTCGCGCGTCAGATGCGGCGAGATGCAGCAATAGTAGAGGCCCGCATGCTGGGCGGCCCAGCAGAACTCGACGTAATGGCGGTTGTTCTCCATCAGCACCGCGACGACGTCGCCGCGCGACAGCCCGAGGCGGCGCAGACGATGGGCGATCTGGTGCGCGCGGGCGCCAAGCGTGCCGTAGTCGACCGCGTCACCGCTGCCGCCCATGACGAAGGCGATCTTCCGCGGATCGGCCATGGTTGCTCCTCCCTGGTTTTGCCGCGAGTATATCGGGCCGGCACATCGCCTGTCCCCGGCTATGAGGGAGGGCGAAGGGGCGAAGCCGGGGTTGGAGGAAACGGACCGTGTCACCCTCGGACGACGGGGAACTTGCCGGCCGGGTCGCGCTGATCACCGGCGCTGCGCGCAACATCGGGGCCGGCATCGCCACCGAACTGGCCGCGGCCGGGGCGGCGGTGGCCATCAACGTACGCACGCCGGGACCCGAGGCCGATGCGCTGGCGGCCGGCATCAACGACCACGGCGGCCGCGCCATGGTGCTGCCCGCCGATGTCGGCGACCCCGAGGATGCCGCGGCGCTGGTCGAGGCGGTCGAGCGGCATTTCGGCCGGCTCGACATTCTCGTCAACAATGCCTCGGTCCGGGTCTACCGGCCGGTCGAGGAACTGACGGTCGCCGACTGGCGCATGGTGATGGCCTCGAACCTCGATGCCGCCTTCTTCTGCGCCCAGGCGGCGGTGCCGGTGATGCGGCAGTTCGGCGGCGGCAGCATCGTCAATATCGGCGGCCAGGCGGCGCATTCGGGCGGTGCCGGTCGGGCGGCGATCGCAGCGGCCAAGGCCGGGCTGGTCGGGCTGACCCGGGCGCTGGCGATCGAGCTGGCGTCCGCGGGCATCCGGGTCAACTGCCTGTCGCCCGGCATCGTCGAGACCGGGCGCGAGCTGACGCCGGCGCTGGCCCAGGCCGCGTCGCGCGTGCCGCTGGGACGGCTGGGGGAGATCGGCGAGATCGCCGCGACCGTGCGCTTCCTGTGCTCGCCCGGCGGCGCCTACATCACCGGCCAGACGCTGCAGGTGAACGGCGGCGCCTATCTCGGATAGAGGCGGCGGCCGGCGGTGGCCGCGGCATGGGCCACCGTGCCGGGCCGCCCCCTGGTTTGCGCGTACCAGCCGGCCCGGCAGGGAACCACGCCGGGGTCGGCGATCGCCTGCAGCCGATCCGCGGCGACATCGTCGGGCACGATGACCAGCAATGCCGGTTTGCCGCCCGGATCCCTCGGGCCGGGCGGCCTGATGAAGGCGATGACCTCGATGGCGCCGAGCGTGCGGACGAGATCGTCGAGCGTCACTGATCGATCGAGTAGAGATCGGGCGGCGTACGCGTCAGGTCGTAGCCGACCTTGATCGCGACGATGACGACCAGCAGCGCGAACAGCCCGCGCAGCTGCTCGGCCTTCAGCTTCTGGCCGAAGCGGGCGCCATAGGTCGCGCCGAACACCCCGCCGATGGCGAGCAGCAAGGCCATGACGATGTCGACGGTATGCGACGCCCAAGCGTGCAGCACCGTCGTCGCCGCGGTGACGAAGATGATCTGGAACAGCGAGGTGCCGATCGCCAGCATCGTCGGCATGCCCAGCAGGAAGATCATCGCCGGCACCAGGATGAAGCCGCCGCCCACGCCCATGATGGCGGCGAGCATGCCGGTCAGGAAGCCGATCGCCGCCGGCGGCAGCACCGAAATGTACAGGCGCGATTTGCGGAAGCGCGCCTTGAACGGCAGGTTGTGGATCCACAGATGCTGGTGCAGCTTGCGCCGGCGCAGCGTGCCCGGCTTGCGCGTCAGGGTCTTGACCGCCTCGATCATCATCAGCGTGCCGACGATGCCGAGCAGCAGCACGTAGGTCACCGAGATCGCAAAGTCGATCTGGCCGAGCGAGCGCAGCCAGGTGAACAGCACGACACCGACGCCCGACCCGACCAGGCCCGCGGCGACCAGCACGCCCCCCATCACGGCGTCGACATTGTCCTTGCGCCAGTGCGCGATGACGCCCGAAACCGACGAGGCGACGATCTGCGGCGCCTGGGTCGCCACCGCCACCGTCGGCGGCACGCCGAGAAAGATCAGCAGCGGCGTCAGCAGGAAGCCGCCGCCCACCCCGAACAGCCCGGACAGAAAGCCGACGACCGCCCCCAGCCCGAGCAGGACGACGATATCGAGCGACAGTTCGGCAATCGGCAGATAGATCGGCAGCATGGCGACGCGGGCTGAGCCTTGGGAAGCGCGAGGGACTTCATATATACCCTTGCACGCAACCTTGTCGGCACCGCGTCGTCAAGCGCCACGTGACTGGAATTGAAAGGAATTTTCGAATCATGGCCAATGTCGCGCTGATCACCGGGGGCTCGCTGCGTATCGGTCGCGCCATTGCCCTGGCCCTGGCCGCCGACGGCTGGGCGGTCGTCATCCACTACAACCGCTCGGCCGATGCCGCCCTGGCGCTGGCCGGCGAGATCGCGGCGGCCGGTGGCCGGGCCGCGACGGTCGGGGCCGACCTGTCGAACGCCGGCGACGTCGAAAACCTGATGCCCGGGGCGAATCGGGCGCTGGGCCCGGTGACCGCCCTGATCAACAATGCCTCGCTGTTCGAGCGCGACGAGGTCGGCGACGTCACCGTCGAAGGCTGGGACCGCCAGTTGGCGGTCAACCTGCGCGCACCGTTCTTCCTGTCCCAGGCCTTCGCCGGCCAGTTGCCGGAAGGCGTGGCCGGCAACATCGTCAACCTGATCGACATGCGGGTCTGGCGCCTGACCCCCCATTTCGTCAGCTACACCGTGGCCAAGGCCGGGCTGTGGACGCTGACCCAGACCATGGCCATGGCACTGGCGCCGCGTGGCATCCGCGTCAATGCGATCGGCCCTGGCCCGGTTCTGGCCAACGAGCGCCAGACGGCTGCACAATTCGACCAGCAGTGGCGCTCCACGCCACTCGGCCGCGGGGCGCATCCGGAAGAAATCGCCGATGGTGTCCGCTTCATCCTTTCGGCTAAGGCGATGACCGGCCAGATGATTGCGCTGGATGGCGGCCAGCACATGCCCTGGCCGCTCCCGGCCGCGGGCGCGGCGGACCTGGATTGACGCCGCACGCGGTACAGCAGGCTTGACTTTAACCATTTGTTCAGCATGCCGGCGCCGCGACCCGCGGATTTTGTTCACACCCCCGATCGCGACTCGGCAGAATCCGACGACAGTCCAATCACGACCCGGCTTGCTGCCCTCGAAATCTGTAATCGGAGTAATAAGCCCAGCAATATCAATGACTTGCAAAATAGCCCAAAAATTGGGCAAAGTGGCGCGGACCTTAGGTTTTCCTAGGGTGAGCGCGGTTAGTCCCGACCGCCGCCCACAGAGTTATCCACAGAAATCGTGGATATCGTGACAGCGCCGTGACGAATTGGCGCCGTTCCCGTCACAAACGCTGATCAGGACTGGCGGGAATGCTTGACCCAGCGGTTTTGAAGGCCATCATCCGCGCGGCTATGAACGATCCGACAGCAGTGGAAAACACCGCCGAGACCACCCCGCCCCCCCGTCCGATCGGGGCCGAGGTCGTGCGCGCGACCTTCCCGGGCCTGCCGCCGGGCCCCGGCGTCTATCGCATGATTGCCGAAGACGGCACCCTGCTCTACGTCGGCAAGGCCCGCTCGCTGCGCAAGCGGGTCTCGAACTACGCCAAGCCGACCGGGCTGGGCGCCCGGATCGAGCGCATGGTGTCGCAGATCGCGACGATCGAGATCACGACGACCCATACCGAGGCCGAGGCGCTGCTGCTGGAGGCCAACCTGATCAAGCGGCTGAAGCCGCGCTACAACGTCATCCTGCGGGACGACAAGTCGTTTCCCTATATCCTGATCGCCGAGGACCACCCCTACCCGCGCATCACCAAGCATCGGGGCGCCAAGAACCGGCGCGGCGCCTATTTCGGCCCGTTCGCGTCGGCAGGGGCGGTCAACTCGACCCTGTCGGCGCTGGCCCGCGTCTTTCCGCTGCGCAGTTGCAGCGATTCAGACTTCGCCAACCGCAGCCGGCCCTGCCTGCAGTACCAGATCAAGCGCTGCACCGCCCCTTGCGTCGGCCGGATCGACGAGACGTCCTATCGCGCGGTCGTCGACGAGGCACAGGGCTTCCTCGAAGGGCGCAGCCAGGATCTCGCGCGCCGGCTGCAGGCCCGGATGGAGACCGCCTCGGCTGCGCTGGATTTCGAGACCGCCGCGCTGTTTCGCGACCGGATCAAGGCGCTGGCCCATGTGACCGCGCATCAGGGCATCAATGTCGAAGGGCTGGGCGAGACCGACGTGTTCGCGCTGCATGCCGAAGGCGGCGAAGCCTGCGTCCAGGTGTTCTTCTATCGCGGCGGGCAGAATTTCGGCAATCGCGCCTACTATCCCGCCCATGCCCGCGACGTCGACCCGGCCGAGGTGCTGGCCGCGTTCGTCACCCAGTTCTACGACAGCCGACCGGCCCCGCCGCTGCTGCTGCTGAGCCACGCGATCGGCGAGGATGCGGGGCTGATCGCCGAGGCCCTGTCGATCCGCGCCGGCCGCAAGGTCGAACTGGCGGTGCCGCAACGCGGCGCCAAGCGCGAGATCGTCGATCGCGCCGTGCTGAACGCCCGCGAGGCGCTGGCGCGGCGCATGTCCGAGAATGCGACCCAGCGCCGATTGCTGGAAGGCCTGGCGGAAATGCTCGGCCTCGATTCCACCCCGGAGCGGATCGAGGTCTACGACAACAGTCACACCATGGGCAGCCAGCAGATCGGCGGCATGATCGTGGCAGGCCCCGACGGTTTCATGAAGTCGGCCTATCGCCGCTTCAACATCAAGGGCGACATCGAGGCGGGCGACGACTACGCGATGATGCGCGAAGTGCTGACCCGCCGCTTCACCCGCCTGTTGAAGGAAGCAGAGGACGGCGAGGAAGCCGACAAGGGCGACTGGCCCGACCTGCTGCTGATCGACGGCGGGCGCGGGCAACTCAAGGTCGCCTGCGAGGTGCTGGCCGAACTCGGCATCGACGACGTGGCGGTCGCCGGCGTCTCCAAGGGGCCGGAGCGCAACGCGGGGCTCGAGGTCATCCACCTGCCGGGCAAGCCGGCGATCGAACCCGGCCGCAAGGACCCGGTGCTCTATTTCATCCAGCGCCTGCGCGACGAAGCCCATCGCTGGGCCATCGGCGGGCATCGTGCCCGCCGGGCCGCCGCCGCCAAGGGGTCGGCCTTCGACGAGATTCCGGGCATCGGCGCCGCCCGCAAGAAGGCGCTGCTGCTCAAGTTCGGCTCGGCCAAGGGGGTGGCCGAAGCGGGACTTGCCGACCTCGAGACCGTGGACGGCATCTCGACGACCGTCGCCCGCCGGATCTACGACCATTTCCACGGCGGCGGCTAAGGATTAAAGTGCTGAAATCTCGTACCCGGCGTCCTGTGGCATGCTCTATACCCTCCCCAATCTCCTGACCCTCTCGCGCATCCTGGTCATCCCGATCCTGTGCGCCGCCTTCTGGCTGCCCTATCCGTGGAACGACGGCGTGGCGCTGGTGATGTTCTTCGCCGCCGGCGTCACAGACTGGGCCGACGGTCATCTCGCCCGCAAGCTCGGCCAGATGAGCGAACTGGGCCGGTTCCTCGACCCGGTCGCCGACAAGCTGCTGGTCGCCTCGGCGATCCTGATGCTGGTCGCCTTCGGCAGGATCGAAGGCTTCAGCGTGCTGGCCGCCGTCGTCATCATGTGCCGCGAGATCATGGTGGCCGGGCTGCGCGAATTCCTTGCCGAGATCCGGGTCAAGGTCCCGGTCTCCCGACTGGCCAAGTGGAAGACCACGGTGCAGTTGGTGGCGCTGGGCTTCCTGCTCGCCTCGGACATCGCGCCGCCGTGGACGCGCATCCCCGAAATCGGCATCGCGCTGCTGTGGATTGCCGCGCTGCTGACCCTATATACCGGCTATGACTACATGCAGTCGGGGCTGAAGCACATGACGGCGATCGACGAGCAGCGGAAGGGCTGAGGCATGCGCGTGCTCTATTTCGCCTGGCTGCGCGAACGGGTCGGACTGGCCGAGGAGGAGGTCGACCTGCCGCCGAGCGTGACCAGCGTGGGCGAGCTGATCGCCTGGTTGCGCGGTCGCGGCGACAACTATGCGGCCGCCTTCGCCCGGCCCGAGGTGGTGCGCGCCGCCGTCAATCAGGTGCATGCCAAGCACGACCGGCCGATTGCGCCAGGCGACGAGATCGCACTGTTCCCGCCGGTCACCGGCGGCTGATCGCCATGACGGTGAGGGTCCAGGCGGAGGATTTCGATGTCGGCGCGGCCCTCGACGGCCTGACCGCCGGTCGCAGCGATATCGGCGGCGTCGCGAGTTTCGTCGGCCTGGTGCGCGACATGGCGCCGCCCGACCGGCTGATCGCGATGACGCTCGAACATTACCCGGGCATGACCGAGGCCGAGCTTTCGCGTCTCGAAGCCGAGGCCCGCGCCCGCTGGCCGCTCAGCGACTGCCTGATCATCCACCGTCATGGCCGCCTCACCCCCGGCGAGCGCATCGTGCTCGTCGCCACCGCGTCGGCCCACCGCACGGCTGCGCTGGAAGCCTGCGCCTTCCTGATCGACTGGCTGAAGACCCAGGCGCCGTTCTGGAAGCTCGAGGAGACCGAGGCGGCCGGGCGCCGCTGGGTCGACGCGAAGGCATCCGACGACGAGGCTGCCGCCCGCTGGCAGGGCTGAGCGGCGCCGGGGCGGACATTCTCTGTTGACGCGATCACGGCTGCCGCCACACTACTTATGACGTGTTGGCAAAGACGCCGAGGCCTCGACCATGGCGACGCGACTGAGGGCGCGGCATAGCTGGCAGTTGGCCCTGGTCGCCCTGATCGGGCTGGCCGTATCGGTCGCGATCTTCCGCAGCAGCCTCGCGGAACAGGAACGGCGTGCCCGTTTCGACCTGACCGCGCAGGCCGACTGGCAGGCCGCCGATCTCTCCAGCAAGCTGCGCGATACTGCCGATTTCGGCGCCGCGCTCGCAGCATTGTTTTCGACCGGACTGGAAGTCGACCAGCAGGCGTTCGAGCGTTTCGCCGCCCTTCGGGCCGAAGATGAAACCGTCCTGCCGCGGGGTATTGCCTGGTTGCCGCGCGTGCCGGACCAGGATCGGGACGCGTTCGAGATACGAGCCAGCTACGATATCCGGCCGGACTACCGGATCGTCGACCGGCCTGTGGCTGGCGAGCCGCCGGCGCCGCGCCGGCCGGTCTATTTTCCGATCCTCTATGCCAGCGTGTTTTCGGGGGCCCGCGCCCAGCTGGGCTACGACGTGCTGCGCAGCCCGCATGGCGGACCGGCGATCCGCAAGGCGATCGATACCGGACAGACCGTCGTGGCCCGCCCCCAGCCGCAGGAGGGCATTGCCGCGGCCGGCCCCGTCTTCGTCGTCTACCGGCCGGTCTTTGCGGCCGGCGCCGTGCCGGCAACACCCCAGGCGCGCGAGGCCGAAGTCCTCGGGATCGTCGTGGCCCTGTTCCAGCTCGAACCGGCCCTGACAGCGGTGATCGCCGACGATCCGAAGATCGGGGCGGACATCTATGTGATGGCCGATGCGCCGGGCAGCGGCGCGGCAGGCGAACCGCTGGCCGTCCATCGCGCCGGCACCGGCCGGTTCTCGCCGGCGACAGGCGTTGTCGATCCCCGCCGGCTCGACGGGCTGATGCTGGAACGGGCCATGACGATCCGGGGGCAGGCCTGGCGCCTGATCTTTCACTTCGGCCCCGCGCGGCTGGCCGCGCTGCAGACGAACGAACCGTACTGGCGCGCCGGGCTGTGCCTTGCCCTGACCTCGGTCACTCTCGTCTTCGTTCGCCGGCTGCAGCGGCAGGAAGCCGGCGCGCTCGCCGCCACGGCGACCGCCCGGGCCGATGCGGCAATGGCCGAGCGTGCCCGGCGTGGCAGCGAGGCAAGGCTCGCAGCGCTGGTCGATGCCTCGCCGGCAGCGATGATGTCGTTCGACAGTACAGGGAAGGTCGCGACCTGGAACGGGGCCGCCGAGAGATTGACCGGCCATGCCGCCGCCGATGTCATCGGCCGGACACCGCCGTTCGGCGATCGAACGACCGGGGCCGATCTCGACGGCATCGTCGGCGCGGCGCTGGCCGGCAAGTCGGCAGTCGGGGTCGAAGTGACCGCGACGCATCGCGACGGCACCGCGCTGCATCTGCTGCTTTCGGCAGCGCCGGTGCGCGACGAAGATGGCACCGTCGACGGGGTGATGGCGGTGGCGCTCGACATCGGGCCGCTGCGAACGATCGAGCGTCAGCTGCGCCAGGCACAGAAGATGGAGGCGATCGGCCAACTGACGGGCGGGCTCGCGCACGATTTCAACAACATATTGGGCGTGATCGTCGGCAATCTCGACCTGGTGCGGCTGACCTTGGGGAACCGGCCGGCCGAAATCGAACTGCTCGACAATGCCACCGCGGCGGCGATGCGCGGGGCCGGGCTGAATCGCGCCCTGCTGGCTTTTGCCCGGCGCCAGTCGTTGATGCCCGAAGCGATCGACGTGCGCCAGCTGCTGACCGGCATGTTCACGCTGATCGAACGGACGCTCGGCTCCAACATCATCGTCGAGATGAAACCGGCGGCACAGCTGTGGCCGGTCAAGGCCGACCCGGCGCAACTCGAGGCCGCCGTGCTCAACCTCTGCGTCAACGCCCGCGATGCGATGCCGGACGGCGGCATTCTGACCATCGAGGCGCATGACAAGATCATCGACGCCACCTACGCCGAGCTCAATCCGGACGCCCTGCCCGGGGAGTATGTCGAGATCGCGGTCTCCGACACCGGGACCGGCATGGCACCGGACATCCTGGGCCATGTCTTCGAACCGTTCTTCACCACCAAGGAGATCGGGAAGGGTTCGGGCCTCGGCCTGTCGATGGTCTACGGCTTCGTCCGGCAATCGGGCGGCCACGCCAAGATCTATTCGGAACCGGGCCACGGCACCTCGGTCCACCTCTATCTGCCGCGCCATGCCGACGGTGCTGCGGTCGGCCCCACGGCCGCCGGCCCGCCGGTCGCACAGCCTGGCCACGAGACCATCCTGGTGGTCGAGGACAATGCCGACCTGCGCCGGGTGGCGGTCGCGCAGTTGCAATCGTTCGGCTACGTCGTCCATGAGGCAGCAAGCGCCGCCGAGGCGCTGACGATGATGGAGCGCCTGCCGACCATCGACCTCCTGTTCACCGACGTGATGATGCCCGGCGGCGACGGCCGGGCGCTGGCGCGCGAAGCGGTCCGGCGGCGCCCTCGGCTGAAGGTCCTGCTGACCACCGGCTTTGCCGCCGAGGCGGCTGCAGCCATCGCCGGCGACCATGGCTTTGCCCTGATCAACAAGCCCTACCGCGCCGTCGAGCTCGCCGCCGAGCTGCGCCGGCTGCTCGGCGAGGAATGAGGACCGGCATGAATCCCAATCGCCTGCTGATCATCGACGACGACGCCCAGATCGCCGAGATCTATGCCCGGGTCGGTCAGGAAGCCGGATTCGGCACCCGGATCGCGCCCAGTGCGGCAGAGTTTCGCCGGCAATTGCAGGAATGGCTGCCCTCGATCGTCCTGGTCGATCTGCGCATGCCCGGTACCGACGGCGTCGAATTGCTGCGGCTTTGCGCCCGCGAACGGCCACCGGCGAAGTTCATTATCGCCTCGGGCCTCGATCACCGTGTCGTCGACGCGGCCGGCCGCCTGGCCCGGTCGTTCGGGCTCGACGTCATCGGGGCGATGGTCAAGCCCGTGCGCATCGCCGACCTGCTGGCCCTGCTGCAAACCCATCTGGCCGGCGAGGCGACGACGGCGGGCGAGCTGGAGGCGGCGATCGCCGCCCAGCACATCGTCGGCTACTGGCAACCCAAGCTGTCGGTCGGGACACGCGCCGTGGTCGGGGCCGAAGTGCTGGCGCGCTGGCGCCATCCGGCGCATGGCATGCTGATGCCCGACCATTTCATCCCGCTGGCCGAAAGCGGCGAATTGATCCAGCGCCTGACCTGGAGCATCGTCGAGCGCAGCCTGGCGCAACATGCCGAATGGGCGGCCGATGGCCTGGTCCTGCCGTTCGCCGTCAACCTGTCGGCCCGTTGCCTGACCGACCTGGACCTGCCCGACCGGCTCGTCGACATGTGCAACCGCCATGGCGTGCCGCCGGAGCGGCTGACGCTCGAAATCACCGAGAGCGCGGCGATGCGCAATCAGATCGAAAGCGCCGACATCCTGACGCGGCTGCGGATCAAGGGCATCCATCTGTCGATCGACGATTTCGGGACCGGCTATTCGTCGCTGGCCCAGTTGCAGCGCCTGCCGTTTTCGGAGCTGAAGATCGACAAGTCGTTCGTCATGCCGATGATGCAGTCGCACGACTGCGCAGTCATCGTCAGGACGGTTATCGGCATGGCCCAGAATCTCGGCTTGCGCGCGGTCGCCGAGGGGGTCGAGACCGAGGAATGCCTGGCCCTGCTGGCCGACTGGGGTTGCGACGAGATGCAGGGTTACCTGTTTTCACGGGCACTGGCACCGGAAGACGTGCCCGCGTTCATGGCGGCGCGCGCCTGACCGCGGGGCGGGCGGCACCGCCTGGCACCGCCCGCCCCTGGCGACCGGCCGCCCGGCGATCAGAGCCGCTTGACGAAGCCGGCCAGCGCCTCGCCGATTTCATGCGGCGAGTCTTCCTGCACGTAGTGGATGCCCTTGACCGTCACCTCGGTCTGGTTGGGCCACGTACGGCAGAAATCGCGCGACCGGCCGGTGAGCAGCGCGCCTGGCTCCGCGTTGATGAACAGCTTCGGGATGCGGCTTTCGGCGAGGAACCGGCCGTATTCCTCGACCAGCGCGACCATCTCGGGCGGCTCGCCCGCGATCGGCAGTTCGCGCGGGAAGATCAGGGTCGGCAGTCGCGAGCGCGGCTCGGCGAAGGGCGCGCGATAGGTTTCCATCTCCTGCTGGCTCAACGACCGGATGACCGATTTCGGCAGGACGGTCTCGATGAAGAAATTCTGGTCGAGGATCATCGCCTCGCCCTTCTCCGAGCGCATCGCGCGAAACATCGCGTCCCGCCCATTGGGAAAGTCATCCCAGACGCGCGGGCAGACCAGCGCTTCCATGTAGGCTATCGCCCTGATCTGGGTGGGAAAGCGGCGCGCGCGATGAAAGCCGAGCACCGAACCCCAGTCATGCAGTACCAGGGTGACGTTGCGCAGGTTCAGCGCCTCGAACCAGGCGTCGAGGTAGCGGACATGGTCGACGAATCGATAGGCTTCGCCCGGCGACTTCGACGACCAGCCCATGCCGACCAGATCGGGGGCCAGGCATCGGCCATGGGGCACGAGATGCGGGATGACGTTGCGCCAAAGATAGGACGACGTCGGATTGCCGTGCAGGAAGACGATGGGCTCGCCCTGGCCGACATCGACGTAGGAGATTTCGGCGTCAAGCACCGGCACGCGCTGGCGCGGATGGGGGTCGGCGGGCGATGGCAGCATCTGAGACATCGACTGAATTCCTTTTGAGATCAATGACTTGCGCGACGGCGTCGCTGACTGGGAAGATGCCGTCGCATGTGGTATTTAAAAAGATCCGCTGCTGGGCAATTCCATGGATCCAATTTTCGACCTCGCCATCGATCTGCCGCCGCGCGGCTCGCGCAGCATCCTGCAGGCGCTGCACGGCCAGCTCAGGGCCGCAATCCTGGACGGTCGGCTGAAACCCGATTTGCGGCTGCCCGCCACCCGGGTGCTGGCCGAGGCGCTGGGCGTCTCGCGCAACACCGCCGTCGCGACCTACGACCTGCTGCTGGCCGAAGGCTATCTCGTGGCCAGGCCCGGCTCGGGAACCTATGTCGCCGACATGCTGCCCCGTCAGCGCGCGTCGGTCCCGACCGAGGCGACGGCGGGCGACAAGCGGCTCAGCCCGTTCTGGCGCGACCCGCCCGCCGTCATCCGGATGGACGGCACGGCGGTGCGCGACGATTTCCGTGTCGGCCTTTCCGACAAGGGCCCGTTTCCGTTCGAAATCTGGCGCCGATTGTCGGCCCGGGCCCTGCGCGGCCTGTCGAAGGTACCGGCAGCCTATGCGCCGGCGGAAGGACGGCCGGCCCTGCGGGCGGCGATCGCCAAGCACATCTCGTTCGCCCGGGCCGTCGCGGCCGAAGCCGGCGACGTCATCGTTACCTCAGGCGCCCAGCAGGCCTTCGACCTGCTGGCCCGCGTGCTGGTCAGCCCCGGCATGGTCGTCGCCGTGGAGGAACCGGGCTACCCGCCGATGCGCAATGCCTTTGCCGCCGCCGGCGCGCGGATCGTCGGCGTGCCGATCGACGCCG
This sequence comes from Alphaproteobacteria bacterium, assembly GCA_017307375.1. Lineage (GTDB taxonomy): Bacteria > Pseudomonadota > Alphaproteobacteria > Ferrovibrionales > Ferrovibrionaceae > JAFKFH01. The sequence continues at coordinate 47,093 of JAFKFH010000011.1, forward strand.
AGGGATTGATGGTCGACCGGCTGCCGCCCGGAGCCCGCATCATCTGTGTTACCCCCTCGCACCAGTTTCCGCTGGGTCCCGCGATGTCGCCGCCGCGCCGCGCCGCCCTGCTCGATCACGCCCGCAGCACCGGCGCCGTCGTGATCGAGGATGACTACGATGGCGAGTTCCGATTTTCCGGCCGCCCGCTCGAAGCCCTGCAGACGCTCGACCGCGGCGATTGCGTGTTCTATGTCGGCACCTTCTCGAAGAGCCTGTTTCCCGCCCTCCGGCTCGGCTTCGTCGTCACGCCCGGCTGGGCGCGTGTCGCCCTGACCGCCGCCAAGCAGCATGCAGACTGGCACGGCCCCGTTCTGGCGCAGGACACGCTTGCCGCGTTCATCGACGACGGCCATCTGGCCCGGCACGTGCGCAAGATGCGCAAGATCTACGGCGAGCGCCGCCAGCGGTTGATCGACGCGATTGCGCAGCATTGCGGCGGCTGGCTGCAGCCGATCCCGGGAGCGGCCGGGCTGCATCTCGCCGCCCGCCTCGACCCCGCCATCGATGCCCGGCTGATGGTCGAACGGGCGCTGGCCCGGGGCATCCGCACCCAGTCGCTGGCCCGCTATGCGATAGAGCCGGGGGCGCCGAATGGGCTGACCTTCGGTTTCGGCATGATCGCCACCGAGCGGATCGAGCCGGCGATCCGCCAGTTGGCCAAGGTCAGGCCGTGAAATCCGTTCGCGTTTGATTCCCGTCGCCGGCCGGCCTATACAGCCGGGTCATGTCCGATCCATTCGACCTTGCCGATTTTCCGGACGACGAGCCGGCGCCCGAGCCGGCCGGTCGCCATGCGCCGATACCGCCCGCGCCCTGGATTGCCGGGCTGAACGAGGCGCAGCGTGCCGCGGCCGAGGCGCTCGACGGTCCTGTCCTGGTGCTGGCCGGCGCCGGTACGGGCAAGACCCGCGTGCTGACCACGCGCCTGGCCAACCTGATCCACACGCGGCGCTGCATGCCCTGGCAGATCCTGGCCGTGACCTTTACCAACAAGGCCGCGCGGGAAATGAAGGAGCGCGTCGCCGCGCTGATCGGCCCCGGCGCCGAAAGCCTGTGGATCGGCACCTTCCATTCGATCGCCACGCGCGTCCTGCGCCGCCATGCCGAACTGGTCGGCCTGAAATCGAGCTTCACGATCCTCGATACCGACGACCAGATCCGGCTGATGAAGCAGATCCTGGAAGCGGAAGGCATCGACGAGAAGCGCTGGCCGCCGCGCCAGCTGGCCGGCACCATCGACCGCTGGAAGGACAAGGGCCTGACGCCGGACAAGGTCGGTGCTGCCGATTCCGGCTTCGCCGACGGCCAGGCGCCCAAGCTGTACCAGACCTATCAGGACCGGCTGCGCACGCTGAACGCCTGCGATTTCGGCGACCTGCTGCTGCACAACCTGACGCTCTTCACCAAGCATCCGGACGTCCTGCGCGAGTTCCAGTCGAAGTTCCGCTACATCCTGGTCGACGAATATCAGGATACGAACACATCGCAGTATCTGTGGCTGCGCCTGCTGAGCCGCGAACACAAGAACATCTGCTGCGTCGGCGACGAGGACCAGTCGATCTATGGCTGGCGCGGGGCCGAGATCGGCAACATCTTGAAGTTCGAGGCTGATTTCCCCGGGGCGCAGGTCATCCGCCTGGAAAAGAACTACCGCTCGACCCCGCATATCCTCGGCGCCGCCTCCGGCCTGATCGCCAACAACCAGGATCGGCTGGGCAAGACGCTGTGGACCGACCGCAACGACGGCGACAAGGTCGCGGTGCGCGGGGTCTGGGACGGCGACGAGGAAGCCCGCTTCGTCGGCGAGGAGATCGAGACGCTGCAGCGCCAGGCGGAAAGCCTGAATTCGATGGCGATCCTGGTGCGCGCCGGTTTCCAGACCCGCGCCTTCGAAGAACGCTTCATCACGCTGGGTCTGCGCTATCGCGTGATCGGCGGCCCCCGCTTCTACGAACGGCAGGAAATCCGCGACGCGCTCGCCTATTTCCGTGTCGTCACCCAGCCGGACGACGATCTCGCCTTCGAGCGTATCGTGAACACGCCCAAGCGCGGCCTGGGTGAAGCCACGATCCAGCAGTTGCATCGCGCGGCGCGTGCCGCCGGGCTGTCGCTGACCGCCGCGACACGCGCCCTCGTCGAAACCGACGAACTCAAGCCGAAGCCGCGCACCGCGCTCGCCCAGTTGATCCGGGATTTCGACCGCTGGCGCGGCATGCTGGAAGGCCTTGGCCATCTCGACGTCGCCGAGACGATCCTGGAGGAAAGCGGCTACACCGCGATGTGGCAGGCCGATCGATCGCCCGAGGCGCCGGGACGGCTCGAAAACCTCAAGGAACTGATCCGGGCGCTGGAAGGCTTCGACAACCTGCAGGGCTTCCTCGAGCATGTCGCGCTGGTCATGGACAACGACAAGGGCGAAGCCGAGGACATGGTCTCGATCATGACCATGCACGCCGCCAAGGGGCTGGAGTTCGATACGGTGTTCCTGCCCGGCTGGGAGGAAGGCATCTTCCCTTCGCAGCGCAGCCTGGATGAAGGCGGTCTTTCCGGGCTGGAGGAAGAACGCCGGCTCGCCTATGTCGGCATCACCCGGGCCCGCCGCCGCTGCATCATCTCGCATGCCGCCAACCGGCGGATCTACAACCAGTGGAACGCCGCGATCCCGTCGCGCTTCCTCGACGAACTGCCGGCCGACCACGTCGAGCGGCAGGCCCAGGGCGATTTCTACGCCAAGGGTTTCGGCAGCTTCGGCGGCGGCTCGACGCTCGGCGGCGGTTTCGGTGGCGGCGCCCGCCAGGACGGCACGCCCTGGCTGTCGGCCGAGCGGCGCTATTCCGGCCGCACCATCGAGGCGGCGGCCAAGCGCCTGGACGGCAGCGAAGGGCCATCGGGCTGGGCGCCCGGCGTCCGCGTCTTCCATCAAAAATTCGGCTACGGCCGCGTCACGTCGGTCGACGGTGAAAAATTGACGATCTCGTTCGACAAGGCCGGCGAAAAGAAGGTGATGGCCGCCTTCGTGGAGAAAGCATGAGCGACGTGTGGCAAGTAAGCCTGACGGTCCCGACCGCGGCGGTGGCAGCGATCGAGGAAGCCTTCGACGGCATCGGCTTCTCGCAATCCTCGATGGAAGTGCCGGGCGGGCGGGAATGGACCGTATCGGCACTGCTGCATGAGGCGCCGGATGCGGACGAGATCCGCGCCCAGGTCATGCCGATGGTGGAGGCACTGGGCCTCGGCGACCTGCCGCTGGTGATCGAGACCGTGCAGGACCGCGACTGGGTCAGCCACACCAACAAGCTGCTGGCGCCGTTCCGCGCCGGGCGCTTCTTCCTGTACGGCCAGCATGACCGGGGGAGCGCGCCGCCGGGTGCGCTCGCGCTCGAAATCGATGCCGCACAGGCCTTCGGCACCGGCCGCGCGCCATCGACCTTCGGTTGCCTGCAGGCGATCGACGACCTGGCCCGCCGGCGCTGCACGCATGGCGGGCTGGGCAAGGTCCTCGATCTCGGCTGCGGTTCGGGGGTGCTGGGCCTGGCCGCAGCCCTGGCCGGGGCAGGTTCGGTCGTCGCCAGCGATATCGACCCGGTGGCCGCGCGCATCGCTGCCGACAACGTTCGGCTGAACCGCCTGTCGCACCGCATGCGTGTCGTGGCGGCCGACGGCACACGCGACGCGCTGATCCAGGGCGGGGCGCCCTATGATCTGGTCGTCGCAAACATCCTGGCCAAGCCGCTGACGCGACTGGCCCCGGCGATTGCCGGTCTGGTCGCGCCTGGCGGTTTCGTGGTGCTCTCGGGGTTGCTGGCACGGGAGGAAGTCGCCGTGCGCACGGCCTACAAGGCCCAGGGTCTCAGCCTCTTCCGCCGGATCGCCCGCGAGGGGTGGCATACCCTCGTGCTGCGATCCGGCGTCAGGGGACCATCGGTACTCTAGAGGGGAACACTACTCAGGTACTTCGGCTTACGCGTACTCAGGGGAAAATGATATCACGCCGCCTTGCGGAAAGGCACAACCTTGACATCGCCGCCGACGGCATTTTCGTTGGCGCCCTGGGTGGCCTGGGCCCGCAGCTCGCCGCGCACCGCCGCCTCGATGTCCGAGCGCGAGATGCCGATATCGGCCAGCAGACGGTCGTCCAGGCTCATCAACTCTTGCGAGGCCAGCTTGGACTTGTACCATTCGGTCACCGCGAAGGCCGCGCGGGTGACGAGCGAGGCGAGGCCCTTGACGCCGCGGAGGATCGCGCCGCCGATGACGGCGTCGCGCTGGCCGCGCACATAGGCCTCAAGCATCAGCATGTCGTGCTGGCCGAGGGTACCGATAGACTTCGTATAGCGATTGAGGCGTTCGTCGTTCATGACACTTCTACACTTCTTACCTTAGTCCCGCTGCGACCATCGTCCGCTTGTCGTCCCCGACTGCGTCGGCGTGGCCGCTCCGTTCTGACAGGGCTTATATTGCGCTGCACAACGTTCCGTTCAACCAGTGAAGTGGAAGGCCAGCCTTGCACCAGACGCATGTCTCGATTTCGACGCAATCTCGCGATGCTGCACTGCACGGTGTCGCTGCCGCCCCCGATCGCTTCGGCCGGCGCGCCGCCGCCGCGCTGATCGCCGCCAGGCTCGATGAAGCAGATCCCGCCGGCTTCGCGACCGCGGCCGAACGGCTGGCTGCGGATTACGAGCACGACATCGAGCGGCGCGACCAGGCCGCAACCCGGCTTGCCGCGCTGCGGGCCGAGTTGAAGGCCCGGCATCTCGACGGGTTCGTCATCCCGCTGGCCGACGAGCATCAGGGCGAATATCTGCCCCAGCGCGCCCGCCGGCTCGCCTGGCTGACCGGCTTCACCGGGTCGGCCGGCCTTGCGATCGTCCTGGCCGACCAGGCCGCGATCTGGAGCGACGGTCGCTATACCATCCAGCTCGACCAGCAGGTCGACGGGACGCTCTATCAGCGGCTGCATATCACCGACCAGCCGCCCTGGGACTGGCTTGCCCAGGCGATCGGCACCGGGGCGCGGATCGGCTACGACCCCTGGCTGCACACGCCGGACGGGCTGGCGCGTCTGGTCGCGGCCTGCACCCGGGCCGGCGCCCAGGCCATCCCGGTCGACGACAATCCGATCGACGCGATCTGGACCGATCAGCCGCCGCCGCCGCTGGGCCTCGTCGAAGCCCAGGATCTGGCGCATGCCGGGGAATCGTCGGCCGACAAGCGGGCACGCATCGCCGCCGAACTGAAGGCGGCGGGACAGGATGCAGCCCTGCTGACCCTGCCGGAGTCGATTGCCTGGCTGCTGAACATCCGTGGCTCGGACGTGCCGCACAACCCGGTCCCGCTGAGCTTCGCCCTGCTGAAGGACGACGCGACGGTCGACTTGTTCATCGACCAGCGCAAACTCAGCCCCGATATCGGTGCGCATCTCGGCAATGCCGTGGCCCTGCACGCCCCCGAGGCGCTGGGCGACGCGCTCGACGCCCTGGGCGGCGCCAAGCGCCGCGTCCGCCTGGATTCCGCCACCGCGCCGTCCTGGGCCGCGGCGCGGCTGGCGGCGGCGGGCGCGACACTCGCCAAGGGCGAGGACCCCTGCCTGTTGCCCAAGGCCTGCAAGAACCCGGTCGAACTGGCCGGCACGCGCTCCGCGCACATCCGCGACGGCGCCGCCGTCTGCCGTTTCCTGCGCTGGTTCGACCAGACGGCACCCACCGGAAATACCGATGAGCTCGGCGTGGCCGAGCAGCTGTCGCGGTTTCGCCAGGCCGACCCGCTGATCCGCGACCTGTCGTTTTCCACCATTGCCGGATCGGGCCCGAACGGGGCGATCGTCCACTACCGGGCAACGCCGGAAAGCAACCGCAGGCTGGCGCCGGGCGAAATCTTTCTGCTCGATTCAGGCGCGCAGTATGTCGACGGGACGACCGACATTACCCGGACCGTCTGGGTAGAAGGCGCCGGCGACCCGACGGCCGAGATGCGGGACCGCTTCACCCGGGTGCTGCAGGGGCATATCGCCCTGGCCCGGGTGCGATTCCCGCAGGGCACGTCCGGTCAGCAGCTCGACGTCCTGGCCCGTCACCCGCTGTGGCAGGTCGGCCTCGACTACGATCACGGCACCGGCCACGGCGTCGGTGCCTTCCTGTCGGTGCACGAGGGGCCGCAACGCATTGCCAAGGCCGGTTCGCCGGTAGCGCTCAAGCCCGGCATGATCGTGTCGAACGAGCCCGGCTACTACAAGACCGGCGCCTACGGGATCCGCATCGAGAACCTGCAGGCCGTGACCGATATCGGGCAGCCCGCCGGGGCCGAGCGCCATCTGCTGGGCTTCGAGACCTTGACCTTCGTGCCGATCGACCGGCGGCTGATCGACATCACTCTTCTGTCAAGTGACGAGCGCCGATGGGTCGACGACTATCACCGCGCCGTGCGGGCCAAGGTCGGCCCGCTGCTGGACGGGGAGGATCTCGCCTGGCTGGATCAGGCGACCGCACCTCTGTGACGCCCGCTACGGCGGCAGCGTCCGTCCGGCACTATCAGATGATCAAGGACGGCGCCCGATCGACCGGAACGGGCGCCGCCATCATTTAGAGGAGTAGCCATGACAAACCGGATCGCCCTGCCCGCTACCCTGTTGGCCCTCAGCCTGGCGCTCGGCGCCTGCAGCTCGACGCCCCCGACCGCCGCCCAGCAGGCCCAGATCGATCAGCAATGCCAGTCGGTCAAGTGCTACTGCAACGACGACAGCGTCAGCCAGTCGTCGCGCGAGCACGTCAAGCCGGTGCAACGGCAGGCCAACGGCACCGCCTACTGCCCCGCCGGGCAGCGCCTCGTGATCAGCGGCAACCAGGGCGGTGCCGACGACGGCTCGGGCTTCCTCATCCGCGGCACCACGCGCTGAACAATCCGACACGCCCGCCGATCAGGTGGTGCAGGGGGCCGGCGACACGGCCGTCTGCGCCGCCCGATGTCGGCGGCGGGATCGTTGCGGTATCCCGCACCTGCCGCTGACCATTTCAACCGGCTGTCATCGCAGGCCAGCCTTTTCAATCTTCACGATTTTATGACATCGATAATTGATTAATTAATCAGAATTCGATCGGCAAAAAGTGCGGATCGATTTGTCGAGCAACCACATGATTAAGGTAGCTCGGCACCATTTGAAACCTATTCGCAGAATTTTTACCCGCAAAAAACGATCCCGCTTGTGACTTTCCATATCATTCTCTCGAAAACCGAGGGATTTCGATAAATGTATTTACAGCCATTACATTGAGTTAACTGCATCCCCCAGGTATACCTTTATCCGCGGCCCCGCTGTTCTTCGGACTACGTTGTGAACTGCCCGTCGATCGCGTTCCGGCGCAGGGAAGATGCTCGGGACGGAAACGGCCGAAAAATCGTCCTGCGATGAATGCCGTTAAGAAATAAAGAACACAATTGTGCAAAACATGGGCAAAAAGCTTTCGGGGTGCAAGAAAAGGACATGAGCTTTTTTCATGAAAAAGACCTAGTCGTCACCGATTTTCTCGACCGGGTAAATCGTGTGCCGGTTCCCGTCGACCTGCTGGTCGACGCCCTGGCCATGCATGCGGAAATGCCCGTGGCCGACCGCGGCGACTACCGGGCGCGCGCCTGCCGGACCCTTGATCTGCTGGATCGAAAGGGCCTGTGCCGCACGGCCGACGATCTGCATATCCTGGCCATGCTGATCGACCTGCGCCTCTCGGCAGTGGCACGGCTGGAAGTGAAGAACTACGTCCTGAAGGGCTGGTCGATGCCCGCGGGCGAAGTCGGGGTCTCAAGCCTGCACCTCGATGTCATCCGCGCCGCGGCGGAAGAACCGCTGATCGAGGACGGCGACGGCCAGGCCTGCTTCAATCCCGACAGCTTCCTGCAACGCCTGCTGGCGATCGCCACCCCGGCCGGCCGGGCATAACACACGCGGCATCGAGCGGCAGCAACGGCTGCATGGCGGCCGAGATCAGCCGCCGATCAAAGTCAGCCAGGCATCCTCGGTGAGGACGGCGACGCCGAGTTCGGTGGCCTTCTTGAGCTTAGATCCTGCATCGGCTCCGGCGATCACGTAGTCGGTCTTGGCCGAGACCGAGCCGGCGACCTTGGCGCCGAGCGTCTCGGCGCGGGCCTTGGCTTCGGCGCGGCTCATTTTCTCGAGCGTTCCGGTGAATACGACGGTCTTGCCGGTTACCGGGCTCTCGACCGTTTTCGGGCGAGTATAGGGGGCGACGGCAACTTCCGAGGCGAGGTCGTCGACGACGTCGATGTTGTGGGGCTCGCCGAAGAAGTCGACCAGCGCTTCGGCAACGGTCGCGCCGATGCCGTCGATCGCGTTCAACTCGGCCCAGGCCTCGCCCTCGCGGTCCGCCGCGGCGGCCTTGAGGCGGTCGCGCAACTGTTCGAGGGTTTCGTAGCGCCCGGCGACCAGGCGTGCCGTGGTCTCGCCAATATGGCGAATGCCCAGCGCGAACAGGAAACGATCGAGTGCGATGGTGCGCCGTGCTTCGATCGCGTCGAACAGCTTGGTCAGCTTCTTGTGCTGGCCCTTCTGGTCGGTGAAGCCCTTGACCGGCTTCAGGTCCTCGAAGCGATGTTTCAGCCGGAAGATGTCGGCGGGCGAGCGGACGAAGGCACCCTCGAACAGCGTCTCGATGTTCTCTTCCCCCAGGCCTTCGATGTCGAAGGCGTTGCGGGACACGAAATGCTTCAGCCTCTCCTTGGCCTGGGCGGCGCAGATCAGCCCGCCGGTGCAGCGGCGGACCACCTCGTCGCCTTCACGCACGGCATGGCTGCCGCAGACCGGGCAGGTGGCTGGAAAGGTGTAGGATTCGGCCTCGTGCGGGCGCCGGTCCAGCACCACCGACACGACCTGGGGGATGACGTCGCCGGCGCGCTGGATGACGACAGTGTCGCCGATCCTCACATCCTTGCGCTGGATCTCGTCCTCATTGTGCAGCGTCGCGTTGGCGACCATCACGCCGCCGACGTTCACCGGCTGCAACCGCGCGACCGGCGTCAGCGCACCGGTACGCCCGACCTGGATATCGATACCGAGCAACTGGGTCGTCGCCTGCTCGGCCGGGAACTTGTGGGCGGTGGCCCAGCGCGGGCTGCGGCTGACGAAGCCCAGCCGCTCCTGCCAGTCCAGCCGGTCGACCTTGTAGACCACGCCGTCGATGTCGAAGGGCATCGCCGCCCGCCCCTCGCCGATCCCGCGCCAATAGGCGATCAGTTCGTCGGCCGAACGGCAGGTCCGCGCCGGCTCGTTCAGGGTGAAGCCCCAGGCGGCAAGCCGTTCGCGGATGCCGCCCTGGGTCACCGCGATCGGGCTGGAGACTTCGCCCAGCGCATAGCCGAAGAAGTGCAGCTTGCGCCGCGCGGTGATCGAGGCATCGAGCTGGCGCAGCGAGCCGGCCGCGGCGTTGCGCGGGTTGGCGAAGATCTTGGCGCGCCGGTCCCCGGCATCCATCGCCGCCTGCTGGGCTTGGTTAAGCCCGAGGAAGTCGGCCTTGGTCATGTAGACCTCGCCGCGCACCTCCAGCACCTCGGGCCAGCCGCCATCGGCGGGAAGAACCTTGGGCACGTCGGCGATGGTCAGCACGTTGGCCGTTATATCCTCGCCCTCCTCGCCGTCGCCGCGGGTCGCGGCCTGGACGAGCCGCCCGTGCTCGTAGCGCAGCGATGCCGACAGGCCGTCGATCTTGGGTTCGGCCAGCACTGTCAGCTCGGCCTCGGCGCCGAGGCCCAGAAAGCGGCGGATACGATCGAGGAAATCGACGACGTCGGCATCCTCGAAGGCATTGTCGAGCGACAGCATCGGCCGGGCATGCCGCACCTTGGCGAAACCTGCCGCCGGCGCCGCACCGACCCTCTCGCTGGCATCATCGGCGCGTCGCAGATCGGGAAAGCGCTTTTCCAGCTGCTTCAGCCGGCGACGCCAGCTGTCGTAGACCGCGTCGTCGACGGTCGGCGCATCTTCCTGGTGATAGTGGGTGTCGGCCTCGGCGATCCTTGCCTGCAGGTCGGCATGCTCGGCGGTGGCTTCCTCCAGTGTCAGCGTACTGGCGGGCTTGTCGAAGGTGGTCGTCATGCCATCAGGCTTTCGGCTGCGGCGCGGGCTGCGGCGGTGACTTCGGCGCCCGACAGCATGCGGGCAATCTCCTCGATCCGGCCTGGCCGGTCGAGGGGCTCGACCCGCGTGACGGTCTCCTTGCGGCTGGGGCTCGACTTGGCGATGCGCCAGTGATGAGCCCCGAGCGCGGCGACCTGCGGCGAATGGGTGACGACCAGGACCTGGACGGCTTCGGCCAGGCGCGCCAGTCGTTCGCCCACGGCGGCCGCGGTGGCGCCGCCGACTCCGCGGTCGACCTCGTCGAAGATCAGCGTCCCGGCCTCGCCCTGTCCCGCCAGCGCGACTTTCAGCGCCAGCATCAGCCGCGACAGTTCGCCGCCCGATGCGATCTTGGCCAACGGCCCCGGCGCGGTCCCCGGATTAGTGGCGATGGTGAATACCACCCGGTCGATCCCGTCAGGCCCGCCTTCGGCATCGACCAGCGTGTCGAGCGTCGTGACGAAACGGGCCTGGCCGAGCTTCAAGGGCCCCAGTTCCGCCGCAACGGCCTTGTCGAGGCGCGCGGCAGCCTTGGCCCGGCCCTGCGACAGCTTCCTGGCGGCCTGGGCGTAGCCCGCCGCGGCTTCGGTGGCAGCATCGTCGAGCTTCTTCAGCGCCGCATCCCCGGCCGCGACCGCGGCCAGCCGGGCAGCGTAACGATCGCGCAGCGCCGCGAGGTCATCGGGGGTGCAGTGATGCTTGCGACCGGCCGCGCGCAGCGCGAACAGCCGCTCCTCGATCCGCTCCAGCCGGCTTGGATCGGCATCCAGCTCGCGCTGGGCACGATCCAGGGCCGCGCCGGCCTCGCCTGCTTCGACCAAGGCGCGGTCGAGCGCGTCGCGCGCGGCGTCAAGCTTGCCGGCCGCACGCTCGGCGACCCGTTCGATCGTGCGCAGTGCCGCGCGCAACCGGCTCTCGACCCCGCCCTGCTCCTCCAATGCGGCCACCGCATCGGCCAGCCCCTGGGCGATCTTCTCCCCGGCCTGCAGCGTCAGGCGCTCGGCGGCCAGCCGCGCTTCCTCGCCCGGTTCGGGGTTGAGCTTGCCCAGTTCGGCGACGACATGGGCGGCATACTCCTCCTCGGCCCGCGCCTTCTCCAGCTCCGCCCGCGCTTCGGCGGCGGCGGCGGCGGCGGCCTGGCGCGCCGCATGGGCACGGCGTACCGCCTCGACCTCGCGCCCAAGCCCGCCATAGACGTCGAGCAGGGCGCGATGGGTTGCGGCATCAAGCAGGCCCTGCTCGTCGTTCTGGCCGTTGATCTCGATCAGCAGGTCGCCGATGCGCCGCAGCAGCGCGACCGAGACCGGCTGGTCGTTGACGAAGGCGCGGCTCTTGCCATCGGCCTGGACGATGCGGCGCAGGACCAGATGGTCGGACCCGTCGAGGCCCTGTTCGTCGAGCAATGCCTGGACCGGATGCCCCTCCTCCGGCTCGAAGGTCGCGGCGACGACGCCTTGCGCCACGCCCTGACGCACCAGCCCGGCATCGGCACGGCGGCCGAGGGCAAGGCCGAGCGCATCGAGCAGGATCGACTTGCCGGCGCCGGTTTCGCCGGTCAGCACGTTCAGCCCCGGGCCGAGGCCCAGATCCAGCCGGTCGATCAGGACGATGTCGCGGATGGCGAGCTGGACCAGCATCGCGGCGCGCTTAGAAAATGCTGCGCCAGGTGCGGGTGAACCAGCCCGGGCGATCGGTGGCCGGGCGGAAATCCTCGCCGGTCAGCAGATAATAGGAATCGGCATACCAGTCGCTGCCGGGGTAATTGTAGCCGAGGACCGAGGCGCTCTTGCGCGCTTCGTCGACCACGCCGAGCGAGATGTAGCATTCGGTGATGCGATGCAACGCTTCGGGGACCTGGCTGGTGGTCTGATACCCCTCGATCACCACCTTGAAGCGATTGATCGCGCCGGAGCAGAGCGCGCGCCCCTGGTAGAAGCGCCCGATTTCCATCTCCTTGCCGGCGAGATGGTCGCGCGTCAGGTCGATCTTCAGCCGGGCATCGCGGGCATATTCGGTATTGGGGAAGCGGCGGACGACTTCGTCCAGTGCCTTCAAGGCATTCTCGGTGACGCCCTGGTCGCGGCCGACGTCGGTGATCTGCTCGTAGTAGGAAATCGCGACGAGATAATAGGCATAGGCGATGTCGCGGTTGCCCGGGTGCAGCTGGATGAAGCGCTGGGCCGCCAGGATCGCATCGTCGTACTTGTTGGCCTGGTAGAACGCATAGGCCGACATCAATTGGGAGCGGGTGGCCCACACCGAATAGGGATGCTGGCGTTCGACTTCCTCGAAATCCTTCGCCGCGCGGCCCCAGTTGCCCTGGGAAACCTGGTCCATGCCGCCGTTGTAGAGTTCCTCGACCGGCCGTTCGGTATACGGCTCTTCCTTCTTGCCGCAAGCGGCGAGCGCCAACAGGGCAAAGCCGGCCATCAGGCCGCGAGTCGGAAGAGAGAAGCGCCGGTGGATCATGGCGGCTGTTTCTGTCATGGCGGGGCGGCGAAATCAAGGCGCAGCGCACCAGTCCGGTGCATGGGAACATCAGGCATTCCGCGGCGTTCACCCCTACCCGCTATGGTTGCCTGTCTTGCGCCTTAAGAATAGTTGGCGATTTTAGGAAACGGCGGTAGTTTTCAATCTAGGATATACGGTGGAAAACGAATCGAAGCCAATCCACCGTATCGCACGGATGAAGCGTTGCTAAAGTAAGGCGCCCAGCAACCGTCGGCTGCATCCGACCCGGCTTGCGGTGGCAGCCGATGCAGCCGAGGAGCACACAGGTCATGGGCAAAGTCGCTAAGCGTGTAGACGAGTTGGTCGGCGAGCGGATCCGCGAGAGGCGGACGCAGATGGGCCTGACGCAGGAACATCTGGCTGCCGCCCTGTCGATTTCCTACCAGCAGGTGCAGAAATACGAAACCGGCGCCAACCGGGTTTCGGCCGGCCGTCTCTACGAGATTGCCCAGCGCCTCGAGATTCCGGTCAGCTATTTCTTCGACGGGCTGGACACCACCACGGCCTCCGAACCGCTGGAGCATGGCGGCAAGAATCGGTCGACCATCGAGCTGGTTCGCAATTTCGGCGAGATCGACGAAGCCAGCATCCGCTCGGCCGTGTCAGGCCTGATCAAGACGCTGGCCGGGCGGCCGCGCCGCCGGTCGAAGTCCCTGCCCCCAATGTAACCACGTCGCCGTTCCCCGCGGCGGATCACGAAAAAACCCGGCTGTCCTGCGACAGCCGGGTTTTTGATTGCGGCCGTGCCGCGAAAGACTATTCGGCGGCGGCGCCGGCCAAGGCCGAGCCACCCATCGCCACCTTGCGGCGCGGCAGGGCGATCGGCGCCGTCGAGGTGGTCAGCGTCCAGTTCGCCTCGTCGGCGAAGAGCGCCTTCAGCACTTCGATATGCATCATGTGGCCGGCCCGCTCGCCCAGGAACCGGCCGAGGATCGGCGCACCGGCAAGGTAGAGGTCGCCCAGCGCATCGAGCGCCTTGTGGCGGACGAACTCGTCGTCGTAACGCAGCCCGCCCGGGTTCAGCACACCGTCGTCGCCGATGACCACGGCATTCTCCAGCGACCCGCCGCGACCGAGGCCACGGGCGCGCATCGCCTCGACCTCATGGGCGAAGCCGAAGGTACGGGCCTGGGCCAGTTCGGCCGAAAAGGCGTTGCCCTTGAGGGCGAAGGCCAGCGACTGCCGGCCGATCACCGAGCTGTCGAAATCGATGGCGAGGTCGATCGTCAGGTGGTCGTCCTGGGTGGGCAGCAACGCCGCGAACTTGTTGCCCCGGCGCACCTCGACCGGGCGCAGCACGCGGACATGGCGGCGCGGGCTGCGCTGCAGCTCGAGCCCGGCTTCGGCGATCAGCGCCACGAAGGGCGCGGACGAGCCGTCCATCACCGGCACTTCGGCACCGTCGATCTCGATCACCAGGTTGTCGACGCCCTGGCCGGCCAGCGCCGCCATCAGATGCTCGACGGTGGCAATGCGCATGTCGCCGTCGCCCAGGCAGGTGCAGAGCGCGGTGTCGACCACCCGGTCGAACCGCGCCACCATCTCGGGCCGGCCCGGCAGGTCGACGCGGCGGAAGACGATGCCGTGATCGGGAGCGGCCGGGATCAGCCGCAGGCGCACCGGTGCGCCGCTGTGAACGCCAACACCGTCGCACTGGGTTTCCCGCGCCAGCGTGTGCTGCCAGGGGGTGGTGTTCCAGTTGGGGCGATGGTGAATCACGCGCAGACCTCGAAACATCGTTGTCACGGTCCGCTTCGGCGATCCCCTGCAGCCGGTCATCGAAAGACTCAGGCCAAGGGAAATCCGCAAAAGCTAAGGGGGGTTGTAGCAACCCCCCAAGCCCTTGCTCAAATCAATCGTTGTTACAAGGTGTTACCCCTGGCGGAGCTGGTAACCCCTTGTTTAGATTGACCTATTTTCGCCTCAATTGGCCTGCCGGCGCAGGAATGCCGGAATCGCCAGGATGTCCTCGGCCGCGTTGGCCGAGACCGGCCGGTCCATCGGGTCGAGACCGGACAGGCCGGGGCGGGCCGCCGCCTGGGGCTGCGGGGCCGGTGCCGGGGCGGCCGGGGCGGCCTGCATCGAAGCCTGCGGGGCGCGCGCCACCATCGGCTCCGACCGCGGGGTCGCCATCGGCTGGGCCGGGACGGCAGTGCGGCCGAATCCGAAGATCTTGTCCGACAGGCTGATCTTGCGCGGCTTCGGCGCGGCCTGGGCCTCGGCCTCGCGGAACAGCATGGCCTGGCTGGTGGCGGCCGGGCGCGGGGCGACCGGCTGGGCAACCTGCTGGGCGACCGGCTGGACCATTACCGGTTCCGGCGCGGCAACCGGCGCCGGGGCGACCGGCTCGGCTTCGAGCTGGGCCACGACCGGTTCCGGGGCGGGCTCGGCCACGGCAGGGGCGGCAACCGGCGCCGCGACCGCCGCGGTGGCGGCGCCGCCCATGGCGACCGACGTACGGGCGGCCGGGGCAGGCGCGGCCGGACGCAGCGTGGCCGCCGGGCGGACGAACGGGGTGACGACCGGGCTGGGCGCCGCCGGGGTCGAGCCGACCGCGTGGGTGGTGGTCAGCGCCTCGGGCGGACGCTTCTCGATCAGCTGGGCGTCGATGCCGGTGGCGACGACGGTCACCCGCATGCGGCCTTCGAGATTATCGTCGAGCGTCGAGCCGACGATGATGTTGGCGTCGGGATCGACCTCGTTGCGGATGCGGTTGGCCGCCTCGTCGACCTCGTACAGGGTCAGGTCGGGACCGCCGGTGATGTTGATGAGCACGCCGCGCGCGCCCTTCATCGAGATATCGTCGAGCAGCGGGTTGGCGATGGCGCGTTCGGCGGCTTCCAGCGCGCGGCTTTCGCCGTCGGCCTCGCCGGTGCCCATCATCGCCTTGCCCATCTCCGACATCACCGAGCGGACGTCGGCGAAGTCGAGGTTGATCAGGCCGGGCATGACCATCAGGTCGGTGATGCCGCGCACGCCCGAATGCAGGACGTTGTCGGCCATGCGGAAGGCGTCGGTGAAGGTGGTCTTCTCGTTGGCGATCCGGAACAGGTTCTGGTTCGGGATCACGATCAGCGTGTCGACGTATTGCTGCAGCTCGTTGATGCCGGCCTCGGCCAGGCGCATGCGCTTGGAGCCCTCGAACTGGAAGGGCTTGGTGACGACGCCGACGGTCAGGATGCCGAGCTCCTTGGCCGCGCGTGCAATTACGGGTGCCGCACCGGTGCCGGTGCCGCCGCCCATGCCGGCCGCGATGAAGGCCATGTGGCTCGAGCGCAGATGCTCGACGATTTCGTCATAGGCTTCCTCGGCGGCCGCGCGGCCGACATCGGGGCGCGCCCCGGCGCCCAGGCCGGCCGTGACCTGCAGGCCGAGCTGGATGCGACGCTCGGCCAGGCTGTTGGCAATGGCCTGCGCATCGGTGTTGGCCACCACGAACTCGACGCCTTCGAGGTTCGCGCTGATCATGTTGTTCACCGCGTTGCCGCCGGCGCCGCCGACGCCGACTACGATGATCCGCGGCTTGAGCTCGGTGTCCTCGGCAGGAACGCTCAGGTTGATCGGCATTTGTCCATCTCCGCCAGTTTTATCCGTTCATAGTCCCCAGTACGTCCGAGTCCCCGTGGCATCCCCATGCCGGAAGGACCCTTCGTAATCCCCTTGGCCGATTCGGAAGCCCCGACAGCTTCCTTGAAGTCTCGGCCTCAGGGCGCAATGCCCCGTTTATCCACTCGCCGTAAGCCAGCGAAATACGCGGGTAAATGGTCCGGCACCGGTCGTCTCGGGTTCGGGCACTGCCGACTCGACTTCGACGCGATCCTGCAACGCATAGGATAACAATCCAGCGCACGTAGAGAAAGCGGGACCGCCCGTCGTCTCCGCCAGCCCTGCGACTCGGATGGGTCGTCCGAGTCGAACCTGCTTGTCAAGGATGCGGGCAGCCTGCTCGCGCATTCCCTGCAGCTGCGAGGCGCCGCCGGTCAGCACGACTCGGCGGCCCGCGATCTTGTCGAATCCGGTAGCGCCGACCCGGTCGCGCACCAGTTCCAGCGTCTCCTCGACCCGCGGCTTGATGATGCCGACCAGATGCGAACGCGGCACATGCAGCGCCTGGGCATCCTCGCCCTCGCCGACCTGCGGCACCTCGATCGTCTCGTTGTCGTCGGCGTGGCTGCCGATGCCTGAGCCGTAGAAGGTCTTCAGGCGCTCGGCATGGGCCATCGGCGTCGACAGCCCGCGGGCGATATCGGCGGTGATGTGCGAGCCGCCGACCGGCAGCGAATCGGTATGCACCAGCTGGCCATCGTAGAAGACGCTGATCGAGGTCGTGCCGCCGCCCATTTCGATCAGGGTGACGCCCAGCTCCATCTCGTCCTCGACCAGGCAGGCGAGCCCGGCGGCGAACGGCGAGATGACAAGCCCGGCAAGGCCGAGATGCGCGCGGCCGACGCAGGTGGCCAGGTTGCGCACCGGCCCAGACGCGGCGGTGACCACGTGCATGTTGACGCCGAGTCGCTCGCACCACATGCCGCGCGGATCGCGGATGCCGGTCGAGCCGTCGATCGCGTAGCCGGTAGGGATCGTATGGATCACGTCGCGCTCGGCCGGGTGATGATGGCGGCGGCCTTCGGCCAGCACCCGGTCGATATCGCCCTGCCCGATCTCGTGGCCCGACACCGGGATCTCGATGCGCGACAGATGCGATTGCGGCTGCCCCGCCGCCAGGCTGACGAAGACCTGGCGGATGGTTTCGCCACACATCTTCTCGGCGATGTCGACGGCGGCACGAATCGTGCCCTCGGTCGCCTCCATGTCGACGACGGCCCCCGACCGCATGCCCCGCGAGGCCTGCAGCCCGATGCCGACGACACGCGGCAGGCCGTTCTCGACCCGCGCGATGAAGCAGCAGACCTTGGTCGTGCCGATGTCGAGTGCCGCGATCAATCCGTTGCGTACCGCCATGCCCCGATACCTTTCCTCAGCCCCGCTTCAACACGCCGGACTTCTTCTCCGGCGGCAGGCGGATCTGCGCCGCTTCCGGCGTGATCTGCACGAACATCCTGTCGGGCGCCCGCAGGTCGACCGCGACGACATCGCGATCGAGAATGCTGCCCTCGGCCTGGGCCCGGGCCAGCCGCGACCATGCCATCTCGATGCCGTCCTCCGGCAGGCGGGCGACGACGCCGTTGTCGAATACCACGTCCCAGCGCCGCTCGCGCACCGCGACCATGTCGGTGACCCGGTTGAACAGCGCCGGTTCGCGCCCCAGGCTGGCGATGACATCGGCGGCCTGGGCCGCAGCACCGGCGCCGACCACCCGGCGCAGCGACCGGAACGGCCGCTCGTCGTCGAGTTCGAGAACAACGCCCTGCTTGTCGATCAGCCGGGTCTGGCCGTTGACCTGCCAGCGGGCAAACGGCTCGCGCTCGACGATCTCGACACGCAGGCGGCCGGGCAGCACGCGCTCGACCCGGGCCTCGGCGATCCAGCCAAGCCCCTCGAGGCGCGCCTGCAGGGCCTTGAGGTCGATCAGCAGGATGGGATCGCCGCGCTCGATGCCGACGGCATGGCGCAGCACCGACAGCGGCATCGACTGGCGCCCGGTCAGTTCGATCGCCTGCACGGTCAGGCCACTGCGTTCCGCCGCTGCCGTCCAGATCTCGGACGCCCGCGCCCCGGCATCGGCAAACCAGCCCTGGCGCTGGCCGACCACGCCGCCGGCGATGCCGGCGACGAGGACGACAGCGCCCACGGCGCGGAAGGTACGGCGCATCCAGCGCGGCATGCGCTTGACGGCGGGGCGCGGCGCCACCGGCTCGATCAGCACCGGCTGGATCACCGTGGAACGCTGGATCGGCCGCGCGCTCTGGTGACGGAACGGCGTCGGCTGCTCGGGCTGCTGCTCGGGCAGCACGAAACCCTTGGCCGGGCCGGCGACGTCGAAAGCCAGCCGGGCAAAATCCTGCATGCCCTCGCGATCGCGGATCGGGCGCAGGTTGTCGGACGGCGTGGCCTCGTCGACGATCGGCGATTCGGCGGCCGGCGGGACGGGCGCCGGCTGCGGCACCGGAAGCTGCAGTTCGAGCTGCGGTTCGCGCTCGGGCGGCGTCTGCGGCGCGGCCGGATCGGCGATGCAGATGCCGACATCGGCATCGACGGCCGGCAACGCCGGCTGCTTGCGCCCCCAGGAGAACAGGAAGCGGCGCTGCTCGGCCGGCGGATTGGGCCGCGGCTGATCCGATTTCAGCGTCGGTTCGGCACGGCGACCGGTGTCGTCGACGCTCTCGACCAGCGGGCGATCGGCGCGGTTGAGGGTCAGCGGCCGCATGACGCGTCCTCGACCATCCAGGAAACCAGCTCGGCGAACCCGATGCCCTGGTGGGCGGCGATCTCGGGCACCAGCGACAGCGGCGTCATGCCGGGCTGGGTGTTGATCTCGAGCAACGCGAAGCGCGGCTTCTGGCCCGGCTTCGTATCGTCGTAGCGCAGATCCGACCGGGTGACGCCGCGGCATTGCAGCGTCTGGTGGGCGGCGAGCGCGATACGGCAGGCCTCGGCGTAATCCTCGGCCGGGATCGGCGCCGGCATCAGATGCACCGCCTTGCCGTCGGTATACTTCGCCTCGTAGTCGTAGAAGCGCCCCTTCGGCCGGATCTCGATGGCGCCGAGCACGCGATCGCCCATCACCGCGACCTGGATCTCGCGGCCAGGCACATAGCGCTCGATCAGCACCTGTTCGCCCCAGGTCCATTCGGTGTCCGACATCGGCTCGTAGTTGTCGCCCTCGAGCACGATCCTGACGCCGACCGACGAGCCTTCGTTCAGCGGCTTGATGACATAGGGCTTGGGCAGCGGCACGCCCGCGCGGCGGACCTCGGCATGGCTGACCACCCGGCCTTCGGCCAGCGGCAGGCCGTGCGCGGCCCAGACCTTCTTGGCGAACGGCTTGTTGATCGCGAGGGCCGAGGCCATCACGCCGGAATGGGTATACGGGATGCCCATCACTTCCAGCAGCCCCTGCACCGTACCGTCCTCGCCGTAGGGCCCGTGCAGGGCATTGAAGGCCACGTCGGGTGCCACCTTGGCCAGCACCGCCGCCAGATCCCGGCCGACATCGATCGGGGTGACACGATAGCCGCCCTCGGCCAGCGCCTTGGCGCAGGCATTGCCCGACGACAGCGAGACCTCGCGCTCGGCCGACCAGCCTCCGTAGAGAACGGCGACATGCTTGGTCATGCGAGACTCCCTGCCGGCCGGCCCAGCCGCTTGATTTCCCAGTCGAGCGTCACGCCGCTCGCCGCCCTGACCCGGGTCCGCACTTCCTCGCCCAGCGCCTCGATATCGGCGGCAGTGGCGGTGCCCTCGTTGATCAGGAAGTTGCAATGCAGTTCCGAGACGACGGCATCGCCGCGGCGCAGGCCACGGCAGCCGGCCTGGTCGATCAGCGACCACGCCTTCCTGCCGGCCGGATTGGTGAAGGTCGAGCCCCCGGTGCGGCCGCGCGTCGGCTGGGTCGCCTCGCGGCTGGCGACGATCTGGTCCATCCGCGCCGAAATCGCGGCGACATCGTCGCGGCGCCCCTGCAGCCGGCAGCCGATGAAGATCCAGTCGGCCGGGACCGCCGAATGGCGATAGGTGAAGCCGAGTTCGGCCGGCGTCAGGCGATGCAGGCGCCCCTGGGCGTCGACCGCTTCGGCATCGATCACCACGTTCGTCATCTCGGCACCGTAGGCACCGGCGTTCATCCGCAGCCCGCCGCCGATCGTGCCGGGGATGCCGCGCAGGAATTCGAGACCGGCAAGCCCCGCGTCGCGCGCGGTCAGCGAGACATTGAGGTCGAGCGCGCCGGCGCCCGCGGCAATCACGTTGCCATCCACCGTGATCATCGCGAAGGGGCCGCCGAGGCGGATGACCACGCCGGGAATGCCGCCGTCGCGCACCAGCACGTTCGAACCGACGCCGAGCACCGTCACCGGCACGTCGGCGGGCTTGGCGGCCAGGAACGCCATCAGATCGTCGCGGTCCGCCGGCTTGAACAGCACGTCGGCCGGGCCGCCGACGCGGAACCAGGTCAGCGGACCCAGCGCCGCACCGGCGGTCAGGCGGCCGCGCACGGCCGGCAGGCGATCGATCAGGGTGGCGTCGTGGCTCACCGCGTCACCCCCGCCGCATCCTTGAGACGGCGCAGTTCGTCGGGCAGCGAATTGGCCCAGGCCGAGATCGAGCCGGCGCCGAGACAGATGACAAAATCGCCGGACGCCGCCTCGGCCTCGACCAGTTCGGCGAGGCGATCGGGCGACGGCAGGGCGATGACATGGCGATGGCCATGGCGGCGGATGCCTTCGACCAGCGCGTCGCGGTCGACGCCGTCGATCGGCTGCTCGCCCGCGGCATAGACGTCGGCCACGATCACCGTGTCGGCATCGTTGAAACAGGTGCAGAAATCTTCGAACAGGTCGTGCAACCGGCTGTAGCGATGCGGCTGGACCACCGCGACGATACGATTCTGCGTCGCGGCCTGCCGGGCGGCCTTGAGCACGGCGCGGATCTCGACCGGGTGATGGCCGTAATCGTCGATCACGGTGACGCCGTCGACCTGGCCGGTCCGGGTAAAGCGCCGCTTGACGCCCTTGAAACCGGCCATGCCCTTGCGCAGCACCTCGTCCGACAACCCCATCTCGCCGGCGATCGCGACCATGGTCAGGGCGTTCTGGACATTGTGCTGGCCGACCATCGGCAGCGACAGGCTGGCGATGGTGCGGGTCGTGCCAGTCTGGCGGTCGGTGACGACGGCGTCGAACACCGCACCCGCCGGCGAGAAGCGCGCATTCACGGCGCGGATGTCGGCCTGCGGGTTGAAGCCGTAGGTGATGATGCGGCGATCGGTGATGCGGCCGATCAGCGCCTGCACCTCCGGATGGTCGATGCAGAGCACCGCGAAGCCGTAGAAGGGAATGTTGTCGACGAAACCGCGGAAGGCATCGCGCACCTTCTCGAAGCTGCCGTAATGATCGAGATGCTCGGGGTCGATGTTGGTGACGACGCAGATCGTCGCCGGCAGCTTGACGAAGGTGCCGTCGCTCTCGTCGGCCTCGACCACCATCCAGTCGCCCGAGCCGAGCCGGGCGTTGGTGCCGTAGGCATTGATGATGCCGCCGTTGATCACGGTCGGGTCGGCGCCCGCGGCCTCGAGCAAGGCGGCGACCATCGAGGTCGTGGTGGTCTTGCCGTGCGTGCCGCCGATCGCGATCGACCACTTGAGTCGCATCAGCTCGCCCAGCATCTCGGCGCGGCGTACCACGGGCAACAGCTTGGCACGCGCCGCCTGGACTTCCGGGTTGTCGGACTTGACGGCCGACGAGATCACCACCACCTCGGCCTCGCCGAGATTTTCGGCCGAATGCCCCTCGGCGACCGTGATGCCCAGCGCCCGCAGCCGCTTGACGTTCGCGTTCGCGGCGATGTCGGAGCCCTGCACCTTGTAGCCGAGGTTGTGCATCACCTCGGCGATGCCCGACATGCCGATACCGCCGATCCCGACGAAATGGATGATGCCGATATCGAGCGGCAGCGCTCTCATGCCGCGATCCTCCGTGAGCCTTGTGAACCGTTGGCCAGGCCCTCGACCAGATCGGCGAGATTGGCGGCGGCGTCGGGACGGCCGATTCCGCGCGCGGCGGCGGCCATGCGGCCGAGCGTCGCGGGATCGGCGATCCATTCCGAGATGCGGGCGGCCAATGCCGCCGCGGTGAACTGGGGCTGGGCCAGGGTCACCGCCGCGCCGGCCGCGGTCAGGGCCTGGGCATTGTCGGTCTGATGATCGTCGGTCGCATGCGGATAGGGCACCAGCACCGCGGGGCGACCGGCGACAGCCAGTTCGGCGACGGTCGAGGCGCCCGAGCGGCTGATCGCCAGATGGCAGGCGGCCAGGCGGGCCGGCACGTCCTCGATGAACGGCGCGACGACGGCATCGATACCGGCGGCCGCATAGACTTCGGTGACGCGGGCGACGTCTTCGGCCCGGGACTGCTGGGTAACCTGCAACCGCGCCCGCACCGCCTGCGGCAGGCCGGCCAGCGCCTGCGGCACCACGTCGCTCATCACCGTGGCGCCGAGCGAGCCGCCCATCACGAGGATCCGGAACGGCCCTGCCCCGTCCGCGACCGCATAGGGCACGTCGCGGGCGGCGACGATGGCCGGCCGCACGGGGTTGCCGGTGACATTAACCTTAATGCGATCATTAACCTTAAGAAAACGCAACTTGTCGAAAGAGGCGGCGATCGCCGCGGCCCGCCCCGCGACGAGGCGGTTGGCGCGGCCGAGCACGGCGTTCTGTTCATGCAGCACGGTGGGCAGGCCCAGCCATTGCCCGGCCAGCATGGCAGGCAGCGACGGATAGCCGCCGAAC
Source organism: Alphaproteobacteria bacterium (assembly GCA_017307375.1). GTDB lineage: Bacteria > Pseudomonadota > Alphaproteobacteria > Ferrovibrionales > Ferrovibrionaceae > JAFKFH01. The sequence continues at coordinate 70,177 of JAFKFH010000011.1, forward strand.
CCGACGACACAGGCGGCATCGAGCCGGCGCAGCAGCGGGCGGGCGACCAGGGTGCCGCGGCCGATCTGGGCCAGCGACTTCATCTTGCCGGCGACGCCCCGACCGGCCACGCCGGCCGAGGGCACGACATGGATCTCGACGCCGGGGAAACGTGCCTCGTACTGCTCGGCCCGCTTGTCGGTCACCAGCACCAGCCGGCGTCCGCGGGCGCGCAGTTCGGCCGCCAGCGCCTCGGCCGGGAAGACATGGCCGCCGGTGCCGCCTGCGGCCAGGACGATCAGCCCCGCGGTCATGCCGGCCCCCCGCTTTCGGGCCGACGCCGGGTCAGGGCGAGCATCATGCCCATGCCGAGCGCCAGCGCCAGCAGCGACGAGCCACCGTAGGAAATGAACGGCAGCGTCATGCCCTTGGTCGGCAACAGGTGCAGGTTGACGCCGATATTGATGACCGCCTGCAGCCCGAACTGGGTCAGCAGCCCGGCGCCGGCGATCAGCACGAACAGGTTGTTCTCGGTCAACAGCCGGGCAAAGCCGCGCAGCACGACGAAGGCGAACAGGCCGATGATGACGAGGCAGAGCCACATGCCGAATTCCTCGCCGGCGACGGCGAAGATGAAGTCGGTATGGGCATCGGGCAGGACCGACTTGACCGACCCCTCGCCCGGGCCGCGGCCGAACACGCCGCCGGCCGCGAAGGCTTCCATCGCGCGCTCGACCTGATAATTCTCCTTGCCGTCGCCCATGAACTTGTCGATGCGCGCGGCCACGTGCGGTAGCAGGGTGTAGGCACCGGCAAGGCCGCCGACGGCGAGCGCTGCGCCGATCAGCACCAGGATGATCGGCAGGCCGGCAATGAAGAACTGGACCAGCCACACGGCCGTCACCACGATCGCCATGCCGATATCGGGCTGGCGGAACAGAATCCCGATGATCACGGCATAGGCGACGGTCGACAACAGGTAGCCCGGCACGCCGCGCCCCGCCTTCTGCTCGGCAAACAGCCAGCCGGCGACGACCGCGAACAGCGGCTTGACGAATTCCGACGGCTGAACAGACAAGCCGCCCAGATAGAGCCAGCGATGCGCGCCCTTGACCTCGACGCCCATGAACAGCGTCAGGACCATCATCAGGACGAACAGCGGCAGCAGCACCAGCGCCACCCGGCGGATGACCTCCGGCGCCAGCAGCGACATCGCGAACATCACCAGCACCGCCGGCACCAGGAAGACGATCTGGCGCTCGACAAAATGCATCGACGACGCACCGATACGCGTTGCCACCGCCGGCGAGGCGGCAAGGCCCAGCACGCAGCCGACGAAGATCAGCGCGGCCAGCGCGGCGAGAAGCCAGCGGTCGACCGTCCACCACCAGGCGCCGACCATCGAGGTGTCGGTACGCGACACGTTGATCATGCGGCACCCCCATGGGCATCGACCAGGGCCTGAACGAGATGGCGGAAGGCGTCGCCGCGAGCCTCGAAATCGCTGAACTGGTCGAACGAGGCACAGGCGGGCGACAGCATGACGACGGCGCCGGCAATGCCCTCCGCCCTTGCCGCGGCGAAGGCGGCGGGCACCGCGGCGGCCAGCGTGCCGCAGCGGGTCACCGGCGCGGCATAGCCGATCGTGCGCGCGAAATCCTCGGTCGCCTCGCCGATCAGGAAGGCGCGGCGCACGCGGGAGAGATGCGGCTTGAGCTGTTCGATCCCGCCGACCTTGGCCCGGCCGCCGGCGATCCAGTAGATGTCGTCGTAGCAGACCAGCGCCTTCTCGGCCGCATCGGCATTGGTCGCCTTGCTGTCGTTGATGAAGACGATGCCGCCGATCTCGGCCAGGCGCTCCATGCGGTGGGCGAGACCCGGAAAGCTGGCGAGCCCGGCGACGATGTCGGCCCGGCCCAGGCCGAAGGCCCGGCACGCGGCATAGGCCAGCGCTGCATTCTGCCAGTTGTGGGCGCCGGGCAGCGCGGGGAGGAGCTTGAGATCCAGCACGACATCCGGACCATCATGCAGCACGCCGTCGCGCACCGAGACCTGGGCTGTGCCACCGACCGACACGCTGACGAGGTTGCCGTCGAGCCTGGCGGCGATCGCGCGGCAGTAGTCGTCGTCGACGCCGCAGACCGCGGTGCCGACGCGATGGAATATGTGCGACTTCACCTCGGCGTAATGGGCCATGTCGCCGTGGCGATCGAGATGATCGGGCGTGATGTTCGAGAGAACGCCGACCCGTGCCGTCCAGGACGGGGTCAGGTCGAGCTGGTAGGACGACAGTTCGACGACATAGGCGCCGCGCATCAGCAGAGCCGGCAGGTCGAAGACGGCGGTGCCGATATTGCCACCGACCGCGACCGGCAGCCCGGCCGCCTTGATGACATGCCCGATCAGCGCCGTGGTCGTCGACTTGCCGTTGGTGCCGGTGATGCCGATCAGCCGCGACGGGTCGATCGCACCGACGAACAGTTCGATATCGCCGATCACCGGGACGCCCGCGGCCTGGGCCGCCACGACCAGTTCGTGCGGTTGCGGATGGGTCAGCGGCACGCCCGGTGCCAGCACCACGGCGGCCATGCCGGCGAGGTCGAGGCCGCGCCAGTCGGTGAGGTCGAGGCCGGCGGCAACGGCGCGCTCGCGCCCGGCCGCACCGTCGTCCCAGGCATGCACGCGGGCACCGCCGGCGATCAGCGCCTTGGCGGCGGCAATGCCCGACCGGGCCAGGCCGAACACCACCACATCGCGATTTTCGAAGCCGGCGGGCACGATCATCCGGATCACCGCAGCTTCAGCGTCGACAGGCCGACGAGGGCCAGGATGACGGCGATGATCCAGAAGCGGATGACGATGGTGGCCTCGGGCCAGCCCTTCTGCTCGAAATGATGATGCAGCGGCGCCATCCGGAAGACTCGCTTGCCGGTCAGCTTGAACGAAGCGACCTGGACGATGACCGAAACGGCCTCGAGCACGAACAGGCCGCCGATCACCGCCAGTACCAGCTCGTGCTTGGTCACCACCGCGATGGTGCCGAGCGCGCCGCCCAGCGCCAGCGATCCGGTGTCGCCCATGAAGACGCGCGCCGGCGGGGCATTGAACCAGAGGAAACCGAGGCCCGCGCCGATCAGCGCGCCGCAGAAGACGACGAGTTCGCCGGCACCGGGCACATGATTGATCTGCAGATAGTTCGCGAATACCAGATTGCCGGCGAGATAGGCGATCAGGCCGAACGAGGCGCCGGCGATCATCACCGGCACGATGGCGAGGCCGTCGAGGCCGTCGGTCAGGTTGACCGCGTTCGAGGCGCCGACGATGACCAGCACCATGAACGGCGCCATCAGGATGCCCAGATTGATCAGGAAATCCTTGACGAAGGGCACGGCGACGCCGGTGGCCAGCGGGGCGCGGGTGATATAGATGATCCATGCAGCTGCCGCCGCGGCGATCACCACCTGCAGGCCCAGCTTCAGCTTGCCCGGCACGCCGCGCGGGTTCTGCTTGGTTACCTTCAGGTAGTCGTCGTAGAAGCCGATCAGGCCGAAGCCGACGGTGACCAGCAGCACCGACCAGACATAGCGGTTCGACAGGTCGGCCCACAGCAGGGTGCCGACGCAGAGGCCGAGCAGGATCAGGAACCCGCCCATGGTCGGCGTGCCCTGCTTGGTCAGGAGGTGCGATTGCGGGCCGTCGTCGCGGATCGGCTGGCCCTTGCCCTGCTTGGAGCGCAGCCAGTCGATGATCGGCTGCCCGAACAGGAACGAAATCAGCATCGCCGTCATGATCGCGCCGCCGGTACGGAAGGTCAGGTACCGGAACAGGTTGAACAGGATGAAGTCGTCGGCGAGCGGGGCGAGGAGATGATAGAGCATCCTAGTCTTTCCTGCCCGCTGGCGTGTTCGGGTCGGTATGGGCCAGCGCCTTCAGCGCGTCGACGATCCTGCCCATGCGGCTGCCGAGCGATCCCTTGACGAAGACGACGTCGCCGGGACCGATGGCCCGCAGCACCGAATCGACGAGATCCGCCGACGTCGCGGCGTGATCGCCACGACGCTCCGGCGGCAAAGCCCGATTCAGTGCCTGCATGAGCGGGCCGGTGGTGTAGACGAGATCGGCGCCGGCTGCAACCACATCCGGGGCCAGACCGACATGCAGCCGCTCGCCATCCTCGCCCAGTTCCAGCATGTCGCCGAGGACCAGGATGCGACGCCCCTTGACCGGCAGCGCGCCCACGACCGCGAGGCCGGCGCGCATCGATACCGGATTGGCATTGTAGCTGTCGTCGATCAGCGTGAAGTCGCCGCCGGCGACCGGCAGCGTGAAGCGCTGGCCGCGACCTTTCGACGGGCCGATGCCGGCCAGCGCGGCGGCAGCCCGGTCGACGTCGGCCCCGGCCGCCTCGATCGCGGCGAGCACGCCGAGGGCGTTGCGCACCCAGTGCAGCCCGGCGACGCCGACGCGGAAGCGCAGCCGGCGCCCATGGATCGAGGCCTCGACGTCAGAACCATCGGCCTGCAGCTCGTAGCTGACGGCGCGCACGTCGGCAACGGCGTCCAGCCCGAACGAGACGATGCGGGCGATGCCGAGGCGGCGGGCATGGCCGAGCAGGTGATCGAACCACCTGTTGTCGCGGTTCAGCACCACGGTGCCGCCCGGCTGCAGCCCGGTCATGATTTCGGCCTTGGCGTCGGCGATACCGGACTCGTCGCGGAAATTGCCGAGATGGGCGGCCTCGACGGTGGTGATCATCGCCACCTGCGGCTCGACCTGCGCGACCAGCGGCACGATCTCGCCCGCATGGTTCATGCCGATCTCGAACACGCCGAAATCGGTGTCCTGGGGCATGCGCGCCAGGGTCAGCGGCACGCCCCAGAGGTTGTTGTAGCTGGCGGCCGACGCATGGGTCGCACCCTGGAGCGCCAGGCAATGGGCCAGCGCATCCTTGGTCGAGGTCTTGCCGACCGACCCGGTCACGGCAATGACCTTCGCCCCGACGCGATGGCGCGCGGCACGACCCAGTGCCTCGAGCGCGGCCTGCGTATCGGCGACCACGACCAGCGGCGCGGCCTCGCCGAGCCCTTCGGGTATGCGGGCGACGATCGCGCCGGCGGCACCGGCCTGCAGGGCCGCGGCGACGAAGCGATGGGCATCGTTGTTCGGCCCCTCGAGGGCGACGAACAGATCGTCGGGCGCCACCGTCCGGCTGTCGATCGCAACGCCCGAGGCGACAAAATCGGTCAGCACCCGGCCGCCGGTGGCGGCGGCGATCTCGGTGGCGGTCCAGAGGGCCAGCGACTGGTCGGTCATGCGCGCCTCGCCGCCTGCACGGAAGCCGCGGCGGCGCGCGCCACCTGGGCATCGTCGAAGGGGCGCACGACGCTGCCCACGACCTGCCCCTGTTCATGTCCCTTGCCGGCGATCACCAGAACGTCGCCGCGGGCAAGTCCAGCGACGCCTGCCGCGATCGCCTCGGCGCGATCACCGATCTCGATGGCACCGGGACAGGCGGCCAGCGCGGCGGCGCGGATGATGGCCGGATCCTCGCTGCGCGGGTTGTCGTCGGTGACGATCGCGCGGTCGGCATGGGCGGCGACGGCCGCGCCCATAAGCGGCCGCTTGCCGGGGTCGCGGTCGCCGCCGCAGCCGAACACGCAGACCAGCTTGCCCGCGACATGCGGGCGGATCGCGGTCAGCACGGTGGCGAGCGCATCGGGCGTATGGGCGTAGTCGACGATGACCGAGGCGCCGTCGACCTCGGCCACCTTCTGCATGCGGCCGGGCACGCCGGTCAGATGGGGCAGCGCGGCGATTGCCTTGTCGGCATCGATGCCGCAGGCCACCGCCAGCCCCAGCGCGCAGAGCACGTTATGGGCCTGGAACGCGCCGAGCAGCGGCAGATCGAAATCATAATGCCGCCCGAACAGCAGCGCGCCGAGGCTGAGGCCCGACGCGACCGGTTCCAGCCGCGTCATCATCAGGGCGTCGCCGCCGCGGCCATAGGTCCACAGCGTCAGCCCGCGATCGCGCGCGGCCCGGGTAAATGCGGCCGATTCCGCATCGTCGGCATTGACGACCGCGGTACCGTCGGCCTGCACCAGCCGCGTGAACAGGCCCAGCTTGGCGGCACGGTAGCTCGCCATGTCACGGTGGTAGTCGAGGTGGTCGCGGCTCAAATTCGTGAAGCCGGCAGCCTGGATCGCGATGCCGTCGAGACGATGCTGGTCGATGCCGTGGCTGGATGCCTCGATGGCGAGGAAGTCGATCTCGCGCCCGGCAAGGTCGGCGAGTTCGCGGTGCAGCCGCACCGGATCGGGCGTGGTATGGCCGAGGTCGCGATTGACGCCCGGTCCGCGCACGCCCAGCGTGCCGAGGCTGCCGGCCCGCAGTCCTGCCTGGGCGGCGATCTCCGCCGCGAAGCTCGCCACCGAGGTCTTGCCGTTGGTGCCGGTCACCGCCGCCACCTTCGGCGGCTGGCCCGGATGGACACGGGCCGCGAGCCGGGCGAAGGCGGCGCGCGGCTCCGCCGTCCGGATCACCGCCACCCGGTTCTCGTCGACCGCGACGTCGCCGCCGACCAGGATGGCGGCGGCCCCCCGGGCCAGCGCGTCGTCGATGTAGCGCGCCCCGTCGTCACGCGCCCCGGTCAGCGCGGCGAACAGGAAACCCGGCCGGACCTCGCGGCTGTCGGCGGTCAGGCCGGCGATCTCGCGATCGCCGCTCACCTGGCCGTCGATGCCGGACATGAGGTCAGTTAGACGCAATCTTCTTCTCCGATTGCGGCGCGTGCACGCCGAGCGACATGACCTGCTGGACCTGGGGGCTGTTGTCGTCGACCGGCTCGACCCCCAGGATCGGCGCGATGCGCGAGATCACCCGGCCCACGGTCGGGGCGGAGTTCCAGCCGGCGGTGGCGAAGCCGTAGGTTTCCTTGCGGCCCTTGGGCTCGTCCAGCACGCCGATGACGAGATAACGCGGCTTGTTCAGCGGGAAGACGCCGACGAACGAGGTCATCAGCTTCTTGCGCATGTAGCCGCCATGCGCGCCGACCTTTTCGGACGTGCCGGTCTTGCCGCCGACCAGATAGCCGTCGACGGCCGCCTGCTTGCCGGTGCCCTCGTCGACCACGAGATACATCAGCTTGCGCATCAGGTCGGACACGTCGGGGCGGACGACCCGCGTACCCGGCACCGCCACGCCTTCCGGCCGTTTCAGCAGCGTGGCCGGGCGCAGGATGCCGCCATTGGCGATCGCCGCGGTCGCGACGCCGAGCTGCAGCGGCGAAATCGACAGGCCATGACCGAACGAGATCGTCATCGTCTCGACGGTCTTCCAGTTGCGCGGAACCAGCGGCGCGCCGACTTCGGGCAGCTCGATCTGCGCCTTCTTCAGCAGGCCGAGACGATCGAGGAAGGCGCGTTGCACGGCCGGCCCGGCTTCGACCGCCATCTTGGCCGAGCCGATGTTGGACGAATACTTGTAGATCTCGGGTACGGTCAGCCAGCGGTTCTTGGCGTGGTCGTCCTTGATCGTGAACCGGCCGACCACGATCGGACGGCTGGCATCGTAGGAGGAATTGATCTTGGCGTTGCCGTTCTCGAGGACCATCGCCGTATTGATGGTCTTCATCGTCGAACCCATCTCGTAGACGCCGAGCGTGATTCGATTGAACCGGGCCTCGTCGCTGGCCGTGCCGGGACGGATCGGATCGAAGTCCGGCAGCGAGACCAGCCCCAGCACTTCGCCGGTATTGATGTCGAGCACCAGCCCGCCGCCGCCGATCGCGTCGAAATACTCGACCGAGCGGCCGATCTCGTCGCGCAGCGCATGCTGGACGCGCAGGTCGAGGGCGAGTTCGAGCGGTTCGCCGGCCTTGGCGGTGTCGCGCAGTTCCTCGTCCAGCGTCTGCTCGATGCCCGAAATGCCGCGGCGGTCGATGTCGGTATAGCCAACGACATGCACGGCCAGCGGCCCGAGCGGGTAGAGCCGCCGCTCCTCGTCCTGGAACATCAGCCCGGGCAGGCCCAGGCGATTGATCTCGTATTGCTGCCGCGGCGTCAGGTTGCGTTTGAGCCAGACGAAGCTCTTGCCCGAGCCGAGCCGGCCGACGAGTTCCTCGCGCGGCAGATCGGGCAGCACCGTCAGCAGGCGGTTGGCGGTTTCGTCGGGATTGCCGATCTGGCGCGTGTCGGCATAGAGCGAGGCCATGCGCAGATTGGTCGCGATCATCGTGCCGTTGCGGTCGGTGATCGTGCGCCGCTCCATCGCCGGGGCGAAGCCGCGGGCCGAGCCGCCGTCGCCGCGCGCCATCGACGGTTCCGAGACTAGGCTGGCCGGCACGGTCAACCAGGCGAGGCGCCCGACCAGCACGACGAAGACGCCGGCAAACAGCATGCCGCCGAACACCAGCCGGCCGCGACCGGTCTCGACCGCTTCCTTCATGCGGCCGTCGAGCTTGACCAGGCTCGGCCGGGCCGAGATGTCGGCCGGCGTGCAGGTCGGCTTCGGCTTGGGTTTGCGGAAACGGCCGATCATGGCTGCACCATCGCAGGCTTGACGACGGGCTTGGTCACCGGACCGACCGGCCGTGCCGTGGGCTTGGGCGGCTGGCGCGGCCCGCCGGCCTTGGGCGCCTGCGCCGCCAGGGCTGCCGCGGCCACCCCCTTGAGCGGCAGGTCGGCCAGCGGGATGATCTGGCGCGCCTTGACGGTCGCGAATTCCGGCAGATAGCGCTCGACCCGCTCCTGCAGCACGTCAGGCCGGGTCATGTAGGACCATTCGGCATTCAGGACCTCGATGTTCTCGCGCTCCTGCGCCAGTTGGCGGTTCATCCCCGCCAGGCGGTCGTCGAGCCGCTGAACCTCGTAGGACAGCTGGTAGAGGCCATAGGAGACGCCGGCGGTCAGCGCCAGGGCGACGAAGGTAACGGCGCGGCTCATGCTGCGGCCTCCAGGTCGTCGGCCGGCCAGGCCGGCGCGGCGGTCCGCTCGGCGGCACGCAGCTTGGCCGAACGCGCCCGCGGATTGGCCGCGGCCTCGGCGGCGGCAGGGGCGACGACGCCCTTGTGCACCAGCCGGAAAGACGGCTGGCGCGCATCCTGCGCCTGCGGCGGCAGATGGCGGGAACCGCCCCCGCCCTTGCCGCAGCGGCGATCGAGGAAATGCTTCACGACGCGATCCTCGAGGGAATGAAAGGTCACGACGGCCAGCCGACCGGCCGGCCGCAGAAGATGCTCCGCCGCGGCAAGGCCGCGGCGCAGTTCGCCCAGTTCGTCGTTGACGGCGATGCGCAGCGCCTGGAACGTCCGGGTCGCGCCGTGATGGCCGGGTTCGGAGCGCACCACGCGGGCGACGATCGCGGCAAGCTGCGACGTGCGGGTGATCGGCGCCTCGGCGCGGGCCTGCACGATCGCGCGGGCCACGTGGCGCGAGCGACGCTCCTCGCCGTAGAGATAGATCAGGTCGGCCAATTCGGCCTCGGGCAGCGTATTGACCAGATCGGCGGCGCTGTCGCCGCGGGCGCCCATCCGCATGTCGAGCGGACCGTCGTTCATGAAGCTGAAGCCGCGCTCGGCCTCGTCGAGTTGCATCGACGAGACGCCGATATCGAGCGCGATGCCGTCGACCGCGTCGACGCCGGCCTCGGCCAGCAGCTGCGTCATGTCGCCGAAGCGCCCCTCGATCACGGTCAGACGACCGGCCATCTCGCCGGCCAGCGCGCGGCCGATCGCGATCGCGCGCGGATCACGGTCGATCCCGATCACCCGGCAATCGGCCGCAGCCAGGATCGCGCGGGTGTATCCGGCCGCCCCCAGCGTGCCATCGACGACGACGGCGCCGGCCTGCGGGTTCAAGGCAGCCACGACCTCTTCGAGCAGAACGGGAATGTGCGGCCGGGCGGTCATGACGGCCGCCCCATGCGCGCTTCGCGGGCACGGGCCGCGGCCTGGGCCTGGCGCTCGGCCCAGCCCTCGGGGCTCCACAGCATGAAGCTCTTGCGCATGCCGGTGAACACGACCGTGTCGGTCAGCCCGGCATGGGCGATCATTTCCTCGGGCAGCACGATCCGCCCGCCCTCGTCCCATTCCAGCCGGCGCACGTTCGGCACCAGCGCCATCGTGCGATCCTCGCGCTCGACCTCGGGCAGGCCGTCCCATTCGGCCAGCAGGGCATCGAGATAGCTGCCGGTGCCACCCTCCACCGCCTGATGGAACAGGTTCGGGAACAGCACCGCCCCCTCCCAGCCGTCGGCCTTCAACAAGGCACGGAATTCGGCCGGGACGGAGACCCGCCCCTTCCGATCCAGCTTGTTGGTGTAGGTGCCGACGAACATGCGGCCGAACTCTCCCCGCTTCCATGTCCCTTGCCGCCCCGCAGCGGCCCCCTGCCAACGGCATCGCCGGCAGGGAATTTATGGGACGTCATGGGATAGCATGGTACACGATGGGTCGTCAACGCCACGTTAACTGTAAAACCTAGGAAAATGGCCGTTCTCAGGCGATTTCCGGTTCGGCACGGCCGTCCAGGAACCCGGGCATTCCGTCGCGATTTCGGGGGGTTGTCCCTTGGGAACTCATCCGCGTCCCATGGCGTTGCACTGGCCGTCCTCAAGCGTCCCCGTCCCTGCCCCCAGGAGTCCCAAGCCATGACCACGAAGACCGCCGCCGAGACGATCGAGAACGCCGCGCCCGACCTGGAAAAGGACCTGGCGGCGCTTCGCGACGATTTCGCCCGGGTGAAAGCCGATATCAGCCGGATCACCCAGGCCTTGGGCCAGCGGGTGGGCGAGAAGGTCGACGGGGCGGTCGAGGAAGCCGCCGTGATGGGCCGGGCCGGCATCGACACGGTCGAGGCGAAGATCCATGAGCGTCCGCTGACTTCGATCCTGGTCGCGTTCGGCATCGGCGTGCTGATCGGCAAGCTGGTCGACCGTTGAGCCCGATGTTCAAGCCGCTGCTGCTGGCCGCCGCCGCGCCAGCGGTGGCGGCCGCCCGGGCCGAGGCGCGGCGCCTGGCCTGGCGCGGTGCCCTGATCCTGGCGGCGATCGGGGTCGCCATCATCGGCATCGGTTTCGCCGCGCTGGCCGCCTACCGTGCCCTGGCGCTCGACTTGGGCGAGCCGAAGGCGGCCGCGATCATCGCCGGCAGCCTGCTGGCACTGGCGGTGTTGCTGGTGCTGGCCGAAATCTCGATCGGCCGCAGCCGGCGCCTGCTGCATCAGGTACCGCAGCATCCCGCCGGGATCACGACGGCGGATATCGCCGCCGTGGCAATGGCCTTGCAGGCCAAGGCAGGCGCGGTCAGGACAAGCGCCGGCGACACGCTGCGCGCGAATTCGGTGCCGCTGGCCCTCGCAGCGCTGGCCGCCGGCGCCGCAGTCGGCTACAGCCCCGCGTTGCGCAACGCGCTGCGCGATCTGATCGGCATGGGGCCGAAGGATTAAGCGTCAGACGGCCTGTAAGCCGGGTTCTGTTCCCCGCCGAAGCGGTTCGATGGCCATTCCTCTGGGACGTCCGTCACCGGACGCCTCGCGCGACCGACCCGGGCGGCGAGCCGGACACAGCCCCGCCCATCGTTGCCGATGGACTGCCGCCCCTACTTGGTCTTGCTCCCGGTGGGGTTTGCCATGCCGATCCCGTTGCCGGGTTCGCGGTGCGCTCTTACCGCACCTTTTCACCCTTGCCGGCGGCGCCTTGCGGCAGGCCGGCGGTTAGTTCTCTGTGGCACTGATCCCTAGGGTCGCCCCCGCCGGACGTTATCCGGCACCGTGTCTCCGTGGAGCCCGGACTTTCCTCACCCGCCCGCCCTGTGACAGGCACGCGAATGCGGCCATCCGGCCGTCTGACCGGCGCACAACTAAGCTGCCACCGGCGCCGGGTCAACCACGTCGGCACCCCAGATGAAGAATTGTCCGGATACGGGCCCCCGCAGCCCCACCCCGGCACGACTGCACCGGCAATCGCGGATTGCACGCAAGGTAAGTTGATAACAAAATCAGCCACAACTTAGAATAGGTGAAACTGCCAATTCGAAACATATTCGCTTAAAATTTTGATATATCCGACCGGCGACAACTTAATTTATTCTCCTCCTGGTATTGCTGTTCGACCATCGGTAGCAAGTACCGAGATGACTTGAAGACGTTGCCGCCAATACCCGCGACTAATTGTACTCCCCCCCGAAAAGTGAAGCGCTGGCCTGTTCGTATTGGGCTACGCTGCTTCTCAGTAAGCTATTGGGGGTTCGAGTGGCGGGGGGCGTTCCAGGATCAGCTTTGGTGGCCGGTGCGGCGTGGGCGATCGCGTCGGCGGCGGCTTTTTCCGCCTCGTCCGCGGCGGCAAAGTTTCTCGGCGTGCGGCTGCCGGCGTCGGAACTGGCGCTGTTTCGCGCTGCGGTAGCGCTGGTGCTGGTGGCCGCAGTGTTCCGCGAGGCGCTGGCCTGGCGCCGCGCACGCCATGCGGGCTGGTTCGTCGTGCGCTGCGCCGCCGGCGCCCTCGCGCTGCTGTCGTTCATGTACGCCATCACCGCGCTGCCGATCGCCCTGGCCACGCTGATCTTCGTCACCCGCGTCCTGATGCTGCCGCCGACGGCGCGCCTGCTGCTGGGCGAACCGATGGATCCGCGCATCCTGACGGCGGTAATGGTCGGCTTTGCCGGCATCGTCGTGGTGCTCTGGCCGACATTGGTGGTGAAGGGCGAGATCGTCGGCGCGCTTGCAGCACTGACCGCCGCCGTGGCCTCGGCGGTGTCGCAGACCGCCGTGCGCCGGCTGGCGCCGGACAATCCCGAATCGCTGATGGTCGCGATCTATTCGGTCGCCTGCGTCGTCGCCCTGGCCCCGCTTGCCGCGACCCAGTGGGTGACGCCGCCGCTCGGCGATCTGCCGGTGCTGGTCGCGCTCGGCGCCGCGGCGGCGATTTCGCAGTACACCGCGGTGACCGCCTTCCGGCGGGCGCCGGCCGCCTTCCTGGCCCCGTTCGATTTCCTGGCAGTCCCGTTCAGCGCGCTGATCGGTCTGGCCTTGTTCGGTGACGTCCTCGGCCCCGGCGATCTGGTCGGCGGCGCCCTGGTACTGGGCGCATCCGCCTATGTCGTGACCTTCGGCGCGCGCGCCGACCGGCAACGGTTCGCCGAGGCGAAAGGTTGAGGCGGCATTTTGCTAAAATCCGTGGCGATGTTTCGCATAGTGAACTAGGTTGTAGGTATGGTGGACAATAAAGGCAGCGTAGTCGCGTCGCCCCTGCCATCAGGTGTAAGCGACGCTACAGCTTCGCTGATAGAAAGTGCCGATCGGGTGGACGGCTCGGTGATCCTGTTCGATGCCCAGGACAACATCGTCTGGGTAAATGAACGGCAACGGGCTTTGATGCCGTGCACCGACTATGTTGGCGAGACCTACTCGTCACTCTTCTGGAGAGCGCTAGATAAAGGTCTGGTGGGCAATCCGGTCGCCGTTAGCAGGCCGCAAATGTGGCTTGAATTCATGATCCTCGAACGCGCTTCGAAAAGGCTTGGTCAAAGCATCAATCGATACGCTTGGGGTGACATGGCGCTAACCCACCGGCGCTTCGACGATGGCAGTTCGATCCAGATTCGTTTCCCGACAAACGGTGCGGAGGCGGAAAATCCGGAACGACTACTGCTGGAAGCAGTCGAGGCTCGCCGCGAGGCAGCCTCTCTACGCCATGCTCTTGATAATCTCGACATTGGCGTTGCGATGACTGACGAGCGCGGCCGCCTGCATCACGCGAATGCATCGATGCATAGGATCCTGTCGCAGGATCTTGGCCTTGCGTTGTCGGATGCGCGCCTCATAGAGCCGCTACATCCGGCGGACTATCACGTGTGGCAGTCGGCACTCGCCCTCGCGGCATCCGGATACGCACCGACGGTATTGATGTTGCCCGGAGGAGATGACGAACCTCCACTTCTCGCCGTATCCGTAGTACCCGGCACTCACCCGAGAACAGTCGCTTTGCTCGCCTCGCCCTTGCGAGCCGGTTTCGGCCGCAGCCATGTCGGTGGCCTGTCTGAAGCCTTTGCGATTCCGGTTGAGGACAGCGACATCCTGGCAAAACTCGCGTCCGGCCAGACTCTTCAGGAGATAGCTGCGCAAAGGCGCAAAGAAACAGGCGGCAAAGTCATCGCTCCATTTTTGCCGGCTGCAGGGGTGAGGCGCGCATTACGTCGCCATCACCTGACAACCGATAATCATGCCGAGATAGCCGCGCTTGTGCTTCGGGTCACCACAATCACCCGCATGTCACTCAATCAGGACGATCCAGCCACGGAGGAATGAACTCGATGTTTGCCCGGACACAAACCGAAAGCTCCGTTAGTCGACTTCCTGCACCTGTTGATACAGGCCTTTCGCCTAAAGAATTGGCGCAAGGCCAAGCTGATCTTGAGATAATTCTTCAGGCAATGGAATTGCGGCCGGATCAGAAGTTCGCCGTAACCGGCCTCGCTGACACCGTGCTCCACAGTCTGCTCGATAAGCCTGAAATGGCGCGCTACATGCAGGAAGTTTTCGGCAGCGATGCTTTTCCAGATCACAACGCGGAGGCCTGGGGTACCGAAGAATATGCCGAGGCTTGGCGGAACACGCGACGGGCGTTTGCCGAACATGGAATCGAACTAGAGATTGATCCCGCCGCAACGCGCACTGATGGCCGAGAAGCAAAGATATGCTTCCTTAGTGCCGGCCGCGCCGGCGGCCGGGAAGCAGCGATTTGCTTCCTGTCGGTCGGCCGCCAGCCGAACTGACCGGGTCTAGCCGCTCAACTCGGCGAGATGGTGGATCAGTGACACCGTCTCGCCGTCGGCGACGCCGTCGAACAGGCGTTGCCGGTAGTGGCGCTGAAAGGCGACGACCACCTGTTCCAGCGCCTCGTCGTAGAGGCCGTTGCCCTCGACGCGATAGCCGATCATGTCCAGCGCGATCTGCAGGTTCAGCACGGCCGGGCCGCTCATGCCCGGGCCGAGTGGCGGCGCATGCTCGCTGACCGCGAAATCCGGGTCGGGCCACAGCCCCAGCCCGTCGCGGGCGAGGCGTGCCCAGTCGAAATATTCGCCGGGATCTTCCTTGCGCCAGGGCGCCACGTCGGCATGGCCGACGACGCGGCGCGGATCGATGCCATGGCGGCGTACGAGCGTGCCGGTCAGGGCTGCGACGGCATCGATCTGCACTGCCGGGAACGGGCGATAGCCGAATTCGTGGCCGGGATTGACGATCTCGATGCCGAGCGACCGGGCGTTGATGTCGGTGGCGCCGCACCAGGAGGCGACGCCGGCATGCCAGGCCCGGCCGGCGTCGTCGACCAGCCGATAGATCGTGCCGTCCTCGTCGACCACATAATGCGCCGACACCTTGGAGGCCGGGTCGCACAGCCGGTCGAGCGCGGCCTGGGCGGTCCTCATTCCGGTGTAGTGGAGCACGACCAGATCGATGGCCGTGCCGTGCGGCCTGGCGTCGAAATTGGGCGACGGCCGCTCGATCATGCCGTGTCCTGCCGGCGCGAGCCTTCCGGCAACGAGGTCAGCACCGCGCCGGCCAGCGCGATGAGCCCGCCGACGATCATCTTCGGCGTCAGCACGTCACCCATGACGAAGATGCCCGCGGCCACGCCCATCACCGGCGACAGCGTCAGCATCGGCGCGACCAGGGTGACGGGATAACGCTGCAACAGGAAATACATGCCGCCATGGCCGATCACCGAGGCGCCGATGGCGGTATAGGCCGCGGCCGCCCAGACCGTCGCCGAGGCCGCCGCCATCGAGGCGGCCTGGCCGGTCTCGAAGACCAGCGAGACCAGGAACAGCCCCGGCGACGAGATCAGCGCGATCCAGGCCTGGACGGTGAAGACGCCGAGGCCGCGCAGCCGCCGCATCAGGATCTGGCCGTAGGCCATGCTGCAGGAGGCGAGCGTGATCAGGATGACCGCATCGATATAGGCGAAGACGCGCGGGTCGAACGACAGGAAGGCAACGCCGCCGATGGTCAGCAGGATGCCGATGCCTCGTTTCCACCGCACCCGCTCGCGCAGCATGATCATCGCCATGATCGTGGCGATCGGCGTGCCGAGCTGACTGGCGATCGCCACCGTCGAGACGTCGCCGGCGAGCTTGAGGCCCGAAAAGGTCAGGGCGAAATGCAGCACGCCGGAAAAGATCGACACCCCGAACATCGTGCCCATCTGGCCACGGCGCCAGCGTAGCGCCGGCGCCAGCAGCACGGCAACGATCAGGAAGCGGATACCGGTGAACCAGATCGGCGGGATGACTTCGACCCCCACCTTGGCCGCGACATAGTTGAAGCCCCAGACCGCATCGACCAGGAGCACCAGCAGCAGATGCGGAAACGTCATAGCCTCGGGCCGGAAATTCGCACAATCCGCCGACCATAGCGCTACGGCGTGACGGTTTGAAATGCCGCTCCGGCAGGGGAGCCATGCGCGGATACCGCATCAGTCGGTCGCGATCGCCACCCGGTTGCGCCCGGCATGCTTGGCGGCATAGAGCGCACGGTCGGCGGCGGCGTTGAGCTGGGTCGGCGCCGGAAAGCGGCCGAGCGCGGCTATCCCGGCGGAAATCGTGATCCCGAAGCGCCCTGCCCCCTCGCCCAGCGCCAGATCGGCCAGATCGGCACGCAGCGCATCGATCTGGCGGGCCGCGGCGTCGGCATTCATGCCCGGCAGGATCACGGCGAATTCCTCGCCGCCGACCCGGCCGATGACGTCGGTGCGGCGAAAACGGCGCTTGAACAGCCGGGCCAGCACCCGCAGCACCAGATCGCCGGTGGCGTGGCCGTGGCCATCGTTGATCTTCTTGAAATGGTCGACGTCGACCAGCGCGTAGGCCAGGTCATGGTCGTTCTGGAGGGCCCGCGCAACCTCGCGGCCCAGCGCGTCGAACAGGCTGGAATGGTTGAGCAGGCCGGTCAGCGTGTCGCGCGTGATCAGGCCGCGCAGCCGGCGAAACCGCCGGGCACGCGAATGAACGGCGGCGATCAGCCGATCGGGGTCGATCGGTTTCATCAGGAAATCGTCGCCGCCGTTCTCGAGCGCGCCGCGCTGCTTCTCGACATCGTCCTCGACCGACAGGAAGGCGATCGGCAGCGCCTGATAGCCCGGTTCCTGGCGGATCGCCGCGGCGACCTCCGCCCCGGTCATGCGGGGCATGTAATAGTCCATCAGCACCAGTTCGGGCTGAAACTCAGCCAGCGCCGCCGGCACGCCGCGGGCATCGGTCAGGGCCAGCGCGGTCATGCCGGCCCGGCGCAGCAGTGCCGCATGAAGCTGGGCATCGGAGGAGGTATCGTCGACGACGAGCACGCGGAACGGCGCCTCGCCCTCGCCTTCCGCGCCGCGCTCGATCGCATCGAGCAGCGCCAGCGGCGTCGCCGGCTCAGGCACGAAGGCGGTGCAGCCGGCCCGGACCGCGGCAACCCGCCGCTCGATATCGTCGGCGGGGCCGACATGCACGGCCGGCCCGCGGCCCGGCGCCGCCCCCAGCCAGTCGGCAATCGCCGGGAAGGCGTCGGGGCTGGCCACGACGAGAGCCGCGGGGCGACCGGCGAGCGCACCGATATCGAACTGGTCGAGCGAGGCGACCGCCACCGGCAGGTAGCCGAAGAAGCGGAACAGCGCCGTCGACGGCTCCAGCGTTCCGGGCTGGCCCCCGACCAGCACGACCGCCCGCGCTTCGTTCTCGCGTCCCACCCGATTCCCCAAGCCGTGATTGCGGCGCCAGTCTGACACGGCCGTGCAGCCCGGCATAGCAGCTAGCCGGCACCGGAATAACGTTGACGAATTGTCATCGTATTATCAGAGTTGGTGCAATTGGACAGGGAACGCGTCATGAGCAAGTGGGAATTCTGGATCGACCGCGGCGGCACCTTCACCGACATCGTCGGCCGGCGACCCGATGGCGGCCTCGTCACCCACAAGCTGCTTTCCGAAAATCCCGAGCGCTATCGCGACGCCGCGCTGCAGGGTATCCGCGATCTGCTGGGCGTCCCGGCCAGCCAGCCGATCCCCGCCGACCAGGTGGCGGCGGTCAAGATGGGCACGACCGTCGCGACCAACGCATTGCTGGAACGCAAGGGCGACCGGGTCCTGCTGATCACGACGAAGGGTTTCGCCGATGCGTTGCGCATCGGCTATCAGACCCGGCCCAAGCTGTTCGCCCTGCAGATCGTGCTGCCCGAAATGCTCTATGAGCGCGTGATCGAGGTCGACGAACGCGTCACCAATGACGGCCGCGTGCTCAAGGCCCCCGATCTCGGCCAGGTCGAGGCCGAATTGCGGGCGGCCCATGCCGAGGGCATCCGCGCCTGCGCCGTGCTGTTCATGCACGGCTATCGCCATCCGGCGCACGAGACCGCGGTGGCGGCGCTGGCCCGCCAGGTCGGCTTTACCCAGGTCTCGGCCAGCCATCAGGTCAGCCCGCTGCTCAAGATGGTGTCGCGCGGCGACACCACGGTGGTCGACGCCTATGTCTCGCCGATCCTGCGCCGCTATGTCGACCAGGTCGCCGGCGATCTCGGCCGGACCCGGCTGATGTTCATGCAGTCGAACGGCGGCCTGGCCGATGCCCGCTTCTTCCAGGGCAAGGATTCGATCCTGTCCGGCCCGGCCGGCGGCGTCGTCGGCGTGGTCGAGACCGCGAAGGCCGCGGGCTTCGAGCGCGTTATCGGCTTCGACATGGGCGGCACCTCGACCGACGTCAGCCATTATGACGGCGAATACGAGCGCGCCTTCGAGACTCTGGTCGCCGGGGTGCGCATGCGCGCGCCGATGATGCACATCAACACGGTGGCGGCGGGCGGCGGCTCGATCCTGCATTTCGACGGCGCGCGCTATCGGGTGGGTCCGGATTCGGCCGGGGCCAATCCCGGCCCCGCCTGCTATCGGCGCGGCGGTCCGCTCGCGGTGACCGACGCCAACGTCATGCTGGGCAAGCTGCTGCCCGACTACTTCCCCAAGCTGTTCGGCCCGAACGGCGATCAGGCGCTGGACGCCGGGGTGGTGCGCGCGAAGTTCGCAGCCCTTGCCGCGGCCATCGGCGACGGCCGCAGCCCCGAGCAGGTGGCCGAAGGTTTCCTCGCCATCGCGGTCGAGAACATGGCCAATGCGATCAAGAAGATCTCGGTCGCGCGCGGCTACGACGTCACCAAATACGTGCTGGGCTGTTTCGGCGGCGCCGGCGGCCAGCACGCCTGCCTCGTCGCCGATGCGCTGGGCATGACCAAGGTCCTGCTGCATCCGCTGGCCGGCGTGCTGTCGGCCTATGGCATGGGCCTGGCCGATCAGCGCGTCCTGAAGGAACGCACCGCGGAAATCGCCTTCGGCGAGGCGGCGCTGCCCGCCCTCGATACCGCGCTCGACGCGCTGGCGGCCGAGGCCCGGGCCGAACTGGCGGCGCAGGGTGCCGGTGCTGATATCGACGTGCACCGCCAGCTGCATCTGCGCTATGCCGGATCGGACAGCCATCTGGTCGTCGACTATCGCGATCTCGCCCAGGCACGCGCGGCGTTCGAGGCGGCGCACCGCCAGCGCTACGGGTTCGTCAGCCCGGATAAGACGATCATCGCCGGCGCCGTCGCGGTCGAGGCGGTGGCGGCCGGCGAGGCCACCGCCGCGCCCGCCGCCCCGACCCGTCGCGACGGGCCGCTGCCCGAACTGCCCACCGTCACCACCTTCATGGCCGGCGCGCATCGCCACACCCGCGTGTTCGACCGCGCCGCGCTGATCGCCGGCGACACCATCGACGGCCCGGCCGTGATCGTCGAGACGACCGGGACCATCGCGGTCGAGCCGGGCTGGCGCGCCGAGCTGACCGCGCGCGGCGATGTCGTGCTGACCCGGGTGGTGGCCAAGGCGCGTGCCGCGGCGATCGGCACCCAGGTCGATCCGGTGATGCTCGAGATCTTCAACAACCTGTTCATGTCGATCGCCGAGCAGATGGGATCGGTGCTCGAAAAGACCGCCTATTCGGTCAACATCAAGGAGCGCCTCGACTTTTCCTGCGCGATCTTCGACCTGGAAGGCGAACTGATCGCCAACGCGCCGCATATGCCGGTCCATCTCGGCTCGATGTCGGAATCGATCAAGACCGTGGTGCGGACCCGCGCCGGCACGATGCGGCCGGGCGACGTTTTCGTGCTGAACGCACCCTATGCCGGCGGCACGCATCTGCCCGACGTCACCGTCATCACGCCCGTCTTCGACGCCGCCGGGCGCGAGGTCCTGTTCTACGTCGGTTCGCGCGGCCACCACGCCGACATCGGCGGGCTGACGCCGGGTTCGATGCCGCCGGACTCGAAAGTGATCGAGGAGGAAGGCGTGCTGATCGACAACGAGGTGCTGGTCGATCGGGGCCATTTCCGCGAGGCCGAGATGATCGCGCTGCTGTCGGCCGGCAGGTACCCGTCGCGCAACCCGGCCCAGAACATCGCCGACCTCAAGGCCCAGGTGGCGGCCTGCGAAAAGGGCGCGCAGGAATTGCGCCGCATGGTCGCCGATTTCGGCCTCGACGTCGTCCGCGCCTATATGGGTCATGTCCAGGACAATGCCGAGGAATCGGTGCGCCGCGTGATCAGCCGCCTGAAGGACGGCCGCTTCGTCTACCCGATGGACGACGGCCGGCAGATCAGTGTCACCGTCACGGTCGACCAGGCCACGCGCAGCGCCCGCATCGACTTCACCGGCACCAGCGGGCAGCATCCGGAAAACTACAACGCCCCGAAATCGGTCGCCGTCGCCGCGGTGCTCTATGCCTTCCGTTGCCTGGTCGATGCCGACATCCCGCTGAACGGCGGCTGCCTCAAGCCGCTCGACATCGTCGTGCCGGTCGGCTCGATGCTCGATCCGCGCTATCCCGCGGCCGTCGTCGCCGGCAATGTCGAGACCAGCCAGTGCATCACCGACGCGCTGTTCGGTGCGCTGGGCGTGATGGCGGCGGCCCAGGGCACGATGAACAACTTCACCTTCGGCAACGACAGCTACCAGTATTACGAGACGATCTGCGGCGGTTCGGGCGCCGGTGCCACCTTCGACGGCTGCGATGCCGTCCATACCCACATGACCAATGCCCGGCTGACCGATCCCGAGGTGCTGGAACTGCGCTTCCCCGTTCTGCTCGAAAGCTTCTCGATCCGGCGCGGCTCGGGCGCGCGCGGCGCCCATCGCGGCGGCGACGGCACGGTGCGCCGCATGCGCTTCCTCGAAGCGATGACGGCGACGCTGCTGTCGAGCCATCGCCGGGTGCCGCCGTTCGGCCTGGAAGGCGGCGGCGACGGCGAGGTCGGCCGGCAATGGGTCGAGCGTGCCGACGGCGGACGCGAGGATCTGCCCGGCCGCGTCTCGGTACCGATGCAACCCGGCGACGTGTTCGTCATCGCGACGCCCAGCGGCGGGGGTTACGGCCGCCCGGCATGATCACCGCCGCACTCGGCTATCTCGGCCGGCATGCCACACGCATGCTGGCCTTCGGCGTCGTGCTGGGGCTTGCGGTGCCGCCGCTCAGCGCGCTGGTCCATCCGCTGCTGGCCCCGCTGCTGCTGCCGCCGCTGACCATCGCGCTGATCCGGCTGGACTGGCGCGGCTTCAAACCCTATCTGCGGCGGCCGCTGGCGCTGGCGGTGCTGATGGCCTGGCTGCTCGTCGCCTCGCCGCTGGCCGTCTCGCTGCTGCTGCGTTTCATCCCGATCGACCCGGCACAATCGACGGCGGTGATCCTGATGGCGGCGGCGCCGCCGATCATGTCCTGCGCGGCGCTCGCGCTGATCCTGCGGCTCGACGCCTCGCTCGCGGTGATCGGCAGCGTGCTCGCCACCGCCATCGTGCCGTTCACCCTGCCGCCGATCGCCCTGAACCTCGTCGGCCTCGATCTCGAGATCGGCGTCGGCGCGCTGATGCTGCGCCTGCTCGGCATCGTCGGTTTCGCCTTCGCCGGCTCGCTGCTGGTTCGCCGCCTGGTGCCGCCGCGCTGGCTGGCCGAGAATGCGCGGACGCTCGACGGCGTCTCGGTGCTCAGCCTGTGGCTGTTCGCGCTGGCGATCATGGACGGTGTCACCGCGATCGGCTTGGCACGCCCCGGCTTCTTCTTCGGAACGCTGGCGCTGGCATTCGCCGCCAACCTGGCCCTGCAGGCACTGGGCTTTCTGGTCGCCCTGCCGCTCGGCCGCATTCCGGCCCTGACGGTGGGGCTGATGACCGGCAATTGCAACATGGGCCTGGTGCTGGTCGTGCTGGCCGACAGGGCGCATCCCGATGTCGCAGCCTATTTCGCCCTGGCGCAGCTGCCGATGTTCATGTTGCCGGCCCTGATCAACCCGCTCTATCGTCGTCTGGCGCGCAGCGGCAGGGAGGGTTGAGATGCCAAAGGTGCTGATCACGGGCTGCAACCGCGGCATCGGTCTCGAACTGACCCGGCAATACCTGAAGGCCGGGTGGCAGGTCGTCGCAACCGCCAGGGAACCGGCAAACGCCTTCAAGCTGAAGGAATTGTGGCGGGCACATCAGGACGACCTGCGCATCTATGCGCTGAACGTCGCCGACCATGTCCAGCTCGACGCGCTGGCCCGCGAACTCGGCGACGAGGCCCTGGACGTGCTGATCAACAATGCCGGCGCCATGGGGCCGCAACCGCCGCTGGGCCGGCTCGACTACATCGAATGGAACCACCTGTTCCAGGTCAACACGATGGCCCCGGCCAAGATGGTCGAGGCGTTCGGGCCATTGGTCGGGCGGGGTACGCGCAAGCTGATCGTCAACGTCTCGACCCGCATGGCGTCGATCGCCGACAATTCGTCGGGCGGGGCTTATGCCTATCGGTCGACCAAGGCGGCGTTGAACGCGGTGACAAAATCGCTCGCCATCGATCTTGCCGCCGACGGCATCACCGTGATTGCCGTCCACCCGGGCTGGGTCAGGACCGACATGGGCGGCGACGGCGCCCCGGTCGCACCCCAGGATTCTGCGGCGGGCCTGCGCGCCCTGTTCGACCGCGTCGGCCCGGCCGAAAGCGGCCACTTCTTCAACTTCGACGGCCAGGAACTGCCGTGGTGACGGTGCTGGTCACCGGCTTCGACCCGTTCGGGGGCGAGGCGATCAACCCCTCCGGCGAAGCGGTCAAGCGCCTCGACGGCCGCGAGATCGGCGGCGCCCGGGTGGTGGCCCGCATCCTGCCCGCGACCTTCGCCGGCTCGGGCCCTGCCCTGGGCCGCGCGATCGACGAGGTCGGCCCCGACATCGTCATCGCGGTGGGCCAGGCCGACGGGCGGACCGCCCTGTCGCTGGAACGTGTCGCCATCAACGTCCAGGATGCCCGCATCCCCGACAACGACGGCGCAAAACCGGTCGATGAACCGGTCGTAGCCGGCGGCCCGGCCGCCTACTGGACCAGCCTGCCGATCAAGGCGATGGCCGCGGCGCTGCGCCAGGAAGGCATTCCTGCCGAGATCTCGCAGACCGCAGGCACCTTCGTCTGCAACCACCTGTTCTACAGCCTCGCCCATATCATCGCGACACGACGACCGGGTTTGCGCGGCGGCTTCATCCACATCCCGCTGCTGCCAGAACAGGCTGCCCGCAATCCGGCGAAATACGCCAGCATGAGCCTCGCGACGATCGTCGCCGGTCTCGAGATCGCCGCGGCCGCAGCGGTGGCCAATATCAGCGACATCAAGGTCTCGGACGGCGAGATCGCCTGATCGCGCCACCGCTCCCCTCGCCAGGCGCCAGCGACCGGTCCTGCCGGCGCGGATAACTTTCCCAGATCACGACCATAAAATCCGCCCATCGTCCTGAGGGCGGAAGGGCGTTTGTGACGTCTTGACGACAAAGGTCGAGTCATGTCCCAATATTGACAACAGTGTTCCAGCAGGTGGGACAACATGAGTTCTCTGGAAACGGCAGTCTCGATCCTCAAATGCTTTTCGGCGGAGACGCCGGAACTTGCGGTCAACGAGGTTTCGCGCCAGCTGGACCTGCCCAAGAGCACGGTATCGCGCCTGTTGCGGGCGATGGCCGAACAGGGGCTGGTCGAACAGGACCCGGAATCCCGCCGGTTCAGCGTCGGCCCGTTGCCGTTCCGGCTGGGCCGCCTCTACCACGCGCGCATCAAGGTGCTCGACCTGGTCGAGCAGGAACTGGCGGCGCTGGTCGAGGAGACCGGTTTCACCGGCTATGTCGGCGTCATGAACGGGCAGGACATCGTCATCCTGCGCAAGCGCCACGGCGACTATCCGGTGCAGATGGTGCTGGAACCCGGCTTTCGTGCCGCCGCCGCCTCGACCGCCTTCGGCAAGGCGCTGCTGGCCAGGATGGACGATGCCGCGATGGCCGCGCTGGTGCCGCCGGTCCTGGTCAACGAACGCACCGGCATCACCAAGACATCCGAAGCGATCATCGCCGAGGTTGCCGAGGTGCGCCGCCGCGGCTGGGCACTGGCCCACGAAGCCTTTCCCGACATGGCGGCGATCGGTGCCGCGGTGGGGTCGGACGATGATCAGCCGGCGGTCGGCTTCGCCTTGTCCTTCCCGCGCAAGGCGATCGAGGCCGATGCGATGACCCGGTTCGCCGATCGCCTGGTTGCGATCGCGCGCAGCGTCGCCGCCAAGACCGGCGATCCGTTCTGGATGGAGGCGAAGCCCGCGAGCCAGCCGGCCGGGGGCAAAAGAGAGGGAGCACGACCATGATCGATTTCAGCCGCCAGTTCGGCCGCCGCCGGTTTCTGCAGGGGGCCGCCGGCGCCGGCCTTGCCGCCGCGTCGGGCGGTTTTGCAGGCTCGGCCCAGGCCGCCCAGGCGACCGAGCTGCGCATCCTGTTTCCTGGCGGCACCTGGAAGGACTGGGTCGACCAGACCTTCGTCACGCCGTTCGCCGAGAAGCACAAGATCAAGCCGGTGTGGAAGACCGGCCTCGGCTACGAACCGCTGGTCATCGCCCAGCGCTCGCGCCCGCAATGGGATATCGCCCATCTCAACCAGAACACGTCGAGCCAGCAGGGCGCGCTGAATGCGGTCGTCGAGTGGAAGGAGGAACGGATCCCCAACCTGAAGGGCATCCATCCGTCGTTCCGCTACCAGTTCCTTGCCGGCAAGTGCCACACCCCGTACGGCCTGGCGGTCAATACCAAGCGGATCAAGAAGCCGATTACGTCCTGGTTCGACCTGTGGGATCCCGAATTCGCCGGCAAGGTCGCTTTTCCCGACTGGATCTGGGTCGGCGAGGAAGTCTTCCACGCCATCAATATCCTCTCGGGCGGCGATGCCGAGAACGTCGACCCCGGCGTGGCGAAGATGAAGGAGCTGTTCCAGAAGAACAAGGCGCAGGTCATCAACAACGTCGAGCATACCAAGCAGATGCTGGTGGCCGAGGAAGTCTGGATCTGCCCCTATTTCGGCGCCCGTACCGACCAGGCCCGCGACGCCGGCGCGCCGGTCGAGTTCGTGATGCCCAAGGAGGGCGGGCTGTCCTGGATCTGGAACACGGCGATCATCGCCGGCCGGCCGAAGGAAAGCATCGAGCTGTCGGAAGCCTTCGTCAACGATACGCTGGATGCCCAGAAGCAGATCGCCTTCGCCCGCCTGACCGGCTATCCGCCGACCAGCATCGAGGCGATGAAGAACCTGCCGCCCGAGCTGAAGAAGCTCGAGATGAGCCAGGAAGACCTCGACGGCATCGGCAAGCTGGCCCGCCGCTTCGACTACATGGCCCAGTTCGCCTATCGCGATCGCAACCGCGAGCGCTGGAACAAGGAAGTCCTGGGCAAATGATCGCCCGGGAAACCATCCTGTCGCTGGAGGGCATCACCAAGCGCTATGGCGATGCCGGTGTGGTCGGGCCGGTCGACCTGACCATCGGGAAGGGTGAGTTCCTCACCCTTCTCGGCCCTTCCGGCTGCGGCAAGACGACGACCCTGCAGATCATCGCCGGGCTGCTCGAACCGACCGACGGCCGTGTCAGCCTGAGTGGCCGCGACATCACCGATGCCCCGCCGCCCCAGCGCGACATGGGCCTCGTCTTCCAGAACTACGCGCTGTTCCCGCACAAGACGATCTTCGACAACGTCGCCTTCGGCCTGCGCATGCGCAAGGTGGCAAGGACCGAGATCGTCGATCGGGTGACGGAGATGCTGCGCATCGTCGGCCTGCCCGATATCGAGCGCCGCCTGCCCGACCAGCTGTCCGGCGGCCAGCGCCAGCGCGTCGCGCTCGCCCGGGCGCTGGTGATCCGCCCGACCATCCTGCTGCTCGACGAGCCATTGTCCAATCTCGACGCGATGCTGCGCAAGCGCATGCGCCACGAGATCCGCGAGTTGCAGCAGCGCCTGGGCATCACCACGATCTTCGTCACCCACGACCAGGACGAAGCCTTCGAGATGTCGGACCGTGTCGCGCTGCTCGACCGCGGCCGCATCGCGCAGATCGGCACGCCGGAAGAACTCTATGATGCACCGACCACGCGGTTCGTCGCCGAATTCATCGGCGATGCCAACCTGATCGACGCCGAGGTGGTATCGGCCGACGGTCGCGGCCTCGTTCGCCTGCGAATCGCCGGGGGCAGCGAAATGCTGGCGCGCACGTCGGCGCTGGATCTGGGGCCCGGCCAGGGGGCGCTGCTGATGATCCGCCCGGAACGGATCGAACTGGCGGATGCGGCGGCGCCAGGCACCCTTCCCGCCCGGGTCCGCCAGCGGGTATTCTCGGGCGAGCGGATCACGCTGGAACTCGATACCTCCGGCGGGCCGATCACCTGCACCAAGCCGAGCCTGCCGCAATACCGCCAGCTCGACCCGGGCATGCAAGTCTGGTTGCAGCCGGGCGACTGCCGGGCGCTGAGGGCGTCGTAATGGCCGCCGCCGCCGACCGCCGCTTCGGCATCGGGCTGCTGACGCCGATCGGCCTGCTGTATCTCTTCTTCCTGATCCTGCCGATCGGCTTCTTCCTGTCGATGGGTTTCTTCAAGTACGACGTCTTCGGGCTCTACAAGCCCGAGCTGACGGGGGAGAATTTCGCCCGGCTGGTGGTCGACCCCTACTATCTCGACATCGTCGCCCTGACGCTGAAGCTGGCCGGGCTGACCACGCTGTTCAGCCTGCTGCTGGGCTATCCCCTCGCCTTCTTCCTGACCCGGACCCGCTCGGCCTGGCGGGGGGCGCTGATGTTCCTGGTGGTCGCGCCGCTGACCACCGGCGTGATCGTCCGCACCTATGGCTGGATCGTGCTGATGGGGGCCGAGGGCATCGTCAACAAGACGCTGATCGCCGCCGGCCTGATCGCCCGGCCGCTACAGATCCTGCATACCGAGACGGCCGTGGTGATCGCCCTCGTCCACATCCTGATGCCCTATATGGTCTTTCCGCTGATCTCGTCGCTGGCAGGGCAGGATCCGAACCTGGAACGTGCAGCCTCGACGCTCGGCGCCAGCCGCGCCAGATGCTTCCTCGAAGTCACGCTGCCGCTGAGCCGGCCCGGCATCCTGATGGGATCGGTCCTGGTCTTCACGCTGTCGGCCGGATCGGTCGTCATTCCCCAGCTGATCGGCGGCAAGGATGTCCAGATGATGGGGCAGAGCATCTATGAACTGGTGCTGCACACGCTGAACTGGCCGCTCGGCTCGGCCATGGCCTCGCTGCTGGTGCTCCTGCAGTTCTCGATCATCTTCGTCTACTTCCGGAGCAACCGCCGTGTCCGCCGCTGACAAGGCCGGCCGCCGGGGCTGGTTCGGCCTCAGGCTGTCGGTTTTCCTGATCTACGTGTTCCTGATGGGGCCGATCGCCATCATCGTGCTGTCGTCGTTCAACGCGACGACGTCAATGGCCTTCCCGCCCCAGGGCTTCTCGCTGCGCTGGTACGGCGAATTCTTCCGCAGCGACAGTTTCGTCGACGCCTTCCTGTTCTCGATGAAGCTGGGCCTGTGCGCTGCGATCGGGGCCACGGCGATCGGCTTCCTCGCCGCCTACGCGATCGTCCGCTTTGGCGGCCGTGCGCGCGAAGCCGCGCAGTCGGCGGCGCTGCTGCCGGCGATGATCCCGCACATCCTGATCTCGATGTCGCTCCTGCTCGCCCTGAACTTCGTGCCGGTTCCGGATTTCACCGTCTTGCTGGCCGGCCATGTCCTGATCTGCCTGCCGTTCACCATCGCCGGGATCACCGCCAGCCTCGACGGCGTCGACGCCCAGCTCGAGGCCGCGGCCTGGACGCTCGGCGCGTCGCGCGCCCGGATCCTCGGCGAGATCGTGCTGCCGCTGGTCGCCCCCGGGGTGCTGTCGGCCCTGATCTTCGCCTTCATCGTCTCGTTCGGCGACATCTACATCGCCCTGTTCCTGGCCGGACCCGGCATGACCACCCTGCCGATGGAAATCTTCTCCTACGTCCAATGGGAAAGCACGCCGGTCATCGCCGCGATCTCCACCCTGCAGATCCTGCTCATCGTCGGGCTGGGGCTGATCGTGGAGCGGCTTGTCGGCCTGCGCCGCATCATGCGCTTCTGAGGGAGTAAACACCGATGGAAAAGATCACGATCGGCACCGCCGTCTCGACCGGCCCGGGCCGGACCGACGGCATGCTGCAGGTGGGCTGGCTGCCCGACGGCTATCCGATGGAAATACCGGTCGTCATCCAGCGCGCGGAAAAGGAGGGGCCGACCGTCTGGATCCATGGCTGCGTGCACGGCAACGAATATTGCGGCACCTTCATCATCCACAAGGCCCTGCGCGAGCTGAAGCTCGATCGCGGCACGGTGATCGCGCTGCCGGTCCTCAACATCACCGGCTTCCAGAAGCAGCAGCGGATGAGTCCGTTCGAGGGCTATAACGGCGGCGACCTCAACCGCTGCTTCCCCGGCAATCCCGGAGGCAGCCTGACCGAGCAGATGGCCTTCCATGTCTTCGAGGCGCTGAAGGCCCACGCCACCCATTTCATCGATTTCCACACGGCCTTCACGGCGGATACCCGCTGGGCCCTGTTCTGCCCGCCCGACGGCAAGGCAGGCGAACAGGCCCAGGGCATGGCACGCGCCTTCGGCTATCGCGACACGCTGCCGACGCCGATGACCATCCTCGGCGGCTCGGCCCTGATCGAGGCCGCCAAGCTCGGCATTCCCGGGCTGATCGTCGAAGCGGGCGGCATCGGGCCGGCCTTCCGCCCGGAAACCGTCGACGAAGCCGTCGGGCGGCTGAACAACGTGCTGCGCCAGATCGGCCTGGTCGATGGCGCGGTGGAGAAGCACGCGGACATCACGTTCTTCTCCAACTTCGCCTGGGTCAATGCGCGGCGTGGCGGGCTGTTCCGCCCGGCGGTGCGCTGCGGCATGACGATCGGCGAGGGCGACGTGGTCGGCCGCTACTACGACGTCCACGGCGCATTGATCGAGGAGGCGAAGGCCCCGTTCAGCGGCGTGGTGCTGGCCGTCGGCGCCGGGCCGCTGATGCCCAACGGCGAAATTCTCGTCCATGTCGGCCTCGACCCGCGCGCGGCCTGAAGGAGTTCATCACATGATGAGAACCATCGAAATCGGCACCGCGCGATCGACCGCGCCCGGCACCACGAAGGGCTTCCTGAAGGTCGGCGACCTGCCCGACGGCCAGCCGATCCGCATTCCCGTCGTCATCGTCCGCGGTGAAGCCGACGGGCCGGTGGCCTGGATGCACGGCTGTGTCCACGGCAACGAATATTGCGGCACCTTCATCATCCACGAACTGATCCGCAGCCTGGAGCCAAAGACCCTGAAGGGCACCGTCGTCGCCCTGCCGATCCTCAACATCACCGCCTTCGAGACCAAGCAGCGGATGAGCCCGTTCGAAGGCTATAACGGCGGCGACCTCAACCGCTGCTTTCCGGGCCAGGCCAACGGCCCGCTGACCCAGCAGATGGCGCATGCCATCTACCAGCCGCTGAAGGAATATGCCGACGTCCTGCTCGATTTCCACACGGCGCTGACGCGGGACGTGGCCTGGGCACTCTACGCCGACCTGCCGGGCGACATTGGCGCACGCGGCCGCGGCATCGCCAGGGCGTTCGGCTATCGCTCGACCCTGCCGGCGCCGGGCGACATCCTCGGCGGTTCGGCAATGATGACCGCGGCCAAGGACGGCATCCCCGCCTTCATCGTCGAGGCCGGCGGCAAGGGGCCGGCCTTCAGCGACGAGATCGTGGCCGATGCGACCGAACGCCTGCGCAACGTGCTGCGGCATCTGGGCATGCTGGAAGGCCCGGTCACCGATTACGGCGCACAGTGGCATTTCTCGAACTTCGCCTGGGTCCATGCGACGCAAGGCGGGCTGTTCCAGCGGTCGGTCGCCTGTGGCGACCGGGTCGAGGCCGGTCAGGCGATCGGGCAGTACTACGACCTGCACGGCCATCCCTCGGGCGAGGCCCGGGCGCCCGAATCCGGCATCGTGCTGGCGATCCACCCGGGCCCGGTGATGTCGTCGGGCGAAACCCTGATCCATATCGGCCTGAACCCGCGCGAGGTGCATGCATGAACCGCATTACCGCCATCACCGGCGGCCGCCTGATCGACGGCACCGGCGCACCCGCCATCGCCGACAGCCTCGTGCTGATCGAGGCCGACACCATCACCTATGCCGGCCCCCGCGCCGGCCAGACCGTGCCGCGCGATGCCGAGATCATCGATGCGGGCGGCGCCTCGGTTCTGCCCGGGCTGATGGACGTCCATGTCCATATTTCGCTGAATGCGCCGTCCGACCTGCTGCGCGAGGCAATCTCGCGGCCCGTCGGCCAGGTCGCCTTCGAGATTGCGGCGAACCTGCGCGATACCGTCGCCGGCGGCGTTACCACCATCCGCACCGTGTCCGACCTTGCCCATCTCGACATCGCCGCCCGCGATTCGATCGCCAAGGGCGTGATGACCGGGCCGCGCATCCACCCCTGCGGCAAGGGACTGACCACCACGGGCGGCCATGGCGACCTGATGCCCTGCTGGCTGTGCCAGAGCCATGGCGACATCTCCGAGGTGGTCGACGGCGTCGACGCGGTGCGCCAGGCCGTGCGCCGCCAGATCAAGGCCGGGGCCAGCTGGATCAAGCTGTTCCAGACCGGCGGCGTGGTCGACCCGCACGGCCGCATCGATGCCGAGGAATTCACCCCCTCGGAATTCGACAGCGCGGTCGAGGCGGCGACCGTCGCCGGCATCCCGATCGCGGTGCATGCCCACAACAAGGCCGCGATCATGCGCTCGATCAAGGCCGGCTGCCGCTCGATCGAGCACGGCATGCATTTCGACGAGGATTGCGCCGCCGTCGCCCGCGACCACGGCGCCTGGCTCGTCCCCACCCTGACGGTGATGGACCGCATCCTGGTCCACGGCGCCCAGCACGGCGTGCCGCAATCGACCATCGACAATGTGCGCGAGCGCACGACCAAGCACCATGAATACGTCAAATACGCCTACGACATCGGCGCCAATCTTGCCTGCGGTACCGATGCCGGCTCGATGCTGACGCCACACGGCTCGGCAGGCCGCGAGGTGGTGCAGTTCGTCCGCTGCGGATTGACGCCGCTTCAGGCAATCTCGGTTGCGACGCTGAACACGGCGAAACTGCTGCAGACCGACCAGAAGCTCGGCTCGCTGGCCGCCGGCAAGCTGGCCGACATCGTCGTCGTCGACGGCAATGTCGAGGCCGAGGTCGAGCGGCTGGAAGCCCCCGGCAACATGCGCCACGTCCTGATCGGCGGCCGCAAGGTCGCCGCCGCCGGCCGCGCGCTGGTGCACTGAGGCTGCCCCCAGGGAAGGCGCGGACGGCACCGCGCTTTCCCTGGATCCCAGGCCTTCGCCGGGATGACGATCCTGTCTATACGCTGAAGTACTTCGCCTGCGGATGGTGCAGCACGATCGCCGAGGTCGACTGCTCGGGCTCCAGCTGGAATTCGTCCGACAGGGTGATGCCGACCTTCTCGGCGCCGAGCAGCTTCAGCAGCTGGGTCTGGTCCTCGAGATTGGGACAGGCCGGATAGCCGAAGCTGTAGCGCGAGCCGCGATAGCCCTGCTTCAGCATCTTTTCCATCTCGCGCGCATCCTCATGCCCGAAGCCGAGTTCGGCCCGGATGCGCTTGTGGGTATGCTCGGCCAGCGCCTCGGCCAGTTCGACCGACAGGCCGTGCAGGTAGAGATAATCCTGGTAGCGATCCGCAGCGAACCATTCGCGCGCCACTTCCGAGGCCCGCTGGCCCATCGTCACCACCTGCAGGCCGCAGACATCCTTCTCGCCCGATTCGATCGGCCGGAAGAAATCGGCGATGCAGAGCCCGCCTTCGCGGCGCTGGCGCGGCAGGTTGAAGCGGGCGACTTCCTTGGTGTTGTCCTGCGGGTCGAACAGCACCAGCGCGTCGCCGTCGGAATTCGCCGGCCAGTAGCCGTAGGCGGCCTGGGGCTGCAGGATTTCGTCCCGGTAGCAGATGTCGAGGATGCGCTTCAGGATCGGCTTCAGCTCGGCATCCGCATAGGCGCGGAATTCCTCGATGCTGCGGCCGGCTTTGCGGAAGCCCCAGTGGAACTGGTAGAGCATGACCTCATTGAGATAGGGCAGCAGCGCCTTCGGCTCGACCCATTCGATCAGCTTGGCGCCCCAGAACGGCGGCTGCGGCACCGCGGCCTCGGCGGCAAGCTCGGCCCGGCGCAGCGCGACTTCCTCGTAGTCCACCGGCCGGGTGACCGGCAGGGTCGCGGGCTGGCCCAGCCGCTTCTGGGTCGAGGGCCGCGCCTCGCGCTGGATCCCTGCCGCCTTGACGTGATCGTCGAAGCGCCGGGTCATCACCTTGTCCATCAGGTCGAGACCGTCGAAGGCATCGCGGGCATAGGCCACCCGGCCCGAGCCGTAGGCGCGCACGCAATCTTCCTCGACATAGCGGCGGGTCAGCGCCGCGCCGCCCAGCATGACCGGGATGTCGAGGCCCTGGCGCGTCATCTCCTCCAGATTCTCGCGCATCACCACGGTCGACTTGACCAGGAGGCCCGACATGCCGATCACGTCGGCCTTGTGCTCGGTCGCGGCCGAGATGATCGTCGCGATCGGCTGCTTGATGCCGAGATTGACGACCTTGTAGCCGTTGTTGGTCAGGATGATGTCGACCAGGTTCTTGCCGATGTCGTGGACATCGCCCTTGACGGTCGCCAGCACGATCGTGCCCTTCTGCTGGCCCTCGACCCGCTCCATATGCGGCTCGAGGAAGGAGACGGCGGCCTTCATCGTCTCGGCCGACTGCAGCACGAAGGGCAGCTGCATCTTGCCGGCACCGAACAACTCGCCGACCACCTTCATGCCGTCGAGCAAGAGGTTGTTGATGATGTCGAGCGGCGAATAGGTCTTCATCGCGTCGGTCAGGTCGAGGTCGAGGCCCTGACGGTCGCCGTCGACGATACGCAGCTTCAGCCGCTCCTCGACCGTGTCGGGCCGCGCCTTGGCGGCACCGTCATTGGCCTTGCGCGTCTCGAACAGTGCGATGAACGCCTGCAGCGGATCGTAGCCCTCGGCCCGGCGGTCGAAGATCAGGTCTTCGGCCACCCGCACCTCCTCCTCCGGAATCTTGTGCAGCGGCATGATCTTCGACATGTGCGCGATCGCCGAGGTCAGGCCGCGCCGGATCGCATGGTCGAGATAGACCGAGTTCAGCACATGCCGGGCCGCAGCATTGAGGCCGAAGGAGATGTTGGAGAGGCCTAGCATGATGCCGCATTTCGGCATCTCGCGGGCGATCATCTCGATGGCGTCTAGGGTGGCGACGCCCAGCAGCCGGTCGTCCTCGTTGCCCGTGCAGATCGTGAAGGTCAGCGGATCGAAGATCAGGTCCTCGGGCGGCAGGCCGTGCTGGTTCACCGCGAAGTCGTAGAGCCGCTTGGCGATGCGCAGCTTGCCCTCGGCATCCTTGGCCATGCCGACTTCGTCGATGGTCAGCGCGATCACGGCGGTACCGAACTTGCGGGCGAGCCGGAGCCGCCTGGCCGCGGGCTCCTCGCCGTCCTCGAAGTTGATCGAGTTGAGCAGCGCCTTGCCGCCATAGAGCTTCAGCGCCGCCTCGAGCACCGGGTACTCGGTCGAATCGATGACCAGCGGCGCATTGACCGAGCCGCGCATGCGGGTCACCGCCTCGGTCATGTCGGCGATTTCGTCGCGGCCGACGAAGGCCGTGCACAGGTCGATCGCGTGGCTGCCCTCGCGCACCTGGTCGCGCGCCATGGCGACGCAGGCATCCCATTCGCCGGCATCCTGATGCTGGCGGAATTTCTTCGAGCCGTTGGCGTTGCAGCGTTCGCCGACCGACAGATAGGCGTTCTCCTGGCGCAGCGCGACCGCACCGTAGAGCGATGCGGCCGACGGGATCCACACCGGGTTGCGCGGCCGCGGCCGCGGGCGGAAGCCGTCCGCCGCCACGCGGCGCAGCATCGCGTCGAGCGCGGCGATATGCTGGATGTTGGTGCCGCAGCAGCCGCCGACCAGGTTGATGCCGTCTTCCAGCACGAACCGCTCCAGCCACTTGGCCATCTCGTCGGCCTGCAGCGGATAGTGGGTCTGGCCGTCGACCAGTTCGGGCAGGCCGGCATTCGGCTGCACCGAGATCAGCCCTTCCCACGCTTCGCCGAGATACTTGACGTGCTCGGCCATTTCCTGCGGCCCGGTGGCGCAGTTGAGGCCGAGCGATTCCACGTCCATCGCCTTGATGATCGTCGCCGCGGCCGCGATATCGGTGCCGACCAGCAGGGTGCCGGTGGTCTCGATCGTCACCTGAACCATGATCGGGGGCCGGCCCTCCCGATCGCCCCAGGCGTTCTTGACGCCGTTGATCGCGGCCTTGATCTGCAGCGGGTCCTGGCAGGTCTCGATCAGGAAGCCGTCGACGCCGCCGGCCAGCAGGCCCTGCGCCTGGATGGTCAGCGCGGCTTCCAGCGTGTCGTACGGAACGTGGCCAAGGCTCGGCAGCCGGGTGCCGGGACCGATCGAGCCCAGCACGAAACGCTCGCGCCCGTCGCCGCTGAATTCGTCGACCGCCTCACGCGCCAGCTCGGCCGCCCGCTGGTTGAACCAGAAGGCATCGTCCTGCAGCTCGAATTCGGCCAGGGTCAGCGGCGAGCCGCCGAACGAGTTGGTCTGGACGATGTCGGCGCCGGCCTGGAGATAGCCGCGATGGATCTCGCGCACGATATCCGGCCGGGTCCGGCAGAGGATCTCGGTGCAGTTTTCCTTGCCCGCGTAGTCGCGCTCGACATCCAGGCTCATCGCCTGGACACGGCTGCCGGTGCCGCCGTCGCACAGCAGGACTCGTTCCTTCAGGGCCTCGAACAGACGCGACATGGCTTACTCCGCGGGAGACAGCGAGGCCGGAGGACGCACGCCGAGGATATGGCAGATGGCGTAGGTCAGGTCGGCCCGGTTGAGGGTATAGAAATGGAATTCGGACAGGCCCGCGGCCTGGAGGCGGCGGCACTGCTCGGCCGCCACCGTCGCCGCGACCATCTTCCGGGTCTCGGCATCGTGGTCGAGTCCGTCGAACAGGTCGGCAAGCCACGAGGGAACGCTGGCGCCGCAGGCGGCCGAGAAGCGGCGAACCTGCTGGAAGTTGGTGACCGGCAGGATCCCCGGCACGATCGGCACGGTGATGCCGGCCGAGCGCGCGCGGTCGAGGAAGCGCAGGAATGTCTCGGTATCGAAGAAATACTGGCTGATCGCCCGGGTCGCGCCGGCATCGATCTTGCGCTTGAGATGCTCGAGCTCGGTGCGGCTCGACCGCGAATCGGGATGCAGTTCGGGGTAGCAGCCGACCGAGATGTCGAAGCCGGCGACCTTCTTCAGCCCGGCAACCAGTTCCGTCGAATTGGCGTAGCCCTGCGGGTGCGGCACGAATCGTCCCTGGCCTTCCGGCGCGTCGCCGCGCAAGGCCACGATATGGCGGATACCGGCTTCCCAGTAGCCGCGGGCGACATCGTCGACCTCGGCCCGGGAGGCGCCGACGCAGGTCAGATGGGCGGCGGGGTCGAGGTCGGTTTCGCGCCGGATGCGGGTGACCAGCGCGTGGGTCCGCTCGCGCGTCGAGCCGCCGGCGCCATAGGTGACCGAGACGAAGCGCGGCTTCAGCGGCGCCAGGCGCTGCACGCTGCGCCACAGGCTTTCTTCCATCTCCTCGGTCTTGGGCGGGAAGAACTCGAACGAAATGGCGAGCGGGCCGCCCATCGGGGTGAAGGCGATCGGGCTGGTCATCGGGTCGCGTCCTCGCGTTGCACGGCAGGCCAGAGGCCGACGGTGAGCTTGCCGCCGGCCAGATGCTGGGGAAGCGCGGGCTCGAGGCCCGCGGCGCGGAACCAGCCGGCCACCTCGCCGTCGGCAAAGCCGAGGCGCCGGTGGGCATGCTGTTCGCGCAGGAATTCGAGGTCGTGAGGCGCAAAGTCGACGACGACCAGCCGGCCGGCCGGCTTCAGCACCCGCGCCGCCTCGGCGATGGCCGCTGCCGGGTCGGTCGCGAAATGCAGCACCTGGTGCACCACGATGGCATCGGCCGAGCGTGGCGGGCACGGCAGATGGTACATGTCGCCGTGCCGGACCTGGCAGTTGCGGGCGCCCTGGCGTTCGAGATTGGCGCGGGCGAGCTTGAGCATCTCGTGGCTCATGTCGACGCCGAGGCCCCGGGCGATTCGATCGGCGAACAGGGCCAGGATGCGGCCGGTACCGGTCCCGATATCGACCAGGTCGCCGATCTCGGCCGGGCCGAACAAGGCGACCAGCGCCTGCTCGACCTCCCGCTCATCGACATAGAGCGAGCGGATTTCGTTCCACCGTTCGGCATTGGCGCGAAAATAGGCCGCCGCCTCCTCGGCCCGGGCGGCCTTGACCTGGACCAGCCGCTCGCGGTCGCGCCCCAGGGTCGCATCGTCGCGCGGCATCAGATCGTTGAGGGTCCGCGCGAGTCGCGCCCCCGCCCCTTCCTGGGCGAGGCGGTAGAAGGCCCAAGCCCCTTCCGGCAGGCGTTCGAGCAACCCGGCCTCGACCATCAGCTTGAGGTGGCGGGATACGCGCGGCTGG
The DNA here is from genome assembly GCA_017307375.1 of Alphaproteobacteria bacterium. Lineage (GTDB taxonomy): Bacteria > Pseudomonadota > Alphaproteobacteria > Ferrovibrionales > Ferrovibrionaceae > JAFKFH01. Next base: position 107,197 of record JAFKFH010000011.1, read on the forward strand.
CTCTGGCCAAGGATCTGGGTGAGTTCGGAAACCGTCAGCTCGCCCTCGGCCAGCAGGGCCATCAGGCGGATTCGCGTTGCCTCGCCGGCGGCACGGAGGCCGGCGGTCAGGCTGTCGACGGTGGCGGGCAGATCGTCCATGCCGTCGATATAAACATATCCTTATGTCTTTGTATAGCCGTGCATCACCCCGCCGATGGCGTCAGCATGTCCGCCAGCGCCGCCATATCGCCCTGCGCCGCCGTGGCGGCGGCGGCCTCCACCGCCCGGAATCGCCGGATGACCTCACGCCCGAAATCGGTCAGCCCCGCCCCGCCGCCCCGGCTTCCACCACGTTGCGAGGCGACCAGCGGTTCGCGGAAGCAGCGATTCAGGTCGTCCACCAGCAGCCAGGACCGGCGATAGGACATTTCGAGCTGGCGACCCGCCGCGGAAATCGAGCCGGTGCGGTCGATCTCCTCCAACAGGCGGATCTTGCCCGGACCGATGGCGCCACGCCCGCCGAAATCGACCCGCAATACCAGTTTACCGTGGTCAGGACCGCCAGCCGATGGTCGCGGCTGGGTAGGCATGGTGACCCCGCGCCGTCCGGTCGACATCTGTTCCGCCATTAATCACTCCAATCATCCCGGCCTGACCCGACAAAAGTCCGATAATCGTTGCGGGACCACGGCATAGCTCGCCTTTCGACAATCTCTATGCTAAGTGATCCTGGGCAGGTTCGCCACGGCAGCGCGACGGCGAAAAGGCGTCGTTCGCCGCTGGCGGGAACGAATTGCTGGCGCGCGGGGTTCGAGGCATCATGACCTGTCGGTCGATGCCCAGGCCCGGCGAGCCGTATTCGTTACGGGCCTTGCATCGCGGTGGTGGCCGGGGTGGCGGGGTCTGGGCGAACCAGACGGTCTTTGGGGTGCAGGTGGCATTGGCATGCTTAAGTCGATCATGAACGTTTCCGCTGCCTCCGGGCAGGCCGGGGCCGGGAACGTCGGGGGAATGTTGCGGCGCCTTGCGGCGACGCTGCTGATCGGCGCGGCACTCGCCGGCTGTGCCTCCAAACCGCCGGCGAACGATCCCGAGGCGCTCGCCATCTACCGCGAGAACAATGATCCGGTCGAACCGCTGAACCGGGCTGTGCTCGGGGTGAACGAGGGCCTGGAGTTCTGGATCCTGCGGCCCCTGGCCGTGACCTATCGCGACCTGGTGCCCAATCTGGTCCAGCGCATGGTGTCGAACTTCCTCGACAACCTGACCCAGCCGCTCTACGCGATCAACGCCGCGTTGCAGGGCAACGGCAAGGGTACCGGCAACGCGCTCGGCCGCTTCGTGATCAATTCGACAGTGGGTCTCGCGGGGCTGTTCGACGTGGTGCCGGAAGTGCCAAACGTCAAATACGATTTCGGTGCGACGCTGGCCAAGTATGGCGTCGAGCCCGGTCCCTACCTTGTCCTCCCCGTGCTCGGCCCGTACTCGCTTCGCGACGGCGGCGGGCTGCTGATCGACGGCTTCATGGATCCGGTCGGCTGGGTCTTCGAAGCCCGCGGCGTGCCCTCGACCATCGGGATCAACAACGCGACCTGGGCGATCGGCCTGTCCAAGGCCTTCACCGGATACGCGTCCAACATGCAGACCATCGACGAGCTGCGGAACAATTCGCTCGATTTCTACGCTACGTTGCGCAGCGCCCAGCGCCAGCGCCGGGCCGAGCAGCTGCGGACGATGGGCATCACGCCGGACAAGTCGAACTGACCGCCGGCGTTCTCCAGCAACAGCGTGCGAGACGATCAATGCGTTTAGCCAGAAGAACGACCTTTGCCCTTGTCGCGATGCTGGCACTGGGTTTCGGCCTTGCCGCGCCTGCCATGGCGGCAAGCCCCCAGGCTGCGACGAGCTTCATCAAGACGTTGGGCGCGGAAGCGATCTCGGTACTGGCCGACAAGTCGAAGACCCCGGCCGACCGCGAGGCCGCATTCCGCACGCTGTTCACGCAGAGCTTCGACATCGACGCGATCAGCCAGTTCGTGCTGGGCCGCTACTGGCGCACCGCGACGGACGCCCAGCGTGCCGAATACCAGAAGCTGTTCCAGGAATTCATCGTCTCGTCCTACGCCGCCAAGCTCGGCCAGTATTCCGGCGAGAAGTTCACGGTCCGCGATGGACGCAACGATCCAGACGGCACCAGCGTCGTGCCGTCGCAGGTCGAACGGACCGACGGCGGCCCCCCTGTGCGCATCGAGTGGCGGCTGACCGGGCCAGACAACGCCCCGAAGATCATCGACGTCGTCGTCGAAGGTGTATCGATGGCGGTCACCCACCGCAGTGATTTCGGCAGCATCATCCAGAACAACGGCGGCAAGGTCGAGGCCTTGCTCACGTCGCTGAAGAAGCGGTCCGGCCAGGGCTGACACGCTGGTCGGCAGCAGGTTATCAAGGGCGGCTCGATCGAGCCGCCCTTTTCGTTTCAGATGATGTTGAGTTCGCGCAGCGGGCGGTTTTCCAGCACCCGCCCAAACGACAGCGGCGTCAGATCGAGGCTGCGATAGCCGCCATGGACGATCAGTTCGGCGATGCCGCGGCCGACCGCCGGCGACTGTTGCAGGCCGTGACCGGAAAACCCGTTCGCAAAGACCAGGTTGTCGACATCGGGATGAAGCCCGAGGATCGCGTTGTGATCGAAGGTGTTCATCTCGTAGTGGCCCGCCCAGGCGTTCACCACCTTCAGTGCCTCGAACGCGGGCACGCGGGTTGCCAGCGCCGGCCACATCACCTCCTCGAACAGGTGATGGTCGACGTCGAGCTCGAAACGCTCGGGATCTTCTTCCTCGGGCGGTGCCATGCCGGCAATGAAGTACTCGCCTTCCGGCCGGAACCAGATGCCCGAAATGTCGATGACCAACGGGCAATCGGCCAACTGGCGGCGGCAATCCATGACGAACACGCTGCGCCGGCGGGCCTCGACCGGCAGGGCGATTCCCGCCATGGCGGCGACGGCACGGGCGTGCGGACCGCCGGCATTGACGACATGGCCGCAGGCGAGACGCCGGCCGTCCTTCAACGTGACGGCCGCGATGCGGCGGCCATGCCGCTCCATCGCCACGGCCTCGCCATGGATATAGGTGACGCCCAGCGCACGCGCCTTGGCGCGAAAGGCCTGCATCACCGAATAGCCGTCGAACCAGCCTTCGCCGGACAGGCCGAGCGACGCGGCGGCAATACCCTCGGCGCTGATCCACGGAAAGCGCTCGACCAGGGCGGCGGGATCGAGCAGCGCGACCTCGACTCCCTCGGCCCGCTGGATGCGATGGTTTTCCTGCAGCACCGGCAGGCCCTCGGGGCTGGCGAGATAGAGATAGCCGGGTTCGCGCAGGCCGATTTCGGGTACGCTGCCGTCCACCGCCAGATGGGTGCCGATCTCGCGCAGGAACGAAATCCCATAAGCCGAGATGGCGATGTTCACCGCGGTGGAGAATTGCTGGCGGATCGACGACGCCGACAGCGCCGACGATGCGGTGCGATAGGTCGGATCGCGCTCGACGACCGCGACCTTGCCGCCGAAGCCCGGGTCCCGGGCCAGGAAATAGGCGATGGCGCTGCCGATCACGCCGCCGCCGATGATCACGACATCGTAGTCCATCGCCATACTCCTTACTTCAGTACGCTGCAGGCCACGGCGATCCGCCGGCAGGCCTCGGCCAGCGTGGCGGTATCGGTGGCATAGGACAGCCGCACATGCGGCGACAGGCCGAAGGCCGAACCCGGCACCACGGCAACGTCGGCCTCTTCCAGCAGATAGGCGACCAGATCGGCATCGCTCGCGATCAGCGCCCCCTTCGCCGTCCGCCGTCCGATCAGCCCGGCGACCGAGGGATAGACGTAGAAGGCGCCGTCGGGGACCGGGCATTCGACGCCGGCGATGCGGTTCAGCGCGGCAACGACCAGATCGCGCCGCTCGCGGAAGATCGCGTTGTGCTCGGCGATCAGGTCCTGCGGGCCCGACAACGCCGCCACGGCGCCCGCCTGGCTCAGCGACGACGGGCTCGAGGTCGATTGCGACTGAACCACTGCCATCGCCTTGACCAGCGCGGCCGGCCCGCCGGCATAGCCGAGGCGCCAGCCGGTCATGCAATAGGCCTTCGAGACCCCGTTCAAGGTCAGCACCCGCGGCTTCAGGTCGGGGGCGACGGCGGCGATCGTCGCGAACGGCGTATCGCCATAGCGCAGGTGCTCGTAGATGTCGTCGGACATCACCCAGACGTGGTCATGTGCCCGCAGCACTTCGGCCAGGGCCGCCAGTTCGGCGGCGCTGTAGGCGGCGCCGGTCGGGTTCGACGGCGAATTGAGGAACAGCCAGCGGGTGCGCGGGGTGATCGCCCCGGCGAGTGCCGCGGGCGTCAGCTTGAAGCCGTCCTGCTGGCTGCAGACCGGTACCACCGGCCGCCCCCCGGCGATCAGCGCGATGTCGAGATAGGACGACCAGTACGGTGCCGGGATGATCACCTCGTCGCCATCGTCGAGCGTTGCCATCATCGCGTTGTAGATGACCTGCTTGGCGCCGGTGGCGACGGTGATCTCCTCCGGCGCGTAGGTCAGGCCGTTCTCGGTCGCGAACTTGTGCGCGATCGCCTGCTTCAGCGCCGGCGTCCCGTCGATCGCGGTATAGCGGGTTTCGCCCCGCCGCATCGCCGCGATCGTCGCTTCCTGGACATGCTCGGGCGTGTCGAAATCGGGTTCGCCGAAGCCGAGCGCGATCACGTCGCGCCCGGCCGCCTTCAGCGCGCGGGCGCGCGCCATCACCGCGATGATCGGTGAAACCTCGATCGCGCCGAGGCGCGCGGCGGGGCGGAAGGTCATGCGTCGACCTCGAACTTGATGCCCTGGGCCAACGGCAGGGTGCGTGAATAGTTCACGGTGTTGGTGGCCCGCCGCATGTAGGCCTTCCACGCATCCGAACCGGATTCGCGGCCGCCGCCGGTTTCCTTCTCGCCGCCGAACGCGCCGCCAATCTCGGCACCTGAGGGACCGATATTGACGTTGGCGATGCCGCAATCGGATCCCGCCGCCGACATGAACTGCTCGGCCTCGCGCAGGTCGGTGGTGAAGATCGACGACGACAGGCCCTGCGGCACGTCGTTGTTCAGATCCAGCGCCTGGGCGAAATCGCTGTAGCGGATGACGTAGAGGATCGGGGCAAAGGTCTCGTGGCGCACCACGTCGGTCTGCGCCGGCATCTCGACGATGGCCGGGCGGACATAGAACCCGGCGCCGACGCCGTCGACCCGCTCGCCGCCCGCGACCGTACCGCCCCCGGCCCTCGCCGCCTCCAGCGCCTTCTGCATCCCGTCGAACGCCCCCTGGTCGACCAGCGGGCCGACCAGGGTGCCCTCGGTCAGCGGGTTGCCGACCGGCACGGCGGCATAGGCACGCTTCAGCCGGGGTACCAGCGCCTCATAGACGCTGTCATGCACGAACAGCCGACGCAGTGTGGTGCAGCGCTGGCCGGCGGTGCCGACCGCGGCGAACAGGATCGCGCGCACGGCGAGATCGAGATCGGCCGACGGGCAGACGATCATCGCATTGTTGCCGCCGAGCTCGAGCAGGCTGCGGCCGAAGCGGGCGGCAACCCGCGGGCCGACCTCGGCGCCCATGCGGGTCGAGCCGGTGGCCGAGACCAGCGCGATGCGGCGGTCGTCGACCAGCGCCTCGCCGATCGCGCGGCCGCCGATCAGCACTTCCGACAGCCCGGCCGGCACGTCGCCGAACCTGGCGGCCGCGCGCAGGAACAGGGCCTGGGTCGCCAGCGCGGTCAGCGGGGTCTTCTCCGACGGCTTCCAGACCACCGAGTCACCGCAGACCAGCGCCAGCGCGGCATTCCACGACCAGACGGCAACGGGGAAGTTGAAGGCCGAAATCACGCCGACGGGACCCAGCGGGTGCCAGGTCTCGCGCATCGCGTGGCCCGGCCGCTCGGTCGCGATCGTCAGGCCGTAGAGCTGGCGCGACAGGCCGACGGCGAAGTCGCAGATGTCGATCATTTCCTGCACTTCGCCCAGGCCCTCCTGGACGATCTTGCCGGCCTCGATGGTGACGAGCCGGCCCAGCGCCGCCTTGTTGGCGCGCAGTTCCTCGCCGAACAGGCGGACGAGTTCGCCGCGGCGCGGCCCCGGCACCTCGCGCCAGGCGCGGAAGGCGGCCTGCGCGCGGCCGATCGCGGCGGCCGTGCCGGCCGCGTCGATCTCCTTCAGCCGGGCCAGTTCGGATCCGTCGATCGGCGAACGCGCGACCAGCGTGCCACCCGCAAGGGCGGCGCGGTCGACGCCCAGGCTGGCGAGAAGATCGGCGGTCTCGGTGGCAAGCGTCATGGCGTGGCTCCGTTGTCTGTCGTGTCGGGGGACCCGAAGCGGACGACGCCGAGGCGGCCTTCCGGATCGAGCAGTTGCTTGACGGCACCCGACAGCGCCAGGCGGTCGGGGGTGGTGTAGCGGTCGTAATAGGCCTGGTTGTAGGGGCCGACGCCATGCTCGGCGCTGAAGCTGCCGCCGTGGTCGCGCACCACGCGGTCATAGACCAGGGCCCGCACCGGCTCGACGCAGGCAGGATCGAACGGCTCGGCCGCATCATGCGGCCAGACCAGGTTGAAATGATCGCCGCCGTCGCCGCTGTGCCCGAAATCGCAGACGCGCAGCCAGGGCCAGTCGCGGGCAAGATCGGCGGTCGCCGCGGCCCGGAATGCCGGCAGGGCCGACCGCGGCATGGCGATGTCGAAGGCGATGACCTTGCCTTCTTCCTTCAGGGAATCGCTGATGGCATGCCGCAGCGCCCAGAGATCCTCGGCGCGGCCGAAGATGGCATCGGCCAGCGTATCCTCCAGCCGGGGGGCCAGGAAATTTTCCAGCATCGCCTGCAGGTCGACGACGTCGGGGCCGCAGGATGCAGCCAGTTCGATCAGCACGGCATAGCCGGGCAGCAGGCCGCCCTGGAACGGATTGCGCAAGCGCGGGCGATGGCGCAGCGCGCAGGCCATCGCGTTGCGCGACATGCCCTCGCAGGCCGACAGGAAATCGCCGAGCGCGGCTTCGAGATCGCCGATCAGGCGCGGTACGTCACCGGGTGCGCGTGGCACCAGCAAGGCCGTCGCCGACTGGCGCGGCAGCGGGTGGACCTCGACGACGGCGCGGGTGACGATACCGAGCGCGCCGCTCGACCCGACGAACAGCTGCTTGAGATCGATGCCGGTATTGTTCTTGCGGTTGCGGTTCAGCAGGTCGAGAACGGAGCCATCGGCCAGCACGACTTCGAGGCCGAGCAGATTGCGCCGCACGTCGCCATGGCGGATCAGCCGCGCCCCACCGGTATTGGCCGCGATCATCCCGCCGATCGACGGATCGGCCCCGAGATCGATCGGAAAGCACAGACCATGCGGCGCCAGCGCCTGGTTCAACGCCGATAGCCGCACCCCCGCCCCGACCAGCGCCGTCCGGTCGAGCGGATCGATCTCGAGCGGACCGCGCAGCCGTTCCAGGCTCAGCACCACCTGGGTGCCCGAGGCGTCGGGTGTCGATGCGGCGACGAGGCCGGTATTGGCCCCCTGCGGCACGATCGGCAGGCCAGCCACGCGGCAGGCCCGCACCGCGGCCGCCACCCCGGCCGTGTCCGCCGGCCGGATCAGCATCGCGGCCCGCCCCTGGCCATAGCGCGCCCCCTGCTCGTAGCCGGCGAGATCGGCGCGCGCCGTCGAGACCGCCTCGGGGCCGAGGCGGTCGGCGAGTGCTGCGCGCAGCTCTTCGATCATGCCGCCGCGGTCATCTTGAAGATGCCCTGGGCGTTCGAGCTGTCGAAGCCCAGGTCGAGACGGGTCTTGCCGCTGTCGGCGTCGACCATCGTCTTGCGGGTGATGAATTCGTAGAACGAGCCGGGGACGATGCGGGTGACGCGATCGCCGGACGGCAGGCGGAACCCGCGCTCGACCTCGGCCGCGCGGAACGCGGTCTGCAGCACGCGGCCCGATGCCGAAACCTCGACCTTGTCCTTCATCGGCCGGCTCAGCTGCTTCTGGCGGTCGGCCAGCGCGACGACGTCGGCGACGCGGTCGGTGGCATGGTTGAACGCGTTCCCCTCGGTGGCGATCCAGGCCATTTCGGCCGATTCGGCCAGCAGGATCTCGTAGTCGGCCAGCGCCGGTTCGTCGTGCCAGCGATCGAAGCAGGCGACGAGGCGCGGCAGCAGCGCCACCGCATCGGCCATCGGCAGCACGCGGTCACGGGCAAGCGCGTCGAGGCGCGCCAGGTCGGCAGCATCGAGCGGATCGCGCGACGTGGCAAGCACCCGGGCGGTCGCGGCCTGGAAGCGCTCCGAGAAACGCTCGGGGTGCAGTTCGCTCAGGAAGAACTGGGCAATCTCCTCGGGGTGATCGGCCTGGGCATAGGAACGCCCGGTCATGCCCAGCCGGTCGAGCGGATAGGTACCGGCAAGCCGATAGCCCAGCGGATCGAGAATGCGGCGGAACGCGGCCTCGCCCGGCGGCAGCGCGCCGGTGGCCGGCGCCTTGACCGTGCGCAGCGCGCCGTGATCGAACACGACCCTGGCGCCGCCGGCACGGACGTCATCGACATAGGCGCGGCCGGCCGGCACGCGGGCCAGCAGGCCGTCGAACAGCACCAGGTTCATCGCCTGGGCCAATACCGCGCGCGACACGTTCCCGGCGGTGTCGGCAAGCAGCGCGGGATGGACGTCGATGGTCGCGAGCAGCCTGGCCGCGGGGCCGTCGCCGACGACGGCGGCAAGCAGGCGGACCAGGGTGGGCTGCGATGCGATGCTCATGACCAAAACTCCTGCAATTCGGCTGATGGCACCAGATTTGGCGCACCAGGGCCTCCGGTTGCAAACGAGTTTAAATCCGAAGATCATGCGAATTCGTCATGAACTACGGAGACTTGGCATGCGCCGTTTCCTGCCCTCGATGGGCAGCCTGAAAGCCTTCGAGGCTTCGGCCAGGCATCTGTCGTTCAGCCAGGCCGGCGAGGAACTCGGCCTGACCCAGAGCGCGATCAGCCGGCAGATCCGGGCGCTGGAGGATTTCCTGGGCCTGCAGCTGTTCCACCGCATCCGCCAGCGCCTGGTGCTGACCGAGGCCGGCGCGGCCTACGCGCCGGAAATCCGCAACTGCCTGGAGCAGATCGAGACGACGACGCTGGAACTGCTGGCCCACCAGGGATCGGGCGGCGCCCTCAATCTTGCGATCCTGCCGACCTTCGGCACGCGCTGGCTGATCCCGCGGCTCGCCGGCTTCTCCGCCGCGCATCCCGGTATCACGGTCAACTTCAACACCCGCAACGTCCCCTTCGACTTCGCTTCCGACCGGCTCGATGCCGCGATCCATTTCGGCGACACCTCCTGGCCCGGCGTGATCGCCCACCGGCTGATGGGCGAGGAAGTGCTGCCGGTCTGTGCGCCGACGCTGTCCCTGACCACGATCGGCGACCTGGCGCGGGCGACCCTGCTGCAGCATTCGACCCGGCCCCGGGCCTGGGCCGACTGGCTGGCCGCAGTCGGCCATCCCGAGATCAACGGGCTGAAAGGACCGAAATTCGAACAGATCGCGATGACGATCCAGGCGGCGGTGGCGGGCCTGGGCGTCGCCATCCTGCCGCGCTTTCTGGTCGAGGAAGAGATCGCCGGCGGCCGGCTGGTGGTGCCGTTCGACCGGCCGGTCGCCTCGACCCACGCCTATTACCTGGTCTACCCGGAAGCCAAGGCGCAGATGCCGGCCCTGAAGACCTTCCGCGACTGGCTGGTCGAGGAAGCACGGCGGTAGACGCTCAGCCCCCTCGCCCGCCCCGTGGCGAGGCTTCCAGCTCGAACAGCTGATGGAGGCGGTCGGCGAACCAGCGGCGCAGCCATTGCCGGGTTTCGCCGCTGCCCAACTCGGCCGTGGTCAGCATGCGGCCTGCCGCCTGGCGTTCGGCCATCGCATGGCCGAGTTCGTGCGCCAGCAGCGAACGCGCCTCCAGAATCGGGGCGAGGTCGTCCTTGGCCAGTTCGTAGACCAGCGACGGCGCCAGCGCCGTGATCACGGCCTGGGCCCGGGCGCCGGTGAGCAGCCCGATCTCGCCGTAGTGATCGCCGGGACCGAAGCGCAGCACTTCGATGTCGCCCAACTCGCGCTTCGCGACGACGGAAAGGACGCCGCGCCCGACGATGAACAGCGATTGCAGCGCCTGATCCGGCGATACCACGACCTCGCCGCGTTCGTGAAAGACCGGCTTCAGCTTGGCCGCGATCGCAGCGCGCTCGTCCCGCGTCAGCGCGGCGAACAGCGGCATGATCTCGATGATCGCTTCGGCATGCGGCCGCTCGACCGGCAGGGTTTCGCGCTCGGACGCATGCTGGCGCCCCTGCGGGGCTGCCAGCCGCAGGCCGGCGGCAGCGGTGTGGCGGTAGATCAGGTCGAACAAGTCGTTATGTGCGGTCCCGGCCGCCCCGACCCCGTCGACGAAGGCGGTGACTTCCATGTCGGTCTGGCCATCGGCGACGGCCACGACCCGGATCGACGGTGACGGCGCGGCCAGGATCGCCCGCGCGTTCAGCAGGGCCAGTTCGAGCACGGCGACGGCCTGGGCCGGCGGACAGGCGAAGCGGGCGTGAGCGGTGAAGCCGTGAATGCCCGACGGGAAATCGAGATTGACGATCTTGGCCTTGGCGATGGTCGAGTTCGGCAGGATGGCGAGATCGCGATTGCCGGTCAGGATATGGGTGGCCCGCCAGTTCATCTCGACCACCTGGCCCTCGGTCACCCCATCGATGCTGATGGTGTCGCCGGGCCGGAACGGCCGGCTGAAATTGAGCACCAGCCCGGAAAAGAAGTCGTTCAGCGTGCTTTGCAGCGCCAGGCCCAGGATGATCGCGATCGCGCCGGAGGTGGCGAGCAGGCCCTGGACCGGCTCGCCGAACACATAGGCGACGATGGCGAACACGGCCGCCAGATAGATCAGCGCCGACAGGAAATCGCGCAACAGCTTGCCTTCGCGCGGCCGTTCCTCGAACACGATGACGAGGCTGATCACGCTGACCAGGAACCAGGCCGCCCAAAACCACCAGGCGACCTTCAGCACACCGACGATCGCATCGCGCAGCGGCACGCCGGACGGCTGCATGGGCTGATAGGGCACGATGCCGCCGCGCAGCAGCAGGACCGTCAACAGGATAAGGAAGAAGACCCGGGCCATGGCGAGCCAGGCCGGGCGCCGCCCGAAGAGCAGGCGGCTGACCACGGCCCCGACCACGATCGTCGCAAAACCGCCGGCCAGCGGCTCGTTCAGGATTGCGTCGGCGAAAGATCCGAGCCCCATCATCGCGATCGCCGCCATCCCCCGCCATCGGCGGCGGCGCGCAGCAAGATGTGCTACCCGCCGCCCAAAACAACCTGGGCAATAAAGAGATGATCGACCGGCTTGTCAATCCGCCCGGGGCCGGCGGATCAAGCCCAGGACAAGGACCGGTGTCGTGGAAGGGGGAGCGGTCCTTGCCCTGGTTGCCCGGCCGCGGCGCGGCGGGGAGGCGCGGTCAGGCGGCGAGCATGCCGTGCGGGTCGATCACGTATTTGCGCGCGGCGCCCTGGTCGAAGTCCTGGTAGCCCCTGGCCGCATCGTCGAGCCCGATGACGGTTGCGTTGACGATCTCGGCGATATTCAGCCGGCCATGCAGGATCGCCTGCATCAGGGCGCGGTTGTAGCGCAGCACCGGGGTCTGACCGGTGTGGAAATTGTGCGACTTGGCCCAGCCCAGGCCGAAGCGCAGGCTGAGGCTGCCGACCTTGGCGGCCGCGTCGACCGCGCCGGGATCCTCGGTGACGTAGAGGCCGGGAATGCCGATCGAGCCGGCAGCCCGGGTGATCTCCATCATCTGGTTCAGCACGACCGCCGGCTGCTCGCCCCCGGAATGGCCGCGCGCCTCGAAGCCGACGGCATCGATCGCCGCGTCGACTTCCGGCACACCCACGACCTCGGCGATCATCTCGCCCAGCCGGTCATGCTTGCCGAGATCGATCGCGATGAAGCCCATTTTTGCGGCATGGGCGAGGCGTTCCTTGTTGAAATCGCCGACCATGACCACGGCGGCGCCAAGGATTCGTGCCGAGGCCGCCGCCGCCATGCCGACCGGGCCGGCGCCGGCGACATAGACGGTCGAACCGACCCCGACCCTGGCCGACACCGCCCCATGAAAGCCGGTGGGCAGGATATCGGACAACATGGTCAGGTCGCGGATCCGGGCCAGCGCCTGGTCGCGGTCGGGGAATTTCAGCAGGTTGAAGTCGGCATAGGGCACCATGACGTAGCGGGCCTGGCCGCCGATCCAGCCGCCCATGTCGACATAGCCGTAGGCACCCCCGGCCCGCGACGGATTGACCGTCAGGCAGACGCCGGTATGGCCCTCCTTGCAGGTGCGGCAGCGACCGCAGGCCACGTTGAACGGTACCGAGACGATGTCGCCGACATTCAGGAGCTCGACATCCTTGCCCTTCTCGATCACCTCGCCGGTGATCTCGTGGCCGAGCACGAGGCCGGCCGGGGCGGTGGTGCGGCCACGCACCATGTGCTGGTCCGAGCCGCAGATGTTGGTCGAGACTACCTTGAGGATGACGGCGTGTTCGATGGCCCGCCCGTCGGGCGCGGTGAATGTGGGATCTGCGATGTTCTGGACCTCGACCTTGCCGGGGCCGATATAGACGACGCCGCGATTGCCGCTCATGCGCTTCCTCCTGGGTTTATTGGCCCGTACGGGCGATGCGGCGGCGACCCGGCAGGGCGCCGCCATCATCCAATGCTGAACCCGGGAAGAAGTTTCGGCCAGAACCGAGCCGCCGCCGCCGTTGTACGGAGGCGACAGCGGCTTCAGGCGGTCGCGTAGCTCGCGGCGGCGGGCTGGCCGTTGATCTCCAGCGCATAGCCGGCCGAGCGGACGGTGCGGATGATGTCGGCCTCGCCCTCGCCGTTCAGCGCCTTGCGCAGCCGGCGGATATGCACATCCACCGTGCGCTGCTCGACATAGACATCGTTGCCCCACACGGAGTCGAGCAGCTGGTCGCGGCTCAATACACGGCCCGGATGTTCCAGGAAGAAGCGCAGCAGACGGAACTCGGTCGGGCCGAGATGGATCTCGCGGCCGTTGCGGGTCACCTTGTGCGCGGCCAGGTCCATCACGATATCGCCGCAGGTCAGCATTTCCTCGGCAAGCGCCGGGCGGATGCGGCGCAGTACCGCCCGGATGCGGGCGATCAGTTCGGACGGCGAGAACGGCTTGGCGACGTAGTCGTCGGCGCCGGCATCCAGGCCGCGGACCCGGTCGCCCTCCTCGCCGCGCGCGGTGAGCATGATGATCGGAATGTTGCGCGTCGCCGGATTGCGACGCAGCTGGCGGCAGACTTCGATGCCGGACAGCGACGGCAGCATCCAGTCGAGCAGGATCAGATCCGGGGGGGCCTCGGCCACCTTGAGCAGCGCCTCGCCGCCGTCGGCGGCCTCGTCGACGCGGTAGCCTTCCTTCTCGAGGTTGTAGCGGAGCATCGCCACCAAGGCACCTTCGTCCTCGGTGATCAGGATACGCGGCTTCATCATCATGTCACTCGACACAGGGGCAGACCGGTTCAGGGCGTGACCGCGAAGGCGGTCTGATCGCTCTTCGGCCGGTCTTCGTCGATGGAGCGCCCTTCGACGGTATAGTGGACGAGTTCGGCGATGTTGGTCGCGTGGTCGCCGATGCGCTCGAGGTTCTTGGCGATGAACAGAAGATGGGTGCACACGGTGATCGAGCGCGGATCCTCCATCATGTAGGTCAGCAACTCGCGGAACAGGCTCGTGTACATGTCGTCGACTTCCTCGTCGCGGTTCCACACCGCGCGGGCCTTGGCGGCATCGCGGGTGACATAGGCGTCGAGGACGTCCTTGATCATCTCCAGCACCACCCCGCCGATCCGCGGCAGCGCCCGCACCGCCTTGACCGGCGCCGCCTGGTTCAGCGCGATCGCCCGCTTGGCGACGTTGGCGGCATAGTCGCCGATGCGCTCGATATCGGTGGCGATGCGCAAGGCCGAGACCAGCAGGCGAAGATCGCTCGCCACCGGCTGGCGCAGGGCCAGGATGCGCACGACCAGTTCGTCGACCTCGCGCTCCAGGCCATCGATCCGCGGATCGGCCTCGAGCGTCTTGGCGGCGAGATCGGAATCGCGCCGCACCACCGCGTCGATCGCCGAGGCGAGATTGGCTTCGGCGAGCCCGCCCATGCGGGTGATCAACGCCACCAGGCCGTTGAGTTCCTGATCGAACGCCTTGACCGTATGCTGACCAGCCATGATGTGGTCCTCCTGCCTCAGCCGAACCGGCCGGTGACGTAGTCGAGCGTGCGCCCGAGCTTGGGGGTCGTGAACATCGTCTCGGTCTTGCCGTATTCGATCAGCCGGCCGAGATACATGAAGGCGGTGTTGTGCGAGACGCGCGCCGCCTGCTGCATGTTGTGGGTGACGATCACGATGGTGTAGTGGCCGCCCAGTTCGTCGATCAGTTCCTCGACCTTGGCGGTCGCGATCGGATCGAGGGCCGAACAGGGCTCGTCCATCAGCAGCACTTCCGGATCGCCGACGATGGCGCGGGCGATGCACAGGCGCTGCTGCTGGCCGCCGGACATACCCAGTGCCGACTGGTCGAGACGATCCTTGACCTCGTCCCACAGGGCCGAGCCCTTCAGCGCACGCTCGACCGTCTCGTCGAGCAAACGCTTGTCGCGCACGCCATCGACGCGCAGCGGGTAGATGACGTTCTCGTAGATCGACATCGGGAACGGGTTCGGCTTCTGGAAGACCATGCCCATCCGCTTGCGCAGCGCGATGACGTCGGTGCGCGGGTCGTAGATGTCGACCTGGTCGAGCACGACCTTGCCTGTGATCGACAGGCCGTCGACCAGGTCGTTCATGCGGTTCAGCGACCGCAGCAGCGTCGACTTGCCGCAGCCCGACGGGCCGATCAGCGCGGTCACCAGACCGCGTTCGACCGTCAGGTTGACCCCATGCAGGGCCTGGCGGTCGCCATACCAGAGGTTGAAGTCCTTGATGTCGAGGGCGATGCCCTGATCACCCTTCTGCAGGTGGTAGACCGTCTCGCCGAAGGGTTGTTCCTGGGCGGGGGTCGCGGGCTTTTCCATCACGCTCACGGCGCTCATGTCAGGTATCCCTTGGATTAGAACTGGCTGCCGGCGAACTTTTTCTTCAGCCGGTTACGGATGGTGATGGCCGTCGCGTTCATGATCGCGATCAGCGCGATGAGCAGCAGGGTGGTCACGAACACCATCGGCTTGCCGGCCTCGGAGTTACGCGACTGGAAGCCGACGTCGAAGATGTGGAACCCGAGATGCATGAAGCTGCGCTCGAGATGCACGAAGGGGAAATAGCCGTCGATCGGCAGTTCCGGGGCCAGCTTGACCACGCCGACCAGCATGAGCGGGGCCACTTCGCCGGCACCGCGGGCCATCGCCAGGATCAGGCCGGTCATGATGCCGGGCATGGCGCGCGGCAGCACGATCATCCGGATGGTCTGCCACTTCGAGGCACCGCAGGCCAGCGAGCCCTCGCGCATCGACCGCGGCACGGCGGCCAGCGCCTCCTCGGTCGCCACGATCACCACCGGCACGGTCATGATCGCGAGCGTCAGGGCGGCCCAGAGCAGGCCACCGGTACCGAAGGTCGGGTTGGGCAGGTATTCGGGAAAGAACAGCCGATCGATCGATCCCCCGAGGATATAGGCAAAGAAGCCCAGGCCGAACACGCCGTAGACGATCGAGGGCACGCCGGCCAGGTTGTTGACCGAGATGCGGACGAAGGCGACGATGCGGCCTTGCTTGGCGTATTCCCGCAGGTACAGGGCGGTCAGCACGCCGAACGGGGCGACGATCAGCGACAGAAGCACGGTCATCGCGAAGGTGCCGAAGATTGCCGGCATGACGCCGCCTTCGGTGTTGGCCTCGCGCGGTTCGTCGGTCAGGAACTCGGCCCAGCGCGAACCGTAGACGGCAAGCTTGGCGCCCAGGCCGATGTCGTTGGCATCATACGCACGCACGATGACCGAAAGCGGCAGCGACTTCTCGGCACCGCCGACCTCGGTCAGGATGATCCGGTCACGTTCGTTCCGGCCCTTGAGCGCCTGGGCCTCGGCCGAGAGGGCTTCGTACTGCTTCTTCAGTTCGGCTTCGCGCGCGGCAAACTTCGCCTGCGCCTCGCCGTAGGCCGCCGAGTCGGCACCGCTTTTCAGCAGCACCCGGCGCAGCGCCAGACGCTCCTGTTCGAGCTTGTGGTTGATGCCCCCGATCTCGTCGCGCTCCAGCTTGCGGATCTGGGCAAGCCGGGCCTGGGCCTGGCCCAGCGCATCGCGCACCCAGCCTTCCGACGGATCGGTCACCGGCCGCTCGACGCCGTCGAGCACGACGGCCTTCAGGCGTCCGACGAACGGCCCCCATTCGCGGCGCTCGGCCAACACCATGTCGCGGGGGTAATCGACCTTGGCCACGTCATAATCGGCGACCCACTTGCTGTCGTCGCCGTAGAAGTCGAAGTTGCCGGTACGATAGAGCCGCCGCGTGGCATAGCCGTCGTCCTTGGCGATCACGGCACGCAGCTGCGGCGTCAGCTTGGCGAGCTGATCGGCGGTCGGCTTGAACAGTTCCTCGCGCGTCTGCTCGCCGGCGACGATCTTGCCGTCGGCCAGCGTGACCACGGCGATCGGCTTCGGCCAGAAGGTGGCGATGCCGTTCCACAGCACGAGGATGAGGAAGCCGGTGATCATCAGCACGCCGAAGGCCAGCGTGCCGCCCAGCGACCAGAGCTTGGGTTCGCCGCGCGCGGCCGGGTAGACGACGGCTTCGCGGCGATGGACGCCGGCGGCGCTGTCGTAGGAGGAAGCGTCTTGCGGGTTCACGGTATCCTGCAGGGAGGACATGGGGGTCTCTCTCTCAGAGCTGCGCGGCGCGCTTGCGGAAGCGCTGGCGGACGATCTCCGAGATCGTATTGATCACGAAGGTCATCACGAACAGCACCAGCGCAGCGAGGAAGAGCATGCGGAACAGGGTCGAGTCCTTGACGGCTTCGGGCAGTTCCACCGCGATGTTGGCGGACAGCGCCCGCAGGCCGGAGAACAGGTTCCATTCCAGGACCGGCGTGTTGCCGGCGGCCATGACGACGATCATCGTCTCGCCGACGGCGCGGCCCAGCCCGACCATGACCGCGGCGAACACGCCGGAGGCCGCGGTCGGCAGGATGACCCAGATCGCCGTCTGCCAGGGCGAGGCGCCGCAGCCGAGGCTGGCGGCCCGCAGATGCTCGGGCACGGCGTTCAAGGCATCCTCGGCGATCGTATAGACGATCGGGATGACCGCGAAGCCCATCGCGAAGCCGACCACCAGCGTGTTGCGCTGGACGTAGGTATCGACAATGCCGCCGCGCGCCGTGATGCCCACCGCCGTGAGGATGCCGGCCAGCGCCAGGGCAACAAGGAAGCCCAGCACCAGCAGGACACCCCAGCGCAGCACGTCCTGCACCGCGAGGGTCAGGCGGTCGTGGCTGCGCCCACCGGCCTTGAACAGGGTCGGGGCGAAGCGGTCGAGCACCCAGGCTGCCGCGATGAAGCCGATCGGGGTCAGGATCAGCGCCATGAACGGCACGTCCGAACCGATCTGCCCGGCCGCCCAGGCCTTGAGGTCGCCGGCGAAGATCAGCCTCTCGAACCAGGGGCCGAGCGCATAGGCCACGACGCCCGAGACCAGCACCGCGACGAACATCAGCAGGAACTTGGGCAGCCCGCCGTAGCGCATTGCCGTGGCCAGCGGCACCATCTGCCACAGATGGGCGGCGATCAGCAGGCCGAGCGGCAGCGCGATGAAGGCCAGGATGACCGCCGAGATCCAGGTTTCGACGATCGGGGCCAGGATCAGCGCGGCGATGAAGCCCAGTACCACCGAAGGCAGCGAGGCCATCATTTCCATCGTCGGCTTGACCACCGCGCGCACCCGGGGATGCACGAATTCGGAGGTGTAGATCGCGGCGCCGATGGCGATCGGCACGGCGAACAGCAGCGAGTAGAAGGCCGCCTTGATCGTGCCGAAGATCAGCGGGATCAGCGACAGCTTGGGTTCGAAGCTGTCATTGCCCGACGACGACTGCCAGGTGTAGTTCGGCGCGTCGTAGCCTTCGTACCAGACCTTGCCGAAGATCGACTTCCAGGTGGTTTCCGGATGCGGCGCCTGGATGCCGAAGCCGTAATAGCGGCCATGATCGGTGACGGCGATGATCGCATCCTCGCGCGGGCTGAGCGACAGGCCGGTGATCAGACCTGCCCCCTCGGGCAGGCGCAGCTTGAGCAGCACCTGCTCGGAAGTCGAATGGCGCAGCCAGATCCCGCCACCGGCATCGGCCGTGACGAACAGCCGCGACCGCTGCGACGGCGCGATGCCAACGATCGCGTTCTTCTGCGGGTCGAGCTTGTGGGCCAGCACCATCGCACGACCGTCGGTCGACTGGACGCCGTCGCGCGGCAGGCGGAAGAACACCGACACCGAGCCGTCCGAGCCGCCGGCGACCAGCGATTGCTCACCGATCAGGAAGCCGAGCTTGGTGAGTTCGACGCCGGCTGCCAGAAGGCGGACGGTTTCGGCCAGCAGCGGCTTCTGGAAGTCGCGGGTGTCGAAACGGTGAATACGACCACCCTTTTCGGCAACGTAGACCTGGTCGGCCTTCTGGGTCAGCAGGACCTGGGCGCCGGTCAGGTCGCCCGCGAGCGGTGGCAGCGTCGAGGACTGGGTCGACAGCGTGACCTTGCCGGTCATCATGTTCTGCCGCGATTCCGACAGCGACAGCTTGATGCCGCCGACGGCATCGAGCGTCACGAAGGCACGCGTCGGTCGCTCGACCGTGCCGCCGATGCGCAGGTCGATGGCGCGGATCGCGTTGCCCGGCGATACCTCGACCGCCGGATCGAGCGTCGCGACCAGCGACAACTGGCGGACCTGGCCGCCCGGCACCTTGCGGAAGACCGACTTGCCGTCGGTGAGATCATGGTCGTCCAGGCCGCGCAGCCCGGCCGGAACGGCGTTTGCCGGCAGGATCTTGGCCTCGAAACCGAGGCGGCCGAAGCGGACCTTGCCATCAGCGAAACCGAAGGCCACGTCGCCATTGGCGATGGTGTGGCCGATGGTCGTGACGGTGCCGCCGGCGAAATCGAAGGTCGGTGCGGCAAGCGGCGTGCCGGTGGCGATATGCACGACCGAGATCGCGCCGTCGGGCGAGAGCGCCGCGATCATGGTGCGGTAGTCGTCGACCTGCTCGAACACGGCGGGGCCGTGGCCCGCCGGCATCGCATGCTCGATGCGGTCGGTCACATCGCCGCCGCCGAGCAGCGGCACGACGACCGAGACCAGATAGGCCATGATGCCGAACACGGCGAGGATGACGCCGAGGCCCCCGACGCGGATGATGGTATCTGCGGCCTTGTCGGCCAGGATGACCGATTTTCGCGTGCTCTTGTCGCGCCGCCGCATGGGCTTCGCGGAGCCGGTCGATTCGGTGGTCGCTGTCATTGTCCGGCGCTTCCCTGAAATGCTCGTCGAGCGGAAAAGGCAGGCGGCGCGGTCCCCCCGGACCGCGCCACCGTCACCCTGTTCAGTTCAGCTTCATCGCCGCCAGGTCCTGGTCGGCGATGGCCTTCGGGATCGGGTAGAACCCGTCCTTCACCACGCCGGTCTGGCCCTGCTTCGAATAGACGTACTTGATGAACTCGGCGCGAACCGGGTCGATCTTCTCGTTCGGGTTGATGTTGACGTAGATGTAGAGGAAGCGGGCGATCGGATAGGTGCCCTCGTAGGCGTTGGTCGCCGACGCGTCGTAGCAGGTCCCGCCCGGCTTGGCCGACAGCGGCACGGCGTGCACGTCGGCGGTCTTGTAGCCGACGCCCGAATAGCCGATCGCGTACTTGTCCGAGGCGACGCCCTGGACCACGGTCGACGAGCCCGGCTGCTCCTTCACGGTGTCCTTGTAGTCACCGTTGAAGAGCGCTTCTTCCTTGAAGTAGCCGTAGGTGCCCGAGGCCGAGTTGCGGCCGTAGAGCGAGATCGGCTTCGACGCCCACTCGCCGGTCAGGCCGAGGTCACCCCAGGTGGTGATGTCCTTGTCGAGGCCGCCCTTGCGGGTCTTGGAGAAGATCGCGTCGACCTGCTGCAGGCTCAGGCACTTGATCGGGTTGTCCTTGTGGATGAAGACGGCCAGCGAGTCGACCGCCGAGCGCACGGCCGACGGCTTGTAGCCGAACTTCTTCTCGAACTGGTCGATCTCGGCCGCCTTCATCGGGCGCGACATCGGCCCGAACTGCGCGGTGCCGGCGATCAGCGCGGGCGGCGCGGTCGACGAGCCCTTGCCCTCGATCTCGATCTTCACGTTCGGATACATCTGATTGAACCCTTCGGCCCACAGGGTCATCAGGTTGTTCAGGGTATCCGAACCGATCGACTTGATGCTGCCCGACACGCCCGAAGCCGGCTTGTAATCATGGAGCGCGGGATCGACGGCCTGGGCATGGACGCTGGTCGTCGCCAGAAGCGCGGCGCCGGCCATGGCTGCGACGGCGTAGAAGGTCGGTTTCATAGGGTGTTTTCCCTGATCGTCAGTGGATCGGTCATACGGTGCGGGGGAACCCCGCTGGCGCGGACCGTATGTCCGACGAGTGACTCAGGTACTACAATTTGATGACGCTTATGTGACAGGCGCTTCGGTCGCCACCGGCAGTTGCACCCGGAACTCCGAACCTTCGCCCAGGGTCGACCGGATCGTCAACTGGCCGCGGTGATGGGCCACGATATGCTTGACGATCGCCAGGCCGAGGCCGGTACCGCCGAGTTTTCGGCTACGGGCTGAGTCTACCCTGTAGAATCGCTCGGTCAACCGTGGGATGTGCTCGGCGGGGATGCCTTCGCCGCTGTCGGCGACGCTGACCACGACGTCGCGGGCCGGGCCCTCGGCCGGCTCGGGAACGATCGTGACGACGACCTCGCTGTCGGCCGGCCCGTATTTGACGGCATTGTCGATCAGGTTCTGCAGCACCTGGACCAGTTCATCCTCGCTGCCCGCCACCGGCGGCAGACCGGGCGGTGCCTCCACCAGGATGGTCACGCCCTTCGCCGCCGCGGTGACCTGCAGCAGGTCGGCGACGCGTCGGGCCAGCCGCGCCATGTCGACCGCGCCCTTCGGCTCGCGATGCTCGTTCAACTCGATCTGCGACAGCGACAGCAGATCCTGGACCAGGCGCGACATGCGCCTGGCCTGATCGTGCATGATGCCGAGGAACCGGTCGCGCGCCCCTTCGTCGTCGCGCGCCGGCCCCTGCAGCGTCTCGACGAAACCGATCAGGCTGGCCAGGGGGGTGCGCAGTTCGTGACTGGCATTGGCGACAAAATCGACCCGCATCGCCTCCAGCCGTCGGGCGGCGGTGACGTCGTGCAGGGTGACGACGGCGGCGACCGAGCCGGCCGACTGTGCCGCCGGGATCGTTACCCGGGCCCGCCAGAAGCGCCCGGCGGCGCCGGGCGGGGTATATTCCACTTCGCGGTTGCGCTCGCCGCCTGAAATCACGGCGTCGATCGCCGCCAGCACGTCGGGATGGCGCAGAAAGAAGCCGAGATCGCGTCCCTCGGGGTTGACCCCGAAGAAGGCGGTGGCGGCATAGTTGGCGCGCAGCACATGCCGGTCGCCGTCCAGCGTCAGGGCCGGATCGGGCAGCGCATCGAGCATCGCGGCGGCCTCGGCATCGCGGCGGCTGGCGTGGCCACGATCGGTCTCGAGCGCCCGCTGCAGCCGGGTGATCGCGGCCGCCACCGCCTCGGCGCCGATCGAAGACAGCTTCGGCGCCAATGTCATCGGCTGGCCCGCGGCGAGCCTTTCGGCCGTGTCGATGACGGTTTCGATTTCGCGGAAATGGCGCAGCAGCAGCATGTAGATACCGCCGAGCGCCAAGGCCGCCCCGATCACAAAGCCGGCAAAACCGGCTCCCGCCCAAAGCGCGGCGACCACGCCTGTGGCCACCGGGGCCGCGGCATAGGCGACGCCGAGCAGCGCATTGACCTCGGGGCGGCGGGGGCGCGTAGGCATGGGATTTCCTTATGTCGAACTGGCGACGAGCCGATTCGCACCCTATTATAGGTCGACCGTTACAGGTGAATTGTGGCCGACTTGATGATCGGTGGCATCGGCCCGCTCAGGGCCACCCAGTATGTCCGCGCTGCGGCCCCGACCGCGGCGCCATCGGCCGCGCCCGTCGCCGAAGCGGCATCCGGATCGTCGAACGGGGTTTCTGCGGGTGCCGCGGCCACGCCCACCTTCGCCGGCGGGCTCAGCCAGTCGACATTGCTCACGGCACAAGCCTCGGGCGGCAGCAGCCAGTCGGCCAGCGGCCTCACCGAGGAGGAGCAGGCCGTCGTCCGCGAGATGAAGCAGACCGATGCCAAGGTCCGCGCCCACGAAATGGCCCATCTGGCTGCAGGCGGCCAGTTCGCCTCCGGGCCGAGCTACGAATTCGAGAAAGGGCCGGACGGCGGGCTCTACGCGGTGGCGGGCGAGGTCAATATCGACACCTCGCCGATTCCGGGCGATCCGGAGGCCACCATCGCCAAGGCCAACCAGATCCGCGCGGCGGCACTGGCCCCGGGCGACCCTTCGGCCCAGGATCGCAGCGTGGCCAATGCCGCCGCGCAGATGGCGGCCAAGGCAAGCGTCGAGGCTGCCAAGCAGAAGAACGGCGAGACCGGCGAGACCACGTCGCCGCCGACCGATACCCCGTCGCGCGCCCCGAACAGTCAGGCTGCCCAGGCGGCGTCGAACGCCTATGGCGCCGTCAGCGCCCTGGTCGCAGCCGCACAGCAGCCGACCTTGAACCTCGCAGCCTAGACCCGGCCGCGATAGCGCAGGGTGAGTACGGTCGTGTCGTCGCTGGGCGGGGCGTCGCCGACAAAAGCGTCGACGGCATCGAATACCATTGCCAGGGTGTCGGCCGCGTTCCGGTCAGCACTGGCCTCGATCACCATCCTGAGGCGCGGATCGCCGAAAGCCTCGTTCTGCAGATCGAAGGCTTCCGTCACGCCATCGGTATAGAGCACGAGCGTGTCGCCGGGTGCGAGTTGCGCGTCGCCCTCGTCGAACGGGAAGTCCTCGACGACGGCCAGCGCCAGCCCGTCGCCCAGGCCGAGCGTCATAAGCTCGCCATCCGCACGCCGCAGCAAGGCCGGGTTGTGGCCGCCATTGGCATAGGCCAGGCGCCCGGTCTCGAGGTCGAGCATGCCGAGAAAGACGGTGACGAACATGCCGGTATCGTTGTCGGCCGCCAGCAGATTGTTGGCGAGGCCCAGGCATTGCGCCGGCCCGGTCGTCGCCGGCGCAACACCGCGCAGCAATGTCCGGGTCTCGGCCATCACCAGCGCCGCCGGCACGCCCTTCCCCGCCACATCGGCCATGACCAGGCCCAGCCGGCGGTCGTCGAGCCAGAAGACGTCATAGAAGTCGCCACCGACTTCCTTGGCCGGCTTGGCCCGGGCCGCGATCTCGATCTCCGGCCGATCGGGGAAGCGGCGCGGCAGGATCGCCTGCTGCAGCCGGCGGGCAACGTCGAGTTCCTGGCGGATCGCCACCAGCTCGCCATGCGCGGCAAAGGTCGCGCGCACCGTATCGAACCAGGGGCGCCATTCGGCCGGTACGGGCGGCAGGGCCGGCGGCGGTCGCGAACCGTCGCCCTGCCCCTCGATGAAGCCGACGAGTTGTTCGGCCGGATCGATGAACTGCTGGCGCGTCATCCGCTCGGCCAGGTAGACGACCAGGGCCAGGCCGAGCAGCAGGGCCAGCACCAGCGGCACCGAACTGGAGATCAGCGCGGTGAACACGACCTTGCGGTTGGCGATATAGACCAGGCGGAACGGCGCGTCGATCAGGTCGACGGCGAAGACGTAGTAGTCGTCGAGGGCCGAACCGACAAGGGCATCGTCCTTGAGGATCGCCTGGGCATGCGCCTGCAGCCCCGCCGGCAGAACGTCGCCCAGCCGGATGATGCGCGACGTCTCCTGGGTCTTTTCCTGCGAGTGGTAGATCACCGCGCCGTGCTCGGTCAGCAGCATCAGCGTGCCCTCGCGCGGCTGGCGCTGGCGCAGAAAGTCGCGCATGTCCGACAGCGCCATGTCGATGGCGACGACACCGAAGAAGCGGCCGGCATTCGAAACCGGCTTGGCAACGGTCACCATTTCACTGCCGCCGACCCGGTCGAGATAGAGGTCGGTCCAGACACGCTTGCCGCTGGGATCCGCGTCCGGCCGCGCGACCAGGAACGCCGGGCGCTCGAAGATGCCATCCAGCGTCCCGCGCAGCTGGCTCGACTCGATCCAGGGCACGACCATGGCAAAGCGCCGGGTGGAGATATAGTAGGACGCCCCGGCCCCCTCGACGATATCGTCGACCGAATGCATCAGCGGCATCAGCGAGACGGCCAGGTCGATCTCGTGGCGGAAATCCGGGTCCGGCGGACGGGCCGCGGCAATCACGTTGCCGATGGTATCGCGCTCGAACGGCGGCGGCGGCCGGTCGAGGCTGAGGATGCCGTCCTTTTCGGACCCCATCAGCGCGTCATAGAGCGGATCGGGCGGCGGCGGCTTGGGGTGGTTGACGAGATAGGTGTGCGTCCGCTCGACCATCGCGTCGACGAGATCGCCGGCAACGTCGAAGCGCCGATTGAGGGTGTAGGCGATATCCTCGACCCGGCGACGGACCGCCGCCTTGTCGTCGTCGATACGGTCGCCGGCATAGAGGCCGAACAGCAGGACCGAGACCAGGGAGATGCCGATGAACGCCGCCCGCATGATGCGGTGATAGCGCCGGAACAGCCGGCCGCCGGTCGCCGCCCAGGCTGGTTGTCCGCTGGCCGTCTCGGTCACGTCAGGATGGCTCCCCCGCCTTGCTCAGTCCGCGGGGATCATAGGCGATCAGCCGCGCCCGCGATAGGGCGGAACCCCCTGATCCGGCAACCATAATCCCGCCGGAGCCGGGCCGGTCTGGAAGAAGACGTCGATCGGGATGCCCCCGCGCGGGTACCAGTAGCCGCCGATCCGCAGCCACTGCGCCTCGGTCGCCTCGGCAATCCGCTTGCCGATCGTCACCGTGCAGGCCTCGTGGAAGGCGCCGTGGTTGCGGAATGCCCCCAGGAACAGCTTCAGCGACTTCGACTCCACCAGCCTCGGGCCCGGCACGTAGTCGATCACCAGATGGGCGAAGTCGGGCTGGCCGGTCACCGGGCACAGCGAGGTGAACTCGGGCGCCACGAAGCGGACGAGGTAGACCGTGCCGGGATGCGGGTTCGGCACGCATTCGAGCGTCGCGGCATCGGGATCGGTGGGCAGATCGGTTGCCCGGCCAAGCTGGGTCAGCGTCGTGGTATCGGTCGTCGCGGTCATGAGGCCGGGTCTTAGCGGTTGCCCGGAATAGCGTCAATCGCTAGCGTCGGGCGCCATGCGTCCGATATCGACGAAAACCGGCGGCTGCCTGTGCGGGGCGGTGCGCTTCACCGCCACCGGGCCGTTCGCCCCGGTGGTGAACTGCCATTGCGGCCAGTGCCGCCGCTTTCACGGCAGCTTCGGCGCCTATACCGCCGTGGCCGAGGGCGAACTTCGTTTCGACCGCCAGGACGGGCTGAAATGGTACGAGAGTTCGCCGGGCGTCGAACGCGGCTTCTGCGGCCAATGCGGGTCCAGCCTGTTCTGGCGCCGCCGCGGCGAGGATGCCGACATCGCCGCCGGCGCGCTGGACCAGCCTACCGGCCTGATCACGGTCAAGCACATCTTCACGCGCCACAAGGGCGACTGGTACGAGATCGAGGACGGCCTGCCGCAATCGCCCGATGGCGGCACCACCGTTTCGGCCGAACCCAATATCTGATCGATCCGAGCCCATGAACGACATTGCCGCCGCCCGCCGCCGCTTTCTGCTGGAAGCCCCGATCGTTCCCGCCATCGCGCGGCTGGCCGCGCCGACGACGCTGGTCCTGCTGATCCAGATCCTGGCCGGCATCGCCGAGACCTGGTTCATCTCGTTCCAGGGCATCTCCGCCCTGGCCGGGGGCACGCTGGTCTTCCCCTGCCTGATGCTGATGCAGATGGTGTCGAACGGCGGGCTCGGCGCCGGGGTCTCCTCGGCGGTCGCCCGCGCCGTCGGCGCCGGGCGGCGCGACGATGCCGACGCGCTGGTCCTGGCCGCCGTGATGCTCGGCCTTGTCATCGGCCTCGTCTTCACCGCGGGGCAGTTCCTCGGCGGCCGGGCGCTGTACCGGCTGATGGGCGGAACCGGCGAGGCGCTCGAGGCGGCGCTGATCTATGCCGACCTGATCTTCGGGGCCGCCGCGCTGATCTGGGTCGTCAACCTGCTCGCCGCGGCGCTGCGTGCCAGCGGCAGCCCGGAAGTGCCGGCCCGGATATCGGTCATCGCCATGGTGGTCACCCTGCCGCTCTCGCCCGCACTGATCTTCGGCTGGGGGCCGTTTCCCGCCATGGGCATTGCCGGCGCCGGGCTGGGCCTCGACATCCACTACCTGCTGACGCTGGTGATGCTGGTCGTCCATCTGCGCGGCCCGCGCAGCACCTTGCGGCTCCGCCTGGATTTTCGCCGGCTCAAGGCCGACCAGTTCCGCGACATCCTGCGGGTCGGCGGGCTCGGCGCGATCGGCGCGGTCGTGCCGAACCTGTCGGTCGTCATCATCACCGGCACGGTCGGCCGCTTCGGGCCCGAGGCGCTGGCCGGCTATGGCATGGCCTCGCGCATCGACTATCTGATCACGCCACTGCTGTTCGGCATCGGCACCGGGGTGATGGCGATGGTCGGCACCAATCTCGGGGCCGGGCTGACCGATCGCGTGCGCCAGATCAGCTGGACCGGCGCCTGGGCCGGGGCCGGGGTGGCCGGGGTCATCGGCATCGCCGCCGCCCTGTTCCCGGAAGCCTGGCTCGGCCTGTTCAGCCGCGATCCGTCCGTCATCGCGATCGGCACCGGCTATCTGCACACGGTGGGCCTGTTCTACGCGGTCACCGGCTTCAGCATGCTGCTCGGCATGGCCGGCCAGGGCGCCGGGCGCGCGGTATGGCCGCTGATCGGGTCGCTGGTGCGGCTCGTCGTCGGTGCCATCGGCGGCACCGTCCTGGTCGTGGGTTTCGGGCTCGGACTGCAGGCATTGTTCATCATGATCGTGATCAGCGGGGCGATGTCTTGCCTCGTGATGATCCTGTCCCAGCGGGCGGTCGACGCCCGCCAGGCCACCCCCGGCGAGGCATGACATGGCCCACGAACTGACCGTCGCCGCCGGCCCGGCCCTGCTGCGCAACAGCCGCCTCGACGCCGAGGCGATCTGGCAGGCGCGCGTCGACCTCGCCGCCTGTTTCCGAATGGCGGCCCGGCTTGGCCTGGCCGAGGGTATCTGCAACCACTTCTCGGCCCTGGTGCCGGGCCATGCCGACCTGTTCCTGGTCAATCCCTATGGCTATGCCTTCTCGGAGATCACCGCCTCGCGGCTGCTGATCTGCGATTTCGAAGGACGGGTGCTGGCCGGCAGCGGCACGCCCGAGGCGACCGCCTTCTTCATCCACGCCCGCCTGCATCACCATCGTCCGGACGCGGTGGCGGCCTTCCACACCCATATGCCGCATGCCACCGCCCTGGCGATGGTCGAGGGCGAACCGCTGGCCTGGGCCGGGCAGACGGCGCTGAAGTTCTACGGCCGGGTCGCGGTCGACGAGAACTACAACGGCCTGGCGCTCGACAGCTCGGAAGGCGACCGGATCGCCAAGGCCATGGGCGGCGCCGAAATCGCCTTCCTGAAGAACCACGGCGTGATGGTAACGGGGCGTTCGATCGCCGAGGCCTGGGACGATCTCTATTATCTCGAACGCGCAGCCGAGGCGCAATGGAAGGCCATGGCGACGGGCCGGCGGCTGCAGGTCGTGCCCCCCGCCGTCGCCCAGGCCGCCTCCGACCAGATGCGCGACGGCGCCGCGGCCAGCGCCCGCGCGCATCTCGACAGCGTGCGACGGATCCTCGCGCGCGAGGAGCCGGAATTCGCGCGCTAGCGCGACCGCCTTTCTTCGTCGATCGCCGCAGCAAACAGCGTCGCCAGCGCCGCGGCGGGGGCGGCAAACCACAGCCCGGTCAGTCCGATCCACTGGTAGACCGCGGTGCCGGCCACCGCACCTGTGACCAGGCCGCTCCACAGCATCAGGTACCAGACCCAGGCCCAGCGGTTACCGCCCAGCAGCGCTTCGGTCAGGCGCTGGCCCAGCTTGACCAGCGTGCCGGTCATGTAGGTCAGGCCGATGCTGACTTCGCCATCCCGCTCGAACGAAGCATTCTCGGCCCCCATCGCCAGCGTCATGCCGGCGATGGCGCCATAGGCGAAGCCCAGCGCGTCCATCGTCGCGGCGACGGTAAGCAAGGCAGTCACCGTCGCCAGCACGGCCGGCCGCCGCCAGCGGAACAGCGCCGCGGTCCGCCCGACCAGCGAGCCGAGCATCACCCCCAGCACGAACAGCCCGACCAGGATGGTCGACAGCGCCGCGGCCGACCAGCCCGTGACCAGGCCGACGCCCAGCCGCGTCGAGTTGCCGCTCATGAACGAGATGAAGAATCCGCCGAGCTTGAGGAAGCCCAGCGCGTCGATATAGCCCGCCAGCATCGAGAGGAAGGCGGCGAGTACGCGTTCGCGTCGGCCATGCCGGGTCATGTCGGCTCCGTCAGTTCCGGCCGGGTTCCGGCAGGCGGAAGACCATCGCCGCTGCAATCCCTGAGAACACACCCGACAGGATGATCGGCCAGGCGTAACTGGCGGTCAGATCATAGGCGAGCCCGGCAAGGCTCGGCCCCGCCAGGGTGCCGACAGCGACGCTGGAATAGAGCCAGCCGATGATGCCGGAGATGTCGCGTGCCCCGAAATAGTCGGCGATGAGTGCGGGCGCCAGCGCGACGAAACCGCCATAGGCCAGGCCGAAGACCAGCGCGAAGATGCCGAGCATCACCGGCCCCGTGCCGAAGAACCAGAACGGCATCGACAACCCCATGCCCAGGAACATCAGGCTGAAGGCCTGGCGGCGCCCCAGCCGGTCGGCCATGCCGCCGAGGAAAAAGCGGCCGATCGTCGACCCGATCCCGATCAGCCCGATCAGCCATACCGCGACGCCCCGCTCGATGCCGTGGTCGAGCGCATAGGGCACCAGATGGACGAACGGGATGAAAAGGCCGAGGCAACCGGTAAAGGTCGCGGCATAGAGCCACCAGAAGCGCCGGTCGCGCAACGCCTCGCCCAGGGTCGCCCCCGGCGCCACGGCGTGCGCAGCCGGTGGCGGGCCGCGGTCGCCGTCGGGGCGCAGTCCGCGTCTGGCCGGCGTGCCTTCGATCAGGAAGGCGCCACCGGCGCCCAGCACCAGCGCGGCGAGGGCCAGCGCGCTGTAGGCGCCGCGCCAGCCGAAGGCATCGATTGCCCAGGCGGCGGCGGGCGGGCCGATCAGCGTGCCGATGCCGATGCCGGCGACCGCGATGCCCGAGGCGGTTCCACGCCGTCGCACGAACCAGCGCTGGACCGCCGCCACTGCCGGGACGTAGGCGAAGCCCACGCCGACACCGATGCCGGCGCCATAGGCCAGGTAGATCTGCCAGAGCGCGGTGGCGCGGCCCGCCAGGAAGACACCGGCGGCCACCAGCACCATGCCGAACAGCACCACCGGCCGCGGGCCGATGCGGTCGGCCAGCGGGCCGGAAACGATGCCGAGCAGGAAGTAGAGAAAACCGGAAATCGCGAAGACCAGCGAGACCGAGCCGCGCAGCGCGCCGAACTCCTGCTGCAGGGCGTCGAAGAACGTGCCGAACGAATAGGAGACGCCGAAACCGGTCATCATCACGACGAAGGCACCGGCAACGACGATCCAGCCCCGGAACATCGGCGTCACGCCCGCAGCGGGCCGGCCGCGGTCTCGCGCATCGTGGCGATGGCGATGACCGAGATGACACCGGCGGCGATCAGGAAATAGGCCGGTGAAAAATCGTCGTGCTCCCGGTTGATCAGGAAGGCCGCGACCATCGGCGCGGTGCCGCCGAACAGGGCCGTCGGCACGTTGTAGGCGACCGATACCGCCGAACAGCGCAGGCTGGCCGGGAACGCCTCGGCCATCACCGCCGGCATTACCGACCGGTAGGCCGCCACCAGCACGGCGAAGCCGAACTGGCCAAGCCAGATCAGCGCGCCGACACCCGAATGGATCAGCGCAAACAGCGGCCAGGTCAGCACGACGATACCGACCGCCGCCGCCATCAGCACCTTCTTGCGGCCGATCCGGTCCGACAGGGTCGCGATCAGCGGCACCAGCACGACCATGGCGGCCATGTTCAGACTGTTGATGTCGAGCGCCTCGGCGGCCGAGACATGGACGATCTGGCGCAGATAGACCACGACGTAGACGAAGATCAGATAGAAGCCGATCGCCGAGCAGGCGGTGATGCCGGCGACCTGCAGCATGGCGCGCCATTCCAGACGCAGCGCGATGGCCAACGGCGTTCCCGCCGCCTTGGCTGCCGGCGGAGCCTCGGGCAGCGAGCGGCGAATGACGAAACCATAGGCGGCGGGCACGATGCCGGCCAGGAACGGCAGGCGCCAACCCCAGGCGGCGATATCGGCCGGGCCGAGCAGGCTGTTGACCAGTGCCCCGGCAGCCGAACCGAGCAGCGTGCCGCCGATCGCACCGACCACCGCCCATGACGCCGTGCGTCCCCGGTGCCCATCGGTCGCCTGCTCGACCAGGAAGACGGTCGACGCGGTATATTCGCCGCCGACCGACAATCCCTGGACCATCCGCAGGATCACCATCAGCGCCGGCGCCCACAGGCCGATCTGGGCATAGGTCGGCAACAACCCCAGCGCAATGGTGGGCAGGGCCATCGCCGCCGAGGAGGCGACGATCGCCGCGCGGCGACCGAGCTTGTCGCCGACATGGCCGAAGACGATGCCGCCCAGCGGCCGCATCAGGAACCCGACCGCAAAAACGCTGAAGGCGGCGATCAGCGACACCGTGGGATCGTCATGGGGAAAGAACTGCTTGCCGATGGTCATCGCGAAATAGCCGTAGATCGCGAAGTCGTACCATTCGAGCAGATTGCCGACCAGCCCGGCGACGATGACCTGCCGCCGCCCGGCGCCGGTTGGCGCAATCGTCCCGGCCATCGTCAGTCCCGCAGCGGATCGATCGCGGTCTCGCGCATCGTGGCGATCGCGATGGCCGAGATCAGCCCGGCCGCCATCAGGTAGTAGGCGGGCGAGAAATCGTCATGCTCGCGGTTGATCAGGAAGGTCGCGACCATCGGCGCGGTGCCGCCGAACAGCGCCATCGGCACATTATAGGAAAGCGATACGGCCGAGCAGCGCAGCCGCGCCGGAAAGGCCTCGGCCATCACCACCGGCAGCACCGACATGTAGGCGGCGACCAGGACGGCAAAGCCGAGCTGGCCAAACCACACCAGCACGCCGACGCCGGAATGGACCAGCGCGAACAGCGGCCAGGCAAAGGCGACGACGCCGAGCGCCGCGGCGAGCAGTACCGCCTTGCGGCCGATGCGGTCGGACAGTCCGGCAAAGATCGGCACCAGGACGATCACCGCCAGCATGTTCAGGCTGTTGATGTCGAGTGCCTCGGCGGTCGAGACGTGGACGATCTCGCGCAGATAGACCGTGACGTAGACGAAGATCAGGTAGAAGCCGATCGCGGCACAGATCGTGATGCCGGCGACCTGCAGCATCGCGGGCCATTCCTGGCGGATCGCGGTGACCAGCGGGGTCTCGGCCGAGGTCTCGGCAGGCAGCGCCTCGGGCAGGGCACGGCGCAGGTAGAAGCCATAGGCGGCCAGCACGATCCCGGCCAGGAACGGCACCCGCCAGCCCCAGGCGGCGAGATCGGCGGAACCGAGCAGGCTGTTGACCAGCGCGCCCATGGCCGAGCCGAGCAAGGTGCCGCCGACCGCGCCGACCAGCGTCCACGACGCCATCCGCCCGCGATTGGTCTCGTCGGCCTGCTCGGCCAGGAAGACGGTCGAGGCGGTGTATTCCCCGCCGACCGACAACCCCTGGATCATCCGCAGGATCAGCATCAGCGCCGGCGCCCACAGGCCGATCTGCGCATAGGTCGGCAACAGCCCGACCGCGATCGTCGGCAGCGCCATCGCCGCCGACGAGGCCAGGATCGCCGTGCGCCGGCCGAGCTTGTCGCCGACATGGCCGAACAGGATACCGCCCAGCGGTCGCATCAGGAAACCGACCGCAAAGATGCTGAACGCCGCGAGCAGCGAGACGATCGGATCTTCGTGGGGGAAGAACAGCTTGCCGATGGTCAGCGCGAAATAGCCGTAGATCGCGAAATCGTACCATTCGAGGATATTGCCGATCAGCCCGGCCATGATGACCCGGCGCCTGGCCGGACCGGCTGCGATCTCCATCTCGGTGAACTCCCCCTGAGGCGCCGAACTGAGGACCGCATCATGGTTGGCGACCGCGGCGGCGCCAAGTGGAATCGCGCAAGCAGCGATTGAGTTTAGGGCAGGTTGCCGAAGTCGTCCGGGGGCGGCATGCCGGGGGCGGCAAGGTTCAGCGGGCCGGCCGAGGGCAGCAGGGTCACGTTGGGGGCGACCAGTTCGGAGGGACCGGGCTGGGGCATGTCCTCGGGCCGGCGGCCGCGATGGCGGACATCCCAGTCGATCAAGGCGACGAGTACGA
The DNA here is from genome assembly GCA_017307375.1 of Alphaproteobacteria bacterium. GTDB lineage: Bacteria > Pseudomonadota > Alphaproteobacteria > Ferrovibrionales > Ferrovibrionaceae > JAFKFH01. Next base: position 140,036 of record JAFKFH010000011.1, read on the forward strand.
CGATCAGCAGATAGATCGCGCTGCCGGCGGCCCAGCCGAGAAAGAAGCCGGGTGCCTCGCGCGCCAGCGCCCAGCCGACACCGCCCATCAAGATGCCGGTCTTCAGGAAATCGCCGGCACGGATTCTTCCGTCGCCCATGGTGCCCTCGAGTCTTCTGTCGAAACCCATTATGCGCCGGCCCGGCCGGTTTCGCAAATCCGGGGCGGCGATCGGTCGCGCCCGGCCATGCTTGGCCCCCGGCAGCTTCAATGCTATGACGCGGCACCATGACCCTGAGCGGCGAGCGTCTGACCTGTCTGCGTGGCGACCGCCTGGTCTTCCGCGACCTCGACTTCGCCGCCAATCCGGGCCGCGCCCTGGTGCTGACCGGGCCGAACGGCGCCGGCAAGTCGACCTTGCTGCGCCTGGTCGCCACGCTGCTGGAACCCCGTGCCGGCCAACTGCTGTGGCAGGGCCGGCCGGTTGCCGAAGACCCCGATCGATATCGGGCGGCGATCGGCTATCTCGGCCATCTCGACGCGGTCAAGCCGACCCTTACGGTCGCCGAAAACCTTGCCTTCTGGGCCGATGGCGACCGGGCCGCGATCGACCGGGCGCTGGACGCCTTTGCCCTGGCCGACAAGGCCCCCCTGCCCGCCCGCTTCCTGTCGGCGGGCCAGAAGCGCCGGCTGGCCTTGGCGCGGCTGACGGTCAAGCAGGCGCCGATCTGGCTGCTGGACGAACCGACGACGGCCCTCGACCGGCGCTCGACCGCCCTGTTCGCCGCGGCGGTCGCCAACCACCTTGCCGCCGGTGGGCTGGCGATGATCGCCACCCATGTCGATCTCGGCCTCGAGACTGTCGACCGGCTGGATCTGGCGGCATGAACCGCTTCCTCGCCCTGGTCCGCCGCGACCTCGCCCTCGGCCTGCGCCAGAACGGCACGATGGTCGCTACCCTGACCTTCTTCGTGCTTGCCGTCGCCCTGTTCCCGCTCGGCGTCGGGCCGGAGCCGGCAACCCTGGCCCGGATCGCACCGGGCGTGGTCTGGGTGGCGGCGCTGCTGGCGGCGACGGTCTCCCTCGATCGACTGTTCCAGGCCGACTACGAGGACGGCAGCCTGGAACTGCTGCTGCTCGAGCCGCTGCCGCTGGAACTTGCCGTGCTGGCCAAATGCCTGGCCCACTGGCTGCTGACCGGCCTGCCGCTGACCCTGATCAGCCCGCTGCTCGGCGTGCTGATGCAGTTGCATCCCGACGGCCTCGCCGTCCTGACGCTGGCGATGGCCGCCGGCACCCCGGCGCTCAGCCTGATCGGCGCGATCGGCGCGGCACTGACCGTCGGCGTGCGCCGCGGCGGCGTCCTGCTCAGCCTGCTGGTCCTGCCGCTGATGATCCCCGTCCTGATCTTCGGCGTCGCCGCGGTCGATGCCGCGACGCAGGGGCTCGGGGCGCGCCCGCATCTGCTGCTGCTCGGCGGATTGAGCGTCGGGGCGCTGGCCTTGAGCCCGCTTGCCGCTGCCGCCGGGCTGCGCCTTGCTGTAGAGTGATCGACGCCATGCATCGTTTTGCCAATCCGACCCGTTTCCTGCGCCTCGTCGATCGCGTCGAACCCTGGGCCTGGGGTATCGCGATCGTCGCCATTACCCTGGGCATCGGCTGGGGCCTCGTGATCGCCCCCCAGGATTACCAGCAGGGCGATACCGTCCGGATCATGTACGTCCATGTGCCGTCGGCCTGGATGGCATTGGCGATCTACAGCGGCATGGCGATCGCCTCGGCCGTCGGGCTGATCTGGCGCCATGCGGTGGCCGACCTGGCCGCGAAAGCTTCGGCCCCGATCGGCGCGGGGTTCACGCTGGTCAACCTGGTGACCGGCTCGCTCTGGGGCAAGCCGATGTGGGGCACCTGGTGGGCGTGGGACGCCCGGCTGACCTCGATGCTGATCCTGTTCTTCCTCTATCTCGGCTATATCGCGCTGTGGCAGGCGATCGAGGACGAAGCCAAGGCGGCGCGCGCCGCTGCGATCCTGGCGCTGGTCGGGGTCGTCAACGTGCCGATCATCAAGTTCTCGGTCGACTGGTGGAACACGCTGCATCAGCCGGCCTCGGTCGTGACGATGGAAGGCCCCAAGATCCATCCCGACCTGCTTTGGCCGCTGCTGCTGATGGGCGTGGGCTTCATGGCGCTCTATCTCGGCCTGCTGGCCATGCGCATCCGCGCCGAACTGCTCGAGCGCCGGGTACGGCTGCGCCGGCTGGCCGAGCGCGGCGACTGACCTGGATCCGCTGGAGGCATCGCTCGGTGCGGGCCTGATCGCGGCCGTCGCGGCCGCCGCCTTGCTGACCTTCCGGCTACGCCGGGCGACGCGGCGGGCGACGATGCTGGAACGGCGTTTGACCTGGTATTCCCAGGCCCTGGCCTTCTCCGGCATCGGCACCTGGGACTGGGATGCGGCAAGCGATCGCTGGACCTGGTCGGAGGATGTCTTTCGGATTCGCGGCTTCGATCCCGCCCGCGACGTTCCGGGCGGCGGGATGTTCTATGCCCGCGTGCATCCCGAAGACCGCGACCGCCTGCTGGCGGCGGAAAAGGCCTGCATGGCCAATATCGCGCCGCTGGCGGTCGAATACCGCTTCATCCTGCCCGGCGGACAGCAACGCTGGATGCGCGAGATGGGCAACGTCACCCTCGACGACCAGGGCCAGGTGACCGGCATGCAGGGCGTGGTGATGGACATCACCGAGGAGCGCCAGGCCAAGGACCGCATCGCCCACCGCTCGCATCACGATGATCTCACCGGCCTGCCGAACCGGGCCTATCTGATGGCGATGCTGGACAAGGCGGTGGCCGAGGCCGACCGGACGGGGCGGCATTTCGCCCTGGCCTTCGTCGACCTCAACGGCTTCAAGCCGGTCAACGACCGGCACGGCCACCGCTTCGGCGATCTGGTGCTGCAGCGCCTGGCCAAGCGGCTCGACCGCGCGATGCGACCGGAAGATTTCGTCGGGCGCCTGGGCGGTGACGAATTCGTCGTCATCATGCCGCGCACCCCGGGTACGCCCCACGACATGGCCGCCATCGTCCGCAATGTCGCCGAACAGGTCTTCACGCCGATGTCGATCGAAGGGGTGGAAGTCGCGGTCGGCGCCGCAATCGGCCTGGCCCTCTACCCGGACGCGGCGGCGACGCCGGCCGGTCTGATCGAGGCCGCCGACCTGGCAATGTACCGTGCCAAAGCCGCCGGCGGCACGGTTGCGCTCCATCTCTTCCAGGCGGACGATGGTCGCGCGGCCACGGCCCCGCCATGAGGACGCAAGTCGATCTCGAATCGGCGAATACAATCTAATGTCATCGCGCAGACTTGACCGGGTGCGACAAACTGCGGCCCTGCGCGGCCTTGGCCTGGGCGACCGGCGGCCCTATAGTCCGGCGCGGTTAGCCAGCGACTGCGAGTGACCCCATTGTTTGCCTTCGATTCATTTTCCGCCTTCCTGGCGATGGGCGGTTACGGTGGATATGTCTGGGGCGCCTATGGCGTCACGGCGGCCGTCATCGTCTGGCTGATCGTGGCCAGCCGACGGATGCTCGCCCGCGCCCGCGCCGCCGAGGCCGCGCTGAAAGCGGAACGATGACCCGCAAGCGCCGGCGTCTTTATCTGGTCGTGGCCCTGGTGGCGGTGCTGGGCATCGCCACGGCGCTGGTGCTGACCGCCTTTCAGGACAGCCTCGTCTATTTCTATTCGCCGTCCGACATCGCGGCCAAGCACCCGGGCGTCGATCGCCGCTTCCGGCTCGGCGGGCTGGTCAAGCCGGGATCGGTCGAAAAGGACGGCGGCACGACCGCCTTTGTCGTGACCGACCTGAAGAACGAGGTGCCGGTGCGCTTCACCGGTCTCCTCCCCGATCTGTTCCGCGAGGGTCAGGGGGTGGTCACGCAAGGCCGCTTCGACGCCAGGGGGCAGTTCATCGCCCAGGATGTGCTGGCCAAGCACGACGAGAAATACATGCCGCCGGAAGTCGCCGACGCCCTGAAGAAATCGGGCGAATGGCGACCCGAAGCTGCCGGAAAGACGGGCGGATGATTGCTGAAATCGGTCACTATGCCCTGGTCCTGGCGCTGGGTATCGCGCTGGTCCAGGCGGTCCTGCCGCTGATCGGCGCCTGGCGCGGGATCGATCCGTGGGTCAAGCTTGCGGCGCCCGCCTCGATCGGGCAGGCGGTCATGCTGGCGATCGCCTTCGCCGCGCTGACCCACGCCTATGTCGTCTCCGATTTCTCGGTCTACAACGTCTTCCAGAATTCGCATTCGACCAAGCCGCTGCTCTACAAGCTCTCCGGCGTCTGGGGCAACCACGAGGGCTCGATGCTGCTGTGGGTGCTGATCCTGGCGCTGTTCGGCGCGGCGGTCGCGGTGTTCGGCGGCAACCTGCCCGACCGGCTGAAGGCCCGCGTCCTGGCCATCCAGGGGCTGATCGGGATCGGCTTCCTCCTGTTCATCCTGCTGACCTCGAACCCGTTCGCCCGCATCGCGCCGGTGCCGGCCGACGGCCGGGGGCTGAACCCGATCCTGCAGGATCCGGGCCTCGCCGCGCATCCGCCGTTCCTCTATCTCGGCTATGTCGGCTTCTCGGTCGCCTTCTCGTTTGCCGTCGCGGCGCTGATCGAAGGCCGCGTCGACGCGGCCTGGGCCCGCTGGGTGCGGCCGTGGGCGCTGGCGGCCTGGTGCTGCCTCACCGTCGGCATCGCCCTCGGGTCTTATTGGGCCTATTACGAACTGGGCTGGGGCGGCTGGTGGTTCTGGGATCCGGTCGAGAACGCCTCGTTCATGCCCTGGCTGGCCGGGACGGCGCTGATCCATTCGGCGATCGTCGTCGAGAAGCGCGACGCGCTCAAGAGCTGGACGATCCTGCTTGCCATCCTCGCCTTCTCGCTCAGCCTGCTCGGCACCTTCCTGGTACGCTCGGGCGTGCTGACCTCGGTCCACGCCTTCGCGACCGATCCGGCCCGCGGCGTCTTCATCCTCGCCTTCCTGATCGTCGTGATCGGCGGCAGTCTGGCGCTCTACGCCTTGCGCGCCCCGACCCTGAAGGCCGGCGGGCTGTTCGCCCCGATCAGCCGCGAAGGGGCGCTCGTCCTGAACAACCTGCTGCTCGCCACGGCGACGGCCACCGTGCTGCTCGGCACGCTCTATCCGCTGCTGCTCGATGCCCTGACCGGCGAGAAGGTCACGGTCGGCGGGCCGTTCTTCAACGCGACCTTCCTGCCGCTGATGACGCCGCTGGTCATGGCCATGGTCGTCGGACCGCTGCTCGCCTGGAAACGGGGCGATCTGGCCGGCGCGCTCGGCCGGCTGAAATTCGTCGCGATGCTGGCGGCCCTCGTTGCCATCGTCGTCTACTGGCGCGCCGGCGGCGCGGTCTGGCCGGCGCTGGGCATCGCCCTGTCGGTGTGGCTCATCGTGGCGGCACCGGCCGAACTGTACGAGCGGGCCGGCTTCGGCCGTGTCGCCTTCGCGGTCGCCTTTCGCCGCCTGCGCGGCCTGCCCCGCGCCACCTGGGGGGCCGCCATCGCCCATCTCGGTGTCGGCCTCACCGTCCTCGGCATTGTCGGCTCGACCGCCTGGACGGTCGAAAGCCAGCAGGTGATGAAGCCGGGGGACGTCGTCACCGTCGGGCCGGTCCGGTATCGCTTCGACGGCGTCGAGGAAGCGGTCGGGCCCAACTATGCCGCCCGGCGCGGCAAGTTCATGGTCACCGACCTTGCCGGCAACGAGATCGGCCTGATGCAGCCCGAGGCGCGGCGCTTCTTCGCCCCGCCGATGGAAACCACCGAGGCGGCGATCCGGCCATCGGCCGCCGGCGACCTCTATGCCGTGCTGGGCGAGGCGGACGGGCGCGGCGGCTATCTCACGCGGCTCTACTCGAAGCCGCTGATCATCTGGATCTGGGCCGGCGCCCTGGTGATGGCGATGGGCGGGGTCATGTCGCTGAGCGACCGGCGTCATCGTGTCGGCGCGCCGACCCGCGCCCGGACCGCCGCCGGCGCGGCCGAGGTCAAGGCATGACCACCGAACCGGCGCCGAAGCCCGAGAAACTGATCCGCTGGTCCTTCATCCTGCCGGTCGCTACCTTCGCCGCGCTCGCCGCCGCCCTCGGCGTCGGGCTGACGCTGAACCCGCGCGAAATCCCCTCGGCGCTGATCCAGAAGCCGGTGCCGCAATTCGCCCTGCCGCCGCTCGGCGGCGAAGGCGAGGGCCTCAGGACCACCGACCTCGCCAGCGGCAAGCCGCAGATCATCAACGTCTTCGCCTCCTGGTGCGTGCCATGCCGGGTCGAGCATCCGATGCTGATGGACCTGGCCAGGCGCGGCGTCGTGCTGAACGGCATCAACTACAAGGACGACGCAGGTGCCGCGGCCACCTGGCTCAGGCAGGACGGCAACCCGTTCACCCGTATCGGTGCCGACAAGCAGGGCCGCGTCGCGATCGATTTCGGCGTCTATGGCGTGCCAGAAACCTTCGTGATCACCGGCGACGGCCGCATCGCCTACAAGCATGTCGGTCCGCTGACCGAAGATGCGATCAAGGAAAAGATCCTGCCGCTGCTGGGGCTGCCGTGATCGTGTTTTGCCGCCTGCTGCTTGCCGCGCTGCTGCTGGCCGGACCGGCCATGGCGGCCGAGAGCATCGATACGCCGCTGGCCGACCCGGCCGCCGAGGCGCGGGCACGCGACATATCGCGGACGCTGCGCTGCCTGGTCTGCCAAAACCAGTCGATCGAGGATTCGAACGCGCCGCTGGCCCAGGACCTGCGCCAGATCGTGCGCGAACGGGTGCAGGCCGGCGACGACGACGAGGCGGTGCGCCGTTTCCTGGTCGCCCGTTACGGCGACTGGGTCCTGCTGAAACCGCCATTCAAGGGCGCGACACTGCTGCTGTGGATCGGACCGGTGCTGATCCTGCTGGCGGGCGGCGCAACGGTCGCCCTGCTCTATCGCCGGCAGCGCCGCCAGGCCGGTGCGCCGTCCCCCCTCAGCGCCGAGGAGGCCGCGCGGCTCGCCGCCCTGACCGGCCGGGACAATACCCACCCATGATCTGGTTTGCGTTCTCTGCCCTGACCCTCGCCGCGCTGGCCTTCCTGCTGATCCCGCTGAGCCGGACTCGCGATACGGCGCGTGACCGGGCCGAAGCCGATCTCGGCGTCTATCGCGCCCAGCTCGCCGAACTGGAGGCCGAGGTGGCGCGCGGCCTGCTCGCCCCGGCCGAGGCCGAAGCCGCGCGGCTGGAGATCCAGCGCCGCCTGCTGAAGGCGGATGCCGCCGGCGCCGAACGACAAGCCGGCGGTTCGCCCCGTCTGGCCCTGGCCACGATCATCGTCATTGCCGTTGTCGTCCCGCTGTTCGCGACCCTGCTCTACCTCCGGCTCGGCAATCCGTCGATGCCGGGCCAGCCCCTCGACCAGGTAGCGCGCGACCGTGCCGCGGCGGCCGAACAGCAGCTGGCCCAGGTCACCAACATCGTCGACCGCCTGCGCCAGCGTCTGATCGAACAGCCCGGCGACCTGCGCGGCTGGCTGCTCCTCGGCCGCACGCTGATGGCCTTGCAGCGTTATCCCGAGGCGGTAACCGCCTACGAGGCGGCGGCGAGGCTGGATGCGCAGGACGCTACGGCGCAGACCGGCTATGGCGAGGCACTCACGATGACCGCCGAAGGCAGCGTGACCCCGGCCGCCGCCGGTGCCTTCGCCCGTGCGGTCGCGATTGACCCCAAGGCGCCGACCGCCCGCTACTACCTGGGGCTGGCAAAGTTTCAGAACGGCGATGCCGCGGGCGCCTATGACGACTGGCTGGCGCTGGCCAGGGAGGCCCCGGCCGATGCCGGTTACCTCGCCATGCTGAAGGAGCGCCTGGCCGTGGTCGGGCGCACGATCGGGCGCGATCCCGGCGCGGCGCTCGCGCAGGCGGCGCCCGGACCATCGTCCGAGCAGATGCAGGCCGCTGCCGGGATGACCGAGCAGGATCGCGCGGCGATGATCCGCAGCATGGTCGACAATCTCGCAGCAAAACTCGCCGCCCAGCCCGACGACTTCGACGGCTGGATGCGGCTGGCGCGCGCCCGCACCGTGCTGCGCGAACTGCCCGAGACTCGGGCGGCGCTGGATCAGGCGCTGCGCCTGCGCCCGGCCGATCCCGACGCGCTGTTCCTGGCCGGCCAGGCCGCGGCGGCCGGCGGCGACAAGCCCTCGGCCCTCGATCACTGGAAACGCCTGCTGGCGCTGCTGCCGGCGGGGTCGGACGATGCCCGGGCGGTCGAGGCCGCGATCGCCCGCCTCGAAAAAAGCTGACCGGCAAAGAAATCCGTCGGGATTTTACCCTCCGTTAAGCGACACCCGGCTAAACCTTGAGCCATGCAAGTCACGCCGTCCAACAACCTGCTGAATGCGCTGTCCGGCCTGCAGACCAACCGGCGCCCGACCCCGGCGGCAGCCGGCGCGGCCAGCTTCCAGGCCGCCGTGCAGCAGACCCAGGCAGCCACCGCGACGACCGGCCGGACCATCGAGCCGGCAGCGACCCGTCAGGCCGCGCCGGCGGCCGCCCAGACGGCGCCGCAATCGACGGGGCTGCGGCGTTCCCCGTTCCTCGGCCAGAATCTCGACATCACCGTCTGACCCGGGCTGATTGACCGGCCGCGCCGCCGTCGATACGGTGCGGCGTCTCGCGCGTCAGTCCCGGGGGAGGAAACCATGAACAAGCCCATCGCCGCGCTGGCCGCGGCCATCATCGCGTTTTCGGCAGGCCTGGCCCAGGCGGCCGACAAGGTGTCGATCTCGGCATTGCGCTTCGTCTCGTCGTCGCCGGTATTCATCGCCAAGGAACGCGGCTACTTCGCCGCCGAGAACATCGACCTCGACATCAAGTTCTTCAACGCCGCCCAGCCGGTCACGCTCGCCGTCGCCTCGGGCGATGCCGATTTCGGGATCACCGGCCTCACCGGCGCCTTCTACAACCTTGCCGCATCGGGCGTGATGAAGATCGTCGCCTCGCAGAGCCGCGAGGAACCGGGCTACAAGTTTTCCGCCTATGTCGCCTCAACCAAGGCGTTCGAGGGCGGCTTGAAGAAGCCGGCCGACTTCAAGGGCCGCACCATCGGCAACACCACCGCCGGTTCGACCTTCCACTACATGCTGGGCCGGCTGGCCGAGAAGCACGGCTTCAAGCTCGACGACATGTCGCTGAGGGCCCTGCAGACCATTCCGAACATGACCGCGGCGCTCAAGGGCGCGCAGGTCGACGGCATCATCATCACGTCGAACAACGCGCTGCAGCTCGAGGCCGAGGGCGCCGGCAAGATCGTCGGCTGGGTGTCGGACGAGACGCCCTGGCAGCTCGGCGCGCTGTTCGCCCGGACCAGGCTGATCGAGGAAAACCGCCCGCTGGTCGAGCGCTTCATTCGCGCCTACCTGAAGGGGGCGCAGGATTACGCCGCCGCCTATCTGCAGCGCGATGCCCAGGGCAATCGCGTCTTCGGCGAAGCCGCCGAGAAGCTGCAGCCGGTGATGGAAGCCTATGTCGACCCGAAGCCCAGCTTCGAGACCGTCAAGGCCTCGGCCAACTATATCGACCCGGAAGGCCGTCTGATGGTCGACGACATCTACAACCAGGTCGCTTGGTACAAGGCCGAGGGCCTGATCAAGCCCGACGTCAATGCCAAGGCGATGCTCGACCTGTCGTTCGTCAAGGGCCACACCGGCGTGCCGGCGAACTGAGACCGATGCGGCTGATCGTCGATCACGTCACCCACCACTATGGTGACATGCTGGCGGTGGAGGACATCGTCCTCGGCGTGGCCGAGGGCGAGACGCTCGCGCTGATCGGCCCGTCCGGCTGCGGCAAGTCGACCTTGCTGCAGATCATGGGTGGGCTGATCAGCCCGACCGGCGGATCGGTGGCGACGGTCGGGACAACACCGCCCGGCTGCCTCAACCTGTCGGCCTACGTTTTCCAGGATTTTGCGTTGCTGCCCTGGCGCAGCGTGCGCGGCAATGTCGAACTGGTGCTGGAACAGCACGGGTTGAGCCGGCCCGAGCGCCGGGCCCGCGCCGACGAAGTGCTGGCACTGTGCAGCCTGTCGGACTTCGCCGATGCGTTTCCCAAGCAATTGTCGGGCGGCATGCGCCAGCGCGTCGGCATCAGCCGGGCACTGGCCGTCAACCCGGCGATCCTGTTCCTCGACGAGCCGATGTCGGCGCTGGACGCCCAGACCGTCGATCTGCTGATCGAGGATCTGCTGGCGATCTGGCAACGCCGCCGCACCACCGCCGTCTACGTCACCCACAACCTGACCGAAGCGCTGCGCGTGGCCGACCGCGTCGCGGTGCTGTCGCGCCGGCCGGGGCGGCTGAAGGCGCTGGTGACGGTCGACGTGCCGCGGGGCGAACGCGGCACACCGGCCGCCGGGCCCCGTCTTGCCGCCTTGCGCGAGGAACTGTGGCAACTGATCCGCGACGAAGCCCGCGCGGCCGACCGGGAGGTCGACGATGCTGCCGCCTGACGCCCGGCCGGTTCCCTTCCGCGGCGGCGGCTTTGCTCCCCGCGGCGGTCGCGTCGCGCCGCTCGTCGCCTTCATCCTGATCATCGCGGCCTGGGAGGCCGCCTCGCGCTCGGGCATCCTGCCGGCGCTGTTCCTGCCGGCACCGAGCGCGGTATTCCTGGCGCTGAAGGATCTGGCCCAGGGCGGCAAGCTGGTCGGCCACGTCACCGCCTCGCTCTACCGCATCGGCATCGGCTGGACGATCGGCGCACTGGCCGGCCTCGTCGCCGGGGTGGCGATCGGGCTGTTCACCCTGGCCCGCGCCGTCGGCATCGCGCTCACCTCGGCCCTGTTTCCCATACCCAAGATCTCGCTGCTGCCGCTGTTGATCCTGTGGTTCGGCATCGGCGAGCCTTCCAAGATCGCGACGATCGCCTTCGGCGTGTTCTTCCCCACCGTCGTCTCCGCCTACGGGGCGGTCGACGGGGTCCCGAAGAACCTGATCCGCATGGGGCAGAGCTTTGGCCTTTCGACAGCGGCCATCGTCTGGAAGATCGTGCTGCCCGGCGCGCTGCCCGGCATCCTTTCGGGTTTTCGCATCTCGACCTCGATCGCCTTGATCCTGGTCGTCGCCGCCGAAATGATCGGGGCCGACAAGGGGATCGGCGCGTTCATCCTGGCCGCCGGCAACCTGATGCAGACCGACCAGTTGCTGGCCGGCGTCGTTCTGCTGTCGCTGCTCGGGCTGGCGATCGCCTTCGTGCTCGGACGGATCGAAGCCTTCGCGCTGCGCTGGCGCTGATTTTTTTTCACGGTTCCCTGTCGGATCCGGGACCGTGCCCACGTCCTGTGAACGCCGATCGGGGAACCATCATGCTCTACGCCATCCTCTGCTACGACCGCGAAGACGTCATCGCCGGCTGGACCCAGGGCCAGGAGGACGAGACGATGGCCCGGCTGGGCGCCGTCCAGGAAAAGCTGGCCCGCCAGGGCAAGCTGGGACCGGTCGCCCGGCTGTTGCCGACCACCGCGGCCACCACCCTGCGCAAGGGCGCCGAGACCATCGTGCTCGACGGGCCGTTCGCCGAAACCAAGGAACAGTTGCTCGGTTTCTACGTGGTCGACGCCGCCTCGCTCGACGAAGCGGTCGGCATTGCGCGCGAGCTGGCCCAGGCCAACAACCTCGCGGTCGGGTGCTACGAGATCAGGCCGCTGTCGGTGTTCCGGCCGGGAAATCTCGCATCATGAGCGAGCTGGCCTGGATCGACGCGGCGCTGACAGCGGCGCGCCCCCAGGCCGTCGGCGCCCTGCTGCGCTATTTCCGCGACCTCGACATGGCCGAGGAAGCCTTCCAGAACGCCTGCCTGCGCGCCTTGAAATCCTGGCCCCGGAACGGGCCGCCGCGCGATCCCGCCGCCTGGCTGATCCTGGTCGGCCGCAATACCGGCATCGACGAGACGCGGCGGCGGGCCAGGCTGACAACCCTGCCCGATGATGAGCGGATTTCGGATCTCGGCGATGCCGAGGACGAGGCGGCCGAACGGCTGGATGGGGCGGAATACCGCGACGACATCCTGCGGCTGCTGTTCATCTGCTGCCACCCCGACCTGCCGCCGACCCAGCAGATCGCGCTGGCGCTGCGCATCGTCTCGGGCCTGTCGGTACGCCAGATCGCCCGCGCCTTCCTGGTCGGCGAAGCGGCGATGGAACAGCGGATCACCCGGGCAAAGGCACGCATCGCGAAGGCCGGGATCGCCTTCGCCACCCCCGGCGCCGTCGACCGTGCCGAGCGCCTCGCCGCCGTCGCCGCCATGATCTATCTGGTCTTCAACGAGGGGTATTCGGCCGGCGGGGGCGCGGCCGACGACGATCGCGGCGCGTTGTGCGACGAGGCGATCCGGCTCGCCCGATTGCTGCTGCGGCTGTTCCAGGGCGAGCCGGAAATCATGGGGCTGACGGCACTGATGCTGCTGCAGCATGCCCGCACCCCCGCCCGCTTCGACGCGGCCGGCCAGGTCGTGCTGCTGGACGACCAGGATCGCGCGCTGTGGAACCGGCGAATGATCGCCGAGGGACTGGCACTGCTCGACAAGGCAATCCGCCATGGCCGCCGAGGGCCCTATCAGATCCAGGCCGCGATCGCGGCGCTGCATGCCCGCGCCGCGCAACCCGGCGAAACCGACTGGACGGGAATCGACCAGCTCTACGCGGCGCTGGAAACGCTGCAACCGTCACCGGTGATCACCCTGAACCGGGCCGTCGCCGTATCGAAGGTGGCCGGGCCGTCGGCCGCGCTGGCACTGGTGGAACCGCTGGCCGAGCGCCTGGCCGGCTACTTCCATTTCCATGGCCTGCGCGGCGCGCTGCTGATGCAACTGGGCCGGGGCCGCGAGGCCCGCGCCGCCTTCGACCGGGCGATCGCCCTGGCCAACACGCCGGCCGAGGCGGCCCATATTCGCCAGCATCTCGACCGGCTGCAGCGCGACGGCACCTGAGCCGCCGACGTCAGAAGCGCCAGCGGGCGAGCGTGGCGGTGCGCCCGTCCGGCAACCGCAGCGTCGCCTGGTCACCGGCGGCGAAGGCCAGACGGAACGTGCCGATGGCCACCGAGGATGGCGTGGCCGCACCGCCGGTGGTGCCGATCGTCGCCCCGCCGGCATAGCGCATCATCGTGCCCTCGAGGCTCAGATCGGCGCCCAGCCCCCCCTCGGCCGCGTACCAGACCGGCGTCCCGTCGGCGTCATAGGTCAGCAGGGACAGATGAGCGGTCTGGCTGACCGTGCCATTGCTGCCGATCTGCGTATCGAAAGCCAGGAACACGCCGTTCCTGTCCGAGCCCCGCGCCGGTTCGTACCACCAGCCGGCCTGCGGCAGGCCGGCGAAGGCGGTCGTCGAGGTGCCCATGATCGGATAGATCGCAAGCGGCTGGACGACGCCGCTGCCGATCGTAAGCGAGGCGGCATTGCCGCCCTGGTCGAACGTCACCGCGACGGGCGCGCCGGTCTGTGCAAGCGTCCCGCGGCAGACCAGCCCGTCGAAGCGGCACAGCCCCGCCCCCCAGGTCGCGATACCGCCGCCGGGGCGATAGGCCAGGTTGGCGATGTAAGCCTGGTCGCCCCACCGCTCGATCGCCCAGGCCTGGTTGCCGCCGGCGGTCACGTACCAGTAGTCGGTCCGGCCCGGCAGCAGCAACGGGTTGGCCGCGACATGGATCTGGCCGGCCAGCGGCGTGCCGTTGACGAGATCGCGCGCCTGGCTGCCGAAGGTGATGGTGCCCCCGTCGCCCGATACGGCCGGGTCGTACGAATTGCCGCCGCCCGGCGAACCGGCGGCGGTCTGCGACACCAGCGCCGTCTGGTCGCGCATGACGTCGCGCACCCAGATCTGGGTGTAGGTGTCGCCGCTCATCCGCCAGACGACGAAGCGGCCGTCGGCGGAAACCGCCGGCTGGTCGCCACGGCCGACGGTGGTCACCCGTCCGGTCGCGCGATCGAAACGGGCCACGTCTCCCCCGGTGGCGAAGACGAGGCTGTCGGCGCGGGCATCGAGCTTCGGGTTGCTGCCGGGCGCGATGGCGAAGACCGCCCCGGTCAGCAGGTCCTTGAGGTAGATCCGCTGACCGGAAAAACCCTGGACCAGATTGGTCGCCGTCGATTCGAAGGCGGCGAACCGTCCATCCCAAGACAGCGACACATTGCGGCTGTCACCGTTGGCCGCGGTACCGTCGGCGGCCGACGAGACCAGCAGGATCGCCCCCGTCGCGACATCCTTCCGCCAGATCTGGACGACGCCGGCAGGATTCGACCCCAGATTGGTCGCCGCGCTCTCGAACGCGACCAGCCCCCCGGTCTCCGACAGGCTGGGATTATCGGCCGCCGCATTGGCCGGAACATTGGCGGCACTGGTCGACACCATCGTCGGTGCCGGCGTCACCGCCTCGTTCAGCGACACCCGCGGATAGGCGAGCGAGGTGCGGTACACCTGCCGCAACGTGCTGGCCGGCGCAATCGTCACGCTGCCGCCCGAGGCGGCGAATGCGCCCCAAGCGCCGTTGGCCGAGACGGACGGCGATATCGCGGGACCGTTCGACGCGTTGGCCACCCCGCCGCCGGGAATGGCCGTCTGGGACAGCAGATCGCGATTGCCCGACAGGCCGTGATAGCGGCCGATCTTGGTGTGGGGGCTGGTTGCCGAAAACAGGTTGCCGGCCGCCGTCTCGAACAGGATCTGTCCGCCATCCCACGACAGGGCCGGACGGCCGGAGACGCCGTCGCCGCTGCGCCCCGCGGCGCTGTAGGACACCGCGGTCATGATCACCGGGCTGCGCGGCGCGTAGAAGGTCATGTTGACAATGTAGCTGGCCGAACTGCCGGGCGACGTCACCGTCAGCAGGACCGGCACCGTCTGCACCAGCACCGACAGCGGATAGACACGATTGGGCATGACCGCCCGGGTCGCGCGCGCATCAGCGGCCGCCGGCTGGATCGGCAGGTCGGACGGCAGCGGCACGTCATAAGCGAAGGACAAGGTCGCCGGATTGAAGCTCAGCCAAGGCGGCAGCGCCGCGCCCGAGGTCTGCTGCACCGTGATCGTCGATCCCGGCCCGGGATTGCCCAGCGCCGCCGCCAGCGACACCGTCCCCTGTCCCGAACCCGACGTATC
Organism: Alphaproteobacteria bacterium; assembly: GCA_017307375.1. Lineage (GTDB taxonomy): Bacteria > Pseudomonadota > Alphaproteobacteria > Ferrovibrionales > Ferrovibrionaceae > JAFKFH01. The sequence continues at coordinate 155,206 of JAFKFH010000011.1, forward strand.
CACCGGCACCGAAACCTGCGGGATCGGGGTCGGCGCAGGCGGCGGGACCGCGGCCTGCGCGAAGGTCGCCGTGCAGCTGCGGGCGGCGGTCATCGTCAACGTCGTTGCTACGCTGGCACCCGTGCAATCGCCGGACCAGCCCGAAAAGGTCGAGCCGCTGTCCGCCGTCGCCGTCAGGGTGACCGAGGTGCCCGTTTCAGCCGCACCCGAGCAGGTCGCGCCGCAGGCGATGCCGCCCGCCGACGAGGTCACGCTGCCCGTGCCGCCGCCGGCCTTGGTCACGGTCAACGCATAGTACTCGGCCAGGCGGGCCGCATAGGCGCGAGGCTGCCCGCCCACGGCGGTGAAGTCGCCACCGATCATCACCCGGCCATTGCTGTCGATCGCCAGCGCGGAAACCTTGGTGCCGCCGGTGAAAGCCGGCGGCACGAACGTCGTGTCGACAGCCCCCGCCGCGCTGAACCGCGCCAGCCGTGCATAGGATTCTCCCCCGGCACTGGTAAACTGACCGCCGACGACGATCCTGCCGTTCCGGTCGATTTTTAGCGACTCCACGGTTGCGTTGATCTGCGGATCGGCGAAGGTCGTGTCGGGGGTGCCGTCGGCGTTGATGCGGCCGAGCCTGTCGCGGAACGTGCCTCCGCCATCGAACGCGGTGTAATCGCCGGCGACGACGATCTTGTCGCTGCCGTCGATGGCGAGCGAAAAGACATTGCCATTGAGGTTCGGATTGAAGCCTGTATCCAGCGTGCCGTCGCTGGCGAGACGCGCCATGTAGTTGCGCCTGGTGGCAAGAACTGTCTCGAACTGGCCGCCGATGACGATCCGGCCGCTGGTATCGAGGGCGATTGCCCTGACCGTGCCGTCCACGTCGCGATCGGCCAAGCCGGTATCACGCGTACCATCGGCGTTGAGACGCGCCAGTCGGCGCATCGTCGTGGAACTGACCGACGTGAAGTCGCCCCCGATCACGATCTTGCCGTTATCGTCGATCGCTAGCGCGTACACCGTACCGCTGATTCTCGCGGTCAGCCCCGTATCCACCGTCCCGTCGGTGTTGTAGCGCGCGAGCCCGCTGGTCCCATGACTTTGGGCATTGCCGAATGCCCCGCCGACGACGATCTTGCCATTGGCGTCGATGGCGAGCGCAAAGACCGCATCGTTAAGTTCCGGAATGAAGCTCTGGTCGAGGGAGCCATCGGCATTGAAGCGCGCCAAATAGTAAGGCCTGGTCGAGCCGGCAAATTCGAAAGCGCCGCCGACGTAGATCTTGCCGTTGCTGTCGATGAGAACGGCGTTCACCTGCTGATCCAGTTGGGGGTTGGCGAAGCTGGTATCGAGGTTGAGGCCCGGGGAAACGGCGAGGGCAGGCGTTGAGAACGCCAGCGGCGCGAGAAAGGCGGCAGCCTTCAATCTGGAACGAATCACGATCACAGTTCCCCCGAAGTATTTGGCCCGCCGACTGTAGAGGCACGAATTCGAGTGATCATCACCCATTCAGGCTATATTCGTAAAATTTATTACGTATAGCCCCGGGTTGCGCCGGCCCGGCCGGCATCCTATAACCCAACCATGAGCCAGATTGCCGAGTTGGGCCTGCCGTTTCGCAAGATGCACGGTTTGGGCAACGATTTTGTGGTGCTCGATGCGCGCGAGGCCGCCATCGACCTGACCCGCGACCAGGTGCGCGCGATTTCCGACCGCAAATTCGGCGTCGGTTTCGACCAGATGGTCACCCTCGCCCCCTCGACGACCGCCGATGCGGTGATGCGCATCCACAACTGGGACGGCGGCGAGGTCGAGACCTGCGGCAATGCCGCCCGCTGCGTCGCCTGGCTCCTGATGCGCGAGAGCGGCAAGACGGCGGTGACGATCGATACCCAGGGCGGCCTGCTGCAGGCGTCCAGCGCCGGTGACGGCCTGATCACGGTCGACATGGGCCGCCCCCGTTTCGACTGGCAGGCGATTCCGCTGGCCCGCGCCATGGATACCGCCGCGCTCGATTTCCGCCTCGGGCCGCTGGAGCGGCCGGCGGCCGTCAATGTCGGCAATCCGCATGTCGTGTTCGTCGTGCCCGATGCCGAAGCCATAGAGATCGAGGCCCTGGGCCCGAAGATCGAACATGACCCGCTGTTTCCCGAACGCACGAATGTCGAGGTGGTCACCGTGCGCGACCGCGGCCATGTCCGCATGCGCGTCTGGGAGCGCGGCGTCGGCGTCACCCGGGCCTGCGGCACCGGGGCCTGCGCGGTCGGCGTCAGCGTCGCCCGCCTCGGCCTGACCGACCGGCGCGTCGCCGTGCAGCTCGATGGCGGCACGCTGATCATCGAATGGACCGATGACGACCGCATCCTGATGACCGGCCCAGTCGCCGAAAGCTTCACCGGCCGCCTCGATCCGAGCCTGCTGGGGACGGTGGGGTGACGACCGAGGTCGTCAATTTCGGCTGCCGCCTGAACATCCACGAAGGCGAGGTCATGCGGGCCCATGCAATGGCCGCAGGCCTCGACGATGCCGTGATCGTCAACACCTGCGCGGTGACGGCCGAAGCCGAGCGCCAGGCGCGCCAGGCGATCCGCCGCCTGCGCCGGGAACGCCCCGCCGCCCGCATCATCGTCACCGGCTGCGCCGCCCAGATCGACGCGCCAAGCTTCGCCGCGATGCCGGAAGTCGACCGGGTGATCGGCAACAAGGAAAAGCTGAAGGCCGACAGCTGGACCGGCCTCGATCCGGTCGCGGTCGGCGACATCATGGAGGCGCGCGAGGCCGCCTCGCACCTGGTCGAAGGTTTCGACGACCGCACCCGCGCCTTCCTGCAGATCCAGAATGGCTGCGATCATCGCTGCACCTTCTGCATCATCCCGTTCGGCCGCGGCAACAGCCGCTCGGTGCCGCTGGGCTCGATCGTCGATCAGGCGCGCGCTCTGGTCGCCGCCGGTTATGCCGAGATCGTGCTGACCGGCGTCGACATCACCAGCTACGGCGCCGACCTGCCGGGCCGCCCGACCCTCGGCCAGGCGATCCGGCGCCTGCTCAATCTCGTTCCCGATCTGCAGCGCCTGCGCCTCTCGTCGCTCGATGTCGTCGAGATCGACGGCGAGTTGATGCGGCTGATCGCCGAGGAACCGCGACTGATGCCGCATCTGCACCTGTCGCTGCAGGCCGGGCATGACTTGATCCTGAAGCGGATGAAGCGCCGGCACCTGAGGGCCGACGCCGTCCGTGCCTGCGCCGAAATCCGTGCCCGTCGCCCCGATACCGTGTTCGGTGCCGACCTGATCGCCGGCTTTCCCACCGAAGACGAGCCGATGTTCCAGGCAACCCTGGACCTGGTCGGGGAATGCGACCTGACGTGGCTGCATGTCTTCCCCTATTCGGCCCGGCCCGGCACACCGGCGGCCCGCATGCCGCAGGTACCGGGCGATGTGCGGCGCGAACGCGCCGGCCGCCTGCGGGCGCTGGGCGAAAGGCAAGTCGCAGGCTACTTCGACCGCCGCATCGGCGGCCGGGCCCGTGTCCTGGTCGAACGCAGCGGCACCGCGGGGCGCGACGACCACCATGCGCCGGTACGGCTGGCCGACGCGGTCAGCCTGCCCCCCGGGCGCCTCGTCGCCACCACCATCGTCGGCGCCGCCGACGGCCATCTGATCGGCCGCGTGGCGGCCTAATTCCAGAGTAGAGCACCCATGAGCCTGTTCCAGCGCCTCAAGGCCGGCCTCACCAAGACCGCGCAATCGATCACGCAGGGCATCGGCGCGATCTTCACCAAGCGCAAGCTGGACCAGGCGGCGCTGGACGAGCTCGAGGAAGTGCTGATCCGCGCCGATCTCGGCGTGTCGTTTTCCGAGCATGTGATCGCCGAGATCCGCCGCACCCGCTTCGACAAGGAATGCACGCCTGAGGAAATCCGCGGGGCGCTGGCCGACGAGGTCGCCAAGCTGCTGCGCCCCTGGGCGAAGCCGCTGGCGCTCGATGCGCACAAGCCGCATGTCGTGCTGGTGGTCGGCGTCAACGGTTCGGGCAAGACGACGACGATCGGCAAGATCGCCCATCAGTTGCGGGGCGAAGGCCGCTCGGTCCTGCTGGCGGCCGGCGACACCTTCCGCGCCGCCGCGATCGAGCAGTTGCAGGTCTGGGGCGAACGGATCGGCGCCCCGGTGGTCGCGCGCGCCGTCGGCTCCGATGCCGCGGGCCTCGCCTTCGACGCGGTCGAGCAGGCCAGACGCGAAGGGCGCGACGTCGTGCTGATCGACACCGCCGGCCGGCTGCAGAACAAGGCCAACCTGATGGCCGAGCTGGAGAAGGTGATCCGGGTGATCCGGAAGATCGAGCCGACCGCACCGCATTCGGTGCTGCTGGTGCTCGACGCCACGACCGGGCAGAACGCGATCACCCAGGTCGAGGTGTTCAAGCAGGTCGCCGCCGTCACCGGCCTCGTGATCACCAAGCTGGACGGCACCGCCCGCGGCGGGGTGCTGGTGCCGATCGTCGAGAAGCACGGCCTGCCCGTCCACTTCATCGGCGTCGGCGAGAAGGCCGACGATCTGCAGCCGTTCGACGCCGACAGCTTCGCCCGCGCGCTGGCCGGTGCCGAATAGCCGCTACATCTGCGACGGCAGCCACAGGATCAGCGACGGGAACGCGACCATCGCCGCGATCACCAGGAGGTGGGCGACGAAATGCGGTAGCGACCCGTGGAACACCTCCGCGGTCGGACAGCCCGAATAGCGCGCGACGATGAAGCAGTTCAGCCCGATCGGCGGGGTGATCATGCCGATCTCGGCCGTCACGATCTTGACGACCCCGAACCACAGGGGATCGAAGCCCAGCGACTTCACCAGCGGCAGCACGATCGGCACGGTCAGCACCAGGATCGCCATCTGGTCCATGAAGGCGCCGAGCACGATATAGCCGAGCAAGAGCAGGATGATGATCACCCAGCGCGACAGGCCGAGGGTGGAAACCCAGGCCAGCAAGTCCTGCGTCGCATGGGTCATCACGAAGAAATAGCCGAAGATCTGCGCCCCGAGCAGGATCATCGCCAGCATGCAGCTGCCGTAGGCGGCCTTGAGCAATGCGCCGCGCAGCGCCGGCCAGGTCAGCCGTCCCGCCTTCCAGACCAGCAGGAAGGCACCGAAGGCACCGATGCCCGAAGCCTCGGTCGGCGTGGCCACACCGGTATAGATCACGACGGTCACGAGGCCGAACAGGAACAGCATCGGCCCGACCTGGCGCAGCAGCAGCAGGCGCTCGCGCAACGGGACCCGCGCGGTCGGCGGCGCCCGGCGCGGATCCTGCCAGACCAGGAACCAGACCGTGGCCATGATGGTCAGCGTGACCAGCAACCCGGGGATCAGCCCGCCGATCAACAGCTTGCCGATATTGACCTCGGCCAGCAGGCCATAGATCACCAGCGCGACCGAGGGCGGGATCAGCATGGCAAGCGTGCCGGAAATGGCGACGACGCCGGCGGCCATCCGCCTTTCGTAGCCCTGCTTCAGCATCGCCGGCAGGCTGGTCGCCGACAGCGTCGCGGCCGAGGCGGTCGAGGTGCCGCAGATCGCGCCGAACCCGGCGCCGGCAATCGCGGTGGCCATGCCAAGCCCGCCGCGCACGCCGCCTACCCAGGCTGCCGCGGCCCGGAACAGCCCGTCGACCACGCCGGAAAGCAGCACCAGTTCCGCCATCAGCAGGAACATCGGGATGGTGATCAACTCGTAGGACGAGACGCCGGAGAACGGCGCGGTCTGGAAGACGCCCAGCACGACCGACGGGCCGCCGATCAGCCACAGCCCGAGCGCCCCGGCCCCGGCCATCGCAAAACCGACCGGCGTGCCGATCGCCAGCAGCGCGAACAGGACAAGCAGTCCGATTGCCAGGATCATTCCGTCCCCATCGCATGGGCCCGTTCGGGCGCAGGTATGTATTCCCGTCCGGTGACGATGCCGGCAACTTCGGCCACCGCGTGCAATGCCAGCCGCAGCGCCAGCAGACCCGAGCCGAACGGCACCAGGGCCAGGGCCGGCCAGGTCGGCCAGGCATAGGCACCGCTGAGCCGGTCGCCGTCGACAAAGGCGGTGACGGCCGCCTGCCAACCGGCGGTGGCGATCAGCAGGAAGACGACGAGCCCGACCAGGTGGGTGACGAGGTCGGCATAGCGCCGGCTGCGCCGCGGCATCGCGCCGTGCAGGATGTCGACGTTGATATGGGCGCCCACCCCGTAGGCGCCCGATACGACGAGGTAGAACAACGCCACCATCAGATAGGTGCCGATCAGGTCGTAGGACCAGCCGAACGGGCGGTTGAAGGCATAGCGCATGGTGACGTCGGCGACGACGATCGCCATGATCGCAAACAGGCAGACGACGGCGACCAGCCCGGCCGCCGCTTCGACCGCCGCGATCGCGCGGAAGACCGGCCCGGCGGGCCGGGCGGCGGGGGTCACTTCGGAACCTGGGCGACGGCGTCGGTGAAGGCCTTGAGCACCGCCGATCCCTTCTTGCCGCGATCGTCGAGTTCCTTGGCCCAGGCGGCGTTGACCCCCTGCATCCGGCCCTCGATCTCCTGCCGTGCCTTGTCGTCGACGGCCACGAACGCCATGCCCTTGCCGGTCAGGGTCTTGCGGGTGTCGACATAGTGCTGTTCGAGCAGCTTGCAGGCGGCGGCAACCTGCGTGTCGGCCACCTCGTCCATCGCCTTGCGCGTCTCGGGCGGCAGTTTCTGCCACAGCTCGTTGCGCATCACCCAGGTCATCACGAAGCTGCCGTAGGACACCTTGTCGGTCGAATACTTGACGATGTCCTCCATGCCGTAGGCCAGCACGCTTTCCACCGCATAGAACGCGCCGTCCACCGTGCGCCGCGACAGCGCCTCGTAGATGTCGGGCGCGGCGATCCGCGTCGGCACGGCGCCGAGGGCACGGGCGGTCAGGTCCATCGCCGAGCCGGTCGAGCGCAGCTTCCGCCCCTCGAAATCCTTCAGCGTGGCCAACGGCTTGTCGGGAGTCAGGATGACGTAGGGCGACAGCACCAGGGCCAGCAGCAGGCGTAGCTTGTTGGGGGCAAAATCGCCCTGGGCGATCAGCCCGTCGCCACGGCCGAGCTTCCAGTAGGCCATGGTGCCCTGGCAAGCCGTCTCGAAGGCTGCCGGCAGCTGCGCCACCTCGGAATGCGGCATCTTGTTGCCGGTCACGTAGGACGGGCCGACATAGCCGATATCGATCACGCCGGTCTGAGACAACGCCATCAGGTCGGCGGCCTTGCCCAGCTGCTGGGCCGGGAAGCGTTCGACCGAGACGGCACCGTTGCTGCGTTTGGCGACCTCGTCGATCCAGGGCTGGACCAGGAAGCGGATGGCGAAATGCTCGGTCGGCAGCGAATCGGCGAGCTTGAGCTTGATCGGCGCTGCCCCCTGCGCCAGGGCCGACCCGGCATAGAGCGAGGCGGCCAGGACGATCGTCGTCCAGCGGAACTTCATGCTGTCTCCTCCCGCGGCTCTGTTTTGCGATGGCGGCCGCCACCGGCCATCTTACGGACCGGATTTCGTCTATCAATCTGAATATCGTTCATATATATGAACATCAACGATTCCGATGGTGCTTGATGGACAGCAGTCCGCTACCGCCGCCGCGTTCAGTCGAACGGGTGCTCGAAATCCTCATGCTGCTCTCGGCCGGTGCCGAGGGGCAAACGCTGGCCCAGCTCGGCCAGGCGATGCGCATTCCGAAAAGCAGCCTGCTGAACCTGCTGCGGGCGCTGGTCCTTTCCGGCCACGTGATGCATCACGAAGGCCTCTATCATCTCGGCCCCCGCGCCTTCGAGCTGGCCTCCGGCATTCTCGCCCGCCGGCGCTTCCCCGAGGTCGCGCGACCGATCCTCAAGCGCCTGGTCGAGATCTCCGGCGAGACCGCGCTGATCGGGGTGCTGACCGACGACGGCGAGGAAGTCACCTATATCGACAAGATGGAATCGCCCAAGGCGCTGCGCTTTGCCGCGACGATCGGCCATCGCCGGCCGCTCTATTGTTCGTCGAGCGGCCGGGTGCTGCTCGCCTATCAGCCGGCGGCGCGGATCGACGCCTATATCCGTCGCGTCAAGCTGGTCCGGCTGACCGAGCACACGATGATCGACCGTCGCCGCCTGCGCGACGAGATCGCCGCGGTCAGGCGCGCCGGGGTCTCGGTCACGGTCGACCAGGCGACCGAAGGCGTGACCGGTTTCGCCGCGCCGATCTTCAACGCCGCCGGCGCGGTAATGGCCAGCGTGGTGTTCGCCGCGCCCTCGGTGCGCGTCGAGGAACGGATCGAGGCGCTATGCCGCCTGGCCCGGCAGATGGGGGCCGAGATCACCGCGGTCATGGGCGGCGTGCCGCCGGCCTCCGACGGATCAGCGTAGCCAGGATCGCGCGGTCGGCGTCAGCACCGCGATATCGACCGGCTGCGTCAAATGGCTGGCGATGACGGCCCGCGACGCCGCCGCGTCCGCTTCGACCAACCGCGAGAACCAGACCAGCACGGTCTCGCCGCTCCGCACCGGCAGGCGCGGAAACGTGTTCTCGGCCGCCTCGGTGACGAAGCAGGCGAGAACCGGGGCGCCCGCCGTGGCGAGAGCGGGTGCGATCTCCGTCTCGAACCGGCTGATCAACGCATGGTCGGCCGGCTCATCGAGGTGGCAGACACATGCGGCCATGACCCCTTCGGACAAGGCACCGCTGCCCGGCGCCGGCCGCGGCAATGCCGGCGTGCCAAATCCGCCGCCGGGCCGGGCGGGCCGCAGCAGGAAGACATTGCTCGAATCAATCATCGTGCCGTTGGCTTCGTCGCGGTGCCGCGCCCAGACCGGTCCGCCATAGAACGCGGTCAGCGAGGCCTTGCGCGCGGCCATGTCGGGAAAACCGCGCAGCCAGACGAAGCTGTCGGGATCGCCCAGGTCGCGGAACTGGCCGATCACGGTCATCCCGGTCGCCTCCTGCGCTTCCACGAATTCGCGGTCGAACAGCGCGATCAGATCGTCCCGGCGGCCGGGATGCAACGCATAGCGGCGCAGTTCGACGATTGGGCTCAGCATCGCTTTCTCCTCATATTTACAGACCGGTTGTCCGGTTTTAAAACAAACCAGTTGTCCGGTCTTGTCAATGGAATAGAGTGCTGCAATGGCAAAGCGCACCAACGATCCCGAGGGGCTGCGCCGCCGCGTGCTCGACGTGGCGGCCGAGGCATTCCAGCGCCAGGGCTATCACGCCACCGGCATGCATGACCTGATGCGGCAGGCCGGGGTCACCGGCGGCGCGCTCTACCATCATTTCCCGACCAAGAAGGCGCTGGGCCTGGCCGTCATTGCCGAACGCGTCGCCCCCCAGGTGCAGGAAACCTGGATCGATCCGGTGCTGGCGGCACCGAGCACCGCCGCAGGCATCCGCGCCGTGCTGGCCGACATCATCGCCGGCCTCGATGCGCGCGGGGCGGTCTCGGGTTGCCCGCTGAACAACCTGGCACTGGAACTGTCGTTGTCGGACATTGATTTCCGCGCGGAAATCCAGGCCGTGTTTGCACGCTGGCGCGGTGCCCTGGCCGGCAAACTGCGCGCCGAGGGCCGGCAGGACGCGGAAGCGCTTGCAGCCTTCGTCGTCGCCGCCTATTCCGGCGCGATGGCGATGGCCAAGGCCGACCAGACATCGGACGCGCTGGCCGTCTGCGCCGGCCAGTTCGACGCGCTGCTGGGTTGACAAGCGACCGGCGCGGGCGTCCAGTCCATCCGCCGCCGCAATTGCGGCCCCTCCCCCAACATGTCAGGACATCGGATGCACAGTGCACGTTGCGCCTGTGGTGCGCTTACCTTGTCGCTGCCCGGGCCGTCGCCGTTGGTGGTCGCCTGCCACTGCATCGACTGCCAGCGACGGACCGGCAGCGCCTTCGGCCTCGGCGCCTTCCATCCCGCCGAGGCTGTCACGATTTCCGGGCCGACCACCACCTATACCCGCATCGCCGCAAGTGGCGGCCGGGTTCGCAACCATTTCTGCCCGACCTGCGGATCGACGGTGTACTGGCAGGCCGAGAACCTGCCCGGCTGGATCGGCGTCGCCGTCGGCGCGTTGGCCGACCCGACCCACCCCGCCCCGTCCCGGTCGGTGTTCGAGCAATCGAAACACGGCTGGGTCGAGATCGCCGGTGCCGGGCATTTCCCGCAAGGCAGCGGGCTGCGCCGCTGACCTGCCCTCACGCCGCCTCGGCGGCCAGCAGCGCCCGCTTTACCTCGATCCCCCAGCGATAGCCGCCCAGCCCGCCATCGCCACGCCGCACCCGATGGCAAGGCACGGCGACGGCGATCGGATTGGCCGCGCAGGCGCGCGCCACCGCCCGCGCCGCCCGCGGCGCGCCAAGTCGACCGGCAAGCTCGGCGTAGCTGATCGTCCGGCCGGCGGGTATGGCGCACAGGGCCCGCCAGACGCGGCGTTCGAAATCGCTACCCTGCGGATCGAGCGGCAGGTCCAGCCCTCGGGCGGGATCGGCGATGCAGGCCTCGACCTTCGCCAGCCAGCCGGCGGGCAGTTCGTCGCGCTGCCCGATCAGGGCACGGGGCAGTCGGCGCCGCAGATCGGCGACGAGTGCTTCCGCATCCGTACCCGGCAGCACGGCGCAGATGCCCGATGGCGTGGCCGCCACCAGAACGGGACCGAGCGCGCTGCGGCCGATCGCATGCCTTACCGCGATCGGCATGGCCCTCCCTCGCGGCAGGTGGCGGACAAGGCGGATGGCCGATTTCGTCTCTTCCGTCTTCGAAGGCATGACATCATTCCTATGGCTGTCTGATCCATCGAACCTGGCATGGCGGCGCTTCCCGCGCTGTCCGCTGCATGTCGTTCAATTCGACCGAATTGCCCGGCATGAAGCGGAGTGCCGCGACGATCGCCCACGATCAGTCTGCGCTTCCCGCTCATCCTTCGAGGAGGAACTCCGATGACTGCCCTGAACCACAAGGTCGCGTTGATCGCAGGCGCCTCCTCCGGCATCGGCCGGGCGACGGCCAGGCTGTTCGCCGCCGAAGGGGCGCGGGTGGTCGTGGGCGCCCGCCGCAAGGCCGAACTCGACAGCCTCGTCGGCGAACTCGGCCCCGACCGCGCGGTCGCGCTGGCCGGGGACGTCACCGACGAATCCTATGCCCGGTCATTGGTCGCGCTGGCGGTCGAGCACTTCGGCGGTCTCGACATCGCCTTCAACAATGCCGCGACGATCCATCCGATGGGCCCGACCCCCGGCATCGCCGCCGAAGACTGGCGCCATGCCGTCGAAACCAACCTGACCTCGGCCTTCCTGGGCGCCAAGCATCAGATCCCGGCGATGCTGGCACGCGGCGCCGGCTCGCTGATCTTCACCTCGACCTTCGTCGGCTACACGGTGGGCTTCCCCGGCGTCGCCGCCTATGCCGCCTCCAAGTCCGGGCTGATCGGACTGACCCAGGCGCTGGCGGTGGAATACGGGCGCGACCACCTGCGGGTCAACGCGATCCTGCCCGGCGCCACCGACACCGAAATGGCACGCGCGATGAACGGAACGCAGGAAGCCCGCGACTTCATCACCAGCCTCTATCCGATGCGCCGCTGGGCGACGGCCGACGAGATCGCACGCTCGGTGCTCTATCTTGCGTCGGATGCGTCGAGCTTCACCACCGGCAGCGCCCTGCTGGCCGATGGCGGCGTCTCGGTGAACCGGACCTAACCCTCGGCGATCCAGTCCCGGCTGCGCCGCCAGCGATGGCGCAAGGCGGCGGGACGTTCCGGGTAGCGATCGTCCAGGAATGTCGCTGCCGTGACCCGATCGGTACGGAAGCTGCGGAAGTCCTGGCGCAGTTCGCACCAGGCAAACAGCAGGCGCACCGCGGCGAGGTAACCGATCGTGACCGGCCAGACCGTGCGCTCGCTGTCGCGCCCCTGCTCGTCGCGATAGCGCAGGGCGATCTTGCGGCCGGCGCGGATCGCCGCACGGACCGCGGCAATGTCGATCGTGTCGACCGGATGATTCCAGGCCGGGGCGGTGCCGGCCGTCGGTTCCAGCACGAAGGGCCGCAGCCGCTCAGGCACGGCGGCGGCGATCTTGGCAATCAGGTCGCCTGCAGCCTTGGCCAGGACCGGATCGCCGCGCCCGGCCACCCACTGCGCGCCCAGCACGGCGGCCTCGATCTCGTCGGGTGTCAGCATCAGCGGCGGCATGTCGAAGCCGCCTTCGAGCACGTAGCCCAGCCCGGCCTCGCCGCGGATCGGCACGCGCTGGCCGATCAGGGTCTGGATATCCCGATAGATCGTGCGCCTGGACGTCTCGAGTTCGGCGGCAACGGCATCCGCGGTCACCGGGCCGCGGGCGCGGCGCAGGATCTGGATGATCTGGAACAGGCGGTCGGCCGGGCGCATGCGCCAGTCTCCCATCATCCCACGGGCGGGGCCCCGCCCCTTCCCGCAGCGCGCGGATGATAAGTTCGGGCTGGCGCGCTGGAAAGTCCGCGTCAGACCACGCCGCCGCTGGCGCACAGCGCCTGGCCGTCAATCATCTCGTCGGTGACCGGCAGGCTCTTGCCACTCCAGTTCATCGTCGACTATCGCGCGGGTAAATGTCTTCACCGACTGGTTGAAGACCTGCCCAGTAGGCGCGTCTAAAAACCCGGTACAGCCGACACATTACTCTCGCGAAATCGGGCCATCAGCGGATGTCGGCCCCCATGCGACTCCGTGTTTAATTGACACGAAGAACGAAAAATCCGGCAATGGATCAGCTATGCGCAATGCTGCATAGTGAGGACGGGATGGAAAACCAGGGAATATTCCTGTCGACATTGCCGGCGGAAAAGACCGAACGACGCATGGCGATCGGTTTGATTGCCATATCGGCGCTTGCATTCTCTCTTTCAGTGCCGTTTGCCGATCGCCCCCTGCCGCCCGTCCAGGCGTTCATTCCGGCCTATGAGGCGGCGCTCGTCGTCATCGACCTGATCACCGCGGCGCTGGTGTTCGGCCAAGCCGCCATCCTCCGCTCGCGCAGCCTGATGGCGTTGGCGACGGGTTACCTGTTCACGGGTCTGATCGTCATTCCCCATGCGCTGACCTTCCCCGGCCTCGTCACTCCGACCGGGATGTTCGGTGCCGGGCCGCAGACCACGGCCTGGCTGTACATGATCTGGCATGCAGGCTTCCCGGCCGCCGTGATCGCCTACGTGCTGCTGAAACGAGGCGGGGACGCCCTGCCGGCCAATCTCACGGCGGGCCGCGCCGTGCTGACGCTGGCAGCGGCCGCGGTGCTCGCCGTCGTGCTGGTGACGCTGGTGGTCACCGCCGGGCGCGACAGCCTGCCTGCCATCATGCAGGGAAACGGCTATACCCCGGTCATGAAGGGTGTCGTCGCCACGGTGTGGCTGATGTCGGCGGTCGCGCTGGCGATTCTGTGGAGCCAGCCGGGGCGCAGCGCCCTCGATCTGTGGCTGATGGTCGTCATGTGCGCCTGGCTCGCCGATATCGGCCTCAGCGCCGTCTTCAATGCCGGGCGGTTCGATCTCGGCTTTTATGCGGGGCGCATCTACGGTCTGCTGGCGGCGAGTTTCGTGCTGGTGGTCCTGCTTGTCGAGACCGCCGCGCTCTATGCACGCGCTGTCCGCGACCTGTCGCTGAGCAACCAGGCCCTGCGCGAGGCCGAGGGGCAGCAGCGCCATCTCGCACGCGACCTCGAACAGCGCGTCGAGGAGAGCGGCCGCCAGCTCGACGCCGAAACCGCCGAGCGCCGGCGGATCCAGGAAAGACTGATCGAGACGCAAAAACGCGAAGCGGTAGGGCGGCTGGCCGGCGGGGTCGCGCACGATTTCAACAACATCCTGATGGTGGTGATGGGCAATGCCGAGCTGTTGCATCTGCCTGGCCGGGCCGGCGAACACGAACGCGCGATCGAGGCGATCGAACGCGCAGCCGAGCGCGGCGGCAGGCTGGTCCGGCAGTTGATGGCCTTTTCGCGCCGGCGCACGCTGACCCCCGGTGTCGTCGACCTGCCGGCGCGATCGGCCGAACTGGCCGAGTTGCTGGACAGGTCGCTGCGCGGCGACATCAAGGTGGTGCTGCGGCTCGATGCCGGCCTGTGGCCGATCTTCTGCGATGTCGACGAACTCGAGCTTGCGCTGCTCAACCTCTGCATCAATGCCCGCGACGCCATGCCCGACGGCGGGCTGATCCGCATCGAGGGGCGGAATGTCGAGGAGGCGGGTGGGCAGTTCGTCGCCCTGTCGGTGAGCGATACCGGCACAGGCATCGCCCCGGAACATCTGCAGGACGTGTTCGAGCCGTTCTTCACGACGAAGGAAGTCGGCAAGGGCAGCGGCCTCGGCCTGGCTCAGGTGCAGGGCTTCGCCCAGGAATCCGGCGGCTTTGCCACCATCGCCTCGACGCCTGGCCAAGGCACGACCGTCGCGCTGCATCTGCCGCGCGCCGATGGGCACGATGCCGCGCCGGATCCGAACCGGCCGGCGACGACGCAGGCGGCGGCGCGGCGGCGCGTTTTGATGGTCGAGGATGACGACGACGTCGCCGCGATCGCGGCCAAGACGCTGGCGATGCTCGGCTGCGAAACCCAGCATGTCCGCGATGCCCGCACGGCGCTGGCCGTTCTGCTCGGCGGCCAGCGTTTCGATGTGCTGTTCTCGGACCTGATCATGCCGGGAGGCATGGGCGGGCTCGACCTGGCACGCAAGGTGCGCCAGCATTTTCCGACGCTGCCGATCCTGCTCGCCTCCGGTTCGAATGCCGCCGCGGCCGAGACCTCGCGCGACGGCTTTGCCATCATCGCCAAGCCCTACCGGGCCGACGTCCTGGCCGCCGCGCTGGAGCGGGCATGCCGCGACGCAGCCGACGGCACTGTCCGCGATACGGCCTAGCGGCACGGAACACATACCAAGATATATGTGCCAGATTGCCACGGCGCATTGCCCGACGGGGCGGTGATAGAGATACTCGGCTTTCAAAGAGACAACTTGAGATCACGGGGCCGTGGTTCGGCAGCAGCTTCGCCGCGGGCATCGCCTGCCCGAACGGATTTCCCGCCATCGCCTCGGTCTCAGCCTGCAACTTGCCGATTTGAGTGTCGTCATGCCGATCCCGCTGTCCTACGAAGACCTTCGCCTGATCTGGTGGGCACTGCTCGGCGTCCTGCTGATCGGCTTCGCCGTGACCGAGGGCTTCGATTTCGGCACCGCGATCCTGCTGCCCTTCGTCGCCCGCAGCCATGCCGAGCGCCGCGCCGTGATCGAGACGGCCGGCCCGTCCTGGGAAGGCAACCAGGTCTGGTTCGTCCTGGGCGGGGGCGCGATGTTCGCGGCCTGGCCACAGGTCTATGCGACCGCTTTTTCCGGCTTCTACGACGTGCTGCTGCTGGTACTCCTGGCGCTGATCCTGCGTCCGATCGGCTTCAAGTTCCGCCGCAGGATCGAGCATACCGCCTGGCGTGGCTGGTGGGACGGCATGCTGTTCGTCTCGGGGCTGATCCCGACGCTGGTCTTCGGGATCGCGGTCGGTACCGTCCTGCTCGGCGCCCCCTTTCGCCTCGACGCCACGATGCGGCCGACCTACGAGAGCGGCCCGGGCGGGTTGCTGCAGCCCTTCGCCCTGCTCTGCGGCTCGCTCTCGCTCGCCATGCTGGTGATGCACGGCGCGGCCTGGATCGTCGCCAAGACCGAAGATCGCATCGCCGATCGCGCGCGCGGCTGGGGCATGGGCGCCTCCGCCCTGACGCTGATCCTGCTGGCGGTCGCCTGGGTATGGACCGCCGCCCTGCCCGGTCTGCGCATCGTCGGTGGCGCGGATCCGAACGGCCCGTCCAATCCGCTGACCAAGGTGGTGGTGGTCGAGACCGGAGCCTGGCTGGCAAATTACGCCGACCATCCCTGGTTTGCCATCGCGCCCGCCGCCGGCTTCGTCGGCGCGGCGATCGCCCTGCTCTGCTTCAACCTGCGGCTGGAACGTCTGGCACTGGTCTTTTCCGGGATGGGCGTGGGCGGGGTGGTCGCCATGGCCGGGGTGGGCATGTTTCCGTTCGTGCTGCCCTCGAGCCTCGATCCGCGATCGAGCCTGACCGTGTGGGATGCCTCGGCCAGCCGCCCCACATTGTTCGTGATGCTGATTGCCGTGGTCGTCTTCATGCCGCTGATCATCGCCTATAACGGGCGGGTCTATCGGGCAATGCGCGGCCGGTGAGGACACGGGCGCAGGCCACCGGCGGCAACGGCAATTCTTGATCGGCCGGCCTGCCGATGTGCTATTCCTGCTGAGCCGTGGGCGGGCAAGCCTTCGCCCCACGGCAATCATAGTCCGATCAGGCATGAGTTGACCGAGCACGATGGCCGATATCCGCAACACCGATGCACCGACCAAGCCGACGACCGCCGCCGAGTCGAGCGCCGGTTCCGCGCTGATCAAGCTGGCACTGGAGGCAGGGCCGCTTGTCGTCTTCTTCGTCGGCAATGCCAAGTTCGGGATCTTCCACGCCACCGCCGCCTTCATGGTGGCGATGGTTGCCGCCCTCGGCGTTTCCTGGGCGATGACACGCAAGCTGCCGATCATGCCGCTGGTCGGCGCCATCTTCGTCGTCATCTTCGGCGGATTGACGCTGATCCTGCAGGACGATCTGTTCATCAAGCTGAAGCCGACCATCGTCAACCTCTTGTTCGCCACGATTCTGTTCGGGGGCCTCGTCATGCGCCGGCCGCTGCTCAAGCCGCTGCTCGGCGCGGCCCTCACCCTCGACGATCGCGGCTGGGATATCCTCACCCGGCGCTGGGCCATCTTCTTCGTCGTGCTGGCGATCCTGAACGAGGTGGTCTGGCGGGGCTTCTCGACCGAATTCTGGATCTCGTTCAAGCTGTTCGGGATCATGCCGCTGACGCTGTTGTTCGGCATCGCCCAGATGCCGCTGATCAAGCGCCACATGCCGGCCGAAGCCTGAGAGGACGTTTCGTGAAGATTTCAGCCGAATTCGACGGCGGCAACATCGAGTGCCTCGCCTGTGACGATCCCGCCGATATCCGGCTGGCCATCCGCCCCGACGGCCAAGCCGATTTCCGCCAGTGGTTCCATTTCCGCCTGACCGGCGCCAGGGGCCGCGACTGCACGCTGCATCTGACCAATGCCGGCGCCACCTCCTATCCCGGCGGCTGGGACGGCTATCGCGCGGTCGCTTCCTACGACCGGCGAGACTGGTTCCGCGTCGACACGAGCTATGCCGACGGCGTGCTGACCATCCGGCATGTCCCGCAGGCCGACCAGGTCTACTTTGCCTATTTCGCACCCTATTCGCGCGAGCGTCATGCCGATTTCGTGGCCGAATGCGCGGCCCGTCCGGGGGCGACGCTCGAGGTGCTCGGCACCACGCTCGACGGACAGGATCTCGACTATCTGCGCATCGGCGAGACCACGACCGACAAGCCCGATCTGTGGGTGATCGCCCGCCAGCATCCCGGCGAAACCATGGCGTCGTGGTGGATGGAGGGGTTCCTGCGCCGGCTGCTCGATCCCGCCGATCCGGTCGCCCGCACCCTGCGCGCGAAGGCGACCTTCCACGTCGTGCCAAACATGAACCCGGACGGATCGCGCCGGGGCCACCTGCGCACCAACGCCGCCGGGGCCGATCTGAACCGCGAATGGGGCGTGGCGACGATGGAGCGCAGCCCCGAGGTTTTCCTGGTGCGCCAGGCGATGCGGGACCGCGGCATCGATTTCTGCCTCGACGTCCATGGCGACGAGGTGCTGGCCTACAACTTCCTGGTCACCGCTTTCGGCATTCCGTCGCTGACCGAACGCCAGCGGCAGTTGCATCTCGACTATGCCGAGGCGCTCGTCCGCGCCAGCCCCGATTTCCAGACCGCCAAGGGCTATCCGCCGTCGGCGCCGGGCAAGGCCAATCTGGCGCTGTGCTCGAACTACCTGGCCGAAACCTTCGGCTGCCTCGCCATGACGCTCGAACAGCCGTTCAAGGACACGATCGAAACGCCGGATGAACGCGCTGGCTGGTCGCCGGAACGGGCCGACCGGCTGGGCCGGGCCAATCTCGACGCGATGCTGGCGGTCGTCGACCGCCTCAAGCAGCGGTGAGGCCGGCAACCAGATAAGCCAGCGAACCTTCGACCAGTTCGCTGCGGGCGCGGAAATCCTCGCCGAGCTTGTTGTCGAGCACCAATACGGCCAAGCCGTGCATCATCGACCAGCAGGCGGTGCCGGCGGCGGCCTCCGGCCGCAGCCGGGCAACCGCCGCGTCGATCCGGGCGTAGGTCGCCCGCCCAGCCTCCTGTACCGATGCGACCGACGAAAGATCGGCGAGCGTCGATCCGAACATCAGCCGGAACAGCGCGGGATGATCGGTGGCAAAACCGACATAGGCGGCGCCGAGTGCCGTCAATTGCTTGGCCGGTCCCTGTTCGGCCATTGCCTCCTCGGCCAGGCCGAGATCGGCATCGAGCAGCGCGAAGCCGGCCTCGGCCACCGCCGCCAGCACCGCCTGGCGGTCGGCAAAATGAGCGTAGGGCGCCGTGGCCGACACGCCGGCCTCGCGCGCCAGGCGCCGCAGGGAGAGGTCGGCGACGCCTTCGGTTTCCAAGAGTTTCAGGGCGGTGCCGATCAGGGCATTCCGCAGGTCACCATGATGATAGGGCCGGCCGGCGGCCCCGGATTGCGATCTGGACATCGCTGAGATCTAGCGATAAGACCCTGAAATCACAAGCCGTTCTTCTGACCGGTGCTGTAGTTCCCGCTTTCGCCGGGCGGATTGACGGCCGGCGCGCCGAGCGGCCGGCCGGCAGCCTGGCGCCAAGCATGCAGCGCCCAATGGACGCTGGGAAAGGCCAGTTCGGTCCATGGGATATCGTCCCAGGCGAACAGACGGACCTCGAGCGATTCGGGTCCGGCGGCAAAGACCGGCTCGGCCAGCCGCGCGCGGTAGATCAGCTGCACCTGGCTGATCCGCGGTATGTTGTAGACGGCGAGCAGGCCGTCGATGGCGATGATCGCCCCGGCCTCCTCCTCGGCCTCGCGCGCCGCGCCGGCCTCGGACGTCTCGCGCTCCTCCATGTAGCCGGCCGGCAGGGTCCAGAACCCGGAACGCGGCTCGATCGCCCGACGGCAGAGCAGCACCCGGCCCTCGTCGCCCTCGACCACCGCCCCCACGACGATCTTGGGATTGGAATAGGCGATATAGCCGCAATCGCCGCAGACCAGCCGCTCGCGGTTGTCGCCGTCGGGAACCTTGCGGGTGAAGTTCGGGGGCGCCGGGATCGTCATGGCGCCAACTGTGCCCGCCCGACGGCCGGCTTGTCCAGCTTCGGCACCTCGGGCCAAGATCGGTCCATGACCGATATCCGCCTCGCCATCGTCTCCGACCTGCATCTCGACGTCCGCCGCCGCCTGGCCGAGAAGAACGGCACCGATCCGGGTCGGGCCATCGCCGGCATCTCGGCCGCCACCCGCGCCGCGGTGGACGGCGCCGACGTCGTCGTGCTGGCCGGCGATATCGCCAACGGCACGCGCGGCATCGGCTGGGCGGCCGCGACGTTCCCGGGCCTGCCCGTCGTCTATGTCTCGGGCAATCACGAGTTCTATAATCACGATCACGCGGCCCTGATCGCCGATCTCCGAACCGCTGCGGCGACGGCGGGCATCCATTTCCTCGACGGGGACGCCTGCACGCTGGACATCCGCGGGCGCGCGCTGCGCCTCTTGGGCTGCACCGCCTGGACCGACTACCGGCTCTACGGCCCCGAGGTGGCGGCAACGGCCCGCGAGCGCGCGGCCGACCTGCTCTACGACCACAAGCGCATCCGCTTCGGCGACGGGCTGTTCCGGCCGGAAGATGCCGCCGGCCTGCACGAGGCCGCGACCGGCTGGCTCGACGCCGAACTTGGCCGCGACCACCCCGGGCCGACCGTCGTGGTCACCCATCATGCGCCGACGCCGCGGTCGGTCGCGCCGCGCTTTGCCGGCGACAGCCTGTCGCCGGCCTTTGCCTCCGATCTCACCGCGCTGATCGCGCGCCATGGCCCGCCGCTGTGGATCCACGGCCATACCCATCACAACGTCGACTACCGCGTCGGCGCCAGCCGCATCGTCAGCCATCAATGGGGCTATCCCGGCGAGGGGCTGAGCGAAGGTTGCCTGATCGTCGCGGTGTGACGCTTGCCGCCCCGGGGCCTTCGCGGTAAACGCTGATCCATGAGCGCGCCCCTGATCGGCCTGACCCTCGACTCGGAAGAGCCCGGCGGGTATTCGAAATTCCCCTGGTACGCCCTGCGCCAGAACTATTGCGGCGCGGTGGCCGACGCCGGGGGCGTTCCGTTGCCGCTGCCGCACCACCCCGACCTGGTCGGCCACTACCTCGACCTGCTCGACGGGCTGATCGTGACCGGCGGCGCCTTCGACGTCGACCCGGCCCTGTTCGGCGATGCCAGCCGGCATGACACGGTCAAGCTGAAGACCGCGCGGACCGAGTTCGAATTCGCCCTGATCCGCGGCGCGCATCAGCGTGACATGCCGATCCTGGGCATCTGTGGCGGCCAGCAATTGCTGAACGTCGTGCTGGGCGGCACGCTGGTCCAGCATATCCCGGACGACTTCCCCGACGGCTTCGCCCATGAGCAGCCGAACCCGCGCAACGAACCCGGCCACGACGTCGTCGTCGCCGCCGGCACGCTGCTGCACCGCATCGTCGGCGCCGATCGCCTGGCGGTGAACTCGGCCCATCACCAGGCCGTCCGCGCGCCGGCCCCCGGCTGCGTCGTCAACGCGGTGGCCGAGGACGGCGTCATCGAAGGCATCGAGGATCCGACGCGCCGCTTCTGCATCGGCGTGCAATGGCATCCCGAATTCACGATCAACCCGGGCGACGCGGCGCTGCATCGCGCGCTGGTCGCGGCGAGTGCGGCGGCATGAGCGAAACGCGCACCGGCGAGCGTATCGCCAAGGTCATCGCCCGGGCCGGCGTCGCTTCGCGCCGCGATGCCGAGAAGCTGATTGCCGAGGGCCGGGTCGCGGTCGACGGCAAGGTCCTGTCCTCGCCCGCCTACAACGTGGTGCCGGGCCAGACCGTGACGGTCAACGGCAAGCCGCTGCCCGAGGCCGAGCCGAGCCGGCTGTGGCTCTATCACAAGCCCAAGGGCCTGGTGACCAGCCATCGCGACCCGCAGGGTCGCCCGACCGTGTTCGCCAGCCTTCCGCCCGGCCTGCCGCGCGTCATCTCGGTCGGCCGGCTGGACTTCAATTCCGAGGGCCTGCTGCTGCTGACCAATGACGGCGAGATCGCCCGGCGGATGGAACTGCCCTCGACCGGCTGGCTGCGCCGCTACCGTGTGCGCGTGCATGGCGCGCCCGACCAGAAGGTCCTCGACCGGCTCGACCAGGGGATCACCGTCGACGGCATCGCCTATGGCTCGATCAAGGCGGCGGTCGACAAGGTGCAGGGCTCGAACACCTGGCTGACCATGACCCTGCGCGAAGGCAAGAACCGCGAGATCCGCAAGGTGCTCGACTTCTTCGGCATGCCGGTCAGCCGCCTGATCCGGGTCGCCTACGGCCCGTTCCAGCTGGGCCAGCTCGAAGAAGGCGCCGTCAAGGAGGTCGCCGGCAAAGTGCTGCGCGAGCAGCTCGGCCTGAAGAAGGGCGAGAAAGTGAAGACGGAACCCGAGCGTGCGGATCGTCGGCGGTAAGTATCGCGGCCGCAAGCTCGAGACCGGTCCCGACCAGGCGATCCGCCCGACCAGCGACCGCACGCGCGAGGCGCTGTTCTCGATCCTGGCCCACAACGCCGCCCTCGCCCCGCTCGACGACGACCGCCCGGCCTGGCCGCGCGAGGCCCGGGTGCTCGACGCCTGCGCCGGCACCGGCGCGCTGGGGCTGGAGGCATGGTCGCGCGGCGCCGCCCAGGTGGCCTTCATCGAAAAGGCGCCGGCCCATTGCCGGCTGATCGAACGCAACGCCAGCGGGTGCGGCATCGACCGCCCGCAGGTGTTCCAGCGCGACGCGGTGCTGCCGGGCAAGGCGCCGCAGGCCTTCGACCTCGTCTTCACCGACCCGCCCTATGCCGACGGGCTGGTGCCGCAGATCCTGTCGGCGCTGGCGACACAGGGCTGGATCGCACCGGGGGCCCTCGTCGTCGCCGAGATCCCGGCGAAAGGCGTCCTGTTGCCGCCGTCCGGTTTCGCGGCATTGGACGAACGGGTCTACGGCGCCGCCAGGCTCGTGTTCCTGCGCCATCGCTGACGATGCGGGCGCTGGGCCTTGCCGCCGGCCTGGTCGTCGCGGCCCTGCCCGCCCTCGCCGCCGAACCGATCAAGGTTTCGGTGGGGGCCGTGTTCGAAGCCTATCTTGCCGGCGTCGACCAGACGGCCCCGTCCGGCCGTCGCGACTTCGCGATCTATCGCCGCTCGCGCCTGACCTTCGGCGGCGACACCGTGCTCGACGACGGCGCGAAGACCGGATTTCGCATCGTGCTGCGCGGCGAGGCGCACGCGCGCAACCAGGTCGACCAATCCTGGATCTTTCTCGAACACGCCTTCGGCCGCTTCGAACTGGGCCGGGTGCGCAGCGCCGCCTATCTGATGCACTACGCGATGCCGGGCATCCAGGGCTCCGGCGATCCCTGGCTGATCAACCGGCCGGCCGGGGATTTCACCGGCATGGTGATCCCGCCCGCCAATCTCGCCCGCCGTTCGTCCAGCTTCGTCGACTCGCCGAAAAGTTCGCGGCTCGTCTATTACACACCGCGGATCGACGGGCTGCAGATCGGCTTGTCCTACACCCCGGACGGCTGCATCGCGCTGCCGGGCGGCTATGACTCGCCGACCCAGAACGGCCCGACGGTCAGCCAGAACTGCCCCGGCACGATCGATACTGCCTTCCAGGGTTCCGGCGACCTCGGCCAACAGGGCGACCGGGTTTCGCTGGGTATCAATTATCTGCGGAAGATCGGCACCGTCGAACTGGCGCTGTCGGCGGGCTATCTCGCCACCCGGGTCGAGAATTCGGGCGGCGGGCTGTTTCGCGACCAGCAGGCCTGGAATATCGGCGGACAGTTGCGCCATGCCGAGTTCATCCTGGGTGCCGCCTTCAAGGCCGACGACCACGGCACGGTACGCGCCGCGACCACGCCGGTGCAGGGGCGCGAGACCGACTGGAACATCGGCCTCGTCCGCCTCGACGGCCGCTGGCGCTACGGTGTCGGCTATGCCGCGGCGCAGGTCGCGGCCCTCGATACCGGCGGCGCGACGCTCGGCCACGATCGCTACGATGCCGTCGAAATCGGCGGCTCGTATGAACTGGGACCGGGGATCAACCTGACGGCCGGTACCGAGTTCGAGCGCTGGACCAGCTACAGCGGCAACCCGCGTGCCGCCAATCGCGGCTGGGTCTGGCAGGCCGGCGTGGTCGCCCGGTTCTGAACGCCTATTTCCGCCCGAACAGCCGCTCGATATCGCCAAGCTTCAGGGTAACGTAGGTCGGGCGGCCGTGATTGCACTGGCCGGAATTGGGCACCCGCTCCATCTCGCGCAGCAAGGCGTTCATCTCGTCGGCCGACAGCCGCCGGCCGGCGCGCACCGAGCCGTGGCAGGCCATGGTGGCGCAGACATGGTCGAGGCGTTCCTTCAGCCCCAGACTCTGGTCCATCTCGGCCAGTTCGTCGGCCAGGTTGCGCACCAGGCCATGCACGTCGCTCTGGCCCAGCGCCGCCGGCGTCTCACGCACCAGTACCGCGCCGGGGCCGAAGGCTTCGATGACCAGGCCCAACTCGGCGAATTCGCCGGCCCGCGCCACCAGCCGGTCGGCGTCGCCGGCATCGAGCTCGACGACCTCGGGCAGCAGCAGCATCTGGCGCGCCACGCCGCGGTCGGCCAGTTCGACCTTCATCCGCTCGTAGACCAGCCGCTCATGCGCGGCATGCTGGTCGACGATGACGATGCCGTCGGCGGTCTGGGCGACGATATAGGTGCCGTGCAACTGGGCCCTTGCCGCCCCCATCGGATGCAGTTCGGCCACTGCGTCGGCCGGCGGCATCTCGGCCCGCGCCGAAGGCTGGGCGACGCCGGTGGCCAAGGGCGCCTGATAGGCCGCCGCCTGCTCGCGCAGCGCGTGGGACGGCGACGGGCCGCCGGGTCGCGGCTGCCACTGGAACTGCGGTGCCGGGGCCCGCTGCTGCTCGCGCGCCAACAGGTCGAGGGCGACAGCGGTATTGCTGGTCGAGGCGCGCTGGCCGGCCCCGTCGAGGGCATGGCGGATCGCCCCGACGATCAGCCCGCGGATGGCGTTGCCGTCGCGGAAGCGCACCTCGGCCTTGGCCGGATGGACGTTGACGTCGACGATGTCGGACGGCAGATCGAGGAACAGCGCCACCACCGGATGGCGGTCATGGGCCAGCACGTCCATATAGGCGCCGCGGATCGCGCCGAGGAACAGCTTGTCGCGCACCGGGCGGCCGTTGACGCAGAGATACTGGTGGCGGGCGGTGCCGCGGTTGAAGGTCGGCAGCCCGACGAAGCCGGTCAGCCGCACCCCGTCGCGCGCCGCATCGATGCGCACCGCGTTTTCGGCGAAGTCGCGGCCGAGGATCTGGGCCAGGCGCTCGAGCCGCGCCTCGAACAGGTCGCCCTGGGTCGCATCGAGGCGCAGCACGACGCGGCCGGCATCGGCGACGGTGAAGCCGACATCGGGATGGGCCATCGCCAGCCGGCGGACATGGTCGAGCGCATGGTCGAGTTCGACCCGGTCGGCCTTGAGGAACTTCAGCCGCGCCGGGGTGGCATGGAACAGGTCGCGCACCTCGACCCGGGTGCCCGGCGGGTGGGCTGCGGGCCGCGGCCCGTCGAGGCGCCCGCCATCGACGGTCAGCGCGAAGGCCGTATCCTGGCCGCGCGGGCGCGAGACCAGCGTCAGCCGCGAGACCGCGCCGATCGACGGCAGCGCCTCGCCGCGGAAGCCGAGAAAGCCGATGCAGGCCAGGTCGTCGTCGGGCAGCTTGGAGGTGGCGTGGCGCTCGACCGCGAGCACGAGATCGTCGGCGGTCATGCCGCGCCCGTCATCGACCACCGAAATCTCGGCCTTGCCGCCGCTGCGCAGACCGATGTCGATGCGGCGGGCGCCGGCATCGAGGGCATTCTCGACCAGTTCCTTCAGCGCGCTGGCCGGGCGCTCGACCACCTCGCCGGCGGCGATCTGGTTGACCAGCGTCTCCGGCAGGCGGCGCAGGACCGGGCCGGTCACCCCTGCGCCGCCCCCCGCGGCGACAGCAGGCCGTAGATCGCCGACAGCAGGTCGCGCTCGGGCGCGTTGCCGGCGATCACCTCGTCGAAACCCGGCACCGATGCGACCCGCAACAGATCGGTCATCGCCGGCGGCACCAGCAGCAGGGCCGGAAAATCGTAGTCGCACGACCCGCGCGCGGTGATCACCGCCAGCGGTGCCTGCAGGTCGTCGGTATTGTAGGAAATCAGCACCAGGTCGGGCGCGCCCGACGCGACGGCGTCGATCAGCGCCCGGCCCGACCGCAGGCGCTCGACCCCGATCCCGGCCTTTTCCAAGGCCGCCAGCGACGGCTCGATCGCAACCTCGCTGTTGGTGACGGCGACGATGCGAACCGACGGGGCGGCGGCAGGAACCACCGGCGACGCGGCCGGCGCGTCTGCCTCGTCGTCGGGCCGGATCAGGCGGCGGTAGAGCTTGACCATCTGCTGGTCCTTCAGCGCCCGCATCCGCGCGACCTGGGCCAGGCGCGAATCCACGACGGCGATCAGCAGATCCGCATCGATCGGCTTGGTGACATAGTCGTCCACACCGAGCGCCCGGCCGGCGATGATGTCCTTCCGCTCGGACAGGCCCGACAGGAAGATGAACGGCATGTCGGCGAACTGACGATGGTTGTCGCGCAGCGCCTTGAGGAAGGCAAAACCGTCCATCTCCGGCATAGTGATGTCGGAGACGACCAGGGCCGGGCGATGACGCAGCACGGCCGCGAGACCCTCGCGGCCATTGGTCGCGGTGATCACGTCGTGGCCGGCATCCTTGAGCGCCAGACCGACGAGGCGCAGCAGGACCGGGTCGTCCTCGACCGCCAGGATCAGAGCCATCGTACCGATTCCACTAGGGCACCCATCAGCTTACGCAGCCGATAGTGGCACGCGAGTACCGGATAGCCAAGCCAACGGGGCGTCCGGTCAGAAGATCCCTTCGAGCAACGCGCGGTCGCGCCGCCGGATCGTCGGGGTATTGCCCGTCGTCGGCGGGTCGCCGGCCGAGGCGGTGGCGCGCAGACGCTGGGCTTCCGCCGGCGCGTTGACGATCGTGCCCGGCGGCTCCGGCTTGCGCCAGAACAGCAGCGTGTCGACGAAGCTCTTGTCCTTTTCGATGAACTGCGACAGTTCCGCGTTCACCACCTGACGGATATTGGGATCGACCTTGTCGGCACCGGCGAGCTTGAGGAAATCCTCCTCCGCCACGGTCGTGCCGCCGGCCGACGACGACGCGGTCGACGCACCGAGGGTCGTGGCCGCCTTCTGCCGCGGATCGGTCTCGACCCGCGACGGCGCGCCCGGCTCGGGCGGACGCAGGGTGAAATCCGGCGGCAGCACCAGCGGCGCCTTGGTCAGCACCGCGAATTCGTCCGGCGGCTTCTTCGAGGGACCGAAGGTCGAGCGCAGGGTATCGCACCCGCCCAGCATGGCCGTGGCGGCGACGAGGCCCGTCAGCACGACGGGCCGCAGGCAACGAGACATCGGCATGGACGGCATCTTACCGGCTCTCCCGCTTGGCAAACAGCGATTCGGCGACCAGCAGCCCGACCCCGCAGACGATCGCCGCGTCGGCGAAATTGAAGGCCGGCCAATAATGGTTGCCGATATGGAAATAGAAGAAATCGGCGACGGCGCCGAGGCGGACGCGATCGGCGATGTTGCCGATCGCCCCGCCGATCACCAAGCCCAGGGCCAGCGCGATCCAGCGGGTGCGCGCCCGCCACAGCCAGCCGATCAGGAACAGGGTGATCGCGCCGGAGATCGCGATCAGGATCCAGCGCTGGCTGGAATCGCCATTATTGAACAGCCCGAAGCTGACCCCGTAGTTCCAGACCATCACCAGGTCCATGAACGGGGTGACGGCGAGACCGCCGGGGTATTCCTTCATCAGCTCGATCAAGGCGTCCTTCGAGCCCTGATCGGCCGCGACGACGAGAACGGCGACCAGAAATCCCAGCAAGCGCATCGTGTCAGGCCACCGCGGCGGCGCAGCGGCCGCAGAGATCGGGATGATCGTGAACCAGCCCGACCTCGGGCAGCACCCGCCAGCAGCGCAGGCACTTGGCGCCTTCGGCGGCCATCGGGACGACGGCGACGCCGTCGACATCGGCCAGGCGGAAGGCCCCCTCCGGCGCCGGGTCGGTGGTCAGCACGATGCGCGAGGTGATGCAGATTTCGGCGAAATCGACGCCGTCGAGGGCGGCCAGGTCTTCAGGCCCCAGATGGACCACGGGCTGGGCCTGCAGGCTGGCGCCGATGCGCTTGGCCGCGCGTTCGACCTCGAGCGCGCCGGTGACGACGCGACGCACCTTGCGGATGCGTTCCCACTTGGCGGCGAGCGCGGGGTCGAGCCAGTCGGCCGGGGTCGCCAGGAAGACTTCGGCATGGACCGAGCCGTCCTCGGAGGGATGACGCTGCAGCCAGGCTTCCTCGGCGGTGAAGCAGATGAAGGGCGCCAGCCAGCGCACCAGCCGCTCGAACACCTCGTCCATCACGGTGCGGGTCGACCGCCGCGCGACCGAGGTCGGCGCGTCGCAATAGAGGGCATCCTTGCGGATGTCGAAGTAGAAGGCCGAGAGGTCGACGGTGCAGAACTGGTGCAGGGCGACGAACATGCGATGGAAGTCGAAATCGCCGACCGCCTCGCGCACCAGTTGGTCGAGCTCGGCCAGGCGGTGCAGCATCAGCCGCTCCAGCTCGGGCATCTCGGCGGCCGGCAGCCGCTCGGCCTCGTCGAAGCCGGCCAGCGCGCCCAGCAGGTAGCGGAAGGTGTTGCGCAGGCGGCGGTAGGAATCGACCTGCGCCTTGATGATCGCCGGGCCGACGCGCAGATCCTCGGTATAGTCGGACGAGACGACCCACAGCCGCAGGATGTCGGCGCCGTTCTGGTCGATCACCTCCTGCGGCTCGACACCGTTGCCCAGCGACTTCGACATCTTGCGGCCTTCGCCGTCGACGATGAAGCCGTGGGTCAGCACCGCCTCGTAAGGCGCACGGCCACGGGTGCCGCAGGATTCGAGCAGCGACGAGTGGAACCAGCCGCGGTGCTGGTCGGAACCTTCGAGATACATCGACGCCGGCCATTTCAGGTCGGGCCGCTGCTCCAGCACGAACGAATGGGTCGAGCCGGAATCGAACCAGACGTCGAGGATGTCCTTGACCTGCTCGTACTCGGTCGCGTCATAGGCATCGCCCAGGAAACGCTCGGCCGGGCTGGCGAACCAGGCATCGGCGCCTTCGGCCTCGACTGCCCGGACGATCCGCTCGTTGACCGCCTCGTCGCGCAGAAGCTCGCCGGTCTTCTTGTTGACGAAGACGCTGATCGGCACGCCCCAGGCGCGCTGGCGCGAGATCACCCAGTCCGGGCGCTGCTCGATCATCGAATAGAGACGGTTGCGGCCCTGCTTGGGTACCCAGCGCACCTCGTCGATCGCGGCCAGTGCCTTGGCGCGCAGGTCGTTCGTGGTCATCGAGATGAACCACTGCGGGGTGTTGCGGAAGATGACCGGGGCCTTCGACCGCCAGCTATGCGGATAGGAATGTTTGAGCCGGCCGCGCCCGACCAGATTGCCGGCCGCCGCGATCGCCTCGCCGACGGCGCGGTTGGCATCGCCTTCCTTGCCGTCCGCGGTCAGCACGCGCTTGCCGGCGAACAGCGGCACATGCGGGTAATAGCTGCCGTCTTCCGAGACGGTATGCGGCGGCTGGATGCCGTTGTCGCGGCCGAGCGCGAAGTCGTCCTCGCCATGGCCCGGGGCGATGTGGACGAAACCGGTGCCCTGGTCCAGCGTGACGAAATCGCCGGCCAGCACCGGCACGTCGAAATCATAGCCCTGGCCGCGTAGCGGATGGGCGCAGACCGAGCCGACGACGTCGGCACCGTTGATCCGGGCCACCTCGGTCGAGGCGGTGATTCCGCAGGCTTCCAGCACGCCGGCTGCCAGTTCGACGGCCAGGATGATCTCGTCGCCGACCCGGGCGGTCGACTTTTCGGTCACCGCGTCGATGCGGATGCGGGCGTATTCGGCATCGTCCTTGGCGGCGATGGCGCGGTTGCCCGGCATCGTCCAGGGGGTCGTCGTCCAGATCACGATGCCGCTGCCCGCCAGCGCCGGCACCTTCGGGGCGACGACGGGGAACTTGACGAAGATCGTCGGCGAGACGTGGTCGTGATACTCGATCTCGGCCTCGGCCAGCGCCGTCTTCTCGACGATCGACCACATCACCGGCTTGGAGCCGCGATAGAGCCCGCCGTTGGTCAGGAATTTCAGGCACTCCCGGACGATCTGGGCCTCGGCCGGATAGGACATCGTCGTGTAGGGATTTTCCCAGTCGCCGACCACGCCCAGGCGCTTGAACTCCTGGCGCTGGACCGCGATCCACTTCTCGGCGAAATCGCGGCATTCGCGGCGGAACTCGACGATCGGCACCTGGTCCTTGTCACGGCCGGCGGCACGGTAGGTTTCCTCGATCTTCCATTCGATCGGCAGGCCGTGGCAATCCCAGCCCGGCACATAGTTGGAGTCCTTGCCGAGCATCTGCTGGCTGCGGGTGACCACGTCCTTGAGGATCTTGTTCAGCGCATGGCCCAGATGCAGATGGCCGTTGGCATAGGGGGGGCCGTCATGCAGCACGAACTTCTCGCGGCCGCGCGACACCTCGCGCAGCTTGGCGTAGAGCCCGATGCGCTCCCAGCGCTCGAGGATCTTGGGCTCCAGGGCCGGCAGCCCGGCCTTCATCGGGAAGTCGGTCGCGGGCAGGAATACGGTGGTCTTGTAGTCGACGGTCATGATCGGATCTTTAAATGAGATGGCTGCGGCGAAATCATGGCTGGTGCCGGGCCTGTCCTTGGCCCCGGCGCCGGTACAGGGTTGGTGCGACCCCGGCCCGCCTTAACGGGCCGGGCCGATAATTCGCCGTCCTGTGGCCGATCGCCTGGTCACGCGCACCGCTCTGCCGTGGCTGGAAACTCGTAGCGGTTCATAGCAGTCCCTTGCCTAGCCGGCAAGGATCGCCCGCGCCGCGCCGGCGTCGGCCGCGATCTGGGCCTTCAACGCGTCGAGGCCGGCGAATTTCTGCTCGGGCCTGATGAACGCGGCGAAGGCCACCCGCAAGGTGCGGCCGTAGAGATCGCCGGAAAAGTCGAAAAGATTGACCTCGAAGGACAATTTTTCACCATCGACGGTCGGGCGACGCCCAAGATTGGCAACTCCGGGTCGCCATACCGGCGCCCCCTCGGCATCGGCCTCGGCGACGCGGACCGCATAGACGCCGAGTTGCGGCACCAGCGTATCGCCCAACGCGACATTGGCGGTGGGAAAGCCGAGCAGCCGGCC
This sequence comes from Alphaproteobacteria bacterium, assembly GCA_017307375.1. Lineage (GTDB taxonomy): Bacteria > Pseudomonadota > Alphaproteobacteria > Ferrovibrionales > Ferrovibrionaceae > JAFKFH01. Next base: position 185,822 of record JAFKFH010000011.1, read on the forward strand.
ACGCTTGTCGCCGTGCATCACCGGCCCTTCGATTTCCCAGTCATGGCCGAGCAGCGCCGCGGCATCGGCGACATGGCCGCCGCGCAGCGCCTCGCGGATGCGGGTCGACGAATAGATCTCGCCCTCGCGGGTCACCGGCTGGACCACGGTGACGCCGAAGCCGAGTTCCCGGCCCCAGTCGGCCAGCGCCTCGACATGGCCCTGGCGCTGGCGGCCGAAGGTGAAATCGTAACCGCAGACGACGTGGCGGGCGCCCAGGCCCGCCACCAGGATCTCGGTGACGAACGCCCGTGCCTCCAGCCCGGCGAAGGCACGGTCGAAGGTCTGGGCGACGACGAAGTCGCAGCCATGGCCATGCAGCAGCCGGGCCTTGGCCGGCAGCGCGGTCAGCCGGAACGGTGCCGTATCGGGCACGAACAGGCTGCGCGGATGCGGCTCGAAGGTCAGCGCGCCGAGCCGGATGCCATCCTGGTCGGCGACCTGCCGCCCCGCCGCGATGACCGCCTGATGGCCGCGATGCACGCCGTCGAAATTGCCGAGCAGGACGACGCCGCCACGCGCATCCTGGGGCAGGCTGCGGGCGTCGCGGTAGAGCGTCATGATCAGGCCGCCGCCGGAACCATGATGACCGCCTCGCCCTCGACGACGACGGTCTCGCCGACGCGGACGGCGCAGTCGAAGATCACGCGCTTCTTCGGCCGGACGACCTCGCGCGCCGTCACCGTCGCCACCACGGTATCGCCGATGCGGACCGGGGCCTTGAACTTCAGCGTCTGGGACAGGTAGATGCAGCCCGGACCGGGAAGCCGGGTGCCGAAGACGGTCGACAACAGGCTCGCCGACAGCATGCCGTGGGCGATCCGGCCCTTGAACATCGTACCCTCGGCATATTCCTGGTCGAGATGGACGGGATTGGTGTCGCCGGACACGCCGGCGAACATGACGATGTCGGCGTCGGTGATCGTCTTGGAGAACCGCGCCTCCATGCCGACGTCGATATCATCGATGGTAAGGCCTTCGGTCATCTCGGATTCCTTGTGGAACAACGGTTATGGCTTGCGAGCGCGGTCACTCTATGGGGGGCGGCGGGTGGGTGCAAGATCGCGTGGCGCCGCAGGGAAACGCGTCGCAACTGACCGAAAAACGAACTAATGTGTAACGAATTGGAGACGAGGACGGGCATAGTCTGGCCTGGACTACCGGCCCTGGGTCGCGGTAGGGCTTAGGGCGTGTCGACGGGCTTGGACACTGTCTGGTTTTGAGGCAATGTTCGCGTTTTGGACGAGTCTGCGATGGCGACGACGGACGCGTGACGGGCGGGGGCGTCGGGAGGTTTAGTTGAGCATGGCGAAACCGGCGGCAAGCAATGCCACGGACCCGAGGAACGCTACGGATCCGAGAATTGAGGCATTGTACCGGGACTGTCAGGATCTGGCGCGCTACATCGCCCGCGCCCGTGGCGAAATTGCGCGACTACGCCCGCATGAGTTGAAAACCGACCGCCTGCCGCGCGCCGGCAGGGAACTGGATACCATCGTCCGCGAAACCGAGAGCGCGACGAACGAGATCATGGCCGCCGCCGAGGAGATCATGGCGGCCGATTCCAGCGATCCCGATGCCTTCAAGTCGCTGGTCGACACCAACTGCCTGCGCATTTTCGAGGCCTGCTCGTTCCAGGACATCACCGGGCAGCGTATCCGCAAGGTCGTTTCGACCCTGACGCATATCGAGGACCGACTCGAAGGCCTGCTACGCATCATGGGGCCGGACGTGCATGACGCGCCGACCGACGGTCAGCCCGTCGGCGACGCCAAGCTGCTGCATGGCCCGCAATTGCATGGCGAAGGCATCGCCCAGGCCACGGTCGACGAGATCATGGCCGCCGCGCGCGCCGAACCCGCAAGCGCCCCGGCGCCGGCGCCCAAGGCCGACAATTCGCAGGACGACATCGACGCCCTGTTCGACGACCCGCCGGCCGCCGCGCCGCCGCCGTCTCCCGCTCCTCCGCCCCCCAAACCCGCGGCGAAGGCGGCCGCGCCCGCCCCGGCACCGAAGCCCGCCGCGCCGAAGGCCGAACCCAAGCCGCCGCCGAAGCCCGAGCCCAAGCCCGAACCGCCGAAGGCCGCGGCCAAACCGGCCGCGCCGCCGCCGCCGCCGCCGCCTCCAGCGGACCCGAAGAAAGAAAACAACCAGGACGAGATCGACGCGCTGTTCGGCGATGGGCCACAGCCCGGCCAGTCGCTCGACCAGTCGGCGATCGATTCGCTGTTCGACTGACCGGCGCCGGGCGTCAGGTCATCCCCGCAGCGTCAGAGCGGTGCCCGCCACCGTGCCGGATCCGGGTCGAGGCCGATCAGCGCCAGGCCGGAAGCGATCGACTGGAGCTGGTCGCCGGTCGCGAGCTTGTCGGTCGCAAAGCGCTCCTCGAAGATGCGGCGCACCGCCGGCACGAAGGATGAGCCGCCGGTCATGAAGACCTGATCGACCGCCTCCGGGCCGACGCCCGAGCGCTCGAACACTTCGTCGAGCGCCTGGCCGATTTTGGCCAGTTCCGGGGCGATCCAACCTTCGAAATCCCGGCGGGCGACAGTCTCGCGGATCTCGATGCCTTCGGCGGAAAAGAACAATTCGGCCTCGTCGGCGCCCGACAGCGCGACCTTGGTATCGGAAACCGAACGATAGAGGCTGAAGCCGAGATCGTTCTCGATCACCGTGATGAAATCCTCGAGCGGGCCGGGATCGACGGCATGGCGGACGAGGTCGGCCAGTTCGCGCATCACCTTGGGCGATTTCAGCATGGTCAGCTGATGCCACTGCGCGAAACTCGCGTGATAGGTATTCGGCACCGGCAGGATCTTGCCGAGCGACCGGTATGACGCGTTCTTGCCGAGCCGCGGGGACACGACATTGTCGATGATGCGGTAGTCGAAGGCATCGCCGGCGACACCGACGCCGGAATGGCCGAGCGGCCGGGCCGTCACCCCGTCCGCCCCCAGGGTGAACCGCATCAGCGAGAAATCGGAGGTGCCGCCGCCGAAATCGGCGACCAGGATCGTCGCGTCGGCATTCAGCCGGCGCGCGAAGAAATAGGCGGCCCCGACCGGTTCATAGGCATAGTCGACCGGCGGAAAGCCGGCACGGGCATAGGCCGCGTTCATCCGCTCCAGCGCCAGCGCGGGATCGGGATCGAATCCCACGAAGCGCACCGGGCGGCCGGCGATCACCGGCCCGTCGAGCCGTTCGAGGGCCGCGCCGGCATGGCGGCGCAGCAGGCTGAAGAAGCTTGCCAGAATGTCTTCGTACTGGAAGCGCTTGGCAAAGATCTGGGTCGACTGGAACAGCCGGCTGGCCGCGAACGACTTGAACGACTGGATGAAGCGGTGTTCGTAGGGCGTGTTCAGGAACTGGTCGATCGCCCAGGGGCCGGCCTCGACCTCGATGCGCCGCGGCCGGACCGAGGAATCGTCCCAGAAGCACAGGGCCGAGCGGAAGATGTCTTCGATCAGCTCGGCATGGCTGAAGGTGACCGGGGTCACCGTGCCGTCCGCGCGCGCGATCGCCACGACCGTGTTGGTGGTGCCGAAATCGATTCCGACCGCGTATTCGGGCATGACCGCTCTCCGGAGACGAAAACGGCGCGATCCCGCAGGATCGCGCCGCTGGCTGGTGAATGGGGGCGCGGGTTATTGCATGAACCAGCCGTGGCTGACAACCATCGACTGGCCGGTCAGCGCGTTCGACCCGAAGCCGGCGAAGAACAGGCAGGCCTGGGCGACGTCGTCGACGGTGGTGAACTCGCCGTCGACAGTGTCCTTCAGCATGACGTTCTTGATCACCTGCTCCTCGGTGATGCCGAGGGTCTGCGCCTGCTCGGGGATCTGCTTGTCGACCAGCGGGGTGCGCACGAAACCGGGGCAGACCACGTTGGCGCGCACGCCGTGCTTGGCGCCTTCCTTGGCGACCACCTTGGCCAGACCGATCAGGCCGTGCTTGGCCGTGACATAGGGGGCCTTCAGCAGCGAGGCCTCCTTCGAATGCACCGAGCCCATGTAGACGATCGCCCCGCCCCGCTTCTGGGCATACATGTGCTTAAGGCAGGCCTTGGTGGTCAGGAACGACCCGTCCAGATGCACCGAGAGCAGCTTCTTCCAGTCGGCGAACGACAGTTCGTCGACCGGCGAGATGATCTGGATCCCGGCATTGGCGACCAGGATGTCGATGCCGCCGAAGGCCTTGGCGCCGGCCTCGACGCTCGCATTCACCTGGTCCTCGTCGGTGACGTTGACCGCCACGCCCATCGCCTGGCCGCCCGCGGCCTTGATCTCGGCCGCGGCCGCCTCGGCGGCAGCCAAGTTCATATCGGCGATGATGATCTTGGCGCCTTCGCGGGCGAACAGTTCAGCCACGCCCTTGCCGATGCCGGAAGCCGCACCGGTGATGTAGGCAACCTTGTTCTTGACGCTCATGTCCGTAGTCCTTTCACGGAAAACTTCAGGCGAGATAGTCGTGAACGACCGAGCCCAGGCCGAGCGTCAGGTCGGAGACGAAATGGGTGCAGCCGAGCACTTCCCGCACCGGCAGGTCGGCGATCGGGGCCAGCGCATGAGGGTGCAGTTCGAGCGCGGCGGGACCGGTCCAGGCCCCTTTCAGCGTCACATCCTCGGTGTAATAGCGCACCAGTTCGCAGATCCGCGCAGTCCCGTCGACATGCGGAATGATCTTGAGCAGGAAGTTCGGTTCGGCCAGCGATTTCTCGACCACCGCCGGGTCGACGCCGCGATGCTTGTACCCCATCGTGGCGGTGGCGATCCGCACCTGGCCGTAGTCGAGGGTACCGACCAGCGTGTCGATCTCGACCCGCAGCTTGGGTTCGGCCAGCTTCTTCGGAAACCCCCAGAGCTCGCGCCCGCCGGCGATCGGCGGATGATCGTTCAGGAACATCGCGTGGACGTAGCCGCCCTTCTGCCCCTCGAACTCGACCGGGATGACCTGGCCCGATTCCGTATAGTCGCCGAAGCCGGTCGAATCCGGCATGCGGATGAACTCGAACTTCACGATCGGCTCGGGCGCGCGCAGCGGCGCCGGAAGCACGCGCTCGATCGCCTCCGGGTCGGTGCGGTAGGTGATGACCAGGAATTCGCGATTGACGAAGCGATAGGGGCCGGGCGGAAAGGCCGGGCTCGTCAACGGCATGGCGAAGGCACGCCGCCTGACTTCAGTTTCGTCCATGAATGCCTCTCTTCTTGGAGGGAATGCTCAGTCCTTGGCGTCGCGATGCACGTCGTGCACCGTGACCCCGTCGATCGACCGCGGCGGCTCGAGCCACTGGGGATGGCGCAGGGTACGAACGGTGTCGTTGTACCCGGCCCGCCAGTGGTCCTGCATCGACTGCCGCGAGAATTCGTAGTCCTTGGAATCGTTCTCGTAGATCTTCTGGCGATAGATCAGCTGCACGATGTTGAACACGGTCGAGCAGGCATGCGGGGCGATCAGCTCGGCGATCACCCGGTCGTTCTGGCGCTCCTCCGGCGGGATCTTTTCCAGCAGATAGCGGATCGCCGCCCGCATCCGCTGCTGGCGGCGGAAGAGGTCGGTATTGGCGCGGGTGCGGCTGGAATAGATGATGTCCTTCTGGCGCTCCGCCACCTGCGCCATCTCGTTGGGCAATTCGCCCTGGGCCGAGAACAGGTCGACCTGGAAGGCGAGCGTCGAGATCCGCGGCAGGTCGTCCAGCACGTAGGTCAGCGGCGTATTGGAGACCAGGCCGCCATCCCAGTAGAACTGGCCATCGATCTCGACCGGGGGGAAGCCCGGCGGCAGCGCGCCGGAAGCCATGATGTGCTCGGGCCGGATCTTGCGGTAGTGGTTGTCGAAATAGCTGAAATTGCCGGAATGGACGTTGACCGCACCGACCGCCAGCCGGGTTTCGCGCGCGTTGATCCGGTCGAAGTCGACGAGATCCTCCAGCGTGCTCTTCAGCGGGCTGGTGTCGTAATAGCTGATCGCCTCGATCGTGCCGCGCGGCTGCAGCCAGGGATTGGGGAACCGCGGCTTGAAGAACCCGGCCTGGCCGCGCATCACCGAGGTCGCGGCGCTGAACGCGTTGAACCAGCCGCGGATGTCGTCGCCACGCGCCATCGACGGCATCTCGAGCGGCGTGGTCACCCGTTCCCAGAACTGCTTCAGCCGCGATACGCGATGCTCCGGGGCATTGCCGGCGATGATCGACGAATTGATCGAGCCGATCGAAATGCCGGCGACCCAGTCGGGGTGGATGCCGACCTCGGCCAGCGCCTCATAGGCGCCGGCCTGGTAGGCGCCGAGCGCGCCGCCCCCCTGCAGGACCAACGCCACCCTGGCATAGTGGCCGATGAATTCGTACCCCGGCGGCGCCGGGCGGTCCGGCAGCAGCGGCGGCGGCAGCAGGGCTGCGGGAATTTCGGGCAGCGCCGCCGGCGGCAGCGGCGGCGGCTGGGTCTGCTCGTCCGTGGTCGTGGCCGGCAGCACCACTTTTGTTCCGGTCGTCCGGGCCGGTCGCTTGGCCATGGTCTGGCGCCCTCGAAGTCGTTGCGGTGCAACGCAACATACCGGTCACCCTGGCCGACGACAACCGACAGACATGTGACGGGGATGACAGGATCGACCGATTCGCGATCCCGGCCCCTGCACATTTGCCCGAGGCGGCGCCATGGGTTAATCAGGATGAGCGCCCGGACCTTACAAACCTGATTCGGGCCGTCGGGCATGCGCGAACTGCAGGAGCAGCGGCTGATGACTTCGATCGACGATCTGCGCCGGCGCGCCGAAGCCGTGGAAGGCCGCTTCGGGGCGATGCACGACCGGGCCCGCGACTACAGCGACCGGCTGCTCAAGGTGATGACCGGGGTCGAGGGCCGCATGGCCGAGCAGCATGAACGCATCGCCGAGCTGGAAGACCGCCTCGCCCGTTCGGAAGCGGAAAACGAGGAATTGCGGCGGATGATGCATTCGCTGCTGCTGGCGATCGAAGGCGGCAGCGTCGGGGCCGAGGAGCCGGAACGACTGGGACCGGCCCTGCGCGACCTCGAAGCCCGGGTCGAGCAGATGATGGCGCCGCCCGCGTCGCGGCCGGCCCTGGCCGCGGCCGCGGCCGGGATGATGGCCGCGATCGCCGCGCCGGTATCGGCCCAGGCCGACGACGAGCCGCATCTCGAACTGACTGCCGACCTGATCGAGCATATCGAGGAAGAGCCGGCCGACGCGCCGCCCCCCGAGCCGGAACCGACGTGGGAGGCTGCCGCCGATCAGCCGGCGACGGTCGACGAGGATCCGCTGGACCTGGCCATGCCCGCCGAGGCACCTGCAGCGCCGGCCGAAACCGAAGACGAAGCGGGCTTCACCTTCTCCGATGACGAACCCGTCGCGCCGGCCGAGGACGACTTCACCTTCGAAGAACCGGCGGTGGCGGTCGACGAGCCGGATACCGCGCCGCTCGGTCACGCGGGCGAGCCGGAGGGGCTGAGCCCGGAAGACATTGCCGCCCTGCTCGGCCCCAAGACCGAACCCGCGGCTCAGGTCGCGCCGGAGAGCGCCGGGACGGCAAGCTGGGACGATGCCCTCGACCTCGATATTGCTGCCGTCCTCGACGAACCGGCCCCCGCCCCGTCGCCAGCCCCGCCGGCCGGCCGGCCGGCGCTGAGCGATGCCGATACCGCGCTGATGAATTCGATCATGGCGACGATCCGCGAGAATTCGTCGCCTGCCGCGGCGGCACCGGTGGCCGACGCGACGGCCGCCGACGACGAGATCGACCTCGAGATCGATCTCGACCGGCTGCTGTCGGAAGCCGCCGACGACGAGCGGGCGAAAGGCCAGGCCGCCATGCCCGTCCGCTCGGCCTTCGACGACATCGACATTCCCGCGCCACCACCCGAGCCGGAGCGGCCCAACGACGCCCATGCGCCGGACTTCGACCCGGAGATCGACGCGATCCTCCAGCATGTCCGCAAGGGCATCGCGATGCCGAAGAGCTAATCCGCCGAAAGCCGGTCGATCAACGTCCGCAGGACACTCTTCAGCAACGCCACCTCCTCGGGCGAATAGCTCGCCAGCAGTTGCGTCTCATGCATCTTGGCGGCGGGCAGCAGGCCGACGACCGCGGCCGTGCCGGCCGGCGTGATCCGCACCTCGATGCGGCGCCGGTCGCTTTCCTGTGCAGCGCGGGTGACGAGGCCCCCTTCCTCCATCCGGTCGATCACCTTGGTCAGCGTCGGCTGCTCGTAGAGCACGCGGCGGGCCAACTCGCCGATGATCATCGGGCCGCCGTCCGACAGGGTCGCCAGCACCCGCCACTCGGCCACGCCGAGACCCGAACGCTTGACCTGGGCATGGAAGTCGCGGCTGACCAGGTGGCTCGCGCGAGCCAGCAGGTAGGACAGATAATCGTCGACGAAACCACCGGTCATGCGGCACCCGCCCCGGAATCGCCCGTCGCCCCACAGATCGCCGTCGTTCCGGACGAAGCGAGGCGGAGATCCGGAATCCAGGGAAAGCGCGGCGCCGTTTGCCAGGCCCCTGCCCCGGGCCCCGGCCTGCGCCGGGGCGACGATGGCATGCCCAACAACGATATTGTCGTTATATGAATTTTCATATAATCTGGTCTTAATGAACCCAAGGGAGGGCTGACGATGCTGGCCGACCGCCTCGAAGGCAAGTGGATCGACGCATTCGCCGAGGTCTTCGGCCTGTGCAAGGTCGGGCGCGGCGATGCCGTCGCGATCCTCTCCGAAACCCAATCGCGACAGCTGAACGTGCAACTGGCCGAACTGGCGCTGGACCGGCTCGGCGCCCGCTGGTTCCACGTCGTCGTGCCGACGCCGCGCCAGACCGCGCCGGTGGCGGTGCGGTCGACCGGCGCGTCCGACGCGATCGGCCGCCTGGGACCCGTGGTTTCCGCACTGTCGCAATCGGTGTTCGTCGCCGACCTCACGGTCGAGGGCCTGCTGCATGCCGTCGAGCTGCCCGAAATCCTGAAGGGTGGCGCCCGCGTGCTGATGGTCTCCAACGAGCATCCGGAAGCGCTGGAGCGGCTGATGCCCGATCCCGCCCTGGAGGGCAAGGTGCGCGCCGGGCTGAAGATGCTGCGCGGTGCCCGCGAGATGCGCGTGACCTCGCCCGCCTGCACCGATCTCACCGTCGCCCTCGAAGGCGCGCGCGTCGGTGGCGGCTGGGGCTTCACCGAGAAACCCGGCACGATCAGCCACTGGCCGGGCGGGCTGTGCCTGTGCTTCCCCAAACGTGGCAGCGTCTCCGGCCGCCTCGTCATGGCACCGGGCGACATCAACCTCACCTTCAAGCGCGCGATGGAGACGCCGGTCACCCTGAGCGTCGCCGACGACTACGTCACCGCGATCGACGGCGACGGCCTCGATGCCGCGCTGATGCGCGACTATTTCGCCGCCTGGGGCGACCGCGACGCCTATGCGGTCAGCCATGTCGGCTGGGGCATGAACCAGAAGGCGCGCTGGGACAGCCTGGTCATGTACGACCGCAATGAGACCAATGGCACCGAGCAGCGTGCCTTCGGCGGCAACTTCCTCTATTCGACCGGCGCCAACGAGGTTGCCGGCCGCCATACGCTCGGCCATTTCGACCTGCCGCTGCGCAACTGCACCGTGACCCTCGACGGTGTCGCCGTCGTCCGCGACGGCCGGCTGCAGGGGGATCTCGCCTGATGACCGCGGAACCGGTCGTCCTGCTGCACGGCATCGGCGGCGGGGCGCGCGGTTTCGCGCCCGAGGTGGCGGCATTGACGGGGCATGGCTACCGCGCCGTGGCCTGGGACCAGCCGGGTTACGGCGACAGCCCGCTGCCGCCGACCAGCGACTGGGCCGTGGCGGTCGCGGCCTTCATCGCCTTCCTCGATGCGCAGGGGTTCGACCGGGTGACGCTGGTCGGCCATTCGATGGGCGGCATGCTGGCCCAGGAAGTCATCGCCCGCCACCCCGGGCGGGTCGGGCGGCTGGTGCTGGCCGGGACCAGCCCGGCCTTCGGCGGCGACAGCGAAGCCTGGCGACAGAAATTCCTCAGCGAGCGGCTGGCGCCACTGGACGCCGGCCAGGGCATGGCCGCACTTGCCCCGGCGCTGGTCGCGGGCATGGTCGGGCCGACCCCCGATCCTGACGGGATGGCACGGGCGATCGACTGCATGAGCGCGGTGCCCGAGGCGACCTATCGCGCCTCGCTCGTGCTGCTGACCCGCTTCGACCGCCGCGCCGATCTCGGCCGCATTGCCGTGCCGACGCTGGTTCTGGCCGGCGAGAAGGACCGCAACGCCGCCCCCGCGGTGATGCGGCGGATGGCCGAGGCCATTCCCGGCGCGCGCTACGTGGAGCTGGCCGGCTGTGGCCATGTGATGAGTTTCGATCACCCGGCAGCGTTCCTTGCCGCCCTCGTCGACTTCCTGCCTGGAACGGGAGAGATGTGATGGAATTCCGCCTGAACGATCGCCAGCGCGAGCTGGTCGAGCTGGCCGGCCGTCTCGGCCGCGACAAATTCGCCCCGCGTGCGGCCGAGATCGACCGCGAAGCCCGCTTTCCCTTCGAAAACTATGCCGACATGCGCGAGGCCGGCCTGCTGGCCCTGTGCGTGCCGAAGGAGTACGGCGGGATGGGCGCCGACTACGAAACCTATTGCCTGGTCGCCGCCGAGATCGGCCGGCATTGCGGGGCCACCGCCCTGACGCTGAACATGCACAGCTGCGCGATGATGTGGTCGGGCGACCTGGTCGACGCCCTGCCGCTGACCGCCGAACAGCGTGCCCGTCACCATGCCCATCGCGGCCGGCACTACGAACGGGTGGTGCGCGACGGCGCGATCTATGCCCAGCCGTTCTCCGAGGGCAACGCCGCCGCGTCGGGCCGGGCCGCCTTCGAGACGACGGCCGTCAAGGTCGACGGCGGCTGGCTGATCAACGGACGCAAGGTCTTCGCCTCGCTGTCGGGAGCGGCAAACTACTACGGCCTCCTGTGCACCGAGGAGAAACCCGGCAAGGACCATGATCGGCGCGACACGATGTATATCGTGGCGCCGGCCGATGCGCCCGGCGTATCGGTCGTCGGCGACTGGGATCCGCTGGGCATGCGCGGCACGGTCTCGCGCACGCTGATCCTGAAGGATGTCTTCGTGCCCGAGGACGAGGAACTGATGCCGCCCGGTGTCTATCACACCGCGGCGCTGTCCTGGCCGCACATGTTCATGACGATGACGCCGACCTACATGGGTGTCGCCCAGGCCGCGGTCGACTTCACCCGCAACTACCTGCGCGGCGAGGTGCCGGGCATGCCGCCGATCAAGCGGCGCAACATCGTGGCCAAGCAGCTCGCCTTCGGCGAGATGCAGATCAAGCTGGAACAGGCCAGCGCCCTGTTCCGCCGCGCAATCTCGGAGGCGAGCTACCAGCCGTCGAAGGAACAGCGGCTGCGCGCCTATGCGACCCAGTACACGGTGATGGAGTTCGCCAACGATATCTGCCGCCTGGCGATCCGCACCTGCGGCGGCCATTCGATGCTGAAGTCGCTGCCGCTGGAGCGGCTCTACCGCGACAGCCGCTGCGGTGCGCTGATGCTGCCCTGGACCGCGGAAATCTGCATCGAGCGCGTCGGGCGCGAAAGCCTGTACGAAGCCGGCGAGACGGACTAGGCCGATGATGGCGCAGTGGGCCGCCGGCTGGGCGGCCCATCAGCCCGACAAGCCGGCGATCGTCCACGAGGGCGGGATCGTGACCTATGCGGGTCTCGCAAGGCGCATCGAACGCGCGGCGGCCGCCCTGTCCGAGGCCGGCGTGGGCCGTGGCGACCGGGTGGCGCAGCTCGGCCTGAACAGCCCCGACACCCTGGTGCTGCTGTTCGCCTGCGCCCGGCTCGGCGCGATCCTGGTGACCCTGAACTGGCGGCTGACACCGGCCGAACTTCAGGCGATCGTCGGCGACTGCACGCCGAAACTCGGCTGGATCGATCCCGACTTCGCCGCCGCCCTGCCCGGCCTGCCGCGGCTGGCCAGCCTTGCCGGCAACGGCCCTGCGCCCGCCGACGGCCAGGACGACGACGGCGTCCTGCTGGTCTATACCTCGGGCACCACCGGCCGGCCCAAGGGGGCGCTGCTGACCCAGCGTGCCCTGACCTGGAACGCGATCAACGGGCTGCACGCCAACGACCTGACCGCCGCGGACCGTGTGCTGACGGTGCTGCCGATGTTCCATGTCGGCGGCCTCAACATCCAGACGACGCCGGCCCTGTTCGCCGGCGCCACCGTCGTGCTGGAGCGCCGCTTCACGCCGGAAGGCTTCTGCGCCGCGCTTGCCGCCCATCGGCCCAGCCTGACCCTGCTGGTGCCGGCGGTGATGCAGGCGCTGCTGCGCCATCCGGATTTCGCCATGGCCGATCTGTCCTGCCTGCGGCTGATCATGACCGGTTCGTCGACGGTGCCGGCGGCGCTGATCGACCCGTTCCATGCCCGCGGCGTGCCGGTAGGCCAGGTCTACGGCTCGACCGAGACCGGCCCGACCGCGATCTGCCTGCGGGCCGACCGGGCGATGGCCAAGATCGGTTCCTGCGGCGCCCCCGCCCCCCATGTCGACGTGCGCGTGGTCGACGAAGCGGGCCATGACGTGGCCGACGGCGTCAGCGGCGAAATCCTGGTGCGCGGGCCCAACGTGATGGCGGGCTACTGGAACGATCCGGGGGCGACGGCGGCGGCGCTGGAGGGCGGCTGGTACCGGACGGGCGACATCGGCCACCGCGATGCCGACGGCTGCTTCTGGATCGACGACCGCAAGAAGGACGTGGTGATCTCGGGTGGCGAGAACATCTATCCCGCCGAGCTCGAGGCCGTGCTGGCCGCATGCGAGGGCATCGCCGAGGCCACCGTGGTCGGGCGCGCCGATCCACGCTGGGGCGAGGTACCGGTCGCCGTCGTCGTCTCCGCACTGACCGAGGCCGAGATCCTGGGGCTGTTCGAGGGGCGGCTGGCTCGCTACAAGCACCCCCGCGCCGTCGCCTTCGTCGACCGCCTGCCCCGGAACGTCATGGGCAAGGTGCTCAAGCACGAGGTCCGCACATGGCTGGGCGGCTAATCCTCGGCGCCCTGCCCCTCGGGGTCGCCCCCCATATCGGCCAGCGCCACCTCGAGCGCCGCCAGCATGCCCTGCAGCTCGGCGAGCCTGGCGGCGCCGAACCGTCGGGTGATCTCGACATAGATCGCCTCGGAATCCGGCGCCACCTCCTCGATCAGGGCAACGCCGTTCGGCGCAATCGAGATGCGCGCCCGCCGCAGGTCGTTGTCGACCGGCCGGCGTTCGACCAGCTTGCGTGCCTCGAGGTCGCGCAGGATCCGCGACAGCGACGGCGGCAGCAGGCAGGTCGCCCTGGCCAGTTCCGTCACTTCCAGTCCATTGCGCGAATGCAGGGCGCGCAGCACCCGCCATTGCTGCTCGGTGACGCCGTGACGGCGCAAGGTCGGGCGGAATTGCTGCATCACCGCCTCGCGCGCGCGCAGCAGGGCCATCGGCAGCGAGCGGCTGTAAGCCCTGAGGCCGGAGGCCGCCTCGGCGGTGTCGTCGGATGATGGCAACGGGTTGGGCATGCTTTCCTTGGATATCCGGAAGCGGCGGCGATCGACGCACTCTAACCGATCTGCGACCGACCGCGAAATCGCCGCCGTCCTGGCCGGGCCGGGCCCGATGGCTTAGGCTGGAGTCAGGGTCGAGAGACAGTCATGTGTCACAAAAATTGACACGAAACGATGAATTTCTGTATGGTTTCATCCAACGATCGATAACAACTCCAGGGAGGAGTATCCAGAATGACCGCGCGGAATCCGTCTCGCCGTCTGGCGCTGTGCCTCGGCGTCGCCACTGCCGTGATGCTCGGCGCCCTGGGCGGGGCCCAGGCCCAGCAGGCGCCGATCAAGATCGGCTCGTTCCTGGCCGTCACCGGCCCGGCCAGCTTCCTCGGCGATCCCGAGGCCAAGACCCTCAAGCTTTATGTCGACCGCATCAACAAGGCCGGCGGCGTCGCCGGCCGCCAGTTGCAACTGGTCGTCTATGACAGCGCCGGCGATGCCAAGCAGGCGGTCTCGTTCGCCAAGCGCCTGATCGACGAGGACAAGGTCGACCTGATCATCGGCGGTTCGACGACCGGCGAAACCATGGCCGCCGCCCCGGTGGTGCAGGAAGCCGAATTGCCGTTCATTTCGCTTGCCGGCGCGAACGTCGTGGTCGAGCCGGTGAAGAAGTGGATCTTCAAGACCCCGCATTCCGACCGGATGGCGATCGAGAAGATCTTCGAGGATGCCCAGAAGCGCGAGTTCAAGAAGGTCGCGGTGATCGGCGGCCCCGGCGGCTTCGACCAGTCCTGCCGGGCCGAGGCGGTCAAGCTGGCGCCGAGATACGGCCTCGAGGTCGTCGCCAACGAAACCTATGGCGCCAACGATACCGAGATGACGCCGCAGTTGACGCGCATCCGCTCGACCCCCGGCGTGCAGGCGATCGTCGGCTGCGGCTTCGGCGCGCCGACGGTGATCACCGCCCGCAACTACAAGCAGCTGGGCATGCAGAACATCCCGTTCTATTTCAACCACGGCGTCGGCTCGGACCAGTTCATCAAGCAGTCCGAGGGTGCGACCGAGGGCATGCGCGTGCCGGTCGCCGCCGTCCTGGTCGGCGACCAGCTGAAGGCCGACGACCCGCAGCGCCCGATCGTGACCGACTATCGCAAGACCTACACGGAAGCCTACAACGAGCCGATCTCGACCTTCGGCGGCCATGCCTTCGACGCGCTGCTGATCGCGACCGAGGCGATCAAGCGGGCCGGCGGCCCGGACAAGGCCAAGGTGCGCGACGAGATCGAGAAGACCAAGGACCTGATCGGCGTCGACGGCATCTTCACGATGTCGGCGACCGACCACATGGGCCTGGATCTGCGGTCGTTCAAGATGACCGAGATCAAGGACGGCAAGTGGGTCCTGCTGTACTGACCCCGGCCTGACCGAAACCAGATCGATGCCCATTGCTCAGGCCGGTGCGACGACAGAATGAGTGACTTTCTCCAGTTCGTCTTTTCCGGCCTGACGGTGGGCGCGATCTACGCGCTGGTCGGGATCGGTTTCGCGCTGATCTACAACGCCAGCCACGTCATCAACTTCGCCCAGGGCGAGTTCGTCATGATCGGCGGCATGGCGACCGTCGCCCTGATCGACCTGGGCGTGCCGCTCCTGCCGGCGGCGCTGGTGGCGATCGCCATCGCCGCCCTGGTCGGCGTGGCGCTCGAAAAACTCGCAATCGAGCCGGCACGGAATGCCGGCGTGGTCACGCTGATCATCATCACCATCGGCGCCTCGATCCTGGTGCGCGGCGTGGTCGAGGTGGTGCTGGGCAAGCAGTTCCACCGGCTGCCCAGCTTCTCCGGCGACCAGCCGATCCTGGTCGGCGGCGCCACCCTGCACCCGCAGTCGCTGTGGATCGTCGGCGCGCTGGTCGTGCTGGTCGTCGGGCTCAAGCTGTTCTTCGACCGCCATCCGTTCGGCAAGGCGATCCTGGCCACTGCCCATAACCGCCTGGCGGCCCAACTGGTCGGCATCGAGGTCAAGACGGTGCTGGTGGCAAGCTTCGCGCTGTCGGCCGCCTTCGGCGCGATCGGCGGCATCCTCACCGCCCCCCTGACCCTGACCCAGTACGACGTCGGGGTCATGCTGGGCGTCAAAGGTTTCTGTGCGGCCATCCTGGGCGGGCTGGGCAGCCCGTTCGGCGCCGTGCTGGGCGGGCTGATCGTCGGGCTGGCCGAAGCGCTGGCCGCCGGCTACGTCTCGTCCGCCTACAAGGACGTGGTCGCCTTCGTGATGATCCTGCTGGTGCTGTTCTTCATGCCCTCGGGCCTGTTCGGCACCAAGGGCACGGAACGCGTCTGATGGCAAATCCGGCTCTCGGCCGCTGGGGCGGCCTGATCGTCCTGATCGTGGTGGTCGCGGCGCTGCCGCTGGTCCTGCCCAACAAGTTCTACTACGACATCGCCGTCAAGACCGGCTTGAACGCGCTGGTCTGCGTCGGGCTGAACCTGCTGATCGGCTATGCCGGCCAGATCAGCCTGGGCCACGCCGCCTTCTTCGCGCTGGGGGGCTATGCCTCGGCCGTCCTGACCACGCGCTACGAATGGAACGGCTTCCTGGCGCTCGGCGCCGGCGCGGTCGCGACCGGGATCGTCGCCTATCTCGTCGCCCGGCCGATCCTGCGGCTGAAGGGTCATTATCTGGCAATGGCCACGCTGGCCTTCGGCATCATCGTGTCGCTGGTGCTGAATCGCGAAATCTGGCTGACCGGCGGGCCCGACGGGATCACGGTGCCGACCTTAAGGCTCGGCGACATGCGGCTGCGCTCGGCCGAGACCTGGTACTGGATCACCGGCGGCGCCCTCGTCGTCGTCACCTATCTGGCGCTGAACCTGATTCATTCCCCGTCCGGCCGCGCCATCCGGGCCCTGCACGGCTCGGAAGTCGCGGCCGAGACGCTCGGCATCGACGTCGCCCGCACCAAGACGATGGTCTTCGTGCTGTCGGCGGTGATCGCGGCGATCGCCGGTTCGCTGTTTGCCCATGCCGACCGCTTCATCACCCCGAACGAGGCGGGCTTCCTGCGCTCGGTCGAGCTGGTCACCATGGTGGTGCTGGGCGGCATGGCCTCGACCTTCGGGGCGATCGTCGGCGCCGCACTGCTGACCGTGCTGCCGCAGGCGCTGGCCGGCTTCGACGAATTCAAGCATATCGTGCTGGGCGCGATCCTGGTCGGCACCATGATCTTCCTGCCCAAGGGCCTGGTGCCCAGCCTGGGCGCCCTGATCCGGCGGTGGCGGCGATGACCAGCCTGGAAGTCGCGGGCCTGGCCAAGTCGTTCGGCGGGGTCACCGCCGTCGACGACGTCACCTTCTCGATCACGCCCGGCCATATCCATTCGATCATCGGCCCCAACGGCGCCGGCAAGACGACGCTGTTCAACCTCGTGGCGGGGCTCTACGTGCCGACCTCGGGTACGGTTCGGCTGGCCGGCCAGGATGTCACCGCGCTGGCCCCGCATCAGCGGGCCGCCCTGGGGCTCGGCCGCACGTTCCAGAACCTGCAGATCTTCTTCAACATGTCGGCGATCGAGAACGTCATGGTCGGCCGCCATCTGCGGCGGCGCGCGGGTTTCCTCGGCTCGCTGTTCGCCCTGCCCTCGGCCTGGGCCGACAACCGCGAGGCGCGCGCCCAGGCGGCGCGGCTGATGGCCCGCGTCGGCCTCGAGGCCTATCTCGATGCCGAGGCCGACGCGATGCCCTATGGTGCGCTCAAGCGGCTCGAGATCGCGCGGGCACTGGCCGCGGAACCCAGCCTGCTGATGCTCGACGAGCCGGCGGCCGGCCTGAACCCGACCGAAACCCAGGAGATCGACCGGCTGATCCAGTCGATCGCCGCCGACGGCATCACCGTCGTGCTGGTCGAGCACGACATGAAGCTGGTCATGGGCATTTCCGACCACATCATCGTGCTCGATCACGGCCGGCTGCTCGCCCAGGGCACCCCGGCCGAGGTCGCGCGCGACCCGCAGGTCGTCGCCGCCTATCTCGGCGGGGAACCGGCATGAACCCGACCATGCTCGCCATCGACGGCCTCGACAGCCATTATGGCCGCATCCAGGCATTGAGCGGCATCAGCCTCTCGGTCGGCCAGGGCGAACTGCTGGCGCTGGTCGGGGCCAACGGCGCCGGCAAGACCACGCTGCTGCGGACGATTTCGGGTGTCCAGCCGGCCTCGGGCGGCACCGTGCGTTTTGCCGGCGAGGATATTACCCGCATGCCGGCGGCCCGACGGGTGCGGGCCGGCATCGCCCAGGTGCCGGAAGGCCGTCAGGTCTGGGGACCGTTGAGCGTCGAGGACAACCTGCGGCTCGGCGGCTTCACCCGGTCCAAGGCCGAGATCGCCGAGGGGATCGAACGCGCCTTCGCCCTGTTCCCGATCCTCAAGACGCGGCGCCACCAGCCGGCCGGCACCTTCTCGGGCGGCCAGCAGCAGATGCTGGCCATGGCCCGTGCGCTGATGGCCAGGCCCCGGCTGCTGCTGCTCGACGAACCCTCGATGGGCCTGGCGCCGCTGGTGGTGGCCGAAATCTTCCGCGTCATCGCCGATCTCAAGCGCGAGGGCATGACGATCTTCCTGGTCGAACAGAACGCCGCCCAGGCACTGTCGATCGCCGATCGCGGCTACGTGCTGGAAACCGGGCGGGTCGTGCTCAGCGATACCGGCGCGGCCTTGCTCGCCAACGAACGGGTGCGGGCCGCCTATCTCGGGATTTGACAAGTCGCGGGTGTCAGCCCATATCCTCGGTCTCGCAAGAACCGGGGCCCGATGACCGACAGCGATATCGAAGCCATTGCGGCCTGGCTGGTCGAATGCGGCCTGTCCGGCGTCGCCGAGACCGAGTTGCTGGACGGGTTCTGCGTCCGCTGCAACAGCGCCGGCCTGCCGCTCGTCCGCGCGCTCACCATCATCGACACGCTGCATCCGATCTACGAAGGCCGTGCCTTCCGCTGGCGCAACGACGGCGTCGAGGAAAGCGCGATGATCGAATACGGCCGGACCAACGAGGGCGAGGCCGCCGCCGAATGGCAGCGCAGCGTGTTCTTCCACCTGCTCGATTCCGGGGCGACCGAACTGCGCCGCCGGCTGACCGAGGACGACCGCGGCGACTTCAGCCACCTGACCCGGATGAAGGCCGACGGCCTGACCGACTATGTCGCCTTCATTCACCGCTTCACCGGGGACGGTGCGATCGGCGACATGGATTGTCTTTATTCACATTGGACCACGGCCCATCCCGACGGCTTCGCCGACGCCGGGCTCGGCGCACTGCGCCGGCTGCTTCCGGCCCTGGCGCTGGCGATCAAATGCGCCTCGCTCGCCCGCATCGCCGGGACGCTGGTGCAGGTCTATCTCGGCCGCGACGCCGGCCAGCGGGTGTTGAACGGCCGGATCGCCCGCGGCGTCTCGGACAAGATCAACGCCGTCCTCTGGTTCTCCGACCTGCGTGGCTACACCACGATCACCGACACCGCCGCCCCGGACCAGATCATCCCGTTGCTGAACGACTATGGCGACGCGGTGATCTCGGCGATCCACGAAGCGGGGGGCGACGTCCTCAAGCTGATCGGCGACGGGGTGCTGGCGATCTTCAAGGCCGACGACCCCGCCGATGCCTGCCGCGCCGCGTTGCAGGCCGAGGCCGACATGCGCCGCCGCCTGCGCGACCTGAACGAGCGGCGGCGCGCCGAAGGGCGGCCCGTCACTCAAGTCTACCTGGGCTTGCATATCGGCGACGTGCTCTACGGCAATGTCGGCTCGAACGACCGGCTCGACTTCACCGTGGTAGGCCCGTCAGTGAACGAAGTGAGCCGCATCGCCTCGATGTGCCGCTCGGTCGATCGCGGCGTCGTGCTGTCCTCCGATTTCGCCGCCGCCACCCCGGACCCCGAGCGGGAACACCTCGTCTCGGTCGGTCGCTATGCGCTGCGCGGGGTGGGCCGTGCCCAGGAACTCTTTACCCTCGATCCCGGATTGCTGCCACGCTGAGCGGCAAGTTGATATCTGACAATCTATGTAATGTCATCGACGACATATTCGAATGCCGTCGCATTGACTAAATCAAGTAATTGATAATTATTTACATTCATTACGCCTACCCTGCGGACGCTGCGACGGGTATTTAAGTCAGTCCAGTTTACGCAAGGCTCAGCTCCGGTTCTCCCATGGCCATCCTGTCCTTCCGCCGCGCCGCCTGGTTCGGCGTGGCCGACGACAATTCGACACGGGTCGCCCAGTCCGTTGCCGTCATCCGCCACGCGCCGATGCTGGTGATCGGCAATGCCGTCGGTGCGGTCGCCGGCGTGCTGAGCCTCTACCACTCGTTCCCGCTGCTGGAACTGCTGCCGCTGCCGATCATCGTGCTGGCGCTGCAGATTCCCCTGATCCGCTCGGCCGTGAAGCTGCGTGGCGCGCCACTGCCGGCGACGGTATCGCGGCGCCGGATCAAGCTGATCATCGGCTATTCGGCGATGCTCGGCCTTGTCTGGACCGGCCTGCTGTTCTTCTATCTGCCGCGCGCCCCCTTCCCGCCGGCGGCCTTCCTGCTGTCCGGGATTGCCTTTCTCTGCCTCGGCGCGGTGACGGCCCTGTCGGCGGTGCCGACCGCATGTCTGGCCTACGCCCTGCCGATGATGGCAGGCGGGCTGACCGTCGCGCTGCTGGCACCGGATCCCGCCGCCTGGGCGGTGGCCTTCATGCTGGTGCTGATGTTCGCCGGCCAGATGTGGTTCCTGTCCGGCAACTGGCGGCAGTTCAAGTTCCTGATCGATACCGCCCGCGAGAAGGAACAGCTCGCCGTCGCCGCCCAGGCGTCCAGCACCGCCAAGTCGGAATTCCTCGCCGTCGTCAGCCATGAACTGCGCACGCCGCTGAACGGCGTGCTGGGCATGATCGGCCTGGCGCTGCAGGACACGCTGGACCCGGTGCAGCGCCAGCGCCTCGCCTTCGCCGACCAGGCCGCCCGCGACCTGCTGACGCTGGTGAACGACATCCTCGACTATTCGAAGTTCGAAGTCGGCCTCGTGACGATCGAACCGGTCGACTTCCATCTCGGCGACCTCGTCCAGTCGCTCAGCGAACTGCTTGCCCCGCGCGTCGCCGCCCAGGGCAACCGGCTGAACTGGACGATCGACGAGGCGGTGCCCGACTGGCTGCGCGCCGATGACGGGCGCTTACGGCAGGTCCTGGTCAACCTGCTGGTCAACGCGATCAAGTTCACCCGCAACGGCAGCATCGACGTCCATGTCGGCTGGGTGACGACCGACGAGTTCGGCATCCTCCGCGTCGCCGTGACCGACAGCGGCATCGGCATCCCGCCGGAGAAATTCGACCGGCTGTTCCAGCCGTTCTCGCAGGTCGATTCGTCGCTGGCGCGCGCGCATGACGGCATGGGCCTCGGGCTGTCGATCTGCCGGCGCCTGATCGAGGCGATGGGCGGCGAAATCGGCGTCACCAGCAAGGTCGGCCAGGGATCGACCTTCTGGTTCACGATTCCCTGCGCGCCCGCCATGCCGCAGGTCGCAAGCGACCGCCCGGCGATGCCGCAGGCCCGTCCCATGCGCGTGCTGGTCGCCGAGGACAACATGATGAACCAGGCGCTGATCCGCGAAATGCTGCGGATGGGCGGCCACTACTGCGACGTGGTCGCCGACGGTGTCGAGGCGGTCGAAATGGTCAAGAAGCTGCCCTACGACCTGGTGCTGATGGACGTGCAGATGCCGCGGCTGGACGGCCTCGACGCGACGAGGCAGATCCGCGCCCTGCGATCCAAGGCACGTGAGGTCCAGATCGTCGCGCTCACCGCCAACGTGATGCCGGCCCAGCGC
Source organism: Alphaproteobacteria bacterium (assembly GCA_017307375.1). Classification (GTDB taxonomy): domain Bacteria; phylum Pseudomonadota; class Alphaproteobacteria; order Ferrovibrionales; family Ferrovibrionaceae; genus JAFKFH01. The sequence goes on from JAFKFH010000011.1 coordinate 207,289, forward strand.
CAGGCTTGCCTCGATGCCGGCATGAACGCCTTCCTGCCCAAGCCGGTCGACGCGGCCGCGCTCAACCGCTTGCTGGCCGAGGTGGCGGGGGCCTGACCCGCCTCCGCCGCGCGCCCTCGGCGCGTTACCTGCCGTCCCGCAGGCGCGTGCCCCCGGGTCGGTTGATGATCAGCCGAGACCGAAAGTTCTCCTGAGGCCCCGCTCGACCGGACCGGCGGGCATGAAGCGACGCAAAGTAGCGAGCAGGGAAGCCTCGCCCTTGGGCGTACGGCGCATTTTCCATCCCTGCAACGCGGCTTCAACAATCGTCCTTGCGACGAGGTCTGGCTCAGGCGCCTTTCGGACATTCCTGCGGATCGCCTGGGCAACGACATTACGCTCGGTCTGGTAGGCGGGAATAGCGGATGTTGCCTGCGGTGCATTGAGATCAAGATTGGTCTTTGTAAACGATGGCTCGACAAGCGTGACCCGTATGCCGAACTGCCGCACCTCGTGATCCAGGGTCTCGGACAAGCCTTCGACAGCGTGCTTGGAAGCGGAATAGAGCGCCATGTATGGCGCAGGCAGGAAGCCCAGCACCGAACTGACATTGACGATGCGGCCGGAACCTCGCTCCCGCATATATGGCAGCACGGACCTGATCATGCGCAAGGGCCCGAACAGATTCGTGTCGAACAGGGCCTGGGCTTCGGCTATCGAGGTCTCTTCCGCAGCGCCAAGCAGCGCGACGCCGGCGCTGTTTACAAGGACATCGATCCGCTGAGCCTCCGCAATGACCGTCCGAACTGCGTGCTGGACCGATCCCTCGTCACGCACGTCCATTTCGACGATGCCCACACCGGGGATATCAGCGACCCGGCTCCTGTCGCGTACCGTTCCATAGACCCGGCAGCCTTGCTCGGAGAATCTTTCCGCTGCGGCGCGACCTATACCCGACGAGACACCGGTAATCAGGACGACTTTCGAGCCAGACATGATCGATCCTCTGTTCAGTGGCGCTTGATCCCGTCCGCCGCCGGCGGCTGACACGACCGGAGCGCGGTCCATTGACGAGTGACAGGGAGCCGTCCCGGTTCAGGAGCTCCGTACCGACAAGGTTGGTCGTCCGGCTTCGCCGACACGCATAAGATTATCATCCTGCTTCGGCCAGAATGGCACGGGCAAGAAATTCCGGCGCAGCTCGCTCATTCCGCCGCCAACGCGGCTCGGCCAGCCGGCTTCGCTTCGGCCGCGGCACGGGCTTCGTCCGGTGTCGGCCTGATACCGAACCATGCGGCATACAACGCGGGAAGGAACAGCAGGATCAGGGCCGTGCCAACGGCCGTACCGCCGATCAGGGTGTATGCCATCGACCCCCAGAACACGGAATGCGTAAGGGGTATGAAGGCGAGCACCGCTGCCAATGCCGTGAGAATCACCGGGCGCGTCCGCTGGACGGTCGCTTCAACTATCGCATGGTAGTCATCAAGCCCGGATGCCCGATTTTCCTTGATCTGCTCCGTAAGGATCAAGGTATTCCGCATCAGGATGCCGGCAAGTCCGATTAGTCCAAGAATGGCGTTGAAGCCAAACGGTTGATTGAAGATGAGCAGCGTCGGAACCACGCCGGCAAGACCGAGCGGTGCCGTCAACATGACCATGGTCATTGCCGACAGGCTGCGCACCTGCAGAATGACGACGACGAGCATCGCGGCGATCATCAACGGGAATATCTTGGCCAGGGCAACGTTCGCTTTCATCGATTCCTCGATGTTTCCTGCCATCTCAATGCGGTATCCCGGAGGAAGCGAGGCGATAAGTGGCTGCAGCGCCTTCATTACCTGCTGCGACACCTCGGGCGGCTGCGTCGCTTCGTTGACATCGGCACGCGCGGTGATGACGGGTATACGGTCGCGACGCTTGAGGATCGGCTCCTCGAGCCGGATTTCGTAACGCCCGACCTGGTCCAGCGGCACCTGTCGTCCGCTCCGGCTCGTCAGCGAGAAATCGGCCAGACGCTCGGGATCAAGGCGGTTTTCGCCGGCACTGCGCGCAATGACGGGGACGTTGCGAATATTTTCTCGAACCTGCGTGACAGGAATGCCACTCAGCAGCATCTGCAGCTGCTGGGCGGCCTCTGCGGGCGACAGGCCGATGAGATTCAGACGGTCCTGGTCGGGTACAAAGCGGACGACGGGCGCCCGGTTGCCCCAATCCCGATTGGCCTGCCGGATGTCCGGAATGCCGTTCATGACGCCAAGGACTTGCTGGCTGATGCCATACAGCTTGACCGGGTCGGGCCCCATGATCCGGAACTCGACTGGAAACGGCGTATAGGGACCGAATACGAGTTGCGTGACCCGCACGTTTGCCTCGGGGGCAAGGCCGGCCGCCAGTGCGGCGCGAAGTGCATGCTTCAGAGTCTCGCGCGCGCCGGCGTCCGGCGTCAGCACCACGATCTTGGCAAAGGACGGATCCGGCAGCTCCGGCGCCATGGCGAAGAAGAAGCGTGGCGCCCCCTGGCCGACATAGCTCGTGACGATCGCGGCCTCCGGACGTTCCTTGAGCCAGCGCTCGAGCTTTTCCACGACGGCTTCAGTGCTCTCGATACTGGCCCCTTCCGGCATGCGCACTTCGACCAGGACCTCGGGACGATCCGACGTCGGAAAGAACTGCTGCTTGACGGCCCCCATGCCTGCGACCGAGAGGGCCATCGCCAGGCCGACCACGGCGCAGGTCACGAACTTGTGCCGCACCGCGAACTTTATTGCGCCACGCAGGCGCTGATAGTTCGGCGTATCGTAGATCGCGTGATGGCCGCCCTCGACCGGTTTGATGACTGGCAGCAGCTTCACGCCCAGAAACGGTGTGAAGACGACGGCGACGATCCACGAGACGATCAATGCGAAGCCGACGACCCAGAAGATGTTGCCGGCGTATTCGCCGGCGCTCGAACTGGCGAAGCCGACCGGCATCAGGCCGATGATGGTCACGAGCGTACCGGACAACATCGGTGCGGCCGTATGGCTCCAGGCATAGGCCGCGGCCTTGATGCGGTCCATGCCTTCTTCCATCTTCACCACCATGACCTCGATGGCGATGATGGCGTCGTCGACAAGCAGGCCGAGAGCCAGGATCAGCGCGCCGAGCGTGATACGATCAAAGAAGCGGCCGGTTTCGAGCATGATGAGAAAGACGACGGCCAGCGTCAGCGGTACCGCAAGCGCGACGACAATGCCGACGCGCCAGCCAAGGCTGAGCAGGCTGACGAGCAGGACGACACCAAGCGCCATGGCGAATTTCAGCATGAACTCGCTCACGGCGGCGTCGATATTCACGGCCTGGTCGCTGACTTTGGCTAGGGTGATGCCGAGCGGCAAGGCCTCGGCGATCGCCCCGGCTCGCGCTTCCAGCGCCTTGCCGAGTTCGAGACCGTTCCACCCTTGCTGCATCACGACCGCCAGCATGATCGCGGGTTCGCCGTCATGGCGGATGATGTAGGTTTCCGGATCCTGGTAACCGCGGCGAACTTCGGCGACGTCGGACAGTTTCAGCGTCCGTCCACCAGCAACGATCGGTGTGGCAGCGATCGCACCAACGCTGGCATAGGCCCCATCAAGGCGAATGAAGACCTGTGGCCCGCGCGTATCGATCGAACCGGCGGGAACAACCGTGTTCTGCCGCTGTAGCGCGCTGGCAATATCCTGGGCGGATACCCCGAGGGTCGCGAGTTTGGCATAGGAGAACTCAACGAAGATCTGTTCCGGACGCTCCCCGAGAATGTTGATCTTCTTGACGCCAGGTACATGGAGCAGGTCCTGCCGGATAGCTTCGGCCTGCCGGGCGAGTTCGCGCATCGGCATACCCTTGGCCTTGAGGGCGTACAGGCCGAAGCTGACATCGGAGAATTCATCATTCACGAAGGGACCGAGGACGCCGGACGGCAGATTGCGTGCCTCGTCGCCGAGCTTCTTCCGAGCCTGATAGAATTCCTCCTCGACGGCCGCGGGCGGCGTGCTGTCCTTAAGCGTGACCATCAGGAAGGCAAGGCCAGGGCGGGACATGGTTTCGACACGGTCATACCAGGTCAGCTCCTGGATACGCTTCTCCAGTGGTTCTGCCACCAGATCCTGCATCTCGCGCGCGGTCGCCCCCGGCCATGCGACAGTGACCGTCAGGGTCTTGATTGTGAACGATGGATCCTCCGCCCGGCCAAGCTTGACGAAAGCGTAGGCGCCTGCGGCGGCAAGAAGGACGATGAAGAACAGAGTGACGGCCCGCTCGCGTACGGCGATCGCCGAGAGATTGAGAGTCATCGGTCTGCGCCTTCTGCGTCCACGCTGGTTCTGACCGTGGCGCCGTCATTCAGAAGATGGGCGCCCAGCGCCACGACTTCGGTGCCGCGTCCGACACCGGTGACGCTGGCGTTTTCCGCGCCGACCCGCTTGATCTGTACAGGCGCGAAATGCACGGTCGAGGATTGACGCTCAAAGACCCAGACGCCGGTACGCGAGCCGTCATCCAGCACCGCGCCGATCGGCACGCTCACAGTCGATTGCGCGCTGTCATTGGCGATGGTGACGGTAACGGTCGAGCCGAGCGGCGCCGTGGCCGCGGCGCCTTCGAGCACGTATCGCGCCTCATAGGTTCGCGTCTGCGGATCGGCCGCGTCGGAAATCTGGCGCAGGCGTGCCACGGTCGGCTCGGAGCCGCTGCCGTAGACACTGGCTTTTGCCGCTGACCCAAGGACCGGCCGCATCGTTTCGGGAAGCGCCACCACGGCCTCACGCGGCCCGGCATGGGCAAGCTGGACCACGATCTGGCCTGCGGCGACGACCTGCCCCGGCTCGCCGAGCGTCGCAACGACAGTTCCGTCTGCCCCGGCCACCAGGGTCGAATAGGTCGCTTCATTCTCGGACACGCTTGCTTCCGCCCGCGCAGCGGCCAGCCGTGCCTGGGCCGTGTCGAGCGCCGCCCTCGCCTGCTCGTAGCGCTGGGGCGTCGCCGCGAGACCAGCCTTGGAAAGCGTGGCGTACCGACTTTCGTCCGCGCTTGCCTGTGTCACCTGCGCGCGGGCAACGGCAACGGCATTGCGCTTGGCCGCGAGCGCCAGACGCAAGTCGGCATCGTCAATCCGCATCAACGGCTGGCCAGCCTTGACCTGCTGGCCGACATCGACCAGCCGCTCGACGATCTTGCCTGGCACCCGGAAGCCGAGGTTGCTCTGCACCCTCGCCGCGACAAGACCGGTAAAGGACCGATCCTCACCGTTCGCGGGCACGACGGTCGCCAGTCGAACCAGCGGGGGTTTCTGTCTCGGATCGCCAACCGCCTTGGCAGATTGCGAGAGAAACGACGGCGCGATGAATGCGGCGGCTCCAGCCCCGGCGATCAGCACCCCTGCCAGCAAGGTTCCCGGCCTCATTCTCATATGCGACGCCCACCGAATTAGATTGCGTTCGAACTCTATATCCCTTATAGATTATGAACGCAATCTAATTATGGAGACAGCTATGAGGGTCAGTCGGGTTCAGGCAGAGGAGAACCGGCAGACGGTGATCAGCGTCGCGAGCCGTCTTTTCCGTCAGCACGGCTTCGACGGGATCGGCCTGAAGGACCTGATGGCCGGCGCGGGCATGACGCAAGGGGCCTTCTATAAACAATTCGAATCAAAGGATGATCTTGCTGCACAAGCCTCCAGCCGAGCCCTGGAAGGTGCGTTGGAAAGATGGTCTGCCGCTGCAGCTTCGCGTCTGGACGATCCCCTGTCCGCCGTGATCGACTTCTATCTCAGCATGGATCATTGCGCCGAACGGGCGGAGGGCTGCGCCGTCGTCGCGCTCGGTTCGGATGCCGCCCGGCAGGGTCCGGAAGTGAAGGCGGTGTTCGAAGCCGGCATCAAGCAGCATCTCGCGAAACTGGCGGCCTGGATCGGTGCCGAAACTGGTGGCGACCCGGACAATAGGGCGATGGCCATCCTGGCAACGATGGTGGGGGCGGTGCTAATCGCCCGCGCCGTGAATGACCAGGACCTGTCGCGGCGGTTCTTGAGTGCCGCCGCGAACAGTGTGATGGCTCAGCCTTCTGGGGCTGCCGCGTGTGCCGAGCATCGGCAATGACCCAGGCAGCGGAGATGCTCAGATGAAGAATTCGAAGTCCGAGGCATTGTTGTCGGGAACGACATGGCATGGCTGGCTGAGAACCCTGCAGCGATGGCTGGCGGCCATGGACTTCAGCCATAGTGACCATCTTGAGCGCCGGATCGAAAGCCTCGAGATCAAGATCTTCGAACTGCAATCGAAGCCCGGAATCGTCGGCAATACGTGTCACCGCGCGCCACCGGGCGCCGAGTGAACCAGACCGGAGCTTGCCGTCGGTCAGGCCGCCGGCAGGGTTGCAGGTGGCGTACCCGGGGCCACGCTCACGCGGCCTTGACGCGGTCGAGGAACTGGTCGACGGCCTGCCGCAGGTCGACTGCGACCCGGTCGAGTTCGACCGAGGCGTTGCGCACGCCGGTTGCGCCATTGCTCGTCACCTCGGCCGCTTCCGAGACGGTGCCGATGCGACGGTAGACCTGCTCGGTCCCCGCCGCGGCTTCCTGGGCATTGCGCGCCATCTCGCCGGTGGCCGCGCCCTGCTCGGTAACCGCCGAGGAAATGGCCGATGACGACGCGGCGACATCGCCGATCGTCTCGACGATCGCGCGGATTGCGCCGACCGCCTCGTCGGTCGCACCCTGGACTTCGGCAACCTGGCCGTTGATCTCCTCGGTCGCCTTCGCCGTCTGGTTGGCCAACGACTTGACCTCCGAGGCGACGACGGCAAAGCCCTTGCCGGCTTCCCCGGCCCGCGCCGCCTCGATCGTCGCGTTGAGCGCCAGCAGGTTGGTCTGGGCGGCGATCGTCGAGATCAGCCCGACCACCTCGCCGATCCGCTGCGACGCACCGCTCAGCCGCGCGACCAGCGCCGAGACCTGCTCGGCCTGCGATCGTGCCTGGCTCATCGCATCGCTCGACTGCACGACCTGGCGGTTGATCTCCGAAATCGACGCGGCCAGTTCCTCGGTGGCCTGCGCCATCGCGGTCACGCTGGCGCTCGATTGCTGGGCGGCGGCAGCCACCGCCGCGACCTCCTGGCCCGCCGTCGCCGCCGCGGCCAACATCCGGGTCGAACCGCTACCCAACGTACCCGACGCGTCGGCGAGCTGGGTGATCGCCACGGCGACGTCGCGCTCGAACTCGCCGATCAGCGCGGCGATGCGGGCCGCGCGGGCCTCGCGGGCGGCGACCTCACGCTGTTCGCGGGCCCGTTCCTCGGCGGCACGCGCCGCCTTCTCGGCTTCGGCCCGGCGCTCCGCCTCGGCCTCGCGCCGCGCTTCCTCGGCCCGGCGCTCGGCCTCGGCGCGCAGCCGCTCCTGCTCGCGCGCCGCCGCCTGCTTTTCGCGCTCGCGCTCGATTTCGGCCTGCCGCGCGGCTTCGGCTTCCAGTTGCCGGCGTTGCTCGGCGCCTTCCTTGAACACCTGCAGCGCGCGGGCCATCGCCCCGATCTCGTCCTGCCGCTCGCGCCCCGAGATCTCGACCGACAGATCGCCGCCGGCCAGGGCCGCCATCGCCGACTTGATCCGGTTCAGCAAGCCCCCGATGTTGCGGCCGAGCAGCAGGCTGGCCGCCAGCGACAGCACGACGGTCAGGACGATCGCGGCCAGCATCGCCCCGCGGATCCAGTTGCCGGCCTCGACCCGCGCCCGCTCGGCACGCGCGGCCAGTTCCCCGGCCTCGGCCGCGATCGCCTCGAGCCGCGGCTGGGCATCGGCGAAGGCGGCCGACAGCTTCGCCCCCGCCACCCGCGCCGCCCCGGCCAGTTCGACCACCTTGCGGAAGTCGGCCGCGTAAGCGACGAGATCCTCGCTCACTGCCGCCCGGGTCGCGGGCGGCACCGCAGGGTCGGCCAAGCGGGTGTTGAGGTCGGCGACGGCAGCGTCGAACTTCTTCAAGTAGCTGTCGTCCCGCCGGAGGAGAAAATCCTTTTCGTGGCGGCGCAATTGCAGGATGGCGGCGGTCAACTGCGGCTGCCCCGCCGCCGTGGCGTCGGCTTCGGCCTTGTGGGCCGAGGCGCGCAGGCGGCCCATCAGCCCCTGGTTCTCGTCGAAGCCGAATTCGCGATAGGCTGTTGTCATCGCAGCAAAAGCCTGGCCGCTCTCGGCGATGCCCCGCCCGACCTCGGCGCCGGCGGAAGCAATCGAAGGCTGCGGCGCCGCGGCCAGTTCCGCGGCAAGGCGGGCTGCGGTTTCGCGGGCCTTCTCGTACTGCGTCAGGTAGCTTTCCGCCATCCGCAGCAGGAAGTCCTTCTCGGCCCGTCGCATCATCAGGAACGTGCGGTCCAGCCGTTCGGCGCGATCCTGCATCTCCGTGGCGCGCCGCGCGCTTTCGAGATCGGCATCCAACCGGTTCTGCCCGATAAGCACGACGGTGCCGATGACGACGGCACCGGCCACCCCGATCAGTGCCTGACCGAGGATCTTGGTTGAAATCAGCATATGCCCCCCGACTTTCGGAGGAGCGATACTATTGATGATAAATTTATTCAACTATGTAATTTATGTAAAATCTGCACAGGAATTAACCAGTCGGCACCACGGAGCCGAGGGCGCGGCGTTCCTGAAATGGCGCCCGAAGAGGCACCGATGTGCCTGATTTTCCTACATCACGGCCGTTGATTGCGGTCCGGTAGCGGCGATAGCATCACCGCCATGCGTCACCGGACGCGACTCGTTGTCTATACATGCACAGCCTAAACAGGGGGCAGGTTACATGAAGATCCGTTCGATGCTGGCGGCCACCGCCGCGATTCTCGCCTTGTCGGCCGGCAGCGCCATGGCCCAGTCGATGCCCAAGGCGGTCATCGGGATGAGCGGCTGGACCGGCTTTTCGCCGCTGTCGCTGGCCGAGAAGGCCGGGCTGTTCAAGAAGCATGGCGTCGACGTCGAGGTTAAGTTCATCCCGCAGAAGGAACGCCACCTGGCGCTGGCCGCCGGCTCGGTGCAGGTGATCGCGACGACGGTCGACACCCAGATCGCCTACGCCGCCTCGGGCGTCGAACTGACGCAGATCCTGTTGCTGGACAAGTCCAAGGGCGGCGACGGCCTGGCCGTGCGCGGCGCGACCAATTCGCTGGCCGAACTGAAGGGCAAGCAGATCGCCGTCGACGGCGCGGGCACCACGCCTTACTTCATGTTCGCCTACATCCTGAAGAAGAACGGCCTCAGCCCCAAGGACTTCACGTTGAACACCCTGTCGCCGCAGGCCGCTGCGACCGCGTTCGTCGCCGGCCAGTTCGACGGCGCGGTGACCTACGAACCCTATCTGAGCCAGATCCGCGCCAAGCCCGAATCGGGCAAGATCCTCTACACCACGATCGATTATCCGGTGGTCGTCGACACCGTCTCGATGCAGCCCAAATACATCGAGGCCAATCCGGCCGTCGCCAAGGGCATCGTCGCGGGCTTCTTCGATGCCCTCGACATGATCGCCAAGGAGCCGGACAAGTCCTACGAGATCATGGGGTCGGTGGTGAAGCAGTCGGGCCCGGATTTCGCCAAGTCGGCCGCCTTCATCGCCTGGCAGGACAAGGCCGCCAACAAGGCCTATTTCGCCGACGGCATGAACCAGTTCCTGCAGGAAGCCGCCCAGATCCAGCTCGAGACCGGCGTGATCAAGCAGATCCCCGACCTGAAGAAGCTGGTCGACACCCGCTTCCTCGACTGATCCAGCGGAGCCTGCTTCAGCGTGTTCGAACCTTTGAAACCGGTGTCCCCAGGGCTGCGCATCGCCCTGGGGATTCTCTTCTTCGTCCTGTTCGTCGCCGTCTGGGCGGGGCTGACGCTGGGCGGCGTCGTGCCCAGCCTGTTCCTGGCCGACCCGGTCAAGACGCTGATCGCGGGATGGAGCCTGTTTGCCGAATACGGCTTCCTGACCGATATCGCCTGGACGGTCTGGCGCGTGCTGGGCGGTTTTGTCGTCGCCGCGCTGATCGCCGTGCCGCTCGGCATCCTGATGGGCACGTTCAAGACGATCGAGGCGCTGCTCGAACCGTTCGTGTCCTTCGCCCGCTACCTGCCGGCCTCGGCCTTCATCCCGCTGCTGATCCTGTGGGCGGGCGTCGGTGAGGCGCAGAAGCTCGCGGTCATCTTCATCGGCTCGGTCTTCCAGATCATCCTGATGATCGCCGTCATCGTCGGCGCCACGCGTCGCGACCTGGTCGAGGCGGCGCGCACGCTGGGCGCCCGGCGCGACGGCATCGTCTATCGGGTGATCCTGCCCGGTGCCGCGCCACAGATCGCGGAGACGCTGCGCCTCGTGCTGGGCTGGGCCTGGACCTACGTCATCGTCGCCGAGCTGATCGGGGCCAGCCGCGGCATCGGCCACATGATCATGGACAGCCAGCGGCTGCTCGATACCGGGCAGATGATCTTCGGCATCGTCGTCATCGGGCTGATCGGGCTGATTTCCGACTTCCTGTTCAAGCTCGGCAACGAGCGCCTGTTTCCCTGGAGCCTCAGCCGGTGAGCAAGCTGGTCATTCAAGGCGTCTCGCGCCAGTTTCCCGGCGTGCGCGGGGCCGAACCGACGCGCGCGCTGGAACCGGTGACGCTCAGCGTCGCCGACAACGACTTCATCACCATCCTGGGGCCGTCGGGCTGCGGCAAGTCGACGATGCTGCGCATCGTCGCCGGCCTCGACCAGCCATCGACCGGCCGGGTGCTGCTCGACGGCACGCCGGTCGCCGGCCCCGGCCCCGATCGCGGCATGGTCTTCCAGTCCTATACGCTGTTCCCCTGGCTGACGGTGAAGCAGAACATCTGCTTCGGCCTGCGCGAGAAAGGCATGGCCCAAGCGGAACAGGACCGGATTGCCGAACGTTTCATCGCCCAGGTCGGCCTGAAAGGTTTCGAGAACCATTACCCCAAGATGCTGTCGGGCGGCATGCAGCAGCGTACGGCGCTGGCCCGGGCCTTGGCCAACGACCCCAAGATCCTGCTGCTGGACGAGCCCTTCGGCGCCCTGGACAACCAGACCCGCGCCCTGATGCAGGAACTGCTGCTCGGCATATGGGAGGCGGACCGCAAGACCGTGATGTTCGTCACCCATGACATCGACGAGGCGATCTTCATGGCGAACCGGGTGGTGGTGATGACCGCGCGGCCCGGCCGGATCAAGTGCGACATCGCCATCGACCTGCCGCATCCGCGTGCCTACACGATCAAGACGACGCCAGAATTTGCCGCCTACAAGGCCCGCCTGACCGAGGAGATCCGCACCGAGGCGATCGCTGCCGCCGGGCAGGAAGGGCATTGATGGCCGAAGCGGCGATCCCGCCCCGCATCCTGGTGCTGCCCGACGACGGCATCAATGTGGTGACCGGCTTCATCGCCGCTGCGCGCGAAACCCTCCTGGTCAAGCAGTTCAACATGGGCGACGGGCGCATCGTCAAGGCGCTGCTCGATGCCCACAAGCGCGGCGTCCGGCTGCGGGTGATGCTGAACCCGTCCAGTGCTTCCGGCGAACGCTACAACGACCAGCCGTTCGCGATCTTCGGCAACGCCGGCATTCCGGTGCGCTGGTCCAGCCCGGCCTTCTCGGTCACCCACGAGAAATCGATGGTTGCCGACGGCGCCCGCGCCCTGATCGCCACGTTCAACATGACGCCGAAGAATTTCGAGAGTGCCCGCGATTACGGCGTGATCACCGAGGATCCCAGGCTGGTCGGCGAGATCATCAGGGGGTTCGAGGCCGACTGGACCCGCCAGGCCTTCGAACCCGATCCCGCCCTGCCCCTGGTCTGGGGCGGGCCCACCACCCGGCGGCGCATGGCCGCGTTGATCGACGGGGCCAAGCAGACGCTCTATATCCAGCACGCCAAGTTCGTCGACGCGACGATCGTCGACCGGCTGGGTCTTGCCGCGCGGCGCGGCGTCCGGGTGCTGGTGCTGTGCGGCACGCAGAAGGCGATCCGGCCGACCGACTTCGCCGATACCATGGCCTCGCTGCGCCTGCTGATCCAACTCGGCGCCCAGGTCCGCAGCCAGACCCCGCTGAAGCTGCACGCCAAGCTGATCATCGCCGACGAGCGTCGCGCGCTCGTCGGTTCGGTGAACATTCACCGCACCGCCTTCGAAAGCCGGCGCGAGCTCGCCCTTTTGCTGGACGAGCCGCAGGCGCTGTCGCGGCTGGTCCACCAGTTCGGCCAGGACTGGGAGCAGTCCCAGCCCTACGTTCCGCTCGATCCGCTGACCGATATCGGCCCGGAGGTCGGCACCGCCGCCGGCGACGGCTGACGCGGCCTGCCCGGTCAGGCGCGCAGGCGCTGGATCCGGCGCGCGGCCCGCATCAGCGCCGGGTTGTCGTAGATCGCGGTCTTGACCCGGGCCTTCAGGTCGTTGGCCAGCGAATATTCCGGCTGGTTGGCGAAATAGCGATGCTTGCCATAGGCCCGCAGCGTCACCCAGTCCTTGGCGACGAACAGATTGCCGAAGCGCAGATCGGCCGGCAGGAAATGGGCGGTCAGCGATTTTCGCGACCGGCCGGGATCGCGGGTCGGCAGCGCGCCATGGATGGTCCGCGAATTCCAGATGATCATGTCGCCCCTGGCCAGCGCCGGCGCGGCCAGGCGGTCCGGATTGGCCGCGCAATAGTCGGCCATCAGCGCCAGCCAGTCGTCATGCCGCAGCCGGCGGAGGTCCTGGTGCAGCACGACCTCGTGGGTCCCGCTCATCAGATAGAACCGCCCGGCCGCCTCGGCGATGTCCTCCAACGCGATCCAGGCCGCCGCCAGCCGTCCGTTCGGCACGCTGTCGAGATACCACCAGTCCTGATGGGCCGGGGTGGCCGCGTTCTTGTCGAACAGCATCGACTGCATCAGGTGGAAACGGTCGAAGCCGGTCGCCTCGGCCAGGTATCGCTGCAACCCGTCGTCGAACAGCAGATCCAGGATCGCTTCGCGAATCGACGGGATGGTCTCGTAGTTATGGGGATCGAGGAACGAATTGGTGACGTGGCCATGGCCGTCGACCGCGTTCGGCTCGTAGCGATTGGTATTCTGCCGGAAGAACTTGGCCCGCGACGGCCGCAGATCGCCGGCATAGGCGGCCATCAGCCGGTCGATGCGGGCCGGCGCCACCGCACCCGGCACCAGCACCCAGCCATCCCGTTCATAGGCATCGCGCAACGCCGACAAGCCGACCTCCGCCCAATCGCTTGGGCGGAGGTATAGCAGCAGACGATCGGCTTCGATAGCCGGGGGCGCGGCTATTCCGCCGCGTCGAGGCGCCGGATCTCGGGCCGTTTCGGGGTGGCCAGCTTGCGCAACTCGGCCATGTCCTGGCGTTCACGCTCGGCCAGGCTGAAGGCCTGGTCGCGGCCGGCCAGGTACTGCCTGGGCCAGGCCTGGCCCTTGAAGCCGTATTCGGCCGAGGCATGCAGCGTGAAGTACGGGTCGGCCAGATGCGGCCGGGCCAGGCAGCAGAGATCGGCGCGCCCCGAGGCGACGATCGTGTTGACCTGGTCGGCCGAGGTGATGGCGCCGACCGCCATGGTCGCGATGCCGGCTTCCTGGCGGATCTGGTCGGCGAACGGCGTCTGGAACATGCGGCCGTAGACCGGCTTGGCATCGACCGTGGTCTGGCCGGCCGAAACGTCGACGATGTCGGCGCCATGGGCCTTCAGCATCCGCGCCACGGCGACGGACTCCTCGGGCGTCAGCCCGGCATCGGGTACCCAGTCGGTCGCCGACACGCGGACCGAGATCGGGCGGTCGGCCGGCCAGGCGGCCCGCACCGCGTCGAACACCTCGAGCGGGAAACGCATGCGGTTCTCGATCGAGCCGCCGTATTCGTCCGTGCGCTGGTTGGTCAGCGGCGAAATGAAGCTGGCCAGCAGATAGCCATGCGCCATGTGGACTTCGATCATGTCGAAGCCGGCATCGACCGCGCGGCGGGCGGCGGCGGCGAAGTCGTCGCGCACCCGGTCCATGTCGGCCCGCGTCATCTCGCGCGGCACCTGGCTATGCGGATAATAGGGCAGCGGCGAAGCCGCGATGATTTCCCAGCCGCCTTCCTTCAGCGGCTGGTCGTAGCCCCCCTCCCACGGCAGGCAGGTCGCCCCCTTGCGGCCGGCATGGGCGAGCTGGACGCAGATCCGTGCCGCCGAATTGCCGTGGACGAAATCGGTGATCCGGCGCCAGGCCTTGGCCTGTTCGTCGTTCCACAGCCCGGTGCAGCCCGGGGTGATCCGGGCATCGGCGCTGACGTCGGTCATCTCGGTGATGATCAGCCCGGCGCCGCCGATGGCGCGGCTGCCCAGATGCACCATGTGCCAGTCGTTCGGCACGCCATCCTGCGCCGAATACTGGCACATCGGCGAGACGACCACGCGGTTGGCCAGCATCATCCCGCGCAGCTTGAACGGCGTGAACATCGGCGGCGGCGGATTGTCGGCCGGCAGGGCAATCCCGGTCTGCTTGGTCGCCTGCGCGGCAAACCAGCGATCGATCGCCCCCATGAAGACGGGGTCGCGCAGCCGCAGGTTGTCATAGGTGATGCGCTTGGAGCGCGACAGGAGCGACAGGGCCAGCTGGATCGGCTCCATCTCGCGATAGCGCGGGGTCGACTCGAACCATTCGAGCGAGACCTGGGCGGTATGCTGCAGCAGCGAGGCTTCGTCGCGGCGCTTCTTCTCGTAGGCGGCCAGGCCCTGCGCGACCGTCGCATTGTCGCGGATCGCATTCGCCAGGGCGATCGCATCCTCCATGGCCAGCTTGGTACCGGACCCGATCGAGAAATGCGCGGTGTGGACGGCATCGCCCATCAGGACGACGTTCCCATGCACCCAGCGTTCGCACTTGATCGTCGGGAAGGTGCGCCACAGCGAGCGGTTGGTGATCAGCGGATGGCCGTCGAGGTCGCCGGCGAACAGCTTTTCGCAATAGGCGACGGTGTCGGCCTCGGTCGCCTTGTCCAGCCCGGCCTTCAGCCAGGTTTCCTCGGTCGTCTCGACGATCCAGGTCGCGGTGGTCTTGTTGAACTGGTAGGCGTGGACCTGGAACAGGCCGTCCTGGTTTTCGCGGAAGACGAAGGTGAAGGTCTTCAGCGGCTTGGTCGTGCCGAGCCAGACGAACTTGTTGCGCCGCCAGTCGAAGGACGGGCGGAATTCGTCCTTCCACGTCTCGCGCACCAGACTGTTGATGCCGTCGGCGCCGACCAGCAGGTCGCAATCGCGGCGCAGCGCGTCGAAATCGGCCACTTCATGCTGGAAATGCAGCTTGACTCCGAGGCTTGCCGCCCGGCGCTGCAGGATGTCGAGCAGCTTCTGGCGGGCGATGCCGCAGAAACCGTGCCCGCCCGACCGGATCGTCTCGTTGCCGGCGACGACGTCGATCTCGTCCCACCAGGCGAAGTTGTCGATGATGTCGCGATAGGTCCCCTCGTCCTCGCCGAGGAACTGCGACAGCGTCTCGTCTGAGAACACGACGCCGAAGCCGAAGGTGTCGTCCGGCCGGTTGCGCTCGTAGATCGTGATGTCGTGCGCGGGATTGTCGCGCTTCAGGAGGATCGAGAGATAGAGGCCGGCCGGGCCGGCGCCGACGATGGTGATCTTCATGATGTCAGTCCTCTCAACTCGCGCTCTTGGCGAATTCCTGGTCGCGCAGCACGAAGCGCTGGATCTTGCCGGTCTGGGTACGCGGCAGGGTTTCGACGAATTCGATCGCGCGCGGATATTTGTAGGGGGCGATCTCGGCCTTCACGTAGTCCTGCAGGGCCTTGACGGTCTCGGGCGTCGCGTGGGCGTGGTCCTTGAGGATGATGAAGGCCTTGACCAGCATGCCGCGGCCCTGGTCGGGGGCGCCGATCACCGCGCATTCGGCGACCAGCGGATGGGTCATCAGCACCGTCTCGACCTCGGGGCCGGAAATGTTGTAGCCGGCCGAGATGATCATGTCGTCGGCGCGGGCCTGGAACCAGAAATACCCGTCCTGGTCCATCATGTAGGCGTCGCCGGTGAGGTTCCAGCCGTCGCGCACATAGGCCGCCTGGCGTTCCGGATTGTCGAGATAACGGCAGCCGGTCGGCCCGCGCACCGCAAGCTTGCCGACCGTGCCCGGCGGCACCGGCTCGCCCGCGTCGTCGACCACCCGCGCCTCGAAGCCCGGCACCGGCTTGCCCGTCGATCCCGGGCGGATATCGTCGTCGGCCGCCGAGATGAAGATATGCAGCATCTCGGTCGCGCCGATGCCGTCGATGATCTTGATCCCGGTCGCCTCATGCCAGCCCTCCCAGGTCGGCCTGGGCAGAGTTTCACCGGCCGAGACGCAGCGGCGCAACGAGGAAAGGTCGTAGTTCCTCGCCAGCGACGTCATGCCGCGATAGGCGGTCGGTGCGGTGAACAGTACCGTGACCTTGCGGTCCTGGATGGTCTTCAGCATCTTCTCGGGGTTGTACTGCTCGATCAGCAGCGTCGAGGCGCCGGCCCGGAACGGAAAGGTGACCAGCGCGCCGAGCCCGAAGGTAAAGGCCAGCGGCGGGCTGCCCGCGAAGATGTCGCTGGCCTGCGGCTTCAGCACATGGCGGCTGAAGGTGTCGCAGATCGCCAGCACGTCCTGGTGACCGTGCATGCAGCCCTTCGGGTTGCCGGTGGTGCCCGAGGTGAAGGCGATCAGGCAGATATCGTCGGCCGCGGTGTCGACCGCGTCGAAGCGCGTGGGCTTGCCCGCCATGCGCGCTTCCAGCGAGGTATCGCCGCCGCCGTTGAAATAGACCGCCGTCTTCATCATGACGGCTTTTTCCATCGTCGTTTCGAGCTCGTCGCGCAGGCGCCAGTCGCAGAGCGCCACCTTGATCTCGGCCTTGTCGGCCATGAACAGAAGCTCGCGCCAGCGCAGCAGCGGCATGGTGGCGACCGCGATGGCCCCGACCTTCATCACCGCAAACCAGCAGGCGACGTACATCAGGTTGTTCGGCGCCCGCAGCAGCACGCGATTGCCCGGCCGCACGCCGAGATCGTCGACCAGCACATGGGCGATGCGGTCGACCTTCTCGCGCAGGTCGGCATAGCTCCAGGTCACGGTCTCGTCATGCAGCGCCGGCCGGTCGCCGTGCGCGGCCGCCGGCTTGTCGAGCAGTTCGACCGCGCAATTGAGCCGCGGCGGGTAATTCACCTCCGGCAGGGTGCGCAGGATGACCGGACAGGCTGCCGGGGGCGGCAGGCGGTCACGGGCGAACGTATCCTCGTAGGCCGACGGTTCAGACATGGCTCACCTCGTATTGCCGCCTTCGCCCAACCAGTTGCGGGTGGTGTGATCGGCGATGATCAGACGATTGACTTCGGTAGTGCCCTCGTAGATCCGCAGGGCGCGGATTTCGCGATAGAGGCTTTCGACCATGATCCCCGACTTGACCCCGAGACCGCCCCAGAGCTGGACGGCCTCGTCGATCACCTTCTGGGCGATCTCGGTGGCGAACATCTTGGCCATCGACGCTTCGCGGGTGACGCGCGCCGCCCCCGAATCCTTGGTCCAGGCCGAGCGGTAGACCAGCAGTGCGGCGGCATCGACCTGGGTCGCCATCTCGCCGATCTTCTGCTGGGTGATCTGGAAATCGGCCAGCTTCTGGCCGAACAGCTTGCGCTCCTGCCCGCGGGCCAGCGCCTCGTCCAGCGCGCGGCGGGCAAAACCCAGCGCCGCCGCTCCGACGGTCGAGCGGAAGATGTCCAGGTTGCTCATCGCCACCCGGAAGCCGTCGCCCGGCCGGCCCAGCATGTTGGCCTTCGGCACCTTCATGTCGGTGAACTTCAGCGTGCCCAGCGGATGCGGTGCGATCACGTCGATGCGCTCGGGCACGGTGAAGCCGGGCGTGCCGGCCTCGACGACGAAGGCCGACAGGCCCTTGGCCCCCGGTGCATCGCTGGTACGGGCGAAAACCGTGTAGGTATCGGCAATGCCGCCGTTCGAAATCCAGGTCTTGACGCCGTTGACGAGGTAGTGGTCGCCGCGATCCTCGGCCGTCGTCGACATCGCCGCCACGTCGGAGCCGGCATCGGGCTCGGACATCGCCAGCGCGGCGATCTTCTCGCCACGCCCGATCGGCGGCAGGTACCTGGCCTTCTGCTCGGCCGTGCCGAACAGCGAGATCGGGCCGGATCCCAGCCCCTGCATCACGAAGGCGAAATCGGCCAGGCCGTGGTGATAGGCCAGGTGCTCGCGCGCCAGGCACAGCGAGCGGACGTCGAGCTTCTCGTACTCGCCGCCCGCCTCGGCCGGCACGGTCAGCCGCAGGAACCCGTCACGGCCCAGCGCCCGCACCGCGCGGATGCAGAAGTCGTCGGCATCGGCATGGTCATGCTCGTCGATATTGGCCCGGGCCCAGTCGCGCAGGCGGGCGGCCAGCGCGCGGTGCCGGTCTTCCAGGAACGGCCAGTCGAGATAGCTGCGGTCGGCCATTTCAGTCGCCCTCGAAGACGGGCTTCTGCTTGGCGACGAAGGCATGGTAGGCGCGCGCGAAATCGCGCGTCTGCATGCAGATCGCCTGGGCCTGCGCCTCGGCCTCGATCGCCTGGTCGATATCCATCGCCCATTCCTGGTGCAGGCACTTCTTGGTCATGCCGTGGGCGAAGGTCGGGCCGTCGGCCAGCTGGGTCGCCAGCGCCGTGGCTTCGCCGTTCAGCGCCTCGGGGGCGACGAGCCGGTTGAAGAAGCCCCAGCGCTCGCCCTCCTCGCCCGAGAACGAGCGGCCGGTATAGAGCAGCTCGGCGGCGCGGCCCGAGCCGATGATGCGCGGCAGGATGTTGCAGGCGCCCATGTCGGCGCCGGCGAGGCCGACACGCACGAACAGGAAGGCGGTCTTGGACCGCGCGGTGCCCAGCCGCAGGTCGGCGGCCATCGCGACGATGGCGCCGGCCCCGGCGCAGACGCCGTCGACCGCGGCGACGATCGGCTGCGGACAGGCGCGCATCGCCTTGACCAGGTCGCCGGTCATCCGGGTGAAATCGAGCAGGCCGCCCATGTCGTTGGCTTCCTGCATCCGCACCAGCGGCCCGATGATGTCGTGGACATCGCCGCCCGAGCAGAAATTCTCGCCGGCGCCGGTTACCACGACGGTCTTCACGTCACGGGCATAGACGAGGTCGCGGAAGGTGTCGCGCAGTTCGGCGTAGGACTCGAAGGTCAGCGGGTTCTTGCGCTCGGGACGGTTCAGGGTGATCGTCGCCACCTTGCCCGACACTTCCCACTTGAAATGCTGCTTCTGCCAAGCGGCAGCGCTGCCGACGTCCTTCATCCCTGGTCACTCCCATTGTGCAAGGCCACCTTCAATTCCCCGAGGCGGCTGTAGAGGTCACGCAGGCCCGCCTTGCCGATGCCGGCAAAGGCCTGCTCGATCAAACCCTGGTGGGCCGGCGCCATCTCGGCGAACTGGCGGCGCCCGGCATCGGTCAGGCGCACGCGCTGGCTGCGCCGGTCGGTCGCATCGGTCTCGCGGCTGACCAGGCCTTCCTGAACCAGCCGGTCGATCAGGCCGGTGACGTTGCCGTTCGAGACCATCAGATGGCCCGACAGCTCGCTCATCGTCATGCCCTGCGGCGCGCGGTCGAGCTGAGCGATGATGTCGAAGCGCGGCAGGGTGATGTCGAACCGTTCGCGCAGGAAGGCGCGGACGCGCTGCTCCATCATCGTCGAGCAGGTCAGGAGGCGCAGCCAGGCGCGCAGTTCCAGCTTGTCGTCGACGCTGGTCGACGTCTCGCGATCGGTCAGCGGCGCGGCCGAGCCGGCATCCGTCATTTCGCGACCTCGCCGCCATCGACCGGGATGGCCTGACCGGTCACCGCGCCGGCATCGGGCAGGCAGAGGAACCGGACCGCGGCCGCCACTTCCTGCGGTTGCACCAGCCGCCCCTGCGGATTGTCCTTGGTCAGTTCGGCCATTGCCTGCTCGGGCGAACGGCCGGTCTTCTCGACGATGTTGGCGATGGTCTCGCCGGTCATCTCGGTATCGACATAGCCGGGGCAGACCGCGTTCACCGTGATTTTCTTGCGCGCCAGTTCCTTGGCCAGGCCCCGGGTGAGACCGACGACGCCGTGCTTGGCGGCGCAATAGGCGACCACGTAGCCATAGCCGGTCAGCCCGGCGGTCGAGGCGACGTTGACGATACGCCCCTGCCCCGCCGCCAGCATGCCCGGCACCGCCGCGCGGGCGCAGAGATAGGCCGAGGTCAGGTTGATCGCCACCATCTCGTTCCAGTGGGCGAGATCCATCCTGGCGAAGGGCTTCGAGGTGCCGCGGCCGGCATTGTTGACCAGGATCGTCACCGGCCCGCGCGCCGCCGCCGCGCGCTCGAAGGCACCGGCGACCGACGCCTCGTCGGTCACGTCGATCGCTTCGAACCCCGCCGGCACGCCGAACTCGGCGATCAGGCTCGCCGTCCGCTCGGCCAGCAGCGCGGCGTCGCGCGCGACCAGGGTAACGGCCGCCCCTTCCGCCGCAAGCGACCGGGCAATCGCCCAGCCGATCCCGCGGCTCGCCCCCGTCACCAGCGCCTGGCTTCCCTGCAGTCGACCCGTCACGGCTCGGCCTCCTGATTCCGATTTGTTTTAAACCTAAAATAAATCGGCGCGGCCGGCAAGGAGATGAAATGCAACCATTCAGTTGCATGATCGGGCCCCTCGGCCTAACGTCGATGGCTCCGGGAGGTGCGGACCATGGCTGGACACACGGCGAAGACGATGGCCCCGATTTTCGCCGCCCTGGGCGACCCGACCCGCCTGGCGCTGTTCATCCGCCTCGCCGACGGCCAGGGCCGCTCGATCGCCACGCTCTCGGCCGACGCGGCGATAACCCGCCAGGCGGTGACCAGGCATCTGCGGGTGCTGGAAGCGGCCGGGCTGGTCGCCTCGCTGCGGCTGGGCCGCGAAACCCGGTTCACCTTCAGGCCGGAACCGATCGCTTGGATGCGCGGCTATCTCGACGACGTCTCGCGGCAATCGAATGACGCGCCGGGACGGCTGAAGGGCATCCTGGAAGATTGAGGATCATATTCTTACGATCGTCATTCCGGCAAAAGCCGGAATCCAGGGTATGCGCCGCACCGCTTGCGACACCCTTGCCCCGGATCCCGGATCTCCGCTTCGCTACGTCCGGGATGACGACGATGGCTTGAGGAAACGGCCCTCCTTCAGCCATGCCGCAAGCGGTGTCGTCCTGCTGCCGGTGACCTGTTCGAACAGGTCGTTGGCCGGCAAGGCTTGGCGCAGCGCGATGCCGACCGTCGCTATGTGGGCCGCCATGTCGCTGCCGATGCGCGGGTCCGTGGCTGCGAGCGCGTTCAGCCGATCGCGCCAGGCTTCGGGCGCGATGGTCTCGTGCCGCAGGTCACGGCCGAGATGCCGCCCGATGATGGCCGCGGCCTCGCCATGGGTCAGGCGCTGGTCGCCGGTCGGATAGACGGCTTTCGCATCGCCGAAACGTTCGGGATGCAGCAAAGCCGCGGCGGCGAACCGCCCGGCATCGGTGCCCGACATCCAGGCCATCGGCACATCGCCGAAGGAATTCCGGATCACGCCGTCGCCCAGAATGTCGGCCCGGTGCAACAGGTCGAGGTTTTCCAGGAACAGTGCCGCGATCCGCAGGTGCAGGCAGGCGAAACCGGCCCATTCCAGGATCTCCTCGGCGAGGAACTGTGCGCGGCCGAGATGGCTGGGGCTGTCCGGGCGCGAGACGCCCATCGACATGACGACGACGCGCCGCAGCCCCGCGGCCCTGCCCGCCGCGGCAAAATTCGCCGCAGCCTCGACGATGCCGGCGGCGACCGGATAGGTGAAATAGGCGGTTTCGACCCCGCCAAGCGCGGGTGCCAGCGCGCGACGGTCATGCAGGTCGCCGGCCACCACCTCGATGCCCTGCCCGGCCAGCACCTCGCTTCGTTCGTCGAGACGGCGCACCAGGGCCCGCACCGGCCGCCCGGCCTCGCGCAGCGCCCGGATCACCGTCATGCCCGTACCGCCATGGCGCCCGGCCGCACCGACAACCAGAATGGGTTTCATCGTTTCTCGCTCCATATAGTGTATATGCACTATATGGAGCGGAGAGGCGGCGGGCAAGCGTCATCGCACGGCGCGCCGCAAGGCCTCCAGCGCATGGCGCACCGCGCTCGCCTGCCCGCTTGCCAGCCGCTCGGTGGTCGCGCGCTGCGCCTGCCGCCATTTCGGCACGGCCTGATCGAGCAAGGCGCGGCCGGCCGGGGTCAGCCGGTAGTTCACGGCCCGGCCGCGGTCGCCGTCGCGCTCGATCAACCCGCGTTCGACCAGGCGCTTGAAGTTGCGCACCAGCGTCGTCCGCTCATAGGCCAGCCGTTCGGCCAGTTCGGTGATCGAGTTGGCCCGGCCGCGCGCGACGACGCCGAGCAGCGTGAACTCGGTCACCTCGAGATCGAGCGGCGCCAGCACGTCGTTATAGGCGCGCGTCACCGCCCGCGCCGTCATCCGGCTGCCCAGGCAGAAGCAGTCGCGCACGATGGCGTCGAGGACGTCGTCAAGGTCGGGGGCGGTCATGGCAGCAGCGCCAGGAAGGCACGCACCGCCGGCTCCTGCGCCGCGGTCTCGCGGGTGACGACATGGAGCTTGCGGCGCAGATTGGGCCTGAGCCGCAGGGCCGTGAGATCGGCGGCATCGGACAGCGCCAGCTCGGGCAGGATGGTGAAGCCGAGGCCTTCCCGGACCATGGCGATCAGCGTGGTGTTGTCGCGCACCATGCAGACGATCTCGGGCCGGCTGCCGGCCAGCCCCAGCAGTTCCTCGATCATCGTCTCACACCCGCCGCCCGACATCACCATCCGATCGCCGTCGAGATCGGCGAGCGTGGCTTCGCGCCGGTTGCCGAGGCGATGGCCCGGCGGCAGCAGCACGACATACTGATCCTCCGCGACCGTCCGGGCCACCAGCCCCGGCGCCAGATGGTTGGTGATGCCGATGTCGATGGCGCCGGCCAGCGCCCAGTCGCGCACCTCCGGGTCGTTGCCTTCATAGAGGCTGACCGCGACCTTGGGGTAGCGCGCCCGGAACTGGCGCAGCCAGCCCGGCACCAGGCGGATCGCCGCACTCTGCACCGCGCCCAGCCGCAGCCTGGCACCGGCGAGGTCGGCCCCGCCGCCACAGGCGGCCAGCCGCTCGATGGCGGCGAGCGCCGCGCGCACCTCGACCAGCGCGGTCTCGCCGGCCTGGGTCGGGATGACGCCGTCGCGCCCGCGGCGGAACAAGGTCACGCCCAACCCGGCCTCGACCGCGCCCACCGCCTGGCTGACGGCCGACTGGGTCAGGCCGAGGCGGCTGGCCGCGGCGGTGAAGCCCTGCGTCTCGGCGACGGCGGCAAGGCAGCGCAATTGCGGAATCGAGATATTAGCCAGCATGATCTGTCGATATCAGGACGATTAATTTCCCTTATTCTCGCCCGGGCCCTACACCATGGCAATCGTCTTCCTCGCCAGGAGTGGCCGCCATGACCGACAGCCTTGTCGTTGCCGTAGCCCAGATCGCCCCCGTGTGGCTCGACCGTCACCGCACCACCGCCAAGATCGTCGAGCGGATGCAGCAGGCGGCGGCACAAGGCGCCCGTCTCGTCACCTTCGGCGAGACGCTGCTGCCCGGCTATCCGTTCTGGCTGGAACGCACCGACGGTGCCCGCTTCAACTCGCCCCGGCAGAAGGAAATCCACGCCCTCTATCTCGACCAGGCGGTCCAGATCGAGGTCGGCCATCTGAGCCTCGTGACCGAGGCCGCGGCCGACCTCAAGCTCGCAGTCACGCTGGGCATCGCCGAGCGCCCGGCCGATCGCGGCGGCCACAGCGTCTATTGCTCGGCGGTGCAGATCGGGGCGGACGGCCGCATCCTCTCGGTCCACCGCAAGCTGATGCCGACCTATGAGGAGCGGCTGTGCTGGTCGCCCGGCGACGGCCACGGCCTGCAAGTCCACGACCTCGCCCCGTTCCGTATCGGCGCGTTGAACTGCTGGGAGAACTGGATGCCGCTGAGCCGTGCCGCGCTCTATGCGCTGGGCGAGGACCTCCATATCGGGCTGTGGCCGGGGGGCGAGCACAACACCCACGACCTGACCCGCGTCCAGGCCAAGGAAGGCCGCAGCTACGTCATCGCCGCCTGCGGCCTGATGCGGCCCGGAGACGTGCCGGCCGACCTGCCGCATCGCGACGTCATGCTGGCGGAGACGGCCCCCTACTGGGCCAATGGCGGATCCTGCATCGCCGCGCCCGACGGCTCGTGGGTGGTGCCGCCGGCCGTCGGCGAGGAAACCCTGCTGGTCGCAACCCTCGACCATGCCGCGGTCCGCCGCGAACGCCAGAACTTCGACCCCGCCGGGCATTACTCCCGGCCTGACGTCACCCGCCTGGTCGTCGACCGCCGACGGCAGGCGATCGCGGAATTCGTCGACTGACTGCGCCTTCCCCGCCGGCAACATGCCGTATGAAACAGCGGCATGTTGCCGGCGGGAGCATGCAAATGTCGACCACGATCGTCGAGGCCGTCGCGCGGAAGCTGGGAGGCGCCAGTGTCCTTGGCGTTGCCATACGCTCTCAGGCCGACCTGGCGCTGGCGGTTCGCAATCGCCTGCCGCCGGCGGCGTCGAGGGGGTTGAGCCGTGCCGGGCTGACCGAGCAGGAAATCGAGAAGTTTGTCATTCCGACTAGGCCGCCAGATGGCTGCGCCGCGGACTGGCCGAACTGGGCGGGGAAAGCCCGCTCGGCATGGCCCAGACCGAGGCGGGAGCCCGCGTGATCGAGACCATCCTGGGGAGAGCGTCAGGCACCGTTCACGCTGGATCACCGACTGTCCGACCCGCCCCTCACTTGATGCCGGCGCGCATGAAGCTCTGCACGAACTGGCGCTGGAACAGCAGGAAGGCGATCAGCAGCGGGCCGGAGGTGATCAGCGTCGCCGCCGTGATGATCGCCCAGTCGATGCCCTGGTCGACCGAGGCGAAGACCTGCAACCCGACGGTCAGCGGCCGCGCGTTGACCGAATTGGTCACGATCAGCGGCCACAGGAAGTTGTTCCAGTGATAGCTGACCGAGACCAGCGCATAGGCGAGGTAGACCGGCTTGGCCAGCGGGACGTAGACCTTCCACAGGATCTGGACCGGGCCGCAGCCTTCGACGCGCGCGGCCTCGTCCAGTTCCTTGGGCACGGTCTTGAAGGTCTGGCGCAGCAGGAAGATGCCGAAGGCAGAGGCCATGTAGGGCAGGCCGATGCCGAAGATGGTATCGAGCAGGCCGAGCCTGGACAGCGTCTGGTAATTCTCGACGATCAGCACGTCCGGCATGATCATCAGCTGCACCAGCACCAGCAGGAAGGCGAGCGTCTTGCCCCAGAAATCGAAGCGGGCGAAGGCGTAGCCGGCGAAGGTGCAGAGGATCAGCTGGCCGACCAGCACCAGCGCGCAGAGCAGGATGGTGTTGAGGATATAGCGCGCGAACGGCGCGGCGTTCCACGCGGTCACCAGGTTCTGCACCGTCCACGGCGCCGACAGGTCGAAGCGGGTCGAGAACTCGGTCGGGTGCAGCGCGGTCCAGAAGGCATAGACCAGCGGCAGGATCCAGGCGATGCCCAGCACCCAGGCGGCGATCGTTTCCAGCGCGCGGTTCATTGGTAATGCGTCCGCTTGTCGAGATAGGTGAACTGGAACACCGCGACCGCGGCGAGCAGCACCAGCAGCACCACCGTCAGCGTCGAGGCGTAGGCCGTGTCCCAGTACTTGAAGCCGATCTCGTAGATGTAGAACAGCAGCAGCGACGAGGCATTGTCGGGCCCGCCCTTGGTCATCACCACGACATGGTCGACCAGGCGGAAGGCGCCGATCACGGCATTGATCAGCACGAACAGCGTGGTCGGCATCAGCAAGGGCCAGGTGATGCGGCGGAACACCGTCCAGCGCGACGCGCCCTCGAGCGAGGCGGCCTCGTAGAGGCTGGGGTTGATGCCCTGCAGCGCGGCCAGATAGAAGATCATGAAGAACCCGGCCTCCTTCCACACCGTCACCACCATCAGGCAGTACAGCGCGGTCGACTGCTGGCCGAGCCAGTTGACCGGCCCGCCGCCGAACAGGCCGCGGATCTGGTCGATCAGCCCGTAATCGGGGGTGAAGAAGAACATCCAGATATTGGCCACCGCGATCATCGGCAGCACGGTCGGGGTGAAATAGGCCATGCGCAGGAAGCCGCGGCCCTTCAGCTTGCCGTTGACCAGCAGCGCCATCGCGATCGCCAGCGCGATCGAGGCCGGGATCGTCCACACCGCGAACAGGATGTTGTTGCCCAGCACCCGCCAGAAGATCGGATCCTCGATCAGCGTCTCGTACTGCATCAGCCCGACGAAGCGGGCCGGCCGCGCGCCCTTCGGCGTCGACATGAACGAATCGACGAAGGCCGAGACCATCGGCGCATGGGTGAAGGCAACGAGCAGCACTGCCGCGGGCAGCAGCAGAAGCCAGCCGTAGATATGGGCGCTGTAGCGTGTCTGCATGGTCGTCGGAGGCGCCGGCCAATCGTGCCGGCGCCCCCTTTCACCTCGTCTTATTTGTAGGGCTTCAGGATGCGGTCGGCTTCGCGCTGGGCATCCTTCATCGCGGCTTCCGGCGTCTTGGTGCCGGTCAGCGCCGCCTGCAGGTTGTCGTTCAGCGCCTTGGCGACCCGCTGGTTCTCATGGGTCGAGAATTCGGCCACCGCGTATTGCAACTGGTCGCGGGCGACCGCCGCCGGCGGGAAGCCCGCGACGTAGTCCTTCATCACCTTGGTCTCCCAGGCCGCCGGGCTGACCGCGACATAGCCGGTGTCGATGCCCCACTGGGCAGCGCGCTCGGGCTGGGTCATCCACTTGGCGAAGGCGAAGGCGGCTTCGCGCTGGGCCTGGCTGGCCTTCTTGAAGACGTAGAAGTTGCCGCCGCCGGTGGGCGAGCCGAAACGCTTGCCGGCCGGCAGCATGCCGACGCCGAAGTCGAACTTGGCGTTCGCCTTCACGTTGGTCAGGTTGCCGGTGGTGGTCCACATCATCGCCACCTTGCGCTCGAAGAAGTCCTTCGGCGTGGTGCCCCATTCGACGATGCCGGGCGGCTGCACCTTGTGCTTGGTCGACAGGTCGACCCAGTATTGCAGCGCCTGGACGACGCCGGGCTTGTCGAAATAGACCTCGTTGCCGGCCTGGTTCATCAGGATGGCGTCGGCCTGGGTGGTCAGGCCCTGGAACAGCCAGTAGGGGAAGCCCGACGACGGGATCTGGATGCCCCACTGGGTCACGTTGCCAGAGGCGTCACGCTTGGTCAGCTTCTGGGCGAAGGCGACCTGCTCGTCCCAGTTCTTCGGGGCGACGTCCGGGTTGAGGCCGGCCTCCTTGAAGGCTTCCTTGTTCCAGTAGAGCACGACGGTCGAGCGCTGGAACGGGATGCCCCAGGTCTTGCCGCCGGTCTGGCTGTTTTCCATGAACGCCGGGTAGAACGACTTCAGCCACGCCTTGTCGTCGTCGGTCTTGGCGAGGTCGTCGAAGGGTACGACCGCATCCTCGTCGATCAGGGTGAACATGTCGGTCGACAGCAGGATCGAGACCTGCGGGGGTTCATTGCCCTTCAGCGCGGTCAGGACCTTGGTGATCGTGTCCTGGTAGGTGCCGGCATAGACCGGCTTGATCTTGACGTTCGGATTGTCCTTCTCGAAGGCCGCCGCCATGCCGTCGATGATCTTGGTGACCGGGCCGCCGACGGCGACCGGGTAGTAGAAGCTCAGTTCGACCGGCTGGGCCTGCGCCCCGCCGATGCCGAATGCGGCGGCCAGCGCGACGGCGCCGACGCTGCCCTTCAACCAATGCATCATGTCCCTCTCCCTTTGGCGATAGTACTCAATCGACGCTACGCCGCCGGCCGGTGCCGGCGTCGAACAGATGGGCCGCCCCCTCGTTCCAGCCCAGGCGGACCGGCGTGCCCGGCGGCAGCAGTCGGTTGCCGGGGCAGCGGATCAGCGCGGTCTCGGTACCGACGCGGCAGGCGACGATGGTATCGGCGCCGAAATACTCGGAACTGTCCACCGTGCCGGCCAGGCCGTCGCCGCTGTCGACGGCCAGCACCATGTCCTCGGGCCGCACGCCCAGCACCAGGCCGGTGCCACCGCTGTCGCCGATCACCGCCTCGGGCGCGCCCTTGATGCAGGCGCCGTGCGGACCGTCGGCCAGGGCCAGGCGGTTCATCGGCGGCGTGCCGATGAACGAGGCGACGAACAGCGTGGCCGGGCGGGCATAAAGCTCGGCCGGTGTCGCATCCTGCTCGACCCGGCCGTCGCGCAGCAGCACGACCTGGTCGGCCATGCTCATCGCTTCGGTCTGGTCGTGGGTGACATAGATCATCGTGACACCCAGCTCGCGCTGCAGCGCGCGGATCTCGCGGCGCATATCCTGGCGCAATTGGGCGTCGAGATTGGAGAGCGGCTCGTCCATCAGGCAGACCGGCTGCTCGGCGATGATGGCGCGGCCCAGCGCCACGCGCTGCTGCTGGCCACCGGAAAGCTGGCCGGGCTTGCGGTCGAGCAGATGGCCGATCGCCAGCAGCTCGGCCACCCGCTTCAGCCGCCGGTCGCGGTCGGCGGCACCGACCTTGCGCACCTTCAGCCCGAACAGGATGTTCTCGCGCACGTCGAGATGCGGAAACAGTGCATAGTTCTGGAAGACCATCGCGAGATGGCGGCGCGCCGGCGGCAGCTTGGTGACGTCCTCGCCGCCGATGCGGATCGAGCCGTCGGTGACTTCCTCCAGGCCCGCGATCAGGCGCAGCAATGTCGACTTGCCGCAGCCCGACGGGCCGAGCAGCACGACAAGGCTGCCTTGCCGCGCGGTAAGGTTGATGCCGTCGACCGCCCTGGTCGTCCCCCAGTGCTTGGCCACGCCGCGAAGTTCGATTGCCGACAGACTCGCCTCCCCCAGACGCAAGACCCGGCGCCCGTGTGAAGGGCGCTGTAACAAGCCACAATTACATTCTTATGACTGTTCTATGACAGTCCGGCGGCCGATGTCATCATCCGATCGAAGGCGCGGGCGAGCTGACGGCGATCACGCGCCGAAGCAAGACAGATACGCACGCCGTCCGGGGCACCGCGCCCGGCGGCAAAGGCCGAGGCGGCCGCGACGATGACCCCGCGCCCGGCCGCCGCCGCCGCGAAACCATCGCCGTCGTCGCGGGCCAGCCAAAGATGCGGCGCGATGCCCGGTGCGACACCCAGCACCCGGGCGGCGAGCCGCTGGCGCGCCGCGATTTCCCTGATCTGCCAGCGCACCCGGCGCGCCGCCGTGCCATCGCCGATCCAGCGCGCGGCCAGCGCCAGCATCACCGGCGCGATCTGCCAGGTGGTAGCATGCCCCTCGGCGCCCAGCGCCGGGACCAGCGCCGGCGGCGCCGCGACGAAGCCGAAGCGCAGCCCCGGCGCCACCGCCTTCGACAGGCTAGAGACCAGCACCGCCCGATCCGGGATCCGCGCCGACAGCGGCGGCATGTCGCACAAGGCGCCGTAGACATCGTCCTCGACCAGCGTCAGCCCGGCGCGGACCAGCGCGGCCGCGACCTCGGCCTGGCGGCCGGCCCCCATCAGCGCGCCGGTCGGATTCTGCAGGCAGGGGGTCAGCACCGCGACGCGCGCACCCGACGCCCGGGCGGCACGCAGCAGATCGGCGGCCACCACGCCCTCGGCATCCAGCGCCACCGGCACCAGCCGCAGGCCGAACTGGCGCGCCGCGGCCAGCATGCCGGGAAAGGTCAGCGCCTCGACCAGCACCGCGTCGCCCGGCCGGGTCAGGATGCTCAAGGTCGCGGCAAGCCCGGCCTGCGCCCCGGCGGCCAGCGTCACCCGGTCGGCCGCCACTGCCCAGCCGCGCCCGGCCAGCCAGGCGGCGGCGGCGAGGCGGCCGCGGGCCACGGCCGGACCCGACGCATAACCCAGCGCATCGTCGGGCAGGCCTTCGGCCAGCATCTGGCCGAGGGTCTCGGCAAAGCTGCGATCCTGGCCGTCGATCGCCGGCAGGTTGACGGCCAGGTCGATCGCGCCGGCGGCCCCGCGCACGCCGAACAGTTCCGGGCCGCACGGCTCGGCCCGGACATAGGTGCCGCGCCCGACCTCGCCGCCGACCAGGCCCTGGCGCGCCGCCTCGCGATAGGCTTCGGTGACGGTCGCGACGTTGACGCCGAGCCGCCAGGCCAGATCGCGCTGGGGCGGCAGGCGGTCGCCCGGCTGCAGCCGGCCGGCGGCGATGTCAGCGGCCAGCGCGGCGGCGATGGCGCGATACTTGACCGGATCGCGGCCGGTGAGATCGGGCAGCCAGGCAGTCTTCGCCACGCAATTGCTTCCCATACAATGTCCAGATTGACCAATACAATCCGGCCTGCCACCGTCATGGTCAAGGACGAACACTTCAGGCCAGAGGTTATAAGCATGTTTTCCCATGACGAGCTGACTGCCGCCGCCGAGCTGGTTCACGGCGTGATGACGCCGACGCCGCAGATCGCCTGGCCGCTCCTGGCCCAGCGGCTGGGCGCCGAAGTCTGGGTCAAGCACGAGAACCACACGCCGATCGGCGCCTTCAAGGTGCGCGGCGGCCTCGTCCATCTCGACCGGCTGAAGCGCGAGCGGCCGGACCTGCCCGGCATCGTCAGCGCCACCCGCGGCAATCACGGCCAGAGCATCGGGCTGGCCGCCCGCCGGCTGGGCCTCAAGGCCACGATCGTCGTGCCCGAGGGCAACTCGATCGAGAAAAACCGGGCGATGCGCGCGCTGGGCGTCGAACTGATCGAGGCCGGCCATGATTTCGAGGCCAGCCGCGCCACCGCCGCCCGCATCGGTGACGAGCGCGGCTACGTCATGGTGCCGCCCTTCGTGCCCGACCTGATGCTCGGCGTCGCCACCTATGCGCTGGAATTCCTCGGCACGGTCGGCGATCTCGACACCGTCTATGTCCCCATCGGCATGGGGTCGGGCATCTGCGGCATGATCCGCACCCGCGACCTGCTCGGCCTGAAGACCGAGATCGTCGGGGTGGTGGCCGAGGGTGCGCCCGCCTATGCGCTGTCGTTCTCGGCCGGCAAGCCCATCGCCACCAACCAGGCGGTGACGATGGCCGACGGCCTGGCCTGCCGCAACCCGGATGCGGCCGCGGTCGAGATCATCAACAAGGGGGCGGCCCGCATCGTCACGGTATCGGACGAAGAGATCGCCCGGGCCATGCGGGTCTATTATGCCGACACCCATAACCTGGCCGAGGGGGCCGGCGCCGCGCCGCTGGCCGCGCTGATGCAGGAACAGGCGGCGATGCGCGGAAAAAAGCTTGGCGTTATCCTCTCGGGCGGCAATATCGATCGCGATCTCTATCTTTCGATTCTCGGTGCAGCG
The DNA here is from genome assembly GCA_017307375.1 of Alphaproteobacteria bacterium. Classification (GTDB taxonomy): domain Bacteria; phylum Pseudomonadota; class Alphaproteobacteria; order Ferrovibrionales; family Ferrovibrionaceae; genus JAFKFH01. The sequence continues at coordinate 238,726 of JAFKFH010000011.1, forward strand.
GACGAGGCAAGATGACCAACCCGGCATTCAAGGCGGTCCTGTGGGATTTCGGCGGCGTCATCCTCGACAGTCCCTTCACCGCCTTCGGCCGGTACGAGGAAGCGCGCGGCCTGCCGCGCGACTTCCTGCGCCGGGTCAATTCGGTCAACCCGGATAGCAATGCCTGGGCGCGGCTCGAACGTTCCGAAGTCACGCCGGAGGAATTCGACGGCCTGTTCGCCGCCGAGAGCGAGGCGCTCGGCCATCGCGTCGCCGGGGCCGACATCCTGCCGCTGCTGTCGGGATCGGTGCGGCCCGAGATGGTCGAGGCGCTGCGCCGCGTCCGCCGCCATTATCGCATCGCCTGCCTGACCAACAACGTCGCGACCGGCTCCGGGCCGGGCATGGCGCGCGATCCACACCGCGCCGCCGAGATCGCCGAGGTGATGACGCTGTTCGAACAGGTCTTCGAATCCTCGAAGGTCGGGACCCGCAAGCCCGACCCGGCCTTCTACCGCCATGCCTGCGCGACCATGGATCTCGATCCCGCCGACTGCATCTATCTCGACGACCTCGGCATCAACCTGAAGCCGGCCAAGGCGATGGGGATGACGACGATCAAGGTGCTCGACGCGCCCCAGGCGCTGGTCGAACTGGAAGCGCTGCTCGACCTGCCGCTGCGGGCCTGATCAGCCCAGCCGGTTCCAGCTGATCGCGCGGCTGCGCCAGTGGCCCTCGATCGCCTGGGTGAAGTCGGCGCGCACCAGCTTGGCCCGCGCCAGGCAGTGATCGGCGTCGTCGCTGCGGATCACCAGCCCTTCCGGCGGTCCCTGCCGGTAGCGGCTGGGCACGCCGGCCAGCAGGTCCTTCAGCCGGGGCACGGTGAACCGCCCCTCGGCCAGCCGCGGCACGTGGTCGAAGCCGAGCGCCTCGGCCATCGCGTTGCGGCGGGCCACGCTCCAGAACCGGCCGGCCTCGCGGTCGTAGACGTCGAACAGCAGGAACCAGTCGGGCAGATGGTCGTAGTCGAGCGAATGACGCGCCGCGCACCATTCGCCGAACAGGATCAGCCCGGGGGTGATCACCCGGGCCAGCGCCTCGCCATGGGCGGCGATCCAGCCGGGCAGCCGGGCGAACTGGCCCGAGTAAGGCGGAATCAGGTACTGGCCGCGATTCTGCGCCCGCAACATGCCGCCCTCGCCCAGCGACAGGCCGAGATTGGCGCCGTCGACCTTCTCCTCGACGATCACCTCGCCCGACAAGAGCGCCGCGACCTCCGGCGGCGACAGCACCTTGTCGTCGCGCGGCTGCCCCGCCCCCAGCCAGGCCAAGTGAGGAACGTGAGGAAAGCGAAAGAACTCAGTCATAACTATGGCAAACTAGGTGCGGGGCGATTAGGGAACTTTCGTTGATAGAACCGGCAAGCATCCTCGGCACATAAAAATTTCACCTGCACTCCAGCAGCCTGCAGCGACTTCCACCAATCAAGCCACTTGCAATCTGCCGCTTGCAAAACTGTGGGTTTATCTGGGTGACAGTGGGCAACAGCCGCAAACTTTCTATCTGGTGGATCAAAATGAGGCTGCAAATCCAAATCTGGAAACTCTTCAAAAATACTATCTTCTACTTCAGTCAACTTCACTTGATGTACGAATTCTTCATTTTTCCTATTCTGAAGCAGCCACTTTAGAAAAGCATCACCAGCACCCTTGGGTTGATTAGGTTTAGTTTTGTTCAAATACTCACGCAGTATAAGAAAAGAGTCATCGATTACCACCACCCCATATTTCTTTGAATTTGATAGAACTTCAATACAAATTCGCCTGCACGCCGACGAAACATCAGGATGATCGCCATTAGCGACAAGGAGTACGTTCGTGTCTATGACAACCTTGGCCATTAGGTCGCCTTGCCATTCGAACCAGGCGATCGATCAAGAGCCGCCAACGCCCGGGCTGCTATATCTGCCATTTCATCACCGAAGAAATTTTCGGGCCAGTTTAGGATCTCTCCTGTGGGATCTACCTTTAAAGTTTCCAACTCCGCATCGCCATGGGAATTTCTAACAAAGTAGATTGCTATTTCACTTGGCTGAACGACCCCCTCAGCCACGCGTCGCTGCAATCGGGTAAGAAAATGCTCAGAGTGGGTTTCAATGATAAGCTGTGTCTGTCTTGGCGTTCCGTTTTCATACGCCTGAATAGCACTTATGAACGCATCAGCTAGATTTGATTGGGCCATGGGATGAAGATGAATTTCTGGTTGTTCCATCCAGATCGTCGACCCAGGCGCAGCGTAAAACGCCTGCACCAATGCGGGTAAAACTTGAGAAACGCCGAAGCCTACATCAGTGAGTTTGACCTGAGATGCCTTAGAGTGAGTTCTAACAAGAACTTCATATTCCTTGCGACCCTTTGCAACAGGCACTACATCAAATTCAGCAATGACGCCAAGATCAACAAGCCAAGCCGCAATAAATGCATCGAAACGCTGGCGACGCTGCTTATATCCTCTGTTCAATACGCGCCCCTGCTCACTTGCCGCGAGTAGTGCAGCAATTGAATATTCCCCTTGCTGTCCAACATCCGCCGGCATTTCACCGGCCCATTGATACACGCGCTTCGGTGGACTACGAAGAGGTCCAAGGTAATAAACTCGATCCAAGACGCGCTCTGTTTCCAAAGCAAATCCAGCTAAGAAATCTGCGTTCTGATATCGCAGCAGTGTGCGATCGGCAAAGCGGTAGAACTTCTCAGGCGGCTCAGCGGGCCACTTACGGCCTGGAGCATGGTAAAGCTTCAAAGGCGTACACTCTAATGTACCCCCCGCCCCACTTCTACCATGAACCACTGAAATTTGTTCCATTCCCTCATTTAGCAATGCGTATGAGATAGAATTAATCTGCGGTTGTTCTGATTTATCGGCGACCAATTCCGCCGACAAGAGCATTTCATTACCGGAGAAAATCTCCTTATTTGCTAGAGAATTTTTTACAGTCGTAGGCTTTGACAACCGCCAACGCAAAGAAAAGCTTAGTGTCTCATTCAAATTATGGCCATGCATGCAATCAGAGAATGTTCCTAAATCAATGAGAGAGTTCTCATCACCCAAATGTAGTGCTCGCTTGCGGTCAGACATCTGGACAGTTTGCTTAAGAGCCAACAGAATGTGACCAAGACTGGATTTTCCAGAACTATTTGTTCCAAATATTACAGTCAGAGGAGCCAAGCGAATACGGCCAGTGTCTCGCCAAGCTTTAAAATTCTTCACCTGCATCTCAGTCAGCATAAATAACCCCTTGAGTAGCAATTTTCTTATATCGAAAAACAGCCGAGTAGGCAATTCTCCCCCTTGAGAAAATCTAAGTTTAATTGCTCTCCGTCGATCACGGCAATATTGGCCGAAAATTCTGATAATATGGCACGCAATTCCTCGCTGACGACCTAGCCTGCCACAAGCAGGACGTCCTATTTTTTTGAAAAAATCCGATAGAGTAAGGCAATTTTATAGTCATCTATTATTAGAAGAGGCAATCTATGAACAAGGGCCTGCGTCTCTCAGAAAAGTGGTTTCAGCGCGGGCTGTGGCTGATCGCCGTGGTCTTCGCCCTGTTCCTGATCGGGCTGGGCGGGCTGATCGTCGACGACCTGCCGAAGGTCGAGCAAAGCTATCGGCTGGAAGATTTCCTCGACCAGGCGGCAGCCGGCCCGCTGAAGGCCGAGATCGCCAGGATCGACGCCGATACTAAGGCGAAGGGCGAGGCGCTGCAGACCGCCCGGCAGGTCGTGGCTGCCGCGGCCGGAGACACGCGCCAGGGCCGGCAAAGCTTCGATGCCTGGGTCAGGACCCGGACCGCCACCGGCAATGCCGGCCAGGATGCCGAACTGCTGGAACGCACGCGGCAGATGGATGCCCTGGTCGCCCGCCAGCGGGCCGCCGAACGCGAGGTCGAGGCGCTCGACCAGGCGACGAGCGAGCTGAGCCGGCAACGTCTGCAGGCGACGAGCCAGCTCAACGCGCTGAACGTCGAGGCGCGCACAAAACTCGGCGCGGCGCGGCGCTGGCAGGAAATGCGCGTCTTCGGCATCCGCCTGGCCTTCACCCTGCCGCCATTGGTGATCGCCGGCTGGCTGTTTGCGAAATACCGCAAGAGCACCTACTGGCCGTTCGTGTGGGGATTCATCTTCTTCGCGCTGTTCGGCTTTTTCGTCGAACTGGTGCCCTACCTGCCGTCCTATGGCGGCTATGTCCGCTATATCGTCGGCATCGTCGTCACGCTGGTGGTCGGCCGCTACCTGATCGTCGCCCTGCAGCGCTACCTCGCCCGCCAGCGCGAGGTCGAGGCCCAGCCCGACGAGCAGCGGCGCGAGGCGCTGGACTACGAACTCGCGCACAGCCGGATGATCAAGAACATCTGTCCCGGCTGCGAACGCCCGATCGACACGGCGGATGCGACGCGCAATTTCTGCACCCATTGCGGCATCTGCCTGTTCGATCATTGCCAGGCCTGCTCGGCCCGCAAGAACGCCTTCGCCCGCTACTGCTATTCATGCGGCACCCCGGCCCGCCCCGACGCGCGCGCCACGGTACCGCCGGCGACGGTGAGCGGCGATACCATGCCGCCGCTGGGCAGCGGCGGCTCCCTGAGCAACCCGGCGCCCGATCTGACCCCTGGCTGAGCGTAGACACGGGACACCATCCTCGGCATAGTCGCGGGCGGCAGAACGCTTGAGGGAATGGAAATCGGCATGAAGCTGATGCGAGTTGTGTGCGGCGCCATGGTGTTGCCGCTGGTCATTGCGTGTGCGTCCGTCGCGATCAACCCTGCCGACGAGGCCAAGCCCAAGATCGGCATGGAGCCCGCGATCGGCACGGAAACCACTGCCAATGTCGGCGGACTGATGTTCAGCCAGTACGATTATCTGGTGGGCCGCGGCGCAACCACCCGACTGGCCTTCCACGACACAATCGGACCGGGCGCGATGGTCGACGTGCCGGCCGGGGCATCGCTGGTCAGTGCGATGGTCAATGGCCGGCAGGCCTATTGCACCACCTGGAATGCCTATGTCACCTGGAACGTGCGCTCGCCCGTCTGCATGTTCGACACGAACAATGATGGCGTCCTCGATAAGTACTACGTCACCGGGACGTTCTCAGGCATCGAATTCAATGCGCACGTGCCCTACGTGGTGGGCGAAGTGCCAGTTGATGCTGCCGGCTACAAATACGAACTCTACTACCAAGGCGCCGACCGGGATGTGGTGCGGCTGACCTTCCGCGAGTTCAAGGACAAGTTCTCACAGGCCGCGATGCAGCAGGACATCACCTACACGCTGCAGTCGCCTGGCCCCACACAGGTGTCTTTTCGCAACGTTCGGCTGACCATCATCTCGGCCGACAACCACGCCATACGGTATTCCGTGCAGTCGCCTTTCGTCTCAAAATAGGCGGGCTTTCGCCGAAGCGTCATGCTCCTGTAACATCGCTACGCTCAATAGCGGGGCATCCAGCCCTGGAATTCAGGAAGCCCATGATGCGCGCCCGCCTCGCTACCCTCGCCATCGTCCTGGCCGCCGCCGGCTTTGCCGGCACGGCCGTCGCCCAGGACGGCAAGCTCGTGGTCTACACCTCCCAGCCGTCCGACCAGATGGCCGAGGTGGTCAAGGCGTTCAATGCCGATTACCCGAATGTAAAGGTCGAGCTGTTCCGCTCCGGCACCACCGAGGTGATGAGCAAGCTGAAGGCCGAATTCGCCGCCGGCAGCCCGCAGGCCGATGTGGTGCTGATCGCCGATTCGGTCGCCGCGACCCAGTTGAAGCAGGAAGGCCGCCTGCTGGCCTATCCGGAGGCGCCGGTCGCCCGCCTGCCCAAGGCGCTGGTCGATCCGGACATGACCTTCTTCGGCACCAAGCTGATCACCACCGGCATCGTCTACAACACAAGACTGGTGACGAAGGCGCCGACCTCGTGGAACGACCTGCTGCCCAAGGAGGCCGCGAAGTCGACGATCATGCCGAGCCCGCTCTATTCCGGTGCGGCCGCCATCCATGTCGGCACCGTCGTCCAGCAGCCGGCCTTCGGCTGGAAATGGTTCGAGACTGTCGCCGACGGCGGCGGCGCCGCCGGCAAGGGCAACGGCTCGGTGATCGATGCGGTCGCGCGCGGCGAGAAGGCCTACGGCATCATCGTCGAATACATGGCCTACAATGCCGCCGCCAAGGGTTCGCCGGTCGCCTTCGCCTTCCCCGCCGAGGGCATCACCGCCGTGACCCAGCCGGTCGCGATCCTCAAGACCACGAAGAATCCGGCCGCGGCCAAGGCCTTCGTCAACTGGCAGCTCGGCGAGGCCGCGCAGCGCCAGTCGGTCGCCCAGGGCTATTTCCCGATCCTGCCCGACATCACCCCGCCGCCCGGCTACCCCTCGCCCGCCGGGCTGAAGATCATCGAGGCCGACCCCGCCAAACTGCTGGCCGAGGACGAGGCCAACAAGAAGAAGTTCGCAGACCTCTACGGTGGTTGACGCCTCCCTTACCAATCCGGTCCAGCGCCGCCGGCCGTTCCGCCTCGATCCGGCGGCGCTGCTGATCCTGGCGCTCGCCCTTTACGTCGGCGTGCTGATCGTCTGGCCGCTGGGCCGGCTGCTGGCCGAGGCCGTGGCCGGCCCGGGCGGGCTGATCGGCGAGGTCTGGTCGTCGCGCGCCACCCGGCGCGCCCTGGCCAACACGCTGGAATCGGGGTTGTGGGCCACGGCGCTCGCCACCCTGCTCGGCCTCGGTTTCGCGCTGCTGCTGGCGCTGACCGACCTGCGCGGCCGCGGCGCCGTTGCCTTCCTGCTGCTGATCCCGCTCCTGGTGCCGCCGCAGATCACCGCGATGGCCTGGGCCGACCTCGTCGGGCCGGGCAGCCCGGTGCTGGGCCTCGTCGGCCTCGGCCCCCCGGCCGGCCAGGCCAATCCGCTGCATTCGGGCGCCGGGGTCGCACTGGTGATGGGCGTCGAGCACATGACCATCGTCTTTCTCGCGGTCATGGCCGGCGCCCGCCAGGTGCCGCGCGACCTCATCGAGGCGGCGCGGCTCAACGGGGCCGGCCCGTGGCGTACCCTGCGGGCGGTCATCCTGCCGCTGCTGCGGCCGGCGATCCTGTCGGGCGCGGCGCTGGCCTTCGTCGCCGCGATCGGCAATTTCGGCGTGCCCGCCCTGCTCGGCATTCCCGGCCGCTATCCGACCCTGACCACGCTGGTCTATCAGCGGCTGAACGGCTTCGGCCCCGGCGTGCTGGGCGAGGTTGCGGCGATCGCGCTGCTGCTGATGCTGCTGGCCGGGGCGGGGCTGGCCCTGCGCGGCCTGGCCGCCCGCGGATCGCGCATTGCGGTCGATCGCGTCGGCCCGTCGCTCGCCCCCTTCCCCCTCGGCCGCTGGCGCGCGCCGGTCGAGTTCGCGGCCTGGACGCTGGCCGGCCTGCTGGCGCTGCTGCCGCTTGCGGCGCTGGTCGGCACGGCGCTGGTTCCAGCGCTCGGCGTCGCGCTCAGCTGGGAAACCGCCACGCTCGACAATCTGCGCCTCGTGCTGTTCGAACAGGACGCGACGCGGCGGGCACTGGCCAATTCGCTGTTTCTCGCCGCCATCGCCGCGGTGGTCAGTGCGGTCGTGGCGCTGCCGCTCGGCTATCTCGCGGTGCTGCGCCGCTCCGGCGCCGCCCGCGCACTCGACATCGTCGCCGACGCGCCCTATGCGATCCCCGGTATCGCGCTGGCCATCGCGCTGATCCTGGTGTTCCTCAAGCCGCTGCCCGTCATCGGCATCAGCCTCTACGGCACGCTCGGCATCCTGGCCGTCGCCTATCTGTCGCGGTTCCTGAGCCTGGCGCTGCGCCCGACCGCCGCCGCCTTCGCCCAGATCGATCCGGCTCTGGAAGAAGCGGCCAGCATCGCCGGTGCCGGGCTGCTGCGCCGGCTTGCCCGCATCCTGGCGCCGCAGGCCGCCGCCGCCGCGGCCGCCGGCGCGGTGCTCGTGTTCATCAACGCGGCCAACGAACTGACGCTGTCGGCGCTGCTGTGGTCGACCGGGCACGAGACCCTGGGGGTCACCGTGTTCTCGCTGCACTACGAGGGCAATGCGCCGGCCGCGGCCGCCATGGCGCTGGTATCGGTCGCCGTGGTGCTGCTGCTCGCGGCCGCCCTGGCCCGGCTGGGCCGCCACCTGCCGCGCGGGACCCTGCCATGGCAAGCCTGAGCCTGGAGGGCGTCAGCCGGCGCTTCGGCCCGACCACGGCGGTCGATCGCGTCTCGCTCGAGGTCGCCGATGGCAGCTTCGTCGCGCTGCTCGGCCCCTCCGGTTGCGGCAAGACCACGCTGCTGCGGCTGATTGCGGGATTCGAGGCGGCCGATGACGGGCTGATCCGCATCGGCGGCGACGACGTCACCGGCTTGGCCCCGGAGGCGCGCGACCTCGGCATGGTGTTCCAGTCCTACGCGCTGTGGCCGCATATGACGGTGGCCGAGAACGTCGGCTTCGCCAAGGCCTTGTGGACGCTGCCCAAGGCCGAGGCGGCGGCGCGGGTCGGCGCCGCCCTCGACCTGGTCGGGCTGGCCGATTACGGCCGACGGCGACCGGCCGAGCTGTCGGGCGGCCAGCGCCAGCGCGTCGCGCTTGCGCGCTGTTTCGCCAAGCGCCCCCGCGTCGTGCTGCTCGACGAGCCGCTGGCCAATCTCGACGCGCATCTGCGCGAGGCGATGCTGGTCGAATTCCGCCGTTTCCACCGCGAGACCGCCGCCACCTTCGTCTATGTCACCCATGATCAGGCCGAGGCGATGTCGCTGGCCGATCGCATTGCGGTGATGAACGGTGGCCGGCTGGAACAGGTCGCCGCCCCCGAACGGCTCTATGCCGAACCGGCGACCGCGATGGTCGCCCGCTTCGTCGGCGCCGGGCAGCTCGTGCCCGTCACCGTCGCCGGCAGCGTCGGGCCGGGGCGGCTCGCCGCCGATCTCTGGGGATGCCGGGTCGAACTGCGCGGCGACGATGTGACCGGCCCGGCCACCGGCTGCCTGCGGCCCCGCGACCTCGCCCTGGCCGACGGCCCCGACGCCATTCCCGCCCGCCTGGCCTTCAGCACCTACCAGGGCGGCTTCTGGCATCTGGAGCTGGTTCCGGAAGCGGACGCGAGCCAGCGCCTGCGGCTGGAAAGCGACCGCCCGCCGCCGGCACCGGGCAGCCGGCTGGGACTGGCCGTGCGCGACGGCTGGGTGCTGCCGGGGCGTTAGGCGGCCTCGACGCCCTTCCAGGTGAATCCGGCGGCATCGATCGCCGCCCCCACCGCGGCCGGCTCGGCCCCGCCGCGCACCGTCACCCGGCCGCGATCGAGATCGACGGCGACCGAAGCGCCGGGGTCCAGCCGCTGCACCGCCCGGGTCACCGACCGGGCACAGCCGTCGCAGGTCATCCCCTCGACCAGATGGATCGTCGTCTCGCTCATCGCCTGCTCCTTCACATTCCCGGCAGACATCGCCCGGACGGCGCCGGCCGTCAAGGTGGCGGGTTGCCTCGGGGGGACGGCTCCGCGATAACTGGGCGATGCTCGACCCCTGGTCCCGCCGCCTGATCGACCCGCCGCTGAACGCCGTGGGCGCCCTGCTCGCCCGTGCCGGACTGGGGGCGGATGCCGTCACGCTCGTCGGCCTCGTCATCGGCCTCGGCGCCGTGCCGGCGCTGGCCTTCGGGCAATTCTGGCTGGCGCTCGGCCTGATCCTCGCCAACCGGCTAGCCGACGGCCTCGACGGGGCGATCGCCCGGGCCGCGGGCGCGTCGGACCGCGGCGGCTATCTCGACATCGTCGCCGATTTCGCCTTCTACGGCCTGATCCCCTTCGGCTTCGCCCTGGCCGACCCGGTGCGCAACGCGCTGCCCGCGGCCTTCGTGCTGGCAAGCTTCATGGGCACCGCCTCGTCGTTCCTGGCCTTCGCCGCGCTGGCGGCCAAGCGCGGGCTGACAACCACCCGCCGCGGGCAGAAGTCGTTCTACCACCTGGGCGGCCTCGCCGAGGGCAGCGAGACCATCCTGTTCCTCGTCGCCGGCTGCCTGTTTCCGGCCTGGTTCCCCTGGCTGGCCTGGGGCTTCGGCACGCTGTGCTGGCTGACGACGCTCGGCCGCGTCGCGGCGGGCTGGCGCGACCTCGCATGATCTGCCACTAATTTGGGCATGAAACGGATCGATCATCTCGTCGTCGCGGTCCATGACCTCGACGCGGCAGGTGCGCTGTGCCAGCGGCTGGGTTTCCAGGTCGGGGCGCGCAACCGCCATCCCTGGGGCACCGAGAACCGGCTGGTCCAGTTCGCCTCGTCGTTCATCGAGCTGATCACCGTGGCCGACCCGGCCGGCATCCCGCCGCATGGCGCCGGCAAATTCTCGTTCGGCGCCTTCGTCCGCGACTACCTGCAGCGCCGCGAGGGCCTGGCGATGCTGGTGCTGGACAGCGACGACGCCCGGGCCGATGCGGCGCGCTTCGCCGCCGCCGGGATCGGCGCCTTCGAGCCGTTCTTCTTCGAACGCCGGGGCCGCCGGCCGGACGGCAGCGAGACCCATGTCGCCTTCACCCTGGCCTTCGCCAATGCCGCACCCGACGCGGCGTTCTTCGTCTGCCAGCAGCATTTCCCCGAGAATTTCTGGAACCCGGCATTCCAGCGCCACGAGAACGGGGCCGCCAACATCACGGCAGTGACGTTGCGCCTGCCCGACCCGGCCCGGCATCGCGCCTTCCTCGCCGCCTTCACCGGCGACCCGGGCGCGGGGCTGATCGGCGGCCGGATCGAGGTCGCGGCCGGCGACGACACGATGTTCCCCGACTTCACCGTGGCCGTGCCCGACCTGGCCGCCCAGGCCGCGCGGCTCGACGCCGCGGCCATCGATTACGACCAACGCGACGGCCGGCTTGCGCTGCCGGCCTTCGGCACCACCCTGATCTTCGAGGAGATTTGACGTTGTCCGTGCGTTTCGACTTCGACGAAATCATCGATCGCAAGCAGTCGCATTCGATGAAGTGGGCGGTGCCCGAAAAGCTGCTCGAACCCGACGAGGCCGCGGCCGACCCGCTGCCGATGTGGGTGGCCGACATGGATTTCCGCGCACCGCAACCCGTGCTCGACGCGCTGGCCGAAGCGGTGCGCCACGGCGTCTTCGGCTATCCCGGCGGGGCGACAACATCGTATCTGAAGGCCATCACCGACTGGCAGGGCAAGCGCTTCGGCTGGGAGGTTGCACCAGGCTGGATCGTGCAGACCGCCGGGATCGTCGCGACGCTGAAGACCATCATCCAGGCCTTCTCCCAGCCCGGCGATTCGGTGCTGGTCCAGCCGCCGGTCTATGCGCATTTCCATCAGGACGCGGTGATCAACGGCCGGCATCCGGCGATGGCACCGCTGGTGCTCGACAGCGGCCGCTACCGTTTCGATGCGAAGATCTTCGAGGCGGCGATCCGGCCGGATACCCGCATCTTCATCCTCTGCAACCCCCACAACCCCACCGGCAACGTCTGGTCGGAAGCCGACCTGCGCACGATGGGCGAGATCTGCAACCGCCACGGCATCCTGGTCGTGGCCGACGAGATCCACCAGGATTTCGTGCTGAACCGCGACCTGCGCCACATCCCCTACGCCTCGCTGGGCGAGGCGTTCGCGCAGAACTCGATCAGCTGCACCGCGCCGTCGAAGACCTTCAACCTGGCCGGGCTGCAATCGGCCAACGTCTTCATCCCGAACCCGCGGATCCGCGACCAGTTCAAGCGCATCCTCGACCGCAATTCGGGCCTGCTGGTCAACACGCTCGGCATGGTCGCGGCCGAGGCCGCCTACCGCCACGGCGAACCCTGGCTCGAGGCGCTGCTCGCCTATATCAGGGCCAACCAGGCCCATTTCGCCGCCGAGATCCACAAGGCCACCCAGCGCCTCAGCGTGCTGCCGGCCGACTCGCTCTACCTCGCCTGGATGGATTGCCGGGCGCTGGAAATGCCGGCGCCGGAACTCAACAAGTTCATGCTGACCAAGGCGCGCGTCTGGCTCGACAAGGGCCAGAAGTTCGGCCCCGAAGGGCACGGCTTCATGCGGGTCAACCTGGGCTGCCCGCGCGCCACGGTGGACGAGGGTATCCGGCGGATCGTCGCGGCGGTCTGAGGCCAGGGCAAGAAAAAACGCCGCGCGAGGATTGCGGGTCGCGCGGCGTTGCGGAGTCAGGGCAAACGAGACGGAGCGGACCCCGAACCCAGGGCATGGGCCGGAACCCCGTCACCCTTATCGAGATGGTAGCGCCTCGCTAGGATTCAAGAGGCGGCGCGGATCAGCCGGTCGGCCAGTTCGACGAAACCGTGGCCGCCCTCGCCTTCGGTCACATAGGCCGGCGGCTGGGTCAGCTGGTCGAGATGGCGGCGGACATTGGCCACGCCCACCGCCAGCGGGAAGAACCCGAACATCGGCTGGTCGTTCGGGCTGTCGCCGGCATAGGCGACCCTGGCCTGATCGGCGGGGCTGTCGAGGTCGAGGCCGAAGCGTTCGGCGAACAGCCGCTTCGACATCGCCAGCTTGTCCCAGACCCCGAACCAGCCGTTGACGTGGATCGAGGATACCTTGGCGACCGCCCCGTCGGCCTCGAACAGCGCGACGATCCGGCGCACGGCTTCGGGCGGTAGCGGCGCCACGTCCTCGCAGAAATCGATCGCCAGGTCGGCCTCGCGATAGGCCTGGTCGGAGGCGAGCGCGCAGCCCGGCACCTCGGCCAGGATGCGGGCGGCCAGCGCATCGAGCCTGGCTCGGTTGCCGGCCCGGGTCGCGGCATCGAGCCAGTGGCGCACCGTCATCTTCCGCGCCGCGCGGTCATAGGCCATGGTCAGGGCACCATTCTCGCCGACCACGGCCGCCACCGGCCAGAACCGGGCGATCAGGTCGCACCAGCCGGCCGGGCGGCCGGTCACCGGCACCACCTTGATGCCGGCCGCGTCGAGCCGCCACAGCGCCTCGTAGGCTTCCGGCCGCAACTGGCCGTCATCGGTCAGCGTGTCGTCGATATCGGTCAGGACAAAGCGGACGGCGGCGAGGTCGGCCGCCGGGCATTCCGACAGGGGGCGCATCATCAGGTCACCGCCGAACGGTTCTTGAACTCGGGGACGTCCCAGGCGCGGGTCGCCAGGATGTCGCGCAGGATCGCGACCGCGTCGACCACGTCGACATGGCGGATGTAGAGCGGGGCGAAGCCGAAGCGCAGCACGTCGGGCGCCCGGAAATCGCCGATCACGCCGCGCGCGATCAGCGCCTGCATGATCGCATAACCCTCGGCATGGCGGAACGATACCTGGCTGCCGCGCCGCGCAGCCTCGCGCGGGCTGGCGAGCGTCAGGCCGAATTCGCCGCAATCGCGCTCGACCAGCGCGATGAAGCTTTCGCACAGCGCTACGCTCTTGGCCCGCACCAGGGCCATGTCGATGCCGTCCCACAAATCGAGCGCGGCATCGAGCGCCGAGAACGACAGGATCGGCTGGGTACCGCAGAGATTGCGCTGGATGCCCTGGGCCGCCCGGTATTCGGTGACGAAATCGAACGGCCGGTCATGGCCCCACCAGCCCGACAGCGGCGGGCGGATATCGTTCTGCAGCCGGCGGGCGACGAACAGGAAGGCCGGGGCGCCGGGCCCGCCGTTCAGGTACTTGTAGCCGCAGCCGACAGCGAGGTCGGCGCCGACCCCGTTGAGGTCGACCGGCAGGGCGCCGGCCGTATGGCAGAGATCCCACAGGATCAGCGCACCGGCGCGATGCGCGGCCGCGGTGATCGCGGGCACGTCGTGGCGGCGGCCATCGCGGAAATCGACCTCGGTCAGCACGACCAGGGCGACGGTCTCGTCGATCGCCGCCAGCACCTCGTCACGGCCGACGACGCGCATCTCGAACCCCTGGCCCAGCAGATCGGCGACACCCTGGCCGATATAGAGATCGGTGGGGAAATTGCCGCTGTCGGAGAGGATGACGGGGCGGCCGGGCCGCAGCCGGGCGGCGGCCACCATCAGCTTGAACAGGTTGATCGAGGTGGAATCGGCGGCGACCACCTCGTCGGCATCGGCCCCGATCAGCCGGGCGAGCTTGGCGCCGACCGTCGCCGGCAGGTTGAACCACCCGGCGCTGTTCCAGCTGCGGATCAGGTCGTGGCCCCATTCCTGTTCGACGGCGCGGGCGACCCGGTCGCGGGCCCGGCGCGGCAGCGGTCCCAGTGAATTGCCGTCGAGATAGATCACGCCGTCGGGCAGCAGGAATTCCGCGCGCATCTGGCGCAGCGGGTCGGTTTCATCCTGCCGCAGGGCGGCTTGCCGGTCTGCCGTCATCGAAGGCCTCGTCAACGCTCCAGTCAAGGGACGCGCACCATAAGACCTGCCGGCCGGGCTTGGCCAGCCCCCTGAAACATGCGAAGACTGCCTCCTTCTAGCGATTCTTCGGGTGTCGGGCAGTGCGTGTGCAGTGGGACCTTGCGGCCGGGCTTGGGCGGCTGATCCTTCTTGTCGCGTGGCTCACGGCAGGCATGCCGGCCCGGGCCGCCGACGAGGCGGCCGACGATGGCGCCACGCCGCTGAACCTGGCGGAAGAACTCTATGGCCGATCGACCGACGATCTCGGGGCGATGTGGCAGCGCGGCAGCCTGCCCGTGCTGGTGCCCTACAGCCGCACCAACTATTTTGTCGACGACGGCGAGGCCGATGGTTTCGAATACCGCCTGCTGAAGAAGTACGAAGCCTGGCTTAACAAGCACCGACCCAGGGATGCCCGCGGACAGCGTGTGCCGCCGATGCGGCTGGTCTTCGTGCCGACACTGTTCGAGACGCTGTTCGACGATCTCGAAGGCGGCATGGGCGCGATCGCCGCGGGTTTCCTGACGCAGACCGAGGCACGCGCGCGGCGCGTCGCCTTCACCCGGCCCTATGTCTCGGGCGTGGCCGAAATCCTGGTGACCGGTCCGGGCGTCGAGGCCGCGGCCGGCATTCGTGGCCTTTCCGGCCGCACGGTCACGGTCGCCCGCGGCACCACCTATGCCGAGGCACTGGAACAGGCCAGCCGGCAGTTGCAGGCCGAAGGCCGCGCGCCGATCACGGTCAGGCTGGTCGGCGACGGCATCGCCGACGAGGATCTGCTGGCGCTGGTCGACCAGGGGCTGATCGAGGCGACGATCTGCGACGAGCCGATCGCCGCGGTATGGCAGCGCGTGCTGCCGCGGCTGAAGCTGCATCACGAGGTCGCGCTGGGCACCCGCGGCCGGATCGGTTTCGCGGTGCGGCCCGGCAATCCGCAGTTGCGGGCCAGCCTCGATGCCTTCCTGGAGACCATGCCGCCGAAGGAAATCGATCGCCTCGGCGGGGACGTGGCCCGGCGCCTGCGGACCGAGGAACAGGCACAGCGCGAAACGCTGCGCCGCTACGGCCATCTGCTCGAGATGGTCAAGACCGAGGCGACCGCGGCCGGGCTGGACTGGCGGCTGGTCGCGGCCCAGATCCGCAAGGAAAGCGGCTTCGACCCGAATGCGACCAGCCCGCTGGGGGCGGTCGGGCTAATGCAGCTGATGCCCGAGACCGCCGAGGCCATGGGTGTCACCGACCGGCGCGACCCGCTGCAATCGATCCGCGGCGGCATCCGCTATCTGATCGCGCTGCGCGACGGCTATTTCCCGGATGATGCGCTGACGCCGGTCGAACGCTGGCGCTTCGTGTTCGCCGGCTACAATGCCGGGCCCAACCGCATCAACCGGATCCGCCGGGCGGCGCCGCCGGCCGGCATCGACCCCGACCGCTACCTGCACAACGTCGAGCTGCTGGTGATCCGCCAGCGCTTGGCCGAGACCTATTTCTACGTCCGGCAGATCGAGGGCTACTACCTCGCCTACGCGATCAAGGACCCGCCGTAGGAATCGGGATGGCCCGGTCCGGCAGGCATTGCGCGGTGCGCATCAGCCAGCGCCACAGGGCTTCCGCATGCGTCGCCTCGACCAGAAGGGAAAAGTCTTGGTCTTCGCGCCATAGCGTCACCGGCAGGCGGGCAAGCAGGCTGCGCGCCGTGCGCTGCGGCCCGAACGCGGCCAGCCGCAGGTCCAGCGGGCAGCCATGGGCCAGCAATTCGGCCGGGTCGGCGCCGCCGATATCGAGGCGGACGAAACCGTCGCCGACCCCGCAGGCCCACAGCCCGGCGGCCTGATAACGGGCGACCAGCGCCGCCTCGTCCCCGCCCAGCACCAGCCATTGCCCCGGCGCCCACCACAGCGCCAGCGTCGCGCCGTCGCGGCGCAGGGTATTGGGTTCGGCCGGCAGGTCGGGCGCGCCCGCGCCCTGCACCCAGGCTATCGCCGGCAGCGGGCGTTCGACGATGTCGTGGCCCTCGGCGCGGGTCTGCCCGGGCGCGAAATGGGCCAGTGCCGAGCGGCGCGCCAGCGGTTCAGCCATGCAGGCGTTCCCCCTTGGGATCGAAGAACGGCAGGGCCGTCACCTGCGCGGTCAGGCGGCGGCCGAGATGATAGATCTCGACGGTATCGCCGATGCGCCCGCGTCCCCCCCGCAGCCGGCCGAGCGCGATGCCGTGCCCGAGCGCTTCGGAAAAGCACGCCGACGTGACGCGGCCGATCGCCGGCACCGGCAGGGCCACGCCCTGGCCGGGCAGGATCTGCGCCCCGACCGGCAGCACGAAGGCAGGGTCGCTGGCGACCAGTCCGACCAGTTGTTCCCGGTCCGGCCGCACGGCATCCGGCCGCAGCAGCGATCGCTTGCCGACGAAGTCGCCGGTCTTGCGCGCCACCAGCGGGCCGAAGCCGACGTCGCCGGGCAGGCTGGTGCCGTCGGAATCGCTGCCGACATGGATATAGCCCTTGTCGACGCGCAGGCGCAGCCAGGCTTCGATGCCGATCGGCGTGATCTCGTCGAAACCCTGGACCAGCCGCCACAGCGCGGCGCCGTGGCTTGCCGGCACCGTGATCTCGTATTGCACCTCGCCGGTGAAGCTGACCCGCGCGATGCGCGCGGCCACGCCGGCGACGACGCCATCGGCGAAGGCCATATGCGGCAGGGCGGCCGGCGACAGGTCGAGAGCGGGCGCGATGCGCGCGACGACCGCGCGCGCCTGCGGCCCGGCCACCGCGACGCAGGCGAAGGCATGGGTCAGGTTGGCGATCCGGACGTCGAGATCGGGCCATTCGCCCTGCCGCCATTCCTCGATCCAGCGATGGACCCGCAAGGCCGCGCCGCTCGACGGCGAAAGCAGGAAACGGTCGGGGCCGAGCCGCGCCAGCACGCCGTCGTCGAGCACCACGCCATGCTCGGTCAGCATCGCGCCATAGCGGATGCGCCCGGCCTTGAGGCCCGCGACCGGCGTGCAGTAGATCCGCTCCAGGAAGGTTTCGGCATCGCGGCCGAACACCTCGATCTTGCCGAGCGGCGTGGCATCGAACATCACCGCGGCCGCGCGGGCCGCGCGCGCCTCGCGCCGGGCGGCGGCATCGAGATCCTCGCCCGGCCGCAGATAGGCGGCAGGGCGCGGCCAGGGGCCGAAATCCTCGAACAGCGCGCCGGCCGCGACATGCTCGTCATGCGCGGGCAGGCGACGGCGCGGCTGGTAATCCTCGCCCACCGCGTCGGCGGCCACCGCCCCCATCGTGACCGCGACATAGGGCGGGCGGAAGGTCGTCGTCCCGACCTCCGGGATCGGCCGGGCCGTGGTCTCGGCAAGGATGGCGAGGCCGGGCAGGTTCGAGGTCTTGCCCTGGTCGGTCGCCATGCCGAGCGTGGTGTAGCGCTTCAGATGCTCGACCGAGACGTAGTTCTCGCGCGCCGCCAGCGCTATGTCGCCGGCCGTCACGTCGTTCTGGAAGTCGACGAACTGCTTGCCCGCCGACGGCGGCAGCGCCACCTGCCACAGGGCGCGCGGCGCCGCCACGTGGCAACCCTCGGCCACCGGGGCGGCGACGCTCGGTTCGGCGCCCAGCGCGGCCGCCGCCGCGGCGCCGGCCTCGTGGCCGCCGCGCAGCGTCTGGGCCAGCGTCACGGCCCCCGCCGCCGCACCCGCCGAGCGCTGGGCCTGGCGCGCCTGGTCGGGCAGGAAGGCCAGCGCGCCCTCGTCCCAGCGCACCGTGCCGCCGGCCTGGCGGTGCAGATGCACCGTCGGCGTCCAGCCGCCGGACAGCGCGACCAGATCGGCCTCCATCCAGCGCCCGCCGCCACCGCCGATATCGCCGATGCGCACGGCCGAGACGCGGCCCCGGCCGGTGGTCGCCAGGGCGGTGACGCCGTCCAGCACCTTCAGCCCGCGTTCGCGCGCGCGGCGCGGCGCATCGCCGTCGGCACCGCGCCGGACATCGGCCACCGCGGCGATCTCGACGCCGGCCTCGGCCAGCGCCAGGGCGGCGTCGTAGGCAGTGTCGTTGTTGGTCACGAAGATCGCGCGCTGGCCGCAGGCCACCGCATGCCGCCGCAGGTAATGCAGCGTCGCATCGGCCAGCATCACGCCGGGGCGATCGTTGTTGGGGAAGACCAGGTGGCGTTCGATCGCCCCGGTCGCCAGCACCACCTGGCGGGCGCGGATCTGCCACAGGCGCTGGCGCGCCGGCCCGCCGGGCGGCAGATGTTCCAGCACCGTCACCGCATTGTGGTCGTAATAGCCGATTGCGGTCGCGCGGGTCAGCAGGCGCAGCGGCGGCAGGCCGGCGATGAACCCGTCGGCATCCATGCCGTCGACCGTGCCGCCGCGCCACAGCAGGCTGCCGCCGGGTTCGACGTCGCGCTCGACCAGCGTCACGTCGAGGCCGGCCGAGGCGGCGGCGCGGGCAGCGGCCAGGCCGGCCGGCCCCGCGCCGATCACCAGCACGTCGCAATGATGGTAGCGGCGCAGGTAGCGCTCCGGGTCCGGCTCGACCGTCGTCGGTGCCGGCCCGAGCCCGGCGGCCCGCCGGATATGCGGCTCGAAATAGCGCCAGCCCGGCCACATGAAGGTCTTGTAGTAGAACCCCGCCGGCAGGAAGCGCGACAGCATGTCGGCAGTGGCGCCGACGTCGAAGCCCAGGCTGGGCCAGCGGTTCTGGCTGGTCGCGTAGAGACCGTCCTGCAGCGGGATATCGGTGGCCCGCAGGTTCGGCTCGGCCAACGCGCCGTCGCCCAGCGTGACCAGCGCGTTGGGCTCCTCCGGGCCGGCGGCCATGATGCCGCGCGGCCGATGATACTTGAACGACCGGCCGACGATCGACACGCCGTTGGCCAGCAGCGCCGAGGCGAGCGTATCGCCGGCAAAGCCCTGCAGGCGCCGCTGGTCGAAATAGAAGTTCAGGAGCTGCGAGCGGTCGATGCGGCCGCCTTCCGCCAGCCGGCGCATCAGTCGCGCTCCGCCGGCCGCGGCTGGTCGAAGCGGTAGACGGCCGAGATTTCGTGGGTGACCGTGTCGCGCACCAGCGAGAACCACTGGCCGCAGCCATGGACATGGCCCCAGCGCTCGGCATGCCGCCCCTTGGGGTTGGTGCGCATGAACATGTAGTCGGCCCAGGCGGCATCGTCGACCTCGGGCGCCGGGCGGACGATATGGCTTTCGCCGCCGCAGACGAACTCGATCTCGTCGCGCGGGCCGCACCAGGGACAGTCGATCAGCAACATCCGACGTACTCCTAGTGGCTGATGCCGGCGGCGGCGGCTTCGTCGATCATCGCCCCGGTCTCGAAGCGCTTCAGCGTGAAGGCGCTTGCCAGCGGATGGGGCTCGTCGCGCGCCACCAGATGCGCGGTGGTGAAGCCGCCGGCCGGGATCGCCTTGAAGCCGCCGGTGCCCCAGCCGCAATTGATGTAGAGGCCGGGCTTGGGCGCCCGGTCGATGATCGGCGACGAGTCATGCACCACGTCGGTGATCCCCGCCCATTGCCGCATCCAGCGCAGGCGGCTCGCCCCCGGAAACATCTCGATCAGGCCGGCGATCACGGTCTCGACGGTCGGGAAGTTGCCACGCTGGCCGTAGGACGGGTAGAGATCCAGCCCGCCACCGAACACCAGCTCGCCCTTGTCGGACTGGCTGACATAGACGCCGGTCGCCGGCGACAGCAGCACGACGTCGAGCATCGGCTTGACCGGCTCGGAGACCATCGCCTGCAGCGCGTAGGACGTGACCGGCAGGCGGAAGCCGGCCTTGGCCGCCAGGACGCTCGAATGGCCGGCCACCGCCATCACGACCTTGCCCGCCCGGATCGGCCCCCTGGCGGTCTCGACGCCGACGATGCGGCCGGCTTCCTCGATGAGGCCGTGGACTTCGCAATTCTGGATGATGTCGACGCCGCGCGCATCGGCGGCCCGTGCATAGGCCCAGGCCACCGCGTCGTGACGGGCGATGCCGGCGCGCCGCTGCAGGGCGCCGCCCAATACCGGAAACCGCGCCGAGGTCGAGCAGTCGAGCAGCGGCGCCATACGGCGGATCTCGTCGGTGCCGATCGCCTCGGCATCGACGCCGTTGACCTGCATCGCATTGACCCAGGCGGCCATCGCCTCCAACTCGTGCCGGCTGTGGGCCAGGGTGATCAGCCCCCGCTGACTCAGCATGATGTTGTAGTTCAGGGTGTCCGACAGCCGCTCGTACAGCCTGAGGGCGAAATCGTAGAACGCCGCACTCTCCGGATAGAGATAGTTCGAGCGCACGATCGTCGTATTACGGCCGGTATTGCCGCCGCCCAGCCACCCCTTGTCGACGACGGCGACATTGGCGATGCCATGTTCGGCCGCCAGGTAATAGGCCGTGGCGAGGCCATGGCCGCCGGCCCCGATGACGACGACGTCATAGGCGGGCTTGGGCGCCGGGCTGCGCCAGGCCTGGGGCCAGCGGCGATGGTGGTTCAGGCCGTTGCGCAGCAGGCTCAGGAACGAATAGCGACTCAAGGACCGGATGCTCCCCTTCGCGGCGGGGGCAGACTATCGCCGGGTCAGCACTCGGTCCAGCGCCGTAACAGGTTGTGGTAGACCCCGGTGATCTGGACAACCGCCGGATCGCCCGGCACCGTCCGGTTCAGGCGCTGCAGCGCGGCATCGAGATCGAACAGCAGGGTCCGCTGGCCGTCGTCGCGGATCATCGACCGGATCCAGAAGAACGACCCGATCCGCGCTCCCCCGCGTCACCGGCCGCACCTGGTGCAGGCTGGAGGCGCGGCCGTCGGTGTCCTCGACACAGAGCTACGGTCAGGAGAACGGTTGCCGACAGGTTGGTCCGCACGCGCGGATTGCGCCAGGCTGTCCTTGGCCAGTCTCCGGGTGTTCTCGACCGGCGACGACGGATAGTCGGCCGAGGCCCGCCCGTAGATCAAGTCGACCTCGTCCAGCCGGCGCCGGCAATAGGCGAGTTGGTCCGCCGTCAGCAGCACAGCACGTCCCACGCCGGCCACCGCACGACCAGGGTATAGCGGGTCGCAGTATCACTATTGATAGTTATTCTCATAATTTGCCTTGCAGCAGATCGACCCCGGGTTTTAAGAGTGGTTCTCATTTGCGTTAAGTGGGGGACAGCCTATGACGATTGATGAAAGCATGCCGTCGGCGCCCGGCCCGACTGCCGGAAAACTCTTCGCCACCACGGCAGCCGGTTTCCTGTTCCTGACCGCGACGGCGGTGCAGGCGCAGAACGCTGCACCGGCCACGACGCCGGCAACACCACCGCGGGTGACGCTGCCGGGCCTGTCGGTCGAGGGACAATCTACCGACAACTACAAGACCGACTTTTCCGAATCGCCGAAATTCACCGCTCCGCTGCTCGACACGCCGAAATCAGTCACGGTGATTCCGGAAGCGGTCATTCAGCAGTCAGGGTCACTGACGTTGAGCGATGCGCTACGTACTGTGCCGGGCATAACCTTTGGTGCAGCCGAAGGCGGCAATCCCGCCGGCGACCGGCCGTTCATCCGCGGCTTCGACGCCCAGACCGACGTCTATGTCGACGGAGTACGCGATCCAGGGTCGCAAAGTCGCGAGATGTTCGACGTCGAACGCGTCGAAGTGATCAAGGGACCGTCCTCGGCCTATACGGGCCGCGGTTCGACCGGCGGCGCGATCAACATCATCTCCAAGCTGCCGACGCTGGAGAATTTCATGGCCGGTTCGGTGACATTCGGGACCGATCGCACCAAGCGTTTCACCGCCGACGTCAATCAGACGGCCGGGACTGTCGGCGTACGGCTCAACGGCATGTGGCACGACGCCGACGTAGCCGGCCGCGACGATGTCTTCGTCCATCGCTGGGGCTTCGCCCCGTCCGTCACCTTCGGCCTGGGCAAGCCGACGCGGGTAACGCTCAGCTACTACCACCTGCAGACCAACGACATGCCCGACTACGGCATTCCCTACAACCGCGTCCGCTCGGGTTCCACTACCGTGCAGACTGGCGGGCCAGCCCCGGTCAGCCGGGACAATTTCTATGGCCTGCTCAATCGGGACTTCCGCAAGACGTCGGCAGATATCGGCACGGCACGCGTCGAGCACGACTTCAACGAGAACCTGACGCTGCGCAACACGACACGCTACGCGCTGACCACCAACAACTACATCGTGACCAATCCCGACGATTCGGCCGGCAACGTCGCGAATGGCCTTGTCTGGCGCAACGTCAAGAGCCGCAATTCGTCGAACCACTACCTCGCCAACCAGACCGAACTGGTCGGGCGCTTCGAAACCGGTTTCATCCGGCACGAATTCCTGACCGGGGTCGAATTCAGCAATGAGCAGACCAAGAACCGGCCCTATGTGGTCGCGGTCGGCAACTACCGCTACCCATCGGCAACCCCGTGCCCGGCGGTCAATACCGGGCCGGCAACGCAGTATAATTGTACCAGCCTGTACAGCCCGAATCCGAACGATCCCTGGACCGGCTCGGTCACAAACAACCAGACCAAGACGACAACGACGACGACGACCGGTTCGATCTACGCATTCGACACACTGAACTTCAGTGAGCAGTGGGCCCTGAACCTTGGCCTGCGCTACGACAACTACGATACCCAGGCCCAAACCCAGCCGGCGACCGCGACCTCCTATCTGTCGAACAAGTCGAACTTCCTGAACTATCAGGCCGGCGTGGTCTACAAGCCGCGCCCCAACGGCAGCATCTATGTCAACTACGCGACCTCCTCCAACCCGTCGGGCGAGACGGCGGGCGAAGGAGCCTCGAATCTGACTCTGACCAATCGCGATCTCGATCCGGAAGAAAATCAGAGTGTCGAACTCGGCACCAAGTGGGATGTGCTCGGCAACCGCCTGTCACTGAACGCCGCCGTCTTCTACATGCAGAAGGACAATGCCCGCGTCCAACTCGACCCGAACACCTACGTCAACGCCGGCAAGCAGAAGGTGAAGGGCTTCGAGGTCGGTGCCGCCGGCCGAATCACTGATCGCTGGCAGGTGTTCGGCGGCTATTCGTTCCTCGATTCGGAGTTGGTCGACAATGGCAACTACCTGACCAACGCCGGCAACAACGGCAACCAGTTCCCCAACACGCCCCGCCACAGCCTGTCACTCTGGTCGACCTACGGGGTGACGCGGGACATCACCGTCGGCGGTGGTGCCTTCTACACGTCGAAGGTCTACGGCAACGCCGCCAATACACTGTGGATCCCCTCCTACTGGCGATTTGACGCGATGGCCGGCTATCAGGTCACGGAGAATGTCGCGCTGCAATTGAACGTGCAGAACGTGTTCGACAAACGCTATTTCGACAAGGCCTACTCGACCCACATGGTTTCGGTCGCGCCGGGCCGGGTGGCGTTGCTGAGCGCGAACTTCAAGTTCTGATCCGCGTCGCCACCCACGTTGATGCCCCCGGCTTCGCGCCGGGGGCGTCGTTCAAGACGAGGATATTCGGTCATGATGCTGCAGATCCCGGAACTGCTCGACCCGGATCAACTCAAGGCGGTCAGGCAGATCATCGATGTGGCCGAGTGGATCGACGGCAACGCCACGTCGGGCGTGCAGGCGGCGATGGCCAAGAACAACCGCCAATTGCCTGAAGGGTCGGATGCCGCGCGCCGCGCGGGGGACATCATCCAGACGGCGCTGGGCCGCAATCCGGCATTCATGTCGGCCGCCCTGCCCCTGAAAGTGTTTCCGCCGCTGTTCAATCGCTACGGCACCGGCCAATATTTCAAGACCCATGTCGACAACGCCGTCCGCCATTTGCGTGGCACTGACTTCCGGATCCGCAGCGATCTGTCGGCGACGGTCTTCCTCAATGACCCCGCCGAGTACGACGGCGGCGAACTGTCGATCGAGGACACCTACGGCATCCACCGCGTCAAGCTGCCCGCGGGGTCCATGGTGCTCTACCCCGCATCGAGCCTGCATCACGTCTCGGCGATCACGCGCGGCGAACGGCTGGGATCGTTCTTCTGGATCCAGAGCATGGTGCGGGAGGATGCGAACCGCAGCCTGCTGTTCCAGCTCGACGCCTCGATCCAGGAACTGGCGCTGGACAAGGGCCAGGACCATCCGGCAATTGTGCGGCTGACCGGTATCTACCACAACCTGATACGCCAGTACGCCGACCTCTGAACTGCGACACGCTGTCGCGGGACGCGCACTCCGCGATAGTATAATTTAGGCCCATGATGGGCTTTATGGGCAAGACGCGGACGGCAGCGACGGCCGTGGCCGTCGTGCTGGCGCTGCTGTTGCAGTTGCTGGTCCCGTTGCCCGTGGCGCAGGCCCAGGCGACGCCGATCTGCACCGCTGCCGGCATCGTCCTGCTGGCGTCCGACGATGGCGCGCCACCGGCGGACCACGACGCGGGCGGCCATTGCCAGCTTTGCCTGCTGCCGCGGCCGGACGCCCTGCCCGCCGGAGGCGATCTGCTGCCGGCGCGCGCCGATATGGCGGAAACGGTCGCGCCGACCCGTCGGCCCGAACCCACGCCGCTGCCCGCACGGATCGCGCCCTACGCCCAACGCGCGCCGCCGACCGCCTGATCCTTTCCAGGCCCCCTGCCGCCTCGAACGTCAGCGCGTTTTCGGAGTCCTAAATCATGTCCATGCGCAAGGCGCTGGCCGTGGCCTGCGTGGCCGCGGTCGTTGCCGCCATTGCCGTCGTCCAGTTGCGCCAGGCCGGCATCATCGGGTCGGGCGGACTGCGCAATGCCGACGCCGCCGGCGGCGCCGCCAGCGTCGGCGGCCCGTTCAACCTGATCGATCCGCAGGGCCGGACCGTCACCGACGGCGATTTCCGCGGCAAGGTGATGCTGGTCTATTTCGGCTACACCCATTGTCCCGATGTCTGCCCCACCGACCTCACGGCAATGGGTGAGGCCGTGCGCCTGCTCGGGCCGGCGGCGGGCAATCTCGCCCCGATCTTCATCACGCTCGATCCGCAGCGCGACACGCCCAGCGTAATGGGCGAGTTCGTGCAGTTGATCGATCCCCAGGTCACCGGGTTGAGCGGTCCGCCGGCGGCGACCGCCGCCGCCGCCAAGGCCTACCGGGTCTACTACGCCAAGGTCGAAAAGCCGGACGATCCCGACGGCTACGGCATCGACCACTCGGCCTACATGTATCTGATGGGCCGCGACGGCAAGTTTCTCACCGTATTCCGTCATGGCTCCGACCCGGAAACCATCGCGGCCGGCATCAAGCCTTACCTCTGAAGGAGACAAATTCATGAAAAAGCTACTGCTCGCAGCCTTCCTCGCCCTCGCCCCGGCCGCAGCCCTGGCGGCGGATGCGACGGTCGGGCCCCTGAAGGTCGAACAGCCCTGGTCGCGCGCCACCGCCGCCAGCGCCCAGAACGGCAGCGCCTATTTCGCCGTCCGCAACACCGGTGCCCAGCCCGACCGGCTGATCTCCGCCGCGAGCACGGTGGCGGCGCGGACCGAACTGCACACCAATATCGACGACAACGGCGTCATGAAGATGCGCCAGGTGGCGGCGATCGACGTTCCCGCCGGCGGCGAGGCGGTGCTGAAGCCGGGCGGCCTCCACGTCATGCTGATGGGACTGAAGGCGCCGCTGGCCGAGGGGCAGAAGTTCCCGCTGACGCTGACATTCGAACGGGCCGGCACCGTCACCGTCGACGTCATGGTCGGAAAACCGGGCGCCGGCGGCGCGCATATGACCCATTAGTCAGTTGCACTCAATTCGCAATTGCGAGAATTCGGCATTGCCGATATGAAGGTCGCCACCCCGCCGGCAACGCATGCCGTTACCGGCGGGTGTTTGGCCGATAATTGCAATCGGCTCGCATTCGCAGGCTATTCTGCAACGCGACAGCACGAGTAAGAGATGATGGATCCTGCCATGTTCCCTGCACGGGCATTCAACGCCGGTCGAGGCCGCTTCATGCGGCCGGTGTCGCGGCTTGCGACGAGCCTGGCGGTGGCCATGGTCACGCTGCCGGCGCTGGCGCAGACCACGGCGCCAGCCACCGCCCCCGATGCCATCCCGCCGATCGCGGCCACCGCCATCCTGCCCCATGACCTGTCGCCGATGGGCATGTTCATGGCGGCCGACTGGATCGTGAAGACCGTCATGATCGGGCTGATGCTGGCATCGCTTGCTACCTGGACCGTGTGGCTGGCCAAGACGATCGAACTGGCCCAGGCAAAACGCCGCGCCCGCCAGGTTCTCGCCGCCGCGACCAAGGCCGAGCACCTGGGCCAGGCGGCCGAGCAGACGGCCGCCGGCACCGACGCCTCCGCCGCCATCGTCCGGGCGGCGTTACGGGAGACACGGGTCTCGGACGGCCTCGATGCCGCCGGCATCAAGGAGCGGATCGTGATCGAGGTGCAGCGGATCGAGGCGGCGGCGGGCCGGCGCATCGGCCGCGGTACCGGCATCCTCGCCACGATCGGTGCGATCGCCCCGTTCATCGGCCTGTTCGGCACGGTCTGGGGTATCATGAATTCGTTCATCGGCATCGCCCGGGCGCAGACGACCAACCTGGCCGTCGTCGCCCCCGGCATCGCCGAGGCATTGCTGGCCACGGCGATCGGCCTGGTGGCCGCCATTCCGGCGGTGGTGATCTACAACATCTTCACCCGTTCGATCGGCGGCTATCGCGCCCAGTTGGCCGACGTCACCGCCCAGACGATGCGGCTGGTCTCGCGCGATCTCGACCGCCGCGCCGCGGCAGGCCACCAGACCTTCCGCCCGCGCCAGGCCGCCGAATAAGCGGAGGGCGGCGTCGATGGCCATCAAGCTCGACCAGGACGGCGGCGACGATCTCGCCGAAACCCACGACATCAACGTCACCCCATTCATCGACGTGATGCTGGTGCTGCTGATCATCTTCATGGTCGCAGCCCCGCTTGCCACCGTCGACATTCCGGTCGACCTGCCCGCCTCGTCGGCACCGCCGCAGCAGCGGCCGGAAAAGCCGATCTTCCTGTCGATCAAGGCCGATGGCCAGCTGGCGCTCGGCGACGGCATCGTCAGCCGCCAGGGCCTGGGGACCGCGATCGACGCGAAAAGCGGCGGCAACAAGGAGACACGCATCTTCCTGCGCGGCGACAAGGCGATCGACTACGGCACCGTCATGACCGTGATGAACGAGTTGCGTGCCAGCGGCTATCTCAAGGTCGCGCTGGTCGGCCTGGAAATGGCGCCGGCGCAATGACCGCGATCGCGGTCGCCGAGCCGTTCGACGGCGACGACCGGCAGGCCACGCGCTGGCTGGTTTCGGCGGCGATCGTGCTGGCGGTGCATGTCGCCGGCATCGTCCTGCTGGCCGAGCGCATCCACATCACCCCGCTGGCCGAACCGATCCCGCCGGCAGTCATGATCGATCTGGCACCGCTGCCGACGCCGGCCCCTGCGCCGCCGGCCCCGGAGCAGGAAATCAGGAAGCCCGAGGAGCCGCCGCCGCCGCGCCCCCAGGAACTGCCGCGCCCGGAGGAGATGCAGCGTCCGGTCGAGCAGCAGCGGGCCGAGTTGCCGCAGGAAACACCGCGGCCGGAGGAACCGCCGCCGCCCGAACCGATCCCGGACCTGCCGCCCGAGCCTGAAGTTCCGCCGGTCGTCTCCGACGTCGTGATCCCGGTGCCCAAGCCGCCGCCACCGCCACCACCGAAGAAGGTCGAGGCGAAGAAGGCGCCTGTGCCACCGCCGCCACCGCCGCCGCCCCAGCCGGTGCAGCAGCAGGTCCAGCCCGTACCGCAGGCCCTGCCCTCGCCGCCCGCCCCGCCGGCACCGACGCCGCCTGCCCCCGCCGCGGCCCCGCCGATGCCCGCCAACCCGGCCGCGCGCGAGAACTATTTCGGCAAGCTGCTGGCGCATCTGTCCAAGCACAAGCGCTATCCGCGCGCCGCGCTGTCGATGCGTCATCAGGGCGTCGTCATGCTGCGCTTCACTCTCGACCGCGCCGGTGCGGTCATCGGCATCCGGATCGAGCGGTCGTCGGGCTTCGAATCGCTCGACAACGAGGTGCTGCAGCTGATGGAACGGGCGCAACCGCTGCCGGGCATGCCCGAGGAAATCCCGGGCGAGCGCCTCGAGGTGGTCGTGCCGATCCAGTTCTTCCTGCGATAGGCCGCCGAGCTCAGGCCGACGATACCAGCTTGAGCCCGACGATGCCCGCGACGATCAGTCCGATGCAGACAAGCCGCATCACCGCAGCCGATTCTCCCAGCAGGACGATGCCGAGGATCGCCGTGCCGACCGTGCCGACGCCGGTCCAGACCGCATACGCGGTGCCGAGCGGCAGCGACTTGAGCGCGAGCCCCAGCAGTCCCAGGCTGACCAGCATCGAGGCGATGGTGCCGACCGTCGGCCACAGCCGTGTGAAACCATCGGTGTATTTGAGCCCGACCGCCCAGCCGATCTCGAACAGACCGGCAAGCACCAGGATGACCCATGCCATCGGCGTAACCCCGTCAGTGGCAGGGCCGTCCCTGCGATATCGATGAAGCGCGGGGCCGTCCCCGCGCCATCGATATATGACGCGTCACCGGACGAGGCAACCCACGCTGTTCACTCGGCCGGCGCCGGCATGGCCGCGCCATGCGCCTCCTTCTTCGTGCCGATGGGCGCGACCTCGTCCTTCGTGCCGCGCAAGCCTTCGAGGTAAAGGTAGATGACCGGTGTGATGTAGAGCGTCAGCATCTGCGAGACGACGAGACCGCCGACCACGACCAGGCCCAGCGGGCGGCGCAGTTCCGCCCCCGCCCCGAGGCCCAGCGCGATCGGCAGCGCCCCCATGATCGCCGCCATCGTCGTCATCATGATCGGGCGGAAGCGCCGCAGGCAGGCTTCGTGGATCGCCTGGGCCGCCGTCACGTCGCCCTCGAGCCGCCGGGCGATCGCATAGTCGATCATCATGATCGCGTTCTTCTTGACCAGCCCGATCAGCATGACGATCCCGATCAGGGCGATCACCGTCAGCTCGGTCTTGAAGGCGAGCAGAACCAGCAGCGCCCCGACCCCGGCCGACGGCAGGCCGGACAGAATCGTGACCGGATGGATGTAGCTTTCGTAGAGGATGCCCAGCACGACATAGATCACGAAGATCGCGGCTGCGATCAGCGCCCCCTGGCCGCGCAGCGAATCCTGGAAGACCTGGGCTGTGCCCGAGAACGAGGTGATGACCGAAGCCGGCAGCCCGAGTTCTGCGCGCGCCGCCTCGATCTGCGTCGTCGCATCGCCCAGCGCCACGCCGGGCGCAAGGTTGAACGATATCGTCACAGAAGGCAGTTCCGACTGGTGGCTGATCGAAAGCGGGCCGGCAAAGCGGCGCAGCGTCGCCACCGCATCGAGCGGCACGACGCCGCCGCCGGTCGAATGCACATACAGCGTCGACAGGGCCGAGAGGTCGCGGCTGTAGCGCGGATCGACCTCGAGGATGACCTGATAGTCGTTGGTGGGGGTGTAGATCGTTGCCACCTGCCGCGCGCCGAAGGCCGAATAGAGCGCGGTGCGGATCGCGTCGGCGGTCACGCCGAGCGCGGCCGCGCGGTCGCGGTCGATCTCGACCATCGCCTGCGGGCTCTTGATCTGCAGGTCGGAGGTGACGTCGCGCAATGACGGCATCGCCAGCATGCGCGCCTCGAGCTTGGTGGCCGCATCGCGCAGCTCGTCCATGTCGATCGCCTGGACGGTGTACTGATAGAGGCTCTTGGACTGGCGGCCGCCGACCGAGATGTTCTGCACCGGCTGCAGATAGACCTTGAGTTCGGGGATGCCCTCGACCTTGTTCTTCAGGCGGCTGATCACCCGTCCGATCGGTTCCTTGCGCTGCTCGAGCGGCTTGAGACCGATGAACAGACGGCCGGTGTTGAGCGTCGCCGAGGCGCCGACGGCGCCGACGGTCGCGTTCACCTGGTCGACCGCCGGATCCGCCTTGATGATGGCCGCGACCTTCTCCATCGCGCGCGACATCGCCTCGAACGACACATCCTGGGCGCCCTCGCTGATCGCCGAGATCTGCCCGGTATCCTCGATCGGGAAGAAGCCCTTGGGCACGATGACATAGAGCCAGCCGGTGGCGACCAGCGTCAGCAAGGTGACGGCGAGCGTCGTCCGGCGATGGCGCAGCACCACCGTCAGGCTGCGATCGTAGCCCCGCAGCACGGCGTCGAAGGCGGCTTCCGACCAGCGGAACAGCCGGCCCGGCTTGGCATGATGGTCGATCGGCTTGAGGAAACGGCTGCACAGCATCGGGGTCAGCGTCAGCGACACGATGCCGGAGATCAGGATCGAGAGGCTGATGGTGACGGCGAATTCGCGGAACAGCCGGCCGACGATGCCGCCCATGAAAAGGACGGGAATGAAGACGGCAATCAGCGAGAAGGTGATCGAGAGAATGGTGAAGCCGATCTCGCGCGAACCCTGCAGGGCGGCCTCGTAAGGCTGCATGCCGCGCTCGATATGCGCGACGATGTTTTCAAGCATGACGATCGCGTCGTCGACCACAAAGCCGACCGAAAGGGTCAGCGCCAGCAGCGACATGTTGTCGATCGAATAGCCGAAGCCCCACATCGCGGCACAGGTGCCGATCAGCGAGACCGGCAAGGCGAGCGTCGGGATGACCGTGGCCGGCAGATTGCGCAGGAAGACGAAGATCACCATGACGACCAGCGCGATGGTCAGGGCCAGGGTGAACTGCACGTCGTCGATCGAATCGCGGATCGATTGCGAACGGTCGAGTTCGACCGCGAGATGGACCGATGCCGGCAATTTGGCTTCGAACTCGGGAATCAGCTCCTTGACCGAATCGACCACGGCCACGGTGTTCGCATCGGGCTGACGCTGGACGGCCAGCAGGATCGAGCGCGTGCCGTCATACCAGCTGGCGACCTGGTTGTTGGCGACATCGTCGACGATCGTCGCGATATCGCCGAGCCGCACCGGGTTGCCGTTGCGATAGGCGACGATCAGCGGCCGGTACTGGGCGGCCGAGGCGAGCTGACCGGACGCCTGCAGCGTCAGATTCTGGGTGCGGCCGTTGAGGGCGCCGACCGGCTTGTTGGAATCGGCCGCGGTCAGTGCCGCCTGCACATCCTCCATCGCGATCCCGGCGGCGGCCATCGCCTGCGGGTTCACCTGGACCCGTACCGCATATTGCTGCGCGCCGTAGACCTGAACCTGGGCCACCCCCGGCAGGGTGGACAGGCGCTGGGCGATCATCGTCTCGGCATAGTCGTCGACGACGGACAGCTTCTGCGCGTTCGACGACAGGGCCAGGAACAGCACCGGCTGGTCGGCCGGATTGACCTTGCGGAAGGATGGCGGCGTCGTCAGCTCGGCCGGCAGCTTGCGCGCAGCCGAGGTCAGCGCCGACTGCACGTCGAGCGCGGCGGAATCGATGTTGCGGTCGAGATCGAACTGCAGCGTGACCGACGTCGTGCCCTGACCCGAGGTCGAGGTCATCGTGGTGATGCCGGCGATCGTCGAGAATTGCCGCTCCAGCGGCGCGGCGACCGAGGCCGCCATCGATTCCGGGCTGGCCCCGGGCAACTGGGCCGAAACGACGATGGTGGGGAAGTCGACGCGCGGCAGGGCTGCGACCGGCAGCTGGCGGTAGCCGACGATTCCCAGGACGACGAAGGCGAGCATCAGCAGCGAGGTCATCACCGGCCGCTCGATGCAGATCTGGGGCAGCTTCATTGGCGCAGCTCCGCCACCGGCGTGCCCTTGCGGATGTCGACCTTGACCCCTTCGTCGAGGCGCAGCTGGCCGGTGACGACGACCTGTTCGCCTATTTCGAGGCCCTTGGTGACGACGCTGTCGGTACCGACCACACGATCGACCGTGACCGGCCGGATCGTCGCGGTCTGGTCGGGCTTGACGACGAAGACATAGGTCCCGTTCTGGCCTGACTGAACGGCGACGGACGGCACCACCATGGCCTCGGCTTCGACGGCGAGGGTAACGGTGACGTTGACGAACTGGCCCGGCCAGAGGCGCGTATCCTCGTTCGGGAATACTGCCTTGACCTGGACGGTCGAGGTTGCGGCGTCGATTGCATTGTCGATGAAGGCAAGTTCGCCCACCACCGGCGCGCCCTTCTCGCCGGGGACTGCAGCCAGCACCTTGACGGGGCCGCGGGCCTGCGCGGTCCGCAGCGGCGCGAAGTCCTGCTGGGGCAGCGCAAACGAGACATAGATCGGGCGCAGTTGGTTCAGCGTCACCAGCGGTGCCGAGGCATCGCCCGATTTCACGACGCTGCCGACCTTGTAACCGATGCTGCCCAGCCGGCCGTCGATCGGGGCGCGGATGACGGCGTAGGAAAGCTGCGTCTCCGCCATTTCGAGCATCGCCTGGTCGACCTTCAGCGTCGCCTGGGCCATTTCGGCGCCGGCGCGGGCGACATCCACCGCGCGCTGCGAGGCGAATTCCTTCTGGGCCAGCTGGCCCTGCCGTTCGGCCTCGCGGCGGGCGGCCTCGACCTGCGTCTGATCGCGGGCAAGCTGGGCTTGGGCCTGGTGGACCGCGGCCTTCAGCGCCCGGTCGTCGAAGGTGAAGAGCACGTCGCCGGCTTTCACGTCCTGGCCGTCCTTCACCGGTACCGACGTGATCTGGCCATCCAGCCGCGCCTTGATCGCGACCGACGATATCGCCTGCACGCGGCCGATGGTCGTGCGTTCGACCGGTTCGGGCTGGGTATGGACGGCGGCGACCGTGACCGGCGCCAATGGCGTGGATGAAACCGGGCGGTCACGCCCGTCGGCTTGGCGATAATGAACGAGAATTCCACCGCCGGCTGCGCCGGCCAGGAGGATGGCGACAAGAACGACCCGCTTCATGTGGCTAGACCCCGACTGCCGATTCAGGGGGACTCTTGGGCGGGCGATTGACCGAAAAATGGCAGGAATGCCGTCAGACTGTAACCGTCTGTTGCAGTGCAACACTCCAATCGATGCCGGTATCCCGCCACAACTCCAGGTAATGACTAGCAGATTCCTGCCGGACCGCGATCGGCAGGAGGACCGCCGGCAGAAAGTCCTGTTTCAAGTAAGGAGCGAGGCAACGCCGGCTTCCGCCCCCCCCGAATTGCCAGGTTAGCGCAGGGCGCAGGCTTGGGCCATGCCGCCTTCGGCGTCTTCCTTGGTGGGGATACCGAACGGTCGCGCATCCTCGCGCTTGGCCCAGCGCTGCTCCAGGGCGATCAGCAGATTGTTGCCGTGCCTGTCCATCCAGCGCCGCACCAGATGCGACATGTCGACCAGCCGCTCGGTGAAGTGGAAGCCCCAGAGCAACAGCAGCACCCACAATCCGCGCCAGCCCGGCCAGGGTACGTCGAGCATGCCGGCCGCGATGTCCGAGCCGATCAGATAGCGCAGCAAGGCGGCATCGATGTCACGGAACGATGTCGAGAACATCGTTTCGCCGCCCAGCGAGGCGATGAAGTCGATATGGCTGGCGGTCAGCAACCGGCCCGCCCCCGTCGCCCCGAAATTGCGCTCGACGCAACGTGCCCAGACCAGCCGGCCTTCCTCCGGCGTCGTCGGCATGCACTCGATCGGTATGCCGAGGATCCAGCCGACGACCCGCCACATTTCCAGCAGGTCGCGATCTTCCTGCTCGGTGATCCGGATGCCGAGCTTGCGCAGGCCGTCGGTGGCCAGCGGGGCGAAGGTCAGCATCGTCGCGACCATCTGTTCCTGATTGAGCGGCTCGCCCCATTCCTTGATCCAGTAGTCCTCGCCGCTCGGGCAGACCGCACGGCGCGCATAGTAGCGGATCGTTGCATGCATCAGGCGGATCTTCAGCGTGGTGCCGATGCCGTCGCCATCAGGCCCCAGCCCGCCCTGGCGGATCACCGAGACGACGAAGCGCAGGGTTTCCGAAACCCGGCGACCGAACTTGTCGGAAAGCTGGCCGGTCATCGTCAGGGTCTGGGCACCGCCGGCCGCCCAGCCGTAAAGGATCGGCAGCGACAGGAACAGCAGCACGAAGGCATAGCGCGCCCCATGCCGCGCCATGAAGACCTCCGCGCGGTCGAGTGCGGCCTGGTCGATCCAGTCGGGCAGGAACAGGCTTTTCGCCTGTTCGGCCGCGGGATGACCAAGCGACAGGTAGCGGCGAAAATCGTCGGCCAGCGGCTTGGCGTCGCTATCGCTGGCCAGGGCCGCCTTCACCTCGAGCGCCAGCGGCGATGTCGGATCGGCCATGATCACCGCGATCGCGGCGTCAGCCATCGGATCGCAGGCTGCCTTCATCGCATCGAAGCGGGAAGTCGGCCAGGCCGCCTCGAACCACGCCGGATAGTCTTGTGCCACGTCAGCTTCCCCCATGCCTTGGCTATGCGGCGACGACGCAGTTCCGTCCCTTGCCCTTGGCGCGATAGAGCGCCTGGTCGGCCCGGGCCAGCATCTGGTCGGTCGTCACGTCGTTCGGCCCGATGACCGCCAGCCCGACCGAGATCGTCAGGGTGAAGCGATACTGGCCGGTCACCACCTCCGCCGCCGCCACCGCCGCCCGAATCCGCTCGGCGAGATAGATCGCCGCATCGAGATCGGTTTCGGGCAGGATCACGGCGAACTCCTCGCCGCCGATGCGGGCGAGATAATCGGTCGAGCGGATCTGCGCCTTGATCGTCTCGGCCACCTGGCGCAAGGCATCGTCGCCGGCCGAATGACCGTATCCGTCGTTGATCTGCTTGAAATGATCAATGTCGATGACGAACAGGCTGAGCGACCGGCGATAGCGCCCGGCGCGTTCGAGCTCCTTGGCCGCGACATCGAGGAAACCACGCCGGTTCGATATCCCGGTCAGCGCGTCGGTGGTCGCCAGGCGCTTCAGCTCGGCATTGGCCGCCCGCAAGGCTTCGGTGCGCTCGGTCAGCGCCTGGGTCTTCTGTTCGAGCTCGCGCGTACGGTCGGCGACCTGCTGCTCGAGCGTCAGGTTCATCCGTTCCAGCCGCTCATAGAGCCGCGCGTTCTCGATCGAGACCGCAATCTGGGCGGACAGCAGTTCGAGGAGCCTGAGCTTGTCGGGGCTGAACACGCCGGCGGCCAGATTGTTCTCGAGGTAGAGGATGCCGATCGCCTGGCCGCGATTGATCAGCGGCAGTGCCAGGACCGAACGCGGCCGGACACTCACCACATAGCGGTCGGTCATGAAATCCTCGTCGATGGTCGCATCGGCGATGACGACGGCTTCCTGCCGCCGCGCCACCTCGTCGACCACCCTGAGCGCGACCAGCGGTCCCTCGCCCCCTTCGATCGGGCGCCCTTCCAGCACCCGCACATCCTGGTCGTCGGCCAGGGCCGACGCCTCGATCGACCAGCGGCCCTGCTGGCGCAGCAGCAGGCTGCCACCGGTGGCGCCGGCATTGACGATGACGATGCGCATCAGCTTGCGCAGCAGGTCACCCAGGCGGATCTCTCCGGCCAGCGCCTGAAGCGACTTGACCAGCGTGACCACATCGATCGTCTGCAGATCGCCGAGCGAGGTTTCCTGCGTCAGCCAGGGCACTTCGTGACGCGGCGCGACCGCCAGTTCGCCCAGCATGTCGGGGTAGCGCTGGTCGAGCCAGCGCACCTTGGCCAGCGCCCCCCAGCGGACATAGGCTTCGCGCGCCTGCACGAGGCGGGTCCGCATGGCGGCACGATCGCCGGTGGCGCCGGACAGCGTCGCCGAGCGCTCGCAGGCAAAGGCTTCGTCATGGGTAAAGCCGTATTGCCGCGCCGCGTCGATCGCTTCGCGATAGGCGACGCCGGCCCGCGCCGCCTTGCCGGTGGCGCGCAGGCGCTCGGCGTTCAGCAGGGCATTCAGCGCCGAGAAATTGGCCGGGGCGTCGCGGGCGGCCGCCTGCACCGTGCGCTCGGCGCGGGCACAGCGGGCAAGCAGCTTGCGCCGGGCGCGGGCATCGAGCTGTTCCCAGCGCCCCAGGTCGATCATGATCGAGATCACGGTCGACCGCAGCCCCATGACGAAGCCGCCGGTCTGGCCGGCGTGACGGCGTCGCAGGTCGGAATATCGCCGCGCGTCGTCGAGGCGATCGAAGATCAGGTTGAGATAGGCCAGCAGGGCATAGGCTGCCTCGACGCCGAGGAAGTTCCGCCGCGACATCAGGTCGGCGATGCCCTCCGCCTCCTGCAGATGCGGGCCGTCGAAACTGGTCGGCGTCCCGGTTTCGCCCAGCAGGTTCGCGATCGCCTGCTGATAGCACTTGATCACGCCGGCCGCGGTTTCCTGGTGGATCCGGGCCGCCGCCTGGCGGTAGGCCTCGGCGGTGTCCTTGAGCTGGCCCAGCGGCTGACTGATGAAGAAGTACTGCGCGATGAGGTTGTTGAGGCAGTAGGAGGCGTATTCCAGCTCGCCGGTTTCGAGCCCGACGTGATAGGCCTCCAGCAGGCCCGGCAGGGTCTCGGCCACCGGGCGATGCCAGACCTCGACCGCCAGCTTGACGACGAACATCACCTGCGTCCGGCTTTGCTCGGCATCCATCCGGTCGAGCAGGCGAAGGGCGACGCGGCCGAACAACGCCTTGTTCTCGTCCGCGAACATCGGGCCATAATTGGCATAGCCGAAGCAGGATACCGGCTGATTGCCGGTCTGGGCCGACAGCCGCACCAGGCGCAGCACCAGGATCGCATAGAGCGAGCGGTCGCTGAGATAGGCTGGTGCGATGGCACGCGCGAGCAGCCTGCCGATCGCCAGGGCATGCGGATCGGTGCTCGCAGGGCGCTCGACCAGCGCATCCTCGCTCTGCCCCTTGAGCGCCCAGCGCGTTCGCGCCAGTTCGATCATCAGATGCGGGCGCCGGGGCCTGGCCGGAATGCCGTGGCCGAGCAATTGCAGCGCGGTGCGGATGACACGGAGCGCTTCGGACAGCACCTGCCGGGCCAGATGGAGCTGGACCAGCACTTCGAGGCCCGAGACGCGGTCGAGCAGGGTCGCGGCATGGTCCTGGATCGCCTGGGCCAGGCGAAAGACCTGCTTGTCCACACCGTTGACGATCGCCATCTCGGCCGTCTCGACATGCAGGGCCAGGGCGGTCTGGTAGTCGGTGGTCCAGGCGTCGGCGGGAAGCATCGCCAGGCCGGCGTCGAGATAGGCCAGGACCGGCCCATACGCTGCGGCGGCACGGGCACGCCGGCCCGCTTCGAGATTGAGCACGACCAGCCGCCGCCGCTCCTCCGGATCGACGATCAGCGCCCGGGCGATGTTCAGCTGGTTGACGATGTCGAACAAGCGCCGGTCGCGGGACGAGCCATGGGTGCGCAAGAGCGCGCGACCGATACCCAGGTGACAGGACAGAGCCTCGTCCGGCGGCAGCAGCGAATAGGCAGCCTGCTGAACGCGATCATGCAGGAAGCGATAGGAGACGCTGGCCTGCAGGCCGGCCTCGGCGAATCGGTAGCCTTCGTCGAGCGGAACGACCAGCCGGCTGCGCAGGGCCGGCCATAGCGCGCTGGCAGCCTCGGCCGGTGCCTCGCCGCGCACCTCGGCGAGGGTCTCGAGCGAAAAGATCGATCCGATGCAGGCGGCGACCTGGACCACGCCGAGGGTTTCGGGCGGCAGTTCGGCGAATCGCTGGACCAGGAAGGCCACGACATTGTCGGGAACCTGCTGGCGCTCGATCGCCGGCAGGTCCCAGGTCCAGGTCGACGACGCGCGATCGAAGCCGATCAGCCCGCGCCGCTCCAGCGCCTCGAGATACTGCCCCAGGAACAGCGGATTGCCGAAGGTCTTGGCCGAGAGCAGCGCAGCGAGCGGCTGAACGCGGGCGACCTCGCTCTGCAGTGTGTCGGCGACCAGCAGCGCGACCGCCGCATGGTCGAGTTCACCGAGGTGGATATGCCGGATCGGCACCTCGGCCTCGGTCAGCGTGGCGATCGTCTGGGTCAGCGGATGGGTAGCATCGACCTCGCCGTCGCGATAGGCGCCAATTACCAGCAGGTGACGCAGCTCGTCGTCGCCGACCAGGCCTTCGAGCAGCTTGAGCGAAGCGAGGTCGGCCCATTGCAGGTCGTCGAGAAAAACGACCAGCGGGTGCTCGGGCGTCGCGAATACACGGACGAACTTGCGGAACGCATAGACGAAGCGGCTGTGGGCTTCTGCCGGTCCCAATGCCGGCGCGGCCCCCGCGGGCGGGCCGATCAGCTCGGCCAGTTCGGGGATGACATCGGTGACGACATGGACATTCGGCTGCAGCGCCGTGACCAGTTGGGCGCGCAAGGCCTCGGTCCGCTCCGGTCCGCCGGCAATGGCCTGACGGACCAGTTCGCGGAATGCGCGAATCCATGGCGCGTAGGGAATATCGCGCTTCAGCTGTTCGAACTTGCCGGCGACGAAGAAACCCTGCTGCGCCGTGATCGGCTTGTACAGTTCGCGGACCAGGGCCGACTTGCCGATGCCGGCATAACCGGTGACCAGCAGCAGTTCGGGAACGTTGTCGGCCGCCCGCTCGAAGCCGACCATCAGTTGCTTGAGCGGCTCGTCGCGGCCATAGAGCTTCTGCGGCACCCGCAACACCGCGCGCACGTCGCGCTGGCCCAGCGCAAAGCTTTCGATCGTGCCGCCCGAGCGATACTGGCTCAGGCAATGCTCGATATCGATGCGTAGGCCCAGAATGCTCTGGTAGCGGTCCTCCGGGTCCTTGGCCATCAGCCGCGCGACGATCGCGGCAAGCACGCCGGGGACGAGCGGGTTGAGGCCGCTGGCCGGCACAGGAGTCCGGGCAATGTGGCTGTGCACCAGTTCCAGCGGGTCGCCGTCGCCAAAGGGCGGGCGGCCGGTCAGGCATTCGTAGAAAGTTGTCCCGAGGCCGTAGAAATCTGCCCGGTAGTCGACCGACCGGTTGATCCGCCCGGTCTGTTCCGGGGCGATGTAGGCCAGCGTGCCGGCCGGGGTGCCGATACGGATGTCGGCCACTTCCTCCCGCGCCAGTTCGGAAGAGATCGTGAACCCGACGATGTTGATGGTCTGGGCCTGGGCATTGACGACGATATTGGCCGGATTGATGTCCTTGTGGACCAGGCCGGCGTTGTGAATTGCGTCGATCGCGTCGATGAGTTGCAGCGCCAGGTCGAGAAAGGCGTCGATCGGCAGCGGCTGGCCGGCCAACTGCTGCGCGAGCGACGTGCCGCCGATGTCGCGGAACACGACCAGAAGCCCCGAACCATGCGGCAGGCAATCGAGGGCCTCGACCACGCCAGGGTGGCTGATACGCGATATAAGCTGGTACTCGCGCCGCAACGCGGCGAGCCCTTCGGGACTTGCCGTCTCGGTCCCGATCAGCTTGCAGACGACGGGCAGGCCATCGTGGCGGCGCAGGGCGCGCAGCACGGTCGAGCGCGGACCGGTATGCAGGGTCTCGAATACGCGATAACCCGGGATCGACGTCACCGCCGCCCCTCGAAAACGCCGCCTACCAAAAGACCGGGATATGCAGCACCACGACGCGTGCCACGCCCCCACTGTTCAGCCATGTCCCCACCGCCCTCAGTACTGGACGAAAGACTAGGTTGTACGTCCAGTGCTGGCAAGCCGAGCGACCGCTGATCTGCGCGGTTCAGCCGATATTTTCCAATTTCCGGTGCAGGTTTGCCGACATTTCCATGATTTCGCCGACACAATTCTGTAACGAGTGGATTTTCATAATGAAAATACGCCACATGGTAGAATTTGGATGAATTTTCGGACGCCCGTCCCTATGGTTGCAGAAAGCGGCGCGCAGCGCCATACCGCGAATTGGGGGATCGATGACGAAAACCAGGGTTGCCATTCTCGGCGGCGGCGTCGCGGCGCTCAGCGCCGCCTACCAGATGTCGAAGACCGAAGCGTTGCGCGCGCAGTACGACATCACGATCTACCAGATGGGGTGGCGGCTGGGGGGCAAGGGCGCCACGGGACGCGACGAACAGGGGCGCATCCTGGAGCATGGCCTGCATATCTGGTTTGGCGACTACACCAACGCCTTCCGCATGACCAAGGACGTCTATGCGGCCTGGAATCCGGGTCCGGACAATGCGCTGCAGACCTGGCAGGACGCGCTGAAGCCGCATGACTTCACCCCGCTCGGCGTCGGCAGCGCCGACGGCCAGCCGATCTACTGGCCGCTGACATGGTCGCGGCTGGGCGGCGAGGTCGGCGAGGAACATCTGCTGCCAACCCCGCTCGAAGCCGTAGAGAGCCTGGTCGGGCTGATGGTCGACGTCATCCGGCACTGGGACGAATTCCACAGCCTGATCGTCAACGGCAAGTTCGTCGAGGGCCAGCGCGTCGAGGGGCTGTCGATCGACGAGGCCGAACTGCCGGGCCTGTTCGGCCGGTACGGCCACGCGCTGCGGCAATGGGCCAGCGACCAGATCGAGCATATCGAACGGGCGGCGGGCCTCGCCGCCGGGGCGGCACTGCACGGCGCCGCCGAAGTGGCCGAGACGGCGAAGCGTTGGATCGCCACCGTGCGCACGGCCGACGCATCGGAAACCGACAGGAATTCGCATCTCGACGGCATCGCCGACCTGCTGCACAAGCTCGACGCGCTGGTCGCCGAGAAGATCGCCAGCGAGAAGGCCAGGATAAGCGTGATCAGCGACTGGCTGACCTTTGCCATTCCGCTGGCCCGCGGTGTCATCCGCGACTTCATCATTGCCGGCAAGTCGGCCAACGAGGTCGACGAGGAGGAATTCACCGACTGGCTGGCCCGCCATGGCGGCAACCGTGAGAAGCTCGAGCATTGCTCGACGCTGCGCACGGTCTACGACGCCTGCATGCAGTTTCGCGACGGCGATTCCCACCTGCCGGACTATGGCGCCGGCATCGGCGCCCAGCTCTGCATGCGCGTCATGGTGACCTGCAAGGAAGCAGTGGTCTGGCTGATGCAGGCCGGCATGGGCGAAGTCATCGTCACCCCCCTCTATCAGGTGCTGCAGGACCGCGGCGTCAAGGTCGAGTTCTTCCGCCGCACCGAGCGGCTGGAACTCTCGGCGGACAAGAGCGAGGTAGCGCGGATTCACCTGGCCCGCCAGGTCGACCTCGTCCCCGGCGTCGAGCGCTACGATCCGCTGATCGTCGTGCCGGTCGAAGGCGGCAGCAAGCACCTGCTGTGCTGGCCGGCCCAGCCGAAGTGGGACCAGATCGTCGACGGGCGCGCCAAGGCCGCGGTGCTGGACGAGTACCGCTCCAGCCTGGAATCGCATTGGTGCCCGGTGCCGCCGGTCGGCATCGACGTCCTGGAACAGGGGCGCGACTTCGACGTCGCGATCCTGGCGATCTCGGTCGGTGCCTTCAAGAAGATGAACGACGAGCCGAGCCTGGCCCAGGAACTGATCGACGCCTCGCCGGCCTTCGCGGCGATGACCGAGCATTTCGGCCTGGTTCCGTCGCAGGTCATGCAGCTGTGGTGCGGACCCGATCTGCACGGGCTGGGCTGGGAACCCGACCGGCCGGCTGCGGTCACCGGCCCCGAGCCCTATTCGGTCTGGGCCGACATGAGCCAGACCCTGAAATACGAACCCTGGTTCACCGAGCCGGGCAAGCCGCCGGGCTCGGTGCACTATCTGTGCGCGGTCTGGGGAACCGAGATGTTCAAGCAGCCTTCGACCAACCTTGCGGTGCCGCAGGCCGCCCACCAGGAGGTGACGGCCAACAGCCTGGCCTGGACCAACCGCTATGCCCCCCACATGTGGCCGGCAGCGGTGACGGGCGACGGCAACTTCGACTACGACGTGCTCTATGATCCCAAGGGCGGCAAGGGTGCCGAGCGGTTCGTGGCGCAGTTCATCCGCGCCAATGTCGACCCCACGGAATGCCTGCCGGCGTCGCGCGCCGGAACCACCAAGTACCGGCTGCGTGCCGACGAGTCCGGCTTCAGGAATCTGATCCTGGCCGGTTGCTGGATCAATTCGGGCTTCAACACCTCGTGTGTCGAGACGGCGACGATGTCCGGCATGCAGGCCGCGCGGGCGATCTGTGGCGAGCCGGTGCGCGTTCCCGGCGAATTCTTCATGCAGGGAAAGCGGCCATGAACCCGCCTTTCGTCTCCTGGGCCGGCCACGCGCAGGTGTCGCTGCCGGCGCCGGGCGTGTTCGAGGACACGCTGACCAGCTATTTCTTCGTCCCGGCCAATCCGGCCAGCACGCAGAGCCTGGTCGACAAGCTGCTCAATGCCGCCCCGGGCGGGGCGGTGCGCTACGACGTGTTCGGCGCCTATGCGATGGTCGTCTTCATGTCGACCGGCAAGATGACGACACCGTCCGAACCGTTCGGCTGGATCCCCTATCGCGAAGCTTCGATCTGGCTGCCGCTGATCGAACGGCGCAAGGGCCATCTGCCGCGCTTCGTCGCCTGGATGCCCTATGTGTTTCCGGATGCGACGATCCCGATGGTCTGCGGCCGCGAAGGCGCGGGCTTCAACAAGTCGCTTGGCCGCATCAGGCTACCGGTGGACGGCGGGCCGGAGCCGCGCCATGTCTGCGAGACGATGGTGTTCAAGGAAATGTCGTCGGACTGCCGCGGCGAGTTCACCACGCTGTTCAGCGTCTCCGGATCGGGCGAGCGCGGCGGGCTGTGGTCCAGCATGAAGGAACTGGTCGACGGTGTGCGCGGCGGCTTTCCGTCGCACCGGAACGGCCTGCTGACCGATCTGGCGCTGCTGCTCAGCAGCATCGAATCGCTGGTGACCGGCACGGTCGAGATCGTCGACCTGATGCAGTTCCGCGACCCGCGCGACAACACCCGTGCCTGCTATCAGGCGATCGTCGATTGCACGATGAAGGTCGACCGTTTCCGCGGTGCCTGGCCGCTGCATGGCCCCTGGACCGTCCAGGTCGCCGATTTCGCCAGCCACCAGGTGATCACGGATTTCGGCTTTCCGGCCGACGGCACCGTGCCCGTCGACCTGGCGCTGCAGATCCACATGGACTTCAGCTGCCCATCCGGCGAAGTGGTCTGGCAGGCCTGAGACTGGCAGGCGGCGCAGCCGGCGCAGCCGGCGCCGCCGCCCCTCGGCTTCAGGCCTTCCTGCCGGCGACGATCGCCTCGGCCGCGGTCTTGCCCGACAGCATCGCGATCTCGGCACTGCCCCCCGAGAACCAGGTGCGGGTCCAGTCACCCGCAAGGTAGAGATTGGCGAAAGGCGCCTCGCCAGGGGCCAGGCGATGCCTGATGCTGCCCGGCGGGCTCTGCACGTAAAGCTCGGACGGGTCGAGGTTGAAGCGGTAATAGGCCGAGCGGACCAGCCGTTCCTCGAACACGCCGTGCCGGACGGTATCGGGCCAGAGCGGCCGGGCATGCGCGTCGAGCCAGGCTTGCGCGTTCGCCTGCACCTCGGACGAGAGGCTCTCGACATAGCCGCAAGCGCCGTAGGGCGGCGGATCGGACGGAGGCGGGACCACGCCGCACAGATACTCGATCGCCTTGGGCGGGTCCTCGCGCCACTGTT
The DNA here is from genome assembly GCA_017307375.1 of Alphaproteobacteria bacterium. Lineage (GTDB taxonomy): Bacteria > Pseudomonadota > Alphaproteobacteria > Ferrovibrionales > Ferrovibrionaceae > JAFKFH01. The sequence continues at coordinate 282,524 of JAFKFH010000011.1, forward strand.
CGGCCGGGATCGTCTGGCTCATTTCGCCCCAGCTGTCAAACGGCTCGGCATAGGCGGCCATGGCGGTCGGGCCGGCTTCCCAGCCCATTTCCTTCAGCGTCGGACGGAACCAGAGCTGGGTCGACTGCGTCGGCACCGACCAGGCACCCTCGACCATCTCGCGATAGCGCGCATTGGCCGCGATCAGCGCCGCGGCCGGCCCGACCTGCGCCGCCGGGGGCATCGCGAGGACGACGGTGTCGAAGTCGCGGCCGAGCTCCAGTTCGACCTGGCCGACCTGATGGGTGCACCACATCGATTCCAGGTTGCCCGCCTTCGCCGCGGTCTCTTCGCCGCCGACGATCTGCTCCCAGCGCGGGCGGTCGGGCCAGCACAGCAGGAATGTCGATCCGTCGCCATAGGGGACGCGGATCAGCGGGTCGTAGGTGCCGGCGACGAAGTCGACCTGCCGCCCCATGCGCAGGCGGGCCACCGCCGCGCCGTCCTCGGTCAGGCCGATCTCGTGCAGGCGGTGAAACAGCTTGATCTCGACGCCGCGCTGCTTCAGCACCTCGTAGAACGGCGTGAAGATGGTGTCGCCCATGCCGGCGTTCATCCGCCAGACCGGCGCATCCTTGTAGCCGAGGCCCAGCAGGAACATCACCTGTAGCGTGCCGCCGGCCGAAATCTTGGCGGCCTCCGGGCCGGATGCGCTGTCGCCGCCGAGATAGGCGAAGCTGAGATCGTAGATGAGCTTGACCGGCGCCGACCAGACGAACTGGTCGGACAAGCCGTGGCTCGCCAGCCAGGCCTTGTAATCCTGGTCGTTGATGCGATCGAAGCCGGCTTCGCCGTATGGGAAGACGTCGGCGAGATAGCCGATCAGCAGGGCCAGGCCGAACTCGCCGAGACAGGCGAGCTTCCAGCCGGGCGGCACCAGGGTCAGCACGGGCACCGCCAGCCGCTTGAACCAGTATTGAACCTTGCGCAGCAAGCCCAGCAACTCTTCGTAATGCTCGCCGTCGAGGTCCGCCGCGGGATCATGGGCAAGATCGTGGGCCGCCTGCAGGGCGGCGAAGCCGTCGCCGTGCTGTAACGTCGCCGGCAGCTCGGGCTGCCGGAACAGCCAGTCCTTGAGCAGCGACAGGATCAGCCGCACGAACGCCGAATGCTCGATCGGCATCGGGTCGCCCGGCGTGCCCGGGCGCTTGGGCAGGGTGAAGTTCCAGGCATGCCAGCGGTCGAAGCCGATCTTGGCATCGACCTTCTGCATCATCGTCACCTGATAGAGCGGCGAGAACGCCTCCTCCCAGGTCTTGAAGGCATAGCCGTCGGGCTTGCGCCATTCGGCATAGGCCTCCCGCACGAAGCGGAACACCGTGTCGTAGAAACCGAGCATGAGGTGCAACCCATGCTCCTGGATCCGATAGCCCTCGATCGCGTTGCGGCCCGAGGCGCATTTGCCGCCGATCCGCCAGCCGTGGTTATAGAGCGTGACGCGATAGCGCTGCCGCAGATCCTCGGTGGCCGTCAATGCCAGGGCGGTGGCAACCCCGCCTAGGCCGCCGCCGACGATGACGACCCGTTCGCACGCACTCTCACTCATCACGTCCCCCTGAACCCATCCGCCCCGGTACGAGGCGACAACCGTAAATTGCCGCCTCGACCCGGTTGGACGCAAGTATCAAGACGGGGAAATGATCCGCCAGCCGCGTGCCGCCGCCAGGGCCTCCAGCCCCCGACCTCCGCGCACCGCGGTCGGATGGCCGACCGCTTCGAGCAGCGCCAGGTCGGAGATGTCGTCGCCGTAGGCGTGACAGTCTTCGGCGCGGATGCCGCGGCGGCGCAGGAACGCGCCGACCGCCGCGGCCTTGCCCGCGCCTATCGTCTGGGGTGCGAGGATTTCGCCGGTGTAGCGACCATCGGCCACCTCCATGGTGGTCGCGAGAATATGGCGCACGCCCAGCCGCTCGGCGACCGGGCGCAACACGGCGGGGAACGACCCCGACACGAACACCGCCTCCTCGCCTGCTTCCTGGTGGCGACGCAGGCACTCGACGACCGGGCCGTGGAAAAGGTTCGGCGTCGACGCCTCGACCAGGCGGAACCAGGCGTGCCCATGCGTCTCGACCTCGGCGACGCTGCGCCCGGCGAAATGCCGGTAGAAGCGGCGGTTGAGGATTTCCCATGACGCGTCCGAACGGCGCAGGTCCGCCATGTCGGCCTCATAGGCCGCCCGGCCCGCGACGTCTCCGGTCACCTCGTACCAGTACTCCTGGAAACGCAACAGGCTCTTGACCGAGATCAGCGTATCGTCGACGTCGAAGAAGGCATAGCCCGCCGCGACGGTCTGTCGTACCGGCGCGGTCATGCCACGGCCGACAGTTCGCCGCGGGCGTCGGCAGCGCGGCCGGCCAGGTGCTGGCTCAACGTATCGCGGGCCATCGCACCTTCCATACGGTTGATGCGCGTCTGTTCGAATACCGTGACGTCGGTGTGAAACGACGCTGCCTCCATGCCGCACTGCTCGACCACGATGTCGGCGACGAAGCGCATGCGGCGGGCGTTGGCGACCTCCTTCTCGCGGATCGTGTAGCGGACCCGCGCATCGACCGGGAAGGCGAAGCGGCTGTAGCGCGACGACATCTCGTTGGTGACGAAGGCATAGCCACCGTCACCGGGCAGGAAGAACGCTTCCGCCACGGCCATGATCGACTGACGCGCCGCCTCGAACAGCACCATGCCCTGGACGTGCTGGCCGGTCTGGTGGTCGCACATCAGTTCGCCGTCCTCGTCGATCAGCAGATCCATCTCGAAGACATCTTCCCCGACCTGCCGGGGTTCGGAGATCAGCGTGTTTTCCGGGCGATGCTTGTGCGACAGGCGCCGCGAGGCGCGCGCCGGGCGGCGACGCAGCGCCTCGACGTCGAAATGATGACCGTAGGGTGAACGGGCGACCCGCTCCATCAACTCGGCGATGGTGTTGTCGCCCAGGCCCTGGCCCGGCAGCAGGACGATTCGGGCATGCCCGGAACCACCGACTTGCGGCATGTCGACCAAGTCGCAGGCCTGGCTCAGCGTTACGACATCCGCACCCGTCGCAAAGGCTGCGAACTTGTTGCCGACGACCAGCAGAAGACGCTCAAACATAGCACAGAATCCCCTCCTATGCCGGACATGGATTCACCATGCGGCAGATTGCTCCGATATCGCGATTATTTGACTGAACTGGATCGTAGAAAGCGGAAAGTTGCTCCATTGCTTCCACGCTTCTTTGATACGTCCAAACCTTGCGGTAACGCAATCTTGAAGTTGAACTGTATTGCAACAAAATTTTAGTTTTCGATATTGTTTATAGATTCCCGCTTTACTTGCATCTATTGCGAGCTACGGAGAGTGTTTGATCACCAATCGAATGCACCGTACCTTCATACCCACACGCGGTTGACAGTGCCGCGCCGTGGGTGAAATCCGGGGAGAAAGTTTGTGATGAGGACCGTTCTGACCGGGCTGGCCGCGGCGCTATTGGCACTGATTGCCTGGACCGCGCCGAGTGCCGCCCGGGATCTGAAGTTCATCACGATCGACGTCGCCCCTTGGGCCTGGGCGGACGGCCCGACCGGTCGGCTGATGGGCGTTTTCCCCGACGTGGTGCGCGAGTTGGAGCGGCGTACCGGAAATCGCATCGCGATGTCGCTGCAGCCGTTTGCCCGGATCAACCGCGAACTCGAAGCGGCGGCGCAGGACTGCACGATCATCGTCTGGATCGATTCCAACGACCGGATTGTCCGCAAGGGCGAGCTGGTCTCCGATCATCCGATGGGCGTCATCGCCCGGCCCGGGGTCACGCTCAAGACCTATGACGATCTGAAGTCGCTGACCATTGCCGTCCTGCGCGGCGCCCCCACGGATCCGCGATTCGACAACGACACCAGCCTCAAGAAGGACTACGACACCACCGATTACGGCCAGGGCCTGGCCAAGATCGCCCATAACCGCGTCGACGCCGTTGCCGGTGCCATGCCGACGATCCAGTTTCTCGCCAAGCAGGAGGGCATTGCGCTGGGCGACCAGCTGCAGCTCGGCAATATCCCGCTGCTGCTCCAATGTGCGCTCAAATCGCCCAACCTCGACCAGATGCCCGCGCTGAATCAGGCGATCCGCGACATGCAGCAGGACGGCACCATGGCCCGCATCCTCAAGGAGAATTATTTCTCATGATGCCGGCCCGGAACACGACTGCCGTCGCAGACCGCGGCTGACCGGGCGGCGAGCGTGATGCCGGCCCCGGAAGGGACCGTCTCGGAGAAACCGGACCGGGCTGCGGCGCACCTGCCGGCCCCGACGCCCGCGCAGCCCGAACCGATCGGCGGCGGCCGCCGGGTCTATCGGGCATTACGGCGCGGCATCGGGCCGCGGCTGCTGGTCCTGATCGTGCTGTTCTCGTCCGCCGTGACCCTGGTCTCGACGCTGGTCCAGCTCTATTTCGACTATCGCCGTGACGTTTCGGCGATCGAGAGCCGGCTGGAGGAAATCGAACGGAGCTATCTCGGCAGCCTCGCCGCCAGCCTGTGGCACGTCGACGTGACGCAGATCAGGCTGCAACTCGAGGGGTTGCAGCGCCTGCCGGACATGCAGGCGCTGGAGGTGCGCGAGACGGCGGCGGTCGCACGCCCGCTGCTGGTCGCGGTGGGCAGGCCCGCCGACCGGCTGGTGATCGACCGGACCTATCCGCTGGTCTACAATGACCGTGGCGTCGCCCGCGAGATCGGCATCCTGAAGGTCGAGGCGTCGCTGGCCGACATCTATCAGCGGTTGACGGAAAAGGCGGTCGTCATCCTCGTCACCCAGGGATTGAAGACCTTCCTGGTCTCGCTGTTCATCCTCTACGTGTTCCACCGGCTGGTGACCCGGCATCTGACCGATATCGCCGGTACGGTGGCAGAGGACGATCTTCAGCACCCTGCCCCCGCCCTCCGGCTGCTGCGCCGGCCGCCGCCGCAGCCCGACGAACTCGACCGCGTGGTCCAGGCCTACAACGCGATGCGCGCCAATCTGCAGGATGCCTATGACGAGCTGCGCGTGGCCCATGACGAACTGGCCGCCGACATCGTCGCCCGGCGCCGCGCCGAGGACGAGGTCAAGCGGCTGAACGCGGTGCTGGAACAGCGTGTGCGCCAGCGCACCGCCGAACTCGAGGCCGCCAACAAGGAACTCGGCGCCTTCTCCTATTCGGTCGCCCACGATCTGCGGGCCCCGTTGCGGCGGATCGAAGGTTTCGGACGCATCCTGATCGAGGACTACAGCGGCCGCCTCGACGCCCGCGGCACCCGCTACATCGGCCGGATCCGCGCCGGCGTTCACGAGATGTCGGAAATGATCGACGCCTTCCTTCGCCTGTCGCGGGCGACGCAGGGCGAGCTGAGCGTCGAGACGGTGGACCTGTCGCGCCAGGCCCGCATCGTCGTCAATCGCCTGCGCGAAAAGGATCCCGGCCGCGATATCAGCGTCGATATCGAGCCCGACATGATCGCGGAAGGCGATCGCCGGCTGCTCGGCCTCGCCCTCGAGAACCTGATCGACAACGCCTGGAAATATACCCGCCGGACCGAGCGGCCCGCGATCACCTTCCGCCGGCAGCGGGGCGCCGGCGGGACGGTGACCTATGTCGTCTCGGACAATGGCGCGGGGTTCGACATGGCGTCGGCCGAACGGCTGTTCACGCCGTTCAGCCGCCTGCACCGCGCCGAGGATTTCGAGGGTACCGGCATCGGGCTCGCGACCGTCCAACGCATCCTGGCCCGGCACGGCGGCAGGATCTGGGCGGTCGCGCAGCCAGGCCAGGGGGCGGAATTCCACTTCACCCTCTGGGAGCGGGAGGGGCGGTCATGATACGTCGGTCGGGGCCGATGGTTGCAATGACGACATCCGACGATCGTGGAGATATCATGCATGCCGTGGTCGTCGGGGACGGCCTTTCCGGCGTGCGTTCGAGGAGATGATGGGTAAACCGCTGAAAGTTCTGCTGGTCGAGGATTCGGAGGACGATGCGGAGCTGGTGCTGGACGAACTGGCGCGTGGCGGCTTCGAGCCCGAGGCGCATCGCGTCGATCGCCTGCCCGAGCTGCGCCAGGCTCTGGCCGAGCGGCAATGGGATGTGGTCCTCAGCGATTTCAACATCATCGACTTCACCGCGGCCGAAGCCCTGCGCGCGGTGCACGAAAGCCGCCACGACCTGCCGTTCCTGATTCTTTCCGGTGCCGTGCAGGCCGAACAGGCGGTGAGCCTGCTCAAGCTCGGCGCGCATGATTTCCTCAACAAGGATGCGCTGGCCCGGCTGATCCCGGCGATCGAACGCGAGATGCGCGAAAGCGCCGAACGCACCCAGCGGCGCCTGGCCGAGGAGCGGGTGCGCATCCTGTCGCTCGCCATCGAACAGAGCCCGGTATCGGTCGTGATCACCGACCGCGACGGCCGCATCGATTATGCCAATCCGAAGTTCGAGCAGGTCACCGGCTACAGCCTGGCCGAGGCGCGCGGGCGCGATCTCGGCTTCACGCTGATCGAGCACGCCGGCAATCCGATCGACGGCATTCGCGCGACGGTGGCGGCCGGCCATGAATGGCGCGGCGAATTCTGCAACCTGCGCCGCGACGGGCAGTTGTTCTGGGAATACGCGACGGTTTCTCCGTTGAAGGACGAGAACGGGCGGATTTCGCATTTCGTCGCGGTCAAGGAAGATATCACCGTCCGCCGCAGCTACGAGGAACGGTTGCTGCGCCAGTCGCATTACGACGACCTGACGGGGCTGCCGAACCGCATCCTGATGCTCGACCGTCTCGACCAGGCGATGGCGCTGGCCCATCGCAGCCGCAGTCAGGTCGCCTTGCTGTGCATGGACCTCGACCACTTCAAGAACGTCAACGACATGCTCGGCCATGCGATGGGCGATGCGTTGCTGAAGCAGGTGGCCCAGCGGCTGGGCGGCGTCGTGCGCGAAAGCGACACGCTGGCCCGGCTGGGCGGCGACGAATTCGTCGTCATCCTGCCCGGCATCGACGACGGCGCCGAGGCGCAGCGCATGGCCCAGCGCATGCAGGAAGCGCTGGCCCCGCCGATCCGCCTGGACGGGCAAGAGCATTTCGTCACCGCCTCGATCGGCATCACCCTCTACCCGCTCGACGGCGACGACCCGCAGGTGCTGCTGCGCAATGCCGACCTGGCGATGTACAAGGCGAAGGAGATCGGCCGCGACCGCTATCGCTTCTTCACCCAGGAAATCAATCAGCGACTGCAGGAGCGGCTGGCGCTGGAAGTGCAGCTGCGCGGCGCGGTCCGGCGCGGCGAGATGCTGCTCCACTACCAGCCGATCGTCGACCTTGCCACCACCGCGCCGGTCGGGGTCGAAGCGCTGGTGCGCTGGCGACGGACCGACGGCGGCCTCGTCATGCCCGATACCTTCATCCCGATCGCCGAGGAACTCGGCCTGATCCGGGAGTTGGGCGAATGGGTGGTACAGACCGCCTGTGGCGCGATCGACCAGTTGGGCCAGGACCTGCGCGTGGCCGTCAACGTCTCGCCGCGGCAATTGCGCGAGACGGGGTTCGGCACGGCAGTTCGCCGGTTGCTGGCGGAGACCGGGTTGAATCCGCGGCGGCTCGAGCTCGAAATTACCGAGCGCGTGCTGATGGACGATACCCCCGAGACGGCCGAGAACCTGAAGATGCTGTGCGATCTCGGCGTCAGGCTGTCGATCGACGATTTCGGCACCGGCTATTCATCGCTCGGCTATCTGCAGAAATTCCCGTTCGACACGCTCAAGATCGACCGCTCCTTCGTGGCCGACGCGCTCGGGAACCCCGGCGTCGCCCGGCTGGTCGAAACGATCATTGCCATGGCCCATGGCCTCGACCTGCAGGTGATCGCCGAAGGGGTCGAAACGGCGGCCCAGCGCGACTTCCTGCGCGCCCGCGGCTGCGACCAGGCCCAGGGTTATCTGTTCGCCCGGCCGCTGCCGCCCGACCAGCTCGCCCCGATACTCCCGGGGCTCGCCGGCGGGATCTAGCCTGTAGACGTGCGGGCATCGCGGCCCGCACGTCCGGCAAGGCGAAATGTCGCGGGAAAGGATGGTTGTCCTATATCGGGCAGCCCTCAGCCCAGACGGACAGTAACCACACGATTGCCGTTGCCTGCGCGCCCGCCATAGCCGAGCAGTTCGTTCGGCGACAGATCGAGCACCGTGCAGATCGCCCGCAACATGGCCAGCCCCGGCTCGCTTCTGCCGCGGGTATAGTGGCCATATCGGGTCGGGCTGATGCCCAGGCGGCTGGCCATCTCGCTATCGGTATAACCCCGCCGCCGGCTGATCGCGCGCAGCCGGCGCCCGAAGCTGGCGGCGTCGACCGCCGCCTCGGCATCGGCATCATCCGCCATCGCGGCCTGTATCATGTCCTCGACGGTCATGCCGACCACCGCGGCAAGCGCGTCCAGCACCGACGGCAGCACCCTGCCGCCGTGGAATGCCGCGCGCAACGTGCCGTACGGCACGCCGGCAAGTTTCGCCCAATGGGCTTTCGACTTGAGCGATGCCTTGTTCCGCGCCAGCGTCCTGCGCAAGACCGCAGCGACGATGCCGCCGGATGGATCGGGCCTTATCGCGACAGGCTTCTTCGGCCTGGTCAAGGTCGTCGACATGCCGGCCATCCCATGCCCGGTCATCAGAACCGGAACCGTGCCAGGCTGGCGGTCCTCCCGTCGGGCAGGGTGATGCGGGCGGCCTCGCTGCCGTCGAAGGTCAGCCGCACCGGGCCGACGATGGCGGCCGAGGCCGGCGCGGCCGCCGCGGTCGCCCCGAACGGCGCCCCGCCGGCATACTGCATCAGCGTGCCCGAGAAGCCGAGATCGGCCCCGAGCGTCGCCTGCGCGCTCTGCCAGACCGGGCGGCCCGCGGTGTCGTAAGCCAGCACCGACAGATAGCCGATCTGCGCCACCGAGCCGTCGGCCTGCGGCTGGCTGTCGATGGCGAGGAAATACCCGACATTGTTGCCCGCCCCCGCCTCGTACCACCACCCGGCCTGCGGCAGACCCGCATAACCCGTGGTCCGGCTGCCGCCGATCGGGAACGGCGTCAGCGCCTGGGCCGAGGCCGTGCCGACCGACAGGGTCGCGCCGTTGCCCGTCGCCGCCGTCACCAGGGTGAAGGCCGGGCCGGCCGCCCCCGCCGCGGTCAGCGTGCCGCTGCAGGTCAGCCCCGACAGCGTGCAGAACCCGGCCAGCCACTGGCTGCGCCCCT
>JAFKFH010000001.1 GCA_017307375.1 Alphaproteobacteria bacterium
TCCAACCGGCGAAGACATAGCCGGTGGCGGGGGTGGCGGTGAGGGCGACGGCGGTGCCGGCGGTGTAGCTGGCCGAGCAGGACGTGCCGCAGACCAGGTCGCCGCCACCATCCCGCACCGTCCCGTTCGACGGCGACGCGATCGTCAGCGTCAGCGTCGGCATATCCTTGGCGACGAGGGAACCGCTGGAGACGTTTGGATATGTGGACGGCACGGTCAGGGCGCCGCCCGAAAAGCTGCCGGCCCAGTAGATGAGGCCGTCGGCATCGACGGCCATTCCGCCGGCGATCAGCGAGGCGCCGGCGCCGCCATAGCGCCGCGCCCAGGCGATGCCGCCGCTGCTGTCGAACCCGACTGCCAGCCCATCCCGCACGCCGGCCCGTGTCAGCGTGGCGGCGGCCGGCACGGCTAGCCCGGCGCCGCCCAGCGTCCCGGCCAGGAAGGCGCGCCCCTGAGGATCGAGCCCGACCGAGCGCACCTGTACCGACGCGCCGATTCCGCCGAAGGGCGTCGCACTTCGGATCTCGCCGTCGGTCGTCATCCTGACGAGAAAGCCGGTGTCGGTGCCGAGCGGGTCCATCGCCGCATCGCCGGGGCCGACGATCGCGCCTCCGTCGAAATTGCCGCCGATATGGAGGATGCCGGCATTGTCGAGGGCCAGCCCGCCAACATTGACCATGGTGTTGGTGCTGCCCACGAGACCCTGCATGTAGGTCGCGTCGCGGCCGTCATAGGAAACCCGCACCACGGCGATGGTCTGCCCGCCAGTCAAGTTCAGCCTGATCGGGGTGGTCAGGCCGCCACCGCTGTATTCGAGGGCCAGGTAGATGTTGCCTGCGGTCTTGTCGAGCGCCAGCCGCTTGCCGTTCGCCAGCGTTCCCGACGCCGTGCCGCCGAACGTCTTGCCCCAGGCGAAGGCGCCGGTGGTGGCGTTCAAGCCGAAGATCATCGCGTCACGGCTGCCGACCGCCGTGATCGGCGTCAGGCCGGCGGGTGCGAGACCGGTCGAGAAGTCACCCGACACGAAAACCGTACCCGTCGTCGAATCGACGGCGATGTCGGTCGGCACGGCCGTGCCGCCGGTGCCGGCGGGTATCTGCGCCGACCAGGCGAAAGTGCCCGACGTCGTCCATTTCGCGACGAACCCGTCCCGCTGGCCCAAGGTCGCCGGCAGGCCGAGGCCCGAAACCGCGCCCGATTCGTAGGTCCCGGCGATATAGCAATTGCCGCTGTCGTCGGTGGCGATCGCGGTAGGTGTCACCGTCGTGGCCGAGTTGCTGGTAGAAATCCCGCGGCGCAGTTCGACGCCTTCGGTGGTATATTGCAGCACGAAGATGTCGCGGATACCGCTGCCCAGCTTGCCCATGATATCCGTGCCGACAGTCATCGTCGAATCATAGCTGCCCACAATGCACAGGTTGCCCAAGTTGTCGCGGGCCAGTGCGGCCAAGGCGCTGCTGCCCGAATAGATCGGGAGCATGGCGCTGGGAAGCGCGGCCGCCTCCGCCCGGAAGGATGACAATGCGAGGCAGGCGGACAGCAACAGCAGCAGGCGGCTAATGACGGCGCGCATGACCAGGGCTCCGGCTTGAGGATCTCGCATGGCAGCTAGCAGCCGGTAATCGGTCCGCGCATCCCACGTTCTGGGTACGGCAACAGAATAATTTCAGTCCCTATAATAATAAGAAAATTTTCTTATATTTTTCTCCATTATGGGTTGTGCGACAGCCGCCCGGGGCTGGGACCCGGCTGCGAAAGCGGTCTAGATTGTGACGGTGCGCAGTTGAGGAAGGCATCGCCGGCACCGGTATCGGCCTGACCCTTGCCCGCTACATCGTCGACCTGCATGGCGGGAAGATCACGGTCGACAGCGAGCTCGGTGCCGGCTCGACCTTCACGGTCACGCTGCCGGCCGGCTGACCGGGCCGGCAGCGCCATCGGCGGTTCAGAAGCGGAAGCGTTCAAGGGTCGCGACCCGGCCGTCGGGCAGGGCGATACGGGCTCGGTCGGTGCCGGTGAAGGTCATGCGGACCTGGCCGATCTGGCTGGCCGAAGCCGTGGCGGCAGACGCCCCGCCGAAGGGCATGCCGCCGGCATACTGCATCAGCGTGCCGCTGAAGCCGAGATCGGCGCCGAGCGTCGCCTGCGCCACCTGCCACACCGGCTGGCGCTGGGCATCATAGCCGAGGACCGACAGATAGCCGACATGGGCGACCGCGCCGTTGGCCTGTGCCTGGGTATTGACCGCGAGGAAATAGCCGACGCCGTTGCCTGCGTCGGGTTCGTACCACCAGCCGGTC
>JAFKFH010000028.1 GCA_017307375.1 Alphaproteobacteria bacterium
GGCGGCTGGAAGAATTCCGCCTTCGGCGACACCAACCAGCACGGCCCGGAAGGCATCCGCTTCTTCACCAAGATCAAGACCGTCACATCGCGCTGGCCAACCGGCATCCGCGCCGGCGCCGAGTTCAACATCCCGACGCTGAAGTAGGCAGACTGCGACCGGGTCAGGGGATGGGCACCGCCAGCCCGACCTTGACCCGGTTCATCGTCACCAGCGTCTCGAACCGCTTGACGTTGCGGTCCTCGTGCAATTCCTCGGTGGCGAAGGCCTCGAACCCGGCCATGTCGGCAAAGGTGGCCAGGACGACGAAGTCGACCGCGCCGGTGACGTAGAAGCACATCATCACTTCGGGCCGGCGGCGCATCCGCCGCTTGAAATCCTCGATCAGGTCGCGCCGCTCGGTCTCCATCGTCACCAGGATGGTGACGCCGAGGCCCTGCCCCACCGCCTCGGGCGCGACCACTGCCACCTCGCCCAGTATGACCCCCTCGGCGCGCAGCCGCTGGACCCGGCGCAGGCAGGCCGCCGGCGACAGCGGCACGATTTCGGCGAGTTCCGCGCCGGTCAGGCGGCTGTTGTGCTGGAGGGCCGCCAGCAGGCGGCGGTCGAAATCGTCGAGATCGGGCGGCATGGCGGCGATAATGAACGAGGATGGCGGGCAACGGGCGAATTTATCGCAAGCCGGCGCCGCTAGCATCCCGGGCGAACAGAGACCCTGCCCGGAGGCAACAGATGATCGACCATCTTTCGCTCGGCGTCGCCGATTTTGCCCGCTCGCTGCCGTTCTATGACGCCCTGCTGCGCCCGCTCGGCTTCCGCCTGATGTCGAATACCGGTGCCGAGGCCGGCTTCGGCAACGAGACCGCGGGCACCCCGTTCTACCTCTATCCCGTCGAGGTCGCCGCCCGCGGGCCGGTCGCCGCGCCGGGCACCCATGTGGCCTTCGCCTGTCCCGACGCGGCCGCCGTCGACGCGGCCTTCGCGGCAGCCATGGCCGCGGGCGCGGCCGAGGCGCGCGCGCCGGCACGCCGCCCCGAACTGTCGGCGCACTATTACGGCGCCATCGTCCTCGACCCGGACGGCCATCGGCTGGAGCTGGTCGCCAGCCTTGCGTAGAATCTAGCGGTGGCGGCGGATTTCTTGGTATGTCTGCCGCCATGACCGAGACCGATGGGCCGATTTTCGCCTACCGCGCCAAGCTCGCCGCCGGGGCGATCAAGGGCGATCCCAACCAGGAACTGGCCGCCGAGAAGCTGCAGGGGCTGCATGGCCGGCTGCGCCACTACCAGCCGCCGTCGCGCAACGAGGGCGGCGGCTGGCTGGCCCGGCTGGGCCTCGGCCGCCGCAAGCACGAGGAGGAGCCGCCGCCCAACGGCCTCTACATCTACGGCTCGGTCGGGCGCGGCAAGTCGATGCTGATGGACCTGTTCTTCGACGGCGCCAGGGTCGAGCGCAAGCGGCGGGTCCATTTCCACGCCTTCATGCAGGAAGTGCATGCCGACATCTTCCGCTGGCGCAACCTCGATCCGAAGACCCGCGGCGGCGACGATCCGATCGCCCCGGTGGCGCAGAAGATCTTCGACCAGGCCTGGCTGCTCTGCTTCGACGAATTCCAGGTCACCGACGTCGCCGACGCGATGATCCTGGGCCGGCTGTTCGAAGCCCTGTTCAACCTCGGCATCGTCGTCGTCGCGACCTCGAACCGCGCGCCGGACGACCTCTACCAGGGCGGCATCAACCGCAGCCTGTTCCTGCCGTTCATCGCGCTGTTCAAGGAAAAGCTCGACCTGCTTCATCTCGACGGCCCGATCGACTACCGGCTGGGCCGGCTGCACGGCCAGCCGACCTGGCATGTCGGCACGCGCGAGGAGACCGAGCCGAAGCTCGCCGCCGCCTTCGCGACCCTGACCGACGACGCGGCCGGCACGCCCGAAACCCTCGACATCAACGGCCGCAAGGTGCCGGTGCCGCGTGCGGCCAAGGGCGTCGCCTGGTTCGAGTTCGACGCGCTGTGCAACACGGCACTCGGCCCGGCCGACTATCTGGCGATCGCGCAACGCTACCACAGCGTGATCCTGTCGGGCATCCGCCGGCTGGATCCCGCCCAGCGCGACGTCGCCAAGCGGTTCACCACGCTGGTCGACGCCCTCTACGAAGCCCGCGTCAAGCTGTTCGCCGCCGCGGCGGCCAGCCCCGAGACGCTCTATACCCAGGGCGACAATTCGTTCGAGTTCGAACGCACGGTCAGCCGCCTGATGGAGATGCAGTCGACCGACTACATGAAACTGCCGCACGTCACCTGAGCGGCCTGGCCGCGCGCGCCACCACGTTGATCCGGTCGAGCACCGCCACGATTTCCGGATCGATCTGATCCGGCCGCAGGAAACGCGCCAGTTCGTGATGATCGGTCTTGCCCATCAGGTTGGGCAGGCCGAGGCGCTCGAAGAAGCGCTTGAACAGCGGATCGAGGAACTGGTCGGACGCCCTGATGTCCGGCCCCCAGGGATCGTCGCCCAGTTCGATCCGCGCCCCGGCGATGCGCTCGATCGTCTCGACCATCGCGTCGCGCCAGTTCGAGGCGAACAGCGGCCCGACCGCCGAGCCCGACTTCTGCTCGACCCAGTCGAGGATCGTCTCGCGCGCGGCGAGATAGTTGGCGAGTTCGCGGCGCCGCCACATCGCCTGCTCCAGCCCGTGGCCCGGCGGCAGCGGTTCGTCGAGGCGATCGTAGAGGGCGAAGCCGGCAAGGTCGGGCTTGGCCGCGCGCAGCCCGTGAAAATGTTCCTGGGCCTTGCGCGGCCGGTTCTCGACATAGTGGACGAAGGGCCGCTCGAGCGCGCCCTGGGCCGGATGGTCCAGCGTGGCGGCAAGGATGCGCAGCGCGGCCAGGTCGGCCGCGCCCTTCAGGTAGAGCACCCAGCCGGTTTCCTCGGCCTGGTAATACTGCTCGAAGCCGATCTCGCGCAGCGATTTCAGCACCTGCGAGCCGCGATCGTCGATGCGGTGGGGCCGTCCGACGAAGGCGATGACGACGTCGCGGTCGGCCGCCTCGTTGAGGATGACTTCCGAATGGCTGGTGGCGATGAACTGGCTGCCGCTTTCGCGGGCGGCATCCGACAGCACCTGGTAGATCTGGCGCTGGCGCAGGATCTCCAGATGGGCGTCGGGCTCGTCGAGCAAAAGGACCGAGCCGGCATTGGCGGTCATGTGCGCAAGCAGCAGCAGGGTCTGCTGCACCCCGCGGCCGGCCGAGGCGATATCGAGGCGCACCCCGTTGGCATCGGTATAGCCCAGCGTGATCTCGCCGCGTTCGGGCAGGTAGCGCGGTTCCTCCAGCAGCAGGCCGAACTGGTGGCGGATATGCCGCGCCAGCTCGGCCCAGCGCGGCCGGCCCTCCTCGCCCGCGGCGATCTGGTAGCAGAGGTTGCGCAGCACTTCCGCGGTGCGCCCTTCGCCCAGCCGGGCATTGATCGCGCCGGGATCGATGCGCAGCTCGGTCGCCGACAGGCCCGACATCGGCGGCAGGAAGGCCACCCGCACCGCGGCGGCCTCGGGCGGGATCGGCATGCGTTCGGGGTTCTCGTCCTCGGAAAGGCGCAGCGGCCGGCAGTAGAACGATTCTTCGTTGGCATAGTCGAACTCGAGGCCGCAGGCCCAGGCGGTGCCGTCGGTGACCCCGCGGACCACGATGTCGATGCGGATGTTGCGGGTGCCCTTGGGAGCGGCGCCGCGCACCTGCAGGTTGCGCCACAGCAGGTTGGCGTCGGGCACCGGCACGGCGGCGAGGTCGTGGCGGTTGACGGTGACGCCGGACTTCTTCAGCGCGGCGGGCCCGCTGCCGCGCTTGTCGATCCAGCGGCGCAAGCCGGTCTCCCACAGGGCCAGCGCCTGCAGCGCGGTGGTCTTGCCGGCATTGTTGGGACCGATGAGGACCACGCGGTCGCCCAGCTCGATATCCACCGCCTCGAGCGCCTTGAAGTTCCGGATCGTCAACTGGGTCAGCACGGAAGCCGCATCCCTCGAACGCAGATATGGGGCGCGGAGAATAGGCCGGTCCGGGCCCGATGGCTACCGCCCGAACTGGCCGGTCAGCTCGGCCAGCGGCACCGGATCCTCGGCCTCGATGCGGGCCGAACCGGTATCGGCCAGGGTCTGCAGGGCCTGGCGCCAGGCCGGGGCGAGGTCGAGGCCGTCCAGTACCGCCGGAACGCTGGACGGTTCGGCCAGGAACTGCAGCCGCGGCACCAGCCCGGCATCGGTCAAGGTCAGCGTGGCCTCGGACAGGGCCGGGGCCAACGCCTCGTCGGCGACCGTGCGGGCCGAGAGCGTCGCGCCGGCGAGCCCTGCGACGCTGCCGGCGAAGCGCAGACGGACGAGGTCGTCACCGTCGAAAACCAGGGTCAGGCTGGCCGCGGCCTGCAGCCGATCGTAGCCCAGCGCCGCCAATGCCAGCGCAAGGCCCGGTGCCCGCTGCTCCAGCGCGGTGACGGCGAGCGGCGGCGGGGCGAGCTCGATGACATATTCGCCGCCCTGTTCGGTGACGACCGCATCGCCCAGCGGCCAGCCCCAGGCCTTGACGTCGCGGACGCGCAGGGCACGGCGAAAGGCGGCAGGGTCGATGGCGGCCCAGGTCAGCCCCTCGATCTGGCCGAGGCGCTGGGCCAGCCGTGCGGCGCTGGCGGTCGCCGCGGCATGGAACAGCAGGCCGGCCGCCACCAGCCCGACCAGCAGGCCGACGCCGAGCAGTCCCAGCATCAGCCGCGTGCGGTTCATGGCGGCAACGGCCCCAGCTTGCGCAGGGCCAGCGCCAGCGGATCGCGATACTCGGCGCAGGCGGCCTCGGTGCACGGCGCGATGTGTTCCACCGCGATGCTCAAGGCCGGCACCGGAAACTCGGCACCGCGATAATTGACCGCCGCGAGGCCGTCGGACGAGGCCCGGCCGGCCACCAGCAGCCAGCCGCCGACCCGCAGGGCCGGATCGGCCGGCAGGCCCGAAAGCCGTAGCGGGCGGGGCCAGTCGGCCTGCCAGAAGCCGTCACCCTGGCGATAGAGCCGCACCAGTTCGTAGACCGGACGCTCGGTCCCGCCCAGGGCCAGCCGGCCGACCAGCTGCGGATCGGCCAGCGAGCCATAACCCGACAGGGCAAAACCGGCGAGATCGGCGGCGCGGCCGGGCACGTCCAGCGCGGCTAGCCGCGCCGCCTCGACATCGATGCGCGCCTGGGCTGCGCGGCGCGCCTCGCTGCGCCGTTCGATGACGAAATTGCGGGTATCGGGCGGGCCCGAGAACCAGCCCCATTCGCCCTTCTCGCGCCGCAGCACGGTATGGAACAGCGCGACCGATTCGAGCGGCTTGCCCGACAGGACCTCGGGCACGGCGACGATGCGGAAGGCATCGCGCCGCGGGCAGGTCTTCTCGATCGCCTGGGTGACCGGGGCCAGCCAGCGATCGATCCGCGCCTCGTCGAGGAAGGAATTCTCGTCCGTCGTCTCGACCAGCACGGTCGGCGGCTGCTCGGCCGGACCCTCGCACCAGACGAAGAACGGCAGCGGCTTGGCCGAGAGGAACAGGGCCATGATCGGCGCCGCGCCGGGGCTGGTGCGGCCGATCTCGGCGGTCAGCATCGGCCAGTCCTGCAGGGTGTTGTCGCCGCGGGCGATCAGCGGCAGGCCCAGCGGCTCCTGCCGGCGGACGAGATAGCCGGCCAGCGCGCCGAGTTCGAGGGCGACGAGCCGCGCCCCCTCCCGCGTGACGAAACCGACCACGCCGCGCCCCTGCGCCCAGCCGTCGTCGCAGCTGAAGCCCGACAGGTCGACGGTCGCGGCCCGCCGCAGTTCGGGCGCCAGGGCGCGCTGGGGCATGCGGACCGCGCAACTGCCGTCGCGGGTCTTGAGCACGATGTCCGGCCGTTCCAGCGGGCGGGTGACGAAGCGGTCCGTCGCCGCGGGTGTCGTGGGCGCCGGCGCGTCGGTCGTCGACGCCTTCTGGACATGCGCGGCTTCCTCGTCGGCCGGGCGCAGCGACGGGCGCCAGTCGGCCGCGGCGACCGCCTCGCCGCGCGCGATCGGCGGGGCGCCGAGCCGGGTGACGACGACCAGATCGAGCCGCGCCAGCTCGCCGCAGCGTTCGCGCGCCATCGGCCCGAGCTTCTCGACCTGCACCGCGAGGACGCCGGAGGCGATCACGCCGGGATCGCCGACGACCACGGCCACCGGCACCCGCGGCGCGCACCAGCCGTCCTGGGTCTCGGTGACGTAGAAGGCGATGCCGTGCTGGCGGCTATAGGCCAGTTCGCGCACGGTATCGGCCGCGTCGGCGGCGTGGCCGAGGACCGACAGCGCGCAGGCAAGCGCTATGCCGCACAAGCTTCGCATGGACCAAACATAACCATCGACCGCGCGCAAACGCCACAGCCTGTTGATGTACTTCAGAAACTCGCCTCGAACGCCGTCATCAACCCTTCATGGCGCCATTGTTCGCGCGCCTTCGCCGAGGCGGCGAGAAAGTCGCGGCAAGCGGGACCGGCCGGCACCGCCCCGGGCCGCTCGCCCCGGCAGGCGGCGGCAAAATCGTCGAAGGCGGATGACTGCCACAGGCTGTCGCCCGGCAGGAACGAATATTCCAGGGCATTGCGGGCCAGCTGCTTCAGACCGGCATAGTCGACCGCCTGTTCCTGCACCGCCCGCTGATACTCGTTGGTCAGATCCGAGCGGGCGACGCCCTCGTCGTCGGTCGACAGCGCCACCGGCACGCCGGCGGCCCGGTAGGTGCGGAACGGATGGTTGGCGCCCTTGACCCCGAGAATGACGTCGTTCGAGGTCAGGTTGATCTCGACCAGCACGCGCCGCTCGGCCATCAGCCGCAGCAGGCCGGCCATGTCGTCCTCATGGGCCAGGGCGACGCCGTGGCCGATGCGGCGGGCGCCGGCGATCTCGATCGCCTGGCGGATATGGAAGCGCAGGTCGTCGGGCGGTGCCAGTTCCGGCGTCAGCTCGCCGGCATGCAGGGTCACCGGCGGCCGGTCGAACCGCGCACCGAGATAGGCGAGCATCTGCATGTGCAGCGTGTAGTCGCGCCGGGCGATCAGTGCATCTTCCGGCGCCACCAGGTTGACCGCGACGATGCGGGGATCGGCCTTGATCAGCGCCATGCTCAGCGCGATCTGGGCAAAGACCGCCGGGGCGGGAGCGTTGCGCAGAACCTGGAGGATATAGCGGGTGGCGACGGCGCAGCCCGGCCGGGGTGCCGCCCCGCCGCAACCGAGCCGGGCGCGCATGCCGGCCTCGGCCCGGTCGAGTTCGGCAAGCTGCGCGGGCACGAGGTCGTAGACGCCGGCGGCGCGGATGCGGCCGTCGAGGACGGCCAGATCGTCCGACGGGGCGACCGCCGCGGCGCGTCCGATCGCCTCGAACGCGCCGAGCAGGATCATCGGCTCGAGATAGAGGACCGACTGGCGGGCATTGCGGTCGACCAGCTCGGCCAGCATGTCGGGGGTGCGCGCCGGGCCGGCGGCGGCGGCGAAGCGCGCGAAAGTGGCGAAGAACTGCGCATGGCCCGACGGTGCATCCGCCGTCGGCACGAATTCGCGCAGCGAGAAGGCACGCACCAGCCGGTCGTAAAGCGCCTGGTCGCCCAGCGCGTCGGCGGCCGGCCGGCGCGGCGCCGTGCAGGGCGGGGCGGCGAGCGCCAGATCGGGGGTGACGCACAGCCCGTCCTCGGCCGCCCAGCGGATATAGCTCTCGGCATAGATGGCGCCGGAGAGGTGGTTGTGCAGGTCGCTGCCCTTGGGGAAGCGCTCGAGGAAGGCCCGCAGGGCGACGGGATTGTCGCGGGCGGCGGCGAAGGCCTGCGGCGCGCGTGACCGATCGGGCAGCGCCGCACAGCCGGTCAGGGCCAGCAGGGCGACGACGAGCAGGCTGCGAATCATCGATTCCCCCCGGAAAAGCGAAGGGGCGCGAACCTCGCGGCCGCGCCCCGCAGTCATGTCAGGCCGTTGCGCTCAGACCCGGCGTTCGACCATCAGCTTCTTGATCTCGGCGATCGCCTTCGCCGGGTTCAGGCCCTTCGGGCAGGTCTTGGCGCAGTTCATGATCGTGTGGCAGCGATAGAGGCGGAACGGGTCCTCGAGGTTGTCGAGGCGCTCGCCCGTCATCTCGTCGCGGCTGTCGATGATCCAGCGATAGGCCTGCAGCAGGATCGCCGGGCCGAGATAGCGGTCGCCGTTCCACCAGTAGCTCGGGCACGAGGTCGAGCAGCAGGCGCAGAGGATGCATTCGTAGAGGCCGTCGATCTTGTCGCGGTCCTCCTTCGACTGCAGCCGCTCGCGCGCCGGGGCCGGCGACTGGGTCTGCATCCACGGCTTGATCGAGGCATACTGCGCGTAGAAATGGGTCAGGTCAGGGACGAGGTCCTTGATGACCGGCATATGCGGCAGCGGGTAGATCTTGACGTCGCCGTCGATGTCCTCGATCGCCTTGGTGCAGGCGAGCGTGTTGGTCCCGTCGATGTTCATCGCGCAGGACCCGCAGATTCCCTCGCGGCAGGAGCGCCGGAAGGTCAGCGTCGGATCGATCTCGTTCTTGATCTTGATCAGCGCATCGAGAACCATCGGCGCGCAATCGGCCAGATCGATCTCGTAGCTGTCGATATGCGGGTTCTGCCCGTCATCCGGATTCCAGCGGTAGACGCGGAAGGTCTTGACCTTCTTCGCGCCCGCCGGTGCCTTGTGAGTCTTGCCGGTCTTGACCTGACTGTTACGCGGCAACGCAAACTCGACCATGATTCTTTTCCTTTGTCGCTTGGGTCCGCGCAGTCGTCAGTAAACGCGCGCCTTCGGCGGGATGTACTGGATGTCGTTGGTCAGGGTGTAGGTGTGCACCGGGCGATAGTCGAGGGTCACCTTGCCCTTTTCGCTGAACCAGGCCAGCGTATGCTTCATCCAGTTGTCGTCGTCGCGGTTGGGGAAGTCCTCGCGGGCATGGGCGCCGCGGCTTTCCTCGCGATTGGCGGCACCGTGCATGGTCACCACGGCCTGGCCGATCAGGTTGTCGAGTTCGAGCGTCTCGACCAGATCGGAGTTCCACACCATGCCGCGATCGGTCACGCCGATGTCGCCCATCGAGGCGTGGACCTCGTCGATCAGCTTGACGCCCTCGTGCAGCACCTCGCCGGTACGGAACACCGCGCAGTTGTTCTGCATGGTGCGCTGCATCCGGTCGCGGATCCGCGCGGTCGGCGTGCCGCCCTTGGCATTGCGGAAATGATCGAGGCGGCCCAGCGTGAAATCGTCGGCGGTGGCCGGCATCGGCTTCTGGCGGGCGCCGGGCTTGACGACTTCCTTGGCGCGGATCGCCGCGGCGCGGCCGAACACCACCAGATCGATCAGCGAGTTCGAACCCAGGCGGTTGGCGCCGTGCACCGAGACGCAGGCGGCTTCGCCGATCGCCATCAGCCCGGGCACCACGGTGTCCGGGTTGCCGTCCTTCAGGGTCAGGACTTCGCCGTGATAGTTCGTCGGAATGCCGCCCATGTTGTAGTGCACGGTCGGCAGCACCGGGATCGGCTGCTTGTTGACGTCGACACCGGCGAAGATGCGCGCCGACTCGGAAATGCCCGGCAGGCGCTCATGGATGATCTTCGGGTCGAGATGGTCGAGATGCAGGAAGATGTGGTCGGCCTTCGGGCCGACGCCGCGGCCCTCGCGGATCTCGATCGTCATCGCCCGGCTGACGACGTCGCGCGAGGCGAGGTCCTTGGCCGACGGCGCATAGCGCTCCATGAAGCGCTCGCCCTTCGAGTTGACGAGATAGCCGCCCTCGCCGCGCACGCCCTCGGTGATCAGGCAGCCGGCGCCATAGATGCCGGTCGGGTGGAACTGCACGAATTCCATGTCCTGCAGCGGCAGGCCGGCGCGCAGCACCATCGCCCCGCCGTCGCCGGTGCAGGTATGCGCCGAGGTGCACGAGAAATAGGCGCGGCCGTAGCCGCCGGTCGCCAGCACCACCATCTGGGCACGGAAGCGATGGATCTGGCCGGTCGACAGGTCCCAGGCCATCACGCCGCGGCAGACGCCTTCCTCGTCCATGATCAGGTCGAGGGCGTAGTACTCGATGAAGAATTCCGATTCGTACTTCAGCGACTGCTGGTAGAGCGTGTGCAGGATCGCGTGGCCGGTGCGGTCGGCGGCAGCGCAGGTGCGCTGGGCCGGCTCCTTGCCGAATTCCTTGGTCATGCCGCCGAAGGCGCGCTGGTAGATCTTGCCTTCCTCGGTGCGGCTGAACGGCACGCCGAAATGCTCGAGTTCGAGCACCGCCGGCACCGCCTCGCGGCACATGTATTCGATCGCGTCCTGGTCGCCCAGCCAGTCGGCGCCCTTGACGGTGTCGTACATGTGCCAGCGCCAGTCGTCGGCGCCCATGTTGCCCAGCGCGGCCGAGATGCCGCCCTGCGCCGCGACCGTGTGGCTGCGGGTCGGGAACACCTTGGTGATGCAGGCGGTCTTCAGCCCGGCGGCGGCCATGCCCATCGTCGCGCGCAGGCCGGCGCCGCCGGCGCCGACGACCACGACGTCATAGATATGCTCGGTAATCGGATATGCCGCAGCCATCTCAGTCTCCCAGGAACATCTTGACGATCGACAGCATGGCGGCGAGGCCGACCACGTAGATCGCGGCATTGACGGCAAACAGGGTCGCGATCTTGGCGGCTTCGCCGTGGACGTAGTCCTCGATCACGACCTGGATGCCCAGCTTGAAGTGCCAGAACAGGGTGCCGACGGTCAGCAGCCCCACGATGGCGACGAACGGATTGTGGAACGCGGTGCGCACCTGCGCCCAATCGGCGCCGACCAGGCTGAAGATCGCGGCCAGGAACAGGATGGCCAGCGGGATCAGCGCGATCGAGGTGACGCGCTGCAACCACCAGTGGCTGGTCCCTTCCTTGGCCGAGCCCAGCCCGCGAACGCGGCCGAGCGGATTGCGCAGTGCCGAATTGCTCTTGCCCATGGTTCAGGCCCTTCCCATCAGCGCGAAGGCGACGACCCAGGTCAATACGGTCAGGATCGCGGCGCAGACCAGCACGACCTTGTCGGACTGGGCAGATTCGGTCGGCAGGAAGCCGCGGCCGGTATCCCAGTAGAGATGGCGGATGCCGTTGCAGAAATGGACGAAGAAGGCGAGGCTGAAACCGAACAGCACGAGTTTGCCGAGCCAGAAGCCGGGCACCCATTTCACGAAGGTCGCATAGGCTTCGGGACCCATCGCGGCGGCCAGGAGCCACCAGGTCAGGACCAGCGTGCCGATGCCCAGGCCCACGCCGGTGATGCGGTGGGTGATCGACATGATCGCCGTCAGCGGCAGACGATAGATCTGCAGGTGCGGCGAGAGTGGGCGTTCCACTTGTGCCATCTCTTAAGGTACCCCCGGAAAGCAGCTTTCGGCCGCATTCAGGCATATACCCCGGCCGATCGGTCGGGATACTAGCGGCCGAACCCCCGCTGTCAAAGCTTTTGCCAAGAAACGACGGCCGGCCTTGACATCGTCGCCGTCATTAATTCTCAATCGCAAGATCATCACAACGCCAGCCAGCGATCCAGGAAGCCTTCGAGCCAGTGCGCCAGCGGCGCGTCGAAGCGGGCCCAGTCGCGGCATTGCGCTTCGGCCGGCTGCGCCCCGGGCTCGACCAGGCGATGCGCCGCCTTGACCTGCCAGCGCCGCATCATCGCGCCGGTCACCTCGGGGTGGAACTGGATGCCGAGACCTTTGGGCGAGAATTGCACCGCCTGGTTGCAGAAGACGTCGCCGCAGGCCAGGGCGACCGCATTGTCGGGCAGGTCGAAACCCTCGCCATGCCATTGATAGACGCTGAGCGGCCGGTCGAACCAGTCGCGGCCGGCCTGGGTCGGGGCGATCTCGACATAGCCGATCTCGAACAAGCCGTCGGGATGGCGGCTGACCCGCGCCCCGCGCGCCCGGGCCATCAGCTGGGCGCCGAGACAGACGCCCAGGAACCGCGTATCCGCGGCCGCCACCCGTTCGACGAAGGCCAGTTCGGAACGGATGAAGTCGAGATGATCGTCATTGGCGCTCATCGGCCCGCCGAAGACGACGACGCCGTCATAGTCGTCAAGCCGTTCGGGCAACGGATCGCCGCAGGCATGCCGGCAGATGTCGAGGGCATAGCCGCGCCCGGAGAGGGCGGCGCCGATGCGGCCGGGGTCGGAATGTTCCTGATGGACGACGACGGCGATGCGACCAGTCTTCAAAGCGACGCCTCGATCAATGCCTGGGTACCCTCGGGATCGGCGAGACGCCGCAGACGCTCGGCCGCCAGCAGGCCGAAGCGCAGCGTCAGCGCCTTGCGCCGCGCCGGCGCCATCGGGCGCAGCGGCGCCGGGCGCAGCACCGCCCCGCCGAAACGATCGGCGATGATGATGCCGGCTTCGTCGGGCAGCACCTCGCGCGGGAAGGTGGCCGACACGGCGAAATGAAAGCTTTCGCAATAGTCGAGATAGTCGGGCCACTTCTGGTCGGTGCGGAAATCGACCAGCGACGACTTGATCTCGACGATCGTCACCCGCCCGGCCCCGTCGATCGCCATCACGTCGGCGCGACGGCCGTTGGCCAGGCCGACCTCGGTCAGACTGGCCGCCCCCAGCGACGCGAACAGCCGCCCGACACCACGCGCCAATGCCTGAGCATCGGGCGACTCGGACAGCGTATCCAGTTCGGAAGCGGCCATGGCCGAACTATCACCCCGAAGCAAGCCCGCGACAAGCCGGCGGGCCGCCGGACGGATATGCCAAAGGCGCGGGGCAGCCATGCAAAGCGCCGGAAACACCGAGAAATACCAAGCCTTAACCTTGATTCAGGCGTTACGGCCCTGGATTTTACGGCACCCTTATGCTAGTCTCGGCTTCCTGATTACGGCGCCGTTGCAGCCGTACACCGTGTTTGTCGCTGTTGTTTGAAGCAGTTTCCGGCTCGGCAGCATAGTAGACCGATCAAGGACTGCAACCGACATTCGGCGTAACCATGGTGACGTGACGACCATGCCTTGAGCCATTTGTCGCCGCCCGCCATTTTCGCGGGACCCGCCTTGCGGTATCGGCAACAAATCCTGGCGACGACCGGGCAGTTCGTTGCGACGACCGCGTTGACGAATCGTGGGTGCCACCCGATCTGGAGCGTCGGACCGGCGAGTACCGCGAAACGGACCATGCGGAACGGCTATCGCGACCGCGCCAGTATGGCGAGACAAAGCGTTAGGCGAAAAAGCGGGGCTTTACAAGCCGAACCGCTGCCGGTGGTGGTTTTTGCGTGACGAGGTAATCACCGTGAGCAAAATGTCGACAGAGTCCAGGCCACGTCAGACGGCGAAGGCCGTGCCGCCGAAGGCGCCGCCCGCCAAGGCCAAGACGGCGCGGGCAGCCAAACCGGCACCGGCCAAGGCGACGTTGGCCAAGGCGACGTTGGCCAAGGCGACGCTGGCCAAGGCCGCGCTGGCAAAGGGCCAGGCCGGCAAGGGCCGCGTCGTGACGGACGCCCTGGCCAAGCCGAAGGCGACGGCAGCCGGGACGGCGGCCAAAGTGGCTACCCCCGAGACTCGGAAGACAGCGCTGAACTCCTCCGCGCCCAAGGCGCCGGCGGCGAAGGCCGCCCAACAGATTTCCCCCGCCAAGGCCGCCGTTGCGGCCAAGGTATCCCCGGCGAAGGCCGCGACCAAGTCCGTGACGGCGAGTGCGCCTAAAGCGGCGAAGACAGTGAGTGTGAAAGCCGCCATGAGCGTGAAGTCGAGTGCATCCAAGTCCAGCGTGAAGGCCGCCGAGAGCGCCGTGGCAGTCGAACAGCCGGTCGCCGAGAAGACCGTGGCCGAAAAGCCCGCCAAGGCCAAGCCGGCAGCCGCCAAGGCGGCGGCGGTGCAGGCGGTGACCTCGGCGCCGGTCGCGGATGCCGCGGTGGACAAGGATGCCGCGCACAAGGCTTCGGCCAAGGTTGTCGCCCTCAAGCCCGCCGACAAGGAAGTCTTCCAGCCGGACGACTACGTGGTCTACCCGACCCATGGCGTCGGCCGGATCCTCAAGATCGAGAAGCAGGAGATTTCCGGCATTTCGCTCGAACTGTTCGTCATCGAGTTCGACAAGGACAAGATGACCCTGCGGGTGCCGTTGGCCAAGGTGCGTCAGGTCGGCATGCGCCGGCTGTCGACGCCGCAGAAGATGAAGGCCGCCCTCGACACGCTGAAGGGCCGCGCCCGCGTCAAGCGCACGATGTGGAGCCGGCGGGCGCAGGAATACGAGGCGAAGATCAATTCCGGCGATCCCGTCTCGATCGCCGAGGTGGTGCGCGACCTGCACCGCAATGCCGGCCAGCCCGACCAGTCCTACAGCGAACGCCAGATCTACGAGGCGGCGCTCGATCGGCTGGCCCGCGAGCTGGCTGCGGTCGAGCGGATCGACGAGGATGCGGCGACCAAGCGGCTCGAAAAGCTGATGAAGGCTGCCTGATCGTCTGAAGACCAGCATATCTCGCGGCCAAGGCCGCGCCGCCTACCGCATTTTGTTGCGTTGAAGGGGCCGACAGGTTAACAAATCCTTGTCGGCCCTTTTTATTCATGCGAGCGCGGTGTCCTTGTTCGACGTCGAGAAATTCGCCGTCCTGAGATGTGCGCGCCGGGTCTGGGCGGTTCCCGCCATTCATGGCGACGCCGAACGGCTGATGCGGCTGCACGACCAGCTCGGCGAGCGGCTGCTGTCGGGCGACCGGCTCGTCTATCTCGGAAACTATCTGGGGCCGGCGGGTTACGTCGCCGAGACCATCGACGAACTGCTGGCCTTTCGCCGGATCGCGCTGACCCTGCCGGGGGCGGAACCCGACGACATCGTCTATCTGCGCGGCGCCCAGGAAGAAATGTGGCGCAAGCTGCTCGAATTGCAGTTCGCCACCGAACCGGCGCAGGTCTTCGCCTGGATGATGGCGCAGGGCCTTGAGGCGACGCTGCGCGCCTATGGCGGCGATCCGGCCCAGGCGGCGGCCACGTTCCGCGAAGGGGCGCTTGCCACCACCCGCTGGACCGGGCGGCTGCGCCAGGCGATCCATGCCAGGCCCGGCCACGACGAATTCCTGGCGGTCCTGAAGCGCGCGGCGCTGACCGAGGGCGGCGAATTCCTGTTCGTCCACGCGGGCGTCAACCACGCCCGTCCGCTCGACGATCAGAAGGATGCGTTCTGGTGGGGCGGCACGATCGCGGTCGACCGCTTCGAGGCGCCCTTTGCCGGCTTCATCGGCGTCATCGCCGGCTGCGACCCGGGCCACGGTCCCGCGCGCTTCGGCCCCTATGGCGGCATCCTCGACGAGGGCGCGGGCTTCGGCGGACCGCTGGCGGCCTACTGCTTCGACCTGTCGGGCGAGGTCGTCGACCGGCTTGCGGCATAGCGCCACATTCCGGCGGCTGTCGGGCGAGGCGTAAGCTGCCCAACATTATGAGCGGCTATAGTCAGGCGTTGATCGCCACCTACGAAACCCGGGTACCGCGCTATACGAGCTACCCGACCGCCCCCTATTTCCTGGCCGCCGGCCATGACGGCACGTACCGGGAATGGCTGGGGCAGCTCGATCCGCTGGTGCCGCTGTCGCTCTACCTGCATGTGCCGTTCTGCGCCGCGATGTGCTGGTACTGCGGCTGCAATACCCAGGTCGCCAAGTCGCGCCAGCCGGTCGCCGACTACGTGGCGCTGATCGAGCGCGAGATGACGCTGGTCGCCGACAGCCTGCCCGCGCGGATGCGCGTCAGCCATATCCACTGGGGCGGCGGCACGCCGAACAGCCTCGCGCCGGCCGACTTCACCCGTCTGATGACAGGCCTGCGCCGCCGCTTCGACATCCTCGAAGGGGCCGAGATCGCGGTCGAGATCGATCCGCGGCATCTGACGACCGAACAGGTCGAAGCCTATGCCGAAGCCGGGGTGACGCGGGCCAGCCTCGGCGTCCAGACGCTGGACGACAGGATCCAGCGCGCGATCAACCGGATCCAGCCCTTCGATTGCGTGGCGGCCGCGGCCCGGCAGCTGCGCGCCGCCGGCATTCAGCGGCTCAACTTCGACCTGATCTACGGCCTGCCCGGGCAGACCACCGCCGACGTCGTGGCGACGGTCGCCGAATCGCTGCTGCTCAACCCCGACCGCATCGCCCTGTTCGGCTATGCCCATGTGCCATGGGTCAAGCCGCATCAGCGCCGGATCGACGAAGCCGCATTGCCGCCGGGGCCCGAGCGGCTGGAGCAGTTCCTGGCGGCCGCACGCCATCTGGCGCAGGCAGGCTATGCCCAGATCGGCCTCGATCATTTCGCGCGGGCCGACGATCCGCTGGCGGCGGCGGCCGCAGCCGGGCAGTTGCACCGGAACTTCCAGGGCTATACGACCGATGCGGCCGAGACCCTGATCGGGCTGGGTCCGTCGGCGATCGGCGCCCTGCCCCAGGGTTACGTCCAGAACGATCCGGGCTTCCGCGCCTGGTCCGACCATGTGGCGGCCGGTCGGCTGCCGATCGCGCGCTGGCGCGGGCTGATCGAAGACGACCGCCGCCGGCGCGCCGTCATCGAGCGGCTGATGTGCGACGGCCGGGTCGATCTCGACCGCTTCGGCGGCTGGTCCGGCTTTCCCGAGGCGCGCGA
Organism: Alphaproteobacteria bacterium; assembly: GCA_017307375.1. Taxonomy (GTDB): domain Bacteria; phylum Pseudomonadota; class Alphaproteobacteria; order Ferrovibrionales; family Ferrovibrionaceae; genus JAFKFH01. The sequence goes on from JAFKFH010000028.1 coordinate 16,672, forward strand.
CCGACTCGATCGCATGGTCGAGGCGGGGCTGGTCGAAATCGACGCCAGCGGCGTCACGGTCACCGATTTCGGCCGCCCGTTCCTGCGTGCCGCCGCCTCGGCCTTCGACCGTTATCTCGGCCTCGGCACCGCGCAGCATTCCTCCGGCGTCTGACCGGCCGATCGGCCGGCGGCGCCCCGGTTCAGGCCGGGGCGGGGCGCCCGGGGTTCAGGTCCCCTCGCCCGGCTTCGGGCTGAAATAGAGATCGTATTTGCCGGTGACGTTCTTGAAGTCGTCGGCATCCGCGGGCGCGTCGATCTTGCGGGTGATGTTGGGCCACTTGGTCGCGTATTCGCGATTGAGCTCGAGCCACTTGTCGGCGACCGAATCGGTATCCGGCACGATGGCTTCGGCCGGGCATTCCGGCTCGCACACGCCGCAGTCGATGCATTCGTCCGGGTGAATGACCAGCATGTTCTCGCCGACATAAAAGCAGTCGACCGGACAGACTTCGACGCAGTCGGTGTACTTGCACTTGATGCAGGCTTCGGTAACGACGTAGGGCATACTTCCTCTCCCGTCTCGCCCCGTGCCGCCGCGCCGCCGAACGGCCGGGCGCTTGAGAGCATAGGCAACGGCCCCTTCTTTAACGGGCAACATGCTGACGGCGCAAGGCCCTCAACCACCGCCCTCGGCCGTGAAATCGATCTCCTCGTAGAGGGTGCGGGCTTCGGTCGCAGGGCCACGCCGCTCGCCCAGCGCCAGCACCCGCAGCACGCGGATACCGGGACCGAGCGGCAAGGTGATCAGGTCGCCGGGGCGCACCGGATGGGCTGCCTTCTCGACGACGACGCGGTTGACCCGGATACGGGTATTCTCGATCAGGTCCTGCGCCCGCTCGCGCGTTTTCACGAAGCGGGCATGGACCAGCCATTTGTCGAGGCGCAGCGAGGCTCCACCGCTCACCGCGCCAGTTCCTTCAACTTCGCGAATGGCGAGGACGGATCGACCGGCGGGGCCGCGAGCCGTGGCGGGCGATGCTGGCGCCGGGCATCCGCCATCCGGCGGGCGAAGCGCTCGCCCTCGCGCCGGCGATAGCCCAGCGCCTGCAGGGCCGGCGCGACCTCGGGCTTGCTGCAGCCCAGCAGGGCCAGAATCTCCGGGCCGGGCTCGAACGGCCCGGCCTCGTTGGCGGCGCGCGCCAGCTCGGCCACGCGCTCGAGGATGTCGAGGCGCACCGCCCGTCCGCCGCACAGCTGGAAGCCGACCGAACGCCACCAGTCCTCGGGCCGCGGCGCGCCCTCGACCCTGACCGACGTCAGGCCCGGCCGGGGCGGGGCGACCACCGCCTCGTCGCGGCGGGCGGCATGCAGGATCGCGGCAAGCCGTGCCGCCTCGGGTTTCAGCAGCGCCGGCAGGAACAGATTGGCCTCGCCGAACTGGACCCCCAGCCGCTTGAGCTTGTGGCGCTCGGCCAGCACCAGATGATCGAGCTGGTCGGCCACGGCGCGCCGCGGCACCGCGCCCAGGCCCTCGGCGATCTGGAAGGCGATGCCGCGGGCCGGACCGCCCAGCTCCGCCGCCGTCAGCCGGCGCAACAGGCCCAGCCGCCGCTCGATCCGCCGGTCGAGCCAGCGTTCCAGCCGGCCCTGGACCGCCGATCGGGCCGGCCCGTCGAGATCGCGGGCGCCGACGATCCGGAAGCGCGGCTTCAGTACCGAATCGCCGGGGCCGAGATGGGCGACGACGGCCCCGTCCCAGGTGACGGCACCGTCATCGCGCAGGTCGAAGGCCTCGTCCGCCGCCTCGGCGAGCCGGGTCGCGCGCTTGCGCAGCGCATCGCCCAGCACCCGGTTGGCCGCGGCGCGCAATGCGCGATGCTGGCCCGCCCCTTCCAGCGGCCGGAAGGCGAGACCGTCGAGCCGGCCGACCGGTTCGCCGGCCACGGCAACGGTGCCGTCGGCTGCGATATCGGCCGTGAGGTTGGGCCCATCGTCGAGGCTGCGCGACAGCATGGCGGCGCGGCGGTCGACGAAGCGCTGGGTCAGCCGGGCATGCAGCGCATCGGACAGGCGGTCCTCGATCGACCGGGCCCGCTCCTGCCACTGCTTGGGGTCGGCCAGCCATTCGGCGCGATGCGAGACGTAGGTCCAGGTACGGATATGGGCAAGCCGCGTCGACAAGGTGTCGATATCGCCGTCGATCCGATCGAGCTGGGTCATCTGCCTGGCGACCCAGTCGGCCGGCAGCACGCCGTCCGGCTTGCCCAGATGCAGGAAGATCGCGCGCACCAGCCGGACATGCTGGTCGTGCAGGGTCTTGCGAAAATCGGGAATCTGGCAGATCTGCCACAGCAGCCGCAGGCTGCCGCGGCTGCGGGCCTGGTCGGCGACCTCCTGGTCGCCGGCCAGGGCGCGCAGGGTCAGGTAATCCTCGGCATCGCGGGCACGCAGCAGCACTTCGTTGGGCGGCGCCTGCTCGAGCGAGCGGAGCAATCCCGGCAGCGAGGTGAAGTCGAGATCGCCGGACCGCCAGCGCGCCTGGGTGATCGGGTCGAAATGGTGGTTCTCCAGCCGCTCGACCATTTCCGGATCGAGCGGCCCGACCTCGCCCGTCGTCCCGAACGAGCCGTTGCGCAGATGGCGCCCGGCCCGCCCGGCGATCTGGCCCATCTCGCCGGGCGTCAGCTTGCGCACCGCCAGACCGTCGAACTTGTGCAGCCCGGCGAAGGCGACATGGTCGATATCCATGTTCAGCCCCATGCCGATCGCATCGGTGGCGACGAGGTAGTCGACCTCGCCCGACTGGTAGAGGGCGACCTGGGCATTGCGCGTCCGCGGGCTCAGCGCCCCCAGCACGACGGCCGCCCCGCCGCGCTGGCTGCGGATCAGCTCGGCGATCGCATAGACGTCGGCCGAGGAGAAGGCGACCACCGCGCTGCGCCGGGGCAGACGCGACAGCTTCTTCTCGCCGGTATAGAACAGCCGCGACAGACGCTCGCGCTGGATCAGTTCGTGCCCCGGCACCAGCCGGCGGATCAGCGTCTTGACCGTATCGGCACCGAGAAACATGGTTTCCAGCCGCCCGCGCGCCCGCAGCAGCCGGTCGGTGAAGACATGGCCGCGCTCGGGATCGGCGCAGAGCTGGATTTCGTCGATCGCCAGGAAGTCGAACGGGCGGTCGAGCGGCATCGCCTCGACCGTGCAGACGAACCAGCGCGCCTCGCGCGGGATGATCTTTTCCTCGCCGGTGACCAGGGCGACCGTCCGCGGCCCCTTCTGCGCGGCGATACGGTCGTAGATTTCGCGCGCCAACAGGCGCAGCGGCAGGCCGATGATGCCGGTCTGATGGCCCAGCATCCGCTCGATGGCGAGATGGGTCTTGCCGGTATTGGTCGGCCCGAGCACGGCGACCACGTGGCTGTCGCTGCGCGACGGCGAGGCAGGCACGAAACGCGTGGACGAAACGCTCATGGTCCGACTCTACGGCTTTGCCGCCCGGCGCGATACCCGTTTGCAATGAACCAATCGGATCTTAAGAGCAAAATATGTTTCATTTGTTGCATTATTCGCCGCGGCGTAGTTCACTGTGGTCGGGCAAGAACGGGATCTGGGGCGCCGGACGATGAGCAGGGTCATGCACAGGAACGGCACGGGCGGCCTGCCGGTTGCGGTCGGCGGCGCCGGCTGCTGGCTGATCGATGCCGACGGGCGGCGCTATCTCGACGCGTCGGGCGGCGCCGCCGTCTCATGCCTGGGCCACGGCCACCCCAAGGTGTCGGCAGCGCTGCACGCCCAGATCGATCGCCTCGCCTACGCCCACACTTCCTTTTTCACCACCGAGGTGATGGAGCGCCTGGCCGACCGGGTAATAGCCTCGGCCCCCGCGGGCATCGAGAAAGCCTATTTCGTCGCCGGCGGGTCGGAGGCGATGGAGGCGGCGCTGAAGCTCGCCCGCCAGTATTTCGTCGAGATCGGCCAGCCCGGCCGGCGCCATGTCATCGCCAGGCGGCAGAGCTATCACGGCAATACGCTGGGGGCACTGGCCGTGGGCGGCAACATGGCGCGGCGAGAGATCTTCGCGCCGCTGCTGATCGAGGCCCATCATATCGCGCCCTGCTACGCCTATCGCGACCGACGCGGCGACGAATCCGAGGAAGCCTACGGCCTGCGTGTCGCCGACGAGCTGGACCGGAAGATCCAGGAACTGGGACCGGAAACCGTGATGGCCTTCGTCGCCGAGCCGGTGGTCGGCGCCACCGCCGGCGCGTTGCCCGCCGTGCCGGGCTATTTCGCCCGCATCCGCGAGATCTGCGACCGCCACGGGGTACTGCTGATCCTCGACGAGGTGATGTGCGGCATGGGCCGCACCGGGACGCTGCATGCCTGCGAGCAGGAGGGGATCACCCCCGACATCATGACGATCGCCAAGGGGCTGGGGGGCGGTTACCAGCCGATCGGCGCGATGCTGGCCTCGGGCCGCGTCGACCGGGCGATCCTGGCCGGCAGCGGCGCCTTCAAGCACGGCCACACCTATGTCGGCCATGCGCTGGCCTGCGCCGCGTCGCTGGCCGTGCTCGAGACGATCGAGCAGGACGGGCTGCTCGCCCGCGTCCGCTCGCAGGGCGAGGCGCTGGCCGCAACCCTGACCGAGCGGTTCGGCAACCACCCCCATGTCGGCGACATCCGGGGCCGCGGGCTGTTCCGCGCCCTGGAGCTGGTCGCGGACCGGACGACCAAGGCGACCTTCGCCCCGGATCGCCGCCTGCATGCGCGCATCAAGGCCGAGGCGATGGCGCGCGGCCTGATCTGCTATCCGATGGGCGGCACGGTCGACGGCATCCACGGCGACCATGTGCTGCTGGCCCCGCCCTATGTCATCGACGAGGACGAGATCGCCCAGCTGGTCGACCGGCTGGGTCAATCGATCGACGCGGCGCTTGCCGCATGACCGCCCGAAGTACCGGGGGCGCCGCCGCGCCCTGATCGCCCACCCCGTTCACGATCGTCCGTCAACTTGGTACCGGAGGAGGACCAGGCATGAAACCGTTGCGTCCCATGTTGTTCGCCGTCGCCCTGGCCGCGCTGGGCCTGGCTGAGCCCGCCCGGGCGGCCTCAACCCTCGAAACCGTGCGCGAGCGCGGCGTGCTGCAATGCGGTGTCAACACCGGCCTGCCCGGCTTCTCCTTTCCCGACAAGCAGGGCAACTGGACCGGGCTGGACATCGACCTCTGCCGCGCGATCGCCGCCGCCACCCTGGGCGACGCCTCGAAGGTCCGCTTCACGCCGCTGACCGCGCAGCAGCGTTTCGCCGCGCTGCAATCCGGCGAGATCGACGTGCTGGCGCGCAATTCGACGATCACCCTGCAACGCGATGCCGGGCTCGGCATCCAATATGCCGGCATCAATTTCTACGACGGGCAGGCGGTCGTCGTTCCCGCCAGGCTCGGCGTCGCCAGGCTGGCGGACATGAGCGGCGCGGTGATCTGCGTCGCGCAGGGCACGACCCACGAACTGACCCTGTCCGATTGGTTTCGCACCCGCAACCTGCCGCACAAGCCGGTGGTCTACGAAAGCCAGGACCGGATGTACGAAGCCTTCTTCGCGGGCCGCTGCGACGGCATGACCCAGGATGCCTCGGCCCTGGCCGCCGCGGTGGCAAGCTTTGCCTCCAACCCGGCCGACTTCGTCATCCTGCCCGACCGGATTTCGAAGGAGCCGCTAGGGCCGTTCGTGCGCAAGGGCGACGATAAGTGGTTTACCATCGTCCGCTGGGTCGTGATGGCGATGGTCGAGGCCGAGGAGCGGGGCGTCACCCAGGCCAATGCCGCGGCGAAACTGAAGGATGCCGATCCCGGCACCCAGCGCCTGCTGGGCGTCGCCCAGGGCAACGGCAAGGCGCTTGGCCTGGACGAGGGCTGGGCCTATGCCCTGATCGCCCAGGTCGGCAATTACGGCGAAAGCTTCGAGCGGAATGTCGGCAAGGGCAGTCCGCTGAAGCTCGCTCGCGGCCCGAATGCGCTATGGACCGACGGCGGGCTGATGTACGCGCTGCCGATCCGCTGAAAGGGGTGCCGCCGGCGGGAGGTGCCGCCGGCGGCATTCCGGTCAGAAGCGCCAGCGGCTGGCGGCGACGGAGCGGCCGTCGGGCAGTTGCACCGTCGCCCGGTCGGTGGCGGTGAAGTTCAGGCGGATGGTGCCGACCAGCGTCGCCGCCGGCTGTCCGCCGCTGCCGGCCGAGGTCCAGGACGAACCGCCGCTGTAGAGATAGAGCTGGCCGCTGAACGTCTGGTCGGCCTCGAC
>JAFKFH010000029.1 GCA_017307375.1 Alphaproteobacteria bacterium
TTCTCCCGCGCGTAAGAGACGTTCTTCACCTTCGTGTACGGCCGCATCCACTGCAGCCGCTGGCCTTCCTCGCCCCAGAACCCTTCCGGGTCCGAGATCGACCGCCGATACATCTCCTCGTACTGGTCCGCTCGGATCCAGGCCCGTTCGGCAGCCGACGGCGGCACGGCGAACACGTGGTCGTGGTTTTGCGCATTCATGGCGCTTTCCTCCCAAGTCTGTCGCCGGCGAGGCTGCTGGGTCGAGCTTAACGCAACATTATGGGACGGCCGCGATCACCTCGGGTCGCAGCGGCAAAGTGACGCGGAAGGTCGCGCCCTCGCCTGGTGTGCCCGACACGACGCGGATGCGGCCGCGGTGATGCTCGACGATCATCCGCGAGATGGCGAGCCCCAGCCCCGTGCCCTGCGGCTTGCCGGTCAGGGTGTCCCCGACCTGGCGAAACCGCTCGAAGATCACGTGCTGGTCGCGCGCGGCAATGCCAGGGCCGTTGTCGGAGACCACGATCTCGACCTGCGTGCCCACCCGGTCGGCGGCGAGAAGCACCCGGCCGCGTCCGGCGGGCGAGAACTTCACCGCGTTCGACAGGAGGTTCATCAGCACCTGCATCAACCTGTCCCGGTCACCTTCGACCGGCAACGGATTGTCCGGCAGGTCGAGTTCCAGGACGACCCCCTTGTCGCGGAACAGCTGGCCGATCGACTGCGCCGCCTCGCGCACCAGTTCCGCCGCATCGACCCGGGCCATCTGCCAGTCGAGCCCGCCGGCCTCGATCTTGGCGAGATCGAGCAGTTCGTTGATCAGCCGCGTCAGCCGCTCGCTTTCCTTGATGACGATGGCGAGGAACTGGCGGCGCTGGCCGTCGTCCAGTTCGGGATGGTCATGCAGGATTTCCGAGAACGAGCGGATCGAGGTCAGCGGCGTGCGCAGCTCGTGGCTGACGGTCGACACGAAATCGTCCTTGAGCCGGTCGAGCTCCTTCAGGCGTTCGTTGGCGACGCGCAGTTCGTTGGTCGCGGCTTCGAGCTCGCGCGATTTCTCCTCCAGCCGGCGGCTGTATTCGATTGCCTGGGAGGTTTCCTCCAGGATGCGCATGACGTCGTCGAGGCCGAGCGGTTGCTCCTCGGCCACCGTCGCGATGATGACGCGCGCCGAGGCCGAGCCGATCGCACCGGCCAGCAGCCGCTCGGCATGCCGCACCAGTTCGGCATCCGCTGTCGGCCCCGCCGGGTCGAGGCGGCGTCGGCGCAGGTGGTCGGCAAAGGCCGCCTCGGCCCGCTCTATCCCGATGAAGCGCCCGACCAGGGCGCGCAATTCCTTCAGCGGCGCCTTGCCCTGCCACAGCCGCACCGCGCCGCCCTGCAGCGCGCCGCTTTCGGTGAACAGTGCCGCCTGGGCACGCTCGAGCCCCGATTGCCGGGTCGACAGCGAGATGCCGACGATGCCGCCGATATTGATCAGCATCGACCAGAACAGGCTGTGGGTGACCGGGTCGAGACCGTCCAGGCCAAGCAGCGCGTAGGGCTTGAGCAGCCACAGGCCGAACAGCCCTTCGGTGATGAACGACTGGGCCAGCCAGCCCGACTGGGCGAAGGAGGGCAGGAGAAGCGTGTAGAGCCAGACGACAAACCCGCCGGTGATGCCGACGATTGCCCCGCGGGCGTTGGCACGCGGCCAGAACAGGCCGAGCAGAATGGCCGGGAAGAACTGGGCCACCGCCGCGAACGACACCAGGCCGATCGCCACCAGCGCATAGGCGTTGCCGACCTGGCGCATGTAGAGATAGCCGAGCATGACGATGACGATGATGGCGATGCGGCGGATCGACAGCAGCAGGCTGGTCACGTCGGCGCGCTGGGCGATCCGCATCGCCTTCAGCCGCAGCAGCACCGGCATGATCAGGTCGTTGGAAACCATGGTCGACAAGGCCACGGTCTCGACGATCACCATGCCGGTCGCCGCCGACAGCCCGCCGATGAAGGCGGCGAGCGCCAGGCCCGAGGCCCCGCCCGCCAGCGGCACGGTCAGCACGAACAGGTCCGGATCCGAGCCGCGCGGCAGGGTCAGCAGCCCGGCCAGCGCGATCGGCAGCACGAACAGGTTGATGGCGAAGAGATAGACCGGAAAACCCCACAGCGCCCGGTCGAGATGGCGCAGGTCGCGATTCTCGATGACCCAGACCTGGAACTGGCGGGGCAGGCAGATCGCGGCGGCCAGCGCCAGGAAGATCATGCCCGCCCAATTGGCGCCGTGTTCGATGCCGTCGAGATGAAACAGCTGCTCCAGCGCCGGCGTCTCCAGCGCCCGTTCGAACAGGTCGCCGAATCCGCCGAACAGGCCGAACACGGCAAACAGCCCGACGGCGGTGAGTGTCGCCAGCTTGACCACCGATTCGAAGGCGATCGCCGCGACCATGCCACGGTGATGCTCGGACGCGTCGAGATGCCGGGTGCCGAACAGGATGGTGAAGACGGCCAGCAGCAGCGCCGACCACAGCGCGGTGTCGAGCAGGACAGGCGGCAGGGGGAGGAAGCTGTCGAGCTGGTTGGGGGCGGCGACCAGGATCGAGAACGAGGTCGAGACCGCCTTCAGCTGCAGGGCGATATAAGGCACCGACCCGATCACAGCGATGACCGTGACCAGCACGGCGATCACCGGGTTCTTGCCGTAGCGCGACGCGATGAAGTCGGCGATCGAGGTGATGCGGTTGGCCTTGGCCACGATCAGGATCCGCCGCAGCACGAGCCAGCCGAGGCAGCAGGCGAGCGTCGGTCCGAGATAGATCGGCAGGAAGCCGAGCCCCGAGGTGGTGGCCCGGCCGACCGAGCCGTAGAAGGTCCAGGACGTGCAATAGACCGCGATCGACAGCACATAGACCAGGGTCGAGCCGTGGCCGCGCTCCTTGGTCCGGTCGACGACATAGGCGATGGCGAACAGCAGCGCCAGGTAGGCGATCGAGGTGAAGAGGACGAGGCCGGTATCCATCATCGCCGCCCGGCCTCAGCCATCGGCCTCGCCGTCGTCGGTACGGCTGCGGGCCAGCCGGCGTTCGACGACATAGGCGATGCCGGCGATGATCCCGGCCCAGACCAGCAGGATATAGACGACCAGGGCCGGCCATCCCTGCAGCCAGCGGCCGGAGGCCAGCCCGACCAGCGGCGGCAGCAGCAGCACGCAGCCGAGAATGAACAGCCCGAGCAGTTTGTCTTCGCGCCGGTTTTCCTCCGACATCGGCGGCGCCTACTGGCGCGGCCGGGCCAGCATCTCGCGCACCCGGGCCAGCATGTCGCGTGTCGAGAACGGCTTGGTGATGTAATCGTCGGCGCCGAGCGCCATGCCCTTGTCGCGCTCGATGTCGCGGCCCTTGGCCGTCAGCATCAGGATACGCAGGCCGTCGAGACCGTGGTCGGCACGGATGGTCTGGCAGACGTCGTAGCCGTTGCGCTTGGGCATCATGACGTCGAGCAGCAGCAGGTCGGGCACCGCCTCGCGTACGGCCGACAGCACGGCTTCGCCATCGGCGGCGACGCGTACGGCATAGCCTGCCTGCTTCAACAGGAATTCGAGCGACAACAGGATGTTCGGATCGTCGTCGGCCACCAGGACCGAGGCCGTCATCGCGTGTTTCCTCCCCCAGCCATCATGCGTCGTGGCTTGCACCCTTTTGTGGGCGCGACTATGGGCGCGGCCCCCGTCTTTCGGCAAGGGGTTCTTGCCGTGCGCCGGTTGGACCCCCTAGACTGGCTCGGGGCGGATGCTAGCGGATTCAACGGGAGAACGGCAACCATCGGCGATGCGCCTGCTGGTCATCGAAGACGATCCGTCGGTCGGGGGGCTGATCGCCGCGGCGTTGCGTGGCGACGGGCATCGGGTCGACGTCCTCGAATCCGGCGCCGACGGTCTGGAGGCGCTGCGTTCGGTTGCCTATGACCTGCTGATCGTCGACCGGGCGCTGCCCGACCAGGATGGCATCCAGGTGGTCCGGGCCCTGCGGGCTCAGGGTGGCGCGATGCCGGTCCTGATGCTGACGGCGCGCGGCTCGATCGACGATCGGGTCGCCGGGCTCGAGGCCGGGGCCGACGACTACCTGATCAAGCCGTTCGCGATGCCCGAATTGAAGGCGAGGTTGCACGCGCTGGCGCGCCGGCCCGCCCGCCTTGAATCCCGTGTCCTGGCGCTGGGTCGGCTGCGGCTCGACGCCGAAAGCCGCGTGGCCAGCGTCGACGGCCGGGACTTGCGACTGTCGCGCCGCGAATTCGCCCTGCTCGAACTGCTGCTGCGCCGCCCCGGCCAGCTCTACCCGCGCAGCGCGATCGAGCAGAGCCTCTACGGCTTCGACGAGGAAGTCGCCTCGAACGCCGTCGAGGTCCACGTCCATCACCTGCGCAAGATGCTGGCCCGCAGCGAGGCCGGGGTGCGGATCGAAACCCGCCGCGGCATCGGCTATTCGATCGTCGAATTGCCCGACGATGACGAGGCTCTCGGCCGCCGGGCGATCGCCTCGCAGGCTGCCGCGTTCCGCCGGCGGCTGGCCGAGGATCGCGGGCGGTTCGATGCGTTGCTGGCCCGTGGCCTTGCCGATGGCGACCTGGCCCAGGCGGCTGCCATTGCCCACAAGCTGGCCGGCGCCGCCGGCCAGTTCGGCGAAGCCGGTATCGGGGCCGCCGCGCTCGCCTTCGAGAATGCCGCCGAGGCGGCGACCGGCCCGACGCCGGCGCTGCTGCGGCTGGCCCATGATCTTGCGGCACGGCTGGCCGCTGCCGATGGGGTCGACGCATGAGGATCTTTGTCTTCCTGGTGTTCGTGATCGCGCTGCTGACCCGCCCGGCTTGGGCGGAAGTCGACGATCCCGCCACCCGTGCCGCCCGCGCCGACCTGCTGTTTCCGGAAGCGGCCGGCTGGACCCGGGTCGCCGGCCTGCCGAAGGCCAAGGGGCTCGACGCCGGGGTGCTCGACCGGCTGGCGGCGGCGGCCTTCCCGGACGAGCCGCGCGACAATGACGGCGATACCTGCTCGTCGCGCTTCCGCATGCGCACCGACCCCGGCATCGCCGCCGAGATCCGCCAGGGCGACCTGTTCGGCACCGGCCGCCGGGACATGGTCTATGCCGACCTCATGATCTGCAACGAAGGGGCGCTGACCATCGTCTGGCGCGACGTCGACGGGCCGAACCCGCCGGTCGCGTCGGTGTTCTGGGGCCGGGCGATGCGGATCGAGAAGGCGGCCGCGCCCCGACTGACCCTCGTCCGGGAAGCCTGCTGCGCCGCGCTCGACGATTTCTACATGATCCGCCGGCTGGCCGACCGCGAACCCGAAGGCCTCGATTTCCATCGTGGTGCGCTGCGTGTCGTCCATGCGGCAGTCACGCTCGAGGCGCCGGCAGGGGCAAAGGCCGCCGCCGCCCGCCTGACGGTGAGGAAGCCGGTGACGCTGCTGCCCGAACCCGACGATGCGCCTCCGCCGCCCGCGCCTGCCGACGCCGACGACGAACTGCCATCGCCGGGCACCTATGCCACCTATCCGGCCGGCACCGGGCTCGACCAGGTGATGAGCTATGTCGACGGCCGCGGTCGGGCCTGGTCGCTGGTCATCGGGCCGCTCGCGCGCGTGTCGGACGACGAACTGGCGCTGAACCTCGGATGGATCCGGCGGCCGTGACTGGTTCCATCCGATACGGCTAACCGGACCTGGGCAGGAAACGGACGACGCGCCATCGTGGCCGCCCTTTCTCCATCCCCGCAGGAAGTTCCCCATGACCGCGATCGCCTTGCGCGCCCCGACCGCTGCCGACCATGACGACTGGCTGGTGCTGTGGCGTGGTTACCAGACCTTCTACAAGGTTGAACTGTCGGCCGAGGCGAACCGCACGACTTGGGTGCGGCTGCTGGATCCGGCCGAACCGATGTGGTGCGCCCTGGCCTTCGACGGCGATCGCGCGGTCGGGATGGTCCACTGGATCCGCCACCGGTCGACCTGGACGCCCGGCGACTATGTCTATCTGCAGGACCTGTTCGTCGCCCCGGAGATCCGCGGCGGTGGCGTCGGCCGCAAGCTGATCGAGCATGTCTATGCCGCGGCGCGCGATCTCGGCGCCGCGCGCGTCTACTGGCTGACGCACGAAAGCAACGCGACCGCCATGCAGCTCTACGATCGCATCGCCGATCGCTCGGGCTTCGTGCAGTATCGCAAGCTGATCGGCTGATCCGCGCAGTCCGGCGGGTGGTTCCCCCGGTCTGCCCGAACCGGACCTGTGCAGGCGGTCGACGCGGCGCCAGGGTGCCGCGTCATTTGAATCCGAGGGACCGACGATGACCACGATGGACGATATCCTGGGCCCGGTGCTGGATTGGCAGCCGGCGCGCGAACCGCAGCGGACGGTGCTGCACGGCATCCGCGTGCGCCTCGAGCCGATCGATGCCGGCCGCCATGCCACGCAGCTCTACGCCGCTTCGCACGGCCCCGAGGCCGATCCGCGGCTGTGGGACTACATGTCGGTCGGCCCGTTCGCCGACGAGGCCCGCTTCACGAACTGGGTCGAAGGCTGCGCCGCTTCCAACGATCCGCTGTTCCATGCCGTCGTCGACCAGGCCACCGGCCGGGCGCTGGGCGTGGTCAGCTACATGCGCATCGCCGCCGGCCAGGGCGTCATCGAGATCGGCAACATCTGGTTCGGCACCGGCCTGCCGAAAACGCCGGCGGCAACCGAGACCATCTTCATCCTGGCCCGCCACGTCTTCGACGATCTCGGCTATCGCCGCCTCGAATGGAAATGCAACGCGCTCAACGAACCGTCGCGGCGGGCCGCGCTGCGCTTCGGCTTTTCCTACGAGGGGCTGTTCCGCCAGCACATGGTGATCAAGGGCCGCAACCGCGACACGACCTGGTTTGCGATGACCGACGGCGACTGGCCGGCCATCAAGACGGCGTTCGAGACCTGGCTGGCGCCTGACAATTTCGATGCCAGCGGTCGCCAGATCAGGGGGCTGGCCGAGATCCGAGGCTTGCGCTGACCACCCCGCGCTTGCCACACTCCGCGCCGTCCAGTCGGGGAGTGAAACGATGGCGAGCGACGCATCGCGCCAGGATATCGGGGAATTCGACTATGTGATCGTCGGGGCCGGTTCGGCCGGCTGCGCGCTGGCCAACCGCCTTTCGGCCGACGAGACCAAGTCCGTCCTGCTGCTCGAGGCGGGCGGCAACGACGATTATTTCTGGATCCACGTTCCCATCGGCTACCTCTACACGATGGGCAACCCGCGCACCGACTGGTGCTTCAAGACCGAGGCCGAGCCGGGGCTGAACGGCCGGGCGCTGAACTATCCGCGCGGCAAGGTCGTCGGCGGCTGTTCGGCGATCAACGGCATGATCTATATGCGCGGCCAGGCCGCCGACTACGACATGTGGCGCCAGATGGGCAATGCCGGCTGGGCCTGGGACGACGTGTTGCCGTTCTTCAAGCGCTCGCAGGATCAGGTGCGCGGCCATGACGATTTCCATGCCGCCGGTGGCGAATGGCGGGTCGAGGAAATGCGGCTGACCTGGGAAATCCTCGACGCCTTCCAGGCCGCCGCCGCGGAAGCCGGCATCCCCCGCACCAACGATTTCAACCGCGGCGACAACGAGGGCTGTGGCTATTTCCAGGTCAACCAGAAGAACGGCATCCGCTGGACCTCGGCCAAGGCGTTCCTGCGGCCGGTGATGGGGCGGCAGAACCTGATGGTGCTGACCCATTCCCAGGCCGAACGCGTGCTGCTCGAGAACGGCCGGGCCACCGGCATCGCCTTCCGCCAGAAGGGGCGCCCGGTCAAGGCGCGCGCCCGCGGCGCCGTGGTGCTGGCCTCCGGCGCGGTCGGTTCGCCGCAACTGCTGCAGCTCTCGGGCATCGGCCCCGGCGCGCTGCTGCGCGAGCATGGCATCGAGGTCCGGCACGAGCTGCCCGGCGTCGGCGAGAACCTGCAGGACCATCTGCAGGTGCGCTGCGCCTACAAGGTGCACGGCGTGACGACGATGAACGAACAGGCCAATTCGCTGCTCGGCCGCGCCAGGATGGGGATCGAGTACTTCCTGTTCCGGCGCGGGCCGCTGACGATGGCGCCGAGCCAGCTGGGCGGTTTCGCGCGGTCGGATGCGGCCTATGCCACGCCCAATCTGGAATATCATGTCCAGCCGTTGACGCTCGACAAGTTCGGCGACCCGCTGCATCCCTTCCCCGGCTTCACCGCGTCGGTCTGCAACCTGCGGCCGACCAGCCGCGGCCATATCCGCATCAAGGCGCCGGATCCGTTCGCCGCCCCGGCGATCCGCCCGAACTACCTGTCGACGCCGGAAGACCGCCAGGTCGCGGCCGATGCGATCCGCCTGACGCGGCGCATCGCTGCCGGGCAGGCGCTGGCGAAATACCGGCCCGAGGAATTCAAGCCCGGTCCGCAGGTCTCGAGCGACGAGGATCTGGCGCGTGCCGCCGGCGATATCGCCACGACCATCTTCCATCCGGTCGGCACCTGCAAGATGGGGCAGGACGCGATGGCGGTGGTCGACGAGCGGCTGCGGGTCCGCGGTATCGATGGCCTGCGCGTGATCGATGCCTCGATCATGCCGACGATCACCTCGGGCAATACCAACTCGCCGACCATCATGATCGCCGAGAAGGGGGCGGCGATGATGATCGAGGATGCGCGCGCCGCATGACCACAGGCCCGGCGCCCGCCTTCGACGCGGGCTTTCGCCGGAACTTCGCCGCCCTGCTGGCGTGGCGGCGCGACGTCCGGCGCTTTCGCCCGGATCCGCTGGCCGCCGGCCAGCTCGACCGGCTGCTCGATTTCGCCTGTCTGGCTCCGTCGGTGGGGCTGAGCCAGCCCTGGCGTTTCGTGCTGGTCGAAACTGCCCAGGCACGGGCCGGCGTGATCAGCGAGTTCGAGGCGGCGAATGCCCGGGCGCTGGCCGACTACAGCGGCGATCGTGCCAGCCTCTATGCCCGGCTGAAACTCGCCGGGCTGCGCGAGGCGCCGGTGCATCTGGCGGTGTTCTGCGACGAGGCGACCGGGCAGGGGCACGGCCTCGGCCGCCGCACGATGCCGGAAATGCTGGTCTATTCGGTCGTCACCGCCGTACACACGCTGTGGCTTGCCGCGCGGGCCGAGGGGATCGGCGTCGGCTGGGTCTCGATCCTCGATCCGCAGGCGGTCGCCACGATCCTGGCGGTCCCGCCGGGCTGGCGGCTGGTGGCCTATCTCTGCATCGGTCATCCCGCGGAGGATCTGGCCGAGCCGGAACTGGCGCGCGCCGGCTGGCAGGAACGCGAAAGCCGTTGTCGCGAGGTCTTGAGGCGCTGATGGACAACCTGACCCATATCCTGCTTGGTGCGACGATCGGCCAGGCCGTCGGCCGGCGTCGTCTCGGCTGGATCGCGCTGGCCGCCGGGGCCGTCGCCAACACGATCCCGGATCTCGACGTGCTGCCGCTGGCCTTTGCCGGCGACGGCCTCGCCGAATGGCGGGACCATCGGGCTTTGACCCATTCGTTGTGGTTCGGCGCCGTGGTCGGGCCGTTACTGGGCTGGGCCAGCTGGCGCTTCTTCCGCCGCCGGCCCGGCGACGGGCGCGGCGCCGATGCTGCGCTGCGCAGCTGGATCGCGGTCTGGACGGTCTCGATGATCAGCCATGCGCTGCTCGATGCCTCGACGATCTACGGCACCCAGCTGCTGCAGCCGTTCAGCGATCGGCGGTTCGCCATTCCCGCTGTCGGCATCATCGATCCGTTCTATACCGTCATCCTGCTGGCCGCCGTGCTGCTGGCGCTGGTCGTGCGGCGCCGGGCCGAGGTCGTCGCCTGGCTCGCCCTGCTCGGATCGACCGCGTATCTCGTCTATGGCTGGGGCGAGAACCAGGCGGTTGCACGCGAAGCGCGCCGCCAGCTTGCAGCGCAGGGCATCGTGGGCGTCGACGTCGAAGCCTACACCACGATCTTTCAGCCGTGGCTGCGGCGCGTCGTCGTGACCGAACCCTGGGGTATCCGCGTCGGTTATATTTCGTCCGCTGCACCGCGCCCGGCCGACTGGTTCTGCCATCTGCGGGCCGACGATCCGGCCATCGACCTGCTGCGCGGCAGCGAAGCGGGCCAGGTGCTGGACTGGTTTTCCGGCGGCAATGCCTGGCCGGTCGTGGCGCGCGAGGCCGACGGCACGGTGCGGGTTACCCTGCTCGACACGCGCTACGGTGCGCCCGGCCCAACCGTGCTGGGCTGGTGGGGCGTCTCGGCGCGCTACGCCGCCGATGGCCGGGCGATCGAGGCGCCGAGGCGCATCGCCGTGCCCCGCACGGTGTCCCGCGACGTGATTGCCGGGCTGTGGGCCGCGACGTCGGGCGATGCCGCGCCGCTTTATCGCGCCAGCGGCATCGACCTGCCGGCGGCCCCGCCGCCCGGGGCGCCGCCGGGCTGCCGCATGATGGTCGAGATCAATGGTCGGCCAACCGGTTCCTGATCGCCAGCATCTCCGGCAGGGACGCCTCGAGTTGCGCAACCAGCCCGGGATCGAACAGCTTGCCGGCATTGTCCTTGAGGAAGCCTAGCGCTTCCTCGATGCTCCAGGCCCGTTTGTAGGGGCGCTGCGAGGTCAAGGCATCGAACACGTCGGCAACGGCCACGATCCGGCCGGACAGCGGGATATCCTGGCCGGCGAGGCCCAGCGGATAGCCCGAGCCGTCCCAGCGTTCATGATGGCTGACCGCGATTTCCCGGGCGAGTTCGAGCAACGCGAAGCCTGAACCGTCGAGGATCGTGCCGCCGATCTCGGCATGACGGCGCATGGTCACCCATTCGTCGTCGGTCAGCGGCCCTTCCTTCAGCAGGATCGCATCGGGCATCGCGATCTTGCCGATGTCGTGCAGCGGGGCTGCGTCGCGCAGCGCGCGCGCGTCCTGGTCGGCCATCCCGGCGCCGCGTGCCAGCACATAGGCATACTGGCTCATCCGTTCGACATGCTGGCCGGTGTCGTTGTCGCGGAATTCCCCGGCCGTCGCCAGCCGGCGGATGACTTCGCGGCGGGTTTCCTCCAATTCGACCGTGCGCCGCATCACCCGTTCCTCGAGGTCGCGATTGAGCGCTTCGGTCTGGCGCCACAGCAATTGCAGCGACAACGCATTGCGCACCCGGTGCAGCACTTCCCAGACCACGACCGGCTTGGTCAGATAGTCGCGCACCCCGGCCGACAGGGCCTGCTCGCGGCTGCGCTGGTCGGCCTGGGCCGACAGTATGATGACGGGATGGGCGATATCGGGCCGGGCTTCCCGGATTGCCGCGATGAAGCCGAGGCCGTCGAGATCCGGCATGCGCAGGTCGAGCAATATCAGGTCGAAGGAATCGGGGGCGCCCAGATAGAGCGCGAGCCCGTCCAGGCTCGACGTCGTTGATTCGAGATTGTCGTAGCCGTCGTCTTCGAGCAGGGCCCGGATCAGTTCGACATTGGTCTCGTTGTCGTCGACGATCAGGATCCGCGCGGCCCGCAGCACACCATCGGCGATCGGTATCATCAAGCCCCCTCCGAAAGCTTGCCGCCCAGCACGTCCTCGAGCGCGGCGAGGAACGCCGAGATATCGAGCGGCTTGGTCAGATAGTGGCGGAAGCCGGCGTCGTGGCCGCGCCGGATCTCGCGCTCCATCGCGGCGGCCGACAGGGCCAGCACGGGTGTCGATGCCGTTTCCGGCCGACGCTTGAGCTCGCCGAGCAATTCGATCCCGCTCATGCCCGGCAGGTTGATGTCGAGGACGATGACGTCGGGGCGATGCGCCCGCGCGAGGTCGAGGCCGGTCGATGCGCGGTCCGCGACAAGCAGCTCGAAACCCGGCAGCGTGTCGATCAGGTCGCGCATCAGTTCGATGTTGGACGGATTGTCCTCGACATAGAGCAGCTTGCGCCGGTTGCCCGGCCGGGCGGCCATGCCGGTCGCACCATGGGCCGGCGCCTGCGGACGCGCCGACGTCGTCACCGGCAGCGAGACCGCGAAGACCGAACCCTTGCCGACTTCGGAATCAACCGAGATGCGGCCGTTCATCAGCTCGACCAGCCGCTTGGTGATCGTCAGGCCGATGCCCGTGCCCTCGACGTTGCCCTGTTCGGCGCCCAGCCGGTTGAACGGCTCGAACAAGGCTTCCAGCTGGCCTGGTGCGATCCCGTGCCCGGTGTCGCGCACCGTCAGGCGCAGCCGGTCGGCCCCGTCGGCCACGGCGGTGATGACGACCTCGCCGCCGGGGCGGTTATACTTGATGGCGTTCGTCCCCAGGTTGATCATGACCTGGATCAGCCGGGTCCGGTCGGCCAGCACCGGGGGCAAGTCGCCGTCGAGCTCGGTCCGCAGCAGCACGTCGAAGCGTTGGGCCAGCGCCACCAGGTTCGTGTGCACCTCGTCCGCCATCTCGGGCAGCCAGACCGGCTCCAGCGACAGCTTGATCGCACCGGTCTCGATGCGCGAAAAATCGAGCACGTCGTCGATCAGCCTGAGCAGATGATTGCCCGACTTGACGATCAGGCCGACCTGCCGGGCCTGGCGGTCGGTCAGCGGGTCGCGCGTGCTGCGCATCAGCAGTTGCGCAAAACCGAGGATCGAATTCATCGGCGTGCGCAACTCGTGGCTCATGTTCGCCAGGAAGTCGGATTTCGCGTGGTTGGCGCTTTCGGCGCGACGGCGCGCCGCCTCCAGATCCGCTGCCGCCGCGGTCAGCCGGGTATTGGCCTCGGCCAGTTCGGCGGTGCGCTCGAGCACCCGGGCCTCGAGATCGTCGCGTGCACGGCGCAGCTGTTCGGCCTCGCGCTCGGCAAGGGCTTCGAGCCGGCGGTCGACGAAGACCGAGACCAGCGCCAGGCACAGGATCAGGAACGTGCCGCAGGCGACCGCCAGCGCCAGCAGCGGGCGCGACAGGCTCGAAGACATGGTCTGCAGCGCCGTGGGGTCGGCCGAGACGGTCATCGCCGCCATGCCGGTATAATGCATGCCGCAGATGGCGACCCCCATGATCGCTGCGGCGGCGAGCTTGGGGCCGATCCGGCGCACCGACAGGGCCAGGTAGAGGGCGGCGGTGGCCGCCACCACGGCGATGAGGCCCGAGGCCGCGACGAGCACCGGGCTGTAGATCAGCCGGCCGGGCAGGACCACCGCGGCCATGCCGGTATAGTGCATGGCGGCGACGCCGGCCCCGACGATGATGCCCGCCGCGACCAGGCGTGTCGGGGTCAGCCGCGTCTCGACCAGATGGAAGCCCACGGCGGTGAGGGCAATGGCGATGACGAGCGACAGCAGCGTCAGCCCGATGTCGTAGCTGACCGGCACCGTGACGGTGAAGGCCAGCATCGCGATGAAATGCATCGACCAGATGCCGCCGCCCAGCACGACCGACGAACCGGCCAGCCACAGCCGGCGCGACGCCGGGCTGGACGCGATGGCCAGCCGGCCGCCCATGTCGAGTGCCGTATAGGAGGCGAAGAAGGCAACCACATACGACAGCACGACCAGGGCATGGTCATGGCTGTGCGCGAGCGTCATGGTCATTGGCGGAACGTCTTGCTTGGTTGCGCGGTCAACAAAGTTTGTGAGGCTCGCCGGCGCGTGGCGTCAAGCTATTTGGCAGCGAGTCGCGACTTATGACGTAATCTTCGCCGATCGAAGACACGACTCGGGGGCCCCGCCATGCTGAAGCTGATCAATCCTTCCGATATCGCGGCGCCGGCGTCGCGCTACAGCCAGGGCGTCTCCGCGCCGCAGTCGGCGCGCTGGCTGCATGTCTCGGGCCAGGTCGGGGTGGCGCCCGACGGGCGACTGGCCGACGGTTTCGCGGCGCAGATGGAACGCGCGCTGCTCAACCTGCTGGCCGTGCTGGCGGCCGACGGCATGGCCGTGGGCAACCTGGTCAAGATCACCGTGTTCATCACCCGTGCCGGCGATGTCGCCGCCTATCGCGAGATCCGCGATCGCCTGCTGGGCGGGCATGCCCCGGCCGCGACGCTGCTGGTCGTGGCGGGCCTGGCCCATCCCGACTATCTCGTCGAAATCGAAGGGATGGCCGCGGCATGAGCCGCGCGGCGCAATTGCGCGCCCGTATCGCCGCCGGGCTGGCCCATGCGATGTCGGCGCACAACCCGTTGTCGGCGCGCCTTGCCGAGGAGGCGGGGTTCGACGCGATCTGGGCGTCGGGTTTCGAACTGTCGGCGGCTTATGGCGTGCCCGATGCGAGCCTGCTGTCCTATGGCCAGCATCTGGAAATGACCCGCGCGATGGCCGAGCAGACCGCCCTGCCGGTCATCGCCGATCTCGATACCGGCTACGGCAATGCCGTCAACGTGATGCATGTCGTCGGTGCCTATGAACGTGCCGGCGTCGCCGCGGTGGTCATCGAGGACAAGCGGTTTCCCAAGGACACCAGCCTGCTTGCCGGCGGGCGGCAGGAACTGGTCGGCACCGAGGAATTCACCGGCAAGATCGCCGCCGCGCTGTCGGTGCGCCGCGATGCCGGCTTCGTCGTGATCGCGCGGACCGAGGCGCTGATCGCCGGCCTCGGCCAGGGCGAGGCGCTTGCCCGCGCCCGTGCCTATGCGGCCGCCGGGGCCGATCTGGTCCTGGTCCATTCGAAGCAGCGCACGCCGGACGAGGTGATGGCCTTCATCGCGGCCTGGGACGGGCCGGTGCCGCTGGCCCTTGTGCCGACGCTTTATCCCGATCTCGACGAGGCGCGAATGCGGGCGACGGGCAAGGTCGGGCTGGTGATCTACGGCAACCACGCGATCCGTGCGGCGGTGACCGCGATGCAAGCGGTTTTCCGCCGCATCCGCGCCGAGGGCGGCATTGCCGGGGCCGACCGCGACATCGTCGCGGTCGAGGAAATCTTCCGTCTGCAGCGTGTCGCCGAGATGAAGGCGGCCGAGCGGCGCTTCATCCCCTGAGTGCGCCGGCGATGCGTGTCTGCCTGATCGAGAACCGCTGGCGCATCGAGGAATTCCGCGCGCTCGCCTCCAGCCTGCTCGACCTTGGCCACGACGTGCTGCGCCTGCGCCGCGATGTCGATCTGGCCACCCCCGATGCCGTCACCGGATTGTCGCGCGTGCCGCTCGATCTCGTCATCACCTCGGACTGGTTCGGTTCGTTCGGTTTTGCGCCACTCGCCGGTTTCGCGCCGGCCGGTGCGCCGCCGATCGTCGACATTGCCTTCGGCTCGCTGTTCATGGAGGTGTGGAACATCCGCGAGGCGCAGCCGTCGCCGCCCGACGACTATCTGGCGCAGGGCAATTTCTGGCTGGCCGTGCCCTGCCGGCGCGAGATGGCCCGCCTTGCCGCGCTCGGCATGGCGCGCATCGTCCACCTGCCGTTCGGCACGGCCGAGGGATACTGGGCCGATCCGGCCGTGGGCCTCGACAGCTATGGCTGGCTGCGGCCGGCGACGCATTGCCGGCAGCGGGTGACGATGGCCGAGCTGATCGCCAATACGCTTGCCGGCATGGCCGATGGCGGTCGCGGCCTCGTCCATGACGGCGTCGTCTATCTCGGCAATCCCGGCCAGGACCATGACGCGGTCTTTCAACCCGCCCTCGACGATTTTGCCGCTGCGACGCCGGACATCGCCGAACTCGACGTGCCGGCGATCCATGCGCGTATCGAGCAGTTCCTCCACGCTCGTGCCGATACGGCCGGCGACGATGCCGCGACCCGGCTGTGGCGCGGCCGGGTCGCCGACGCGCTGGCCCATGATGCCAAGGGTCGCAAGCGGCGGGTGGAGGTCGCGCGGCTGCACCGCCATCTCGGCGACCGGCTGATGCTGTTCGGCGATTTCTGGCCGAAGGTCGGAATTCCTGCGCGGCCGGAGGAGGCGAAGCTGCGCGGCTTCCGCTATGCGCGCTCCAGCCTGTCGATCGATTTCGGCAGCCTGTCGTTCGATACCGCCCTCTATAACCGGCCACGCGAAATTGTCGAATGCGGCGGCGTGCTGTTACAGACGCGATGCTTCGACGGTGTCGGTGTCTGGGGCGATCTCGAACCCCGCATGTCGTTTTCCGATATGCCCGGCATGCTCGACCGCATCGACGATCTTCTGTCGCGACCGGCCGAGCGCGCGGCGCTGGCCGAGGCGCAGGGCCGTCACCTTGGCACACGGATGAGCTATCGCCGCTTGTTGCCCGGGCTGTTCGAAAGTCTAGGCCTGCTGCGATAGAGTCGCAGGAAATCGGACGCCGCGGTATCGAACAACCCATGTTGCAACGCACACGCGGCGATTGTGACAGGACTTTACATAAAATATCACATGTTGGATTGAGGTATTCCGGTCCCGGCCCCATCGTACTCCCGTCAAGTGTTTCATTAGCGGGAGAGCGGGAAAATGCGCATCTCGACAAAGCTGCTCGGCGTCGTAGGTATTCTTTCCCTTGTCGGCATTGCGCTTGCCGGCATTGGCGTCAAGGCGCTCGGCGATTTTAATGATCAGGCGGACAAGGTCGAACTCGCGGCCCGGCGGTCGTTGCTGGGCGAACAGATGAATGCCTTGGTCTACGCCGTCGTTATGGATAGCCGCGGTATCTACATGTCGACGGATCCCGCGTCCACGGCGCGGTTTGGCGACGGCATGCTCAAGTTCTTTGATCAGATGCGCGCGCGCGCCGATGACATGCGGAAAGTCGAGCGCGACCTTGGCATACCCCCGGCCAGCGAGCTTTACGCCGCGCTCGATGATTTCATCAGATTTCGCACCGAACTGGTGCGCCTAGGACGCGAGGAAGGACCGGCCAAGGCCCGCATGTTCGGTGACAACGATACGAACCGCGCCAACCGGCAGAAGTTGAACGATGAGGTCGATCGCTTCTCCCGGCAGGCGATCGAGGCGGCGAGTGCGATCAACGCGTCGATGGACAGTGCCTATGGCCGTCTCGTCTGGCTCATCGTTTCTTGCGCCGCGTTTGGGATCGTGATCTCCCTGGCCATAGCGTTCTGGATAATAAGGAATTCGTTCCTTATTCCGCTGGGTTCGACGCTGCGCACGATGGAGGCGCTGAGCCAGCGCAAGCTCGCGACCGAGGTACCGTATCGCGGCCGCGCCGACGAGATCGGCGAGATCGCCAAGGCCGTCGAGACCTTCAAGCAGGGGCTGATCGAGGGTGAACGGCTGGCTGCCGAGGCGGAACAGAACCGGCTGCGTGAGGCCGCGATGAAGGCCGAGCAGGCCGAGCGCGAGCGCCTGGCTGCCGAGGAGCGGCGGCGTCACGAGGAGGAGAC
Source organism: Alphaproteobacteria bacterium (assembly GCA_017307375.1). Taxonomy (GTDB): domain Bacteria; phylum Pseudomonadota; class Alphaproteobacteria; order Ferrovibrionales; family Ferrovibrionaceae; genus JAFKFH01. The sequence continues at coordinate 17,246 of JAFKFH010000029.1, forward strand.
CCGGGCGGCCGAGGAACGTCGCGAGCGCGAGAAGCAGGAAGCCGAGGCGCGGGCCGACGCCGAGCGCCGCGCCGAGCAGGAGCGCCTGCGGGCCGAGGCCGAGGCCCGGCGCAAGGCCGAGCTGATGACGCTGGCCTCCAGTTTCGAGCATGCGGTCGGCGGCGTGGTCGAGACCGTCGCCTCGGCGGCAACCCAGCTGAACGCGACGGCCAAGAGCATGACCGGCATCGCCGGCGAGACCGAGCAGCAGTCGCTGGCGGCCGCCTCGGCGTCCGAACAGGCTGCGAGCAACGTGCAGACCGTCGCCTCCGCCTCCGAACAGCTTGCCGCTTCGATCCGCGAGATTTCCGGGCAGGTGGCGAAGTCGTCGCGGATCGCGCAGGGCGCGGTGACCCATGCCCGTCATACCGACGAAATCGTCCGCAGCCTCGCGACCTCGGCCGAGAAGATCGGCGAGGTGGTGAACCTGATCAACCAGATCGCCGGCCAGACCAACCTGCTGGCCCTGAACGCGACGATCGAGGCCGCCCGGGCGGGCGAGGCCGGCAAGGGGTTCGCGGTCGTCGCTTCCGAGGTCAAGAACCTGGCCAACCAGACGTCGAAGGCGACCGAGGATATCGGCCAGCAGATCGCGACGGTCCAGGCGACCACCCAGGAGGCGGTCGAGGCGATCCGTAACATCTCGAACGTGATCGGCGAGATCAGCGAGATCTCGGGCTCGATCGCCGCCGCGGTGGAGGAGCAGGGCGCGGCGACCACCGAGATCGCCCGCAGCGTCGAGGAAGCGGCCGAGGGGACGCGTGTCGTCTCCAACAACGTCGTCCGCGTCTCGACCTCGGCCAAGGAAGCCGGCCATGCCGCCGACCAGGTACTCGGCGCCTCGGGCGAACTCTCGGGTCAGGCAAGCCGCCTGCGCCAGGAAGTGGGCCGGTTCCTCAGCCAGATCCGCGCGGGTTAGCCTGGCCTGACTTCGCCGGGCGCGCCGGCGCCGGCGCGGTATCCAGGACGGCCAGGCCGTAGAAGGCGGCCGGTCCGTTCTGGGTACAGCGGGCGCCGTCATCCCGCTTACAGGGGGGCATCTGCCCCGACGTCGGCCGGCAATATCGAGGAGGAACCGCGGCGACGCGGGCTAGCGACTTGGCGAGACCAGTTCGGCCTTGATTGCGCGCTGCTGGCGATAGTGGCGGTAGGCGATCTCCCAGACGCCGTCCACGATATCGCGCGGCGGCGGGGGGTAGAGGATCTTGCCGGCCCGTCGCGCCCGCCGCGCCTGCCGGGCGAGAACCGGGCGGGCCGGCAGGCCGCAGGCCGGGCAGCTGGCCTGCACCAGGTCGATCGGCCAGTCATGGCCGCGCTGTTCGATCAGCTCGACCAGGTCGAGATAGCGGGAAGAGGCGCATTGGTGGCAGCGGGCCTTGATGCCGCAATCGAGCATGTAGGCCTTGCCGATCGTATCGACCGTGATCGGATAGGTGATTACAGGCAGTTTCAGCATGGCCGCATGTTGGCGCGAGACGGCACGTTCGACCAGATGGGTACAGAATCCGGCTCTGTCGCGTGAATGGCGGCCGTCCTATCGCGCCAGCTCGAACAGGGCCGAGCCGTCGCCGTTGTCCCGCACCAGCCTGATCGACGGATTGGACGCGAGATACCGCGTCGCCCCCGCCCCGGAAAGAAAGCGCAGGCTGATGCCCGGAACCGGACGGATGCGCCAGTTGCCGTCGGCCGCCGGGTTGAAGGTCGGGTTGGCGGTAAAGTAGCGGACCAGCGCCTCGCGGTTCTCCTCCGGCGCGTCGATCACGACCTTGCCGGCGTCGATACCGGGAAAATTGCCGCCGCCATAGGCGCGGTAGTTGTTGGTGGCGACGATGAACTTGGCCGTGTCGTCGATCGGCCGGCCGTCGAAGGCCAGGTTCTTGATCCGGTTGGCGCCGGGATTGGCCGGCTTGCCGTTCGGATCGTATTTCGCCGGCTCGGTCACGTCGATCTCGTAGGTGACGCCGTCGATGACGTCGAAGTTGTAGGACCGGAAATCGTCGTTGATCAGCGGCTGCTCGGCTGCCCCCTGCGGGTCGATCCGCCTGAATTGGCCGGCGGACATCTCCAGCCATTCGCGGACCTCGGCCCCGGTGATCAGCACGGCCTTGAGCGTGTTGGGGTAGATGTAGAGGTCGGCGACGTTCTTGATGGCGACCGGGCCGAGCGGGATGTCGGTATAGTAGCCCCAGCCCTGGCGGCCGCCGGCCTTGAACGGGGCCGCGGCCGACAGGATCGGGTATTTCTCGTAGTCGGTGCCCTGGACCGCGGCGCGGACATAGGCGATCTGGGCCAGCGAGACGACCTGGACCGACGGGTCGTCGGCAACCTGGGCAAAATAGGAATGGATCGGGGCGGTCGTCTCGGTCACCTTGCCGCGGATATAGTCGAGTGTCGCCCGATGTTCGTCGCCGATCGCGGCCAGGACCATCGGATCGGCCTCGACCAGCGGCTTCTTGGCGGACCGGTCGAAGATCGGCCGGATCGAGGCCCGCGAGTCGACGACCTGCCAGCGGCCCGACCGGTCATCGAGCATCAGGTCGACGATGCCGAGATGATCGCCCCAGCGGCCGGGCATCACCGCGGGGATGCCGTTGATCGTGCCCCTGGCGATGTCGACCTTGGGATGGCCGGCGAACTGCTTGCCGGGAAATTCGGCATGGGCGTGGCCGAACAGGATGACGTCGATGCCCGGCACCTCGGCCAGGCCCGCCACGGCATTCTCGGTCGAGGCCGCGGTCTCGCCGTTCTCGAAGCCGGAATGGGGGATGGCGACGACGAGGTCCGCGCCCTTGGCCCTTATCTCCGGCACGAACCTGCGTGCCGTCGCGACGATTTCGTGCGTCGTCACCCGGCCTTCGAGATTGGCCCGGTCCCACTGCATGATCTGGGGCGGCACGAAGCCGATGACGCCCACCTTGAGCCGATGGGCCTGGCCGGTATCGTCCGCAACCTCCCGCTCGAGGATCACATAGGGCGCGAAGGCATTCTTGCCGGCCTCGGGGCCGCCCGCCCGCTCGTCGACATAGACGTTGGCGTTGACATAAGGAAAGGCCGCGCCGGCCAGGGCCTGCCGCAGGAATGGCAGGCCATAGTTGAATTCGTGGTTGCCGATGTTGCCGGCGTCATAACCCAGCTGGTTCATCACCTTGTAGGCGGGATGCACCATGCCCTGGGCCAGCGGCTGGACCCGGGCGACCAGGTCGCCCATCGGGTTGCCCTGCAGCAGGTCGCCGTTGTCGAAGAACAGGCTGTTGCGGGCCTCGGCCCGCGCCGCCTTGACCAGGGTGACGGCCCGCGCCAGGCCGAACTGGTCGGTGCCCTTGTCCTGGTAATAGTCGTAGTCCAGCAGGTTCATGTGGATGTCGGTCGTCTCCATGATGCGGAGACTGACCCTGGCGGCATCGGCGTTGCCCGCGACCAGTGCGAGGGCCGCGACACCGAGCATGAACCGACTGCGTGACATCCGGCATTTCCCCCACAAGGCTCATTGGCCCGGGGGGAAGGCTAGCACCGCAGGATGATGGCTGACTAGCCGATCAGCGAGACGACCAGCCGGCGCACTTCGTCGCGGGTCATGCCCGCCATGGCGGTGATCTTGGGCTCGGCGGCCGGCATGCGGCGGACGGTCGGCATCGGGTGGAGGGTTTTCATCGGGGTACGCTGAATGGTCTGCACAATCATATTCCTGTCAAAAGGCGCGGCAGTTGAGCGGGCCGCGGCCTGTTTCAAACGCTGAGTTGGGGGATTTGGATCCGGGGCGCGGCCGATTGGCGGCGGCGCACGGGGCTGCCCGCATCAGGGGCAGCAATGGGGCGCCCGCGACGGGCGCCCCAGGGCGGCGTCGCTTAGAGCGCGCGCAGATTGACGGCGGCGGACTTGCCGCTGCGCTTGTCGCGCTCGACGTCGAATTCGATCTTCTGACCGTCGTTCAAGCCGGCGAGGCCCGAGCGTTCAACCGCCGAGACATGGACGAACACGTCGGTGCCGCCGCTCTCGGGCTGGATGAAGCCGTAGCCCTTTTGGGCGTTGAACCATTTCACGGTGCCAATAGTGGCCATTAACTAGTTCCTTGGGTATGTCATCAGGCCACCGGGCAGGCTGCCCGGCGGATCAACCATGATAGAGGGGATCGGGGAGGGCCGCTCCGGCACCCGTGGCGCATTGCCAATAGCCTCGTTTCCGAAAGGGCGAGGCCCGAAGGGGGCGGGAAAAGCGTGGCCGAAACCAAACATGTCGACGGGTTTGAATATAGCGCCTTGTCCGCTGGAATACAAGGGGCCTGCCTCGATTGCGGCAGCGAGCGGCAACAGCCCGGATTTCAGCCAGTCCGGCGTTTTCGATCCGCCCAATTCCTTGACGAATAAAATTTTTTACAAATCATCGATGTTGGATCCTAGTCTTTAGTATCAGATTGCGGTCGACAATCAGACTGTTTCGAGCGGGGTTAGCCATGCAGAATATCCGCATCCTCTACAAGATCGCGCTTGTAATCGTGTCGTTGGCCTTGCTCGGCATCGCGACGACCGGGCTGTCGATCTATCGCATGGGCCAGGCCGACGACCGCAACTCGGCGGTGCTGACACGCGATGCACCGGGACTGGTGTGGATGGCGCGGGCCAATGCGACAGTCAACCGCACGGCTGGGCTTCTCTACCAGATGATCGCGGAGAACGATGCAAGCGACATCAAGGCGACGCAGGAGGCGTTGCGCGCAACGATTCGCGACTTTGATACCCGTATTGCCGAAGCGGGCCGACTGCTGCCGCAACGGAACGCGGAGATCAGTCGCATCAAGGCGGACTATGCGCGGCTCATTGAGACCTCGCGCGAGGCCCAGGCGCTGGCAGTGGAGAACACGACGGAAGCGAATAACCGTGCCACACTGATCGTAGACAAGACGCTCGGTCCGGCCTTCGAGGCGTTGCGCCGCGAGATAACCACCGAGGTCGACAGCCAGATCGAGGCCCTGAAAGTGACCTCGGACGGTCTGACCGCCACCTACCAGTCGACCCGCAACAGCCTGTTGCTGATCCTTGGCCTGGGCGTCGTGATCGTCGCGGGCGTTGCCATGCTGATCGCCCAGCGCGGCATTGCCGCGCCGTTGCGCGGCCTGGCAGGGGTGATGGAGGTGCTGGCCCGCGGCGACTATTCGGCAGAGGTGAGCGGCCAGCAGCGTCAGGACGAGGTCGGCCTGATGGCGCGCGCGGTCGAGGTGTTCAAGCAGAACGGGATCGAGGGCAAGCGGCTGGCGGCGGCGGCCGAGGAAGCGCGGATCCGCGAGGAGCAGCGCCAGCGCGACGAGGAGGCGCGTGAGCGGGCGGCGGCCGAGGAGAAGCG
>JAFKFH010000030.1 GCA_017307375.1 Alphaproteobacteria bacterium
AGCTACAAGACCATCAAGTTCACCTACGCCCCCCAGAAGACCGACGGGTCGATGGGCGGCAACGTCCAGGCCGGCTGGGACGTCATCGCCAACAAGGCGGCGTAATCCAGGCCGCAGACGTCCCGCGGGGCCGGCACATGCCGGCCCCGCTTTGTTGTCTTCAGCAGACGTCGTTGACCGCGGCCTCCAGCGCATCGACGACCATGCGCAGCTTGGGCAGCACCAGGCGGGCCGACGGAACCGCAACCGCTAGGTGATCAGCGGCCGCGGACCATGCTGGAGAAGACGCCGTCGCGACGCGACAGCCCATGGAACAGCGCGGCGGCGATGTGCAACAGGATGACGGCGAAGAAGACCAGGCCCAGCCAGCGGTGGCTTTGCCGCAATATCACCTGCAGCAGGTTGCTCTGCGGCAGGATCGGCGGCAGCTGCCAGGCACCGTGCAGCACGATCGGATAGCCGCCGGCCGACAGCATGCCCCAGCCGACCAGCGGCATCGCGATCATCAGCGCATAGAGCAGGACATGCGACCCCCTGGCCGACAGGGTCTGCCACCATGGCAGGTCTGCGGGCAGCGGTGGCGCCCCCCGCCGCAGGCGCAGCCCCAGCCGGATCAGCGCCAGGACAAGAATGACGACACCGAGGGGGCGGTGCAGTGCCACGAGATCGGCGTGGATCGGCGCCAGCGTGGCCACCATGCCGACCCCGATGAACAGCATCGCGATGATCGCCACCGCCATCGACCAGTGCAGCAGCTTCTGCGCGGCCGTAAAACTCCGTCGGCTCATCGCCGCACCTGCTCGGCGATACGGCGGTCGAAGGACGTCGCATAGGACGCCGACCGTGCCGCCAGCAGCGGATCATCCGATAGCGCAATGCCGTCGGGCAGGATCGTCGGATCGAAGTTGACGTCACGGCAAGGCCCGTGCGCCTCGTCCTGCGCGGCATCGACCACCAGCGTTCCCACCACGACCTCCCGCCGCCCCGCAGGCCAGGGCCTGGTGGCGTCGTCGGTCGGGTCGTCCGGCTGGCCGAGCGTCATCACCATCGTCCACCGCAAGGGGCCACGCGCCAGCCGCTCGGCCAGATCGCCGGCCAGGACGTCTGCGCCGATCGTGTCGGGCGCAACCGCGGCCGCCGCCGTTTCCGGCCGCATCGACCACCGCACCGGGCGGCCAGTGCCGCGGGCGTCGGTCAAGATGAACGCGTTCAGGCCGTAATAGGCCTGGTCGGCATAGCTGGCGGTCCACGGGGCCGATCGTGCCCAGGCGAGGAATGCCCCGGTTTCGGGATGGGTCGCGATGAAAGCCGGCATCGCCTGCGGATCCGGCTTGCCGGTGGCGGGGTCGATCATCGCCGCCTGCACCATGGCAAAGAAGGCTGCCGGCGTCGCGACGGCGAAGACCGGCGACGTGTTCATCCCGCTGCGCCATTCCTGGCCGTCGGGAGCGACGATCCGCACCGCCATGCTCCGCACCCGGGCCGAGCCATCGGCCGCCAGCGGGTTGCCGGTGGCGATGGCGAAGCGGCCGGTCACCGGATAGCGGCCGGCCGCCAGCATCGGCGCGGTGGACAGATCGGTGCCGGCACCATTGGCCGCGAACGAACCGGTGAAGCAGACGCCCTTGGCATGATTGCGGCGATGACCCACGGGGTCGCCGCCACGTCGGCCCAGCGCGTCGACCATCCGGGCCGGGGTCAGCCGGCCGGGATCGAACCAGCCCGCAACGGCGGCAAAGGCGGAGGCCAACGCCCCGAGAACCAGGGCGATGACGATGGCGGGGACCAGCAGAGGCCCATCGGTGCCGAGCAGACGACGCAACATCCCGTCAGTTCATGCCGGTCCGCGCGATCTCGCAAGGCACCATTAAGTGTTAAGCGGCGGGCGCCGGGGACGCGGCCCGGTACCGACGCGCCTGGCCCGACAGCCCCTTGCAGGACGGCGATGTGGAAGGCGGCGAGCCCGGCCCGACTGCTCCGCATCGCGCGGCGCCCCGGCAGCGTCGCCGGGTTGAAAATCGCGGAAAGACAGGGGAGCGGCAGACGCCTTGCGAATTCCGGCGAAGGGCCGAGGCCTGCAACGTGGTCAGTCGGCGGCGGCGAGCGGGGCGGCAACGTCCTCGAGGGATCGACGTTCCAGCGCCTCGCCGAGCCACAATGCCGCGGCGCCGCCGACCAGCATCAGCACCGCCGCCCCGGCATAGCCCCAGGCCAAGGTGCCGCGGGCGCCGGTGGCGATCAGTTCGCCGAACAGCGCGGGGCCGATCACGCCCCCCACGCCGGTGCCGACCGCATAGAAGAAGGCGATGGCCAGCGCCCGCATCTCCAGCGGGAAACATTCGCCGACGGTCAGATAGGCCGAGCTTGCGGCGGCGGAGGCGAAGAAGAAGATCGCCGACCAGGCGACGGTCTGCCCGATCGCATCGAGCCGGCCGCCGAGGAACAGCAGCGTCGCCACGCCGAGCAGAATGCCCGACAGCATGTAGGTCGCGGCAATCATCGGACGACGGCCGACACGGTCGAACAGGGGGCCAAGCAACAGGGGACCGAGGAAGTTCGCCGCCGCGAACGGCAGGATGAACCAGCCGATATCGGCCGGGGAAACATCGTAGTAGCGCCCGAGCACCAGCGCATAGGTGAAGAAGATCGCGTTGTAGAAGAACGCCTGGGTTGCCATCAGGATCAGCCCGAGCGCGGCGCGGCGGGGATAGCGGCGGAACAGGACGCGGCCGACGGTGACCGGATCGACGGCCTCGTGACGGGCATGCAGCCGTAGGCGGCGCAGTGGGATCGCAGGGTCGCGCGGCGCCTGCGCCTCGATCCGCGCGACGATCGCCGCCGCCTCGTCGGTGCGGCCACGCACCACCAGCCAGCGCGGGCTTTCCGGCAGGTTGCGGCGCAGGAACAGGATGAACAGCGACAGTACGGCGCCGATGCCGAAGGCGATGCGCCAGCCGTAGTCTGGCGGCAGCAGGCCGGGGATCAGCAGCACCGCCGCCCCCAGCGCGCCGATCGCCGCGCCGACCCAGAAGCTGCCGTTGATCGCGAGGTCGGCGCGGCCGCGATACCTGGCGGGGGTGAATTCCTGCACGGCCGAATTGATCGCCGTGTACTCGCCGCCGATGCCGGCCCCGGTGAGGAACCGGCACAGGGCAAAAGTCCAGAAATCGACGGCGAAGGCGGTCGAGGCGGTGGCGATGATATAGACCCAGAGGGTGACGAAGAACAGGCGCCGCCGGCCGAAACGATCGGTGGCCCAGCCGAAGCCGAAACCGCCAAGGACGGCACCGAGCAGATAGAGGCTGGCGGCCCAGCCGATCTGCGACTCGGTCAGCCGCAGCGTCGGGCTTTCCTGCAGCGCACCGGCAAGCGAACCGGCCAGCGTCACCTCGAGCCCGTCGAGCACCCAGGTAATGCCCAGTGCAAACATCGCCCAGCTGTGGAACCGGCTCCATCCGAGGCGGTCGAGGCGGCTGGGCAGGTCGGTCTCGATCAGGCCGGCGGGGGTCATGAGCCCGGCAACCCGTCCGCTCGTGCAATGGTTCCCGCCGGCTTGCCCAAACGCCCGCGCCTGGGCGATAAACAGCCGATGCACGAGGCCAATCAATTCGACCTGCTGCGGACCCGGCGCTTCCTGCCGCTGTTCCTGACCCAGTTCGCCAACGCCTTCAACGACAATCTCTACAAGAACGCCCTGATGGTGTTCCTGACGCTGACCCTGCCCGCGGCCGAGGCGCCGGCGCTGCTCAATCTCTGCGCGGGCCTGTTCATCCTGCCGTTCTTCCTGTTCTCGGCCACGGCCGGCCAGCTGGCCGAGACCATCGACAAGGCGCGGATCATCCGCACGATCAAGCTGGCCGAGATCGGCATCATGGGCGTGGGCGCCACGGGCTTCGTCCTCGGCGCCACCTGGGTGCTGGTGGCCGCCCTGTTCCTGATGGGCGTGCATTCGACCTTCTTCGGGCCGATCAAATACGCGATTCTGCCCCAGCATCTGCGGCGCGACGAACTGATCGGCGGCAACGGGCTGATCGACATGGGCACGTTCCTGGCGATCCTGCTCGGCACCATCCTCGGCGGTGCGGCGATCGGCACGGCCGCGGGCCCCGTACTGGTCGGGACCGTCATCGTCGTCATGGCGATCGCCGGTTACGCGATCAGCCGCCGCGTCCCTGTCGCCCAGCCGACGGCACCCGACCTCAGGATCGACTGGAACCCGGTCACCGCGACGATCGATTGCCTGCGCATCATCAGGGGCACGCGCTCGGTCTTCCTGTCGGTCCTGGGCATTTCCTGGTTCTTCATGCTGGGGGCGACCTACCTGACCCAGCTGCCGCTTTACGTCAAGGAAACGCTGGGCGGCGATGCCGGCACGATCACCGCGCTGCTGACCGTCTTTTCGGTCGGCGTCGGCACCGGCTCGCTGCTGTGCGAAAAGCTGTCGGGACGCATGGTCGAGCTGGGGCTGGTGCCGTTCGGTGCGCTGGGCCTGATCGGGTTCGGCTTCGACCTCTACTTTGCCGATACGACGCCGTGGACCGGCACCTTGCGGCCGATCGGGGCGATCATGGTGGACCCGGCGATCTGGCGGGTGCTGGTCGACCTGTTCGGCATCGGGCTGTTCGGCGGCTTCTACGTCGTGCCGCTGTTTGCCATGCTGCAGACCCGCGCCGCGCCGGAAGTCCGCGCACGCGTCATTGCCGCCAACAACATCGTCAATGCCGGTTGCATGGTGCTGGCCGCCGTCACCGGCATCGTGGCGCTGGGCCCGCTCGGCTGGTCGGTGCCGCAGCTTTATCTGCTGTTTGCCGTCCTCAATATCCCGGTGGCGCTCTACATCTTCATGCTGCTGCCGGAATTCCTGATGCGCTTCCTGGTCTGGATCCTGACCAGCGTGTGCTATCGCATCGAACGTCGCGACCTCGACAGGATTCCGGCTGATGGCCCGGTGCTGCTGGTCTGCAACCATGTCAGCTTCGTCGACGCGCTGATCATCGCCGGCTCGTGCCGGCGGCCGGTCCGTTTCGTGATGGAAGCGGCGATCTACCGCCTGCCGGTGCTGAACTTCGTCTTCCGCGTCGCCGGCGCCGTGCCGATCGCCTCGCGCCGTCGCGACCCCGCCGTCTACGAGGCCGCCTTCGCCCGCATCGCGCTCTACCTGCGCGAGGGCGAGCCGGTCTGCATCTTCCCCGAAGGCAAGCTGACCCAGGATGGGGAGATCGACGATTTCAGGGCCGGTGTCGGCCGCATCCTGCAGGAGACCCCGGTACCGGTGGTCCCGCTGGCATTGAGCGGGCTGTGGGGCAGCCTGTTCTCCTACGCGCGCGGGCCGGCACGGGCCGGGATTCTGCGCCGCTTCTGGGCCCGGCTGCGGCTGGCGGCGGGCGATGCCATCGCGCCGGAGGCCGCGACCCCCGAAACCCTGCGGGCGGAGGTCGCGGCACTGCGCGGCGACTGGCGCTAGGCCGGCTCCTCCGCGGCCAGCCAGGCGATCGCCTGGCTGAGGCCGTGCCGGCCATGGGGGATCTTCAGGGCCGCCAGTGCGGTCTCGATGCCGGCGAGCACGCCGAGGATCGTCGGCGCGTTGATGTGGCCCATATGGGCGATGCGGAACCCCTGGCCGCGGCGCTCGCCGATGGTGGTGCCCAGCACGATGCCCAGGCGCTCGCGGCAATAGCCCATCAATGCCTTGGTCCGGGTCTCCTCCATCAGGATCATCGTCACCGAATCGGCGCGCTCGGCCGGATCGAGGATGTTGAATTCGAGCGCGCCTTCGGCAGCCCAGACTGCGACCGCCCGCCGCGTCGCCTCGGCCAGCAGCCGGTGACGCCGCAACATCCGCTCGATACCCTCCTCGTTGATCAGGTCGAGGGCCTGGCGCAGCCCGAACAGCAGATGCTCGGGGCAGGTGCCGCAATAGCGCTTGTAGTGCTCGGGCCCGTCGCGGAACGTCCAGTCCCAGTACAGCGTGCGCAGATCGGCGGTTGCATGGGCTGCCTTCGCCTTCGGCCCGGCCGCGACGAAGGACAGGCCCGGCGTCGACATCAGCGCCTTCTGCGGCGCCGAGACCGCGACATCGACCCCCCAGCCATCCATCTCGAACGGCACGGCGGCAAGCGAGGCGACCAGATCGGCCATGAACAGGGCCGGATGGCCGGCGGCGTCGATCGCCCGGCGCAAGGCGGCCAGATCGTTGATCACCGCAGACGCGGTATCGACCTGGGCGACCATCACGGCCTTGATGCGATGGCCGGTGTCGGCGGCAAGCCGGGCCTGCAGCTGGGCGGGGTCGACAGCCCTGCGCCAGTCACCGGGCAGGACCTCGATCTCCAGCCCGAGCATCCGGCCCATCTCGCCCCAGCCGCGGGCAAACAGGCCGGATTCGAGCACCAGCACCAGGTCGCCGCGGCGCAGCGTGTTGGTCAGCGCCGCTTCCCAGGCGCCATGGCCGTTGGCGGCATAGATGTAGACGTCGCCGGCGGTGCGATGCAACGCGCGCAAATCGGCAAGGCAGGACAGCGTGATGGCTTCCAGCGGCGGGGCATAGAGATCGATGGCCGGACGGTGCATCGCCGTCAGCACGCTGTCCGGAATCATCGTCGGTCCCGGCGTCATCAGGAATTCGCGGCCACGGGCCAGGGTCATGATACTTGTTCCCCAAGACTTGAACGAGGCGCCATCCTGGCCAAAGCGCCGGCCGCGGGCAACCGGTTCGCATCGGGGCCGGCCCGGTCCGCATCTCATACGTTGGTTCACGCGACCGAAGCCAACGTAGACTGCCGCCGCCCATCCCGGCATGTGACAATTTCGGCGTCATCAACTGGACCATGCCGGAGCAGACAGCCATGAGCCTTCGCATCCTCGTCGTCGGCGGATCGATCGGCGGCCTGTTCGCCGCGGTCCTGCTCGCCCGCGCCGGCTTCGACGTCACGGTGACCGAGCGGTCCGAGCACTGGCTGGAGGGGCGCGGCGCCGGGCTGGTCGCCCAGCGCGAGGTCTTCGCCATGCTGAGGGAAGCCGGGATCGAGCACGTTGCCAGGGTCGGGGTTACCGCCTACGAGCGGATCCATCTCGACCGCCAGGGCACGATCATCCGTCGCGAGCACATGCCGCAGACGCAGCTGTCATGGGACGTGCTGTTTCGCACGTTCCGCGATCTGGTGCCGGACGCGCGCTACCGGATTAAGGCGAAGGCGGTGATGGTGCAGTCCGACGGGTCGGGCGCCCGCGTCCGCTATGCCGACGGCCACGAGGAGACGGCCGACCTGATCGTCGGCGCGGACGGCATCGGGTCGGTCGTGCGCGAAACGGTCACCGGCGCCGGCGTCGGGCCGCGCTATGTCGGCTATGCCACCTGGCGCGGCCTGGTGCCCGAGACCGAGATGCCGGCGTCGGCCGCGCACCAGCTGTTCGACCGCTTCGCCTTTCACGACGGCCCCGGCTCGCACATCCTCGGCTATCTGGTACCCGGTGCGAACGGCGCGACCGAGCCGGGACGGCGGCGCTACAACTGGGTCTGGTATCGGCCCTATGCGATCGCCGATCTCGACCGCATCCTGGTTGATACCGGTGGCGTGAAGCGACCGTTCTCGCTTGCGCCGGGCCATGTCCGGCCGGAAATCGCGAGGCTGGTCCGGACGCAGGCGGCCGAATTGCTGCCGGCATCGTTCGCGGCGGCGGTGGCGGCCGAGCCGCGGCCCTTCATCCACGCGATTTTCGACCATGCCCCGCCCCGGATGGTCAGCGCCCGTGTCGCGTTGCTGGGCGATGCCGCCTTCGTGGCCAGGCCGCATACCGCGATGGGGGTCGCCAAGGCAGCGGGCGATGCCTTTGCGCTGCGCGACGCGCTGCTGGCGCACCGCGACATCGGCGCAGCACTGGCAGCCTATCAGGCTGAACGGGTACCGGCAGGCCAGGCGATCGTCGCCTACGGCCAGAGGCTGGGACGGGGGCTCGATCTGGCTGGCTCCTGATCGCCGGCAGGCACGCGGCGTGGGCCGGGTCAGCCGGGGGCACGGGGAATGCGCACGAGGAACATACTGCCCCTGTCCGGTACCGAGCGGACGGCGAGCGAGCCGCCATGCAACTCCATGATCGAACGGCAGATGGCCAGGCCAACGCCCATCCCGCTCGCCTTCGTGGTGAAGAAGGGCTGGAAGACGCGCGCGACCACGTCGTCCGACATGCCGCAGCCGGTATCTTCGATCGCAACCTCGATATCGTCCTGCCCAAGCGAGGTGCCGATGCGCAGGCGCCGCTCGCGCGCGCCGACACCGGCCATCGACTGGATCGCGTTGGTCACGATATTGAAGACGACCTGCTGGATCTGGACCTCGTTGGCCATGACCATCGCCCGGCCGGTATCGGCGCTGACGGCCAGGTCGATGCCGTGCTCGGCCAGATCGCCGGCGACGAGCTTGAGGACGTCGTCGACGACATCCTCGATCGCAACCAGGCCCAGCTTCGAAGGTGACTGCGTCACCAGGGAACGCAGGGCGGCGATGATGTCGGCAGCGCGCCGCCCGGCCTGACCGATGCTCTGCAGGCTGTTGGTCACCTCGGCAAGATCGGGCTGTGCGCGGTTGAGCCAGCGCAGGCCGGCATTGGCTTGCGCGATCACGCTGGCGAGTGGCTGGTTGATCTCGTGGGCGATCGAGGTCGCGAAGCTGCCCATCGCCGTCAGCTGGTTCGCGCGGGCCAGTTCGCTTCGTGCCTCGCGCAGCTGGAATTCGGCCTGGGCGCGGCGCAGGTTCTCGTCCATCAGGTCGCCGTAGAGGCGCGCCGCATCCAGCGAAACGGCCGCCTGGGGGGCGAGAACCTCGAGCATCGCGATGCGGCGGGGGGTGAAGACGTCGGCGGCCAGGGCATTCTCCAGGTAGAGCAGGCCAACCAGGTCGCCACGTTTTACGAGCGGGATGCAGGCGAGGGATCGGATGCTGCGCCCGGCGAGCGACAATCCGCGCTGCGCCGCCTCGACGGCCGCGTCGGCCAGGGTGACCGCCTTGCCGGTGCGCAGCACCGTCTTGAGTACCGATGGCGGCATGAGCTCGTCGGCTGCGGCGGAGGGCCGCAGATCGATTTCGACAGCCTGCGCGCGCACGCGCGCGACCGCCTCGACGAGCGGCTCGCCGTGACGCATGAGCAGCAGTACGCCGGACTGGGCCCCGGCATGGATGATCATGCTTTTCATCAGCGAGCGCACGACCTGTTCCAGACCGACCTCTTCCGCCAGGGTCTGTGCGGCCGTCGTCATCACCGAGAGATCGAGCTCATCCTGCAGTCTCGCCGGCGCAACGGGCGATGCGCGGACATCGGTGGGCATCGGCAGATGCCTGGCAAGCTGGGCGGCCTTCCCCTCGGCGCCCCAGTCCCGGTAACACTGGATGGCACTCCGCAGGCAGCCCTGTGCCGGTGCCTGGAGGTTCATCTCGCCATAGAGACAGGATGCCAGTTCCTGGGCCAGGGCCTGGTCGTGGACGAACCGTGCCCGGGCCGCGGCAGCGGCAGCCTGCTCATAGAGTTCCATGGCTTCGATGCGCCGCCCGGCAAGACGGGCAGCTTCGGCCTCGAGCAGCAGATGCTTGCAGGAAAAGGTCTCCGGGTTGAGCGCCGCCCATGACCTGAAGCGTTCCCGCGCCACTGCCATCCGGTCGAGACGCCCGGCAGAATGGTATCCTGTGATCGTCACGCGGGCATGTGCCAGGGCCAGGTAGAAGCAGTTGTTGGCCGTATCGATATGCGCCGGTGCGGCCCATGCCATGACCTCCGCGTCTTCGAGATGACGAAGCGCATTTTCCAGGCGGCCGAGAAAAAAGGATTGCAGCCCGGCATAGTGCCTGACCCAAAAGCGGGTCGCGACGGACGAGGCGTCGATCTCGCCATCCGGTATCGCGTCCGGCACGTCTTCGACACCGAGGGCCTCGACGAAGGCAAGCTGTGCGGCCAGGATCAGCTCGATGTCGCCATAGCCGATGCGCCGGGTCATCGCGATGCTGTCGGCGAGTTCGGATCGGATCCAGTCGAGACGCGTGCCCATGACGAGCATGTCTGACGCAATGTGATTGCGCGCATAGCATGCCATGCCGAGGTCGCCTGCCGCCTGTCCGACATGGGCACCGTCGCGGGCATGGCCGAGCGCCGTCCGCATCGGCAAGGTCCAGGCGCTGACCTGATCCAGGGCCAGCAGTGCCGCCGTCCGCTGCGCCTCGTAGCCGTCGCGCCGCGCGAGCGTGCTGGCGGCCAGCGCATAGGCCGCGCCCTGGGCATAGTCGCCGAAATAATGCGCGCCCAGCACGCCGAACCACGCCAGGCCATAGGCCGATTCGGGCGCCGCGCCGTGGGCGAGCGTCAGCTCGACGATCTTGATGACATGCAGGAATCGCAGCTCGCCCTCGACAAAGAACGACGAGATCAGCGTCGACAGCAGCGACAGGGCGGATCGGGCACGCCGATCGGTCATCTCGGGGAGCGCCACGAGATCGTCGATGGTGACGGCGTCGAGCTTGGCGAGGCAGCGATGGTAAATGGCCGCCAGGGCATCGGAGCCGACAGTCACATCGAGTTCGATATCGAGCGCGCGCAGACCTTCGAGCGAGGCAGCGATGGCTAGGTCGTAGGATCCTCTGACCGTCAGGGCTATGGCCCTGAGCCGGCAAACCTCGGCCATGGCTGCCGGGTCGCGACAAAGCAGGGCCACGGCGTCGAGAGCGGCAAAGGCGTCGTCGACCCGGCCCAGGGCCAGCAGGCAATCACATCGCAACCACTCGGCGTCGAAGATCAGCGAATCGAGGCTGTCGGCTGCGCCGCCCGTCATGATCCGCAGCATCAGTTCCACGAGATGAAGCGCACGCCCTGCCTCGCCCGCCGCTCGGGAGGTCCGTGCGGCGAGCAGCAGGATCCGGGCGTAATGGGGGCGCTCCCGGGCCGAGAGGCAATCGATGTCGCAACGCTCGATCTGCGAGACGATCTCGAAGGCCGTATCGGGATCGGCATCGGGGCGGCATGCCGCAAGCTGGCGGGCGTTGCCCAGATGCCTGTGCGCCTTCTGGGCCGGCGACATGCTCGCATAGGCGGCGTCCAGCACGCGGTCATGAGCCAGCGCGAAATCGGAACCGGATCGCCGAAGCAGGCCCGCCTCGACGAGAGAATTCGCCGCTCGAACCGTCTCCTCGAGGCTGGCGCCGCTGCGTTGCGCGACGAACGCCGCCGGAACCCGCCCGCCCAGGCTTGCGCCGTGCTGCAACAGGCGCCGCTGCAGCGGCGGCAGGGCGACGATGCGTTCGCGGATCAGCGCGCCGATCTCGTGGCGATGGGTGCGATCGTCGTCGCGCAGGACCCATTTCTGCCTGTCGGCGGCGAACAGAAGGATCTTCTCCTCCAGCATCCGCTGCAGAAGCTGAGCGATATGGAACGGATTTCCATCGGTCTCCCGGTAGACCCGGGCCGCTATGGGGCGGATGTCGTCCGGCACGCTCTTCAGGATGAAGGCCACGAGCGCCCCGCTATCCTGTTCGGTCAGCGGCGGCACAAGAAGCTCGTCGGCGAATGCAGGCGAGTTGCGCGCGAGATCGAGCAGATCCTTGAGCGGCTCGCGGTTTCGGGCGTCGGCGCGGAAGCTTCCGACAAGGAAGACATGCGCCGGCGGCTCGGTGCACAACTGCCGGACGACCGCCAGACTCGCCTGATCGAACCACTGGAGATCGTCCATGAACAAAACCAGCGGCACGTCCACCGAAGCCAGCTTGCCGAACGTGTCGGCGATGATGCGGGCGGAGCGGATCTGCGCCAGGTGTGCCGGCACATCGGCCAGATTCGGCGCGTCGGCCGGCACGATCGCCAGGTCGGGGACCAGATCGGCCAGGACGCGGCCGCAACCGGCGAGCGACGCTAGCCGGGCCCTTGCCGCGTCCAACGCCTGTTCGTCGCCGCCCGTCAGGCGCGCAAGTACGATGCGCAGCGCCTGGGCCAGGGGGGCGAACGGGGTTCCCGCGTGAAGCTTCACACCTTTGCCCGTGGCGCAGATCACCGCCGCATCGCCCAGATCGGCCAGCAATGCCTCGACGAGCGTCGATTTCCCGGCACCCGGTTCACCCGACACGAACACGATGCGCCGATCGGAAGATGCACGGAATCCGGCATAGTGATCGGCGAGCGCCCCGAGTTCGCGATGGCGGCCGAATAGCTGGGTGGAAAAACGGGGCAGTTCGGCGAACTCGCTGCGGGCCAGGGGAAAATCCTCGGCCTTGCCCGTTGCCGCGATGGAGCTGGATACACGCGACAGGTCGGCATGGAGCGCTGCCGCAGTCTGGTAGCGCTGTTTGGGATCCTTGTTCATCAGCTTGAGCAGGATCCGGTCGACGACGTCAGGCACGTCGGGCCGGGCGAGGCGGACCGACGGCGCTTCCATCGCCACATGTGCGTGCAGCCAGTCCGGGATGCTCGATGCCGCAAGCGGCAAGGCCCCGACGAGATGCTCGTAGAGCAGAACCCCGATCGAATAGAGATCCGTCCGTGCATCGACCGGAGAGGTTTCGGTGCGGATCAGTTCGGGGGCGGCATAGGCGACGTCGGATGCCGGGATGCGGCGTTCGCCGCGCGACGCCGGCTCGATCGGCGACAGCCCTTCGAAGCGAGTGAAGCGTATCCGCCCGTCCGGCTCGATCAACACCTTGGCGGGGGAAAGGCCGCCATGGATGACACCGGCTTCATGCAGGCGCGTCAGCGCCGCGGCAACGCCCGAGGCCAGCTCCAGAAACGCGCCGAGGTCCATGGCCTCGGGCGGGTGTTCGGCAAGCGTCCGGGCGGTACGGGGGGGATAAACAAGGGCAAGGCGTGCGTGATCGGCGATGAAGGCCGGCACTTCGGCCAGCCCCTCGCCCAGAATCAGGCTCAAGCTCGCGTCGAGCTGAAGGCGATGAGCCGGCGGCGTATTCCAGTCTGCCAGGCGAATGGACCAGGCCTGGCCATCTGCGGCCCTTGCATGCAAGAGGTCGACGCCCGCCTCGCGTGCCCGGGCCGTAACCGTCAAACCCGTCCACCAGTCCGGCCCCTTCCTCGCCAGGCGGCTCGCGAGATCGTTGCCGAGCAGACCGGACGGATCCGGTGCGGCACCGACGGCCGCCAGCGGCACGCCGGAAACATGACGGCTCGCGTTCATGGTCGCCTCTCATCGAGCGTCGTTGGCCATATTCGGGCGATGGCCGACCGGGACTTGGCCGATGATCACGGCACAATCTCCCGCGGACGCCTCGGTCTCGTCTTTGCCGGGATTGGCGTTTTGTTTGCCGGAATTGACGTACTTGATCAGCGGGGCTTCAGGCCCGAAGATCAGGGGACGCGCAGGAACGCGTGCGGCCTTTCGAGGAGACCATCATGGCGAGCGTGCATGAGTTCGGCCGCCGGAAGTTTCCGCGGGGCGAGTTGCTGTTGAGTTCCGCCCGCCGCAACTGGACCGGCATGGTGGCGGAAATCCGCAATCATCCGGCAGGCGAGATCCCGCCCCCCGTCCCCCAGCAGATGGAAATCACCCTTGCCCTGGCGGGATCGGAGACCGGGCGCGTGGAGCGGCGCGGGAACGGCGAACTTCAGGACACCGCTGTCCGGCCAGGGACGCTTTGGCTTTGCCCGATCGGTCTGGTCGAGGATTCGATCCGGATAACCGGCGATCTCGACAGAATCTTGCACATGTATATCGGACCCGAGATCTTTAGGGATGCTGCGCAGTCCCTGTCGCGGACGATCTCTCCTGAGCGGATCGACTACCGGGCCGGAATTGACGACGACTTCATGCGGCAGGTGGGTTACAGGATCAGCGCCGAACTCGAGGCCGAATCGTCCGTCAGCCATCTTCTCGCCGAAAGCCTGGCGCGCGCGATGGCAGCTCATCTCATTGGCGAATACGGCGGTAATCTCGTCCGGAATCCGCCGAGCCCTGCTCTCGAGCACTTCAAAATGCGCCGCGTCATCGACTTCATAAACGACAATCTGGATTCGGACATCACCCTCGCGGATCTCTCCGACGTCGCCTGCCTCAGCCGGCATCATTTCGCCCGCGCCTTTCGTTCTGCGGTCGGTGTCCCGCCGCACCGCTTCATCAGTTCGCTGCGGTTGCAGCGGGCGCAGGACCTGCTGATCCATACCGGGGCGAGTCTGGCCGAGATCGCCTTCGCCTGCCGCTTTTCCTCCCAATCGACGTTTACCCGGGCTTTCCGGCAGCATGTCGGTGTTTCGCCGGGCGAGTACCGGCGCAAGGCGGGGATATAGAGGCCGGCGGATCGCGAGATCGTCGCGACCCGCCGGCGCAAGGCGGTTTCAGCCCGTGACGAAAGCAAGCAGGTCCGGATTGATGACCTCGGCATGGGTGGTCAGCATCCCGTGCGGAAAGCCCGGATAGATCTTCAGGGTGCTGTTCCTGAGCAGCTTGGCCTGAAGGATCGCCGCATCCTGGTAGGGAACCACCTGGTCGTCATCCCCCTGCAGCACCAGGGTCGGCACCGTGATCGACTTCAGGTCGTCGGTCTGGTCGGTTTCGGAAAAGGCTTTGATGCCTTCGTACTGGGCCAGCGCGCCGCCCATCATGCCCTGCCGCCACCAGTTCTGGATGATGCCCTGCGAGACCTTCGCACCGGGGCGGTTGAAGCCATAGAACGGGCCCGAGGCGACATCGAGGTAGAACTGCGAGCGATTGGCGGCGAGTGCGTCGCGGAAACCGTCGAAGACGGCGAGCGGCGTGCCCCCGGGATTGCCCGCCGTCTTCAGCATCAGCGGCGGAATGGCCGCGACCAGGACGGCTTTGGCGACGCGGCCCTGCGGCTGGCCGTACCGGGCGACATAACGGGCCACCTCGCCGCCGCCGGTCGAATGCCCGATATGGACGACGTTGCGCAGGTCGAGATGCTCGACCACCGCGGCGGCATCCGCCGCGTACTGGTCGATCGTGTTGGCGGTGCCGGCCTGGCTGGATCGGCCATGCCCGCGACGATCGTGGGCGATCACCCGGTACCCCTTGGCCCGGAAGAACAGGAGTTGGGCATCCCAGTCATCGGCCGAGAGCGGCCAGCCGTGATGAAAATGGATCGGCTGGGCATCCTTGGGGCCCCAGTCCTTGAAAAAAATCTCGGTCCCGTCGGCCGTCTTTACAAAACCGCTGCTCATCCGATTGTCTCCGTGGCTGGTTGTCGCGCCGGAAGTGGCGCCCGGGTCGCCGGCAATGGCGCTGGCAGGAATCATCGTCGCCGCGGCGAGACCGGCGGCCGCACCGATCAGGTCCCGGCGATTCATCCGAATCGTCCGGCCCGGTACGAAGGCCGGGCGGTGGTCACCGGCATTCGCCCCGCGTGCTGCTTCGGGATTGATCGGAAACATCGTCATCGCCGTGATCTCCTGCTGTCATTGCTTGCGGGATCCAGGCTAACCGGCGGTAGCATCGGGCATAATTGAACTGGTGGATCATCCGCGCATACCTAGGTTTGGGCGGGGTTTCAGGGACCCGGCCACCAGGCCATTGGACAAGGCGGCCGTTCCCTGGTGGGAAGGCCGCCTCTCGGTAATGTCGGGAACATGCGTCGGCGCCGGACGATCCGGTTACGGGCCGCTAATCCTCGTGTTCGACGATCCGGCCGCGAAAGACGAAATAGACGATCAGCGTATAGGCAAGCGTCAGCGGCAGGACGAAGACGCCCGCACCCCAGAAGAGAAAGGTGAGGGACGAGCTCGGCGATGCCGCCTGCCAGATGGTCATGGAGAATGGCAGCATGTAGGGCAGGAAGGATCCGGCCAGGGTCGCAAACGCCGCAACGAAGATGACGGCGGCGGCAGCAAACAGGAAGCGATCCCTGCCGCGGCGGATCGCGACGATCAGCCCGAGGAAGGCAACAGCGCCGAGCAACGGACACAGCAGCAGTACCGGACGCTCGATCCAGCGATGCAGCACCGGCAGGCGGAGCAGCAGCGACCAGATGAAGACCGCGACGAGAAAGACCCCGAGCGCGATCACGAGCCCGGGCAGGACGCGGAAGCAGAAGTCCCGCAGCGGCGCATCGGACTTGCCCGCCATCCAGCATGCCCCCATCAGGGCATAGCCGATGCACAGCCCGAGGCCGCAGAACAGCGAGAAGGGGCTCGCCCAGCTGAAGGCGGAGCCGGCAAACATGCCATGCGCGATCGGGATGCCCTGGACGATGGCGCCTACCGCCGTCCCCTGCACGAAGGCCACGGCATAGGAACCGGCGACGAAACCCGCATCCCATAGCGGCCGGCTGGTGGTGGCCTTGTAGCGGAATTCAAAGGCGACGCCACGCAGGATCAGCCCCGCCAGCAGGATGAAGAGCGGCAGATAGAAGGCGGAAAGGACGATGGAGAAGACGGCCGGAAAGGCGCCGAACAGGGTCGCGGCGGCAACGACCAGCCAGGTTTCATTGCCATCCCATACCGGCGCGATCGAAGCGAGCATGCGGCGGCGCTCGGCCTCGCTCCGCGCGAAGGGAAACAGCATCCCCACGCCCAGATCGAAGCCGTCGAGCAGGATGTAGAGAAGGATGGCGAGCGCGAGAACGGCAGCCCAGAACTCGACCATGGTCATTCTCCGATCTCGGCCGGGCGCGACGCGCCCGGGCTGGCGCCAGGGAGGGACAGGGGACGGCTGGGATTGGTCCCATGGAGGGAAATCGCCGGGGTCGGGACGGGTCCGGCGCGCAGCAGCCGATAGATGTAGAGGACGCCGAACCCGAAGATGAGCATGTAGATCGAGGCGATCAGGACAAAGGTCGCGGCGACTTCATGGGTGGAAAGGAAAGGGGTGGCGGCATCGGCGGTGCGCAACTGGCCATAGACGGTCCAGGGCTGACGCCCCACCTCGGCGGTGAACCAGCCGGTGAGCGTGGCGACGAAGCCGAGCGGAAAGGACAGCGCCGTCGCCGCCAGGAACAGCCGTGCCTTCGGAAGGCGGTCGCCGAAGCTGAGCCAGGCGCCGAACCAGGCGATCGCCAGCATCAGCAGGCCGCAGCCGACCATCGCCCGGAAGGCGAAGAAAGGAACGGCGATCGGCGGGCGATCCTGCGGCGGAAAGCTTCGGATGCCGACCTCGTTGGAGGTCAGGCTGAGCGACCCGATGATACTGCCGAGATAGGGCACGGCGACTTCCAGACGATTGCGTTCGGCGGCGGGGTCGGGCACGGCGAACAGGATCTCGCTCGCCGGCTGCTGGTCGTTCCAGCGCCCCTCGATCGCCGCGAACTTGGCCGGCTGCCGATCATGCACGAAGTCGCCGACGAGATGGCCGACGCCGATCTGGACCGGAACTAGTATGGCCGCCAGGCGCAGGCCCATGGCGACCATCGCCCGGCCTTCCTGCACGGCCTTGCCGCGCAACATGTACCACGCGCCGGTGGCGGCGACGCAGAACGCCGAGGTGACGTAGGCCGCGAGGATCATGTGGGGGAAACGGGTCCAGACGGCCTGGTTGAAGATGATCGCCGACCAGTCTACCGGCACGAAAATGCCATCCGGCGTCAGGCTGAAGCCGGTCGGGTATTGCATCCAGCTGTTGTTGACCATGATCCAGAAGGCCGAAAGGCTTGTGCCGAGGGCAACCATCAGGCAGGCGACCAGATACGCCCAGCGCGGCACCCGATCGCGCCCGAACATGAGCACGCCGAAGAACGCGGCCTCCAGGGCGAAGGCGGTGAAGCTCTCATAGCCCAGCAGCGGCCCCTGGATCGGTCCGGTGCGGCGGGAAAGCTCGCTCCAGTTGGTGCCGAACTGGAAAGCCATCACGATGCCCGAAACCACGCCGAGCCCGAAGGCCACGGCGAAGATCTTCAGCCAGAAGTCCGACAGCCGGCGGTAGATGTGCTCGCCGGTCAGCAGGTGGCATGCCTCGAGAAAGGTCAGCCAGGCGGCAAGGCCGATGGTGAAGGCGGGGAAGATGATGTGGAAGGAGATGGTGAAGGCGAACTGTATCCGCGAGAGCAGCAGGGCTGTCATGTCCATGGTCGTCATCCGCGTTCCGGGGAAGGGCGTCGAGAGGCTGGGCCGATGGCAAATGCCGGGGCCTTCACCGCGGCAGCAGATTGGTGGCTGCGAGATCGATGACGTCGCCGCCATGGCCGCCAAGGACCGCGCGCAGCATCCAGAGCCCGAAGCCGCGCGCCTGTTCGACGCCGATCGTCGGCGGCATCGACAGCTCCTGTTTAGCGGTGACGACATCAAGGACCGCCGGGCCTTCATGGGCAAGCACCTGCTCCAGCGCCGCCGGCAGGTCGCCCGGGTCTTCGACCCGGACGCCGAGAATGCCCATCGCGTTGGCCATGGCCGCGAAGTCCGGATTCTGCAGCGCCGTGCCCAGTTCGACGAAGCCGGCCGCCTTCATCTCCAGCGCGACGAAGCCGAGAACCCCGTTATTGAAGATCACGGTCTTGACCGGAAGATTTTCCTGTTTCAGCGTGATCAGATCACCCATCAGCATGGAAAATCCCCCGTCCCCCGAAAGCGACACGACCTGCCGCTGCGGTTCGGCGGCCTGAATGCCGATGGCCTGCGGCAAGGCGTTCGCCATCGATCCATGGACCAGCGAGCCCACCAGGCGGCGCCGGCCGTTCATCCTGAGGTAGCGTGCAGCCCAGATGGTCGGGGTACCGACGTCGAAGGTGAAGGCCGCATCGTCCGCGGCGTACGCGCTGACGAGGCTGGCGAGATATTGCGGATGGATCGGCTTCCTGCCGGGCGTGCCCTGGGCCAGGGTGTCGAGCGCCTTCCTGGCATGGCGATAGCGCGTCACGCTGTCATCGAGATGCAGCCGATCGGTCTTGGTCACGAGCAACGGCAACAGCGCCGTGACGGTCGCCGCGACGTCGCCGACGATGCCGAGATCGAGCTTGCAGCGCCGGCCGAGATTTGCCGGCCGGATATCGACCTGCGCAATCCTGGCCGAGGTCGGCAGGAATTGCTTGTAGGGGAAGTCGGTGCCCAGCATTAGCAGCACGTCGCAGGCATGCATGGCCTCGTAGCCCGACGAGAAGCCGATGAAACCCGTCATGCCGACGTCATAGGGGTTGTCGTATTCCAGATATTCCTTGCCGCCGAGTGCATGGACCATCGGGCTCTTGAGGGTTTCCGCCAGTTGCATGAGCGCCGGATGCGCCCCGGCGCAGCCCCGGCCGCAGAAGAGCGTCACGCGCTCGGCCCCGTTCAGCAGGTCGGCAAGCGCTTGCAGTTCGGCTGGGGCTGGGACCACGACCGGCATTGGCGGCAGCAGGCCCTGCGGCGCCGAGATCGCGCGGCCGGGCGCCGGCTGCAGCGCGACATCGCCGGGAATGACGATCACCGCGACCCCGCGCTGGCCCACCGCCGCCCTGATGGCGTTCTCCAGGACGAAGGGCATCTGGCGCGGATCGGAGACCAGTTCGCAGTAGACGCTGCATTCCTGGAACAGGTTCTGCGGATGGGTTTCCTGGAAATAGCCGCCGCCGATCTCGGCGGAGGGGATCTGCGCGGCGATGGCAAGAACCGGTGTCCGGCTGCGCTGGGCATCGAACAGCCCGTTGACGAGATGCAGGTTCCCGGGGCCGCAGGACCCGGCGCAGACCGCGAGCGTTCCGGTGATCTGCGCCTCGCCGGCGGCCGCGAAGGCCGCGACCTCTTCGTGCCGGACATGCAGCCAGCGCAGCATCCCCGTCTTGCGAACGGCTTCCGTCAGGCCGTTGAGGCTGTCGCCGACGACGCCATAGATCCGCTTCACGCCGGCCTGTGCCAGCGTCTGCACGATGAGTTCCGCAACGGTCCGAGAGGTCATGATCGTCTCCTGATGATGGCTGCCAAGCGGTGAGATGCTGGGCATGCTAGGAGACGGGGCAGCGGCGGCGCTGCCAGACGTGATGGTGAATTCCGACATACCTTCGGATGACGGACCAGCCGGGGTCCCGGCGTTCGTGGCTTGATTCGGCAGCGCGTCTATACGATGTAGCGTGGCCGACCGGTTGCGACGAAGAGGATCGAGATGGTTCAGCGTGAGGCTCCGCCGGAGGCGAGGGCTCAGTTCGAGTTGATGCTGCAGGGCGATCGCTCGCCGGCGCGGCTGCTCGGCATCGCCGATATTCTGATCCGGTCCGACAGCGTGATCCGCCACGGGGACAGGCTGTTCGAACCCTGGCAATTCATCGCAGCCGCCCTGCCGTTCGTGGCCCGGCCGTTTCAGGCGGTGATGCCGTTGATGACCAGCCATTTCGGTGCCGGGCGCTATGCGACCGCTTTCCGGATTGCCCGAACGGCTCTGGCTTGCGCGCCGGCCGACGAGGATCTGTTGCGCTGGGTCGCGGTGACCGCGCTGCAGATTGCCGAGACCGAACTGGCCGGGCGCTTTCTGCAGCGGATCGTGGCGGCCGACGGCCCGGGGGGGCCGGCCGCCCTGGTGATGCACCGGCTGCTGATGCCCTATAGCGAGATGTCGACGTCAGCCATCGCGCAGACGCGTGCGCGGCTGGCAGCGGGCATCGCCGAACTGCGTGAGAGGGAGGGCTTGACGCTCGACCTCGTGCGTCAGTACGGCGGCTTCATGTCGCATCTGATGCTGCTTGCCTATCACGGCGAGGACGACAGGCCGTTGCTGGAGCAGGTGACGCATCTGTTCGATCGCATCATCCCGGAATTCCGCTGGACCAGCCCGTATCTCGGGGCTGTGCGCGGTGACCGCGGCGGCCGTCGCATCCGGATCGGCATATGCGGGTCGTGGTACATCACCTCGATCCTGCACTACTTCAAGCCGCTGGCCGAACGGCTCGATCCGCGGTTCTTCGAGGTCGTGACCCTGTGCACGATGCCGCCGGCCCGCCCGGTTGCGGCGCGTCACCAGATTCTCCCGATCGATGTGAGGGCTGCCCGCCAGGCGATCGCCGATCTGCGGCTCGATATTCTGATCTATACCGACGTCCACATGGACTTCTTCTACTACCTGCTCGCGGCGGCCCGGCTGGCGCCGGTGCAGGCATTGCTGCCGGGTCATCCGGAAACGGGCGGTCTCGACACGATCGACTATTTTGTCGCCTCGGGCGGGGCCGAGCCCGACGACGGCGCGAGTCACTACACGGAAAGGCTGATCCGGCTGGAGGGCCAGGTGACGCCCTATCCGAAGCTCGCGGTCACTGCGGCCGAGCGGCTACCTCGATTGCCGGTACCGGCCGACGCGCATCTCTATGTCTGTGCGCAGACAACCTACAAGCTGCATCCCGATTTCGACCGGATCATCGGCGAAATCCTGAGGCGTGATTCCGCGGCACGGGTCATCCTGTTCGAAATGATGCCGGTCGAGCAGGGCCGCGCCCCGCTCGACCGGCTGCGCCGATATTTGGGGCCGCTGGCCGACCGCCTGGTGGTTTTGCCGCGATTGGATCTGCCCGACTATCTCGGCGTGATACGGCATGCGTCAGTCATGCTCGACTCGGTTCATTTCAGCGGCGGCAACACGTCCTTCCAGGCGCTCCAGCTCGGCCTGCCCGTCGTTACCCATGCCGGGAGGTTCATGCGCGGGCGAATGACACTCAGCATGTATCGCAGCATGGGTTTCACCGACCTAGTCGCGGAAACCTTCGACGACTATGTCGCCCTGGCGCTGCGGGTGGCGCTCGATCCGGCATTTCGCGCCTATTGCGTCGGCGAAATCACGACGCGCGTCCCCGTGCTGATCGACGAGGACGCGCCGATCGAGCGCTATGAGTCGTTGTTCAAGTCGTGGCTTGTAGGCTGATGGTCGGTTAACGACAAAACCCCGCGCGCTGGCGGGGTTCTGTCTGCAGGTATGCGTAGTTCGGTAAAAGTGGTTGCGGGGACAGGATTTGAACCTGTGACCTTCAGGTTATGAGCCTGACGAGCTACCGGGCTGCTCCACCCCGCGGAAGCGGT
>JAFKFH010000002.1 GCA_017307375.1 Alphaproteobacteria bacterium
AAGGCGCGGACCAGCGTCGGATTTTCGGTGGCGGCGCGCAGATAGGCGCCGAGCTTGGTCTTCTCGATCACGAACCAGGTGGCGAGGCAGATCACCAGCGAGGCGATGACGACCCAGCCGCGATACCACGGCAGGAACATGAAGCCGAGATTGGTGCCGCCCGGCATCGGATTGTTGTAGGGCAGGCCCGACGAGCCGAACTGGTAGCGGAACAGCCCCTCGATGATCAGCGACAGCCCGAAGGTGAGCAGCAGGCCGTAGAGATGGTCCAGATGGTAGAGATGCCTGAGGAACACGCGTTCGAGCAGCACGCCGAACGCGCCGACGATGAGCGGTGTCAGCAGCAGCGACCACCAGTAGCCGATGCCGGCCCAGTTCAGCGCCATCCAGGCGACGAACGCGCCCATCATGTACTGGGCGCCATGGGTGAAGTTGATGACGTTGAGCATGCCGAAGATCACGGCAAGCCCCAGGCTCAGCATCGCGTAGAACGCGCCATTGATCAGGCCGAGCAGCAATTGGGCGAACAGTGCCTGGCTCGGTATCCCGAAAATTTCAATCATTGCGACGCCATCTCCCTACGCACGTCGATCCCACCAGATCATCCGATCGAAGCGCGGGGCGTGCCGGGCGGCACGCCCCGCCTTCAGATCAGCCCTTCTTGACGAACGCGCAGCCGCCCTGGTCGAGCGGACGGGCCGCCTTGTCGCCCGGGATGGTCGCCAGGATGTTGTAGTAGTCCCACGGGCCCTTCGATTCCGCCGGCTTCTTGACCTGGACCAGGTAGAAGTCGCGCAGCACGCGGCCGTCCTCGCGGATCTTCACGTCCTTCGACATGAAGTCGTTGACCGGCATCTCCTTCATCTTCTTGACCACGGTCTCGGCATCGGTCGAGTTCGCCGCCTGCATCGCCTTCAGGTAATGCATGACCGAGCCGTAGATGCCGGCCTGGACCATCGAGGGCATCTTGCCGCCGCCCATCTTGTCCGACCACTTCTTCGACCAGGCGCGGGTCTCGTCGTTCAGGTTCCAGTAGAACGATTCGGTCGCGACCAGGCCCTGGGCGGTGTTGAGGCCGAGGGCGTGGATGTCGGTGATGAACATCAGCAGGCCGGCCAGACGCTGGCCGCCGGCGACGATGCCGAATTCGGATGCCTGCTTGATCGAGTTGATGGTGTCGCCGCCGGCGTTGGCCAGGCCGATGACCTTGGCCTTCGACGCCTGGGCCTGCAGCAGGTAGGACGAGAAATCGTTGGTCGCCAGCGGGACCCTGACGCCGCCAAGCACCTTGCCGCCGCCCTGCTGGACGAACGACGTCGTGTCGCGCTCGAGCGCCTGGCCGAAGGCATAGTCCGCGGTCAGGAAGAACCACGTGTCGCCACCCTGCTCGACCAGCGTCTTGCCGGTGCCGTAGCCGAGGGCATAGGTGTCGTAGGTCCAGTGGATCGTCGTCGGCGAGCAGGCCTTGCCGGTCAGATCCGACGATGCGGCGCCCGAGACGAGGAAGACGCGCTTCTTCTCGCGCGCGATCTCGTTGACCGCCAGCGCGACCGACGAGGTCGGCACGTCGGCCACCGCCAGCACGCCGTCACGGTCGAACCATTGGCGCACGACGTTCGAGCCGACGTCCGGCTTGTTCTGATGATCGGCCTCGAGGATCTCGATCGGCCGCCCCAGCACCTTGCCGCCGAAGTCCTCGGCCGCCATCCGCGCCGCCAGCGCGCCGCCCTTGCCCGACACGTCGGCATAGACGCCGGTCATGTCGTTCATCACGCCGATCCTGATCGGCCCGGTGTCCTGGGCCTGTGCCATGCCGGCGAGAAGGGCGAGCGCCGCAGCGCCGAGCAATCCGGTCTTCCAAGCCATCTTCTTGATCTCCTCCCAGTGAGATTTGCAGTCCCTGTTCCGCGGGGGCTCAGACCCCGAGGTAGTCGTGCAGCTTGTCGCTGTTGGCTTCGAGTTCGTGGCCATGGAAATGGTCGACGATGCGGCCATCCTCCATGACGTAGTGGCGGTCGGCGACCAGGGCGGCGAAGCGGAAGTTCTGTTCGACCAGCAGGATGGTGAAGCCGCGCTGCTTCAGCAGCTTGATGACCTCGCCGATGCGCTGGACGAT
>JAFKFH010000031.1 GCA_017307375.1 Alphaproteobacteria bacterium
CTCTCGACCAGCCCGGCCGCGTCGTGGGGCGGTTTATAGGCCCCACTTCCAAAACCGTCAAACCCTTTTTTGAAGTTTTTTTGGCAACCCACAAACGCCCCCACAAACCACCCAACAGGTTGGAATTGAACGCACATACGCGCACGTACTCCCTTTAGGCGATGCTGCGCTGCACATCGCAAGATGCTGGGGAGCGTCCGCGTCGACCATCATCCCGGACCGGGTTCACGAGTTGCTCTGAGACCTGAAACGACAATGTTTACGGGAAATCTCGCCCTAAATTTTTCCGCCGCAGGCCCGAATCAGCCAACAGGCGCCGAATCACCCGGGCAGCGAATCACCTCCGGCGGCGCAAAAAAAATCGGATTTGATACTTATGGCGGAGATTCGTGGCCGTTCCCGCCGCGAAGGCGGCGAATCAGCGCGCCAGTTGCAGGTAGCGATTGATCCGGCCCTCGAGCCGGCGCAGGCCGTAGCTGATCACCAGCGTCATCACGTAGTAGATCGCGCCGGCGATGATGAAGAGCTGGATCGGCGCGTAGGTCTTGGCCACCGCCAGCCGCGCCACCCCCATCAGATCGAGAAGGGTGATCGTCGAGGCGAGCGACGAGGCCTTGAGCAGCAGGATCAGTTCGTTCGAATAGGCCGGCAGGATGATCCGGAAGGCCCGCGGCAGCACGATCAGGCGATAGGTCATCCAGGTCGACATGCCGCAGGAGCGCGCCGCCTCGACCTCGCCCCGCGGCACCGCGCGGATGCCGCCGCGCAAAAGTTCACCCGTATAGGCGGCCGTGTTCAGCGAAAATGCGATCAGCGCGCAGGCGTAAGGCTCGCGCAGAAGCGGCCAGAGCAACGAGTCGCGCATCCAGGCGAACTGGCCCAGGCCGAAATAGAGCAGAAATATCTGCACCAGCAGCGGCGTCCCGCGGAAGAACAGCGAATAGCCGTAGGCCGGCCAGCGCAGCAGCGGATTGGCGGCGACCAGCGCCAGCGCGATCGGTACCGCCAGCACCAGGCCCGCCGCGCCCGACAGGATCACGAGCTGGAGGGTCACCATGGCGCCTTCGAGCAGGCGCGGCCCCCAGTTCTGGATCAGCTCGAGAAATCCCATCGGCTATTTCAGGTTGCCGGACAGGAACTGGCGCAGGCGTTCGGATGTCGGACGGGCCAGCACGTCAGCCGGCGCCCCCTCCTCCTCGATGCGCCCCTGATGGAAGAAGATCACCCGATTCGCCGCTTCGCGCGCGAACCCGATCTCGTGGGTGACCACGAGCATCGTGCGCCCCTCGGCCGCGAGATCGCGCATCACCTTGAGTACCTCGCCCACCAGTTCGGGGTCGAGCGCCGAGGTCGGCTCGTCGAACAGCATCACCTCCGGATCGACGGCGAGCGCGCGGGCAATCGCCACCCGCTGCTGCTGGCCTCCGGACAACTGCCCCGGATACTGGTCGCGCTTGGCCGCGACCCCGACCTTGGCCAGCATCGCCTCGCCCTTGGCGAGCGCGTCCTTGCGGTCCTGGCCCAGCACGTGGATCAGCGCCGCGGTGACGTTCTCGATCACCGTCATGTGCTGCCAAAGGTTGAACTGCTGGAAGACCATCGAAAGCTTGGCGCGTATCCGGTCGACCTGGCCGGCATCCTCCGCGATCAGACGCCCGCCGGAATTCTTCATCCGGATCAGTTCGCCCTTGACGTAGACGCGACCCGAATCGGGGGTTTCCAGCAGGTTGATGCAGCGCAGGAAGGTCGACTTGCCCGAGCCGGACGACCCGAGAATCGCCACCACGTCCCGTTCGCGGGCCGCAAGCGAGATGCCCTTCAGCACCTCGAGATCGGCAAATCGTTTGTGGAGGTCCTGCACCTCCAGCGCGATTGCGGTTTCCGCCACCCAGCCCCCCGACTTGCCGCGGCGGCCGCCCTTGTTGAACCGGGTTCGTGCCGCCCCGGCCCCTGTTACGCCAAAGCGCCGATATCGTAGGGGCGGAAGCCCGGGCTGACCAGGGGTTTATCGGCATCCGCGCCGGCCGCCAGGCACTCCTCGGCCATGCGGTCGGCGATGTCGGCCGGGGCCGCCCCGTCGCGATCAGCACGGCGCAGCACCGCCGCCACGGTCTCGGCGATGCCCGCACAGCAGTGGAGAACCGTCTGCGGGTCGTAGCCGGGACCTTCGTGCGCGACATCGATCAGCCCGCCGGCATTGACGACGTAGTCCGGCGCATAGGTGATGCCGCGGGCGGCCAGCATCCGGCCATGCTCGGGCCGGGCCAGCTGGTTGTTGGCGGCGCCGGCGATCGCCCGGGCGCGAAGCTGGGGGATCGTGCGATCGTCGAACACGGCGCCGAGCGCGTTGGGCGACAGGATGTCGACGTCCTCGAACAGGATGCGGTCGGGCGTCACCGCGGTCGCGCCGAAGGCCCGGACGGCACGCGCCACCGCCTCCGGCCGGATATCCGATACGACCAGACGCACGCCGTCGGCGGCGAGATAGCCGGCGAGACGCCAGCCGACGCTGCCCAGCCCCTGGATCGCTACCGACAGCCCGGCGAGGTCGCGGCGGCCGAAGCGGTGGCGGGCGACGGCGCGCAAGCCGTGATAGGTGCCCCAGGCGGTGGCCGGGCACGGCTCGCCCGCCGCGTCGGCCAGGCCGCGGGCATACGGGGTGATCCGGCGCATCACGGCCATGTCGCCCACCGTGGTGCCGACATCGTCGGCCGTCTGATAGCGGCCACCGAAGCTGTCGATGAAGCGCGCCATCGCGGTCAGCAGCGCATCGGACTTGTCGCGGGCCGGGTCGCCGATGATGACCGCCTTGCCGCCGCCGAACGGCACGCCGGCCAGCGCCGCCTTGTAGGTCATCGCACGCGACAGCCGCAGCGCATCGGCCAGTGCCGCCTCGTCATCGGCGTAGGGATACATGCGGCAGCCGCCGAAGGCCGGCCCCAGCACCGTGGAATGGACCGCGACGATCGCCCGCAGCCCGGATGCCGGATCGTGGAAATGGGACACGATCTCATGGGCATTGTAGTCGGTCGATGCAAAGACGGTCATGGCCGCGCCTCGTTCGCTTGAGCTTGCTTGCGCCCGGCATACGCCGTGGGACCGGTCCGCGAAACGCCGGATCGGGCCATATGGGAAAAACGCCAGATCCTGTGGCGACAGCCGATCCTGCCCGCATCGGCTGCGGCACAGACCGGCGATCGCAGCATCGCCTGCGGCGCCAAACGGGGTAGGATCGCGACCCCATTCGATTCGGGAGAGCGCGGATGACCACCGACACGGCCGGCTACCAGGCCCGGCACGAAACCATCACCCTGCCGGAAGTCGCCCCGGGCACCGCCCGCCGGCTGCAGGTCTATCGCTATGGTCGCCTCGGGGCACGGCCCAAGGTCTATCTGCAGGCCGGCCTGCATGCCGACGAACTGCCGGGCATGCTGGCGCTGCACCATCTGCTGGCGCGACTGGACCAGGACCAGGTCGCCAGGCGCGTCCAGGGCGAGATCGTGGTCGTGCCGGTCGCCAACCCGATCGGCCTGTCGCAGACGGTCAACACCACCCTGCTCGGCCGCTACGAAATCGGCTCGGGCAGCAATTTCAACCGCGACTATCCCGACCTGGCCGAGCTGATCGGCGGCGACATCGCCGGGCGGCTGGGCGGCGACGCGCAGGCCAATGTCGCCACGATCCGCGCGGCGATGGGCGGGGCGATCGCTGG
Source organism: Alphaproteobacteria bacterium (assembly GCA_017307375.1). GTDB lineage: Bacteria > Pseudomonadota > Alphaproteobacteria > Ferrovibrionales > Ferrovibrionaceae > JAFKFH01. The sequence continues at coordinate 3,713 of JAFKFH010000031.1, forward strand.
CCTGAAGCCGGAAAGCGAACTGGCGGCGCTGCGCCTGACCCTGCTCAGGCTGAGCCACGATGCCGACTACATGCTCGACCTGCACGCCGACACCGATGCCGAACTGCACCTCTACATGGGGCCGGCACTGTGGCCGGATGCCGGCGAGCAGTTGGCCGCCGACATGGCCGCGACCGTCACGCTGCTGGCCGAGGTCTCCGGCGGCAATCCGTTCGACGAGGCGGTGAGCGGCCCCTGGTGGGCGCTGGCCAAGCGCTTCCCCGACCTGCCGATTCCGTCGGCCTGCTTTGCCGCGACGGTCGAACTGCGCGGGGCCAACCTGGTCGAGGACGAACTGGCGGCAAGCGACGCGGCCGGGCTGCATCGCTTCCTGCAGCGGCGCGGCGTCATCGCCGGCGACCCCGGCCCCCTGCCCCCTCATGCCCATCCGGCAACGCCGCTGGCCGGGCTCGAGGCGGTCAAGGCCCCGGTCCCGGGACTGATCGTCTATCGCGTACCGCTGGGCGCGGTGGTGGGCCCGGGCACGACCATCGCCGAGATGGTCGACCCCACCGGCGGCCGCACGGCCGTCACCTGCCGCAGTGCCGGCCGGGTCTTCGCCCGCACCGAGCAGCGCTTCGCCCGGCCGGGTTACCGCATCGCCAAGATCGCTTCGGCCGAACCGCTGCCCGAGCGGACCGGCAAGTTGTTGGGCGACTGAGCAAGGATCACATTCCGTTCAATCGCGGAACGGACGCTGACGCGGGCGGCGCCGGCTGGGTATGATCCGGACGGGGAGCATGGGGCCGGGCCGCCGTCGGGGCCGGCGCGGCCCGACTTGATGGAGAGTACTGACATGGTGGGAAAGATCATCCGGCGCATGGCGGCAGTCGCCGCCGGGCTTCTGGCCTTCGGCATGGCCGGGGCAGCAGCCGCGCAAACCCCGGTCTATGGCCAGTGGCTGGACGACGACGGGCACAGCTACCTGATCGCGCCGTCGCAGGCGCAGTTGCGGGTCGCCTTTCTGGTTTCCCAGCTCGGGGCCCAGCAATGGTACACCTTCACCTGCCCGATCGGCGCCAATCCCTGCACCGGCCCGATCCTGCAATACGGCCTCGTGACCGACCAGCACGGCGATACCAGCTATACCCAGGTCAATTATTTCGGCACGATCAGCTTGGCGTTCAACTCGGCCGCCAGCGGTACCGCCACGACGTCGGGAACCGCCGCCTTCGTCGGCACCACCCGGGCGATCCGGCCCACCGGCACCGCGACGCAACCGCCGACCAGCGACGCGCCGGGCGCCCGCTGGTACGCACCGCTGTCGTCGGGCCCCTACGGCCAGCCCTACTATTTCATCAACGCGCCGACCACGGCCCCGGGTACCGGTGCGCTGGTCTTCGCCCTGGTCGTCAATACCAGCGGCACGGCGGCCGGCACCTCGACCTGGTCCTATGCCGGCGGGGCGATGGTTTCCCCTCTGCTCTACCAGGGTGCGGCCTTCGTCTTCTCCGGGGGCAACACCTTCCCGCCGCCGACGACGTCGATGCCGACCCAGCTCGGCCCCTACAACACCGTCACGATGCAGATCAACCCGGCCGGCTCGGCCGTGCTGAACGGCCTGCCCCCGGGCGCCGGCTCGATCACCCTCGGCCAGCTGCCGTAAACGTCGAAAGGGCCCCGCGAGGGGCCCTTTCCGCTCAGGACAGGCCGTCCTTGATCGACTGGGCGATCGGCACGCCGCGCATCCGGTTGGGATCGTCGGGGTGCGGCCCGACCCAGACGCGGGTCTCCTCGCCTTCCAGCGCCAGCTGGCCGTCCTTGTAGAACTTGTGCTGCAGCTTGAAGCTCGACTTGCCCCATTCGAAAACGCCGGACTCGATGGTCAGCACGTCGGACGTCTTCGACGGGATGATGAACCGGGCGCGGGCATCGACCAGCGCCATGCCGATCACGCCATGCTCGCGGAAGATTTCCTGCACCGGCTTGCCCAGGCGCTCGAACAATTGCGAGGCCGAGGCATCGAACCACTCGAAATACCGCGGATAGAACACGATGTTGGCCGGATCGCAGTCGCCCCATTCGATCCGGATGGTCCGCCGGTTGATCAGCATCGGACTGTCAGTTCCCCTCTTCGTTTTCGATCAGCAGGGCGATGCCCTGGCCGCCACCGATGCAGGCCGAGGCGATGCCCCAGCGCCCGCCGGACCGCTTCAGCTCGCGCGCCACGGTGACCGACAGGCGGATGCCGGTGGCGCCCAGCGGATGGCCGATGGCGATGGCACCACCGTTCACGTTCAGCCGGTCATGGTCAAGACCCAGCTCGCGCATGCAGGCGATGGCCTGGGCACCGAAGGCTTCGTTGATCTCGACCCGGTCGATATCGCCGATCTTCAGGCCGCGCGCGGCCAGCAGCCCCTGGATCGCCGGGGCCGGGCCGATGCCCATGATGTCGGGGGGCACGCCGACGGCGAGGCCGGCGACCACGCGCCCGAGCGGCTTGACGCCGCGGCGGCGGACATAGTCGCCGCCCGCAACCAGCGCCGCGGCCGCGCCATCGACCACCGCCGACGAATTGCCGCCGGTCTGCACGCCCCCGAACGCCGGGCGGATCTTGGCGAGCGTTTCGTAGCTCGACGGGCGGACATGGTCGTCGGCGGCGAAGCTGTCGACGCCCCGCGGCAGTTTGATCCCGCGGTCGTTCAGTCCGTCGCGGCTGAAGGTCTCGCTGGTCACCGGCACGATCTCGCCGGCCAGGAAACCCGATTCCTGCGCGGCGACGGCGCGGGCGAAGCTTGCCGCGGCAAACCGGTCGGTTTCCTCGCGCGTGATGCCGTAGCGCTTGGCCAGGTTCTCGGCCGTGCCACCCATGGTGACGTTCGCCGCGGGATCGAGCAGGGCTTCCCACAGGAAATCCTTGAATTCGACCTGGCCCATGCGGAAGCCGCCGCGATGGGTATAGGCGGCGACCGGATTGCGGCTCATCGATTCGGCGCCGACGCACAGCCCCAGTTCGACCTTGCCGGCGGTGATCGCATCGGCAACCTGGATGATGACCTCGATGCCGGTGCCGCAGACGCGCTGCACCATATGCGCAGGCACCTCGATCGGCACGCCCGCGTAAAGTCCGACATGGCGCGGCAGCATGTAGGCGTCGAACGAGGCCTGAGCCATGTTGCCGGCGACGACCATGCCGACGTCCGCCGGCGCGGTGGCACTGCGGGCGAGCACCGCCCGGGCGGCCTTGATTCCCAGGTCGATCGGCGAGATCAGGCCCAGTACACCGTTATAGTCGGCGAACGGCGTGCGCACGCCGTCGACCAGCCAGACGTCTCCGAATTGCGACAATAGACCTTTAGGCGACATGGCTGGACTTCTCCGATGCGGCGACAAGAACGTCGGACGGGGGCACGGCGGCATAGAGCGCCTGGACGATGGCCTTGCGGTGGTCGAGCACCGCGCGCTGGTTGATCGATCCCTTGTCGGTGACCTCGCCGGCATCGATCGACGGCAATTCCTCCAGCAGCACCGCCCGCGCAATGCGGTTGGCCGAGCCGGTGGCGCGCGCCGCCAGCACGTCCAGCGCCTGCTGGAAATGGCGTCGGATCACCGGCGCCTTCAGCAGCCCGGCGGGCGGTACGTCCGGGCAGCGCGCCCGGCAGGCCTCGAGGTCGGGAAAGATCAGCGCCGTGACAAAATCCTGGTCGTGACCGGCGATGACGACGTCGCGCACCAGCGGCGCCGCTTCGCCGATCAGCCGGGTGCGCAGCGTAAGGACCGAGACCCAGGTGCCGGTCGACAGCTTGAAATCCTCGGCGATCCGGCCATCGAACTCGAAGCCCTGCATCACGTCGGTTTCATCGACGAAACGCAGCGCGTCGCCGAACCGGTAGAAGCCTTCCTCGTCGAACGCCTTCGCCGTCAGGTCGTCCTGGCGCCAGTAGCCCGGGGTGATCGACGGACCGCGGACGCGCGCCTCGAGCTTGTGACCGACCGGCGCCAGCTTGAGTTCCACACCCTGGACCGGCAGCCCGACCAGGCCTGGCCGGCTGACCGGCCAACTGGCCGACAGCGCGAACGGCGCGGTCTCGGTCGCGCCCAGGCCGGTCGCGATCAGGACGTCATAGGGCGCGTGCTCGCGCGCCAGTTCGGTCAGCGCGTCCCAGACATGCGGGGCCATGCCCGCCCCGGCGTAGTACATCATCCTGAGCCGGCTGAAGAACAGGCGGCACAGATCGGGCTCGGCCTGCAGATAAGGCAGCAGTGCCTCGTACCCCTTGGGTACGTTGAAATAGGCCGTCGGCGCGATCTCGCGCAGGTTGGCGACGGTCGCGGCGATCGCCCCGGGCATCGGCTTGCCGTCGTCGATATAGAGGGTGCCGCCGTTGTAGATCATCATGCCGAAATTGTGGTTGGAACCGAAGGTATGGTTCCACGGCAGCCAGTCGACGATCACTGGCGGTTCGTCGCCCAGGAAGCAGAAGACGTCGCGCAGCATCTGCTGGTTCGAGCACAGCATGCGCTGGGTGTTGATCACGCCCTTGGGCAGGCCCGTCGACCCCGAGGTGAACAGGATCTTGGCGACGGTATCGGGGCCGACCGCATCATGGGCGCGATCGACGGCGGCGGTGGCGGGGGTGGCGGCCATGTCGGCCAGCAGCGTCGCCTGGCGTCCGACCGGCAGGTTGGCCGACACCACCAGTTCGACGTCCGGCGGCAGCGCGGCGATCGCCCGGCCAAAAGCCGCACCGTCGGCGGCAAAGATCAGCCCGGGGGTCAGCAGGTTGACGACATGGCGCAGCTTGCCGTGGTCGGTCGAGACCAGCGAATAGGCCGGCGACAGCGGCGTGTAGGGCACGCCGACATGCATCGCCGCCAGCGCCAGCAGTGCATGGTCGAGGTCGTTGCCCGAAAGGATCAGCAGCGGCCGGTCGGGCGACAGCCCGCGGTCGAGCAAGGCCTGGCCCAGCCGGCGGACGGTCGACAGGACGTCGGCATAGCCGAGCCGGTTCCACGCGCCGTCCGGCCCGCGGCGGGCGAACAGCGTCCGGTCGGGCGCCTCGCCCGCCCAGTGGATCAGCCTGTCGCCGAGCTTGTCGGGATAGGCTCCCAGCGGATGGGGCGAGCGCAGGCGCATCGACCCGTCGGCGCGTCGTTCGACCTCGACCCCGACGGGGCCGACATTCAGTTGGTGTTTTCCGGCCATCATCCCTCCCCGACCTTGGGCGCCCGCTTCTCCAGGAAATCGCGGAGACGGGTCTTGGCTTCGCTGTCGCCCTGTGCCACCGCGGCCATCAACGCCTCGGTCATGAAGCCGATGCCCGGATCGGCATCGGCGATACGCGGCAGGGCATGCATCACGGCAAAATTGGTCAGCGGGGCATTGGCCGCGATCCTCGCCGCGAGTTCGCGCGCCTTGGCCAGGCCCTCGCCCTCGCCGACCAGATACTGCGACAGGCCGATGCGATGGCCTTCCTCGGCGCGGTAGACCCGGCCGGTCAGCATCATGTCCATCATCCGGGCGACTCCGATCAGCCGCGGGATGCGCACCGAACCGCCGCCGCCGACGAAGATGCCGCGCTGGCCTTCGGGCAGCGCGAAGAAGGTCGAGGGCTCGGCGATCCGGATATGGGCCGAGCAGGCGAGTTCCAGCCCGCCACCGACCACCGCGCCGTGCAGCACCGCGATCACCGGCACCTTGCCGAACTGAATACGTTCGAAGGCGCGATGCCACATCATCGAATGGCCGACGCCTTCGGTGGTGTCGCGCTCCGTCACTTCCGAAAGGTCGAGGCCGGCCGAGAAATGGTCGCCGGCGCCATGCAGGATCACCGCCTTGACGCCGTCCGGCAGGTTCGAAAAGAACGCCTGCAGCCCCAGCACGGTACGGTCGTTCAGCGCATTGCGCTTCTCCGGCCGGGTCAGGCGGACGATCGCGACCGCACCCTCCAGCGCGACTTCGAGCGACGGCGGCAACACGGCGGCGATGTCGGGCGAACTCATGACCTCATACTCCTGACGGCTGAACCAGATTGTTATGTTTCATAACAGTATTGCGCAAAACCGTCAACGCGGGGCGCGAACGATCCGCCCCGCGTCGCCGGCATGCCTCAGCCCCGCTGGCCCCAGCCGGGCACCGGGAAGACCGGCGCGGCCTCGGCCACGTCGCGCGGCAGCACCACGGTCGGCCGCAGATTGGTGTTCTGCAGCACGGCCGAGGCGACGTTGAGGTTCTGGCCCTTGTCGTCGAACCGGATCGGCCCGCCGATCATCACGCGGTTCTCGATATCGGTCTGGCGCAGCGCCGCGATCAGCGCTTCGCCCTGGGTCGACCCGGCGCGCCTGGCCGCGTCGGCCGCCACCATCATCGCCTCGAAGGTGAAGCCGATGTTGAAGATGTGCCCCGGCAGGGAATCGTTTGGGAACATCTTGGGGAACGCCGCGCTGATCGCCCGCGACGGCGCGCTGCGCGGGTTGTACCAGGGCACCACGATGATCGAGAAATTGGCGTTCTTGCCCAGCGCCTTGAAGAACTGCTCCTCGTACATGCCGGGCGAGCCGGGGCTGATGATGCCCTGCGGCTCCCACCGCTGCTTGACCATTTCGCGGACGATGAGGATCGCGTCATTGAGCCGCGAGACCAGCATCAGGATATCGGCATTGGTCGCGCGCGCCTTGGCCACCTCGACCGACAGGTCGCGGGCGGCCGGGTCGTACATGATGGTGTCGACGATCTTGAACGGCAGGTCGAGCGTCGGGGCCAGCTTGTCGATCGCGGCCCGGTTGGACTGGCCGTAGGTATCGTTGATGCACATGAAGACCGCCGTCTGCGGCGTCTTGCCGACGGTCTGGAACAGGGTCTTCATGCCGGACAGACCGTTCTTCACGATGTCGACCGAGGTCGGGAAGATGCGGAAGACGGTCTTGTAGCCCTGCTCGGTCAGTTGCGGCACCGCCGCGATATTGACGACGAACGGGATCTTCTTCTGCTCGGTGACCTGCGAGATGGCCATGGCGGCACCGGAATCGAACGGGCCGATCAGCAGGTCGGCGCCGTCGGCGATCAGCCGCTCGGCCCGGCTGCGGGCGATGTCCGGGTTGGATTCGAAATCCGCCGCCATCACCTCGATCTTCTGCTCGTAGCCGAGCTGGGGCAGCAGTTCCTGGGCGAGCTCGACGCCCTTCTGGCAGGATTGGCCGATGAAGGCCTGGATGCCCGACTTGGGCAGCAGCGTGCCGATCCTGAGGGGCTTGGCCTGGGCGCGGCCGATATTGAAGGGCGCCACGGCACCGAGGGCCGCGAGGCCGGTGGTCACGACCCGGCGGGTCGGACGGAATGGTCCTGTCGTCATGGTCTATCCTCCCGAAGCCCGTCGTTTGTCGTCTCGCGGGCATCGGTTAGATATACAGCATAACAGTCAGGCGGCCAATGGCCGAGAAAGCCCCCTTTCCCGGCCCGGCGGCCTCAGTCCTTCCACACCCCCCAGTAGCGTTCGAGCGCCGTGGCCCAGGGCTTGTAGCCGCGCACCTTCGGCCCGGCCCCGGTCACCAGCACGTCGTTGTAGAGGCCCAGGATCGGCACCGCCTCGGCCATCCGGACATGCAGTTCCTCGAACAGCGCCTGGCGGGCGGCCTGATCCTCGGTCCGGCCCGCGCGATCCAGGAGATCGCGGGCGGTGGCGTCGTCCCACTGCGCCGAAGGCAGCTTAGCCTTGTCGCCGACGACCGAGGCATAGCCGAGCGAGGGATCGAGGCGGGCCGAATAGGCGAAGGAGGACATCTGGAACTTGCCGACCAGGTAATTCTGCAATTGGGTCGCCCAGTCCAGCACTTCGATCTGGGCGTTGATGCCGGTCGCGGCCAGCATCGCCTGGATCGAGACCGCGATGTCGTTATAGCCGCCGGGACGCATGTTCGACTGGATCCGGATCGGCTGGCCCTTGTAGCCGGCCTCCGTGAGCAGGCGTCGCGCCGCCGCCGGATCGTAGGCCGGCCAGGCCTTGAACTTGTCGTTGTAGAAGCGGCTGGCAACCGGCACCGCCGACGGATTGGCCGGGGCAAGGCCGAAGGAGGCGGCATCGGCGATCGCGGCCAGGTCGATGGAATGGGCGATCGCGCGCCGGATCCGCACGTCCTGCAGCAGCGGATCCTGGGTCTGCAGCAGCATGGCGCGCCAGGCCAGGGTCGACTGGACCTGGACCTGAATGCCCCGCTTCTTCGCGTCATCGATATCGCTGGGCGACAGCGCCGGGTTGATGTCGATATCGCCCGACAGCAGGGCACCGCGCATCACCGAGGTATCGGGCGTGATCTGGAACCGGATCTTCTGGGCATAGCCATGCTTGCCCCCGACCAGCCCGTCGCGCTCGCCGGGCAGCGGGCTGTAGGCGGCAAAACGCTCCAGTTCGACAAAGCGGCCGCGCTGCCAGTCGGCCAGACGGTAGGGGCCGGTACCGATCGGCGCGATCCAGCTGCCGTCCGCGCCGATCGAGTCGCCGTGCACGATCGCCGCATTGCATTGCAGGTTGGCCATGCCGATCAGGAACAGGGCCGAAGCCTCGGCGATGCGGAAGACGACCGTGCGCGCGTCCGGTGCCTCGACCGCCTCGATCTTCGGGCCCTGCGCGCCGTCGAAGAAGCGGATGCATTGCCACTGGGTCTTCGGGTCGAGATAGCGCCGCCAGGAGGCCACCACCTCGGCAGAGGTCAGCCTGGCCCCGTTGTGAAAAGTGACGTCGTCGCGCAGGACGAAGCGATAGGTCCGGCCGCCATCCTCGACCGTCCAGGATCTGGCCAGCATCGGCGCCACCGACAGGTCCTCGCGCGGGGCGACCAGCCCCTCGACGACATGATGCAGCACGATGTCGGAATTCCCGTCGCGCTGCACCCCGGGGCTGGACGAGCGCATGTCGGCCGACAACACGACGTTGAGCCGGTCGATCTGCCGCCCCTGCTGGGCGCAGGCCGGCAAGGCCGCGAGAACGCAGGCGGTGGCAAGCAGGACTTCACGCAGGCGTTTCATCGGGCAACGGCCCCTTTCCGTTCGGCAGAAATGACATCGGCGAAGAATGTCTGCACGGGCGCCAGCACCTTCAGCCCTTCGTGGGCGACACCCGGCACGACGTCGTGACGCACCGCGATGCCGTGCGCCTCGAACGCGGCCTTCAGCGAGCGCATGCGGTCGAGCCGCGTGGCCCCGGCCATGTTGGCGCCCTCGACCCAGCCCTTGTCGCCGGGATGCACGGTGATTTCCCAGGTTTCGGTATCCTCGGCCCCGACGACCATCTGCACCGCGACATCGCGCATCGCCGGAATGTCGAGGTCCTGGCCGAAGACCTGCCGGAAATTGCCGGTACCGACCCACCAGTCGTGATCGTCGCCGAGCAGCGTCACCTGGCCGGGCGCCCCGATCGAAACGGCGGCAAGCCGCCTGGGATGCAGATAGAGGAAGCGATGGGTGAAATGCCCGCCACCCGAAAAGCCGAACAGGCAGAACCGGGCGGTATCGATCCGATACTTGGCGTCGACCTCGTCGACCATGTCGAGCAGCAGGCGATCGAAGCGCATGTCATGGAACAGGATGCGCTTGTAGTTCGACAACTCGCCCGGCTCGATCAGCCCGACGGGAAAAAGCGGTGCCAGCACGATGCAGCGATGCGCCTCGGCGAAGGCCGCGAAACGGTCCCGATAGGCCGCGGCGGTGCGACCGGTGCCGTGCATCGCGACGACGAGGCGATAGCCGGAGGGATCCTCGTCGCGGATGGTTTCAGGCACATGCAGGCAGTATGAGACCCGCTGGTCGGAGCCGAGCGCGAAGAACGGCGTCGCGCCGGTATCGTACTAACCGAGCGTCGTGTGGTTTTTCATAACATATAATCCGTCAGCTATCGAGCCTTGGCAGATCGCGGGCGATATCGAGATGGCGGCGCATCAGCAAGGCGGCGATATCGCGCTCGCCGCTTTCCAGCCGATCGAGGATTTCCAGATGCTCGCGGCAGGACACCACCACGCGCTCGACCCCGAAGGCCCAGGCATAGTTGGCAAAGCGCCGCAGGCGATTCTGCTGCTGCACCGCCAGTTCGAGATAGCGGTTGCCCGAGGCGGCGGCCAGACCCGCATGGAAATCGGCGTTCATCTCGAACAGCGCGATCGAGAGATCCTCGCGCCAGGGTGTGGCCATCATCGTCTCGTGGCGCCGCCGCATCTCCGCCGCCCAGCCGGGATCGAGCCGGAAGCCGGGCTCCAGCAGCGCCGCCGGCTCGATGATCCGGCGATAGCGGTATGACTCGGCCCGGGCCTCGGGATCCTCGCTCGACGACAGGAAGTGCCAGCCGTGGCCGGGCTTGCGCTCGACCAGCGCCACCTCGCTCATCTTGGCGAGCACCCTGAGCAGCAGCGAGCGGGTGACGTCGTAGCGCCGCATCAGGTCGGCCTCGGAAACCTCTGCCGGCAGGCGCCGGGCCATGCGGTCCCGCGCGATGGCAAGAAACAGCCGGTCGATATCGGACGGTTCGGGCGCGGCCAGCCCGTCGATCTCATCATCCTCGACCCCGGTCAGCACGATCCCCTGGCGCGGGCGGCGCGCGATGACCCCGCGCTCGGCCAGCCGGGCCAGCGCCGCTCGCACCGGGGTGCGCGACACCTGCAGCTTCTCGGCCAGCGTCACCTCGGTCAGCACGCCGCCGGTCTCGGCCTCGCGACGCAGCAGGCCGACGATGCGGGGAAGCAGGTCGCGCTGCAATCGGCTGGGCTCGAGCTCGATTTCATGTTTCATGATGTTGCAAAATACATTAAGGTTCACGGAACTGCAATTGCATTGAAGGACAATACCGGCATGGTCGAGCCCTGCCCTCTGATCGAGGTTTCCGGCCCGCCGCGCGAACGCGGCCGGCAATACGGCGCCGCCGCCGCGGCGCGCATCCGCCGCGGCCTCGAGGTCTACGGCGCCCATCTCGACGACCTGGCCCTGAACGGCGAGTCGATCGCGGCGATCGTCGGCGAGTTCCTGCCGACGATCGCGGCTTTCGATGCCAGCTATATCGACGAGATGCGCGGCATCGCCGAGGGGGCCGGGGTCACCTTCGAGGACATCGTGCTGCTGAATGCCCGCACCGAGATCCTCAAGCTGGCCCAGCGCCCGGATCTGCGCCGCCGCCTGATGGAGCGTGAAGGACCCGACGGCTGCACCGGGGTCGTGGCCCTGCAGCAGGCGACCGGCGGCGACCTGATCCATGCCCAGAACTGGGACTGGAAGATGGAATGCGCCGAGACCGCCGTGGTCCTGCGCATCCGCCGCGACGACGGCCCCGACATCCTCACCTTCACCGAGGCCGGCGCGCTGGCGCGATCCGGGTTCAACGCCGCGGGCATCTCGATCACCGCAAACTACCTGGAATCGGACCGGGACTACCGCCAGCTCGGCATGCCGCTGGCGCTGCTGCGCCGCAAGGTGCTGGAAACCCCGCATCTGGCCGAGGCGATGCGCACGGTCTACGTGACGCCGAAATCGGCTTCCAACAACATCATGATCAGCCACAAGGCCGGGGTGACGCTCGATTTCGAATGCGCGCCGGACGAAACCTTCCTGGTCCAGCATGATCGCGGCCTGCTGGTGCATGCCAATCACTGGCTGAGCCCGGTGGCGCTGGGCAAGGTCCGGGACACCGGCATAGCCCAGACGCCGGACAGCCTCTATCGCGACATCCGCGTCCGCGATTCGCTGACCCCCAAGATCGGGCGGATCACCGTCGATGACGTCAAGGCGGCGCTGTTCGACGACTTCGCCACCCCCTGGTCGGTCTGCCGTCCGCCGCGCCAGACCAGGTCGAACAATCTCAGCGCCACGGTCGCGATGATCGTGCTGCAGCCGGCCGCGGGCATCATGGAGGTGGCGCTGCTGCCGGCCCTGAACCGCGAGTTCACCACCTACCGTCTCGACCTGGACTGACCCGATGATCGGCTATCTCGTCCGCAGGCTGGCGACCGCCATACCCACGCTGCTGCTGGTGTCGATCGCGGTATTCGCCCTGATCCGGCTGATACCCGGCGACCCCGTGCAGCTGATGCTGGGCGATTCGGCCGATCCGCAATCCGTCGCCGCGCTGCGCATGCAATACGGCCTCGACCAGCCGATGCCCGTCCAGTTCGGGCTGTGGCTCTCCAAGATCGCGACCGGCGATTTCGGGCAGTCGATCACCACCGGCCAGCCGGTGCTGCCGCTGATGATCGCCCGCTTCCAGGTCTCGGCCGTCATCGTGCTGGTGGCGGTGGCGCTGGCCGCGCTGATCTCGGTGCCGGGCGGGCTGATCGCCGCCTGGCGCCAGAACAAGCTGACCGACGTGGCGATCGTCGCGAGCGCAACCTTGCTGCTGTCGCTGCCGTCGTTCTGGCTGGGCCTGCTGCTGTTGCTGCTGTTCGGGCTGAAGCTCGGCTGGCTGCCGGTGATCGGCTACGTGCCGTTCTCGGAAAGCCCGGGCGCGGCGCTGGTCTATCTGGTGCTGCCGATCGCCACGCTGACGCTGATCGAGATCGGCGTCATCACCCGGATGTCGCGGGCGGCGGCGATCGAGGTCCTGCGACTCGAGTACGTGACCCATGCCCGCGCCAAGGGCGTGCCCGAAGCCGGGGTGCTGGCGCGGCACGTGCTGCCCAACGCCTTCGCCCCGACCTGGACACTGATCGGGCTGATCCTCGGCAACCTGCTCGGCGGCATCGCCGTCATCGAGACCGTCTTCACCCTGCCCGGCTTCGGCCGGCTGATGGTCGATGCGATCTTCGCCCGCGACTACCCGATCGTGCAGGGATGCCTGCTGTTCACCGCGGTCATCTATGTCATGGTCAATCTGGTGGTCGACCTCTGCTATCCTCTCTTCGATCCGCGGGTGACCGCCGAATGAGCCAGCCCCGTTTCCGCCTCGGCCTGAACGGCCTGATCGGCATCGTGCTGATTGGCACCCTGCTGATCGCGGCGATCGTCGCCGCCTTCTGGACGCCCTACGATCCGTTGGCCCTGCAACTGCGGATGCGGCTGAAGCCGCCATCGGCCGCCCACTGGTTCGGGACCGACGAATTCGGCCGCGACGTGCTCAGCCGGGCGATGGCCGGGGCCTCGGCCTCATTCCTGATCTCGTTCCTGACCGTGGTCTTCGCGATCACGGTCGGCACGGCGCTCGGTGTGGTCACCGGCTATCTGCGCGGCTGGACCGACCGCATCCTGATGATGGGCAACGATGCGCTGCTGGCCTTCCCCGGCATCCTGCTGGCATTGAGCCTGATGGTGGTGATGGGCGCGAACCGCCACGGCGTGATCATCGCGCTCGGCATCGCCTATACCCCATCGGTGGTGCGGGTGGTGCGGGGCACCGTGCTGTCGCTGCGCGAGAAGGAATTCGTCGAGGCATCGCGGATGATCGGCAATTCCGATCTCTATTCGATGTTCCGCCACATCCTGCCCAATGCGCTGGCCCCGGTCGCGGTGCTCGCCACCTCGATGTTCGGCTGGACATTGCTGGCCGAAAGCTCGCTGTCGTTCCTCGGACTCGGCGTGCCGCCACCGGCACCGACCTGGGGCAACATGCTGGCCGCCGCACGGCCGCATCTGGAATCGTCGGTCTGGCTCGGCCTCGTCCCCGGCATCTGCATCGCCCTGACCATGCTCGGCATCAATCTTCTCGGCGATGCGCTGCGCGACCGCTTCGATCCGCGGATGACCTCGGCATGAGCGCGCTGCTGACGGTCGAAAACCTGCGGATCGAACTGACGGCGCCGTCGCGGACCGTCGTCGACGACATCTCCTTCACGCTGGCCCCGGGGGAATTCCTGGCCCTGGTCGGCGAATCCGGCAGCGGCAAGACGCTGGCCGCCCGCGCCGTGCTGAGACTGCTGCCCCCCGCCCTCGTCCAGACCGGCGGCACCATCCGCCTCGATGGCGAGGACATGGCCGGCATGTCGCCCGAACGCCTGCGCCAGGTGCGGGGCGGCACGGTCGGCATGGTGTTCCAGGAACCGATGGTATCGCTCAATCCTGCCCATACCATCGGTGCCCAGATCGCCGAGGGCCTGAAGCTGCATCGCGACATCGGGGCGGCCGAAATCCGCCGCCAGTCGATCGCGATGCTCGAGCGCGTCAAGATCCGCGATGCCGAACGCTGCCTCGCCGCCTACCCGCACGAATTCTCGGGCGGCATGCGCCAGCGCATCATGCTCGCCTCGGTGATGGCCTTGCGCCCGAAGCTGCTGATCGCCGACGAACCGACCACGGCGCTCGACACACTCACCCAGCGCGAGGTGCTCGACCTGATGGTCGAGCTGGCGCGCGACCACGGCACCGCGACGCTGCTGATCACCCACAATCTCGGCCTCGTCGCCCGCTACGCCCAGCGCGCGCTGGTGTTGCGCCGAGGCAGGATGATCGAGCAGGGCAGCGCGCACGACATCCTGCACAATCCGCAGGACGGCTACACCCGCGAACTGGTCAACGCCCTGCCCCGCCGCGGCGCGGCCGAACCGGCGGCACCGGCGGCCGAACCGCTGATCTCGGTGCGCGATCTCGTCGTCACCTATCCCGGCCGGCGCCGCTGGCTCGGCCGGCTGCCCGGGCACCGGGCCGTCGACGGCATCGGCCTCGACATCCGGCAGGGCGAGACGGTCGCCGTCGTCGGCGGCTCCGGCTCGGGCAAGACCACGCTGGGTCGTGCCATCCTGAAGCTCGTTCCCGCCACATCCGGCAGCATCGCCTTCCGCGGGACCGACATCCTGTCCGCCGGGCGGGCCGAGATGCACCGCTTCCGCCTGGCCTGCCAGCTGGTGTTCCAGGACCCCTACTCGTCGCTCGACCCACGGATGCGGATCGGCGAGATCGTGGCCGAGCCGCTGCGGCATCTGCCAGAACTCGGCCCGGCCGAGAAAGCCAGGCGCGTCGCCGAGACGCTCGACGAAGTCGGCCTCGGCGGCTACGACCGCCGCCTGCCGCACGAACTCTCGGGCGGACAACGGCAACGCGTGGCGATCGCGCGGGCCATCGTGCGGCGGCCCGCCTTCGTCGTCGCCGACGAGCCGGTATCGGCTCTGGACATGACGATCCAGCAGCAGATCCTCCGGCTCTTCCAGGACCTGCAACGCCATCACCATTTCGCCTGCCTGTTCATCAGCCACGATCTCGGCGCGGTCGAACAGATCGCCGACCGGGTGATCGTGATGGAGAACGGCAGGATCGTCGAACAGGGCAGCCGTGATACCGTGTTCGACATGCCCCAGCATGCCTATACCAAGGCATTGCTGGCGGCGACCCCCACACTCGACGCGACGAAGGAAGCGCTGGCATGACCGCACCCTGGGCGATGGATGCAACCGCACTCGCCGCCGAAATCGCCCGCGGCCGGCTGTCGGCCCGCGAGGCGGTGTCGGCGACGCTGGATCGCCTCGCCGCCGTCAATCCACGGCTCAACGCGATCACGCTGACGACCGCGGAGGCCGCATTGGCACAGGCCGACGCGGCGGACGCCGCCCAGGCCCACGGCGAGGCACTGCCCCCGCTGCACGGCGTGCCGGTGACGACGAAGATCAACACCGACCAGGCCGGCCTGCCCACCGACAACGGCATCCATGCCGCGGCGGGGCTGATCGCCGAAATCGACAGCCCGGTAATCGCCAACTTGAAACGGGCCGGGGCGATCGTCATCGGGCGCACCAATGCGCCAGTCTTTTCGATGCGCTGGTTCACCGACAACAGCCTGCACGGCCAGACCTTCAACCCCTGGGACCGCGGGCTGACCTGTGGCGGGTCGTCGGGCGGGGCTGCCGCCGCCGTCGCCGCCGGCATCGGCCCGTTGTCGCAGGGCAACGATATCGGCGGCTCGATCCGCTATCCCGCCTATTGCTGCGGCGTCGCCGGGCTGCGCACGACCTTCGGCAGGATCCCCGCGTTCAATCATTCGGCCAAGGGCGCGCGGTCGCTGTCGTCGCACCTGATGGCGGTCGCCGGCCCGATCGCGCGCAGCGTGCGCGACCTGCGGCTGGGCCTGGCCGCGATGTCGCCCGGCTCGCCCCACGACACCCGCTGGGTCGATGCGCCGCTGGCCGGGCCGCCGCAGCCGCGGCGCGCGGCCCTCGCCATCGATCCGCTCGGCGACGGCGTCAGCCCGGAAGTGGCGGACGCCGTGCAGGCGGCCGGCCGGGCGCTCGTCGCCGCCGGTTACCAGGTCGACGAGGTCTCGCCCCCCGATGTCGACGGTACCGCCGCGCTGTGGCTGCGCCTTGCGCTCGACGATATCCTGTCGAGTCTGGGGCCGGCGATCGAGGCCTATGGCGACGACAACGCCCGCCGGTCGCTGCGGCTGCTGACCGAAGGCAATACGGCCTCGGGCAGCCTGGCCGACTACCTCGCGGCACTGGGCGAGCGGGAAACCCGGCTGCGCCAGTGGCAATTGTTCCTGGAACAGTACCCGGTGGTGGTCATGCCGGTTTCGGCGAAACCGCCCTTGCCGATCGACTACGATCTGCGCGATGGTGCGACCACCGCGGGACTGATTGCGGCACAGCGGCCGCTGCTGGCGATCTCGGTGCTGGGTTTGCCCGCGATAACGGTGCCGGCGATCCACCATCCCGGCCGCATTCCGCTCGGCGTGCAGGTCGTAGCCGGCCGTTACCGCGAGGATCTCTGCCTCGCCGCGGCCGAAGCCATCGAGACCCATGCCGGAATCCACGCCCCGATCGACCCTGTCTGATTGCCGGAGAAATCCTGACGATGACCGCGATTACCGACGAAACCGCGCTGCGCCAGACCTATGCCTCGGCCGGCGAGGTCCGCAAGAAGATCCTGCCCAGGCTCGACCAGCATGCGAGACATTTCATCTCGCTGTCGCCGTTCGTCGCGCTGGCGACGCATGGCCCCGATGGCACCGACTGTTCGCCACGCGGCGATGCGCCGGGTTTCGTGCGGATCGTCGACGACAAGACACTTCTGATGCCGGACCGGCGCGGCAACAACCTGCTCGACTCGCTGTCGAACGTCTTGGCATCGCCCCAGGTCGGCCTGCTGTTCTTCGTGCCGGGCATCAACGAGACGCTGCGGGTCAACGGCCGTGCCCGGATCGTAACCGACCCGGCCTTGCTCGCGACCATGGAATCGCATAACGCCCTGCCGCAGTCGGCGATGGAGATCGCCATCGACCAGGTCTATTTCCATTGCGGCCGCGCGATCCTGCGCGGCGACCTTTGGAACCCGGAAAAGAAGGTCGAGCGTTCGACCTTCCCCACGCTGGGCCGCATCATCGCCGACCAGATCGCCGGCATCGACGCCGACCAGGCCGACAAGGGCCTGGCCGACGCCTACACCCGGCTCGGCTGATCAGAACCGCCAGCGTGCCAGGCTGGCGGTGCGGCCGTTGGGCAAGGTAAGGGCGGCGCGGTCGGTGCCTTCGAACGTCAGCCGCACCTGCCCGGCGGCGCTACCGTCGACCGTGGTACCGCCGGTGTAGCGGTAAAGCGTGGTCGACAGCCCGGGCGCGAGCGCGCCTTGCGCCGCATACCAGACCGCCCGCCCCTGCGTGTCGAAGGTCAGGATCGACAGATAGGCCATCTGGCTGATCGCGCCGGTCGCCGCGACCTGGGTGTTGATCGCCAGGAAATAGCCGTTGCCCGAGCCTTCGGCCGCCGGCTCGTACCACCAGCCCGCCTGCGGCAGGCCGGCATAGGCGGTCGTCGAACCACCCCCGATCGGGAATGGCGATAGGGTCATGCTGCTGTCGGCTACCGCCAGGGTCGACGTCCGACCGTCCAGGCTCAGCGTGAAGCCCGGCCCGGCCACCGCGACCGGACCCGCCCCGCCCGCGGCACCGAA
>JAFKFH010000032.1 GCA_017307375.1 Alphaproteobacteria bacterium
GGCGAGGCGGGCGACAACATCGGCGCGCTGGTGCGCGGCGTTGCGCGTGAGGACGTCGAGCGCGGCCAGGTGCTGGCCAAGCCGGGTTCGATCAAGCCGCACACGAAGTTCAAGGCCGAAGCCTACATCCTGACGAAGGAAGAAGGCGGTCGCCACACCCCGTTCTTCACCAACTACCGCCCGCAGTTCTACTTCCGCACGACGGACGTGACCGGCGTGGTGACGCTGCCGGAAGGCACCGAGATGGTGATGCCGGGCGACAACATCTCGATGGAAGTGACGCTGATCGCCCCGATCGCGATGGACGAAGGCCTGCGCTTCGCCATCCGTGAAGGCGGCCGCACCGTCGGCGCCGGCGTCGTCGCTTCGATCGTCGAGTAAGTTCGAACGAGTTGACTAACCGCTTGCGATCCTTCGGGATCGCAAGTGGGGGCGAAGGAGTGTAGCTCAATCGGCTAGAGCACCGGTCTCCAAAACCGGGGGTTGGGGGTTCGAGTCCCTCCACTCCTGCCAACGCCCTCCCGGTCTTCGGGCGGGTCGCGGCAGGCCAGGGTCCGGCAACGGCGGCTTGACGAACGGCCGCCGGGGCAGTAATCAAGGCCGCAAATTCGGATTGTGAAGGCCGCATCGCTGATGCGGCCGCCTGGAACCCGCCGGCTTTCCGGCGGGCTCCGGCGTTGGTGGTAACAATGCAGTGGGGATCTGCCGATCCGGCAGCAGCAATGCGCTGGAAGGTGGGTCGCTCGCCATAGAACGAGATGCGATGAGCACGAAGACCGGTGTAGTCGAGTTCTTCCGTCAGGTTCGCCAGGAAGTGGCGAAAGTGACGTGGCCGACTCGCAAGGAGACGATGGTCACCACCGCGATGGTGTTCGTCATGATTTTCGTCATGGCGTTGTTCTTCTTCGTGGTCGACCAGATCCTGAACGTCGGCGTTCGCTTCGTTCTCAACCTGGGGGCGTGACGATGGCGATGCGCTGGTACATCGTTCAGGTCTATTCCGGCTTCGAAAAGCGCGTGAAGCAGTCGCTGGTCGAGCAGGCCGCACAGAAGGGCATGTCCGAGAAGTTCGAGGAAATCCTCGTTCCGGTCGAGGAAGTCGTCGAAGTGCGCCGCGGCCAGAAGGTGAATGCCGAACGCAAGTTCTTCCCCGGCTACGTGCTGGTGAAGATGGAGATGACCGACGAGAGCTATCATCTCGTCAAGAATACGCAGAAGGTGACCGGCTTCCTCGGCACGGCCAACAAGCCGTCGCCGATCTCGGATGCCGAGGCCGACCGGATCATGCGCCAGGTCAAGGAAGGTGTCGACCGGCCCAAGCCCTCGATCACCTTCGACATCGGCGAGCAGGTGCGGGTGGCCGACGGCCCCTTCACCTCGTTCAACGGCGTGGTCGAGGAAGTCGACGAGGAGCGTTCGCGCCTCAAGGTTTCGGTCTCGATCTTCGGCCGCGCGACCCCGGTCGAGCTGGAATACAGCCAGGTCGAGAAGGTCTGAGTTCAGTTTAATCGAAGTTCCGCCCGGCGGGGTATTCCCGCCGGCGAACGTGTGTGGGAGGCCATCGCCACGGCCGGACCACGCCACCCGCTTGAGAAAGGGTAGTTGTTATGGCGAAGAAAATTGACGGGTACATCAAGCTCCAGGTGCCCGCCGGCAAGGCCAATCCGTCGCCGCCGATCGGCCCGGCGCTCGGCCAGCGCGGCGTGAACATCATGGAGTTCTGCAAGGCGTTCAACGCGCAGACCAAGGACCTCGAGCCCGAGATGCCGATTCCGGTCGTCATCACCGTGTTCTCGGACCGCTCGTTCACGTTCGTGACCAAGACCCCGCCGGTCACCTATTTCCTGAAGAAGGCTTCGGGCGTGAAGTCGGGTTCGAAGGCGACCGGCCGCGAGGCCAATGTCGGTTCGATCACCATGGCCCAGATCCGCGAGATCGCGCAGGCCAAGATGAAGGACCTGAACGCGTTCGACGTCGAGGCGGCGAGCCGCATGATCATCGGGTCGGCCCGTTCGATGGGCCTGACGGTCAAGGAGTAACAGAGATGGCCACCGGCAAGCGCTACAAGGCGATCTCCGCCACCGTCAACCGCGACACCCGCTACGCCCTCGCCGACGCGGTCAAGCTGGTCAAGGGCAACGCGAAGGCCAAGTTCGACGAGACCATTGAGGTCGCGCTGAACCTGGGCGTCGATCCCCGCCACGCCGACCAGATGGTCCGCGGCGTCGTCAACCTGCCGAACGGCACCGGCAAGACCGTCCGCGTCGCCGTGTTCGCCCGCGGCCCGAAGGCCGACGAGGCGACCAAGGCCGGTGCCGATCTGGTCGGCGCCGACGATCTGGCCGAGAAGATCCTGGCCGGCGCGATCGATTTCGACCGCTGCATCGCCACCCCGGACATGATGGCCGTGGTCGGCAAGCTCGGCAAGGTGCTGGGCCCGCGCGGCCTGATGCCGAACCCGAAGCTCGGCACCGTGACCATGGACGTCGCCGGCGCCGTCAAGGCGGTCAAGGGCGGCCAGGTCGAGTTCCGCGTCGAGAAGGCCGGGCTGATCCATGCCGGCGTCGGCAAGGCGAGCTTCTCGGAAGAGGCGATCGTCCAGAACATCCACGCGTTCATCGACGCCGTGGTCAAGGCCAAGCCGGCCGGCGCCAAGGGGCAGTACCTGAAGAAGGTCGCCCTGTCGTCGACGATGGGCCCGGGCGTGCGCGTCGATCTCGCGACCGCCACCGAGGCTTCGGCCTGAGGCTGATTTGAGTTTCCGCCGCGTCGGGGCGACCCGATGCGGCGGGGAAGGCGGCCGTTTCCCGCAAGGGGAGCGGCCATCCTGTCCGAGACCGCGGGCGTTGCCGGGCAACCGGCAGCTTAAGGGTTTACCACCCGCGCAGACGGGTAGACGACAAGACACCATTGAGTTCACTGCCTTCCCCGGTTTTTCGGGTGGGTAGCGGGATCGAGGGCGTAAGTCGCCTCCTGGGACAGGCGAGTTGGAGCCGGGACGGGGAAACCCGCGACGGCTCCTCGTGCAACCGGAACCGGTCGCAAGGCCGGGACCGAGCGTAGGAGACGAGCAGTGGACCGAGCTGCAAAGCAGAAGCTGGTCGAAGAGCTGCGCCAGGTCTTTACCGAGACCGAGGTCGTAGTCGTCGTCCAGAACGCCGGTCTGACCGTGGCGCAGATGACCGATCTGCGCCGCCAGATCAAGGCGGCTGGCGCCAGCTTCAAAGTGACGAAGAATCGGCTTACCCGTCTCGCCCTCGACGGCACGCGTTACCAGCAGATCGACGGCCTGTTCAAGGGGCCGACCGGCATCGCGACTTCCAGCGATCCCGTCGGCGCCGCGAAGGTCATCGTGGAGTTCGCCAAGAAGAACGACAAGCTCGTGCTTCTCGGCGGCGCCATGGGCGATTCCAAGCTTGACGTCAACAGCGTCAAGGCCTTGGCGACCCTGCCCTCGCTGGACGAACTGCGCGGCAAGATCATCGGCCTCCTGAACGCCCCCGCGACCAAGGTCGCCGGCGTCGTCCAGGCGCCCGCCTCGAAGCTTGCCCGCGTGTTCAACGCTTATGCCAAGTCGGGCGAAGAAGCGGCCTGAGCCGGCCCTCGAACCCAACCCATCCATCTAATTGATCCCTAAGGAAGAGTATCATGGCTGACCTGCAGAAGATCGTTGACGAGCTGTCGACCCTGACCGTTCTCGAGGCCGCCGAGCTGGCCAAGCTCCTCGAAGAGAAGTGGGGCGTGACCGCCGCCGCCCCGGTGGCCGTTGCCGCCGTCGCCGGTGGCGCCGCCGCCGCCCCGGTCGAGGAGCAGACCGAGTTCAACGTCATCCTGACCGACGCGGGTGCGACCAAGATCAACGTGATCAAGGAAGTCCGCGCGATCACCGGCCTGGGCCTCAAGGAAGCCAAGGACCTGGTCGAAGGCGCGCCGAAGCCCGTCAAGGAAGGCGTGTCGAAGGACGAAGCCGCCAAGATCAAGGCGACCCTCGAAGGCGCCGGCGCGAAGGTCGAGGTCAAGTAACGCATTTGTGTGCGTTGCCGGTCTCGGGCTATCGTTAGCCTCGATCGCTTGGGGAGGGGGCCTCGCCCCCTCCCCGTAGCGATTCGCCGACCTATATGACTATCCCTGCCGAGGGCCAAGTCGGTGCCGTTCCCGCCGGTATTCACGCGGGGGCCTGGGCCACGGGCGAGTAGCGGCAGACGACGGACAGGGCTTGGGGCGCGGCGATCGCCCGGCGGGGTAATGGGCCCGCGAAATCCATCGCTGCCCTGTCCGGGCCTTGGGCGATCCGCAGGCGACGGATCCGAGGCACTGCCCGCAAGGGCAAGCTTGTGAGGGAAAAGACCACAATGCAGCTGACGTTCACCGCCCGTAAGCGCGTCCGCAAGAATTTCGGTCGGATTCCGACCGTGACGACGATGCCGAACCTGATCGAGGTTCAGAAGTCGTCCTATGAATCCTTCCTGATGATGAACATCCTGCCCGACGATCGCGGCGACGCGGGTCTGCAGGGCGTGTTCAAGTCGGTCTTCCCGATCAAGGATTTCTCCCAGACCGCCAGCCTGGAATTCGTCAAGTTCGAATTCGAGCCGCCGAAATACGACGTGGACGAGTGCCAGCAGCGCGGCATGACCTTCGCCGCGCCGCTCAAGGTCACCCTGCGCCTGATCGTGTTCGAGGTCGATCCCGACACCGGCGCCAAGTCCGTGCTCGATATCAAGGAGCAGGACGTCTACATGGGCGACATGCCGCTGATGACCGACAAGGGCACGTTCATCGTGAACGGCACCGAGCGCGTCATCGTCAGCCAGATGCACCGGTCGCCCGGCGTGTTCTTCGACCACGACAAGGGCAAGACCCATTCGTCGGGCAAGTATCTCTACGCCGCCCGCGTCATTCCCTATCGCGGCTCGTGGCTCGATTTCGAATTCGACGCCAAGGACATCGTCCATGTCCGCATCGACCGCCGCCGCAAGCTGCCGGTCACCACGCTGCTCTTCGCGCTCGGCCTGACCTCCGAGGACATCCTCGACGCCTTCTACAAGAAGGTCGTCTACCGCCGCGACAAGATGGGCTGGCGCACCGAGTTCAACCCCGAGCGCTGGCGCAACGTGCGCGCGAACTCGGACCTGATCAACGCCCAGACCGGCAAGGTCGTGGTCGAGCAGGGCACCAAGATCACCCCGCGCCTGGCCAAGAAGCTCGAGGGCGAGGGCCTCAAGGAACTGCTGGTTTCCAGCCAGGACCTGGTCGGCCGCTATGTCGCCTCCGACATCGTCAACGAGGATACCGGCGAAGTCTACGTCGAGGCCGGCGAGGAACTGTCGCTGCAGGCGGTCGAGACGCTTGAATCGATCGGCACGGCCGAGCTGCCGACGCTCGACGTCGACGGCGTGACCATCGGCGCCTACATCCGCAACACGATGGTCATCGACAAGAATCCGAGCCGCGACCAGGCGCTGTACGAGATCTACCGCGTGATGCGCCCGGGCGAGCCGCCGACGCAGGAAACCGCCGAGGCGCTGTTCAAGGGCCTGTTCTTCGACATCGAGCGCTACGACCTGTCGGCGGTCGGCCGCGTCAAGATGAACTCGCGCCTCAACCTCGACACCCCGGACACGATGCGCACGCTGCGTACCGAGGACATCATCGAGGTGATCAAGACCCTGGCCGAACTCAAGGACGGCCGCGGCGAGATCGACGACATCGACCATCTCGGCAACCGCCGCGTCCGCTCGGTCGGCGAGTTGATGGAGAACCAGTACCGCATCGGCCTGCTGCGCATGGAGCGCGCGATCCGCGAGCGCATGTCGTCGGTCGAGATCGACACGGTCATGCCCCATGACCTGATCAACGCCAAGCCGGCGGCGGCGGCGGTGCGCGAATTCTTCGGCTCGTCGCAGCTGTCGCAGTTCATGGACCAGACCAACCCGCTGTCGGAAATCACCCACAAGCGCCGCCTGTCGGCGCTCGGGCCGGGCGGTCTGACCCGCGAGCGCGCCGGCTTCGAGGTGCGCGACGTCCATCCGACGCATTACGGCCGCATCTGCCCGATCGAGACGCCGGAAGGCCCGAACATCGGCCTGATCAACTCGCTGGCGACCTATGCGCGCGTCAACCAGTACGGCTTCATCGAAAGCCCGTATCGCCGCGTGCGCGACGGCAAGGTGACGTCCGAGGTGCTGTATCTGACGGCGATGGAAGAGGGCAAGTATACGATCGCCCAGGCCAACGCCGAGCTGACCGCCGAGGGCGGCTTCGCCGCCGACCTCGTCTCCTGCCGCGCGGCGGGCGACTTCGTCATGGTGCGCCCCGAGCAGATCCATTTCATCGACGTGTCGCCCAAGCAGCTCGTCTCGGTCGCCGCGGCGCTGATCCCGTTCCTCGAGAACGACGACGCCAACCGCGCGCTGATGGGCTCGAACATGCAGCGCCAGGCGGTGCCGCTGGTCCGCGCCGAGGCGCCGCTGGTCGGCACCGGCATGGAAGAGGTGGTCGCCCGTGACTCCGGCGCGACGATCGTCGCCCGCCGGTCGGGCATCGTCGACCAGATCGACGCCACCCGCATCGTCGTGCGCGCGACCGAGGAGACCGATCTCTCCCGCTCGGGCGTCGACATCTACAACCTGCTGAAGTTCCAGCGGTCGAACCAGAACACCTGCATCAACCAGAAGCCGCTGGTGAAGGTGGGCGACATCGTGCGGGTCGGCGACATCATCGCCGACGGCCCGTCGACCGAGCTGGGCGAACTGGCGCTGGGCCGCAACGCGCTCGTCGCGTTCATGCCCTGGAACGGCTACAACTTCGAAGATTCGATCCTGATCTCCGAGCGGATCGTCAAGGACGACGTCTTCACCTCGATCCACATCGAGGAATTCGAGGTGATGGCCCGCGACACCAAGCTCGGGCCCGAGGAAATCACCCGCGACATTCCGAACGTGGGTGAGGAAGGCCTCAAGAACATGGACGAGGCCGGCATCGTCTACATCGGTGCCGAGGTCAAGCCGGGCGACATCCTGGTCGGCAAGATCACGCCGAAGGGCGAAAGCCCGATGACGCCGGAAGAGAAGCTGCTGCGCGCCATCTTCGGCGAGAAGGCCTCGGACGTTCGCGACACCTCGCTGCGCGTGCCGCCGGGTGTCTCGGGCACGGTCGTCGAGGTGCGCGTGTTCAACCGCCACGGCGTCGACAAGGACGAGCGTGCGCTGGCCATCGAGAAGTCGGAAATCGAGCGTCTGGCCAAGGACCGCGAGGATGCCCGCGCGATCCTCGAGCGGTCGATCTTCGGCCGCCTGCGCGAACTCTTGGTCGGCAAGCAGGCCGAGAAAGGGCCGAAGGGCTTCCGTGACGGCGGCGAAGTGACGCCCGAGGTGCTCGACAGCCTGACCACCGGTCAGTGGTGGCAGATCGTGCTGAAGGGCGAGGGCAACGACGACCTCGAGGCGCTGAAGAAGCAGTACGACACCGCGATGGCGCGCCTGCAGGCCCGCTTCGAGAACAAGGTCGAGAAGCTGCAGCGCGGCGACGAGCTGCCCCCGGGCGTGATGAAGATGGTCAAGGTCTTCGTCGCGGTGAAGCGCAAGCTGCAGCCCGGCGACAAGATGGCCGGCCGCCACGGCAACAAGGGTGTCGTCTCGCGCATCCTGCCCGAGGAAGACATGCCCTACCTGCAGGACGGCCAGCCGGTCGACCTGGTGCTGAACCCGCTGGGCGTGCCGTCGCGCATGAACGTCGGCCAGATCCTCGAGACCCATCTGGGCTGGGCCTGCGCGGGCCTCGGCAAGAAGGTCGGCGCGGCGCTGGACGAGGTCCAGCGCGGCGCGGCGCTCGACCGCCTGCGGTCCGAGCTCGAGATGGTCTATGACGACCGCGAGTATCGCGAGAAGGTCAAGGACCTCGACGACCGCCAGGTCGTCGAACTGGCCGGCAACCTGCGCAAGGGTGTGCCGATCGCGACTCCGGTCTTCGACGGCGCCCGCGAACCCGACATCGTCGAGCATCTGGCCAAGGCCGGCCTCGACGCCTCGGGCCAGGTGACGCTGGTCGACGGCCGTACCGGCGAGACCTTCGACCGCAAGGTGACCGTCGGCTACATCTACATGCTGAAGCTGCACCACCTGGTCGACGACAAGATCCATGCCCGTTCGATCGGTCCCTACAGCCTCGTCACCCAGCAGCCGCTGGGCGGCAAGGCCCAGTTCGGCGGCCAGCGCTTCGGCGAAATGGAGGTCTGGGCGCTGCAGGCCTACGGTGCCGCCTACACCTTGCAGGAAATGCTGACCGTGAAGTCCGACGACGTCGCAGGCCGCACCAAGGTCTACGAAGCCATCGTTCGCGGCGAAGACACCTTCGAAGCCGGCATCCCGGAATCGTTCAACGTGCTGGTCAAGGAAATGCGGTCGCTCGGCCTGAACGTCGAGCTGCTGCAGAAGTCCTACTGAGCGCTGAGGCAGGGATATTTAGGAGATCGTCATGAATGAACTGATGAACATCTTCGGCCAGCCCACCGGCGCGCAGAGCTTCGATCACATCCGGATCTCGATCGCGAGCCCGGAGCGGATCCGCAGCTGGTCCTACGGCGAGATCAAGAAGCCCGAGACCATCAACTACCGCACCTTCAAGCCGGAGCGGGACGGCCTGTTCTGCGCCCGCATCTTCGGCCCGATCAAGGATTACGAGTGCTTGTGCGGCAAGTACAAGCGCATGAAGTATCGCGGCATCACCTGCGAGAAGTGCGGCGTCGAAGTCACCCTCTCGAAGGTCCGGCGCGAGCGCATGGGCCATATCGAGCTGGCCTCGCCGGTCGCCCATATCTGGTTCCTGAAGTCGCTGCCCAGCCGCATCGGCCTGTTGCTCGACATGACGCTCAAGGATCTCGAGCGCATCCTGTATTTCGAGCACTACGTCGTCATCGAGCCGGGCCTGACCCCGCTGAAGAAGCATGAACTGCTCACCGAGGAGCAGTACATGCGGGCGCAGGAGGAATACGGCGACGAGGCCTTCGGCGCCAAGATCGGCGCCGAGGCGATCCGCGACCTGCTGATGGCCCTGAACCTCGAGGAGGAGCGCGAGCAGCTGCGCGCCGATCTCGCCGAGGCCACCGGCGATGCGCGGCCCAAGAAGCTGGTCAAGCGCCTGAAGCTGGTCGAGAGCTTCATCGAATCCGGCAATCGCCCGGAATGGATGATCCTCACCGTCGTCCCGGTCATCCCGCCCGAGCTGCGCCCGCTGGTGCCGCTGGACGGCGGCCGCTTCGCGACCTCCGACCTCAACGACCTCTATCGCCGCGTGATCAACCGCAACAACCGCCTGAAGCGGCTGATCGAACTGCGCGCCCCCGACATCATCGTGCGCAACGAGAAGCGCATGCTGCAGGAGGCGGTCGACGCCCTGTTCGACAACGGCCGCCGCGGCCGCGTCATCACCGGCGCCAACAAGCGTCCGCTGAAGTCGCTGTCCGACATGCTGAAGGGCAAGCAGGGCCGCTTCCGCCAGAACCTGCTGGGCAAGCGCGTCGACTATTCCGGCCGTTCGGTCATCGTCGTCGGTCCGGAGCTGAAGCTGCACCAGTGCGGCCTGCCCAAGAAGATGGCGCTGGAGCTGTTCAAGCCGTTCATCTACGCCAAGCTCGAGCTGAAGGGCCTGGCCGCCACCGTCAAGATGGCGAAGAAGATGGTCGAGAAGGAGCGGCCGGAAGTCTGGGACATCCTCGAGGAAGTCATCCGCGAGCATCCGGTCATGCTGAACCGGGCGCCGACGCTGCACCGCCTCGGCATCCAGGCCTTCGAACCGACCCTGATCGAGGGCAAGGCGATCCAGCTGCATCCGCTGGTCTGCGCCGCCTTCAACGCCGACTTCGACGGCGACCAGATGGCGGTGCACGTGCCGCTGTCGCTCGAAGCCCAGCTCGAAGCCCGCGTGCTGATGATGTCGACCAACAATATCCTCAGCCCGGCGAACGGCAAGCCGATCATCGTGCCGTCGCAGGACATCGTGCTCGGCCTGTACTACTCGACCCTCGAGCGCAACGTGCCGCTGGGGCGCGAGGTGCTGAAGGACACCTTCAAGACCGTCGACGACCTCTACAAGGCCTGGACGACCGACGAGGTCATCGTGTTCCACCGCGACACCCGCGTCGAGGTGGCCAAGACCACGGCCCGGCCGGAAGTCGAGAAGCTGTTTGCGGCCGACAAGCTGCTGATCGAGTCCGTCCCGGTGTTTGCCGAGATGGGCGAGATGACGCAGGCGGTCGACACCGGCGCCGTGACGCTGCATAGCCGCATCCGGTCGCGCTTCCACACGGTCGACGCCGAAGGCAACAAGATCGTCCAGAAGGTCACCGCGACGCCGGGCCGGATGTTCCTGTCGGAAATCCTGCCGCGCCACATCAAGGTGCCGTTCTCGCTGATCAACCGCCTGCTGACGAAGAAGGAGATCACCCAGCTGATCGACGTGGTCTATCGCCACTGCGGTCAGAAGGAGACGGTCATCTTCTGCGACCGCATGATGGGTCTGGGCTTCGCCCGCGCCTGCCGCGCCGGCATCTCGTTCGGCAAGGACGACATGGTCGTCCCGGCGGCCAAGGAGCGGCTGGTCGACGACGCCCGCCGCCAGGTGGCCGAGTACGAGCAGCAGTACCAGGACGGCCTGATCACCCAGGGCGAGAAGTACAACAAGGTGGTCGACGCCTGGGCCCAGTGCACCGACCGCGTCGCCGACGAGATGATGAAGGTCATCTCGACCGACGTGGATCCGGAATCGGGGCGCCTGAAGTCGGTCAACTCGATCTGGATGATGGCCCATTCCGGTGCGCGCGGTTCGGCGGCCCAGATGAAGCAGCTTGCCGGCATGCGCGGCCTGATGGCCAAGCCGTCGGGCGAGATCATCGAGACGCCGATCATCTCGAACTTCAAGGAAGGCCTGTCGGTGCTCGAGTACTTCAACTCGACCCACGGCGCCCGCAAGGGCCTGGCCGACACCGCGTTGAAGACGGCGAACTCGGGTTACCTGACCCGCCGCCTCGTCGACGTGGCGCAGGACTGCATCATCACCGAGGAAGATTGCGGCACCGAGGAAGGCCTGCTGATCGGCGAGGTGCTCGAGGGTGCGGAAGTCATCTCGCCGCTGGGCGAGCGCATTCTCGGCCGTACCGCGGCGATCGACATCAAGCATCCGCTCTCGGGCGAGATCCTGGTGAAGGCCGCCGAGATCATCGACGAGGTCGGGGTCGACAAGATCGAGACCGCCGGCGTCGAGAACGTGCTGATCCGCTCGGTGCTGACCTGCGACAGCGAGACGGGCGTCTGCGGCAAGTGCTATGGCCGCGATCTGGCGCGCGGCACGCCGGTCAACATCGGCGAGGCGGTCGGCGTCATCGCCGCGCAGTCGATCGGCGAGCCGGGCACCCAGCTCACCATGCGCACCTTCCACATCGGCGGCACGGCGCAGGTGGCCGAGCAGTCCAGCCTCGAGGCCGCCTACGACGCGACCTTCAAGGTCAACAACGCCAACCTCGTCATCGACAGCCAGGGCCGCCCGGTGGTCATGGGCCGCAATACCGAGGTCGTCCTGGTCGACGACAACGGCCGCGAGCGCGCCCGCCACAAGGTGCCCTACGGCGCCAAGCTGCAGTTCAACGAGGGGGCCCGGGTCAAGCGCGGCCAGCGCCTGGCCGAATGGGATCCCTACACCCGCCCGATCATCACCGAGAAGGGCGGCACGGTGAACTATCGCGACCTCGTCGAGGGCGTGTCGGTCCGCGAGGCCACCGACGAAGCGACCGGCATTTCCTACCGCGTCGTCGTCGACTGGAAGACCGGCACCAAGAACTCCGACCTGCGTCCGCGCATCACGCTGCGTGACGACAACGGCGAGGTCGTCAAGCTGCCGAACGGCGGCGAGGCGCGCTACTACCTCTCGATCGACGCGATCCTGTCGGTCGAGGACGGCGCCCAGGTCCATGCCGGTGACGTGCTGGCCCGTATCCCGCTCGAGGGTACGAAGACCCGCGACATCACCGGCGGTCTGCCGCGCGTGGCCGAACTGTTCGAAGCCCGCCGGCCGAAGGACCATGCGATCATCGCCGAGACCGAAGGCCGCATCGAATTCGGCAAGGACTACAAGGCTAAGCGCCGCGTCATCATCCGCCCCGCGGAAGAAGGCCTGCCGCCGGTCGAGTACCTGATCCCGAAGGGCCGTCACTTGGCCGTGCAGGAAGGCGACTACGTCCGCGTCGGCGACCTGCTGCTCGACGGCAACCCGGCGCCGCACGACATCCTGAAGGTGCTCGGCATTGCCGAGCTGGCGCAGTATCTCGTGCGCGAGATTCAGGAGGTCTACCGGCTGCAGGGCGTGAAGATCAACGACAAGCACATCGAGGTGATCTGCCGCCAGATGCTGCAGAAGGTCGAGATCACCGACACCGGCGACACCACCTTCCTGGTCGGCGAGCAGGTCGACAAGACCGAGTTCGACGAACTGAACGACAAGGCGGTGCGTGAAGGGATGAAGCCGGCCAAGGCGATGCCGATCCTGCAGGGCATCACCAAGGCCAGCCTGCAGACCCGGTCGTTCGTGTCGGCCGCCTCCTTCCAGGAGACGACGCGCGTGCTGACCGAGGCTGCGACCGCCGGCAAGACCGACAACCTGATCGGCCTGAAGGAAAACGTCATCGTCGGCCGCCTGATCCCGGCGGGTACCGGTGCGATGATGACGCGCCTGAAGCAGATCGCCGCCGATCGCGACCGCGCCTTCGCGGATGCGCTGGAAAGCGAGCTGCAGGCCGCCGCCGAGGGCAACGCCGCCTGAGGCAGCCGACAGGCTCGACGCCGAATTGGGGCGGCCCGGTAACGGGCCGCCCTTCTTCTTTGGGGCCGGCCTGGATCGTGCCGGGCCTGGTGGACGCGGCGTTCAGGGCTTGACGATCGCGTCGTCCACCGCGATCAGCCGGCAACCCCGCGCCTGGCCTTCCCCGGCGCAATACCCCAGGGCCTTGGCGCGAGCGGTAGCGACATCGTCCTGGCCGTTCGCCCAGCCGAAGCGCCCCTGGTCGTTGATTGCAAAGGCCTTGTGGTTCTTTGCCGTCACATAGCTCGCCCAGGCCTTCGTGGCGTTCTCGCCCAGCGGTGCCGGCGGCGCGGCGAGGGGGGCGGTCGGCGCCCGCGCGCTGCCGGCCGAGCCCTCGTCGACCGCAATGACGACGCAGCCGGGGGCGTTCTTGTCGCCGGTGCAGAGGTCGAGGGCGCGTGCCCTGGCCGTGTCGAGTTCGTCGCGGCCGCCGGCCCAACCGTAGCGGCCTTGCGGCGAGGCGGCGAAAGCCTTGTGGCCGCTACCGGCCAGGAAGTCCTTCCACGCCTTGGTCCCGGTTTCGCCCAGCTTGACCGGCGGCGGAAAATCGGGGACCGGCGGGTCCGCGGGCGGTGTGGTCCAGTTCGGCAGGCCCTGGGCGTTCAGGAAGCGGTCGACGACTGGGCGCCACAGCGCGGTGCCGGCGCGGCCGGAGAGATAATGGCCATCCTCGCCGAAGGGCGGCATCATCACGAAATCGACCTTCGCGCCGCCGCGGGTATAGGCCTGCAGGAAGCCGCGGGCGACGCGCGGGCCGAAGAAGTGGTCGTTCTCGGCATAGATCCACAGGCTCGGAACCGCCACGGCCCGGCCGAGCTGGGCGAAGGCGTCGGTCAGCCGCGTCTCGTTGCAAAGTTCGTCCGGTCCGGTCGAGCCGCGCCCGCCGGCAAAGCTTATCACCGCCTTCAGGCCGTCGGGCCGCTCGGCGGCAAGGCCGAGCGAGGCGAAGCCGCCGGCCGAGGGGCCCACGGCGATGATGGTGCGGGCATCGACATAGGGCTGGCGGCGGGCCCAGGCCAAAGCGCCCTGAAGATCGGCAGCCCCGGCGCGGAGCGACAGCATGTAGTCCGGTGTCTCGCAGTTGCGACCGGGGCTTTCGGCGTAGGGGCCGTCCGACTGGCCGTAGCCGCGGCGCAGCACGACCACGGCGGCATAGCCGCGGCGCGCGAATTCCATCGCCATTTCCGACTGGCCCGAAGCTTCGCGGTTCGGCCGTTCCTTGGCGTCGCGCGGCGTGCCGTGGGTCAGCAGCGCCAGCGGATAGCGCCCGGGACCGGCCGGGCGCATCACCAAGGCGGCCAGGACGTAACTGGGCCCCTGAGGCGGGGTCACGGTGATGCGGCCGGTTTCGCGCAGGATCTCGTCGCGGGAAAGGGCAGCGCCGCCGGCCCGAGCCGGTGTCGCCGCGAGAATAACCAGCAAGAAGAGAACAAGGCGGCCAAGCATCGCAACCCCCGATATGGAATCGGCGTCCAGCTTGGTCTTCGAATCAGCCGGAATCAATTGCCCTCGGACAGAGGCGACAGCACGAGTCGATTCCGGAGGCGGCGCCCTCCTGTTATCCTTTAAGCGCCGTTTACCATGGATTCCGGCCGGTTTGGCCGGAATGCGCCGCCTGCATGGCGTTTCGGCTTGACGGCTATCGGGCGCATCGGTATAACCCGCCCACTTTCCAGCGACGTCGTGTCGGCCCATGTCGATGCACGGCGCTCAAGTCGCGGTCGCGATTGTCCCGTCAGGGGCGGTAGGGCGACCAAGAGATTTCGCACAGACTGCCCGGTAGCGCGAGGAAACTCGTAGTCGGGCTGGGTGAGATCACCGGGCGAGCAGCAAACCACGGGTTGGGGCTGCTCGTTCATCGTCGTTTGTGGTGTTGCGCACGGGTGGCGCGATGCGCGGGCGGCGCCGGTGGAAGAGCAGAAGTTTTCGCAGAGGCTGAGGTAGCCAACACGATGCCCACGATCAACCAACTGATCCGCAAGCCGCGGCTTGCCAGCGCCATCCGGAACAAGGTGCCGGCGATGCAGGGCTGCCCGCAAAAGCGCGGCGTCTGCACCCGCGTGTATACCACCACGCCGAAGAAGCCGAACTCGGCGCTTCGCAAGGTGGCGCGCGTGCGCCTGACCAACGGCTTCGAGGTCACGAGCTACATCCCGGGCGAAGGCCACAACCTGCAGGAACATTCGGTGGTGATGATCCGCGGCGGCCGCGTCAAGGATCTGCCCGGTGTCCGCTATCACATCATCCGCGGCGTCCTCGATACCCAGGGCGTCAAGGATCGTCGCCAGCGCCGGTCGAAGTACGGCGCGAAGCGTCCGAAGTAAGGAGAGGCTGTCATGTCGCGTCGTCACGCTGCCGTTAAGCGCGAAGTGCTCCCCGATCCGAAGTTCGGCGACACCGTCCTGTCCAAGTTCATGAACGCCCTGATGTACGACGGCAAGAAGTCCGCCGCCGAAACCATCATCTACGGCGCGTTCGACAAGATTAAGGGCAAGACCGGCAATGACCCGGTCCGCCTGTTCCACGACGCACTGGGCAACGTCCGCCCGGCGATCGAAGTGCGGTCGCGCCGCGTCGGCGGCGCCACCTACCAGGTCCCGGTCGAGGTTCGTCACGATCGCGGCCAGGCGCTGGCGATCCGCTGGCTGATCTCCGCGGCCCGTGCGCGCTCGGAAAACACCATGGTCGACCGTCTGTCGGGCGAACTGCTCGATGCGGCGAACAACCGTGGCAGCGCGGTGAAGAAGCGTGAAGACACGCACCGCATGGCCGAGGCCAACAAGGCCTTCTCGCATTACCGCTGGTAAGTTTCAGTCCGGCAAACCGTTAGAGCAGAGCAGCGACCATGCCCCGCACGACACCGTACGATCGCTACCGCAATATCGGCATCATGGCCCACATCGATGCCGGCAAGACCACCACGACCGAGCGTGTGCTGTATTACACCGGTCGTTCGCACAAGATCGGCGAAGTCCATGATGGCGCTGCCACCATGGATTGGATGGAGCAGGAGCAGGAACGCGGCATCACCATCACCTCGGCCGCGACGACCTGCTTCTGGCGGGACCATCGCATCAACATCATCGACACCCCGGGCCACGTCGACTTCACCATCGAGGTCGAGCGTTCGCTGCGCGTCCTCGACGGTGCCGTGACCCTGTTCGACGGCGTTGCCGGCGTCGAGCCGCAGTCGGAGACCGTGTGGCGCCAGGCCGACAAGTACGGCGTGCCGCGCATCTGCTTTGCCAACAAGATGGACCGGATGGGGGCGAACTTCTACCGGTGCGTCGACATGATCCGCGACCGTCTGGGCGCGAATCCGCTGGTGCTGCAGCTGCCGATCGGCATCGAGAGCGATTTCAAGGGCGTCATCGACCTCCTCCGCAATCGCGCGATCATCTGGAAGAACGAAGATCTCGGCGCCGAGTTCTACTACGACGAGATCCCCGAGGATCTTCGCGAGACTGCGGCCGAGTATCGCACCAAGATGGTCGAGACCGCGGTCGAGATGGACGAGGCCGCCCTCGAGGCGTATCTCGACGGCGTCGAGCCGGACGAGGCCACGCTGATCGCCTGCATCCGCAAGGGCACGATCTCCTACGCCTTCGTGCCGGTGCTGTGTGGTTCCGCGTTCAAGAACAAGGGCGTGCAGCCGTTGCTCGATGCGGTCATCGACTATCTGCCGTCGCCGGTCGACGTGGCGGCGGTGACCGGCGTCAAGCCGGGCACCGACGTCGAGATGACCCGCAAGACCTCGGACGAAGAGCCCTTCTCGGGCCTGGCGTTCAAGATCATGAACGACCCGTTCGTCGGCTCGCTGACCTTCGTTCGCGTCTATTCGGGCGTGCTGGAAGCCGGTACCTCGACGCTCAACACCGTCAAGGAACAGCGCGAGCGCGTCGGCCGCATGCTGCAGATGCATGCGAACAGCCGCGAGGACATCAAGGAGGCTCGCGCCGGCGATATCGTCGCGCTGGCCGGCCTGAAGCACACCACGACCGGTGACACCCTGTCGGACCCGCTGCACCCGATCCAGCTGGAGCGGATGGAGTTCCCCGAGCCCGTCATCGAAGTCGCGGTCGAGCCGAAGACCAAGAACGACCAGGAGAAGATGGGCGTGGCGCTGAACCGCCTCGCCGCCGAGGATCCGTCGTTCCGCGTCACCGTCGACCACGAGAGCGGCCAGACCGTGATCAAGGGGATGGGCGAACTCCATCTCGAGATCCTGGTCGACCGCATGCGTCGCGAATTCAAGGTCGAGTGCAACGTCGGCGCCCCGCAGGTCGCCTACCGCGAAACCTTCACCAAGGTCGGCGAAATCGACTACACCCACAAGAAGCAGTCCGGTGGTTCGGGCCAGTTCGCCCGCATCAAGCTGCGTATCGAGCCGGGTGAAGTCGGGTCGGGCATCATCTTCGAGAACGCCGTCGTCGGCGGCTCCGTTCCGAAGGAATACATTCCGGCCGTCGAAAAGGGCATCCGCGCCACCGCCGAGACCGGCGTTCTGGCCGGCTTCCCGGTCATCGACTTCAAGGCGGTCCTGACCGACGGCGCCTACCACGACGTCGACTCGTCGGCCCTGGCCTTCGAAATCGCGTCCCGTGCGGCGTTCCGCGAGGTTGGCCCGAAGGCCGGCGTCAAGCTGCTCGAGCCGATGATGAAGGTCGAGGTCGTGACCCCGGAAGACTTCGTCGGCGACGTCATGGGCGACCTGTCGTCCCGCCGCGGCCAGCTGACCGGCACCGAGCCGCGCGGCAACGCCACGGTGATCAACGCGATGGTCCCGCTCGCCAACATGTTCGGCTACGTCAACAACCTGCGGTCGATGACCCAGGGCCGTGCGACGTACAGCATGACCTTCGACCACTATGCGCAGGTGCCGCAGGCAGTCTCGGACGAAGTCCGGGCGAAGATGGCCTGAGACCTGAGACCAGCAGCACCCTAAGGAACCCTTCTAGGAGTTCGGAAGATGGCCAAAGAAAAATTTTCGCGCACGAAGCCGCATTGCAACATCGGGACGATTGGTCACGTTGACCATGGCAAGACGTCGCTGACGGCGGCGATCACGAAGGTTCTGGCGGAGACGGGCGGGGCGACGTTCACGGCGTACGACCAGATCGACAAGGCGCC
>JAFKFH010000012.1 GCA_017307375.1 Alphaproteobacteria bacterium
CGTGCATCCGCCTCCTGGCGCTCGGCATCGCGCCGGCGCCCTTCGGCCGCCTGCTCCTCCAGTGCCCGGGCCGCCACCGCATTGTCGCGGAACACCGCCAGCGCCCGCCCGATCGCCCCGATCTCGTCCTGACGGCCGGCCTGACCGACCTCGACCGACAGGTCGCCGGCCGCAAGCTGCTCGATCGACCCGGTCAGGCTGCCCAGCGGACTGATCACCCGGCGGCGGAAATACCAGGCCGAACCGACCACCAGGACAATCACCGCCACACTCGCCGCGATCATCGCCCACAGCACGACGCGCGACCCGGCCTGGGCGGCGCGCGCCTCGGCCAGCAACTGGTCTAGCGCCATGTTCCGCACCGTCAGGATCGCCGCCAGCGCCGGCGCCTGCTTCGCCCGGAATCCCGGGATATCCGGGTTCGTCGCGGCCATGCCACGCAGCACCGGCAGGTAGGGCTGATAGAGCGCATCGGTCGTCTTGAAGAAGTCGCCGGCGATCTTGTCCAGCGCGACCTGCAGGTTCCCGCGGCCGCCGAGCCGGCCGACATTGCGCTGAAGCAGTGACCACAGTTCGTCGATACGGCCGGACAAGGCAAGGAACCGGTCGAGCTCATCGCCCAGCGCCGGCTGGCCCGAGGCGAGCAGGGTCGTCAGGATCGACGCGCGATCGGCCGCCAGGCGGCGCATGTCCTCGGCCAGGCCGGCGATCACCAGCAGATCGGCATTCTCCGGACGGCTGGAATAGACCGCGAGATCGAGGCGATCGATCATCGCGCCAAGCTGCTCGCGCAGCGCCACCATGCGATCGGCATGGGCCTGCAGCTGGGTCAGATCGCGCTGGGTTTGCGCCGCCAGCCTGCCGGCATCGCCACGGGCGGCAGCCAGGTCGCGCACGATCGGCTCCAGCCCTGCCGCAAGGTCGCGGCCCACCGGCGCGGGCGTCTGGTTCAAGGTTGCGCGGAATGCGGCGACGGCTGCATCGGTTGCCGCCGGCTCGGCCTTCAGCCGCGCCGCGGCGGCCGCGTCGATGCGCGGCGTTCGCAATGCCGCTTCGGCGCCGTCCTGCTCGACTGTAAGGGCATCGCGCAGCCGGCCGGCAGCCTGCAGGCTCAGGGCAAAGCGCTCGGCCCTGACATCGCCGTCGAGGTCGATCCAGGCAATGCGCAACTGGGCAAACGCGAAGCCGATGGCCACAAGTCCAACCAGCGCGATGACGAAGTTGAACAGGCTGGAGACCCGCATGATACCCTCGCATTACCTAGGAACTAGGCGCTTCTGATATTGCGCGGACACCAATAGATCAAGCGCGTAACCTTGGGTTGATGTCGATTTCACAGGCAAAACATATAGGATTTTCCACATATTTCTTGGACATGCCCAAACCGGTTGTCGCCGGTCGCGACCCGCCGTAACGTCGGCCGCCATGACCACGCCAGATTCCGAGCTTGCCGCCGCGGCCGCCCATCTCCGGGCCGGCCGCCTCGTGGCGTTTCCGACCGAGACCGTCTACGGCCTCGGCGCCGATGCGACCAACCCCGCCGCCGTCGCCGCGATCTATGCCGCCAAGGGCCGCCCCGACTTCAACCCGCTGATCGTGCATGTCCCCGACCTGGCCGCGGCCGGCGCCATCGCCCGGCTCGACGGACGGGCCGAACGCCTCGCCGCTGCATTCTGGCCCGGTGCTCTCACCATGGTCTTGCCGCTACGTGAGGACGCCGGCATTGCCCCGCGGGTGACCGCCGGCCTCGACACCATCGCGCTGCGGATTCCCGCGCATCCGCTGGCCCGCGCGCTGCTCGCCGCCGCCGGCCGGCCGCTGGCCGGCCCCTCGGCCAATCCGTCCGGCCGGGTCAGCCCGACCACCGCGGCCCATGTCCGCGACGGGCTCGGCGACAAGGTCGCGATGATCCTGGATGGCGGCGCCTGCCCGGTCGGGCTGGAATCGACGATCGTCGGGCTGGCGGGCGAACCCGCCCGGCTGTTGCGGCCCGGCGGCGTGCCGGCCGAGGCGATCGAGGCGCTGATCGGCCGGCTGGAACGGCCGGCGGGCGGTGTCGCGGTCAGCGCGCCGGGCATGCTGGAAAGCCACTACGCCCCGACCGCACCGGTGCGGCTCGACGCGACGGCGCCGCTTGCAGACCGGCCCGAATCCCTGCTTGCCTTCGGGCCCGCGGTCCCCGCCGGTTTCGCCCGCGTGCTGAGCCTCAGCCCGTCGGGCGACCTGGAGGAGGCAGCGCGCAACCTGTTCGCCCATCTGCGGCGCCTCGACGAAGATGGTGCCGCCGCCATCGCGGTGATGCCGATCCCCGGCCACGGCCTGGGCGCCGCGATCAACGACCGTCTCCGCCGCGCCGCGGCCCCGCGACCCCGGACCATCCAGAACCAGGTGCAGCCATGACCGCCATTCCGGCAGAGGTGATTGCGCGGCTGAAGACCGCGGTCGGAACCAGGGGCTTCATCGAAGACCCCGCCGAGATTGCGCCTTATGTGGTCGAATGGCGCGGGCTCTATCGCGGCAACAGCCCGTTGGTGGTCCGGCCGACCAGCACGGCCGAGGTCGCGGCCGTCATGGCGATCTGCCAGGAGACCGGGACCAGGCTGGTGCCGCAGGGCGGCAACACGTCGCTGGTCGGCGGCTCGGTGCCGTTCGAGGCGAATGACGAGATCGTCATCAGCCTGTCGCGGATGAACCGGATCCGCAGCATCGACCCGATGGACGATACGCTGACCGCCGAAGCCGGCTGCGTGCTGGCCCAGGTCCAGGAGGCGGCGGCCGGCGTCGATCGCCTGTTCGCGCTGCGCATCGCCTCCGAAGGCTCCTGCCAGATCGGCGGCAATCTCTCGACCAATGCCGGCGGCACCAACGTGCTGCGCTACGGCAATGCCCGCGACCAGGTGCTGGGCCTCGAGGTCGTGCTGCCCGACGGGCGGATCTGGGACGGGCTGCGCGCCCTGCGCAAGGACAATACCGGTTATGACCTGAAGCAGCTGTTCATCGGTGCGGAAGGCACGCTCGGCATCATCACCGCCGCGGTGCTCAAGCTGCATCCCCGCCCCGCCTCGGTCGAAACCGCCTTCGTCGCCGTGCCCGACCCGCATGCCGCGCTGAAACTGCTCGACCTCGCCAAACGCCGCTCAGGGGGGCAGGTCACCGCCTGCGAGCTGATGCCGCGGCTCGGCCTCGACTATGTGCTGCGCCATACGCCGGGCACCCGCGACCCGTTCGCCGAGCGCCATCCCTGGATGGTGCTGCTCGAATTCGCCTCGGGCGACGGCGGCGGCGCCTTGCGTACCGCACTCGAAGCCACGCTCGAGGACGGCCTGACCGACGGCATCGTCCTCGATGCCGTGGTCGCCGACACGATGGAGCAGGCCAAGGCGCTGTGGTTCCTGCGGGAATCGATGTCGGAGGCGCAGAAACCCGAGGGTGGCTCGATCAAATGCGACATCGCCGTGCCGATCTCGCGCACCCCCGACTTCATCGACCGCGCCTCCAGGGCGGTCGAGGCGATCTGCGACGGCGTGCGCATCATCGCCTTCGGCCATCTCGGCGACGGCAACATCCATTTCAACCCGTCCCAGCCGGTCGGCATGGACAAGCAGGCTTTCCTAGACCGCTGGGAAGAGATCACCGGGGTGATCCACGCCATCACCCACGAACTCGGCGGCTCGATCTCGGCCGAACACGGGCTGGGCCGGCTCAAGCGCGACGAGATCACGCATTACAAACCGGCGGTCGAGATCGACCTGATGCGCACGCTGAAGCGCACGCTCGACCCGGGCAATGTGCTGAACCCGGGCAAGGTGGTCGCAGCTCAGACCGCCAGATAGCGCTGTCGCACGTCCGCGTCGGCCAGCAGCGCCGTCATGCCGGCTTCGTGGCGGATGCGGCCCTTCTCGATGATATAGGCGCGGTCGGCGACGCGGGCGGCGAAATGCAGGCTCTGTTCCGACAGCAGTACGGTCATGCCGTCGCGCTTCAGCGCGGCGATCGCGTCGGCCATCTGCTCGACGATCAAGGGCGACAGCCCCTCGGAAGGTTCGTCGAGCAGGATCAGCCGCGGATTGCCCATCAGCGTGCGGGCGATGGTCAGCATCTGCTGCTCGCCGCCGGACATGCGGCCGCCGGGACGGTCCTTCATCTCGGCGAGATTGGGAAACAGCGCGTAGAGTTTTTCCGGCGTCCAATGCGGCACACCCTGCCGCGGCTTCTGACGCCCGACCTCGAGGTTCTCGCGCACCGTCAGTTCGGTGAAGATCCGCCGCTCCTCCGGCACGTAGCCGAGCCCGAGGCGGGCGATGGTCGACGGCGAGCGGCCGGCGATCCCCTGCCCCTCGAAGGTGATCTGTCCCGCGCTGGGGCGAACGAGGCCGATGATGGACTTCAGCGTGGTCGACTTGCCCGCGCCGTTGC
The DNA here is from genome assembly GCA_017307375.1 of Alphaproteobacteria bacterium. Classification (GTDB taxonomy): domain Bacteria; phylum Pseudomonadota; class Alphaproteobacteria; order Ferrovibrionales; family Ferrovibrionaceae; genus JAFKFH01. The sequence goes on from JAFKFH010000012.1 coordinate 4,417, forward strand.
GGCCGAGCAGCACCACGACCTCGCCACGCTGCACGGTCAGCTCGATGCCGGCGAGGATATGGGCCAGCCCGTAATGGGCGTCGAGGCCCTGGACGGTCAGCATCAGTGCCCCTCCCCGTACATCGCACCGGAGCCGAGATAGATTGCCTGCACCCGTTCGTCGGACCGCACCGCCTCCGGCGTACCCTCGGCGATCTTGCGGCCGCGCTCCAGCACCATGACGCGGTCGGCATGGCCGAAGACCACGTCCATGTCGTGTTCGGTGAACAGCACGGCGATGCCCTGTTCGCGCGCCAGCCGTGCGGTCAGAGCCATCAGGCCGACACGTTCCTGCGGCGCCATGCCGGCGGTGGGCTCGTCCATCAGCAGCAGACGCGGCCGGTTGGCCAGCGCGATCGCCAGTTCCACGCGCTTCAGGTCGCCATAGGCCAGGATGCCGGTCTGGCGGTCGGCCTGGTCGGCCATGCCGACCTGGCGCAGCAGCGCCAGCGCCTCGTCGCGGTCGAGGCTGGAAGCACGGCGCCACAGCGTCGTCAGGCGGCGATGATACGAGGACAGCGCCAGTTGCACGTTCTCGGCCACGGTGAACGAGGCGAAGGTCGCGGTGATCTGGAAGGTGCGGCCGACCCCGAGCCGCCAGACGTCGCGCGGCTTCATGCCGGTGATGTCGCGGCCATCGAGCATCACCGTGCCGCCATCGGGCCGGATCTGGCCGTTCAGCATGTTGAAGCAGGTCGACTTGCCGGCCCCGTTCGGGCCGATCAGCGCCAGCATCTCGCCGGCGCCGAGCGCGAACTGCACGCCCTGGACGGCGTGGACGCCGCCGAAGCTCTTGCGCAGGCCGTCGACGGCCAGAACCGCACTCATGCCCGCCCCCCGTTGCGCGCCAGCCACCAGTCGCGGGCCTGACCGGCCAGGCCCTGCGGGAAGGCGACCACCAGGACCACGATGATCAGGCCGAGGATGGCGCGCCAGTAATCGGTGAGGCTCATCAACTGCTCATGCAGGCCGGTATAGACGACTGCCCCGACGATCGGCCCGGCCAGCGTGTCGACACCGCCGAGCAGCACCATCAGCAGCGCATCGACCGAGCGCGGGATCGAGATGAAGGTCGGGAAGACCGATCCCTTGAAATAGGCATAGAGCCCGCCGGCGAACCCGGCGAACGACGCGGCGACCGCAAACCCCGCCCATTGCAGCCGTCCGACCGCCATGCCGACCGCCTCGGCCCGCAGCGGATTGTCGCGCGCGGCGCGCAGGGCATGGCCGAACGGCGTGCGGATCAGCCAGCGCAGCAGCAGGATGCCCGCGATCGAAAGCACCAGCGCCAGCCAGTAGAAGCCTTGCCGCGTCTGCGCCCAGCCCGATGGCAGGATATTGAGCAGGCCGTTGTCGCCGCCGGTCAGTTCGACCCACTGGAAGGCGACCGACCAGCAGATCTGGGCGAAGGCGAGCGTCAGCATGGCGAGATAGACGCCCGACAGCCGCACGCAGAACCAGCCGAACAGCAGGCCGAAGGCCGCGCCGGCCAGGGGCGCCGCGATCAGCCCGAGCGGCATGCCGAGGCCGAGTTGGCGCATCAGCAAGGCGGCGGCATAAGCCCCCAGGCCGAAATAGGCGGCGTGACCGAAGCTCGCCATGCCGCCCGGCCCCATCATGAAATGCAGCGAGGCGGCAAACAGCGCCAGGATCGCCATCTCGCTGAGGATGGTGAGCGTGTAATCCCCGACGAACAGCGGCGCCAGCACGAGCAGGGCCCCAGCCACAAGGCCGAGCCAGACCAATGCCCGCGGCGTCGGCCCGATCAGCGGGGTGACGAGCCCGACGGTCGCGGCCACCGGGCCGGGCTTGCGCCCCATCAGGCCATAGGGGCGCAGCACCAGCACCACGGCCATGACCAGGAAGATCAGGACCAGCGTGATCTTGGGAAAGACGACGATGCCGAAGGCATGCAGCACGCCGATCAGCAGCGCCGCGAGGAAGGCGCCGCCGAGGCTGCCCATGCCGCCGACCACGACGACCACGAAGGCGTCGGTGATGATCGTCAGGTCCATCTGCAGGTTGACCGATTCACGCGGCAATTGCAGCGCGCCGCCGAGACCGGCAAGGAACGAGCCCAGCATGAACACGGTGGTGAACAGAAGTTTCTGGTCGACCCCGAGCGCCCCGACCATCTCGCGGTCCTGGGTGGCGGCCCGGACCAGCGTGCCCCAGCGCGTGCGGGTGAAGAGCAGCCAGAGCAGCGCCAGCACGACCGGGCCGATGAAGATCAGCAGCAGGTCGTATTGCGGAAAGCGCTGGCCCAGGATCGTGACCGCGCCGCGCAGCCCGGGCGCCCGCGGCCCCAGCAAATCCTGCGGCCCCCACAGCCAGAGAGTCGCATCCTGCACGATCAGCACGACGCCGAACGTGGCCAGCAGTTGGAACAGCTCAGGCGCGCGATAGATGCGCCGCAGCAGCACGAATTCCATCACCAGGCCGAGCAGCGCGACGATCGCGGCCGCGCCGACGATGCCGCCCCAGAACCCGAGCGGTCCGTAGGGCAGCCGCTCGACCAGCGTCCAGGCGAGATAGGCGCCCAGCATGTAGAAGCTGCCATGGGCGAAATTGACGATGCGGCTGACGCCGAAGATGATCGAAAGGCCCGAGGCGACCAGGAACAGCGACGAGGCGCTGGCCAGGCCGGTCAGGAACTGGACGACGACGATGTCCACGCGGTTGCGGCCTCCTCCGCTTCGAGATTCTGGTTTGCCGGGGGCTTCAGGCCGGCAAGCCAGCGTTCCGCCGCCTCCCGCCCCAGGGCCGACAGGCGGGTCAGGAACCGCCAGTCAGGGTCGAGCCGCGTCGAGGGCGGCAGGTCGGCCAAGGCCGGGTCGGTCAGCCGGTGCAGGCGCAGGGCGGCATAGCGACGCTTCAGCGGATCGAGCGTGATGCCCGATCCGGCCAGCCGCCTGGCCCGTTCGAGCGCTGCCAGTTCGGCCACCAGCGGCGCGGTGAAGGCAAGCTCGCCGAACCGGTCGCCGATCGCGGCCGCGGTCACCGGCAGGTCCGGCCGCTCCTCCGGCACCAGCGATACCAGCAGCAGATCGCGAACCGCCATCCGGTCGACCAGCGCCAGGACCGGCGGATTGGCCGACAGGCCGCCGTCCCAGTAGGCGTCGCCGTCGATCAGCACCGCCTGCTGCAGCCAGGGCAGGCAGGTCGAGGCGAGCAGCGCATCCAGGCTGATCTCGGCCTCGTCGAACAACCGCGCCCGGCCGGAGGCGACATGGGTCGCCGAGATCACGAGGCGCAGCGGCCGTTCGGCCCGCAGCCGCTCGAAATCGATCAGATCGCCCAGCACCTCGCGCAGCGGGTTCGCCGCCCCGGGATTGAAGTTGTACGGCGAAAACATCCTGAGCGCGGGCGCCCAGAAATCCATCACGCCACGCCAGCCGAACGGTGTCGCATCGGCGATGGCGCGCCAGAGTGCATGAAGCTTGTCGCGCGCGCCGGTCGGGCCGCCTTCGAGCAGCCCCGCCGCCAGCGCCACGGCGTTCAACGCCCCGGCCGAGGCGCCGGACGCCGCCGCGATCGCCGGTGCCTCGTCGGCCAGCAGGCGGTCGAGCACGCCCCAGGTGAAGGCGCCATGGGCGCCGCCCCCCTGCAACGCGACAGCCAGATCACCGCGCGAGCCGACGCGCCGCCCAACCAGCCGTCGGGTGGTTTCAAGCCAGGAACGCATGGCGACTCTCTCGATTTATGCTGCAGTGCAACATAATGCGGGCGCGAGTCGCCATGGTCAAGCCTGACGTCAGCCTGCGTCCGGCCGCAGCGTCTTCACCGTGGCATCGTCCGGCAGGTATTTCGCCCCGTCGGCATAGCGCCAGTCGATCATCACGCCCTTGCCGCCCTTCAGTGCGGTCTTGCCGACATAGGCGCCCATCGTCGCCTGATGATCGATCGCCCGGAAAGTCAGCGGCCCGAACGGGCTGTCCATGCTGATGCCGCGCGCGGCATCGACCAGCTTTTCGGAATCGACGTCGCCAGCCTTGGCGATGATCGCCGCCATCGCCTTGATCGTCTGGTACCCGACGACCGAACCAAGCCGCGGATAGTCGTTGAACCGCTTCTGATAGGCGGTCCGGAAGGTCGTATGCGCCGCGGTGTCGATCGCCTCCCAGGGATAGCCCGTCACGATCCAGCCCTCGGGCGTCTCGTCCTTCAGCGGGTCGAGGTATTCGGGCTCGCCGGTCAGCAGGCTGACCACGGCACGCTGCTCGAACAGCCCGCGCGTATTGCCCTGGCGAACCAGATTGGTGAGGTCGGGGCCGAAGGTCGCGTTGAAGATCGCCTCGGGATTGGCGGCCGCCAGGGCCTGGACCGTGGCGCCGGCGTCGATCTTGCCGAGGGCCGGAAACTGCTCGACGACGAACTCGACGTCGGGGCGCTTGGCCTTCAGCAACTCCTTGAACCACTTGACCGCCGACTGGCCGTACTCGTAGTTCGGCGAGACCAGCGCCCATTTCTTGGCGGGCAGCTTCGCGGCCTCCTCGACCAGCATCGCCGCCTGCATGTAGGTCGAGGCGCGCAGGCGGAAGCAATAGCGGTGGCCCTGCGACCAGGTCACGGCGTCCGACAGCGGTTCGGCCGCCAGGAAGAACTTCTTGTTCTGCTTGGAGAAGGCGGAAACCGCCAGCCCGGTGTTGGACAGGAAGGTGCCGCACAGCGCGTCGACCTTCTCGTTGGCCAGCAACTCGTTGGCCAGCCGCACCGCATCTTCGGGCTTGCCGCCGTCGTCGCGGCTGATCACCTCGATCTTGCGGCCGAGCACGCCGCCGGCGGCGTTGACCTCCTCGGCCGCCAATTGCCAGCCGTTGCGATAGGGCAAGGTGAAGGCCGGCTGTGCCGTGTAGCTGTTGATCTCACCGATCCGGATCGGTGCCGGCTGCGCCCGCAGGATACCCGGCGCGCCAATAGCTGCAGTCGCCCCGGCCGCGGCGGCCAGGAATTCACGACGTTTCATCGTGGCTCTCCCTGTCTTTACAACTTGCCCGTCCGGCCCCCCGGCCGGAGTCGAGCGCACACTTTAGTCAAATCGACGGAGATGGCGAAGAACTAGGTAGCGCAAACTCTTGATATCCCGAAGCTTCTCACGGGATTATTTGTATGTCTACATATGAATTTGACGGCAATCGGACACCCGCACAGGGTCGCCGGGAGCCCCGCATCAGGATCAGGGCGGGCGGCGCCGGATCACCCGAGGAACAAATACCTGCAGCCGGCGATCCGGGGCAGAAACGCCGAGTTTCCTTGTCCTGTCAGCGCTTTGCGGCAACAATGCCAGCTCCCGAAGGGCTTGCAGGAGGGATCCATGCTCAAGGAGTTCAAGGCCTTCGCGTTGCGCGGCAACGTGCTCGACCTCGCGGTCGGCGTCATCATCGGCGCGGCCTTCACCACCATCGTCAACTCGCTGGTCAACGACATCATCATGCCGCCCCTGGGTGTCGTCATCGGCGGGATCGATTTCTCGGATTTCTTCATCACGCTCTCGGGCGGTTCCTACCCCACCCTCGCCGCGGCCAAGGCGGCGGGGGCCGCCACGCTGAACTACGGCCTGTTCATCAACGCGGTCATCCGCTTTCTGATCGTGGCCTTCGCCGTGTTCCTGCTGATCCGCCAGGTCAACCGGATGTTCGGCAGCGCCAAGAAGGACGAACCGCCGCCGGCCCCGCCGCGCCAGGAGGTATTGCTCGAAGAGATCCGCGACCTGCTGAAGCAGCGCTGATCACGCCTGACGATCCGTCCGGCGCTTCCGGGAGGGCTGCCCGGGAGCGCCTTTTCTTTTGGACAGCGTGTTCACTTTTTGTTCTTGACAACCTTGCACTCACGTAACAACATTCAACCATCCTCAGCAGAGGTGTATATATAAACAATTGCGGAGAACGATATGCCCGTTGCCTTCCACTCACGGGGCCGCGCCGATACGCGCGGACGCCTTGGTCCGGCTTTTTATGCCGGACTGAATGACGACGAGTTACCCCCGCCGGGCGCGCTGGCCGAAGCCACGATGCGTGGCCACGGCATTCTCTCTATTCTCGATCCGTCGAACGCCGCGCCGCCTGATTCCGCGCTTGCTCCAGGCTATCTGCCGGACCAATCGCCCATCGCGTATCCCGGGCGTCCGCAGATGTCGGGCATCGGGATCGCCGACGAACCGACCGGCGGCGAGACGATGGCGCCGGAAGCACTTTCGGAAGTGCCCCGATCGACTTCAGGTATTCTATCCTACCCCGAGCTGTTCAGCATAGCGCCCGACGGTCGTCCGCTCCAGGCGCCCGATGTTGGCCAGAAGGATCCGATCCTCAACCGACCGAGCGCCCCGGATCTCGCGGACGCCCTGCCCGATGCCGCACCGGCAATCCTCAGCCCGTTGGGTGACGTGTTTTTCCAGGAGCCTGCGCGTGATGCCGGCGAAGAGAAGCGAAAGAGCTCTATCGGACATGCGGACGACCTAGAGTCGCTCATTCCATTGTGGGGCGCCGGCCGCAACACCCTCGCAGACCTCGAGGAAGGAAATTACGGCAGTGCCGCGCTGAACGGCGCCATGTTCCTGTCGGACCTGTTTCTGGTCGGCGCGCCTGCCAAGTTCATCGCCAAGGCCGCGCTGACCGGCGCCAGGAAAGGCGGCCTCAAAGGTGCGCGGGAAGCCGCCAGATACGCCGTCATGGGGCCGATCCGCGCGGAGAAACCGTCGCATACCAAGTGGAAGTATGTGCGCAGCCAGCTCGGCGAACATGGCATGCTGGAAAAGTATCAGCACGGCCACCACTGGATCGTCCATCGGAACGAAGGAATCGGCCGGCATATTCCCGATGCAATCAAGAACCATCCGTTGAACATCATCGGAATGCCGAAAGATCTGTCGGTTCACGGGCGTTTGCACGGACCCTATAAAGGATTGCCGCAATACAACGCGCTTCAGAAATACTGGTACGGCACTCCTTTGTGGTTCAAGAATTTGAAGCTCGATCTGGCCTTGCACGGATCTGACCTTGTTCGTTGACCGGAGGAAACGATGACCGCTCTACCCTTCCAGTTTCCGGTTTTAGCCCTGATCCGGGCGCCGGCCGGCGGCTGGTACGACGATGTCCACGACGAGATCGAGTATTTTCTCGGCGAGACCGATTTCGCCACGCTGACGCCCTATGACCTCCAGGGCGACTACGCGGACATGCGGATCGTCGATGTCACGGGCAGGTGCTGGCGGATCACCGGGACAACGAAGCTCGGCGTCAAGGGAACGTCATGGCGCAAGGTCCTCAACGCCATCTTCCGCAATTTTACCTACCGCTACGACCTGACGGAAGAAGCGCCGATGACGTTCGAGGCGGTGCGCGACCATATCTGCGCGGCGATCAAGGCCGATCCGGTCGGTTGGCGTGATGACGAGGCCATTGCCGGTGAATCCGGGCCGCCACGGGAGGAGCAGGAGATGCTGGAAGAAAAGATCGAGCGGTGTCGGCGCACGACCAACATGCATGAACTGGTCGACACGTTCATCCACCTGACCGACTGACCGCGGATCGACGCAGCACCGGTCATCGCTGATCCGCCGCGGGCGGAACGGCGTACCACGGTGCGGGGGTGTCAATCCTCGCGCCACGGGAGAATGTCGATGCGGTCCCGCCTGCTTGCCTGCCTGGTTTTCCTGGTCGCGTCGCCAAGCCTGGCCGCCGCCAGGCCGGTCGATCAGATTGCCGCTCTGTACGGCCCCGAATACGCGCTGACGATCAGCCGGAACGGCGAGCCGATCGGGCAGCACATCCTTACCTTCCGCCAGGAACGCCAAGCCTGGCAGATAGCTGCCGCGAGCGACATGGTGATCAAGCTCGCGATCATTCCGGTCTTCCGCTTCGCCTATCGCAGCGCCGAAACCTGGGAGAAGGATCGGCTGGTCGCCCTGACGGCGGAAACCAACGACGATGGGGAAAGGACCGTGGTCAAGGTGGAGGCCACGGGCGACGGTCTCGACGTGTCCGGAACCGCCGGGTCCTGGGTCGCCCCGCGCGACGTCATCGCCACGAGCCACTGGCGCCAGCCGCCGACAGGGCCCGGGGTTGTCGTCAATACGCTGACCGGCAAACGCAACGACGTGACGATCACCGATCGCGGCGAAGACAGCATCGTCACCGGCGTCGGCACCCTGCCCGCCCGTCGCCTGACCTATGCCGGCGACCTCGACGTCGATACCTGGTACGACGCCGAGGGCCGCTGGCTGGGGATGCGCTTCAAGGGACGCGATGGCTCGGTCATCGACTATGCCTGCACCCGGTGCGGTCGATGACCGGCCAGCTCGCCTGGGTCACCGGTGCCTCGACCGGTATCGGGCGCGCCCTCGCGCTGGGTCTGGCGGCACGCGGCTGGCGCGTCGCCGCCAGTGCCCGGCCGTCAGCGGCACTCGATGCGCTGGCCCCGGAGGGCACCGATATCGCGGCCTATCCGCTGGATGTGCGCGATGCCGCCGCCAATGCCGCGACGGTCGCGGCGATCGAAGCCACCGGCCCGATCGCGCTGGCCATCCTCAATGCCGGTACCTATCGGCCGAGTTGGGCGGCCGGCTTCGACGTCGCGACGATGCGCGACATGGTCGAGACGAACCTGATGGGTACGGTCAACGGCCTGATCCCGGTCATGGAGCGGATGATGGCGCGCCGCAGCGGCCATATCGTCCTGGTCGCCTCGGTCGCCGGCTGGCGCGGCCTGCCCGGCGGCGGCGCCTACGGGGCCACCAAGGCCGCGCTGATCAACCTGGCGGAAAGCCTGAAGCCCGATCTCGAGCGCCACGGCATCGCCCTGACCGTCGTTGCGCCCGGCTTCGTGCGCACGCCGCTGACCGCCGGCAACGATTTCCCGATGCCGTTCCTGATCGAGGCCGACGAGGCTGCGCGGATCATCCTCGACCGTCTGCCGGGCCGCCCCTTCTCGCTGGCATTGCCGTGGCGGATGGCGCTGGCGATGGGCCTCCTCCGCCTGCTGCCGGCGCCCCTGTTGTTCGGCCTGACCAGAAGGATGCTGCGCTGATGCGCCCGATCGATCGCTATGTCCGGTTCTGGGAAACCGTGTCGCCGGGCAACCTCGATCGGCTCGAGGAGGTGTTCGCGCCCGATATCCACTTCCGCGATCCGTTCAACGATATCCAGGGGACGCCGGCGTTGCGGGCGTTGCTGGCCTCGATGTTCGAGACCCTGGAAGTGCCGCGGTTTTCCGTGACCCGGGCGGCCGACGCGGGCGACGGGACATGGCTGCTGCGCTGGAACTTCTCGTGCCGCTTCCGGGGCAAGCCCTGGGAAATACCGGGCATGAGCGAAGTCGAGCTACAGGCCGACGGGCGCGCATCGCGCCACATCGACCATTGGGACTCGGGCACCTATTTCTACGGGCGCCTGCCGCTGCTGGGCGGCATCATCGGCCTCATCCGCCGGCGGGCCGGCCGCCATTGAGACGGCGGAACGAGACGATGACGGTGCCGATCTCGAAGCCGAGCTTGGTGACGGTGGCACGGTTCAGCACCACGCCGTCGGGCTGCAGGAACATCCAGTCGTCGAAACTGACGTCCCAGCGATCGTCGCCAACCTTCAGGGCAAAACGGTAGCGCAGGTTGAACGCATTGCCCCGGGCTTCCGCGCGCCCGGTTCCGATGACACCGTCGGCCTTGCCCTCGTAAGTACCGTCGGGCTGACGCAGGAAGGTCCAGACGCGGCGTTCGGTCTCGCCGTCGTCGTAACGGAAATCCTCGGTCAGCGTCAGCTGGCGGCCGTCCCAGGCGCCATCGAGGTCGACGACGAACTGCCGGCGCACCTTGCCGAAACGGTCGACGAACATGCCGGTGGCGGCGGATTTTCCCTGAAAATAGTCCTCGATCCGGAACACCGGATCGGGCCTTGCGACCTCGTCGATCTTCATACCCCCGCATCCCGCCAGTATCAGGGCCAGGCCGGCCATCATGGACATCAGATATCCGCGCATCGCATCCTCACGGCCAGACGCCGGGACAGCGCACGATGAGCACGCGCCGTGATCCTGTAGCGCCAGATCAAACCAATTACCGATAATTTGATTACGACGGGCAGCCCCCCGTAGATCAATGCGAGCAGCGTGAGCTGCCACTCGTCATTACCGCCATCGGTCGAAAAGCCGGCGGCTGCGAGCAGGCCGAGACCGAGGCCGACCGCGGCACCGGCCGCAAGCTTGGTCGCCATCGTCCACAGCGCAAACATCAGGCCGGAACGTTCGGTGCGGAAACGCCAGCGGTCGTAGTCCAGCACGTCGGCCTGAAGTGCCGACGGCAAGGCAAGATCGGCACCGAGTGTCGCCCCCGTCACCACGCAGATCGCCAGAAACCAGCCGATCGCCCCTGGCCCGAGCAGCGGGGCCCAGACGAAGGCGGCCGAACAGCACAGCATGGCGACGCACCAGGCGCGATGCTTGCCCACGCGCCGGCTCAGCCATAGCCAGAACGGAACGGCGAGGATCCCGGCCAGGAAGTAGAGCAGCATCGCCAGCGCGGTGTCGCTTTCCGACGCTTCCAGCCGGTGCCGCAGGAACAACGGAAACAACGCGGCGGCGAGGCCGTTGGCTAGACCGTTGCCCGACCAGGCCACCATCAGCCGCAGGAACGGCTGATTGCGGAAAACCTGCAGCATGGCAGCCGGCCCGACCGGCTGGGCGGGAGCGCGCCGCCTCTCGGGCACGACCAACAGCAGCAGCAGGAATGCGGGCACGCCGATCGCGATGCCGGCCCAGGCGACGGCAGCGACGCTGGCGGCAAGATCGCCACCGGTCCGCGTGACGACGACCGGCAAGATCCCTGCTGCCAGGATACCGGCAAGCCCGGCAAGTTCGCGAACGAAGGCGACGGCGCTGCGGGCATCATAGCCCGTCGCCAGGTCGGCCCCCCAGGCCTGATAGGGAATGGCGACCATCGACCAGCCGACATAGAGCGCGAGCGCCCAGAGCGCGAGCTGGGCCGGGCCGGTGCCGGCCCCGGGCGTGAACAGGCAGACCAGGCCGATACCGGCAATCGGCGCGCCGACCGCGATCAGCGCCTTGCGCCGCCCCCACCGGTCCGCAACCCAGCCGACCAGCGGGTCCGCCAGGATGTCGGCCATCCTGACCGCGAAGAGGATGGCCGCCGTCGAGGCGAGACCGACGCGCTCGGCATAGAGCCCGGGCAGATAGACGTAGGCCGGAATGGTCGGCAGCGAGAGCGCCAGCGCCGGCAGCGCATAGGCTACCAGCGCGCCGCGGCCGATCACGCCTTCTCGATCCGGAAATGGCCGACGTCGATCGCCCCGCTGCGAAAGCCGGCCTCGCAGTAGCAGAGATAGTAGCGCCACATCCGGCGGAAGCGTTCGTCGAAGCCGAGGGTCGCAATATCGGGCCAGGCCCGTTCGAAATCGCGCCGCCAGCGTTCCAGTGTCCGGGCGTAGCCGTCGGCGAAATAGTCCTCGGCGACGAGCTTCAGACCGGCCTCGGCGATCGCGCGGCGCATGGCGCCCGGGCTGGGCAGCATACCGCCGGGGAAGATGTATTTCTGAATGAAGTCGGCCCCGCGGCGGTAGCTCTCGAAGCGCCGGTCGTCGATGGTGATCACCTGCAGCGCGGCCACGCCACCGGGCTTGAGCAGTTCGCCGATGCGCCGGAAATAGGTCGGCCAGTTTTCCTCGCCGACCGCTTCGAACATCTCGATGGAAACGATCCGATCATAGCTGCCGGTCGCGTCCCGATAATCGACCAGCAGCGGCCGCACCGCCGGAAGTCCCAGCCCCGCGACATGGGCATGCTGCTCGGCCGACAGGGTCAGGCCGGTCACGCTGCAGCCATAGTCCTCGGCGGCAATCCGCGCAAACCCGCCCCAGCCGCAGCCGATCTCGAGCACATCGAGGCCGGGCTGCAGATCGGCCAGCCGCGCCAGCCGATGATACTTCGCCAGCTGCGCCTCCCGCAGATCCTGATCGTCACGCTCGAACCAGGCGGCCGAATAGGTCATGGTCGGGTCGAGCCACAGGCGGTAGAACGCATTGCCCAGGTCGTAGTGGTAGGCGATGTTGCGCCGGCTGCCGGTCCGGGTATTGGCCCGGGCCAGATGGCCCAGCCGGTCTACCACCCGGCGCAACCAGCTGCCGCCCAGTTCCTGCGCCAGCGCCGCCTCGTTGCGGGCGAACAGTTCGGTCAGTGCGGCGAGGTCGGGGCTGTCGACGTCGCCGGCCATGTAGGCCTCGGCAAACCCGATATCGCCGCTGACCAGCACCCGCAACAGCCCCCGCCAGCGCCGCAGATGGACCAGTGCCTGCGGGCCGTCGCCGGTACCGGCATAGGAGCGCGTCTGACCACCGGGCAGAACGACGGTGAGCCGCCCGCGGGCAAGGCGGCTTGCGATACGGTCGATCCGCGACCACCACCAGCGCGGCTCGACGGCGGGCAGTTGGGCAGGGTTCTGATCAGGCCGAGAGCGCATGGGTTCTTCCGTCGGCGGGGTTGGTGTCGGGCCAGTGAATCGAGACGGGTTCCCGCGGCGGTTCGGGCCGGGGATGCAGGGCGATCCCCTTCGACCACAGCTTCAGCGCCTCCCAATGGATCGCACCGATCACCTTCAGGGTGACCAGCGGGTGTCGCAGGAAGACGGACAGGATCGTGCGATCGTCGAGCGGCACGCGCCGCGCGGCAAAAGTCGCGGTCAGCAACGGTCCGTCGGCATCGCCCTGCTCGATACTCAGGGCGTAACGGGCACCAGGCCTGCGCCAGCGGAAGCGATACCCCCCGGTAACGGCAATGAATGGCGAGACATAGAAGGATTTCTCGCAGGCCTGACGGACCATCGCGTCGGCCTCGCAGGGCTCGGCCAGGGGGATCAGATAGCCGTGCCTCTGCCCGAAGGTGTTGTTGACCTCGTAGAGCACGGCGACGATCCGCCCGGCCGGGTCCTCGAAATAGAAGACGCTCAGCGGGTTGAAGACATAGCCGAGCACGCGGGGATAGCACAGCAGCCCGACCCGCACCCCGGCCGTGTCGATACCGGCCCGTGCCAGCTGGCCCAGCGCCCAGTCCTTAAGGCCCCCGGCCCGCCCGTCGCCGTGATCGCGGTCCAGCAGGCTGAGCAGGCTGAAGCGGTCATGGGCGAACAGCCGGCAATCGAGGTCGGACAGTTCGTCGAGATCGACGTAGATGGCATAGACGCGGTAGGCTAGGTCATGGCGGCGCGGCCGGTGCCGCCGATGGGTGACAGCCCCGACATAGAGGCAGGAGCGACGTTCGCTCATGCCGCGGCCATCGCGGCTGCACGCGGCGGCGGCAAGGAACCGAGACGCCCGGATTCGTTTGCGACGTTCCAGGGGCGGCGCACGCCGCCGATCGCCTCGGCCACGGCCAGTCCGGATTGCAGCCCGTCCTCGTGGAATCCCCACCCGGCCCAGGCGCCACAATGCCAGATGCCGCCCAGCCCCTGGATGCCACCAAGCTCGGCCTGGGCCTTTTCGGTTCCGAGGTCGAAGACGGGGTGGGCATAGTCGATCGTCCTGACGATGCGGTCCGCCGCGATCGGCCGATCGGGGTTCAGGGTAACAAAAAGCTCGTCGATGCCCTGCAGCCGCTGCAGCCGGTTCATCCAATAGGTGACGCAGAGCGGCCCGCCGGCCACCCGCCCGCTTTGCCCGACATAATTCCAGCTCGACCAGGCACGCCGTCGCCGCGGCATCAGCGCGGGATCGTGGTGGAGAACTGCCGTGTTGGACTGGTAGCGGAAGGCACCCAGGATTGCCCGTTCGCGGTGGCCGGCATCGGCAAGCAGGCGCAGCGAGATATCGGCATGCGTCGCCAGCACGATCTGGTCGAAGCGCTGCTCGGCACCGGTCTCGTCGGTGACGATCACGCCGTCTGCGCCGCGCCGGACCGCGCGCACACCGCAACCCAGTCGGATCTCGCCGGAAATTCCGGCCGCCAGCCGTTCGACATAGCGGCGGCTGCCACCGGTTACCGTGCGCCATTGCGGCCGGTCGCGCAGCTTCAGCAGGCCGTGGCTGGCACAGAAGCGGACGAAGCTGCGCAGCGGAAACTGCCGCACGTCGGGGGCATCGGTCGACCAGATCGCCGCCGCCATCGGCAGCAGGTGATCGTCCAGGAAACTTTCCCCATAGCCCTCGCGCGACAGGTAGTCACCGAGGGTAAGGCCTGGCTCGAAAGCCGGGTCGAGAACGGCAGGCGCCTCGCCGTAGAAGCGCAGGATGTCGCGCAGCATCCGCCAGAACCGGGGACGCAGCAGGTTGGTCGGCTGCGCGACCAGCCCGGCGAGATCGCCGCCCGAATACTCGAACGCCCCGTCGTCGATCGACGCGGCAAACGACATGTCGCTCGGCTGAGTTTCGACACCGAGATGATCGAACAGCGCCACGAGATTGGGATAGTTGACCGGATTGTAGACGATGAAGCCGGTATCGACCGGCACGGCGCCAGCCGCGCCGCGAACGTCGACGGTATTGGAATGACCGCCCAGGCGCGCCTCGCGCTCGATCAGCGTCACGTGGTGCGCCTGCGACAACGTCCAGGCCGCCGAGAGGCCGCTGATGCCGGAGCCGATGACCCCGATATGCAAGGCGCCGTTCCCCCGCCGCCGCAAACTCGATTCGCTCATGTCGCCCCCGTGCCAGCATATCAACCGAAGTCGATACGTGGCCGATAGAAAGCCGGATCACGGTAACCGGGGGTGATTGTTCGGTCCGTCCCGGCTGGCTCCCCACTCTTTTCGGCCAGATTGCCGTGATCCAGCGCGCGAAGGCCAGCGTAATCGGGCTATGGTTAGCGATGCCCTGCATACTCCCCTTCCCGGCATTGCCGGTCGCAAGCGCCCTCCTGGCGTCAGACGGATCATCTTCGAGCCGGCCGGTTCTGCGCCGTCGTCGATGACCTCTCCGTCGGCACCACCGCGCGCAGGCGCCGGGCCAGATCCGCTTGCCGTGCGGATGAATGCCCACATCCAGGCGATCGCCGCGACGCAGGACCGCAGCGCCTTCGCCGCGCTGTTCAGCCACTACGCACCGCGGGTGAAGGCGTATCTGATCCGACTTGGCTGCCCTGACGGGCAGGCCGAGGAACTGGCCCAGGAAACGATGCTGGCGGTATGGCGCAAGGCTGATCGCTTCGATCCGGCCAAGGCTGCGGCAGGTACCTGGATATTCACGATCGCCCGCAACCTTCGCATCGACCAGGTGCGGCGCGAACGGCGACCCGAGCTTGATCCGGACGATCCCGCGCTGGTGCCGGCCCCCGCACCTGAAGCAGATCTTGTCCTGCAAGCCAAACAGCACCACGTGCTGGTCCAGAACGCCCTTCAGGCATTGCCGCCCGACCAGGCCCGCGTGATCGCCTTGTCCTTCTTCGAGGACAAACCGCACGGCGAGATCGCAGGTGAACTCGGCCTGCCGCTGGGCACGGTGAAATCGCGCATCCGATTGGCCTTCGCCCGGCTGCGCGCGGCTCTTGAGCAGACGTCATGACGGCGATTGTCCACCATCCCTCCAACAGCCTGCTGCTCGACTACGCGGCCGGCACCCTCGACGAAGCCTCGTCGCTGCTGATTGCGACGCATCTGACCCTGTGCCCGCATTGCCGTGCCGAGGTCGCGGCGGCCGAGGCGATCGGCGGCAGCCTGCTCGACGATCTGCCGGCTGCCCCGCTGCGGCCCGGCGCCCTGGATGCGGTGATGGCCAGGCTGGCTGCGCCGGCCGAGCAGCCGACGCTGCGGAAACCGCAGCCGTCGACCTGGCTGCCCCGCCCGCTGACCGAGCGCCTGGGGGGCGACGATCCGTCGCTATGGAAGTGGCGTTGGCTCGGCCCGGGCCTTGCGGATCTGCCGCTCGTGTCGGACCGCAACAGGCCATCGGCCCGCATGGTCCGGCTGACGCCCGGCACCGGCCTGCCCCCTCACGATCACGGCGGCCGCGAATTGACCCTGGTGCTGCGCGGTGCCTTCGGCGACCGTTTCGGCCGGTTCGGCCGCGGCGATGTCGAGGAGACCTATCCCGATATGCATCACGAACCCGTGGCGCTGGAAGGCGAGGTCTGCATCGGTCTTGTCGTCACCGACGCCCGCCTGCGCTTCGACGGATTCATCGCCCGGGCTATGCAGACTTTCACCGGGGTGTGACCGGCGTTACTTGCGGGATGGAGGCAATAAGGCCATATACTGGGCCGTGATGGTCAGGGTGTTGGCGACAGTCTTGATGGCGGCGGTAATCGGATACAGCAGTTTTGCGCTGGCCGATCCTCCCTCTCTGCGCCTGCCGCCAGCGACCGACCTCGCCCCGCTCCCCGATCCCGGACCGACGATTTCCTCGCCGCTCGGGCCGCGGCGGGTCGATCAGCCGGGCTTGCGGGCCAATCTCGGGCCGACCGACATCGCGCCGGGCTCCAGGCTTTCGGTGATCGGCGGCCGTGACTCCGCCTACCGCAACAACCCGCTCGACGACATCGACGATGCGCGCCGGCCGCTGTCGCGCGACTTCTTCGCTGGGATGAAACTCGACATTCCGCTGAACTGAGCCGATGCCAGCCCGCGCATTGATGCTGCAAGGCACGGGATCGGACGTCGGCAAGTCGCTGCTGGTCGCCGGTCTCTGCCGGGCCTATAGCCGGCGCGGCCTGTCGGTATTGCCGTTCAAGCCGCAGAACATGTCGAACAACGCCGCCGCGACGCCGGACGGCGGCGAGATCGGCCGGGCGCAGGCATTGCAGGCGCGCGCCTGCGGCGTCGTGCCGGATACCGACATGAATCCGGTGCTGCTGAAGCCATCGTCAGACCGGCGGTCGCAGGTGGTGGTTCACGGTCGCGTCGCCGCCGACCTGGCCGCTTCGGCCTATCAGGACTACAAGGCAGGCTTGGCCCGTGCGGTGGCTGACAGCTTCGCCCGCCTGAAATCCCGGGCCGACCTCGTCATCGTCGAAGGCGCCGGCAGCCCGGCCGAGATCAATCTGCGCGCCAACGACATCGCCAACATGGGCTTCGCTATGCCCCACGGCGTGCCGGTGGTGCTGGTTGGCGACATCGATCGCGGCGGCGTCATCGCCTCGGTCGTCGGGACCCACGCAGTGCTGCCGCCGGACGAGCAGCGCCTGATTCAGGGCTTCATCATCAACAAGTTCCGCGGCGACCCCCGGCTGTTCGACGACGGCATGGCGGAAATCGCCCGGCGCACCGGCTGGCCCGCGCTGGGCCTGGTCCCCTGGCTCGGTGCGGCGCGCGCCCTGCCCGAGGAAGACGCGATGCGCGTCGGCCGCCATGCGACGGCCGACCGCGGCGCCCTCGTCGTCGCGGTGCCGATGCTGGCCCGCATCGCCAATTTCGACGATCTCGACCCGCTGGCCGCCGAGCCGGGGGTCGAAGTCCGCTTCGTGCCGCCCGGCCAGCCGCTGCCGGCCGAGGCCGCGGTGATCGTGTTGCCGGGTTCGAAGGCCACGATCGCGGATCTGCGCTTCCTGCGCAGCCAGGGGTGGGATATCGACCTGCTCGCGCATTGGCGGCGGGGCGGACGGGTGCTCGGCATCTGTGGCGGCTACCAGATGCTCGGCCGCATCATCGCCGATCCCGAAGGGCTAGAAGGGCCTGCCGAAACCGTCGACGGCCTTGGCCTGCTGGCGATCGATACCGTGCTTGCCGGGCGCAAGACGGTCCGACCGATCACGGGCGAGACCCCTGACGGCATCGCCGTGACCGGCTATGAAATCCATCTCGGCCAGACCGAGGGGCCCGATTGCGCCCGTCCGATGCTGAGCCTGGCGGGACGGCCGGACGGTGCCGTCTCGGCCGACGGACGGGTTGCGGGCTGCTATCTGCACGGACTGTTCGGGGCCGACGGCTTCCGCCGCGCCTGGCTCGATGGCCTGAAACCTGGTGCGGGTTCCGACCTTGCCTTCGAAGCCCGGGTCGAGGCCGCGCTCGACGAACTGGCCGATCATCTGGCCGCCCATATCGATCTCGACACTTTGCTGGCGCTGGCGCGCCGGTAAGAAACCAGTCAGGAAGCAAGTCAATGCAGGACATCAAGCTACGTTATCGCCGGCTGGGCCGCAGCGACCTTCTGGTATCGCCGATCGGGCTGGGCTGCATGTCGCTCGCCGGCGTCTACGGGGATGCCGACGACGCCGAGTCGGACCGGCTGATCCATCATGCGCTGGATATCGGCGTGAACCATCTCGACACGGCCGACATGTACGGCTGGGGCCACAGCGAGACCGTCGTCGGCAAGGCGATCAAGAGCCGCCGGGCCGAGGTCGTGCTGGCCACCAAGTTCGGCCAGTACCGGCGCGATGACGGCAGCAATGGCGTCAATGGGCGGCCCGACTACGTCCGGCAAGCCTGCGATGCCAGCCTGCAGCGGCTTGGCGTCGACGTCATCGACCTCTATTACCAGCATCGCGTCGATCCGGCGGTACCGATCGAGGAGACCGTGGGGGCCATGGCCGAGTTGGTCGAGCAGGGCAAGGTACGCCATCTCGGCCTGTCGGAGGCAAACAGCGCCACGATCCGGCGCGCCCATGCCGTCCATCCGATCGCCGCCGTGCAGACGGAATATTCGATCCTCTATCGGACCGAGGCCGAGGCCACCCGCAAGACCACGACCGAGCTCGGCATCGGCTTCGTCGCCTATTCACCGTTGGGCCGCGGGCTGCTGACCGGCACGATCACGTCGCTGGCGGACGTCAGCGGCCGCCGCGCGGTGCATCCACGCTTCCAGAGCGGCAATTTCGAGAACAATCGCAAGCTTGCGGCGCCGATCGAGGCCTTGGCCGCAGCCAAGGGCGTGACGCCGGCCCAGGTCACGCTGGCCTGGCTGCTGGCCCAGGGCGACGACATCGTCACCATTCCCGGCACGCGAAATCCTGGTCGCCTGGATGAAAACCTCGGCGCGCTGCAACTCGACCTGACCCCGGCCGAGGTGGCGGGGCTGACCGCCGCGATCCCGGCGGGCGCAGCATCCGGCGACCGCTACCCGGCGGCGGCGATGGCCGCGGTGAACCTCTAACCCAGGCGCAGGTCGCGCACGCCGCGACCGAGCCGGCGGCGCAGCAACGTTCTCAACGTGGCGCCGTCGGCATAGCCGACCTCGGTGGCAACCGTCTCCAGGTTCTGCCCGATCGCGATCAGATGCTGGGCGCGCTCGACCCGCATATCCTGAAAGAAGGCGAGCGGGGACTTGCCCAGGACCGCCTCCGTCCGACGTTGCAGCGTTCGTGGCGTCACGGCGAGGGCCCTGGCCGCCTCCTGCAGCGAAAAGCCGGCGGCGAGCCTGGCACGGGCCCAGCGTTCGAAACGTTCGACCAGCGGATCGGCATGGGCCAGATAGTCCGGGATCATGTACGGGGCCTGTGACGGCCGCTTGTCGACCAGCATGAAACGGGCGACCAGCGCGGCCATCTCCGGGCTGGCCTGCCGCATCAGCCACAGCGCAAGGTCGAGATGGCCCATCGCCGCCCCGGCGGTGACGACGCGATCGCCCGGCACGATCATCCGCCCGTCGTCGAGCCGCACCTGCGGATAACGCTGCCGGAACAGCGGCGCCAGCGACCAGGTGGTAGTGGCTTCCCGGCCGTCGAGCACGCCCGACTCGGCCAGGAGGAAGGTGCCGACACAGGAAGCACCGACACTGATCCCGTCGGCGTGCCAGGCCCGCAGGTGACCGAGCGCGTCACGGACATCGGGCCGGGCGAGCGCCGGCACCAGCCGCTCCGGCAGCTTGGCATTCAGTGCCGGCACGATCACCCAGTCCGGCCTACGGACAGTCTCGATCGACGCGACCGCCATGGTCAGGCCGAGTGCGGTGCGGATACCGGGCCGGACGCCGACCACCGCAACATCGAAAGGCGGATGCGGGCTGCCCTGCACTGCCGCCAGTTCGTTGGCAGTCGAAAACATGTCGAGCAGGACGGTCATGCCGGTATCGAAGACGCCGTCCAGAGCGAGGATGGCAAGGTTCATGTCGTAAATGACCTCGATATTGTCATTTGCGACGATAGCCCTGCTATCGGGGTCAATCTAGCGTGGCGGACAGACATCCTGACCCGCGCTGCTGGGAGAACGCCCTGATGACCATCCTCGATACCATCGGCAACACGCCGCTCGTCGCCCTGCGCCATGTCGCCCCGGCGAACGGCGCACGCATCCTGCTCAAGGTCGAGAGCACCAACCCGACCGGCAGCATGAAGGACCGGATGGCGCTGGCGATGATCGAGGCGCCGGCCGCCGATGGCCGGCTGAAGCCGGGCGCCGCCGTCGTCGAATATACCGGCGGCAGTACGGGCGTCTCGCTGGCGCTGGTCTGCGCGGTCAAGCGCCATCCGCTGCATCTCGTCACGTCGGATGCGTTCTCGCGCGAAAAGCTCGACCACATGCGCCTGCTGGGCGCCAAGCTGACGCTGGTGCCGAGCGAAGGCGGCAGGCAGACCGAAAAACTGACCAGGGACATGATCCGCGAGGCCCATCGGATCGCCGGCGAACTGGGTGCCTACATCACCGCCCAGATGGAGAACACCGACCAGCTTCAGGCCTATGCCCGGCTTGCCGACGAAATCTGGGCCCAGACCGGGGGCCGGCTGGATGCCTTCGTCCAGAGTGTCGGTACCGCGGCGTCATTGCGCGGAACTGCGGCGGCCTTGCGCCGGCGCGACGAACGCATCCGGATCGTGGCGGTCGAGCCCGCCGAATCCGCGGTGCTGTCGGGCGGCCCCTCGGGCGCGCATAAGATCGACGGGATCGGCGCGGGCTACGTGGTGCCGCTGTGGGACGACAAGATCGCCGACGGCATCGAGTCGGTATCCACCGCCGATGCCCGGGCGATGGCGTTCCGGCTGGCGGCGGAGGAAGGCCTGTTCTGCGGCACATCAACCGGCGCCAACGTCACGGCCGCGCTGCGTCTGGCCGAGCGGCTGGGGCCGGACGCGACCATCGTCACGATCCTGTGCGACACCGGCATGAAGTACCTGAAGACCTTCGCCGAGGGGTTGACCGCCTGACGCCTACCCCACCAGGCTCGACCTGACCGCCATCCCGGCGGCGGTCAGGGCGGCGACGATCCGCCCGCTATGGGCCTTGTCCTGGGTTTCGACCAGAAGCTCGACCTCGGCCGACTTGACCGACAGGGCCCCGAACAGCCGCTGGTGCTGCACCTCGACGACGTTGCCACCCTGCTCGGCCACCAGCCGGGTCAGTTGGGCCAGCGCACCGGGCTGGTCGGCCACGTCGACGTTCAGCTTGACCAGGCGGCTGTCGCGGGCCAGGCCGCGCATCAGCACGTTGGCGAGCAGTCGCGTATCGACATTGCCACCGGAAACGATAAGCCCGACCCTTTGCCCGCGGAAACGGTCCGGGTGATAGAGCAGCGCGGCTAGGCCCGCGGCACCGGCGCCCTCGGCCACGGTCTTCTCGACCTCGATCAGCATGATCATCGCCCGCTCGATCTGGCGCTCCGGAACCAGCAGAACGTCGGTGCCATGCTGGCGCAGGATTTCGAGCGGGCGCTCGCCGACGTCGCGCACCGCGATCCCCTCGGCGATCGTGGGTCCCCCGACCGATACCGGCTGGCCGGCCAGGCGCTGGGCGGCCGCGCCATAGCTTTCGACCTCGACCCCGACGACGCGGGTATGCGGGCTGACGCCGGCCGCCGCGACGACCGCGCCGGCCGCCATGCCGCCGCCGCCGACCGGGATGATCAGGCTGTCCAGGTTGGGAACGGCGGTCAGCATTTCCAGCGCCGCGGTACCCTGGCCGGCAATGATCGCATCGTCGTCATAAGGATGGACGAAGACGAGGCCCTCGGCCTCGGCCGTCGCGCGCGCGAACGCCGCGGCCTCGGCCAGGGTATCGCCCTCGAGCAGGACGCGGGCGCCGAGATGGCGGGTGTTGGCGACCTTCACGAAGGGCGTGAAACGCGGCATGACGATCGTCGCGGTGATGCCCAGCGCCCGGGCGTGATAGGCCACCGCCTGGGCATGGTTGCCGGCCGACATGGCGATGACGCCGCGCCGCGCCTCGACGGCGTCGAGCTGCTGCAGCTTGTTGGCTGCGCCCCGTTCCTTGAACGACGCGGTGAACTGCAGGTTCTCGAACTTGACCCAGACTTCCGCGCCGGTGATCAGCGACAGGGTTTCCGACCGCATGGTGGGGGTGTGCGCGACCTTGCCCTCGATGCGCCACGCGGCAGCCTCGATATCCTTGAACGTCACGGTCATCGCAGGACACTCCCTCTCATGAAAACGGCCCCGACGCGGCGCGCACCGGGGCCGGCAATGGTCGGACCCGGTCGATCAGGGCCCGGGCCAGGGCTGCAGCGCATCGCGCTTGGCCTGGCGGCGGGCCGCTTCGGGCAGCTTGAAATCACCCTTGAAGGGCGCGGATTCGAACGAGCCGTAGGTCGGATTGGCGATCACGATCCACTCCCGGCCCCAGCGGTCGATGTTCTCCTGGTAGACCTTCAGGCGATCCGCCTCGCTGCCGCGATAGGCGTCGGTGAAGTCGCCCATGTTGTCGCCGAGCGACAGCAGGATGCGGTAATCCTTGGCGATGACGGCGCGGCGGGTGCCCTTGGCCGACCCCCAGTCGGGCTGCTTCCTGGCCGACAGGAAGACGTCGACATTGCCGCCCATCGGGAAACCCAGCTTGGCCATCAGGGTCTTGGTCGCGGGCTCCTCCTCGAAGGTCCGGTTCGACACGTAGAAGACCTTGACGCCCTTCGAGTCGGCGTACTGGGTGAACTCCACGGCGCCGGGGATGGCGATCGAGGTCTGCGAGTTGACGAAAGCCGTCCAGGATTTCGGATCGAAGCTCGTCCCCTTGACGACGTTCCAGGCCTGGTAACCCTGGTTGTCGAGCAGCGTCTCGTCGATATCGCAGATGATCGCCGGCGGCAGCGATTGGAAATTGCCGGTCTGCTCGACCGGGGCAGCCGTCCAGTTCTTGTCCGCCAGCGCCTGATCCAGCCGGAACTTGGCCAGGGTGAAGGCGCCCAGCGCATTGCCCTTGAACTCGACCGAACGCTGTGCCCACAGGACGGCGTTCAACCCGTCGTTCTGCGGCACGTCCTGGGCCACCGCCACCTGGCCGAAGGCCATGGCCCCGGCGACGGCCGCACCGAACAGCCAGCGCCGCATCGCCGGCGTCGCGAGATCGATGATCATGAAGCTTCCCCTTTTTCTGCCCCGATGAGTCGTTTAGAGATCGGAGCGGAAAGATGATCCGTTCCGACGGCGCTGACAACCGGCGGGTAACGACTTGGCAACCATTCCGGCGCCACAATCGGCCCATATATTTGTACGAACGACCAGTGACCGGAAAGGGCCGAGGTCGCGAGAAAGGCACCGGTGATCACGTCGCCGAGGGATACAGGCCAGGGATTGACGCCGGACGCGCTTGCCGCCCTGGGCGACGGCGCCGTATTGGGCGAACTGATCAGCCGGCTGGAACCCAATGCGGCGCGCCGGCTGCTCGACGAGATTGCCCAGGGACTGCAGGACGGCAACAAGGCACGGGTCGCCCAGCGGGCGCTGATCGACCGTCTGAATCAGCGCCGCCCCCATCGCGCCCAGCGTCTGTTCACCACGCTGTTCGAACCGTTCCTCAGCGACGATCTGGCCCTGCTGTCGGCGCCGGTCGCGGTACCCGGCCTGATCACCCGGCCCGATGTCGCGGCCCTCTGGTTCATCCTGTCGCGGACGGCGCTGACGCGGCTGGTGCCGGCCGTATCGGCGGAACTCGACGAAGCCGCGCGGGAACAGTTGATCGATGACGTCATCGCCTCGCGGCTGGGCCAAGCCCGGCGCGGCGAGATGCAGCGCCTGGCCCAGATGTTCCTCGGCAACGCGCTGGCGCGGGGGGACAGCGCCCGCGACCTGCTGCAGCAGTTGAACCAGAGCCGGCAGGCGCTGTTCCGCGCCCAGCCGCCCCACTTCGGTCCCTACCCGATCACCGAGTTGATCCGGCCCCTGGAGCGGGCCGAGTTGCGGGCACTGCACGAGCTGCTGGCGCGCGATCCGGGCCTCATCACCGGGGTGAAACAGGCCCTTGCCGCAGCCGACCGGCTGAAGGCGGACCACGTGGCCCCCGACCTTGCCAATGCCATCGAACGGGCCGAAACGGTGGCTGCGGCGAGCCTGGGACCTGAGCGCGATCACCTTGCGCTCTGGGTGCCAATGGTGACGCTGCATGCCCGACAGTGTTATGCCGCAACCGGCTTCTACCTGGCCCGCCGCGCCGGCGAGCCCGGCATGCCCACCGTCGGCGAGGCCTTACTCGGCCACTACTCAACCTGCGTCCAGGGCCTCGTCATCGGTTTGACGCAAGCCTTGCCCGACCAGGGCGAAGGCATTCTGAACATACCAGGGCGAACCCTGGATTTTCTCGATGCCCAGCTTGACCACTATCAGCAGATCCTGGGCGCGCTGCAGGTTTCGGGACTGGCCGAATCCCAGGACCGCAAGCTCGCGGCGCTATTCCGCGCGCCCTGGGCATCGCTGGAAACCTTCATCACCGGCAGACTGTGCCCGATGCTGATCCGGCGGGTCGACGCAATCGCCGCCCATCCGCGCTTTGCCGCCGCCGACCATGCGACGGTGGCCTGGGCCTGTCAGTGGGTCTGGCGCTGGAAACTGATGCTGGAGGAATTTGGCTTCACCTCCCGCGAAGTCGCCAACTGGCGCGATGCAATGCACGACCATCTCGATCGCGGCATGGCGCTCGCCGCGCGCGACGAGGCGATCCGCGGCGGCGAGCCCGACCAGATCGAACGGCAGCGTCTCGCGCATTACGGGCGGCTGCGCCAGATCTACCAGGCGCTGGAACTCGACGCCGCCAGCGGGCTTTCGGCGATCAGCCGCGGCCAGTTGCGGACCTGCCGCGCCGCCATCGATCGCCAGCTCACCGAGGGCGTGCTGCCCGACCCGGACGAGCGCGCCATCGTCGCGGCGATGGTCACCCTCATCCGGGCCGAGGTGAAAAAGACCCAGCGAAGCTGGGTCAATGCCGAACTCTCCGAGTTCGTCGACCGGGCGAAATCAGCGGGTTACTGAGCCTTTCGCCCGACGACGGCGAACATCGCGCCCTGCGGATCGAATGCCTGCACGATCCAGTCGCCACCCGGCACTTCCATCGGGCCATTGATCACCTGGCCGCCTGCGGCCCCGATGCGCACGGCCGCCGCGTCGATGTCGCCGACATTGAAATAATAGAGCCAGAAGGGCTGCGGGGTCTCCGGCATCTTCGTCATCATGCCGCCGCCCTGGGTCGCATCGGTCATGAAGACCTGATAGAACCCCATGGCGCCCATATCGACCTTTTCCGTCAGCGACCAGCCGAACAGCTTGACATAGAACGCCGCGGCCTGTTCCCGGTCGCCGGCATGCAACTCGCGCCAGCCGGCATGGCCGGGCGTGCCGTGCGGCGGCGCGGGCGGCGCCTCGCCAATGCCGCGCATGATGCAGAAGAAGGCGCCATGCGGATCGGCGACGACGGCAAACCGGCCGACGCCGGGAATATCTTCCGGCGCGCGCGCGATCCGACCGCCTTCGCCCTCGATCCGCTCGGCCATGGCATCGACATTCTCGACTGCGACATAACCGATCCACCCCGGCTTTGCCTGGCCACACATCTCGGCCGGAATCGCCATCATGCCGGTCACCGGCTGGCCCGCGGTCGTGAACAGCGTGTAGTCCATGCCGCCGCCGGCATCCTGCGCCCCCCAGCCGACGACCTCGCCGTAGAACTTTTGCGCCGCGGCGGTATCGCTGGTCATCAGTTCGTACCAGATGAACTTGGACGACATCTCGTCTTCTCCGTTCTTTTCCTGCGTTATCGTTTGCGCCGGTAGTCCGCCGCCATGATCTGCTTCCGGCTGCCGTCACCCTGAAGCTGAAACGAGGTCAGCGTCCGCCTGTCGTCGTCCAGGAAAGTCACGATATCCTGGTAGCGGGCGCGCCCGCCGGGGTTGCCGAAATCCGGCCCTTCGGTATCGAGCGTCAGAACATTGCCCGATGCATCGAGCGCCCCGTCATAGACCCACAGGTGATCCATCATCGAGCCGATCCAGGTGCCCACATAGCGCCCGCGGGCACTGTCGTAGCCTAGGGTCACCATCGTGGCGGCACGCCGGCCGTGAGGCATCGGCGCATCGGTCTCGCCAACGACCCAGACGCCGTACAGCGATCGCACATGCTCGGTCCAGCCCGGCATCGGCTTGCCGTCCGGCCCCGCCATGCCGGTCGTTGCGTTCCATTCCCCGACAAGCCTGTCGAGCCAGCGATGGGCCGGGGTGATCTCGACCTTCATCATGTCAGGACGCCGCGTGGCAGCACGACGCGGCCTTAGGCGCGTCTTCATATTCGTCGTGCCGCCTGACCCAATCCATGGTCGTCCGCTCATTGCGGCCAAGCGGGGCACGGTCGAGCAGCATCAGCGTGCCGATCAGTTCCTCCGGCCCGCGCGCGTAGCTCGAATAGGTATGGAAGACCTGGCCGTCATCATTGCGGAAGAATGCCGACAGGCCAGGCAGTTCGTCATTGGCATGGGCCGCGTCGATGGTCTCGAAATTGTACCCCACCTGCCCCTTTGCCAATTGTTCGGGCGTGAACGAGACATGGAAGTCGTGGTTGAAGTCCTCGCCATGCGACGAAACCCAGGGAAAGCGCCAGCCCATCCGCCGCCTGTAGGCATCGATTTCGACGAGGGGCGCCCGCGACACCGCTGTCAACGTGACATCGTGATGGCCGAGATGCGGCAGCATGCCGTCCAGGTGGTCGGCAAGGAACGAGCAGCCGGGACAGCCCGCCGCCCAGCCCGGGCCGAGCATGAAATGATAGACCATCAACTGGCTGCGACCGGCGAACAGATCGGCCAGGGTGCGCCGTCCGTTCGGCGTCTCGAATAGATAGGTCTTGTCAAGCCGGACCCAGGGCAGTGCCAGCCGGGCGGCGTTGAGGCGATCGCGGAGACGGGTCGCCTCCTTCTCCTGGGCAAGCAGGGCGTGCCGCGCCACGAGCCACTCGTCGCGCGAAACCACGGGATGGGGCAGAATCGGCTGGTTCAGCATTCGCTCTCCTCCATAAGTACTGGCCTGTTTTTCCGGCTCTGGTATAATAGATTGATATCAACGTTATTACAGCATGTCAAAGCATCAGGCCGTCCCCTTCGAAACCACGCTGTTCGTGCGCGACACCTGCCTGTGCCTGCATGTGCAGCGCGCGGCCCGCGCCCTGGCGCGCCGCTTCGACGATGCCTTGCGCCCCGTCGGGCTGACCAATGGCCAATTCTCGCTGATGATGTCGCTCAACCGCCCGGCGGCGCCCGCGATGGGGGCGGTCGCCGAGTTGCTGGCCATGGATCGCACGACGCTCACGGCAGCGCTGAAACCCCTGGTGCGCCGTGGCCTCGTCACGGTTGCGGCCGATCCGGCCGACCGACGCAGCCGGCTGTTGTCGCTGACGGACGACGGCCAGGCCCTGCTGGCCCGCGCCGTCCCGATCTGGCGGGCGTCGCATGCAGCAATCGAGGCGCGCCTGGACGGCGACACCCTCAGGGGAGCGCTGGCATCCCTGGCATGACCTCGATGCCGCGCAGCTTTTCCGGATTACGCGTCACATAAATGCCGACGATGCGGCCGCCTTCGATATCGAGTGCCGTCGTCTGCAGCACGGCGTCTCGTTCGCGACTGACAAAGCCCGGCAGCCCATCGATCCACGCCGGGCGGATCAGCACCGCCGGGGGTGTCGCCGGCTTGCGCCGCAATCCGGCAAAAAGGCGCAGGACACGATCCAGCCCGACGATCGGATTGCGGAAGGCCGTGACCTTGCCGCCGCCGTCCGACTGCAGCACGACAGCATCTGCAAGCATCGAGCGAAGTCCGTCGAGATCGCCGCTCGAGGCGGCGGCAAAGAAGGCCATCGCGATGCGATCACCTTCCTCCCGGCCGACGGGATAGCGCGGCCGCGCCTCGCGGACGTGGCGGCGCGCCCGCACCGCCAGTTGGCGGACCGCCGCGGCGTCGCGTCGCAACGTCGCCGCCACTTCGTCCAGGCCGACATCGAAGACATCGTGCAGCAGGAAGGCCGCCCGCTCGAGCGGCGACAGCCGTTCCAGCGCCAGCATCAGCGTAAGGGTGAGTTCGTCGAGACGCAGGTCGTCGTCGCCGGGCCGGAAGACCGTGTCCAGCACCGGCTCCGGCAGCCAGGGACCGACATAGGCCTCGCGGCGTGCGCGTGCCGACTTCATCGCGTCGAGGCAGAGACGGGTCACGGTGCGGGTCAGGAAAGCGGCGGGCTCGCGCACCCGTCCGTGATCGACCCGGCGCCAGCGCAGCCAGCCGTCCTGCACGATATCCTCGGCCTCGCTCATCGAGCCGAGCATGCGATAGGCGAGGCGCACCAGCCGCGGGCGGTGCGCCTCGAACGTGATCGTGGCCTCGTCAGGCGGCACGTGCCGGTCCCACCGGATGGGCCGCGCGGAAGCCGACCTGCAACCGGTTCCACGTGTTGATCGCGCCGATCGCGATGGTCAGGTTGACCTGTTCGGCCTGGTTGAACTGCGCCTTGAGCAGTTCGTAGTCGGCATCCGGCGCACCGGTCCCGGCTAGCAGGGTCAGCGCGTCGGTCCAGGCCAGCGCCGCCCGTTCGCGATCGCTGTAGAGCGTCGATTCACGCCAGGCGTTCAGCATGTAGAGGCGCATCTCGGTCTCGCCATGGCCCCTGGCCTCGGTGGCATGCATGTGGATGCAGTAGGCACAGCCGTTGATCTGCGAGGCGCGCAGCTTGACCAGATGCAGCAGGCCGCGGTCAAGGCCGCAGTTCTGGATCGCCATTTCCAGCGACACCATCGCCTTCATGACCTCGGGTGAAATCTTGAACGGATTGTCCAGGCGCGGGCTCATCGTCATCTCCTCGTTATCGACTGACCCTTTGACGAAACAGCCCGGGTCGGTGTGACATCGCGTCGAAGTTTTATTCATTTTCCCGCGCCGCGCGACGATTGCCACCATCCTGTGATAAGCCAGACCCCATGAACGATGCGATCGAGCCGACCACCTTGGCCGCCCAGGCCGAAACGGAATTCATGGCCGGCAACTTCGCCGGCGCCGTCCTCCTGGCCGACCGGGCGCGGGCCGCCGGCGACGATGCCGCCCTGGTCACGCGTGCCCACGCCCTGCTGCTCAGCGGCGACTATGGCGGCGCGGCCCAATCGGCCTTCACCGCGCAGCATCTCGACCCGACGCTGAGCGCCGCGCCTTATCTGCTGGCCGCCGCCGCCGGCCGGCTGCAACTGGCCGACGCCAGCGGCGCACCGATCACGCAGGAAGGTTTGCTGGCCGAAGCAAGGCGGCTGCATCCCGAGGCATATGCGCGGCATGCCCATCTCTATGGTCCGACCGACCGACCGTTCGATGCTTACGGTCATGTCGACGGGGTCGCGCTCGAACGGGCGCTTCGCCAGGGCCGATTCAGGGCCGAGGACTACTATCAGGCTATTGCCGCCGTGGCGCGGAGGGATGCGGACTGGGCCGCGCTGCTGAAGCGCGCGGGTGCCACGGCACTGACGCCGTTCACGCTGACCCCCGCCGAGATCGAGACTATGGGCCGCCAGGGGCCCTGGCTCGTCTACTGGACGATGCAGGTCAATACCGATCTGGTGATCGAAGCCATTCTGGGTGCGGCACGCCGCTACTATGCCGGATGGCTGGTCCAGCGTGCGCCGGCCGCCGCGGTGCCGTACCCGCAAGTGCTGCTGGCCATCGCGTCCCAGAGCTATCTCAACGAATTCATCGGCGAGGAAACCGGGACCGAGACGGCTCTGGCCGATAGGCTGGCCGAACGTCTCGCGAACGGCGATAGGCTGGATGATGCCGAACTGCTCGTTCTCGGCAGCTATCGTGACCTCGGCGGCATTGCGGGCGCCGACCGCATCGACCGCGCCGCGCTCGGCCCCACCGCCCTGCAGTTCCTGGCCATGACGATCGACGATGCCGCCGACCGGCAGCGCATCGCCAAGGATATCGCCACGGTGACGCGGCTTCCTGCCGGCGCCTCGCAGGAGGTCCGCGCCTTCTACGAAGCCACCCCCTACCCCCGCTGGCACCAGTTCGCCCGGCCGCCCACCGCCGACCGCAGTTTCGACGAGATCATCGCCGCCGATGCGGCATACCTGCTGCCCGGCAGCCAACCCGTCGGCGAACCGACCGAGGTGCTGGTCGCCGGCTGCGGTACCGGCAGCGCGATCGTTCCAGTGTTGAGTTACCGCGGCGCCCGCATCACCGCCTTCGATCTGAGCCTGACAAGCCTCGCCTATGCCCGGCAGCGGCTGACCGCGCTGGGCCATGACGAGATTCGTTATGTCCATGGCGACCTGCTGGCGATCGCCGACATGGGCGCCCGGTTCGACCTCGTCGAATGCACCGGCGTCCTGCACCATCTCGACGACCCCTGGCCCGGCGTCGCGGCGCTGGCCGGCGTGCTGAAGACCGGCGGCCGGGCGATGCTGTCGGTCTACAGCCGGCCGTTCCGGCAAATGATGGCCCCGTTCATGGAAGCCAGCCGCAAGATGGTGGCACAAACGCCCGGCACGGTAACGGCAAAGGTCCGCGCGGCGCGGCGCGACTTGATCCGCCAGCGTCTGGCCGGGGCGCAGTCGGGCTTTCTCTTCAAAGGCAGCGATCTGTTCACCACCTCGGGTTTCCGCGACCTGCTGCTTCATCCGGTGGAGCGGCCGATGACCGTCACCGAGTTCGCCCAGGGTTGCGCCCGCCACGGCCTGAAATGCCTTGGCCTGATGCCGACGAACGCCGATCAGGCCC
This sequence comes from Alphaproteobacteria bacterium, assembly GCA_017307375.1. Lineage (GTDB taxonomy): Bacteria > Pseudomonadota > Alphaproteobacteria > Ferrovibrionales > Ferrovibrionaceae > JAFKFH01. The sequence goes on from JAFKFH010000012.1 coordinate 35,271, forward strand.
GCCTGCTGGCCGAGCGTGGCCGCCCCGCCGACATGGCGGCCGAGATCGCCTTCTGGTCCCAGGCCGAGGCCCAGCAGCCCTTGCTGTTCTCGACGATGATCTGCCTGTTGTTCGAGAAAGTCGGATAAGCTGACCGGCGAAGGCTCGCCCAGAACGAGCACCGGCAGAGGTCTTGGGGAAGCGTCCATGTTCGTCAGCGTCTTCGATCTGTTCAAGATCGGCATCGGCCCTTCGTCGTCGCATACGATCGGACCAATGCGCGCGACCGAGCGATTTGCCGCAGGCCTGGCCGCGGCGGGCCAGCTCGACCGCGTCGCCCGGGTCCGGGTGACGCTCTATGGGTCGCTTGCCTGGACCGGCAAGGGCCATGCGACCGACAATGCCGTGGTGCTGGGACTGGCCGGCCAGATTCCGGACCGCATCGATCCGGACGAAGTCGAGCTGATCCTGCGGGCGATCGCCGATGAAGGACGGCTGAGGCTCGCCGGACAGAAGATGATCGGGTTCGATGCGACTGTCGATGTCGTCTTCGACTTCGACACCGTCGAGCCCCGCCATTCGAATGCCCTGCGCTGCCAGGCGTTCGCCGCCACCGGGCAGATGCTGGCCGAACGCCTGTTCTTCTCGATCGGCGGCGGCTTTGTCGTCGACGAACAGGAGATGGCCGCAGGCGGTACCGGCGCGGCGGCCCAGTTGCCTGTGCCCTACCCGTTTGCCTCCGGGGCGGAACTGGTCGCCCGCGCCGATGCGGCCGGGCTGCCGATCGCCGGGCTGATGCGCGCCAACGAGACCGCGTTGCGGCCGGGCCGCGACGTCGACGCGCATATCGCGCGGGTGGCGGCGATCATGAACGATTGCATCGATCGCGGCACCCGCGCCGACGGTCTGTTGCCCGGCTCGCTCAAGGTGCGGCGCCGGGCCCGGGGGCTGATGGAAAAGCTGACCCAAGGCACCAATGCCAAGCCGGCACATGAGGTATTCGAGTGGATCAGCCTGTTCGCGATGGCGGTCAACGAGGAAAACGCGGCCGGCGGCCGGGTGGTGACCGCGCCGACGAACGGTGCGGCCGGGGTTGTGCCTGCGGTACTTAGATACTTCAAGCAATTCTGCCCGGAATATAACGAGGCGCGTGTGGCCGACTTCCTGCTGACGGCGGCGGCGATCGGCGCGCTGTTCAAGCTCAATGCCTCGATCTCGGGTGCCGAGGTCGGCTGCCAGGGCGAGGTCGGCGTCGCCTGTTCGATGGCCGCGGCCGGCCTGACCGCCGCACTCGGCGGGACCAACGCACAGATCGAGAATGCCGCGGAAATCGGCATGGAGCATCATCTGGGCATGACCTGCGACCCGGTCGGCGGGTTGGTACAGATCCCTTGCATCGAGCGGAATGCGATGGGCGCGGTCAAGGCGATCAACGCCGCCTCGCTGGCCCTGGCGGGCGACGGCACGCACCGCGTCAGCCTCGACCAGGTGATCGAGACCATGCGCCAGACCGGCGCCGACATGGCCACCAAATACAAGGAAACCTCGCGCGGCGGGCTTGCGGTCAATGTGGTCGAGTGTTGAGCCGGCGCGCTGTTCCCTGCTGCCCTAATTGAACGAATTAGTCTAAAATCCCCGTCGCCATTGGGGTCGAGGATGACGGTTTCTGGGGAATTGGAACAGGCACGGCCGGCCACCGCCGGTCGGGCCAGGATGCTCATCCTGGTCACCGCGGTCCTCACGACGCTGTTTGCCTGGGGGTATTCGGCGTTCTGGCTCTATTCCGAGCGCCAGCGCGCGATCGAAGCCGCGCATCTGTCGGTTTCCCGGCAGGTCTCCTCGATCCGCGAATACAGCCATCGCCTGCTCGCCACCGCCGATCTGATGCTGACCCTGACCGATCGCTATCTCGACGGCATCGGCAACGGCGATCCGCTGACCGACCCGACGCTGAGCCGCATCGTCACCGATTTCCTGCAGTTCGGGCTGGGCGAAATCGGCATTCGCCTGGTCGACCGTCAGGGCAACCTCTACGTCCTGCCGGGAGGGCGAAATCCGGCGCCGCTTGCCCAGGTGGGCGACCGTGACTACTACCAGACGACCATGCGCCTGCCGCCCGGGACCCCGGTCGTCGGCACCACGGTGCGCAGCCGGCTGACCAAGCGCTGGGCCTTCACGCTCAGCCATCGATTGGCCCAGCCGGCCCAGTCGATCGTGATGACGGTCGCCACGATCGAGGTCGATCCGATCGTCCGGGTGCTGGACAGCGTCAGGATCCAGCCCGGCGGGGCCGTCGCGCTGGTCCGCCGGGACGGCCGGGTGCTCGCCCGTGCGCCGTTCGCCGAGGACCTGCTCGATCGCTCGATCGCCTCGACCCGGCTGTTCAGCCAGCATCTGGCGCGGGCATCGGCCGGCTCATACGAAATGGGCGAGGAAGCCAACCTGATGGGCATCAGCAACCGCGTGGTCGCCTACGCCGCGCTGGACGCCTACCCCGTCGTCATCGTCGCCTCGGCCCCTTTCGACAATGTGCTGGAGCCCTGGCAAAAGCAACTCTACGCGATCGTCGCCCTGCTCCTCGCCTATACGGTGGTGGTCGGCTTTGCGACGTTCTTCACCCTGAGGCTGGTGCGTACGCTCCAGCGGCGGACCGCCGAGCTCGACGGCGTGCGCGGCGCGCTGGAACAGCGTGTGGCCGACCGGACCTCGGCGCTGCTCGATGCCTGGCGGGCAGCCGAAAGTTCGGTGCGGGCCAAGTCGGATTTCCTGGCGAACATGAGCCACGAACTGCGCACCCCGCTCAACGCGATCCTGGGCTTCAGCGGCATGATGAAGGCGCAGATGTTCGGCGCGCTCGGCCATCCCAAGTACATCGAGTATGTGGAGGATATCCATTCGTCGGGCGAACATCTGCTCGGGATCATCAACGACATTCTCGACGTGGCCGCGATCGAGGCCGGCAAGGTCTCGCTGCAGGAGGACACGATCATTCCGGCAGAGGTCGGGGCGGCCTGCCTGCGGCTGGTCCGCCCGCGCGCCCAGCGCGGCAATGTCCGGCTGACCGAGACGATTTCGCAGGACCTGCCGCCGGTCCGCGCCGATGAACGGCGGTTGCGCCAGATCCTGCTGAACCTGCTGTCCAACGCCATCAAGTTCACGGCGCCGCGCGGCACCGTTCATCTTTTCATGCGCACCGACCCGGATGGCGGCCTGGTGATCGGGGTATCGGATTCGGGCATCGGCATGACCGCCGACGAGATCGCCAAGGCGATGACCCCCTTCGGCCAGGTGGAGAGCGGCCTTGCCCGCAATCACGAAGGGACCGGCCTCGGCCTGCCGCTGACGCAGGGGCTGGTCACCCTGCATGGCGGGCGACTGGAGATCACCTCCGAGCCGGGCCAGGGGACGACGGTGCAGGTCTGGTTGCCGCCGTCGCGGATCCTGCCCCTCAGCGCTGCCGCCAGCGTTGCAGGCGACCGGCGACCAGATGGTTCAGCCCCGCGGTGATCAGCCGCACCGCCACGGCGCAATAGACGATCACCATCGCCATCGCCGCCGCCGGGCCGACATTGCCGGCATCGTCCATCGCGATGACGGCGACCGAGGCAACCTTGGTATCCGGCCCGTACAGGAAGATCAGTGCCGAGGCGGTGGTCAGCGCATTGGCGAACATGTAGCCGAAGATCGAGATCAGCGTGGGCAGGCACAGCGGCACGGTGACACGCAGCATGGTCTTGTACTGCGGCACGCGCAGCGACGCGGAAACCGCCTCGAACTCGCCATCGATCTGTTTGAGCGCGGTCTGCGCCGTCAGGTGGGCCACCGTATAGAAATGGGCGACCGTATTGATGATGAGTATCGCCATGCCGCCGACCAGTCCGTTCAGCGGATTGGCAGGCTGGTTGAAGAAGAAGACATAGGCAATGCCGAGCACCAGCCCCGGTACGGCCATCGGCAGCAGCGCGACGACCCGGATCGCCTCGCGCAGGCCGCGCGGCCCCTGGCCCTTCTCGACGAGATAGGCGACGACGAAGACGAGGACCGTGCCGACCGCGGCCGCCCCACCACCGAGGATCAGACTGTTCCAGACCGACGACCAGCCGTCGGCGTCGTGCTCGGCAAAATCGTAGGAGATCAGCGACAGGCTGAGATCGTAGGGCCACAGCTTGACCAGCGAGGCATAGGCCGACATGCCGAGCATCACGGCAAGCACGACCGCGATCAGACCGCAGGCGACCAGGAACACCGTGTCGCGAAAGCTGGCCGGCTGCGGCGCGAACAGGACGGCGCGCGCGGTCAGCGCCGCGCGCTGGCGCCGTTCGGCGGCACGGGTGACGGCAAAGGAAAGAATAGCCGGAATCAGCAGGACCAACCCGACGACCGCGCCCATCGAGAAATTGTTCTGGCCGACGACCTGCTTGTAGACATCGGTCGCCAGCACGTTGAAACGGCCGCCGACGACCTTGGCGACGCCGAAGTCGGTGATGGCCAAGGTGAAAGTGACCGCCGCCGCGCCGATCAGGCCGAAACGAATGCCGGGCAACGTGACGGTGCGGAAGATACGGGCCGGCCGCGTGCCAAGGGCCTCGGCCGCCTCGTAGAGACGCTGGTCGGCCAAGGTCAGCGCGGTGACGAGGATCATCAACGCATGGGGAAAGCAGTAGTAGACCAAGCCCGCGACCAGACCGATCGGCCCGTAGATCGATTGCCCCATCAGCCAGTCCTTGATCACCCCCTGGTTGCCGAACAGGTAGACCAGCGAGATTGCCGGCAGCATCGACGGGGTCAGCAGCGGCGAGATGGCGACGAGTTGCAGCAGCGTCTTGCCCCGCATCCGCGTCCGCGTCAGGCCGTAGGCGAAGACGAAGGCCAAGCCGACCGTGATCACCGTGGCCAGCCCCGCGACCCACACGCTGTTCCAGACCGACCGGAACAGGGCCGGATTGCCGAAATAGGCGGTGAAGTTGGCGAGACCCGCAAAGCTGCCGTCGCGCGCCTGGAACGCCTTGACGAAGACCGCGGCCAGCGGCAGCACGATGATCACCAAGAGGATCAGCGCACCCGCGACCGTCGCCAGGGTATGGACCAGCCGCTCGACATCGACCGCGCGTCGCGGGCGTTCGATCGCCCCGAGCGTCCCCATCGGGATCTCGGTCATGGACGGGCCGTCCCGGGGTAGAGACGCAGCCGATCGCCCGGCAGATGCAGGCGGCATTCCATGCCGGGTCCCAGCGCCAGGCCGTTGGCACGCTCCGGCGCCAGATCGACGACGATCGGCGCTTCCCGCAGGGATGGCGCCGCCGCGTGCAGTCGCAGGAAACTGCCGCAGAATTCGAGGCCGGCGATCGTCGCGGCCACGCCGGCCGCGCCGTTCGCGGTCAGCCCGATATCCTCCGGCCGGATGCAGACGGTGACATCGGCACGATCGCCCAGCCCGTCGGGGACCTCGGCGGCGACCAGGGTCTCCGCCCCGACCCGGGCACAGCCGTCGGCCCAGATGCCGGACAGCACGTTCATCTGGCCGATGAAGGCCGCGGTAAACGGCGTCGCCGGGCGGCCGTAGACCTCGCGCGGGCTGCCCACCTGCTCGATCCGCCCGTCGTTCATCAAGACGATGCGGTCGGCCATGGTCAGCGCCTCTTCCTGGTCGTGCGTCACCATGATCGTGGTGACGCCCAGGCGTCGCTGGATCGACCTGATCTCGGCCCGCAGATGGCCGCGGACCTGGGCATCGAGCGCCGAAAGCGGCTCGTCGAGCAGCAGCAGGCCCGGCGACAGCGCCAGGGCACGGGCCAGGGCAACGCGCTGCTGCTGGCCGCCGGAAAGCTGGGCCGGATACTTGGCGATATGGGGTTCGAGATGAACCAGGCGGGCCAGTTCGTCGACCCGCGCCTTGATCTCTGCCTTGGCCAGCCGGCGATTGACCAGGCCATAGGCGATGTTCTCGAACACCGTCAGATTGGGAAACAGGGCGTAGGACTGGAAGACGATGCCGAAATCGCGGGCCGAGGGCGGCAAGGTCGAGATCTCGCGCCCGGCCTGCCACAACCGGCCGGAGGTCTGGCGATCGAGGCCGGCGATGGCGCGAAGCAGCGTGGTCTTGCCGCAGCCCGACGGCCCCAGGAAGCAGACGAACTCGCCTGTACCGATTTCGAGATCGATGCCCTTCAGCACCTCGATCGCGCCGAACGACTTGCGAATTCCGGACAGCACCAGATAGGGCTGCGTCATCGTCAGGTCTCCCCGTTTACTCGAAGCCCAGGTAACCGGCATGCCGGGCGCCCTGTCCGCCCGGCATACCGTCAAACGTATCAGCCGCGCGGTTCGGACTTCGAGTCGTAGCGCTTGGTCCAGTCGGCGAGGATGGCGTCACGATTCTTCGCCGCCCAGGCGAAGTCGTAATTCTTCATCATCATCGCTTCGGCATCCTTCGGATAGTTCGGCGTATCCTTGGTGATGCCGGGCATCGCCGTCACCTGGTAGTAGTTGACGTAGAGCTCGTTGGCCTGGCGCGAGGCTGCCCAGTCGGCCAGCTTCTTCGCGGCCTCGAGGTTCTTTGCCCCCTTGACGATCGCGGTCGCCTCCATCTCCCAACCCGACCCTTCGGACGGCAGGATGACCTCGATCGGCGATCCCTTGGTCTTCAGCGAGGCGCCGGTATATTCGATCGAGATGCCGGCCACGTATTCGCCCGCGGCCGCCATCTTGCAGGGCTTGGACCCCGAATGGGTGTAGACGGCCACGTTCTGGTTGAGGGCGTCCATGTACTTCCAGCCTTCGTCGGCGCCCCAGCCCTGCAGCCAACCGCTGACGGACAGGAAGCCGGTGCCCGACGATGCCGGATTGGGCATCACGACCTGGCCCTTGAACTCGGGCTTCAGCAGATCCTTCCAGGACTTCGGCGCCGCGATGCCACGCTTCTGGGCTTCAACCGTGTTGAAGCAGATGGCGCCCATCCAGGCATCCATGCCCACCCAGGCCGGCGGATTCTTGGAATCCCTGAAACCCGGCTTCAGCGCCTCGACACCCGTCGGCGCGTAGGGCATCAGCATGCCCTGCTGCTCGAGGATCAGCAGGCTGGTCGCGGCCACGCCCCAGATGATGTCGGCCTGGGGGTTGTCCTTTTCAGCCAGCAAACGGGCGGTGATGACGCCGGTGGAATCGCGCACCCAGCGGATGTCGATATCCTTGTTGGCGGCCTCGAACGCCTTCTTGTAGGGCGCCAGCTGCTCGTTCTCGAGCGCGGTGTAGACGGTCAGCTTGCCCTGGGCCAGCGCCGGCGTGGCGATGGTGGCGGCCATGACGGCCGCAACACTCAACATGGTCAACTTCATCGGTTCTTCCCCTCCAGTTATACGCGGCTGATGAATCAGGCACCGTCCCCGGTCGCGACCGCGGCCAGGGCGTCGTCGAGGATCGCCACCGCACGATCGATGTCGGCGCGGGTGGTGATCAAGGGCGGGGTCAGGGTCAGCACGTTGCCCATCGTCGTCTTGAACGACAGCCCGGCGGTCAACGCGTGGTACATCGCCGCATCCGCCTGGGCCGATGCCGGCTCCCGCGTCGCAGGGTCGGCAACAAGTTCGATCCCCACGAGAAAGCCACGGCCGCGCACGTCGCCGATCAGGCGATGGCGGTCCTTGAGGTCATGCAGTCGCTCCAGCAGATACGCACCGGTTTCGGCCGCATTTTCGACCAGCCGCTCTTCCTCGATGATCTCGATGGTGGTCAGGCCGGCCCGCGCCGTCAGCGGATTCTTCTCGTGCGTGTAGTGGCCCAGCGCCCGGTCGCCGAGGACGTCTAGATCGGGCCGGACGACCAGCGCAGCCAGCGGCAGCATCCCGCCGCCGAGCGACTTGCCAAGCACCATCATGTCGGGCACGACGCCGTCGTGCTCGCAGGCAAACATCCGCCCCGTCTTGCCAAGGCCGTTGGGGATCTCGTCGAAGATCAGCAGGGCGCCGTGGCGATCGCAGGCCTCGCGCACGATCTGCCAGAAACCCGGCGGCGGCAGGTAAGGCACCGCCCGCATCGGTTCGGCAATCACGGCGGCGACGTCGCCTTCCTTTTCCAGGACATAGTCGACCATGCGGGCGCAGGCCAGCCTGCACGCGGCAAAGTCGGTCCCGTCATGACCGTAGGCGCAGCGATAGCAGGCGAACGGCGGGACATGATTGCTGCCCGGCAGCAGCGGCCCGACCGGACCGGACCGAAACAGCGCCTCGCCGCCGACCGAAATGCCGCCGAAGCCCGCGCCGTGGAAAGAATCCCAGAACGACAGCGTCTTGTGGCGGCCGGTGGCGGCGCGGGCGAGTTTCAGGGCCATGTCGATGGCGTCCGACCCGCCGGTCGCGAACAGGACTTTCGACAGGTCGCCCGGCGAGATCTCGGCCAGCTTCTCGGCCAGCAGGACCGCGGGTTCGGAGGTGAAGCGGCGCGGTGTGAACGGCAGATCGTCCATCTGCGCCTTCAGCGCCGCCTTCAGCCTGGGATGGCCGTAGCCGATATGGTGGACGTTGTTGCCGTGGAAATCCATGTAGCGGCGGCCGGCCGCATCCTCGAGCCAGAGCCCCTCGGCCTTCACGATCGCCGTCAATACCGGTGTCGACAGCGACTGGTGCAGGAAGTGGCGCCGGTCGCGTTCAACCAGCGCCGCAGCATCGGCCCCGACATGGCGGGCCGCCCAGGCCCGGCGGTTGGGCGACAAGTTGGTGTCGCCCTCGCCGGGCGGGACGATCGTCCCGTGGGCGTTCATCGGATCACCATACGGCGAATCAGCGCCACGGCAGCGACCAGGTCTTGACGTTGGTGAAGGCCTTCATCGCCTCGATGACACCTTCCTTGTAGCCGAGGCCCGAATCCTTGATGCCGCCGAAAGGCGACATCTCGATGCGATAGCCCGGCACTTCCCACACGTTGACCGTGCCGACACGCAGTTCGGCGACGAAACGCGTGATCCAGTCGAGATTGTCGGTGCAGATGCCCGACGACAGGCCGTAGGCGGTCGAGTTCGACAGCGCGATCGCGTCATCGATGTCGCGGAACCGCAGGATCGGCGACACCGGTCCGAAGGTTTCCTTGACCACCACGCGCGAGTTGCGCGAGACATGATCGATCAGGGTCGGCGCATAGAGCGCGCCCTGGCGATGATGGCCGCACAGCGGTTCGGCCCCTTCCGCAATCGCCTCCGCGACGACGTCCTCGCAGTAGCGTGCGGCGGCCTCGTCGATCACCGTGCCCATCTCGGTCGCCGGATCGAACGGGTCGCCGTATTTGACCGCCCGGGTCTTTTCCAGCAGCAGCGCGACGAAATCGTCGGCCACATCGTCCTGCACCAGGATGCGCTTGACCGCCGTGCAGCGCTGGCCCGAATTCTTGTAGGAGCCCGAGGCGGCGAGCGTCGCCGCCTTTTCCAGGTCGGCATCGCGCATGACGATCAGCGGATCGTTGCCGCCCAGCTCCAGCACCATGCGGCGATAGCCGGCATGTCCGGCGATGTACTTGCCGATGGCGACACCCCCGGTGAAGGTGATGATCTCGGCGCGCGGATCGGTCAGCAGCGCGTCGCCGATCTCGCGGGGATCGCCGGTCACCACCTGGAACATCTGCGGCGGCAGGCCGGCCTCGTAGAGGATGTCGGCCAGCAGCAGCGCGGTCAGCGGCGTCTTCTCGGACGGCTTCAGCACCATGCGATTGTTGGTGGCGATCGACGGCGCGATCTTGTGGGCGACCTGGTTCAGCGGGTGGTTGAACGGGGTGATCGCCGAAATCGCCGTCACCGGCTCGCGCTGGGTGAAGATCTTGCGCGCCTTGCCCTGGGCCGAGATGTCGCAGGAAAAGATCTGGCCATCGTCGAGCAGGCACAGCGTGGCCGACAGGTCGAACACGTCGCAGGCCCGGCCGACCTCGTAGACCGTGTCCTTCTTGCACAGGCCGGATTCCGCGGTGATCAGGTCGGATATCCGGTCGGCATCGCGGCGCAGGATGTCCGCGGTGCGGCGCAGGATGACCGAACGATCGTGGCGGCTCAGTTTCGGCCGGTAGTCGGCCGCGACGGCGAAGGCGCGCTCGACATCGGCGACCGTCGCCTTCGGCACCGTGCCGATCAGGGCATTGTCGTAGGGGTTGAAGACTTCGATCCGGCGGTCGTTGTCGGGTTTGCCGCCATCGATGCGCAGGGTTTCGTGACGGACGGCGGCAATGCGGGACTGATAGGTCATGGCTCGGCCCTCCTCATGCCTGGGCCAGGTTGCAGGCGATGTCGAAGGCATCGAAATTGCGCCAGCGCCGCCCGGGTTGGGCGGGGATCGGGCGATTGGCGACCAGCGGCACGCGCTGTTCGGCCAAGCCGCCGTGAGAGCGCAACGGCGCATCGAGGCCCGAGAGGTCATGATCGGCCTGCGCCCCGCCGACCGCAGTATCGGCGGCACCGACGACGACAAGGTCACCGATCCGGTCGGCCGGCAACTCGAACCGGGCAGCCGCTCCGGCGCGGTCCAGCACCAACTCGATGCCCGGCACCGCTTCCAGCCGCGCCGCGATCGCGTCGGCGCGCGACGGATCCTTCAGATAGACGGTCGCAAACGACCCCAGCGCCCCGTGATGGACGACATAGGGATCGGTGATCGGCAGGATCACGCGGGCCGCATCGGGGCCGTACCACTCGCCCAGCAGGTCGGCGAGGTAGACGACCCTGGGGCTGCCGTCCGGGTTCGCCTTGCCGTTCATGCCGTGGTCGGCGGTCAGAACCACCGTATAGCCAAGCTTGTCCAGACGGCCGAGATAGCCGTCCATCATCCGGTAGAAGTCGTTGGCGACCGGCGTGCCGGGGGCGTGCTTGTGCTGGATGTAGTCGGTCGTCGACAGGTACATCACGTCAGGCCGATGCACCTCGGCCAGGCGCACGCCGGCGGCGAAGACGAATTCCGAAAGCCCTGCCGAATAGACCGACGGCACCGGCAGGCCGACAAAGCCCGCCGCCTTGTCGATGCCGTGCTCGGCCTGGGTGGTATCGGCCGAAGCCTCGGCCGAGAAGCAGACGCCCTTGAGGCCGGCGCCCAGCAGCTTGCGCAGTTTGTCCTTGGCCGTCACCACTGCCACCGACTTGCCTTCCCGGGCCAATGCCGCAAGGATCGTGCCACAACGCAGGAAGCGCGGGTCGTTCATCATGACAGCCTCGCCCGTCTCGGGATCGAGGAAGAAATTCCCGGAGATGCCGTGAACCGACGGCGGCCGGCCGGTGACGATCGACAGGTTGTTCGGGTTGGTGAAGGACGGCATCGCACAATCGGCCGTCAGGTCGGTGCCCGATTTGCGGGCAGCGCTGAGGAACGGCGTGACATCGGCGGCGGCATCGAGATAGGCGGGCTCGCAGCCATCGACGCAGACGACGACGATCGGTCCGGCCGGAACGCGATAGTCGCGGCCGTTTGCTGTGATGGTCGGACTGGTCAGCATCGCGTGCCCCTTATGCCGCGGCCGCGAGGACCGGCGCGCCGGAGGCGACGTCCATCTCGCCCAGCACTGCCCGGATCGCCGCCAGCGCCCCTTCCATCTCGGCAGCGCCGAGATGGCCGATGCAGCCGATGCGGAACGACGGCGCCACGGTCAGCTTGCCGGGGTAGATGACGTAGCCCCGGGCCGAGAGCCGGTCGTAGAAGCGCTCGAAATCGAAGCGCGGATCGGCCGGCATGCGGAAGGTGACGATGACCGGCGCCTGCAGGGCCGGCGGCAGCAACGCCTCGAAACCGAGGGCCTGCATGCCTTCGACCAGGATGCGGCAATTGTTGCGATAGCGGGCGGCGCGACCGGGCTGGCCGCCTTCCGCGATGAACAGGTCGACCGCCTGGCCGAAACCGGCCAGGACATGGGTCGGCGGGGTGAACCGCCACTGCCCGGTGGCCTCCATCGCCTTCCACTGGTCGAACAGGTCGAGGCTGAGCGAATGCGCGCGGCCGGCGCAATCCTTGAGCGCCTCGCGGGCAATCAGCGCAAAGCCGACGCCGGGCGGGCCTTCCAGACCCTTGTTCGAAGAGGCGACCACGGCCTCGACGCCCAGCGCCCGGGCATCGATCGGCAGCACCCCGAAACTCGACATCGCATCGACGATCAGCCGGCGCCCGGCGGCCCGGCAGACTTCGGCGATCTCGGGCAGCGGGTTGATCAGCCCGGCGGTGGTTTCGCAATGGATCATCACGACATGGCCGATCGCCGGATCGGCCGCCAGCAACCGTGCAACCTCGGCCGGATCGGGCGGCGTGTCCTCGGCCGTCTCATAGGTGGCGAGGCCCCGGCCCAGCCGTTCGACGATCGTCGCAACCCGGCGGCCATAGGCACCGTTGATCAGGACAAGGCTGCGGCCGTCGCGCGGCAGCAGGGTGCCGAGCGTCGCTTCGACGGCAAAGGTGCCGGAACCCTGGACCGGCACGCAGACATAGTCGTCGCCGCCATTGACCAATGCGACCAGCCGCTGGCGCAGGCCAGACACCAGGGCCGAGAAGCGCTTGTCGCGCGACCCCCAGTCACGGGTCATCGCCTGGCGGGTCCGGGGGTCGGTCGTCAGCGGCCCGGGGGTAAGCAGCAACGGCTGGTCGATCAGGTCGGTCATGGCGGCTCCTGGCGTGCGAGATTGGTTGTCGGCTTCGTTGGTTGCAGTTTCATGGCAAATCTGTCATTCATCGAATGATAGTTACTGATGTTACGGATAGTATTTTTGAATGCTATACAATGAACTCCGTGCCTTTCATGCCGTCGCCAGCCTGGGCAGCTTCACCGCCGCGGCGGATGCGCTTGCCGTCACCCAGCCGACCATGTCGAATCAGGTCAAGGCGCTGGAGGAACGCTACGGCGTCGTGTTGCTGGAGCGGCGCTGGCGCAAGGTCGAGCCGACCGACCTCGGCAGGCAGTTGCTGGACCTCTGCCGTCGCATCCTCGCTTTGCAGGACGAGGCCGAGGAGTTGCTGTCGAGCCATGCCAGGCTGCAGCGTGGCCGCCTTCGCCTCGGCTCGGACAGCCCGATCACCACGGTGCCGATGATGGCGCGCTACAACGGGCAGTATCCGGGCATCCGCCTCTCGCTGTCGGTCGGTAACCTGGAAACCTTGATCGACGCGCTTTATGCCTTCGATATTGATCTGGCCGTCGTCGCCAACATCGAGCCTGACCGGCGCCTGAAGACCATGGCGATCCGCCGCGACCCCGTCACCTTTTTCGTCGGCGCCGCCCATCCCTGGGCCGGCCAGGGCCCGCGGCCGGTCGCCGCCCTGGCGGAGGAGACGCTGGTTCTGCGCGAGCCCGGCTCGATGAGCCGGCAGGCCATCGAGCGGGCGATGGCCGCGCGCGGCATCACCCCGCGATCGGTGATCGAGGTGACGAGCCGGGAAGCGTCGCGCGAGGTCGCGGCATTGGGCCTGGGCGTCGGCGTGATGTCTGCCGCCGATTTCGTGCCGGAGCCGCGGCTGGTCCGGGTGCCGATCGCCGACGCGTCGCCCGATATCGAGCTGACCGAATATCTGGTCTGCCTCGCCGACCGCGCCGAGCGGCGCCTGATCCGTTCGTTCCTCGATATGATGCGGAGCCCCCAGCGATGACCGAGAAGACCGCCGTGGTGATCGGCGCCGGGGCCGCCGGCCTGGGAGCCGCGCGCCACCTGCACGAGGCCGGCGTGCCGACCCGGGTGATCGAGGCACGCTCGCGGCCGGGTGGCCGCGCGTGGACGGCAACGCTGAACGGCATGGCAATCGACCTCGGCTGCGCCTGGCTGCATTCGGCCGACCGGAATCCGCTGGTCGCGGTGGCGGAGAAGCAGGGGCTGGACATCGTGCGACACCGTCCGCCGTGGGGCGCTCAGACCGGCGACCGCGGTTTCAGCGCCGCCGACCAGGTCGCCTACCACCGGGCCTTCGATGCCTGGGAAGCGCGCATGGCCGCCGCGGCCGGTCGAGGCCCCGACCGCAGCGGCGATCAATTGCTGGAGCCCGGCAACCGCTGGAACCGGCTGATCGACGCGGTGTCGACCTATATCAACGGCGTCGAACTTGCAGGGCTGTCGGTCGACGACTACGGCAATTATGCCGATAGCGGGGTGAACTGGCGGGTGCGCGAAGGCTATGGCCGCGCCATTGCCGGCCTCGGCGCCGGGCTTGACCTCACGCTCGACTGCGCGGTGACGATGATCGACCACGGCGGACGCCGAATTCGGCTGGAAACGGCAAAGGGCACCATCGAGACCGACGCGGTCGTCGTGACGGTGCCGACGACGATGCTGGTCGATGGCGGCCTGCGCTTCGTGCCCGAGCTGCCGCAAAAGCGCGAGGCGGCGGCCGGTCTGCCTCTCGGATTGGCCGACAAGGTCCTGCTGGCGCTCGAACACCCGGACGATCTGCCGGTCGACGGCCATCTGTTCGGCGCCGTCGATCGCGTCGGCACCGGCAGCTACCATCTGCGACCGCTGGGGCGGCCGGTCATCGAGGGGTATTTCGGCGGCGCGCTGGCCGCCGAGCTGGAAGCCGGCGGCCCCGACGCCTTCGCCGGCTTCGCGATCGGCGAACTGGCCGCCCTGCTCGGGTCCGACATCCGCCGGCGCCTCACGCTGCTGGCGGCAACGGCATGGCGCGGCGACCCGTTCGCCAGGGGCAGCTATTCCTACGCCCGGGTCGGCCAGGTACCCGCACGTCCGGTCCTGGCCGCGCCGGTCGATCAGCGCCTGTTCTTCGCCGGCGAGGCCTGCTCGGTCCACGATTTTTCGACGGCGCATGGCGCCTACAAGACCGGGATAGCCGCGGCGGACGCGGCAATCGCCGCGCTGGCCGGCGGCTGATCGGGCTACTGCGGCGGCGGATTGTTCGGCGCGGCAGCCAGCAGGCCATTGCGCTCGCGGCAGGTGGCCGCGACCGTATCGCCGCGCGGTCCGGTGAATGTGACCGCGGTCCCCGCCGCCTTGCCGGCGCAGGCCGCAATCGCCTCCGGCGGCGGCGGGCGGTCAGGCCCGGGCGGAGGGCCGCCCGCCCCGGCCGGCGGCGGCCGCTCGGGGCGGGCCGCTACCACGCCACCGATCGTCTCGCAGGTACCGGCAACCGCCTCGCCACGCGGGCCGGTAAAGGTGACGGCCGTGCCGATCGCCTTGCCCGCGCAGGCGGCGACCGCCTCGGCCGGGGGCGGCTGCTGCGCCAGAACCGGCAGCACCGGCAGAGCGAAGACGCTGGCGACGATCAGCACGCGACGCATGGCGAGCCACCCTTTCGGCCGGTTATCCCTGCATCCAGTTGTACACTGCCCTCAGCGGAAAACCACCGTCGAGTGGCCGTTGACGATCACCCGGCGCTCGACATGCCACTTTACGGCGCGCGACAGCACCAGGCATTCGACGTCGCGGCCGACCGAGACGAAGTCGTCCGGCGTCATCGCGTGATCGACCCGCGCCACGTCCTGCTCGATGATCGGCCCTTCGTCGAGATCGGCGGTGACGAAATGCGCCGTCGCACCGATCAGCTTGACGCCGCGCTCATGGGCGCGGCGATAGGGATTGGCGCCCTTGAAGGACGGCAGGAACGAATGATGGATATTGATCGCCCGGCCGGACAGGTCGCGGCAAAGCTCGGTCGACAGCACTTGCATGTAGCGCGCCAGGACCACGAGGTCGGCGCCGGTATCGGCCAGCACCTCGCGCAGCCGCCCCTCCGCCCCGGCCTTGTTGGCCGAGGTCACGGGAATGTGGTGGAACGGGATGTCGTGGCTGGCGGCCAGTTGGTAGAAGTCGCGATGGTTCGACACGATCGCCGGGATTTCCGCCCTGAGCGCACCGATGCGATAGCGGTAAAGCAGGTCGTTCAGGCAGTGGCCGAACTTGGAGACCATGATCACGACCTTGGGCTTGACCGCCTCGTCGTAGAGCTGCCAGTCCATGCCGAAATCGGCGGCGATGGGCGAGAATTCCTCGGTCAGGCCATTGCGGCTGTCTTCCGCCCGTCCCCGAAAGGCCACCCGCATGAAGAAGCGGCCGGTCAGCTCATCGTCGAACTGCGCCGAATTGGTGATGTCGCAGCCACGTTCGAACAGAAATCCCGAAACCTTGGCGACGATACCGATGCGGTTGGGGCAGGACAGGGTCAGGATGAAGGGCATATGGCTACTCCCGGGTAGAAGGCGGCTTGCCGCGGGCCCAGTGCACCGCTAGCTTGCGCCAGCGATTAAACGGCAGCGTCAAGGGAATCAAGCGGATGCGTATCGCCATGGTCGGCGCCGGCGGGGTCGGCGGCTATTTCGGGGGCCTTCTGGCGGCAGCCGGGGCCGATGTCACCTTCGTCGCCCGGGGTGCCCATCTCGCAGCGCTCCGCCGGGACGGACTGTCGATCGAGAGCCCGGTGCGCCCGATCGCCGGCCTTGAGGTCCAGGCGACCGACGATCCGTCGACGGTGGGCATCGTCGACCAGGTCGTGATCGCGGTGAAACTGTGGGACCTGGAAGCCGCGGCCGAGGCCGCCCGGCCGATGATCGGTCCGGACACCGCGATCGTCTCGTTCCAGAACGGCGTCGATGCTGCCGACCGGCTGGCGGCGATCTACGGCGCCGGCCCGGTGCTGGGCGGGGTCTGCCATATCGGTGCCTCGATCGGGCGCCCGGGCGTCATCGCCCATGTCGGCAAGATGGCCAAGCTTACAGTCGGCGAACTGGATGGCCGGCCCAGCGTCCGGCTGCAGCGCTTCGCCGATGCCTGCACGGCCGCCGGCATCGAATTCCACGCGTCCGGCAACGTCCACCGCGCGATCTGGGAGAAGTTCGTCTTCCTTTCCGCCTTTTCCGGCATTACCGCGCTGGCCCGCAGCCCGATCGGCCCGCTACGCGCAGTGCCGGGTGCCCGTGCCGCCCTTTATGCGGCGATGGCCGAGGGGGTCGCGGTTGCCCGGGCGCATGGCGGCGACCTGCCGCCCGACCACGCCGACAAGGTCATCACCTTCATCGACGGGCTGGCCCCGGCGATGAAGTCGTCGATGCTGCACGACCTGGAGCGCGGAGCCCGGCTGGAACTGCCCTGGCTGTCCGGCGCCGTGGTCCGGCTGGGCGCGGAAAAGGGCGTGCCGACGCCCACGCACAGCTTGGTCTCGGCGCTGCTGACGCCTTACGCCGACGGGCCGCTAACCGCCTAGAGCCACCAGACGCCGAACAGGATGGTGAGGATGGTCAGCGGCGCGCCGACGATGAAGTACGGCATGAAGCGGACCGCTACCCCGTAGGCTTTCGCCCGTTCGGCGACGATCAGGTTGGCGACCGACCCCAGCAGGGTGAAGTTGCCGGCCAGGGTCGAGGCCATGGCGACCACCGTCCAGGCCCGCTGTGGATCGGCGGTGGCGGCGACAAAAGGCTTCAGCACCAGGACCGCCGGCACGTTCGAGACAACGTTCGACAGAATGGCAGTCACCAGGCTCAGCATGCCCGGCCGGTCGAGCTGCAACCCGCCGACCTGACGGACGAGATCGGGCGTGACCAGCATCTTTTCCAGCCCGGCTACGGTGATGAACAGGCCGCAGAACATGACCAGCAGGGGCCAGTCGACATCGCGATAGACCTTGCCCGGCTTGACCCGGCGGGTGACGAGTAGCAGCGCGCCACCGCAGATCGCCACCTTGGCGATCGGCACGCCGGCGAAGAACAGCGCGACCATCGCGGCCAGCACCACCAGCGTCTTGGTCACCAGCGGCCCGTGATAACGCACCGGCGCCGCCTCCAGCACCAGACGCCCGCCGCCGAAGAATTCGCGCCGGTAGACGACGGCAATCAGCACCGCCGTCATGACCGCGCCGGCCAGGGCGACCGGCGCCAGCGCGGCGGCAAACCCGCCGTAGGACAGCCCGGAGACCGTGCCGATGATCATGTTCTGCGGATTGCCGGTGATGGTCGCGACGCTGCCGACATTCGAAGCCATCGCGACCGCCAGCAGATAGGGCATCGGATCGCGGCGCAGGCGCAGCGCCAGGTCGGCGACGAACGGCGTCATCACCAGGCAGATGGTGTCGTTGACCAGGAACGCCGACAGCGTCGCCGACAACAGCACGATGCCCGCCAGCAGTGTCAGCGGTCGCGCGGCACGGGCTGCGACCCATGACTGCGCCAGGCCGAAGAAGCCAGACAGCCGCAGATTGGCCACCACGATCATCATGCCCAGCAGCAGCACGATCGTGTCCACGTCGACCGCCTTGTAGGCCTCTTCCGGCGTCAGCACGCCGACCGCGACCATCAGCGCACCACCGAGCAGGGCGGCTCCGGCCCGATCGAGATGCAGCCCCGGGACCTTGCCGATCGCGACCACGACATAGGTGGCGACGAAGATGAGGATGGCGGCGACTGTAAGGATATCTGGCGTCATGGCCCGGGCACTCTAGCCGCCTCGCCGCGCAGCCGCCAGAACCACGCTGGCGCGGATATTGCATCGTAGCATGCCCGGATTATGAGCAGATCGATGCCGCCTGAGCAAAAGCGTCCCCCGCAGCCCCCCAAGGCCCTGCGCGTCCTGGTGGTCGACGACGAGGCCGAACGCGTCGCCGTGCTGCGCGACGGCCTGGCCGAAGCCGGCGCTGTCCTCGCCGGTGTCGCCCGGCCCGACGAAGACCTGACCGAGCGGATCGCGGAGTTGCGGCCCGACATGGTGGTCCTGGACCTGAACGCGCCCAGCCGCGACATGCTGGAGGACGTGGCCGCGATCAACCGCGACCGGCCGTTGCCCATCGTCGTCTTCACCGGCGCCGAAGGGGCTGGCCTGATCACCGAGGCGATTGCTGCGGGCGTGTCGGCCTATGTCGTGGACGGGCTGGAACGCCATCGCGTCAAACCGGTCATCGAGGTCGCAATCGCGCGCTTCCGCGCCTTCGACAAGCTGCGCCGCGAGCTCGACACCGCGAAGGCGGCGTTGAGCGATCGCAAAGTCATCGAGCGTGCCAAGGGCATCCTGATGGAGCAGCGCGCGCTCAGCGAGGAAGACGCCTACAAAGCCCTGCGCAAGCTGGCCATGGACCAGAACAAGCGGCTGGTCGACGTGGCGGAAGGACTGATTACCTACGCCTCGCTGCTCAAGGGCTGAGCAAATTTGCCGCATGCCCGTCTTTTGACCACCGCTTGGCGGCAGATGCCGACCGGTTGGGCAAAGAAGCGCAACTGACCGCGCCGCGCCAACTGAATTTCGGCCGATCCGCTTCTGGCACGTCTTCTGCATTGCATCATGGGCAGCCGGTCAGGGCGTTTCCTCCCCCGACCGGCGGGCCGAACCAAAGGCGGTTCGACGGCGCGATTGCGAGCAACTTTAGGCGGGTCCGGCCAATGATGGCCGCCGATCCGCGGGACAAGGGCGTCCAGAGGTCGATTGTCGGGATCCGACGATCGTATTTCTGGCGCCCTCTTTTTTTGGCTTTTCGGCAGGCGAGGCAAGACGGATGGGTGGATCGGAGACGCTGAAACTGGGTTTCGTGCCGCTGGTCGATGCGGCACCGCTGGTCGTCGCCGAACAGCGGGGTTTCTTCGCCCGCCACGGCCTCGACGTCGTGCTGTCGCGCGAGCCGTCCTGGGCGACCGTGCGCGACAAGGTGTCGGTCGGCGTGCTCGACGGTGCCCATATGCTGGCGGCGATGCCGCTGGCCTCGGCGCTGGGCCTGACCGCATTCCCTGCGCCGCTGGTCTCGGGCGTGGTGCTGAACCGGGGCGGCAACAACATCACGGTTTCGGCCGAGCTGGGCCGGCAGATGCAGGAAGCCTCGCCCGGCCCGCGCGATGCGCTCAATTCGGGCCAGGGTCTGGCCCGTGTCATCGCCCGCCGTCGTCTGGCCGGCGCCCCGCCGCTGACTTTCGGTGTCACCTTTCCCTGGTCCTCGCACAACTATCTGCTGCGTGCCTGGCTGGTCGCTTCGGGGATCGACCCCGAACGCGACGTGCGCATCGCCGTGGTACCGCCGCCGCTGATGGTCGCCAAGCTCGCCGCCCGCCATCTCGACGGCTATTGCGTCGGCGAACCCTGGTGCCAGCGTGCTGCCGATCTTGGAATCGGCGCCGTGGTCGCCGCGACGGTCGAAATCCGCCCCGGCCATTTCGAGAAGGTCCTGGCCGTGCGCAAGGCCTGGGCGGACGAGCGGCCGGAAGTCCATCACGCCCTGATCGCCGCCGTCATCGAGGCGCAGGACTGGATCGACGATCCGGCCAACCGGGCCGAAGTCGCACGGCTGATGGTTGCCCATGCCTTTGTCGACGCGCCGGCCGAACTGGTCGAACGCGCGCTGGCCGGCCGCATCCTGACCACCGGCGACGGTGACGAGCGCGACGTCGTCGACTTCATCACCTTCGGCCGCAAGGCCTCGGGCCTGCCCCGCGTCACCAATTCGGAATGGACGCTGGCTCAGATGCAGCGTTGGGGCCAGGCGTCACTCGATATCGACGTGCCGGCGATCATTGCCGCCACCTACCTGCCGCAGGCCTACGAGGCCGCGGCGCAATTGTTCGAGCGGCCGCCCAGTGCGGCCCCCGTTCCGACACAAGAAACCAGCGAGCAAGGAGCCTTCCGCCATGGCTAATACCGTCATCCGCCGCCGCAGCTTCCTCAAGGGTGCCGCTGGCACGGCCGCCCTGTTCGCTGCCGCACGCGCGGCCCTGCCCGCCGGCGCCTTCGCCCAGGGTGCGGGACCCGAAACCAAGAAGGCCGTGCTCGGCTATATCGCGCTGACCGATGCGTCGCCGCTGATCATCGCCAAGGAAAAGGGTCTTTTCGCGAAATACGGGATGCCCGACGTCGAGGTCGCCAAGCAGGCCTCGTGGGGAACCACGCGCGACAATATCGTGCTGGGCTCGGGCGGCGGCGGCATCGACGGCGCCCATATCCTGACCCCGCTGCCCTACCTCATCTCCACCGGCAAGGTGACCCAGAACAACCAGCCGGTGCCGATGTATATCCTGGCGCGGCTGAACCTCGACGGTCAGGCCATCTCGGTCGCCAAGAACTGGCAGGCGACCGGCGCCCGGCTCGATGCCGCGCCGCTCAAGGATGCCTTCGCCAAGGCGATCGCTGCCGGCAAGGAGGTCAAGGCCGCGATGACCTTCCGCGGCGGCACCCATGACATGTGGATCCGCTACTGGCTGGCCGCCGGCGGTATCGACCCGGACAAGGATGTCCAGACCATCGTCGTCCCGCCGCCGCAGATGGTGGCGAACATGAAGGTCGGGACAATGGACTGCTTCTGCGTCGGCGAACCGTGGAACGCCCAGCTGGTGAACCAGGGCATCGGCTATACCGCGCTGTCGACCGGCGAACTCTGGGCCAAGCACCCCGAGAAGAGCTTCGCGATGCGGGCCGACTGGGTCGACCAGAACCCAAAGGCGGCCGAGGCGCTGACGATGGCGGTGCAGGAAGCCCAGATCTGGTGCGACAAGCCGGAAAACGTCAAGGAGATGTGCGAGATCGTCGGCAAGCGCGCCTGGTTCAACGTGCCTGTAGCCGACATCGTCGGCCGCTCGTCCGGCGACATCAACTACGGCGACGGCCGCGAGGTGAAGAATTCGCCCCTGGTGATGAAGTTCTGGCGCGACCAAGCCTCCTACCCGTTCCAGAGCCACGAACTCTGGTTCCTGACCGAGAACATCCGTTGGGGCATCCTGCCCGGCGATTTCGACAGCGCAGGCCTCATCAAGAAGGTCAACCGCGAGGACATCTGGCGGGCCGCGGCCAAATCGATCGGCGTCGCCGATATCCCGGCCTCGACCTCGCGCGGCAAGGAGACCTTCTTCGACGGCAAGGTCTTCGATCCGGCGAACCCCAAAGCCTATCTCGACAGCCTGGCGATCAAGCGCGCCATCGCCTGACGCCCTGGAAGGAAGATCATCCCATGTCGATGCCCGCCCGGAACTTCGAGACGCCGGCCGCTCCCGGTCGCAGCGCCACCCTGTTCGCACTGCCCCGCCGCCAGCCGGACGTTCTGCGCGACCGGGTGAAGCCGATAGCCGTGGCGGCGGCGACCCGCCTGGTCCCGCCGCTGGTCATGCTGGCCGTACTGATCGCTATCTGGCAGCTGGCAGCGGGCTCGCCCACCTCCGCCCTGCCGTCGCCGACCAAGCTGGTCTCCGACAGCTGGGAACTGATCGCCCATCCGTTCTACGACCGCGGCGGGCTCGACAAGGGATTGTTCTGGCACATCTTCGCCAGCCTCCAGCGCGTGGCGCTCGGCTACGTGCTCGCAGCCGTCGCCGGCATCGCCCTCGGCGTGCTGATCGGGCAGAGCATCTGGGCGATGCGCGGCCTCGACCCGATCTTCCAGGTGCTGCGTACCGTGCCGCCGCTGGCCTGGCTGCCGATCTCGCTGGCCGCTTTTCGCGACGGCCAGCCCTCGGCGATCTTCGTCATCTTCATCACCGCGATCTGGCCGATCATCATCAATACCGCCGTCGGCGTGCGCAACATCCCCGAGGATTACCGCAACGTCGCCCGCGTCGTCCGGCTCGGCGGCCTCGAATATTTCGCCAAGATCATGCTGCCCGCCGCCGCCCCCTACATCTTCACCGGCCTGCGCATCGGCATCGGCCTGTCCTGGCTTGCCATCGTCGCCGCCGAGATGCTGATCGGCGGGGTCGGCATCGGGTTCTTCATCTGGGATGCCTGGAATTCGTCGCTGATCTCCGACATCGTCGTGGCCCTGGTCTATGTCGGCCTCGTCGGCTTCTGCCTCGACCGCCTGATCGCGCTGATCGGGCGTTTCGCCGCCCGCGCTGCCTGAAGGAGGACAAGACCATGAGCGACTATCTCGCCATCGACCATATCGACCAGGTGTTTCAGCGGGGCGCGGCGACCAGCGAAGTGCTGCGCGACGTCAGCTTGCGCATCGCCAAGGGCGAGTACATCTCGATCATCGGCCATTCCGGCTGTGGCAAGTCGACGCTGCTGAACATCGTGGCCGGCCTGCTGCGCGCGACCCGGGGCGGTGTGCTGCTCGAAGGCCGCGAGGTCAACGAGCCCGGCCCGGACCGGGCCGTGGTCTTCCAGAACCATTCGCTGCTGCCCTGGCTGACGGTCTACGACAATGTCAAGCTGGCCGTGGACAAGGTTTTCCGGGCCACTCGCAGCAAGTCCGAACGCCATGACTGGGTCATGCACAATCTCGATCTGGTGCAGATGGCGCATGCCCGCGACAAGCGGCCGGGCGAGATATCCGGCGGCATGAAACAGCGCGTCGGCATCGCCCGTGCGCTGGCCATGGAGCCCAAGGTACTGCTGCTGGACGAGCCGTTCGGGGCACTGGACGCGCTGACGCGCGCCCATCTGCAGGATTCGGTCATGGAGATCCACCAGAAGCTCGGCAATACCGTCCTGATGATCACCCATGATGTCGACGAAGCCGTGCTGCTGTCCGACCGCATCGTGATGATGACCAACGGCCCGGCCGCGACGATCGGCGAGATCCTCGAGGTGCCGCTCGATCGCCCCCGGCGGCGGCTCGACCTGGCCGCCGACCCGGTCTATATCCGCTGCCGCTCGGCCGTGCTGGAATTCCTCTACGCCCGCCACCGCGCCCCGACACTGGCGGCCTGACCGACCCAAACGTCCCTGCCGCGCCCGGTACGTCGTTGCAGTTGCACACGCGTTTCTTGTGCTAGACTGCGGCCTGTACCGGGCCGGCTGAGGGAACGATCCTTGCGCGCGACATGGCTGCGAATCGGCTTATTGGCCGGCATCCTGATTCCGGCCGGCGTTTCCGCGCAGACCGCGGGCCTCGCCGCCTGCGTCATCGACGAAGCCCCCTGGGGCCGCAAGACGGACGGCACCGGCATCTACCCGGAGGTGATGGACCGGCTGACCCGGGAGACGGGCCTGGCGATCCGCATCGAGATCACGCCGCTGCCACGCACGCTCCATGATGTCGAGGCCGGCCACTGCCAGTTCACGATCACGTCCTGGACGGAGTCCCGCGCCGATCGTGTGGTGCGCGGCACGGTCTTCGCCGATCTCGACTACGGCCTGCTGGTCGGCGTGAACTCCCGGATCGCCGGGCCTGAAGATCTTGCCGGCAAGACGGTCGCGTGGTCGCGCGGCCTTCTGATCGGCGAACCCTACGACAGCGATACCCGGTTCACGAAATACCTGGTCGACGGCTACGAACAGGCGATGACGATGACCGAGGCCGGACGTGTCGATGCTGCCGTCGGATCGATGGTCACGCTGGAGGCACTGGCGGTCATCCATGGCACGGCCGGCCGGTTCGGCCAACGCGTTGTTCTGACGCGAGTACCCCTCGTCCTGCAACTGTCGCGCGGCTTCGCGGGATCTCCGGAAGCGGCGCAGATCATCGGCGCGATCGAGGCAATGAAGGAATCCGGCGCCAGCAGCGAGATCATCGCCCGCCATTTTGCCCGTCTGTCCGGCCGCAGCTGATTGACCGGGACTTGGCGCAGGAGCGCGTCGAAGCTGGGAGATCAGCAGACTGGGCAGGGCTGGGTCTGGGCAAGCGTGTAACGGCGGAATAGCTCCGCGACCCAGCCGTCCGCTACGAGTCGGGCGAGCGAGGCGTCGAATTCCTCGATCAGCCGCTGGCCCTGGGGCAGATCGCGCGCCACGACGAAATGGAGCGTTCCCTCGGTTCTGGGCAAATCGATCGTGGCCAGCGGCGCCTCGACGAAGGTGATGGCCCGGGTCGCGACAAAGACCAGCCGATCCAGCGACATCACGTCCGCCCGATTGGCACCGATCATGCGCAGGCATTCGTCGATATCGGCCGGTTCGATGAGCCGGGCATGGCCCGCGCCCAGAAGATCGTCGAAATAGCTGGAATAGCCGCCCGCGCGACAGACGCGCGGGTTGGCGCCGGCCAATTCGGGCAGCGTCCTGCCCGTCCCTTCCCGCACCACAGCGACACTGTGACCCGCTATCAGCGGCGCCGAATACAGGATCTGCTGGTCGCGCCCATCCGATTGGCGATACGGAAAACTGCCGACGTAATCGTGAGAGAGCATGTCGCGATAGCCGCGCTTCCACGGCAGGAAATCAATCGCGGCCTCCTTGCCCATCTCGGCGAAGACCTTGCGCACCAGAATCGACAGCAATCCGCCGCCAGGCAGCGACCGATCGACATAGGGCCGGTAGTTGTCGCCGGTGACGAGGGCCACTTGCTCGGCATGCACGACCGGAATCGGCAGCAAGATCAGTAGCGCCAGCAACAGAAAACGACTCATCGGGCCCTCCATTCACCGGAGGAGTTTAGTGGTATCCCGGTATCCGGGGGTCGTTTCCTGTAACTAGTTGTAAGGTTTCCGGATCAGAGGGTCGGATCGAGCCAATCGGGGTCAGGCAGCATCGTGAAGACCTGATTCAGCCCTTCGCCCCACAAGGTGCGCAGGTTGCGGAAATAGGGGTCGGAATCGCCGATGCGATAGCGCTGCAGATCCTTCGGCCGGTCGGCCGGCACGATCACCATGTCCAGCGGCGGGGCGACCGACAGGTTCGACTTGATCGTCGAATCGAAGGAGACCAGCGCGCATTTCGCCGCCTTGATCAGCGCGGTGTCGTAGGTCAGGACCCGTTCGATGATCGGCTTGCCGTATTTGGTTTCGCCGATCTGGAAGAACGGCGTCTCCTCGGTGGCCTCGATGAAGTTACCGGCGGAATAGAGATGATAGAGCCGGGCGCGGCGGCCGGCGATCTGCCCCCCGACGATGAACGAGGCGTTGAAGTCCGAGCCGTGCTTCTGCAGGTGTTCGCCATCGCGGGCATCGACCTCGCGTACCGCGTCGCCGACGATGCGCGCGACCTCGAACATCGAGGTCGCGGCATAGACGCTGATCGCCGGGTCCTTCGAGGCGGCGCGATCCTCCAGCAGGCTGATCACTGCCTGGGTCACGGCCAGATTGCCGGCGGTCAGCAGAACGATAGCCCTGTCCTCGGCTTCATCGAAGACGAAGCACTTGCGGAAGGTCGCGACCGAATCGACGCCCGCATTGGTGCGGGAATCCGATACGAAGACAAGGCCGGCAGACAGCCTCATGCCCAGACAGTAGGTCATGGGCCGATGTTTTAGCTTTGAAGCTGCTGCACCTGCAAGCTGACCGATAGATCTTCGCCCGGCCCGCCGACGCGACGGCCGGTGATCGGGCAGCCCGACGCATAGTCGTAGCCTACCGCCAGGCGCACATAGGCATCGGTCGCCGACCGCTTGTTGGCGGCGTCGAATGAGACCCAGCCGAGGCTGTCGACGAAAGCCTCGGCCCAGGCATGGCTGGCCGCGCCGGGATCGATATCGACGATATAGCCCGAGACGTAGCGACAGGGGATCCCCAGGACCCGGGCGCAGGCGATGAACAGATGCGCATGGTCCTGGCAGACCCCACGGCTCAGCGCCAGCGCCTCGGCCGCGGTCGTGGTGACGTCGGTATGGCCGCGGGTATAGTCGACCTTGGCCGCAATCCCGCCCATCAGCCGGTGCAGGGCCGCCAAATCGCCGTCGGTGCCGCGCTGGGCATGCTCGGTGGCGAAGGTCTCGATCTCGGGCGTCACCTTGGTCAGCGGCGTTTCGCGCAGGAACATGCGCGGCGGCAGGCCATCGTCGAGCGGCAGCACGCCGTGGGTATCGATGGTATCGACGATACCGTCGACCACGACGACCACCTCGTCATGCGGCTCGTTGTTGCAGGCGAGATGCACGATGTTGCCGAAACCGTCGCGCCAGGTGGTCAGGTCGGGAAAACCCTCGACCGACCAGGACACGACCGACTGGCAGCGATCGTGGCGCGGCGACAGCCGCAGGTACTGCACCGTGCGGCGCGCCTTCTCGGCCAGGCGGTAGCGGGTTTGGTGCCGGATCGCAATTCTCATGAAACCACCAGGAACGTGTTCTGGATCTGCGAGGCGATGCGGCCGACCTCGACGGTGAATTCGTCGAGGAAGCGCTTGATGCCGATCCGCATCAGGTCCGCCACCTGGATCGAGCGCAGGCGCTGGCGCAACGCCCGGACGGCGCCGAGCGGCTGTGCCGCCGGGTCGAGACGCCGCAGCAGATCCTCGATCTCGGTCAGCGAGGCCATCAGCGCGCGCGGCATGTCCTCGCGCAGGATGATCAGTTCGGCCAGCTTCGCGAAATCGAGGTTCGAGGCATAGGTCTCGCGATAGCTCTTGTAGGCCGACAAGGCATTGAGCAGCACCGCCGTGCGGTAATAGTCGGGACGGGCCTTGACCCCGTGCGGCAGGTCGCGCTGAACCAGCGTATCCCACTTCACCCGCAGCAGACGGGCCGTCGAATCGGCGCGCTCCACCGCCGTGCCGAGGCTGGCGAAGGAGAAGCCCTCGGCCCGCCGCATCGAACCGTAGAGCGCGCCGCGGAACATGTGCGACCGGTCGCGCACCCATTCCAGGCGCTCCTGAATGCCGTCCCGCCGCAACTGGTCGTAGTCGAGCTCGGCGATGGCAAGCCAGGTCTGGTTCAGCGTCTCCCACAGGTCGGACGACAGCAGATGGCGGGTCGCCCGCGCGTTCTCGCGCGCCTGCAGCAGCGACGAGCGGATCGAGGAGAGATTGTCGCGCTCCAGGATCATGTAAGCCAGCACCCGGCCGGGCGTGACGCTTTCATACCGGCGCATGAAATCGTCGGCGGTGCCGGTCATGAACAGCGGCGTTTCCCACTCGGATAGCTGGCCCGACTGCCCCGATGCCTCGCCGCCGGGCAGCATGCCGATCTGATGGCACGACGCGAGCAGGCGGGCAACGTTCTCGGCCCGCTCGACATAGCGGGCCATCCAGAAGAAATTGTCAGCGGCGCGTGCCAGCATGGCCGTCCTCCACCACCCAGGTATCCTTGGTGCCGCCACCCTGGCTCGAATTGACGACAAGCGATCCTTCGCGCAGCGCCACGCGGGTCAGGGCACCCGGCACCACCTGAATGGTGCGGCCGCAGAGCACGTAGGGACGCAGGTCGACATGGCGCGGCGCCACGCCGCTTTCGACATAGGTCGGGCAGGTCGAGAGCGCGAGCGTCGGCTGGGCAATGAACCCGGCGGGCGCCGCGATGATCTTGGCCCGGAAGGCCTCGATCTCCGCCTTCGATGCACTCGGCCCCACCAGCATGCCGTAGCCGCCGGAGCCGTGGACTTCCTTGACCACGAGGTCCTCGAGATTGTCGAGGACATGGGCCAGGTCGTCAGGCTTGCGCAGCTGATAGGTCGGTACGTTCTTCAGGATCGGTTCCGCCCCGAGATAGAACCGGATGATGTCGGGCATGTAGGCATAGACCGCCTTGTCGTCGGCGACGCCGCCGCCGATGGCGTTGGCGATCGTGACATTGCCCATGCGGTAGGCCGCCAGCAGGCCGGGCACGCCCAGCACCGAGGTCGGGTTGAAGGCGAGCGGATCGAGGAAATCGTCGTCGATGCGCCGGTAGATCACATCGACCCGGGCCCGGCCGCGGGTCGTGCGCATGTAGACGAACCCGCCGTCGACGAAAAGGTCCGCGCCCTGCACCAGCTCGATTCCCATTTCCTGGGCGAGGAAGGCGTGCTCGAAATAGGCCGAATTGTACTGGCCGGGGGTCAGCAGCACGGTGGTCGGGTTGTCGCCGCCGCGCGGCGGCGCGACCGAGCGCAGCGTTTCGAGCAGCCATTCGTGGTAATGGTTGATCGGCGCGACGCTGTAACGGCTGAACAGGTCGGGGAACAGGCGCATCATCGCCTGCCGGTTCTCGAGCATGTAGGACACGCCCGACGGCGTCCGGGCATTGTCCTCCAGCACGTAGAAGGTCTCGTCGTCGACACGGACGATGTCGACCCCGACGATATGGGCGTAAACCCCACCCGGCACCCGGTGCCCCAGCATTTCCGGGCGGAAGGCCGGATTGGCCAGCACCAGATCGTCGGGGATGATGCCGGCGCGCAGGATTTCCTGCTCGTTGTAGACATCGTTGAGGAAGGCGTTGATCGCCTCGACCCGCTGGCGCACGCCGCGGTTGATGACGTCCCATTCCTTCGATGAAAGAATTCGGGGAACGACGTCGAAGGGGATCAGGCGCTCGACGCCGCCTTCGGCACCGTAGACGTTGAAGGTGATGCCCATGCGGCGGAAGATCATGTCCGCCTCCTGATGCCTGCGCCCGATATCCTCGATGGGCGTGGCATTCAACCACTCGGCATAGGACGCGTAAGGCGCCCGGATGCCGTTGCCGGTACCGTTCATCTCGTCGAAGGCGACCGTTTTCCGTTTCGCCATGCGTTCTCCCCTGCGGCTTGGGAACTACCCTCGCAAGGGCCGTGCCGGACCCGACGAGAGGCACTTCGCCGTGCCGAAACTCTCCCAGAACGCTCACTATGGCAGCATGCCGGTCCGGGTGTCGCCCAAATATGCGGCAACTACCGACCGCTTGCAGCCATAAGCAACGTCGGTGTCTGATATAGCCGGAATCGGGGGAGGCGGGAATGCGGCATGCAACTTTGGCAATCATTCTTTTCGCGGCAGGCCTGTCGGGCGGGCAGGCCCTGGCCGACCAGCCCAGGTTCATCGACGCCCATGTCCACTACAGCCACGACGCCTGGGACCGCCTGCCGCCGGAGGCCGCGATCAGGATCCTGCGCGACGCCGGCTTGGCCCAGGTCTTCGTTTCGTCTTCGTCCGACGAGGGGACCCAGCGTCTCTACCAGGCCGCGCCCGACCTGATCGTCCCGGTCCTGCGCCCCTATCGCAATCGCGGCGAACTTTCGACCTGGTTCCGCGATCCGACGGCGGCCGAGCATGTCGAGGCGCGGCTGAAACAGTATCGCTATGCCGGGATCGGTGAGTTCCACATCTACGGCGCCGATGCCGACGGCCCGGTGATGCGGCGACTGGTCCAGCTGGCAAAGGAATACAAGCTGTTCCTGCACGCCCATGGCGATGCCGAGGCGGTAAGGCGGCTGTTCGCCCAGGATCCGGAGGCGCGAATCCTGTGGGCGCATGCCGGCTTCGTCCCCCCTGCCGAAGTCAGGGCGATGCTCGCCGCCTACCCGACCCTCTGGGCCGATCTCGCCTTCCGCAACGATCACGCCGCCGACGGCCGCGTCGATCCGGCCTGGCGGGCGCTGTTCGAGGCCTATCCGGACCGCTTCATGGCCGGAACCGACACCTTCACGCCGGAGCGCTGGTATTACATCGGCGAGCATGCGAGATGGACCCGTGCCTGGCTCGCCGACCTGCCCGGCCCGCTGGCCGAGAACATCGCCTGGCGCAATGCCGCGACGCTTGCGCGCTGGCAGGCGACACCATGAAGCTGGCCCTGGCCCTGGCAGCAGGCCTCGCCGCAACCCCGGCGCTGGCTTGCGGACCGGGCATACCGGTGTCAGCCGACGGGCTCCAGCTTGCCTATCGCATCGAGCCCGCGGCGGCGGTCGGGCGGATGGTCGCCGTCGAGGTCGCGACCTGCGACGGGCTGGCCCTGGAGGGTTTCGACGCGCGCATGCCGATCCATGGCCATGGCCTGAACTACCGGCCGCGGATCGCCGCCACCGGTCCGGGAGCCTATCGGATCGAAGGCGTGCTGTTCCACATGCCCGGGCCGTGGCAGTTCGTCTTCGACGTGCGGGCGGGTGAAACGACGCGGCGGCTCACCGCCGACCTGACGATCCGCCGATGAAGGTCCTGGCCCTCGCCCTGCTCGCCCTGTTCGTCGCGCACCCGGCGAGGGCGATCGACGCGGCCGAACGCGAGGCGATCCTGCTGCATGGCCCGTGGCCCCCGGAAGCGACGCCCGATCCGAGCAACCGCGCCTCCGGCGATCCGGCGGCGATCGCGCTGGGGCAGAGACTGTTCTTCGACGTCCGCCTGTCGCGCGATCTCGACCGGGCCTGCGCCAGTTGCCACCTGCCCGCCCAGGCCTATGCCGACGGCCGGCCGCGCGGCGAGGGCCTGCGCCCGCTCGATCGCAACACCATCGCGCTCGCCAATCTGGGCGGCCGCCGGTGGTATGGCTGGGACGGCAGATCCGACAGCCTGTGGGCGCAGAGCCTGCATCCGATCGTCGACGAGCGCGAGCTTGCCGCTTCCGGGACCTTGCTCCGCGACCGGCTCGAACGCGAGCACGACGCCGTGTTCGGTCCGGCCGACGACGACGAGATTTTCCTGGTCGACATCGCCAAGGCGCTCGCGGCATGGCAGGAGACGCTGGTCACGCCGCGCAGCGCCTTCGACGATTACCGCGATGCACTCGAGGCCGGCGATGCGGCGGGCATGGCCGCCTATCCGGTCGCCGCGCGCCGCGGGCTAAGCCTGTTCGTCGGCCGCGGCCAATGCGCGACCTGCCATTTCGGCCCCTCATTCTCGAACGGCGAGTTCGACAGCGTCGGCATCAACTACTTCCTGGGCCCCGACGGCGTCGATCGCGGCCGGCATGGCGGCATCGCCGCCCTGCTGGCCAGCCCGTTCAACCTGCTCGGCCGCCACAACGACGATTCGGCGCGAACGACGGCCGCACCGACCACCCATGTCGCCCTGCTCCACCGCAACTGGGGCGAATTCCGGGTCCCCAGCCTGCGCGGGGTCAAGGCCACCGCCCCCTACATGCACGACGGCAGCCTGGCCACGCTGGCCGAGGTGGCCAGGCATTACTCCGAGATCGACCTCGACCGGCTGCATCAGGACGGCCAGTTGACGCTGCAGCCGCTGCACCTGACCGAGGCAGAGATCGCTGACCTCGTGGCGTTCCTAGAAACGCTATGAACCGCACGCCGATCCTGGTGGTCGAGGACGAGGCCGAGGTGCGCGAGATGATCGCCGATTATCTCGAGGCGCATGGTTTTGCCGTGCTCCAGGCCGCCGACGCCGCTGCGGCCGAAGCCAGGCTGAATGAGGCCGAACTGGTGCTGCTGGACGTCAACATGCCCGGCGAAAGCGGCGTCAGCTTCGCCCGCCGGCTGCAGGCACGAACACCGCGCAAGCCGCTGATCTTCGTCACGGCCATCGGCGACACCATCGACCGCGTGGTCGGCCTGGAACTCGGGGCCGACGACTATGTCGCCAAGCCGTTCGACCCGCGTGAACTGGTGGCGCGGATCCGCGCCGTGCTGCGACGCGCCGCGACGGCACCGCAGCCTGCCGCCACCCGATCGGATCTGGTGACGATGGGCCGCTGTCGCCTCGATTTGCCGGCTTGCCGGCTGACCGGGCCGGATGGCGAGCCGGTGCCGCTGACCGCGATGGAATTCGACCTGCTGTCGGCCTTCGCCCGCCATCCGAACCGCGCGCTCAGCCGCGACCAGTTGCTCGATCTGGCGCATCGCCGCGAGGCCGAGCCGTTCGACCGGTCGATCGACATCCGCATCACCCGCCTGCGCCGCAAGATCGAGGCCGATCCGGCCCACCCGCAGGCGATCCGCACGGTGCGCGGCATCGGCTACATGTTCGTCCCGGGCTGACCATGGCAGGCGATCCGCTGCTGGACCTGCTGCCGCTGCGCGCTGCCCGGCTCGGCACCGACCGCCGGCACGTCGCCGTCAACGCCGCCTACGCGCTGCTGCTGGGCCAGCCGGCCGAGGCGATCGTTGGGCGCACGATTGCCGAAATCCTGGGCTACGAGGCCCATCTGCAGCTCGCGCCGCTGGCCGATCGGGCCGCCGCGGGCGAGACGGCCTACTGGAGCGGCTGGCTGCATTTTCCCGGCGGTGACCGCTATGTCGTCTGGCACCACGCGCCGGTTCCCGGCACGGCGGATATCTATGCCTTCGTCCAGGACGTGACCGAGCAGGTCGAGAACGAGCGCATGACCTCGGCGTTGATCGAGAAGGCACTCGACTGCATCATCGCCATCGACGACGGCGGCCGCGTCGTCGAATTCAATCCGGCGGCCGAGCGCGTCTTCGGTTATCGCCGGCGCGAGGCGCTGGGCCGGCGCATCGACGACCTGATCGTGCCGATCCATCTGCGCCAGGCCCACCGCCAGGGCTTCGCCCGCTACCTGCGCGAAGGCCGTTCGACGATGATGGGCCGGCGGGTCGAGATCGAGGCGCGCAGCGCCGACGGCCGGCTGTTCCCGGTCGAACTCACACTTGCCGAAGTGGCGCTGGGCGAGCGTCGGCTGTTCACCGCCTATCTGCGCGATCTCAGCGGCCAGCGGGCAGCGGCCGCGGAAATCGCCCGCCAGCGCGAAATCCTGCACCGCAACGACAAGCTCGCCACCCTCGGCGCCCTTGTCACCGGCGTCGCCCACGAACTGAACAACCCGCTTTCGGTGGTTGTCGGTCGCGCCCGTCTGCTCGAGGAGACCGCAGCCGCCGGGCCGCTTCGCATCCAGGCGGAAAAGATCCGTCTGGCCGCCGAACGATGCGGCAGGATCGTCCGCACCTTCCTGGGCCTTGCCCGGCAGCGTCCGCCGGAGCATCTGCCGCTGGACCTGAACCGCCTGGTAGAAGCCACGCTGGATCTCGTCGCCGACGAACTGCGCGGCAGCGACATCGTCCTCGACCTGGCGCTGGCCGCCGACCTGCCTCAGATCCGCGGCGACGAAGGTCAGCTCGGCCAGATCGTCCTGAATCTCGTTCTCAACGCCCGGTCGGCGCTCGGCGATATCGCCGGCCCGCGCCGGCTGCGAATTTCCAGCACGACCGATCCGGACCAGGTCACGCTGACCGTCGCCGACAACGGCCCGGGCGTGCCCCCCGACTTGCGTCAGCGCATATTCGAGCCATTCTTCACGACCAAGCCGCCAGGGGACGGCAGCGGGGTCGGCCTCGCCGTGGCGGCCGCGATCGCCGAGGCCCATGGCGGCCGCCTGGCACTCATGACGGGCGGCGAGCCGGGTGCCGCGTTCGTCCTGACGCTGCCGCGCTGAACGAGAAAGTCCGACAGGCCTTTCCATCGGTGTAACCGTCGGCTACACCACTCACTGTACGAATGTTCACGTAAGGTGTGGAGGGCATGAGCGCGACCAGTCGGATCACGGTGGCCGCCATCGAGCAAGCGCCAGGCTGCAGCTCGATCGGGGATTTCTATGCCTATCCGGCCCGCCGCACGCTATCGCGCCTGTTCAAGAACTACGTCGCGGCGGTCGGCGCCACGCCCGTCGAGACGCTGCATTCCGCCGCCGAAATGAAGCGGGTGATGGATGCCGGCGACCTCGTCAACACCGCCATCTTCCGCGTCGCCTCGCTGCAGGCCAAGGGCGACCAGAACCGCAGCAAGGAACTGCGCGAGCGATTGTTCGGCCTGGCCGAGGCGCTGGCCGAGCGCGCCCGCAGGGCCGAGGACAAGATCCTGCCCTCGATCGAGGCGGAGGGCTACGACGCGCTGGTCGCCGGCGTCGCCGGGGAAACCGACGATCCAGCCGAGCGAAACTTCCTGGTGCGTGCCGGCATCGCCCGCCAGATCACCCGCTCGCGCCTCGGCTGGGACAAGCTCGAAAGCCTGGTCGGCTGGGCCGAGCAGGCGACCGCTGGCGACATCGCGCCACTCGACGACTTCTTCACCGACCTGCTGTCGGACATCAAGTTCATCGAACAACTGCCTGGCAATCGCCCGAACCTCGCCGGGTCGCTGCAGTTCCTGGCAAGCCTGGCCCACGGCCAGGCACGCTATGTCCAGGGCCAGGGCGATGCCGCACAGGGCCGGCTGGTCGAGCGGCTGTCGGCGCTGATCGCGGGCGGCCGGCTGCCGGATACGCAGACCGCGATCGCCGACCGTATCGGCCAGCAGCTTGCGACCAAGACGCCGCTGTCGAAGAACAAGCCGGCCGACGAGGATCGCGAGTTCTATGGCCTGGCCGAGCGGCTGGTACCGCTCGACCGGCCGATGGTCGGCGGACAGCTGGTGTCCGAGGGGCTGGTGCGCCGGCTGGCGCTGATGATCAACAAGTCCGGCCCCGGTGGGTTGAAGGAGGCGACCGAACAACTTTGCGCCGCCTTCGTCGATATCGGCCGCCGCGCCCGCTTCCTCTTGGCCCTGAACGACAGCACCATCCGCGCCGACGTGTCGGAGGTGCTGACCCGGCAATTGCGCGAGGCGATCAAGGGACTGCGGGCCCTCGACGATCACGATCGCGGCCATGCGGATTTCGAGGAACGGCTGCGCCGGATCACCGGCCTGCACCGGCTGATCCACCGGTCCGATCTGCCGACGCTGTCGAAGGTCGAGCTGAATACCCATCTGGAAAACCTGTTGCTCGCCTCGTTCAAGGACGAGGACCTCGCGCGGATCGAGGGCAAGGGTTCGACCCTGCTCGATCGCGCCACCCGGCTGATCGCGCTGTGCCTGCCCGACGCGCTGCCGCCGGGTTCGAAGGCAGTCGAGCAGGCGCGCGCCCGCATCCTCGCCCGGCTCAAGCAGCCGAACTTCGAGACCGCGCTGATCTCGCATCTGAGCGACCCCGACGAGATCGCCGCCGCGCATCGCGATTTCTTCCTGCTGATGAAGCGGGCCGGCTTCCTCTGAAACAATTGAAACAGGCGGCGATATCGGACTGAAACGGCGCCCCGGCAGGATCCCCCCGTCAACTCGTTCCGGATAGGGAGATCCGTCATGACGCCGCAGGACATCGCACTGGTCCAGCAAAGCTTCACCCTGGTCGCACCGAACAAGGAGGCGGTCGCCGCCGCGTTCTATGCCCGGCTGTTCGAAATCGATCCGGCGCTGCAGCCGCTGTTCCGGGGCGACCTGCGGTCGCAGGGCATCAAGCTGATGGGCGCGCTGACCCTCGTCGTCACCCAGCTCAATCGCCTGGAGACCATTCTCGACGACGTGAAGTCGCTGGCCCGCCGTCATGTCGGCTATGGCGTCACCGACCAGCACTACGCGACCGTCGGCCAGGCGCTGCTCGACACCCTCCAGTCCGGACTGGGCGAGGCGTTCACGCCGGAACTGCGCGCCGCCTGGACCCGCGCCTACACCCTGCTCTCCGGCGCGATGATCGCGGCGGCGGCAGAGGTCGGCGCGGCCGCCTGACGACCGGCGTCCTAGCCCGGGATCCCCTGCTCGCCGAGGTCCCAGAACAGGCCGGTCATGATCTGCAGGCCTTCACGGACAACCGGGGCCAGCATGTGCTCGTTCGGCGCATGCTGCGAGCAGGCGGGATAGGAATGGGGCACCCACAGCGTCGGCAGGCCGAGGATTTCGGCAAAGCAGTCATTGGGCAGCGACCCGCCGAGATTGGGCAGCACGGCCGGCGCCTTGCCGGTCGACCGCGTCATCGAATCGACCGCCCAGCGCACCCAGGGCATGTCGGGATCGAGGCGCGTCGCGCGCATCACCGGCTCGTCGGCCATCACCACCTTGACCTGGCCGAAGCCGTGCCGGTCGAGATGGTCGCGCAGGATCACCTCGAGGTTTTCCCAGTCGGTGCCGACGACGAAGCGCAGCTGCATGTGGGCCGACGCCCGCGGCGGGATCGCATTGACCGGGTTGTCCGGGTTGCCGGTGCGATAGGCCAGCACCTCGAGCGCGTTCCAGCCGAACACCCGCTCGGCCGGGGTCAGGCCCGGCTCGCCCCATGCCGGGTCGATCGCGGGCCCCGTGGGCTCGCCCGGCTCGATCGGGGCCAGCGCCTGCCGCACCGAATCCGGAATCGGCGGCGGCCGCAGACCGTCGACCAGGATGCGACCGCGGGCATCGACCATGCTGGCGATGGCATGCGACAGGATGGTACCCGGATTGGCCAGCAAGCCGCCCCAGTTGCCGGAATGATGGCCGCCTTCGCGCAGATCGACGACGAGATCCCAGTTGACCGCCCCGCGCGAGCCGAGGAACAGCGTCGGCTGCTCGGCCTTCAGCCGCGGGCCGTCGGACGCGATCAGCACGTCGGCCGCCAGCGCCGCGGCATGGACGCGACAGATTTCGTGCAGGCCGGGCGATCCGGCCTCCTCGCCCATCTCGATCAGCAGCTTGACGTTGAAGCCGAGCCGGCCCCGCTGCTCGATCACCCGCTCCAGCGCGGCGAGGTTGATCGAATGCTGGCCCTTGTTATCGGCGGTGCCCCGGCCGTACCAGCGGTCGCCCACGACGGTGACGGCCCAGGGCGACAGCCCGTCCTTCCACTGGGCGTCGTAGCCGCGCACCACGTCGCCGTGGCCGTAGATCAGCACCGTCGGCAGATCGGCGCCCTCGATCCTGCGCGCGATCAGAAAGGGGCCGTGCCGCGGATCCGGGTTCGGATGGATATCCCAGGCGAAGCCGAGTTTCTCGATGCTCGGCACGATCTCGTCGGTCAGGTAGGCGCGAAGGGCCGGGCCGCTCGTCGCCTCCTGGCTTTCGGTGCGGTGGGCAACCCGGCGGCCGAGTTCGACCAGGAAGTGGCCCTGGTCGAACCAGCCGGCGGTGGCGGCAAGGGCTGCGGTGCGGCCGTCCATAATCAGCCGTTCAGCCGCAGGGCGTAATCGGCATACCAGGCCAGCGCGCCGGGATTGGCGAGCGCACCGGGATTGGCGACCTTCTCGGGCGATTGCCCCAGCAGGATCTTCTTGACCGGCACTTCGAGCTTCTTGCCCGACAGCGTCCGCGGCACCTCGGCCACCTGCAGGATGTCGTTCGGGACGAAGCGGGCGGAAACCGCATTGCGGATCGCGTCATTGATCCGCTGCTTGAGCGCCTCGTCGAGCGTCAGGCCGGGGCGCAGCACCACGAACAGCGGCATGAAGGAGTCGCGACCGAGATATTCGAGGTCGACCACCATGCTGTCGAGCACTTCGGGCAATTCCTCGACCGCCCGGTAGATCTCGGCGGTGCCGAGCCTGAGGCCCAGCCGGTTGATCGTGGCATCCGACCGGCCATAGATGATCGCCCCGCCGCGCGGGGTGATGCGCAGCCAGTCGCCATGCCGCCAGATGCCCGGATACATGTCGAAATAGCTGGTCCGGTAACGCTCGCCGTCGACGTCGTTCCACAGGTACAGCGGCATCGACGGCATCGGCTCGGTGCAGACCAGTTCGCCGACCTCGTCGACCAGCGGCTTGCCCAGGTCGTCGAATGCCGCGATCGCCGCGCCCAGGCAGCGCACCTGCATCTCGCCGGCATAGACGGGTTTCAGCACGCTGCCGGCGACGAAGGCGCCGGCGAAATCGGTGCCGCCCGAGATCGGCGCCAGCCAGACATGCGACGGGAACTGGTCGTAGATCCACTTGTAACTGTCTTCCGACAGCGGTGAACCGGTCGACCCGATCGAGCGGATCGCCGAAAGATCGGCCTGGTCGCGCGGCACGATCCCGGCCTTCTGGCAGGCGGCGAAGAAGGCGGCACCGCAGCCGAAGAACGTCGCCTTGACCGCGCCGGCGAAGCGCCACAGCACGCCCCAGTCGGGCCAGCCGGGGCTGCCGTCGTAGATGGCGATGGTGGCACCCGCCAGCAGGCCAGCGATCTGCGCGTTCCACATGATCCAGCCGGTGGACGAGTACCAATGGTACACGTCGGCGGGCCCGACATCGTTATGCAGGCTGCCCATCTTCATGTTTTCGAGCAGGACGCCGCCGTGGCCGTGCACGATCGGCTTGGGCAGGCCGGTGGTACCCGACGAGTAGACGATCCACAGCGGATGGTCGAACGGCACCTTGTCGACCGACAGCGTCGCCGGCCGGGCGACGATCTCGGCCCAGTGCGCCACCTGCAGGCGGCTCGCCGCCGCCGGTGGCATACCGGGTGCCGGCAGCAGGATCAGGTCGCGCAGGCTCGGCAGGTCGTCGATCAGCGCGGTCAGCATCTCGGTCTTGTCGTGATGCTTGCCGCCGTAGTCGCAGGATGCGACCGCGAACAGGGCGACGGGCTCGATCTGGCGGAAACGGTCGAGAACCGCCTGAATCCCCATGTCGGGCGCGCAGACCGACCAGACCGCGCCGATCGAGGCGACGGCGAGGAAGGCGACGATGGTTTCCGGCACGTTAGGGGCATAGGCGACGACACGATCGCCGCGCTTGATCCCCCTCGCCTTCAGATGCGCCGCGACCGCGGCGACCTGCCCCTCGAAATCCGCCCACGACAGGGCCTCGACGCTGCGATTTTCCGACGCATGGAGAATGGCGGGCTTGGCGGCCGTGGCATGGCGGAAGACCTGGTCGACGTAGTTCAGCTCGGCCCCGGGGAACCAGACGGCCCCGGGCATGCGGCGTTCTGCCAGCACTTTGGTATAGCCGCTGGCCGAGACCACGCCGAAGAAATCCCAGAGTGCGCCCCAGAAGGCGTCGATATCGTCGATCGACCACTGCCACAACGCGTCATAGTCAGAAAATTGCAACCCACGGTTGGCCGACAGCCAATCGATGAAGCGCTTGATCTGCGAGCGTTCGATCCGCTCGGCGTCGGGGCGCCACAACAGGGCGGGCGTCTCGGTCGCGGTCATCTGGGGTACTCCGGGAATCAGGGATGGCTGATCACCGATTTGAGCGCAGGATCAAAGCTGCCGTCCAGCAGAATGAAGGCCATGCGGGCCACCCGGTCCGAACGATTGGCCCAGGCATGGTCGGTGCCGCGCTGTACGACGATGTCGCCCGGGCCGAGCTTGGTTTCCGAGTCCGTGAGAACGAGATGGATCTCGCCCTCCAGCACAATTCCGTAGTCGACGGTTTCCGTGCGATGCATCAGCGGATGCGGGCTGGCCTGGTTCCAGGTCGAGTCATGGGCATTGCCCATCTGGGCGAAGGCGGCGCGTGCCGCCTCGCCCGAGAGGTCGCGGGTGCGGGCGTCCTCCGGCGGGAACTCGACCACGCGAATCACCGAGCCATGAGGGTGCGGCGCGATCTGGAGCGGCCGTTCCGGGGGCCCCGCGGCATTGTCGACCGGAACCGGCATCGCCTGGGTATTCCACACCTCGAAGAACGAGACGCCGACGGTCGGGTTGACGATGGGCGGCAGACGCTCGTCCCGCGCGACGACGGAACGGCCGTCGGGCGCATGGCCGGTGACGATGCGGCGCGGTGGCTGGCTCATTCTGCTTCCTCCAGTTGTTTTTTGATTAGCGCGTGGCGCGCCAGCGCAGCAGGCGGTGCTCGACCACGGTCAGGATCATCGCGCTGACGAAGCCGAGCAGCCCCAGCACGATGACACCGGCAAACAGATCGGGGGCCCGGAACGAGCGGGCGGCGAGCAGGATCCACAGGCCGAGCCCGTCGCGGCTGGCCAGCATCTCGCCGACCACGGCCAGGATCAGCGCGATGGTCAGGCCGAGCCGCATGCCCGACAGGATGTCGGGCAAGGCCGACGGCAGCGCGATCTTCCAGATCACCGACCAGCGGCTGAGGCCCAGGGCGCGTGACACTTCGTAGAGGCGCGGCTCGACCGCGGCAAAGCCATGAATGGTCGCCAAGAGCATCGGCCACAACGCGCCGAAGGCGATGACGGCGAGTACCATGCCCTCCGACAGCCCGAGCAGCGCGATGGCGACCGGGATGATCGCCGAGGCCGGCAACGGACGCAGGAATTCGAGCATCGGCGCCAGATAGGCGCGGGCCACGGCCGAGATGCCGATGACGGCACCGAGCGCGATGCCGACCAGCGAGGCGAGCAGCCAGCCATAGACCATGCGTTCGACCGTGCCGAACAGCTTTTCCTCGAGCGTGCCGCTGGCAAAGCCGCGGACCAGCGCCGCCCACGCCCGATCAGGACCGGGCAGGAAGACCGGCGACACCAGCTTGGCATCGGCGATCCATTGCCAGCCCAGGATGATCAGGGCGCCGACGACCAGCGATCCGGCGAACCAGGCAAGACGCGCCACGGTCATTGCGCGGCCTCCACGACGGCGGCACGGCCGAACAGCCGGCCCTGTGCCCAGACCAGGCCCCAGTTCAGGACCCAGCCGATCAGGCCGATCCAGACCAGCAGGGCAAACATCAGCGCCGGGTCGAGCGATTGCTGCGCGCTCATGATCGCATAGCCGAGACCGAGCGGGTTGGCCGCGATCTCGACGGTGACGGCAACGATCAGCGCCACGCCCGCCGCCAGGCGGAAAGCCACGAAGATCCGCGGCAGGGCCGCCGGCAGCACGATCTTGAACACACGCGCCAGC
Organism: Alphaproteobacteria bacterium; assembly: GCA_017307375.1. Lineage (GTDB taxonomy): Bacteria > Pseudomonadota > Alphaproteobacteria > Ferrovibrionales > Ferrovibrionaceae > JAFKFH01. The sequence continues at coordinate 76,184 of JAFKFH010000012.1, forward strand.
AGGCCCAGGCCCAGCACGCGCGAGACTTCGAGCAGGCGCGGCTCGATCCCGGCGACGGCGGCGCGGGTCAGGATCAGGATCGGCCACATCGTGCCGAAGGCGACGATCGAGATTTCCATGCGGTAGCCGAAACCGAAGACCAGCATCGCGATCGGCAGCAAGGCGACCGACGGGATCGGCCGGAAGGCTTCGACCGAGAATTCCATCAGCTTGTCGGCGATCGGGAAGATGCCGAGCAGGATGCCGAAGACGAGGCCGATGCCCAGCCCCAGCCCCAGCCCGCCCAGCGCGGTAGCCAGCGTCTGGCCGGTCGCGGCGAGAATGGTGCCGTTGCCCAGCGCCCGGATGCCGGCAAGCACGATGTCGGTCGGGGCGGCCAGGGTATCGGAGGTCATCTCGCTCGAACGCGCGGCAATCTCGGCCACCACGACCAGTGCCAGCGGCACGACGAGACCTCGCCAGCGGCCGCTCACGCCTCGGCCGCCTTGATGAAGTCGAACAGGACGCGGCGCAGCCGCAGGAATTCCGGCTCCTCGCGCGTCGCAAGCTGGTCGCGCGGGCGGACCAGCCCGACGGGGAAGCTTTCGGCGACGCGGCCGGGATTGGGCAGCAGACCGATGACGCGGTCGCCCAGATAGATGGCTTCCTCGAGGTCGTGGGTGACGAAGAAGACGGTCGCGCCGGATTGCCCGACGATGTCGAGCACCTCGTCCTGCAGGCCCTGGCGCGTCATCGCGTCCAGCGCGCCGAACGGCTCGTCCATCAGCAGCACGGCGGGCTCCTGCGCCAAGCAGCGCGCGATCTGCAACCGCTGCTGCATGCCGCCGGAAAGCTGGTTCGGGTATTTGTCGGCATGCTTGGCCAGGCCGACCTTGGCCAGCAGGCCGCCGATACGGTCGCCGTGCTGGGCCTTGGGGATGCCAATCGCCTCGAGCGCCAGCGCGACGTTGCCCGAGACGGTGCGCCAGGGCAGCAGGGCCTTGCCGTAATCCTGGAAGACGATCGCGATGTCCTGTCGCGGCTTGGCGATCGGCTTGCCCTGATAGGTGACGCGGCCGGCCGACGGCTGGAACAGCCCGGCGATCAGCCGCAGCATCGTCGTCTTGCCGCAGCCCGACGGGCCGACGACGCAGACGAACTCGCCCTGCCCGATCGTCAGGTCGATCCCTTCCAGGATCTTGCGACCGCCCAAGGTCAGGTCGACGCGGTCGAAGGCGATCAGCGGGGTGGTCGAGGGCGCCGAAACCGGCGCCCTCGGGCGGATGTCCACCGCGGTCATTTCACGATCAGCTTGGCGGGATCGAGCTTGGTCTGCAGCATTTCCTGCTTCTGCATGACCTCGATCCACCAGGCGAGCTGGGCTTCGGTGACGACCGAGGACGGCTCGGAGATCTGGATCGCCTTCATCACCTCGGGCGGCAGCTTGATGTACTTGGCGATATGCTCGCGGGTCTTGGCCATGTTCGGATCGGCCTTGATGAAGGTCACCGCCTCGGCCAGCGCGGCCTGGAACCCCTTGACCGCCGCCGGGTTCTTGGTCGCCCATTCGCGTGTCGAGGCATAGAGGATCGAGGGCTGGCCCTCGGGCAGGTCGGCCAGGAAGTTCGAGATCAGCACGCCGACGCCCGACGACAGGATGCGCACCTTGAACGGATCGGCGGTGATCACCGCGTCGACGGTGCCGGCCTTCAGCACGTCGTTCTGCGTCGGAAAGCCGACCTCGATGAAGGTGACCTGCTTCGGATCGACGCCATTGGCGATCAGCCACTGGCGGAACAGCACATGCAGGAACGCGCCGAGGCCGGGGGCGCCGACCTTCTTGCCGACGAAATCCTTCGGCCCCTTGATGTTGGCCTTCGGGTTGCCGACGACGGCGACCGCCGAGGCGGTCGACTTGGCCGTCACCGCCGCCTCGGCGATGGCGACGAGATCGAGGCCGCCGTCGATCGCCTGCAGCATCACCGACGGGGTCGGCCCGCCCACCTGCAGCGAGCCCGCCATGATCGCGGCGGGGATCGTCGAATTGAGGCCGATCAGCGTCAGGTCGACATCGAGGCCGTTCTTGGCGAAATAGCCTTCTTCCTTCGCCACGAAGACCGAGGCGAAATCGCTGACGGCGGTGTAGCCGAGATTGATCTTGGTCTGCGCCGAAGCGCTAAACGCGACGCCGGCCGCCAGCACGGCGACGGCGAGGCCCTTCATCAGGCTTTTCATGGGTGGTCGTCTCCTCCGGGTTGATCACTTTGTATTTATTGGCATCGGCCAGATCGCTACCCGCCGGGTAGACGATCAGGATGGTCGATGCGAGGTGTTCGGCCAGCTTGCGGCAGGCCGGCTCGACCTGGCGCTGGAGAACGAGATCGACGAGTTCCTGGTGTTCGTCGTCCAGGGTCGCCGGCAGCTTGAAGCACGTCATCATCACGCGGCGATAGCGATAGGCCTGGTCGTAGAGCATCGCGTGCATCTCCAGGAGACGCGGCGAGCCGCAGGCGGCGATCAGCGCGGTATGAAACTGTTTGTGGACGGCGTCGAACTCGGCCACGCCTTCCGAGAAATCCTGCTGGCTGCGCGCGGTGAAGCGGCGCATCCGATGCAGGCAGGCCACGATCTGCGCCTCCCACAGGTCGTCGCCGCGCGCCATCGCCAGGCGCAGCGCCTCCAGCTCGATGACGGTGCGGGCGCGGACGATATCCTCGAGATCCTCGCGGCTCATCGGGGCGACGCGAAAACCGCGCTGGCCCGAGGCCAGGACGAGGCCGTGCGAGACGAGCCGCGACAGCCCCTCGCGCAGCGGCGTCGCACCGATGCCGAACTGCCGGGCGAGATCGGCGATGCGCAGCCGGGCATCCGGGGCCAGGTCGCCGGCCAGGATCGCCTGCTGCAGCACCGCGGCAGCCCGTTCCGCCAGCGTGTCGGGCGACAGCGCGGCGGTCGGCGGCAAGGTCGATGAAGGCGTCCCGGCAAGCATGAGCCAGACTGTGCCATGCCGTCGCCGGGTCGGCAAATTCTTTATATACGAACCGAAAAAATATATATATTTTGCCCGAACAGATATAACCCGAGGAAACGCACATGAAGCTGGCTAGCTTCCGCGACGGCGATCGCATCCGCATCGGCGCCGTTCATCACGACGACACGAAGATCTTCGATCTGGCCGCCGCCGCCGATCGCGACGGCCGCGCGGAACCGGCCTTTGCCGCGATGCTGAACCTGATCGAGGCCGGGCCGGCGGCGCTGGATCGTGCCCGCGACCTGCTGGCGCGGCTGGGCGGCGATGCCGCCCTCAACCGGGCGGTCGCCGACACGGCGCTGCTGTCGCCGGTGCCGGTGCCCCCGCAGGTCCGCGACTTCTCGGTCTTTTCCGGCCACATCAAGCAATCGCCGGCCGGCATGCAGAAGCTTGCGGCACGCGCCCGCGGCGACGAGGCCGCGATCCCCGGGATCAAGCCGCTGGCGGAAGTGCCCCCGGTCTATGCCCAGCAGCCGATCTACTACATCACCAACCGCTTCTCGGTCGTCGGCACCAATACCGAGGTGACCTGGCCGCGCTATTCCAAGGTGATGGATTTCGAACTGGAGTTCGGCATCTTCATCGGCCGGGGCGGCAAGAACATTCCGGCCGACAAGGCACGCGACCACATCTTCGGCTTTGCCATCATGAACGACTTTTCGGCCCGCGACGCCCAGATGGTCGAAATGCAGGGCATGCTGGGGCCGGCCAAGGGCAAGTCGTTCGACGCCGGCAATGTCATCGGCCCCTGGATCGTCACTGCGGACGAGATCCCCGATCCCTACAGCCTGAAGATGAAGGCAACGATCTCGGGCGAGGTCTGGGCCGAAGGCACGTCCGCCGGCATGCTGCATTCGTTCGAGGACATGATCGCCTTCGTCACCCGCGACGAAACGATCTACCCCGGCGAATTCTTCGGTTCGGGTACGATGGGCAATGGCTGCGGGCTGGAGCAGGACCGCTTCCTGCGTCACGGCGACGTGGTCGAACTGACCGTCGAGAAAATCGGCACCCTGCGCAATACCGTCGTCCGTCAGGACGTGGGCTAAGTCATTCGGGAGGAAACAGCCATGCCCCGCCGCCTCGTCGACATTTCGATGCATCTGGAAAACGACGTCATCTCGGACCCGCCGGGTTTCGGCCCCAAGATCGAGTACCACACCCACAAGAACACGGCGGCCGAGGTCGTCAAGTTCTTCCCCGGCCTGCAGGAGAACGACCTGCCGGACGCCGAGGGCTGGGCGGTCGAACAGGTGTCGCTCAACACCCATAACGGCACCCATCTCGACGCGCCCTATCACTTCCATTCGACGATGAACAAGGGCGAGCGCGCGATCACCATCGACGAAGTGCCGCTCGACTGGTGCCTGCAACCCGGCGTCAAGCTGGACTTCCGCGCCCTGCCCGACGGCTATGTCGTGACGCCGGAGGATGTCGAGGCCGAGTTGAAGCGGATCGGGCACGAACTGAAGCCGCTGGAGATCGTCGTGGTCAACACCCGCGCCGGCTCGGCCTACGCCAAACCCGACTACGTGTCGGCCGGCTGCGGCATGGGCTACGAGGCGACGATGTACCTGCTGGAACGCGGCGTGCGGCTCACCGGCACCGACGCCTGGTCGTGGGATGCGCCGTTCGTGCATACCGCCAAGAAGTTCGCCGAGAGCCGCGACGCCAAGCTGATCTGGGAAGGCCACAAGGCCGGCCGCGACATCGGTTACTGCCATCTGGAAAAGCTGCATAACCTCGAAGCCCTGCCGGGCGACGGCTTCACCATCGCCTGCTTCCCCGTCAAGATCCGCGGCGCCTCGGCCGGCTGGACCCGCGCCGTCGCGATCTTCGACGAATAATCTGTCCGGCGGACTGGCGCAGGGGCGGCGGCAGGGGTAAACCTGCCGCCGCCCTTTTTGTTTTTCGAGGAACCGCCATGGCCCCCGTCTCGCTCAGCATCATCGGCTACGGCATCATGGGCGAGCGGCTGTTGCGCGCCGCCCTCGACCACGACCCCGCCGTCGTCACCGTCGCCGGCGTCTGGGACCCCTCGCCCACCGCGATGGCGCGGCTGCGGGAAGGCCTGCCCCAGGTCCGGCACTTCGCCACGCCCGACGAGGCGGTCGCGGCCTGCGACTGCCTTTACGTCGCCTCGCCGCCGTCAAGCCATCTCGATCATGCCGAGCGCGGCTTTGCCGCGGGCAAGGCCGTGTTCTGCGAAAAGCCGCTGTCGGTCGATGTCGCCGCCGCCCGGTCCTTCGCCGCCGGGGTTGCCGCCCGCAAGGAGCGCGCCGCGGTGAACTTTCCCTTCACCTCGTCGTTTGCCGTCGACCAGCTGCGCCAGTGGATGACCGACGGCACGGTCGGGACCCCGCAGGCCGTCGATATCGAGATCGCCTTCGCCGGCTGGCCGCGCCCCTGGCAGGTCGATGCGGCAGCCTGGCTCGATGCCACGCCGCAAGGGGGCTTCACCCGCGAGGTGGTTTCCCACTTCCTGTTTCTGACCGGCCGGCTGCTCGGCCCCCTCGCCCTCGGCCGGCACGCGGTGTCCTATCCCGAGGCGGGCAAGTCGGAACGCACGATCACGGCCGACCTGACGGCCGCCAGCCTGCCGATCCGCCTTGCCGGCAGCGTCGGCACCACGGACAAGCCCGACCACAACCTCTGGGTCATCGAGGGATCCGCGGGCGCCGTGCGCCTGCGCGACTGGGCGATCGCCGAACGGCGCATGCCCGACGGCCGCTGGCAGGAAGCCCCCGACGCCATGCCGAACGAAAAGGCCCGGCCGCTGGTGCTGCGCCGCCAGCTCGACCAGGTCGTCTCACTGACCCGCGGCGAGCCGCAGAAGCTCGCTTCGATCGGCGAGGCGCTGGCCGTCCAGGAAATCGTCGAGACGATCCTGAAGGGCCAGCACGGCGTCAGTTGATCTCGGGTTCCGGCACCGGCTCGGCCGTGCGGTGCAGGAAGTCGAAGTCGCAGCCTTCGTCGGCCTGGGTGACGTGGCTGGCAAACATCTGGCCATAGCCGCGCGAATAGATCACCGGCGGCTGAACCCAGGCGGCGCGGCGGCGGGCCAGTTCGTCTTCCGGCACCAGCAGGTCGAGGCGCCGGGCCTCGACGTCCAGCGAGATCAGGTCGCCGTCCTGGACCAGGGCCAGCGGCCCGCCGACATGGCTTTCGGGCGCGACGTGCAGCACGCAGGTGCCGTAGCTGGTGCCGCTCATCCGCGCGTCCGAGATGCGCACGAGATCGCGAACGCCCTGCTCCAGCAGCTGCCTGGGCAGCGGCAGCATGCCGCTTTCCGGCATGCCGGGGCCGCCGAGCGGGCCTGACTGGCGCAGCACCATCACCGTATCCTTGGTGAACGGCAGCGCGGGATCGTCCAGGCGATTCTTCAGGTCCTTGTAGTCGTTGAAGACGATGGCCGGTCCGGTATGGCGCAACAGATGCTCGGAGGCCGCCGCATGCTTGATGACGGCACCGTTCGGGGCCAGGCTGCCGCGCAGGATCGCCAGCCCACCCTCGGCCTTCACCGGCTTGTCCAGCGGACGGATGACTTCATCCTCGAACACCTCGGCGCCTTCGAGATTCCGGCCGAGCGACCGGCCGTTGACCGTGGCACAGCCGAGGTCGAGCAGCGGCCCGAGACGGCCGAGCAAGGCACGCGAGCCGCCGGCGTAATAAAGGTCCTCCATCAGATAGCGGCCGGCCGGGCGCAGATCGGCGATCAGCGGCGTACCGCGGGCGGCGGCATCGAAACGGTCGAGATCGACCTTGATGCCGAGGCGGCCGGCCATGGCGACCAGATGGATGATCGCGTTGGTCGACCCGCCGCAGGCCATCAGGGTGACGATGGCGTTCTGGAACGAGGCGTCGGTGACCAGGGTCGACGGCTTGCGGTCCTGCCATACCATCTCGACGATCTGACGGCCGGACTCGGTGGCCAGCCGCGAATGCGCGCTGTCGGCCGCCGGAATCGCGGCGGCCCCCGGCAGGGTCATGCCGAGCACCTCGGCGATCAGCGCCATCGTCGACGCGGTACCCATCGTCATGCAGGTGCCGAACGAGCGGGCGATCCCGTCCTCGATCTCGCCCCAGGCGGTTTCGTTCAGCGTACCCGCGCGCTTCTCGGCCCAGTATTTCCACACGTCCGAGCCCGAACCGAGCACGTCCTTGCGCCAATGGCCGCGCAGCATCGGACCGGCAGGCACGAAGATCGCCGGCAGATCCATGCTGAAGGCACCCATCAGCATGGCCGGCACGGTCTTGTCGCAGCCGCCGAGCAGCACGATGCCGTCGACCGGATTCGAGCGCGCCAGTTCCTCGACCTCCATGGCCAGGAAATTGCGATAGAGCATCGTCGTCGGCTTCATCAGCGTCTCGCCCAGCGACATCGCCGGGATCTCCATCGGAAAGCCGCCGGCCTGCCAGACGCCGCGCTTCACCTCCTCGGCACGGGTACGGAAATGCGCATGGCAGGGATTGGCTTCCGACCAGGTGTTGATGATGCCGATCACCGGCTTGCCGGCATAATCCTCGGCGGCATAGCCCATCTGCTTGGTACGCGAGCGATGGCCGAACGAGCGCAAATCCTCGACGCCGTACCAACGGTGGCTGCGCAGCGTTTCGGGTCGCTTGGACATTGGGTTTCCTCCCCTCGGGTCACTCATGCTGTCTTACAACATTACATTCTGATTGACAAGCTGGCGGCCTGCCCATAGTTTCGGCAGCATCAGAGCACGAAGGTCCCCGCCGATGAAGACGTCAGCCGTCACCCCAGCCGATTTCTCCGCCTCCGTCTTCTCGGTGCCGCCGCTGGCGCGCCGGGCCGACCTGTCGCTCGATTTCGAGGCGAACCGCAAGCTGATCCGCCATATCGAGGCCGGCGGGGTTCACCACCTGCTCTATGGTGGCAACGCCAATCTCTATCACATCGAGGCGGGCGAATTCGCCGACCTGCTCGGCTTCCTGGCCGAGGCGGCAAGCCCCGACAGCTGGGTGATCCCGGCAATCGGCCCCGACTACGGCAAGATGCGGGATCAGGCCCGGATCTTGCGCGACCACAAGTTTCCGACCGTTCTGACCCTGCCGATGGGCCAGGCTACCCATGAGGCGGGCGTGGCCCTCGGCCTCGCCCGCGTCGCCGAGACCTTCGGCCGGCCGCTGATGCTCTACATCAAGGGCGACGGCTATATCGCCCCGGCCGCGGTCGGCCGCCTGGTGCGAGAGGGCGCGGTCTGCGGCATCAAATACGCCATCGACCGCCGCGACCCGCGCGAGGATGCCTATCTCACGGCGCTGCTCGACCATGTCGACCGCGGGATCGTGGTCAGCGGCATGGGCGAGCGTCCGGCCGTGGCCCATCTCCAGCATTTCGGCCTCGCCGGCTTCACCTCCGGCCTCGTCTGCATCAGCCCGGCGGCAGCGCAGAAAATCCTGAAGAGCGCGCAGGCCGGCGACTTCGACGCCGCGGCCGCCCAGGCCGCCAAGTTCAAGCCGCTCGAGGATGCCCGCGAGAAGCTCGGCTTCATCCGGGTGCTGCAATCGCTGGTGCGGCTGGCCGATGTCGCCGATACCGGCCCGTTGCTGCCCTTCCTGGCCAACCTCTCGCCGGCCGAGGAAGAAACGCTGAAGCCGCTGCTGGCGACGTTCCTGGAGGCGACGCGGTAAGACGCCGACCGTCGCCGCCGGGCCGACGATATTCCCATGATCGTCAGCCCGGACTGAGCGAAGCGGCGATCCGGGATCCAGGACCAGCTACGCGCAACGCTCCTCCGGATTCCGGCTTGCGCCGGAATGACGATGGCCTGATGACGATGGCCTGCTTGCCTCGGCCCGGGCGAAATGCCTAGCCCTTGAAGCGCGGTTCCTCCAGCCCCTGCACGCCGGCATCGACGGCAAACAGGCCGCCGGCCTGGGGCTGGTTCGACCGGTCGACGCCGTCGCCGATTGAGGTGACGTAGATCGTGCGCAGGTCGGCGCCGCCGAAAGCCGGCATGCTCGGTTTCTGGACCGGTACCGCGATGCGCCGATCGATCTTGCCGGCCGGGGTGAACCGGACCAGTTCCCATCCGTCCGCCGCAGCCATCCAGTAGCAACCGTCGGCATCGACCGCCGCGCCGTCGGGCCGACCCGGCATGCCGTTGGTGTCGACGAAAACCCGGCGGTTGTCGATGCGGCCTTCCGCCAGATCGAAATCGAACGCCCAGATGGTGCGGACGGCGACATTGGAATCGGACAGGTAGAGGATCTTGTCGTCCGGCGAGAAGGCCAGGCCGTTCGAGACGATGAGATCGGGCACCATCGCGGTGACCGCGCCATCGAGCCCCAGCCGGTAGAGCGTGCCCTCGGCCTGCGGCGGCCGCGGCGGGTCATGCATCGTGCCCGCCCAGAAGCGCCCGGCGCGGTCGCAGCGGCCGTCGTTCATCCGGTTGCCGGGCTTGCCCACCTCGGCGACGGCAAGCAGCGTCGTCGCCCCGCCATGCCGGTCGAAGCGATAGAACCCGTCGGCCATCGCCAGCACCACCCCGCCCGCCTCGGTCAGGCCGAGGCAGCCGGGCGGCCCTGGCACCTTCCAGGCCTCGTTGCGGCCCGACGAGGGATCGAAGCGGTTGACCTTGCGCCCCTTGATGTCGACCCACCACAACACGCGCTCGCGCCCGCACCAGACCGGCGACTCGCCGATCAGGGCCCGGGCGTCCAGGACACATTCGACCTTCGGATCGGCCATCTCAGGGTTCCATGCTGTCGGTCAGCACGCGGGCGCGCGCGTTCTCGATATGGTTGCGCATTGCCGCACGCGCGGCATCGGCATCCTCGGACTTGATCGCGGCGACGACCTCGTGATGTTCGGCCTGCACCTTGCGCATGCGCGCGATCGACCGCTTCAGCGACAGCGACCGGGCGACATGCATGCCCTGGATCGCCTGGCCGGCCACGGCGCGCAGGCTGGTCTCGAAGATCTTGTTGCGGGTGGCCTGGGCGATCGCCATGTGGAAGCGGACATCCGCCTCGGAACCGACCTCGCCCGCCTCGATCACCCGGTCGAGTTCGGCCAGCGCGGCCTCGATGCGCGCGACGTCGTCGTCGGTCCGCCGCAAGGCGGCCAGCGCCGCCGCCTCGCCCTCCAGCGCGATCCGGAACTCGAAGCAGCGCATCAGGTCGGCGATCGAGCCGACCGGGGCGATCGTCGTCAGGTCCTGGCTGGGCCGGCGCTGGACATAGGTACCCGACCCCTGGCGCGATACCACCATGCCGTCGGCCTGCAGCCGCGACAGCGCCTCGCGCACCACCGGTCGCGACACGCCGAACTCCTCGCAGAGCCGGGCTTCCGACGGCAGACGCTCGCCCTCGGCCAGTTCGCCGGCGACGATGCGATGCAAGATGCGTTCGTAGAGCTGATCGCCGAGGCGCTGCGCGCGCACGGCGGTCTGCGGCGCGCGCGGGGTAGCTGGGGTTGCCCTGTTCGATGCGGGTTTCATGGCAACCGAATTATAGGCCGCGGCCACCCGCTCCGCAAAGCAATCTTCTCGATTTGTCTGGCAAGTTTACCTAAGATTGCCGATCAACAATCACCACGCCCGCAGGAGGCATTTCGTCCCATGTCCGATATCAAACCGCTGCTGCTCACCGGTGCCGCCGGCGCGCTGGGCCGCTGGCTGCGCCCCCGGCTGATCAAGCGCTACGGCCGGCTGATCTCGTCCGACATCGTCGACGGCGGCCCGGCGCTGAAGAACGAGGAATTCGTCATCTGCGACCTGGCCGACGGCGTGGCGGTCGAGCGGCTGGTCGACAAGGCATCGGCCATCCTGCATTTCGGCGGCGTCTCGGTCGAGGCGCCGTTCATGAAGATCATGCACGCCAATATCCAGGGGTGCTACAACGTGTTCGAGGCCGCGCGGCTGCAGGGCAAGAAGCGCATCGTCTATGCCTCGTCCAACCATGTGATCGGCTTCCACGAAACGACGACGCGGCTCGATGCCAATTCGCCGATGAAACCCGATACCTATTACGGCGTGTCGAAGGCGTTCGGCGAGAACCTCGCCAGCCTGTATGCCGACAAGCACGGCATGGACATCGCGTCCCTGCGCATCGGCACCTCGATCGCCGAACCGACCGATCCGCGCCATCTGTCGACCTGGCTGGCCCGCGAAGATCTGCTCGAGCTGATCGATGCCTGCCTGAAGGCCGACAAGCTCGGCCATACCGTGATGTACGGCGCTTCGGCCAATACCCGCGGCTGGTGGGACAACGGCCTGGCGCCGCATGTCGATTACAAGCCGAAAAAGAATGCCGAACAGTTCGCCGACAAACTGCTGCCCAGGGGCGACCGCCGCAACAAGAAGGCGATCGCCGTGCGCTACCAGGGCGGCCCGTTCTGCAGCGACGGCTACGACCGCTGAAGGGACGAAGGGCGCCGGAAGGCGCCCTTCGCTTCTCGTCCGGCGATATCCGCGGCTACTTGCCCAGCACGAGATGGGGCAAGGTCAGCGAGAAGGCCGGCACGTAGGTCACCAGCATCAGGGCTGCGATCAGCGCCGTGTAGAACGGCCAGATCGTGCGCATGACATGGCCGACCGAGACCTCGCCGATGGCGCAGCCGACGAACTGGGTGGTACCGACCGGCGGGGTGTTCAAGCCCAGCGCACAATTGATCAGCATCATCATGCCGAACTGCACGGGGTCCATGCCATACTGGGCGCAGATCGGCATGAAGATCGGCGTGCAGATCAGGATCGTCGGCGCCATGTCGAGGAACGTGCCCAGCACGAACAGGATGATGTTGACCATCAGGAAGATCATCCAGGGCTGGGTCGAGATATGCGACAGCGCATTCCCGGTCAGCTCGGCGACGCTGTAGAGGCTGATCAGGTAGCCGAAGGTGGCCGAGATGCCAATCAGCAGCAGGACGATGCCGGTGGTCTTGGCGGCCTTGGTGGCCGCCTTGAGGAATTTCTCCCAGGTCAGGCTGCGATAGACCAGCGTCGTCAGCAGCAGCGAGTAGATCACCGCGACGGCCGAGGATTCGGAGGCGGTGAAGACGCCCGAAACGATGCCGGCCAGGATGATGACGACGATGAACAACCCCGGCAGCGACGCCGCGAACGAACGCAGCACGATGTCCCAGCCGGGGAAGCTGCCGGCCGGGTAGCCGCGCCTGACCGCGACCAGATAGGCAGCGGCCAGATTGCAGATCGTCAGCAGGATCGCCGGGCCGAGGCCGGCCAGGATCAGCGACAGGATCGAGACCTTGCCCGAGGCGGCGAGCGCGAAGATGATGATGTTATGGCTGGTCGGCATCAGCGCGCCGACCAGCGAGGCATGGGTCGTCACGTTGACGGCGTAGTCGGCGTGATACCCCTCCTTCTTCATCATCGGGATCATCACCGCGCCCATCGCCGAGACGTCGGCGACCGGCGAGCCGGACACGCCGCCGAACAGCGTGCAGGCGACGACGTTCGACATGCCCAGCCCGCCGCGGATATGGCCGACCGCCGACTTGGCGAAATTGACGATGCGGTCGGCGACGCCGCCATGCAGCATCAGCTCGCCCGAGAAGATGAAGAACGGAATGGCGAGGAACGAGAAGACGCTCATCCCCGCGGTCATCCGCTGGAACAGCACCTCCATCGGCAGGCCTTCATAGGCGATCGCGCCCATTGCCGACAGGCCGATCGAGAAGGCGACGGGAACGCCGAGCAGCAGGAAGCCGGCGAAGAGAATGGTCAGGATGCTCAGCGCCATGTGACTTCAAGCTCCACGCCGGTGAACAGCGCCAGGATGTGGTCGATCGAGAACAGGACGATCAGCGCCCCGGAGATGACGGTCGGCAGGTAAGTCAACCCTTCGGATACGCCGAGGATCGGGATGTTGTAGCTGATCACCGACTGGACCAGGCCCCAGCCGAACCACACCATCATCGTGCCGAAGAAGCCGATCAGGCCGTGGATCAGCACCTGCAGCCACAGGCGCAGCGCCGACGGCGCCAGTTCCATCAGCGATTCGAAGCCGATATGGCCGGCATCGCGCACGGCGATGGCCGCGCCGAACATCGTGACCCACAGGATCAGCAGGAGCGCCAGCGATTCCGCCCAGGTCGGGGTATCGTTGAGGATGTAGCGGCCGAACACCTGGTAGGCCACGGCCAGCACGATGGTCAGCAGACCGACCACCGCGGCAAGCAGGACGATACGTGCCAGCCAGAAGCAGGCACGGGAATAGAGTCCCGGCCGCTGGGCGGCCGGGACGGATGCAAGGATCGCGCTGTGTGTGTTCATGCGCCGGCTTGTCCAATCGGGGAACAGGGGCGGCGGCCGAATGCCCCGGTCGGGGCGCCGGCCGCCGGGACTGACGGATCAGGCGCTATTTGGTCGCCTGAATATCCTCGATCATCTTCTTCAGCTCGGGCTTGTTCGCAAACGAGTCGTAGACCGGCTTCATCGCGTCGATGAACGGCTTCTTGTCGGCCAGCGGAATGACCTCGACGCCGGCCTTGCGCACGACCTCCTCCGACTGCTTTTCGCGGGCCTGCCACAGCTCGCGCATCTTGGGCACGGAATCCTTGGCGGCCTGCTTGATCAGCTTCTGGTCGTCGGGCGACAGCCCGTCCCAGACCTTCTTGGACATCACGAACAACTCGGGCGACATCGAGTGCTCGGACAGCGTATAGAACTTCGCCACCTCGAAATGCCGGCTGGATTCGAAGCTCGGCCAGTTGTTCTCGGCGGCGTCGACGACGCCGGTCTTCAGCGCGGTATAGACCTCGCCATAGGGCATCGGCGTCGGGTTGGCGCCCAGCGCCTTGATCATGCCGACGAACAGGTCGGACTGCTGGACGCGGATCTTCATGCCCTTGAGGTCTTCGAGCGCCTTCACCGGCTTCTTGACCGTGTAGAACGAGCGGGCGCCCGAGTCATAGAAGGCCAGGCCGACGAAGCCCTGGGATTCCAGCGATTTCAGGATCTGCTCGCCGATCGGGCCGTCCATCACCTTGTGCATGTGATCGACCGAGCGGAACAGGAACGGCAGGGTCGGGACCGCGGTCTCGGGCACGATGTTGTTGAACGGCGCCATGTTGATGCGGTTGAAGTCGAGCGCGCCGAGCTTGGTCTGCCCGATCGTGTCCTTCTCCTCGCCCAGCGTGCCGGAATTGTAGACCTTCAGCGTGTACTTGCCGTTCGAGCGCTGCTTCAGCAGTTCGCCGAAATACTCGACCGCCGCGACCGTCGGATAGCCCGGCGGATGGATGTCGGCCGACTTGAATTCCTTGGCCGCCACCGGGCCGGCCACGAACGCGGCCAGCGCCGCGGCAATCACTGCATTGCGGTGCATCTGGTTTTCTCCTCCCTAGAGATTCTTTGGGTTAAGGGTCTAGCAAGACGTCGGCAATTTGTCAAACAACTTTACAGGTGATGTGGGCTACGCCGCCTCGGCCCAGGCAATCAGCGGTTTCAGCATGTCATGCTCCTCGGCGGTGCAATCCATCAGCGGCGTGCGCACCGGGCCGGCATCGCGCCCGACCAGCCTGGCCCCCGCCTTGATGATCGACACGGCATAACCCGGCCGGCGGTTGCGGATCGCGGCATAAGGCATGAAGAAGCCGTCGAGCAGTCGGCCGATGGTCGCGGCATCCTCGGCCGCGACCGCCTCATAGAAGCGCATGGCCATGCGCGGGACAAAATTGAACACCGCCGAGGAATAGACCGGCACGCCGATGGTCTTGTAGGCCGCGGCGAAGAATTCGGCGGTGGGCAGGCCGCCGAGATAGGCGAAGCGGTCGCCCAGCTTGCGGCGAATCGAGATCATCGGCTCCAGTTCGCCGATGCCGTCCTTGAAACCGATCAGGTTCGGGCATTCCTCGGCCAGCCGCGCCAGATGATCGGGACCCAGGCGGCAGGGGCCGCGGTTGTAGACGATCGCGCCGATGCCGACCGACCGGCAGATCGCCCGGACATGGCGGGACACGCCTTCCTGGTCGGTCTCGATCAGGTAGTGCGGCAGAATCAGGATGCCCGCCGCGCCACGCCGCTCGGCCTCGCGCGCCTGGGTGATGGCGATGCGCGTGCCGCAACCGACCCCGGCGATGATCGGCACCTGACCGGCGCTGCCCGCGACCGCCGCGCCGATGACCCGGCCATGCTCCTCGGGATCGAGCGAAAACAATTCGCCGGTCCCGCCGGCGGCAAACAGCGCCGAGGCGCCGAACGGCGCCAGCCAGTCGAGCCGGCGGCGATAGCCGTCCTCGTCGAACTCGCCGTCGGCCGTGAAGTCGGTGACGGGGAAGGACAGCAGGCCGGACGACAGCACGGCCTTCAAGGCATTGGGCTCCATGGCACCTCGACTAGTTCAGCGCAAATGACGGCTCGTCATATCATGACGTCAGTCATCATACAAGCTGTGGCGCGTGTCACCCTTCGGTGGCGCGCCGGATCCGCTCGCGGCTGCCGGTGAGGTGCACGCGCATTGCCGCCCGGGCCGAATCGGGATCCTGGTCGGCGATCGCCTGGAAGATCGCGTTGTGCTCGCCGTTGACGCGGTCGAGATACTGGCGGCGCGAGGCCCCTTCGAGCTGAAAGGTCTGCACCCGCGTGCGCGGAATCAGCAGCGAGCCCAGGTAGTTGAACAGATGCAGAAAATAGCGGTTGCCGGTCGCTTCGGCGACGGTGCGGTGGAAATCGAGATCCGGGCCGATCGCGTCCTCGCCTGCGGCGATCGACGTCGCCATCCGCTCCAACGCGTCGCGCATGGTGGCAAGATGCTCCGGGCCGCGCCGCTGGGCGGCCAGGGCGGCGGCCTCCGCCTCGACCGAGATGCGCAGCTCGAGCACCGCGACCACCTCGTTCAATGCGCCGAGATTGGCCTCGTCGACGCGGAACGCCGGCGCGGCGGCCGGCTGCACGACGAAAGCCCCGACCCCCTGCTGGGTCGAGACCACGCCCGAGGCGCGCAAGGACGAGATCGCCTCGCGCACCACCGTGCGGCTGACCCCGAATTCGTCGATCAGTTCCTGCTCGCTCGGCAGTTTCTCGCCCGGCTTGATCTGCCCCTGGGCGATCCGCTCGCCCAGGGCCCTGGTCAGTTGCGAAGTCAGGGTCTCACGGCGGCGCAACGCGACCACGGGCGGGCACTCCTCTGGCGAACGATCGCCGACTGGATATCACGCCCCCGCTTGTACGACAAGGATATGGGTTCTCGCGATCACCCGCGGCCGACACCCCACAGCCTGGGCTTGGACGCCACCCACGGCTTGTAGCCCTGCACCCCCTTCGCATAGGGGGCGAAATCGGGAATGTTGTAGAGTACCACCATCGGCACGTCGGCAATGAACTGGCGGTGCAGCTGGTCGAACAATTGCTGGCGCTGCGCCGGGTCGGCAACTTCCATCGACCGGGCGAGCAGCGCCTGGGCGGCGGGGTTGTCCCAGACCTTGCGCGGCTCGGTTTCCTTCGGCCCCATCAGCGCATCGAAGCTGAGCGACGGATCGAGCCGGGCGGAATAGGGAAAGGCCATCATCTGGTACTTGCCGGCGAGATAACGATCGAGCTGGGTGCCCCACTCGATCACCTCGAGGTCGACCGCGATGCCGACCGCCTGCAGCATCGACTGGGCCAATACGGCTGTGTCGTAGCAGTCGGGATAGCGCTTGTTGGTGATCAGGGTGATCTTCTCGCCCTTGTAGCCAGCTTCGGCCAGCAGCGCCTTGACCTTGTCGGGTGCGTAGGTGAAGCCCTGCTTCTCGACCGGGCCGTGGAACGGGCTGGCGGTCGGCACCACCGAATTGTTCGCCGGCGCCTTGCCCTCGGTCGCGGCCTCGGCGATCGCCCGGGTATCGAGGGCCATGGCGATCGCCTGGCGCATCTTCGGATTGCGCAGCAGCGGGTCCCGCGTCTGCAACAGGAAGGCCTGGATCGACATGGTCGGTGCCGCCGCGACCACCACCTTCGGGTCCTTCTCCAGTTCCTTGACGTCGGTCGCCGAGGCGTTGGCGATCACGTCGATGGCGCCTGCGCGCAACGCCGCCCCGGCCGCGGCCGCGTCGGGGATGATCATGTAGCGTACCTCGTCGACCAGCACCTGCTTGCCCCCGGTATAACCGTCCATCGGCCCGGGCAGAGAGGCGTAGTCCTTGAAGCGTTCGAGCACGATGGCCTCGCCCCGCTTCCATTCCTTCAGGCGGAACGGCCCCGTGCCCACCGGCTCGCGCCAGCTGCCGTCCGCATTGACCGACGACCTGTGCACGATGCCGGCACCGCCGCAATCGGTGCGCGCCATGGTGGCCAGCAGCAGCGCCGTCGGGCGATTGACCTTGAACACCACCGTCTGCGGATCGGGCGCCGTGACGCTCTCGATCTTGATGCGGCCGCGGCCGTCGAGATCGGGCAGGCAGCGCCAGTTGGTCTTGGGATCGAGATAGCGGTGCCAGCTCCAGACCACGTCCTCGGCCGTCAGGGTCTCGCCGTTATGGAACCTGACGCCGTCGCGCAGGCGGAAGGTGTAGGTCAGCCCGTCGGCCGAAGTCTCGACCGATTGCGCCAGCAGCGGCGCGATCGAGGCATCCTCGCGATAGGCGACGAGGCCTTCGACCACATGCAGCACGACGCCGTCGGTATTGTCGTCGCGATTGACGCCGGGGCTGCTCGACCGGATGTCGGCATTCAGCGAAACCTTCAGCGTCCCGGCCGCCGAGGCAGGCCCGGTCAGCATGGCGGCAGCACAGGCGGCAGCAAGCAGTCGTTCCCAGCGCATCGCGATTCCTCTCCCGTTGCAGGCGCTCCAGCATAGTGCGTTTTGTGTTTTTAAAAATCACTAAATTGTCCACATAGCAAAACATGAGTGCCTTTTAGCCGCCAAAACATTGGCGATGGCCGAGCATACGGCCTATCCTGGCCGGCCGTGCGAAGGTAGCTGTCGAGGGCTGGAAGGCGTGGCGGAGCAGGAGCAGAGCGAGGTCAGCCCGCTCCAGATCGATCTGGCGCGCCAGATCCTGGACGAGGCGCGGCGCGAAGGCTGGAAGCTGGGCGACCGCATCCCGGAACAGCGCCTGGCCAGGCGGTTCGGCGTGTCGCGCTCGCCGGTGCGCGGCGCCCTGCTGCTGCTGGCCGAACGCGGGCTGATGCGGCTCGAACCGGGGCGCGGCTTTATCCTGGAGGCCGACCCCTCCGACATGGCGGGCGACGACGACCTGGTGCCCCCGTCAACGGCCGAGCAGTTGCACGGCACGCTGCTGAGCGATCGCGCCTTGGGCCGCCTGCCGGCCGAGGTTTCGGAAACCGAGCTGACCGAACGCTACGGCGTCTCGCGCGGGGTGGTGCGGCGGGTGTTCATGCGGCTGGCGGCGGAAGGGCTGGCCGAACGCCAGCGCGGTCACGGCTGGCGTTTCGCCGACTCGCTCGACACCCCCGAGGCGATCGCGGAGAGCTATCAGTTCCGGCTGGGCGTCGAATGCGTCGCGCTGCGCGCGCCGACGTTCCGCGCCGAACCCGAACGTCTGGCGCAGTTGCGCGACGCCCATCGGACTGTGCTCGACCGGCCGCTGGCCGGCATGACGCGCCAGACCTGGTTCGCCCTGAACGCCTCGTTCCACGAGACCCTGGCCGGCTGGTCGCACAACCGCTTCTTCGTGCAGGCGGTGCGCCAGCAGAACAACCTGCGGCGGATGAAGGAACTGGCGGTCTTCACCAGCCTCGACCCCGACCGCGTCCGCCAATCCTGCGACGAGCATCTGGCGATCCTCGCCGCGATCGAGGACGGCGAGCTGGGCTTCGCCGAAGCCCTGCTGCGCCGCCATCTCGAACTGGCCGGCCGCCTCAGCGTCGGCCGCTACACGCCGGACTGACCTACTTGCCCGTCCAGGCAATACCGGACGTGGTCACGAACGACAGGCTGGCGACATGGCGGATGCGATCGTAGGCCTGATCGCCCTCGCCGCCCTTCACCGTCTCGACATGGACGACCTCGGCGACATAGCGCCCGGCCCAGGGCAGCTCGAAGACGACTTCGCCCTTGTCGTCGGTATGCAACTCGCGCGCCCACTTGGGGGGCGCGGCCAGCTTGATCTCGGCCTTGGGCAGCGGCTGGCCGCGCAGCAGCAGCACAAAACGGTTGCCATCAGCGGCCAGTGGCACCAGTTCGAGGTCGAGCCCCGCCTTGGTGTCGGCCCGGCCCGCCTTGGCGTGGAACATGCCCTTGGTCCGGCCGCCGTTGCGCTTGTCCTCGCGCGGCTTGATCGTCGCCTCGACCAGACGGACATCGCCGGGGCCGGCGGCCGCGATCTCGAGGCGGTCGGCCCCGCGGGTGATGACGAGCGGCTTCGCGCGGTCCTCCTGGAAGGCGACCGGGCCGGCGATGACGTCGAGATGGCCGCCCGGACCCGATTTCTCGCGCACATCCTCGTCCCACTCGCCGAAGAAGGCCGCGGCCGGGCCGGTGCCGTCCCGCTCCAGCCAGACGAAATGGGCCTGCGCCGGCAGGGCAATGACGGTCAGCGCCGCGGCCAGTACGATGTTCCTGAACATGATCTATCCCTCGTGTGAACGACGTCCCCGCCATTCCCCTACTAGATATGATAATGCGTCGCAATTTCTGTTTTTGCTCGATGGTTGCCGACGGCCCTACGGCCAGGCCGCAAAGGTCTCGACCTTGCGAGCCTCCTGCGCGGCGCGGCGGAAGGCGGCGGGCGAGAGACCGCTACGCTGCTTGAAGAAGCGGCTGAAATAGGCGGGGTCGCGGAAACCCAGGTTGAAGCCGATCTGTTCGACCGGCAGGCCGGTCTGGGCCAGCCGTGCCGAGGCCTCCTCGACCAGCCGGCCGTGGATCAGCGCCAGCGGGCCGCGGCCTGCCCCGCGCGTGCAGGCGGCATGCAGGCGATCCTCGGTCACGCCCAGCGCGCGGGCATAGCGCGAGACCGGCCAGTGTTCGCGAAAATGCAGCTCGACCAGATGCTGGAAGCGCTGGACGATCTGAGAGCCGGTGCCGCGCAGGCCCGGCGTCTCGACCGCCTGCCCCGCCAGCCGCCACACCAGGATCAGCAAGGCCCCCATCTGCACCGACAGCATGGCGAAGGCGCCGCGTTCCGGGCTGCGGATTTCCTGTTCGATCATGATGCAGCACAGCGTCAGCGCCTCGGCCTTCGGCCCCAGCCGGTCGGCCGGGAGGTGGATCAACCGGTCGGCGACCTCACGCAGATGCGGCGCCTCGCTCGAGGCACCGACGACGCGGGCGATGAAATCCTCGGCCGCGGCAACCAGATGGCCCGATGCGCCGGCCTGCAGACGCACCAGATGCGCAGATCCCGGCGGCAGCCAGATGCAGGCGGGGGCGACGAGTTCCAGCCGGCCGGGGCCGACATGAACGTCGGCGCGACCGGCGCCGATCAGGAAGAAATGCGCCCTGCCCCGCCGGGCCGGGGTGTCGAGCACCCAGTCGCGCGGGGCCAGGGCCGCCACCAGCCTTTCGCCATGGACCACGGCGGCGGGCGGCCGCAGCCGCCCCTCGGAAATATCCAACTTTTCGCCGAAAATATCCATTCCGGTAAAGCTCTACTGGATCTAATCAAATTGTTCAATGACAAACCAAGCTGAAGACCGCCCGGAAAATCGAGGCGGCGCAGCGGGAGGAAATATTCACCGGTAAAACCCGCGACGGTTAAGCGATCCCGCATGTCTTGACGTGACGATCATTGCGGATCTGGACCGCGATCGTGGGAAGGCCACGCTGCATTGTTTGCGGCGCAGCATAACTGTTGCCGAACGACATGTTCCGTCGGCCGGCAGCGCAAACAGGAGAGGAACCGACCATGAAACACGGATTGACGGGCCTGCTGGCCGGGTTGCTTGCCGGCGCCGCGCTGACCGCCCTGCCTGCCCTGGCGCAGGAGTCGGTCAAGATCGGCTGGGCGATTTCCAAGACCGGCCCGAATGCCGGCGGCGCCACCATCTCGCTGATCCCGAACTACGAGATGTGGGTCAAGGAGATCAATGCGGCCGGCGGGCTCAAGCTCGGCGACAAGCGCCTGCCGATCACCGTGGTCGAGTACGACGACCGTTCGTCGTCCGAGGAAGCCGTGCGGGCGGTCGAGCGGCTGATCAACCAGGACAAGGTCGATTTCCTGCTGGCCCCCTGGGGCACCGGCGTCAATCTCGCGGTCGGCCCGGTTTTCGCCAAGGCGGGCTATCCGCAACTGGCCACCACCGCGGTCAACGAACGCGCGGTCGAACTGGGCAAGCGCTGGCC
This sequence comes from Alphaproteobacteria bacterium, assembly GCA_017307375.1. Classification (GTDB taxonomy): domain Bacteria; phylum Pseudomonadota; class Alphaproteobacteria; order Ferrovibrionales; family Ferrovibrionaceae; genus JAFKFH01. The sequence goes on from JAFKFH010000012.1 coordinate 97,413, forward strand.
CAATTCCTTCTGGTTCCTGGGCCAGGGTTCGGCCGGAGCCGGGGCGCTGGTCGAGGTGCTGACGAACCTGCGCAAGGACGGCAAGATCGGCAACACCGTGGCGATGGTCTCGGTCGCCGACGGCTTCGGCATCGACCTGTCGTCGGCCGGCCGCCCACTGATCGAGAAGGCCGGCTTCAAGCTGGTCTACGACAAGAGCTATCCGGTCGGCACCCAGGACATGGCGCCGATCGTCACCGAGGTGCAGCGCGCCAACCCGGATGTCTTCGTCGCCTTCAGCTATCCGCCTGACACGCTGGGCCTGACCGAGCAGTCCCGCCTGCTCGGCTTCAATCCGAAGGTGTTCTACACCGGCGTCGGCACCGCCTTTCCGCTGTACAAGCAGCGTTTCGGGGCCAACGCGCAGGGGGTGATGGGCATCGGCGGCTGGGATGCCAGCCGGCCCGAGCTGCAGGACTATTTCAAGCGCCATGTCGCCTTCGCCAACCGCGAGCCCGACCGCTGGGCATCGCCGATCACCTATGCCGCGCTGCAGATGCTGCAGCAGGCGATCGAGCGGGTCGGCCGGGTCGACCGCGCCGCCGTCGTCAAGGAACTCCAGACCGGATCGTTCGAAACCATCGTCGGCACGATGAAGATGAAGGACAATATTCCGACCAACCTGTGGTGGGTCGGCCAGTGGCAGGATGGCGAGTTCTACGGTATCGCCCCGACCACGAACCAGGGCGCCAGGGCGCCGCTGTTCCCCAAGCCCGCCTGGGTGGCGCAGTAAGGCACGCGGCGGCGACGGGTCCGACGTCATGATCCTCATCGATGCCCTGCTTTCCGGCGTGACGCTCGGCGGCATGTATGCGCTGATCGCCATGGGGCTGACGCTGCAATACGGCGTCGCCCGCATCATGAACCTGTCCTATGGCGAATTCCTGATCGCCGCCGCCTTCCTCGCCTTCTGGTTCTTCACCGGCCTCGGGGTCAATCCGCCGGCCGGGCTGCTGCTGGTGGTGCCGCTGGCCTTTCTCGTCAACTGGGCGATCTACCGTGCCCTGCTGACCTGGCTGGTCGCGCGCGCGAAGACCCGCGCCGCCCTCGAGGTCGATTCGATCCTGGCCACCTTCGGCCTGCTGTTCGTTATCCAGGGTATCGCGCTGGTCGCCTTCGGCGGCGCCTATTACAGCTACAGCTACCTGGCGGTGCCGGTTTCGGTGCTGGGGTCGACGATCGCCGCCAACCGGCTGGTGGCGCTGGCCGCGGCCGCCGTGATCGGCGGCGGGCTCTACCTCGTGATGACGCGCACGCGGCTCGGCACCGCCTTGCGCGCGGTCGCGGTCGACCCGGTGGCCGCCCAGCTCGTCGCCATCGACATCCGCGCCGCCGCCGCCTTCGCCTTCGCGCTGGGCGGGGGGCTGGTCGCCGCCGGCGGCGTGCTGGTGTCGATGTTCCTGACCTTCAGCGCCACGATGGGTGTGCTGTTCACCATGAAGGCCCTGATCGTCGTCATCATGGGCGGGGTCGGCAACCTGATGGGCTGCCTGGTCGCCGGGCTGCTGCTCGGCCTGGCCGAGACGCTGGTCTCGCGCTTCGTCGACCCCGGCCTTACCCTGGCGGCCACCTTCACCCTGTTCCTCGGCATCCTGCTCTGGCGTCCGGCCGGGCTGTTCGGCAAGGCCGCGCGATGACCTTCCTGCCCCTCATCCCCGCGACGCTGCTGGTGGCGGCGCTGGCCACCCTGCCGCTCTATGCCGACGGCTACTGCCTGTCGCTGTCGCTGAGCCTGCTGAACTACACCGTCCTCGCCACGGCCTGGGCGATGTTCTCCGGCCCCACCCGCTATGTCTCGCTGGCCACGGTCGCGTTCTTCGGCATCGGCGCCTACTCGGTCGCGGTGCTGGGCGAAGTGCTGCCCTGGCCGCTGGTTCTGCTGATCGCGGCGGCAGTCGGCGGCGCCGTCGCGCTGCTGGTCGGGCTGTCGACGCTGCGGCTGTCGGGCGTCTATTTTGTCGTCTTCACCTTCGGGCTGGCCGAACTGATCCGCCAGCTGGTCACCTGGTACGAGGTCAACGTCACCCGGGCGCTCGGGCGCTATGTCTTCGTCGACGTGACCCAGGCCCAGATCTACTGGCAGATGCTGGCGCTTGCTACCCTGGTCTTCCTGACCGGCTGGCTGGTCGGCCGCTCGAGGCTCGGCTTCGCCCTGCGCATCATCGGCGACGACGAGACCGTCGCCCCCCATGTCGGCATCGACATCACCATCGTCAAGGTCGCGCTGTTCGCCCTGTCGGCGGTCTTCATGACGCTTGCCGGCGCGATCATGGCGCCGCGCTGGACCTATATCGACCCGGCGATCGCCTTCAACCCGATGGTCTCGTTCCAGGTGCTGATCATGGCGCTGCTCGGCGGCGCGGGCCGGTTGTACGGCCCGCTGCTGGGCGTCATCCCGCTGACCCTGCTGTTCGAATTCCTGATCGCGCGCTTTCCCAACCATTTCTCGATCATCCTGGGCCTGGTGTTCCTGGTGATCGTCTATCTCGTGCCCAACGGCGTCGCCGGCCTGACGGCCAGGAGGGCCGCGCGATGACCAGGCTGCTGGAAATCTCCGGCCTGACCCGCCGGTTCGGCGGGCTGGTCGCGGTCGACGGGCTTTCCTTCGGCGTCGCGCAGGGCGAGATCGTCGGATTGCTCGGCCCCAACGGCTCGGGCAAGACCACCGCGCTCAACCTCGTCTCCGGCGCGCTGAAGCCGGATGCCGGCACGATCATGCTGGACGGACGACCGATCGCCGGCCTGCGGCCCGACCGGATCGCCCGGCTGGGCCTGGCCCGCACCTTCCAGCTCGTCCGCGTCCTCGGCTCGATGACCTGCGCCGAGAACGTCGTCGCCGGCCTGGCCTTTCGCCGGCCGGTTCTATGGGGCGAGGCGGCCGCCAGGCGGGCCGGCGCGCTGCTCGACCGCGTCGGGCTGGGCGGCCGCGGCGCCATGCCGGCCGACGCGCTGACCTATATCGATCAGAAGCGGCTGGAGCTTGCCCGCGGCCTCGCCCTGTCGCCGCGGATCCTGCTGCTCGACGAATGGCTGGCCGGGCTCAATCCCTCGGAACTGCAGGAGGGCATCGCGCTGATCCGCAGCCTGCGGGCGGAGGGTACGACGATCGTGATGGTCGAACACGTCATGGATGCGATCCGGTCGCTGTGCGACCGCTGCGTCGTGATGAATGCCGGCGCGCTGATCGCCGAGGGACCGCCGGCCGCGGTACTGGCCGATCCCGCGGTGATCAGCGCCTATCTCGGGGGCGACGATGCTTGACGTCGGCGGTTTGTCGGTCGCCTACGGCAAGCATCGGGCGCTCGACGACGCCGCGCTGTCGATGCGGGCGGGCGAGATCGTCGTCATCCTCGGCGCCAACGGCGCCGGCAAATCGTCGCTGCTGAAGGCCGTCGCCGGTATCGTGCCGCGCCTGGCCGGCGCCAGGCTGACGCTGTCGGGCCGCGATATCGGCGCCCTGCCCGCCCACGAGATCGTCGAGGCCGGGCTGGCCCTGGTGCCGGAAGGGCGCGGCATCTTCGGCGACCTGACGGTGGCCGAGAACCTGATGCTCGGCGCCCATGCCCGCAGGGCACGGGCGCAGGAGACCGCCAATCGCAACCGCGTCCTGACGCTGTTCCCACGCCTGGCCGAGCGGCTGTCGCAGACCGCGCGGACGATGTCGGGCGGGGAACAGCAGATGGTCGCGATCGGCCGCGCCCTGATGTCGGCGCCGGAAATCCTGCTGCTCGACGAACCCTCGCTCGGCCTGTCGCCGCTGATGGCGCGCGAGCTCTTCGCCGCGCTGGGGCGCATCCGGGCCGACGGCACCGGCATCCTGTTGGTCGAGCAGAACGCCCGCGCCAGCCTGAGCATCGCCGACCGCGGCTACCTTCTCGCCAACGGCCGGCTGAGCGGGCCGGCCGACGCGGCCGCGCTGCGCGACGACCCGGCGGTCCAGCACGCCTATCTCGGCGCCTCCCCTTCCTGACGGAGAATTGAGAACCATGTTCGAGACCAGCCTTCTGCTCAACAACCAGGATATCCCCGCGACCGAAGGGGCGACCTACGACCGCCTCAACCCGATCGACGGGCAGGTCGCGACCCGCGCCGCGGCGGCTACGGTCGGCGACGCCATCGCCGCGGCCGATGCCGCGGCGGCAGCCTTCCCCGCCTGGTCCGCCCTGGGCCCGAACGCCCGGCGCGCCTTGCTGCTGGCCGCGGCCGACAAGCTTGCCGCCCATACCGACGGCTTCATTCAACGAATGATGGCCGAGACCGGCTCGACCGCCGGCTGGGCCGGCTTCAACACCCATCTCGCCGCCGGCATGCTGCGCGAGGCGGCGGCGATGACCACCCAGATCACCGGCGAGGTCATCCCGTCGGACAAGCCGGGCACGGTGGCGATGGCCTTGCGCCAGCCGGTCGGGGTGGTGCTCGGCATCGCCCCGTGGAATGCCCCGGTCATCCTGGGCGTGCGCGCGCTGGCGATGCCGCTGGCCTGCGGCAACACCGTGATCCTCAAGGCCTCCGAGATCTGCCCGGCGACGCATCGCCTGATCGGCGAGGCGCTGCGCGAGGCCGGGCTGCCGCCGGGCGTGGTCAATGTCGTCACCAACGCCCCGGCCGATGCGCCGCGGATCGTCGATGCGCTGATCGCCCATCCCGCGGTCCGCCGTATCAACTTCACCGGCTCGACCCGCGTCGGCCGGATCATCGCCGAGACCGCCGCCCGCCACCTCAAGCCGGTGCTGCTCGAACTCGGCGGCAAGGCGCCGCTCGTCGTGCTCGACGACGCCGATCTCGACGAGGCGGTCAAGGCCGCCGCCTTCGGCGCGTTCATGAACCAGGGCCAGATCTGCATGTCGACCGAAAGGCTGGTCGTCGACGACGCCGTCGCCGACGACTTCGTCCGCCGCTTCGCCGCCAAGGCCCAGTCGCTGCAGGCCGGCGACCCGCGCGAGGGCAACGTGGCGCTGGGCTCGGTGATCGGCCGCGAGGCGGTCGAACGCATCGATGCGCTGGTCAAGGACGCCGTGGCCAAGGGTGCCCGGCTGATCGCCGGCGGCCAGGCCACCGGCACAATCATGCCGGCCATGGTGCTCGACCATGTCACGCCGGCAATGAAGATCTACAACGACGAATCGTTCGGACCCGTCGTCTGCATCGTCCGGGTTGCGGGCGTCGAGGAAGCGATCCGCGTGGCCAACGACACCGAATACGGCCTGTCGGCGGCGGTCTTCGGCCGCGACATCAGCCGGGCCCTGGAGGTGGCGCGGCGCATCGAATCGGGCATCTGCCACATCAACGGCCCGACCGTCCATGACGAGGCACAGATGCCGTTCGGCGGCATGAAGGCATCGGGCTACGGCCGCTTCGGCTCGAAGGCCGCGATCAACGAGTTCACCGAACTGCGCTGGATCACCATCGAGACGGCGGCCGGCCACTACCCGATCTGACCGACGGTTCCGCGGCTGGCACGGCACTGAAGTGCCGTTCCGGCCGCGCCCCGGTCGCGACAGCGGATCGCTGCTTCAGTAGCGGCCCCCCAGGCCCGCGATTTCGAGATCGCTCGGCGGTCGCGGCGCCTCGCCGGCCGCGGCGCGCAGCCGTGCCAGTTCGACTTCCAGCGAACAGATATAGCGCGCCGCATCCCAGCAGATGTCGCGCCAGCGGTCGGCCTCGCCGGCATTGTGGGCGGCGGCGGCGGCGGCCTCGGTCAGTTGCTGGTGCAAGCCTTCGATCCGCCGGGTCAGTTCCTCGACATCGGGCCTCGGCGGTTCGGCCTTCGGCTCTTCGGGCTTGGGTTCCGCGGCCTTGGGCGCGGCCGGATCGAAGCGCCGGATGGTCTCGGCCAGGTCGACCATGCCCAATCCCACGTCGGTCAGCATGCGTTCAGCCTTGCGCAAGGCCGACAACGCCTCGCCGTCACGGTCCGATGACGCCAGGGCCAATACCTTCGCCAGACGATCGAGGTTAAGTCGCTGCCAACTCATCTCAAAAACCCGCTCTTGCGCGACCTTACACGTAATAAGTGACGTCCGGCTATGACATTTCTGGCGCCGGCCGTCGCCTTCCCCCCTAGGCGGATCGCCGTGCCGGCAGTATGTTCGGCCGCAGACGGGTGCCCGTGGGACGGCGCCCTCCCGGCGGGGGAAAGGGGAAACTTGGTCGCGCCGCACGAGTTGCAGACGCTTTTGGGAAAGCATGCCCTGTGGCTCAAGGGCCGCGGCGGCGCGCGTCTCAACCTGCCGCTCGCCGACCTGCAGGGCGTCGACCTCAGCGGGGCCGACCTGCGCCAGGCCAATCTGGCCGGCGCCAATCTCAGCAACGCGATCCTGGTCGGGGTCAAGCTCGACGACGCCGACCTGTTTGCAATCAACCTCGATCGTGCCGATCTGAGCCATGCCCAGCTTGCCAAGGCCGACATGCGCGGTGCTTCGCTGCGCGGCACCAAGCTCGTATCCGCGGTCCTGCGCGGCGCCGACATGCGCGGCGGCGGCCTGCTGGCCGACAACCAGGGGAAGGGCCTCGGCTTTGCGACCAACCAGTCCGACGCGGCCCAGGCGCGGCGCAACATGCGGGGCGCCGATCTGGCCAAGGCCAAGCTGAACCACGCCGACTGCACCAATGCCAAGATGGGCGGGGTGAATTTCGCCGGCGCCGACCTCAGCGGTGCCAATCTCACCGGCGCCCAGCTGGAACGCTGCGACCTGTCGAACGCCAATCTCGACAACTGCAACATGCGGGGCGCCAAGCTGACCCGGGCGCTGCTCTATCGCGCCACCTTTCGCAATGCCAATCTCGAGGGTGTTGCGCTCGACGAGGTCGACCTGCGCGATGCCGTGGTCGAGGCGGCCAAGACGGTCAAGGGGCAGGAGATGCTGTCCGCCGACATCCGCGAGGCCTTGCGCGCCCATACCCGCTGGATCCGCTCGGACGGGCGCGAAGGCGCGCGGGCCGAACTGCCCGGCGCCGATCTCAGCGACTACGACCTGACCGGCTTCAACCTCGGCGCCGCGAACCTGCGCGGCGCCAACCTGTCGGGCGCCGAGCTGACCGGGGTCACCATGGTCATGACCGACCTTGCCGGGGCCAATCTCGCCAAGGCCAATCTGACCCGCGCCTATCTCGACGGCGCCAATCTGAGCCGGGCGAATCTTGCCGGTGCCAAGATGGCCGGTTCGTCACTGACGCCGGTACCGCTGCGCGGCCCCGACGGCAAGCCGACCGGCCGGCTGTGGCCGGCCAACCTGGTTGCGGCCAACCTCGCCGGCTCGGACCTGACGCGCGCCAACCTGACCGGCGCCAATCTCACCGATGCCGACCTGAGCAAGGCATCGCTGCGCGATGCGGTATTGCGTGAAGCGCGGATGGACGAGGCGAACCTGACGGGGGCCGATACCACCGGCGCCGAAATGCCCGCGGGCACCTGAGCGTCGCGGCCTGCAGGACCGCGGGCCGTCACTCGCGCTGGCGCATCCGTTCGAGCCGCGCGGCCAGCTTGCGCAGGATCCGTTCGCGATAGGCTTCCGGCGCCGCGGCCCCCAGGACATCGATCATCCGTTGGGTTTCCGCCCATTCGCGCCGGGGTTCGGCCTTGATCAGCGGGCTGCCCGATCCGACCTCGCGCAGGATGCGATCCCAGATCGATTGCTTGGCCCAGATCAGCCGCCCTTCCCGGATATGCGAGGCGACCTGCCCCCCCATCGCATTGCCGCCCCGCGCCGGCCAGAAGGCGCCATTGCCCAGTTCGGACAGCACCGCCATCGCCTCGGCCAGCGACGGCTGGTGGCCGACCAGTTCCATGACGATGCCCGACATGTCGAGGCAACCGGCGACGACTTCGTCCAGCAGGCCGACGGCATCGGCCTCATGCGCCTGCGGCAGGGCGCGCAGCGCGAGGTCGAGCCGTGCCAGCTGGCTCGGCGCCCCCATCAGTTCGCGTGCCATCACGATGACGGCGAAATAGCGGACGTCGTCGCCCTGGAAGCGCTGGGCCAGGCGGGCGAGCAATCCGTCGAGATCGGCATCGGCGAAAGGCGGCAGGCGGCGCTCGGCCATCGCGTCGCGGGCGCGGCTGATCGCTTTCGCCGTCAGATCCTGCAACTGGCTCATCCGCTCCTTGACCGGGCGGTCGGTCCCTTCCGCCTGACGCTCGGCGATGCCGCGCAGCCCGGCCTGCAGCAGCATCGACTGCTCCTCCAGACGGCGCAGATGCGGGTAGAAATGGACGAGCTCGATGGCGATCAGGCCGTATTTGTTCAGCAGGTCGCGATAGACCGTGCCGATCACCCGGCAGGACGGCCGCCGGGTCAGGTCGTCGGGCGTGGCGCAGAGCGGCACATCGCCCTTGTAGGCCTGCGGCACCAGCCGCTCGCCCCGCTTGACGGTCGAGACCTGGGAGAAGACTTCCTTGTTGCTCTTGTGGCCGAAGACGCCGGTGGTCTCGCACACGACCTTCACTGCCTGGAAATCCCCGGTCGCCAGCAGGCTCTTTGCCCGGCTGACCGCGTTCTCCTCGGCCTTCTGGACTTCGCGTGTCGTCGGCTCGCGCCCCAGCCCGTCGAGTTCGGTGCCCACCGTGGAATCGAGCAGCCAGCGCCCTTCCCGCTGGGTCATGATCTCGAAATGATGCGACGAGGTGCGCTTGCCACCGAAAAGTGCCATCGGCGAAGCATGGCTTAACCCACCCTGCCCGCGCAACGGGAATTGCACCGATGCCCAAGAGACTGCGGGTTCCGCCATGCGGCATTTGCGACTAAGCTTGGCCCATGCCCGACCGTGCCGCTCTACTCGCCGCGAACGAAGCTTTCTATCGTGCCTTTGCCAGGGCGGACATGGCCGCCATGCTCGATGTCTGGACGGCCGGCCCGCTGGCCAGTTGCACCCATCCGGGCTGGCCGCCACTGACCGACCGGGACGAAATCGCCGAAAGCTGGCGACGGATCTTCGAGGGCCAGTCGGCGATCGCGGTCGCCATCGCCGGGGCGATGGCCTTTGCCCATGGCGAGTGCGGCTATGTCCTGTGCTACGAGCGCATCGGGGACTCGGTCATGGCCGCGACGAACATCTTCCGGCGGGAAGGCGGTCGCTGGCGGCTGGTGCACCACCAGGCGGGACCGGTGGCGCAGATGCCCGAACCGCGGGGCGACAGCCCGCGTCGCGTGCATTGAACCGATCTATTCGCCGACCAGCTCGCTGAACGTGCCGACTGCACCCGGCCCGACGCCCAGAATCGGCGCCAGCAACCGCGGCAAGGCTTCCAGCGCCGGGCGGGCGGCAAAGGGCGGATTGACGATGACGAGGCCATTGCCGTTCAGACGCGCCGGATCGCGCGCGGCCTGGATCATGACCTCGAGCGCCACGAGACGGCGCAGCCCCGCCTCCTTCAGGGCACGGTGGAAGGCGGCAATCGACTGCGGCGCCTTGATCGGATACCAGCCGACGAAGATGCCGGCGGGGAACCGGCGGTGGCTGCGGACCAGGGCCCGGGCGAAATGGTCGAACTCATCGCGGATCTCGAACGGCGGGTCGATCAGCACCAGGCCGCGACGCTCGGGCGGCGGCAGCAGCGCCTCGATGCGCTCGTAGCCGTCCCCCTCGTGCAGATGGACGCGGGGATCGCGGCCCATCGCCCGCCGCAGGGCGGCGGCTTCCTCCGGATGCTTCTCGACCAGCAGCAGCCGGTCGCCGTCGCGCATCAGCGCCTGGGCGATCAGCGGCGAGCCGGGATAGTGGCGCAGCGCAGGCTCGTCCCGGTTCAGCCGGCGCACGAGATCGAGATAGGGTTTGAGCGATGCGAGTCTGGTCGGGTCCGCCGCCAGCAGCCTGGCGATGCCGCCGCGGAATTCCGGGCTACGCTGCGCCTCGTCCGACATGAGATCGTAACCGCCCCGGCCGGCGTGGGTATCGAGCAGCGCGAACGGCTTGTCCTTGGCCTTCAACGCCTCGATCAGGATGGCCAAGGCACCGTGCTTGAGGACATCGGCAAAATTGCCGGCATGGAACAGATGGCGGTAGTTCACGACGGATCGGCCGGCAGGATCGGCTTGGGTCCCAGGACGCTGTCGATCTTGCGCTTGAGCTGGGCCAGCGAGACCGGCTTGACCAGATAGCCGTCGACGGCATGTTCCTTGGCCGTCATTACCGTGTCCGTCTGGGAATCGGAGGTCAGGAACACCACCGGGGTCCTGGCGATCGCCGGGATCTTGGCTTCACGCAGCGACTTCAGGAACTGCAGCCCGTTGACCGGCTTCATGTGGATGTCGCACAGCACCAGTTGCGGGCGGACGCGCAGCACTTCCAACAGCCCGGCCTTGCCGTCGGCGGCCTCGTGGAAATGCCGCACACCCAGCTGGTGCAGCAGCGTGCGGATGATCTTGCGGGTGAATTCCTCGTCTTCGACGACCAGCACCCGGACGGCACCGTAATCGAGCTCAGCCATCGCTATCCTCGTTCAGGTCTTCAAGCTGCGCCGGCCGGCCCCGCGGTCAGCGGTACCAGCGCAGCGGCCAGTTCATCGTAGGTGGGGGCGAGAACGCTCGCCATCAGTTCGGCGCTGTCGGCATCGCCGGCATCCAGCATGTCCTGTACGTCGGCCGCGATCTGGCCCAGCCGTGCCGCCCCGATCGACCGGGCGGAACCCTTCAGCGCGTGGGCGACGTGGCGGGCCTCGGCCAGATCGCCGGCCTGCAGCGCGGCGTCGAGACTGGCCAGCGTGTCCGGCACCGAGGCCAGGAACTGCTGCAGGAAACCGAGGGATTCGGCATCGAGCGCCCCGAAGGTTTCACGGAACCGCTGCAGCTCGAAGATCTCGGGATCGATTTCGGGTTCGTCCGGCTTGGCCGGCGCGGCCGGCGGCACCGGGGTTGCGGCGGCGATCCGGCGCATGCCGTCGGCGGCCGGCAGGAAGCGGCGCAGCACCTCGACCAACGCCTTCTGGTCGATCGGCTTGGTCAGGTAGTCGTCCATGCCGGTCTCGATGCACAGCGCCCGTGTGCCCGGCAGGGCATCGGCAGTCAGCGCGACGATCGGCAGGCGCCGCTCGCCGGCCGGATCTTCCCCGGCCTCGGCCGCCCGGATCGCCCGCGTCAGTTCGAAACCGTCCATCTCGGGCATGTGGAAGTCGGTCAGCAGCAGACCGTAGCGGCCGTCGCGCCACATGCCCAGGGCCTCGCGCCCGTCAGAGGCCATTTCATGGGCATAGCCGCGACGATCGAGCAATCGGGAAATCACCAGCTGGTTGGTGGCATTATCCTCGGCCACCAGGATCAGCACGCCGGCCTCGCGCGCTGCCTCGACCGGCGGCGGTGCATACATCACCTCGCCACCAGCCGTGCGCTGATCCAGTTCCGCGCGGCCCAGCGCCGCGGCGATGGTGCGCCACAGCACGCCGCGCTGCACCGGCAGGGTCACGGTGGCGAACACCCCGGCCTTCCGCGCATTGCCGATGGTCGAGGCGAGCCCGCGCGGCATCGCCAGGATGAAACGCGCCCGGGCAAAGGCCGGATCGCCGGCCAGCCTGGCCGCCAGCGTCGTCTCCGGCGCCGCCGTCACGGCCGAGAAGATCAGGATGATGCTGTCGGGCCGGGCGGCGACGCGGCTGCGCAACACGGCCTCCAGCATGTCGTCGGCATCAAGCCATGTCGGGGTGACGCCGGTCGGCGCCAGGGCGTGGCCGAGCGCCGCCCAGCGCTCGGTCCCCGCGCCGATGACGACCAGTGCGGCATCGCCGATCGCGGGTTCGGGGCGCGGCGGCCCGGCCTCGACATTCAGCGGCAGTTCGAACCAGAAGGTCGATCCTGTCCCTGCCTCCGAGAAGCAGCCGATCGAGCCGCCCATCATCTCGCACAGCTTCAGCGAGATGGTCAGGCCAAGGCCGGTCCCGCCGAACTTGCGCGAGGTCGAATTGTCGGCCTGCTGGAACGGCTTGAACAACCGCGCCTGCTGCTCGGGCGTCAGGCCGATGCCGGTGTCGCGCACCGCGAAATTCAACCGCGGCCCGTGCTCGCCCGGCAAGGTCGTGACGGTGACGACGACCGAGCCGACCTCGGTGAACTTGATGGCGTTGCCCGCCAGGTTGAGCAGCACCTGCCGCACCCGTGTCGGATCGCCGATCACGCGCGCCGGCAGTTCGGGATCGAGGTCGATGACAAAATCGATGCCGCGGTCGTCGGCACGCTGGGCGAGCAATTCGCCGACACCCTCGATCGTCTCGACCAGGTCGTAGGAGATCGCCTCGATATCGAGCTTGCCGGCCTCGATCTTCGAGAAGTCGAGAATATCGTTGATGATGGTCAGCAGCGCGGCCGAAGACGAGCGGATGATGCGCGTCATGCCCCGCTGATCCTCGGTCAGCTCGGTCTGGTCGAGCATTTCGGCCATGGTCATCACGCCGTTCATCGGCGTGCGGATCTCGTGGCTCATCATCGCCAGGAACGACGACTTGGCCTGGGTCGCGGCTTCGGCCTTCAGCCGCTCGCCTTCGAGTTCGTGGTTGGTGTCCTCGAGCCACAGGGCCGAAAGTTCGGCCTGCTGCTTGGCGTCTTCGAGTGCCTGGGCCTGTGCCTTCTTCTCGGTGACGTCGACGAACACGCCGGTGACGACGACGTCGTCGTCCGCGTCGCGGCGGGCCACCGCGCGCATGTTGATCCAGCGCACATGGTCGGGCCAGACGTCGCGGAACTCGATATCGATCAGACCCGATCCGTCGGCGGCTGCCAGGATCGCATCGCGCACCCGCGGCCAGTCGTCCTCGGCCATCCGCGTCGCCGCGTCGCCGTCGGTCGCGTCGGCCAGCAGGGCATCGGGATCCAGGCCCCGCACGGTGCGGAACTGGGAAGAAGCGAAGACGAAGCGGATGTCGTCGCCCTTCAGGTGGAACTGGAACACCGCCGAGGGGACCGCGTCGGTGATGTCGCCGAGTTGCCGGGAAATCCGCTGCGCCTCGGCATTGGCCAGGGCGAGCGCTTCTTCCTGCAGCTTCTTGTCGGTGACGTCGACGAAAACGCCGCTGATGACGAGGCCGTCGTCCTCGTCCCGGCGGCCGGCGGCGCGCAGGTTCAGCCAGCGCAGGCCGCGGGCCGGATGCTCGATCCGGAAATCGAGATCGGTCGCCGTCAGGTCGCTGCGGATCGCGCCCAGCGCGCCGTAGAGCGCCGCACGATCCTGCGGCACGACCAGTGGCAGGGCGGCCTCCGGGCCGGCATCGGCCGAGCGCACCTGGCGGGCGTCGTATCCCCGGATCTCGGCAAAGCGGCCGCTGGCGAACAGATGATGCATCGAGCCGTCCTCGCGCACCTGCAGCTGGAACACCGCGCCGGGGATCGAGCCGGTGAGGTCGGCGAGGCGCTGGCTGATGGCGCGGCGATAGAGGCGGACGCCGAGGAAGATGCCGGCGATCACGGACGCCAGCAGGACGAAGAAGCCGGCGGCGAGCATCTCGACAAGGCCGAGGATGTGGCGACGCTGGGCTGCCCGCGCCTCGTTGGCGAAATGGGTGGCGGCCAGGCTGAAGTCATGGACGCCGCTCAGCAGCGCGAAACCGCGGCGGGCGATCGTCGTGCCGGCCCAGGGGGGCGGATTGTCGACGCTGATCAGGCGGTCGACATCGACGAGATAGTCGCGCAGTTCGCCCATCACCTTCGGGTACTGGGGCAATTGCGCCAGGAAACGGCCCTGGTCACCGGTCTGTGCGCTGTTGACCCGGCTGTAGAAGACATCCGAGCGCTCGCGCAGCTGATCGAGCGGCATCGCCGCGTCGCCGGCGGCAAAAAGCTGGGCGTCGGCGATGAGCCGCAGCAGGTCGACCTCGACCTGGGCGATGCCCCATAACGTATTGTCGTTGGCGTCGCCGACCTGGTCGACCAGCAGATTGCGCACCACCAGGAACAGAAGCCCCAGCAGGACGGCGACGAGACCTGCGCCGACCAGCAGACCGATGGCGGCGCGGCGCAGGCTGCGGCGGTTCACTTAATCTCGAGCGACTTGATCTGCCAGACCGAGCGGCCGAAGTAGACTTCCGTCTTCAGATCGGGCTTGGCGTCGAACGGATAGAGCAGCCACAGCGGCCCCTTGTCGCGCACCGTCAGCCGCTTGCCGTCCGCCGAGAAAGCCAGGAAGGCACCCTTTTCGGTGAGGTCTTCGATCGGCACCTCGGCCTTGTAGTCGTTGATCGCGGCGGCAACGACCTTCGTGCCCTTGGCGCCCACGGCGGCCAGCAGCTTGGCACCGGCGATGCCTTCGAACTTTGTATGCCCCTCCGTCCACGGCGTGGCGGTGGCGATCGTCTCGGCGCCGAGGGCTTGCAGCATCGCCAGGTCGAACTTGGCCGCGCCGGCATCGTTGGTACGGCTGATATTGCCGCGGATTTCCAGAATGACCGGGCCCGTCGGCTTGGCCAGATCCTGGGCCGCCGCCATGGCGACCGGAACAAAGGCCAGCATCAGGCCCAGAAGCAGCTTGCGGATCATCGCGGCACCCCCAGCATCGTCTCGCCCGGATACTAGCGAATGCCCCCATGCTTTGCTACCGCGATGCGCCGTGAACCCCTGGCGTTTCGTGCCTTACTTGCCGATTACAGGAACCCCCTGCTGCACGTTCCACAGGGCCGGATAGATCGATGTCTGCACCTGCGACGCGTTGGGCGTGTGCAGGCCGATGACGTTGCTGGCGTTCATCGCGATCTGGATATTGAAGGCGGGCGGCCCGCCGCCCACCGGCGGCGCCCCCAACGTGCCGCGCAGCACCATCGCGAACGGGCCCGATGCCGGTTTGCCCGGTTGCGCGGTGCCCTGGTTCGGCGCCAGGTTGTCGAGAAGCGCGATGTCGGCGTTGTTCAACCCGCCGCCATAGGTCGAATAGCTCGACGACGAACCGCCCAGATAGGGGCTGGCGACCAGGTTGACGCCGGATGGCGCCGGGCTGGTCAGATTGAAGAAGGCGACGCCGCCCGAATAGATCACCTGCTGACTGGTGGTCACAGGCGAATTGCCGGACGTGGTGGTCACCGGATTGAAGATCGTGTTGCTCATCATGACCGGCGTGTCGAGCAGGATGTTGGAGCCGAAGCTCACGCCGATCGCGGCCGATGCCTGAACCGGCGCCGCCGACTTCGTCGTCAGTCCCGGACCGGCCATCACCAGCGTCAGCTGCGCATCCTGGATCATCTCGAACGGGCTCGGCAGTCCCGTATAGGTCCCGCCGGTGGACGCGGCCGGCAGATAGGTCAGCTGGATCTGCGAGAACGGCGGCACCACCATGCCGTTCTGCAGTACGTAGCCCGCGGTCTGCGGGGTGTAGGGCACGTAGGGGTTGGCCGGGTACGGTGCGTCGCTGACCGGGGTCAGCGAACAGGCCCCCCAGAACTGCTCATAGCCATTGTAGTACTGCGCAAGCGTCGGCCCGCAGAAGCGGTAATAGGGCGATTGCAGATTCTGGGCGCTGGCCTGGGGCGACGGCGACGTCGGGCCGACGCGGACCGGCGCACTGCCCTGCGCCGGCGGCAGATCGGTCTGATTGCCCTGAAGCGTGAAATAGACCGAATAGGCCGTCGTATTGAAGATATTGACCGCCACGAATGTCGCATTTGCCGCGCCGTAGCAGTTGCCGGGGTCATCCGACCGCATCTGCTCCTGATAGTAGAAGTTCGACAGGCAGGTATTGAACGTCGCCGCCGCGTCCGCCGGCCCGGAGACGAGCCACGGGCAGATGAGGGCGGCGGCAAGGGCGGCAATCCTGATCGGACCCGTCATCGTCTTGTTCTCCCTAACGAAGCCGATCAGTTGAACGGATTGGCCGGCCAGCTCATCTGGCCCAGCGTGCAGCCCCCGGGATCCTGCGCGGTGACGCAGGAGTCGAAATCGACGCTGTCCCAGATCGTCATCAGCCAGCCCGCCGGGCAGGTCGTCATGCTGGCCGCGGCATTCCCGGTCACCGGATCCGCGATCCCGAGCGCATCGTTGGCCATGGTCTGCAGCATCACGGTCGTCGACTGGCCGCTGCCGGGGATCAGCCGGCTGCCCGCCGTCGAGAAGCGCAGCGCGAAGGCGTTCGGCGGCGGGGTCGCCCCGAACGGCTGGCTGATCCCGGACCCGCCGATCTCGGTACCGGTGGCCTGGTTCGTGAACAGCCCGCCGGCCTTGCTTCCCTGGTTGTTCAGCGCATTGCCGTCGCGGTCGGCGGCGTAGCTCGAATAGAGCGACATGTAGGTTTGGCCGTAATAGGCGGGCCTGGTCTGCGCCGACATGTTGGTGTTCTTCTGAAAGCTGCCGGCCCCACCGGCGATCGCCCCGATCATGTCGGCACCGAACTGGACGCCGGCATCGAAGAACCCGGCGACGATCCCGGCTACCATCGTCATCGCGTTCATCACGCGCGTGAAGATGCTGACATTGTGGGTATAGGTTATGTACTGCGCATTGTTGGGCGGGTTCGTCACGTTCATCAGCCCGAGCTGCCAGACAGCCGTCTGCTGGGTCGTCCCCTTCGGACAGGACGTCGTGTTGCTGGCATTGACCCAGGACGGCTGGCCGGTGGCCCGCACCGAGCAGTAGGGAATGCCCAGGAACAAATTCGTTCCCAGGGAATAGCCCATGTACTGCTCGTACCCCGTCGCGTTCTGCACGCTCGACTGCGGCGTCGTGCCCTTGTTGAACGTGGTGATCAGCGGATAGGCGGCGATCGGCAGGGTCTTGGCCGGATCGATGCCCGCGGTCGGATCCGTCGCGACCCCGAACATGTTGGCATAGCCGAACAGGGGATTGGTCTTGCCGGGCCCCACAGCCAAGGGCAGGCCGGTGTCGGAGGTGATGCCGTCCGGCACCGACATGCCGACCGAACTGGCATTGTTGTCGTTGTAGATGCCGCCGACCACCTGGGTCTGCCTGTCGGCGTTGACCAGCCCATAGGCCGGCGCGGCGGGGTTGTTGTACATCACCGCCGAGGACAGGTTGATGATCGTCACCATGCCGGCGCCGGTACAGGACGCGCCCGGCACGACGGCGGCAGTCAGCTGGTTGGTGGTCGGCGGGAAGGCATTCGGATTTCCCTGGCCGTGAGCGGCGCCAGCCGAAAGCCCGGCGACGATCGCCGCAGTCGCGCCACCGATCCGTACATGCCTCATCAACGCATTCTCCCCGCCCAAACTGGCTTTTCATAAGAATTGCCAATTGACCTGCGGTTATCAAATCGAAGATTTTTATACGGCTATTGGCGAAGCCACTATGCCGGCATAGTCCGATGATCGACCTCAAACGCCTGCGCCAGGCGATGGTACTGGCCGAAACCGGCAGCTTCAGCCGCGCGGCCGAAGCCCTGAACATGTCGCAGCCGTCGCTGAGCCAGAGCATCCGCGAACTGGAACGCCGCCTGGGGGCGGCGGTGTTCGACCGGGCCGCCCGCACGGTCACACCCACGGCCTTCGGCCTCGCCCTGCTGAAGGAGGGGGCCGACCTGGTCGCCCGCGCGGAAGCGCTGGAACGTGACCTGCGCCGCCGCCAGGGGCTGGAGACGGGGCGGCTGGCGGTCGGGTTCGGCGTCTACGGCTACCGGCCGACGATACCGGCGGTTGCCGCCGCCTTCGCCGCCGCCCATCCCGGCGTCGCCCTGCGCCTGATGGCCTGTGGCTGGCGCCAGGCCGAAGACGCGCTGGCCGCACGCACGATCGATCTGTTCGTCGGCGAACCGATCGGCTCTCCCTCGGCAGATCTCTATGAACTTCGCGGGCTGCAGCCACGTGCCGGCCGCCTGGTCGTCCGGCCGGACCATCCGCTGGCGGCGATATCCGAACCCGGCCTCGACGTGGTCGCGCGCTACCCGCTTGCTGGCCCGCGCCTGCCGGCGCGGGTCTTTGCCCATTTTCCTGATGGCAGCGCGCTTGGCCGGCTCGACCATGCCAGCGCCCAGTTCGTCCCGCATTTCGAGACCGACAGCTGGGCTGTCGTGACCGGCCTTGTTCTGCGTACCGACGCCATCGCCTTCGCGCATACCTCAATGCTGACCGGCGAGGCGGCGGGCCTCCGCGTCCTGCCGATCGACACCCCCTGGTTGCATTCGATGCCGGGACTGGTCTGGCGCCGCGACCGCCCGCCGTCGCCGGAGGCCGCGGCATTCCTGACCCTCGCCGAACGGACCGACGCCGCGATCAGCCCTTGAGGATGGCCGCGTGGTGGGCGATGTGGTCGGCCATGAAGGTCTGGATGAACCAGTAGCTGTGGTCATAGCCGGCATGCCGCCGCAAGGTCAGCATCTGTCCCGATGCGGCAGCCGCCTCGGCCAGCGCATCCGGGTGCAACTGGCCGGCCAGAAACTGGTCATCCTCGCCCTGGTCGACCAGGATCGGGCCGGCATAGGCGGCCTTGCGCATCAGCAGCGAGGCATCCCATTCGGCCCAGGCCGCCTGGTCGGGACCCAGATAATGCGTGAACGCCTTTTGCCCCCAGGGCACGGCGACCGGGTTGGCAATCGGCGCGAAGGCCGAGACCGAGGCCCAGTCGGCCGGATGGCGCAGCGCCGACACCAGCGCGCCGTGGCCGCCCATCGAATGGCCGAAGATGCCGCGCCGCCCGGACACGACCGGGAACAGCGCCTCGACCAGCTTGGGCAATTCGTCGTTGACGTAGGAGCCCATGCGGTAGTTGGCCGACCAGGGCGCGTTGGTGGCGTCGAGGTAGAAGCCGGCGCCGGTCCCGAAATCCCAGTCGTCGTCCTCGCCCGGATTGCCGATGCCGCGCGGGCTGGTATCGCAGGCGACCAGGGCGATGCCATGCTCGGCCGCCAGGCGCTGGGCGCCCGCCTTGATCATGAAGGTTTCTTCGGTGCAGGTCAGCCCGGCCAGATAGTACAGGGCCGGCACCGCGTCGTCCTCGGCCTGCGGCGGCAGATAGACCGAGAACTTCATGTCGCAGCCCGTGACGGCGGAAGGATGGGTATAGAAGCCCATCCAGCCGCCGAAGCAGCGCTGCCGGCTGCGGGTGACGAGGTTCATCGTCAATAGACCACGACGCTGCGGATCGATTCGCCGCGGGCCATCAGGTCGAAACCCTCGTTGATCCGCTCCAGCGGCAGGGTATGGGTGATCATGTCGTCGATGTTGATCTTCTTTTCCATGTACCAGTCGACGATCTTGGGAACGTCGGTGCGGCCCCGCGCCCCACCGAAGGCCGAGCCCTGCCAGACGCGGCCGGTGACCAGCTGGAACGGCCGGGTCGAGATTTCCTGGCCGGCCGCGGCGACGCCGATGATGGTCGAAACGCCCCAGCCCTTGTGGCAGCATTCCAGCGCCTGGCGCATCAGCAGCGGCGAGCCGACGCATTCGAAGCTGTAGTCGGCGCCGCCCTTGGTCAGTTCGACCAGATGGCCGACCAGATCGCCCGGCACCGTCGCCGGGTTGACGAAATGGGTCATGCCGAACTTGCGGGCCATCGCCTCGCGCGCCGGATTGATGTCGACGCCGACGATCATGTCGGCGCCGGCAAGCTTGGCGCCCTGGATGACGTTGAGGCCGATGCCGCCCAGGCCGAAGACCACCACATTGGCGCCAGGCTCGACCTTGGCGGTGAAGATGACGGCGCCGATGCCGGTCGTCACGCCGCAGCCGATGTAGCAGACCTTGTCGAACGGCGCATCGGGCCGGATCTTGGCCAGGGCGATCTCAGGCGCGACCGTGTAGTTGGCGAAGGTCGAGGTGCCCATGTAGTGCAGGATCGGCTTGCCGTTCAGCGAGAAGCGGCTGGACCCGTCGGGCATCAGACCCCGGCCCTGGGTCAGGCGGATCTTCTGGCACAGATTGGTCTTGCGGCTGAGGCAGTACTCGCACTCGCGGCATTCCGGGGTGTAGAGCGGGATGACGTGATCGCCGGGCTTCAGCGACGTGACGCCCGGCCCCACCTCGACGACGACACCGGCCCCTTCATGCCCCAGGATCGCCGGGAACAGGCCTTCCGGGTCGGCACCGGACAGCGTGTACTTGTCGGTATGGCAAATGCCGGTCGCCTTGATCTCGACCAGCACTTCGCCCGCGCGCGGGCCTTCCAGCTGCACCGTCTCGATCTGCAGCGGCTTGCCCGCCTCGAACGCCACTGCCGCACGAACGTCCATGCCGAAGCCTCCATGTCCCTGGGATATCAGATGGTCGTCGTTACCACCCTGGGGGCCCCTCCGACAATCATGAATGCGACCGGTTCCCATCCAAAAAGCTGCGGGCTCGACAGTGAAATGTTATGTTATTTCATTGTGATAGAGCATTGGATGCCAAGTAGCGGCCGATAGCTGGTACCCTGCTCAGCCCATCGCCGCCTTCAACCGTTCGGCGGTGAGCGGGACGCTGCGCAACCGCACGCCGACCGCATCGAAGATCGCGTTGGCCAGCGCGGCACCGACCGGGGCGGCAGCAGCCTCGCCGGCGCCCAGCGGCGGATCGTTCGGCCGGTCGACGAGGTCGATCAGCAGTTTCGGCACGTCGGGGAAGGTCAGGATCGGATAGCTCGACCAGTCCAGGCTGGTCACCCGCGACCGGTCGAAGGTGACTTCCTCGAACAAGCTGCGGCTCAGCGTCTGCAGGATATTGCCCTCGACCTGGGCGCGCACCGCATCAGGGTTGATCATCAACCCGCAGTCGTGGGCGCAGGCAATGCGCTGCACCTTGACCGCGCCGCTGACGCGGTCGACCGCGACCTCCATGCCGATCGCCACGTAGGTTTCGTTGAACTTGTAGTGGACATAGGCCATGCCGCGCCCGACACCGCCCGGTCCGGGCGACGGCCGCGACTGCCAGTCCATCAGCCTGGCGGCGCGCTTCACCACGTCGATGCCCCGCGGATCGCTCAACCCGGCCAGACGGAACTCGACGGCATCGCGCCCCGCCGCGGCGGCCAGTTCGTCGACGAAGCTTTCGACGGCGAAGCTGTTGGCGATCTTGCCCGGGGCACGGATGTTGGACGGCCGCAACGGCGCATCCTTCAACCAATGGACCTCCACCTCGACATGCGGGCAGGCATAGGGCGGCGAGGCATTCTGGCTGATCAGCCCGGTCGACAGGCCGGGCGTCTGCACGATGCCCGCAGCCTGCGGCCCGATCAGCGGAATGTTCGGCAGGTTGGCGGTGGCCTTGGGCAGCCACATCTCGGTCCGCCAGGCCCCGATGTTGCCGCGGTCGTCCAGCGCCGCGGTCAGCGACAGCAATTGCGGCGGCCCCTTCGGATCCCAGCCATGTTCATCCTGCCGCGTCCACTGGACCCGCACCGGACGGCCGACGGCGCGCGAGATCAGGGCGGCATCGGCCGCCGCATCGTCATGGCCGTTCATGCCGTAGCAGCCGGCCCCGTCGAGATAGATCACCCGCACGGCCTGGACCGGCAGGCCGAGGACGCGGGCGCAGGTCTCGCGGAAGCGATGGGTCGATTGCGACGCCGACCAGATCGTCGCCCTCTCCGACGTCACATCGGCCACTGCACAGGACGGCCCCATCGAACCGTGGGTCTGCATCGGCCAATAGAACGTGCCGGTCAGGACCTTGGCGGCGGCCAGCACCGGGCCGGGATCCCCCTTCCGGACCACCACCTCGTCACCCTCGAAGGGACCGGCACGCATCGCCTCCGGCACCGTCTCGTGCCCGGTCAGGGTCCTGCTGTCCGACCAGGTCGCCTTCAGCGTGCCCAGCGCCTTGACCACCGTCCATTCGTCCTCGGCCACCAGGGCCAGGAAATCCTTGATACGGACGATACGCGCGCCGCCGGCAGTGGCTTCGTCGACCGCCAGCAGGCTGGCCCCGATCGCCGGCGGGTGAACGACGCGGGCATGCAGCATGCCGGGCAGCACAAAATCGTGCACATAGGGGTGCCGGCCGGTCACCTTGGCCGGCACGTCCGGCCGCGCCAGCGACCTGCCGACCAGGCGATAGTCGGCGACAGGCCTGATCGGCGCCTTCGGATCGACCTTCAGCCCGAAGCGCCGGTCGCCGACCAGCGCCCCGAATCCGATCCCCGTGCCACCGCCGATGGGCCGAACCTCGCCGTCGACGGCCTCCAGTTCCGATGCGGGCCGGGCAAGCTTCTCGGCCGCCATGCCGATCAGCGCCGCGCGCGCCGTGGCCGCGGCCTGGCGGATCTCGATCCCGCCGCGGGCAATGCCGGTCGAACCGGCGGTCGGGCCCTGGTTGGGCGTCAGCGCGGTGTCCCCTTCGATCAGCCGGATGCGGTCGGAAGCCAGCCCGAGTTCCTCGGCCGCGATCTGGCGATAGGCGATGCGCAGCCCGGTGCCGAGGTCGACCTTGCCGGAATAGAGCGTCGCCGTCCCGTCGGCATGGATCGCCAGGAAACTGTCCAACTCGGTCAGGGCCAGCGGCTTGCCGAGCGCCTTGTCGCCGTCGGCCAGCACCTGAGCGGCCGCCGGGGCCGACAGGGCCACGACCAGCGCGCCGCCAGCCTGCAGCAGGGAACGGCGCGAGATCATGGCGCAGCCCTCCCCGCCGCGCGGCTTACCGCCTGCAGGATCCGCTGATGCGTGCCGCAGCGACAGAGATTGCCGGCCAGCGCCTCCTTGATCTGGCCGAGATCCGGCGACGGCGTCTGCGCGAGCAGCGCAACCGAGGTCATCACCATGCCGTTGATGCAGTAGCCGCACTGCGCCGCCTGCTCGGCGATGAACGCGGCCTGGACAGGATGCGGCTTTTCAGACGTGCCGAGGCCTTCGAGCGTCGTGACCTTGGTCCCTTCGACCGCCGATATCGGCGTCGAGCAGGACCGCACCGCCTGGCCGTCGACGATGACGGTGCAGGCGCCGCACTGGCCAAGGCCGCAACCGAACTTGGCGGCAGTCAATCCGAGAGTGTTGCGAAGCGCATAGAGCAGCGGCATCTCGGCCTCGGCCTCGACCGTCCGCATCATGCCGTTGACCGAGAAACTGTAGGCGGTCATCGCTTGCCCTCCCAGGCTGGCCGGCTGGATCCGGATGCGGCGATGAACGGCTGCCCACCCTCCGAAAGGCCTAGATCCCCGCCATTATCGCGATCTCCACCGGCCGGGCAAGCTACGCCGGCTTCACATGGACGTCAGCCGGCCGCCTTCAGCAGGAAGCCCAGGACGGCCTCGTTGAACGCCTGCGGCGCCTCGATATTGCTGAGATGGCCGGCGCCCGGAATGATCGTCAGGGCGGAACCGGGCAGGTCGCGGTGCATCGCCTCGCTCAGATGCGGCGGCGTCAGGCGGTCTTCCGCGCCGACGACAAAATGCGTCGGCATGGTGATGCCCGTCAGGTCGCCGACCAGATCCTGGTTGACCGTCGCCTCGAGCGACTTCAGATAGGAATCCTTGTGCAGCGCACCGATGCTGTCGACCAGCCGGGCCAGCACCTGCGGCGGGGCCGCCTCGCTCATCAGCGACCGGGCAACCCGCTCGGCGATGTCCTTCGGCTCCTTGCCGGCCAGCAGCGGATCGCGGCGGCTGGCCACGAACTCGGCGCGCTTCTCCGCCGACAGGGTCGAGAAACCGCGATCGGTATCGACCAGGGTCAGGGTGGCGACACGCTGCGGATAAAGCAGCGCGAAGCGCATCGAAATGCGGCCACCCATCGAGAGGCCGACCAGATGCGCCCGGGCGGTGCCGAAATGATCGAGCACCCGGGCCAAGTCATGGGCAAAATCGTCGAACGCCAGCGGGCCGTCGTAATCGTCGCTGTCGCCATAGCCGCGGGCATCCCAGGCGACCGCCTGGAAATGCCGGGCGAAGACCGGCAGCTGGTCGGCCCAGTTGGTGCGGTTGCCGCCGATGCCATGGAGGAACACGACCAGTTCGCCCGTCCCCATGACGTCGACCGCCAGCCGCGGGGCGGGACCGATATGCATGACCATGGAATGCTCCTTCAAAGGCCGAGATAGGCTTCGCGGACACGCTCGTCGGCCGCGAGCGAGGTGCCCGGCCCCGACAGGACGACGTCGCCGTTCTCGACCACATGGCCGTGGTCGGCGACGGCAAGGGTCTGGCGCACGTCCTGCTCGGCAATCAGCACGGTCAGCCCCCTGGCACGCAGGTCGCGGACGATGGCGAAGATCTCGTTGGCCATCACCGGGGCCAGGCCGAGCGTGGGTTCGTCCAGCAGGATCATCGTCGGGTCGGCCATCAGCCCGCGGCCGATCGCCAGCATCTGCTGCTCGCCACCCGACATCGTCCCGGCACGCTGGTCGCGACGTTCGCGCAGGCGCGGGAACATGTCGTAGATCTCGTCGCGTCGTGTGCGTGCCGAACCGCGGGCGCGCCGGGCGATGGCACCCAGGCGCAGGTTTTCCTCGACGGTCATAGTCGGAAAGACCAGCCGTCCCTCCGGCACCAGCACCAGACCCGCGTCGACCCGGCGATGGGCCGGCCAGGCCGTGATATCCTGCCCGCCAAACAGCAGCCTGCCGGCCTGTGCGCCGATGGCACCGGCAATGGTGCGCATCACGGTCGTCTTGCCGGCACCGTTGCCGCCGATCAGCGCGGTCACCGCGCCGGGCGCGACAGACAGAGACAGCGCGCGGAGGATCCGGACCTGGCCATAGCCGGCGGCGACATTCTCCAGGGTCAGCAATGCGTCGGTCATGCACCCTCGCCGTAATAGACGCGCAGCACCGTGGGGTCGCGCGCGATCTCGGCCGGCGCGCCGGTGGCGATCAGTTCGCCGTGATGCAGCACCAGGATGCGGTCGGACAACTGCATCAGGGCCTTCATCACATGCTCGATCACCATCAGCGTCAGGCGATGGCGGCGCCGCACCGCGTCGAGCAGCCCCAGCATCTCGGCCACCTCGGGCGGGGTCAGCCCGGCCATCACCTCGTCGAGCAGCAGGAAGCGCGCGCCGGTGGCGATGGCGCGCGCGACTTCGAGCCGCTTCTGGCCGGACAGCGTCAGGGTTTCGGCCAGGCCATCGGCGCGATCGGCGAGGCCGACGGCGGTCAGTGCCGCCAGTCCGCGGGCCTCGGCGTCACGCTGGCTCGGCCGGTCGGCATTGCCGTAGAGCGCGGCGACGACGACGTTGTCGAGGACGGTCAGACCGCCGAACGGCTTGACGATCTGGAACGTGCGCGCGATGCCCAGGCGGCAGATGCGGTCCGGCGACAGGCCGAGCAGCGAGCGTTCGCCAAGCCGGATATCACCCTCGGTCGGGCGGCCATGGCCGGCGATCAGGCTGAACAGCGTCGTCTTGCCGGCGCCGTTCGCGCCCATGATGCCGACGGTCTCGCCTTCCGCAACGGTGAAGGTCACGTCCGACAGGGCACGCAAGCCCCCGAACGACTTCGACACCCCCTCGACGCTGAGCGCGGTCATGCGGCCTTCCCCGGCCGGCCGGCGAAGATGCCGGCGAGGCCACGCGGAATGAACAGGACGAACAGGATCAGCAGAAGGCCCAGCACCACCATGTAGACCTGGGGCAGCCGCGCCCACAGCACTTCCGACAGGATGGTGAAGAAGGCCGCCCCGAGCAGCGGGCCGCGCGCATCGTCCGAGCCGCCGACGACGGCCATGGTGACGATGGTGAACGACACTGTCGGATCGAAGGCCTGCATCGGTTCGAAATAGGTCGTGCGCATCGCCGCCAGCCCGCCGACCACGCCCGGGATCACGGCCGACAAGGCGAAGGCGACCAGCTTCAACCGCACGACCGGCACGCCGACGGTCTCGGCAGCTTCCTCGTTCTCGCGCAGGGCGAGCAGGCCGCGGCCCAGCCGCGAGCGGCGGATCAAAAGGGCGCCGGCGGTGGCGATGGCGGCAAGCGCGAAGGCGATCGCGTAGAGCACGCCGAGATCCGGTGCGCCGAACATCAGCCGGCTGAACGAGCCGAGCTCGGATTCCAGGATGATGACGAGATACTTGACCAGTTCGGCCAGGCCGAAGGTCAGGATGACGAAATACGGCCCGCGCACGCGCAGCACCGGCATGCCGACCAGCAGCGCGAACACGCCGGCGACGCCCCCGGCCAGCAGCAGGCCGACTGGCATCGGCAGCGCGCCCCAGGACAGCGCGACGACATAGGCGCCGAGGCCGTAGAAGACGGCATGGCCGAGCGAGACATAGCCGGTCATCGCCGACAGCACCGTCCAGCTCTGCACCAGGGCGATCGAGCAGCATAGGGCGAAGCCGACACCGATCAGATAGCTGGAGCCGGTGAACGGCAGGACGAGACCGGCAAGGCCGAACAGGATAGGCAAAGCAAGGCTGCGGATCATCGCACGACGCTCCCCCGGCCGAGCAGGCCTTGCGGCCGGACCAGCAGGATCGCGATGAACACGCCGTAGATCAGGACCGAGCGATAGGCGGCCGAGGTCAGCGCGACGCCGTAGACCTCGAGGACGCCGAGCAGCAGCCCGGCGACCAGCCCGGCGCTGATATTGCCAAGGCCGCCCAGAATGATCACGACGAACGCCGAGATGGTGAAGGGAAAGCCCATGAAGGGCGAGATCTGCTCGGTGGTCGAGACCAGGACGCCGGCGATGGCGGCGATGGCAAAGCCCAGGCAGATTGCGGCAAGCTGGACACGATCGATGTCGACGCCGACGATCAGCGCGGCATCGCGCCGCTCGATCAATGCCTTGATCGCCAGGCCGAAGACGTGAAAGCGCAGCAGCAGGTAGACGGCGGCGCAGATCGCCACGGCCACGACCAGCACGAAGATGCGGTTGCCGGTCAGCGCCACGTCGCCGAAACGGTAGACCTGATCCATGAACTGGTAGCCGCGCGCCGAGGCGGTGAAGGCGAGCGAGGCGAGGTTCTGCAGGATCACCGAGATGCCGAAGAACAGGAGCAGCGAGTTGCCCTCCAGCCGCCGCATCAGCTGCGGCGAGGCGAGCAGGCGCCGGAACAGGCCGAGATAGGTCAGCCAGCCGAGCAAGGCGCCGGCCGCGGCGGCCAGTACCAGCCCGACGACCGGGGACAGGCCGAACAGGGTCAGGCCCCAGAAGGCGACATAGGCGCCGATCATCACCAGGTCGCCATGCGCCACGTTGAGCAGGCGCATGGTGCCATAGACCAGGTTCAGGCCGAGGGCGATGAGGGCGTAGAGCGCGCCGGTGATCAGGGCGGCAAACAGCAATTGTCCGGACAACAGCACGTCCACGTCCTATCCCTCCCCCTCGGCCCTGGAATCCTGCCGGTTACCAGCTCGTCTTCGGGCGGTAGGCCGCGGTGGCGATCGAGGCCGGCCAGACCAGCTCGATCTTGTCGCCCTGGACCTGCAGGAAGGCGGTCGGGGTGGCGACGTTCTCGACGCCCTGGAACTTCACCGGCCCGTTGATCGTGTCGAAGGTGGTGGTCGAGATGACCTCGCGCAGCTTTTCCTTGTCGAGGCCGGCCTTGGCCACCGCCTGCTGCAGGATCTCGCAGGAGATGTAGGCCAGCGCGCTGTCGAGATGGTCGGGGATCTCGTTGAACTTCTTGACATAGGCGTCATAGAACGGCTTCGCCTTGGTCCAGTCGGCGCGATAGGGCGACCAGTGCCCGACCGTGACGATGTTGTTCGCCGAGGCCCCGACGACCTTCTGGTAGAAATCCATCGTCGGCCCGACCAGCACGAAGTCGAACTGGGATTCGATGCCGATCTCCTTGGCCTGCTTGGCGAACAGGACCGAGTCGGAGGGATAGGACAAGGCGATCGTCGCGTCGGGCTTCGCCTTCTTGACCGCGGTCAGCATCGCGGTCATGTCCTTGGTGGTCGGCGGATACTCCTCGTTGACCTTGACCTCGATGCCTTCCTTCTTCAGGGCCGGCAGCAGGAACGTCTTGATCTCCTTGGAGAACGGCAGGACGCTCGAGAGGATCGCGACCGAGGTGACCTTGTTGGCCTTCATCATCGCGACCAGTTCGGGCGCGATCTTGTCCGGGATGGCCGAGGTCGGGAACCAGATATAGCCCGGCTTGATGTCGCGCAGCTGGGCCGAGGCGGCCGAGTTGCCGACCATCGGGAACTTGTACTTCTCCAGGACCGGCGCCAGCGCGAAATGATGCGGCGTGCCCCAGGGGGCGAGGATCAGGTCGACCTTGTCGTCGGTGATCAGCTTTTCATAGATGCGAACGGCCTGGCCCGGGTTGGACTGGTCGTCGTACTGCACGAACTCGACCGGCCGCTTGGTGCCGGCGACGTCCAGGCCGCCGGCCGCGTTGACCTGCTCGCGCCACAGTTCGTAGGCGTTCAGCTGCGAAGGCGCCGCATCGGCGAACAGCCCGGTCTTGGCGATCGAGAAGCCGATCCTGACCGGATCGGCAGCCCAGGCGGCACCGCCGCCGAGGCCGAAGGACGCTGCTGCCAGCACCGCGCCGGCAATAAGGTGACGCCTGTTCATGCAAACCTCCCGTTATGGATTACTGGCGATACTGGTCGACGAAAGCCTTGGCGGCGGGTAGCCATATGCCCGCGGGGTCGCCCG
Organism: Alphaproteobacteria bacterium; assembly: GCA_017307375.1. Classification (GTDB taxonomy): domain Bacteria; phylum Pseudomonadota; class Alphaproteobacteria; order Ferrovibrionales; family Ferrovibrionaceae; genus JAFKFH01. The sequence continues at coordinate 125,824 of JAFKFH010000012.1, forward strand.
CGTGATAGCTGGCGCCGAAATGGTCGCAATCGGGCAGGACGAGGCGGTCCACCGCAATGCCGCGGGTGCGCAGCGCCCCCTCCATCTCGGCCGCCTGGGTCATCAGATGGGGAAAGTCGCGGTCGCCATGGGCGATCAGGAAGGGCGTGCGGTCGGTGATGGTCAGGACCGGGCTGGCCGCCGTCTCGGTGCCCGGCGCGCCGAGGAAACGCGGACGCATCGCCATGCCTGCCCCGTCGCCGAAGCGGTAGACGCCGGACACCGGCAGGCAACCCTCGAGCGGGTTGGCGGCAAGGCCGCGGGCGCGCCACCAGCCATCCTGCACCGCCAGCAGCGCGGCGTAGTGCCCCCCCGCCGAATGCCCGCCGGCAAAGAGCGGCGCCCCGCCGGTCTCGGCCTTAAGCCGCAACAGACCGTCGGCGCAGTCGTCGAAGCCGGCAGGAAAGACGTGCCCCGGTGCCAGGCGATAGCCGAGCGAGGCGAAGGTGATACCCGCCGCGGTGACGGCAGGCGCCATGAACGCCATCCATTCCTTGTAGCCGTTGGTCCAGCCGCCGCCATGGATGAAGGCCAGCACCGGCGCGTCGGCCGCCACCGCCCGCCAGATCGACAGGCGCTGATAGCGATCGGGGCCGTAGGCGATTTCCTGCCCCGGCGGCACACCTGCACCCAGGGCCATGACGCGGTCGTGATAGGCCTGCCCCACGGCCGAGAACGGTTCTTGCGGCGGATAGTCCATCATGCCGCGGCCTCCGCCTCGATCAGCCCATCCAGCACGCGTTCCGAGGTCAGCGGCAGGTGGTGGTGGCGATGGCCCGTGCCGGCCGCGACCGCGTTGGCGATGGCCGACGGGATGACGTTGATGCCGATTTCGCCAGCGCCCTTGGCGCCGAACGGCCCGTCCGGCTCCGGTGCCTCGACGATGATCGAGTGGATCGCATAGGGCGCGTCGCGGCTGGTCGGCACCTTGTAGTCCATCAGCGACGGGTTGGCGAGCCGCGGGCCATCCCACACCATCTCCTCGAACAGGGCGAGGCCCATGCCCTGGACGAAGGCGCCTTCGAGCTGGACTTCGACCAGCTGCGGATTGATCGCGCGCCCGACATCGGCGGCCGACCAGGCCTCGACCACCCGGGTCTTCCCGGTGACCTCGTCGATCTCGACCTCGACGACCACGGCGCCGAACGAGAACACGCCGATCCGCGCGAACGGCAGGCCGATGGCCACCGCCCGCTTCGGGTCGTGGGTCATCTGGTCGAAGACCAGCGTGTGCTCGCCAACAATCGGACCGCCGACAGCCCAATGGGCGCGCCCCGAAATCGCGGCGAACGAGACTTCCGCCCCCGGTACGCCGACGATGCCGACGCGGCCGCCCGCGCGCAGTTCCAGGTCGCCGACACCGCATTCCAGCATTTCCGAGGCATGCTGCTTCAGCTTGGCTTCGACCGCCCGGGCGGCACCGACGACGGCGCGCCCGGCGGTATAGGTGACGCGGCTGGCGGTGGTGCCCCAGTTATAGGGCGATCCGTCGGTATCCGGGCTTGCCACCGAGACCTTGTCGACCGGCAGTTGCAGCGCCTCGGCGCAGATCTGGGTCAGAACCGTGTCCGACCCCTGGCCGATGTCGGTGGCGCCGGTATTGAGCACCACGGTGCCATCCTCCAGCACGCGCACGATCGCGCCGGTGCCGAGCAGGCCGGAGATATGCGCGGTAACCGACATGCCCAGCGCCCGGCGCTTGGTGCCATGCCTGGTCGCCTTGGGCCGGTCGCGCCAGCCGGACGCCTTCTCGACCGCGTCGATGCAGGCGGCAAGGCCGTTGGAGGCGACCTGCTGGCCGACGAACCAGGCGTCGCCTTCGCGCAGCATGTTGCGCCGGCGCATCTCGATCGGGTCGATCCCCAGCCGCCCGGCGATCTCGTCGATCTGCTGCTCGCCGGCGAACGAGACCTGCGGCTGGCCGAAGCCGCGGAAGGCACCGAAGCGCAGCTTGTTCGTGTAGACCAGTTGGCCATGCGCCCGGCGATGCGGAATGCGATAGGGGCCAGGCGACATCAGCAGGCTGTAGCCGAGCACCCCGGGGCTGTCGTCGGCGAAGGCACCGCAGTCCAGCAGCACCTCGATCTCGCGCGCGACCAGCGTGCCGTCCTTCTTCGCCCCGGTCTTCATCCGGATCCTGAACGGATGGCGGGCGCGGACGATCTCGAAATCCTCCTCGCGCGTCAGGATCATCCGGACGTTGCGCCGGCATTTCAGCGCCAGCGCGACCACGATCGGCTGGATATGCGCTTCCATCTTGTTGCCGAACCCGCCGCCCACCCGCGGGGTCAGGCAGCGCAGTTTGGTCATCGGCAGGTTCAGCGATTCACAGACATTGGCCTGGACGCGGAACACCGACTGGTTGGCCGACCACAGCGTGATGCGGCCGCCCGCCTCGTACTCGGCCAGCGCCCCGCAAGGCTCGATCGCGACATGGGCCTGGGCCTGGGTGGTGTACTCGCCCTCGACGATCACGTCGCATTCGGTCCAGGCCCGGTCGACGTCGCCTTCCTCGAACCGGGTGCGCGAGGCAACGTTGCCGCCCGAGCCGGCATCGAACACCTTGACGTAGTCGGCCAGGTGCTCATGCAGGATCGGCGCGCCGGCGGCCAGGCCGTCTTCAGGCGACAGCACGGCCGGCAATTCGTCGTAATCGACCTCGATCAGCCGGCAGGCGGCGCGCGCCTGCGCCTCGGTCTCGGCCGCCACGGCCGCGACCGGCTCGCCGACATAGAGCACCTTGCCCTTGGCCAGCGCATGTTCGTCCTTGATGAAGGCGCCCATCCGGCCGTCGGGCACGTCGTCGCCGGTCAGCACCGCGACGACGCCCGGCGCCGCCAGCGCCTTGGACACATCGTAACCGCGGATCCGCGCATGCGGCACCGGGCTGCCCAGGATCGCGGCATGCAGCACGTTGGCGCGCTGCAGGTCGGCGATGTAGCGGGCCTCGCCCAGCACCTTTTCCTGGTTCTCGAACTTCGGGATCGACAGCCCGACCGCGATACCCTTGGGATCGGTCATTGCGCCAACTCCTCGGCGGCGGCGAGCACCGCGTCGATGATCTTGCGATAGCCGGTGCAGCGGCAGATGTTGCCGGACAGGGCGGCCTGCACCGCCTCGGCATCGGGGCGTGGCTGATCCTGCAGCAGGCGGCGCGCCGAAATCAGCATGCCCGGGGTGCAGAAGCCGCATTGCACCGCGCCACGCACGACGAACTGCCGCTGCAGCACCGCCATCACCGGATCGCGGCCTGTGCCTTCGATGGTCACGATCTCGTGGCCTTCGCAGGCGGCGGCGAGCGACAGGCAGCCGCGCACCGGCCAGCCATCGACCTCGACCGTGCAGGAACCGCAGACCCCCTGGTTGCAGCCGCGCTTGGCCCCGGTCAGGCCGAGCTGGTCGCGCAGGACGGTCAGCAGCGTGTCGGAGCCTTCGGCCGAGACGCGGCGGCGCGCACCATTGACCTGGAGCAGAAGATCCTGGCGATCGTCGATCATGCCGCCTCCCGCGTGTCGAGCAGTTCGGAAATGGCGGCCTGCAGCAGCCGCGGAATCAGGCGACGACGATAGTCGGCGCTGCCGCGCACGTCGTCGACCGGATCGGCCGCGGCCGCGAGCAGCGCGGCAGCCTCGGCAACCGCGTCATGATCGGCCAGCCGCCCGGCCAGTACCGCCTCGGCCGCATCCGAGCGCAGCGGCACCGGGCCGCAGGCGCCGACCGCGACGCGCGCCCCGGCCCCGTCCAGCACCAGGGCCAGCGAGGCGATCGCGTAATCCCCGGACGTGCGGGCATGCTTGCGATAGATCGACGGCTGCGTGCCGGCCGGGGGCAGATGGATCGCGGTGACCATCTCGCCCGGCTCGATCGCGGTCGTGTACCAGTCGACGAAGAATTCGCGCGCGGCCAGGCGACGGGTCGCTGCGGCCGAAGCCAGCTCGATCTCGGCATCGGCCGCGACCAGCGCCGGCGGATAGTCGGCGGCCGGATCGAAAAAGGCGATCGACCCGCCCATCGTGCCCATGTTGCGCACCACCGCATTGGCGATGACCGAGGCTGCCTGCCGGACCACTGCATGGCCTCCGGCCAGGCGCATGTCGGCGGCGGTTTCGCGATGTCTGGTCATGGCGCCGATCCGCACCCGGCCATCGTCGGCAACGGTGATGCCGCGCAGTTCGGCGATACCGTCGAGCGCCACCAGCACGCCGGGCTCGGCAAGGCCGGCATTCATCATCGCCACCAGCGTCGCGCCACCGGCAAGGCAGCGCGCGTCGGGTTCCTCGGCCAGCACGGCCAGGGCCGCGTCGAGCGTTGCCGGGCGGACCAGCCGCGGGCCGGTCACGACGCCGTCTCCATCTCGACCTTGGCGCGGAAGTTGCGCACGAATTCTTCCGACAGGCTCTGCGCCTTCTTCTTCATCACACCGAGGCCGAACTTGCCGAGACGCCCGGTGACCGAAACCTCCGAGGCGTAGACGACTTCGGTCGCGCCGTCCTCCGTCGCCTTCAGCTCCAGGCGGTTTTCGGCCGAGACGACGCTCGCCCGTGTCCCCTCGTCACCCCGGGTCACCGAGACGACACGCTCCGGCGGCACCTCCTCGGTCACCTCGACGACCAGGTCGAAGCGCGCCGAGATCGGGCCGACCGCGACCTTGACGCGGGCCTTGTAGGTCTTCGGGTCGACGACCTCGATGGCTTCGCAGCCGGGAATGCAGCCGGCCATCAGCCCGGCATCGGTAATCTTTTCCCAGACGCGCGCCTGCGGGGCGGCGATGGTGAAACTGCCTTCGATCAGCATGGCCTGGCTCCTCCGGCTGGGCCCCGCCGCTCAGCGCGGCACGCGCTTGACGATCATCTTGGGGTCGACGATCCGGCCGGCCTCGACCACGACATTGCCATCGAGGGCGATGGTGCAGTCGCGCATCGGCACGTCATAGTGGCCGCGCGTCTTGCGCGTGCCGCCGCCTTGCGTGTTCGGACCGGTCGAGAACAGGAAGTTGCCGGGGAACGAACGGGACGCGGCCCGGCTGCGTTCGGGCGCGTCGCCGTAGAGGGCGAGCGAGTCCCAGCGGCATTGCGGGTTCAGCCCCCAGCCGGCATGCGACACGGCATAGGGATCGCGATCGCCTTCGAATTCCTCACCCTCGCGCAGCCACTCGCGCATCAGCGTGGCATCGAGGCCGCCTTCGATCCGGGTGATATGCCCGCCTTCGATCTCCAGCCGGACCTCGTCCTGCACATAGCGGCAGTAAGGCAGGATGATGATGTCGCCGGGCTGGAAGACGACGCGGCCGCGGGCCGAGCCTTCGTTCGGGAAGGTGTGCAGAAGGCCGACGCCCCAATGGTCGAACCGGCCGGGCTCGTCGGCCATGCCGTACTGGCTCATCACCGGGTATTCGCCGCATTCATAGGTCAGGTCGGTACCGGCCTTCGAGGTGACGCGGACCGACTTGGTCTTTTCGTAAAGGGCATGGGCGTGCAGCACCGCTTCCTTCAGGCCGGGGGGCGACTGCAACTGCTCCAGATCGTCAGGCGCGTCGATGATCATCTGCACCCGCACCTTGTTGTTCATCACCTGCTTGAGCCAGGCGGAGAACAGCGGCACGTGGAAGATCAGGACCATGTCGCAGGCCATCAGTGCGTCGAGCGTGCCCTTGCACTTGCCGATCGTCGGCACGCCGACCTTGGTCCAGCCGGGAATGGCGTTGACGCACATCTCGTAGATGTCGGCGCCGAGTTCGTCGGCGGCGGCGAAGGCCGACTGGATGTAGTCGCGGCGGGTGCCGAGGTCGGAGACGATGGCGATGGTCTCGCCCGGCTTGATCTTGCAGAGCTGGAATTGCTGGCGGAACAGCTGGGTCAGCTTGCCCGGATTCACTTCCTGACTGCGAACGGCGGCGTGCAGCATTGCCTTCTCCCTGCCTGTTCCCTGTTGCGTTGCGCGTTAAACAGATTAAAACCGAACGATCTTCGTTTTTCAATACCGAATTTCATTCGTTATAGGAAAAAACCGATGGCGCAGGTCAAGAAGACCGAGGTTCGCGACCGGATACTGGCCGCGGCCGCTACGCTGTTCGCGGAACTGGGGTATGCGCGGGCGACGGTCAGCCAGATCGCCAAGGCCGCCGGTACGGCCCCGTCGAACGTCTACGTCTATTTCAAATCGAAGCTCGAGATCGTGTTCGCGATCTACGACCCCTGGCTGAAGGAGCATCTCGACTTGCTGGACGCCGAGATCGCGGGCCTGGACACGCCCGAGGCGCGCGTCTTCCGCATCGTCGAGAAACTGTGGCGCGATATCCCGGCGGACCGCAACGGCTTCGCCAACAACCTGATCCAGGCGATCTCGCAGGCGACACCGGAAGATTGCTACGATCCGGCGCTGCTGCGCTGGACCGAGCAGAAGATCGCCGGGCTGCTGACCGCCTCGCTGCCGCCACGGCGCGCCGCCGAGATCGACGCGCTACGCTTCGCCCATATCCTGATGATGGCCTTCGACGGCTTCGCGGTAAACTACGCGATCAACCGCGCCATCCACTGCGACGACGCGATGATCGAGCAGATGTGCGCATCGATTCTGGGGCGCGCGGGTTGACCTTGCCGATGAACCGCCCGCCAGCCCTTCAGACCGATGTGAAAAAATGCTCCCGTTAAGCCTTCGTCGCGTGGATGATCCATTCGCGAACCTGATGGCCGAGGTTATCGTATGAAATCGTCGCCATCTCGGCCTGATCGATGCGGAAATCGCCGAACAGCGGGGCTATGTCCTCGGCCGCGGTAAACCGTGACGGCCCCTTGCCCTCAAGCGGGCCCTCGCCGCAGACCCATTGCCGCCTGCCCACATTCTCGCCGGTCCCGTCGCCCCACGAGCCGTCGGCAAAGGTACGCGCATAGAGCCTGCCCCCGGGCTTGAGTACCCGATGCGCCTCGGCATAGATCGCCCGGGATTCGGCAAAGCCGTTGCAGTAGACGCATTCGTTGTCGATCACCGCGTCGAAGCCGGCATCCGCGAACGGCAGGACCGTGACATCACCGACATGCAGGCTGCCCCGGCTCGACCAGTCGGGGACTTCGGCATCGAGCCGGACACGGGCCTGATCGATCGCCGAGGGCGAGCCATCGACGCCGGCAAAGCCGAAGCCCTCGCGCGCCACGTACCAGAGATTGGCGCCGGGGCCGCAGCCGATCTCGAGGATCCGGACGGCGGCGCGATCAGGGGTGCGGTAGAAATTGCGCGCAACAAAGCGGATAAGCTCCTCGCCCGGGTATTTTCCCCAGGGGTGATTGCGAAAGACCTCATCCCAAACCGGATCCCACGTCATCAGACCGTTCCTCTCACAGAAACCGTGTCAAGCAGATGCCACGTCGTGGAACTTCTTCGCCAGCACAACGGGCAATTCGATGCTGGCAAGAATCGCGTGGATCGCATCCGAGGCGTTGCAATCGCCATACAAGGACGAGGCATCTTTGACGGCCTCACGAAACTCGTTCGAGATGGCCTCCTCGATTGCCGACGCGATTTCGTCGGCCGTCTCGCCGCAATGCAGAATGGATGCCGAATACAACCGCCCTTTCTGCCGATCACCGATATTGACGGTGGCGACCTTGACGGCTGGCGCCTCAATGATGCCACTCGATGAATTGCCGAGGACAAGGTCCGCCTGTCGCATGAGGCTCAGGTAACGGCGCTGACCCAACGAGACGACACAGCGGCTCCGCGCGGCGTTTCGCGCCGACCAATCTTCAGCCATTGCCGCAATCTCGCGACCACCGGCATCGGCATTCGGTTTCGTCAACACCACGGTCGCCCGCGGAAATCGATCAAGCGCGGCAAGCATTTCGGCGAAGGCCGCCGCCGGCCTGAGGGCTCCCAAAGTCGCCGGATGATAGGTGGCGAGAAAAAGCGGCGATGCCAGCGACATCCCCAAATCGGCAGCCAGTTCGTCCCGCGACAGCGGCTCGATCCGCTTGATCGCATCGAGACCGGTATTACCGACATCGAACACACGATTCGGGTCTTCGCCCAACTGAATGACCCGCCGGCGATACGGTTCGGTAGAGACGAAATGCCACCACGCAGCCTTCGTTATGCTGTGCCGGATCCAGTCGTCGACCGCGCCTTCTGTCACCTCACCGCCGGCAATATGCGCAACCGGGATACCGAGCAGCGCGGCAGCCTGCGCGGCGGCAAGGATTTCATAGCGGTCGCCGAGGACCACGACGATATGCGGCGCCAGCCGGCGCAAAGAATCGGTCATCGAGACGATGCCGAGGCCGAGCGATTTCGCCATGCCGGCGCGGCTGTCGGAAGAGAGCTGGGTTTCGACGCAATCGGCGATGGCAAAGCCGTCGCGGCGGATATCCTCGACCGTCAGGCCGAACTCGGGGGCGAGATGCATGCCGGTAACAACCAGTTGCAGCTCGAGCGCCGGGTCGGCGTCGATCGCCCGCATCAGCCAGTAAAGAAGGCCGTATTCCGCGCGGCTACCGGTGACGACCGCGATGCGTCTGGTCATGCAGGGGCTCCGATCGGGCACTGGCCCGGACGATCAAGACATACCGTCCGGCGGCCCGATCGGCCACTCAAAATCCCCCGATCAGAACATCCCGGCCTTGTCGACCGGAATCCACGGCGCGGTGGCGCGGTCGACCTGGTTGAAGGCCGGGAACTTCTCGCGCAGCTGCTTCATGTTCTTGACGCCGCTCGAGATCAGCTCAGCCTGGGTGAACAGGGTCGGCGGGATGGTGATCTCGTGGTCCAGCGGTTCCTTGGCGAGCTTCTTGGCGATCGCCCGCACCGAGACCGCGCCGATCGCGGCCGGGTTGGTCGCTGCGGTGGCGGCCCACGGGCTGCCCGGCTTGGTCATCAGCTGGATGTCCTGAGTCGAGATGTCGGCGGTGTAGACCTTGACCTTGTCGGTCATCGAGGTCTCCTCCAGCGCCATCACCACGCCCTTGCCGAATTCGTCATAGGGGGCGAAATAAGCATTGATCGTCGGGTTGGCGCGCAGCACCGCCTTCACCTGCTCGGCATTCTTGACCGAGAACGGCGAGTCGAGCGTGCCGGTACGCGCGATCTCCTTCATGCCGGGGTTGGCACCCTTGATGTCGGTGAAGGCCTTGTCGCGCTTGTCGAGCGGCAGGATGCCGGCGACGTAGACGTAACCGATGTTCGCCTTGCCCTGGAAATCCTTCAGCATCGCCTCGAGCGCCATGCGGCCGAGCAGCACGTCGTCCTGGGCGATCTGGTTGATTTCGGGATGCTGCAGGTCGACGTCGAAGGCCACGACCGGGATGCCCTTGGCCACGGCGTCGGCCGCCGGCTTCTTCAGCGTCTCGGTCAGGCCGTGGTCGATGATGATGCCGTCGACCCCCATGTTGATCGCCTGATAGACGAAATTGGCCTGGGACTGGTTGTCCATGTTCTTGCCGAAGGTGGTCAGCTTCATGCCGATCAGCTCGGCCTGGCGCTCGGCCCCGGCCCGGTACATCTCCATGAACTCGCCTTCCACCATCTGGCGGATCAGGGCGACATGGACCTGCTTCTTGCCGTCGAACGGCGCCGGCTTGGCGCCCTGGGCCATGGCGGGCGCAGCCGCCAGCAAGGCGGCGACGCCGACGGCGGTCAGCGCGAGCGACTTGATCAGTGACATTCTCGTTTCCTCCTGGTTGTTTCCCTGAACACCGGCGCCTACCTCCGCCGGGCGAGGCCGAAAGTGAAGGCGAGCGCCGCGACGAGCACGACGCCCTTGATGAAGTCCTGCCAGAAATAAGGCAGGTTCAGCATGGTCAGTCCGTTCAGCAGCATGCCGACGAAGATCGCGCCGACGATGGTGCCGAAGGCATTGGGGCGCCGGGCGCCCAGCACGGCGAAGCCGATCAGCGCCGCGCCGACCGCATCGAGCAAGAGACCGCCGCCGGACGAGACGTCGCCGCGGCCGACGCGCGCGGCCAGGATGATGCCGCCGACAGAGGCGATCAGGCCGGACAGCACATAGGCGACGATCCGGTAGCGGTCGACCTCGGCCCCGACCAGGCGGGCGGCCTCGGCGTTGCCGCCGATCGCGTAGAACACCCGGCCCCAGCGGGTATGGTCGAGCACGACATAGACGATCACTGCCAGGGCCAGCATGAACAGCACCGGTGTCGGCACCAGGTCGAACAGCCGCCCCTGGCCGAGAAACAGGAAGCCGTCGGAGAAGCTGCCCGCGGCCTCCTCGCCGTTGGGCAGGATCATCCCGGTGCCGATCGAGCGTCCGCCCGACGGAATCAGCTGCAGGCCCTGGATCAGGAACATCGTGCCGAGCGTCGCGAGCAGGTCGGGGATGCGCAGCCGCACGATCAGGATGCCGTTGACCAGGCCGATCAGGGCGCCCAGCGCCAGGCAGGTCAGCACGGTGGCGGTGCCCGACATTTCGGCCACCACCATGCAGTAGGACGCGGCCATCACCGTCATCGCCGCGGTCGAGCCGACCGAAAGGTCGAGGCCGTCGATCACCAGGGTGAAGGTCAGGCCGAGCGCCAGGATCGCATAGACGGTGACGCCGAGCAGGATCGAGAACTGGTTGGGGCCGGACCAGAACGCCGGCTGGACCAGCCCGAGCCCGACGAACGACACGGCCACGACGATCAGAAAGCCGTAGCGGATGAAGAAATTAGACATGTCGCCCTTGCGGCTCATACGGCTGCCCTGCCCTTTTCACGCGACTGAGGCGCCTGCGCCGCCCAATGCACCAATTGCCGCCGGTCGATCGCGCCGACCAGTTGCTGTCCCGCCACCGCGCCGTGGTTCAGCACCACGACCCGGTCGGCCACTTCGAGAATTTCGTCGAGATCGGCGGCGAAGACGATCACCGCCCGGTCGCGGCAGTTCGCCCGCAGATGCGCGTTGATGTCATGGCGCGAGCGGATGTCGATGCCCTGATAGGGTTCGTCCAGCAACAGCACCCGCGACGGCTTGACCAGCCAGCGGGCCACCACGACCTTCTGCTGGTTGCCGCCGGAAAGCGAGCCGATCTCGGCGCTTTCCCCGTCGCATTTCACCCCCATCGCCCCGATCATCCGCATCGCCGCGCGCTTCTCGGCATCATGGCGGATCAGGCCCGACCACGAGAACAGGGCGCCGAAGTCGCGCAGGAACGGCAGGGTGATGTTGTGGCGGATGGTAAATTCCGGGATCACCGCGTTGGCCGCGCGATCCTCGGGCACCAGGAAGATGCCGTTGCCGATCGCCTGCGCGGCCGAGGCCGAGGCCACCGGGCTGCCATCGACCAGAATCTGGCCCGAGACCGGCTGGCGCAGCCCGAACAGGCATTGCGCCAGTTCGGACTTGCCCGCCCCGATCAGCCCGGTGACGCCGACGATCTCGCCGGCACGGGCGACGAGGTTCAGCGGCGGGGCGCCAGGCATCACCACGAGGTCGCGAAGTTCCAGGCGCGGTGCACCAGACTGGTCGGGCACGACCGCGACGCGGTCCTCGGCCCGGTCGAGATCGCCGACCATCGCGGTGACGATTTCGGTCACCTTGAACGGCGCCTGAAGCAGGCCGCCGAAGCGGCCGTCGCGAATGACCCCGACACGGTCGGCGATGCGCTCGATCTCGTGCAGGCGATGGGAGACGTAGAGAATGGCGACGCCTTCGCGCCGCAGGCGGTCGAGGCGGGAGAACAGCCGGTCGGCCTCGCGTTCCGACAACGACGAGGTCGGCTCGTCGAGGATCAGCAGCTTCGGGTCGGTCGCCAGCGCCCGGGCAATGGCGATCAGCTGTCGGTCGGACTGCGCCAGGTCGGCCACCTGCATGTCGAGGTCGAGGTGATCGAGCCCCATGCGGGCCGCGATCTCGGCGGCCCGCCGGGCGATCTGCTGCGGCCGATAGAAGAACGGCGCGCCCTCGCCCACCAGCAACTCGGCCAGCGCCAGGTTCTCGGCGATCGTCATGTTGGGCACGACGCCCTGGTCGATCAGCTGATGGACCGTGGCGATGCCGTTGCGATAGGCCTCGTGCGGCGATGAAAAGCGCACCGGCTTGCCGTCGACCAGGATCTCGCCATCGTAGTCGGGATAATAGCCGCAGATGATCTTGATCAGGGTCGACTTGCCGGCGCCGTTGGCACCGACCAGCGCAAAGATCTCGCCCGGGTTGAAATCGAACGAGACGCCATGCAGCGCGACCGTCGGGCCGAAGCGCTTGCCGATGTCGCGGACGGAAACGGCGGTCATCGCGCCGACAGCTCGCGGGCCAGGTCGATGACGTCGCCGATGCCGGCGAAGCCCGCCCGGCCCCGGGCGAGTTCGGCGCCGAGGCGCAAGGCCGCCACCTCGGCCCGCGCACGCTCCTCCAGGTCGGGAATCGTCGCGATCTCGGCGACCTTGGCCAGGCCGACGATGCGCCGCATCATCTTGACCCCGGCAAAGCCCAGCGTGTCGGCGAACAGCCGCTTCATGAACGCCTGGCGGAACGCCTCGGCGCTCTCTCCGTCGAGGTCGCGGCCGATGAACGACGTGCCGCGCTCGGCATCTTCCGCGCGCCAGAGACCCAGGAACTTGGCCTCGAACGACGTCCAGACCTCGCGCGTCGCGGCAAGCAGCCAGTCGCGATAGGGCGCAGGGTCGCGGCCGGCCGCGCGCTGCCGGTAATCCTGCGACAGATAGGCCAGCAGCAGATTGGCGATCAGCGCGCCGGGATCGAACCCCATCGGCCCGTAGAACGAGAATTCGGGGTCGATGACGAAGGTTTCCTCGGCGTTCGCCATGATCGAGCCGGTATGCAGGTCGCCGTGGATCAGCGCCTCGGCGCGGGTCATGAAGGCGTATTTGATCTCGCCGACCGCGGCGCGCAGGCCCGGCTCGCGCTGGATCGCGTCGATCGCCGCACGCGGCAGGGCCGGATTATAGGCGTTGGTCTCGTTGTCCTCGTAGGGATGGGTAAGGACAAAATCCTCGGTGATCTTGCACAGCTCGATGTTGATGGCGCGGCCGACCGCTTCCTTCTTCACGTCATGGCCGAGAAACAGGTCCGACGTGTGGAACAATGTGCGCGCCATGAAGGTCGACAGGTGATCGGCCATGCGCGGAAACACCAGGCCTTCCATCAGTTCGTGCCGCAGGATGCGATGGTTGCGCAGGTTGCGCATGACCACGAGCGACATGTCCGACGACGCGTGATAGACCGCCGGCACGTGCTCGGGGCACAGCGCGCCGAAGCGTTCCAGCGCGGCCACCTCGAAATCCATGCGATGGCGGGTCAGCGGCCAGGATTCGCCGACGACCCGCAGGAACGGTACCGCCTGCTTGACCACGACCGTCTCGTCGGCATTGCGGCGGTTGGTGACGACGAAGACGAAGTTCAGGTTGCCGTCGCCGACCTCACGCACGTCGAGATCGTCGAAGCTGGTGAAACGCTCGTGCATCGCCGGCAGGCCGGCAAGATAGGCCGCGATATTGGCTTCGGTGATCCGTTCAAAGGCCATGATCGTTCTCACGCATCGGGGCGGCGCCGCCGGATCAGATCGAAGCGGACGACGTCGGTGTTGTAATAATCGTTCGAGTAGCAGATCGGCATGCCCGCCGCGTCGTAGAAAACTTCCTCGAGCAGCAGGAAAAGCCCGACGCTCTCCGACATTTCCGGCAGATCCCGGCGGGTCAGCACGGTCGGGGCGATCGCCGTGTGGGTATAGGCCATCGGATGCCCGGCCGCGGCGAACAGTTCGAACAGCGATTCGCCGATCTCGCCCTGGCAGGTATCGTAGACGTCCTTGCGGACGATATCGATGCAATAGGCGGCGATCACCGTGCCGGCGCGCCGGACCCGCTCGATGCGGACGCAAGGATCACCCGGCTTAAGGTCCAGGCGGCGGGCCAGGTCGTCCGGTGCCGCGATGGTCTTGACCTGGACGCGGTCGGTCGACGGCTCCTCCTTAATGCCACGGATCAGTTCGGTCACCGATTTCAGGTCGGCCAGGTCATGGTTCAGCACGACCGGCGGGCGCTGCACGAAGGTACCGCGGCCCTGTACCCGATAGAGCAGGCCCTGCGACACGAGGTTGGCGACCGCCTCGCGCAGGGTCGAGCGTCCGACGCCGAAGGTCGCCGACAATTCGCTTTCGGTCGGCAACTGGTCGCCGGCCTTCAGTCGCTGTTTGCGGATCAGTTCCAGCACACCGTCCTGGACCTTTTCACGCAGCGGCCGTTCGACCCGAAGCCGCATTTTCCTCCCCCGAGGCAGAATTTATTTGTCTGATGACTATCCCTATCAAACGTCGCAGCGCACCGTCAAGCGAGCGTCATTTCGCATGCGCGGGAGAAAAAGATCAGACAAACCGGTGTGAAATGCGCCGCCAGGCGAGGTCGACCGCCGCCGGCACCGGCTCGATCATCGGAACCGGCACCCGGTGCCGCAGGACCCTGGCCGCCTCGGCCAGCGGGCCGCCGCCGATGATCAGTGCCTCCGCGCGATACCGGTCCACCGCCTGATGGCAGGCATCGAGCAGCGCAGCCAGCAGCGCCGCGGGGTCGGCCATCAGGCGGCCTGGATCACCCGGCGTCAGAACCACGGGCAGGTCGTCGTGGCCGTGGCGACGCGCCATCTCCCGGATCGCCGGGGCCAGATCGGGCGTCGTGGTCACCACGGCGGCGCGGCGGCCCGCAGCCGCCAGGAATGCCGCCTCGCCGATGCCGGTCACCGGTATGGCGAGCCTTGCGCGCAATTCGTCGAGCCCGGGATCGCCGAAGGCAGCCACGATGACGCCGTCGGCGGCGATGTCGGGCGCCAGGCTTGCCACCGCACGGCTCGCCTCGGCCAGGCCAGACACGGTCGTGATCAGGTGGCTGCCGAACGGCGCGGTCAAGCCGACGATCTCGACCCCGCCGGGGGCTGCCCGGCGGGCGATGGCCAGCATCGCCTCGGTCGTGGCAAGCGACGTGTTCGGATTGACCAGCGCGATCCGCGCCGTCATGTCAGCAGGCAGGCCGCCCGATGATCGCCGAGCCGCCCGGCCAGCGCCGGCACCTGGTCCTGGCAGGCTGCATGGACCTGGGCGCAGCGCGCGGCGAAGGCACAGCCCTTCGGCAGGTCAGCGAGGTCGGGCGGCGAGCCCGGAATGGTGACCAGGCGGCTGCCCGGCACCGCTTCGTCGACCCGCGCGGCAAGCAGGCCACGGGTATAGGGATGCAGCGGATTGCCGATGACGTCGGGCACCGAACCCTGTTCGACGATCCGGCCCGCATACATCACGGCGATGCGATCGGCGACCTCGACGGCGACACCGATATCGTGGGTGACGAAGATGACGGTCAGCCCCAGTTCGCGCTGCAACTCGCGCAGCAGCAGCAGGATCTGGATCTGCACCGTGGCATCGAGCGCCGTGGTCGGTTCGTCGGCCAGCAGCACCTTGGGGTTGCAGGACAGCGCCAGGGCGATCATCGCCCGCTGCCGCATGCCCCCGGACATCTCGTGCGGATAGGCGTCGAGCCGGCGTTCCGGCGATGGAATGCGCACACGCTCGAACAGCGCCAGCGCCCTTGCCCGTGCCGCCGCCTCCGAAATCCCCTCGTGCTTGCGGATCGCCTCGGTGATCTGGCGGCCGACGGTGTAGACGGGATCGAGGGCCAGCATCGGCTCCTGGAACACCATCGAGACGACACGGCCCCGCAGGTCGGCCAGCTGGCGGCGGTTCAGGGCCATGACATCCTGCCCGCCGACCCGGATGCTGCCGCCGATCCTCGTCCGCTTCTCCGGATGAAGGCGCAGCAGCGACCGCAGCGTGACCGACTTGCCGGACCCCGACTCGCCGAGCAGCGCCAGCACGCTGCCCTGCGGCACCGAGAGATCGACGCCATTGACCGCGCGCACCGGCTTGCGCCCGCCGGTGAAGGTGACTTCGAGCTTTTCGATCTCGATCATGCTGCCGCCGCCCGCGAATGGCCGGAGCCGGGCTGGCCGGCAAAGCAGGCCGCGACCTGGCCCGGGCGCACCCCGCCCAAGGCGGGAACGTCGGACGCGCATACGGCCTCGGCCATCGCGCAGCGCGGATGGAAACGACAGCCCGACGGCGGGTTGATCGGATTGGGCGGATCGCCGGACAGCGGTGCCTCCATCGTCCGATGGGCCGGGTCCATCTTCGGCATCGAGGCCAGCAGGGCCGCGGTGTAGGGATGGCCCGGCGTGGCGAAGATCGCGTCGCGGGCGCCGATTTCGGCGACCTTGCCGAGATACATGACCATCACCCGGTCGACCATGAAGCGGACGACGTTCAGGTCGTGCGAGATGAAGATGTAGGTCAATCCGAATTCGGCCTTGAGGTCGAGCAGCAGGTTCAGCACCTGGGCCTCGACCGACTTGTCCAGCGCCGACACGGCCTCGTCGAGGATGACGAGCCGCGGTTCCAGCGCCAGGGCACGGGCGATATTGACGCGCTGGCGTTGACCGCCGGACAGCTCATGCGGATAGCGCCCGGCAAAACGCGCCGGCTCCAGCCCGACGCGGGCCAGCAGGTCGTGGGCCCGCGCCATCGCCTTGCCCGCCGCGACGCCGTGGACCCGCGGGCCGAAGGCGATCGAGTCCCCGATGGTCAGCCGCGGATTGAGCGAAGCGTAGGAATCCTGGAACACCATCTGAACCTGGGCGCGATAGCTGCGCAGGTCGAGGCCGGCGCCCAGCTGTTCGCCGTCGAACACGATCTCGCCCCGATCCGGCCGGATCAGCTGCATCAGCAGCCGCGCGGTGGTCGATTTGCCGCAGCCGCTTTCGCCGACGACGCCGAGCGTCTCGCCCTTCAGCAGCGTGAAGTCGACGCCGTCGACCGCCCGCACCACCCCGCCGCGGCCGAGCAGGCCGCGGCCCTTGACCGGGAAATGCTTGACCAGGCCGTTGACCGCCAGCAGCGGCTGGGCCGGTCCGCCACGATCGCGGGGATCGACGCTCACGATTTCACGTCCATGGCCCCGCGCAGGCCGTCCGAGAACATGTTGAAGGCGACCGAGGTGATGAAGATCATCACGCCCGGCAGGGCCGCGACCATCGGCTGGGTATAGATCGCCGTCCGCAGCGTGTTCAGCATCAGGCCCCATTCCGGCTCGGGCGGGCGCACGCCAAGGCCCAGGAAGGACAGTCCCGATGCCAGGATCATCGACACCGACACCAGGCTGGTGGCGTAGACGAAGACCGGCCCGAGCACGTTGCCCAGCACGTGGACACGCACGATGGTGAAGGCCCCGGCACCGGAAGCGCGTGCCGCATCGACATAGTCGAGATTGCGCACCTGGGTCGTGACGCTCTCCGCGACCCGCGCGATCGGCGGCACGAAGACCAGCGTCAGCGAGACCAGCGCGTTGGTCAGCCCGGCCCCCAGCGCGCCGGACAGCGCCACGGCCAGCAGCACCGACGGGAAGGCATAAAAAATGTCGACGGTGCGCATGATCAGCGTATTGGGCAGCCCGCCGACATAACCGGCGGTGATGCCGATCGCCGCGCCGATCACGAAGGCGATCGGCACCGGCGTCACCCCCATCAGCAGCGACAGCCGCGCGCCGTAGATCAGGCGGGACAGCATGTCGCGCCCCAGTTCGTCGGTGCCGAGGGGGAAGCCGGCAAAGCCGATCGGCTTCAGCCGGCGCAGCATCATCCCCTTGGACGGATCGTTGGGCGCCAGATACGGTGCCAGGATCGCCATCAGTACCAGGGCGACGATGACGGCCAGCGCCGCCATCGCCACGGGATCGCGCATCAGCCGCCGGGCGACGCCCGACCAGTAGCCGGGCGAGCGCGCGACGGCGGCGGCCGGCAAGGTCACGGTTGCCGCGGTCATGCGCGCTGCATCCGCGGATCGACCGAGGTCTGGACGATGTCGACCACCAGGTTCACCCCCACGAAGAACAGTGCCAGGACCAGGATCGTGCCCTGCAGCAGCGGCAGGTCGCGCTGGAAGATCGCGGCATTCAGCAGAAAGCCGGTACCGGGCCAGGCGAAGACCGTCTCGATCAGGATCGAGCCGCCCAGCAGATAACCGAGCTGCAGGCCCATCACCGCGAAGGCGGTGGGTGCCGCGTTCTTGACGACATGGCGGAAGATGCCGCGATGCTCGAGGCCCTTCGCGCCCAGAGCGTTGATGAACTCCTGGTTCAGGATGTCGCCGACCAGCGCCCGCAGGGTGCGGGCGACGATGCCCATCGGAATGACCGACATGGTGATCGCCGGCAACAGCAGGTATTGCAGATAGGCCCAGTCGAACGACCGGCCGGCCGACCCGCCCGGTCCGCCGCCGGTCGCGGGCAGCCAGCCCAGTTCGACCGAGAAGACGATCACCAGCACCATGCCCAGCCAGTAATGCGGCACGCTGACCCCCAGCACCGACAGCGTCGAGCACAGGCGATCGATCAGCGAGCCGCGGAAATAGCCGGCGACGACGCCGAACAGCGTACCGAAGAAGAACCCGATGCACGTCGCCACCGCCGCCAGAATCAGCGAGTTGACGACGGCGTTGGCCAGTTCTGTCGCCACCGGCCGGCCGGTGGCGATCGAGGCACCGAAATCGCCGTGCAGCACCCGCCAGGCCCACAGGCCGTATTGCACCGGCAACGGCCGGTCGAAACCGTAGACTGCCCGCATCTGGGCCTGTAGTTCGGCGGAAGCGTCGGACGGCAGCACCGCGGTCAGCGGATCGCCCGGGGCGATATGGACCAGCAGGAAACAGACGATGCTGACCCCCACCGCCACCGGCAGCATGTAGACGAGGCGTTTGACGGCGTAGATCAGCATCGTTGGCTCGTTCAGGGCGCCATGGTGATCGGCGAGAAGTCCTGGAACCAGTTCTGGGCCTGGACGAAGCCCTGGACCTTCTTGGTCATCGCCCGCGGGTTGACATCGTGGGTGACCATCAGGAACAGCGCATCGTCGACGTATTTCTCATGGACCTTCTGCAGCACCTTGGTCTGCGCGTCCTTGTCGAAGGTATTGCGGACCTCGTCGAACAGCTTGTCCATCGCCGGGTCGCAGTAATAACCCCAGTTCGTGCCGGCCGGCGGTGCCAGGTTGCATTGCAGGTGACGGATGAAGCCGGTGAACGGGTCCTGGATGAAATAGGAATAGTTCATGCCGGTGCCGCCGCGCGCGCTTTCATGCTTGGCGCCGGCGCGCCAGATGTTGATCAGCGTGTTCCATTCCACGACCTCGAACTCGACTTGCAGGCCGATCTCGGCCAATTGCTGCTGCAGGAACTCGTTCATCGGCAGCGGCTGCATCTGGCCGGAACCCGAGGCCGAGATCAGGATCTTGGTCTTCAGCGGCTTGTCCGGGCCGTACCCGGCCTCGGCCATCAGCTTCTTGGCGGCGGGCAGATCGTAGGTGACCTTGAAGGTCGGGTTGCCGAACCACTGGTGGCCCGGCGGGAAGAAGCCTTCGGCCGGAATCATCAGGCCGCCCAGCAATTCCTTCAGCCCCTGGCGGTCGATCGCTAGGTTGGCCGCCTTGCGGATGCGAATGTCGTTCCAGGGCGAGCCTTCGACCCGCGACAGATGCCACGTCCAGTTATGCGGATAGCTGTTGGTGACAAGGTTGAAGCCCGCCTGCTTCAGCGACGGCACGGCGTCGGGCGGCGGCGCCTCGATCCAGTCGACCTGGCCCGAGCGGAGCGCGGCCACGCGGGCGTTCGCCTCGGGCAGCGGCACCAGGACCAGGCGGTCCAGCTTCGGCACCCGCGCCTTGTCCCAGTAGTCCTTGTTCGGCACCATCTCGACCCGCTCACGCGGCACGAAATTGACAATCTTCCACGGACCGGTGCCGGCCGGCGTCTTGGCGAAGGCATCCCAGGACTTGCCGACCTTCTCCCACTGGCTGGGCGAGGACATCATGATCCAGGCGAGCTGATAGGGCAGCGTCGCATCGGGAACATTGGTGATGATCTCGAGCGTCAGCGGATCGACCGCCCGGTACTTGGCCACGGCGGGAATGCGCGAACGGCCCTGGGCCGACTGGCGCGGATCGAACTGCGGCGATTCCTTGACCAGCAGCTTGTCGAAATTCCAGACCACGGCATCGGCGGTGAACGGCCCGCCATCGTGGAAGGTCACCCCTTCGCGCAGCTTGAACGTCCACTTGGTCTTGTCGTTCGGGTCGACCGACCAGGAGGTGGCGAGGCCCGGCACCAGGTCCGACGGCTTGTCCGCCTTCGACAGGTCCCAGTTTACCAGCGCGTCATAAGCGGTGAAGCCGAGAAAGCGCTGCCCCTCGCCGCCATTGTCGGTCTGGCCGGTGGTCAGCGGAATGTCCGAGGCGGTCATGCCGATGCGCAGCGTGCCCTGCGCCATTGCCGCCTGGCCGGTCCACAACGCGCCGAGCGCGATACCCGCCGCCAGTGCCAGATGCCTGAAACCCATGGAAAAGCCCCCGATGTCATTTTTCTGACAGTGAAGAGGCAATTCCCGTGCCATGGAGCGGACGAGGATTATTCCACCGAACTACACCGGTCTGCCGGATTTTCAGACCGGCGCTGCACAAAAAATATGCAAGCAGTCGAGGCGCCTACCGCGAAGCCAGGCGAAAAAATGTCTTTGTCCGGTCTTGAAGGGCAAAACGGCCTCGCCTACCTCGGTGTCGCCCAACCCGCTTGGGTTCATGACATAGCTGCCCTGCAACAGGAGGAACTGCATGCAATTCCGCCCGCTGCACGACCGCGTCGTCGTGCGCCGCATCGAAGCCGACCAGAAGACCGCTGGCGGCATCATCATTCCCGACACCGCGAAGGAAAAGCCGCAGGAAGGCGAAGTGCTGGCCGTGGGCCCGGGCACCCGCGACGAGAGCGGCAGGCTGGTGCCGCTCGACCTCAAGGCCGGCGACCGCGTCCTGTTCGGCAAATGGTCGGGGACCGAGGTCAAGATCGATGGCGAAGACCTGCTGATCATGAAGGAGAGCGACGTCCTGGGCGTGATCCAGGCCGGCGCCCCCGTGCGCAAGGCCGCGTAAGGCTGAATTCTGAGGAGTAGGGAAAATGGCTGCCAAGGATGTGAAGTTCTCGGCGGACGCGCGCGACAAGATGCTGCGCGGCGTGGACACCCTGGCCAATGCGGTCAAGGTCACGCTGGGGCCGAAGGGCCGCAACGTGGTGATCGAGAAGAGCTTCGGCGCCCCGCGCATCACCAAGGACGGCGTGACCGTCGCCAAGGAAATCGAACTCGAGGACAAGTTCGAGAACATGGGCGCCCAGATGGTGCGCGAGGTCGCGTCCAAGACCAACGACCTCGCCGGTGACGGCACCACGACGGCCACCGTCCTCGCCCAGGCGATCGTCAAGGAAGGGGCCAAGGCCGTGGCCGCCGGCATGAACCCGATGGACCTGAAGCGCGGCATCGACCTCGCCGTGGCCGCGGTCGTCGACGATCTGAAGGGCCGGGCGCGCAAGATCACCCGCAACGACGAGATCGCCCAGGTCGGCACCATCTCGGCCAATGGCGACACCGAGATCGGCCGCTTCCTCGCCGAGGCGATGCAGAAGGTGGGCAACGAGGGCGTGATCACCGTCGAGGAAGCCAAGAGCCTCGACACCGAGCTCGAAGTGGTCGAAGGCATGCAGTTCGACCGCGGCTACATCTCGCCCTACTTCGTCACCAACACCGAGAAGATGCGGGTCGAACTCGAAGACCCCTACATCCTGCTGCACGAGAAGAAGCTGTCGGGCTTGCAGGCCATGCTGCCGCTGCTGGAATCGGTCGTCCAGACCGGCAAGCCGCTGGTCATCGTCGCCGAGGAGGTCGAGGGCGAGGCGCTGGCCACGCTGGTCGTCAACAAGCTGCGCGGCGGCCTGAAGATCGCGGCGGTCAAGGCGCCCGGCTTCGGCGATCGCCGCAAGGCGATGCTCGAAGACATGGCGATCCTGACCGGCGGGCAGGTGATCTCCGAGGACCTCGGCATCAAGCTCGAGAACGTCACGCTTGCCATGCTCGGCCGGGCCAAGAAGGTAGTGATCGAAAAGGAGAACACCACGATCGTCGACGGGGCCGGCAAGAAGCCGGAAATCGAGGGGCGCTGCAACCAGATCCGCGCCCAGATCGCGGAGACGACCTCCGACTACGATCGCGAGAAGCTGCAGGAGCGCCTGGCCAAGCTGGCGGGCGGCGTCGCCGTGATCCGCGTCGGCGGCGCGACCGAGGTCGAGGTCAAGGAGAAGAAGGATCGCGTCGACGACGCCCTGCACGCGACTCGCGCCGCGGTCGAGGAAGGCATCCTGCCGGGTGGCGGCGTCGCCCTGTTGCGGGCGGCCAAGGCCATCGAGCGGGTCAAGGCAGCCAACGACGACCAGAAGGCCGGCATCGAGATCGTTCGCCGCGCGATCCAGGCGCCGGCCCGCCAGATCGCCCTGAATGCCGGGGCCGACGGTTCGCTGATCGTCGGCAAGCTGCTGGAGAGGGACGACTACAGCTGGGGCTATAACGCCGCGACCGGCGAATACCAGGATCTCGTGGCCAACGGCGTGATCGACCCGGCGAAGGTCGTGCGCACCGCCCTGCAGGATGCCGCATCCGTCGCCGGCCTGCTGATCACGACCGAGGCCCTGGTCGCCGAGAAGCCGAAGAAGGAGACGGCCGCCCCGCCTGTGCCCGGCGGCATGGACTTCTGATCGGCCAGACCCGCCGGCTGCCTGATGCAGGGGCCGGCATCGTCCGGGCGGCGCCGGGAGGGACGGCGCCGCCCCCCACGTTTCCATGTTGCTCCAAGGAGGATATGGCAATGTCCACGATCGATTTTGCGCCGTTGTTCCGTTCCACGATCGGTTTCGACCGGATCGCCGGCATGCTGGAAAACAGCCGCCGCCTCGCCGCGCTCGACGCCTGGCCGCCTTACGACATCGCGCGGGTCGGCGAGAACGACTACCGCATCACCGTCGTGACCGCGGGCTTCGCGCCCGAGGACCTCAGTGTGACGCAGGAGGCGAATGCCCTGGTCGTCAGCGGCACCAGGAAGGCCGAGACCGGCGGCGAGTATCTGCATCGCGGCATCGTCGATCGCGGCTTCCAGCGCCGGTTCGACCTGGCCGACCATGTACGCGTGACCGGCGCACGGCTCGAACATGGCCTTCTGACCATCGAACTCCATCGCGACCTGCCCGAAGCGCTGAAGCCGCGCCAGATCGAGATTGCGCGCAGTCCCGCGCCGCGCCAGATCGAGGCCGACAGGCGCGCCGCCTGACGGCCAGGGCGGGGCCGGATACGAGATCCGGCCCCGCCCGCTTGTCAAAGCGCAGCCAGGCGTGTGTTCAGCAGGTCGGTGATCAGCATCGTGCCGGGGCTGTGGGTGATCGCGATCGGCGGCCGGGCATTGCGGATCGCGACCTGCGGGGTGACGCCGCAGGCCCAGAAGACCGGCAGCTCTCCGTCGCCGATTTCCACCGCATCGCCGTAGTCAGGCCGGTCGATGTCGGCGATGCCGATCCGCTCGGGCGCGCCGAGATGGACCGGGGCGCCATGCACCGACGGAAAGCGTGAGGTGATCTGCACCGCCCGGATGGCATCGGCCGGGGCGAGCGGTCGCATCGACACGACGAGGTCGCCCCGGAACCGCCCCGCCGGCACGCAGGGCAGCGACGTGCGATACATCGGCACGTTGCGGTGCATCTGGATATGGCGGACCGGCACGCCGGCGGCGAGCAGTGCTTCCTCGAACGAGAACGAGCAGCCGATGACGAAGGTGACGAAATCGTCGCGCCACAGCGCGGCGATCTCCGTCGGCTCGGCCGCCAGTTCGCCGTCGCGATAGACCCGATAGCGCGGCACGTCGGTCCGGATGTCGATATCGGCCCCGAGGGTCGGCAGCATCGGATCGCCGACCTCCGATACGGCCAGCAGCGGGCAGGGCTTCGGATTGGCCTGGCAGAAGCGCAGGAACTCGTTGGCCCAGTCCTGGGGCAGGATGACCAAGTTGCCCTGGACATGGCCGGGGGCGAGACCGGCGGTCGGGCCAGCGTGAAGGCCGGCGCGGATGGCGGCACGGTCGGCAGCGGCATTGGCGTGGATCATCGCGGCGTTCCCTCACATCCCGAGATAGGCCTGGCGGATGGTATCGTCGGCCAGGAGATCGCGGCCCGGCCCCTCCATCACGATGCGGCCGGTCTGGATGACATAGCCCCGATTGGCGATCTCGAGGGCGCGGTGGATGTTCTGTTCGACCAGCAGGATCGCGATGCCGCGCGCACGGATCAGCTGGATGGTCTCGAAGATGCGGGTGACGAGCTTCGGGGCGACACCCCAGGAGGGTTCGTCGAGCATCAGCAGTTCCGGCCGGCCCATCAGCCCGCGGCACATCGCCAGCATCTGCTGCTCGCCGCCCGACAGCGTGCCCGCCTGCTGGCGCCGACGCTCGCCCAGCACGGGAAAGGTGGCGTAGGAGAACGCGAGGGTTTCGCGCCGATACTCGTCGTCATCGCCGGCGAAGGCGCCGAGCATCAGATTCTGTTCGACCGTCAGCCGCGGAAACAGCCGCCGCCCCTCGGGCACCAGCACCAGCCCGCGCCGGACCCGGTGGTGGGCGGGCATGGCGGTGAGGTCCTCGCCCTTGAACGATACGCCGCCGGAATCGATGCCGTTCAGCCCGACGATCGCGCGCAGCGTCGTCGACTTGCCGTTGCCGTTGCCGCCGACGATCGCCACGATCTCACCCTTGCCGACGCTGAGCGAAACGTCGCGGATCGCCGGTACGCGGCGATAGCTCGAATGGATGTGATGGACTTCCAGCATCGCCGTCATTCCCCCAGATAGGCTGCGATGACGGCCGGGTCCCGGGCGATCTCGGCCGGGGTGCCGTCGGCGATTTTTGCCCCGTAGTCCAGCACCAGGATGCGGTCGGCGATCGGCATGATGCCCTCCATCACATGCTCGACGATGATCGAGGCGATGCCCCGCTCCCGGATGCGGCGCACGAGGCCCGAGGCCTCGCGCACCTCGGTCTGATTGAGCCCGGCCATCACCTCGTCGAGCAGGATCAGCTTGGGGCCGGATGCGAGGGCGCGGGCCACCTCGAGCCGCTTCTGTTCGGACACCGTCAGTTCGCCCGCGGCCGCCGCGGCGCGATGACCCAGCCCGACGAAATCGAGTTCGCGCCGCGCCACCTCGCGGGCGTGGCCGACGCGCTTGTGATGCAGCATCGCCCCGACCATCACGTTCTCCAGCGCCGTCATCGAATGGAACACACGCACGATCTGGAAGGTGCGGGCAATGCCGAGCGCCGCGGCCTCGTCGGGCTCGACGCCGGTGATATCCTGGCCATCGAACACCACCTGGCCCGCCGTCGGCCGATGGAACCCGGCAAGGCAGTTGAACAAGGTCGTCTTGCCCGCCCCGTTCGGCCCGATCAGGCCGACGATCTCGCCAACCCCGACCGCAAAGCCGATGTCGCGGTTCGCCACCAGGCCGTCGAACGCCTTGGTCAGCGCCGACACGCTCAGCAAGGCGCCGCTCATGGCCGTACCTCCGCGGCGGTGCGCCCCGGCACGAAGCGCCGCTTCAGATCGCGGGCCAGGCCCATCACGCCGGTCGGGCTGTAGACCGCAACCAGGATGATCAGCACGGCATAGACGATCATGTCGGTGCCGGCCCCCGTCGAGCCGAAGATGACCCGGCTGTATTCCTCGACCGCGACCAGGATCACGGCCCCGACGACCGGCCCGAACAGCGAGCCGACGCCCCCCAGGATGGTGATCAGCGCGATCTTGATCGAGATCGAGGTCGACAGCACCGAGCCGGGATCGATGAACAGTTCCTTCTGCGCGTAGAACGTGCCGCCCAGCGCCGTCAGGAAGGCCGATACAGCGATGGCCACGAGCTTGTAGCGGGTAAGGTTCACGCCGAGGGCGCGCGCCGCCTCCGGCTCATCCTTGATCGCGCGGAAATAGTAGCCGATGAAGCTGCGCTCGATCGCCCAGCCGGCGGCAAGCGACAGGGTGAGCAGGCCGAGGATCAGATAGTAGTAGGGAACCTTCGAGGTCCCGAAGACCATCGCGCCGAAGCCGGTCGGTGACATCGGCGGATAAAGCCCTACCGCGCCTTCCAGCCAGTCCGACCCGGTGACCAGCACCTGCACGATCTCGGCCACCGCGATCGTCGCCATCGCAAAATAGTGCCCCTTCAGCCGGAAACAGGGCCAGCCCATCGCCAGGGCGAAGGCGACGGCGACCACCCCGCCGGCCAGCATGCCGAGCCAGGGCGACAGCCCCAGCTTCAGCGACAGCATCGTCGAGGCGTAGGCACCGATGCCGTAGAATACGGTATGGCCGAGCGAGACCTGGCCGGCATAGCCGCCCAGCACATTCCAGGCGACGCCTAGCTGCGCGCCCATCAGGATCAGGATCAGGAAGTTCAGTCGCGCCGGATCGGTCACGACCAGCGGCAACGCCAGCGCCACCGCGAAGAACAGGGCCGGTCCGGCGGCCTTGCGAAGATCGGTCATCGGATCACGCCTTTCCCATCAGGCCGCGGGGACGGACCAGCAGCACGAGCAGCATCAGCGACAGGACGATCGCCACCTTGTATTCGGGGCCGACGAAGAAACCGCCGGCGACTTCGACCAGGCCGACGATGATGCCGGCCCAGAAGGCCCCGGCGATGCTGCCGAAGCCGCCGAGGACGACGACCACGAAGGCCGTCAGGCTGAAATTGGCGCCGACCTCGGGGAAGATCGGGAAGAAGGTCGAGAGCAGCCCGCCGGCGACGCCGGCGCAGGCCGCGCCGATGCCCCAGGCCAGGGCGAACATCCTCTGGGCATCGATGCCCATCAGGGTCGCGGCTTCCTTGTCGATCGCGGTCGCCTCCAGCGCGGTGCCGAGCCGGGTACGGTTCAGGAAGAACCAGAGGCCGCCGGTGATCAGCACCGCGCCGAGGGCGGCGACGGTCTGCGGCAGGCCGAATTGAACCGGGCCAAGCGCGATCCGGCCGTCGACGATCGAATGGCCGACCAGCCGGTGATCGGGCTTCCAGAAGAATTGCGCCAGGCCGCGCAGCAGGATCATCAGCCCGAAGGTCGCAAAGATCTGCGACAGCATCGGCGCCTTGATGATGCGCCGGATCACCGTCTGGTAGATCGCGACGCCGACCCCGAACAGCAGCAGCGCGGTCAGCGGCAAGGTGAAGATCGGGTCGAACGCCCACAGCGCGAAGGCCCAGAAGCAGGCGTACATGCCAAGCATCAGGAATTCGCCATGGGCGAAGTTGACGATGTCCATCACGCCGAAGATCAGGGTCAGGCCGATGGCGACGAGGGCGTAGATCAGGCCGATCAGCAGTCCGGAGACCGCGATCTGCAGCAGGATGTCGATATGCATGATGTCCCCATCCGAGAAGCGCCGCGCCCGTTGCCGGGCGCGGCGAGGTGTTCCTGGATCAGCGTGCGTTCCAGGCGGGGATGGGGAAGACGATGTCCTTGGTGGCGACGTCGAACGGCCAGACCGTGACGTACTGGCCACCCTGGACCTGGACAATGATGCCCTGGCCCAGTTCGTTCTGGCCGGACTGGTCGAACCTGATGCCCTTCCACGGCATGATGATCCGGTCCGACCCGATATCGGTCGCGGCCAGCGCCTTGCGGATATCCTCGGGGCTGGTCGACCCGGCCCGGTTGATGGCATCGGCCAGCACGGCCATGCCGGTGAAGGCGCGGGCCGAGTTGCCGTTGAAGTTGACCTTGGCACGTTCGAGCATCAGCGCGTTGACCGCCTTGATCAGCGGGTTGCGGTCGGCCTGGTCCAGCGCCCAGACCTCGCGGCTGATGACGAACTCGCCATCCTTGCCGAGCGTCTTGAGGAATTCGGAATCGTTGAAGCCGGCATCGTTGGCCAGCAGCATCTGGGGCATGAACCCCAGTTCCTTGTAGGTCTTCATCGACAGGATCGCATCGCCGAGATAGGACGACTGCATGATCACGGCGGGGTTCGCCGCCTTGAGCCGCTGGACCTCGGAGGTCATCTGGGCGGTCTTAGCCGGGTAATGCAGCTTTTCAACGACCTTGAATTCCTGCTGATCGGCCAGCTTCAGTTCGAGCCGCGTGGTCTCGTTGCCCCACAGCGTGTTCTCGTTGAAGAGCGCGATGTCGCGCAGGCGAACGTTCTTCTTCTTCTCGAAATCCTGCAGGAAGGTGAAGAAGTTGGTGACGAACAGGTCGTCATGCGGCGTCGTGCGGAAGAACCACTTGAAATTGCGCTGGGTCAGCGTGACCGACGACGAGTCCGCATTCATGAACGGAATGCCGTAGCGTTCCGCCGCCTGGCTCGCCGTCGCGGTGACGTTGGAGAAATAGGCGCCCATCACGGCCACCACCTTCTCCTGGGTGATCAGCCGTTCGGTCTCGGTGGCGCCGACCTGCGGGTTGCCCTGGTGGTCGCCGAAGATCAGCTTGATCTTGGCACCCTTCAGATTGGGCATGCCGACGGCGGCCAGCAGTTTGTCCGGGGCCGGTATCTCCTTGTTGGTGATCGCCGCGGCCAGTTCGGCGGCAGCCTTCAGCTCGACCCCCGTCGAGGCGGCCGCACCGGTCAGCGGATAGACCACACCGATCCGGATCTCTTCCTGCGCGCGGGCGGCGCCCCCTGCCCCGACGACCAGCGCCGTCAACGCGACGCCCGCAGTCAACCCTTTGAGCCACATACCCATTTTCAGCCTCCTCACGTGATGCCCTGTGATGGTCTTCTGGATTTCCGGGCGCCGCTTTGCGACTGCCCGCCCTGTTGGCCATCATGTGACGTCAGGTTGGCTGAACGCGTCCAATCGTATGTTTGGATGCAGATTGATAGAAATTCGTGATCAGGGAAGCTGATGCTCGGCCGCCACCGTGACCGCCAGGCTCGCCACCGCCGCGGCCATGTGACTGTCCGGGGTGGCCGGATAGGCGACGACAAAATCGAGATCGGGCAGCGGGTGGTCCACCCGGACGCGACGCAGATGGCCTTCGGCCAGCTCACGCTCGATGATCGCCGGCGGGATGACGCTGACGCCGACACCGTCGCGCGCCATCCGGGTGACGGTGGCCAGCGAGGAATTGCCGAAGATCCGCACCTGGCTCAGACCGGCCTGACCGAACAGGTCGCGGATTACGCCGTAGGGTTGTGTGGTGCGGGAGAAGGTGATGATCGGCCAGCGCACCAGTTCGGCAAGCCCGACGGGCTCGCCCGGCAGGGGCAGCGCGGGGCTGGCCACCCAGTCGAGCGGATAGCTGCACAGCGGCGCCACCTGGAACCGGCTGTCGGTGTAGCCGCGCAGCAGAAAGGCGATATCGAGTTCGTGCCGCAGCAGCGCGTCGCGCATCGCCGGCGACGTATCGACCTCGACTTCCAGCGACAGCGCCGGATAGCTCTGGTTGAGCCGGTCGATCAGGGTGGCGAGCCAGGTATGCACCATGGTCTCGGCAACGCCGAGGCGGATGGTGCCGCGAATGGCCGAACGGTCGGCCATGGCGGTCAGCAGTTCCGCTCGCAACGCGAGCATCTTCTCGGCATAACCGAGCAGGGTGAAGGCATGGTTGGTCGGTGCGACCCGGCGGCCGAAACGGTCGAACAGGCTGACCCCCAGTTCGTCCTCCAGCTGCGAGACCCGGGCCGAAATCGCCGGCTGGGTGGTGTTCAGCCGTTCCGCCGCCTTGCGGAACCCGCCCAGCCGCAAGACCCAGACGAAGGTTTCCAGGCTTTTCAGATCCAGCATGCGTGACGGATGCCCTTCCCGCCCCGGGCTATCGCCGCCATGACGACAGTGTCCCGGGGGTTCGTCCGGCATCGTAACAGCACCGCCGGGGCATAAATCAACGCCGTGGGCCAGGATTGCCGCAGCGGCAATCCTGGCTCTGTCGACGGCAACGATCAGTTAAGGTTAACGCCGGGCGTTCTGATCGAACTCGGCCCCGTCGAGCTGGCAGCCGACCATGTCGGTGCCGGCCAGGTTGGCGCGCAGGAAGCGGGCGCGGACGCAATTCGCCTCGCGCAGGAAGCTGCCGGCCAGGCTCGCCTCGGTGAAGTCGGCTTCGGCCAGCGTGGCCGGCCAGCGCCGCCCCGTGGCCTCGCCCCCGGCGTTGCGCAGCGCGACCGAGCCGAGCTGCGCCCGGTCGAGGACCGCCCGCACGAACTGTGCCTTGGCAAAGTTCGAACCGGAGAGATCGGCATAGGCCAGGCGCGCGTCGTTGAGGCTGGCGCCGGTGAAATCGGCCAGCATCACGCGGCTTTCGCGCATGATCACGCCTTCGAGCTTGGCGCCGCGGAACGACGCCCCGGAAAGATCGAGGCAGGAAAGGTCGAGGCCGGACAGATCGGCGCCATCGAACACGGCACGGGCGCCGGCCCGACCGTCGGTGGCGATCCACTCGGCATGCAGCCTGATCCGGTCGTTGATCGTCGGCGGCAGGTTGCGTTCGCCGCGCAGGCAGACGGCGCCGGTCAGGTCGGCGCCGGTGAGGTCGACCTTGGTCAGGTCGACGTTGCGCAGCGAGGCATCGCGCAGCTGGGCCTGGACCAGCTTGGCGCCGGTCAGATCGGCACCGTCGAGGGTCGCGCGGTTCAGGCGCGCCCCGGTCAGGTTGGCGCCGGTCAGGATCGCGCCGGACAGGTTGGTGCCGCCGAGCGAGGCTTCGGTCAGATCGGCCTTCTTCATCGCCGCGCGCACCATCGAGGCGCCATCGAGCTTCGATTGCGTCAGGTCGGCACCGTCGAGGCTGGCGTCATCGAAATTGGTCGCGCGCTCGTCGCCGTCCTCCTTGTTGCGGGCGGTCGCGGTCATGATCCGGCCGGGCCGGAGATCGGCCCCGGTGAAGCGGGCACCGGCCAGCCGCGCGAGCTGGAAGCTGGCCCCGCGCAGATCGGCCTTGTTGAAGTTGCCGCGGTCGATCAGCGCCTTGGTGAAATCGGCGCCGAACAGGTCGGCCATCTGAAACGAGGCAGCGGTGAGCGAAGAGCCGGTGAAGCGCGAACCGGCCAGCACGGCATCGTCGAGCACGACGTTGTTCAGCATGAGACTCGAGAAATCGGCATCGCGTGCAACAAACCGCCGGCCGGTACGCGCACGCACGAATTTCACGTGCTCCATCATCTCGCGCGCCAGGGCAGTGGGGACCTGCCGATACATTAACCGTGACCTCCTGTCGTCGTTCGCGGATGCCGTTCTGGATACCGCGTCGCCTGTTGCGCGGGATCATATCGTCACCCGCATTCACGCCATGTCATAATTTGTCAAAGTCACCAGCGGTCGGACAAGCAACGCATTGGAACAAGCTCGTTCCTTAGGTAACAACATACGTCCAAAGTCGAGGTTTTCCGCGTTTATAGGTTGTCGAAATTGTTTATGGGGCAGTTATTTGGGGAATAACGTTAACTGTAATGTTGCTGTTCCCCCCTGGATCGGTCGACAACCGAGCCATGTGAGTCGCCAGGGCCGAATCAGCCCGGCCGGCCGGCGCATGCGAACGCCGGCCCCTCCAGGAATAAATGCGGATCTCGCGACGGCTGCCGCGCCCCCCTAGTTGGCGTATGGCGGCAGGTACTGCCACAAGCCCGGGCAATTGGCGGCAGTGGCGAGGCTCGATGGCGCGGCGCCTGAGCCGAACGTCCGAATCGCCGGGGCGGCCGGCGAATAGGTCGTCCACCCCGGGGCCTGCAGCGTGCTGGCAAATGTGGTCCACGCATTGCCCATGGTCTGGGCCAGCGCCGCGTCGGCTGCAGGCACGGGATTGACGTTGTTGGCGAGGGTGTTGAACACGTAGGGCAGTTCGTTGCCGTGGCAGACATTGCCGCTGGCCGCCGTGCAGGCCGGCACGCTTGCGCCATAGGTGTCGTAGACCGGCGGCTGGGTGAAGAGGTAGGCGTAGGTCGGCGGCACCGATGTCTGGAACTTCTGCTGGTAATAGACCGCCTGGGCCGCCATCAGATTGCCGCAGCGGAAGGCGAAGTCGTTGATCAGCGTCGACAGGGCCTGCGCCGCCGGGCTGAAATAGGCGGGCACCCCACTCTGGTCATAGGCCGAATAGGGCCGCACCGGCTTCAGGAAGGTCCCGCTGTTGTAGAGGCCGATCCGCGTCGAGTAGGCGACGCCGAACAGGGCGTCGCGCAGGGCGCCGTATTTGTCCGCCGACAGGCTGTTGCCGCTCTCGATGTAGACGAGGTCGGAGAACAGCGCGCCTTCATTGGCATTGACGCCGAAGATCAGCGGCTTGGGCGATGCGCCGGAGACATAGCCCTTGTAGGGCTGATCCATCACCGTGACGCCGTCGACCACGGGCGTCCAGGGCAAGGCTTCGGAAAGCCCGCCATTGGTCACGATGCGGTCGAGCGTGCGCAGCAGGCTGGAATAGGCCCCCTGGGCCGCCATGACGGTCGCGAGCGGCAGCGACTGCAGCCAGGCCAGCGACGGCGTCTTCGGGCAGGTCTGGCCCGGCAGGCCGCAGATCGAATTGTAGAAGCTGCGCCAGTTTGTGTTGAACTGGCTGACCGAGGACGGGTATTCGACCGCCATCGGGTTGCTTTCCATGATGGCGGCGCGGAACAGGCCGGTCGATCCCGGCGCGGCGAACAGATGCAGCCCGACCGACATCGCCCCCGCGCTCTCGCCGAAGATCGTCACCTTGGTCGGATCGCCACCGAAGGCGGAAATGTTCGCCTGCACCCAGGACAGCGCCGCCCGCTGATCGAGCAGGCCCAGGTTGCCGGGGATCGTCACGCCGTAGTCGCTGTCCTGGGCCGTAAGGAAGCCGAGCGATCCCAGCCGGTAGTTGAGCGTCACCACGACGACATTGCCGGTGGCCGACAGCGAACTGCCGTCATAGACCGGCAGCGAGCCGGCGCCCTCGATGAACGCGCCGCCATGGATGAACACCATGACCGGGCGCCTGGTCGGGCTGCCGGCCGTGGTCTGCGGCGTCCAGACATTGAGGAACAGGCAATCCTCCGCTCCCACCACGGCCTTGTTCTGGGTCTGCGGGCAGATGCTGCCGAAGGCGGTCGCCTGGCGCACGCCGGACCACGCCGGGGCCGCGGCGGGCGGCTGCCAGCGCCGGCTTCCGGTCGGCGCCGCCGCGTAGGGGATGCCACGATAGCTGACGAGCGGGGTGCTGCCGGTGGTCACGCCCATGCCACAGACGCTGCCGCCCGCCGTCGCCACCGTCGTCACGCAGGACGGTGCCTGGGCCGCTGCCGGCATCGTCCAGCCGGTCGCCAACAGCAAGCCGGCCGCGATCATCTGCCACGTCTTCATCGTGCATCCCCCCTGTCGGTTTCACGCTACAGCCGAAAGTCGCATGAACAGCCGGGCGAGGAAAAGCGACAGCATGGAACAGCTTGGAACTTACAAGAGCGCAATGTCGCCTCGATACCGGAGGCGGCGGGCAGAGTGTCGCTTTTGTGCAAATGCGTTGCCGGCTACATTCTCGCCGGCCCGGGCGGGTGGCGCCCAGGATGACAGGGTAGCAGTGGGGGTCGAAAGACAAAGATCATGCAGCGGTTTTCCGGCTTAGACCTGTTCCTGCGCGCCCTGGGTCGGCACCAGACCTGGAAGCCGCAATGGCGCGAACCCGAGCCGAAGGCCGCCTACGACGCGGTCATCGTCGGCGGCGGCGGGCACGGCCTGGGCGCTGCCTACTACCTCGCCAAGGAATTCGGCCTGCGCAATATCGCGGTCCTGGAAAAGGGCTGGATCGGCGGCGGCAACACCGGCCGCAACACCACGATCATCCGCTCGAACTACCTGTTCGACGAAAGCGCCGCGCTCTACGACCACGCCGTCAAGCTGTGGGAGGGGCTGTCGCAGGAACTGAACTACAACGTGATGTTCTCGCAGCGCGGCGTGCTGATGCTGGCGCACAACATCCACGACATCCAGTCGTTCAAGCGCCATGTCCATGCCAACCGGGTCAACGGCGTCGACAACGAGTGGCTGACGCCCGAACAGGTCAAGGAATTCTGCCCGGCGCTGAACGTCGGCCCCAACATGCGCTATCCGATCCTGGGCGGCGCGCTGCAGCGGCGCGGCGGCACCGCGCGGCATGACGCGGTGGCCTGGGGCTATGCCCGGGCGGCCGACGCGCTCGGCGTCGACATCATCCAGAATTGCGAGGTCACCGCGATCAATCGCGACGCCCAGGGCCGCGTCTCGGGGGTCGAGACCACGCGCGGCCCGATCCGCACGACCAAGGTCGGTGTCTCGGCGGCCGGCCATACCAGCGTGCTGATGCAGATGGCCGGGCTGCGCATGCCGCTGGAAAGCTATCCGCTGCAGGCGCTGGTGTCGGAACCGGTCAAGCCGGCCTTCAACTGCGTCGTCATGTCGAATACCATCCATGCCTATATCAGCCAGTCCGACAAGGGCGAGATGGTGATCGGCGCCGGCACCGACGCCTACACCTCCTACAGCCAGCGCGGCGCCCTGCACATCGCCACCCATACGCTGGATGCCATCTGCGAACTGGTGCCGATGTTCCGCCGGCTGCGCATGCTGCGCAAATGGGGCGGCATCGTCGACGTCACCCCGGACCGGTCGCCGATCCTGGCCAAGCTGCCGGTGCCGGGCCTCTACGTGAACTGCGGCTGGGGCACCGGCGGGTTCAAGGCGACGCCGGGCGCCGGCCACCTGCTGGCCTGGACCATGGCCAAGGACGAACCGCACCCGATCAACGCGCCCTTCACCCTCGAACGCTTCCGCGACGGCCGGCTGATCGACGAAGCCGCCGCCGCCGCCGTCGCCCATTGAGGTCGCCCCGATGCTTCTGATCCCCTGCCCCCATTGCGGCGAACGGCCCGAGATCGAATTCCGCTACGGCGGCGAGGCCCATGTCGCCCGGCCCGCCGATCCCTCGGCGCTCGATGACGAGGCCTGGGCCGCCTATCTCTACCTGCGCAACAACCCCAAGGGCCTGCACGCCGAGCGCTGGCGCCACATCCACGGCTGCGGCCGCTATTTCAACGTCCTGCGCGACACGGTTTCGGACAAGATCACCGCCACCTACAAGGCCGGCGAACCGCGACCCGACCTGCCCGCCACGGAGGCTGCGGAATGAGCGCGCCGTTCCGCCTCGCCCAGGGTGGCCGCATCGATCGCGCCCGCCCGCTCGGCTTCACCTTCGACGGCAAGTCCTATTCCGGCTTTGCCGGCGACACGCTCGCCTCGGCGCTGCTGTCCCATGGCGTGCATCTGACGGGCCGGTCGTTCAAGTACCATCGCCCGCGCGGCATCCTGTCGGCCGGTGCCGACGAGCCGAACGCACTGGTCGGCGTCGGCCGCGACCAGACGCGCTATACCCCGAACCTGCGCGCGCCCCAGGTCGAGCTTTACGACGGGCTGGTGGCCGAAAGCCAGAACCGCTGGCCGTCGCTGTCCTTCGACATCGGCGCAGTCAACGACCTGTTCGGCCGCTTCCTGCCGGCCGGGTTCTACTACAAGACCTTCATGTGGCCGCGGAAGGCGTGGGACCACGTCTACGAACCGAAGATCCGCGCCATGGCGGGGCTGGGCCGCGCCCCGACGGCGGCCGATGCCGACCGCTACACCCAGCGCTATGCCCATTGCGACGTGCTGGTGGTCGGCGCCGGGCCGGCGGGCCTTGCCGCGGCGCTGGCGGCATCGGCCGGCGGGGCCAGCGTCATGCTGTGCGACGACCAGGCCGAGTTCGGCGGCTCGCTGCTGTCGGAGACGACCGCGACGATCGACGGCAAGCCGGCCGCCCAGTGGATCGCCGACACCGTCGCGACGTTGCGTGGCCGGGCGAACGTCATGCTGCTCGGCCGCACCCAGGCCTTCGGCTATTACCCGCACAACTCGATCGGCCTGGTCGAGCGCCTGACCGACCACCTGGCGACCCCGCATCCGGACATGCCGCGCGAGCGGCTGTGGACCCTGCGTGCCCGCGAGGTCGTCATCTGCGCCGGCGCGCTGGAACGCCCGATGGTGTTTCCGGAAAACGACCGCCCCGGCATCATGCTGGCCGGCGCCGCCCGTACCTACGCCAATCGCTACGGCGTCAAGGCCGGCAGCCGCGCCGTGCTGTTCACCGCCCAGGACGAAGGCTATCGCGCGGCGCTCGACCTGGCCCGGGCCGGTGTCCATGTCGCGGCCATCGCCGACCTGCGCCCGAATCCCGACGGCGAGTTGCCCGCGGCGGCGCGCGCCGCCGGCCTCAACATCATGGCGGGCACGACCGTCACCGGCACGCGCGGCCGCCTGCGCGTCAGCGGGGCGACGCTCGGCCGCCTCGGCCTCGACGGCCAGGTCGGGCAAAGCCAGACGATCGCCTGCGACCTGTTGCTGATGTCGGGCGGCATGACGCCGTCGGTGCATCTGTTCTCGCAATCGAAGGGCAAGCTGCGCTTCGACGAGACGATCAAGGCCTATGTGCCCGGGCAATCGGCCGAGCGCGAGCGGTCGGCCGGCGCCTGCCGTGGCATCTTCGGGCTGGCGGCGGCGATCGAGGACGGCTTCGCCCGCGGCGAGGAAGTCGCCCAGGCCGTCGGCCGCGCCGGCGGGGCCGTCACCCGCGTGGCGGTGACCACGCTTGCCGCGGCACCAGGTGTCCATCTCGGGGCCGCGCCGCATGACCGCGACGCGGCAACCGTGAAGGCGTTCGTCGATTACCAGAACGACGTCACCGCCAAGGACCTGGCGCTGGCAACCCGCGAGGGTTTCCGCTCGATCGAGCATATCAAGCGCTACACCACGACCGGCATGGCGACCGACCAGGGCAAGATGTCGAACATGAACGCGCTGGGCATCGTCGCCGATGCGTTGCGCCGCGACATTCCCGAAATCGGCCTGACCACCTTCCGCCCGCCCTACACCCCCGTGACCTTCGGCGCCTTCGCCGGCACCTCGCGCGGCCAGCTGTTCGATCCGGTCCGCCAGACCGCGATCCATGGCTGGGCCGCCGATCACGGTGCCGCGTTCGAGGATGTCGGGCTGTGGAAACGCGCCCACTACTTCCCGCAGGGCGGCGAGGACATGCATGCGGCGGTGGCCCGCGAATGCAAGGCCGTGCGCGCCGCGGTCGGCATCTTCGACGCCTCGACGCTCGGCAAGATCGAGATCGTCGGGCCGGACGCGGCCGAGTTCATGAACCGCATGTACACCAACGCCTGGACCAAGCTGGAATCCGGGCGCTGCCGCTATGGCGTCATGCTGCGCGAAGACGGCTTCGTGATGGACGACGGCGTCGTCGGCCGCATGGCCCACGACCGCTTCCACGTCACCACCACAACCGGCGGGGCGCCGCGGGTGCTGGCCCATATGGAAGACTACCTGCAGACCGAGTGGCCCGACCTCGACGTCTGGCTGACCTCGACGACCGAGCAGTGGGCGGTCATCGCGGTGCAGGGCCCGAACGCGCGCAAGGTGCTGGAGCCGCTGGTCGAGGACATCGACATCTCGGCGGCGGCGATGCCGCATATGAGCGTCAGGCAGGGCCGCATCTGCGGCGTGCCGACCCGGCTGTTCCGCGTCTCCTTCACCGGCGAGCTCGGCTTCGAGGTCAACGTGCCGGCCGATTACGGCCGCGCGGTGTGGGAAGCGATCTACCAGGCCGGCCTGGCCCACGGCATCACCCCCTACGGCACCGAGACGATGCACGTGCTGCGCGCCGAGAAGGGCTACATCATCGTCGGCCAGGAAACCGACGGCACCGCGGTGCCCGACGATGTCGGGCTCGGCTGGGCGGTCGGCAAGGCGAAGAAGGATTTTGTCGGCAAGCGCTCGCTGGCCCGCGCGGAATTCTCGAAGCCTGACCGCAAGCAGATGGTCGGCCTGCGCACCCGCGACCCGCATGACGTGCTGGAGGAAGGCGCCCAGATCGTCGCCAATCCCAACCAGCCGGTGCCGATGACGGTGCTGGGCCAGGTCACCTCGTCCTATTTCAGCGCGGTGCTCGACCATTCGATCGCCATCGCCATGGTGCGCGGCGGCCGCGCGCGCATCGGCGAGACGCTCTATGTGCCGATGCCCGACCGCGTCATCGCCGTCACCGTCGTCGATCCCGTCTTCTTCGACCGCGAGGGGGTTCGCCTCGATGCCTGAGACCGCCGCCATCCGCCAGGGCGCCTTCGACCAGCTGGCCGCCCGTGCCGCCGCCGTCACCTTCACCCCCTGCCCGCCCGCCGCGCGCTTCGTGTTCCGCGGCCGGCCGGCCGGGTTCGCGGCCGCCGGCGATGCCTTCGGCGTCGCCCTGCCCCAGACCGCCTGCCGTGCGGCCACGACCGGCAGCCGCAGCGCCCTGTGGCTCGGCCCCGACGAATGGCTGCTGCTGGCCGAGGACGGCGCGGTCGCGGCGATCGAGGCGGCCTTTGCCGACAGGCTCGGCCAGCAGCCGCATTCGCTGGTCGATGTCAGCCATCGCAACACCGCCGTCGAGATCGCCGGGCCGGCAGCGGCCGACGTGCTCAATGCCGGCTGCCCGCTGGACCTGCGGCTCGAGGCGTTCCCGGTCGGCATGTGCACGCGCACCCTGTTCGCCAAGGCCGAGATCGTGCTGTGGCGGACCGACGCCCAGCGTTTCCGCGTCGAGGTCTGGCGCTCGTTCGCCGGCTATCTCTGGGGTCTCCTCGACGAGATCCGCCGCGAACACGCGGCCTGACGGGCGGCGGGCGCGATGATCAGCATCTTCGAACTGTTCAAGATCGGCATCGGCCCGTCCTCCTCCCACACCGTCGGGCCGATGAAGGCCGCCGGCGCGTTCGTCGCGGGCCTGGGCGACGGCATCGCCGACGTGGCGCGGCTGCGCGTCACCCTCTACGGCTCGCTCGCCTGGACCGGCAAGGGCCACGGCACCGACAAGGCGGTGCTGCTGGGCCTGGCCGGCGAACGGCCCGACACCGTCGATCCCGACCAGGCCGAGGCGCTGGTCGCCGCGGCCGGCCGGCACCTGCTGCTCGGCGGCCGGCATCCCATCGCCTTCGACCAGGCAGCCGACATCGTCTTCGACGGCACCGGCGAGACGCCGGCGCACCCGAACACCCTGGCCTTCGCGGCCTTCGCCGCCGACGGCCGGGTCATCGCCGAGGAACGCTGGTGTTCGGTCGGCGGCGGCTTCGTCGTGCCCGAAGCCGAGGTCGATGCCCCGACCGCGGCGGCCCCCGCCGTGCCCCATCCCTATCGCACCGCCGCGGGCCTGCTGGCGCTGTGCCGCGCCCACGGCCTGCCGATCGCCGAGATCGTCCGCCGCAACGAACTGTCGCTACGCACGGCCGACGAGGTCGACGGCCATATCGCGGCGGTCGCCGACGCGATGATGCGCTGCATCGATCGCGGCATGGCGCGCGACGGCGTGCTGCCCGGCGGGCTGAAGGTCAAGCGCCGCGCCAAGTCGATCCACGACCGGCTGCAGGCCGACCGGCTGAACAACAGCCATGCCCAGCACGAGGTGATGGACTGGGTGAGCCTCTATGCCATCGCCGTCAACGAGGAGAACGCGGCCGGTGGCCGCGTCGTCACCGCGCCGACCAACGGCGCCGCGGGGGTCGTGCCGGCGGTGCTGCGCTATTACCGCGACCACTGCCACGGCGCCTCCGCCGCCGGCATCGCCGACTTTCTGCTGACCGCGACCGCGATCGGCGGGCTGTGCAAGATGAACGCCTCGATCTCGGGGGCGGAGGTCGGCTGCCAGGGCGAGGTCGGCTCGGCCTGTTCGATGGCCGCCGCCGGCCTGGCCGCCGCCTTGGGCGGCAGCCCCGCCCAGGTCGAGAATGCCGCCGAGATCGGCATGGAACATCATCTCGGCCTGACCTGCGATCCGATCGGCGGGCTGGTGCAGGTGCCCTGCATCGAGCGCAACGCCTTCGGCGCGGTCAAGGCGATCACCGCCGCCTCGCTGGCGCTGCGCGGCGACGGCACGCATCTCGTAACCCTCGACCAGGTGATAGCCACGATGCGCGAAACCGGTGCCGACATGCAGTCGAAATACCGCGAGACGTCGCTGGGCGGCCTCGCCGTGAATTTTGTCGAATGCTGAAGAGCGTTTCCTGGCAATATGGCGGCGGCAGCGAGGTGCCGCCGATGAACCAGGACCCCAATCTGCACAAGGATCGCGGCCAGTGCCGCAGCCGCCCGCTGTCGGTCGGCTTCATCCTGGCCAAGAACTTCACGCTGTCGGCGTTCTCGCTGTTCGTCGACCATCTGCGGCTGGCCGCCGACGAGGGCGATTTGAGCCGGCCGATCCTGGCCCGCTGGTCGATCATGAATTCGACGCCCGATCCGGTACGCGCCTCCTGCGGCACCACGATCAGCCAGAATTCCGGCCTGACCGATCCGACCGAGTTCGACTACATCGTCGTCGTCGGCGGGGTGCTGCACCAGGGCAAGCAGCTCGACGAGGAATCGATCGCCTATCTGCGCCAGGCCGCCGCGGCCGGGGTGACGCTGGTCGGCGTTTGCACCGGGTCGTTCATCCTGTGCCGCGCCGGGCTGATGGACGGCCGCCGGGTCTGCGTCTCCTGGTATCACTACCAGGACTTCATCGAGGAATTCCCCGACCATACCGCGGTGGCCGATCGCCTCTACCTGATCGACGGCAAGCGCATCACCTGTTCGGGCGGCGGCGGCTCGGCCGATCTCGCCGCCTATCTGGTCGAACGCCATATCGGCCGCGCCGTCTCGCAGAAGGCGCGGCACGTTCTGCTGCTCGACAAGGCGCGCACCGGCAACGAGGCCCAGCCGCATCCGCCGGTGGCCGTCGCCGTCTCCAACAAGCATGTGCGCCGGGCGCTGCTGATGATGGAGCAGCACATCACCGACCCCTTGCCGATCGCCGACATCGCCGACCGGCTGCATCTGTCGACCCGCCAGCTCGAACGCGTGTTCCTCAGCGTGATGGGGGTACGGCCGGCGATCTTCTACCGCACCCTGCGGCTGCGCTATGCCGCCTGGCTGCTCGACAAGACCCCGCGCTCGATCACCGATATCGCGCTCGAGGCCGGCTTCTCCGACGGCGCGCATTTCTCGCGCCAGTTCCGCGAACTCTACGGCAAGACGCCGTCGGAGGCACGTGCCGAGGCGATCCGCCACCTGCCGGAAATGACGGCGCCGGCCTCGCTCGCGGCCAGCCGGCTGTTCGACTGAAGCGGGCGCGGCGACGCGGTTCGCGCCCCCGCCTTCCGTATCATCGATGTGTCGCAAATCGCCGGGTCGTTTGTCCGTTTCGGACAAGTTCGGCGCGGCAATTCGCCGCAAGCTGTTTTCGAAAAATCGAAAACGAACAGGCTTGCAGGGGCAGATGGCGATCACCGGGGGGATAGGTAGGGGCATTGGCATCGCAGGCTGAGCCGCAGGCCCGGACGCGCATCGCGGTCCAGGCGGTTTCGAAGGTCTTTTCCGACCAGCCGCAGAAGGCGCTGGCCATGCTCGAGGCCGGCGAGACCAAGGACGTCATCCTGGAAAGGCTCGGCACCGTCGTCGGGCTCAACCGCGTCTCGTTCGACGTGGCCGAGGGCGAGATCCTCGTGGTCATGGGGCTGTCGGGTTCGGGCAAGTCGACGATGCTGCGCTGCATCAACCGGCTGGTCGAACCGTCGGCCGGGGCGATCGTGGTCGACGGCACCGACGTCACCCGGCTGAACCAGAAGGACCTGCTGGAATTCCGCCGCCACAAGTTCGGCATGGTGTTCCAGCATTTCGCGCTGTTCCCCAACCGCACGATCCAGGGCAATGTCGAATACGGGCTGGAAATCCAGAACGTGCCCAAGGCCCAGCGGGCGGAAAAGGCGCTCGCCGCCATCGAGGTGGTCGGGCTGAAGGGCTGGGAGGCGAAATACCCCAACCAGCTTTCCGGCGGCATGCAGCAGCGCGCCGGGCTTGCCCGCGCGCTGGCCGTCGATGCCGACATCCTGCTGATGGACGAGGCGTTCTCGGCCCTGGACCCGCTGATCCGGCGCGACATGCAGGGCGAGCTGCGCCAGCTGCAGCGCAAGCTCGGCAAGACCATCGTCTTCGTCAGCCACGATCTCGACGAAGCGATCGCGCTGGGCGGTCGCATCGTGCTGATGAAGGACGGCGCGATCGTCCAGATCGGCAACCCCGAGGAAATCCTGCTGGCCCCGGCCACCGACTATGTCCGCCGCTTCGTCGAGCATATCGACGTCTCCTCCGTGCTGACCGCCGAGCGGCTGGCCGATCGCGGCGTCGCGGTGCTGCGCGCCGGCCATACGGCGGCCGAAGCGCGGCTGGCCATCGCATCCTGCCAGCAGACCAGCTGGTACGTGACCGACGAGGGCGGGCGGCTGGTCGGCCGGGCGACGCGCGAGCAGGTCGAGCGCTGCACCGGCACCATCGGCGCGGTGATGGAGGCCGGCTGCGACCGCGTCGAGGCATCGGCCACGCTGCGCCAGGCCTTCGCCCGTCTGGCGGCAAACCGCGACGGCGTCGCCGTCGTCGACGACCGGGGCCATCTGATCGGCACCGTCACCCATCGCGGCGCGGCGCGCGCGCTCGCCCGCGACACCGCCGGCACGGCGGCGGCATCGGCAGAGGAGGCCCGGCATGGACTGGTCCATCCCAAAATTTCCGCTTGATACGCTCTGCGACCAGGCGCTGACCTGGCTGACGGTGCATCTGTCGGGCGTGACGCTCGCGGTCGCCGGGGTGATCGCCAACTGGATCGAGGTGTCGACGGCCGCGCTGTCGGCGGTGCCGCCGCCGATCACCATCGTCGTGCTGGCCGCGATCTGCTGGCGCATCGCCGGCATCCGCCCGGGCATCATGGCCGCCGCCGGCCTCGCCTTCCTGTGGAACCTGCGGCTGTGGGTGCCGACGGTCGAGACGATGATCCTGGTGACGCTGGCGACCTCGGCCGCGCTGGTCATCGGCGTGCCGCTCGGCATCGCCTGCGCGCTGTCCCGGCGGGTCTGGCGCACCGTCGGCCCGTTTCTCGACATGATGCAGACGATGCCGAGCTTCATCTACCTGATCCCGGCCATCCCGTTCTTCGGCCTCGGCCCGGTCTCGGCCTGCTTTGCCA
Organism: Alphaproteobacteria bacterium; assembly: GCA_017307375.1. Lineage (GTDB taxonomy): Bacteria > Pseudomonadota > Alphaproteobacteria > Ferrovibrionales > Ferrovibrionaceae > JAFKFH01. The sequence continues at coordinate 168,787 of JAFKFH010000012.1, forward strand.
CCATCATCTTCTCGATGCCGCCGGTGATCCGCCTGACCGCGCTCGGCATCATGCAGGTGCCGCGCGAACTGATCGAGGCATCCGAGGCCTTCGGGTCGACGCCGATGCAGAAGCTGTTCAAGGTCCAGCTGCCGCTGGCGGTGCCGACCATCATGGCCGGCGTCAACCAGACGATCATGCTGGCCCTGTCGATGGTGGTGATCGCCGCGATGATCGGCGCCGGCGGCCTGGGCCGCGAAGTCTGGCGCTCGATCCAGCGGCTGGAGGCCGGCGCCGGCTTCGAGGCCGGCATCGCCATCGTCATCGTCGCCGTCATCCTCGACCGCGTCACCCAGAAGCTTGCCCTGCGGCTGCGGCCGACGGGCCAGGCCGCACATTGACCATCCAAGCAACGTCAAACAGAGGGGCTCAATCATGATGTATCGCAGGTTCTTCCTGGGCGCGATGGCCGCCGTCGCCGCCGTCGCGCTCACCGCCGGCAATGCCGAGGCGCAGGGCAAGAAGGTCAAGCTGGCCTATGTCGAATGGTCGGACGCCGTCGTCGCGACCAACGTGCTGAAGATCGCGCTGGAGAAGAAGGGCTACGAGGTCACCATCACCCCGCTCGCCGCCGCGGCGATGTGGCAGGCGGTGGCGACCAACCAGGCCGACGCGATGGTCGCCGCCTGGCTGCCGGCGACCCATGCCTCCTACTACGAGCGCCTGAAGGACCAGGTCGACCTGATCGGCCCGAACGTCACCGGCGCCAAGATCGGCTGGGCGGTGCCCAAGACCTCGCCGCTGACCTCGATCGAGGACCTGAAGACCAAGGGCGGCCTGGTCAACAACAAGATCATCGGCATCGACCCCGGCGCCGGCCTGATGAAGGCATCGGACAAGGCGATCCAGGCCTATGGCCTGCCGGTGCGCCTGGTCGACGGCACCGATGCGACGATGACGGCGGCGCTGAAGGACGCGATGGACAAGAAGCAGGACATCGTCGTCACCACCTGGACCCCGCACTGGATGTTCGGCCGGTGGGAGCTGAAGTACCTCGAAGATCCGAAGGGCGTGTTCGGCGGCGAGGAAACCGTCAACACCGTCGCCCGCAAGGGCCTGAAGGCCGACATGCCGGAGGTGCATGCGATCCTCTCCAAGTTCAAGCTGTCGCTCGACGACGAGCAGAAGGTGATGCTGTGGAACGAGGAAAAGGGCGCCAAGCCGGCCGAGACCGCGGCCAAGTGGGTGGCCGAGAACCCGGCCAAAGTCGACGCCTGGATCAAGTGACAGGCATTTAGTCTTATCATCGGGCGGCGCCGGCCACGGCGCCGCCCTTTGCATGTCCAGCCGTCGCATTCGCGCAAATCGCTTGTCGTTTGCCGCCAAGATCGCCGGCGCCCCCCGATGGCAGGATGGCTGCCATCAGAGAATCCCGAGGGGGGAGGCCACGCCCATGAAACTCCAGGACCCGCGCTTCATCCTGAAGCTGTCCTGCGTCGACACCATCGGCATCGTCAATGCGGTGTCGGGCTTCCTGACCCAGAACGGCGCCAACATCATCGATTCCGCGCAGTTCGGCGACCGCGAGACCGAGCGTTTCTTCATGCGCGTCTCGTTCACCCCGATCGACGGGACGATCGAGCGCGAGGGGCTGGAGGCGGTGTTCCGCCCGATCGCCGAGCGCTACAAGATGCAATGGAGCATCCACGACGCCACCGCCCGCGCCAAGGTGCTGATCATGGTCTCGAAATTCGGCCATTGCCTGAACGACCTGCTCTATCGCCAGCGCATCGGCGCGCTGCCGATGGATATCGTCGGCGTCGGCTCCAACCACCGCGATTTCGAGGACCTGGTGGCGTCGAGCCGCATTCCCTTCCACTACCTGCCGATCACCGCAGCGACCAAGCCGCAGCAGGAAGGCCAGCTGAAGGAACTGATCGCGGCGACCGGAGCCGATCTCGTCGTGCTGGCCCGCTACATGCAGGTCTTGTCCGACGACATGTGCCGGCATCTGGCCGGCCGTGCGATCAACATCCACCACTCGTTCCTGCCGTCGTTCAAGGGGGCCAAGCCCTATCACCAGGCCCATGCGCGCGGCGTCAAGCTGATCGGCGCCACCGCCCATTTCGTCACCCCCGACCTCGACGAAGGCCCGATCATCGAGCAGGAGACGCAGCGCGTCGACCATGCCCACACCGCCGAGGACATGGCCGCGATCGGCCGCGACATCGAAAGCGTCGTGCTGGCCCGCGCGGTCAAGTACCAGATCGAGCATCGCGTGCTGCTGAACGGCAGCCGGACCGTCGTCTTCAAGTAGCCGACGCCCATGAAAAAGCCCGCCGCGATCACCCGCGGCGGGCTTTTTGTCGTGCCCCGCGGGCCGATCAGCGTTCGATCACGAGGTCCGAGCGCGGCTTGGCGCAGCAGATCAGCACCATGCCCTGGTCGATCTCGCGCTGGCGGATCCCGCCCTGGTGCGTCATCTCGACCTCGCCGGCCAGCTTGCGGCTCTTGCAGGTGCCGCACAGCCCCTTGGTGCAGGACGACGGCAGGCGCATCCCGGCCTTGCGCGCGGCATCGAGCACGTTGGTATCGGGCCCGCATTCGATGACCCGGCGGCTCTTGGTGAATTCGACCTTGAAGACCTGCTCGCCCGGCACCGCTGGCGCGGCGGCCTCGGCCGCCTCCTCGGCCATCAGCGTGCCGAAATCGAAGCTTTCCTCGTGATAGCGCGCCATGTCGTAGCCGGCCTGGGCCAGCATCGCGCGCACCGCGGCCATGAACGGCGCCGGGCCGCAGGTGAAGACCTCGCGCTCGAGGAAATCGGGCGCGATCAGCTGCAGCATCGACAGGCTGAGCCGCCCGCGGAACCCGCCCCAGACCTCGCCGGGCGAATCCGCCTCGCAGACCGCCACGGCGCGGAAATGCGGATTGGTATGGCTCATCATCGCCTGTTCGTGGCGATAGATGATGTCGGCCGGGCTGCGCGCGGCATGGACGAAGACGATGTCGCGCGCCTCGGCCAGGTCGTGATAGGTGCGGGCCATCGACATCAGCGGGGTGATGCCGCTGCCGCCCGACAGGAACAGGTATTTCGACGCGTGGTGGCGGAACGAGGTGAAGTCGCCCAGCGGCCCCACCGCCCTGATCCGGCTGCCCGCCCTGACGTTCTGATGCAGCCAGGGCGAGACCACGCCGCCCGGGATGCGCTTGACCGTGATCGAGATCAGATGCGGCCGGGTCGGCGCCGACGAGATGGTGTAGCAGCGGTTGACCGTGCGGCCGTCGATCTCCAGCTCCAGCGTCAGGAACTGGCCCGGCTCGTAGTGGAAGCGCGCCGGCTGCTCGGATTCGAACAGGAAGGTGCGGACATCGTGGGTTTCGTCGCGCACGCCGCGGCAGACCAGGATATCCGACGCCTCGGGGTCCCACGGGCCCCGGCCGGGCTCGAGAAGGCGGGCAACCGGCTCGATCGACATGCTCAACTCAGGCCTTCACGTGTTCCGACATGCGGTCGACATACCAGGCGATGAACTTTTCGACCAGATACTCGGTATTCGGCGAATAGGGGCCGGGCTCGTAGGCCGGGCTGACCACGCCGAGCTGGCCCAGGCCCACCAGGTCGGAATCCTGCTGGTTGGTCGCCTTCCACACCGTCGTCAGGTTCTCGACATCGTAATCCTCGCCTTCGACCGCATCCTTGTGGACCAGCCACTTGGTGCGCACCAGCGTGCGCCCGGCATCGAGCGGCAGGGCCGAGAAGGTGACGATATGGTCGCTCATGAAATGGTGCCAGGAATTGGGCTGGGTCCAGAACGACAGCCCGCCCAGCGCCGGATCGTTGAAACCGCCGAGCAGCTTGCGGCAGGCGACCAAGGTATCCATCGTCTGCGACTGGCCGGTGCCGTCGAGCGGCATGCGCTGGGTGCGGAAGCCAGTGACGCGGTCGGCCAGATGATCGACCTCGCGCGACGGCAGGCCGCGGCCCTCCCAGCTCGCCGTGCGCTCGGCCACCATCTCGTCATAGCGCCTGGCCTGCTCGATCCCCAGCTCGTCGCCCGGCACGAAGCCGTAGGAGTTGGCGAACAGCGGGATGGTCAGCTCAGGGTGATTGACGCTGCAGTGATAGCACTCGCGGTTGTTCTCCATCGTCAGCTTCCAGTTGCCCGGCTCGATCAGATCGGCCTGGTAGGCGATCTTGGTGTTGGCAACCTGGTGCGGCGCGATATAGGGCGTCATCACCGCCGCCATGTCGTCGATGTCGGCGGGCGGGTTCTCGGCCAGGCAGATGAACAGCAGGCCGGCGATGTTCTTCAGGTGGACGGGCTTCAGGCCCCGGCAGCTCTTGTCGAAGCCGTCGCCCATATGCTCGGCATAGAGCAGATCGCCGGTCAGGCCATAGGTCCACTGGTGGTACTTGCAGACCAGATTGCCGACCGACGTCCGCTCGTCGGTGACAAGCCGCGCGCCGCGATGGCGGCAGACATTGTGGAAGGCGCGGACGGCCATGTCGTCGTCGCGCACGATCAGCACCGAGGTATCACCGACGCTGACCGTGACCACGTCGCCCGGCTCCGGCACGTCGGGCTCGATGCCGACATAGATCCAGTGGCGGTGGAAGATGATGTCGATATCGGCCTTGAAGATCTCCGGCGACGTGTAGAACGACGCCTCCAGGCTGAAATTGGGCCGGCGGCGGGCCAGCAACTGGTGCAGCGAGGGGGTGGAGATCGGACCTGCGTCGTTCATGATGGCTACCGGTATGACTGGTTGGCTGGCCCGAGTGATATCAGAGACGTGATATCAGAGCCCGGGATAGATGGGGAAGCGCCGGCAGAGTTGGGCGACACCCTGCCGCACGGCATCATAGCTCGGCCCCTCCTCCTCGCCACGCGCCAGCGCATCGAGCACGTCGCCGATCAGGTCGGCGACGACGGTGAATTCGGCCGGGCCGAAGCCGCGGGTAGTCAGCGCCGGGGTGCCGAGCCGAATCCCCGAGGTGACTGCCGGCTTCTCCGGGTCGAACGGGATGCCGTTCTTGTTGCAGGTGATCGAAGCGCGGTCCAGCGCATGCTCGGCCGCCTTGCCGGTCAGGCCCTTGGGCCGCAGGTCGACCAGCATCAGATGGGTATCGGTGCCGCCCGAGACGATGGCGCAGCCGCGGCGGACCAGCCCGGCGGCCAGGGTGCGGGCATTCTCGACCACGGTTTCGGCATAGGCCGTGAACTCGGGCTTCAGCGCCTCGCCGAACGCCACCGCCTTGGCGGCGATGACATGCTCCAGCGGCCCGCCCTGGATGCCGGGGAACACGGCCGAATTGATCTTCTTGGCGATGTCGGGATCGTTGGTCAGGACGAGCCCGCCGCGCGGGCCGCGCAGGGTCTTGTGGGTGGTCGAGGTCACCACATGGGCATGCGGCAGCGGGCTCGGATGGACGCCGCCGACGACGAGGCCGGCGAAATGCGCCATGTCGACCATCAGCCAAGCCCCGACCGCGTCGGCGATGGCGCGGAAGCGCGGGAAATCGATCAGCCGGGGATAGGCCGACCCGCCGGCGATGATCAGCTTCGGCTTGTGCTCGCGCGCCAGCGCCTCGACCTGGTCGTAGTCGATCAGATGGGTCTGCTCGTCGACGCCGTAGGAAACCGCCTTGAACCAGCGCCCCGACACGGTCGGCGCCGCGCCATGGGTCAGATGGCCGCCATGGGGCAGGCTCAGCCCCAGGATCGTATCGCCGGGCTGCAGCAGGGCGAACAGCACGGTCATGTTGGCCTGGGCGCCGGAATGGGGCTGGACGTTGGCGAACTCGGCCCCAAACAGCGCCTTGGCCCGGTCGATGGCCAATTGCTCGGTGACGTCGACATGCTCGCAGCCGCCGTAATAGCGCCGGCCGGGGTAACCCTCGGCATATTTGTTGGTCAGAACCGACCCCTGCGCCTCCAGCACCGCCCGGCTGACGATGTTCTCCGAGGCGATCAGCTCCAGCTTGTCGCGCTGGCGGCCAAGCTCCGCCTGGATACCGTCGAAAACCGCCCGATCCGCCTGGGATAGTGGGGCTTCAAAGAAAGTGGAGATCGTCCCGCTCATCGGCGCCTCGCCCTGCTGGTTTGCCGATCATGCTCAGGCCGAACGAGGGGCGGAAGCGAGCATCCGGACGCCTTGGTGGTTGAACGGATGCGACATTGAGTTCGGCCACATCGCGCAAGCGGTTCAGGCGGCCTTGGCCGCCCTGGAACGCCGAGTTGTCCGGCGCGGCGCCTTGGCCGGCCGGGGCGCTGGCGCGGGGGCAGCCTGCAACTGGATGCCGAGCGCCTGCACAACCTTGAGAATGGTGTCGAGCGCCGGATTCCCCCCCTCGCCCAGCGCACGGTACAGGCTTTGGCGCGAGAGCCCGGCCTGGCGGGCCACGTCGGCCATCCCCCGCGACCGGGCGACAACACCGAGGGCGTGGGCGACATAGGCCGGATTTCCCGTCGCCAGCGCCTCGGACAGGAAACCGGACCGCGCCTCGTCATCGGCAAGATGCGCCGCGGCATCGAAATCGGTCAGCTTGACCATCCGTTCTTCTCCCTGATCTCGCCGGCCAACGCGCGCGCGGCCTTGATATCGCGACGCTGCGTTCGCTTGGTGCCGGCAGCGAGCACAATCACCAGCACCTTGCCGCGCTGCATGACATAGACCCGGTAACCGGGCCCGACATGGATCCGAAGCTCGCTCAAACCCTCGCCGATCGGCTCGACGTCACCGAACAGCCCGAAGCTGAGCCGATCCAGGCGCGACACGATCGCGAGCTTGCCGACCTTGTCGTCAAGCGCGGCGAGCCACTCCCTGAACGCTTCCGTCTGCTTGACTTCGAGCCTCATGGCACGCCGATTGTCGCCTAAAAGCGACAGAAAGGCAAGGTGGTCTAGGCCGGCACCCTGCCCCTTAGCAACCCTCGATAAATCTCCTCGTCCCCGCACAGCCCGGCCATCCGCCCGAGCTGATCGACCAGCACGATCGGGCAGCCCGCCTGCTAGCGCAGCGCGATCGCCGCGCGCAGCTTGAGGTCGACCGGGGCCAGCACGATGTCGTAGCCGGCGCCGGGCACCGCGCCGGTGTCGGCGTCGGCACGGGCGAACTGGCCGGTGCGGCCGTTGATCGTCACCGCCACCGGGCGGTCGTCGCCGTCGAGGGTGACGCGCAGCGCGCCGGCGGGGTCGAGGGCCACCACCGCGCCGTCGCGGCGCAGCGCGGCGGCGGGCGTCATCACCGCGTCGCCGCGCAGCACGTTGAGCGGGTTCACGTGCTTGACGAATTCGGCGACATAACCGTCGGAGGGGCGCAGCAGGATATCCTCTGATGTACCGGCCTGGACGATCCGCCCCTCCTCCATGATCGCGATGGTATTGCCGAGCTTCATCGCCTCGTCGAGATCGTGGCTGACGAAGATGATGGTCTTCTGCAGCCGTTCCTGCAGTTCGAGGAGTTCGTCCTGGAGCTTGTCGCGGATCAGCGGGTCGAGGGCCGAGAACGGTTCGTCCATCAGCAGGATGTCGGCATCGGTGGCGAAGGCGCGGGCGAGGCCGACGCGCTGCTGCATGCCGCCCGACAGTTCGTGGGCGTATTTGTCGCCCCATTTGGCCAGGCCGACCATGGCAAGCTTTTCCTCGACGATGCGGGCGCGGTCGGCCTTGGCCATGCCGCGCAGTTCGAGGCCGAAGCCGACATTCTCGCGCACCGTGCGCCAGGGCAGCAGGCCGAACTGCTGGAACACCATGGCGACGGTGCGCGTGCGCAGGTCGCGCAGCGTCTCGTCGTCGCAGGTCGCCACGTCGACGGACTTGTCGCCATGGGCGACCAGGATCTGGCCGCGCGAGACCTTGTTCAGCCGGTTGACGGCGCGCAGCAGCGTCGATTTGCCCGAGCCCGACAGGCCCATCAGCACGCAGATCTCGCCGCGGCGCACCGTGAGGTTGACGCCGGCGGCGCCGAGCACCGAGCCGGTTTCGGCGAGGATCTGTTCGCGGGTGCCGCCGCGATCGAGCAGCGCCAGCGCTTCCTTCTCGCGGCCGAAGATGATGTCGACGTTGCGGAATTCGACGGCCGTGGTCATCTCAATGCCCTCCCCGCGGCGCCTTGTGCTCGGGCCGCTTGCACAGCCGGTCGAGGACGATGGCGAGCACGACGATGGCAAGCCCCGCCTCAAACCCCATCGAGATGTTGACGGTGTTGAGCGCGCGCACCACCGGCTTGCCCAGGCCGTCGGCGCCGACCAGGGCGGCGATCACCACCATCGACAGGCTGAGCATGATGCACTGGGTGATACCGGCCATGATGGTCGGCAACGCATGCGGCAGCTCGATCTTGAACAGGAGCTGCAGGCGCGTCGCGCCGAAGGCGGTGCCGGCCTCGTAGAGGGGCTTGGGCACCGAGGAAATGCCCAGATGGGTCAGGCGGATGGCGGCGGGAATGGCGAAGATCACCGTCGAGATCAGGCCGGGCACCGCGCCCAGCCCGAACAGGACCAGCGTCGGGATCAGGTAGACGAAGGTCGGGATGGTCTGCATCAGGTCGAGCACCGGGCGCAAGGCCACGTAGAGCCAGGGGCGGTGCGCCGCCATGATGCCGACCGGCACGCCGACCACGACGCAGACGATGGTCGAGCAGAAGACGAGCGACAGGGTCTGGATCGCGGCTTCCCAGTAGCCGAGATTGGCGATCAGCAGGAGCGAGAGCAGCACGAAGACGACCAGCGCGATCGAGCGGTGCAGGAACCAGGCGAAGGCGCCGATCGCGGCGATCAGCAGCAGCGGCGGCACCCAGAGCAGCACGTCGGTCAGCCCGTCGATCAGCCCGCCCAGCACGACCGAGACGAAGTCGAAGAACGGCCGGCCGTTGTCGGTCAGGAAATCGACGAAATCCTTCAGCCAGGATCCGAGCGTCAGCTTGTGCTCGGTCAACCACTCATACATCGCCGGCGCCCTCCCCCGAGGCTGATGGGGCGCTTGCGCGCCCCATGGATGATCAGATGCCGAGGCTCTTCTTCACCGCGTCGAGGCCGGGCTTGCCGTCGATCGTGGTCACGTCCTTCAGCCACGGGTTGATCGCCGCCGGATTGGCCTTCAGCCACTTCTGCGCCGCCTTTTCCGGATCCATGCCGTCGAACAGGATCGAGCCCATGATCTGGTTCTCGAGCTTCAGGTTGAAGGTCATGTTCTTGATCAGCTTGCCGGCATTGGGGCATTCGGCGAGATAGCCGGCGCGGACGTTGGTATAGACGGTGGCGCCGCCGAAATCGGGGCCGAACACGTCGTCGCCGCCCGACAGGTATTTCAGCTTGAACTTGGTGTTCATCGGGTGCGGTTCCCACCCCAGGAACACGATCGGCTCCTTGCGGCGCGCTGATCGGTCGACCTGGGCCAGCATGCCCTGTTCGGAGGATTCGACGACCTCGAAGCCGGTCAGGCCGAACTTGCCTTCCTTGATCATGCCGAGGATCAGGCGGTTGCCGTCGTTGCCCGGCTCGATCCCGTAGATCTTGCCCTTCAGCTTGTCCTTGAACTTGGCGATGTCGGCAAACGACTTCAGCCCGGCGTCGTAGAGATAGTCGGGCACGGCCAGCGTGTACTTGGCCCCGGTCAGGTTGACGCCGACCACCTCGACCGACTTGTCGTCGACATAGGGCTTGATGTCGGCTTCCATCGTCGGCATCCAGTTGCCGAGGAAGACGTCGATATCCTTGTTCTTCAGCGACGTGTAGGTCACCGGCACCGACAGCACGGTCGATTTCGGGGTATAGCCCAGCCCCTTCAGCAGCACCGAGGACAGCGCCGTCGTCGCGGTGATGTCGGTCCAGCCGACATCGGCGAAGCGCACCGTCTTGCAGGATGCCGGGTCGGCGGCCTGGGCGGCGGAGGCGACCAGCAGGCCGAGCAGCGCCGATGTCGTGAGAATGGCTTTTCGCATCATCGTCTCTCCGTTTCGAAGTTCCCTGTTGAATGATCATTCAAAGCCAGCTTTCGCTGGATGTCACGCAATTTTTCGGATTCCGACAAGCGAACAATGGCGGATTTCCGGGCATTTTGCGCCGAAACGACAGTGGGCAAGCATCGATGCGACATTGTCGGGTTTTCAGCCTTCCGGGGTCGGCCAGTCGCGTTGAATGATCATTCAACGACTGTTAGACTGGCCGGCCAGACGAGGGCCGCAGGGATATGGAACGGAACCCCATCCGCCGCGCGGGCGCCGACGACGACCGGCGCCGGCAACTGATCGAGGCGACGATCGACACGATGGCCGACCTCGGCTTCGCGGCGACCTCGCTTGCCCATATCGCCCGCCGCGCCGGGGTCTCGCCGGGGCTGGTCGCCCACTATTTCGACGACAAGGAAGGCCTGCTGGAAGCCACGCTGCGCGCGATGTCGGCGCGGCTGACCCGCGCCTCGACCCGGCGGCTGGCGGCGGCGCGGGATCCGCGCGCCCGCATCCAGGCGGTGATCGATTCGGTGCTGGCGCCCGAGGAATTCGACCGCCGGACCTGCTCGGTCTGGCTGGCCTTCTGGGGCGAGGTGATCCATTCCCGGCGGCTCAAGCGCATCCAGCATGTCTACGAACAGCGCCTTCTATCGAACCTGCGCCATGCGCTGCGCCGGCTGATGCTGCCGGCCCAGGCCGCCTCCTCGGCGCTGTCGATCGCCGCCCTGATCGACGGGCTGTGGCTGAAGGCCACGCTGTCGGCGCCGCAAGGCATCGACAGCGCCACCGCCCGCGGCATCGTCGCCGCCTATACCGACAGCCTGATCGCGGCCCATGCCGCCCCCACCGAGCCGAGCAAGCAGCCCATGTCCCAGATCCCCCGCATCCACAACCGTATCGGCGGCCGGCCCGTCGCGGCGCAGGCGCCGGAAACCTTCACCACGATCAACCCGGCGACGGGCGAGGTGCTGGCCGAGATCGAGATCGCCGGCCAGGCCGAGGTCGACCAGGCCGTCGCCGCGGCCCGCGCCGGGCAGAAGCGCTGGGCGGCGATGACCGGGACCGAGCGCGGCCGGGTGCTGAAGCGCGCCGCCGACCTGCTGCGCGCCCGCAACGACGAGCTGGCGCAGCTGGAAACCCGCGATACCGGCAAGCCGATCCAGGAAACCTCGGTCGTCGACGTCATCTCTGGCGCCGACTGCCTGGAATATTTCGCGGGGCTCGCCGCCGGCATGACCGGCGAGCATGTCGATCTCGGCCCGGCCGGCTTCGGCTATACCCGGCGCGAGCCGCTGGGCATCGTCGCCGGCATCGGCGCCTGGAACTATCCGCTGCAGATCGCCTGCTGGAAATCGGCCCCGGCGCTGGCCTGCGGCAATGCGATGATCTTCAAGCCGGCCGAGCTGACGCCGCTGACCGCGGTCAAGCTGGCGGAAATCTTCGTCGAGGCCGGGCTGCCCGACGGCGTCTTCAACGTGGTCCAGGGCTTTGCCGATACCGGCCGGCTGCTGACCCGGCACCCGGCGATCGCCAAGGTCTCGCTGACCGGCGAGGTCGGCACCGGGCGGAAGGTGATGGCCGATGCGGCGGCGTCCCTGAAGCAGGTCACGCTGGAACTGGGCGGCAAGTCGCCGCTGATCGTGTTCGAGGATGCCGATCTCGACAATGCCGTCTCGGGCGCGCTGCTCGCCAATTTCTATTCGGCCGGCGAAGTCTGCTCGAACGGCACGCGCGTCTTCGTCCATCGCAGCCTCAAGGCCGCCTTCATCGAGAAGCTGGTCGCGCGCGTCGAGAAGATGATCACCGGCGATCCGATGGACCCGCGCACCCAGGTCGGGGCGCTGATCTCGGAAAACCACATGAACAAGGTGCTCGGCTATATCGCGCAGGGCAAGGCCGGCGGGGCCCGCCTGCTGACCGGGGGCGAGCGGGTCGGCACGACCGGCTTCTTCGTGCGGCCGGCGGTGTTCGACGACTGCCGCGACGACATGACGATCGTGCGCGAGGAAATCTTCGGCCCGGTGATGACGATCCTGGCCTTCGACGACGAGGACGAGGTGGTGGCCCGCGCCAACGATACCGAATTCGGCCTGGCCGCCGGCGTGTTCACCCGCGACCTGGCCCGCGGCCACCGGGTGGTCGCCGCCCTTCAGGCCGGCACGTGCTGGATCAACCACTACAACATCACCCCGATCGAGCTGCCGTTCGGCGGCGTCAAGCAGTCGGGGCTGGGCCGCGAGAATTCGAAGGCTGCGATCGAGCACTACACCCAGCTCAAATCGGTCTACGTGGCGCTGCAGCCGATCGACGCGCCGTATTGAGGACGAACGTCATCCCGGCGCAGGCCGGAATGACGATGGAAATGCCGAGGCACCAGCCATGGAAACCTTCGACTACATCATCGTCGGCGCCGGCTCGGCCGGCTGCGTGCTGGCCGACCGGCTGTCGGCCGACGGCAGGAATACCGTCCTGGTCCTGGAATACGGCGGGTCGGACAAGTCGGTGTTCATCCAGATGCCGTCGGCCCTGTCGATCCCGATGAACATGCCGAAATACAACTGGTTCTACGAGACCGAGCCCGAGCCGGGCCTGGGCGGGCGGCGGATGCACTGCCCGCGCGGCAAGGTGCTGGGCGGCTCGTCGTCGATCAACGGGCTGGTCTATATCCGCGGCAATCCGTTCGATTTCGACCGCTGGCAGGAGGAAGGCGCCACCGGCTGGTCCTACCAGGACGTCCTGCCCTATTTCCGCCGGGCCGAAACGCGCGACGAAGGGGGCGACCAGTATCGCGGCGACCGCGGGCCGCTCGGCACCCGCTATGGCCGGCTGGACAATCCGCTCTACGACGTCTTCGTCGAGGCGGCGCGGCAGGCCGGCTATCCGGCGACGCCGGATGTCAACGGCCAGCAGCAGGAAGGCTTCGGCCGGATGGACATGACCGTGAAGAACGGGCGGCGGTGGAGTGCGGCCAACGCCTATCTGAAACCGGCGATGTCGCGCCCGAACCTGACCGTGCGCACCCATTGCCTGGTGGGCCTTGTGACGACCGAGGGGCGGCGGGCGACCGGCGTGCGCTACGAACAGGGCGGCACGGTCCATCAGGTCGCGGCGCGGCGCGAGGTGATCCTGTCGGGCGGGCCGATCAATTCGCCGCAGCTGCTGAAGCTTTCCGGTATCGGGCCGGCGGCCGAACTGCAGGCGCACGGCATACCCGTCGTCCACGACCTGCCAGGCGTCGGCGAAAACCTCCAGGACCATCTGGAATTCTATTTCCAGGTCGCCTGCACCCAGCCAATCACGCTCTACTCCAAGATGGGGCTGGTCTCGCGCGGGCTGATCGGCGCGCGCTGGCTGCTGGCCAAGGATGGCCTGGGCGCCACCAACCATTTCGAATCCTGCGGCTTCATCCGCTCGCGCCCCGGCATCCGCTATCCCGACATCCAGTACCATTTCCTGCCGATCGCGGTGACCTATGACGGCCAGTCGATGGCGACCGAGCATGGCTTCCAGGCCCATGTCGGGCCGATGCGCACGAAAAGCCGCGGCTGGGTGCGGCTCGCCTCGCCCGACCCGAAGGTCAAGCCGAAGGTGTTCTTCAACTATCTCGGCCATCCCGACGACATGGTCGAGATGCGCGCCTGCGTGCGGCTGACCCGCGAGATCTTCGCCCAGAAGGCGTTCGATCCCTATCGCGGCCGCGAGATCCAGCCCGGCCCCGGCGTGGTCAGCGATGCCGAGATCGACGATTTCGTGCGGGCCAAGGTGGAAAGCGCCTATCACCCGTCCTGCTCGTGCAGGATGGGCCGCCCGGACGATCCGATGGCGGTGGTCGACCCGGAAACCCGGGTGATCGGCATGGAAGGCTTGCGCGTCGTCGATTCTTCGATCATGCCTTCGGTGACGACCGGCAACCTCAACGCCCCCACGATCATGATCGGCGAAAAAGCGTCTGACATCATTCTCGGCAAGCCGCCGCTGGCGCGCTCGAACGCACCGGTCTACCAGGCCGAAAACTGGCAGACGGCGCAGCGCTGATGGCTGATATCCGCGGCCTGCTGTTCGACAAGGACGGCACGCTTCTCGACTATGCGGCAAGCTGGGCGCCGATCAACCGCCAGGCCGCGCGGCTGGCCGCCGCCGGCGACCTGGTGCTGACCGAGCGGCTGCTGATCGCCGCCGGCGTCGACCCGGCGACCGACCTTGCCGCCGCCGACAGCCTGCTGGCCGCCGGCAATACCGCCGAGATCGCGACCGCCTGGGCCGAAGGCGGCAGCCCCTACGACGCCGAGCGGCTGACCCGCGACCTCGATGCGCTGTTCCACAGCGCGGCGACGTCGGTGGTGCCGGTCACCGACCTGGCCGCGCTGTTCCGCCGCTACAAGGCGCGCGGGCTGAAGCTCGGCATCGCCTCGTCCGACAATGCGGCGTCGATCGCGGCAACGGCCCGGCATTTCGGCATCGACGGCATGCTCGACTTCATCGCCGGCTACGACAGCGGCCACGGCGTCAAGCCCGAGCCGGGCATGGTCGCGGCATTCTGCCGGGCGACCGGGCTGCCCCCGGCCGAGGTCGCGATGATCGGCGACAACACCCACGATCTCGCGATGGGCCGGGCGGCCGGGGCCGGGCTGACGATCGGGGTGCTGACCGGCACCGGATCGCGCGCGACGCTGTCGCCGCTGGCCGATCTCTGCCTCGGCTCGATCCTGGAAATCGAAGCGGCGCTGTGGGGGTCAGAGGACGTGGACGCGCACATGCGCAGCGGCGAGGATCGCGCCTAGCGCCGGGCCGGGTTCGGCATCGGTCACCAGCGTCGCGACATCGCCGATCGGGCCGAGATTGACCGCCGCCGTGCGGCCGAACTTGGTGGCGTCGGCCGCCAGGATCACGGTGCGAGCCCGGGCCACCGCCGCGCGGACCAGGGCGACTTCCTCGAAATCGTCGTCGCTCATCATGCCCTGGTCGTCGATCCCGCTGGCCCCGATGACCGCGACATCGAGCTGGAAACGACGCAGGAAGGCCGCGGCCCCGTCGCCGAAGACCGCGCCGTCGGCATTGCGGACCTGGCCGCCCGGCATCGACAAGGCAAAGTCGGTATTCTCGGACAGGTAATTGGCGACGCGCAGCGAATAGGTGACGATGCGCAGGCAGCGCCGCGCGACCAGCGCCTCGGCCACCGCCTCGAGCGTCGTGCCGGTATCGAGGAAGACGGTGGCGCCGTCCGGGATCATGCCGGCGATGCAGCGGCCCATGCGCCGCTTGGCCTCGGCCTGCTCCTCCTTGCGCCGGCGGTAGTTCGCCTGGTCGACCTCGCCCGACAGCCCGACGCCGCCGTGATAGCGGCGCAACAGGCCGCTGGCCGACAATTCGGTCAGGTCGCGCCGGATCGTCTGGGTGGTCACGGCCAGGCTGGCCGCCAGTTCCTCGACCGACGAAAACCCCCTGCGGCCGACGATCTCGATGATGCGCCGATGGCGCAGCGCCTTCTTCGCGGCTGCGATCTCGTCGGTCATCCTGGATGGGCCCCCTGTCATCCTTCGGAAATAGGACATTCCCTGGCGGGTTGACAAGCCTTGGCCAAGCGCCGACAACTATGGAAACGAAATGAGAACAGCGAGGGCGAGGATGGGCACGATCAGGTCGGGCATCGGCGGCTGGGTCTTCGCGCCGTGGCGCGACAACTTCTATCCCAAGGGGCTGGCCCAGGCGCGCGAGCTGCACCATGCCAGCCGCCACGTCACCGCGATCGAGATCAACGGCACGTTCTACGGCTCGCAGAAACCGGCGACGTTCCGGAAATGGCATGACGAGGCACCGGACGACTTCGTCTTCTCGATGAAGGCGCCGCGCATCGCCGTCCAGCGCAAGGACCTGACCCAGGCCGAGGGGTCGGTCGCCCGCTTCCTGGAATCGGGCATCACCGAGCTGGGCGCCAAGCTTGGCCCGATCCTGTGGCAGCTGGCCGCCACCAAACAGTTCAACCCGGACGAAATGGCGGCCTTCCTGGGCTTCCTGCCCGACGAAATCGACGGCCACCGGCTGCGGCATGTGATCGAGGTCCGCCACCCGACGTTCCTGGTGCCGGCGTTCGTCGAACTGGCTCGCCGGCACAAGGTCGCGATCTGCCTGGTCGACGGCGAGGATCACCCGATGATCGCCGACGTCACCGCCGATTTTGTCTATGCCCGGCTGCGCCGCACCCGGCCGGAGGTGGCGACCGGCTACACGCCGCAGGATATCGACCTCTGGGCCGACCGCTTCCGGACCTGGGCGGCCGGCGGCGAGCCCGAGGGGCTGCCCCGCCTGCACGAGAAGAAGGCGCCCAAAAAGAAGCGCGACTGCTTTGCCTTTTTCATCGCCGGCGCCAAGGAACGCAACCCGGCGGCGGCCCAGGCCTTCATCGCCCGGCTGAAGGCCTGAGCGTCAGCGCAACTGCTGTTCCAGGTCCGACGGCGTCGGGCCGCCGGGCAGCCGGCCGGCGCGCACCGCCAGGCGGAAGGCTTCGTAATCCTGCTCGACCTGATCGGCATAGCCCAGCGCATAGCGGGTCAGCGCAGCGATGAACGACTGGCCGCTGCCGATATAGCCCGAGATCGCCGCCGCCGCGCCGGCCTTGGCATGGGCGCGGGCCAGCGCCCGGCCGCACAGCCCGGCATAGAGGCATAGCCCGTCGGCGGCAAGCTCGGTCACCTCGACGGCGATCTTCATGTCGCGCAGCTGGCGGATGTAGAAGTCGCGGCCGCCCGGCCCCCGGGTCCAGCCGAGGAAGATGTCGCTTGCCGCCTGCATCAGGCGCTGGCCGGTGACGATGCGCTCGCCATGATGCCGCGGTCCCTTCTGCCCGACATAGCCTGCCAGGACCGACGGCCGTGCCTCCTTGACCTGCAGGAACAGCGGGTGACCGGTGCGGTCCATCATCAGCGCCACGAAGCAGCGCGTACCGACCGATCCGACGCCGACGACCTTGATGGCGGCGTCGACGAACTCGAAGCGCTCGAACAGCGCGCGGTGGTCGTCGCGCAGCGTCTGGCCGTAATCGCCCAGGAATTTCGGGACCACCTTGTCGATGTCGACTTTCAGCCCGGGAAAGCTGTGGAACAGCAGCGGCGGCTCGTCGACGATACGCGGCCGGCCGCCGACATCCCGGGTGATGCGGTGGAAGACATGCTCG
Source organism: Alphaproteobacteria bacterium (assembly GCA_017307375.1). Lineage (GTDB taxonomy): Bacteria > Pseudomonadota > Alphaproteobacteria > Ferrovibrionales > Ferrovibrionaceae > JAFKFH01. Next base: position 185,894 of record JAFKFH010000012.1, read on the forward strand.
GACGTCCGCGTCCGCGCCTTGTCGATATAGGCTTCGATACGGCTGGTCGCGCGCTTGGTCTTGGCGCTTTTGCGCAGGTCGTCCCAGGTGATGCGGGCATACCAGGTATCGAGCGTGGAATCCCCGGCATGGCTGGCGATCCAGTCGCGATAGGCCGCGACCGCGGTGCCTACGGCTTCCTCGGCCGTCGCCTTGTCGAAGCTGCGCCAGCGCGCGGCCAGGACCAGGCTGGCAACAAGGCGTTTCAGGTCCCATTCCCACGGCCCGGGATGGGTCTCGTCGAAATCGTTCAGGTCGAAGATCAGGTTGCGCTCGGGCGTCGCGAAGCCGCCGAAGTTCAGCAGATGGCAATCGCCGCAAGCCTGCACCGTGATGCCGGAGGACGGCGTGCCGGCAAGGTCATGCGCCTGGATCAGCGCCGTGCCCCGGTAGAAGGCGAACGGCGATTCCATCATGCGGGTATGGCGCATCGGCACCAGGTTTTCGAGCCGATCCCGGTTCGACTGTTCGATCAGCGCGACGGGATCGCGCTTTTCCGGGCGGACACCCAGCGCCGCGTGCGACGAACGCGGACAGGCGGCCCGGGCCGCCTTGCCGAAATCCCTGCTCCAGGCGGGTGCCGCCGCCGGGGCTTCGCCGGCCTTCTTGCGTGCCATTGCCGTTTCCTCCCCTCGACGAAAATCGGGGCGGCCGGCATGGCCGCCGCCCCCGTTCCATCACTGATTGAGGATCTTCCGGCGCTGCGTCTCGTATTCGGACTGGCTGATGGCGCCGGCATCCAGCGCCTTCTTCAGGTCGGTCAGCTGCTGGCCGACCGTGGTCGTGGTCACCGTCGTGCTCGAATCCGCCCCGCCGCCGCCGCAGGCGCCGAGCCCCGCGACCAGCAGCAGCATCGCCGCGAGGCTGCCCAGTTTCTTCATCGTCATGCTCCGTTCCTTGCACAAAAATCCGAGAACGAAGGCGCGATTAAGGCTGTCGACTTCGATCGCGTCTCCCCCTTCGGAGGGAGACTGCCACCGTAGCCGCCCGGCTGCAACGTTGCTGAATGCCGGTCGATCGACGGATCGGAAACCCGGAAAAATCCTGTACCGTCCCGGCCATGACGCCCCTGTTCCGCATCGCGATAGACCGCAAGGCGAAAGCCTCGCTTGCCAGCCAGATCCACGCCGCCCTGCGCGACGCGATCGGCGATGGGCGCCTGGCGCCGCAGGCACGATTGCCGTCGTGGCGCGACCTGGCCGCCCAGCTCGGGGTTGCCCGCGGCACGGTGCGCGCGGCCTATGAACGGCTGATCGACGAGCAGCTGATCGTCGCGATGGGGGCGGCGGGCACCCGGGTCGCCGCGCGCGGCCCGATCCCGCTGCCCGCCGGGCAGACGCCCGACCGGGGACCGATGCCTGACTTCTATCCTGGCTTCGGCAGGCAGCCGGTCGCCTTCCAGATGGGCGTTCCGGCCCAGGACGCCTTTCCCATGACGCTATGGTCGCGGATCGTGGCGCGGGCGGCGCGCGCCACGGCCGCCGCCCCGGTCGCCTATCCCGATCCGCGTGGAGAGCCCGAACTGCGGCGCGAGATCGCCGGCTATCTGGCGATCGCCCGCGGCATCAGTTGCACGGCCGGGCAGATCCTGGTGACCGCCGGGGTTGCCGGCGCCCTCGGCCTCGTCACCCAGGCGCTGGGCCTGCGCGGGGCGCGGGGCTGGTTCGAGGATCCGGGATTTCCCCTCACGCGCCAGGCGCTGCAATTTGCCGGCGTCGAGACCCTGCCGGTGCCGGTCGACCAGGCCGGCATCGATGTCGCCGAGGGCATCCGCCGCGCCCCGGCAGCGAGGCTCGCGGTGGTCACGCCGGGCCAGCAGGCGCCGACCGGGGTGACGATGTCGCTGGCGCGCCGCCACGCCCTGCTCGAATGGGCAGGCGCGGCCGGGGCCTGGATCATCGAGGATGACTATCTCGGCGAATTGCAGCTGAAGGGCCGGGCGGCGCCGGCGCTCGCCTCGCTCGACCGCGATGGCCGGGTGCTCCATGCCGGGACATTCTCCAAGACCATCTCCCCGGCCCTGCGACTCGGCTTCCTGGTCGTGCCGCCGCAACTGGCCGCACTGTTCGCCGACGTGGCGGCCACGCTCAGCCCTGCCCCGGCCCCGGCGGTGCAGCGCGCGGTCGCCGATTTCATCGCCGAGGGCCATTACCTTCGCCATCTGCGCCGGATGAAGCGCCTCTACGCCACGCGGCGGGAGGCCGTGGCGCGCGCGATGGCCGCCGCCGTGCCGGCGACCATCGGCGTCCAGGCCGGCGGCGGCCTCGCCGTGCGGCTGACCTTGCCGCCGGGGATGCACGACCGGGCGATCGCCACCGGCGCCCTGCCCTGCGGCATGGCGCCGGTGGCGCTGTCGCCCTGGCATGTCGAGCGGCCGTCACCCGGCCTGATGCTCGGCATCACCAACGCCGATCCGGACCACCTGCCAGCCGACTGCGCCCGGCTGGTCGAGCTGATCCGCCGATACGGCTAGCGGACCCAGTGGATATCGATCAGCGGGGTGATCAACTCCGGCGCATTCGTCCAGTAGCCGGCCAGGTCGACCTTGTAGACGCCGATCGCCGGCAGCTGGTAGAGGAACCCGTGAACGGCTTCCTCGGCGATGAAGCGCTGCAGGTCGCCCAGCTTGCGCTTCTGCTCGGCCGGGTCGACGGTGCGGCGGAAATCGTTGAACTTCTCGGCAAACCTGGCCCCGTCGTAGCCGTAGTAGTACGAGGCGTCGCGGGCGTAGTTCCCGATGTCGCGCGGCTCGATATGCGCGATGATCGTCATGTCGTAGTTCTTCTTCTTGTAGACCTCGGCCAGCCAGTAGGGGAACTCGACATTGGTGACCTTGACCCGGATCCCGGCCTCGCCCAGCTGCTGGGCGACGATCTCGCCGGAACGGCGGGCATAGGCGAACGGCGGCAGTTGCAGGCTGGCTTCGAAGCCGTTCGGATAGCCGGCCTCCTTCAGCAGCGCCCGGGCCTTGGCGACGTCATGGGGGTAGAGGCCGGTCAGATCGACATAGGCCGGGTTGTGCGGCGGGAAATGGCTGCCGATCGGGGTCGCCAGACCGCCCTGGGCGCCGTCGTTGATGTCCTGCCGGTTCAGCGCGTGGCTGATGGCGCGGCGGACGCGGATGTCGTCGAACGGCTTCTTCGAATTGTTCAGGGCCAGGATCACCTCGCCCTCGGTGGTGCCGACCACGACCTTGAAGCGCGGATCCTTGCGGAACTGGTCGATGGTCTCGGGCGCCGGGATCGCGGGAAAGGCATCGATGTCGCCGGCCATGATCGCGGCGGTCGCAGCCGTCGGATCGGGCATGATGCGGAAGGTGACCTCGCGCAGCGCCGCCTTCGCGGCATCGCGATGGGCGGGATTGCGTTCGAGCACGACACGGTCGCCCTTGGCCCACTGCTTCAGCTTGTAGACGCCGGAGCCGACCGGATTCGACTTGTTGGTCGCGGCCGTCTTCGGGTGGACGATCGCGGCATCGCCGGCGGCGAGGTTGTTGAGGAAATAGGCATCGGGCTGCTTCAGCCGGATCACGACGGTCGTGGCATCCGGCGTCTCGATCGCCGCGATCGGCGCGAAGATGCCCTTCGACGGATTGACGCTGTCGGGCGCCATCGCGCGGTCGAAGCTGAACTTGACGACCGAGGAATCGAGCGCCTCGCCGTCGGTGAACTTGACCCCGTCGTTCAGATGGAAGGTGTAGACGGTGCCGTCGGCCGACACCTCCCACGCCTTGGCCAGCAGCGGCCGCACCTCGCCCAGCCCGCTCGACGTCGTCAGCGTCTCGAAGACGCTGGCGGTCATCACCGAGTCGATCGACGCCGTGGCATCCGACGTCGGGTCGAGCGAGGTCGGCTCCTGCTGCAGGCCGATGACCAGCGTGTCGCGCGGCGCGGCCGCGGCAGGTATGGCAAAGGCAAGCGCCGCAGCCAGGACGGCGATCAGTCCAGAACGCATCATGCAATCCCCCAAGGTAAAGACTCAGTGAGTGTGAATGCGGATCGACGCGATGGGCCCCGGCAGCGAACGGCCGGGACCAGGCAGCTCGCGCGCGGCGAGCATGCCGTCAGCATCGATCACGAAGGTGGTGCCGGGCAAGAGGGCCGGCGGCAGCCCGGCGAGCAGCGCATAGACCTCCCAGGCGCCCGGTGTCGCAACGGTGCAGGACCCGAGGTCGAGGCGCCCGTCGACGGCCGAGAGCCGCACGTCGCCACCGCGCCAGGCCGCAAGCGGCCTGACCTCGTCGCCGCAACGGAGCTCGACCTCCGGTGCCGGCAGCGGGTGCTGCCAGCGGCTCCAGACTGCCATTTCGCGCCCGGCCAGATGGACCCGCAGGAAATCGACCAGGGCCGCCTGAGCCGGCGGATCGAGCCGCCGGGACAGCCCGGGCGGCACGATCCCGCCGAAATCGGCCGCCAGCCAGGCGGCGAAGTCGCCCTGCCAGACGGCTTCGGTCAACACCGCGTCGGGCGGCTCGGGCGTGCCGTCATCGGCGAGGCAGGTCGGGAATTCCCTGCGGAACACCTCGGCACCGGCCTGGAACGAGGCGACGCTCAAGCCTGCCCGGGCGCTCGTGCCTGCCGCACCCCGATCCCGGATCTCGTCCGGATGAGAAAACGGCAAGGCGACGGCGACCGCCATCGCCCAGGCCAGCCCGGCAAGCAACCTACCAGGTCGCATCGAGGCCCATGATGGACAGGACCTCGCGCCGCCGCTCGGCCAGCAGCGGATCGCCGCGATGGCGCGGATAGGGCAGATCGTTGACGATCTCGGCCTTGACCCGCGCCGGCCGGTCGGAGAACACGATGACCCGGCTGGCCATGAACAGCGCTTCCTCGATATCGTGGGTGACGAGCAGCGCGGTAAACCCCGAGCGCTGCCACAGCGCGACCAGTTCGGACTGCATGGTCAGCCGCGTCAGCGAATCGAGCTTGCCCAGCGGTTCGTCGAGCAGCAGCAGGCTCGGCTCGTTGACCAGGGCCCGCGCCAGCGCGGCGCGCTGGGCCATGCCGCCCGACAGCTGGTGCGGCAAGGCCGCGGCGAAGCCGTCGAGACCGACCAGGCGCAGCGCGTCGTCGACCCGGTGCCGCTCGCGTTTCAGCGTGCCGCGTGCCTCCAGCCCCAGCGCGACATTGTCGTAGACGGTGCGCCAGGGATAGAGCGTCGGATCCTGGAAGACCAGGATGCGCGACGGATCCGGCCGGTCGACCGGGCGGCCGTCGGCCAGCACCGCCCCAGCGCTCGGCGCCTCGAGTCCGGCGGCCAGCCGCAGCAAGGTCGACTTGCCGCAGCCCGAGGGCCCCAGCAGCGCCACGAACTCGCCCGGCGCCACCTGGAAGCCGACGTCGTCCAGCACCGGCAGCGGCTTGCCCGACAGCTCGAAACGGTGGCTGACCTGATCGACCTGCAACGCCGTCACCACTTGACCAGCCCCTTCTGCCAGGCGAGCAGATGGTCGCGGACCCGGAACAGCAGGGTGATGAGCCCCGAGCAGATCGCGGCCATCACCAGCAGCGCGCCGTACATGTTGGCATAGGCGGCCCAGCCCTGCGCCCAGGTCAGGTACCAGCCCAGCCCGGCCTTGACCCCCAGCATCTCCGCGATGATCAGGACCGAGAACGAGGCACCCAGCCCCATGAACAGTCCGACGAAGACATGCGGCATCGCCCCGGGGATCGCGACCTTGAACACCAGGAACGATGGCGAGGCGCCCAGCGTGCGCGCGATGTCGTAATAGGCCCGGTTGACCGAGGCGATGCCCGACCAGGTCAGGATCGTCGCCGGAAAGCCGGTCGCCAGCGCGATCAGGAAGACAGAAGCCGAACCCGAGGTCGGGAAGGCGAAGAACGCGATCGGCAGCCAGGCGGTGGCAGGCAGCGGCCCGATCAGCCGCAGCACCGGATGGACCCAGTAGCCGATCGCCTGCGACCAGCCGATGGCGACGCCGGTGGCGAACCCCAGTGCCGACCCGATCAGATAGCCGCTGCCCAGCAGCGCGAGCGAATGAAGCGCGCTCTCGCCCAACCGCCGCCAGTCGTCGAGATAGACTTCCAGCAGCGCCTGCGGCGGGGCGAAGAACGGACGCGGCAGCAGGCCGAGCTTGGCGGTGACGAGTTCCCACGACCCGAAGATCAGGGCCAGGGCGATCGCCCAGGGCCCGAGGCGCCGCAGGCGCGGACCGGCCAGCCGCCCGCCCAGCCCGGCAACGCCGAGCGCCACAGCCAGCAGCGCCATGACGATCGCCAGCTCGACGGTGTAGGGCCAGTCGTCAGGGGCTGGCCAGACCCAGGTGATCGCCGCGGCGGCGGCCCAGAAGACCGCCCCCGCCAGCCCGGCCGGCCAGATCGCCGCGTGGCGCGGCGCCGCCGGGATCGTCAGATCCAGGGTCGTCATCAGACCAGCACGTCGGCGTAGATCTTGTCGGCGAACTTCGCCGGGTCGGTCGACGGCTTGATCACCGAGACCAGCTTGAGTTCCTCGGTATAGGCGACCAGCTCGCGCTTCAGGTCACCGCCGACCGGGTTGTGATTATGCGTCTGGCTCTTCAGCATCGTCGACAGGTCGGCGGCCGAGGCGGCGGCGTATTTCGAGAAGATCGCTGCCGCAAGGTCGGGATCGTGGGCCGTGACCTGCGAGGCCTCGAGCAGCGCGCGGGTCAGCGCGGCTGCCGTCGGCTTGTCGTCGCGCACCAGGCTGCCACGCACGCCGAGCACGCAGCAGACGCGGTTCTGATACTCGTCCGAAAGATTCGAGGCGATTTCGGTCAGGCCGAACTTGTGTTCCTGGATGAAGGCGACGGGATCGCCGTCGGCCAGCGCCTGCGCCTCGCCCTTCTCGATGGCAAGCCCCAGCAGATCCGCCGGGAACTGACGCCACTGGACCTCGGTTACCGGGTCTATGCCGCGCTTCTTCAGCACGATCGAGAAGAAGTTCTTCGAGGGGCTCGCCATGTCCGACACCGCGACGGTCTTGCCGCGCAGATCTTCCAGCCGGGCGATGCCCTTGCCCGGGGGCGCCAGCACCCGCATGCAGCCGCCATGGGTGCCCGCGGTCAACTTGACGTCGAACCCCTGTTCGAGCGGCTTGAGCCAGCGCAGCGCCATGCCGACCCCGGCATCCGCCTTGCCCGTGGCGATCGCCTCGAGCAACTGGTCGGTCGAGCCCGAATAGTTGATCAGTTCGACGTCGATGCCGTGGCGCTTGAAGATGCCCTGGTGCACGCCGACCACGACGGGGGCAAGGCAGACCGCATTGGCGTTCCAGGACAGCTTGATTTTCTTGGGCTGGCCCTGGGCCAGCACCCTGCCGGCAACGATGCCGGCCGGGGCAAGGGCCGCGGCCGCCGCGGCACCGCGGATCAGGGCCCGCCGGGACGGCGTGACGATGCGATTCATCTTAGGGATCCCCACCTTTGGTCAAATCGATTTCTAAAATCTAGTAGATTGATATATTAATGCAACACGCCAGACTACAAATCGTCACTGGGCAATGCCCGCGCACCCGACCCGGCGACGTCACCTTGGCTATGGATATGCCGCTTGGTTCATGCCTATCGTTGGCGCCCCCGCGCTTGCACGACAGGTAAGAGGCGGCCGACTGCACCGGAAAATCATCCTGTCAGGAGAGGAAGACCATGACCCAGTTCCGCCCGCATCGCCTGCTCGGCCTCGGCCTCGTGCTGGCGCTCGTCGCCGGTCCGGCGCTTGCCGCCGACCCCGTCGTCGTCTCGTCGAAGATCGATACCGAAGGTAACCTGCTCGGCAACGTGATCGCCCAGGTCCTGACCGCCAACGGCATCGCCGTCACCAACAAGGTCGCGCTGGGGGCGACGCCGATCGTGCGCAAGGCCATCACCTCGGGCGAGATCGACATCTATCCCGAATACACCGGCAATGCGGCCTTCTTCTTCAACAAGGCCGACGACCCGCTGTGGAAGAGCGCGGCGAAGGCCTATGAGGAAGCCCGGAAGCTCGATTACGATGCCAACAAGATCGTCTGGCTCAGCCCCGCCCCCGCCAACAACACCTGGGCCATCGCGCTGCTGCAGACCGTGACCGACGCCAACAAGCTCAAGACCCTGTCCGATTTCGGCAAATGGGTCTCGGGCGGCGGCAAGGTCAAGCTGGCCGGCTCGGCCGAATTCGTCAATTCGGCGGCGGCCCTGCCCGCCTTCCAGACTGCCTACGGCTTCGCACTGAAGCCCGACCAGCTCCTCGTCCTCTCGGGCGGCGACACCTCGGCGACGATCAAGGCCGCCGCCGACCAGACCGACGGCGTCAACGCAGCGATGGTCTACGGCACCGATGGCGCGATCGGCGCCGCGGGCCTCGTCGTGCTCGACGACGACAAGGGGGTGCAGCCGGTCTACGAACCCGCCCCGATCATCCGCGAGGCGGTGCTGAAGGCCAATCCGGGTATCGAGGGCGCGCTGAAGCCGGTCTTTGCCTCGTTCGACCTGAAAACCCTGCAGACGCTCAACGGCCGCATCCAGGTCAACGGCGAAGCGGCCAAGGATGTGGCGGCCAGCTACCTGAAGCAGAAGGGCTTCGTGAAGTGACTGAACGCGCCGGGGCGGCCCGGGGCCTCGCAGCCTTGCCGGCCGCCCGGCGCCTCGACAAGCTCGGCATCGCGATCGCCGGCCTGATCGCCGTGACGCTGTGGCTGCTGCCGTTTGCCACCTTCAAGGCCAATCGCATCGTTTCGGGCAAGGGGCTGGGCCTTGCGCAGGCGCTGGAGCCGGCGGCCGCAGCCGCCGGCCTGGCCGTGTTCACCGGCATTGCGCTGCTGGCCGTGCTCCGCACCGCGCCGGCCTGGCGACTGGCTGCGGCTGCGATCGGCCTCGCGGTTCTCTGTTTCCTCGTCGGCCTCGTGCCGGCCCATGTCGTGCCCGCGGGAAACACACTGGCGCGCATTGCCCCGGCGGCCGGCTTCTGGACCCTGTTCTTCGCCTTTGCGATCCTGATGGCGGATTCCATCGCCAGGCTTGCCCTGGGGCCGGTGGCGCGTGTCGCCATCCTCGGGCTCGGGGCCGCCGCAGCCCTCGCCCTGCTCGCCTCCGGCGCGTGGGGCGGCCTGTCGATCATGCGCGAATTCGCCAACAACGCCGACGGCTTCTGGCGCGAGGCCGGCCGGCATGTCGCACTTGCCCTCGGCTCGCTCGCCGGTGCCGTTGCGGTGGGCCTGCCGCTCGGCATTCTCTGCCATCGGTCGGCGGCGCTGCGCCAGATCACGCTCCCGGTCCTCAACATCGTCCAGACCATTCCGAGCATTGCGATGTACGGGCTGATGATGGTCCCGCTCGGCCTGCTCGCGGCCAAGGTGCCGCTGGCCGCGAGCCTGGGCATTCGCGGCATCGGCGCCGCACCGGCGCTGATCGCCCTGTTCCTCTATTCGCTGCTGCCCGTGGTCGCCAATGTCGTGGTCGGCCTGGCCCAGGTGCCGGCAACGGTGATCGAGGCGGCGCGCGGCATGGGCATGACAGCCCGGCAGCGCCTGTTCCTGGCCGAACTGCCGCTGGCCCTGCCGCTGATCCTGACCGGCATCCGCATCGTGCTGGTGCAGAACATGGGCCTGGTGACGATCGCCGCCCTGATCGGCGGCGGCGGCTTCGGCACCTTCGTCTTCCAGGGGCTGGGGCAATCGGCGACCGACCTCGTGCTGCTCGGGGCCGTGCCGACCATCGCGCTGGCCTTCGCCGCGGCAATCCTGCTCGATGCCGCGATCGACCTCACCAGGGGGTGCCCCGCATGATCGACGTCGAGGGCGTCACCCGCCGCTTCGGGGCGGTAACGGCGGTGGACGATGTCAGCCTGACGGTCGAACGCGGCACCATCGCCGTACTGGTCGGCACCTCCGGCAGCGGCAAGTCGACCCTGCTGCGCATGATCAACCGGCTGATCGAGCCGAGCACGGGCACCATCCGCGTCGACGGCCGCGACACCGCGACGCTGCCGGGCGAGGCACTGCGCCGCGGCATCGGCTATGCGATCCAGGGGCATGGCCTGTTTCCGCACTGGACGGTGGCGCGCAATATCGCCACCGTGCCGATGCTGCAGGGCTGGGACAAGCCGCGCATCGACCGCCGCGTCGAGGACCTTCTGGTCCTGTTCGACCTCGACCCGGCGATTTTTGCAGCGAAGTTCCCGCATCAGCTGTCGGGCGGCCAGCAGCAGCGCGTCGGCGTTGCCCGCGCCCTCGCCGCCGAGCCGGCGGTGCTGCTGATGGACGAGCCGTTCGGCGCGCTCGACCCGATCATTCGCGCGAAGGCGCAGGAAGACCTGATCGCGATCCAGCGTCGGCTGGGGATCACCATCGTGCTCGTGACCCACGACATGGAAGAGGCAATCCAGCTCGGCGACCGGATCGCCGTGATGGATGGCGGCCGGCTGCAGCAATATGCGACCCCGGCCGAGATCCTCGCCCATCCCGCACCCGGATTCGTCGAACGGCTGGTCGGCGGCAGCGACCGGCCATTCCGCCTGCTCTCGCTCGCCCGCGTCGAGGATGCGGCCGAGACGGGCACGGCACAGGGCGACGCGATTGCGCCGACCGCGTCGCTGCGCGATGCCCTGGCGGCGCTGCTGTGGCGGGGGACCGACAGCCTGCCCGTCGCCGGGACGGCCCCACGCCACATCACGCTGAAAGCCATTCTCGGCCAGGCGGGGCGCCGCTGATGCGCCAGGCCGCGCTCATCGCCCGGCTCGCCGCCCTCACCACCCTCCTGGCCCTGTTGTTCGTGCCGGAACTGTTTCGCGGCATTCTCGAACCGCTGACCGAGAACGGCGCGCCGGCGATCTACAACCAGGGCAGCCTGCTGCAGCTCACGCTGGCCCATCTGGCGCTGGTCGCGGCGGCGACGGCGATCGGCGGCCTTGCCGCGCTGGCCATGGGCATCTTCGTCACCCGGCCGGCCGGGGCCGAGTTCCTGCCGCTGTCGCGCAGCATCGTCAATATCGGGCAGACCTTTCCGCCGGTCGCCGTGCTGGCGCTGGCGGTGCCCGCCGTGGGCTTCGGCGTCACTCCAACCTTGATCGCGCTGGTCCTCTACGGGCTGCTGCCGATCTTCGAGAACACCATCACCGGCCTGCGCGAAGTGCCGGAAACGACGATCGAGGCCGCACGCGGCATGGGCATGGGGGGGTGGCGGCGCCTCGCCCTCGTCGAACTGCCTCTGGCCCTGCCGGTCATCCTGGCCGGCCTGCGCCTCTCGGTGGTCGTCAATCTCGGCACGGCGACGATCGGATCGACCGTTGCAGCCAAGGGCCTCGGCGAAGTGATCATCGCCGGGCTGCAGACCTCCAACACCGCGTTCATCCTGCAGGGCGGCGTGATCGTCGCCCTGCTTGCCGTGCTGATCTATGACGGCCTCGGCGCGATCGAGCGCATCGCGGCACGCCGGGCCGGCCGGTCGGCCGGCTAGCTGGACGGCCGGACAACGGCAAGGCACGGGCCTTGCGGAACCTGTGACATTGCTGTGACCCCGCCCCGATATTGCCTCCCGCGGCTTGCCATATGGCGGCTCGCGGACAAAATGGGCCTCCCAGGTTCGTTCATGCGAGCCACAGGCCCCAATTCCTAGCGGGGCTTCAGTCCAGTCCGGGTCCGGCGTCGGCGGCATCGGACAGAAACAGCGCAAACCGACGGCAGACCCAGGAAGCAAGCGATCCCATCGGGAAACGGATCACGATGCCGGGATTTGCGGCATTGCCAACGGGCGGAAGGATCATGATGCTAGCGAGGTTGCGGCAGGCAGGGATCGGCCTGGCGTTGCTGACCGCCCTGGCCGGGTGCGACCACCTGCAACAGAGCCTGCATGAACTCGACGCGCTCGCCACCGGCAAGGGCGCTCCGGGCGCAAAACCCGCGCGAACGCCCCAGGTCACCGGCCGCAAGGTGCCAAAGCCGGTCCCCCGGCCGGCGACGCCCGACACCGTCGAGCCGGCCGAGGCCTCGGCGCCCGATCCGAGGCCAATGCCGGAATCTGCTGCAACAAGTTCGGGGGATCGCGCGTTGCCCGAACTGGCTGTGGTCGGGCTGTCCGAAACGCAACTGCAATCGCGGTTGGGACGGCCGGTGGCCGACGAACCGCATCCGCCGGGCCGGATCTGGCGCTACCGCGGCGATGGCTGCACCGTTTCCCTCTCCCTCTATCCCGACGTTCGAACCAAGGTTTTCCGAACGCTTGCCTACGAGGTGATCAGCGATGACGACTCTACCGAGCGAAAGCGTGACTGCCTGGCGGGATTCAACACCAGTCTCGCCGCCGACCGAGATCGCGGGGGAGGCCGCGGCGGCACTGCCGGTGGGGGATCGGGTTCGGCTGGCGATGGTCGATGACGACGACGATTATCGTGAGGCCATGGCAGCAGAACTGGAGGATCTCGGCTTCCTCGTCACCAGCTGGTCGGATGGCCCGAGCCTGATTGCGGCGTTCGCCGGCGGTGTCGAGGCCGATGTCATCGTGCTCGACTGGAAGCTGCAGGCTTCGCTCGGCATCGATCTGCTGCCGCAGCTGCGCCGGCGGGGCATCATGCTGCCGGTAATCTTCCTGACGGGCATGCCGGCCACGACTTACGAGAGCCTGGCGCTGGAACGCGGGGCCCTGGACTTCGTCGACAAATCGCGTGGCGCCGCCATCCTGGCGCGCCGCATCCGGCTGATCGCCGAGGCGCGGAAGACGGCGGGCGACGTGCCGCCCGAAGACGTCATCGAGCAGGGCCGGCTGCAATTGCGCCCGCGCGTCAGCCGCGCGTACTGGGACGGGATCGACGTCAACCTAACGATCACCGAGTTCAACATCGTGCACCTGCTGCTACGGCGCCTTGGCGATTACGTCTCCTATCGCGAAATCTATGACTGCGTGCATCGGACAGGTTTCATCGCCGGTTCCGGCGAAGACGGCTATCGCGCCAACGTGCGGTCGTCGGTCAAGCGCATCCGCAACAAATTCCGGTCGATCGATGCCGAGTTTTCCGAGATCGAGAATTTCCCGGCGTTCGGCTACAGCTGGTCCCGCATCGCGACCCGGCCGACCTGAGCCGCTGAGGGCGGCGACGCGCCGCCTGGCCGCGTCGCTGACGCTCAGGCTCGCGGTACTCGTCGGAATTTTCGCGGCCGTGCCGGTCCTGCTGTACGGGCAGTTCGAGTCGGCGGACCGGCAGACCCGCGAACTGGTGACACGCAGCATCGAGAGCCGCAGCCGCCTGATCGCGCGCGCCCTGTCGCCGATCCTGGGCGAGGCGGAGCGACCGACCGGCGCCGCGCTCAACCGCGCGCTCGCCGACTATGCGACCGAGGGCACGGTGCTCAAGCTGATGCTGCGACCCGCCGGCCTGGCGGCGGGGACGGCCGCCGCCCGCAGCTTCTTCTACGTCGCGGCATCACCGGAGGCGGGCAGCGCACGGATCGACGCCGAACTCGACATGCTGGCCGAGCGGGGCGTGCTGGACCGGCTGTCGCAATCCTGTGCCGGCGACATGCCGCTGGAACTGCGCCATCGTCAGGCCGACGGGCGCGACGAAGTGCTTACGGCGCTGATTCCCATCCGCAATCGTTGGGGGTGCTGGGTCCTGGTATCGGCGCACACGACCAGCGACTATCTCGACACCTCGCTGGGGCGGCCGTACTGGCAGACGCGCGAGGTCCGCGTCGCCGCGGCGATCTACATCGCGCTCGCCGCCATAGCGGCGCTGACCGCCTGGGGCGTCTGGCGCTCGCTCCGCCGCTTCCGCGACGTCGCCCACGACATTCGCGACGGCCGCATCGGCGAAGGCGCCTTCGCCGCCCGCAACGTCGTGCCGGAACTGGCGAGCGTTGCCGCCGACTTCGACCAGCTGGTCGAAGATCTGCGCCGCACGGCGCAGGACATCCGCCAGACATCCGAGGAAAATACCCATTCCTTCAAGGCGCCGATCGCCAGCATCGACGCCTCGCTGACGCCGCTGCGGCGTCTGGTGACGCCCGACAATGAACGGGCCACACGCTCGCTTGCCATCATCGACCGCTGCCTCGACCGCCTGCGCGCCCTGGTGAATGCAGCTCAGCGCGTCGACAACACCATGGCCGACATCATCGAGACGCCGCGGACGGCCTTCGACCTCACCAAGGTCGTCGCCGATTCGCTGCTGCAGTATCGCGAACAGTCGGCCAGCCGCGACATCAGGCTGATCCGCAAGCTTGATGAAGATGTGGTCGTACGCGGCAGCCGCGGCCTCGTCGAGGTCGCAATCCACAACATGCTGGAAAACGCGCTGAGCTTCACGCCGTCGGGCGGCGCCATTTCCGTCACGCTGACCAAGGCGCGCGGCAAGGCCATGCTGCGCATCGAGGATACCGGCCCGGGCGTTGAGGACGAGCGGATCGCCCGCATCTTCGAGAGATCCTATTCCCATCGCCCCGAAGGCCGATCCTGCCACGGCGACGGCCTCGACCATGCCGGGCTGGGCCTGTGGGTGGCGCGTCGCAACATCGAGGCGCTGGGGGGTGGCGTGCGTGCCGCCAACCGGATCGGCGGCGGCCTCGCCATCGAGATTACCCTGCCGACGAACACAGTTTGATCACTGGTCGCACCGCCCTGGACGCCGCCATAGTCGTTGCCGTTCTCGGACGACATCAACCATGGAGCGGACCTCACCATGAACGCGATCGTCGACCTCGGCCGGTTCCGCGCGCTCGGCTCGGCGCAGATCCATCCGGTCATCCTCTCGGGCGGCGCCGGTACGCGGCTGTGGCCGCTGTCGCGCGCGGCCTATCCCAAGCAACTGCTGTCGCTCGTCTCCGATCGCAGCATGCTGCAGGAAACGGTCGCGCGGTCGGGCGGCGACGTCGGCTTTGCCGCACCGCTGATCATCTGCAACGACGACCACCGCTTCCTGATCGCCGAACAGCTCGAGGAAATCGGCGTCAAGCCGCAGCAGATCATCCTGGAACCGTCGGCACGCAATACGGCACCGGCGATCGCTGCCGCCGCGCTCTGGCTGATCACGCGCGACCCCGATGCCCTGATGCTGGTGCAGCCTTCCGATCACGTGATCGCCTCGCCCGGCGCCTTTCACGAGGCGGTGGTGCGCGGCATCCCGGCGGCCCAATCGGGCATGCTGGTCACCTTCGGCATCAAGCCGACACGACCCGACACCGGTTATGGCTACATCAAGTCGGGCCAGCCGACCAGCGAGGCCGAAGGCGTGTTCGCCGTCGACCGCTTCGTCGAGAAGCCCGATGCGGCAACGGCGCAAAGCTTCGTCGATTCAGGGGTGTTCTCATGGAATGCCGGCATCTTCCTGATCTCGGCCAGGCACTACCTGCACGAACTCGCGCGGCTGCATCCCCAGATCCATGAGGCCGCGAGCCGCGCCGTCGGCGAGGGGCACGACGATCTCGACTTCTTCCGCCTGAGCCCGGCGCCCTTTGCCGAGGCGGAGGCATTGTCGATCGATCGTGCGGTCATGGAACATACCGATCGCGCCGCCGTCGTGCCGGTCGAGATGGACTGGAGCGATGTCGGCTCGTGGTTCGCGTTGCGGGCGATCGCCGAAGCCGACGAGGCCGGCAACGTGGTACAGGGTGACGTGGTGCTCGATCGCGTGCGCAACTCCTACATCCGCGCCGACGGCAAGCTGGTCGCGGCGATCGGGGTGGACAATCTGATCGTGGTGACGACCGACGATGCCGTGCTGGTCGCCGATGCCGATGCCGCAGCAGAAGTCTCGGGCCTGGTCGAACAGCTGCGCCGACGCAACCGGCCCGAACCGCAGCAGCATACGACCGTCCATCGTCCCTGGGGCTACTATCGCTCGGTCGACCGTGGCGACCGCTTCCAGGTCAAGCGTCTGATGGTGAAGCCCGGGGCACGGCTGTCGCTGCAGAAACACTATCACCGGGCCGAGCACTGGGTCGTCGTCCAGGGGACCGCCCTGGTGCAGCGCGGCGACGAGCAGCAGCTGGTCCGCGAGAACGAGTCGGTCTACATTCCCATCGGCACCGAACACCGGCTGGAAAACCCCGGCAAGCTGCCCCTGCATCTGATCGAAGTCCAGTCCGGTCCCTATCTTGGCGAGGACGATATCGTGCGCGTTGCCGACAGCTATGGCCGCGCCTGACATGCGCCCCGTCGTCCTTGTCACCGGCGGGGCCGGCTATATCGGCAGTCACGTGGCACGTGCCCTGGCCATGCACGGCATGGAGCCGGTGACTTACGACAACCTGTCCGAAGGGCACCGCTGGGCGGTCCGCTACGGTCCGCTGGAACGCGGAGACCTGGCCGACCAGGCACGGATCGAGGCGGTGATGCGCCATTACCGGCCGGTCGCCGTCGTCCATCTCGCCTCGCTGATCGCGGCCGGCGTTTCCGTGGTGCAGCCGGCCGATTATTACCAGAACAACGTCGCCGGCACGCTGGCACTGCTGCAGGCAATGCGCGAAACCGGCGTCGGCCGGCTGGTCTTCTCGTCGTCGGCAGCAGTCTATGGCGAGCCCCGCACAACCCCGATCGACGAGGACCATCCGAAGCTGCCGATCAATCCCTATGGCGGCTCCAAGCTGATGTGCGAGCGCATGATCGAGGATTTCGCCAACGCCTATGGCGTTCGCGCCGCCTCGCTGCGCTATTTCAACGCCGCCGGCGCCGAACCGGGGGGCGAGATCGGCGAAGCCCACAGGAACGAGACGCATCTGATCCCGCTGGTGCTGGAGGCCGCCGCCGGGCTGCGGCGGCATGTGGCGATCTTCGGCACCGACTACGCCACCAGGGACGGCACCTGCCTGCGCGACTACGTCCATGTCTGCGACATCGCCGATGCCCATCTGCTGGCGCTGCGCTTCCTCGCGCACCAGCCAGGCGCACACAGCTTCAACCTCGGCAGTGGCAGCGGCAGCACGGTGCGCGAAGTCGTCGCGACCGCCGAAAGGATAACCGGGAGGAAGGTCGCGATCCAGGAACGCCCGCGACGCCCCGGCGACCCCACGGCGCTGCTTGCCGATCCAGCCAGGGCCCGCGACATTCTCGGCTGGAAACCGCGCTATCCGGCCCTCGACGACCAGATTTCGACCGCCTGGAACTGGCATGGCCGTCTGCCCTCGCAAGTGGCGGGAAACTAGTCTACCTTACGGCCAAGTCATAAATAACGGTAACGGGGGCTGTCGATGCGCGCGAAGAAACTGCTGGCTGCGGCGGCCCTGAGCCTTGCCGCGGGCGCCGCCCATGCCCAGCAGGACCTGCGCACGGCCGACGAGATCGTCAGGGGCGACACGGTCCTGAGCCGCCCGCGGCCCGACTACGATCCGGTGGGCATTCGCCTCGGCAGCTTTTTCCTCTACCCCGACGCCACACTGGGCGAAACCTGGAATTCGAACATCTACGCGACGCCGTCGGGCGAGAAGCGCGACTTCATCACATCGGTCACGCCGCGCCTGGCGTTGAAGTCCAACTGGAACAATCACGCCCTGAATTTCGCGGCCGATTCGACCGTCATGCGCTACGCCCGCTACCATTCGGAAAGCTTCACCGACTACACGGTGGCCGCCGATGGCAGGCTCGACATCCGGAGCGATGCACGGCTGTTTGCCGCCGGCGGCTACAAGATCCGCCACGAGCCGCGGTCCTCGCCCAACAATCTCGGCGGTACCGAGCCGACCGAATACCAGGATACGTCGGCCCTGCTGGCCGCCGAGAAGGATTTCAACCGACTGTCCTTCCGGCTGGAAAGCGCCTTCGACGCCTACCGCTATTTCGACGTGCTGAACGCCTCGGGCCAGACGATCGACGAATCGCTGCGGGATCGCAACGACACGGTCGTCACCTTTCGCGGCGGCTATGAGCTGGCGCCACTGCGTCAGGTCTATGCGCTCGGCGCCTACAACTGGCGCAAATACCTCTCGTCGACCGACATGTTCGGCTACGACCGCACGTCCGACGGTTATCAACTGGCGATCGGCGCCCATTACGACCTGACCGGCCTGGTCTTTGCCGACGTCTTCCTCGGCTATCGCCGCCAGACCTACGACGATCCGCGGCTGCGCCCGGTCGACGGGCCGACGGCCGGGGTCAAGCTGACCTGGAACGTGACCGCGCTGACCACGCTCACCGGCAACCTCAGCCGCGAGATCGAGGAAACCGTGCTGGCGAATTCGTCGGCCTACTTCGCGACCCGCGCTTCGATCCGCGCCGATCATGAATTGCTGCGCGACGTGCTGCTCAACGCCCGCATCGGCTATGAGAACGACAAGTTCGAGGGCATCGGCCGCAAGGACAATTATTACGAGGCCGGCCTGGGCGCGACCTGGCTGATCAACCGCAATTTCTCGCTGGCCGGGGGCTACAACTATCGCACCCGGGATTCGAACCAGCCCGGCACAAACTTCGACGAGAACGTCGTCTTCGTGCGGCTCAAGGCACAACTCTGAACCGCCTGTCCTGCCCCGCATTGGTCACAACCGTCCCCGTCGCATCGTTGTTAGAACTGGACGTCATGGCGACCGCCGGAAGCCGGTAGGAACGCGGGCGAATCCTGCAGGTCGCCACCACCAGACGGAGGGTGACGACCATGCTGGCCAAAGCGATGCAATCTCTTGCCGTCGCGATCGCGTTGACGATGGGGGCAAGCGCCTGGGCCCAGAGCGCACTGGATCCCGCGGCAGGGGCCCCGCCGCGACAGCCGGAACCGGCCGCGGTCCGCCCCAATACCGCCTCGCTCGGCCCCGTGAACGAATACCGGCTGGGTCCCGGCGACCGGGTTCGCATCACGGTCTACGGCCAGAACAACCTTACCGGTGAATACTCGGTCGACGGCAACGGTATGCTGTCGTTCCCGCTGATCGGCCAAGTGCCGGCCGGCGGCATGACCGCCGCCGAGTTGCAGCGGGCGATCACGGACAAGCTTTCGCCCGACTACATCAAGGACCCGAGCGTCGCGGCCGAGGTACTGACCTTCCGCCCCTTCTACATCCTGGGCGAGGTACGGACGCCCGGCAGCTACCCCTACGTCAACGGCATGGGCATCCTGAATGCCGTGGCCCTGGCGGGCGGTTTCACCTACCGGGCGCATGAAGAGAAGTTCTACATCATCCGCACCACCAACGGTCATCGCGAGAAGCTTGCGGCGACGCCGGAATCGGACGTGCGGCCCGGCGATATCATCACGGTGCGCGAGCGGTATTTCTGATGATGCAGTTGCCCGATCAGAACCGGCTGCGTCGGCGCATCGCCACCCGTGACCGGGTGCTGGCCGCCAGTCCACTGCCGATGGCCGCCGCAGCCGCCCCTCAGGACTTTCTCGAGACGTTGCGCAAGCTGTGGCGCCATCGCGGCGCCATCCTGGTCTCGCTCGTCGTCTGCGGCGGTGCGGCGGCGGCCGTCGCCCTGTCGCTGCCGCCGCGCTACGTCGCCGAGGCGCGCGTCCAGGTCGGCGTTCCGGCGCTGCGGGTGATGGCCGTCGAATCGCTGGTCTCCGACGTCAGCCCCGATGCGGATCGGGTCCAGAACGAGAGCTTCGCCGTCCAGTCGCGCGATCTCGCCGCCCAGGTCGTCGACCGGCTCAATCTGACGGCAAGCCCCGAGTTCAATCCCGCACTGGCCAAGCCGCCCGCCTGGCGCGGCTATCTCGATCCTGCGCGCTACATCGCCCTGCTGCCGGGCGGTCTCGGCCGGGTCGAGGACGAGGCGACGGTGCCGGCCACGCCCGAGGAGACGCGGCAGCGTGTCGTCGACACGCTGCTCGGCCATCTCGACGTCGCGGTGCTCGGACGTTCCCACGTTCTCAGCATCAAGGCCGAGGCGCTGCAACCGACGACGGCCGCGACGATCGCCAACACGGTCGCGACCCTCTATCTCGACCGCCAGCGCCAGGACAAGATCGACGCGGCCTCGCAAGCCGAGAAATACCTGCAGACCCGCATCGCCGAACTGCGCGACCAGGTGCAGAAATCCGAAACCGCTATCGAGGAATACCGACGCAAATACGGGCTCTATGTCGGCGCCTCGACCGGCGTGACATCGCAGCAGATGACCGAGATCAACAGCCAGCTGATCGTGGCCCAGACCGCACGCGCCCAGGCCGATGCCAAGCTGCGCGAAGCCGAGGCGCTGAAGGGTGCATCGGGCGGCGAAAGCATGCCGGACGTCTTGAACTCGCCGCTGATCCAGTCGCTGAAGCAGCAACTGGCCGAGGCCGAGCGCAAGCTGGCCGAAGCCTCGGCCTCGTACGGCAATCGCCATCCGCAGGTGGTGTCGGCCCGCGCCGAGGTCGCCTCGCTGCGCTCCAAGGTCGGCGCGGAAGTCGCCAAGACCATCGACAGCCTGCGGCGCGAGGCGCGCACCGCCGCTGCGCGCTACGACATGCTCAGCCAGAATTTCGAACGCACCAAGCAGCAGATGGGCGGCGACAACGACCGGATGATCCGTCTGGGCGCCCTCGAACGCGATGCCGCGGTCGACCGCAACCTGCTGGAATCGATGCTGGCACGCGTCAAGCAAACGGGCGGGCAGGATGCGATCCAGCAGCCGAACGCGAAGCTGATCTCCTCGGCCGCGCCGCCGGGCCGGCCGTCCTATCCGCCGAAGATGCTGCTGATCTTCCTCGGCTGCGCCGGCGGCCTGCTTGTCGGCGCCGCGCTGGCCCTGCTGCGCGACGGGGTCGACCGCAGCTTTCGGCGGGCCGACCAGATCGAGGCGCTGACCGGATTCCCGGTCCTGGCGATGGTGCCCCAGCTTGCCGGCCGCGGCGGGCCGCTGGTCCATGTCCTGCGCAAGCCGATCTCGCCGTTCTCCGAGGCCTTGCGGAAACTCTATATCGGCATCGAGCTGTCGGAGACGGCGCAGTCGCCCAAGACGATCATGTTCTCGTCGGCGACACCGGCCGAGGGCAAGTCGGTGCTGGTCGCCTCGCTGGCCCGCCTGCTGGCCTCGAGCGGAAAGCGGGTGCTGCTGATCGATTGCGACTGGCGCTGCCCGACCCAGCATCAGCTGTTCCGCTGCTCGAACAGACACGGGCTGGCCGCGCTTCTCGGCGACGAGACCACCACGCTGAACGACGCCATCCACAACGATGCCTTGTCGGGCCTCGACGTCATGGTCGCCGGCCCCTCCGATCCGAGGGCGATCCAGATGCTCGCCAGTCCCAGGATGCAGCAGATCCTGGCATCGCTGGCCGACCGCTACGATCTCGTCCTGATCGACACGCCGCCGACGCTGGTCGGGGCCGAGGTCCTGACCCTGTCGCGGATGGTGGACAAGGTCGTCTTCGCCGTCCGCTGGGGCAAGACGCGCCAGGAAGTCGCGATGGAAGCCATGAAGCAGATCATCGATGCCCGCGGTGATATCGCCGGTGTCGTCATGACCCGCGTGATCGCCAAGGAGTATCGGCGCTATGCCCACGGCCAGCTCGACTACCAGTATGTCCGCCACGCCCTCGTCCGCTCGCGCTGAGCGGGCCATGGCCGGCGACCCCGTGCTGTTCGTGACCCAGTACTACCGGCCCGAGCTGATCGGATCCGGCCCGTTCTGCGCCGACCTGGCAGAATGGCTGGCGCAGGACGGCCGCGCCGTCACGGCACTGACCGGCCGCCCGCATTATCCACGCGCCGAGGTCTTCCCGGGCTACGAGGCGGGCCGCAGGCGCGAGACGATGAACGGCGTGCGCGTCGAGCGCCTCGGGTCCTGGATTCCGCGGCGACGGTCCGCCGCCTATCGCATTCTCGGCGAGGCGGCATTTCTGGCCCACGGCCTGTGGGCATTGGCGACCCGCCGCGTGCCGCGGCACGGCATCGTGCTCTCCCTGTGTCCGTCGATTCTCGGCGTCGCGCTGGCGGGCATGGCCCGGCGACGCGCCGGGCTGCATATCGCGATCGTCCACGATATCCAGTCGGGCCTGGCGCAGGGGCTGGGCATGGTTGGCGGCGGCGGCCTGGTCAAGGCGATGCGGTGGTGCGAGAAGACGGTGCTCAACCGGGCCGACCTCGTCGTCGTCCTGTCGCAGGGCATGGCCCGCCAACTGCGCGACATCGGCGTCACCACCCCGATCGACGTGGTGCCGATCTGGGTCGATACGGTCAGCGTCCAGCCGGTCGAGCCGGCCGAGGATGGCCCGCTGAAGATTCTCTACAGCGGCAATCTCGGGAAGAAGCAGGGCATCGGGCAACTGCTCGACCTGGCCGAGGAACTGCAGGTTCTGCGGCCGGATATCGAGATCATCCTGCGCGGTTCCGGCAATCAGGCGGACATCCTGGCAGGCGAGATCGCCGCGCGCGGCCTGAAGAATGTAAGCCTCGCCGAACTGCTGCCCCCCGAACGCCTGGCCGAGGGCCTGTCGCTCGGCGATATCCACCTGGTGCCGCAGGACCCCGAAGGCGCCGAGTTCGCCGTGCCGTCCAAGGTCTACAACATCATGGCGGTCGGACGGCCGTTCGTCACGACGGCCAGGCCGGGCAGCCCGCTCGCCGAGCTCGAGGCGTCGAGCGGCGCCTTTCTGTGCGTGCCCCCGAACGATCGCCGCGCCTTTGCCGCCGCCGTCCTCAAGCTGGCCGACGACCGCGCGCTGCGCGACCGGCTTGGTGCCCGGGGGCGCAGCTTCGTCGAACGCCATTTCGCCAAACCGCGGGTTCTCGGCGCCTTCATGGCCCGCCTCGACACCCTTTACGCCGGCAGGTGACGACATCGCCACGCTCCTGATCTTCGAACCGGATGCACAAGGGCACCAGCGCGAATGGCTCGAACATCTGATCGATCACGCCGCCGCCATCGCCCCCGATGCGACGCTATGGATCGTTGCCGCGCCCGAGTTGCAGACCGCGCTGGCAGCGCGCCTGAACGACCGCGTCCGCCTGCTGGTCATCAAGCCGGCCGAGGCCGCGCTGTGCCGCCATTCGTCGCTGCTGGTGTCGGGCTTCGCCCGCTGGTGGCTGATGCGGCGATATGCCCGGCGGGTCAAGGCCGATGCCTGCCATTTCCTCGCCCTCGACCATCTGTCGCTGCCGTTGGCGCTTGGCCTGGGCATCGACCGGCGCCGGCTGTCGGGAATCCTGTTCCGGCCATCGGTTCACTACGGCGCCATAGGTCCATATGCCCCTTCGCTGGCCGAACGGTTGCGCGATCTCCGCAAGGCGGTGCTCTACCGCCTGATGCTGAGGCATCGCGATCTGGCGACGGTACTGACACTCGATCCCTATTTCACCCGCCATGCCGAGATCAACTACGCCGGCGGCAACAAACTGCGCAGCCTGCCTGATCCGGTCTATCCGGTCGGCCCGCCGGCCAACGACGGCGATGCCTCCAGCCATTTTCCGGCCGACCGGCAGGGTTTCCTGCTGTTCGGCTACCTGACCGAGCGCAAGGGCGTGCTGGTCCTCCTCGAGGCGCTGGCCCGGCTCGACGCCGCGACGGCATCACGGATTTCGGTCCTGCTGGCCGGTCGGCTCGACCCCGCGATCCGCGACGACGTGACCGCGCGCTGCCGGGCATTGGCACAGAGCAACCCGCTGCTGGTGCTGAAGCTGGCCGATCGCTGGTTCGACGGTGCCGAACTCGATGCTCTTGTCATCCAAAGCGCCGTGGTGCTGGCCCCCTATCAGCGCTTCGTCGGCTCCAGCGGGGTTTTGCTGTGGGCGGCACGCGCGGGACGGCCGGTACTGGCCCAGGATTTCGGGCTGATCGGCCGGCTGGTAGAAGACAACCGGCTCGGTCTGACGGTCGACGCCAGCGATCCGGCAAGCCTTGCCGCCGGCATTGCCCGCATGGCGACAGATGGTCCGACCGAGTTCGTCGATGCCGCAGCGGCCCAGGATTTCGCCACGCGCCGCACCCCGCGCAGCTTTGCCACCGCCGTCTATGCGAGCCTGCAGGGCGGCTGAGCGCCCTGCCCCAACTTGAACACACGACCCCGGCCGCCGGATCATCGACACTCGGACCATCATCGTCATGGAATCCGGAGCGACATGCATGGGCGCCGAGAGCAGATCGTCCGCAATGGCCCAGGCCATTCCACAGATGAGGCCGGCGGCGGCCATGACAGCGGCCGACACGCCCCAGGATGTCGCGCCGGTCTCGACCCCGGTGCTCGCCGGCCTGCTTGCCGCCACCGACGCCGCCGCAATGCTGTCTGCCGGCGCGATCGCCGTCTGGTCCTTCCGCGCAGAGGCTTGGCATGTGCCGGCGCTGATCGTCCTGCTCGGCAGCCTGCTCGGTTTCAACCTGCTGCAGCTGTCGGGCAGCCACGGCCTGACCCCGCGCGGCCGGGGCAAGCACGGCCTGGCCGGCATGGCGCTGGCCTGGGGCGCGGCGATGACGGCGATGGCGGGCCTGGCGGCCATGGCGGACACCGCCTCGCCCCACTGGCTCGGCAGCTGGGCCGTCGGCGGCTTCGTCCTGCTCGCCGCCGCGCGGCTCGGCCTTGACTGGAAAATCCGCCGATGGCGCGCACAAGGCCGGCTGGACCAGCGGGTCGCCATCGTCGGCTGCGGCCCGATCGCCCAACGGCTGATCCGCCATTTCAACGTCCATCCCCAATCGGCGCCCCGGATCGTCGGTGTCTATGACGATCAGGCCGACGGCAGCCAGGCCCGCTGCATGGGCCATCCGATCCGCGGCACGGTCGACGACCTCGTGCGCGATTCCCGGCGGCTACGGATCGACGCGGTCATCGTCGCGGTGCCGCCCGCGGCCGATTGGCGCCTCGCCGCGACGCTCAACAAGCTGAGCCTGACGCCGGTCGACGTGCGCCTCTGCGCCGGCGAATTCGGCGTCCAGCTCGGGCCGGTCGATTCCAGCCAGATTGGTGGCCTGACGATGCTGAACGTGATGGATCGGCCGCTGCGCGACTGGCGCGCCATCGCCAAGGAAGTCGAGGACCGCGTGCTGGCCGCGCTGATCCTGCTGCTGATCTCGCCGGTTCTCGCGGCCGTCGCCATCGCGATCCGCATCGAGACACCAGGCCCCGTGCTGTTCAAGCAGAAGCGTTACGGCCTCAACAACCAGCTGATCGAAGTGCTGAAATTCCGGTCGATGTACCATCACAAAAGCGATGCGAACGCCGAACAGCTGACACGCCGCAACGATCCGCGCGTGACCCGCGTCGGCGCCTTCATCCGCCGTACCAGCCTCGACGAACTGCCGCAGTTCTTCAACGTGCTGCGCGGCGAGATGTCGATCGTCGGCCCCCGGCCGCATGCGACGGCGGCCAAGGCCGGCGCGGTGCTCTACCAGGATGCCGTACGCTACTACGACGCGCGCCATCGGATGAAACCCGGCATCACCGGTTGGGCCCAGGTCAACGGCTGGCGGGGCGAAACCGAAACGATCGAGCAGATCGAGCGGCGCGTCGAACACGACCTCTACTACATCGAGAACTGGTCGATCGCACTCGACCTCTGGATCATCCTGCGGACCGTCTTCGGCGGCTTCATGGGGCGGCATGCGTACTGAGCAGGCCGTCCGCCGGATGACGGCGGCCGCGCCGCGCTGCCTGTGGCTGACCCTCGCCGACCCGGAACCGCGCTTCAACGGCCAGTTTCTCTATTCCGGCGGACTGATCGACGCGCTGGCCGGGGCCGGGGCCGAAGTCGAGGTGCTCGGCCTCAGCCGGCTCGAATCGCCGCGCCGCTGCGGCGACCGGGAGGGCAACGTTGCCTGGTGGCTGGCCGAAACCCAGGTGTTGTCGCATTGGGGCAGCCTGCGTTCGGCCCTGCCCCACACCGCCTATCGCTGTGCCACCCCAGGCATGCACGGCTTGCTCGACGAGCTGCTGGCACGACAGGATTGGGACGGCATCGTCTTCGACGGCATCTCGGTCGGATGGGCACTCGGCCCGGTGCTGCGCCGCTATCCCGATCCGCGGCGGCGACCCCGGTTGATCTATGTATCGCACAACCACGAGGAAAGCCTGCGCTCGTCGATCGCCGACAATCAGCAGCGCTTCCTGAAACGCCAGGCGATCCGCCTGGACGCCTACAAGGTCGCGCGTGTGGAACGGCAGCTGGTCGACCATGTCGATCTGGTCACGGCGATCACCGCCGAGGATCTCGACCTCTATCGCCGCCGGCGGCCGGAACGGGCGATGACCGTGCTGACGCCGGGCTACGCCGGCCGGCGGGTGCCGTGGCGGCGGATCGGTCCGCCTTTGCCGCGCCGGGCCATCATCGTCGGGTCGTTCGACTGGATCGCCAAGCGGATGAACCTCGAGGAATTCGTCACCGCGGCCGATCGCCGCTTCGCCGCCGCCGGCGCCGAACTGCAGGTGATCGGCAGCGCCGAGGAGAGCTTCCTGCAATCTTTGCGCGACCGGGCCAAGGCAACCCAGCTGACCGGCACGGTGCCGGAAGTCACCGGCTTCATGGACCAGGCCCGCATCGCCATCGTCCCCGAACGGTCGGGCGGCGGATTCAAGCTCAAGGTCCTTGAATATGTCTTCAACCGGCTGCCGATCTTCGCGCTGGAAGGATCTGTCGCCGGCATGCCGCTGCGCCATGGGGAAAGCATCATGCTGTTCCCCGACCATGACGCGCTCGCCGAAGGCATCCTCGCGGCGATGGACGATCTGGACCTGCTGAACCATCTGCAGGAGAACGCATTCGCCGCCTGCCGCGACGCCTTCGACTGGGCCCGGCGCGGCGAGGTGCTCTACGGTGCGCTGGCCGGCCGATGAGCATGCCGATCGCCCCCGCCTCGCGCCTCGACTGGCTCGACCTGGCGCTGGTCGCGATGTTTCTGGCGGGCATCTATCTCGGCGTGTCCCTGCCGATCACGGCGAAAATTCCGCTGACCGCGGCCCCATCGGGGCTTGCCGGGCTGGTCATGCTGTGGCGGCGGCGGGACGAGATCGATCCAGCCCATCTCGCCGGGCTCTTCGGCGTGCTCGCACTCTACCTCGTCTCCGTGCTGGTCGGCCCCGATCTTGCCTGGCTGTCGAAACGCTTCACCGGTTTCCTGCAGCTGAGCTATTCGCTGGTTATCGGGTACGGGCTGTTCCTGACGATGATCCGGGCCGACCGCGACCAGCTCTCCCGGCTGTTCCTCGGCTTCTGCCTGTTCATGCTGATCGGCTGCCTGCTCGAATCCTACGCCGGGCTACGCCCGGTCAGCGACGCGGTGCGGATGAAGATCTACGATTCTGGGGTCTACGACTCCGATCTGCGCGATCAGATCCTCTATGGCCGCATCCGCCCGAAATGGTTTACCTCCGAGCCCTCGGCCGTGACCTTCGCCTATACGCTCTACGGCTTTGCGTGGCTGGTGCTCAGCCGCTGGCGGTGGAAGCTTCTCGGCTATCTGGCGATGGCGGGCGTGGGCGTCGTCGCCATGCCCGGTCCGACTCTGCTGCTGATGCTCGTCCTGGTCATGCCCTATGAGCTGTTCGTCGCCGGCCGGGTCCCGGGCCAGCCCGCCTCGGTCAACCGCGCCATCACCGTCGTCGTGCTGTCGGCGCTGCTGCTGATCGCCGCGGCGATCGTCGGCTCGATCGTCTTCGCCGAACGGCTGCGGACGATCGATGGCGGCAACGATCCTTCCTTCTTCTTTCGCGTGACCGGGCCGATGCTGGTCGCCCTGGAAATCTTCAAGGTGTATCCGTGGGCCGGGGCGGGGCTGACCGCCGAACCGTTCATCGCCGATCTGGTGATGAACGTCTTCGTGCGCTCGCCGCAATTCTCGGCCGGCTGGGACTTCTCGAGCGGGCCGGAGATCCTGACCAACTATTTCTGGCTGCACTGGATCTATCTCGGCATCGTCATGGGCGGCGCGATCGCCGCGGCGCTTGCCCTGTGGCTGCGCCAGATCGGCGTGCCATCAGCCTTGTTCTGCTTCATGGCCTGGGCCGTGCTGGGCCAGGCATCCGGCGCCTATGTCGGCCCCAAGACCTGGGCGGTGCTCTACATCGCGGCCGGCGCCGCGACCCTCGCGGTCGGCAGCCTGAGGCGTGCGACCGGCGCAGCGTCGGAAGACTGGGCCGGCATACCGGCCAGCCGCCGGGCGTGGCGATGACCAGCCGGCGCACCCTGCTCGGTGCGGGAGCCGCACTGGCATTGGCGGCCACGCCCGATACGGCAAAGCCGGCACCGCGCGAGACGCAGCCGGCAACCGCCTTCGGCACGGTCGGGGACGGCCGGACCGATGACAGCGCGGCGCTGCAGCGGGCGCTGGACGCGACCTTCGCACCCGACAGCCGAAATCCGTTCCTGGTGATCCCGCCCGGCACCTACCGGGTCTCCCGGCCGCTGCGCATCGACTTCCGCGGCGATCAGACCCGGCCCTGCGGCATCGTTGCCCACGGGGCCCGCATCGTTTCGCAGATCGACGACGGCCGGCCCGTGCTGTCGATCGCCTCGGGCGCCACCGTGCGCTTGCTGCTGATCGAGGGTCTTGACGTCCAA
The DNA here is from genome assembly GCA_017307375.1 of Alphaproteobacteria bacterium. GTDB lineage: Bacteria > Pseudomonadota > Alphaproteobacteria > Ferrovibrionales > Ferrovibrionaceae > JAFKFH01. Next base: position 214,280 of record JAFKFH010000012.1, read on the forward strand.
GGCAATGGCCGGGAAGGGCACGGCCTGTCGATCGACTGCGATGACAAGGACCACTATCTCTACAACTTCTGCCTGCGCGACCTGACCATCCAGAACTGCGGCGGTGACGGCCTGCGCCTGCTCGGCAACGTCTTCGAGGGGCAGATCATCAACAGCTATTTCCGCAAGAACGCCGGCAACGGTGCCACCTTTGCCCACGGTCTCAGCGGCGGAATCCTCTCGGCCATCCATGTCTTCGGCGCCGTGTTCGGCGACAATGGCGGCCATGGTGCGGCCCTGGTCCACCATTGCTATGACGTGGCCTTCCACGGCTGCTATTTCCTGCTCAATGCCCGCTTCGGCCTGGTCGCGGAAAACGGCGTCACGCTGCTGTCGAACTGCGGCTTCGAGAATAATCACGAGGCCGCCGGCGACTTCGCCCGGGGCGATGCCGGGATCGATCTGCGTGGCTTTGCCACGCTGATCGGCTGCACCGCCTATTCGATGTTCAACCAGACCCGCCTGTTGCGCGCCTATGTCGTCGGCCGTCTGGTCATGATCGGCTGCTCGGGTGACGGCGATGCGCGCGCCAGGGGCGCGGGACTGGCGAGCCTTGCGGGACGCAAGGATGCCTCTGCCGTGGCGATCGGCTGTTCGGGCACGATCGACTATCGCGACGGCTTCGACGGAGTCGAAATCGGCAATGCCGCCGGCGGCGCCCGCTTTCCGGCGGATTGGCGCAGCCCGAACCTGCTGCGGATCGGCGAACATCGCCTGTGGGTCGACGGGCGTGGCCGCCTGCGCGCCAAGAACGGCCGCCCCGCCGCCGACGACGACGGCGGGGTGGTCGGACAGGCCTAGTAGAACCAGCGCGCCGGAATGGTCACGAGACCCGGAAACAGCACCATCACGAACATGACGATGAACTCGGCGACCATGAAGGGCAGCACGCCCCGGGTGACCGCGTCCATCCCGACCCGCCCCACGCCCGCGACGGTGTTGAGCACCACGCCGACCGGCGGCGTGATCAGCCCGATCGCGTTGTTGATCATGAACAGGACGCCGAAATAGACCGGGTCGATGCCGGCTGCCTTGACAAGCGGCATCAAGACCGGCGTCAGGATCAGGATGGTCGGGGTCAGGTCCAGCGCCGTGCCGACGACCATGACCAGGACCATGATCGCGATCATCAGCAAGGTCGGAGTGCCGATCAGCGGTTGAAGCAGCGCGACCACATCGCCCGGAATATCGGCGACGGTGATCAGCCAGGCGCTGACTGCCGCCGCCGCGACCAGGAACATCACCACCGCGCTGGTCCGCGCCGCCCGGACGAAGACACCGTACAACGCCGATAGCTTCAGTTCACGATAGACCAGGCACGAGACGACCAGCGCATAAACCGCGGCGACCACCCCGGCCTCGGTCGGGGTGAAAACCCCCATCTTGAGCCCGACGATGATGATGACGGGCAGGACCAGCGCCCAGAGCGCCTCGCGCAGCGCGCCGACGAGGTCGGTCAGCGGCCGGCGCGGCAACGGCACAAAGCTGTCGCGGCGCGAGATCCACCACCATGTCGCGCACAGCGTGAGGCCAAGCATGATGCCCGGAAAGATCCCGGCCATGAACAGCCGCGAGATCGAGACATTCGCGGCGACACCGAAGACGACATAGCCGATGCTGGGCGGCAACACCGGGGCGATGATGCTGGCCGAGGCGATCAACCCGCCCGACCGCGCCTTGTCGTAACCAGCCATTGTCATCATCGGCAGCAGCAGGGCCGACAGCGCCGCGGCATCGGCGACAGCGGACCCGGAGAGTGCGGCCAGCAGCAGGGCCGCGAAGATCGTGACGAAGCCCAGCCCGCCGCGGACATGCCCGAACAGGATCAGGGCGAGATTGACGATCCGGCGCGAAAGACCGCCGGCGTTCATCACCTCGCCGGCCAGCAGGAAGAAGGGAATGGCCAGCAGCGGATAGCTGTCGGCACCGTGGATCACGTTCTCGGCCAGGATCTGGGCGTCGAACATGTCGAGATGCCACATCAGCGCCGCGCCGCAGACCAGAAGCGCGAAGGCGATCGGGATCCCCAGCGCCATCGCCCCGAGCAGCGAGGCCACGAAGACGAAGATAGTCATGCATGGTCCTCGGATTCACGGATAATCACGAGATCCTCGTCGCGCAGCCGGCCGGTCAGCAACCGCAGCAGTTCCACCCCCAGGATGGCGGCCGCCGACACCGCGAACACGACCCCCGCGGCATAGAACCAGGCCAGCGAGGCCCCCGAGGAGGGCGCGCTGACGTTCCAGTTCAGGATGGTCTGGTCGAGCGCGCCGCGAAACAGCAGCCAGCAGACGAACAGCATCAACAGATAGCCGACGGCCAGGCAGGCCTTCCTGCCCTTCGGACCCAGCCGGCCGACGAGGAATTCGGTGCCGAGATGCCCGTGGTGGCGCAATGCCACGATGCCGCCGAGGAACGTCGTCCAGACGAACATCCAGCGCGACAGTTCCTCGGTCACGGTGATGCCGGAATTGAACAGATAACGTAGCGCGACATTGGCAAAGACCAGGGCGACCATCAAGGCCAGCAGCACGACGCTGACGACCTCGAGCATCTGGCAGTAGCGCGACAGCAGGCGGTTCATGGCGCCACCCCTTCGATCGCGGCGAGGCTGTGGCACAGGCGATAGACGGCGTCGAGCGGCGGCCTCGCGGCATCGTCGAGGGGCAGGTCGACGGCTGCGACGGCGTCATGATCGTAGCCCGACAGCAGGATGATCCAGTCGGCGACGGCATCGCCGCCACGGATACGCTGTTCGGTGGTCGGGGCCAGATCCGGCGTTTCGGTGCGCAGCAGATGCGCACCGGTCAACCCGGGGCGGTCCGGTATCACGGCCAGCACCGTCGCAAGCCGCCGGCGCAAATCGTCCGCCCGGCCCGGCGCCGGCGACAGCCGCAGGGTGCGCATGTACTGGCCGATGCCGCCGCCGACGCTTTCCAGGATACGGCACTGGCTGCGCACCATGTTGCGATGCTGCGGCATCAGCCGCTGCGACCAGGGCGTCGGATCGTTCAGCCGCGCCAGATAGGCGGCGGATGCGAGGGTTTCGTATGCGTGCAATTCATAAAGCACGAAGAACCCCTCGCCGCCAGCCGTGTCGGCCCAGCGCGATCCCCGGCGAAAGCCCGGAATCCGCATCCGCTCCGGGAAATGCTCGTGGGAATGCCAATCCTCGAACTCGGTTCTGAGGGCAGCGGCAATATCCCACCACATCGCGACGGCAGCCGATCCGAGCAGGGCCATGACGCAGCCCTAGTTCCCGCGCAGGCGGGCGATCTCGTCCGCCACCTGCCTGGCCAGCGGGCCGACTTCGGACGCGAACTTCTCGACGACCGGCCGCACTTTTTCGCGCATCCGGTCAAGCTCGGCCGGCGAGACCTCGTTGACCTGCATCACCTTGCGCAAACGGCCGACCGCCTCGCCTTCCTGGATCTGCAGCGCCTTGCGCTCCTCCACCTTGGCTTCGTCGGCCGCCGCCTGGATCAGGGCCCGGTCATCGGGCGACAGCGCGTCCCAGGTCTTCTTGCTCATCAGCAGCGGCATGCCGGTATAGAGATGCCGGGTCAGCGACAGGTACTTCTGCACCTCGGCGAACTTCGCCGATTCGATCACCGCGACCGGGTTGTCCTGGCCGTCGATCGCCTTCGATTCCAGCGCGCCGTAGACTTCGCCGAAGCTGAGCGGCACCGGATTGGCGCCGAGCGCCTTGAATGTCTCGATGTAGATCGGCGACGCAATGACGCGCAGCTTCAGCCCGGCGATATCCTCGGGCTTGGTGATCGGCTGCTTCGAGTTCGTGATGTTGCGGAACCCGAGATCCCAGATGCCCAGCCCGACGATGTTCTGATCCTGCAGCCTGGCCATCAGCGTCCGGGCGATTCCGCCGTCGCTCAGGGCATAGGCTTCGTTGAAGTCCCGGAACAGGAACGGGAAGTCGAAGACCATGAACTCCTTGTTCAGACCGGCAAGCAAGCCCGTCGCCATGATGGTGAAATCGAGCGTGCCGCCACGCACCGCCGACAGGTTCTGCTGATCGGTGCCCAACACCGCGTTGGCAAAGATGTTCACCCGGATCCGGCCGCTGCTTTTCGCCGCGACGACGTCGGCGAACTTCTGCGCGCCGATGCCGATCGGATGATCCTTGGCCAGGCTGAAGCCGAATTTCAGGGTCTTGTCCTGCGCGGCGGCGCCGAACGCCGTCGCCATCAGGGCAATACCGGTCAGGCAGCCGAGCGCACGCCGGCTGAACTTCGCATTCCTCATGTTTCCTCCGTTGGCCGCCGGGCGCTGATCGCGCCTCCCCTTGGTCCGGCTCGGATCGTTGGATATCAGTCGATTTTTTGTATGTCTATCGATTTTTGAATGATGTTCAAAATTTGACAGTGCGACGCCTGCAGGCTAGATGTCGCCCGCGTTCTGGCGGGGTGATGCATGAGCGGTTCGCTCGAAAAGTCGTTGGCGGTCCTGGAATATCTGTCCGCACGGCCGGACGGCGCGGCCCTGGCCGACATCGCTTCCGATCTCGGGCAGTTGCGCAGCGGCTGCCACCGCACGCTGCAGGAGCTGGTCCGCTACGGCTATGTCCGGCCGCTGCCCAACAAGGGCGACTATGCGCTGACCACCAAGCTTGCCTCGCTCGGCCTCAGCTTCCTCAGCAAGTCGGGGGTCGTCGACATTGCCCAGCCGATCATCGACCGGCTGGCCCGCGCAACCGAGGAACTGGTGCGCCTCGCCATCGTCGACGGCGAGCGCCTGACTCTGGTCGCCAAGGCCCAGGGTTCGAGGTCGGGCCTGCTCTACGATCCCGACATGGGCATAGAACTGCGCCTGTCCTGCAGCGCTGCGGGCCACGCCTGGCTGATGACGCTGACCGAGGAACAGGCGCTGGAGGCGGTGACGCGACAGGGCTTCGGCCATCCGTCGAACTTCGGGCCGAAGGCCCCGACGACGATCAAGGCCTTGCTGGCGATGCTTCGCGACAGCCGCAAACGCGGCTATGCCATGCTGCGCGACGTCTACGCCCCGGGCATGAGTTCGATGGCCGCGCCGGTCCAGCGGGAAGGCGAGGATGCCAGGGGGGTGGTGGTCATCGCCGGCCCCTCGATGCGCCTGACCGAGGAACGCATGCTGGCATTTGCCGAACCACTGTGCGCCGCCGCTGCCGAACTGGCCCAGGCCGGGACGGCGTCGCCGCTGCTGAAGGCCGCCAATCTCGGCACCTGGGGCAACCGCCTGGCCTGACGGGCGGCTGCCCCGCGAGAGGATTCCGTCCGGACGCCAGCCGCCGCTACATCGGTATGACCGCCGGTTCGATCGACATCCGGACGAAGATGACCTGCGCGGTTTCGTCCGGATAGGTGACCAGCAGCTGCTCTGCGCCAACGCCGTCCTTCAGCACCCTGTAGGGCCAGATCGTAGGCCCAGCGGTGGCGCTGCCGCCACTCTGGCTGACGATACCGGTCACGGCGATCTTGTACTTGCCGTCGGCGCCGGAACCGGCGATCGCATAGGTGAGTACCTTGGTGGTGTACTCGGTATAGGCGACATAGATCAGCCCGGTATTCAACCTGACGATCGCGGGCGCATAGATGCTCCTGATGTCGAGCACGCAATCACGGGCTGGATCGAATTCGAACACGTGGTCGCCGGAGTGGGCGAGCCGCATCTTGTTGTCGGCCTTGTCGAAATAGGCCAGCATGTAGCGGCGCCCATCGCGGATCAGGCAGACGCCATCGGTGCAGGCACGCTTATCGAGCGTCAGCATCGATGAAAACGTCAGAGTATCGGCCAGCGGATCGACGAATGCCTGGCCGAGACAAATCGTGCCCGTGCCCGCGGCCGCCCAGGCGAGATTGAGGCATAATCGACCGTTCTGCGTACCCAGATGCGCCGAGACCGCACTGGCCGGAGAAGCCTTGGGAAAGGCCTGCGGGGCGCCGACGGTCCATTCGTACGCGAGAGCATCCGGGCCGGGCGAAGGTTTGCGCGTGAACTTGCGCAGTATCAGGCCGCCGTCAGCCTGCGACACATAGATGCAGTAGCCGGACATCTGGTCGGGCAGAACGACCCAGGCAGGACCATAATTCGACTTGATGTCGGTGCCGATCGGCGATTGGACGAACGTATCCGGTGACACCGAGGGCGCGCGGTTGAGGAAATTCAGCCGCTTGTCGAGGCCGGTCCAGACGAGGTAGTCGCCGAAGCGCGCCCCGGTATCGGCCTCCCTGGGCAGAAAGAGATAGGCATTACCCACGCATTTTTGCAGCGTGGTACCGCGATTGATTGCCGGCATGATGACCTCGCTCAGTAGCCGTTTCGCAGAATGCTCCTTTTACGAGCCTAAACGGAAACCGATCACCGGCCGAAATAAATACGTGTGATCCGGATCATGAATTCTCTCAAACCAGTCTTTTGCTGCGGTCGCGGGCGCCCGGGACCTTCCTCAACCCTCCCGCGGCCTGAGCTGGCGCAGATGACGCAGCGCCATCAACGACCGCCGGCTGGACGGGATCGCCGCGAGTGTCACCAGCGCGGCGGCAAGCCCCGCCCCGGTACCGAGGCACAAGGCCACGATCGGCAGCACCTGGACCGGGATGACGCAGCGGCGCAGCAGCACGACGACGGCAACGGCCACGAGGGCTGCGACGACCGAGGGCAGCACGGCGCCATGCAGGTCGTGCAGCCGCACCGGCCCCCGGCGGGTCGCCAGCCAGAAGGCGACTGGCGTGCGCACGAACAGGCCGGTCAGCGCGAACGATGCTGCAATCCCGGTGACGCCGAAGCGCAGCCCCGCCAGGATGCCCGCAATCGACAGCGCACAATCGAGCAGGGTCGCGCGCAGCATGTCACCGGCACGGTTCTGCGAGAGATAGAGCAGGCCGAGCGACAGCATCGTCGGCAGATAGCAGGCGGCAAAACCGAACCAGGCGACCAGCGGCACGCCATCGCTCCAGCGCGGCCCGAACAGCAGCAACACCACCCAATCGGCCATCACCGGCACCATGGCAAACAGCGGCATGGTCAGCATCGCCAGCCACTGCATCATGTCGGCGAACAGCTGCCGATAGCGGTCGTCCCGGGTCGCCAGGCGGCTCAGACCCGGCATCGCGACCGCATAGATCGGCGCGTTGATATTGTTGATCGGCAGCATCAGCAGCTTCAGCGCGCGCTCGTAGAGGCCCAGCATGCTCGGCCCCCACAGCCGGCCGATGATCACCTGGTCGATGCTGCGGGTCAGCGCCACGGCGAGGTTGGCGCCGGTCACCCAGGCGCCGAAGCGCAGCAGGTCGCCGATCCCGGCCGCGCGCCTCGGCCGCGACGGCCGCCAGCCACACAAGGCCCAGCAGCCGATCATCACCACGGCAGGCGACACCAGCCGCTGCGCCACCAGCGACCAGTAGTCGAAGCCGCCGATCGCCATGACGATCGCGGTGACAAATCCCAGGACCTCGGCGCCGGCATCGATGGCCGCGACGGCGGTGAAACGCATCTGCCGGCGCAGCAGCGCCCAATGCTGGACGGTGAGACCCGACAGCAGGAAGCCGATCGCCAGCAGCCGGGTCGTCGGCACCAGCTCGGGAACGCCGTAGAACCAGGCGATGGCGGGTGCGGCCAGCGCCAGCGCCAGCGCCAGCGCGGCACCGATTCCCGTATTGAGCCAGAACAAGGCCGAGACCTGGTCGTGGGTGATGTCCGGGCGCTGGATCGTCGCCGAGGACAGCCCCATTTCCTTGACCAGATCGAGCAGAGTATTGATCGCGGCCACCATGGCGATCAGGCCGAAGGCTTCCGGCGCCAGCAGGCGGGCAAGGATGACGATGGTGGCGAACTGCACCACCATCTTCACCAGCTGGGCGCCCAGTGTCACCGTGCCGCCGCGGATCGAGCGGCGGCCGATATCGTCGACGAGGTGATCTGCGTTCAGATGGCCGGACGGATCAGCCCGCGGCACGGGCCTGGCTTCCGAGGTTGTCGACATACCAGCGATACGTGCGTTCCAACCCCTCCTCGAACCCGGTCGGCGCCGTCCAGCCCATGGAGTGCAGCCGGAAGACGTCCATGACCTTGCGCGGGGTGCCGTCGGGCTTGGTGCGATCGAACTCCAGCCTGCCGGCAAAGCCGACGACCCGGCAGATCGTCGCCGCCAGTTCGGCAATCGATATCTCGACGCCAGTGCCGAGGTTGACGAAGTCCTCTCCCGAATGATGCTGCATGAGGAAAACCAGGCCATCCGCGGCATCGTCGACATAGAGCAGCTCGCGCAACGGCGTGCCCGTACCCCAGACCGTCATCACCGGGCTGCGCTCGATCCGGGCGCGATGGGCCTTGGCCATCAGCGCCGGGACCACGTGGCTCTGCAACAGGTCGAAATTGTCGCCGGGCCCGTACAGGTTGGTCGGCATGGCCGCGTTGAAGTCGCAGCCATATTGCCGGCGATAGGCCTGGGCCAGCTTGATGCCGGCGATCTTGGCGATGGCGTACCACTGGTTGGTCGGCTCGAGCGGCCCGGTCAGCAGCGCCTCCTCCTTCAAGGGCTGCGGCGCATCGCGCGGATAGATGCAGGACGAGCCGAGAAACAGCAGCTTCTCGACCTCGGCATGCCGTGCCGCTTCGACGATGTTCGCCTCGATCAGCAGGTTGTCGTAGAGGAATTCGGCCGGCCGCGTATCGTTGGCGTGAATGCCGCCGACCCTGGCGGCGGCGACAAAAACGGCCTGGGGACGGGCGATCGCCATCCAGCGCGTCACCTGGTCGGGCGACCGCAGATCGACCCGGTCGCGCGGTGCGGTAAGCACCTCGCAATCCTCGGCCTCGAGCCGCCGGACCAGGGCGGAACCGACCAGGCCGCGATGTCCGGCGACCCAGACGCGTTTACCGTGCAGCGCGAAGCAGGGGGCGGACATCGGGCTCTCCCATGACGGTGCCGTCGATTGCGGCGCGATCGGCCGCGACCATTTCGGCGACCAGTTGCGGAAACGTGGTCCGGCTGTGCCAACCCAGCTTCTGGCGTGCCTTGGCCGGATCACCGAGCAGCAGATCGACTTCGGTCGGGCGGTAATAGGCCGGGTCGATGGCGACGATCGCCTCGCCGGTCCGGGTGCAATGACCGGTCTCGTCGACGCCCTTGCCGCGCCATTCGATGCGGCGGCCGATCTGGCGGAAGGCCAGCTCGACGAACTCGCGCACGGTATGGGTCTCGCCGGTCGCCAGCACGTAATCCTCCGGTTTCTCCTGCTGCAGGATGCGCCACATGCCCTCGACGTAGTCGCGGGCATGCCCCCAGTCGCGCTTGGCATCGATATTGCCGAGATAGAGACATTTCTGCCGCCCCGCCTCGATCGCCGCCACCGCACGGGTAATCTTGCGGGTGACGAAGGTTTCGCCGCGGATCGGGCTTTCATGGTTGAACAGGATGCCGTTCGAGGCATGCATGCCGTAGGCCTCGCGGTAGTTCACCGTGATCCAGTAGGCGTAGAGCTTGGCGACGGCATAGGGCGAGCGCGGGTAGAACGGCGTCGTCTCGCGCTGGGGCGTTTCCTGGACCAGGCCGTAGAGTTCGGATGTCGATGCCTGGTAGAAGCGCACCCGCTCCTCCATCTTGAGGATGCGGATCGCCTCGAGCAGGCGCAGCGTGCCCAGGGCATCGGTGTTCGCCGTGTATTCCGGCGTTTCGAACGAGACCTGGACGTGACTTTGTGCCGCCAGATTGTAGATTTCGGTCGGCTGGGTTTCCTGCACCAGGCGTAGCAGGGTGCTGGAATCGGTCATGTCGCCATAGTGCAGGAACAGCGTGACGTCGCGTTCGTGGCGATCGCGATAGAGATGATCGATGCGGTCGGTATTGATCTGCGACGAGCGCCGCTTGATGCCGTGCACAACATAGCCGCGCGCCAGCAGGAAATCGGTGAGATAGGCGCCGTCCTGACCGGTGATACCGGTGACCAGGGCAACCTTGTCGGCCATGTCTTGCTCCTCTCGAGCTTCAGGGTCGGATGTCATGAAAGGGCGATGGCACGCGCCACGCGCGGCCAGCTATAGCGGGCCAGCACATGCGCCTGCCCCGCCCGGCCCATCTGCGCCAGACGCGACGGATCGCCGACCGCATCGATGATGGTATCGGCCAGCGATTGCGCCCGCGCCTCGTGGACCAGGAAGCCATGCCGGCCGTTGACGAGAATCTCGGGCAGACCGTTGCGGCCCAGGCCGACGACGGGCGTGCGCGACACCAGCGCTTCGAGAAACACCTGGCCCCAGGGATCGTTCAGCATCGGCTGGGTCAGCAGCGTCGCCTCGTGATAGAGTCGCTGCAATTCGCGCCAGGGCAAATGGGCGTGGAAATGGATCGCCTGATGGCGCGGCACGAAACGCCGGCTGCGCTCGTCGCCGACGATCGTCAGGGTCAGGTCGGGCCGGCGCCGATGGGCCTCGATGAAGGCATCGATCACCAGGCGTCCGCCCTTCTCGCGAAAATAATGCTTGGCGACGAACAGCAGGCGCGGCCGCGCATAATCCTTCGGGCCTTCATAGGGCTCGATCTGCCCCATGCCCGAGCCGACCGCGGTGACGCGCCCGGGATCGATGCCGTAATGCTCGACAAGATTGTCGCGGACATAGGCGCCGAAGGTGAAGATGTGATCGACCGAGGCGAGCGCCTCGCGCTCGGTTCGCTCGTAGGCGTCCCCGGCCTTCGCGCTGGGCGCCGCGCGGTCCACGGCATGCCGCCGGAACAGATCCCAGGTATGGTCGCAGTACAGATAGTGGCGGATGCCGTTGCGGCGATCATGCACCGGCAGGTCGAGCGCGCCGGTATGCAGGACATGGCCGACGCCCAGGCGCCGCGCCGCGTCATCGACCGCAGCCGCCAGCCGCTGCCGCGCCCGGCCGGATCGCAGCACGTCGATGCCCGAGGTCGCGACGCCGTGGCCGGTCAGCAGATCCTGCAGGGCAATCTCGAACTTCGCAGCCCGGGTCAGCCGCGGATGGATGCCTTCGACCTTGACGCCGAGGCCTTCCAGCGCGGTAGCCAGATTGTTCGGCGCCCCCGACCAGGAGCGGCTGTCGCGCGGATCGCCGAACACGCAGGTGATGGCGATCCGATCGAAGCGGAGCTGGCCCGCCGGTTCGAGCCGTTCGGCACTGTCGGTCACTACCGCCACGAGGCCTGCCCTCCACACGCGTTTGCGCCGCACCATGAGCGGCCGGCGCCATGGAACATCACCAGCGGCCGACGTCGCCAGTGACCAACCTGTGACCGGCTGGCCGGCCCGGACCCACCACAAATTGGTCACACGGGCAGCCCGCACCGCAGACGGTACAGTGCGCTGCCGGGCCAGGACGGCCCGATTGAGTGGAGCGATGGAGTGAGCGCAGCCGCCCCGGACGACCTGATCTACTTCACCCCCGACGTGACCGATGCCGTCACGATCAAGCGGGTCCAGGAATTCCAGGATCAGGGTTGCCGCCTGCTGGTCGTCGGGTTCCGGCGCGAGCGCGTGAATCGCGGCTACGAGCCGGCCTGGCGGCATCTGCTGCTCGGCCACACCCGCGACGGCCGCTACGGCCAGCGCCTGACGGCCTTGCTGCGCGCCGTGCCGGCCCTGTTCGCCCGGCGCCGGACGCTCGCCGGCGCACGCGTCTTCTATGCGCGCAATATCGACCAACTGCTGCTGGCGCTGCTGGCGCGGCTGTTCGTCGCCGGCCGTCCGGAGATCGTCTACGAGGTACTCGATATCCCGCCGATCCTGATGGGCCGCGGCATTGCGTCGATAACTCTGCGCTGGCTGGAACGGCTCTGCCTGAAGGCCGTACGGTTGCTGGTGCTGTCCTCGCCCGGTTTCCACAAGCATTATTTCCTGGCGGTTCAACGCCACCGCGGCCCATGGTTCCTGCTCGAGAACAAGTTGCCGCCGTCGGTCAACCAGACGCGCCCGGCAGCGGCCGACAGCCATGCCGCCAACCGGCGGCGGCGCTTGTCGGGCCGCTGGGTCGTCGCCTATTGCGGGCTGATCCGCGGCCAGGCCACCGTCGACCTGATCGCCCGCCTGGCGGAGCGGCTGGGCGACCGCGTCACCTTCCGCTTCCACGGCGTGCTGACGACCGTCGACGAAACCGCCTTCCATGAAACCGTCGCCCGCCTGCCCAATGTGAGCTACGAGGGGCCGTATTCGGCGCAAACCGACCTGCGGCGAATCTACGGCGACATCGACTTTGCCTGGGCGCTCGACCTCGAGCATGTCGATCACAATTCGCGCTGGCTGTTGCCCTGCCGGTTTTACGAAGCGGGTTTCCTCGGGGTACCCTGCCTTGCGGTGCAGGGCTTCGAGGTCGGCGACATGATCGAGCGGCTCGATGCCGGCTGGACGTTCGGTGCGCCGCTCGAAGACAATCTGGTGCGCTTCTTCGAGCGGCTGACGCCCGCCGCCTACGAGGACATGCGCGAAAGGCTGCTGGCGCTGCCGTCCGGCCGGTTCGTCGCCGGCGAGGACGTGGCGGTGCTGTGCGAGCGGCTGGGGCTGGGCCGGGGCGAGGACGCCGACGCGGTCAGGCCGATCCTGGACCGGGTCCGCGGTTGATCATCACGCAGTCGAACTCGATCAGCCGCAGCGATTCGTCGCGGCTGATCGGGTAGAGACCCGAAATCTCGAAGCCACGCTCGTTCAGGAACCGGATCGTGTCGACATAGCTCGGCATGTCCTTGTAGATGCCGATCACCGATGCCTCGGTCTGCAAGGCCGGGATCCAGGGCAGCATGGTCAGGCCGCCGCACAGCACCTCGAGGTCGAAGCCCTGGGTGTCGAGCTTCAGGTAGGGCCGCCGGAAGCCCATCGCCGCCTGCAATTCCGGCATGACCTGGTCAAGCGTGCGAATCTCGACCGTCTCGACATGCGCCGCCTCGTTCAATCCGGCAAATCCGGGGACGGCGGCATTGTCCGGCTCGAGGAACGACGAGAACTGGTCCGACTTCATCACGTTGATGCCGGCAGTACCGGGCGCCGAGCCGAGCGCATAGGGCTCGATGCGCCAGCGTCGATCGGACCGGGCGCGCCGGCGCAGGATGTCGACATGCCGGGCGACCGGCTCGAACGAGACGATCTCGCCGGTGAAAAAGACCTTCTCGCGTAGGAAATCGCGGTACTGCCCGACATTGGCACCGACGTCGAAGACACAGTCGATCTGCAGCTTGGCCAGCAATTGCCCGAGATGGATGGCAAAGTCGCGCTCGCGCATGTCGCGCAGCGGCACGATGTCGTAGCCGGCGGACCGGGCGAGCTTGCGGGCGGTATCCTTGACGATCTGCAGCATCGGCACTCCTCGTACGGGCTTGGGCAGTCGAGCCTGAGCATCGACCGCCCGCCTTCGTCCGGGGAAGTGACCATTCTGGGGCAAGCCCCCTCAGCGCCCCGCCAGACCGTCGATCGCCGCCAGAAAACAGGCGGCAGACGCTGCGCGCAACGGCACATAGGCCTTGCCCGCCTGGCGGCAAAGGCGCTTGACCTGCCCGGCGGCGAGATGACTGACGCAATCGACGGGGAAGAACGCGATGTCGGCCCGGGCGACCAGGGCAGGCAGCAGCCCCGCCCCCTCCTCCATGCCGCCGTCATGGCTGAGGAAGACGGCACCGCGCCCCCGGGCCAGGGCGGACAACCGATCGGCGAGCCGGGGGCGACCACCGACATAAAGCAGCGTAAGACCGGAAAGATCGGCTGGCTGCGGCGGCATCTCGCCGGGCGGAGCGGACAACCCGGCGAGCGCCGCTTCCAGCGCCGCGATCTCCACATCGCGCTCGGCCAAGGCAAGCTCAAGGTCTGCGACACGCCGGTTCGTGGTGGCGAGCGATCGGTCCTGCGCGGCCAGCCGCCCGGCCAGCGCGGCGTTGTGCGCCTGTTCGTCGGCGAGGCGCAACGCCAGGCGGGCATCGTCGGCGATTGCCAGCTCAGCCGCCTGCAGGCCGCGCAGTTCCGCCTCCAGCGCGCGGACTCGGGCAACCAGGGTGCCTTTCTCGCCGGCGGCCTCGCGCAGCCGCGCCTGCTGCCGGGCGATCTTGTCGCGCGCCGCTTCGAGGTCGCGTTCCAGCAGGCGCAACCGCGTGATGTCGGCCCGGTTCGCGGTACCGACCAGATGCGACAGCATGTGCACCTCGCCGAACACCTCCTGGACCAGGGTGCGGTCGGTCGCGGGGTGGGTCAGCGTGGCCCAGTAGCCGCCGGGTATGTCGCCGCGCTCGAGGGCTGCGTTCCAGAACTCGCGGACCTCCCCGGCGGTACGCGCCCGCGCGAAGCGCCGGATCTGCGCCTCGTGCCGCTTGTCGAGCAGTTTGTTCAGCAGCTTGCCGGCCAGATCCTTCTGGCCGGCTGCCTGTACCGCGCGGCCGTGCAGGGCGTGATCGGTCGCGGTGCGGGCATCGGGCTGGTTCAGCTTGGCGAAGACCTGGCGAAGATCGCCTGCGGTCAGGCAGGTGCCGATGACCGAGCAGTGCAGGTTCGGGGGCAAGGCCCAGAGCCGGTCGCGGGACGGCACGGGTCCGGTCAGCACGGCTGTCGCCGCGGCGGCACCCAGGCGCAGCGCGGGGCTGAAGGCCGGTCCTTGCGCAAGCGGCAGGCTCGACAGATTGGACAATGGCGGCCCTCCCTTCGATATATCTAAAAGAATATATCGATTGCTGCACCTTGACCAGGGCTTGGTTCGCCTGATCAGGCCGGGCCGACGACCTGGCGGCCCGACGGGGTGGTTTCAACGGCGAGGGCGATACCGTAAAGGCGGCTCAGCGTGGCGGAATCGAGGCTTGCCGGTACGGCAAAGCCGCCCCAACCCAGAAGCCAGGCCCGATCGCCAAATGCGAAAGCCTGCTCAGGCTCATGCGTCGAGATCAGGACGGTCCGGCCGGTGGCGGCGAGCGCCCGGATACGGTCCTGGACCATCAGGCGATTGGCCAGGTCGAGACTGGCCGTCGGCTCGTCCATCACGACGAGGTCGGCCTCCTGCGCCAGCGCACGGGCGATCAGGGCCAGTTGGCGCTGGCCGCCCGAAAGGCGCAGCGCGTCGCGATCGGCGAGATCGGCAATGCCCAGAGCCGACAGTGCCGCGGCCACCCGATCGTGATCGGCGGGGCCCGGGCTGGCGAAAACCCCGAGATGCGCAGTACGTCCCATCAGGACCAGGTCACGCACCGTGTAGGCGAAGTCGCCGGCATACCCTTGCGGCACATAGGCGATGCGGCGGGCGATAGCCGGACGCGACAGCGACACGATATCCTCGCCGCTGACCAGCACGCGGCCGGCCAGCGGCGGGATCAGGCCCATCAGCGTACGAATCAGCGTCGTCTTGCCGACGCCGTTGGGGCCGAGCAGGCTGGTGACGCTGCCCGGCGCCAGCCCGGCATCGATTCCGCCGACCAGCGGCACGCCATGCCCGATCGTCACGCCACTGAGCGTCAGGACAGTCATGACAGGCGCCGGCTGCGGGCCAGCAGCCAGACGAAGATCGGCCCGCCGATCGCCGCCGTCAGCACGCCCAGCGGCATCTCGATGCGGGCGGCGGTCCGCGCCAACGTATCGACCGCGACCATGAACGCAGCGCCGAGCAGGATCGAGGCCGGCAGCAATCGGTCGAAGCGCGGGCCGACCAGCAGGCGCGCCATATGGGGTACCATCAGCCCGACCCAGCCGACAATCCCGGCAATCGCCACGACCGCGGCGGTGGCAAGCGTCGCGCCGGCAATGACGATCGCGCGCAGGCGGCGCGCCTCGACACCGAGCGCCCTGGCCTCGTCCTCGCCGAGCGACAGCACGCCGATGCGCCAGCGCAGGGCGACCAGCGGCGCCAGCCCCAGCAGCACGGCCGGCAGCACCGCCAGTACATCGGCCGCCTTGATGCCGGCGAGGCTGCCCAGCAGCCAGAAGGTGATGGCCGGCAACTGGTCGTAGGGATCGGCCAGGACCTTCACCAGCGAAATCGCGGCACCGGCCAGCGCGCCGACGACGATGCCGGCCAGCACCAGGACCAGTACGTCCCCGCCCCCGCGCAGAGTCCGCGCCAGCAGTGCCACGGCCGCGACGGTCGCCAGCCCGCCGGCAAAGCCGACCAGCTGGATCAGCACCACGGGCAGGCCGAACAGGATGCCGATCACCGCGCCGAGCCCCGCCCCGCTCGAAACGCCGAGGATGTCAGGCGAGACCAGCGGGTTGCGGAAGACGGCCTGATAGGCCGCGCCGGCGGCAGCCAGCGCCGCGCCGGCCAGCAAGGCGGCAAGAATGCGCGGCAGGCGAATGCGCCACAGCACCGTTTCGGCCGCCTTGGGGCCGTGGCCGAACAGGGCGGAAACGACCTCGAGCGGTGGGATGCGATAGGGTCCGACCACGGCCGCGACCAGCATGGCGATGCCCAGCAACCCGGCAAGCAGCAGTAACGCTGTCGCGATGCGCAAGTCAGCCGCCGGCCAGCAGCCGGTCGAGATCGGGGTCGGTGACGTCGACCTGGTAGAAAAGGCGATAGAAATCGCGCACCTCTGCCCGCAGATTGCCCGCTGCCTTGTCGGGATAGAGCTTGTGGAGCAGCCAGGTCAGGCCGATCAACCGGTTGACCGACGGCGGCGCATCGATGAATCCGAAAGGCAGTCCCGGAGCCAGGTAGATCCTGCCTTCGGCAACGGCGGGGACCGGCCGCCATACAGGATCGATCCTGGCGTGATCGGCGAAGG
Organism: Alphaproteobacteria bacterium; assembly: GCA_017307375.1. Classification (GTDB taxonomy): domain Bacteria; phylum Pseudomonadota; class Alphaproteobacteria; order Ferrovibrionales; family Ferrovibrionaceae; genus JAFKFH01. The sequence goes on from JAFKFH010000012.1 coordinate 231,015, forward strand.
CCGGATCGAGCGTGATGATGACGCCCGGCGCCCAGGCCAGCACCTGCTCGGGCGAGACGGCGACGAGCCCGCCCTTCTCGCGCAGCCCCTCGACCACGTTGATCGCCCCGACCCGCTCGATGATCTCGGTGTTGATCGAGCCACGCGAGCCGGTTTCCAGCCCCAGCATGCTGCGCGCGAGATAAACGCGCGGCCGGCGCTCCGCGGGCATAGCGGCGACCGTCCGATCGACATCGGCGAAGATTCTTTCCGCCGCCCGCGCCAGCGCCTCGGCCCGCGGCATCACGCCGAGGACGTCGCCGAGCAGCCGCAGCGCCGCAGGCGTCGCCGCGAAACTGCCGTCGATCAGCAGATAGGGAATGCCGCTCTGGGCCTGGACCCGATCGGCCAGCGAGCGATAGGTATCTGCAATAGTGCCGAAATCGACGACGATATCGGGCTTCTCGGCGATCAGCCGTTCCAGGTTCAGGGTATCGCCGCGCCCGGTCAGCCGCCCGGTCTCGGGCAGGCCGCGCACCGCCGGCTGCAGGTAAGTCAGTTCCGGCTGACGCGGTGCGCGGGACCAGCCGAGCATCGTTTCGGGCGCCAGAACATAAAGCAGCACCGAAGCCGGTGGCCCCGCCGCCAGGACGCGGGTGATCCGCTCCGGCACCTCGACGCTGCGGCCCGCCGAATCGACGACGACCCGGGCCCAGGACGGTGCCGCTACAAGTACCAGCAAGGCGACCAGCAGGCGGATCACGGGTCGCCCACCTCGGTATCGCCCGGCGTCGGCGGTGCGAGCGGGACGAACAGCGTGCGATCGGGCTTGATATCGAGCAGGGGCGTGCCATCAAGGCAATCAAGGCCGCGGACGAGCAGGCTTGCCCCATCGAGGCCGACCAGCGTCGCAATGGCCGTGCCGATCGGGTTCGGCCGGACCGGCGAGCGCAGCGAGAAGGTGCCGCGCACCGTGCCGTCGTCGCGCGGGCTTTGCAGCACCAGATCGCGGCGCGAGCGGTGCAGCCAGTACAGCACTTCGAGCCGCTCGTACTCGGCAATCCCGTCGAGCGCGTCGGTCCACGGCGGGAAGATCTCGATGCGGCAGGTCGGCCCGTCGGCCCGTCCCTGGCGCGGACAGCTCATCCGCGACGCCCAGGGCGTATGGATGCGGCCGACGAAGACGAGACCGGCATCGGCGGCGCCGTCCCAGGCGATCGCCCGTTCGGCAGCGCGGATCTCGTCGCGCCGGACCATCAGTCGATCGCGACGAGAACGTCGGACGACTTGATCACGGCAATGGCCGGCTGGCCCTTGGCCAGATGCAAGTCGTCTACCGCCTCGTTGGTGATCGCCGCGGTCACGACGACGCCGCCGCCGATATCGATGCGGACATGCGAGGTCGTGGCACCCTTGACCACATCGACCACGGTACCCTTGAGCTGGTTGCGCGCGCTGATTTTCATCGTCGGCTCCTGATTGGATCGCCGACGTTATATACCGTAAAATATAATGAAGATCAGCCCTGTTCCTGGCCCCGCCTGCGCACCGCCTCGCGCCGCCCTTCGATCTCGCCGGGTGCGATGCGCTTGTTGACCGCCCGCGACCGTTCGGTCTCCAGCGCCAGGGCCGCGCCCAGGTCCAGGGCGAAACCGTCGTCGATCAGCCGGTTGTAGGCGGTGACCATATGCGGCTGGCAGGAAGCGATGTCGGCGGCCAGCCGCCGGGCGACGGTCATCAGTTCGTCGGCCGGCACCACGCGGTTGAGGATGCCCCAGGCCACCGCCTGCTCGGCCCCGACGAAATTGCCGGTCAGCGATATTTCCTTGGCGCGGGAGAGGCCGATCAGCCGGCTCAGCTTCTGCGACAGGCCCCAGCCGGGCATCACGCCGATGCGGGCATGGGTGTCGGCAAAGCGCGCATCCGGCCCGCCGATCAGGATGTCGCAGGCCAGCGCCAGTTCGAAGCCGCCGGTGATGGCCGGGCCATTGATCGCGGCGATCACGGGTTTCGGACAACGGGCCAGCGCCCGCACCGGATCGGTCTGCCAGCTGCCGCCGAGCGCCTCGCCGTCCGGCGAGGCCTGGCCGAGTTCCTTGAGATCGAGCCCGGCGCAGAAGGCGCGGCCGGCCCCGGCCAGGACGATCGCGCGGACGCCGTCATCGCGGGCGAGGTCGTCGATTGCCGCGACCAGGGCGCGGCGCAGGGCCAGCGACAGCGCGTTCATCGCCGTCGGCCGGTTCAGGGTCAGCACCGCATAGCCGTCGGCGGCGTGGCGGTCGATCAGCAGCAGGTCGTCGGTCATGCGGTACCCCTTTCAGAGATTGCGGTAGACCGGCTTGCGCTTCTCCAGAAACGCCTGCACCCCCTCGGCAAAGTCGGGCGAGCGGGTGCAAAGCACCTGGTTGCGGTCTTCCATCGCGATGACCGCTTCCAGCGAGCCGGCATCGACACTGACGTTCAGGCATTCCTTCGACAGGCTGAGCCCGAGCGGCGAGGCATGCAACATCGCCTCGACATAGGGTGCGGCCGCGTCTTCCAGCGCAGCCTCGTCGACCACCTCGGAAACGAGGCCGACCGCCAGCGCCCGCTCGGCCTCGATGAAACGGCCGGTCAGGATCAGTTCGGAGGCGACCGAAACGCCGACGAGCCGCGGCAGAAAGTAGCTCGAGCCGATGTCGCAGCCGCCCAGGCCCAGCTTGATGAAGGCGCAGTTCATGCGCGCATTGCGGGCCGCGATCCGGATGTCGGCGGCCAGCGCCATGGCAAATCCGCCGCCCGACGCCGCCCCCTGGATCAGCGCGATGATCGGCTGCGGGCAGCGGCGCATGCGCATGACGATCTCGGCGATGCGGCGCTGCGCACGCAGCGTCTCGGGAACCGAGCCCGGCCCGCCGCGGGCCTTGAACTGCTCCAGCTCGGCCTTGAGGTCGAGCCCGGCGCAGAACGCCCGGCCGGCGCCGCGCAGCACGACGACACGGGTGTCGCGCTGCTCGGCCAGGCCGTCGAAATAGTCGCCCAGCGCGTCGATCATCACCGGATCGAGGGCATTGAGGCTGGCGGGGCGATTGAGGGTGACCCAGTCCACCCCCTCGCGATGCTCGATGGCGACCGGGCCGTTGCTCATCAGCGCGGCGCCATCCGGATCGCGCCGTCGAGACGGATGGTCTCGCCGTTCAGCATCGGGTTCTCGGCCATGTGCACGGCAAGCGCGGCGTATTCCGAAGGGTCGCCGAGGCGCGACGGGAATGGCACCTGCGCCGCCAGGCTACGCTTGGCCTCGTCCGACAGGGTCATCAGCAGCGGGGTCAGGAACAGGCCGGGGGCGATGGTGTTCACGCGAATGCCGTATTGGGCGAGATCGCGGGCGATCGGCAGGGTCATGCCGACCACGCCCCCCTTCGATGCCGAATAGGCAGCCTGGCCGACCTGGCCGTCGAACGCCGCGACCGAGGCGGTGTTGATGATCAGGCCCCGCTCCTCGCCGATCAGCGGCTGGTCGAGCAGGCGGGTGGCGATCAGGCGCAGTACATTGAAGGTGCCGATCAGGTTGATGTTGACGATGCGGGCAAAGGCGTCCAGCGGGAAAGGCCCGTTCTTGCCGGTCGTCTTGATCGCATTGCCGGTCCCGGCGCAGTTGACCAGGATGCGCGCGACGCCATGGGCCGCCTCGGCCTGGGCGATCGCGGCCTCGACCTGCGCCTCGTTGGTCACGTCGCCGGTCAGGGCGACACCCTTGACCTCGGCGGCGACCGCCTGGGCATTCCCGGCATTGAGGTCGAACACGGCGACCCGGGCGCCGCGGGCGGCCATGGCGCGGGCAGTGGCCGCGCCGAGACCCGAGCCGCCGCCGGTGATGAAGACGGGGGTGTTATCAAGCTGCATCTGTCTTTTCCTCCCTATGGGGTTTGCGGATCAGGCGCCGGCCCAGGCCGGGCGGCGCTTTTCGGCGAAAGCCCTGGGGCCTTCGCGGGCATCGGCCGACGCCCACATCGCGCGGACGCCGGGGTAATCGGCCTGGTCAGCCAGGGCCTGGGCAAGCGAGACTTCGAGGCCGCGCATGACGGCCTGCTTGGAGGCACGCACCGACATGGGGCTGGCCTGGGTGATCAGATCCGCCCAGCGGCGGGCGGCAGCCATCAGGTCGCCGGGTGCGACCACTTCGTTGACGAAGCCGAGATCGAGGCCTTCCTCGGCCGAGACGCGGCGGCTGGTCAGGATCATGCCCATCGCCCGCTTGACGCCAACCGCCCGCGGCAGGCGATGCAGCCCGCCGGCCAGCGCGGCCAGGCCGACGCGCGGTTCGGGCAAGGCGAACACCGCCGCGGACGAGGCCACGATCAGGTCGCAGGCCAACGCGATCTCGAACCCGCCGCCCATCGCCACGCCGTTGACCGCGGCGATGACCGGCTTGTCGAGGTCGAAGCGCGAGGTCAGCCCGCCGAAGCCGCTGGCCGGCATGCCGCGATGACCGCCGGCGGCTTCGATCTTCAGGTCGTGGCCGGCGCAGAAGGCGCGCGGACCGGATCCGGTCAGGATCGCCACCCACTGGCCGGGATCGGCGGCGAAGTCGTTGAACGCTGCATCCAGCTCGTCATGCGCGTCGGTATGCAGCGCGTTCAGTACCTCCGGCCGCTGCAGGGTGATGGTGGTTACCGGCCCGTCGCGTTCGATCGCGATGTATTGCGGCATCTATTCCTCCCGTCGCAAGGTTGCGCCCAGCACCATGTCGGTGACATGGGCAATCAGCCGGCGGCGCAACTCGTCGCCGACCTCGGTCACGCCGAAGCCGTGCAGCAGCGCCTGGCGGCCGTAGAAGAGGTGGTCGCAGGCTCCGAACAGCGTGAAATAGAAGATCAGGGGATCGACGTGCCGGAACTCGCCCCGGGCGGCGCCTTCCTCGAGCAGGCGCGTTTCGAACTCGACGACCGGCTTGACGAAGAAGTCCGACACCGCCCGCGCGACCTCCGGCCCGCGGTGATGCAGCATCAGGTTGATCAGCCGGTTCAAGTAGGGCGAGCGGTAATAGGCATTGACGATGCCGGCGACATGCAGCTTGAGCCGGGCGGTGGGCGAGGCGTCGAAGCGCAGCAGCGCCTCGAGCGCTTTCAGCGCCGACGATGCGTCGCGCTGCAGCAGCGCCAGCAGCAGGCCGTCCTTGTTGCCGAAGTGATACTTGACCAGCGCCGAGTTCAGGCCCGAGCGCCGCGCGATGTCGGCCAGCGAAATGTCGGTCTCGCCGCGCTCGATCATCAGTTCGCCGGCCGCGGCGAGCAGCCGCGTCGCCGTCGCGCCGTGGTCCGGCTCCGTCCCCAGCCTGTCGCCGATAGCGTTCGCTGCCTGCATTCCCGCTTCCTCGCCTACCTCTAACTATGTGATTAAACCTTGGCCCGCAACTTTAATTAATCACTTGACTAAAATGAGCCGGCTGAGGATTCTCGCGACATCAATAGCCAAGGGAGGAACCGATCATGGCTGAGGCATATATCGTCGCGGCGGCGCGGACGGCGGGCGGGCGCAAGGGCGGCCGGCTGTCGGGCTGGCATCCCGCCGATCTCGCCGGGGCCGTGCTCGACGAACTGATCCGCCGTACCGACGCCGATCCGGCGCTGGTCGAGGATGTGATCATGGGCTGCGTCGGCCAGGCCGGCGAGCAGTCGAACAATATCGCCCGCAATGCCGTGCTGGCATCCAGGCTGCCGGAAAGCGTGCCGGCGACCTCGGTCGACCGCCAGTGCGGCTCGTCGCAGCAGGCACTGCACTTTGCCGCCCAGGCGGTGATGTCGGGCACGATGGACGTGGTGATCGCCGCCGGCGTCGAGAGCATGTCGCGCGTGCCGATGGGGCTGCCGGTGGTGCTGCCGGCCAAGAACGGCTTCGGCGTGCCCAAGAGCGCCCATATGGAGACGCGCTATCCCGGCATCGAGTTCAGCCAGTTCACCGGCGCCGAGATGATGGCGAAGAAATACGACCTGGCGAAGGATGAACTCGACCGCTATGCGCTGGCGAGCCACCAGCGCGCGATCGCCGCGACCAATGCCGGCAAGTTCGCGGCCGAGATCCTGCCGCTCGACGTCACGCTGGCCGACGGCACCAAGGCCGTCCACGACAAGGACGAGGGCATCCGCTACGACGCCTCGCTGGAGAGCATTGCCGGCGTCAAGCTGATCGCCGAGGGCGGCCGGGTGACGGCGGCCACCGCAAGCCAGATCTGCGACGGCGCCTCCGGCGTCATGGTGGTCAACGAGCGTGGCCTGAAGGCCCTGGGGGTCAAGCCGCTTGCCCGCGTCCACCACATGACCGTGATCGGGCATGACCCGGTGATCATGCTGGAAGCCCCGCTGCCCGCGACGCAGCGCGCCCTGCAGCGCGCCGGCATGAAGATCGACGACATCGACCTGTTCGAGGTCAATGAAGCCTTCGCGCCGGTGCCGCTGGCCTGGCTCAAGGTCACCGGTGCCGATCCGGCGCGCCTCAACGTCAACGGCGGGGCCATCGCGCTCGGCCATCCGCTGGGCGGTTCGGGCACCAAGCTGATGACGACGCTGGTCCATGCACTGCACGACCGCGGCAAGCGCTACGGCCTGCAGACGATGTGCGAGGGCGGCGGGCTCGCCAACGTCACCATCGTCGAGCGGCTGTAACGGCATCGTCGCCCCGGGCCTTGCCCGGGGCCCAGGGCAAGGGCGGGCCACTTGCGAAGCCCCTTGCCCTGGATGCCGGATCTCCGCTCCGCTATATCCGGGATGACGACCGCAGAACACGCCTGCCGCTGCCTATCCAGGGAGGAAGACATGCAATTCAATCGGGCAAAGCTCGATATCGACGGCAATGTGGCCGTGCTGACGCTCGATCACCAGGAGGTGATGAACGCGGTTTCGACCGACATGCTCGACGGGCTGTCGGCCGCGCTCGATGCGGTCAAGGCGGCGGGCAATGTGCGTTGCCTCGTGCTGACCGGGGCCGGCCGCGCCTTCTGCACCGGCGCCAACCTGTCTCCCGACGAGGGCGCCGGACTCTCGGGCGATGCCGGCAAAGTGCTGGAAAGCCATTTCCATCCGTTCCTCAAGCGGCTGCGCGGCCTCACCATGCCGGTCGTCGCGGCGGTCAACGGCCCCGCGGCCGGCGCCGGCATGTCGATTGCGCTGATGGCGGACCTGATCGTCGCCGCGCGCTCGGCCTATTTCCTGCAAGCCTTCCGGCGCATCGGCCTGGTGCCCGATTGCGGATCGACATGGCTGCTGCCCCGCCTGATCGGCCGGGCACGCGCCCTCGAACTGTCGCTGCTGGGCGACAAGCTGCCGGCCGAGAAGGCTCTCGACTGGGGCCTGATCAACCGCGTCGTCGACGACGAGGCGGTGATGACCGAGGCGCTGGCCCTGGCCCGCGACCTTGCCGCCGGTCCGACCGTCGCGCTGAGCCTGATCCGCGACCTCTACTGGCACAGCGAGCATGCCTCGTTCGGCGACCAGCTCGACCATGAGCGACAGGCGCAGGGCAAGGCCGGCGCCAGCGCCGATTTCAAGGAAGGCATTGCCGCCTTCCGCGAGAAGCGCCCTGCCCGCTTCGAGGGGCGCTGACGGGTGAGTGACTTCATTCTCGAGACCACAGGTCTCACCAAGCAGTTCAAGGGATTCTTCGCGGTGCGCGACGTGGCGCTGCAGGTCCGCCGGCACAGCATCCATGCGCTGATCGGGCCGAACGGCGCAGGCAAGACGACCTGCTTCAACCTGTTGACCAAGTTCCTGATCCCGACCGGCGGCCGGATCATGTACAACGGCCGCGACATCACCAAGGTCGGGTCGGCGGCGATCGCCCAGTCGGGCCTGGT
>JAFKFH010000013.1 GCA_017307375.1 Alphaproteobacteria bacterium
TCGCATTCTTCAGCTTGGTGACCGCGGCGGTGAAGTCGGTGTCGGTCGGCTTGACGCCGGCCGTCTCGACCACCTTGATGCCCATTTCCTTGGCCTGGTCCTGCACGCCTTCGAGGATTTCCTGGCCGAAGTCGGTGTCCTCGTACAGGCTGCAGATCACCTTGCGCTGCTTGTTCTCGACCAGCCACTTCATCGCCAGCCGGATCTGGTGATAATAGGAGGCGCCGGTCGCGAACTTCAGCCGGTTCAGCGGTTCCGACATCGAGCGCGCCGAGGTCAGCGGGAACATGTTCGGGACGTTCGCCGCTTCCTGCTCCTTGAAGGCGGCATTGATGATCGGGGTACCCAGCCCGCCGACGATCGCAAACACCTTGTCGCGATTGATCAGCTTGTTGACCGCCGCGACGCCGCGCGGCACCTGGTACTGGGTATCCTCGACGATGAACTTGATCTTGCGGCCGTGGATGCCGCCCTGCTCGTTGACGATGTCGTAGCGCATCTGCGCGGCGTTGCGCGACGACACGCCGTAGAACGACGCCGGACCCGACAGGTCGGTGTGCATCCCGATGATGATTTCCTTGTCGGTGATGCCCCGGACCGACTGGGCCTGGACCGGTACGGCGATGGCCGCAGCCAGCGCGGCGCCGACGAAGACGTGACCATGACGCATGAAGATGCCTCCCCGCTTTGCGCGTTGTCGCGACGACGGCACCGGAATGGCGCCGACTGGACGCGTTTCCTTCCCTTGGTCCCGCCGGTACCGGAACAAGGGTCCGCGCGGGGACCGGCTTTAGTGTAACCAGATTTTCCCCGGCCCGTCAGCAGAAAGGGGCGGCCGTCACCGGCCGCCCCCTTCCCTTTTCTTCAGAACCGCGATGCGGAACGATCAGTAGCCCATGCCCTCCTTCGACACCGGCTCCCAGCGCCCCCCCTTGACCACGCTGAGGAACGCGGTGGTCGACCCCTGGTGATTCTCGGCCGAGAAGTTCATCACCGGGCTGCCGAACATGTCGCGATACCCCTTGATGCTCTCCATCGCCTTGGTGAAGCTTTCGACGGTCAGGTTGCGCCCGGCGCGGTCGAGCGCCAGGATCGTCAGGTCGGCACCCTGCCACCCGTAGATCGAGCCGGCGTTGATGTCGCCCTTGAACTTCTCCTTATAGGCTTCCATCCATTCCTTGATCGCGGGCGGCGCGGTGTCGGCGTAGGGCAGGATCATGCCCGACGAGGCATAGTAGCCTTCGGTGGCCCCGCCGGGCGCGGCGGCGATCACGTAGTCATAGGCTGCGGCCTGGCCGACGAACAGCGGGTCGTTCCAGCCCATGCGCTTGGCGGTGCCGATCGGGATGATCGTGGTGCGGATGATCGTGCCCATGCCGATCAGGTCGCAATTGGCCGCCTTCAGCTTGGTGACCGCGGCGGTGAAGTCGGTATCGGTCGGCTTGACCGGCGCGACCTCGGCGACCTTGGTACCCAGCGCCTGGGCCTGATCCTTGATGCCTTCGAGCACTTCCTGGCCGAAGTCGGTGTCCTCGTACAGGGCGCAGATCGTCTTCCGGTTCTTCTCCTTCCACAGATAGTTCAGACCGGTGCGGATCTGATCGTAGTAGGACGAGCCGAGATAGAACTTGAGCTTGTTGAGCGGCAGGAACATCGAACGCGCCGCGGTCAGCGGGAACAGGTTCGGCACGTTGGCCGCCTCCTGGTCCTTGAACGCGGCATTGATGATCGGCGTGCCCAGCCCGCCGACGATCAGGAAGACCTTGTCGCGATTGATCAGCTTGTTGACCGCGGCGACGCCGCGCGGCACCTGGTACTGGGTATCCTCGACGATGAACTTGATCTTGCGGCCCTGGACGCCGCCATTGGCGTTGAGGATCTCGTAGCGCATCTGCGCGGCGTTGCGTGACGACACGCCGTAGAACGACGCCGGACCCGACAGGTCCGTATGCATGCCGATCACGATCTCCTTGTCGGTGACGCCACGTACCGTCTGGGCGCCGGCCCCGGTGACGCCGAGCCCAGCCGCCATGACCGCGGCGGCCCCGATAATGGTCTTGTACATTCTTCTCTCCTCCCTTGGGTCGTTGAACTGTTGGATCAGTCGTTGAAGATCAGCCTTATCTCGTGCACGTCGCCACGCTCGGAAATCTTCACCTTGTTGGCCAGCCGCCGGATCATCATGCCGACGACATCCTCGGGCTCGAGATGGTCGACCGTGTCCTCCGGCGCCGGCTGGCGCGGCGACAGGTCGATCGCCTGGCCGCGATAGCGCACGATCAGCTTGAACTGGAACTCGTCGAAGCGGGTCTTCAGGTCGAGAATGCCGGGTTCGGGGCCGGCATGGCCGACCGACGGCGCGACGACGCCGGAGGCGATCAGATGCTCGATCAGCTCGGCCCCGGCCTGGCGCGCCCGGATCACCGTCACCTGGCCCGCCCCCCACATCGCACCCTGGTCGCGCATGAAGGTATCGGCGGTCTCGAGCATGTCGAGGCTTGCCGGCAGGGTCGCCATCGCCCGCTTGCCGATGCCGATGCGGAACAGGGCATTCAGCAGGATGGCGACCAGCAGCGCCTGGGCCAGGCTCGACATCAGCCACATCTGCGCGACGTCGGGGAGAGCCCGATAGTATTCCGGGATGATGTCACGCGACAGGCCGAGGATCAGGGCCAGGCCCAGCACCAGCACCTTGCGGGCATCGAGGGCGCGCGAGGTGATGGTGCGCAGGCCGCCCACCACGACGAACGAGGCGCAGAAGATCAGCGCCGCGCCGATCACCGGCTCGGGCAGCACCGACCACAGCCCCGCAACCTTCGGAACGAAGGCCAGCAGCACGAACAGCCCTGCCATGAACAGCCCGATCCGGCGGCTGAGCGCGCCGGATGCCGCCGCCAGACCGATCGCGCCGCCATTGACCGTCTGGGTCATGCCGTGCAGCAGGCTGCCGACCAGATTGGTCACCCCCTCGGCCAGGATGCCGCCCGATACGGAATCGAGGCCAGGACGCCGCCAGTTGGCATCGGCCGCGCGCTGACCGGTAACGATGGCGCCGAAGGAATGAAAGCTCAGCGCGATGCCGGTAATCACGAACGGCAGCACCAGCGCGGCATCGAAGGTCAGCGGCCCGTTCAGCGCCGGAATGCCCGGCACCGAGAACCAGTCGAAGGAATCGACCTTGTCGAGCGCAGCCTGATCGATCGCGCCGAGCGCGAAGCTCAGGACCAGCCCGACCAGCAGCCCGGCCAGCGCACAGAACAGATGCGGATAACCCTTGGTCCAGACATGCAGGCCCACCATCACCGACAGGGTGACGAGGCCGATCAGCTGGGGATGATGGGCCCCCGGCGCCGTGTGATCGGTGGTGAAGAAGTTGCGCACGCCGAGGATGCCGAGGCCCAGCCCGATCAGCAGCACGGCAAGCCCGGCGATCTCGACCGGGCAGAGCCGCCGCAGCCAGCGCACGGCCGGCCCCATCGCGATCTGGGTCGCCCCGATGATCCAGGCCATGCCGAAGACGAGCTCGAGCCCGCCACGGTTCAGCGCGATGAGGATCGCGGGCAGCGCCGCGCCGGTGGTTCCGGTCGGGGCCAGCAGGCCCGATCCGAACCAGCGGCTGCGCACGACCTGCAACAGGACGCCGAGCCCCGCGGTCAGCATCGTCGCCGAAACCATGCCCACCGTGGTTCGCTGATCGACGTCCGCCGTGCGCGCCAGTACCACTGGCAGCACCATCAGCACGCCGAGGAAACCGACCAGCTGGATTGCCAGGATCAGCGTGACCAGCGGTGGCGGCTGGTCGTCGGGGCCGTAGATGATGCCTTCGGGGCGCGTCGCCATCGCACAATCTCGTTTTCAACTATCGATGCGACAGGGACGCTGCCTCAATTTCACGGAAAGGGTCAAGCCGATCGGCAAGCCGCGGCATCAGGCATCGCGGTACATCTCGTCGATCAGCGCCTTGTATTTCTGGTTCACCAGCTTGCGCTTCAGCTTCATCGTCGGGGTCAGTTCCTCGTCCTCGGCGGTGAGCTGCTGTTCGATCAGCCGGAATTTCTTGATGGTCTCGACCCGGGCGAAGTTCTTGTTCACCCGCTCGATTTCCGACCAGATCAGCTCCTGAACCTCCTTGGTCCGGCACAGGCTTTCGAAATTGGTGAAGGGGACGTTCTTTTCCTGGGCGTGCTGGACGACGTTGTCGTAATCGAGCATCACGAGGCAGGTCAGGAACTTGCGCTTGTCGCCGATGACCACGGCATCGGAAATGAACGGGCTGAACTTCAGCTGATTCTCGATCTCCGACGGCGTGATGTTCTTGCCACCGGCGGTGATGATGATGTCCTTCATCCGGTCGGTGATCTTGACCCAGCCATCGGGATCGATGACCCCGACATCGCCGGTATGGAGCCAGCCGTCGACGACCGTCTCGGCCGTCTTCTCCGGATTGTTCAGATAGCCCATGAAGACATGCGGGCCGCGCAGCAGGATTTCGCCTTCCGGGCTCAGCTTGACTTCGGTGTTCGGCGCCACCTTGCCCACCGCGCCAAGCTTCCAGGCGCCCGGCGGCGGGGCGGTGGCCAGCCCGACGTTCTCGGTCTGCCCGTAGACCTCGCGCATGTCGCAGCCCAGCGCCATGTACCACTTGATCAGATCCGGCGAGATCGGCGCCGCGCCGGTCAGCAGATAGCGGGCGCGCTCCAGCCCGATCATGCGTTTGATGTTGCCGAGCACGAGCTTCTCGGCCAGCCAGAAGCGAAGCCTGAGGCCGGTCGAGGGTTCGCGCCCCTCGAGCTTGGCGTCGGCCATCTGCATGCCGGCATCGATCGCGAGCTTGTAGGCAAGTTGGCCGAGCCAGGTGGCATCGCGCATCCGGATGGCGATGCCGGAGTAGAACTTTTCCCAGAAACGCGGCACGGCCAGCATCACGGTCGGCTGCAGTTCGCGGAAGTTCTCGGCCACCGTCTCCAGGCTTTCGGCGAAATTCACCGTGGCGCCGGAGCGCAGCGGATAAAGCACGGTGAAACCGCGCTCGGCGATATGGCACAGCGGCAGGAACGAAAGCTGCTCGTCGTCGGGGCCCGCATCGGCGAGGTCAGCGGTGTTCTCGAGCTGGAACAGCAGATTGCGATGGCTGATCATCGCACCCTTGGGCATGCCCGTGGTGCCCGAGGTGTAGATCAGGATTGCCAGCTCGTCGGGCTTGCCGAGCGCCAGCTCCTGCTCCCAGAAGGTCGGATGGGCGCGATGATGATCCTCGCCGATCCGCATCAGCTCGTCGAACGAGATCACCATCGGGTCGGAGAAGTCGCGCAGGCCTTCGAGGTCGAGCACGACGATCTTCAGCAGGTCCGGGCAGCGCTCGCGCACCTCCAGCACCTTGTCGAGCTGTTCCTCGTTCTCGACGATCGCGATACGCGTGCGGGAATCGTTGAACAGATACTCGACCTGCTTGGGGGAATCGGTGGTGTAGACGCCCGAGCAGACGCCGCCGATGCCCTGGGCGCCCATGTCGCAATAGAGCCATTCGGGGTTGTTCTCGGATATGACCGAGACCACCTCGCCGCGCCGCAGGCCCAGCGCGGCAAAGCCGCAACCGACGGCGCGCGCGTTCTCGCCGTATTCCTTCCAGCTGATCGAGCGCCAGATGCCGTAGGTTTTCTCGCGCATGGCGATCTTGTCGCCGCGTTCGGCCACCCGGCGCCAGAAATAGCGCGGCAGCGTGTCTTCCATCGCCTGCAGCGACTTGATCAGCGCATCGCCCTTGACATGCACGGTCATGGCGTAGACCTCCCTTTATCCCGGCACAATAGCAGAAACGGCGACGACTAGCGCCAGGTCTTGCGTTTCTTCCAGCGCCGCTTGCCGCGCACGCCCTCTTCCTTCATGCCGAGGTAGAATTCCTTGATGTCTTCCTTTTCCATCAGCCGCTCGGTGGTGTCTTCCATCACGATCCGGCCGACTTCCAGCACATAGCCGAAATGGGCGGTTTCCAGCGCCACCTTGGCATTCTGCTCGACCAGCAGGATCGTCGCCTTCTGCTCGCGGTTGAGGCGGACGATGATCTCGAAGATGTCCTTGATCAGCTTGGGGCTGAGGCCGAGCGAGGGCTCGTCCATCAGGATCACCTTGGGGCGAGCCATCAGGGCGCGGCCGATCGCCAGCATCTGCTGCTCGCCGCCCGACATCGAGCCCGCGGCCTGCGCATGGCGCTCCTTCAGCCGCGGGAAATATTCGTAGACCAGGTCGATGTCGGAACTGATGCCGGCGCCGTCCTTGCGGGTATAGGCGCCCATCTGCAGGTTTTCCGCGACGGTCAGGAACGGGAAGACCTCGCGTCCCTCAGGCACATGGCTGATGCCCATGCGGGTGACCTTGTCGGGGTCGGTCTTCTGGATTTCCCGGCCCTCGAAGATCACCGAGCCCTTGCCCGGGTCCATCACGCCCGAGATGGTCTTGAGGATCGTCGTCTTGCCGGCACCGTTGGCGCCCAGCACCGTGACGATGGTGCCGGGGTGGACGTCGAGGCTGACGCCCCGGATCGCCATGATCGGTCCGTAGAAGGTTTCGATATTGCGCAGCGACAGAATGGGATCGGACATGGCTCAGCCCCCCAGATAGGCTTTGACGACTTCGGGGTGGCTCTGCACTTCGCGCGCGGTGCCCTCGGCGAGCACCCGGCCGTAGTTCAGCGCCAGCACCCGGTCGGAGACTTCGTTCACCAGGCTCATGTCGTGCTCGACCATCAGCACGGTGATGCCGAGCTCCGCCTTGATGTCCTGGATCCAGAAGGCCATGTCCTGGGTTTCCTCGGTATTCAGCCCCGAGGATGGCTCGTCGAGCAGCAGCAGCTTGGGTTCCGTGCAGAGCGCACGGGCCAGTTCGACCACCTTCCGCACGCCGTAGGGCAGGTTCATGATCAGCGCGTCGCGATAGGCTTCGAGGTCGAGGAACTCGATCACCCGCTCGACCCGCTCGCGGTGGGCCAGCTCGGACTTCCTGGCCTTGGGCAGGTGCAGGATGTCGTCGATCAGGTTGGTCCCGCGATGGGCATGGCGGCCGAGCAGCAGGTTCTGCAGCAGCGTCGCGTACTCGAACAGCTCGATGTTCTGGAAGGTGCGCGCAATGCCGATGCCCGCGACATCGTGGGGCGGCACCTTCGTGATGTCGCGTCCCTCGAAGATCAGCTTGCCTTCGGACGGGTCGTAGATCCGGCTGATCAGGTTGAAGACCGTGGTCTTGCCTGCCCCGTTCGGCCCGATGATGGTGAAGACTTGGCCCTGTCCGACGTCGAAGGTGACGCCGTCGACCGCCTTGATGCCACCGAAGTTGATGGCGAGGTTCTCAGCCCGAAACAGCGTCGTCACCGGTTGCGCTCCGACTTGGTGTAGGACTTCTGGCGCTTGAAGGTCGCGCGCTTGTAGAGCGGGAACAGGTCGAAATAGAGCTTGATCTTCAGCCAGCGACCATAGATCCCCAGCGGCTCGAACATGATGAACAGCACGAGGATCAGACCGAACAGCCCGGGTTCGAGACCCGGCTGCGAGGCGATGTTGGGCGGCAGGAAATCGCGCCCGATGGCGATGAACTGCGGCAGGGCGCCGACGAAGATCGCGCCGTAGATCGCCCCATGCAGGCTGCCGAGCCCGCCGACCACGACCAGCAGCAGCAGCTGGATGGAGAGGAGCACGTTGAAGGCGTCGGGGGCGAGGAAGCCGATCTTGTGGGCGAACAGCGCCCCGGCCAGGCCGGTAAAGAACGCCGACAGACCGAAGGCGATCGTCTTGTAGAGGGCGAGGTTGACGCCCATCGACTGGGCTGCGATCTCCGAATCGCGGATCGCGATCATCGCCCGGCCGGTCGGCGACCGCAGCACGTTCAGCGCCGCCAGCAGCACCAGCACCAGGACGACAAGGCAGAGATAATAGAACGGAATGCCCTCGGTCAGTTCGAGCCCGAACAGATTGACCCGCGGCACGGCGAAGCCGCGGAACCCGCCGGTTACCGCCTCCCAGCGGATGAAGACCTGCTCGATGATCAGCCCGAAGGCGAGCGTCGCGATCGCGAGATAGGCCCCGGTCAGCCGCAGGATCGGGAAGGCCACGAGCACGCCGACCACGGCGGCGAGCAGGGCGGCGAGCGGCACCGAGACGACGAACGGCACGCCATGGTTCAGGAAGAAACCATGGGCATAGGCGCCGACGCCGAGGAAGGCGGCGTGGCCCAGGCTGGCCAGACCGGTATAGCCGGCCAGCATCATCAGTCCGACACCGGCGACGGCGAGGATGAAGACATAGGCGACTTCGCCAAGCCAGAAGGTGTCGATCACCAGCGGGGCGAGGATCAGCGCGGCCAGCAGCAGGCTGTACCAGAAGCGCTGGCCGGAATGCTTGAAGAGGTCGATATCCTGGTTGTAGTCGGTCTTGAAGATGAAACGCATCGCCCTGCCCTCACACGCGCTTGCGGCTGTGGCGGCCGAACAGGCCTTGTGGCCACACGATCAGCACGGCGAGCAGGACGACCTGGGCTGCGACATCCTTGAAGCCCGGCCCCATGTAGATGCCCGAATACTGTTCGATCACCCCGATGATCAGCCCGCCGACGACGGCGCCGGGGATCGAGCCGAAGCCCCCCAGCACCGCCGCGGCGAACGCCTTGATGCCGATCAGGCCCATGTTGACGTCGATCAGCGCGATCGGCGCGAGCAGGACACCGGCCAGCGCGGCCGTGCCGGCCGAGATCGCCCAGATCGCCGAGAAGATCATCTTGACCGGGATGCCCATGTAGTAGGCGGCAAGCTGGTTCTGCGACGCCGCCTGCATGGCGACGCCAAGCCGTGTCCGGGAGAAGAAGAGATAGAGCACGAGGCACAGGGCCGCCGTCCCGAGCAGCACCGACAGGTTGACGTCGGCGATCTGCAGCCCGAGGAAATTCGTCACCCCGGAATCGAACGGGGTCGGCAACTGGCGCGTCTCGGTGCCGAAGAAGATTGACGAGCCCGAGCGCATCATGAACCCGAGGCCGATCGTCAGCATGACGATCGAGAACTGCGGCTTGCCGATCACCTGGCGCAGGATGAAGCCGTCAAGCAGGTATCCAAATACCGCAAGCACGACGACAGCACAGATCAGCCCCAGCCAGTAGGGCAGTCCGAACCCGACGATGAAGGTGAAGGCGGCGAACGCTCCGAGCATCAGGAGGTCGCCTTGCGCAAAATTGACCGTCTCGGTCGCTTTGTAGATCAGAACGAAACCGAGCGCGACCAACCCATAGATCGATCCGGCGGCAAGGCCGTTCAACAGGAGCTGCAGAAGCTCGCCCAAAGCTCTCCCCTCGTGTTCCCCCTGACCATCCCTTGCGTGTATCACCAAGAAGGTTGACAACCGCTGAGTTGGTCGTTTGTTTATTTATTACGCAGCCGGCTGACTGCGCGACTGATCGTTATAGTAGGCAGCAATATATTGACCTTTACGTAAACGTCAACCGCTGCCTGCCACCGGGGTGGCGTCACCAGACTTTAGGCGAACCGGGCCGCCTGGGGAAGCGCCGAGGGGGGTGGTCGGCATAAAAAATGAGGCTGCCTCAGTGACGTTTTGTTGCAAAGCTTCGTGGCTTGGCCCGCCGACGCCCTCTCGACGAAAGCCGCGTGCGGCCCTAAAACAGCACCTCGATAGTATGACGATGGTATGAGCATGGCGGCCCCCGAGTTCCTGCGCGACATGACCTTCGCCTATGGCGAGGCCGCCACGCTGTCCCCGCTGGTGCGCCGCGTGATCGCCCGCAACCCTTCGGCCTTCACCTTCCACGGCACCGGCACCTATATCGTCGGCCGCGGCACGGTGGCGGTGATCGACCCGGGCCCGGACGAGCCCGAGCATATCGACGCGCTGCTCGCAGCACTGGCCGGCGAGACCGTCAGCCATATCCTGGTCACCCATACCCATATCGACCATTCGCCGGGCGCGGCGCGCTTCAAGGCGGCCACCGGCGCGAAGACCTACGCCTTCGGCGGCCACCCGCGGCACCCCGACGGCACGGTCGTCGAGCAGGGCGGCGACCTCGACTTCACCCCGGACGAAATCATCGGCGAGCGCGACGCGGTGACCGGCCCGGGCTGGACGCTGCAGGCCTTGCACACGCCCGGTCATATCTCGAATCACCTGTGCTTCGCCCTGCCCGAGGAACAGGCGCTGTTCTCTGGCGATCATGTGATGGGCTGGTCGACCTCGGTGATTTCCCCGCCGGACGGCAACATGGCCGATTATTTCGCCAGCCTGCGCAAGCTGCTGCCGCGCGACGACCGGCTCTATTACCCGACGCACGGGCCGGCCATTCCCGCCCCGCTGCCGCATGTCCGGTCGTTCATCGCCCATCGCCAGGCCCGGGAGGAACAGATCCTGGCCTGCGTGCGCGACGGCCTGACCACGGTGCCGGCGATGGTCGCCCGCATGTACGAGGCGGTGCCGCGCCACCTGCATCCGGCTGCCGCCCGCTCGGTCCAGGCGCATCTCGCCCACATGGTCGGGGACGGGCGCCTCGCCTTGGTCGACGGCGAAGGCCTCGCCGCCGTCTATCAGGCGCCCTGAAGGTATCGCCGATGTCTGCCGCGTTTCTGACTGCCGACGACCGCTCGACCTGGATCGTCAAGGAATCCGACCACGACCGCCGGGTCCTGTGGACCGTGGTAATCTTCGCCTCGCTGCTGGTCCATGTGCTGATCCTCACCTTCGGTCTCGAGGAAATGCCGTGGAAGCAGGTGCCTGAGGAGCCGCCGGTGGTGGTCGAGCTGGTGCAGGAACCGCCGCCCCCGCCGCCCCAGCCCCAGGCCCGTCAGCCGACGCCGCCGCGCGTGACGCCGCAGCCGCGGCCCGAAGCGGCGAAGCCGGCGCCCGAGCCGCCCAAGCAGGAAGCAGCCAAGCCCGAGCCCAAGCCGGAACCCGAACCGAAGCCCGAGCCCAAGCCGCAGCAGGAGCAGCAGCGGCCCGAGCAGCGCGAAATCGCGCTGCCCTCGGAGATCGAGCCGGAAAAGACGACCGAGCGGCCGCGGATGGGCGAGAAGCCGATGCCCAATCCCGGCAGTGACGTGCCCAAGCCGCCAACTCAGACCCAGGCCGCCGGCGGGGGCGGATCGCCGCCGCCGCCGCCGGCCGAGGCGACCCCACCCGAGCCGACGCCCCCGCCCACCCCGGCAGCGGCGATGCCCGAGCCGGCGCCCGCCCCGGCCCCGCCGCCGGAACCGGCCCCGGCGCCCGAGCCCAAGCCGGAGCCCAAGCCGGAGCCCAAGCCCGTTCAGCAGGCCGCGCTGCCGCCCGAGGAACTGGCGGGCGACATTCCGACGCCGCGGGTCCGCCCGGTCGAAGCCATCCAGGAGCGCGAGCGGCAGGAGCGCGAGGAGAAGGAACGCGCCGACCGCGCGGCGCGCGAGAAGGCCGAGCGCGAGCGGGCGGAACAGCAGAAGGCCGAGCAGCAGCGCCGGCAGCAGCAGCAGCAGCAGCAGGCCGCGCGACAGCAGCCCCAACAGCAGCAGCGCCCGCAGCAGCCCTCCCAGGCCGCGCCGAAGACCGATGCCTGGGGCTATTCGCTGGGCAGCGACGGCCGCTTCTCCAACAATTCGCGCAGCGCGGCGGCCGCGGCGGCAGCGGCCGACGATGACGGCGGCGAAGGCGGCGGTGCCGCGGCCCGCCGGTTGTCCGACTATATCCTTGGCCAGATCGTCAAGGTCTGGGCCTTCGACTATCGCAGCCCGCGTTATCGCGACGCGGCGATCACGCTGGACGTGATGATGAACGCCGACGGCACGCTGACCTCGCCCTTGGGCAAGAGCGATCCGTGGTCACCGCGCCAGATGGTCTACAATTACGACCGTCTGGGTCCGGACGAGCGCCTGGTGATGGACAGCTTCCTGATCGCCCTGCGCCGCGCCCAGCCGTTCAAGGTGCCGCAGGCGGATGCGGCAAGGGGCGACTGGCCGCGTGCCCTGCGCTTCGCCTTCAATTTCCGCGATCTCTGATCGACCGGCCGGCGCGGGAATGGTCTACTGGCGCCCATGAGCCTGCCGTCCAATCCCGACCTTGAATGGGCGAACCTGTCCCGGATGCTGGACGAGGCGGCACGCCAGCAGCGCCAGTTGCGGGCGCTCGCCGCCCGCGCGGTGGCCGCGCGCCGGGTTTCAGCCGACCTGATCGAGCGCTTGACCCGCGCCGACGGCTATGCGGCGGAACTCGCCGACCGCCAGCTCGAACTGCTCCGGCGAATCAGCGAGGGCCATGGCAAGGCCGGCACGCTGGGCCAGGCACGCGATACCGACGGGGACTAGGCCGATCAGCGATCGCACGCCTCGCGCCAGGTCTGATTGTGGCGCAGCACCCCCTCGGCCGTGCGCTGCGTAAGCAGGTCTGCCCGGCTGACGAAGATCGGGCGCGCCAAGGCGCAGTAGTCAGTCCCTTGACCAGTCGCGGCGCAGCCGGTCAGCAGCAGCGCCGTCAGGCAGGCGATCGATTGCGCGATCGACGTCATTGCGCGTCTCCACGGAGAGGATTGTCGCCTCGAGGGCATCGATGCGGACGGCGTCGCCGCCGGCACCATAGAGCCAGGTACCGGCGGCAAGCGCTGCCCCCGTCGCCAGCGCGGCAAGCAGGATGCGTATCCCGCCCCCCGCGATCAGCCAGGCCGGCATCTAACCGGCCCGCCGGCGCAGCATGTACCAGATGCCCGTCGCGGCAGCGGCCGCAAGCAGGCCGATGGCGACATGCGGATTGATCCCGGCCTTGATCAAGGCCTCGTGCACCCCGCCGACCTGGACGATGGCCTGTTGGGCGACCGTCGCGGTCGCGACGATCGAGCCGCCGATCCGAGCCATCGGTGCAACCGGGTCGGCCGACGGAACCACGACCGCCGCGCGGGTACGCTGGGGATCGGTCGCCTGCTCCTCGGCGGTCGGTTGCATGTAGAGGGCAGCCTCGACCGCGCGCCGGCGGGTCAGGCCGTTGAGCACCACCAGATCGCCTTTCGCATTGCGGCCCTTGTTCCACAGCGCGAAGGCCCGGGCCGCCCCGGCGCGGTCGCCGGAATTGTGGAGGCGCAGAACCGACGAACCGATGAATCCTGCACGCCCGATGTTGAACCGCAGGCTGACCATCGCGGCGAACTCGTTGTCGTTGGCCGGACGGATCAGCGCGGACGAGACGTCGCCCTCGGCCTCGTCGAGATCGAGGTCGAGCAGCCGGTCGGCTTCGGCCGGCGTGACGGTCGAGCCGGCATGGACGTCGGGACCGGTATGGCCCCAGCCGATCGTCCAGACGCCCGACGGGCAGAGATAGGCCTTGAGCGCCGGTCCGCCGCCCGGCCCCTGCTCGAACTCGTGATACAGCGCCAGCCCGGCCGCATTGGTGTTGCGGGGCATCGTGATCTCCCATGTGCTTGAAATGAAAAAAGCCGCCCCTGCCGGTGGCGACCCTCAAACGCAATGCGCCCGGCGGGAGCGGTCTCCAGCCGGGCGCAGGGCTTCGATCCTGGAAGGATCGTCAAATCCGGGGGCGACTGTCAATGACAAAGTTCTTGTTTTGTTCCATAACTGCCAAATACACGAGTGGCAGGACCGCCGCTTAAACGACTGAATTTCAAGGGTTTGATGGTCGGAGCGACTGGATTTGAACCAGCGACCCCCAGTCCCCCAGACTGATGCGCTACCAGGCTGCGCTACGCTCCGACCGTGGGGGGCGGTTTAGACCAAACCCAGTCGCCCGGCAAGGTGAAAAGTGGTTATCATCGCGGGTCGGGCCGGCCGTCGGGGGAGCAAGATGTCATCTTGGGTCGAGAGTTACCGCGGGGTCGTCACCGCTGGCGAATACGATGCGGAAGCCAGCATGAATTCCAGCCTCTACGTCACCCGATTCGACCAGGCGACCTGGATGCTGCTGCACGAAGTCGGTATGACGCCGGCCGGCTTGCGCGCCGACGGCCAGCGGATTGCCGTTTTCAGACAGTATTACCGGTTCCTGCGCGAATTGCGCGGCGGCGACCTGGTCGTGATCCGGTCGGCCTTCATCGCGGTCTCGGCCCGCCATGCCCGGTTCATCCATCGAATGACAGACCGTGCCGACGGCACGCTGGTCGCCACCGCCGACTATACCGGCGGACTTGCCAGCCTGACGACCCAGCAGACCGTGCCGCTGCCCGAGGCGGTACGCGTCAAAGCCGAGGCGATGGTGATCAGGGAGGCGGCCGAGCCGGCCTAGCGCGACGCCCCCAAGGCATCGCCGAGCAGCGACTTCAACTCCAGCAATTCGTTCTTGAGATCGGCAAGCCGCTGACGCTCCTCCGCGGCGAGCGGCTCCGGCTGCGCCGGCGCGGCCTCGACAATCTCGTCCGCTTCATCGGCCGGCTCGTCAGCGCCGATCTCGGCGGCATCGGTATCGGGTTCGTCGGCCTCGTGCCCGACAGGGGGCGCGGAACCCGCTGCGACCGGTTCGGCGGCGCTGCGCCCGCCTTCGCGCAGTACCTTCTGCACGCCCTTGATCGTGTACCCCTCGCCGTAGAGCAAGGTTCGGATCCGGCGCAACAGGTCGACATCTTCGGGCCGGTAATAGCGCCGGCCGCCGCCGCGCTTCAGCGGCCGGATCTGGCTGAACTTCGTTTCCCAGAAACGCAGGACGTGCTGAGGCACGTCAAGATCGGCCGCGACCTCGCTGATCGTGCGAAAGGCGTCAGGCGATTTGGCGGCGCGACTTCTGGCGTCGCCGCTATCGATGGTCGTCGACATGATCTTGTTCTACCTACGCCTGGAACTCGCCGCTTTTTACCGAGCTTTTGTCACCAGCTCGTCGTTGATGCGGTCCTTGAGCACGTGACTGGCCCGGAAGACCAGCACCCGGCGCGGCTGGATCGGCACTTCCTGGCCGGTCTTGGGGTTGCGCCCGACGCGCCCGCCCTTGGACCGGACATGAAAACTGCCGAAGGAGGAGATCTTGACGGTCTCCTCGCGCGCCAGGCTTTCGACGATCTCCTGAAGGACGGTTTCGACCAAGTCGGCGGATTCGTTCCGCGACAGGCCGACCTCCTGATAGACCGCCTCGCTCAATTGCGCCCGCGTCACGGTTTTGCCGGTCATGACCGTCTGCCGCCCATTGCCGCTCTCCCCCGCGAAAGCTTAAGGCAAAACCTTAGCCCGCGGGAAGAAACCCGTCAATATCAGCAGATTAGGCGAGGAAGTTTATGGATTACCAGCGGGCGAGCGCCGAACCCCAGGTAAATCCGCCGCCCATCGCCTCCATCAGCACGACCTGGCCGCGCCGAATCCGCCCGTCGCGGACCCCTTCGGCCAGCGCCAGCGGCACCGAGGCTGCCGAGGTATTGGCATGGCGGTCGACGGTCAGGATGACCCGGTCGGTCGTCATGTTCAGCTTGCGGGCGGTACCGTCGATGATGCGTTTGTTCGCCTGGTGGGGCACCAGCCAGTCGATCTCGCCCGGCGTCATCCCGACCGCGCCCAGCGCCTCGTGCACGGCATCGGACAAATTGACGACGGCATGGCGGAAGACTTCCTTGCCGGTCATGCGCAGGTGACCAACCGATCGGGTCGAGGACGGCCCGCCATCGACATAGAGCAGGTCGTGATGCTTGCCGTTCGAATGCAGATGGGTGGTCAGGATACCCCGGTCGGCCGACGTTCCCTGCCCCTCGCCGGCCTCCAGATAGACCGCGCCGGCGCCATCGCCAAACAGCACGCAGGTACCGCGGTCGTGCCAGTCCAGGATGCGCGAGAAGGTTTCGGCACCGATCACCAGCGCGCTGTCGACCTGACCGGCCTTGATGAAATTGTCGGCCACCGACAAAGCGTAGACGAACCCCGAGCAGACCGCCTGAACATCGAAGGCGAAGCCGCCGCAGCCGAGATTATGCTGCACCCGGCAGGCCGAGGCCGGAAAGGTCTCGTCCGGCGTCGCGGTGGCCAGCACGATCATGCCGACGTCGGACGCCTTGCGGCCCGCGGCGGCCAGTGCCGCCGCGGCAGCCTTGGTCGCAAGGTCGGAGGTCAACTCGCCTTCGGCCGCGATATGGCGCTGCTCGATCCCGGTGCGCTCGACGATCCATTCGGGGGTGGTGTCGACCAGCCGCGACATCTCGGCATTGGTAATCACGCGGGCAGGCAGATAGGAGCCGCAACCGGTAATCAGAGACCGCCTCATAGGCCCTCCGCCAACGCCGCCGGCGTCTGATTCATCGCGGCGACAACTCTCTGGAAATCCTTGGCGATACGTTCGGTGAGCCCGTCGGAGACGAGGTCGACCGCCGCCCCTATCGCATTGCAGAAGCCCGGCGCATCGGTCCCCCCGTGGCTCTTCACCACGATCCCGTTCAGCCCGACGAACACCGCGCCGTTGTAGAAGCGCGGATCGACCCGGCTGCGCAGCGCCTCGAAGGCCGGCCGCGCCAGCAGATAGCCGAGCTTGGACCGCCAGTTCATGCGCAGCGCCCGCGACAGATAGCCGGTGATCAGCTTGGCCGTCCCCTCGGTGGTCTTCAGCGCGATGTTGCCGGTGAAACCGTCGGTCACGACCACGTCGACCGTACCGGCGGCAATGTCATTGCCTTCGACGAACCCGTGAAAATCGAAGCCCAAACCCTTGGAAGCCATCAGGATTTCAGCAGCGGCCTTGACCGATTCGTTGCCCTTGACGGTTTCGACGCCGACGTTCAGCAGACCCACCAGCGGGCGCTGGCGGCCCAGTACGGCATGGGCATAGTTGGCCCCCATGATCGCGAACTGGACCAGATTCTCCGGGTCGCATTCGACATTGGCGCCGAGGTCGAGCATGACGACTTCGCCACGCAGCGTCGGCAACAGCGAACACAGTGCCGGCCGGTCGATGCCCGGCAGGGTCTTCAGCACGAACTTGGCCATCGCCATCAGCGCGCCGGTATTGCCCGCCGAGACGACACCGCCGGCCTCGCCGTTGGCGACCGCGTCGATGGCAAGCCGCATCGACGAGCCGCGCCCCTTGCGGAGCGCCTGGCTGGGCTTGTCTTCCGACTCGACCTTCTCGGCGGTATGCCGCAGCTCGACCTGACGGGCGAGCTTGGGATACCGCGCCAGCAACGGACCGATCTTTCCCTCGTCACCGAAGACGAGGAAACGAACATGCGGGAACATCTCGTGCGCCTGGGCGGCACCCTCGATGACCATTTCGGGGGCGTGATCGCCCCCCATGGCATCGAGCGCGATGGTCGCTGCAACGGTCACGGCAAGCTCCAGGCCTGCCGGCGTCGATGCGACGACTCGCCCTTACGCACCCGGGACAGCGCCATAGGCCCCCGCCCACGCCCCGTGGTCCGGCGCAGGGGTCAGGCCGCGGCTTCGGTCGCGATGACCTCGCGGCCGTCATAGTGGCCGCAGGCGCCGCACACGTGATGCGGCAGCTTGGTCTCGCCGCAGTTCGGGCACTCGATCGAAGAAGTGGCGGTCAGCGCATGGTGCGACCGGCGCATGTTGCGACGCGACTTGGACTTCTTCTGCTTGGGGACAGCCATGGCACGCTCTCAGTTATAGTGGCCGCCCACGGGCAGCCGTTGGTTAAGTCAATTCTGGTCCGGCCTCAGTTGCCGCAGCACGGCGAACGGAGACGTCTTGACCGGATCTTCCGGCCCGAAGGCCTCCGGAATCGTCGCCCCCGGTTTACGCGGATACGGGTCGAGCGACAAGGCCAACTCTTCGGCAACCGCGGCGCCGACGTCGATCCGGTCGCCGACCAGCGGATCGGGCGGATCGCCGGCCTCGAGATCGAACCCCAGTTCGTCCTCCAGATCGTCGTCACCGCGCCCCGCGGCCGGTTCGGCCACCACGACGGCAGCCGGGTCGTAGATCCGCTCGAACGTCGACTCGACGGTCGATTCGACCGGGTCGAGCGACACGACGCAGGTCTGCGTGACCGTGGCCTTCAGCCGGCCGGCCAGGCGAACCTGGTCAGTCCCGCTGATCCGGGCCAGCGTCACTTCGGCAGCGAACGCGGCCAGATCGACCAGATCGAAGGCCTGCGCCAGTTGCGCCCGTTCCGTCGGTTCGGCGGTGATCGCAA
Source organism: Alphaproteobacteria bacterium (assembly GCA_017307375.1). Classification (GTDB taxonomy): domain Bacteria; phylum Pseudomonadota; class Alphaproteobacteria; order Ferrovibrionales; family Ferrovibrionaceae; genus JAFKFH01. The sequence goes on from JAFKFH010000013.1 coordinate 18,072, forward strand.
GCGTCAGGCTGTCATCGCCCAGGCGGCTCACATCGATGCTGCGGCTGAAATTGCCTGGCGCAATCGGCTCGGACATCTCAAGACCTCAGCACACTCCGACGTGGCCGGACGGCCCCGCGATCAAGGCGCGGAACATAGGGAAAACCAATGTTACGGTCAAATGAAATCACAGTCGTCCGGGCACGGGCGGAAAGTCGAGCCGGCCGGCCGAAATCTCGGCGGCGGCCTGCCGGCCGAGCCGTGCTTCAGCCTCGGTCAGATAGGCCGCCATCGCGGCAAGCGCGCCCGGATCCGGCTCGGCCGTTGCGTAGAGATTGCGGTCGAGCGCCTCGCGCAGCACCGCGTCACCCCGCACATAACCTTCGTCATAGGCGGCCATGCGGCCGTAGAAGCTTTGCGCCAGGAACTTGACGCGCTTGGCGATCGACAGGTCGCCGACCCCGAGTTCGCGCAGCGACTGGTCCATGTCGGCAAACATGACGTCGAACACGCGCTGGCCCAGGGCCTGGGCGGCTTCGTCCCCCGTCCCCAGACGGCGCAGGACCAAATGGATATGGGCCGAAATCACCTCGAATCGGCCTTCGAGCGTATCGGGCACGCCGAGCACGGCATAGAAGGCCGGCTGGCGGGCCTGCTCGACCGCGGCGACATAGATCCGATGGGCCGCCTCGACCGCCTCGTCCTTCGGCGACCGGCGGAACAGGGACAACAGCTTCATCGGCGTCTCCGCGACTTAGAAATTTGACAGAACCCGGTGGCAGTGCCATCTATCGGCCGGCCGACACAGTCAAGAGCCTAAATTCATGACCGCCCTGCCGCGCCGCCTGACGATCGTTCCCCTGCTGGCCCTGAGCCTGGCCCTCGCTGCCTGCGCGGGGCGCGAGGACGTGCGCGGTGCGGTGATGACCAAGGAGCGGATGGACGAGATCCGGCCCGGCTCGACCACCCAGAACGAACTGATCGAGATCATCGGCTCGCCGACCGCCTCGACCATGTTCCCGCAAGAAGGCCAGATCTGGTACTATATTTCGAAGGAGACGAAGACCGTCGCCTTCTTCGAGCCCGAGACGCTGAAGCAGGAAGTCCTGGAAATCCGCTTCGATCCCTCCGGCCGTGTCACCGACATCCGGAAATACGGCATCGATGACGCCAAGCAGATCGCGCTGGTCTCGCGCACCACGCCGACGCGCGGCAAGGAACTGTCGTTCGTCGAGCAGATGTTCGGCAATATCGGCCGCTTCAACGACCGCTCGACCGGCACCTCCGGTCGCTGAGCCCTCAGTCTTTATCTGAAACGCCGGCCTCGTCGAACGTCGCCATGCCGTCATGGCAGGCGACGGCGGCGCGCACCACCCCGATCGCCACCGCGGCGCCCGATCCCTCGCCGAGCCGCATGCCCAGGTCGAGCAGCGGCACCATGCCGAAGCGATCGAGCAGCCGGCCGTGGCCCGGCTCGACCGAACGGTGGCCGGCGATGCAATGGTCGAGCCCGCCCGGCACGGCGGCATGCAGGACCAATGCGGCAGCCGCCACCACATAGCCGTCGAGCAGTACCGGCAGCCGTCGGCGCCGGGCGCCCAGCAGGGCACCGAACATCGCCGCGATCTCGCGGCCGCCGAGCCGCCTCAGCACCTCCAGCGGATCCGCCAGCGCCTCGCCGTGACACTGCAGCGCCGCGGTCACCGCATCGGCCTTGCGGGCGCGGCCGGCCGAATCGACCCCGGTGCCGGCACCGCACCAGTCGGCGGCCGGTCCGCCGACGATCGCCGCCGCGATTGCCGCGGCGGCCGTGGTATTGGCAATACCCATCTCGCCGATCACCAGGAGGTCGGCGGGTGCCTCGGCCGCGGCCAGACCGGCGGCGACGGCCGCGCCGAACTCCGCCTCGGTCATCGCAGGGCCGCCGGTGAAGTCGGCCGTCGGCCGGTCGAGGTCGAGTGCCACGACGCCGAGTTCCGCACCGTGCAGGCGGCAAAGCTGGTTGATCGCGGCACCGCCGCGCTCGAAATTCGCCACCATCTGTGCGGTCACCTCGGCCGGGAAGGCCGAAACGCCGCGCGCCGCGATCCCGTGATTGCCGGCGAAGACAACAGCCCTGATCCGATCAGCATGCGGCCGCGACCGGCGCTGCCAGCCAGCCAGCCAGATCGCGATCTCCTCGAGCCGGCCGAGCGAACCGGCCGGCTTGGTCAGCCGCCCCTGACGGGCTGCGGCAGCGGCGACGGCACCGCCATCGGCCACCGGCAGATCCTGGAGAAGCGCGCGAATCGCCGGGAGATCGAGTGACATGGGCCTGCTCCGAACAAGGGATGCGCCGTCGTAGGGGCTGGCGCGACGGGCGTCAACCGAGCCGCGCGGCAAATTCGCGCGCACCCGCGATTTCGTTTGCGGCGCGGCACGGCCTTCATGCTATGCGAAGCCAGACTCTTCCAGACGTTTGCAGACCGATGTCCGAGACGGATGAAACCCCATCGCCGCCCGGCAGGCTGGCCGCGCTGCGCCTGGCCTTCGCTTTCCTGACCCGCCTGCCGGTCGGCACGCCGGCCGATTGGGGTCCGGCCGCGCTGGCCCGCGCCGCCTGGGCTTTCCCGCTGGTCGGCGTCGTCGTCGGGCTGATCGCGGCCGCGGCCTTCGCCGCAGCCACCTGGAGCGGGCTCACGCTCAACCTCGCCGCCGTCGCCGCCGTCGCCGCGTCGATCTGGACCACCCGGGCCCTGCATGAGGATGGGCTGGCCGATATTGCCGATGGCTTCGGCGGCGGTCACGACCGCGAACGCAAGCTGGCGATCATGCGCGACAGCCGGGTCGGCAGCTTTGCCGTGCTGGCACTGGGTATCAGCCTGCTGGCCCGGGTCGGGGCGATCACCGCGCTCGACCATGCCGCCTATGTCGTGCCGGCGCTGGTCGGCGCCGGGGCCGCCAGCCGGGCGGCCATGGTCGCGCTGATGTACGGGATGGCGCCGGCACGCCCGGACGGGCTGGGCCACCAGGCCGGCAGGCCGTCGGCGGCGACGCTGGTCCTGGCGCTGCTGATCGCTGCGGCGGCGGCCGAGTTGGGGCTGGGGCTGCGTTCGGGGCTTTACGGCCTCGTCGGCGCGGCGATCGGCGCCGCCGCCATCGCCTGGCTCGCCCGCCGCCATATCGGCGGACAGACCGGCGACGTGCTCGGCGCCGCCCAGCAGACCGCCGAGATCGGTTTCCTGCTGGCCATCGTCATCGCCGACCCGATGTGCCTGAACTGCACCGACATCGCCGGCTAACCTTCCCGGCGGCCACCCTTCGGTTCCGGCCGCGGCGCGACCGGCGGCCGGTTGTCGGCCGGTACCTGATTGCGGTCGCGATCGGCATAGAGCCGTAACAGCGCCACGAGGCCGCTGGTCCCGGTACCGCGCCAGATCATCATCGCCCTGCTCCGCTCGTTTCTCTGTCGTCGCCCGCCGCGACCTGCAAGTAAGACTAAATCGCAAAAAATGCCGAAAGAAAAGCCCGCCGGTCGATCGACCGGCGGGCTTGCGTCAGTTGGCCGCAGCCTTCAGTGCGCGAGCACGGCGAGCAACAGCAGGGCGACGATGTTGGTGATCTTGATCATCGGGTTGACGGCGGGACCGGCCGTATCCTTGTACGGATCGCCGACGGTATCGCCGGTCACCGCGGCCTTGTGGGCGTCCGAGCCCTTGCCGCCGTGGTGGCCTTCCTCGATGTACTTCTTGGCATTGTCCCAGGCACCGCCGCCGGCCGTCATCGAAATCGCGACGAACAGCCCGGTGACGATGACGCCGAGCAGCATGGCGCCGACCGCCGAGAGGGCGGCCCCCCGGCCGGCGATCGCGGCGATCACGAAGTACAGCACGATCGGGGACAGGACCGGCAGCAGGCTCGGGATGATCATTTCCCGGATCGCGGCGCGCGTCAGCATGTCGACCGCGCGGCTGTAGTCGGGCTTGGCCTTGCCCGTCATGATGCCCGGGATTTCCTTGAACTGCCGCCGCACCTCGACCACGACCGAGCCGGCCGCACGGCCGACCGCGGTCATGCCCATCGCCCCGAACAGATAGGGCAGCAGGCCGCCGATCAGCAAGCCGACGACGACGAACGGATTCTCGAGCGAGAAGTTGATCCGCAGTCCGTCGAAGAACTTGTACTGGTCGCCATTCTCGATGAAGTAGCTGAGATCCGAGGTGTAGGCCGCGAACAGGACCAGTGCGCCCAGGCCGGCCGACCCGATGGCATAGCCCTTGGTGACCGCCTTCGTGGTGTTGCCGACCGCGTCGAGCGCGTCGGTAACCTTGCGCACGTCCTTGTCCAGCTCCGCCATTTCGGCGATGCCGCCAGCGTTGTCGGTGACCGGGCCGTAGGCGTCGAGCGCCACCACCATGCCGGCCAGGGCCAGCATCGTCGAGACCGCGATGGCGATGCCCATCAGGCCGGCCAGCGTGTAGGTGACGATGATGCCGGCAACGATGATCAGCGCCGGCAGGGCCGTCGCCTCCATCGACACGGCCAGGCCCTGGATGACGTTGGTGCCATGACCGGTCGTCGACGACTGCGCGACGCTCTTGACCGGGCGATAGTCGGTGCCGGTGTAGTACTCGGTCGCCCAGATGATCAGCCCGGTGACGACCAGGCCGACGACGCCGCAGACATAGAGCTTCATGCCGGTGAAGATCTTCTCGCCGGCACCGAATTCGCGGGCCATGCCCGAGACGCCGTTGGCGGCATCGGCCAGCACCCAGTTGGTGACCGGATAGAGCGCGATCAGCGACAGCACCGCGGCGGCGATGAAGCCCTTGTACAGGGCCTTCATGATCTTCTGGTCCGAGCCGAGGCGAACGAAGTAGGTACCGATGATCGAGGTGATGATGCAGGTGCCGCCGATGGCCAGCGGATAGACCATCATCGGCCAGGCCGCCGGGGTGCCGGCGAAGAAGATCGAGGCCAGCACCATCGTGGCCACCACGGTGACCGCGTAGGTCTCGAACAGATCGGCGGCCATGCCCGCGCAGTCGCCGACGTTGTCGCCGACGTTGTCGGCGATGACCGCGGGATTGCGGGGATCGTCCTCGGGGATCCCGGCCTCGACCTTGCCGACGAGATCGGCGCCGACGTCGGCCCCCTTGGTGAAGATGCCGCCGCCGAGACGGGCGAAGATCGAGATCAGCGACGCCCCGAAGCCGAGCGCCACCATCGCGTCGATCAGCCCGCGGCCCTCGACGCCCGAGGCGACCAGGACGCCGAAATAGCCGGCGACGCCCAGCAGGGCGAGACCGGCGACCAGCAGCCCGGTGACCGCGCCGGCGCGGAAGGCGAGGCTCAAGCCCTGGGCCAGGCCCTGGCGCGAGGCCTCGGCCGTGCGGACGTTGGCCTTGACCGAGACGTTCATGCCGACATAACCGGCGGCGGCGGAAAGCACCGCGCCGATCAGGAAGCCGATGCCGACCTTGATGCCGAGCAGGAAAGTGATGATGACGAAGATCACCACGCCGACGATGCCGATCGTCAGGTACTGGCGGTTGAGATAGGCCTTGGCCCCTTCCTGGATGGCCGCAGCGATATCCTGCATGCGCTGATTGCCGGGTGACGCCGAAAGAACCGATTGCGCGGTCACGACGCCATAAATAAGCGCGATCACCCCGCAGGCGATCGCGAACCAAACGACTGTCATGATACCCCCTCGTTCGTTATAGGCATTTGGGAGCCAAGCCTAGCGACTCGCGCCCTCCCTACTGGCGCGGCGACGGCGCAAGTTATGACAGGTCCGTGAGGTCGCGGCAAATATTCGTCCTTGACGCGGATTAAATTGCTGCAGTCGCGAGAATCGCTGATCAACCCACGATGCGCCGCACCACGGTCATCCGCCACAGCGCCGCGGCCAGCGCGATGGCGAGCAGCGGCAGCGCGGTCAGCGTCACCGCGTTCCAGCCGCCGCCGAACAGGATCTTGCCCGAAGACAGCGAGGCGACCGCCGTGATGGCAAAGACCGTGAAGTCGTTGGCGGCCTGGGTCTTGGCCCGTTCCTGCGGCCGGTAGGCCTCGGTCAGCAGCGCGGTTCCGCCGACGAACATGAAGTTCCACCCAAGGCCCAGCAGCACCAGCGCGACGAGGAAATTGGCAAAGTCGAGACCGGCCAGCGCCACCGCGACACAGATCAGGTTGAGCACGCCGCCGGCTGCGATGACGCGCAGCACGCCGAAGCGCCGGATCAGGTGCCCGGTGAAGAACGACGGGCCGAACATGGCAATGACATGGAACTGGATGACGGTCGCGGACTGGTCGTAGGACAGGCCGCAGCCGACCATCGCGAGCGGCGTGGCCGTCATCACCAGGCTCATCACCGCATAGCCGATCGCCCCGGACAGCACGGCGACGAGGAACACCGGCTGGCGGACGATGGCCGACAGCGGGCGCCCGCCCTGGCCGCGGCCCGCCGGCGACGGCCGGGGAATGTCGATGAACTGCTGGATCAGGACCGACAGGGCGCAAAGGATACCAGCGGCGACGAACGATCCCTGGAACAGATAGGGCATCAACAGTTCGCGGGTGTGCTTGGTGATCTCGGGTCCGAGAAAACCGGCCACGACACCGCCGGCCATCACCAGCGAGATCGCCTTGGCCTTGAAGTCGTCGGGGGCGACGTCGGCCGCAGCAAACCGATAGTACTGGGCGAACGAGGAAAAGATGCCGAACAGGCCGAGGGAGCCGGCGAACAGCGGGAACGAGCCCAGGTAGATTCCCAGGCAGGACAGGATCGAGCCGAAGATGCCGAACGCACCGCCGACCATGAAACCGGCGCGCCGACCGATGCGGCCCATCAGCAGCGAGGCGGGGATCGTCCCGACCGCGGTGCCGCAGATCACCATCGCCACGGGCAGCGTCGCCAGCGACTTGTCTTCTGCCAGCATCGCGCCGACCAGCCCCCCGAGGGCGATCTGAATCGACATGGTCGAGTTGGCCAGCGCCTGGCACGCGGCCAGCACGATAACATTGCGCTTAGCGCGCCGTTTTTCTTCCATGGTGGAGGTTTACTGCCCCTTCAGCGCATTCCGGATCAGGACGCGGCTGACCTTGCCCGGTCCCAATACCTTGTCGGCCTGTTTGCCCAGGCGCTCCGTCATCGTGTCGATGTCTTTTTCGTTCCAGGTGCCGTTCTGGCCGATCGGGTGGGCCTGCAGGTCGCGCACGAACGCATCGCGCACGCGCGGCATGACGTTCTGGATCTCGCCGACATCCTCGGCCTTCGGGATTTCGAGCGCCAGGTTCATCCACAGCGTCGACCAGGGTTTCTCGGCCGTCCGCAGCGGCACGCTCATCCCCTCGAGCACAACATAGGATGCGGGTGCCGGCTTGGGCGGTGGCGGCGCCTCGACCGGCTCGGTCTTGCGCAGCAGGAAGAACCAGGCCGCCGCCCCGCCGCCGGCCAGCAGTACCAGCAGGATCACCAGGATGACGATCAGTTTCTTCATCAGAAGTGCCGGTAGCCGGTGCGGGCCAATTCGACGACCCCACCCTGCCGGTCGCGCACGATGACGCCCTGCCCGGCCGTCACACGGCCGATGCAGGTCACCGGAACCCCGCTGGCCGAGGCGGCTGCCGTGACATCGGTTGCACGGTCGGCCGGCGCGGTGAATGCGAGTTCGTAGTCGTCGCCCCCCGAGAGACAGTCGACAAACAGCGCCGGCCCGTCGCCGACCAGTTCGGCCGCCGCGGCCGAGAGCGGCACGTCGGCCGCCCGGATCTCGATGGCGACCCCGGAGGCCAGCGCCATATGCCCGACATCCTGGACAAGGCCGTCGGAGACATCGAGCGCCGCGCTGGCGATCCCGACCAGCCGCGCGCCGAGGCCGACCCGCGGCGATGGCAGGTCGAGGCGGTCGTTGAGGGCCGCGCGCATATCGGGCGCGACGCCGAAGATCTTGCCGAGCTTCAGATGCAGCGCCAGCACCGCGTCGCCGATCGTCCCGGAGACATAGAGCAGGTCGCCCGGCCTGGCGCCGCTGCGCCGGAGCACCCGGCCGTCGGCTGCCGTGCCCAAGGCTGTCAGCGACAACACCGTCGGCCCGGATGTCGCCGTCGTGTCGCCGCCCAGCAGCGCGACACCGAATTCGGCCTGATCGCGCGCGAGGCCCGCGGCAAACCCGGCGATCCAGGCTTCGTCGACATTCCGCGGCAACACAAGGCCGAGCAGGTAGCCGCGTGGCACCGCGCCCATCGCCGCAAGATCGGAGAGATTGGTGCGCAACAGCTTGCGGGCGATCACCTCGGGCCCGTCGGCGTCGAGGAAATGGACGCCGGAGACCATGCAGTCCTTGGTCAGGACCACCTGATCGCCCGGTCCCGGGGCCAGCAGGGCGGCATCATCGGTAAGCCCGAAGGCCAGCGGCGCCGCAGCCGAAAGCGGCGCCAGGTATCGCGCGATCAGCTCGAATTCGCCGGATCGCGCGACCCCGCCGGTCACCGGCTGAATTCTTCCGGCCGCACGGCTCGGGCGACGCGGTCCAGCACCGCATTGACCAGGCCCGGCTCGGCCCCGCCATAGAAAGCGTGGGCGACATCGACATATTCGGTGATGACGACCTTGGCCGGCACGTCCTTGCGGCCCATCAGTTCGAAGGCGCCGACGCGCATGATGGCACGCAACAGCGTCTCGACCCGGTCGGCATCGCGCACCGAGATCGCGGTGGCGAGCTGCCCGTCGATCGCATCGCGCTGCTTGACCGTCTGGCGGGCCAGGTCGGCGAAGAATTCGGCATCGGCGTCCTTGTACTCGACGCCGTCGATTTCCTTGCCGAGATGCTGGGTGACGAACTCGCCGATGATGCGGTCGATCGACTGTTCGTTGAGGTCGTACTGATACAGCGCCTGCACCGCGGCAAGCCGCGCTGCCGACCGCTTGCCGATCAGGGCCTTGAAATCGGGATTCGGATTGGTCACGCGCCCAGCCCGAACTTGCGCTTCAGCGCGACCAGCGCCAGGGCCGCCTTGGCGGCGCCGCCACCCTTGTCGAGGTCGGACTTGCGGGCACGCGCCCAGGCCTGGTCGTCGTTCTCGACGGTGATGATGCCGTTGCCGATCGACAGGCCGAGGCGGATGCCCAGGTCCATGATGCCACGGGCGCTCTCGTTGGAGACGATGTCGTAATGCGTGGTCTCGCCGCGGATGACGCAGCCCAGCGCAACATAGGCGTCATAGCGGAAGCGCACGTCGCGCGAGCCGGCCTCGGCCGCCAGGACGATGGCCGGCGGAATCTCGAGCGCGCCGGGCACGGAGATGCGGTCGTAGCGGGCGCCCGCCTCGTCCAGCGCCGTGGTGGCGCCTTCCAGCATGGCATCGGCGATATCGTCGTAGAAACGTGCCTCGACGATCAGCACGCGCGGGGAAACGGTCATGGTCGGATTACTCCTCGAGGGGCTTGAGCGGACGGATCTCGGTCACGTTCAGGCCGTAGCCCTCGATCCCGACAAGACCCTTCACGCGATTGGACAGGACGATCATGTCCTTGAGGCCGAGATCGAGCAGGATCTGCGCGCCGATACCGTAGTCGCGCAACTGCCCCTGTTCGTCGACCGGCTGGCCCAGCCGGCGCTTGACCCGGTCGGACAAGGCATTCGGTCGCGGCTCGCGGATCAGCACGACGACACCGCGCCCGGCCTCGCCGATCGCCTTCATCGCGCCGTGCAACAGGCCGGCCGAGGCGCTCGACTTGTCGCCCAACACGTCCTCGATGACGTTCAGCGCGTGCACGCGGACCATCACCGGCTCGTCCCCCGAAATATCCCCCTTCACCAGCGCGATATGCTCGGCATGCTCGACCGTGTTGCGATAGACCAGCATCTTGAAATCACCGCCCCAGCGGCTGTCGATGCGGTCTTCCAGCACCCGGCGGACCAGATTGTCATGGCGGCGGCGATGGGCGATCAGGTCGGCGATCGTGCCGACCTTGAGCCCGTGCAACTGCGCGAAGCCGACCAGGTCTGGCAGCCGCGCCATGCTGCCGTCGTCGTTCATGATCTCGCAGATCACGCCGGCGGGGGTCAGCCCCGCCAGCCGCGCGATATCGACCGAGGCTTCGGTGTGGCCGGCCCGGACCAGGACGCCGCCGTCGCGGGCGACCAGCGGGAAGACATGGCCCGGCGTCGCGATATCCGCCGCGCCCTTGGCCGGGTCGATCGCCACCTTCACCGTATGCGCGCGGTCGGCGGCCGAAATGCCGGTGGTGACGCCCTCGCGCGCTTCGATCGACACCGTGAAGGCGGTCTGATGGCGCGACAGGTTGTCCTTGGCCATCAGCGGCAGGCCAAGCTGCTCGACCCGCTGGCGGGTCATCGCCAGGCAGATCAGGCCGCGTCCGTGCTTGGCCATGAAGTTGATCACTTCCGGCGTGCAGTTGTCGGCCGGAATGACGAGGTCGCCCTCGTTCTCGCGATCCTCGTCGTCGACCAGGATTACCATCTTGCCGGCACGGATGTCGGCCAGGATGTCCTCGATCGAGGACAGGTACTGCGAATAGCTGTTGATGCCGGGCGGCAGGCTGGTCATCGGTTAGCGCTCCATCTCGGCCAGCCGGGCGACATAGCGGGCAAGCACGTCGATTTCGATATTCACCATCGTCCCGGCCTGCAGGCGCCCCAGGGTGGTGACGGCCTGGGTGTGGGGGATCAGGTTGACCCCGAAGGTCGGGCGGCCGTCGGCCGTCTGGCCGACTTCGTTCACAGTGAGGGACACGCCGGATACGGCGACCGAGCCCTTCTTGGCCACGAACGCGCCGAGCGTCCGGGGCAGCGCGAAGACCAGGCGCAGGGAATCGCCTTCTGGCCGCGCCTCCGTCACCTCGGCGACGCCGTCGACATGGCCCGAGACGATATGGCCGCCGAGTTCGTCGCCGACTTTCAGCGATCGTTCCAGGTTGATCGGATGCCCCGGACTCCAGGCACCAAGCGTGGTGCAGGAGAGCGTTTCGGCCGAGACGTCGACCGAAAACCAGTCGGGGCCCTTGTCGACCACTGTGAGGCACACGCCGTCGCAGGCGATCGAGGCACCGATCGCAATCGAGGCGGTGTCGTAGGCGGTCTCTAGCGCGAAGCGCGTGTCGCCGCGCCGTTCGACCGCGCGGACACGGCCGATATCTGTGACGATGCCGGTAAACATGGCTCTTTCTTAGCGCCGCCGGGGCCTTTGTCCAACCGGTTTATGGGCCGCAACGCTGACGTCGGCGTCAGTCGTCGCGGCGCTCGTAGCTTTCGAGGAGGTCGTCGCCGCAGGGTTCCTGGGCGATCCGCCGCCAGACCGGGGCCTGGGCCAGACGGTCAACCCCGAAGCCCTGCAGGGCAGCAATGCCGTCCGCGCCGATCAGACTGGGCGCGCGCATCCAGACCAGCCGGTCGACCAGCCCCGCCCGGACCAGGGCAGCGGCGACCGATGCGCCCCCCTCGGCCAGCACGCGGGTCAGGCCGCGATCGCCCAGCGCCGCCAAGGCGGCCTTGAGGTCGAGGTGTCCTTCGGCATCGCGCGGGACCGCGATCACCGTCACCCCCGCCTGCTCGTAGGCCTGGCGGCGCAACGGATCCGAGCCTGCGAGCGTCACGATCCAGGTCGGTGCCGTGGCGGCGGTGCGCACCAGCCGCGAGGTCAGCGGCAGGCGCAGCCGGCCGTCCAGCACGATGCGGACCGGCGAGCGATCCTCGAGCCCGGCCAGACGGCAGGTCAGGTCCGGATCGTCGGTCAGCGCCGTACCGATGCCGACCATGATCGCATCGTGATCGGCACGCATCAGATGGCCGCGGGCACGCGCGGTCGCGCCGGTGATCCAGCGGCTTTCGCCGGCGTGGGTTGCAATCCGCCCGTCGAGGGTGGTGGCGAGCTTCAGCGTGACCAGCGGCCGGCCCTGGCGCACCCGCATCAGGAAGCCGGCATTGAGGGCCGCGGCCTCGGCCTCGCAGACGCCGGTCGTCACCGGGATGCCGGCGGCCAGCAGGCGCCGGATGCCACCACCGTCGACCCGGGGATCGGGATCCTGCAGGGCAACGACGCACCGGCCGATTCCGGCCGCGATCAGCGCATCGGCGCAGGGCGGGGTCTTGCCGTGATGGGCACAGGGTTCGAGCGTCACATAGGCCGTAGCCCCCGCTGCCTGGCTGCCGGCGCGGGACAGGGCCACGACTTCGGCATGGGGACGGCCGCCGGGTTGGGTATTGCCGCGGGCGAGGACGATGTCGTCGCGGACCAGCACGCAGCCGACAGCCGGGTTCGGCCAGGTCCGACCCAGCCCCCGGGCGGCAAGCCCCAGGGCGTGGCGCATATGGGCCACGTCCCGGGCCGATACCGCCGGCTCAGTCGTCGTCGCCGCCACCGAGCTTGCCGACGAAGTCCTCGAAGTCCTTCGCCTCGCGGAAATTGCGGTAGACCGACGCGAAACGGACATAGGCGACCTGGTCGATATTGCGCAGGCCTTCCATCACCATTTCGCCGACCTGGTCGGAGGGAATCTCGGACTCGCCGGCGGTCTCCAACCGCCGCACGATCGCGTTGATCATCAACTCGACCCGCTCGGGCGCCACCGGGCGCTTGCGGCAGGCGATCTCGACCGAGCGGGCCAGCTTGTCGCGATCGAACGGGGCGCGTGCCCCGTTCTTCTTGACGATCGTCAGTTCACGTAACTGGACGCGCTCGAACGTCGTGAAACGCTGGCCGCAGTTCGGGCAGAACCGACGCCGGCGGATGGCCGAGTTGTCCTCGGTGGGGCGCGAGTCCTTCACCTGGGTATCGTCATTGCCGCAGAACGGACAGCGCATCCCCCTCAACCCCTCCGTCGACGATTCGTTTTCAGACCTGACTCTGACCGATCGTCCGCCCTCAGCCAAGCGTCGGATAGATCGGGAAGCCGGCACAGAGCGCCTTTACCTTCTCGGCCACGGCCTGCTCGACCGCGCCGTTGTCCTGACCGATCCGGGCCTCGAGCACCTCGGCGATCATCTCGCCGATCTGGCGGAATTCCGCCGTGCCGAAACCGCGGGTGGTGCCGGCCGGGCTGCCCAGCCGGATTCCGGAAGTGACCATCGGCTTCTCCGGATCGTTCGGGATGCCGTTCTTGTTGCAGGTGATATGGGCCCGGTCGAGGGCCTTCTCGGCGTCGTTGCCCTTGACGTTCTTGGGGCGCAGATCGACCAGCATCAGGTGGCTGTCGGTGCCACCCGAGACGATGGCGAAGCCGCGCGCCAGCAGCGTCTCGGCCAGCGCCTGGGCGTTGTCGACGACGGCGCGGGCATAGGCCTTGAATTCCGGACGCAGCGCTTCCCCGAACGCCACCGCCTTGGCCGCGATGATATGCTCGAGCGGCCCGCCCTGCAGGCCGGGGAAGGTCGCCGAATTGATCTTCTTGCCGACCTCCTCGTCGTTGGTCAGCACGAGGCCGCCGCGCGGGCCGCGCAGGGTCTTGTGCGTCGTCGTCGTGACGACATGGGCATGGGGCAGCGGGCTCGGATAGAGGCCGCCGGCGACCAGACCGGCGAAATGCGCCATGTCGACCATCAGCTTGGCACCGACCGAATCGGCAATCTGGCGGAACCGGGCGAAGTCGATGATCCGCGAATAGGCCGAGCCGCCGGCGATCAGGATCGTCGGCTTGTGTTCCTCGGCCAGCTTGGCCAGCGCGTCGTAGTCGATCAGATGGTCATCGGCGCGGACGCCGTAGGAGACGGCCTTGAACCACTTGCCCGACTGATTGACCGACGCGCCGTGGGTCAGATGGCCGCCTTCGGCCAGGCTCATCCCCATGATGGTATCGCCCGGCTTGGCCAAGGCCATGAAGGCGGCCTGGTTGGCCTGGCTGCCCGAATGCGGCTGGACATTGGCGAAATTGGCCGAGAACAGCTTCTTGGCACGATCAATCGCCAGTTGCTCAGCCACGTCGACCCATTCGCAGCCGCCATAGTAGCGCTTGCCGGGGTAGCCTTCCGCGTACTTGTTGGTCAGCACCGTACCCGCGGCCTCGAGCACCGCGAGGCTGACGATGTTTTCCGAGGCGATCAGCTCGATCTTGTCGCGCTGCCGGCCCAGTTCGCCGCGGACCGCGGCGAACAGCTCGGGATCGGCATCGGCGAGGCCGCGCGAGAAATAACCGTCGGCCGGGGTGTAGGCGGTGCTCATGGGCGGTTTTCCTTAGGGTCAGCAGCTATGGCCGAGAACGCCGAGCTTGGCGACCCGGCGCTCATGCCGTTCGCCGCCGGCGAACGGCGTATCGAGGAAGACTTTGAGGCAATCCTTGGCGGTCTCGACGCCGGTGGTGCGGGCGCCGAGCGCCAGGATCTGGGCGTCGTTATGCTCGCGCGCCAACCGGGCCGTCAGCGCATCGTGGACGAGGGCTGCGCGCACCTTCGGGTGGCGGTTCGCGGCAATCGAGATGCCGATGCCCGATCCGCAGATGATGACGCCGCGGCTGGCGCGACCGTCGGCGACGGCTTCGGCGGCGGCATAGCCGAAATCGGGATAGTCGACCGAAGCGGTGCCGTCGGTGCCGAGATCGAGGATGTCGAAGCCACGGGCGGCAAGGTCGCGCTTCAACTCGGCCTTCAGCTCGGTGCCGGCATGGTCGCAAGCGATCACGATGGTTTCGGTCGCCATGGCTGGTTCCTCGTTTTCGCGCACGGATCTGGCTGGACGGCGCCCTAGTAGCATAATGCCCGGCGATTTGTCACCCGCCCGCCGCCTAGTCACGACTGCACAGGGATGCCAAGAAATATTCGCAAGTCGTGTTGACAAGGATTGTCGTGGCGCCTATCCATCTCGAAGTCTCGCTGAAAGGCGGACAGAAGTTTCGAATGATTTGCTGATATTCCTCTGCCCTGGAGATTTCGGACGATGCGCGGAGACAACGCCGTCATGGATGACGCCGACCCGAAGCCGGTCAATAAGGACGAACTGTTGCGGATGACCGCGAACATCGTCGGCGCCTATGTCAGCCACAATTCAGTGCCGTCAGCCTCGATTCCGGACCTGATCCGGTCGGTGCACCAGGCCCTCGAAGGCACCCACGGCACCGCGCCCGTCCTGGCGCCGGAGCTGAAGCCGGCAGTTCCGGTCAAGAAGTCGGTGACCCCGGAATACATCGTCTGCCTGGAGGACGGTCGGAAGCTGAAGATGCTGAAGCGGTATCTTCGCACCACCTACAACATGACCCCCGATGACTACCGGGCGAAATGGGGTCTGCCGCCGGACTATCCGATGGTCGCGCCGAACTACGCCGAACAGCGGTCGAGCTTTGCCAAGCAGATCGGCCTGGGCAAGCGCGGGCGCGGCGCGGGCAAACGCTGACCCAGCCTTTTCCTTCCAGCGCGGCGGAAATCAAACGGCCCGGAGCGATGCTCCGGGCCGTTGTCGTTTCGAGGTCGTTCGAGGCGCTTGGGATCAGCCCTTGGTCGACCAGGTCGGATCCTCGACCCACTTGCCGTCCTTGAAGACGTAGAAGACGAAATCGGGATTCTTCACGTCGCCCTTGGCGTCGAAGGACAGCTTGCCCAGCACGGTATCGAACTCGCCCTGGCGCAGTGCGTTCTGCACCTTGGTCGAATCGGTCGTGCCGGCCTTCTTGACCGCTTCCGACCAGACCTGGAAGGTGGCGTAGGTGTAGAGGGTGTAACCCTCCGGATCGAGGCCCTTGGCCTTGAAGCGCTCAACCACCTTGGCCGCGTTCGGGTTCTTGCGCGGGTCCGGGGTGAAGGTCATGCGGAAACCTTCGCCGGTGGTGCCGACGATCTTGCCGAACTCGTCGGTGTTGAGACCGTCGCCGCCGATGAACTGGGCCTGGAAGCCCTGCTCGCGACCCTGGCGCAGCATCAAGCCGGCCTCGGTGTGGTAGCCGCCGAAATAGACGACGTCGATATTGGCCGCCTTCATCTTCGAGATAAGCGCCGAGAAGTCCTTGTCGCCGGCCGTGACCGACTCGTACATGGCTTCCTTAAGCCCGGCGGCATTCATCGCCTTCTTGGTCTCGTCGGCCAGCCCCTTGCCGTAGGCCGACTTGTCGTGGATCACCGCGACCTTCTTGTCCTTGAAGCGCGCGGCGATGGTGCGTCCCGCCACGGCGCCCTGCGCATCGTCGCGGCCCAGGGCGCGGAAGACGTTGTGCCAGCCCTTCTTGGCCGCCTCGTCGGTCAGCGCCGGCGCGGTCGAGGCCGGGGTGATCATGATGACGTTGTTTTCGTTATAGACCGCCGAGGCCGGGATCGACGACCCCGAGCAGGCATGGCCGGCGACCACGGCGACCTTCTTGACCGACAGCTGGTTGGCGACCGCGACCGCCTGCTTGGGGTCGCACTGGTCATCGCCCAGTTCGAGCTTCAGCTTCTTGCCGGCGACGCCGCCCGCGGCATTCAGATCCTCGACCGCCATTTCGGCGCCGCGCTTGAACTGATCGCCGAGGGCGGCGAGCTGCCCGGTCAGCGGGCCGGCGACGGCCACGGGAATATCCTGGGCGCGCGCGGCACCCGCCTCGACCAGCAGCGCGCCGATCGCCGCGGCGGCCAGCAGCAGGGAAGTCTTCCTGATCATCTCGAACTCTCCTGAGGATTTCTTATGTTGGCATCCATGCACGGATGATGTGTCGGTTATACACGGCCGGAAAACCGGCCGCCAACCCCTGCCGTCATCTACGGAAGAAGGTTCGCAAGCCCCGCATCCCTCCAGCCTGCCCCCGTCCGAAAACAGACACGGCCCGGGGTTGCCCCCGGGCCGTGCGCCGCAAGCGAGGAAAACCCTCGATTACATCTTCGACTTGTCTTCCGCGTACTTGCCATCCTTCCAGATGTAGAACACGTACTCGGGGTTCTTCAGGTCGCCCTTGGCGTCGAACGACAGCGGGCCGATGACGGTATCGAACGTGCCGCCGCGCAGCGCGTCGCCGACCTTGGCGGTGTCGATCGAGCCGGCCTTGGCGACCGCCTGGCCCCACACCTGGACCGCGGCGTAGGACAGCAGGGTGTAGCCCTCGGGGTCGTAGCTCTGCGCCTTGAACTTGGCGACGACGTCCTTCGCCTTCGGATTCTCGCGCGGATCCGGGTTGAAGGTCATCAGCAGGCCGTTGGCGGCCGGGCCGGCGATCTTCCACAGCTCGTCGGTGACGAGCGAGTCGGCACCGACGAACTGGGCCTTCAGGCCCTGCTCGGCAGCCTGACGCACGATCAGGCCGGCTTCGGTGTGGTAGCCGCCGAAGTAGATCGCCTCGATGTTGGCCTGCTTCATCTTGGAGATCAGCGCCGAGAAGTCCTTGTCGCCGGCGGTGATCGACTCATACATGGCTTCCTTGACCCCGGCGGCGTTCATCGCCTTCTTGGTCTCGTCGGCCAGGCCCTTGCCGTAGGCGGACTTGTCGTGGATCACCGCGACGCCCTTGCCGGCATAGGTCTTGGCCAGCCACTTGCCGGCATAGGTGCCCTGGATGTCGTCGCGACCGCAGGTGCGGAACACGTTCTTCCAGCCCTTGGACGCCGCCTGGTCGGTCAGCGCGGGATTGGTCGAGGCCGGGCTGATCATCAGGATGTTGTTTTCGGCGTAGACGGCCGAGGCCGGGATCGACGAACCCGAGCAGAAATGGCCGGCGACGAAGGAAACCTTCTTGCCCGACAGCTGGTTGGCGACGGCCACGGCCTGCTTCGGATCGCAGGCGTCGTCGCCGATTTCCAGCTTCAGCTTCTTGCCGGTCACGCCGCCCGCGGCGTTGAGGTCGGACACCGCCATCTCGGCGCCGCGCTTCAGCTGCTCGCCGAACGCCGCGTTCTGGCCGGTCATCGGGCCGGCGGTCGCGATGGTGATGTCCTGCGCCTGCGCCACCCCGGCGGTCAGCGCCAAGGTGCTGACGGCACCGACGGCCAGAAGCGAATACATAAACGTGCGCATTGTGGTCCCTTCTCCCTGGTTTTTCGTGAACTCCCCGCCGCCGGACCCATCTCCCGGTCGACGAGCCCTCCAGGCGCTACGCCCAAAGGGTCGGTGGCGCGATCTTAGGTCAGCCCCCGACCCCCGGCAACGCCAATCCCTGCAGATATACCCGTCAACCTTGCGGCGCCCTGTCGCGCCAGGCGAACACCCCTGCCCGCTCGTACAGCCAGGGGTACTGGGCGACCATCTTGGCGACCTGCGTCATTCGATAGGACACCATCGCGATCGCCCAGAGGATCACGGCGTGCCCAAGGAAAGCGGGCAGCGACAGCAGATCGCCGCTGAACAGCGCGAAGGTCAGGAAATTGTCGCCGACCGACATCAGCAGCGCGTAGGGCACCATGTGCCAGGCCGGCCGCCAGGTCGCGGCCAGCGCCTGCCCGGTCATCCAGGCGGCGCCGCCGAACAGCACGACGGTCAGGCCGAGAAACACCCAGACATTGGGACCGATGATCTCGCCCATGGCTCAGTGCCCCCCTTCCAGATAGGCCGCGCGCACTTCCTTGTTGGCCAGCAGTTCGCGCCCCGTGCCCGACAGCGTGACCCGGCCGTTGACCAGGACATAGCCGCGATGGGCCAGCTTCAAGGCGTGGAACGCATTCTGCTCGACCAGGAAGATCGTCATCTTCTGGCTGCGGTTGATCTCCTCGATCACCGAGAAGATCTGCTTGACGATCAGCGGCGCCAGTCCGAGCGACGGCTCGTCGAGCAGCAGCAGACGCGGCCGGCTCATCAGCGCGCGCCCGATCGCCAGCATCTGCTGCTCGCCACCCGACAGCGTGCCGCCGCGCTGCATCCGCCGCTCCTTCAGTCGCGGAAACATCGCGAAGACCATTTCGAGATCGCGGTCGAAATATTGCGGGTCGGTCGCGATCGCGCCGAGCTGCAGGTTCTCGAACACGCTCATCCGCGGGAAGATCCGCCGCCCCTCGGGGCTGTGCGCGATGCCAAGGCGCATGATGTCGTAGGTCTGCTGCTTGGTGATCTCGCGGCCTTCGTAGACCACCTTGCCGCGGGCGGCGCGCGGATTGCCGCAGATCGTCTTCAGCAGTGTCGACTTGCCGGCGCCGTTGGCCCCGATCAGCGTGACGATCTCGCCTTCGTTGACCGCGATGTCGATGCCCTTCAGGGCCTCGATCTGGCCGTAATAGGTGTGGACGCCCGAAATGTTCAGCAGCATGTCAGACGATCCCCTCTTCCTTGAGATCGGCAACGATCTCAGGCGGCAACTCGTCGACATCCTCCTCGCCGAGATAGGCCCTGATGACGTTCGGGTCGTGACGCACTTCCTCGGGCGTGCCGTCCGAGATCTTGCGCCCGTATTCGAGCACCACGACATGGTCGGAGATCTTCATCACCACCGACATGTCATGCTCGATCAGCAGCAGCCCGATCTTCTGCTCGTCGCGGATATTGAGCAGCAGCGTATTGAGATCGGCCGATTCACGCGGGTTCAGGCCGGCCGCCGGCTCGTCGAGGCAGAGCACGACGGGGCGGGTGCACATCGCCCGGGCGATTTCGAGGCGCCGCTGATCGCCGTAGGGCAGGCTGCCGGCCGGCCAGTCGGCCTTGTCGGTCAGCTTGGTCTGGTCGAGCCAGTAGCGGGCGAAATCGACCGCCTCGCGCTCGGCCCGGCCGAACGACGGCAGGCCGATCAGCCCGAGGAAGGTGTAGCCCGACGCCCGCATCAGCGGGTTGTGCTGGGCGACCATCAGGTTCTCCAGCACCGTCATGCTGCCGAACAGCCGGATGTTCTGGAAGGTGCGGCCGACGCCCGCGATCTGGGCGATGCGGAAGCCGTCCATGCGTTCGAGCAGATGTTCCCGCCCGTCCTTGTGTGTCAGCGCGATGCGGCCGATCGTCGGCTTGTAGAAGCCGGTGATGCAGTTGAACACCGTGGTCTTGCCGGCGCCGTTGGGGCCGATGATCGCGGTGATCTCGCCGTCCATCGCGGTAAACGACAGGTCGTCGATGGCGGTCAGGCCGCCGAAGCGCATCGTCAGGTGGTCGACCGTCAGGAGAGGACGCTTGCTCATGGGTCAGCCTCCCTTCCCGGGATTGAGTTTGATCGATGGCTCGCGGCTCGACAGCAGGCCGTTCGGGCGCCACACCATGATGACGACCATGACGGCACCGAAGATCAGCATGCGGTACTGGGCGAATTCGCGGCCCAGTTCGGGCAGCACCACCAGCGCCAGCGCGGCCAGCGCCACGCCGAGCTGGCTGCCCATGCCGCCCAGCACGACGATCGCCAGGATGATGGCGCTTTCGATGAAGGTGAAGCTTTCCGGGCTGATGAAGCCCTGGCGGGTGGCGAAGAATGCGCCGGCGAAACCGCCGAGCGACGCGCCGATCGCGAAGGCCGTCATCTTCGTGTTGGTCGGATTGATGCCGAGCGAGCGGCAGGCGATCTCGTCCTCGCGCAGGGCTTCCCACGCCCGCCCGATCGGCAGCTTGCGCAGGCGCAACGTGACGATGTTGGTCAGCATCGCCAGGGCGAGGATGACGTAGTAGAGGAAGATCACCCGATGGATCGGGCTGAATTCGAGCCCGAAGAACGAGGCGAAGGTCGACTTGCCCTCGGGCGCCGCGGCCTGGAACGGCATGCCGAAGAATGACGGGCGCGGGATCGAGGCGATGCCGTTCGGGCCGCCGGTGAAGTCCGACCAGTTGATCAGCACCACGCGGATGATCTCGCCGAAGCCAAGCGTGACGATGGCGAGGTAGTCACCGCGCAGGCGCAGCACCGGGAAGCCCAGAATGACGCCGAAGGTGGCGGCGAACAGCCCGGCCAGCGGCAGGCATTCCCAGAAGGTCAGCCCGAAATGGTGATAGAGCAGCGCGTAGGAATAGGCGCCGACAGCATAGAAAGCGACATAGCCGAGGTCGAGCAGACCGGCCAGCCCGACCACGACGTTCAGGCCCCAGCCGAGCATCACGTAGATCAGCACGGTAATGCCGATATCGATGACGTAGGCGTTGCCCGACCAGAGGATCGGCACCAGGATCGCGAAGACGATCAGGAACGGCCCGAACGGCAGCTTGACCTTGGGCACAGAGCCGGCGACCCGGTCCCACAGCGGGACCTGGCCGGGCTGTGCCGACAGCATGGTCTGCCGCCAGACCTGCATGACCAGGCGGCCGAAAAAGACGGCGACGACGCCGATGGCGACGGCGCCCCAGCGGGTGCGCAGTCCCAGGCTGGTCGAGCCCGACTTGTCGAAGGTCTCGAACCCGACCAGCGGAATCGCCAGGATCAGGGCGACGAAGGCGGTAAGGGCCGCGTCCTTGAGCAGGGCCGGAATATCGAGGCCGGCACGCGGTGAAGTGGCGGTGGTTGCGCTCGCGCTCATCGGCCTCAAACCTTCTCGACTTCCGGACGGCCGAGAATGCCGGTCGGGAGGAAGATCAGCACGAGAACCAGGATGCCGAACACCGCGACATCCTTGTACTCGATCGAGAAATAGGCCGACCAGAAGGCTTCGATCAGCCCGATGATCACCCCGCCCAGCATCGCCCCCGGCATCGAGCCGATGCCGCCGAGCACTGCCGCCGTGAAGGCCTTGAGACCGGCGAGGAAGCCGATGAAGAAGTCGATGACGCCGTAGTAGAGCGACACCATGACGCCGGCGACCGCGGCAAGCACGGCGCCCATCACGAAGGTCAGAGAAATCGTGCGGTCGACATTGACGCCCAGCAGGGCGGCCATGAACCGGTCCTGTTCGCAGGCGCGCTGCGAGCGGCCGAGCGGCGTGCGGGTGATCGTGTAGGTCAGGCCGATCATCAGGATCACGGTGACCGCGATGGCGATCATCTGGATATAGGAGAACCGCACTGCGAAGCCGTTGGCCGATTCCATCAGCACGACACCGCCCTGGATCAGCGGCGGCAACGGCTTGACCCGCGCGCCCTGCGCGATCTGGACGTAGTTCTGCAGGAAGATCGACATGCCGATCGCCGAGATCAGCGGCGCCAGGCGGAACGAGCCGCGCAACGGACGATAGGCGATCCGCTCGACCGCCCAGCCATAGGCGGCGGTGAACATGACCGACACGATCAGCACGATCAGCAAGGCCAGCGGCACCCAGGTGATGCCGACAACGCCGAGGATCGTGAACGTGATCACGCAGATGAAGGCACCGATCATATAGATATCGCCGTGGGCGAAATTGATCATGCCGATGATGCCGTAGACCATCGTGTAGCCGATGGCGATCAGCCCGTAGATACTGCCGAGCGTCAGCCCGTTGATCAGCTGCTGAAGAAAATATTCCATGGTCGGCTCAAGTCCCCCTCAAGCACCGAAGCGTGGCTTCCCCGTCACCGCGCTGCAGGGCTGCAGATCTGAGCCATGCAATCGCCGTGCCGTCCGTGTGGATCCGGTCGGTGACATCGCTCTGCCTCCCCATTCGAGCGGCGACGTCCATTATTGTTACTGCCCGCGCTCGGGGCGCGCCGTTGTCCGGCTGCCTTTCGCGGTGGCGCGAGCCATTATTACCTTTTTTTCGCGATTTCCAGCGAAAACTGCGCCCGTTGCGCGAGGTGCAGCGCAGCATTCCGAGGCCTGGTCGTGTGCGGGCAACGGCCCGTGCAACAGCATCGATGCGATCCGTCCACCAGTTCGTCAAGAAACCATACCCGCTCCCCGGCTCCACCGAAAGAACATGTCGCGGAAAGCCTGATTTGACGTATCGACCGATCGTTCGCGGATGCGGGAGGTATGCCGGACCGGCCGTGCGGAAAATGCCCATTCCGCAGTCAGCTTGCCTTCAAAATTATTTTAGATATAAAATGTTTCGACAAACTGGGAATGGAATCGAGCGATGAAAATCCTGCAACCGGCGGGTTGGGCGAAGCCTAAGGGTTACGCCAACGGCATCGAGGCCCGGGGCCGCACCATCTATGTCGCCGGCCAGATCGGCTGGAATGCCGAGCAGCGGTTCGAGACCGACGATCTCGCCGCCCAGGTCGAACAGACGTTGCGCAATACCGTCGCGGTGCTGGCCGAGGCCGGGGCGGGTCCCGAACATATTGTGCGGATGACGTGGTACGTCGTAGACAAGCGTGCCTATCTTGCCGCCGAGAAGGCCATCGGCGTCGCCTACCGCGCCGTCATCGGCCGCCATTTCCCGGTGATGACGCTGGTCCAGGTCGCCGACCTTCTGGAAGATCGTGCCAAGGTCGAGATCGAGACCACAGCCGTCATCCCCGACTGAAAAGCCCCCAAGGAGCATTCCGATCATGAGCAAATCCTCGTCCCGAGCCAGCTTCCAGTGGGATGATGCGTTCCTTCTCGACGACCAGCTGACCGACGAGGAGCGCATGGTGCGCCAGAGCGCCCATGACTACGCGCAGAGCAAGCTGCTGCCGCGGGTGCTCGAAGCTTTCCGCGAGGAAAAGACCGACCCCGCGATCTTCCGCGAGATGGGCGAACTCGGCCTGCTCGGCCCGACGATCGAAGGCTATGGCTGCGCCGGCGTCTCCTACGTCGCCTACGGCCTGATCGCCCGCGAGGTCGAGCGCGTCGATTCCGGCTATCGTTCGATGATGAGCGTCCAGTCGTCGCTGGTCATGCACCCGATCTACACTTATGGGACCGAGGCGCAGCGCGAAAAATATCTGCCCAAGCTCGCGACCGGCGAGTGGATCGGCTGCTTCGGCCTGACCGAGCCGGACCACGGCTCCGACCCCGGCGGCATGAAGACGCGGGCCCGCAAGATCGACGGCGGCTATGTGCTGAACGGGTCGAAGATGTGGATCTCGAACTCGCCGATCGCCGACGTCTTCGTGGTCTGGGCCAAGACCGAGGACGACGTGATCCGCGGCTTCGTGCTGGAAAAGGGCATGAAAGGCCTGTCGGCGCCCAAGATCCATGGCAAGCTGAGCCTGCGCGCCTCGATCACCGGCGAAATCGTCATGGACAATGTCGAGATCCCGGAAGATCACCTGCTGCCCAACGTCCAGGGCCTCAAGGGTCCGTTCGGCTGCCTGAATTCCGCGCGCTATGGCATCGCCTGGGGCGCGCTGGGCGCCGCCGAGGCCTGCTGGCATCAGGCGCGTCAGTACACGCTGGACCGCAAGCAGTTCGGTCGGCCGCTCGCCGCCAACCAGATCATCCAGCTCAAGCTCGCGAACATGCAGACCGAGATTTCGCTGGGTCTGCAGGGCTGCCTGCGTGTCGGCCGTCTGAAGGACGAAGGCCGCGCCGCGCCGGAAATGATCTCGCTGATCAAGCGCAATTCCTGTGGCAAGGCGCTCGAGATCGCCCGCATGGCCCGCGACATGCATGGCGGCAACGGGATCCACGAGGAATACCATGTGATGCGTCACCTGGTGAATCTCGAGACCGTCAATACCTATGAAGGCACGCACGACGTCCATGCCCTGATCCTGGGCCGCGCCCAGACCGGCATCCAGGCGTTCAGCTGACCTGGCCAGGCGCGGCCGGACGCTCGCCGTCCAGCCGCGCCGCCACCTTCAGCCGGCCGGGATCGAGGATCTCGATCTCGCCATAGCGCAGGGCGATGATGCCCTGCCCCTCCAGTTGCCGCAAAATCTGGTTCGTGGTCTGGCGGCTGATCGCCAGCATCATCGCCAACTGTTCCTGGGGCACCGAGAGCACGCGGCGCGGGCCTGGACCGCCGACCCCGTAGCCCTCGGCGATCAGCACCAGCCGGCGGGCCAGCCTGACCGGCGCCGGCAGCAAAGCCAGATCCTCCAGCGCAACGAAGGCAAGCCTCAGCTTGTGGGCGGCCAGCAGGCCGATGCCGTGCCACCAGGCGGGCTCGGCCGCGAGAATCCGCACGAGCGCCGCCTGCGGCACGTGCAGCAGCAGCACCGGTCCATCGGCCAGGGCGTCATGGGTGCGCGGCCGACCGTCGAACAGCGAGATCTCGCCGAACCATCCTGGCGGTTCGATCAGCGTCAACAGCGCCTCTCGGCCGTCCTCGGCCAGGGCGGTGACGCGCAACGTACCGTCCAGCACCGCATAGAGGCCGTCGGGCGGATCGCCGCGACGGAACAGGGTTTCTCCTGATCCGAGCCGGCGCAGATGGCCGGCCGCGAGCAGCGCGGTCCGCATCGCGACCGGAATTTCAGCAAACCAGAGGCCGGTTTCGAGCAGTGGTCGATATGGCGCAGTATCGGGCATTTCGTCTCTTTGTCGCCTGCCCGACAGACTAGGGCGGGCGGGCAATGCAGACTAGCGCCAACAACGACTTCAGGGAGGAACCGAGATGCGCAGCCTGACCGAACACCTGACCCGCTATGCCGCCTACCATCGCGACCGGCGCAACATCGCCACGCATCTGGTGGGCATCCCGATGATCGTGCTGGCCGTGGCCGTTTTGCTGTCGCGGCCATCGCTGGATTTCGGACCGCTGACGGTCAGCCCGGCCTGGGTGGTGACCGCCGCCTCCTGCCTGTTCTACCTCGCCCTCGACCGCCGTTTCGGGCTGGCGATGACCGCCCTGCTCGTCCTGACGGTCTGGCTGGCCCAATGGATCGCCGGCTTGTCGACGATGGCCTGGGCCTCTTCCGGCATCGGCTTGTTCGTGGTCGGATGGATCATCCAGTTCGTCGGCCACGCCTTCGAGGGCCGCAAGCCGGCCTTCGTCGACGATGTCGTCGGCCTGTTGATCGGGCCGCTGTTCATCGCCGCCGAGGTCGCCTTCATGCTGGGCTGGCGGGAACCGCTGCGCCGGGACATCGAGGCCGAGGTCGGTCCGACCCGCAGCGGCAGCCTGGCCGAGACGGCATGATCAGGCGGCGCCGGCGCGCCCCGTCTCGGCCTCGATCTCGGACGGATTGACCTCGAGCGCGGTACCGACCGAATAGCCGTTCGACGGCGGATACTTGCGCGCCGCCAGGTCATGGGCCTGGAGGCGCGAGCCGGCCCAGACCAGCATCTTGCGCGACTCGCCCCATCGTGCCTTGGCCGCATCGTCGATATCGGCGCCGCTCAACCCGACCGAGACGGCATACATGGTCTCCGACGGGAAGATCGGAAAATCGTTCGTGACGTGGATGAACTTCGGCGCCAGCCCGGCATACGAGGCCAGTTCCTCGCGCCGCTTGGCCAGCACCCCCTCGTCGTGCTCGATCGCCTGTCCGATCGAACGGATCGAGCGTTCGAGGTTGTAGTAGTCGCGCGACAGCGCGGCATAGCGTTCACGCAAGCCGTTCCACTGGTCGCGCTGGCGACGCAAGGCCGTTTCCATGCGATCGATGGCCGTGTTCATGTCGAAGATGAGCGGCACGATCAGCAGGCAGTTCAGGATGCTCATCAGCCATGTCAGCGTTTCCATCCGCCGACCTCAGCTCAGCATCGCCTGATCGAAGAACAGCGGCCCGGCGGCACTCAGATCGGCCGGATCGTAGCCTTCGCTGGACAGGAAGCGCAGTTCGAAACCGGAATGGGGCGGGAAGGTCCGCTCGGCGACCTCGTGGGCATCGCGCAGGCTGGCGGCGTGGATCACCAGGTAATTCCGGAAGCGCCACAGACCCTCCCGGGTGTTCGAGGCCGTGCGGCCGACGACCGCAAAAAACACGCGGGAGTCACGACCTCGCTGGGCGCTCAGTTCGCGGACCAGCAGATAGGGCCGCGCCTCGATGTTCAGCAGCTTGCGCTCAACCTCGCGCAGCTCGCCGATGACGCCCTGATGCTCTTCTTCCGCCTCGCCCAGGCGCTGGCGCTGCTGGGCGACCGTCTGTTCGAGCGACGCGATGCTCTGGCGCAGCAGTTCCGATTCCCGCCCCAGCTTTGCCATCTCGACCTTGGCGGGATAGGCCATCGGCACCGCGATACGGGCAAGGAATGCCACCAGAAGCGCAATGAAGCTGGTCATGACCAGCGCGTCGGCGATCGACATGGGGCTTGGCGCTGCCTCGAGGCGACCGCCATGGCCGCCTTACCGGTCGACTGTCGGTCCAATCAAGCGGGGCGGTCAATTGAAACTTCCGCGACCGCCCCTATCATGACGGACGTCCTAGTTCGTCCGGACCATGCGGTCCATCGCCACCGCAGCCAAGGCGCGCACGCCGAGCTTCAATCCGGCGTTATCGACGTAGAAGCGCGGTGAATGGTTCGGAGCCGCCGTCCTCGGATCCTTGCCCGGCGGCGTGATGCCGACGATGAAGAAGAAGCCCGGCGCCTCGCGCGCGAAATACGAAAAATCCTCGCCCGCTGTGGTCGGCGACGGCAGCAGGCTGACCTTGTCGGCCCCGGCCACCCGCTGCAGGGCCGGCACGCTTGCCGCCGTCAGCTCGGGATTGTTGAAGGTGATCGGATAGCCCAGCGCGATCGCGACGTCGACCTTGGCGCCCGCCGCGGCGCCGATGTTCTCGGCGACCCGCTTCACGCCCTCATGCGTCTTGTTCTGGACGTCCTCGTTGAAGGTGCGGATCGTACCGATCATCCGGACCGAATCCGGAATGATGTTCTCACGGTTGCCGCCATTGATGGCGCCGACGGTGACGACGGCCGGCGACTTGGTGACGTCGACTTGGCGGCTGGGGACCGTCTGCAGACCCATGATGATCTGGGCCGAGGTCACGATCGGATCGATGCCCAGCCAGGGCATCGCGCCATGGGTCTGCGATCCCTTGACGTCGATGCTGAACCGATCGGAACTCGCGGTGATCTCTCGGGCCTTGTAGGCGATCATGCCGACCGGCAGGCCGGAGGAGACATGGAGGCCGAACACCGCCGCCGGCTTCTGGTCCTTGAAGATCCCTTCTTCGACCATCAGCTTGGCGCCACCCTTTTCGCCTTCCGGCGCCATCTCCTCGGCCGGCTGGAAGATGAACATCACGGTGCCCGGCAGGTCGTCCTTCATGCCGGCGAAGATCTCGGCCACGCCCATCAGGATCGCGGTATGCGCATCGTGGCCGCAGGCATGCATCACGCCGGTCTCGCGACCGTTATAGGTGGTCTTGATCTTCGAGGCGAAGGGAACGTCGACTTCCTCGGTCACCGGCAGCGCATCCATGTCGGCCCGCAGCGCGATCAGCGGTCCGGGCTTGCCGCCCTTCAGGATGCCGACGACGCCGGTGTGGGCGACCTTGGTCTTGACCTCCATGCCGAGGCGCTGGAGGTGGGCGGCGACGACCTCGGCGGTCTTGAACTCGCGATTGCCGAGTTCGGGATTGGCATGGAAGTCCTGCCGCCAGGCGATCACCTTGGCCTCGACCGCGTCCGCGCCCTTGTCGATCCGGTCGTTCAAGCCTTCGGCCGAAGCCTGTCCCCAGGCCAGCGACAGCGCCAGCAGCGCGGTGCCCGACCACAGTTTCGTCTGCCTGCCCTTGATCATCGAAATGCCCCCAACAGCGTTGTTACCGGTCGGTATCGTGGGATGCCCCGGGTTGGCGTGCAATACCTTTGTCGTAGTTCAGCGAGGCGATCTTGACTGCCCCGGCCGCGACCAGGATGAGAGCAGCAGACATTGCCTGGATCGCGGAGAGCGACACGAAGGTCAGGGTCGCGCTGGCCAGGATGACGCCGAGCGAGTTGGCGGTCCGGGACAACGCGAAGATCTCGGCCTTCCGCTCGGGCGGCGCCAGCGCGTCGAGACGCAGCGAGTAGAAGGTGCTGAGCGGCGCCAGGAAGCAGCCGATGACGACAGCCCCGGCGATCGTGGCCAGCACCGACAGATTGGCAGCCGCGAGCACGGCTCCCATGCCCATCAGCAGCAGCAGAACGGGAACCATCCGCAGGTCGGGCACCCGGTTCCGCGAACTGACCCAGATTCCGCCGGAGACCGAGGCGATGCACAGCGCCACGGCGAAGATCGCGCCCTCGGCGGGGGCAAGACCGTAGCCGATCGCGATGGCGACCGAGCCGATCTCGACGGCCGCGACGACCGCGCTGTTGGCCATGGTGCAGGCCAGCCACAGGATCACGATCGGCCGCAGCAGGCTGCCGCCATGCGCCACCGCATCCAGTTCCGACTTCGGCGCCGTGGCCTGCGGTATCGCCGGCACGAGCAGGACAGGCGCGGTGCCGAGCGCGACCAGCAGCAGCAGGCCTGCGACCGGATTGATGACCGCCCCCAGGACCGAGGCAAGGATCGGGGCCATGACGAAGGTGAATTCGTTGAGTGTCGCGGCGAGGCCGAGGGCACGCGGCATGCCGGCAGGCTCGACCAGATAGTTCAGGACGGACCGCAGGAAGCCGAAGGCCGCGCCATTGACGATGCCGCCCGCCGCGGCGGCTGCCAGCAGCACGGGAAACGGTGCGTCGAGATGGGCAAGCAGGGCCAGCAGCGCGAAGGCCAGTGCCCGGACGGCCACGAGCGCCTTGAGGTAGGATACCGCGTTGAAACCCCGGCCGAGCCGGGCGAAAGGTACCGCGCCGACGATCTGCGCGATGGTTATCGCCAGCACCAGGGCCGCGCCGCTGCCGGCACTGCCGGTGAGCGGCATGGCCAGCAGGGTGAAGGCGATCGGGCCGGCTGCCTGCGGCACGCCGAAGGCGCCATAGGCCAGCAGCCAGCGGACAAGCGCGCCGGAAAAGCCGCCCTGCCCGAACCTTCCCGCTCTGAACCTTGCCGAAGACATGCCGACCCCGCCGATGCAGCGGGGCCCTCCCCAGATGATCTCGGGCAAGACATGCCCGCGGCGGTAGGATCGCCCTGAAATTTGTCGCAAACTACCAGGATCGCCCGGGCCGTCAACGCCTTCGGCCTGGCCTATTCGCCGGTGTAATGCGGCGGCCGGCGGGACACGAAACTGGCGACGCCCTCGGCAAAGTCGGCGGTGAAGGTCGCCAGCGCGAACTGGTCGCCGTCCATGTCCGTCGCGGCACGGGCCAGCGCGTTGGCATAGGCATTCACGCCGCGCTTGATCATGCGGACCGCGATCGGCGGCTTGGCGGCGATCCTGCCGGCGATCTCGGCTGCCGCCGCCTGCGCGGCGCCGGCGTCGACCAGATAGGTCACCAGGCCGATATCGGCCGCCTGTTCGGCCGTTATCGCCTCCGCGGCGATGCACAGCCGCTTGGTCCAGGCGGGACCGACCAGATTGACGAGACGGGGCAACGCACCCCAGCTCATGTTCATTCCCCGGTCGATCTCGGGCACCAGAAAGCGGGCGTCGCGCCCGGCGACGATGAAGTCGCAAGCCACCGCCAGCGCCACGCCCCCGCCGACGCAATGGCCGTCGACGGCCGCGATCGTCAGCGGCTCGAGCGCCTCGAGCGCGGTGCAGGCGAGCGGCCCGGCCTTGGCGGCGCGCCGCCGCGCCCCGGCCCCGGCCGTACCCATCGCAACGACGTCGGGATCCTTGAGATCGAAACCGACGCTGAAATTGCCGCCGGCCGCCTCCAGGATCACCGCCGAGAGCGCCTCGTCCTCGTCCAGCGCGAGGGCCTCGGCCCGGAGGCGCCGGAGCAAGGCGAGCGATAGGGCATTGCGCCCGTCGCCGCGATCGAGGGTGAGGCGCGCGACGCGGCCGTCGCGCGCGACTCCGATCACCTCACTTCTCGCGCGTCAGGCTGCGCAGCATGCGGATGATGCCCGAGAAGTCCACGGCGCCGTGCCCGCCCTGCGCGAACTCGGAATAGAGCGCCGAGGCTTCGGCCCCGAGCGGCGTCGTCGCGCCGACCTGAGCCACCGCCTCCTGCGCCAGGCGCAGATCCTTCAGCATCATGTCGGCGGTGAAGCCGGGCTGGTAATCGCGATTGGCCGGCGACGTCGGCACCGGTCCCGGAACCGGGCAGTAGGTGGTCAGCGACCAGGACTGGCCCGACGACTTCGACGAGATGTCGAACAGCTTTTGCGGATCGAGGCCCAGCTTCTCGGCCAGCACGAAGGCTTCGCAGGTGCCGATCATCGTAATGCCGAGCAGCATGTTGTTGCAGATCTTGGCCGCCTGGCCGTTCCCCGCACCGCCGGCATGCACGATGGTCCTGCCCATCTGTTCGAGAAAGGGCCTGGCCGCGGCGAAAGCCGCATCCGACCCGCCGACCATGAAGGTGAGGGTTCCGGCCTCGGCGCCGCCGGTGCCGCCCGAGACCGGCGCATCGACCATCTTCCGGCCTTCGGCTTCGGCCGCCGCGATCACCTCGCGGGCGGTCTTGACGTCGATCGTCGACGAATCGATCAGCAGCGCGCCGGGCTTGGAGGCGGCGAGCACCCCGCCCTCGCCGAGATAGACCGAACGGACATGCTTGCCTGCCGGCAGCATGGTCACGACGACATCGGCCCCCGCCGCGGCCTGGGCGGGCGAGCCCGCGGCGGTCGCACCGGCCGCGACCACTTTTTCGACATTGGCCGCGACCAGGTCGAACACCGTCACGGCGTGGCCCGCCTTGACCAGGTTGCGGGCCATCGGCCCACCCATGTTGCCGACCCCGATAAATCCGATCGTCGCCATTTCCCGTTTCCCCTTCCCTCAGTTCAGTTCGAGTTCGTCGCCGGGCTTCGGCGCGAAATGCCTGGCAATCATGTCGTCGGTAACGCCCTCGAGGCTCGCGGGCTGCCACTTCGGGCTGTGATCCTTGTCGATGATCACGGCGCGCACGCCTTCGTAGAAATCCTGCGTCTCCGGGATGCGGCTCGCCATCCGCCATTCCATCCGCATGCAATCGTCGAACGACAGACCGCGGCCCTCGCGGATCTGGCGCAGCGTCAGCTTCAGCGAGAACGGCGACTTGTGCTTCAAGGTCGCAAGCGTCTCGGTGGCGAAG
Source organism: Alphaproteobacteria bacterium (assembly GCA_017307375.1). Lineage (GTDB taxonomy): Bacteria > Pseudomonadota > Alphaproteobacteria > Ferrovibrionales > Ferrovibrionaceae > JAFKFH01. The sequence goes on from JAFKFH010000013.1 coordinate 49,681, forward strand.
GACGAGCCGTCCGCCTGCAGCGCGGCAACGATGCCCTCGACCGTGTCGTGGGCGAACAGCCGGTCGATGGCGCCCTGCACCTCGGCCAGCGGGGCCGGGCCGGCGGTCGTCGAAAAGGCCTGGAGTACGGCATCGACGTCCGATGCCTCGGCCAGCGCCGCCTCCAGCGCATCGATGCGGTCGCGGGTGACATAGTGGGTGCCATAGCCCGCATACATGACGTCGGCGGCCTTCAACCGCGCCCCAGTGAGGCCGAGATAGACACCGATCTCCCCGGGCATGCGCGACAGCACGTAGGAACCTCCGACATCCGGAAACAGGCCGATGCCGGTCTCGGGCATGGCGAACAGCACATGTTCGGAAACGACCCGATGGCTGCCATGGGCCGACACGCCGACCCCCCCGCCCATCGAGATGCCGTCGACCAGGGCGACATAGGGCTTCGGGTAATGCTTGATCAAGCCGTTCAGCCGGTATTCGTCGCGCCAGAAATGGAATGGATAGTCGGACGACTTGTCGGCCAGCCGGCGGATGTCGCCGCCGGCGCAGAACGCCTTCTCGCCGGCACCGCGCACCACCACGGCCCGCACCGCGTCGTCGCCGGCCCAGGCCCGCATCTGCTGTTCGATCGCATGGCACATGTCCAGCGTCAGGGCGTTCAGCGCCTTGGGCCGGTTCAGGACGATCTTGCCGATCCCGCCGGACTGCGAGATCAGGACTTCGGCTTGGTCGGACATGGTTACCCCAGGTTGGCGCCGGCCAGCAGGCGGCGGGCGATGATGACGCGCATGATCTCGTTGGTGCCCTCGAGGATCTGATGGACCCGGGCATCGCGCAAATGGCGTTCGACCGGGTAATCCTTGAGATAGCCGTAGCCGCCATGCAGCTGCAACGCATCGTTGCAGACATTGAACCCGACATCGGTCGCAAAGCGCTTGGCCATCGCGCAGAACATCGTCGCCTCGGGGTCACGGGCATCGAGCTTGGCCGCCGCCTGGCGGATCATCAGCCTTGCGGCCTCCAGCTCGGTCGCCATGTCGGCCAGGCGGAACTGGGTGGCCTGGAAGCCGGATATCGGCTGGCCGAACTGCTGGCGGGTTCCGACATAGTCGCGGGCCTGCGTCAGCGCGGCGCGGGCAGCCCCCAGCGAGCAGGCGCCGATATTGATCCGGCCGCCGTCCAGGCCCGCCATCGCGATCTTGAAGCCGTCGCCCTCGGCGCCGACGCGGTTGGCCACCGGCACGCGGCAATCCTCGAAGATCACCATTGCCGTGGGCTGCGAGTTCCAGCCGAGCTTGCGCTCCTGCGCGCCGAACGACAGGCCGGGGGTACCGGCCTCGATGACCAGGCAGGAAATGCCCTTCGGCCCCTCGCCACCGGTGCGGACCATGGCGACGTAGATGTCGGATCGCCCCCCGCCGGAAATGAACGCCTTGGTGCCGTTCAGCACATAGTGGTCGCCGTCGCGCACGGCCCGGGTCCGCAGGCTTGCCGCATCCGACCCGGCGCCGGGCTCGGTCAGGCAATAGCTGGCGAAGCGGCGCATCGCGCAGAGATCGGGCAGGAAACGCCGGCGCAGATCATCGTCGCCGAAGCGGTCGATCATCCAGGACGCCATGTTGTGGATCGAGATATAGGCCGCGGTCGAGGTGCAGCCGGCCGACAGTTCCTCGAAGATGATCGCGGCATCGAGCCGCGACAGCCCGGAGCCGCCGACCTCGTCGCGCACATAGATTCCGCCAAAGCCCAGTTCGGCCGCTAGGCGCAGCTCCGCCTCGGGGAAGATCTTGTCCTCGTCCCAGCGCGCGGCGTTGGGGGCGAAATGCTCGGCGGCGAAGCTGCGCGCGGTTTCCTGGAAGGCGCGCTGATCCTCTGATAGCGAGAAATCCATGGTTCTTTTCCTCCCGGCCCATCGTTCGGGGCCTCGATCCGGGACACACACTAGCAACGAGCCGCGCATAGACGGAAGCTCGCCAGATCAATCCGTCGCATTGAATTTCTCTATCGACCAGCGACAAAGTGATACTTGCGTTCATCCGGCCCGCGGTGTCTTGTGCGGCCGCCAGCAATGTTGCGAGGTTCCTCGATGACCGGCCAGCCCGTTTCCGCCGCTTATCCCGCCACCCGGCCGCGCCGCAACCGGCGCACCGAATGGTCGCGCCGGATGGTCGCCGAAAATACGCTGTCGCCGGCGGATTTCATCTGGCCCGTCTTCATTCACGATGGTCAGGGCTCGGTGCCCGTCCCCTCGATGCCCGGGGTCGAACGTCTGTCGCTCGACCTGCTGGTCGAGGCGGCGGAAACCGCTGCCAAGCTCGGTATCCCGGCACTGGCGCTGTTTCCCGCCACCGATCCGGCGCTGAAGACCCCGGATGGCCGTGAGGCCTGGAATCCGGACAACCTCGTCAACCGCGCGGTGCGCCGCCTGAAGCAGGCCGTTCCCGAGGTCGGCGTGATGTGCGACGTCGCACTCGACCCCTATACGACCCACGGCCAGGACGGCATCCTGCGCGACGGCTACGTGGTCAACGACGAATCCGTCGCGGCCCTGGTCGCCCAGGCCCTGGCCCAGGCCGATGCCGGCTGCGACGTCATCGCCCCCTCCGACATGATGGACGGCCGGATCGGCGCGATCCGCGCCGCGCTCGAAAAGGCCGGTCACGTCAACGTCCAGATCATGTCCTATGCCGCCAAATTCGCCTCGGCCTTCTATGGCCCGTTCCGCGATGCCGTGGGCTCGGGCGGCAATCTCGGCCAGGGCGACAAGCGGACCTACCAGATGGACCCGGCCAATACCGACGAGGCGCTGCACGAGGTTGCCCTCGATCTCGCCGAGGGCGCGGACATGGTGATGATCAAGCCGGGCATGCCCTATCTCGACGTCTGCCGCCGCGTGTCGGAAACCTTCAAGGTCCCGACCTTCGCCTATCAGGTCTCGGGCGAATACGCGATGCTGCGCGGCGCCATCGACCGCGGCTGGCTGAACGGGTCGAAGGTCATCCTGGAAAGCCTGATGGCGTTCAAGCGCGCCGGCTGCGCCGGCGTCCTGACCTATTTTGCCGTCGAGGCGGCGATGCAGCTCAAGACCCAGGCCTGAGCCGGGCGAGCACCGCATCGGTTTCCTCGACCAGCCGGGCAACCATTGCCGCGGCCGGCTGACGACGGGCGAGCGTCAGCGCCTGGCCGGCCCACAGCGAGAGGAATTCCGGGCGGTCCTGCGCCGTTGCCGCATTCCGCATCGGCCGGGTCAGCGCATTTTGCAGCGGGAAGGGCAGGATCGCCCCCGCATCGCCCTCGATCGCCGTCATCGCCCGGTTGACGATGCCCCGGGCTGGCCGGCCCGAAAACGCGCGGGTTACGCGCGTCGCGCTCTCCGGCGTCGACAGGATGAGTTGCTTGTAGCCCTCGGTGATGCCCGCCTCGTCGGCGGTGAGAAAGGCCGTGCCCATCTGCACCGCCTGGGCCCCGAGGGCCAGCGCCGCGGCGATGCCACGACCGTCCATGATGCCGCCCGAAGCGATCACCGGGATGCCCACGGCATCCACCATCTGCGGCACCAGTGCGAGCGTACCGATCATCGAGGCCCCGAAATCCCCGGCAAAGCTGCCGCGATGGCCACCGGCCTCGGCACCCTGTGCAACCACGGCATCGACGCCGAGCGCTTCCAACTGCACCGCCTCGGCAACCGTCGTCGCGGTACCGACGAGCATCATGCCCCGCGACTGCACCGCCGCGACCTGCTCGGACGTCAGGACCCCGAAGGTAAACGACAGGACGGTCGCCGGGCTCGCCAACGCCGCGGCGAACTGGGCGGCGAAATCAATCCCGCCTGCGACCGGCACCGTCGGCGGCGCCAGGCCGAGCTCGGCATGGAACGGCGCCAGCGCCGACATCGCGGCCGTCGGATCGGCGGCTGCCGGCACCGGCGTGGGGGCGAAAAGGTTGATGCCGAACGGGCCACCGGTACCGGCGCGGATCGCTGCCGCGGCATCGGCGATCTGCGTCGGCGCGAGATACGGAGCGGCGAGCGAGCCGAGCGCACCGGCATTGGTCACGGCGATCGCCAGCGCGACCGTCGATGCGCCACCCGCCATCGGCGCCTGGATGATCGGGTGGGTGATGCCAAGGCGATCGGTCAATCGGGGACCACGGGGCATGACGACCTCGGAAACTGTCATGCCACAGCCTAGTGCCGCAGCCGACCCGTTGAGAAACGACTTCATCTGATAGGTGAGTTCGCTGAGGGAGATAGCAGATGCCAAACCTTGATGTGATAGGCGCCGCCACCTAAACCGCTAAAGTCCCGGTCATGAAACGTTTGCTGGCTCATCTCGATCGCTTCCATGTGCCCTTCGGCGTCGTCCTGCTGGCGACCGCGATCGTCTGTGCCGTCATGGTGATGGAGGTCGACCGCCTGGTGTTCGAGGCTGCCGTCGGCAGACCGCTGACCCGGCAGGCATCGACGATCTTTGCGGTCTCGCTGGTCGTCGCGCTGACGCTTGGCTGGTCGACGCTGGACCTCGTTCGTCGCCGCGCCGAGACGGCGCGGCTGCGCCAGGCACGGCGCCACGTCCTCTCGGCGATCGGCCGCGGTGCCATCACGATGGCCTACCAGCCGATCGTTGATCGCGCCGGCGTGCTGAAAGGCTTCGAGGCGCTGATGCGGGTGCGCGGCCCCGACGGGATTGGACCGCCGGCGGCCCTGCTCGCCGATGCCGCGCTGGCCGGCCTCGATGGTCCGCTGACCCGTGCGGTATTGGCCCGGGTTCTGGCCGACCAGGATGCAACCCTCGGCCAATCGGTGCCGATAACGGTAAATTTCTCGGTCCGCGCCATCCGCGACATCGATATCGACTGGCTGATCACGACGATCGCCGGGCGTGGCCTGAACATCGAAGTGACCGAGGATGCCTTCTTCGACGACGACCCGCACATCCTCGAGCGCCTCGCCATGCTGCGCGGGGCCGGATCGCGCCTCTATCTCGACGACTTCGGCACCGGCTATTCATCGCTGAACCATCTGGTGACGATGCCGATCGACGTGCTGAAGATCGATCAGTCCTTCGTGCGCCAGATGGATCGCTCGGAGCGCCACCGGAATCTGTGTCGAGCCATCATCGACCTCGCGGAAACGCTGGATCTCGACATCGTCGCCGAGGGTATCGAGACGCAAGCGACCTTCGACCAGCTTGTCGCGTTCGGCTGCCGCGGTTTCCAGGGCTATTACATCGCGCGGCCGATGTCGGCGGCGGCGGCAATGGGAATCATTGCTCAATCGGCGGCGTCGGCGGCGTCCGGCGGCATGCGGACGACATCGAGGAACGCCGACAGCGCGCTCGAGACGAAGCCGTCGGCGCGGCGAACGAACAGGGTCTCAACCAACCCGACGCCCGGCGGCATGTCGTGAATTGCAACGCGCCCCTCGCGCCACAGCGGGCCGACGACGCTGCGCGGCATCAGGGTGATCCCGACACCCGCGGCAACGCAGGCCAGCAACGCGTCGAGCGTCCCGAACTCGAGGAGGCGCGTGCCGCCGACGCCGCGGGCGGCAAGGAACGCCTCCAGCCGCTGGCGGTACGAGCAGCCGGCGCGTAGCACAATCAGCTTAAGCCCGTCGCGGGCGAGCAACGCGTCCAGCCTGGCCTGATGACGGGCGCTGACCAGCACCAGTTCCTCGCGGAATATGGCGTCGGCCACCAGCTCGGCGTCGTCGACCGGGCCGCAGACGAAAGCGCCCTCGACCCGCCGCTCGCGTACGGCAGTGATCATTTCATCGGTCGTGCCCGTCCGCAGGACCAGATCGACGTCGGGCCAGCGTTCGACGAATCCGCCAAGCAGCGGCGACAGGCGCAGCGCGGCCGTCGTCTCCAGAGTGCCAATGGTGAGAAGACCTCTGGGCACGCCGTCGTCGACGACGGCGCGATGCGCCTCGTTCAACAACTGACGGACCTGATGGGCGTAGGGCAGCAGGCGCTGGCCCGCCGCGGTCAGCGAAACGCCGCGGCTGTGCCGTTCGAACAGCGTCGTGCCCAGCCCGTCTTCCAGCGCGCGGATGCGGGCGGTGACATTCGACTGGACGGTATTGAGCTCGGCCGCAGCCCGGTTCATCGCGCCGAGCCGGGCCACCGCCTCGAAAATCTTCAGATCGCCTGCATCCATGGCCGGAACCCTCCGCAGCCCGCCGCGGCATTATAACGCGTCGTCGGCCGCCTCGCTCAAGACCGCCATCAGCGCCTCGGCCGCCCGCGACATCCGCCGCTCGGCATGGCGGAGCAGCAGGAACGGCCGCGGCGCAACGGCAAACGGCACCTCGATCAGCCGGCCATGGGATAGCGATTGTTCGGCGACCAGCCGCGACAACAGCGTCGCCCCTGCCCCCTCCTCGACGGCGGCACGCACCGCCTCGTTGGCCGCGAGTTCGAGCAGCACCGTCAGCCCGGCCGGATCGATCCCGCGTTCCGACAACGCGGTCTCCAGCGCGGCCCGGGTACCGGAACCGGGTTCGCGCAGTACCCAGGTCGCCGCCGCCAGTGCGTCGGGCGACGGCTCCCCGCCCCCGGCCCAGCGATGGCCGGGTGCGACCAGCAGCGCCAGCCGATCCTCGGCCACCCGACGGGGCACCAGCATCTCCTCGGTGAAAGCGCCCTCGACCAATCCCAGATCCGCCTGCCCCGCGCCGACGGCCGCGGCAACTGCCCGGGTATTGCCGACCTTCAGTGTCAGCGTCACGGCAGGATAGGCGCGGCGGAAGCGGACCAGCCGGCCGGGCAGCCAGTAGTGGGCGACGGTTCGGCTGGCATGCAAGGTCACATGGCCGCGCTTCAGCCCGGCGAGATCGGCCAGCGCCTGTTCGGCCGCGCCGGCGCGGCGCAGCACCGCGCGGGCCTCGTCGAGAAACAGCCGGCCGGCTTCACTCAGCACGATGCGGCGGCCGACCCGGTCGAACAGCTTCACCGCGTACTGCGCCTCGAGCGCCGCGATCGCCGACGACGCACCCGGCTGGGTCAGGCCGAGCGCCTTGGCCGCCGCGGTCATGTGGCCACGTTCGGCCACCGCGACGAAGATGCGCAACTGCTCAAGCGTCATGGGCGGATGGGCGCCTCCCTCAGGCGAGCGCCAGGATCAGCCCCAGGCTCACGATCGAGATGAAGACCCAGGCCGCAAAGCCAAGCAAGAGCGGCTTGTGGCCGGCGGCGCGAATTCGCCCGAAATCCGTCGACAATCCGATCGCCGCCATCGCCAGCGTCATCAGCAGTGCATTGGCCTGGATCAACGCCCCCTTGATCATCGGCGGCAGCATGTCGGCCGAGTTGATCACGACCAGCGCGAGAAAGCCGACCAGGAACCATGGAAACGGCGCGCGCTCGACCGCCTTCTCGCCACCGCGGGCACGTGCCGCCAACCAGCCGAGGACGAGGACCGTCGGGACCAGCAACAGCACGCGGGTAAGCTTGGCAACCGTGCCGACGCTGCCTGCCGCCTCGCCGCCCTGAAATGCCGCCGCAACCGCCTGGGCGACCTCGTGGATCGCCGCGCCCGCCCACATCCCGCCCAGTTCCGGCGACAGCCCCAGCACCGCGGCAAGGCTTGGCAGGGCCAGCATGGCGAGCGTACCGAACAGGGTCACGCAGCCGACCGCATAGGCTGCATCCTCCTCGTTGCCGCCAGCAACCGCACGGCTGGCCATGACGGCCGATGCACCGCAGATCGACGTCCCCGCACCGATCAGGACGGCAAGCCCGCGCGGAACGCCAAGCCGGCGACCGAGCCACAAGGTGAAAGCGAGGGTCAGGGCGAGTGTCGCCGCAACCGCCGCGAATCCGCCGAGGCCGAGGGCGGCAATCTGTCCGAGCGTGATCTGCAAGCCGAGCAAGGCGACGGCAATGCGCAGCAGCTTCTTCTGGGCCAGCGCCAGACCGGGTACGGCCGGCGCCGGCCGCCCGATCGCCGCGCCGAGCGCCATGCCCAGGATGATCGCGAGGATCAGCGGGCTGAACCGGTCGAGCAACGGCAACTGCCGCAGGGACAGGGCCGCGCCGCCGATCACGGCGGCGAGCAACAATCCGGGGACCGGGCGGCGCAGCCGCTCTGGAACAGTGAAAGGCGACAGGGACAGTGAGATCGGCGACATATCTGCGGCACTCCAGTGACCGCAGATAGATCGCGCCGCCAGACCACAAAGTCCAACTGATCGGTGTAATTAGATTGATAGCTCGGACTTATCGGTCCTGGGTGCGGACGGTCGACACTTCGTCGCGCATGCCGACGCCCACCCGGCGGCCCGAGGCATCACGCACGATCAACTCGCCGTTAAGACCGCGCTCGAACGTATAGAGCGACTTGGTCTGCCGCGTCGCCTGGCCATCGACATTGCGGCCGGTGTCCTTTCCGGCCCCGCTGCCGACACTGTTGCCGCCGGACGACTTGCCGGCCGCATCGCCTGCCCAGGCGGCCGATGCCGACAGGGCAGCTGGCACCGCCGTGCAGCAGATCGCCGCGGCCAGTGGCAGTTCACGCAAAAAGAAACTCAGCCTCAGCATGCTCAAGTCCCTCCCCGTCCCCGCACGGGCAGGAGAGATTCTAAGCAGATATGGTTTCCAAATCCATAACGTAAGTTTGCGGAAACCGTCGAGCCCCCGTCCAGTACGGATCGATCCATCGTCGCAGTCGCCCCGATCGTTTCTTTAAAATGATCAAGCTTGTTTCTGAATAAAAACAAAAATGAAAATCCAATTTCTTCCAAAAAAAGCAGACGACTATTCGGCTATACGCTACGATTATCTAAATACCGCCTGATGCAGCGAATCAGGCCACGAACAATTTGAACCGAAAAACCGGAATTTCTTCGAAATATTCACCGCCATGGGTTGGAAATTCGCGTGATTTTGAGAAACCAGGCATGGATGAGGCTGAGATGACTTCGATCACCCGCCTGTACAGGGCGTTTGCCGTAACCGCCCTTCTATTGGCGTCCAATGAAGTACAGGCGACGAGCTACGCCTATATCCTCAATGATAGCTCGACGACGGTCAGCGTCATCGATACGGCAACCAACCAGATCGTCGCCCAACCCGACATCGGCGGGACCTCGATCCACGGCTCCGCCGTGCTCCCCAACGGCAATTTCGCTTATCTCGGCGTCTACGGTGCCAACCGCGTCGCCGTCGTCGACACCGCGGACCAGGCTGTGGTGGCAACGGTCACCGGCATCGATCGACCGCGTGCACTCGCGGCCCTGCCGGACTCGAGCCGGGTCTATGTCGGCAGTCAAGGCAGCCCCAGTGTCACCGTCATCGATACGGCGACGAACACGATTACGGCGCAGATCGCGTTGGCGGCCGGTACGACTGCCGTGTCGTTTGCGGCATCGCCGGATGGATCGCGGGTCTATGTCGTCCAGGGCACAAGCGAACTGGTCAGGGTGATCGATACGACGACCAACACCCTGACCGGCCAGCAAGTGTCGGGCGGCACCTCGCCACTCGGCCTTGCGGTGTCGCCGGACGGTTCGACCTTGTATGTCGCGGCTAATGGCAATGGGCTGGTTCGAGTCATCGATACGGCGACCATGACCCTGTCTCGGACGATCACCGCCGGCGCCAACCCGACAGGCGTTGCCGTATCGCCCGACGGAGCGACGCTTTTCGTCGGGACGGCGAGCGGCAGTGTCCTGCGCGTGATCGACGCGGCGACCGGTACCGGCATCGCAAACATCACGACAGGCAGCCAGCCGGTCGGCGTCGCGCTGAATGCCGCGGGCACCCGGGCCTATGTGACCAACTTCGGCAGCAACACGGTCAGTATCGTCGACACCGGCAGCAATACGGTCATCGCTACGGTGAATGCCCCGCAGCCAACGGGCATCGGCAAGTTCGTCACACCGGAATTGTCGCTGCTGACCGTCGGCGGCAACGGCGCGCGGATCGTCGCCGGCAGCGGCAGCGGCCCTCAGTTGGCCTGTACCGGCAGTTGCCGACGCAACTTTGCCACGACGGCCACCGTGACCCTGACTGCCACGGCGGTCGATCCGAACACCGTCTTCGATTCCTGGGGCGGGGATTGCAGCGGCCGAACCGCCAGCACGACCATCACGATGACGGCGGCGCGAAACTGCATCGCGAATATCAGATCCGTCCCGACCCCGCCCGCCGTGCCGCCGGCCTGGTTCAACCCCGACGTCCTGCCCCAGCACCTCGTGACCATGGTGGGTAACGACGGCCAGTTCCGAACGGCCTCGCTGGCCCCCGGGTTCAAATCGCCGGCGACGCTGTCCTTCACGGCCGCCAGCGCCGACGGCAGCCCGCTTCCCGCCGGTATCGGCTTCGACCCGACCAGCCTGACCTTCAACGGGACGGTGCCGATGACCGGTCAGCCGATCCAGCGCGGCGGCGACGGCGCCAACCTGATCTATCCACCTTCCCCGCAGATCAACAGCCTGCCGGTGATGGTCACCGCACGCGACGCCGTCGGCAGCAGTTACAGCCTCATCCAGTATCTCGACCTGAACATGCCGCGCCCGCCCGCGGCCATGGCAGCCCTTTCAATATCCAGAGTGACCGCGGGCAATGCCCTCTCCACCAAGCCGGCCCTGTCGCGGGATGGCGGCCAGATCGTATTCGAAAGCGCTGCAACCAACCTCGTCACCACGGCCGCGCCCAGCGGCACCGACATCCTGCGCTATCGTGCGCTTTCGGGTGACCTCGACCGGTTGAGCCAATCGGCCTTCCCGGCCGGCGGCCCTACCGGCGGGGCGCTCGGCCCGGCCATCGATCCGGCGATCAGCGACGACGGGCGTTACGCCGCATTCGCTGGATCCGGCCAGGGCCTCGTGCTCGGGCTGAACACGAACGGCGTTCGCCAGATCTATCGCGTCGGCCTGAAATATCCCCGCATCGATCGCGATCCGGGCACGCCGGTCGCCGAACTGGTCTCCGGCACCGATGCAGGTATTGCCGGCAATGGCCATTCCGATGGCGCGGCGCTCTCGGCCGACGGCCGTTTTGTCGCCTTCTCGAGCATCGCGACCAACCTGGCAGGCGGCTTCGACGGCATCCGTCGGATCTGGCGGAGGGACATGACCACCGGCACGCTGACCCTGGTCTCGGCCACCGTGACCGGCCAGCCGATGACGTCGCCCTCGTCCGATCCGGCGATCACGGCCGACGGCCGTTTCGTCGCTTTCGCCTCCGGCTCGCGGATCCATCTGAAGGATCTGCAGACAAACGCGGTGTGGAACGTGGCCGAGGGCCGGCGGCCACGTCTGTCGGCAAACGGCGAGGCTATCGTCTTTGCCTCGGCCGGATCTGTCGTCATCGCGCGCGGCGGCACCATGGACATCATCGGCGCCGGCGATCAGCCCAGCATTTCGGGCGATGCCCGCTTCGTTGCCTGGCGCACGCCTGCCGGCCAGATCCAGGTCGCCGACGTCATGCGCGGTACCTCGTCCCTGGTCAGCAAGACGGCGAACGGCAAGGCGGGCAACGGCCTGTCGGGGTCGCCCGCGATCTCGGGCGACGGCCGCTCGATCGTCTTCACTACCGAGGCGACCGACCTGCTCGACACCGGGATCGCGCCGGGCCAGGTGATTCTTGCCGCCAACCCGCTGATCGACCCGGCCGGCACGCGCTACTGGCAGACGACCACGGACGACCGACAATCGTTCGCCATCGAGCGTCGCGGCGCGCGCGCCTATGTCGCCAGCCTCACCTACGACGCGACGGGCAAGCCGACCTGGATCGCCGGGTTCTGCAGCTTCTCGGACCTGACCTGCGCGGGCAGAGGCTTCTCGATCGTCTTTGCCGGGAATGGTGTGGATGCGACATTGACGACCGGCCAGGCCACGATGGCGTTGCGCGCCCGCCCTCTCGCCGGCACGACCCTGCCCGCCATGCCCGGCCTGCCCGAGGCCGGCTGGTGGTACAATTCCGACGATCCCGCAGGCGCCACCGGCTGGTTCCTTGCCACTGCCACGCCCGGCGAAAACGGCATCCCCGAAGCAACCAGGGCCTTGCTCGCCGGCGCCCTCTACGACGGCGCGGGCCGAGCATTCTGGACGGCAGCACAGGGAACGATCGACGGATCGACCAGTTTCTCCTTCGGTGCCACGCTGGAAATGTTCGCCGGCGGTGCGCCGCTCGGCCAGGCGGCAATCCAGGCGCCGTCGGCCACGCCGCTCGGTCCGGTCACGATCAGGTGGACAGGCCCGCGTACGGCAGTTGCACTGATGCCCGACGGCCGACGCATCAACCTTGCACGCTGGGCTTTCTGATCCGGCAATACGCCTTCCGTCGGTCTGTTAAACATTACATTATCAGTAATAATCCCTGCCCTGATCAAGTTTGCGGGGGTTCGCGATGGCGGGTGTCGTCTCTGCGCTGCGGCAGCTAGTTCTGGCCGCGGCTTTGGTGGCAGCAGGGAGCAAGACGGCGCTCGCCGCCCTCGTCTATGCAACCAGCATGACGGGGCACACGATCAACGTGATCGATACCGCGACGAACACGATCGTCGCCCAACCCGACGTGGGCGGCATCTCCTATATCGGCGCCGGTGTCCTGCCGAACGGCAACTACGCCTATATCGCGGTGGCAAACCCGAACCAGGTGGCGGTTCTCGATACGCTGACGCACAGCGTCGTGGCGACGGTCGACACCCTGTCCCAGGCCTGGGGGTTCGCGGCCCTGCCCGATTCGAGCCGCGTGTATGTCAGCGACTACAGCGCGAACCGCATTCTGGTGATCGATGCCGCGACCAATACCGTGGCGGCAACAATCACGGGCGTCGTTCAGCCCTACGGCGCTGTGGCTGCCCCGGATGGCAGCAAGGTCTACGTCGCCACCTTCTCCGGCACCTCCGTCGTCATCATCGACACCGCGACGAACACCATCGCCGACACGATCGACCTGGGCGGCAGTAGTGCGGTCGCTGTGGACATCTCGCCCGACGGCGGCAAGCTCTATGTGGTCCTGCCCGGGGCGCCGGCGGTGGCGGTCTACGACACGACGACCCTGGCCAGGACCGCCACGTATACCCTGCCGAGCAGCGCGCGCGGCATCGCGCTTTCCGCCGACGGGGCCAAGGCCTATGTCGCGTTGAATTCGTCGGCCAACGTCGTGGTGTTCGACACCGCCACCGGCAGCCAGATCACATCGATCACGGTCGGCACGGCGCCGCGCGGCGTCTCGCTCGACGCGACGCGCAGCCGTCTCTACGTGACCAATTCGGGCAGCGGCTCGGTCAGCGTGATCGACGTCACCACCGACACGGTCATCGATACCATCACACCGACACCGGGCGTCAATTCCACGGGCCGGTTCCTGACGCCCGAGTTGTCGACATTGACCATCGCGACCAGCACCGCAGGCGGCAGCATCAGGGCTGGCCTCGCGACCGGGCCGCAACTGACCTGCACTGCCACCTGCCGGCGCAACTTCAACGTTTCGGCCACCGTCACGCTGACGGCCGTGCCGCTCGACGGCTACGCCTTCGACCGCTGGGGCGGCGATTGCAGCGGCACCGCGATCAGCACGACGGTCGACATGGCGACGGCGCCCAGTTGCTCGGCCAGCTTCACCCAATTGCCCCCACCACCGCCGACACCACCGCCACCGCCACCGCCCGTCCCGGGCTGGTTCAACGAAAACGCCCCGGCCCCGCAACTGGCCACGACCGTCGGACTGGACGGCCGGTTCGTCTCGGCCTCGCTGGCACCGTTCTTCCAGGACCCGGCGAGCCTCACCTTCAGCGTCTCGCGGGCCGACGGCGGCGCCCTGCCGGCCGGCATCACCTTCGACCCGGCCACCCTCACCTTCGGCGGCACGGTCCAGTTGGCCGACCGCCCGGTCCAGACCCTACCAACGGCGGATCCGACCGGTCGATCTGTTCCCAACCCCGTCTATCCGGCCAGCGCACTGATCGAACGCCTGCCCGTGCTCATAACCGCGCGCGACGGGCGCGGTGCCAGCTACAGCATCACCCAGTATCTCGACCTGCAGACACCGCGCGAACCCGTCGCGATGGCGGCGCTGTCGGTCAGCCGCGACGGACGGTCGGGCGGCAATGCCATGTCGAGCAAGCCGGCCTTGTCGCATGACGGCGGCCAGATCGTGTTTCAGAGCGCGGCGACGAACCTGGTGACGACGGCCTCGCCGGCCGGCACCGACATTCTGCGGTACCACACCCTTGCCGGAACGCTCGATCGGCTCAGCCAGTCTGCGTTTCCGGGTGGCGGGCCTTCGTCGGGCGCGCTCGGTCCTGCCGTCGACCCGGCGGTCAGCAACGACGGCCAATATGCCGCCTTCACGGCGTCGGGCCAGGGGCTGGTCGTCGGCCTCGACACCGGCGGCAAGCGGCAGGTCTATCGCATCGGCCTGAAGCATCCCCGTATCGATCTCGACCCGGCGACACCGACGGCCGAACTGGTCTCGGGCACAGCGGAGGGCGTTGCGGGCAACGATCATTCCGGCAGCCCGACCCTGTCCGCCGACGGCCGCTACGTCGCCTTCGTCAGCCGTGCGACGAACCTCGGCATCGGGCAGGACGGGACGCCGCGAATCTGGCGAAAGGACCTGTCTACCGGTGCGCTGACCCCAGTCTCGGCGCGGGAGGCAGATGCCGCGGCCGATCCTGCCATCACGGCGGACGGACAGGTCATCGCGTTCGCGGCCGGCGGGCAAGTGCATCTCCGCGATCTCGGGACCGGCGCGTTGCGGACGATCGCGCCGGGAGCCAGCCCGCGGCTGTCGGCCAACGGCGATACCATCGTCTTCGTCGCGGAAAATGCCGTGATCGCCGTGCGGGGCACCAACCGGGACATCGTCGGTGCCGGCGACCAGCCCAGCGTATCGGACGATGGCCGCTTCGTCGCCTGGCGCACGCCCGAGGGCCAGATCCAGGTCGGCGATATCCTGCGCGGCGTGTCGGCCCTGGTCAGCCGCACCGGCAACGGCAGTCCCGGTAATGGCAATTCGGCCAACCCGGCGATCGCCGGCGATGGCCGTTCGATCGCCTTCGCCACCAATGCCCGCGATCTCGTCGGCGGCACGCTGGCGGCGGGGCAGATCATGCTGGCCGGCAATCCGCTGGTCGACCCGGCCGGCACCCGCTACTGGTACGTCGCATCCGGCGACCGGCAGCCCTTTGCCGTCGAACGGCGCGGCGACCGGGCCTATGTCGCCAGCCTGACCTATGATGCGGCCGGCGCCTCGACCTGGACGGCCGGTTTCTGCAGCTTCGCCGGCCTCACCTGCACCGGATCGGGCTTTGCCATCGTCTTCGCCGAAACCGGAACCGAGGCGACGCTGCGCTTCGGTCAGACCAGCCTGGAGCTGCGCGCCTACCCGCTCGGCGGCAATACCCGGCCGGCGATGCCGGGCCTGCCAGAGGGGGGCTGGTGGTACAATCTCGACGACCCCGGCAGCGCCACCGGCTGGTTCCTGGCGATCGCGACACCCGATGCCAACGGCATTCCGGGCGCACCGGTCGCCTTGCTGACCGGGGCGGTCTACGACGCGACCGGCAGGCCGTTCTGGCTGGCAGGGCAAGGCACGATCGGCGATGGCGGCCTGGCCGCGACGCTGAACCGCTATGCGGGCGGGGCACCGCTCGGGCAAGCTTCGGCGCAGCCGCCATCCGCCAGTCCGGCCGGCCCGATCGCCCTGACCTGGAGCGGACCGCGCAACGCCACGGCGATCCTGCCGAACGGCCAGCGCGCCAGGCTTGGGCGCTGGCCGTTCTGAGCGTTCAGCCCTTTTTGCGGCGGGCGGTCTGGCGGATCATCAGGCTGGAGGTGTCGTAGCGGTTGCCACCCATCTCCTGGACCTCGGCATAGAACTGGTCGACCAGCGCAGTCAGGGGCAGCGAGATGCCGGCCCGTCGCGCCTCGCCCAGGCAGATGCCGAGGTCCTTGCGCATCCAGTCGACGGCAAAACCGAAATCGTACTTGCCTTCGGCCATGGTCAGGGCACGGTTCTCCATCTGCCAGCTTTGCGCCGCGCCCTTCGAGATCACCTCGATCAAAGTCTTGGGGTCGAGGCCGGTGGCGGCCGCCAGCGACATGCCCTCGGCCAGCCCCTGCAATACGCCGGCGATGCAGATCTGGTTGACCATCTTGGCCAATTGGCCCGACCCGGCCGGGCCCATGCGGCGGATCATCTTGGCATAGGTTTTCAATACCGGCTCGGCCCGGTCGTAGACTGCCTCGTCGCCGCCGACCATGATCGTCAACTGGCCGTTGACGGCACCGGCCTGGCCACCGGAGACCGGGGCGTCGAGACAGCCGAACCCCTTCTCGGCCGCAACGTTCGCCAGGTCGCGCGCGACGTCGGCCGAGGCGGTGGTGTGGTCGACGAAAACGGCGCCCGGCTTCATCCCGGCGAAGATGCCGTCCTTGCCCAGCGTCACCTGGCGCAGGTCGTCGTCGTTGCCGACGCAGGCCATGACGAAGTCGCTGGCCGCGGCGGCCTCGGCCGGGGTCGCGGCGGCGGCGCCGCCATGCTCGCCCGCCCATTTCGCGGCCTTTGCCCCTGTCCGGTTCCAGACCGTGACCTGATGGCCGGCACGGGCGAGATGACCCGCCATCGGATAACCCATCACCCCGAGACCGATGAAGGCGAGCTTGAGCGACATCGAGCGCTTCCCTTGATTGCTTACAGGCGGGCCACCTTAATGCCGGCCCGGTGCTCTTGCAATTCGCGGGGGCTGCTGTTCTAGTGGCGGCGCCCAGGGCTGGCGGAGAGGCGCTCGATGCGTTGGTTGATAAGAATTGCGGCAGGCCTGGTCGGCCTCGTGGCCATTGCCGCCGGCGCACTCTATCTCTATGTCCGGCAGGCCCTGCCCACCGTCAACGGCACGTTGAACGCCCCCAGCCTGGCCGCACCGGTCGATATCGTGCGCGACCGCGCCGGCGTGCCGCATATCACAGCCCAGACGCCGGACGACGCGCTCTACGCGCTCGGCTTCGTCCATGCCCAGGACCGCCTGTGGCAGATGGAAATGAATCGCCGCATCGGTTCGGGCCGCCTGTCGGAGGTGGTCGGCAACAATCCGCGCACGATCGAGGCCGACAAGTTCCTGCGGACACTGGGGGTGCGCTACCGGGCCGAACGCTCGCTGCAATACCTGTCAGACGATACCAAGCGGCTGCTTGCCGCCTATGCCCGCGGCGTCAATGGTTTCCTGGCCCAGCGGACCGGCCCCCTGCCGCCGGAATTCCTGATCATGGGCGTGGTGCCGGAACCCTGGACGCCGGTCGATTCGCTGGTCTGGGTCAAGATGATGGCCTGGGATCTCTCCGGCAATTGGCGCACCGAGCTCGAACGGCTGCGTCTTTCCACCATCCTGTCGCCCGACCAGATGCAGGACTTCTTTCCGCCCTATCCCGGCGACAAGCCGGTACGCCTGCCCGACCTGAAGCAACTCTACCAGTTCGCCGACGCGGCCGGGCTGCGCGACGCGCTCGGCCGGCTGGCCGAACTGGGGCCCGACGAACCGCAGGTCGAGGGCATCGGCTCGAACAACTGGGTGATCGACGGCAGCCGCACCGCCACCGGCAAGCCGCTGCTGGCCAATGACCCGCATCTCGGCCTGTCGGCCCCGGCGCTGTGGTATTTCGCGCATATGTCGGCGCCCGGCCTCGAAGTGATGGGCGCCACCCTGCCCGGTGTCCCGGCGGTGGTCCTCGGCCGCAACAAGCGGATCGCCTGGGGCTTCACCAATACCGGTCCGGACACGCAGGACCTGTTCCTGGAAAAGATCGATCCCACCGATCCCGGCAAGTACATCACCCCGTCGGGTCCGCAGCCGTTCGTGACCCGCCAGGAGGTGATCAAGGTCAAGGGCGCCGACCCGATCGCGATGACGGTGCGCGAGACGCGGCATGGCCCGATCATCTCCGATGCCCTGGACCTCGCCCGCGAGGCGCTGGGCAACCAGGACAAGGGTTATGCGCTGGCGTTCCAGTGGACCGCCCTGATGGATGAGGACCGCACCGCCGATGCCGCAATGGGGCTGGCCCAGGCGATGAACTGGGACCAGTTCGTGATGGCCGTCCAGCGGTTCGACAACCCGCAGCAGAACATGGTCTATGCCGATGTCGACGGCAATATCGGCTATATCGCCCCGGCCCGCGTGCCGATCCGCAAGCCCGAGAACGACCTGAAGGGCCTGGCACCGGCACCGGGATGGGATGCCCGCTACGACTGGGCCGGCTTCATTCCGTTCGAGGGCCTGCCCAAATCCTACAACCCGGCCAGCCACGCCATCATCACCGCCAACCACAAGGTGGTGACCGACGACTATCCCTATTTCCTGACGACGGAATGGGCCGAACCCTACCGTGCCGAGCGCATCGCCGAACTGATCGCCGCCCGCCAGGTCCATTCGGTCGAATCGTTCCGTCAGATCCAGGGCGATGTCCGTTCGGGCATGATCCGCGACCTGCTGCCGGCCATGCTCGCGGTGCCGCAGACCGACAATGCCGCCCGCCAGGCCCTGGCGCTGCTGGCGCCCTGGGACGGCACCGCCGCCGCCGACCGCCCGGAAGCGCTGATCTTCTGGGCCTGGTACCGCCAGTTCACCCGGCTGGTCAGCGAAGCCAAATTCGGACCGGCCTATGAAGCGTTCTGGCAGCCCCGCCCCCGCTTCACCAAGGCGCTGCTGACCGACAAGGCGGTCGCGGCACGATGGTGCCCGGCGGCCGACTGCACCGGCCTGGCACGTCAGGCCCTCGAACTCGGCCTGGCCGAGCTGCGCAAGCTGCAGGGTGACGAGATGTCGCGCTGGCGCTGGGGCGAGGCCCACTACGCCAAGAGCACGCATATGCCGTTCTCCAACGTCGCCGGCCTGCGCGAGATCTTCGAGATCCGGGTCCCCACCGGCGGCGATACCTACACGGTCAATGTCGGCCGCAATCGGATGAACGACCGCGAGGCGCCGTTCGCCTCGGTTCATGCGGCATCGTTGCGCGCGATCTACGACCTGGCGGACCTCGACCGTTCGCTGTTCATGCATTCGACCGGCCAGTCGGGCAACCCGATGTCGCCGCGCTATGCCGACCTTGCCGGGCCCTGGGCCGAGGTCGACTACCTGCCGATGTCGATGAACAAGGCCGACTACGAGGCCGGGGCCCTCGGTCGGCTGATGCTGACGCCGAAGTGATGACATTTTGTTGCGAGGCAAACCCTCGATTAACTTTATAATGCGAGGCTGCATCGCCAGCTAGGCGCCACTGGAACGGGTAGAATGGCTGACCAGTCCAACCAGCCGATCATCATCAAGAAGGTCAACAAGGTCGAAGGCGGCCATCACGGCGGCGCCTGGAAGGTCGCCTATGCCGACTTCGTGACCGCGATGATGGCGTTCTTCCTGCTGCTCTGGCTGCTGAACGTCACGACCTCGGACCAGAAGAAGGGCATCGCCGACTATTTCGCACCGGCCTCGATCTCGTCGTCGAAATCCGGTGCCGGCGGCCTGCTCGGCGGCCAGACGGTGATCGTCGACGGGGCGCGCATCGCGACCTCGGGCGTCGTCTCGGCCCAGCCGGGCATGGCGCCCCCTGCGTCGGACGCCAAGAAGACCGACGAGCAGAAGGAAGGCGACCAGACCGGGGCGGGCCTCGCCGGCCAAACCGGCGACGCCTCGGGCCAGTCCGGCGATACCGGCGATGGCACCGGCCGGGCCGGCAAGCTGTCCGACAAGGAGCTCGAGGCCCAGGCGGCGATGCGCGAAGAACAGAAGATGCGCGAGATCGAGGGCCAGCTGAAGCAGGCGATCCAGGACAACCCGCAGATTTCCGAACTTTCGAAGCAGATCATCACCGACCTGACGCCGGAAGGCCTGCGCATCCAATTGGTCGACCAGGATCAGAGCTCGATGTTCAATTCGGGCTCGGCCGGCATGAACGACCGGACGCGCAAGCTGATGCAGCTGGTGGCCCAGGCATTGGCCAAGCTGCCCAACAAGATCTCGATCTCGGGCCATACCGACGCCACGCCGTTCCGCGGCACCGGCGGCTACGGCAACTGGGAACTGTCGGCCGACCGCGCCAATGCCAGCCGCCGCGCGCTGGTCGAGGCCGGCCTGGCCCCGCCGCGGATCAAGCAGGTGGTGGGCAAGGCCGATACCGAGCCGCTGATCTCGTCCGACCCGCAGAACCCGGCCAACCGCCGCATCTCGGTCGTCGTGCTGCGCGAACGCGGCGGCGCCCCCGCTCAATAGCCGCCATGTCGATCCTGGTCTTCGGCAGCGTCAATGTCGACATCGCGGTCTACGCCCCCCGGCTGCCGCAGCCGGGCGAAACGCTGCACGCCCAGCGCTACGCGATCGGGCTGGGCGGCAAGGGCGCCAACCAGGCCGCCGCCGCCGCAAGGCTCGGCACGCCCACCATCTTCATCGGCCGCACCGGTCGCGACGAGATGGGCGCGCAGGCCCGCGGCCTGCTGGGCGGCTACGGCCTCGACCTGGCGGGCGTGGCCGAAGACGACCAGGCTGGAACCGGCATCGCCCAGATCATCGTCGGTGCCGCCGACGGCCAGAACATCATCGCGCTGGTCGCCGGGGCCAACATGCGGCTCGGCCGCGCCGACGTCGAACGCGCGGCTGCGCGGCTGGCGGATACCCGCGTCCTGCTGCTGCAGCTGGAAACGCCGCTCGCGGCCAGCCTCGATCTTGCGGCGCGGGCGCGTGCCGCCGGCATCACCGTCATCCTGGACCCGGCCCCGGCCCCGGAAGGCGGCCTCGACCCGGCAGTCCTGCAGGCGATCGACATCATCACCCCCAACGAGACCGAGACGGCAGCCCTGCTCGGCCGCCGGCCGGCAACGGCCGAAGACGCCGTCGCCGCGGCCCGCGAACTGGTGGCCCGCGGCTGCCGCATGGCCATCGTCAAGCTCGGCGGCAATGGGGTCGCCTTTTATGCCGGCGACGGCCGGGAAGGTTTCGTGCCGGCCTTCCCTGTCACCGTGGTCGACACCGTCGCCGCCGGCGACTGCTTCAACGGCGGCCTGGCCACTGCCTTGGCCCGCGGCGACACCCTGCCCGACGCGGTTCGCTTCGCCGCGGCCTGCGGCGCCATCGCGGTCACCCGGCCCGGCGCCGCTGCGGCCGCCCCGACCCTGGCCGAGGCGGAAGCGCTGCTGCGCCGATAGCGGGTCAGGGCAACGTCGCCAGCCGCTCGGTCAGCAGCGCGAAGAAACCGTCGGCGTCGATCTCGTTGATGAACCGGACATTGGCCGGCCGGTCGGTTACCCGCCACCAGTCGACCACGGTCTGGCCCATGGTCAGCTCGCTGCGCGTCTCGACGCAGAGATTGACCTGCTTGCCCCTGAACAGTTCCGGCTTGACCAGGTAGGCGACCGTGCAGGGGTCGTGCAGCGGGGCGCCGGCGCTGCCGTACTTCTCGACGTCGAAGCGTTCGAAGAAGTCGAGCCAGGCGGCGGCGACCGGGCCGACGCGATTGGGCAGGCGGCGGAAGGCCTCGACCCGCTCGCGCGTCGACAGGGCCTTGTGGGTGACATCGAGCGGCATCACCGTGATCGGCAGGCCGGAGCGGAAGACGAGATCGGCGGCCTCCGGATCGACATAGATGTTGAACTCGGCCGCCGGGGTGATGTTGCCGCCCTCGAAATAGGCCCCGCCCATCAGCACGATCTCGCGGATCTTGTCCTTGATGTCGGGGGCGCGCATCAAGGCCAGCGCGACGTTGGTCAGCGGCCCGACCGGGCAGAGGGTCATGCCGTCATCGGGACCGGCGCGCAGCGTCTCGACCAGGAAGTCGACCGCGTGCTGCGCCTGCAGGGGCATCGTCGGCAGCGGCAGGTCGTAGCCGTCGAGGCCGGTCTTGCCATGAACTTCCTCGGCGGTCACCAGCGGCCGCATCAGCGGCCGGTCGCAACCGGCATAGACCGGGATGTCGGGCCGCCCGGCCAGTTCGCAGACCGTTCGGGCATTTCGCGTGGTGTGGTGCAGCGGCACGTTGCCGGCGACGACGGTGATGGCGCGCAGGTCGAGTTCGGGCGAGGCCAGCGCCAGCAGGATGGCGAAGGCATCGTCCTGCCCGGGATCGGTATCGATGATGATGGGGCGCAAGTCGGCTACTCCGTTGGAATCGGCCGGAGTCTACCCGGATCAATGGGAGGCGACCAGCACCCGCGACAGGAAGGTCTGCGCGCGTTCCGAGCGCGGCTTGCCGAAGAATTCGGCCTTCGGCGCATCCTCGACGATCTCACCCTGGTCCATGAACACGACCCGGTGGGCGACCGAGCGGGCGAAGCCCATCTCGTGGGTCACGACCATCATCGTCATGCCCTCGCGCGCCAGGTCGACCATCACGTCGAGCACTTCCTGGATCATCTCGGGGTCGAGCGCCGAGGTCGGCTCGTCGAACAGCATGGCGATCGGATCCATCGCCAGGGCGCGCGCGATCGCCACGCGCTGCTGCTGGCCGCCGGAAAGCTGCCCGGGGAATTTCCGCGCGTGGGCCTTCAGGCCGACGCGGTCGAGCAACGCCATCGCCTTGGCCACCGCCTGGTCGCGGCTGCGGCCCAACGCCTTCATCTGCGCCAGGCACAGGTTGTCGGTGACCGACAGATGCGGGAACAGCTCGAAATGCTGGAAGACCATGCCGACGCGGGCGCGCAGCTTCGGCAGGTTGGTTTCCGGCGCGTCGACACGGATGCCGTCGACGGTGATGGTGCCCTGGTCGATCTTCTCCAGCCCGTTGACGCATTTGATCAGCGTCGACTTGCCGGACCCGGACGGGCCGCAGACGACGACGACCTCGCCCTTGGCAACGTCGAGGGTGCAATCCTTCAGCACCTGGAAGGTCGGATTGTACCATTTGCTGACATGGGCGATTTCGATCATCGGCATGACGGATCAGGGCCTTCTCAGCGAATGATGGCGATGCGCGCCTGCAGGCGCTTGACCAGCAGCGACGCGGTCAGCGAGATCACGAAGTAGATCGCCGCGGCGAACAGGTACATCTCGACCAGGCGGCCGTCGCGCTGCGCCACCTTGGCCGCGGCGCCCAGCAGGTCGGTGATCGAGATGACGTAGACGAGCGAGGTGTCCTGGAACAGGACGATGGTCTGGGTCAGCAGCACCGGCAGCATGGTGCGGAAGGCCTGGGGCAGCACGATGGTCGTCGTCACCTGGGCATAGGTCAGGCCGAGCGCCTGGCCGGCGGCGATCTGGCCGCGCGGGATCGACTGGATGCCGGCGCGGATGATCTCGCAGAAATAGGCGGCTTCGAACAGCGTGAAGGTGATCAGCGCCGACCAGAAGGCGCCGACCTGGATCGGCCGCGACGCCCCGGTGGTCCATTGGCCTATGTAAGGCACCAGGAAATAGAACCAGAAGATGACGAGGACCAGCGGCAGCGAGCGCAGGACATTGACGTAGAGCCCGGCCACGCGCGGCAGCAGCGGCAGCGAGGACAGCCGGGCGAGCGCCAGCAGCGTGCCGAAGACGACGCCGCCGGCCGTCGCCAGGGCGGTCAGGGTCAGGGTGAATCCGAGGCCGTCGACCAGCAGGTAGCGGGCCGAGCGGGCGATCACGTCGAAGTCGAAATCCGAGAACATGCGCCGTCGTCCCTACTTCGCCATGATGAAGCCGGGCACCCGCAGCCGGCGTTCCAGCAGGCTCATCGCGCCGACGACGACCAGGTTGATCAGCAGGTAGACCACCGTCGCCGCGGTGAACGCCTCGAAGACCTGAAACGAGAATTCCTGGATGGCGCGGGCCCGGGCGGTCAGTTCGAGCAGGCCGATGGTCAGGGCGACCGAGGTATTCTTCAGGTTGTTCAGGAACTCCGACGTCAGCGGCGGCATGACGATGCGATAAGCCATCGGCAGCAGCACGTGGCGATAGGTCTGCGCGCGGGTGAGGCCCAGCGCCAGCCCGGCCATCGACTGGCCGCGCGACAGGGCGAGGATGCCGGCCCGCACCTGCTCGGCCACGCGGGCCGAGGTGAAGAAGCCGAGGCAGACCACCGCCGTCCAGAACGGGGCGTTCGGCAACTGCTTGACCCACATCCCCGCTGCCTGGGGCAGCAGTTCCGGCAGCACGAAGAACCACAGGAACATCTGCACCAGGACCGGGATGTTGCGGAACAGCTCGACATAGGCATCGCCGAGCCGCCTGGCCCAGGCCTGGGGCAGCGTGCGGACGATCCCGACGATCGAGCCGAGGGTGAAGGCCAGCGCCCAGGAGCACAGCGCGGTCACGACCGTCCATTGCAGGCCGGTGACCAGCATGCCGAGATAGGTGCCGGCCCCCTCGGGCGAGGGCTGGAAGAAGATGCCCCAGTTCCAGTTGTAGTTCACGTCGTCCAGCCCTCGCCCGCCATTCCCCGCCCGGCCGCCGTACCGTCAGTAATCGTCCGGATTGGGGCTGTCGGTCGGCTTGGTCATCAGCTTCTTCAGGCCGGCCGACATCGGGACGTTGAGGTTCAGGTTCTTCGGCGGGACCGGGTTCATGAACCACTTGTCGTAGATCTTGGTGATCTCGCCGGACGTGTAGATCTTGCTCATCGCCGCATCGACGACCTTCTTGAAGGCCGGGTCGTCGCGCCGCAGCATGATGCCGTAGGGCTCGGGCTTGGACAGGCCGTCCTCGGAAATCTCGTAGGCGGCCGGCGCCTTCGAGGCCGCGACGAGGCCCGCCAGCAGGATGTCGTCCATCACGAAGGCAACCGCACGGTCGGTCTCGACCATCAGGAAGGCCTCGGCATGATCCTTGGCGGCGACGATATTGATGCCGAGATTCTGGGCGGCATTCGCCTCGTTCAGCTGCTTGATGTTGGTGGTGCCGGCGGTCGAAACCACCGTCTTGCCCTTCAGGTCGGTCAGCTTCTTGATGTTGGCCGACTTCTTGGTGACCCAGCGACTGGCCGTCAGGAAGTGGGTGATGGTGAACGACACCTGCTGCTGGCGCTCGACATTATTGGTCGTCGAGCCGCATTCGAGGTCGATGGTGCCGTTGGCCATCAAGGGAATGCGGGTGGCCGAGGTGACCGGGTTCAGCTTGACGTCGAGCTTGGCCAGCTTCAGTTCGTCCTTCACCGCCTCGACGATGCGGCCGCACAGGTCCATCGCATAGCCGATCGGCTGCTGCTTGTCGTCGAGATAGGAGAACGGCACCGAGGAATCGCGGGTGCCCAGGGTGATCGAGCCGGTTTCCTTGATCTTCTTCAGCGTGCCGGTCAGGTCCTGGGCCTGGGCGCCGCCACAGATGGCGCTGGCGGCAAGCAGGGCGGCGGCAAGGGTCGTAACGCGCATTATGCTTCTCTCCTCCTGATGGAACGATACGGCCGGCCGTTGCGGCGCGGCGGCGGTGAAAGGGCCTGGTGGCCGGCAAGGTCGGCCCAGAGCCGGTCGACCGAAGGCCTGGTATTGGCGCGGTCGCGAAAGGCGACGATCGACAGGTCGAGCGACCAGGGTTCGGCATCGAGCGGCACCAGGCCGGGCCGGCCGGCGGCAACCGTGCGGTCGGGCAGCCAGGCAATGCCGAAGCCGGCCAGCGCCATGTCGCGCAGCACGTCCGACATGTCGCTTTCCAGCACCCGGCGTCCGATCAGCGGTTCCGGCGCGGCGGCAAGCGTCAGGTCGATGATACGGGCAAAATAGATGCCGGGCGTATACATCAGAAGTGGCAGAGGCCGAGGGGCGCGGCCTGGAAACACGGCCTCGCCGCGCTCGACCAGGTCGTGCGCCGCATAGGGGCGTAAGCGCTCGGCCTCAATCACGGTGCGGTCGAAATGCTCGGGGTCGAGATGCACCGGCTGCTGGGCGTGATGGAAACAGATCAGGAGATCGACGTTGCCGGCGACCAGCGAGGTGACGAGATCGTGGATGTTGCCGAGTTGCACCGAGCAGGAGAGATTGCGTTGCCGCGACCAGTCGGCCCACCAGCGCGGCAACGACGCGGTGGCCAGGGCATAGGGAATGGCGATGCGGATGTTTTCCTGCGCGGGGACGCCGGACAACTCGCCCTTGGCATCGCCGGCAAGCGACAGGATGTCGGCGGCGTAGCGGCGGAAACGATCGCCTTCCGGGGTCAGCCGCGTCGGAAAGACCGACCGGTCCACAAGGGTGACGCCAAGCCAGGATTCGAGCGACTGGATACGGCGCGAGAAGGCCGCCTGCGACGAATTGCGGCTGTCGGCGGCCCTGGTGAAATTGCCGACCTCGGCCACCGTCAGGAAATCCTGCAGCCAGCGTATGTCCAACGCTTGCGCCCACCCCGTTGTTTTTCTCTGTCGTGAGCCCCCCGGCCCAGAAGCCGCCATCCTAGGCAGCGGGCCGGCAAATCGCTAATGCAAATCTTGCATTGGACAGCCCGGATGCGCCAGCCTTAACCCTCGAAGACGATCCCTGACCTTGCGAGGCGGCCGATGACGACGATCACCCCACCCTACCTGATGTTCCTCGGCGACGTGCCCGATGCTTTGGCCGCCAAGACCGCCTACGGCATCGTCGACTGGCGGCCGGAATGGTGCCTGGGCCAATTGCGCCTGCCCGGCTGCAAGGCCGATCTTGGCATCGCCGACCTCACCATCGCCGAGGCCGCGGCCAAGGGCGCCAGGACGATGATCGTCGGCGTGGTCAATGCGGGCGGCGTTCTGCCCGACCATTGGGTCGACGTGATCGTCAAGGCGATCGAGGCGGGCTTCGACATCGCCTCGGGCCTGCACACCCGCCTCGCCTCCAAGCCCGCGATCGCCGAAGCCGCCGAACGCCATGGCAGGCAGTTGTTCGACGTCCGCCATACCGACCGTACCTTCGCCACCGGCAAGGGCACCAAGCGGTCGGGCCTGCGGCTGCTCACCGTCGGCACCGACTGCTCGGCCGGCAAGAAGTATACGGCGCTGGCGCTGGAGCGCGAGATGCGCGGCCGCGGGCTGGATGCCGATTTCCGCGCCACGGGCCAGACCGGCGTGTTCATTTCCGGCCGCGGGGTCGCGATCGATGCCGTCGTCGCCGACTTCATCTCGGGCGCCGTCGAATGGCTGTCGCCGGATGCCCCCGCGACCCACTGGGACCTGATCGAAGGCCAGGGCTCGCTGTTCCACCCGTCTTTCGCGGGCGTCTCGCTCGGCCTGCTGCACGGCGCCCAGCCCGATGCCTTCGTCATCTGCCATGAGCCGACCCGAACGAAGATGCGCGGCGTGCAGCACCCGCTGCCGACGATCCAGCAGGTCATCGACCTCACCGTGACCTGCGGCCGGTTGACCAACCCGGCGATCCGCCCGGTCGGCATCTCGATCAATACCCAGGCGCTGGACGAGGCGGCGGCCCGCGCCTATCTCGACGAGACGGCCCGTGCGCACGACCTGCCGGCGACCGATCCCGTGCGCTTCGGCGTCGCCCCGATCGTCGACCACCTGCAGAAGCTGTTCCCGTGACCGGCCCGAAGCTTAGCGTTGCGGTCGAACGCTGGCCGATCGCCGGCAGCTTCACCATCTCGCGCGGCAGCCGCACCGAAGCCGTCGTGGTCGTCGCGACGATCACCGACGGCGCCCATGCCGGCCGCGGCGAATGCGTGCCCTATGCGCGCTACGGCGAGACGGTCGACGGCGTCGTCGCCGCGATCACGGCGATGGCCCCGGCCATTGCGGCCGGTGCCGGCCGGACCGTGATCGCCGACGGCATGTCGCCGGGCGCCGCCCGCAACGCGATCGATTGCGCCTTGTGGGACCTCGAAGCCAAGCGCGCCGGCAAGCGGGTCTGGGAACTGGCCGGCCTCGCCGCGCCGACACCGGTGGTGACGGCTTATACGCTGAGCCTCGGCAGCCCTGAGGCGATGCACGAGGCGGCGCTGGCCGCCTCGGACCGGCCGGTGCTGAAGGTCAAGCTCGGCGGGCTGGGCGACCCGGCGCGGCTCGCCGCCGTCCGCCGCGGCGCGCCGAAGGCGCTGATCATCGCCGACGCGAACGAGGCCTGGACGCCTGAAATCCTCGACGACTGCCTCGCCGCCTGCCGCGATACGGGCGTCTCGCTGATCGAACAGCCGCTGCCGGCGAATGCCGACGCGGCCCTCGACGATCGCGACCGCTCCATCCCGATCTGCGCCGACGAAAGCCTGCACGATCGTCATCATCTCGCCGAAGTGCTGAAACGGTACGAGGTGATCAACATCAAGCTCGACAAGACCGGCGGGCTGACCGAGGCGATCGCGCTGGCGAAGGCCGCCAAGGCGGCGGGGGCCGGGATCATGGTCGGCTGCATGGTCGGCACCTCGCTGGCCATGGCGCCGGCGATGTGCCTGACGCCGGGCGCCGCGTTCGTCGATCTCGATGGCCCGCTGCTGCTCAGGACCGATCGCGATCCGGGCTTGAGCTTCAGCGGCAGCCAGGTGTCGCCGCCTGCGGCGGCCCTCTGGGGCTGAGGCGCGGTTTGCGCTAAGGTGGGCGCCATGGGCGCCTACCCTTCACCCTTGCACGGCCTGTCGCTCCGCAGCTATCGCGCGGCCGAGGCGGCCCATGCCCATGATCATCACCAGGTCGTGCTGCCCCTGGCCGGCGGGCTGCATCTGGCGGTCGGCGATCATGAAGACATCGTCGGCGGTGACCGGGCCGTGGTGGTCGCCGCCGGCCAGATGCATCGCTTCCGGCCGGCCGAAGGCGCCAATCGTTTCGTGGTGCTCGACCTGACCCTCGGCGACGACCGGGCCGAACGGCTGGTTCGGACCCGGTCGGCCAGCGCACCGTTTTTTCCCGTCGATTCCGGCCTTGGGCACCTGCTCGGCTATCTCGGCGAACGCGGCACCGACCGGATCGAGCCGGCCTTGGCCCATCACGCGACCGCCCTGCTGCGCGATGCGCTGGAACGGCGTTTTGAAATTCCGAAAATGCCCGCCGTCGTCGCCGACGCGCTGGCGGTGATGGAACGGCGCCTGGCCGAACCGCTGACCGTCGCCGATCTGGCCGCCGAGACCGGCCTGTCGCCTTCCCGCCTCCATGCCGCCTTTCGCACCGCCACCGGCCAGGGCCCGGCCGCCTGCCTGGCCGACCTGCGGCTCGACCGCGCCGTCGACCTGCTGGGCCAGGGTCGCCTGGGCATCGCCGAGATCGCGCTGGCCTGCGGCTATGCCGAGCAGAGCGCCCTGACCCGGGCGCTGCGCCGCCGGCGCGGCGTTACCCCTGGGCAGCTGCGGCGCCGCTGACGCCGCGCTATTGCTGATCCATCCACGCCTTCCACTGCGGCACGGCGACGGCAAACGTGCCGCGATGGCTGGTCTTGCCGGTCGAGACCGCCGCGACCCGATCGTTGCCCATCGCCTTCTGCCAGGTCATCGGCAATTGCCCGAGTTCGGTGCGGATCGCCTCGTCGGTCTCGCCGTAGAAGGTCCGGACCGGTGTCCTGATCACCCAGCGATAGGCCTGGGTCGCCGCCACCAGCCGGCCATAGGCCGAGGCGGCGAAGAACTGCGGATCGAAATACTCCGCCCGGACGATCTGGCGCAGTTGGGTCGGAACCTGGGACGGATCGAACGGCTGCCGCTCGTAGGCCTTGCGCGCCAGGTCGTAGTATGCGTCGGTCAGGACCGAGCGGGCCAGACCGGGAATGCCGTAATAATTCTCGAACGCGAACGCCGACAGGATGAACAAGGTCGGCACCCAGTCGGCATCATTGGGGCGGGGGAAATTCAGGAAACCATTCAGGGCGACGAAAACATCAGCAGGAGCGCTCGCGGTCATCGCCGCCGCGACGGGCACGCCGGCGCTTTCGAGCTTTTCCAGCATCGCGAGCGTGACGAAGCCACCCTGTGACCATCCGGCCAGGAACAGCTTGGTCGCGGAACGATCGAGGGCTGCGAGCACGGCGCGTGCGGCCATCAGCATGTCGTAGGTCGCCTGCTGGTGGCTGGCCTTGACCATGTAGCCTTCGGGCTCGTCGGATTCGCCCAGGCCGAAATAGTCGGCACCGATGAGGATGTAACCCTGGCCGGCGAATTGGGCCAGCATCAGCTGGGTTTCGGGCGACTGCTCGGCGAACGAGGGCACCTGCTGCTTACCATAGACGGTGCCGTGCTGGTAGGAGACCATGGGTAAGCTGGCGCCGCCGGTATCGGGCACCGCGACCAGGCCGGACGCCATGGTGGGCTTGTTGCCGCGTTCCGGGATCACCGACGGATAGCGCACGCGATAAAGCTTCACCGCATTGCGCGCCGGGCTGTAGGTCACCGGCAGCCCGGCGAATGCCGACGTATCGGTCGTCAGGATCCGGTTCAGCCTGTCGACATCCCAGCGCGCCAGGAACTCGTAGGTGACGCCGGCGGCGACTGATACAGGAGCACCGACGGTCTGCGCCGATGCCGGATTGCGGCCGACAGCACAGCACAGCATCAGCAGGGCAAGAATTCGAATCAGTCCGGTCATCCCAAGCGCCTCCTCGATACGGCCGATGATATCGCGGTCTTCGGATTCGCCCGTCAACCAGATGCAACGATCGCCGAACTCGCCAGCGGCGAGTGCGTCACTTGACAACCTTTGCTCGCTTACGTCAGGTGTGGACGTTCAAAGTCGGGGCCAATGCGCGGGACCCCGCAGGGGCGGCGTGGATAGGGAAATTTCGATCATGCGACTGGTCATTCTGCTTCTTGCCGCGCTCACCGCGACGTGGCTCGCGGCGCCGGCATCGGCATCGGCGGGTAGTGTACGTTGCCAAGGTGATTCGAATAACGGCAGCAGTTGCCCTTGCAAGATCGAGCCAAACGGCAGCTGCCAAGGCACAACGATATGGCACCTCTCTGCTACTGATTTTTCAGTTCAGGGAATAAATCTGTCGAAGTCCAAGATTAATTCACTTGAACTCAGGCATGTCGATCTGATCGGCGCCAATTTGAGCGAGATATCGACCAAATCTGGCCTTTTCGATAGCGTAGACATGATCCAAGCCAACCTTTCTAACGCCAGTCTGGAGCGTGCTAAATTTTGGCGAGCCAAACTTGGAGGCGCCAATTTCAGCAATAGTGACTTGAGAGGCGCCGAATTCAACGAAAGCCGCCTCAACAGCACGTCCTTTGCGGGGGCAGATCTTCGGCAAGCCATTTTCAGAAATCCCATATTCAGGCAGACAGATTTCACCGGTGCGACCTGGGTGGACGGGTCCAAATGCGGCCCAGGGTCGATTGATCGCTGCATCCCGGTCACGGTGACCGGGACGCGCAGCGGCATGGCGCTGCCTTCGCCCGGTTTGCCGACGATCGTGCCCCATGCGGGTATGTGGCGCACGCCGGGCGGCAGCGAAGGCTATGTCTTGGAACCGGCCATGGCCGGGGCACTTCGCGTGATCGTGGTGGGATTCGATGCCGCCGGGATTCCTACCTGGACGATGGCCGAAGGCACGATCGGCCCGGACAACCTGTTCACGGCGGCGTTGCGCCGCTGCACCGCCGGCACGACGCCAGCAGGCACCAAGGACTGCACCGGCGAACTGGGCCAGATCTCGCTTCAATTCGCAGACAACGACTCGGCAACGCTGTTGGCACCGGGGGCGGCGCCCGTCAGCATCGCGCCGGCGCCCATCCCTTGACGGTGGCCGCCGCGCCGCCGGGGACATGACGATCGACTTCCGAGGGGGAAGAGAGGAATGCGTCGTTTTGCCTTCGTGGCAGGCGCGGCCGTACTGGCTGTGCCGTTTCATGCCAGTGCCCAACCGCAGACCGAAGCACCGATCGCACTGTCGGTCGGCGGGTATTTCATGGGATATTTCGCCGGCAAATCGGAGCAGGACGGTCCCGGCCAACCGGGCGCGGATACCCGGAACATCGCGATCTTCCGCAAGTCCCGCATCGAGTTCGCGGGGATCGGCCAACTGGCAGGGGGCAGCCGCGTGGGCGTGCGGATCCAGCTCCGCGGCGAGGCGGCCCAGGGCGACCAGATCGACCGCTCCTACATCTTTGCCGACACCCCCGTCGGCCGCCTCGAACTCGGCAAGCAGCGCGGGCCGGCGTTCCAGATGCATGTCGCCGCCCCGAACCCGTTCGATGCGCAGGGCCTTGGCTTCGGCCAGGACTATGCGGACTTCTTCGCCTTAAGTCAGCCGGGTGGAAACTTGGTGACGGCGATCGGCGGCCACCTGACCTATATCGACACGTTCAAGTACGAAAAGATCGCCTACTACACCCCGCGCGTGGCAGGGCTGCAGATCGGCATCTCCTTCGCACCGCAGAGTTGCAGCGTCGGGGCGCCGACCGGGACCAACACCTGCGGCATCACGACGGCGTTCAACCCTGACAACCTGGTGGGCGAACAGAAGAACGGGCTCGGCGCCGGGGCCAACTACACCATCAACGTCGGCGGCGTCGAGGCGACCCTCTCGGCCGGCTGGTACGGTTCGACGCTGGAAGTCAACAATCCCACCGGCTCGTTCACTGATCGCCGGTCGTGGAACCTGGGTGCGCAGATCGGCTATGCCGGCCTCACCCTCGGTGGCGGGTACATGACCGACAATTCCGGCATCCGCGCCGGGCTGGCGTTCAGTCCGCTGCCGACGCGCCAGCAGCACTGGAATGTCGGAATGGCCTACACCTGGTCGCGCTGGCGCATCGGCGCTGCCTACTACCATTCGGCAGTCGAGGCACGCGACGACACCGGTGCCCGCCTGGGCCAGGATCGCTACGCCGGCCTGTCGCTGGGCGCATCCTACGCGCTGGGGCCGGGCATCTCGATCAACGGTGGCGTCGAAGCCGGTCGCTGGCGAAGCTATAGCGGCGTCCCGGAGAATCAGAACCGCGGGGTTGCCTATCTGGTGGGCACAATCCTGTCGTTCTGATCGCGGTCGCGTGGAGTCCGGGTCAAGGAATCGAGCGTCAGGGTCAAGACGCCGGCAACCGGCCCAGCCAGTCTGGCGGGGATCTTATCCAGGAGACCGCCATGAGCTTCAGTACCTTCCGCGCCCTCACCTTCGACGTCTACGGCACCCTGATCGACTGGGAGGCCGGCATCCTCGCCCAATTGCGGCCGTTCGCCGTCCAGCATGGCCTCGGGCTCGACGACGAGGGCCTGCTGTCGGCCTTCGCCGCGGCGGAGGGGCGCTGGGAAGCCGACCATCCGGGCATGCCCTATTCGACCCTGCTCGCCGCCGTCCATCGCGACCTGCAACGCAGCTGGGGCGTCGGACCGGACGAGGCGGCGGCACTGGCTTTCGGTGCCTCGGTGCCCGAATGGCCGGCTTTTCCGGACAGTGCCGGCGCGCTGGTTCGCCTCAAGCGTCATTTCCAGCTCTACGCGCTGTCGAACGTCGACAACAGGAGCATCGGCGGCAGCCTGCCCCGCCTGGGCCATCCGTTCGACGCGACCTTCACGGCCGAAGACATCGGCAGCTACAAGCCGAACCCGCGCAATTTCGACTACGCGCTGGACCAGTTGCAGCGCCGGGGCATCGCGCCGGGTGCGGTCCTGCATGTGGCGCAGAGCCTGTTCCACGATCACGTGCCCGCCGCCGCCAGGGGGCTGGCCAATGTCTGGATCGACCGCCGCGCCGGCATGACCGGCCAGGGCGCGACGCCGCTGCCGGCCGAGATGCCGAAGATCGGCTGGCGCTTCGACAGCCTCGCCGCTTTCGCCGACGCCGTCGAGCGGGGGTGATCGGCATGACGGATGCCGATGCATCCGTCATGCCTGCCAAGTTCGCCGGCGAGCGGCGATCGCCTAGGCTGCGGCGCGCAGAGTGGCGACGTAGCTTTCGGCCTGCTCCGGCTCGAAGAACCAGTCGGCATAGTCGCGGGGATCGTCGAACCCCGCGACGAAGCGGTCGGCGATCGGCTGCAGCGTGTTGGCCATGCCCAGCAGCATCAGCACGTGCGGCGGCGGAGGCAGCAGCAGGGCGTTAGTCCAGCGCGCGACATGCCGGGCATAGGCCCAGTAGCGATCGAACGTCGCCTGCATGAAAGCGCCATCGAACGCCCGGTCGCCATGCGCAATGATCGCCTCGAGATAGCTTGCCGCGCATTTCGCCGCGTTATTCGATCCCTGACCGGTGATCGGATCGTTCAGGACGACGACATCGGCCATGCCCAGCACCGGCTTGCCGGAAGGCAGCAGGGCCACCGGATGGCGAACGGTCGGCGGGAAGCGGCCGGCCAGGATGCCGTTCCCGTCGGTCAGCTCGACGTGGTTGCAGCGCTCGGCCTCCCAGGGAAAGAACTGGCGCAGGATGGCGGTCGAGCGTGCGAGGTGTTCCGCCGGGGTCTTCACGTCGCCCCAGCAATCCATCGGCCCGCCCGGAATGCCTTCGAACACCATGATCTCGCAGGGGCCCGAAGTGGTCAGGGCAGGGAACACGAAATACTCGCCGACGCCCGGGCACAGGTTGAAGCAGACGGCGCTGTGGCCGGGCCGCGGCGTCATGCCGGTCACGTAGGTCAGTGCCAGGGCCCGCATCGGCTGGGCAAAGGTGGAGGTTTCGGCGTTGCGCTGGAACATCTGCGCGATCTCGCCCTTGCCGGCGGCGACGATCACCAGATCGGCGCGGGCGGCATGCCGTTCGAGATCGGGAATGCCGGCCTCGACCAGTTCGACCTTGCCACCGCGCCGCTCGAACTCGGCCAGCCAGCGCGGGATCTTCACCCGCTGGTCCACTGCCTGCGCCGGCCGGTCGAGCCGCGCCGCCCAGTCGATCGCCTTGCCCGACCCGTCCGGGGCCGGGACGGTGAAGGAGATGCCCTCGACATCGGGGCATTCGTCGGCCCAGAAATCGAGGCCGAGCGCGCGTTCGTGGCTCAGCGCCGTGGCGAACATGCACTGGCTGGACATCACCTTGCCGCGGGCGATGTCGTCGCCGGTGCGGTTGGTGAGGACGGTGACGCCGTAGCCGCGGGCCTGCAGCCCCAGCGCCAGTTGCAGGCCGGACTGCCCGGCGCCGACGATGACGATCTCTCGCATGATGCTCTGCCTCTCTGTCTCAGGCCATCAATTGGGGAATGGCGGGCACGGCCTGCTCCGGTCCCATCGCGCTGTAGCCGCCATCGACCGCCCAGTCGGCGCCGGTGACGAAGCCGGCGCGATCCGAGCAGAGGAAGACGACGACATCGGCGACCTCGGCCGGATTGCCGACGCGGCCCAGCAGGTGGAAGGGCGCCGCGACCCGATCGGTCTTGGCGCGGTCGCCGTGGGTCAGCTGGTTCATGATCGCCGACCAGGTCCAGCCCGGCGACACGGCGTTGACGCGGATGCCGCGCGGTGCCAGATCCATTGCCATGTTGCGGGTCAGCTGCAGCATAGCGGCCTTCGAGACCGGATAGAGCCAGCGGCCGGTCTGGGCGACCTTGGCCGAGATCGAGCCGAAATTGACGATCGCCCCGCCGCCGCGACGCTCGACCGCCGGCACCGCAGCTCTGGCCATCATCGCCGCGCCGACCAGATTGACGTCGAGCGCCTTGTGCCAGTCGTCGCGGCCCGAGGCAAAACCATCATCGAGATAGCTGCAGGCGAGATTGACGAGGCAGTCGACGCCGCCGAACGCCGCCTCGGCCGCGGCGACGCAGGCCTCGATCGAGGCGTCGTCGGTCACATCGGTGTACTGGTACAGCACACCGGGTCCGAGCCGTCCGGCAAGGTCGCCTCCGCCCGACCGGTCGATGTCGGCAATCACCACCGAGGCGCCCGCCGCCCGGAACGCCTCGACCACGCCCGCGCCGATCAGGGTCGCCCCGCCGGTCACGATCACGCATTTCCCGTTCATGTCAGCCCTCCCGGCCATTTGCGGTCAAGGCTGGGGCAAAACCGGCAGGCTCGAAATCCGCGCCGGGCGACCACTATCCGAAAAACGCGGTCGAGCATGGTCGCGGCGAAATGGAAAGCTGCCCGACCGACCATTTGCCGATAGAGTGTTGCGCAAAGACAGGGGGCAAGCGAAGGAGGCGCGTATGCAGGCCGCGCTGCCGTTGGCGCGTTACACCGTGTTCGCCACCGAGGATCTGGACGAGGCGCGCGACCGCGTCGCCCGCATCTTCTGCCCGCATCATCTGGCGCTGGAAGGCCGGGGAGAAAGGCTCGCCGCCCGTCATCACCATGCGCCACTGGGCCCGGTATCGCTGAACTACGTCGATTACGGCGGCGCGGTGACGATCGAGCCCGGTGCCCTCGGCCGCTTCTTCCTGGTGCAGATCCCGCTGGCCGGGCGGGCCGAGATCGCCTGCGGCCGCGCCATCGTCGGCGCCGGCCCCGGCCTTGCCTCGATCCCCGACCCGCGCGAACACCTGGCGATGCGCTGGCAGGCCGGCACCCCCCACCTGATCGTCAAGATCGAGCGCGCGGTGCTGGAGCGCCACGTCGCCGCCCTGCTCGACCGGCCGGTCGCCCAGCCGCTGCATTTCGATCTCGGCTTCGACCTGACGACCGAACGCGGC
Organism: Alphaproteobacteria bacterium; assembly: GCA_017307375.1. GTDB lineage: Bacteria > Pseudomonadota > Alphaproteobacteria > Ferrovibrionales > Ferrovibrionaceae > JAFKFH01. Next base: position 86,029 of record JAFKFH010000013.1, read on the forward strand.
CGCGCCTTCCTCGACTATGTTCTGATGCTGCGCGCGATGCTCGATCGTTCGGATGCCCTGACCGGGGCCGCGCTGGCCACGGCCGAGGCGGCGCGGCTGATCATGACGGCGCTGCTGGAGGCGCAACCGAGCAACCTGTCGGCCTGGCTGGACCATCGCGTCTCGCCGGCGATGCCGCGCCACGTGAAGCGGGCCATCGACTATCTGGAAGCCTGCCCGGAAGAGGCGATCGATGCGCCGCGGCTGGCCGAGATATCGGGAACCTCGCTCAGGGCCTTGCAGGAAGGATTCCGGCGCTTCAAGGGCACGACGCCGATGGGCTATCTGCGTGGCGTCAGGCTGGCCCGCGTCCGCGCCGAACTGACCGGGCCTGGCATGGCGGACCGTTCGGTCACCGAGATCGCGCTACGCTGGGGCTTTACCCATCTCGGCCGCTTCGCCGAAAGCTACCGTGCCGCCTATGGCGAGACGCCGTCGGCGACGCTCAGGCAAAACGCCTGAGCGATGTCTCGGTTTCGGCCGCCAGCAGGCCGACCAGTTCCGCCGCGGGCAGCGGCCGCGCAAGCCGCGCGCCCTGCCCGACCCACATCGACATGAAATCGGTCAGGCCGCGCTTGGCGGCCTCGGCGCGCAGGCGCCGGGTCAGCGCATTCTGGATCGGATAGGGCGGGATCGCCGCGCCGGTCTCGCGCAGATCGACCATGAACCGGTTGCGGATGCCGCGGGCCGGCCGGCCCGAGAACGCCCGGGTGACTTCGGTCTGTTCGGCCTCGGCCTTGGGAATGGCTTCCTTGTAGGAGACCGGAATGCCGGACTCCGGGCAGGTCAGGAAGGCCGTGCCCATCTGGGCCGCGGCCGCGCCCAAGGCCAGCGCCGCGGCGATGCCGCGGCCGTCCATGATGCCGCCGGCTGCCACGACGGGAACGTCGACCGCATCGATGATCTGGGGAACCAGTGTCATCACCCCGATCATCGCGTCGTCGAATTCTGCCAGGAAGGTGCCGCGATGCCCGCCCGCTTCCGAACCCTGCGCGACCACGACGTCGACACCGGCCTCGACCAGCGCACGTGCCTCGGCCACCGTCGTCGCCGTGCCGAGGACCTTGGCACCCGATGCCTTGATGCCGGCGAGCAGCGCCGGTTCGGGAATCGCGAAGGCGAACGAGAAGACCGGCACCTTCTCCTCGATGATCACCTGCATCTGGGCGTGGAAATCCTCGGCTGCTTTGTCCGGCAACGCCGGGGCGTCAAGCCCGAGTTCCTTGTGATATGCGCCGAGGCGCTTGACCATTGCCGCCGCTGCCCCGAGCCGCGGATCCTCCGGCGTCGGGACCAGCAGGTTGACGTTGAACGGCCGCGCGGTGCGGGCGCGGACGGCGCGAATCGCCTCGCGCAGATCGGAAGGCGACAGCATGGCCGCACCGAGCGAACCGAGCGCACCGGCATTCGACACCGCACCCACCAGTTCGGGTGTCGTCGCGCCCCCGGCCATCGGCCCCTGGATTACCGGAACGTCGATCCCGATCTGCGTGGCAAGCCGTGTCCGCATCCTGATCCCTGTCACTTAGCCTGTGAAGCCGCGATGTTGCCGCATATTGGCAGCCCCCGCGCCAATGAGGCGTGCAAAGGATGCAACGGTCTCATGCGTTCGGGCGGCCCCGGCCGGGGCGCGGGCGGGTTCAGTTGTCGTCGAGCGCCCCAAGGAATCGGCCGAACGCCTGCTCCGGCGTCATGCCCAGCCGCTCCTCGATGATCGCACGCTGCTCCGGCGTCGGGTTGCGGGCCGGGGCGAACAGTGCATGAAACAGCAGGCGGAAGTGCTGGCCGTCGAACGGCGGCAACGGCTCATGCTCGCGCGACGGGATATAGACATGGGCCGAAACCGCCTCCGTCGCCGGGTCGTAGCTCATCAGGTCGATGAACCACTGGCGCCGCAGGTCGAAGCGCGCAAACGACCTGGCGATCCGGCCGAGCACCTTGAAGTAGACGCCCTGGATTCGCGGGTGTTGGTAGAATGTCTTCCAGTCGGGCTCGGGGGCCGTTGGCGAGATTTCGTCGGCAACCGCCTCGCATTCGATCTGCAACTCGTCGCGATCGTCGCCCAGCAGATGTCGGAAGAAGGCGAAATAATTCGAAAGATAGCGCCGGTCGATGGCGCCGGAATCGAGCAGCGATTCGAGGGGATGGACCATGACGCGCTGGAACAGGTCCTTGCGGCCGTCCCGCTCGGCATGGGGCAGTTCGGCCTCGACCGCCATCAGCGCCCGGCTGGCGAGGCCATCGAACCAGGGCGATTGCTTCAGCGCGTCGATCAGCCGCTTGCCGTCGCCCGGGCGCAGCGCGCGCTCGCGGATCGTGGCGTCGATGACCTGGGCGGCCATGTCGAGTGTCGCCGCCAACTGGCGGCGCAGCGCCGCGGTTGCCCCGTGGCTGCCGCCGGCCGTCTCGCGTCTTGCCGCTTCACCGCTCATGGTGCACCACGTTATGGCCTCACCTGTTAACCAACATTGAAAGCTGCCCTGGTCAACCACAGCTTTAAACACCGGGTCGTTCCACCCTCAGTAACGGCTGTCACGGGCAGGTCATGCGGCCGATCGGGGGTCTTGTCCCTTAACTCCGATGCGATAAGCTGGGTTCTCACGAACGGCCGCCGGGCCGGAAAGGGCAGACGGGGTGAAACATCGGGTGCAGATACCCCTGCGACACTTCTTTGCGACGCCGCCGACGCCGTGCCCCTATCTGCCGGACCGGATGGAACGCAAGGTCGTCACGTTGCTGACCGGCGACGACCCCGACCGGTTGCACGAGGCGTTGAGCCACGCCGGCTTCCGGCGCAGCCAGGATCTGGCCTACCGTCCGGCTTGCGATGATTGCAATGCCTGCGTGCCCGTCCGGGTCCTGGTCGGCGGCTTCGTACCGAACCGCACGCAGCGCCGCATCTGGAAGAAGAACGCCGGCGTGACCATGCGGCTGGTGCCGCCCTATGCGACACGCGAGCATTACGCGCTGTTTCGCCGCTATGTGCTGTCGCGCCACGCCGGCGGCGGCATGGCCGACATGGATTTCGCCGACTACCGCGCGATGATCGAGGATAGCCCGGTCTCGACCCACCTGGCAGAGTACCGCGAGCCGGACGGGCGGCTGTTCGGGGTTTGCCTGACCGACCGGATGTCGGACGGCCAGTCGCTGGTCTACTCGTTCTTCGAACCGACCGCCGAGGCGCGCAGCCCCGGCGGCTTCATGGTGCTGGCGGCGATCGCCACGGCGCAGACCCAAGGGCTCGACTACGTCTATCTCGGCTACTGGATCGGCGAGAGCCGCAAGATGGCCTACAAGCGCACCTATCAGCCGCTGGAGGCACTGACCGCCAATGGCTGGCAGCCGCTGGGTCCGCCCGAGGCTACGGCCATCGGGGTCCCGGCCGCCGAGGCCGCCGACTAACGAATTGCCTTGAAACGACGGCCGACCTATCATCCCGCGCCTTTCTGGAGTGGATGATGTCTCTCAATCTCTATTACGCCGTGCTCGGGGTCCTGGCGTTGGCCGTCCTGGCGAGTGTGGCCTTCCGGCGCCGCAAGCATCAGCCGTGGACCGCGGTGGCCGTCGATTCGGTCTATGCCGGCCTGATCGCCTGCGTCGTCATGGTCGTCGCTTCTTTCGCCAAGATCTGATCCCGCCACCGTCCCGCAACCGGATTCGATCTCGGCGCGTTTCGACATCACATTGATGTCATCGCGGAGCGCGCCATGGGCGGTTCGGTCTGGTTCACCAAGTTCGCCAACGGGGTTGCCCACGCGGCGGGACGTCCTGCAGCCTTTGCCCTGTGCTGCCTTGCCATCGTCGTCTGGGGTGCAAGCGGGCCGCTGTTCGGCTTCTCGGACACGTGGCAACTGGTCATCAACACCGGCACGACCATCGTCACCTTCCTGATGGTGTTCCTGATTCAGAACACCCAGAACCGGGATGGCGCGGCGATCCAGGCCAAGCTGGACGAACTGATCCGCGTCAGCGAGGCGCGCAACCGCTTCATCGGCATCGAGCATCTTACGGATGAAGAAGTCGAGGCCTTGCGCGCGCGCTGCGAGCGCGAGGCGCGCGACCTGATTCGCCGGGAGGAAAATGCGGCGCGGCGCGACTGCAGCGCGCTGACGGCTATTGCAGAGGCGCGAGAAAGGCCTTGACCGGGCCCGACCAGATCTCGACGCCGCCCTTGCCGCCGAAGAAGCTGTGCCCGTCCTTGGCGAAGGCAGGCATCAGCTTGTAGTCACCCTTGCCACCCGCCTTCACATAGGCGTCGAATACCGACCGCGACAGCTTCGGATCGAAATAGGAATCGTTCTCGGTGTAGACCCACAGGGTGGGCGCACCGGCGGTTGCGCCATATTTCCCCGCCGTTTCGATCAGGCGTTCCGGCGCACAGTTCTCATTGGCATTGATCGACGTGTCGCCGCCGAGATGACCGCCGCGGCCGCCGGCGAAATTGATCACACCGACCACCCCTTTGACCGGCGCCGCCGAGGCAGCAATCACGCCCCAACCTCCTGCCGACTGGCCGACCAACACGACTTTGTCGCCACGCACGAACGGCTGGCGCTGCATGTAGGTCACTGCCGCGTTGATGTCGCGCGCTGTCTCGAGCCCAGCCCAATAGAAATCGGCAGTGCGGCACTTGCCGTAAGTCTCGGCCCAATCGCCGCCCGTGGCGCCATAGCCACGGCGAACCGGCAAGGCGACGGCATACCCCTGGCCGACGAACCATTCCGAGGGCTGCGAGTAGACCGGCCGCATCGTCTTGCGTTCCGCCGGCGAGCCCGGCGAGCCGTGATTGATAACCACGAGCGGCCAGGGGCCATCGCCCGGCGGCCGGAACACGGTCATCTCCATCAGCTGGCCGCCCTCCAGCGGAACCAGATGAATCTGCCGGCGCAGCTTTCCTTCAGGCTCGCCTTGCGGTCCGGACTGCTGTGCCACTGCCGGATCAGCGACGACAATGGCCAGGAAAAGCCCGGGCGCGCATCGGGAAAACATTCACTACCCCCCACGAACCAAGCCCGCCCCCGGCGAAGGGGACGGGCCCGTAGCCGTCAGACGACCCGGAAGTTCTTGAACTGCCAGGGATCGTCGGTGTCGATGTCCTCGGCGAACAGCTTGCCGCGATCCTGCAGCGGGGTCCAGTCGGTATAGGCGCCGACCATCTTGCCGAGATAGGGACGCGAGATTTCCATGATGCGGGCGTGGTCGAGGTGATCGGCCTCGACTAGGCCGGCGCGCGGATTCTCGATCGCCCAGATCATGCCGGACAGCACGGCGACGGTGACCTGCAGGCTGGTGGCGTTATTGTGCGGCACCAGCTGGCGCGCCTCGTCGATCGACAGCACCGAACCATACCAGTAGGCGCCCTTCTCGTGGCCCATCAGCAGGACGCCGAGCTCGTCCACGCCGGAAACGATCTCGTCCATCATCAGGCGCTTGCGCGACTGCATTTCCCAGTTCTTGCCGGCGATTTCGTGCACCGACAGCACGGCGTCGTCGGAGGGGTGATAGGCGTAATGCGCGGTCGGACGGTAGACGACCTTGTCGCCTTCCCGGACGGTATAGTAGTCGGCCAGCGAGATCGCCTCGTTGTGGGTGATCAGAAAGCCGTGGAACGGCCCTTCGCCGGGCGTCCAGGTGCGCACGCGGGTCGAGGCGCCCGGCCGCATCAGGTAGATCGCGGCATCGCAGCCGAAGTCGTGGCGACGGCCATCCGGCGGCAGCGCCTTCTCGTGGCTGCCCCAGCCGAGCTCGGCCGGCTGACACCCCTCGCCGACGAAACCGTCGATCGACCAGGTGTTGACGAATTCGTCGCGTTGCTTCGGCACGCTGGCAAGCTGGGTGTCGCGCTCGGCGACATGGATCACCTTGACGCCAAGGTCGCGGGCCAGCGCGGCCCAGCCGGCCTGGTCGGCCGGCGCTGCGGCGGTACGGCCGGTGTCGCGCGCGATGTTGAGCAGCGCTTCCTTGACGAAGTGCGAGACCATGCCGGGATTCGCGCCGTGGGTCAGCACCGCGGTCGGCCCGCCCTTGTACTGGTCGCGCAGGGCCAGCGCGGATTCGCGCAAGGCGTAGTTCGAGCGCTGCGACGGGCTGAGCGACGGATCGGTATAGCCGCCGAGCCAGGGCTCGATGCAGGTATCGATGTAGAAGGCGCCCTTGTCCTGGGCGTAATGAATCAACGCGACCGACGAGACGTCGACCGACAGGTTGCACAGGAAGTCGCCGGCACCGAGCAGCGGGTCCAGCACCGACTTGTAATTCTCGCGGGTCAGCGCCTGCTTGACGAACGTGATGCCGTATTCATTGGCGACGTCGTGGCCGCGTTCCTCCGCCGTGACGATGGTGATCCGGTCGCGCGGCATGTCGATATGCCGCAGGATCAGCGGCAGGACGCCCTGACCGATCGAGCCGAACCCGACCATCACCAGACGGCCGGCGAACGCGCAATGCTTCATCTTCCTTCTCCTTCAAGAACAATAGTCTGCCCCACCGCGCCCCTTTTGGGGGCGCGGTGTGACACGGCGATGACAGTACTATTACTTCAGTCAGGCGACCAGGGCGAGGCCCGGCGTCTCCAGCATCGGGCGGTCGACGACCTCGACCATGTTTGCATGATCGAAACCGTTGAACGCGGTGCGCAGCGATGCGCCGTAAGCGCCGAGCTGGCCGATCTCGATCCAGTCGCCCTCGCGCACATCGTCGGGCAGCGGGAACGGCCCGTTCATCCGGTCGACGCTGTCGCAGGTCGGGCCGAAGAAGGCGAAATCACGCATCGCGCCCTCTTCCACCGGAACTTCACGCCCGTCGCGGATCAGCCGCACCGGGAACTTGAAGGCCGGAATCCCCGCATCCGACAGGCTGCCATAGACGCCGTCGTTGATGAACAGCTCGGCCCCGCGGCGATGCTGGACCTGGACGACGACCGAGGTGCCGCCCGCGACCAGCGCACGGCCGGGCTCGGCCCACAGGCGGGGCATGGCCGGCAGATCGAGACGCTCGACCGCCGCCTCGATCTCGGCCATGTAGGCGCCGAGCGGCGGCGGGGTGACGCCGGGATAGCTGACCGCGAAGCCGCCGCCCACGTCGATCACGTCGATCGCCACGCCCGCGGCCTTGATCACCTCGCCGGCCAGCGCGATGGCGCGGGCATAGGCGACGGGATCGAGGCATTGCGAGCCGACGTGGAAGCACACACCCAGCGTGCGGGCATGCACCCGCGCCGCGCGCAGCAGTTCCACGGCGTCGGCCATCTCGGCGCCGAACTTGCCCGACAGATCATAGACCGCCCCACCCTTCGGCAGGGCCAGGCGGATGAACAGGCCGAGCTCGCCCGAGCCATTGGTCTCGTCGAGGATCTTCTGCAGCTCCGCCGCCGAATCGAGCGAGAAGTCGCGCACGCCATGCGTCGCATAGGCTTCGCGGATCGCCGGGCGGGCCTTGACCGGGTGCATGTAGTGGATCGCGGCATCGGCAAACAGGCTGCGGACCAGCGCGACCTCGGCCGGCGAGGCGCAGTCGAAGTGACGCACGCCGCCCTGCCACAGGGCACGCAGCACGCGCGGTTCCGGGTTGCACTTCACCGCGTAGAGGACATCGCCGGGAAAGGCCTCGACGAAGGCCGCCGCGGCTTCGGCGATCACCGCCGGGCGCAGGCAGTGCATCGGATCGGTCGGGCGCTCGGCCGCGACGGCGACATCGACGGTCATCCGCGGCTGCGGGGCCGCATCGACGCGACGGCGGACGGGGGCAACGGCGAGGCGGAAACGACGGCTGGCCATCGGTCAAGCTCCAACGACTGGCGCACCGGCCCCACGGACCGGTGACGGCGAAACCATGCCCACGGACACTTCAGGCACGAAGGCCGAAGCGATCTTTCAGGCGACGATGTCGGGGGTGCCGATGGCTGAGGAGACGACTTCCCACCGCAGAAGCGGTGCTCGGTCGTTCAGGCCAGCGGCGCGCGAGTTGTCAGGGAGACCCTGTACTGTGTCCCGGCGCGATCATATCCACCTCCCATAAGGGACCCGGCCCACGGTTGACCGGTTCTACCGAACAGGACGCGTTACGTCGTTGCTTGACCTGGTTGCATGCCGTAAATCGTGGCAGCGCCAGTGGCCGGGGGCACGTGCGATTGCGTCTGGACCCGGTATTTAGGCCAAAAGCCCGGCGATGCAAGCGATAATTTTGCGACAGCGAAATACCGCAGAAAAATCGCCTGCAGGGGGCCAGGCAGCATTTTATGCTGTTGGGGCCGATCAGCGCAGCTCTTTCAACCCCGCCGATGTTTCGATCAGTGCCCGGTAGCTAAGTATTGGGCCGTAAACGACTTCGGGCGACTCAGCAATCGACTGGTAGAGCGCCGCTACGGCGGCGGGATCGGGATGTTCGAGGGTGAATAGCCGCAGCCGTGCGCCGAGATCGGGAATCGCGGCCATCGGCGGCGGCGCACCGTGGCGGTCAATCAGCGAGGGCAGCGCCTCGTCAGCCGCCATGGCGAACTCGAACCCCGGTAGCGACAGCTTGTCCACGGCATCGATTGCCTCGGTGCTGGCCACCCAGCCGCACAGGCGGCGGCCGGCATCCCAGTCGGCCCTGACCTTGTCCTGATCGTCGAGGCCGAACCAGCGCGGCCGGCCGGGCGGCCGGGCTTCCGGATCCAGTGCGACGATCTCGAGATAGACGGCCTGGCCGAGTTGCAGCCGGTGATTGTGGGTGCCCATATAGGGATGGCGCGTGCCGAACGGCACCTCGACCCCAAGACTGGTCCGCACATGCGCGACCCCCTCGGCCAGCGTCGGCGCGACGATGGTGAGATGGTCGAGCCGCGCCACGGTTCAGGAACCGAGCAGCGCCAGATACTCCCAGACCATCGTCGCGGCGGCCAGCGCGGTGATTTCGGCATGGTCGAAGGCCGGCAACACCTCGACCATGTCCATGCCGCGCCAGTCGATGTCCTTCAGCGCCCGGATGATCGCCTGGGCCTGCCAGGTGGCCAGCCCGCCGATCTCCGGCGTGCCGGTACCGGGCGCGAAGGCGGGGTCGAGCGCATCGATGTCGAACGACAGATAGGCCGGGCCGCTACCGATCACGCGCCGGACCTCGTCGGCCACGCTGGCCGGCCCCCGGGCGTGGACATCCTGCCCGGACAGCACCGTGATGCCGCGGCTCAGCGTCCAGTCCATGACCTCGTTCTGCACCGGCGAGCGGATGCCGATCTGGATCATCCGCGTCGGATCCACCAGCCCCTCCTCGACCGCATGGTAGAAGCACGATCCGTGGCCATAGGGCTGGCCGAACGAATCCGGCCAGGTGTCGACATGGGCGTCGAAATGAACGAGGCCGAGCGGCTCGCCGACCTTGCGGCGCAACGCGCGCAGCAGGGGCAGCGCGATGCCGTGATCGCCACCCAGCGTGATCAGCTGGCCCTTGATCGCCTCGGCCTGGCCTTCGATCAGCGTGTAGCTGGCCGCCACCTCGCCCAGCGCGATCGCGAAGTTGCCGATATCGGCGATGTCGAAGGTGCCCGGATCGACCCGCCACACCGGGTGGCTACCATCGACCAGCATGTGACTGGCCTTGCGGATCGCCGCCGGCCCGAAACGCGCGCCACCGCGGTTGGTGGTCCCGATGTCGAACGGCACGCCGGCGATGACGAAGCGGGCATCGGGGTCGCGGCGGGTGACGGCCAGAAAACCGCCCTCAAGGGCAAACGTCGGAATACCGGCCATGGCTTGGCGACCTCTGGGGCGAACGGACAGCCGCTACATTTAGGCAGGCCGGCGCCGGACTGCAACGGAGGACGACGTCGCCAGGCGGCCGAACTGCATTCATCCGAAGCCGGAACCGGAACACCGCCGGGCGACCTGCGATGGCTTGCCGTCGGCGCCGCTTGCCGACCGGATCTTCTTCGATCGTCAACGCAGCAGGATGAACAGCATCGTCCCGCCGAGCAGGATGCGATACCAGGCGAAGACGCCGAAGCCGTGGCGGCTGATGAAGGCGACGGCGACCTTCACGACCGCCAGCGCCGCGAGGAAGGCGACGACAAAACCGACCGCGATCACGGCGAAACCGGTGTCGTCGATCGAGGAGAAGTTCTTGTAGCCGTCGTAGACGGTGGCGCCGAGCATCGTCGGAATCGCCAGGAAGAACGAAAACTCCGTTGCAGCGGCACGCTGCACCCCAAAAAGCCGTGCGCCCATGATGGTGGCACCCGAGCGCGAGACGCCCGGAACCATCGCCAGCGCCTGGCAGAATCCGATCTTGAGCGCGGTGGCATAGTCGATGTCGTCGACATGGCGGATCGTGCCGCGGGCGGCCATCCGTTCGATCAGCAGGATCAGCACGCCGCCCACGACCAGCGAGATCGAGACGACCAGCGGGTTGAACAGGACCGACTTGATCACCTTGTGGAACATCACGCCGAGGACCGCGGCCGGCAGGAAGGCCAGGACGACGGCGATGGCGAAGCGCCGGGCCGTCGCATCGACGAAGAAGCCCAGCACCGTATCGATGATCTTCTGCCGGTAGAGCCAGCAGACCGCCAGGATGGCGCCGAGCTGGATGACGATCTCGAAGACCTTGCCCGGCGGCCCCTCGAACCCGAGCACGTCGCCCAGCAGGATCAGGTGCCCGGTCGAGGAGACCGGCAGGAATTCGGTCAGGCCTTCGACCAGACCGAGCAGCGCCGCCTGCAGGTAGATCATGTCGGGCATGATGTCAGTTGCCGAACTTGTTGTTCTTGGGGAAACCCTTCGGCGGCACCCGGCCGGTGCCGGCACGCTCGCCGAAGAATTCGGTCAGGTTGGTCTCGGTCCGCGTCCGCCCGGCCGGGTCGAGCCAGGTCAGCCCGTCGGCCTTGTTGAACAGCTTGGCGTCGGTCAGCTGGCCATCCTTGAACTTCTGCAGCCGCACGCCCTTGCCCCGCGTCATCTCGGGCAGGTCGGCGCGCGGGAACAGCAGCAGCTTGCGATAGCTGCCGGTGACCGCGACGGTGTCGCCGCCTTCGGCGGGCACGCAGATCGCCGCTTCCTGGTTCTCGTCGAGGTTCAGGATCTGCACGCCCTTGCGGGTCTGGGCGATCATCTCGTCCTCGGGCACGATGAAACCGCGGCCGTCGGTCGAGGCGACCAGCCGCTTCGTCCCGGCCTTGTGGATGAACAGCGTGACGATGTCCTGGTCGTTGGCCAGGTCGATCATCAGCCTGACCGGTTCGCCGTGGCCGCGACCGCGCGGCAGCTTGTCGGTCGACAGCGTATAGGCGCGCCCGTTGGTGCCGAAGACCACCAGCTTGTCGATCGTCTCGCACTGGATCCAGTAGCGGCCGCGATCGCCCTCCTTGAACGAGGCCGACCCGTCGTCGACGACATGGCCCTTCACCGCACGGATCCAGCCCTTTTCCGACAGGATCACGGTGATCGCCTCGCGCTCGACCATCGCCTCGATCGGGATGTCGACCACGGCCGGCGCATCGGCCACCTCGGTGCGGCGTTCGTTCAGCGGTCCGCGCGCCTTCAGCTTCTTCTTCAGGTCCGAAAGCTCGGTTCCGATCGCCGTCCAGCGCTTGCCCTCGTCGGCCAGCAGCGCCTCGAGACCCGCCTTCTCGTCGGACAGCGACTTGTGCTCGTTCTTGATCTCCATCTCTTCCAGGCGGCGCAGCGAACGCAGGCGCATGTTGAGAATGGCTTCGGCCTGTACGTCGGTCAGGCGGAACTCGGCCATCATCACCTGCTTGGGCTCATCCTCGGTGCGGATGATCTCGATGATGCGGTCGAGGTTCAGATAGGCGATCAGGAAGCCTTCGAGCAGGTGAAGGCGGTTGGCGATCTTTTCCAGCCGATGGCGCGACCGCCGCTCAAGCACCTCGAGGCGATGGTTCAGCCACGCCTGCAGCGCCTCCTTGAGCGACATGACGCGCGGCTGCTTGCCGCCGTCGAGGACGTTGAGATTGAGGGGGAAGCGCGTTTCCAGGTCGGTCGCCCGGAACAGGCTTTCCATCATCACCTCGGGCGCGACGTTGCGCGACTTCGGCTCCAGCACCAGCCGGACGTCCTCGGCCGACTCGTCGCGGACGTCGCCGACCAGCGGCAGCTTCTTCTCGCCGATCAGCTCGGCGATGCGTTCGACCAGCTTGCCCTTCTGGACCTGATAGGGAATCTCGGTAACGACAACCAGCCACTGGCCGCGCGACTTTTCCTCGACCTGCCATTTCGCCCGGTGGCGAAAGGCACCGCGGCCGGTCCGGTAGGCCTCGATCATCGACGACTGGGGCTCGACCAGAATGCCACCGGTCGGGAAATCGGGGCCCTTGACGAAGCTGCAGAGCTTCTCGACCGGGGCCTCTGGATGCTTGACCAGCCAGGCGGCGGCATCGATCAGTTCGATAGCATTATGCGGCGGGATCGAGGTCGCCATGCCGACGGCAATGCCGGTCGCGCCATTGGCCAGCAGGTTCGGAAACGCCGCCGGCAGCACCACCGGCTCCTGCTCCTCGCCGTCGTAGGTCGCGCGGAAATCGACGGTATCGTCGTCGAGCGACTGCAGCAGGAATTCGGCGATCTCCGTCAGACGGGCCTCGGTATATCGCATGGCCGCCGGGTTATCGCCGTCGATATTGCCGAAATTGCCCTGGCCGTCGACCAGCGGATAGCGCTGGGCGAATTCCTGGGCCAGGCGGACCAGCGCATCGTAGACCGACTGGTCGCCATGCGGATGGTATTTGCCGATGACATCGCCGACGACGCGGGCGCATTTCTTGAAGCCGGCATTGGGGTCGAGCTTCAGGAGGCGCATGGCATAGAGCACGCGGCGCTGCACCGGCTTCATGCCGTCGCGCACGTCGGGCAGCGACCGGGCCATGATGGTCGACAGCGCATAGGCAAGGTAGCGCTCGCTCAGCGCGTCGGCGAGCGGGGTGTCGCGAATCGAGTCCGGCATGTCGCCGGGGGGCAGGTGCTTGCTCATGGGCGGGTTACTACACCAACTGCCGCGCCCGCGCCAAGCAGCCGGTCGACCAGCCGGCCCCGCGCCGGCGGCAGCGCCTGGCCGGCGGCGGGAAACACCCGCTGCTCAAGGAAAAAAGCCGAGAGGACTAAACCGTCAGCAAGGTCGCGCTGAGAATCGTTCGCCGGGGGTCCGCCTCGACCCGAAGCCAGAAAGGATGGCAATCTCAATAGCTTGGCGGCGTAGGGCAATCCCGCTTCCTCGGTTACCGCTCGTCCCGACCGCGGCGAGACATGGGTCAGGCCCTGCGTCGCACCGGTAACTGCACAGGCCGACAAATCCAGGCCGAAACCCAGTTCCGACAGCAGCCCCAATTCGAATCGGACATAGACGAACGGCCACGACGCCGCGCCATCCGCGATGGCGTCGAGCAGGATGGCCAGCGCCTCGTAGAGCGCCGGATGGGCCTCGCGCTCGGGCAGGCAGGCCTCGACCATGGCGGTCGCCGCCGCGACGCCGGCCAGCCGCAGCGGATCGTCGAGCACGGCTGCGGCATGGGCACGATCGAGTTCCAGCGACCAGATGCCGAGATGATCGGCCAGCCTGCCGCTCCAGGCACAGGCGACACGGTTTCCCGGCTCGACCACGCCACGCAGCCGCTTGCCGGCGATGCCGCGGGCCAGACCGTGATGGCGGCCGTGTTCGCGGGTCAGGATCGAGACGATACCGGCGGTTTCGCCGTGCCGCCGGGCGCCGAGGATGATCCCCTGATCCTGCCAGTGCATTCAGGCGGAACGCTGATCGAGGCTCCGGCGCCGCGTGTCGCTCATCCTGCTATCCCTTGGGAAATTCGAGCCCCATGGCTTCGTAGCGCTCCGGATCGTCCTGCCAGGCTTCGCGCACCTTGACGAACAGGAACAGATGCACGCGGCGCTCGAACATCTGCTCGAGTTCGGCGCGCGCCAGTTCGCCGATCTTCTTGATCGTCGCCCCGCCCTTGCCCAGCACGATCGGCTTCTGGCTCTCGCGCTGGACATAGATCGTCTGCTCGATGCGGACCGATCCGTCCTTCTTTTCCTGCCAGGCTTCGGTCTCGACGGTCGAGGCATAGGGCAGTTCGTCGTGCAGGCGCAGGAACACTTTCTCGCGCGTCACTTCCGCCGCCAGCAGGCGTTCGGAGATATCGGCAAGCTGGTCTTCCGGATAGAGCCACGGCGCCAGCGGCAGGCGCTGGGCCAGCCATTTGCGGACGTCGGCGCAGCCTGAACCCTTGTGGGCCGAGATCATGAAGGTGGTGGCGAAGTCGAAGTCGGCATTGATCGCGGCCGACAGACCCAGCAGCGATTCGCGCTTGACCAGATCGATCTTGTTCAGCGCCAGGGCGACGGGGCGCTTGCCGCCCTCGGCCTTCAGTGCCTCGACGATCGCCCTGGTTTCGGCGTCGTAGCCGCGCTCGGCATCGACCAGCAGCAGGATGACGTCGCCATCCTTGGCCCCGGCCCAGGCGGCATCGAGCATCGCGCGCTCCAGCCTGCGCTTGGCCGTGCGAAAAATGCCCGGGGTATCGACGAAGACCAGCTGGGCTTCGCCTTCCATCGCGATCGCGGTGATGCGGGCCCGGGTGGTCTGGACCTTGGGGCTGACGATCGAAACCTTCTGGCCGACCAGCTTGTTCAGCAGGGTCGACTTGCCGGCATTGGGCGCGCCGAGAATGGCGATGTAACCGCAGCGCTGTTCGGTCATGACACCGCTCCTTCAATCTGGTTCAAGAGGATGCGGGCCGCCGCCTGCTCGGCGATACGCTTCGAGCCGCCGCTACCTTCGGCGGTTCCATGGTCGGGCAGGGTCACCGCGACGGTGAAGCGCGGCTGGTGGGCCGGGCCGTCCTGGGTGACGACCCGATAGGTCGGGGTGGGGATGCCGCGTGCCGCCGCCCATTCCTGCAACGCGGTCTTCGCGTCCTTGGCCGCGCCGCCCGCCTCGTCGAGATGGTCGGCGACCAGGTGCAGCACGATCCGGCGCGCCACCTCGAAGCCGCCGTCTAGGAACAGGGCGGCGATCACCGCTTCGACCGCATCGGCCAGGATCGCCGGCTTGGCGGCGCCGCCGGTATCGCGCTCGCTTTTCGAGAGGCGCAGATACTTGCCGAGGTTCAGGCCCTCGGCGATTCTGGCCAGCGTTTCCTGGCGGACGACGGCGTTGAAGCGCCGGGCGAGTTCGCCGGCATCGGCGGCGGCGAAGCGGCCATGCATCGCTTCCGCCACGATCACGCCCAGCACCCGGTCGCCGAGAAATTCCAGGCGGTCGTAATGCTTGCGCGCCGCGCGGCCACGCGCCTCGACCGAGGGATGGGTCAGCGCTTCTTCGAGCAGGGCCGGCTGGCCGAACTGATGGCCGAGCCGATCCATCAAGGGGGTGAGATCGGTCGGCTTGGACTCCGCGCGGCTCATCAATCGATGAGGTTGAGCAGGCGCGACCAGCGAATCGCCTGTGGCCACCGCCAGACTTCCCAGAAATTGGCGCTGCCGTCGGTCGAGAAGAACAGGATCTCGGCCCGGCCCACCAGATTCACGTCCGGGACGTAGCCGACGCCGCCGTCATTGACCGCGACCCGGCTGTCGAGCGAATTGTCGCGGTTGTCGCCCATCAGGAAATAGTTGCCGTTCGGCACGGTGTAGATGCCCGTGTCGTTCATCGGTCCGCCGCGCAGCAGCTCGAGCGTATGATAGCTGACGCCGTTGGGCAGGGTCTCCTGATACTGCACCACGGGACGGACGGTGCCGAAGGCGGTCCGCTGTTCGAAATCGGCGATGCGGCGCCGTTCGACCGGCTTGTCATTGATGTAGAGCTGGCCGGCCTTCATCTGGATACGGTCGCCGGGCAGGCCGATGACGCGCTTGATGTAGTCGGTCGAATTGTCGCGCGGCAGTTTGAACACCACGACGTCGCCGCGCTTGGGTGGCGACGACAGGATGCGGCCGGGAATCAGCGGCAGGCCGAAGGGCAGCGAATAGCGGCTGTACCCGTAGGCGTATTTCGAGACGAACAGATAATCGCCGACCAGAAGTGTCGGCAACATCGACTCGGAAGGGATGGAGAACGGTTCAAAGGCGAAGGAGCGAATGCCCAACGCCACCACCATCGCATAGACTACGGTCCGGACGATTTCACCGAAACCGCCGCCCTGCTGCTTTTCGTCCGCCATCGGGGAGTCTTTGTAACTCATTGAATTCAATAGGGTAGAGTCCGTCCGTCGACGGAACAGGACGCCTATCAAGCGCGCCGGCCCCGGTCTAGTCAAGCGCAATCCCCCGAGCCGGAAATCGGCGCCTTGCTTACACCACCCTGACGGGCAGGCGAAAGTTTCATCAAGCCAACGCGTTAGTGACATGCGGCTGCAATAAGACAAGCCGAATTGTCATCGCCATGACACTATCGCCCAGCGACGACCTGCTCGCCCATGCGGTTTACGGCCATCGCGACGCCGACCGCCCCGCCCCCCTTCTCGACCGGCTGTTCGCCTTCTGGTTCCGGCGACTGGTCTATACCCAGATCTGGGAGGACCCGGCCGTCGACATGGCGGCACTGGCGCTGCGCCCCGGCGAACGGGTGCTGAGCATCGCTTCGGCCGGCTGCAACGCCATCGCCTATCTGACGGAGGATCCGGCGTCGGTCACGGCGGTCGACCTCAATCCGGCGCATCTGGCCCTGGCCCGTCTCAAGGCCGGGGTGATCGCCGCGGCCCCCGACCATGACGCGCTGATCCGCTTCTTCGGCACGGCCGACGATTCGCGAAACGTCGCCTGGTTCGATCGCGAAATCGCCGCCAGGCTCGATCCCGAGACCCGGTCCTGGTGGCAGGCGCGCGACTGGCGCGGCCGCCGGCGTATCCAGTTCTTCGCCCGCGGGTTCTTCGCCCACGGCCTGCTGGGCCGCTCGATCGGGCTGCTCCACCTGTTGGCCGGCGCCCTCCGCGTGGACTTGGCGGCCGGCCTGCGCCAGCCGGATGTGGCAGCGCAGGCAGCCTGGTTCGAGCAGAACATCGCGCCGGTATTCGCCAATCGCTTCGTGCAGTGGCTGTGCCGCTCGCCGCTGGTGGTCTACAACCTGGGCATCCCGCCGGCGCAGTATCAGGCGCTCTGCGAGGGCCGGCCCGAGCGGATGGCCGACGTGCTGTGCGATCGCGTCCGCCGGCTGGCAACGACCGGCCCGTCTGCCGAGAACTACTTCGCGTGGCAGGCATTCGGCCGGCGCTATCCGGTCGAAGGCGGCGACCAGGGCCTGCCGCCCTATCTGCAGGCCCGCCATTTTGCCGGCATCAAGGCTCGCATCGGCCGCGTCGACTTCCGCCATGCGACGCTGCGCGGCCATCTCGAGACCCAGCCGGCCTCCAGCCTCGACGCCTATGTCCTGCTCGATGCCCAGGACTGGATGACGCCGGCCGAACTCTGCGCGCTGTGGACCGAAATACGCCGGACCGCACGGCCCGGCGCGCGTGTCGTCTTCCGCACCGCCGGCGCCGCTTCGCCGGTCGACCGGGCCCTTGCTCCCGCCGATCTCGGCGAATGGCAGAAGGATGAACGCCTTGGCGCAGATCTCCACGGCCGCGACCGGTCCGGAATCTACGGCGGCTTCCACATCTATCGCCTTCCCGCGTGACATCGCGGGGGATCTACGGCCCTGGCTGGTCAATGCCGGGGCTGAACTGCTGTGGCTCGACGTACCCGGCGGGGCCGTGCCGGTGATCCTGGCCGAAGGCCTGCGCCGCGGCACCTGGATCACCAATCCGCTGACCGCCTGGTGCGACATCCCCGAGGCGACGCTGGCTGCCGGCGGTTCGACCGCGGCGCGATGCTCCCGGGTCGGGCTCGGCCTGGTCCGGCGCGCCGGCGCCGCCATCGGCCTCGATCGCGCGGTGATGCTGGGCCATCTGCCGCAATCGACCTGCCTGCCCGGCTGGTCGCGCCACCAGATCGAGATCGCAGCGGGCCTGGCCCGCCGCCGCTGGCCCGACCGGGCGGTGATGCTGCGCCATCTCGACGGCGAGCGCGACGCGGCCCTGATGGATCTGCTCGAAGCGGACGGCTTCCTTCGTCTGCCGGCCCGTGTCGTCTATCATTGGCCGACGGCGGACGGCAGCCTGCCCATGGCATCGCACGCCAAGCGGGACCGCAGCCTGCTCGGTCGCGCCGGACTGACCCGCCTGCCGCACGACGCCTTCGACCGGGCGCGCCGCGCCGAGGCCCGGCGGCTGTACCGCGCGATCTATATCGATCGGCATGGCCCGTACAACCCCGACTACACCGAAGCCTGGTTCGACCGCGCGCATGAAACGGGCTGGTGGGAATTCATCGGCTTGGCGAGAGCCGACGGCACCCTTGCCGCGTTCGCCGCGCTGCACCAGGGCAAAGGCGCACTCTGCGTTCCGGCGCTGGGCCACGATCCCGCCGCCGCGCGGGAGGAAGGCGGCTATCGCCAGATCGTCGCCTGGGTCACCGAGATCGCCTCGCGGCGCCGCGTCGATTTCGACTTCAGTTCCGGTGCCGGCGACTTCAAGCGCCGGCGCGGGGCCGTGCCCGCGATCGAGTGGGCGATGGTTTCGCCTGCGCTGACGGCGCGCCGTCATCCCGCGGTGCTGTTGCTGCAAGCAGCAGCGACTTGGGCTGCCGGCTTGACCCCGGAACGGCTGATCGCCCTGGGTGGCGCGGCCGACGTCTGATCTCAGCCCAGCACCTGCCCCATCGCGGCGGTCAGCAACTGACGCAGGTCATAGGTCGCGGCAAGGCGGCCGGCCACAGCCGCCGCCATCTTGATACGTCCCGCCGGATCGATCAGCCAGCGATCGGCCAGATCCAGCATTTCCGCCTCGTCTTCGAAGGTCACTGCTGGCGTCAGATCGCCCAGGACCTCGTCGCTGTCGACGAGCCGGGATTGTAGCAGGAAGCCGCCGTACTGCACGATGTCGCAGCTGCGGGGAAACATCATGCTGTCATAGGAAAGACTGCCGAAGTCGAGACTGATCGCCGCGGCCCGGTAACGAAGCGGCGCGGTATCATTTTCGGCCGGGCGCGCCGTGATGCCGAAGCGCGCCCAATCGTTGCCATAAACGGCGAAATCGTCGCCATAGCGGGCTTGCAGTGCCCGGACGCGTGCCCGCCGCATCGCCAACCGGTGGCCGCGCTCGAGTTGAGCTGCAAGCCGATGGCGGAGCAGCAGGACGCGCGGCTCATCGCCCGACAGGTCGGTGACATCAGCGACGTAGTCGTCGATACGTGCCTGGCGATCGGTGAGCGTCAGGTCGGCGGGAAAGCCGAAGCCAGTCTCATAGTCGGCGACATAGGCAGAAAACGGACGCGGCAGGCCAAAAGCCATCGGCCCGAAGCAGAAGGTCTGGATTTCATCGGTCACGTGCAGCGCGGCGCTGCCCAGATAGACGAGGCGAGCAGGCGGATCGGTGAGCGGGCGCCGGCCAGCGAGACTGTCGAGCAACCTTTCATGCGGCGCCAAACGCTCGCGCTCAGCCGTCGCACTCAGGAGCCCGACCGGAAACACGCGGTCGTCGTCGCCGTACATCAGGCACTGATCCATGATGCCCACGGGCAGGTCGACACGCTGTTCGACCCCGAAGCGCGCCAATGACGCATGGTCGAGCGGCGACAGAAGGCCAAGCCAGATGCGATTGTCCCGCAGGAACCCTGCCACGTCACGGTGGCCGGCCAGTTCGAGCAATGCGTCGAACGGCGAATTGAAGCAGAGATTGATGAAGGGTGGAAAGCCCTGGAGGCGGCGGTTGACCGGGTTTTCCGGGTCGGAGAAGAAGCACCAGTCCGCCGAAATACCGAGATCGAACCGATGATCGAGGATGCTGCGGCGGATGGCGCCGGCGTTGGCCATCGAATTGGCGGTGTCTATCCAATAATAGACATCATGGCCGAGGTCGATCAGTGCCGCGACGATGCTGCGGAACTGGTCGACCCGATAACGATTGGCGATGACGCAGATCTTCATGCCGTCAGTATAGCGTGAAGCGCGCCAGGCTGATCGCCCGACCATCGGGCAGCATCAGCGTCGCGGTGAACGGGTTGGTGAAGACCAGGGCGACCGACTGGCCGGTCGACGCGCAAGTCGGCACATGGGCGGCATCGCTGACCGGCTGGCCGCCGGCACAGAGGTTGAGCGGCGACTGGATCGTCACCCCGCCCGCCGCATTCGCCACGGCCTGGGCCGAAAAATAGTACCAGACCGGCTGCCCGTCGGCGCGGTACATGAAGCCCCCGAAGAAGATCTGGTCGCGCTGGGCCTCGATGAAATAGCCGCGACCGCCTTCGGCCGCGTTCCAGTACCAGCCGGTTTCGGGCATGCCGGACGCGGGTCCCGCCGCCACGCCGCCGGCGGCGATGTCGTAGCGGACGAGGTTCGCGACCTGGCCGTTCAGGCTCATCACCGCCGTCGTGTCGGAGGTGAAGGTGATGGCGATGCTGCCGACGGTTCCGACCATCACCGGCGCCGCATAGGGGCCGGTCAAGGTCTGGCCGCCGGCGAATTTCTGCAGCGTGCCGGCATAGGTCGTCGCGGAATTCATCGAGCCCGAAGAGGTGTACCACACCGCCGATCCGTCGGTATCGTAGAGATAGCCGGCGAAATAGAGCCGGCCTGAGCGGAACTCGATCGAATATCCCCGCGCCGGCTGGTCGGCGACGTACCACCAGCCCGATTGCAGGGTGGTCGACAGCAGCGCGGCCGGCACGTAGGACCGTACCCAGTCGTTGTAGCGCGACACGCGCGTGTAGACACCGGGATAGTCCGCCTCGGCACAGCCGATCCCGAAGCTGGTGATGCCGACCTGGATGACGCCACCGGCATGGTTGGAGGCAAACAGCGGCCCGCCGGAATCGCCCTGGCAGGTATCCTTGCCCGGCGAGGCGGCGCAGATCATGTTGGCGGTGATGTCGCCGCCATAGGCCATGTTGCAGCTCGACTGCGAGGTGACCGTCAGGTCGACCTGCTGCAGCCTGGAGGGATAGTTGGCCGTGCCGGTCGCGTTGGTATTGCCCCAGCCCGTCGCGGTGACCACCTGCCCCGTGCCGGCCCAGGCGGCATCGGTCGCAGGGGTCGCCAGCATGACCGGATTGTTGATCGTGACCGACTGGCTCAGTTGCAGCAGCGCGATGTCGTTGTCATCGAGGGTCGGGTTGTAGGAGGGGTGGGTGATGAGCCGGGTCACGCTGCGGCGCTGGCCCGAACCGTCACTGTTGTTGTCGGTGCCGGCCACCACCGTCAGGTCGCTGGCGCGTAGGACCAGTTGGCCCCGGCTGTTGTAGAAGCAATGCGACGCCGTCATGACCCAGTCGGCCGACAGGAGCGTGCCGCCGCAGAAGTGGCTCGACGGCGAGCCATACTGGATAGAGACCTGCACCGGCCAGCGCCGTTCGGAAACGGTGACGCCACCGATGATCTTTGCGGAGTCGACCGCCTGCGCGGCATGACCGCCCAGGAAAATGACGGCCGCCAGCCCGATGGCCAGCCACCGCGACAACACCTGCACCATGAAGCCTACTCCCTGCTGCCGCCCCTGCCCCGGGGAACCGTCAGCCGCACCGACCTGAAACGACAACGCAATCCCGCAACAAATCCGACGCGAATTTTCCGCCGCCCTTCACTCTACCCGCCGCCGCGGTTTCCAGCGCGCGATCGGCCGGCCGTCGGCCGTGAAGCCGAGATCGGCCGGCGGGAACGTCGCGGGCTTCAGATCCTCGTCCGAAAACGGACCGGTGATTTCCTCGCGCTTGCGCTCGGCCGACGCGGCGGTCGCCGGTGGCGCTGCCGGGGGGCGGGCAAAGGCCTGGGCCGCGGCAGCCGGCCCGGCTGCGGGTCGCATCGGCCGCTCGCCGTCGAGCCGCAGTGCCGAAAGGGGGTTGGCGCGGGCCGGTTGCGGCGCCGACGGCATCGACGGGCCGCGTCGCCGCTGTTCCTGGCGGACATAGGCTTGGCGCAGTACGTCATCGGCAATCTCGCTGCCTTCGCCCAGGCCCAGCGTCTCGGTCCACGCGCCGTCGGCGCCGATCAGGCGGTCGAGCGCCGGCTGGGGCAACGCCCCCAGCCGCAGCCAGAAATCCGCAAGAAACGCCAGGGCCTGGCCGGAAAGTTCGGGCGCCCAGGGGTTCTGCAGGCCGCTTTCCAGTACGAGGCGGGTGGTGGGCTCGACCGGGCCTTCGCGCATCGCAACGAAACAGGCCGGCATCAGCTTGTTGCCCGTCTTGCCGAAAAATTCGCCTTGCGCGAGGTACATCAGCGACAGCAGGCGTTTCAGCGTGACGCTCGCCCCCTCCTGGCCAGCCCGTTCCAGGAACCAGAAGGCGATGTCGATGGGGGATCGCGCGGCAGGGATCATCGGGAATGCTCGTCATCAGCCGGTAGACAGGTCACGGGATCGCTGTTGCCTTCTTACGCCGCCCTGGATTAACAACCGGTATGCCCAGGGTCAGCTTAAGCACCGGAGCGCAAGAAAGTCGATGGAGATGACCAGTCCGCCGGCCGCCCCGACCGAACCGCCCCGCGACCGGGCCATTCCCGCATGGTTGTGGTCAAGCCTGCTCGTCATCGTGGTGCTGGCCCTGCTGCTGGTTTTCGCCCGTGGGTGACGCCAAGCGCCGCAAGCAGCAGTTGCAGCAGGGCGCCCCGGATCCGCGCGATGCCGACCGCCTGATGGACGACTTTCCGCTGCCGCCGCCGCGGACCGCCGCCGATCCCGCGGCAGTGGCCGAGCAGGCGCGGGAAATCCGGCGGCTGGCCGGCCTGCTGCGCCAGGACGGCGCCGCGGTCAGGACCGCCGGGGACAAGCTGTCGGCCCTGGGCGAGGTCATCACCAGGCTGGCCCTGCCCCGGCTGGAGGAAGGGATCGCATCGTTCACCGAAGCGATCGACGAGGTTCCGGCCGTACCGATCGGCTGCGCCAAGGGCTGCGACTGGTGCTGCCGCCAGCCGGTCGAGACGACGATTCCCGAGGCCATCGCCGCCGCCCGCCTGCTGTTGGACCAACCCGACGACGAACGGCGCGCCAAGGCGGCCGCCGTCGCCGCCTTCGATATCGAACGCCGGGCCGCCGGGGCCGAGGTGCCGATCCGCCCCTGCCCGTTCCTCGGGCCCGACGACGGGGCTTGCACGATCTATCAGGCCAGGCCGATGGCCTGCCGCAGCTATCTTGCGCCGGAGCCTGAGCGCTGCCGCCTCGCCTTCGCCGCACTGGCCGAAGGCCGGATCGCCAGCGAGGCCAATTCCTATATCTGGCCGCGCTATCTCGGCCATGCCTATCTCGCCGCGGTCTGCGGCATCGCCAGGGATGCCGGGCTTCAGTCGGACCCGGTCGAACTGTCGGCCACGGTTGCCGCGATCCTTGCCGAACCAGGCCTGATCGATCGCTGGCAGGCCGGCGAGCGGGTATTCGCCCCGATCCGCTGAAGCGCCGTCAGAACGCCCCCAGGCTGCGGACCACCACGTAGAGGCCGGTGGCCGCGACGACCAGCGCGAACAGCCGCGACAGCAACGCCTTGCGCGCCGCCAATCGCCGCGCCAGCGTGGCCCCGCCCAGGCCACCGGCCAGCCCGCCGGCGACGAACATCGCCACCAACCGCCAGTCGACCAGGCCGGACCACGCATAGCTGGCAGCCGTCGTGGCCCCGAACGCCGTGACGGCGACGAGCGAGGAACCGATCGCGACGATCAGCGGCATCCGGGTCGAGGCGAGCAGGCCCGGCACGACAAGAAACCCGCCGCCAATACCGAAAAACCCCGCCAGCGCGCCAACCGCGCCGCCGAACCCGACCAGCCGCGGCAGCAGGCGGCCGGCCGATTCGGGCGTCAACCGCACGCCGGGATCGCCGCCGTCGTCACGGCGCAGCAGCATCGCGGCCGAGACCCCGAGCATCAGCAGGCCGAACAGCAGCAGCAGCCTGCCGCCATCGACGGCCTTGCCAAGATGCGAGCCGGCGGCCGCACCACCGACGCCCGCCGCGGCAAAGACCAGCGCGCAGGGCCATTTCACATTGCCCGACCTGGCATAGCCCACGAGATTGAGCGCGGCGCTGATCGCGACCGCGACCGCACTGGTGCCGATGGCGACATGCGCCGA
This sequence comes from Alphaproteobacteria bacterium, assembly GCA_017307375.1. GTDB lineage: Bacteria > Pseudomonadota > Alphaproteobacteria > Ferrovibrionales > Ferrovibrionaceae > JAFKFH01. Next base: position 110,135 of record JAFKFH010000013.1, read on the forward strand.
GGCGACGCCGACACCGTAGACCAGCAGCGGCACGGCCAGGATCGAGCCGCCGCCGCCGATCAGGCCGAGGACGAAGCCGACCAGACCGCCCGAGGCCACGCCGGCGAGGTCGGAAAAGCCGGTCACAGCGCGTTCAGCGGCACCTTCAGGAACCGCCTGCCCCGCTCGTCGGCCGGCGGCAGCACGCCCGCCCGCATGTTCACCTGGATCGACGGCAGAATCAGCCGGGGCATGTCGAGCGTGGCGTCGCGCGCGCGGCGCATGGCAACGAAATCATCCTCGCCGATGCCGTCCCGGACATGGATATTGGCCGCGCGCTCGGCCGCGACGGTGGTCTCCCAGGCGATCGCGCGGCCGTCGGGGCCGTAGTCATGACACATGAACAGCCGCGTTTCGCCCGGCAGGTCGAGCACGCGCCGGATCGAGCGATAGAGCGTGCGCGCATCGCCGCCCGGAAAATCGGCCCGTGCCGTGCCGCCGTCCGGCATGAACATTGTGTCGCCGACAAAGGCGGCATCGCCGACGACATGGGTCATGCAGGCCGGCGTATGGCCGGGTGTGTGCAGTGCCCGGGCGGTCAGCCCGCCGATCGCATAGGTCTCGCCATCGGTAAACAGGTGATCGAACTGGCGGCCATCCCGGGCGAAGTCGGGGCCTTCGGCGAACAGGTCGGCGAACGTCGCCTGCACGATCGCGATATCCCGGCCGATGCCGATCTGCCCGCCCAGCACACCCTTGAGGTAGGATGCGGCCGACAGGTGATCGGCATGGACATGGGTCTCGATCAGCCAGTCGACTTGCAGGCCGCGTTCGCGCACGAAGGCGATCAGCGTATCGGCCGAGGCGTGGCCGATGCGGCCCGCCGCGTAGTCGATGTCCAGAACGCTGTCGACGATCGCGCAGGCCGGCGACGCAGGATCCTGCACCACATAGCTGATCGTGTTGGTCGCGGCGTCGAAGAAGCCGGTCACCAGCGGATTGTTGGCAGTCATCACACGTTCCTCATCGAGAGCCAGCGGGCAACGGCCATGCCGGCGATCATGGCGGGGACGAACATCAGCGTGCCCGGCGCGGCCAGGCCGAGCGACGTCAGCGCCGGGCCTGGGCAGAACCCGGCAAGGCCCCAGCCGATGCCGAAGACGGCCGGGCCGATCACGATGCGCGCATCCAGCGCCGTCTTGCCCGGCAGGTCGAACGCCGGGGCGAAGAACGGCCGCGGCCGCGACAGGACAAGGCGATACCCGCCCATGGTGACGGCCACGGCACCGGCCATGACAAAGGCGAGGCTCGGATCCCAGGTGCCGGCAAGATCGAGGAAATTCATCACCTTGGCCGGATCGGCCATGCCCGAGACGACGAGCCCGATGCCGAACAGCAAGCCCGCCAGCAATTGCAGCACGATTCCCATCTCAACCTCCGATCAGATGGCGGGTGACGAAGACCGTCGCCACCGCCGTGGCCATGAAGGTCAGCGTCGCAACCAGCGAACGCGGTGACAGCCGGGCAAGGCCACAGACGCCGTGGCCGCTGGTGCAGCCATTGCCCCAGACCGAACCGAAACCGACCAGCAGGCCGGCCAGCACCATCAGGAGCGGCGCAGACCCGACGGTCTGGGCCACGGGCCGGCCGGTGGCGGCCGTGTAGACGAGCGGCGCGACGACCAGCCCGACCACGAAGGCGAGGCGGCCGGCGATGTCGGCCTCGCGATAGGGCGGCAGCAAGCGCGCCGCCATGCCGCTGATCCCGGCAATGCGGCCGGACGCGGCCAGCAGCAGGACGGCGGCGAGCCCGATCAGGGCGCCGCCCGCCAGCGCCGACCACGGCGTGAAAGCGGTCGGTGTCATCGCGCTGCCGCTCCGTTCGGGGTCTGATATAGGGTGGTCATGTCGATCGCCTCGCAATCCAGTATATTTTTATATTCGAATATACTAATATAAAGGCCATGACCTTGCAAGCCCCTGCCCTGCGGCCTGACATCGCAGCCCTGGAAGAACGCGCCGAGGAAGCGGCGGCGCTGCTCGGCGCGATGGCGAACGCCAAGCGCCTCCTTGTCCTCTGCCACCTGGTCGACGGCGAAAGATCGGTCGGCGACCTGGCCGAAATCGCCGGAATCAGCCAGTCGGCGCTGTCCCAGCATCTGGGCAAGATGCGGCTGCAGGGCCTCGTCGCCACGCGGCGCGAGGCCCAGACGATCTATTACAGCCTGGCCAGCCGCGACGTGCGCGTGCTGATCGAAACCCTTTACGGGCTGTTCTGCGGACCGGGAATCACGCCGACAACGTAAAGATCTCGACGCCGTCGTCGGTCACGCCGACCGAATGCTCGAACTGCGCCGACAGCGAGCGGTCGCGGGTGACCGCCGTCCAGCCGTCGGGCAGGATCTTCACGTCCTTGCGGCCGGCGTTCAGCATCGGCTCGATCGTGAAGATCATGCCGGGCTCCAGCCGCACTCCCTTGCCCGGCTTGCCGTAATGCAGCACGTCCGGGGCATCGTGGAAGACCTGGCCGACACCATGGCCGACAAAATCCTCGACGATCGAGAAGCGTTCCTTCCTGGCCACGGTCTCGATCGCGTGGCCGACATCGCCCAATGTCGCGCCGGGACGCACGGCCGCCACGCCGGCCATCAGGGCGGCATAGGTCGTATCGACCAGCCGGCGCGCCAGCCGCCCGACCGTGCCGACGCAGAACATCCGGCTGGAATCGCCGTGCCAGCCATCGACCTTCGGGGTGACGTCGATATTCAGGATGTCGCCTTCGGCCAGGATCTTGTCGACCGACGGTATGCCGTGGGTGACGACATGGTTGACCGAGATGCAACTGGCGTGGCGATAGCCGCGATAGCCGATCGTCGCCGGGATGCCCCCATGATCGCGCATGAATGTCTCGCACGCGGCATCCAGGGCCGCGGTCGAGACGCCCGGGCGGATCAGGCCCTCGATGTAGTCGAGCGTCTGGGCGGCCAGCCGGCCCGCCTTGCGCATCCCCTCGAACCCTTCCGGGCCATGCAGCGGAATCGGGCGACGGGTGGAATCACGCTGGGTAGAATAGTTCATCACGCGGCTACTTTCTCAAACTCGGCCGCGAACAGTTCGGCGACCAGATCATCGACATAGGGCGGCACCCCGCCCGGCCGCCCGAGCGTCGGACGCAACAGGGCGATCGGGCCGTCGAACAGACGGAAACGCGCACGCGCGACGGCGGCCGGATCCCCGGCTGCCGTGGGCGCGACCAGCGACATATAGGTCGAAAACGACCGATCCAAAGCCTGCTGTTCGTCACGCACCGCCTGAAGCTGCGCCGGTGGCGGCGGGTCGGCCAGCACCGATTCGGTATCGTGCAGCAGCAGCAGGGCCGCGGCTTCCGGCTCGGCCCGTGCCCAGCCGACCAGGGCCAGCGCCGCGGCGCGGCCGGCGCCCTGCTCCAGCAACGGGCGGATGCGCGCCGAAAAGGCGGCATGGGCTTTCAGCCAGGCGGCAGCGAGAATCGCGGCACGCGAGGGAAATCGATGATAGACCGAGCCGGTCGGCGCCCCCACCCGCGCCGCGATCGCAGTCAACGTCGCGGCATCGGGACCACCGGCGGCGACCAGGGCTGTGGCGGCCGAAACGAAGGCGTCGGCATCGAAGCGGGCAGTGCGAACCATGTTTCTAGAAATCACATTCTAGAACATGCCGCAAGTTACGAATATGCCTCGGCAATCACCCGTGTAACTTGACCGATCGTTCAGGCATGGCACACACTCGGCGCGTGCCTTGGGGACATCACTCCCTGGGCGTTTCATGAGGGAGGATGCACATGCCAACCGTTACCATCACGGTCAACGGCAAAGCCGTGACGCGCGAGGTCGAAGCCCGCACCCTGCTCGTCCAGTTCCTGCGCGAGCATCTGAGCCTGACCGGCACCCATGTCGGCTGCGACACCAGCCAGTGCGGCGCCTGCGTCGTCCATGTCGACGGCCAGGCGATCAAGTCGTGCACGACGCTGGCGGTCCAGGCCGACGGCAGCGCGGTGACCACGATCGAGGGCCTCGCCGACGGCCAGACCCTGCATCCGATGCAGGAAGCCTTCCGCGAGCATCACGGGCTGCAATGCGGCTTCTGCACACCGGGCATGATCATGACCGCGGTCGATTTCGCCAAGAACAACAAGAACCCGACCGAGGCGGAAATCCGCCAGGCGCTGGAAGGCAACATCTGCCGCTGCACCGGCTATCACAACATCGTCAAGGCAGTGGCCGCGGGTACCGCGGCGATGAACGGATAAGACGACAAACGTCAGCCGGATCCCTAGGGAGGGACAGCCATGACCGCACATACTGGTATCGGCGCCGCCGTGCGCCGCAAGGAAGACTTCCGCTTCATCACCGGCGCCGGCCGCTACACCGACGACATCAACCGGCCCGGCCAGGCGCATGCCTATTTCCTGCGCTCGCCCCATGCCTTTGCCCGCATCAAGAAACTCGACACCGCCGCGGCCGCGAAGATGCCGGGCGTGGTCGCGGTGCTCACCGGGGCCGACGTCCAGGCCGACAAGGTCGGCGGGCTGATCTGCGGCTGGGTCCTGAAGGGCAAGTCGGGCGAGCCGCACAAGGCGCCGCCGCATCCGGTGATCGCGCTGGACCATGTCCGCCATGTCGGCGACCAGGTTGCCGTGGTCATCGCCGATACGCTGGCCCAGGCGCGTGACGCAGCCGAGGCGATCGTCGTGGAATACGAGCCGCTGACGCCGGTCATCGACCTGCGCCGTGCGCTCGAAGCGGATGCGCCCCAGGTGCATCCGGAAGCGCCGGGCAACCTCTGCTACGACTGGGAAATCGGCACGCCGAAATCCGAGGTCGACGCGACCTTTGCGGCGGCCGCCCACCGGGTCAGTCTCGATCTCGTCAACAACCGCCTCGTGCCCAACCCGATGGAGCCGCGCGCGGCCGTCGGCGAATACGACCGCGGCACGGACGAACTGGTCTGCTACTCGACGTCGCAGAACCCGCATGTCCTGCGCCTGATCCTCTGTGCCTTCATCCTCGGCATCCCCGAACACAAGCTGCGCGTCATCGCCCCCGATGTCGGCGGCGGCTTCGGCTCGAAGATCTTCTGCTATGCCGAGGAAACCGTCTGCGTCTGGGCCGCCCGCAAGCTGGGCCGTCCGGTCAAGTGGACGTCGGACCGGTCCGAAGCGTTCATGACCGACGCCCATGGCCGCGACCACATCACCAAAGCCGAACTGGCGATGGATGCCAATGGCAAGTTCCTGGCGATGCGGGTCGACACCATCGCCAACATGGGCGCCTATCTCTCGACCTTCGCGACCGCGGTGCCGACCTATCTCTACGGCCTGCTGCTGGCCGGCCAGTACACGACCCCGCAGGTCCATTGCAACGTCCGCGCGGTGTTCACCAACACCACCGCCGTCGATGCCTATCGCGGTGCCGGCCGGCCGGAAGCGACCTACGTGGTCGAACGGCTGGTCGAGGCGGCGGCCCGCCACCTGAAGGTCGACCCGGCCGAGCTGCGCAAGCGCAACTTCGTGCCGCCCGACGCCTTCCCCTACCAGACCCCCGTCGTCGTCGCCTATGACAGCGGCAACTACGCCAACACCCTCGACGAGGCACTGAAGCTTGCCGACTACGCCGGCTTCCCCGCCCGCAAGGCGGAAGCGGCCGCCCGCGGCAAGAAGCGCGGCATCGGCTTCTCGGCCTATATCGAGGCCTGCGGCCTGGCACCGTCGGCCGTGGTCGGTTCGATCGGCGCGGGTGTCGGCCAGTGGGAGTCGGCGCAGATCCGCTTCAACGCCACCGGCTCGGTCTTCGTCAACACCGGCAGCCACAGCCATGGCCAGGGCCATGAGACCACCTTCGCCCAGATCGTGTCGGACCGCCTGGGCGTGCCGATCGATCAGGTCGAGGTCGTGCATGGCGATACCAACCGCGTGCCGATGGGCATGGGCACCTATGGCTCGCGCAGCCTCGCGGTCGGCGGCTCGGCGATCATGAAGGCCTGCGACAAGATCATCGAGAAGGGCAAGAAGATCGCCGCCCATCTGATGGAAGCCTCGGTCGACGACCTGGAATACGAGCACGGCATCTACAAGGTGGCGGGGACCGACAAGTCGGTGCCGATGGCGCAGGTCGCGTTCACCGCCTATGTGCCGTTCAACTATCCGCCGGGCCTGGAACCGGGCCTGGAGGAAAGCGCGTTCTACGACCCGTCGAACTTCACCTATCCGTCGGGCGTGCATATCGCCGAGGTCGAGATCGATCCCGACACCGGCATCACCACCATCGCCAACTGGACCGCGGTCGACGATTTCGGCAACGTCGTCAATCCGATGATCGTCGAGGGCCAGGTCCATGGCGGCATCGCCCAGGGCGTCGGCCAGGCACTGCTGGAAGGCGCGGTCTACGACAAGGATTCGGGCCAGTTGCTGACCGGCTCGTTCATGGACTACTGCATGCCGCGCGCCGACGACCTGCCGAGCTTCAACGTCGGCATGACCCACACGCCCTGCCCGCACAACCCGCTGGGGGTGAAGGGCTGCGGCGAGGCCGGCGCGATCGCCTCGCCGGCCGCGCTGATGAATGCGATCACCGATGCGATCGGCACCGAGATCCAGATGCCGGCGACGCCGGAAAAGGTCTGGCGCGCGATCCAAGCCAACAGTTCGGCCCAGGCCGCCTGAGGAGGGACCCACGATGTACCAGTTCGAATTCCACCGGCCCAAATCGCTTGCCGAGGCCGCGGCGCTCCTCGAGGCCAACGAGGACGCCAAGGCGCTGTCGGGCGGCCAGACCCTGCTGCCGACGCTCAAGCAGCGCCTGGCCAGCCCGTCCGACGTCGTCGATCTTTCCGCGGTGCCCGAGCTGAAGGGCATTTCCGTGAGCGGCGATACCGTGACGATCGGCGCTTTCACCCGCCATGTGGACGTCGCCAAGTCGGCCGAGGTCGCCAAGGCGATCCCGGCGCTCAGCCAGCTCGCCGCCCATATCGGCGACCCGGCGGTGCGCAACCGCGGCACGATTGGCGGTTCCGTTGCCAACAACGACCCGGCGGCGGACTATCCGTCGGCGGTGCTGGCGCTGAACGCGACGATCCACACCAACAAGCGCACGATCGCGGCCGACGACTTCTTCAAGGGCCTGTTCGAGACCGCGCTGGACGCCGGCGAACTGATCGTCAAGTTCACCTTCCCCGTTCCCAAGCGCGCCGGTTACGCCAAGTTCCCGAACCCGGCCTCGCGCTATGCGATGGTTGGCGTGTTCGTCGCCGAGACGGCCTCCGGCGTTCGCGTGGCGGTGACCGGCGCCGGACCGGGCGTCTTCCGCGCCAAGGAGATCGAGGCGGCGCTGGCCGGCTCGTTCAGCGCGGCCAGCCTCGATGGCGTCAAGGTGCCGTCGGCCGGGATGAACAGCGACATGCATGGCTCGGCCGAGTACCGCGCCCATCTGGTCACGGTGATGGCCAAGCGCGCCGTCGCCGCCGCCGGCTGAACGACCAAGGGGGCCCGGTTGCGGGCCCCCTTGACTGCTTGCCCTGCCTGAAAGATCAGTTCCGGCCTTCCGCCCCGACCTTGATCAGGTTCTGGTCCTCGTCGACCAGATAGAATTCGCGCATGCCCCAATCGGTTTCCTGCGGCGGTTCCAGCCCGCCGACTGCGGCATTGAACGCGTTGAACCATTCGTCGAGGTCGTCGACCCGGATATAGGCGGCGGCAACCTGGTCTTCCGGAATCTCGTCGACGGTCGAGACATGCAGTTCGGCGCCGCCGCGGCGGCAGATGATGTAGCCGGCATAGTTGGCGACGGTGAAACCGAGCTTTTCGTAGTATTGCGCGGCGCGTCGGGTATCAGTCGAGATCAGGATAGGAATGGCGACGGCGGCCATGGCGGTCTCCCCTGGTTGGCGCGATCGAGCGGGATGGTACCCGTGCCGACGCTGCCGCGCCCGAGATATTTTGGCTGATATGTCGTCTTGCCGCTGTGCAGCATGCGTCCTATCGTTGCTTCATGACCCGCGCTGAGCTTCCCGGCAGCATCGATGCCACCGTCGACCTGCTCGAACGCGGCGACTACGTCGCCGACCGTTCGCTTGCCACCACCCTGTTCCTGGCCCTCAGGATGGGCCGGCCGCTGTTCCTCGAAGGCGAGGCCGGCGTCGGCAAGACCGAGATCGCCAAGGTCCTCTCGCAGACGCTCGGCCGCCGACTCGTGCGGCTGCAATGCTATGAGGGCCTTGATGCTGCCTCGGCCGTCTACGAATGGAACTACGCCCGGCAGATGATCGAGATCCGGCTCGCCGAGGCCGAGGGCGTGGCCGACCGTGCCAGGCTGGCGGGCGACGTGTTCGGCGAAGGTTTTCTGATCGAGCGGCCGATCCTGTCGGCGCTGCGCCCCGATCCGTCCGGCGCACCCGTGCTGCTGATCGACGAGCTCGACCGCACCGACGAGCCGTTCGAGGCCTATCTGCTGGAAGTGCTGGCCGACTTCCAGGTGACGATCCCCGAACTGGGCACGATCAAGGCGCCCGAGCCGCCGATCGTGATCATCACCTCGAACCGCACCCGCGAGATCCATGACGCGCTGAAACGGCGCTGCCTCTATCACTGGGTCGATTATCCCAGCGCGCCGCGCGAACTGGAAATCCTGCGCCGCAAGGTGCCGGGCGCCCCCGAACGGCTGTCGGCCCAGGTCGTGGCCTTCGTCCAGGCGCTGCGGCAGGAAGACCTGTTCAAACTGCCGGGCATCGCCGAGACGATCGACTGGACGACGGCGCTGACCGCGCTCAACGCGCTCGTGCTCGATCCGCAGACGGTCAACGACACGCTGGGCGTGCTGCTGAAATACCAGGACGACATCGCCCGCATCCGGGGCTCGGAGGCGGCAAGGCTGCTGGAGACGGTCGACCGCGAGCTGTCCGCCGCGGGCTGACCATGATCGCGGAAGCCGACAGCAACACGGGCGGACGGCTGGCCGAGAACATCATGCATTTCGCCCGCGTGCTGCGCCGGGCGGGTTTGCCGCTCGGCCCCGGCAAGGTCATCGATGCGGTGCGCGCCGTCGAGGTCGCTGGCATCCGCCGGCGCGACGATTTCTACTGGACGCTGCACTCGGTGTTCGTGAACCGCCGCGACCAGCGCGACCTGTTCGACCAGGCCTTCCACGTGTTCTGGCGCAATCCGAAGCTGCTGGAAAAATCGCTGTCGCTGCTGCTGCCCAAGGTCGAGGTGCCGCCCGACGAGGAGAAGAAGGCCAAGCCGGCTTCGCAGCGTCTGGCCGAGGCGATGTTCCCCAATGCCGGCGAACGCCCGCCCCGGCAAACCGACGAGGAGGAGGTCGAGGTCGACATGACCCTGACCTGGTCGGATCGCGAACGGCTGTCGGCGCTCGACTTCGAGAAGATGACCAACGCCGAGATCGCCGCCGCCAAGCAGGCGATGGCCCGGCTGGTGATGCCGGTCGCGACCGTGCCGACCCGGCGCATGCGCCCCGATCCGCGCGGCCGGGCCGTGGACATGCGCGCCACCCTGCGCGCCTCGCTGCGGGCCGGCGGCGCCATCGCCCTGCGTCGCAAGACCCGGCGCGAACTGCCGCCGCCGCTGGTGGTCTTGTGCGACATATCGGGCTCGATGAGCCGGTACAGCCGCATGCTGCTGCATTTCATGCATGCGCTGACCAACGATCGCGAGCGCGTGTCGTCGTTCCTGTTCGGCACGCGGCTGACCAACATCACCCGGCATCTGCGCCACAAGGACGTCGATGTCGCCCTGGGCAAGATCGGCGCGCAGGTCGAGGACTGGTCGGGGGGCACGCGCATCGGCCCGGCGCTGGCCGAGTTCAATCGCAAGTGGTCGCGGCGGGTACTGGGCCAGGGCGCTGTCGTCCTGTTCATTTCCGACGGCCTCGACCGCGAGGGCGGCGACGGGCTGGGACCGGAGATGGAGCGCCTGCACAAATCCTGCCGGCGGCTGATCTGGCTCAACCCGCTCTTGCGCTGGTCGGGGTTCGAACCCAAATCAGCGGGTATCCGGGCGATCCTGCCGCATGTCGACGAATTCCGCCCGGTGCACAACCTCGACAGCCTGGCCGACCTGGCGCAGGCATTGAGCCGGCCGGCGGGTCCCCGCGGCCGGCATGGCTGGGAGAACCGGTTATGAGCGACGATATCTTGACCCAGGCGGCCCGCTGGCGCGACGAAGGCAAGCCGGTGGCCCTGGCGACCGTGGTCGAGACCTGGGGATCGGCACCGCGCCCGGTCGGATCGCAGCTGGCGGTGACGGCCGAAGGCGCCTTTCTCGGCTCGGTTTCCGGCGGCTGCATCGAGGGCGCGGTGATCCACGCGGCCCAGGAGGTCATGGCCGAAGGTCGCCCGCGCATGCTGGATTTCGGCGTCACCAACGAGCAGGCCTGGGAAGTCGGCCTGGCCTGCGGCGGCAAGATCAAGGTCTATGTCGAAAGGCTGAACTGAGATGGAACGCAGCCTGCTCGACCGGCTGGCGCAGGATCGCGCGGCTAAGCGACCGGTCGTGGTCGCCACCTTCCTCGACACGGGCGAGCAGCGCCTGCTCTATCTCCAGGGCAAGGAGAACACCCAGGGCATCGACCATGCCATCGCCGAGGCCGCCCGCGCGGCGATCGTCGCCGACAAGCCCAGGACCATCGACAGCGCCCAGGGCAAGGTCTTCCTGAACGTGTTCAATCCGCCGCTGCGGCTGATCCTGGTCGGCGCGGTGCATATCGCCCAGGCCCTGGCCCCGATGGCGGCACTGGCAGGCTTCGACGTCGCCATCGTCGATCCGCGCGGCGCCTTCGCGACGCCCGACCGCTTCCCCGGCGTCTCGCTCCATGACGCCTGGCCCGACGAGGCGATGACGGCGCTGAAGCCCGACCTGCGCACCGCGGTCGTCACCTTGACCCACGACCCCAAGCTGGACGACCCTGCACTGGCCGCGGCCTTGCGGTCTGATGCCTTCTACATCGGCGCGCTCGGCTCGAAGAAAACCCATGCCGCGCGGCTGGGCCGGTTGGCCGAGGCCGGTTTCCCCGAGCACGAACTGGCCCGCATCCGCGGCCCGCTCGGCCTTGCCATCGGCGCGGTGTCGCCGGCCGAGATCGCCGTCTCGGCGCTGGCCGAGATCATCCAGGTCCTGCGCCAGGCCGGCCCGGCGTGAAATTCGGCCGGATTGCCGTCGCCGGGGCCGCCGGCGCCATCCTCGGCCATTCGCAATCGGCCGGTGGCCGGCGCCTCAAGAAAGGCCACGTGCTGACCGCCGCCGATGTCGAGGCAATTGCCGCCGCAGGCGTCTCCGAGATCCTGGCCGCCCGGCTCGAGGACGGCGACGTCCCCGAGGACCAGGCCGCGGCGGCCCTGGCGCAAGCACTGGCCGGCCTTGGCGCCCGGGTCGCAACGGCCTTTACCGGCCGGGCCAATCTCTATGCCGAGGCACCTGGCCTGGCCCTGTTCGACGTCGCCGCGATCGACGCGATCAACCTGATCGACGAGGCCGTGACGGTCGCCACCGTGCCGGCCTTCGAGGAGGTCGAGCCGGGCCAGATGCTGGCCACGGTGAAGATCATCCCGTTCTCGGTTCCCCGCGTCGTGCTCGACCGTTGCCTGGCCAAGCTGGCGGGCCGCCGCATCGGCGTCGCCGCCTATCGCCCGGCCCGGGCCGGGCTGATCTCGACCAGCCTGCCGGACACCAAGCCCTCGGTACTGGCGAAGACCGAAGGCGTGATGGCCGATCGGCTGGCGGCGCTCGGCGCCGAACTGGCGGATACCCGGCGCGTGCGGCATGACGAGGCCCTGCTGGCCGACATGCTGCAGGCGCAGCTCGGGCTGGGCCTCGATCCGCTGCTGGTGGTCGGCGCCTCGGCCATCGTCGATCGCGGCGACGTGATACCGGCCGCGATCGAACGGGCCGGCGGCACGGTCGAGCATTTCGGCATGCCGGTCGATCCCGGCAACCTGCTGCTGCTCGGCCGCATCGGCGATGTCAGGGTGCTGGGGGTGCCCGGTTGCGCACGCTCGCCCAAGCTGAACGGCTTCGACTTCGTGCTGCGCCGGATGATCGCCGGCCTGCCGGTCACCCGCCTCGACCTGATGAAAATGGGGGCAGGCGGCCTGCTGAAGGAAATCACGTCGCGGCCGATGCCGCGCGCCGGCGAGGCCGCGGCCCAGGCGCCGCGCCGCCCGCGCATTGCCGCCATCGTCCTGGCAGCCGGCCGGTCGACCCGCATGGGGCCTGCCAACAAGCTGCTGCAGCAGGTCGACGGACGGCCGATGGTGGCACGCGTGGTCGATGCCGCCCTCGCCTCCAGCGCGCGGCCGGTGGTCGTGGTCACCGGCCACGAGGCCGAGGCGGTCCGGGCCGCGCTGGCCGGACGCGACGTGGTTTTTGTCCACAACCCGGACTACGCGACCGGCCTGGCGTCGTCGCTGCGCCACGGCCTCGGTGCGCTGCCGGGCGACAGTGACGGCGCGCTGGTCGCGCTGGGCGACATGCCACGGCTGACGCCTGGCCATTTCGAGCAGCTGATATCCGCGTTCTCGCCGGTCGAGGGGCGCGCCATCATCGTCCCGACCTGGGGCGGCAAGCGTGGCAACCCGGTGCTGTGGGCCGCGCGGTTCTTTCCGGAGATGAAGGCCGTGGCCGGCGATGTCGGCGCCCGCCACCTGATCGGCGAACATGCCGAGGTCGTGCGCGAGGTCGAAAGCCCGGACGACGCGGTACTATTGGATGTTGACACGCCCGATGTACTCGCGAGAGTACGGGGAGAATGAGCGACCTTCTCTACCAGAAATCGTTGTTGCGACTGGCTGCCCGCGCCACCGGGGCCGGACGGCTGGATCCGCGCGACGGCAGTGCGACCCAGTCCAACCCGCTCTGCGGCGACCGCGTCACCCTCGACCTGCGCTGCCGCGACGGCCGCATCGAAGCGGTCGGCCATGACGTCCGGGCCTGCGTATTGTGCCAGGCATCGGCCGTGCTGATCGCCGAACGGGGCCTGGGCCTCAACCGGGAAGATGCCCGCCAGGTGGCCGAGGCGGTGCGGCAATTCCTGGCGCGGCCGGCCGCGGGCCCGCCCACCGGCTGGGACGATTTCGCGGCGATGGCACCGGTCGCCGACGTGCCGAGCCGGCATCGCTGCGTGCTGCTGCCGTTCGAAGCGCTCGACCGCGCCTTCGCCGCGGCGGACGGCAGCGACGAGGCGGCGACATGAATGCCGCAGTCCTCGCCCATCCGGAAACCGCATGGCGCAGTGCTGTCGACGTCCTCGACGTGGCCCTGGCGCTGTTCGATGCCGATGACCGGCTGGTCGGGGTCAATCGCTGCCTTGCCGACCTCAATCCGCTGTTCGTCACCTCGTTGCGGCCGGGCATTCATTTCAGCGACTACGTCGACCAGGCGCTGAAGGCCGGCTTCATCGACCTGACCAACGACAGTCGCGAGGACTTCGTCGAACGGCTGCACCGGCGCTTCGCCGCCGCCGACGGGTCGGCCGCGCTGGTCACCCATCTCGACGGCACGGTGGTCCGCGCCCGCTTCTACCGGCTCGACGGCGGCGGCAAGCTGATGGTGCGCGACGACATCACCCGCATCTATCGCGCCGAAAACGACCGCCGCCAGGCCGAGGAGCGTTTCGCCCATCTGATGGCGAACATGCGCGGCATCATCGTCTACCGGGCCGCGCCGGGCGAGCCGATGCGGGCCTGGGGCAGCGAGCGGATCGGGTTCGGCCAGGTGATCGGCCCGGACGGCGTCGTCGATCTCGACTTGTGGTACCGGTTGATCGCGCCGGAAGACCTCGACCGCTACCTGACCGCCGAACGGGCGCGGCGCGAACACGGCGCGGCCTTCACCGTCGAGTTCCGGTACCGTTCGCCCGGCTCCGCCGCCTGGATGTGGGCCACGGAATCGGGCTGGACCGTCACCGACCCGGTGACCGGGGCACAGTATTACGACGGCTTCGTGCTGGACATTTCCGACGCCAAGCGGCGCGAGGCGGAACTGGCCGAAGCCCATACGGCGGCCGAGGCGGCCAACCGCGCCAAGTCGACCTTCCTGGCCAATATGAGCCACGAGCTGCGCACCCCGCTGTCGGCGATCATCGGTTTTTCCGACGTGATGATCCAGGGGGTGATGGGGCCGGTGACGCCGGCGCGCTATCGCGAATATATCGGCGACATCCACGCCTCGGCCCGCCATCTGCTGTCGCTGATCCAGGACATCCTCGACCTCGCCAAGGCCGAATCCGGCCGCGCCGGCATGCGCGAGGAGGAAGTGGACCTGGCCGAACTCGCCACCGGTGTGCTGCGCATGCTGGGACCCCGGGCCGAAGAGGGCCAGGTCATGCTGCGTCACGACTGGCCGCCGGCGCTACCGCGCGTCCGCGGCGAAAGCCGCAAGCTGCGCCAGATCCTGATCAACCTGCTGAGCAATGCCGTGAAGTTCACCCCCGCCGGCGGCGAGGTTCATGTCGAGATCCGGCGCGCCGAGGGCGCCGGCATCGAGATCGTCATCGCCGACACCGGCGTCGGCATGTCGTCGACCGAGATCCCGCGCGCCTTCGAAAGCTTCGTGCAGCTCGAATCCGGCCTAGCCCGCGCGGCCGAGGGCACGGGGCTCGGCCTGCCGCTGACCCGCGCCCTGATCGAGCAGCACGACGGCACCATCGGGATATCGAGCGAGCCCGGCCGCGGCACCACCGTCACGGTCAGGCTGCCGCCGGGCCGGACCGTTCCTAGCTAGGCAGCTTCGCGCCGAGTTGCGCCACCCGGGCCGCCACCGCGGCCTTTTCCTCGTCGCTCATCGCCTGCTCGACGATCTTGCGGTCGGCCTGGGCAGCCTGGGCCGTCGCGGCATCGCCGCGGTCGGCAGCCAGCGCCAGCCAGGCGACGGCACCGACCAGATCGCGGCTCTCAGGCGAGGCCGAGGCCATCAGCCGGCCGAGATTGAGGAAGGCCGGGGCAAAGCCCTGGGCGGCCGCCTGCTCGAGCAACTTGCGTGCGGCATCGACATCCGCCTCCCCGCCCCGCCCTTCGGCCAGCAGCAGCGCCAGGTTGTTGCGGGCCCGGGCCTCGCCCTGGGCCGCGGCCATGCCGTACCAGCGCCGGGCACCGGCCGCATCGGCCGCGCCGCCCATGCCGCTGTCCAGCAATGTGCCCAGCGTCAGCTGCGCCTCGACCGCGCCGGCCTGGGCGGCCAGCGCCAGCCAGTCGCGCGCCGCCGCCTGGTCGGCGGCCGGGCCACGGGCCAGCATCAGCCCGAGCGCCAGGATCGCCCGCGGCTCGCGCTGCCGTGCGGCCTTCTCGTACCATTGCCGGGCCAGGGCCGGGTCGGCCGGCACGCCCAGGCCGCGCTCGTAGACCATGCCCAGCGTGAACTGGGCATTGGCATCGCCCGCCTCGGCCGGACGCTGGTAGTAGCGCGCCGTGTCGCGCCACGGATCGGCCGGTGCCGTCGTGGCCGCGTTGATGCCGGCCCCCACCGGCATGATTGACAGAATGAGCGCGAGCGGCCATGTGACCACCGCGCTGGTATGGATGACTCGGCGCACTGCTCCCCCGCAATCGCTTAGCCGGCGCAATCTAGCACAGGCGCCCAGGCCTGCGAGCGGCAATGGTAGAAGGAGGCGGCGGGTGTCTGCAAGGTGGCGCAAACTGATCGGGCTGGTCGTCGGCCTCGTCGGGCTGGTGGTCTATGCGCTGGCCGCCGTGCTGCTGGGCGGCTGGATTGGCCGGTTCAGCTACGGCGCCGAACTGGTCTGGTACGTGATCGCCGGCGTGCTGTGGGTGCCACCCGCCGGCCGGCTGGTGCGCTGGATGCAGGCGCTCGACCCCGCCCTCACCACGTTCGGGCGCAAGCCGCGGCGCCGCCGCCGCTGAGCCTCAGCCTGCCACGCGCAGCCGGCGGGCCGGCTCGGCCCGATGGAGGTGAACGGCGAACGTATCCCAGGGCGGCGTGACTGCCAGTTGCCGCAGGATGCGCCCGACCTCGCCGCGGTGATAGCCGCCATGCAGCACGACATGGGTCAGCATTTCCGCCCGTGTCATCCGCCCGGCATCGCCGTCGGTGAAGGTGAACGCCACCGCCTGGGACAGGTCGGCGGGCGAGACCCGGTCGACATAGTCGAGAAACCAGCGGTCGGATGCCGCGACGGCGGCACGCAGGTCAGGCAGCGGCGGCGGCTCGGCACGGCCATCCGTCGCATAGGCGTGGCCGGTCCCGGCGAGATGGGCGGCGAAGATGTCGGCCACGACAAAATTGTGGTCGACCAGCCGGAGCATTTCCCGCACCGCCGGCTGATCTACCGCAGCGTCGAGCCGTTCCAGACAAGCGAACAGTTCGGCATTGGCCCAGGCCTGATAGCCGAACATGGCAGTGAGCGAGGCGGTCATGATGTGCGAGATCCTTTTTTGCCGCGGCAAAAATGCGAGTAATCTGCTCGTATTTTTGCAGGGAGAGCGCCGTTGTCTACTCGCGTTGCCGGCCCGGCCAGGCCGATGCGCAAAGCCCCCCGCCAGGCGAGATCCCGGGCGATGGTCGACGCGATCGTCGAGGCTGCGGCTCGCATTCTCGGCCAGCAGGGCTGGGCGGGGTTTACGACGAACAGGGTCGCCGAGGCGGCCGGGGTCAGCATCGGGTCGTACTACCAGTACTTCCCCGACAAGCATTCGCTGACCGACGCGATCCTGCACCGCCATCTCGACGATTGCCTGGCCGTGGTCAGGCGGGCGACGCGATCGGCCCTGCCGCCGGCGGCACTGGCAGCCGAACTGGTGGACGGCATGATCGCCGTGCACAGCATCACCCCGGGATTGCACCGCGTGCTGCTCGACGACGCCCCCGACATCCGCAGCGCGCGCGATCCGCACAGCGCGTTCGAGGTCGAGTTCCTCGGCCACTATGCCGCGGCGGTCGCGGCCTGCCGTGGCCGGGCGCCGACCGAGGCCGACCGGATCGACGGCATGCTGATCTCCGACGCGATCGACGGCGCCGTCCACAATGCGGCCCGTCGCGGCATGCTGGCCGCCCCGGCGATGCGGCTGGGACTGATCGAGATGATCACGCGACACCTCGAACGTCGGCCGGATTAATCCACCGCCTTGGCCCGCCACTTGAAGTCGGCGAGGCTCATGCCCTGCAGCGCCCGGACATGGTCGGGGCGACCGACGAACTGGGTGCTGCCGTCGCGGGCCAGCGCCGCCAGCACCACGTCGATCTGCGGCACGTGGCGGCGGAAGGCGCGCCAGGCGCGCATGCCCAGCGACCGCTCGGCGATCGAAGCCCAGGCGACATGGACGATGACAACCGGCCGCCCGCCCAGTTCCCACTGGGCCATGTGGTAGGTCAGCGGAGGTTCCCGGATGCGCCGTGCTGCCGCCATGGCGGTCTGCCGTTGCCGGTCAGGGCAGCAGCGCCGCCTGCTCGGGCGTCAGCGCCGTGATGATCACCATGGCCTGGGCCTGCGGCGGTTCGTCGGTGATGGTCAGGTCGATCCGCGCGACCAGGCCCTTGGGCGTGATCGCCTGCAGCCGGGCCAGTGCGCCGCCGGTCAGCACCATCGTCGGCTGCCCGCCGGGGCGGTTTACGACGCCCATGTCGCGCCAGAACACCCCCTTGCGCAGGCCGGTGCCCAGCGCCTTGGCGCAGGCTTCCTTGGCGGCGTAGCGCCGCGCATAGGAGGCGAAACGCTGGGCCCGGCGGTCGGACTTGGCACGCTCAAGCGGCGTGAAGACACGGTTCAGGAACCGGTCGCCGAAGCGGGCGATGGTCGCCTCGATCCGGGTGATGTCGATGATGTCGCTGCCGATGCCGATGATCACGATGGATTGATGCCTGGCGGTTGATGACGACGGATGCTGGTGCGCCTAACCTACGGGCCGGCTTTCGGAGTCCGCAACATGATCCTGCGCCTGCTTGTCCTCGCCGCCCTGGCCTTCGCCCCGCCCGCCCTGGCGCAGGGCGAGGACTGGCCGGCCGTGCTGGGTCGCGCCCGTGGCCAGACCGTGCATTGGAACGCCTGGGCCGGCGATCCCCGCTTCAACGATTATATCGCCTGGGTCGGGGCCGAGGTCGAGCGGCGCTTCGGCGTGAAGGTCGAGCATGTCCGGCTACGCGACACCGGCGAGGCCGTGGCGCGCGTCGTGGCGGAGAAGGCCGCCGGCCGAACCGCGGATGGCAGTGTCGACCTGATCTGGATCAACGGACCGAATCTCGCGTCGATGCAGGCCCAGGCACTGCTGTACGGCCCGTTCGTCGATCGCCTGCCCAACGCGGCCAAGGTCGACTGGCAGGGCAAGCCGTCGACCCGCATCGACTTCACCTTGCCGGTCGGCGGCATGGCGGCCCCCTGGCTGATGGCGCAGGTGGTGTTCGTCTACGATTCCGCCCGGCTGGCCGAGCCGCCGGCCAGCATGGCGGCACTGGCCGACTGGGCGCGCGCCCATCCCGGCCGGCTGACCCACCCGGTGGCCCGGAACTTCCTCGGCGCCACCTTCCTCAAGCAGGCGCTGGTCGAACTGGCGCCCGATCCCGCGGCGCTGCAGCGCCCGGCCGACGATGCCGGCTATGCTGCGGCATCGGCACCGCTCTGGGCCTGGTACGAGGCGCTGCGCCCAGCGTTGTGGCGGCAGGGCAAGTCGTTTCCCGAGAACGAGGCTGGCCAGCGCCAGCTGATGGCCGACGGCATCGTCGACCTCTACATCTCGTTCAACCCCGCCGAAGGCGCGATCGCGGTGGCCCGCAACGAACTGCCGCCGACGACGCGCAGCTTCGTGCTGAAGGCCGGCACCATCGGCAATACCAGCTTCGTTGCCATTCCCTACGACGCGACGGCGAAGGAAGGCGCGATGGTCGTGGCCGATTTCCTGCTGTCCGGCCCCGCCCAGGCGCGCGCGGTCGATCCCGACCGCCTCGGCATGGGCACCGTGCTCGACGTCGCGGCCCTGCCCCCGGCCCACCGCGCCGCCTTCGCCGAAACCCCGCACCCGCCGGCCTTGCTGACGCCGGAGGCGCTAGGCAAGCCGCTGCTGGAACCGCATCCGTCATGGATGACCCGAATAACCGAGGAATGGGAACGGCGCACCGCCCGGTAGCGGCGTGACCGCAGCGCTGCGCCTCGGCGCCGGCCTCTGGCTCGCGGCGCTGGCGGCTGGCCTTGCCGGCACGCTGCTGCCGGCGTTCGGCTATCTGCCGGCACTGGGTGCGGACGGCTTCGGCCTCGCCGCCTGGCGCCAGCTGCTCGGCTGGCCCGGCATCGGGCACAGCGTCGCGGTCTCGCTGACATCCGGCCTGATCGGGACCGTTGGGGCCTTCGTCGCCGTCACGCTGTTCTGCGCCGCCATGCAGGGACATCGCTGGTTCGATCGCGCCGCGGCCGGCCTCGGGCCGCTGCTCGGCCTGCCGCATGCGGCCTTCGGCCTCGGCTTCGCCCTGCTGGTCGGGCCGAGCGGCTGGCTGGTTCGCCTGGTTTCCCCCTGGGCCACCGGCTGGACCGCCCCGCCCGACCTGGCCCTGGTCGGCGATGGCTGGGGCCTGACGCTGGCCGCGGCGCTGGCGATCAAGGAGGCACCCTACCTGCTGCTGATGGTCGTCGCCGCCTTGCCCCAGATCCGAGGCCAGGAACATCTCCAGGCTGCCCGCAGCCTCGGCTACCAGCCGGTCCGGGGCTGGTTCCTGGTCGTGCTGCCGCAACTCTACCCGCTGATCCGCCTGCCGATCTATGCGGCGCTGGCCTTCGCCGTCTCGACCACCGACCTCGCGATCATCCTGGGGCCGAGCCAGCCGGCCGCCCTCAGCGTCGTCGTGCTGCGACTGGCGTTCGACCACGACGCCACGCTGCTGCTGCCGGCCGCCGCCGGCGCCGGCCTCCAGGGGCTGGTCGCGCTTGCGGCGATCACGCTGTGGCGGCTGGGCGAAAGGGCCGTTGCCCGCCTGGGTATCGTCATCCTGCGCCGCGGCATGCGCGGCACGCCGGCCGGCGAGATGGCAGGGCGCGCCGCCGGCGCCTTGGCGCTGCTGGTCGTCGGTGGTGGCAGCCTCGCGACGATCGGCCTGCTGGCACTGTGGTCGATCGCCGGGACCTGGCGCTTTCCCGATGCCTTGCCCGACGCGTTGAGCACGCGCCCATGGCGGGAGGCGCTGCCGGTCCTGGCGGCGCCGCTGCTGACCGCGGCGGGTATCGGCCTCGCCGCGGCCATGTTGGCCCTGGCAGCGGCACTGGCCATGCTGGAACGGCCCTGGCGCGGCAGCCGCGCCCTGCTCTACCTGCCACTGCTGCTGCCGCAGGTAACCGTGCTGTTCGGGCTGCAGGTGGTGCTGGTGCGGTCGGGGCTGGACGGGCATGTCGGCACGGTCGTCGCCGTCCACCTGCTGTTCGTGCTGCCCTATGTCCATCTGTCGCTCGCCGATGCCCATGCCCGTTTCGACCGGCGCTATCTCGACGTCGCCGCCGGGCTGGGGCTGTCGCCCGCGCGCGCGTTCTGGCGGATCAAGCTGCCGATGCTGGCCCGGCCGATCGCTGCCGCCCTGGCCGTCGGCTTTGCCGTGAGTGTCGCGCAATACCTGCCGACGCTGTTCGCCGGTGCCGGACGGGTCGCCACGGTGACGACGGAGGCGGTCGCCTTGAGCGCCGGCGGCGAACGCCGCCTGACCGCCGCCTACGGCTTCGCCCAGGGGGCGCTGCCGGCACTGGGCTTCCTACTCGCACTGCTGGTGCCGAGGCTGATGTCATGGCGACGCTGACCCTCGACGGCATCCGCCTGTCCGTCGGCGGCGCCCCGCTGATCCCGCATCTCGACCTCGCGATCGCGCCGGGTACGGTCGCCACGGTGATGGGTCCCAGCGGCAGCGGCAAGTCGAGCCTGCTGGCGCTGGTCGCCGGCCTGCTGCCGACCGCCTTCACTGCGGGCGGCCATGTGCGGCTCGGTCCGGAAGAGCTGACGCCGCTGCCGGCCCATCGGCGGCGGCTGGGCCTGCTCTACCAGGACGACCTGCTGTTCCCGCATCTGAGCATCGCCGACAATCTCGCCTTCGGCCTGGAGCCGGCAATTCGCGGCGCGGCCAGAAAGCGGGCCGTCGACGAAGCCCTGATCGCCGCGGAGCTGGAAGGATTGGGTGGGCGCGACCCGGCAACGCTATCGGGCGGGCAGCGCGCCCGTGCGGCCCTGTTCCGGACACTGCTGGCCAGGCCGCGGGCACTGTTGCTGGACGAACCGTTTTCGCGCCTTGATCAGGATCTGCGCATCCGCATGCGCCGATTGGTCTTCGACCAGGCCGCCGCACACGACCTGCCGGTGCTGCTGGTCAGCCATGATCCGGCCGACGCCGAGGCGGCGGCCGGTCCGGTCGTCGATCTTCAGGCGCTGCGCTGACCCAGCGCGGCGTTGCGGGCCTGATCCATCGCCGCGCGCATGCGCCGGATGGCACTGTCGAGCCCGCCGAAGATCGCCTCGCCGATCAGGAAATGCCCGATATTGAGCTCGACCACCGACGGTATCGCCGCGATCGGCCCGACGGTATCGAAGGCCAGGCCGTGACCGGCATGGCATTCGAGGCCGATCGCCTGGGCGTGCGCCGCCGCGGCCTCGATCCGGGCCAGATGATGGGCGCGTTCCTCGCCCTCGGCCTCGCAATAGGCGCCGGTATGCAGTTCGACGACCGGGGCGCCGAGGCGCCGGGCCATGTCGAGCTGGCGGGGATCGGCCTCGACGAACAGCGAGACGCGGATCCCGGCAGCACCGAGCGCCGAGATATACGGCGCCAGGTGATTGTGGCCGCCGACGACGTCGAGCCCACCTTCGGTCGTGCGCTCCTCGCGCTTTTCCGGCACCAGGCAGCAGGCATGCGGCTTGTGCCGCAGGGCGATCGCGAGCATCTCGTCGGTCGCCGCCATCTCGAAATTCAGCGGCAGTTCGATCTGCTCCATCAGCCGGGCGATATCGTCGTCGGTGATGTGGCGCCGGTCCTCGCGCAGATGCGCGGTGATGCCGTCGGCGCCGGCGGTCGCGGCCATCTTGGCGGCGCGGACCGGATCGGGATGGCGGCCGCCGCGGGCGTTGCGGATGGTGGCGACGTGATCGATGTTGATGCCGAGGCGAAGACCCGTCATGACGCCCTCCACGAGGCTGCTGTCGGAAAACTCTGTTACTTCAGGCCGCGGCTGCCCGGCTTGATCGCCGGAATCTCCTGCAGCTCGGGCGGCAGGTTCTCGGCGTCGTAGGCCGGCACCTTCAGGCCGCAGAGCGAGAAATACGGCAGGCCGAGCGAGACTTCGCCATCGGTGCGGTCGATGATCGAGCAGGCGGCGACCACCTGCCCGCCATGCTCGGCGATCGCCGCAGCGCATTCCTTGGTCGACTTGCCCGTCGTCACCACGTCCTCGACCACGAGCACACGCGTGTTCGGTTCCAGCGCGAAACCGCGACGCAGGGTGAAGACGCCGTCGACCCGCTCGGTGAACATCGCCGGCTTGCCCAGAGCGCGACCGACCTCGTGGCCGATGATCAGCCCGCCCATCGCCGGCGAGATGACGACGTCGACGGGGTCGCGGCCGAGGCTTGCGACCACCCGGGCGGCCAGCGCGCGGCCGAAGGCCTCGGCGCGCTCCGGGTGCATCAGCACGCGGGCCGACTGGAGATACATCGGGCTGCGCAGCCCCGAGGACAGGATGAAATGTCCCTCGAGCAATGCGCCGGTGGCGCGGTAGTGCGCCAGAACCTCGTCCTTGGTCATCCGAAACCTACCCTCTGGCGCGCTCGACCGAATTGACCGTCGGCGTCGCCCGCAACGCGGCAATGATGTTGGTCAGGTGCTTGACGTCCTTGACCTCGATATCCACCAGGAATTCAAAATAGTCCGAAGTCCGATTGGTGATCTTCAGATTATGGATGTTGCCGCGGTTCTTGGCGATAACGGTGGTGAGATCCGACAGCGAGCCCGGCTCGTTTGCGACAATCGTCGAGATGCGGCCGACATGATGGGTTTCGTCGTTCGAATCCCAGGCCACGTCGAGCCAGCGTTCCGGCGTCGCCGCGAACTGCTCGAGCGTTTCGCAATCGATGGTATGGATCGTCACGCCCTTGCCGGTCGCCACGATCCCGACGATGCGGTCGCCGGGCAGCGGATGGCAGCAACCGGCGAAATGAACCGCCATGCCCGGGATCAGCCCGCGGATCGGTACACCCGAGCGATCCTTCTCCGACCCTTTGCGGACCCGGGTCAGCGGCACCACCTTGTCGGAGGCGACCTCGGTCCGCTCCTTCTCCTCCTGCTTCTCGCCGGGGAAGACGGCCTCGATCACCTGCCGCCCGGTCAGGTTGCCCGACCCGACCGCGACATAGAGATCTTCGAGGGTCTTGAGCCGGAGGACCTTCAGCGCGGTGTCGAAACCCTTTTCGGCGACCTGATGGCCGGCATCGCGGAATGCCTTGGCGACGACCGCCTTGCCCAGCGAGAAGAACTGGTCGCGCTGCTGCTGGGCCATGAACCGGCGGATGCGCGACCGCGCCTTGCCGGTGACGACGAAGGTTTCCCAGTTCGGGTTCGGCGTCGCGTTCTTCGACCGCAGGATCTCGACCTGGTCGCCATTCTGCAGGATCGTGCGCAACGGCACGACGCGGCCGTTGACCTTGGCGCCGACGCAGGTATCGCCGATGCCGGAATGGACCGCATAGGCGAAGTCGACCGGGGTGGCGTTGCGCGGCAGCGCGATCAGGTCGCCCTTCGGCGAAAAGCAGAAGACCTGATCCTGGAACATGTTGAGCTTGGTGTGCTCCAGGAACTCGTCCGGATCGGACGAGTCCAGAATCTCCAGCAGCTCGCGCAGCCAGCGATATTGCGTCGATTCGTTCGACGCCGCCGACTTGCCTTCCTTGTACGACCAATGCGCGGCGACGCCGAGATCGGCGACCGCATGCATGTCCTTGGTGCGGATCTGAATTTCGATACGCTGGTTCTCGGGCCCCAGCACCGTCGTGTGGATCGAGCGGTAGCCGTTCGGCTTGGGCGTCGAGATGTAGTCCTTGAAGCGGCCCGGCACCATCGGCCAGGAATTGTGGACGACACCGAGGGCCTGGTAGCAGGCAGTGGTATCGGCCACGACGATCCGGAAGGCCATGATGTCGGAGAGCTGCTCGAACGAGATGTTCTTGCGCTCCATCTTCTGCCAGATCGAATAGGGCCGCTTCTCGCGCCCGGACACCCAGGAATCGATACCTGCCTCGGTAATCGTGCGCTTGATCTGGTCGGTGATGCGGGTGACCAGGTTGTCGCCGCCGCCCTCGCGCAGGAACGCGGTGCGGGCGATGATCGAGTTGCGCGCCTCAGGATTGATCTCGGCGAACGACAGGTCCTCGAGCTCTTCCTTGAGCTGCTGCATGCCGATGCGGTCGGCCAGCGGCGCGAAGATCTCCATGGTCTCCATGGCGATCCGCTTGCGCTTCTCCGGCTTGTCGATGAAATGCAGCGTCCGCATGTTGTGGACGCGATCGGCCAGCTTGACCAGCAACACGCGGATGTCGTGCGACATCGCCAGCAGCAGCTTGCGGAAATTCTCGGCCTGCCGGTTGCGGTCGGAGACCAGTTCCAGCCGGGTCAGCTTGGTCACGCCGTCGACCAGGCGCAGGACTTCCGGCCCGAAATTCCGCTCGATCTCCTCGGGCGTGGCCGAGGTATCCTCGATCGTGTCGTGCAACAGCGCGGTGACGATCGTCTGATAGTCGAGCTTCATGCCGGCCAGGATGCCGGCGACCTCGAGCGGATGCAGGAAATAGGGGTCGCCGGACGCGCGCTTCTGCGCCCCGTGCGCCTTCATCGCGAAGACGTAGGCGCGATTGATCATCGCCTCGTCCGCATCGGGATCGTAGGCGAGGACGCGCTCGACCAGTTCGACCTGGCGGATCATGGCTCGATCCGCCCGGGCCGGACTGTGGCGACCTTGTCGATCTTAGGCCTCCTCGGCGGGGCCGAGGTCCACGTCGCCGTCGTCATCGCCGTCGCCGACCATCTGCATGCCGTCGCGGGCGCCCGCGTTCTGGCTGGCCGTGACCGCCGCCCAGTCGTTCGACTGCATCAGGGCGGCCATGTTGTCCTCCTCCGGCTCGTCGACTTCGACATGCTTCTGCAGCCCGCCGATCAGGCCCTGGCGCAGCGCGTCGAGGTCGATGGTCTCGTCGGCGATCTCGCGCAGCGCGACGACCGGGTTCTTGTCGTTGTCGCGATCGATCGTCAGTGCCGAACCCGCCGAAACCAGACGCGCCCGCTGGGCGGCGAGCATCACAAGCTCAAAGCGATTGGGGATCTTCTCGACGCAATCTTCGACGGTAACGCGGGCCATGGCGGGTATCCTTGGAATATAGGCGTGGTCAACCGGTTGAACGTTGAGATTTAGCGGTTGCAGCGCCGCGAATCAAGATGTTGGGGCCGGCCGCCGCGCCATATCCGCGTTTTCCGTGACGACGCGGCATGATAGACACGAATGACGAGAAACCAGGGAGGAATCGATAAAATGCGACGCGCTTTGCGTGTGCTTTCCATGCTCGTTGCAGGTCTCGGCGTGCTCGCCACGGCGACCGGCCAGGCCCAAACCTATCCAACCCGCGCCATCACGCTGATCGTGCCGTTCCCGGCGGGGGGCACGACCGACATTCTCGGCCGCTTCGTCGGACAGGCGCTGTCGGCGGCCTGGAACCAGCCTGTCGTGGTCGAGAACCGAGGTGGTGCCGGCGGCAATATCGGGGCGGCTGCGGTCGCCAAGGCCGCGCCGGACGGCTACACGCTGCTGGTCGGCACGGTCGGCACGCACGCGATCAATGCCAGCCTCTACACCAAGATGCCCTACGATACGCTGAAGGATTTTGCCCCGGTCACCCAGATCGCCTCGGTGCCCAACATGCTGGTGGTGACACCATCGCTGCCGGTCGGTTCGGTGACCGAACTGATCGCCTATGCCAAGGCCAATCCCGGCAAGCTGAACATGGCCTCCTCGGGCAACGGCACCTCGATCCACCTGTCGGGCGAACTGTTCAAGGTCATGACCGGGGTCGACATGGTGCATGTACCCTACAAGGGCTCGGCCCCGGCCCTGAACGACCTGATGGGCGGCCAGGTTCAGCTGATGTTCGACAACATGCCATCGGCGCTGCCCCAGGTGAAGGGCGGTACGCTCAAGGCACTGGCCGTGACCACCGCGACCCGGTCGCCGGCCATGCCCGACCTGCCGACGGTGGCCGAAGCCGGGGTGCCCGGGTTCGAAGCTTCGTCCTGGTTCGGCGTCTTCGCCCCTGCCGGCACGCCCAAGGAAATCGTCGCCAAGCTGCAGACCGAGATCGCCCGCATCCTGAAATCGCCCGAGATGACCGAGCGCCTGGCTCAGCAGGGTGCCGTCGCCGTCGGCAACACGCCGGACGAATTCGGCGCCTATGTGCAGTCCGAACTGGTCAAATGGGCCGGCGTCGTCAAGGCGTCGGGCGCCCGGGTCGACTAGTCGATCCGCTCGACCACCTGCTCGGCCGGCAGGGCCGCGATCAGTTCGGCGATCGCGGTGCCGCTGGCCGGGTGCCGCCAATCGGGTGCCAGTTCGGCGAGCGGACGCAGTACGAAGCCGCGCTCGGCCATCCGGGGATGAGGCAGGATCGCCACCGGGCCGGGATCGATGCGGCCGTCGTAGTCGATCATGTCCAGGTCGACGACGCGCGCCTGCCAGCGCTGGTCGCGGGTGCGGCCCAGGCGGGCCTCGATGTCGAGCAGCAGGACCATCAGGTCGGGAGGCGGCAGCGCCGTGCGCAGCGCGACGACGCGGTTGGTGTACCAGGGCTGGTCGAGGGTCACCGGAACCGGGGCGGTACGCCACCACGAGGAACACGCGAGTACGTCGAGGCCCGCTTCCCGCATCAGCCGGATGCTGGCCTCCAGCACTGCCCGGGGCTCGCCGTGTGTGGCCGAGGGCAAGTTCGATCCCAACCCGACATAGACCGTCATTCGATTAAATCCCGAAAACCCCGTGAAACCGTTTGCCCCGGGCGGCAGTTCCGCTAAGAAGGGCCTCGTCGCGATCGTGCGACACGATCATTATTGAAAACACATACTCGCCGGAGAGCATTGATGCGTTTCTATCCCCAAGAACGGGTCGCCCTGTTCATCGACGGGCCGAATCTCTATGCGGCCGCCCGCACGCTGGGCTTCGATATCGATTACAAGCGCCTGTTGCAGCAGTTTGCCGGGCAAGGCCAGCTGTTGCGCGCCTTCTACTATACCGCCCTGGCCGAGGACCAGGAATATTCGCCGATCCGGCCGCTGATCGACTGGCTCGACTACAATGGCTTCACCATGGTCACGAAGCCGATGAAGGAATTCACCGACGCCACCGGGCGGCGGCGGATGAAGGGCAACATGGACATCGAGATCGCCATCGACATGATGGAGATGGCCGCCCATCTCGACCATGTCGTGCTGTTTTCCGGCGATGGCGACTTCCGCCGCCTGGTCGAGGCGGTACAGCGCAAAGGGGTGAGGGTCTCGGTCGTGTCCTCGTTCCGTACGTCCCCGCCGATGGTCGCCGACGAGTTGCGCCGCCAGGCCGACCAGTTCATCGACCTCGTCGACCTGATGCCCAAGATCCAGCGCGACCCTGCCCTGCGCGAGCAGGCGATGGCCGCGCGCGAAGCCCGCGCCCAGCAGCATCACGACGATGACGAGATCGACCCGCTGATCGACCGGCCGAGCCCGCCGCGCCGGGGGGCATGACGGCGGCGCCGCCCGGCGACTGCAACCTCTGCCCGCGATTGGCGGCGTTCCGTGCCGCCAATCGCCGCGCTTTTCCCGACTACCATAACGCTCCGGTCCCGGGCCGAGGGGCAGGCCTTGCCGCGCGCCTCTTGATCGTGGGCCTGGCGCCCGGGCTGCGCGGCGCCAATCGCACCGGGCGTCCGTTCGAAGGCGACCGTTCCGGCGATCTGTTGCGCACGACGCTCGACGCTGCCGGCTGGCCGGCAGGACTG
This sequence comes from Alphaproteobacteria bacterium, assembly GCA_017307375.1. Classification (GTDB taxonomy): domain Bacteria; phylum Pseudomonadota; class Alphaproteobacteria; order Ferrovibrionales; family Ferrovibrionaceae; genus JAFKFH01. The sequence goes on from JAFKFH010000013.1 coordinate 138,127, forward strand.
GTCCAGGTCACCAACGCGGTAAAATGCGTACCGCCGGAAAACAAGCCAACCAGATCGGAGATTGCCGCCTGTGCCGGCTATCTCGCCGCGGAACTGGCCGGCCTGCCCGCCCCGGCGGTACTGGCCCTCGGGCGCATCGCCCATGACGCGATCCTGCGGGCGGCCGGATTGCGACCCGCGGCACATCCCTTCGCCCATGGCGCGGTGCATGCGCTGGGTGCTGGCCGGACGCTGTTCGCCAGCTATCACTGCAGCCATTACAACGTCGCGACCGGCAGGCTGACACCAGCCATGTTTGCCGGGATCTTCGCCACGATCGCCGGCCGTGGGCTAGGCCCGCCGCCTACCCCGCGGCCAACGGCAGGGCGATAGTAAAGCGCGAGCCCCCCGGCCCTGAGGTCGCGGCAATACGCCCGCCATGGCCTTCGACGATCCGGCGGGTCAGATGAAGGCCGAGGCCGGCCCCCGCGATGCGGCCGGAGGCTGCGGCCCGGAAATACTTGTCGAAGATCCGCTCCAGGTCGTCGGGTGCGATACCCGGACCGGAATCGGCCACCGATATCAGGACGCTCCCGTCCGCCGGCGTCGCCGCGATCTCGATCGGCCCGTGGTCGCCCGCATATTTCAGTGCATTGTCGACGAGATTCATCACCGCGATGCGGATCAGCGCGGCATCGCCGGTCATCGTCATCGCCGGCCCCGCGCGCAGCAAGACCGCATCGGGGCCGCCCCTTGCCTGGCCGGCGTCGGCCGCGATATCCGCCAGCACCGACGACAGATCGAACGGCGCCGGCTTGGGCCGCAATTCGCCGGCGTCGAGGCGATCGTCGGCCAGGCAGGTCTCGATCAGGCTGGTCAGACGCTGCGTCGCCCGGCGGATCCGCGCCAGGCCGCGCGGCAGGTCGTCGACGCCGGCAACCGACAGCAGTTGCGTCGTCGCCTCGATCACCGTCAGCGGCGAGCGGAATTCATGCGACAGCATCGCCAGCATCTGGCGCTGCTCCCGCCGCACCTGCTGTTCGGCGGCCACCGCCGCCATCAGGTCCTGCTCGAGCCGTTTGCGATCGGAAATGTCGACCCAGATCATCGCGATGCCGGAGACGTTGCGCGTCTCCTGGATCCGGAACCAGCGGCCATCGATGGTCTGGACCACGGCCGGTTCGTCGAGCGCTTCGTCGGGTCCGAGCGCCAGCAGCCGGCGCCAATCGGGACTATCGACCAGGGTCGCCGAAATCCGGCGCATCGCCGCCGGCCGACCGCCCCCCTGGCCCAGCCGCGGCGGGTCGACGACATGAGCGACCATCAGCTTGGAGAACAGCCGCGTGTTCATGAAGGCCAGCCGCTGGTTGCGATCGAACAGCAGCATCCCGACTTCGAGCGTCGAGAGGGCGTCGTTGAGCTGCACGAGGTCGAAATCGGCGAGCCGGCGGCTGGTGACGTCGCGCCAGATCTTGAACCGGCCGCCGTCCGGCGTCGGATACATGCGCAGCTCGACCCAACGGCCGTCAGCGCGCTGATAGGCCAGCGGGCCGATCACGGTGCGATGCCGTTCGACGGCGGCAACGAGCATCGCCTCCATCGTCTCGGCATCGACCGGGTGCTGCAGCTCGAACAGCGCGCGAACCGTGTCGAGAAACGGCAGGCCCGGCCGCAGCATCTCGCGCACTTCCGGGAAGAGCACGGGATAGGCAGCGTTCCAGGCGATCACCCGGTCGTCGGCATCATAGACGCAGATGGCCTCGTCGACATGGTCGGCAAGCATCGGCGCAAGCCAGGCGCGCAGTTCGGGCGCGAGCATGGCAAGGCTTCCGGTGGGGGCAGGATCATCGGCCGGTAATGGCATATGGAACGAAGCCTGGACCAAGCTGGCAGCAACTGCAAGGGGCGCCGCACTTACCTGCAGCCTTCGCCCCCTGCGTCAGCCGTAGCGCTGTTCCTTCCAGGGGTCGCCGACCATGTGATAGCCGCGATTCTCCCAGAAACCCGGCTTGTCTTCGGCCATGAACTCGATCCGCTTCAGCCACTTGGCCGACTTCCAAAGGTAGAAGCGCGGCATGATCAGGCGGACCGGCCCTCCGTGCTCGCGCGTCAGCGGCGCGCCGTCCCAGCTATGGGCCAGGATGACGTCGGGGTCGGACAGCATCTCCAGGCTGACATTGGTCGTGTAGCCGTCATGGCTGTGCAGCATCGCGAATCTGGCCGTCTCGCGCGGCTTGACTTCGTCCAGCAGGTGCCGCACCGCGACGCCCGCGAACTTGTTGTCGTAGCGCGACCATGCGGTGACGCAGTGCATGTCGCAGGTCACGACAGCCTGCGGCTGTTCCAGGAAGGCGTTCCAGTCCCACGTCAGCGGTTCGGCGACCAGGCCGTCGACGCGCAGCTTCCAGTCCTGTTCGCGCACCGTCGGCTTGATGCCGAGGTCGAGCACCGGCCACTCGCGGACCAGGCGCTGGCCGGGCGGCAGGCGGCCCGCCCCGGCGGGGCGGCCGGTGAGCAGCCGGCCTTCGCGGGCCCATTTTTCCTTGGAGGCGACCAGCTTGTCCTTGATCGCCCCGAGCAATCCCGGATCCTTGTCGTCTTCCGCCATGGGTCTCACCCGCGTTCGCGCATCAACCGGCCTTTTTCGCGCTGCCAGTCGCGTTCCTTCTCGGTATCGCGCTTGTCGTGCAGCTTCTTGCCGCGGGCCAGGCCCAGCTTCAGCTTGGCGATGCCGCGGTCGTTGAAATAGAGGCTAAGCGGAATGAGCGTCGACCCGCCCTTCTTGAGCTGCCCCAGCAGCTTGCCGATCTGACGGCGATGCATCAGCAGCTTGCGCGGCCGGCGCGGCTCGTGATTGAAGCGATTGCCCTGCTCGTACTCGGCGATATAGCTGTTGATCAGCCACAACTCTCCGGTCTCGGCCGAGGCGTAGGAATCGCCGATATTGGCCTTGCCGGTGCGCAGCGACTTGACCTCCGTGCCGGTCAGGACGATGCCGGCCTCGAAGGTCTCGTCGATGAAGTAATTGAAGCGGGCCTTGCGGTTCTCCGCGACAACGCGTTTGTTTTCGTCGCTCACTTCTTACCTTTTGCGGCCTTCTTGGCCTTGGGGGCCGTGGCCTTGGCCTCGGCCTTCGGCGCCTTCGCCGGCTTGGCGATCAGCCCGACCTGCTTCATCACCGCCTCGACCTTCTTCTTGGTCACGTCCGACGGCTGGACCAGCGGCAGCCGCAGATCGGGTTCGCACAGGCCAAGCAGGCTGGCGGCATACTTGACCGGGCCGGGGCTGGTCTCGACGAACAGCACGTTGTGCAGGGGCATCAGCGCCTCATGCAGCGCGCGGGCAGTCGCGTAGTCGCCGCTGAGGCAGGCTTCCTGGAACTGGGCGCACAGCTTGGGGGCGATGTTGGCGGTAACCGAGATGCAGCCGACGCCGCCATGGGCATTGAAGCCAAGCGCCGTGCCATCCTCGCCCGACAGCTGGCAGAAATCATCGCCCAGCGCCAGGCGCATCTTGGTCGGCCGGGTCAGGTCGGCGGTGGCGTCCTTGACACCGACGATGCGCGGCAACGCGGCAAGCTCGGCCATGGTTTCCGGCGTCATGTCGATCACCGAGCGGCCGGGGATGTTGTAGATGATGATCGGCAGGCGGGTGGCATCATGGATCGCCTTGAAGTGGGCGTAGAGGCCTGCCTGGTTGGGCTTGTTGTAGTAGGGCGTCACGACCAGCGCCGCATCGGCCCCGGCGGTCTTGGCGTGCTTGGTCAGCTCGATCGCCTCGTCGGTCGAGTTCGAGCCGGTGCCGGCGATGACCGGGACGCGGCCGCGCGCGGTCTCGATGCAGATTTCGACCACGCGCTTGTGCTCGTCATGGCTGAGCGTCGGGCTCTCGCCCGTCGTCCCGACCGGCACCAGGCCATGGGTGCCCTGCTCGATCTGCCAGTCGACCAGCTTGCGGAAAGCTTTCTCGTCTACCCGGCCGTTGCGGAACGGAGTGATGAGGGCGACGAAGGAGCCTTTGAACATGGTCTCTATATCCCTGGCGGCGGCGGTTCGGTGAAAAGTGCGGCACCATAATCCCGCCACCGCGGCCCCGCAAGGCAGGATCCGCAAGGGAAAACCGTGCCGGAACCGCCATGACGCAATCCGTAAGAAACTTTAACCATAAGGCTCTACTCTGCCTTCGGGGTTGCTATCCAGGGCCGGTGGGCGGCACAATCCCCTACCTATTCCACAGGATTCAAAGGGACTACGCCGCGTCATGGGGGCACAGAAGACCGTCGGCATCGCCGCCGCGATCGCCTTGTTGCTGACGATCGACCCGGTCGTGGCCGCAACGCCGAAGGCAAAGACACCACCCAAGGAGACGCAGCCGGTCGCCGCCGTTCCGGTGCCCAGGCCTCGTCCGACGCCGCCTGCGATCGCGCGCTCGGCCCCGGCCCCGGCCCCATCGGCGCGCGCCGCCCTTCGCATCGACGACGAGGTGCTCGACAGCGTCGAGCGACTGTCGCTGCTGCCCCCCGGCGCCGTGGTCAAGCCCGCCGCGCCGGTGGACGAGGAACCGGTGGCGGCCGCCGTCGCCGCGATCAATCCGATCAAGGCTGCGGTGGCAGCACCTGCCGTCGCCGCCATCAAGGCTCCGCCCCGTCCCGCCGCGGCGCCGCCCGGCGAAGCCGCGCCACCGCCTGCCAGCCTGATGGGCGGTCCGCTGCGCCCGCTGACTGCCGAACAGCGCGCGCTGGCCTTGCGTGCGCTGGCCCTGATCGAAGGCGGACAGGCCGACAAGGGTGGTGCGCTGGCCGATCAGCTGCGGGGCCAGACCGCATTGGTCTCGTATCTCGACTACGAACGGCTGCGCCGCAGCGGATCCGGCGCCTCGTTCGGCGAAATCACGGAATTCGTCCGCACCCATCGCGATTGGCCGCGTCAGGAAATGCTGCAGCGCCGGGCCGAGGAAGCGATCACCGGTTCGGAACCGGCGGACCGGCTGATGGCATGGTTCGCCGAGAATCCGCCGGTCACCGGCATCGGCATGGTCCGCTATGGCGAGTTGCTGGCCGCCCGCGGCGGCGATGCCCAACCCTGGCTGCGCCGCGCCTGGATCGAAGGGACGTTCTCCCCGCAGGAAGAAGCGGCGTTCCTGGGCCGCAACGGCAGCCATCTCGCGGCAATCGACCACTATCGCCGGGCCGACCGGCTGCTGTGGGAATCCAACGTTGCTGCCGACGCGGTGCGCCGCCTGCTGCCGATGCTCGACGACGGACACCGCGCGCTGGTCGAGGCGCGGCTGGCCTTCCGCCTCGGCACCAAGAACCCGGAGGGCCTGGTTGCGCGCGTGCCCCAGAAGCTCGTCGGCGACCCTGGCCTGGCCTATGAGCGGATCAGGGCGCGCGAGCGTCAGGGGCGAGACGACGACAGCGACATCGCGCTATCCGGCCCGCCGGCCGACCCTGCCCAAGGCGACAAGTTCTGGGCGCTGCGCCAGGCCCAGGCGCGCAAGGCGCTGGCCGACGGCCGGGTGGCCGCCGCCTATCGCTACGCCGCCAATCACGGCGCGCTGTCCGGCGGATCGCTTGCCGAAGCCGAATTTCTCGCCGGCTGGATCGCTTTGCGGCTGAACGAAAATCCCCGTCAGGCCATCCAGCATTTCGAGAAGCTGAACGCGGCGGTGAAGTTTCCGATTTCGAAGGCGCGCGCCGCCTACTGGCTCGGCCGCTCGCACGAGGCCGGGCGCGATCCCGCCGTCGCGCGGCGCTGGTATCTCGAAGCTGCCGAGCATCCGACGACCTTCTACGGCCAGTTGGCCCTGGGCAAGCTCGGCCAGCGCAACGGCCTCGACCTGCCGGCCGCGCCCAAATCGTCGCCGGCCGAGCGCGAAAGGTTCAATCGCCGCGAGTTGGTCGCGGTCGTCCGCCAGCTCGACGAGCTCGGCCAGGCGGACCGTCTGCGCCCGTTCCTGCTGCGGCTGCAGGAGACTTCGGCGACCCTGGGCGAACGCGCCCTGACCGCCCAGCTCGCCCGGGAAATCGGCCGCGTCGACCTGGCACTGGCCGTAGCCAAGCGCGCCCACCAGGGCGGCTATCTCGTCACCGATGCGTACTTCCCGATCATCGACGTCTTGTCGAAGGGCGATTTCGGCCTCGATCCCGCCGTGGTGATGGCAGTGGCCCGGCAGGAGAGCGAGTTCAACGCCGGCGCCGTGTCGCCGGCCGGCGCGCTTGGCCTGATGCAGCTGATGCCGGCGACCGCCAAGGAAGTCTCCCGGAAACTGAACCTCAGCTACGCCGCCGACAAGCTGACCAACGATCCGCGGTTCAACGCGACCCTCGGATCGAGCTACATGGCCGGGCTGATCGAGAACTGGAGCGGCAACCTTGCGCTGGCCGCCGCCGCCTACAATGCCGGCGAAGGCCGCGTGCGCAAGTGGATCAAGGATTGGGGCGACCCGCGTACCGGCGAGATCGACCCGGTCGACTGGATCGAGATGATCCCGTTCTCGGAAACGCGCAACTATGTCCAGCGCGTGGTCGAAGGCGTGCAGGTCTATCGCCAGTTGACGCGCGGCAGCGTGCCGATGACGCTCGACGCCGACATCCGCGGCCGCGGCACCGGCCGGCGGGCGGAAGCCACCGCGGAGTGAACCGCCGCCGGCAAGTCGCCGCAATCTTGCCGTGATTCAGCCTCAAGAAAGATTCCGATGAAACAGGAACACCCCTACGTCGAGCGCGTGGTGCATGCCGAGGACGATGTCGCCCTCGCCTACCGGGTCTACGGTGCCGACCGGACCGAACGCACGCCCCTGCTCTGCCTCACCGGCCTGACCCGCAATGCCCGCGATTTCGACCCGATCGGGCGCCGCCATGGCGCCGAGCGGCGCGTGCTGTGCCTCGACTGGCGCGGCCGCGGCAAGTCGGGCTACGATCCGAACTACCAGAACTACGCACCGCCGACCTATGTGCGCGACGTCATGGCCCTGCTGGCGGCCGAGAATGTCCATCGCGTGGTCATTCTGGGGACCTCGCTGGGCGGCCTGGTTGCCATGGGGCTTGCCGCCGCCGTCCCCGCGCTGATCGCCGGCATCGTCCTGAACGATATCGGCCCGGTGGTGTCCGAAGACGGTCGCCGGCGCATCGCCGGCTATGTCGGCCGCGATACCCGCTTTCCCGATCTCGCCAGCGCTGCTGCCGCGTTGCGGCAGCAATTCGGCGGCGCCTATCCCGACCTGTCGCCGGAAGGCTGGATGACCCAGGCCGAGAACACCTTCACCCGCGACGAGGCGGCCGGCAACTGGCGGCTCGACTACGACCTCAAGCTCGGCGATGCGGTGCGCGAGCAGGCAACCGGCACGGTTCCCGATCTGTGGCCGCTGTTCGGCGCGCTGAAGCCGATCCCCACGCTGGTCATTCACGGCAAGTTGTCCGACGTCCTCGACCAGCCGACGGTCGAGCGCATGCGACGCGAGAAGCCGGACCTGCAGCTCTGCACCGTCCCCAATCGCGGCCATGTCCCGCTGCTCGACGAACCGGAATGCGTGGGTGCCCTCGATGACTTCCTCAAGCGTTTCTGATCCGGTCCTCGCCGATGTCGAGGCTGCGGCAGACCGCATCGCCTCGACCGCCATCGTCACCCCGCTTCTCGAAAGCCCGCTGCTGAACGACCGCCTCGGCTTTCGCCTGTTCGTCAAGGCCGAGCCGCTGCAGCGCACCGGCAGTTTCAAGTTCCGCGGCGCGATGAACCGGCTGGCCCAGCTCGACACCGGCGAGCGCAAGCGGGGCGTCGTCGCCTTCTCGTCGGGCAACCATGCGCAGGGTGTCGCACTGGCGGCAAAGCTGCTGGGCGTTCCCGCCGTCATCGTCATGCCGGCGGATGCGCCGGCGATCAAGATCGCCAATACCCGCGCCTATGGCGCCGAGGTCGTGCTGTACGACCGCCGCACCGAAGACCGCGAGGCGATCGGCGCGAAATACGCCAGCGACCGCGGGATGACCGTCGTGCCGCCCTACGAGGATGCGCGGATCATCGCCGGCCAGGGGACGGTCGGGCTGGAGATCTGCCGGCAGTTGGACGGTCTGGGGCTCAAGCCCGGCGCGGTGCTGGCCAACACGTCGGGCGGCGGGCTGATTGCGGGTGTCGCGATCGCAGTGCGCGCCCTGGCGCCGGCGGCCGACATCTTCACCTGCGAGCCCGCCGACTTCGACGACATGGGCCGTTCGCTGGTCGCCGGCCGTCGTGTCGCGAATCCGCCGGGGGGCGTGTCGCAATGCGACGCGCTGCTTGCTGCAACACCCGGCGAGATCACCTTCCGCCTGGCCCAGCCGCGCCTGACCGGCGGGCTTGCCGTCACCGATGCCGAGGTCGACGACGCGATGCGAGCAGCCTTCGAATACTTCAAGCTGGTGGTCGAGCCGGGCGGCGCCGTGGCGCTCGCCAGCGTGCTGACGGGCCGTTTGCCCCGGCGCTACGACAACGTCGTGGTCGTCGCCTCGGGCGGCAATGTCGACGCGCCGGCCTTCGCCGCCGCGCTGAACCGGGCGCAACCGCTGTGAGCGCGCGGCGGAGGCTGACGGCCCTCGCGCTGCTGACCGCGGCGCTGCTGGCGCGGCCAGCCGGTGCCGCCGACTTCGTGCCGGCCCTGGTCTATGCGACCGGCGCCAAGTTCGACAAGTCGTTCAACGAAGGCGCCTACGAAGGCGCCGAGCGCTTCAAGGCCGAGACCGGCATTGCCTATCTCGAATACCAGCCGCAGAACCCCGGCGAGTTCGAGCGCGGCGTGACCGCGCTGATCCGGCGCGGGGCCAGCCAGATCGCGGCGATCGGCTTCTACTACGCCACGCCGCTCAAGGACCTGGCCCCCAAGCACCCGGACGTTCACTTCACGCTGATCGACGCGGTGGTCGATCTGCCCAATGTCGAATCGATCACCTACAAGGAGAACGAGGGCGCGTTCCTCGCCGGGATGCTGGCGGCGATGGCATCGAAGAGCGGCCGCATCGGCTTCATCGGCGCGATCGACATTCCGCTGATCCGCAAGTTCTCGACCGGTTACGAATACGGCGCCCATTACGCGCGGCCGGATGCCCAGGTCCTCCTGAACTTCGTCGGCGTCACGCCGGCGGCCTTCAACGATCCGACCACGGCCGGCGAAGTGGCACGCAGCCAGTTGATCCGTGGCGCCGACGTGCTGTTCGCCGGGGCGGGCCTGTCCAATATCGGCATCTTCGATGCCGCCAAGATGCAAGGCGACCTCGCCATCGGCGTCGACGCCAACCAGAACGGCCTCTATCCCGGTTCGATCCTGACCTCGCAGCTCAAGCGGGTCGACACCGCGGTGTACGAGAGCTTCATGGCCGGCAAGGAAGGCTTCTGGCGGGCCGGCATGCGCGAACTGGGGCTGAAGGAGAAGGGCGTCGACATCGCCTTCGACCAGTATAACGCGCCCCTGGTGACCGACGACATGCGCTTCCGTATCGAACGGGCCCGCAACGCGATCATCGACGGCCAGATCGTCGTGCCCTCGAAGCCCTGAGGTCGCCGTACAGGAATGCGCTTGCCGGGGGGCCTCGGCAATGTCGCTGCCGCGCTGAGCCAGACCGGTTATCGCCGCTTCGTCATTGCCAGTATTGTTTCGCTGTCGGGAACCTGGTTGCAGCGCATAGCCGTGGGCTGGCTGGCCTGGGAACTGACCCGGTCGGCCACGTGGCTCGGGCTGATGGCGATGGCCGACCTGATCCCGCCTTTGTTCCTGGCGCCGATCACCGGGGCCATGGCCGACCGCCACGACAAGCTGCGGCTGATCCGCATCACCCAGACCGGCGGGTTGATCCAGGCGGTGCTGCTGGCATTGCTGGCCGGGCTCGGATGGCTCGACATCTGGGGGCTGTTCCTGCTGACCGTCGGGCTCGGCGTGCTCAACGCCGCCAACCAGCCGGCGCGGCTGGCGCTGATGCCGCTGCTGGTCGACCGCTCGATGCTGCCCGCGGCGATCGCGATCAATTCGATCACCTTCAACGTCGCCCGCTTCATCGGCCCCGCGATCGGCGGCATCGTTCTGGCCCAGGGCGGCTCGACCCTGGCATTCGCGCTGAATGCCGCGACCTATGTCGGCTTCCTGGTCGCCATTCACGGGATCACGGTGTCCGAGCCGCAAGCCGCCGGCACGCGGCCCAGCGTGTGGCGCGAGAGCGCGGCGGGCATCGCCTATGCCGCGCGCCATCCGGCGATCGGGCCGATCTTCCTGCTGATGGCGCTGGGCGGTTTCGGCGCCCGCGGCATGCTGGAACTGCTGCCCGGCTTCGCCGACCATGTCTTCGACAGCGGCGCCGACGGCTTTGCCTCGCTGATGGCGGTGCTCGGCCTCGGGGCCGTCGCCGGCGGCATGTTCATGATGCTGCGCTCCGGCGGGGTCAGCGGCCTGTCGCGCCTGGTGATCCATGGATCGGGCGGGCTAGGCCTGGCGCTCGCCGCCTTTCTCGTCAGCCCGGCCCTGGGTCCGGCGCTGGTCGCGATCTTCGTGGTCGGGACGATGGCGGTGCTGTCGGCGATCTCGGCCCAGACCCTGGTGCAGTATGCCGCCGCGCCGGCGACCCGCGGCCGCACCTTGGCGCTCTACGGCATGATCCTGACGGCCGGGCCGGCGCTGGGCGCGCTGGCCTTCGGCGGGCTGTCAGAACTGATCGGCCTCCGGCTCGCCGGCGCGGTCGGCGTGGCGGTGACCCTGGCGGGCTGGGGCCTGGCCCTGCGCCGCCGGCGCGGTATCGCCGGAGCGGAGACTTCGGCAGGATAGATCGAGCCCTTCAGCCGGTTGACAATCGGCATGAGGGAAATGAAGCCGGGGCGAAATCAATCTTACCGGGCAGCGCAACTTTCGCTCAGACGGTGTTGTCGTTGGCCAGCACCTGGCGCTGGCGCTTCTTCGAGCGCTCCGCCGCATCGGCCTGTTGCGAGGCGACGTCGGGCTTGCCGAAGTCGTTCAGCGTCTCGGTCATCTTCGACAGGACCATGACCGTCTCGGGCGCCACCAGCCCGCCGGGCGGACCGTTCCAGCCGGCCGTCGTCACCCGCGAGCCGCCGGCACCCATCGTCGAATCGCGGGCGGTCGGCAGCGGCTGGACCAGGGCCTGCATGTTGCCGAATTCCGCCTGCTTGCCGCCGATCGAGCGGGCGAAGCGCTGGTAAATTTCGCCGACGGACAGGGCGCGGCCGGAATCCTTGGCGTAGAAGACATTGCGGTTGGCGGCAGCGGCCTCGGGCAGGATCAGGTCGGCCTGGGCTGCCGAGTTTGATTTTAGCGCTGACAGAAAGCGAGAGGCCCCGGAAGGCCCGAGGAAATGAGCGAGATAGAGCTCGGTCGCCCCCGCGTTGCCGCCGGTTTCGCGCTCCAGCTTCGACTTGTTGCCGGCGGCATATTCGCCGGCCATCAGGCTGGCGAAGGTCGGATCGTCGCGCAACGCCATGATCTTGGCCTTGATCACGGGATCGCGGACGCGCGGCGTTTCCCCGGGCTTGCCCTCGATCCAGGCCGCCAGATCGCCCATGCCGTGTTCGGCCCCATGGTCGCGCACCATCTCGAGCCAGGTGCGGTCGATGAACTGGTAGAGGCCGCGGGCCGACGAGGTCGGGGCCTGCGCCTTCGGGTCGAAGCCGCTTTCCTGGGCAGCTTGTGCCATCAGGTAGGAAAAGTTTACCCCCGTCTTCTGGGAAGCGCGCTGAATCGCGGCAACCACGTCGGCCGGGGCTTTGGCGGCGAAGTCTGCGGTCTTGGCGGCGGCGGCGGCGTTCAGCGACATGGTCGGCGGATCCCGGCTTGGTGGTTCCCGCAGCAGGTCAAGCAAGCCGCGTGCCAGACCTAGAAGCCGGTGAACGGATCGTCCGGCCGGCGCCTGAGCCAATTGTCCGGCAGATACTCGGCCCGGCCGTCGACGACGTGCAGCGTATAGGCAAGCCGGGAGCGATCGGAGCGATTCGGCGCGCTGCGATGGGGCAGCAGGCCATGCAGCAGGATCAACGTGCCCCGGCTGGCCGGCAGCGGCACCCAGCCGTGGTCGGGCCAGGGCGCCTCGTCGCGCTCGACGAAGCGCGTCGTGTCGCCCACCCGCAGATAGTCCCGCTTGAGACCCAGACGGTGCCCGCCGGGCAAGGCCTCGAGGCAGCCATTGCCGGCCTCGGCCGCTTCCAGCGCGAACCAGAAGCCGATCACGGAGGCCGGCTCGGTCCGGATGAAGGTCGCATCCTGGTGGGCCGAGACCTCGCCGCCGATGCCCGGCGGCTTGCAGATCACCATCGACTGGACCAGCCGCGGCTGCTCGATACCGATGGCCCCGGCAATCGCCGCCAGCCGCGGATCGCGCGAGAAATGGGCGAATTCGGGGTCGCGGTCATGCAGCGCGTGGCCGATCTTGTTGACGGCAAGCGCGGCCGGCCGCGTCAGCCGCCCGTCCGGGTCGACCGCGCCGGCCTCGTAGAACAGCGACACGCCGCCGGCCGATTCGAAGAACCGCGCATCCGCGTGACGCTGCTGTTCGTCGGTCGTGAAGATCGATACCCCCTGCGCGGGGGCAAGGGCCGCGATCAGCCCGGCGACGTGATCGGTCAGCGCGTCGCATCGGGCGGGCGTCACGAAATCCGGAACGATCAAAAAACCGTCACGGTGAAAGGCTGCTTTATCGGCGGGGCTCAGCATCGAAAGCTCTTACATCTGCGCAAGTCGAATTTGGTTTCATTCTTTTGTGTTGTCTCCCCTCTTTTGGCTACTATCGTCGGCAGAACAGTTTCCATCGGCGTTCGGCAACAGACGAGACAGTAACCCGACATGGCGCGCATCCTGGTCATCGACGACGAGCCGGCCCTGCGCCGCATGTTGTCGCGCGCGCTCGCCTCGGCCGGGCATTTCGTGCTGGAAGCCCAGGACGGTCGCGCCGGGTTGGGCGCGATCCAGGAACACCATCCCGATCTCGTCCTTTGCGACGTCAACATGCCGGAAATGAGCGGGTTCGAACTGCTCCAGGCGGTGCGGGCCCAGCCCGGCGTGGCCGAGGAGATGCCGTTCATCTTCCTGTCGGCCCTGTCGGAGCGCCAGGACATGATCGCCGGTCGCCGACTCGGCGCCGACGACTACCTGACCAAGCCGCTCGACCTCGATCTCGTACTCGCTTCGGTGGAAGCGCGGCTCGAACGCTATCGGAACCGACTCGAACGGCTGAACCACGCCGCCAATCACGATTTCCCGACCGGCCTGCCCAACCGCAAGCGGCTTTGCGAACTGATCGAGGCGCGGCATCCTGCGGTCGCCGCCATCCATCTCGACATCGACCAGTTCCGCAAGGCCAACACGATAGCCGGCCGCGCCGGCGGCGATCAGGCATTGGGCCTGCTGGTCGAACGCCTGAGCGCGGCGATCAAGCCCGGTGAAACCCTCGGGCGCGTCGGCGACGACGAATTCATCCTGCTGACCAGCCCGGCGGAAGTGCCGGAGCGGGCCGAGGCGCTGGCGCGCCGGTTCGCCGAGCCGATCACGGTCGCCGGCCACCGCCTGTCCTTCACCGCCTCGATCGGCTACGCCTCGGGCGAACATGCCGCCGGGGCGGTCGAACTGCTGCAGCATGCCGAACTGGCCTCGCGGGCTGCCAAGGCGCGCGGCGGGAACCGCCGGCAGGCGTTCTCGCTGGAGATGGCCGCCGTCGCCTCGCGCCGGGTCGCGATCGAGATCGACCTGGCCTCGGCGGTGGCGAAGGGCGAGCTGTTCCTGCTCTACCAGCCCAAGGTGCATCTGGAAACCGGACGGATCGTCGGTGCCGAGGCGCTGGCCCGCTGGCGATCGCCCGCGCTGGGCGAGGTCTCCCCGCTCGAGTTCATCGAGCAGGCCGAACAGAGCGGGCTGATCGCCGAAATCGGCCTGTGGGCATTGCGCGAAGCCTGCGACCGGATCGGGGAAATCAAGGCAGTCGATGCCGCCGACTTCCGCATGGCGGTCAATCTGTCGCCGCGCCAGTTCGAAAGCGCGGGGCTCGTCGACGCGGTGGGCAACGTCTTTGCCGAGACCGCGATCGACCCCGGCGACATCGAATTCGAGGTGACCGAAACGGTGCTGGCGGCCGATACCGCGCGGGCCATCGAAGTATTGCGCGACCTGCGCGGCCTCGGCGCCACCATCGCCATCGACGACTTTGGCACCGGCTACTCCTCGCTGAGCTATCTGAGCCAGTTCCCCGTCAACACGCTGAAGATCGACCAGGTCTTCCTGCGCGGCATTCCCGGCAATACGTCGGACGAATCGATCATCGACGCGATCCTGAACCTGGCCCAGGGACTGCGCCTCACGGTCGTCGCCGAGGGCGTCGAGAACGCAGCCCAGGCGGCCTTCCTGCGCCAGCGCGGCTGCCTCTTTGGCCAGGGTTATCATTTCGCCAGGCCGCTGACGGTCGCCGAGCTCAAGGAACGCCTGGCCCAACAGGCGATGCGCAAGAGTCAGGCGGCAGGCGGGCCGTAGAGCTGCCGGGCGCGGGCCTCGAAGGCACCGACCATCCGCTTCACCGCTTCGCCGAACAGCAGCTCGATCGTCTTCTGCAGCAGGCGCGAGCGGAATTCGAAATCGACGAAAAAATCGATGGCACACCCCCCGCCCTCGCGGGGGACGAAGTGCCAATGATTGCGCAGGTACTTGAACGGCCCCTCGGCATATTCGACGTCGATGCGCAGATTCGGGCGGTCCAGTTCGACGCGCGAGGTGAAACGTTCGCGGAACATCTTGAAGCCGATGATCAGGTCGGCGGTGATCACCTCGCCCTCGCGCTTGCGGATGCGGGCGCCGATGCACCAGGGCAGGAACTCGGGATATTTGTCGACCTCGGCCACCAGGTCGAACATGTCCTCGGCCCGGTAGGGCAATTCGCGCAGTTCGGCATGGGTAGGCATCGGCTTACGGGAACTCGCGCGCTGGTGAACGAGGGGGCTACCTTTGCCGCCCGCTGTCCGATCCGTCAAGCCGCGCGGCGCTTCACCAGCTTTCCATCCAGGGTCGCAGGTCGATTTCATGGGTCCAGGCGTCGCGCGGCTGGCCGTGCAGTTGCCAGTATGTCTCGGCGATCGATTCAGGCTTCAGGATGCCGTCCTGCGGAGCCAGCGCCGCGGCATCCGGGAAATTCTCGCGGATCCAGGCGGTGTCGATCGCCCCGTCGATTACCGGATGGACGACGTGAATGCCCTGCGGCCCCAGTTCACGCGCCATGCTCTGCGCCAGCGCCCGCAAGCCGTGCTTGGCGCCGGCAAAAGCCGAGAAACCCGCCCGGCCGCGCATCGAGGCGGTGGCGCCGGTGAAGAAGATCGTGCCCCGCCCGCGCGCCAGCATCCGCTTCGCCGCCTCCCGGCCGGTCAGGAAACCGGCAAAGCAGGCCATTTCCCAGACCTTGAAATAGACCCGCGCCGTGGTCTCGACCACGGGGAAGCGAACATTGGCACCGATGTTGAACACGGCCACCTCGATCGGGCCGATCTCGCGCTCGACGGTATCGAAGAGATCGACGACCTGATCTTCCTTGCGGGCATCGACCCCGAAGGCACGGGCCTCGCCTCCCCCGGCTTCGATGGCGGCAACCAGCGGCGCGAGTTTGTCGGCGCTGCGCCGCACGACGCAGGCGACGAAACCTTCCCGGGCAAAGCGGCGGGCGATCGCCCCGCCGGTCGCATCACCGGCGCCGACCACCAGAACGGCCTTGCGACCTTGGCCCATGGTTTCCTCCATATCACAAAGTTCCAAAACAGAACCTTGACAAGATGAGTTCTAAAAAGGAACTTGTCAAACATGCGCTGGAACGAACTGGATCGCGAAGCCTGCTCGGTCGCCCGCACCGTCTCGGTGATCGGCGACCGCTGGACGTTGCTGATCCTGCGCGACTGCTTCTTGCGGGTGCGGCGCTTCGACGATTTCCAGGCGCGGCTCGGGATCACGCGCCACATCCTGGCCGACCGGCTGCGCAAGCTCGTCGATGACGGCATCCTGCGGCGCGAGGCGTATCAGGACCGGCCCAAGCGCCATGAATACCGGCTGACCGAAAAGGGCCTCGACCTGCATCCGTTGATGATGGCGCTGGTCCACTGGGGCAATGTGCACATGGACGATGGCGCCGGCCGGCCGCTGCTGCATCGGCACCGTGCCTGCGGCCATGACTTCGACCCGGTGACCGTCTGCTCGGTCTGCGGCGAGCCGGTCGGCGCACGCGACGTCCATGTTCATCCGGGACCGGGCGATCGAGGGCCCGGCCTGATCCAAAACGGCCAATAGGGAGGGCCCGGTAATGGCGAGATTGGAATTCTTCTTCGACGTCGGTAGTCCAACGGCATACCTCGCCTACACCCAGTTGCCCGGCATCGCCAGCCGCACCGGCGCCGAGATCCGCTATCGTCCGATCCTGCTTGGCGGCGTATTCAAGGCCACGGGCAACCGCGCCCCCGGCGAAGTCGCGCCGAAAGGCGCCTACATGCTGCGCGATCTGCAGCGCTACGCGGCGCGCTACGGCGTGCCCTACGCCCACAACCCGAATTTTCCGATCAACACGATCCTGATGATGCGCGGCGCTGTCGCAGCCCAGCGGCTGGAACTGTTGCCGGCCTATCTCGGCGCAATCTTCGCCGGCATGTGGGTCGAACAGGCGCCGATGCAGGATCCGCAGGAAGTCGGTCGCCGTCTCGTCGCCGCGGGGATCGACGTCTCGACGTTGCTGCCTCTCACCGAGGACCAGTCGGTGAAGGACGAATTGCGCATCAATACCGAGGAAGCGGTTCGACGCGGCACCTTCGGCGCACCGACTTTCTTCGTCGGCGATGAAATGTTCTTCGGCCAGGACCGGCTGGATTTCGTCGAGGACGAGTTGCGGCGCGCCGGCTGACGGATAATTTTCCCAAGCCGACCGGATCAGCCGGCAAGCCGCTCCTCCGCCATCTCGCGCAGCTTGCCGCGCTGGATCTTGGTGCCGTTGGCGCCCTGCGTTCGCGGGAAATCGTCGACCTGCCAGACATGCACCGGTACCTTGAACGGGGCGAGCACGGCGCGCGCACCGGCGATGACCGCCTCTTCCGAAGCCGTGCCGATGATGAAGGCGGCGCAGCGGCGCTGGCCCGACTGTTCGATCGCCACCACCTGGGCATCGGTGACGCCATCGATGGTTTTCAGCACATCCTCGATCTCGACCGGGCTGACGAGAAAACCGGCGAGCCGGATGGCATCACCCTTGCGGGTCTCGAAGACGAAACTGCCGTCGGCGCGCAGGCGCCCGATATCGCCGGTACGGAAAAACCCGTCGGCCGTCATCGCCGCCGCGGTGGCCGCGGCATTGTTCAGATAACCGACGAAGTTGGTCGGGCTGCGGATCTCGATCTCGCCATCGGTGATCCGCACCTCGGCATCGGCCGAGGCGGGCCGGCCACCAGCCTCGATACGCTGGTCGAGCGGCAGATCGCGGGGCTGGGTGGCAAACAGGGCCAGCACTTCGCTCGACCCGTAGAGACCGACCAGCGGCAGGCCGCGATCCCAAGCCTTACGTGCGAGTTCGGTCGCGCCTGGACCGAACGCCGCGAAACCGAAGACGCGCGCTGCCGGGAACGGGGCATCGCCCGCCTCCATCAGCCGCCGATAGACCTCGTCGCTGGCATAGACATGGGTGATCGCCTCGCGCCGCATCAGTTCGGCGGCGGCATCGGGTTCGAAGGTCTCCTGGATATGCACCGGCGCGCCGCCGGCCACGGCGGCCAGTAGCGCGGCGAGGCCGAACACGCCGCAGAACGGCATCGCGGCAAACAGCCGGGCATCCGCGCCATCGAGGCCGTGGGCCACGGCGCAGCGACGGGCATGCAGAGCCAGCGTGCGCTGCGGATGAACCACCAGCTTGGGCCCGCTGGTCGTGCCCGAGGTCGTGAACAGGACGGCCGGCTGATCCGGCTCGCCCCGATCGGGCAGTTCGGCATCGTCGGGGGCGAAGCGCACGACCGGGCGGCCCAGCAGCACCGCCGGCATCTGCGCCTCTGGATCGACGACCGCGATCCGCTCCAGCGCCGGCAGCTCGGACCCGACTTGATCGAGGATCGCCGCAAAGTCGATGCCGCGAAAATCGTGTTGCAGCACCAGCAGCCTGGCGCCGCTCTGCCGCAGGATGTGTTCGACCTCCGAGGCGCGGTATCGGGTGTTGACGGCGACCAGGGTCGCGCCGATCCGGGCCAGCCCGAACAGGATGGCCAGCCACTCGATCCGATTGACCATCCAGACCGCAACCTTGTCGCCGCGACCGATGCCCTGCCCGGCCAGCCAGGCCGCAGCGCGGCCGGCGAGGCCGTCGAAAGCGCCGTGCGTGACCGCTGCCCCGCGATCGACGAAGGCAACCGCCCCGGGCAGATCCCGGTCGATCAGGTCGTTAAGCGTCAGACGCATGGCTGCCTCTCCCTCGGCGCGTGGCTCCGGCACGCTACCCGCCGGTAACGGCGCTGGGCAAGGCCGCGATTTCATGACTTTATGTGCACTGCAGCAAATCTTTGCCAGGACCGTCCCCTTGCCGCCCCAGCCTCCCCGTATCGTCCTCCTGACCCTGCTCGGCGCCTCGACCCTGACCGTAATGTCCGGGGCGATCATCGCGCCGGCATTGCCCGGGCTGCTCGCCCATTTCGCCGGGGCCGAGGGCGCTGAGATCCTGGTCCGGCTGGTCCTGACCATTCCCGCCCTGTCGATCGCCCTGTTCGCCTTTCCCGCCGGCATGCTGGTCGACCGCATTGGGCGCAAGCCGGTGCTGCTGGCCGGCATTCTCGGCTACGCGATCGCCGGGGGCGCCGGCGCGCTGCTCGACGACCTGACGCTGCTGCTGATCAGCCGCGTGGTGCTGGGCATCGCCGTGGCCGCGGTGATGACGGCGTCGTCGACCTTCATCGGCGATCTCTATACCGGCGACATGCGCTTCAAGGTAATGGGCTGGCAGGCCTCGTTCATGTCGTTCGGCGGCGTGGTCTTCC
Organism: Alphaproteobacteria bacterium; assembly: GCA_017307375.1. Lineage (GTDB taxonomy): Bacteria > Pseudomonadota > Alphaproteobacteria > Ferrovibrionales > Ferrovibrionaceae > JAFKFH01. The sequence continues at coordinate 157,092 of JAFKFH010000013.1, forward strand.
TCTCGGCCGGCGGGGTGCTGGCCAAGCTGGACTGGCGGATGCCGTTTGCCGTCTACCTGCTGGCCTTCCTGCTGCTGCCGACCGCAATCTTGCTGCTGAAGGAACCGACGCGGCAGGCCCATGTCGCGGGACCGGACGGCACGGCCCCGCCCGCCCGGCTCAACGCACCGCTGATCGGCTTCATCATGGTGCTGTCGTTCCTGGCGATGGCCTTCTACTACATGATGCCAGTGCAGCTGCCGTTCCTGCTGGCCGGTCTCGGCATCCCCGATCCGGGCCTTGCCGGCTTCGCCCTGGCGGGTGCCACGCTGACCTCGTCGATCGCGGCGATGCGTTTCCAGAAGCTGAGGATGAAGACGTCGGTGCCGACGGTCTATGCGGTGGCGCTGGCCTCGATGGGCATCGGCTATACCGGCATCGCGCTCTCGTCGAGCTATCCGATGATCGCAGCCTCGACCCTGGTCGGCGGCATCGGGCTGGGGCTGTTCTTCCCCAACGGGTCCAGCTGGCTGATCGGCCTGACGCCGCCGCGGCTGCGCGGCCGCATCGTCGGCGGCATGACGGCCTCGATCTTCCTCGGCCAGTTCGTCTCGCCGCTGATGACGACGCCGCTGTCGAACCGCTTCGGCTATGCCGGCGGGTTCGCGCTGATCGCCGCGGTGCTGCTGGCCGGCGCGGTCGCGTTCGCCAGCTGGGCTTGGCGCGCCCGGCGCAGCTGAGCGAAATCGTCGCCGGCGAGGTAGGACGAACGGGTCAGCGGCGAGGCCGCGACCATCAGGAAGCCGCGGCCGCGCGCCGCCTTGGCATATTCGGCGAATTCCGGCGGGGTGACGAAGCGGTCGACCGCCGCGTGCTTGGGCGTCGGCTGCAGATACTGGCCCAGCGTGATGAAATCGACATCGGCGGTGCGCAGGTCGTCCATCACCTGCTGGATCTCGATCTTCTGTTCGCCCAGGCCGACCATCAGACCCGACTTGGTGAAGATGGCGGGATCGCATTCCTTGACCCGCTGCAACAGCCGCAGCGAGGCGAAATAGCGCGCGCCGGGGCGGATCGTCGGATAGAGCCGCGGCACGGTTTCGAGATTGTGGTTGTAGACGTCGGGCCGTGCCTCGACGATCGCCTCGATGGCGCCTTCCTTGCGGAGGAAATCGGGCGTCAGCACCTCGATCGTCGTGTTCGGCGCGGCGGCGCGGATCGCCTTGATCGTGCGCACGAACTGGCCGGCCCCGCCATCGGCGAGATCGTCGCGATCGACCGAGGTGACGACGACATGTTCGAGGTTCAGCTTGCCCACCGCCTCGGCGACATGATCGGGTTCATGCGGGTCGACCCCGGACGGCTTGCCGGTCGCGACGTTGCAGAAGGCGCAGGCGCGGGTGCAGACCGCGCCCAGGATCATCACGGTCGCATGCTTCTGTTTCCAGCATTCCCCGATATTGGGGCAGGCCGCCTCCTCGCAGACCGTGTTCAGCTTCAGCTCACGCATCAGCTTGCGGGTCTCGTGGTACTCGGGCGAACCGGGTGCCTTGACCCGGATCCATTCCGGCTTGCGCTGGATCGGATTGTCGGGCCGATGCGCCTTCTCGGGGTGGCGCAGGGCCGCGATCGTCGGGGCGGGCTGGGACATGGGGCTTATGACCTTGGTCGAAATCAGGGCTTGCCCCCGCCCGCTTGCGGGCGAGGGCAGCGCTTACCGAACTACATGTGGATGACCCGCCCGTAGGCGTCAAGCACCGACTCGTGCATCATTTCGGACAGCGTCGGGTGCGGGAATACCGCATGGATCAGCTCAGCCTCGGTCAGTTCGGCCGACCGGGCCAGGCCGAAGCCCTGGATCAGTTCCGTCACCTCGGCACCTACCATATGCGCACCCAGCAGTTCGCCGGTCTTCCGGTCGAACACCGTCTTGACCATGCCTTCCGGCTCGCCCAGCGCGATCGCCTTGCCGTTGCCGATGAAGGGGAAGCGGCCGACGCGCACGTCGTAACCGCGGGCCTTGGCCGCCGCCTCGGTCAGGCCGACGCTGGCGATCTGCGGCGAGCAGTAGGTGCAGCCGGGGATCGTCGTCGGGTCGATCGGATGGACCTTCTGGCCCGCGATCATCTCGGCGACGAGCACGCCTTCGTGGCTCGCCTTGTGGGCGAGCCAGGGGGCCCCGGCAAGATCGCCGATGGCATAGACGTTGGGCTCAGCCGTCCGGCAATGGTCGTCGACCACGACATGGGTCTTCTCGACCTTCACCTTGGTGCCTTCGAGGCCCAGGTTCTCGACATTGCCGACGATGCCGACGGCAAGGATCACGCGATCCACGGTCAGCGTCTCGGTCTTGCCGTCCTTCGCCTGCAAGGTGGCGGTCACCTTGTCGCCCTGGCGGTCGAGCTTGGTGACCGTGGTGGCGACGCGGGTCTTCATGCCCCGCTTTTCGAACTGCTTGCGCGCGAAGGCCGAGATTTCCTCGTCCTCGACCGGCAGCAGGCGGTCCATCACCTCGACGACCGTCACCTCGGCGCCGAGCGAGCGGAAGAACGACGCGAACTCGATGCCGATGGCGCCGGAACCAACCACCAGCAGCGATTTCGGCATGGTGTTGGGGACCAGCGCGTCCTTGTAGGTCCAGACCAGCTTGCCGTCCGGCTCCAGCCCCGGCAGGGTGCGCGCCCGCGCGCCGGTCGCCAGGATGATATGCCTGGCCTGGACGGCCTCTTCCTTGCCGTCCTTGGCCTTCACCGTCAGCTTGCCCGACCCGGCCAGCCGGGCTTCACCGTCGATGACCGCGACCTTGTTCTTCTTCAGCAGATGCTTCACACCGCCCGACAGCTGGCCGGCGACCTTGCGCGAGCGGTCGACGACCTTGGCCAGGTCGAAGGATGCTCCCTGCACCGACAGGCCGAACGACGCGGCGTGCTGGATATTGTCGTAGACCTCGGCCGAACGCAGCAGCGCCTTGGTCGGGATGCAGCCCCAGTTCAGGCAGATGCCGCCGAGATGCTCGCGCTCGATCACGACGGTGCTGAGACCGAGCTGGGCGGCGCGGATCGCGGCGACGTAGCCGCCGGGGCCGGCACCGACCACGGCGACGTCATAGGCTTGGGTGCTCATCGTCGCCTCCTCACAGCATCATGGTCAGCGGGTCTTCGATCAGGCCCTTGAACGCCTTCAGCCACTCGGCACCGACCGCCCCGTCGACGACACGATGATCGACCGACAGCGTGCAGGTCATCACGGTCGCGATGGCCAGGGCATTGTTCCTGACGACCGGGCGCTGCTCGCTCGCCCCCACGGCCAGGATGCAGCCCTGGGGCGGGTTGATCACCGCCTCGAACTGCTTGATCCCGAACATGCCGAGATTGGAGATCGAGAAGGTACCGCCCTGGAATTCCTCCGGCTTAAGCTTGCCGTCGCGGGCGCGGGTGGCCAGGTCCTTCATCGCCGACGAGATGTCGACGAGGCCACGGCCCTCCGCCGCCTTGATGATCGGGGTAATCAGCCCGTTCGGCGTGGCGACCGCGACCGAGATGTCGGCGTGCTGGTAGTAGATCAGACCGCTGTCGTCGTAGGACGCGTTCGCCGCCGGCACCTTCATCAGCGCCAGCGCGGCTGCGCGAATGACGAAGTCGTTGACCGAGAGTTTCCAGCCGTCCGACTTGGCGTTGAGCTTGGCGCGCATCTCGAGCAGCGCGTCGACCTCAATATCGACGGTCAGGTAGAAATGCGGCACCGTCTGCTTCGATTCCGTCAGGCGGCGCGCGATGGTCTTGCGCATGCCCGACAGCGGCTCGACCCGATAGGGCATCTTCAGCAGATCGGCAAGCTGGCGGGCGCCCGGGCCGGACGGCGCCGGCGCCGCGGCGGCGGGCGCGGCCGGGGCGGCGGCAGGTTTGGGCGCATCGGCCACCGGGGCCGCGACAGCAGCCGCCTTCTTCGGTGCTCCTCCGGCGATCGCCGCCTCGACATCGGCCTTGACGATCCGGCCGTGCGGGCCGGAGCCCGAGAGGGCGGCAAGGTCGAGGCCGGCCTGTTCGGCCATGCGGCGGGCCAGCGGCGAGACGAAGATCCGCTCGCCCTCGGCCTTCGGCGCCGTCGCAGCGGCCGCGGGCCTGGCAGTCTCGACCGCCGGCTTCGGGGCCTCGGCTTTGGGGGTCTCGGCCTTCGGCGCCTCGGCCTTGGGCGCGGCCTTGGCGGCACCAGCCTCCTCACCGTCGCCCAGCAGCGTCGCGATCGGCGTGTTGACGGCAACACCCTCGGTGCCCTCGGCCACAAGGATCTTGCCGATGCGGCCTTCGTCGACCGCCTCGAACTCCATCGTCGCCTTGTCGGTCTCGATCTCGGCCATCACGTCGCCGGCCTTGACCGTGTCGCCTTCCTTCACCAGCCACTTGGCCAGCTTGCCCTCGGTCATCGTCGGCGACAGGGCGGGCATCAGAATGTCGATCGGCATCGTGTGCGCTCCCCTCAGCGATACAGCACGGACTTGACCGCGCCGACGATGTCGGCCGTCTGCGGCAATGCCAGCTTCTCGAGATTGGCGGCATAGGGCATCGGCACATCCTTGCCGGCGACCCGGGCGACCGGCGCGTCGAGATAGTCGAAGGCCTGCTCCATGATCCGGGCGGCGATCTCGGCGCCGATGCCGCAGGTGGCCCAGCCTTCCTCGACGGTGACGCAGCGGTTGGTCTTCATCACCGAGGCGATGACCGTGTCGGTGTCCATCGGGCGGATCGAGCGCAGGTCAATGACCTCGGCATCGATGCCCTCGGCCGCCAGCGCATCGGCCGCGGCCAGCGCGTGGTGGACGCCGATCGAGAACGAGACCAGCGTGACATCCTTGCCCGGCCGGGCGATGCGCGCCTTGCCGATCGGTACCAGATAATCCTCGACGTCAGGCACTTCGCCGTGCCGACCGTAGAGGATTTCATTCTCAAGCACGATGACCGGGTTCATGTCGCGGATCGCCGCCTTGATCAGGCCCTTGGCATCGGCGGGCGTCGCCGGGGCGACGACCTTGAGACCGGGAACATGGGCATACCAGGCGGCATAGCACTGCGAATGCTGGGCGGCGACGCGGGCGGCGGCACCGTTCGGCCCGCGGAACACGATCGGGCAGCCCATCTGACCGCCGGACATGTAGAGGGTCTTGGCCGCCGAGTTGATGATATGGTCGATCGCCTGCATGGCGAAGTTGAAGGTCATGAACTCGACGATCGGCTTCAGGCCGCCGAACGCGGCGCCGACACCCAGGCCGGTGAAGCCATATTCCGTGATCGGGGTATCGATCACCCGCTTGGGCCCGAATTCCTGCAACATGCCCTGGCTGATCTTGTAGGCACCCTGATACTCGGCGACTTCCTCGCCCATCAGGAATACCTTCTGGTCGCGACGCATCTCCTCGGACATGCCGTCGCGCAGCGCCTCGCGCATCGTCATGGTCTTGGTCGGCGTGCCGGCGGGCAGTTCCGGATCGGCGTGCGCCACCGGCTGGGCCGGTGCAGCCTTCGGCTGGGCCGCGACCGCCGGGGCGGCCGGTGGCGGGGTCACCGGCGCGGCGGGCGCCTGGGCCTCGACGGCCGTGGTCTTCGCCGGCGCGCCCTCGCCTTCCAGTTCGGCGATCGGGGTATTCACCGCGACGCCCTCGGTACCCTCGGGCACCAGGATCTTCGAGACGACGCCTTCGTCGACCGCCTCGAATTCCATCGTCGCCTTGTCGGTCTCGATCTCGGCCATGACGTCGCCAGCCTTGACCGTATCACCTTCCTTAATGAGCCACTTGGCCAGCTTGCCCTCGGTCATCGTGGGCGACAGGGCGGGCATCAGGATCTGGGTCGCCATGCTTCAGGCCTCCACCAGGATGTCGGTCCAAAGCTCGGACGGATCGGGTTCAGGGCTGGTCTGGGCGAAGTCGGCCGAATCCTGGACGATCGCCTTGACCTCGCGGTCGACCTCCTTGAGCTGGTCTTCCGAGACCAGCTTCTCGTTGATCAGCAGGTTCTTGACCTGATCGATCGGGTCGTGCTCGGCCTTCATCTTGTTGACCTCGTCCTTCGAGCGGTACTTGGCGGGGTCCGACATCGAATGGCCGCGATAGCGGTAGGTCTTCAGCTCCAGGATGATCGGGCCCTTGCCCGAGCGGCACCACTCCGCGGCCTCGAGCCCGGCATCGCGCACCGCCAGGACATTCATGCCGTCGACCGGCTTGCCGGGAATGCCGAAGCTTTCGCCGCGGCGATGGAACTCGGTCACTGCCGAGGCGCGGGCGACGGCGGTGCCCATCGCATACTGGTTGTTCTCGATCACGTAGATGACCGGCAGCTTCCACAGCTCGGCCATGTTGAAGCTTTCATAGACTTGGCCCTGGTTGGCCGAGCCGTCGCCGAAATAGCAGAACGTGACGCCGTCGGTATCGTTGTACTTCTGGGCGAAGGCCAGCCCGGTACCCAGCGGCACCTGGGCGCCGACGATGCCGTGGCCGCCGTAGAAAGCCTTCTCGCGGCTGAACATGTGCATCGAGCCGCCCTTGCCCTTCGAATAGCCGCCGGCGCGGCCGGTCAGCTCGGCCATCACGCCGCGCGGATCCATGCCACAGGCCAGCATGTGGCCGTGATCGCGGTAGGAGGTGATGACGGCATCGCCCTGCTTGAAGGCGGCCTGCAGCCCGACGACGACGGCCTCCTGGCCGATGTAGAGATGGCAGAAGCCACCGATCAGGCCCATGCCGTAAAGCTGGCCCGCCTTCTCCTCGAAGCGGCGGATCAGCAGCATGTCGCGGTAATACTTGAGGACTTCCTCAGACGTATAGCTCTGCCGCGCTTTGTCGGCGGCCGGTTTTTTCGCCATGGACTAGGGTCCTCCCCTGTGAGCGGCAATGATGGAAAGCCTGTGCGGGTCGGGCGCCACTGTGCCGACAGCGCCCCGAAACGGCAAGTAGACGAAACGTCGCTTAACCGGATTTCGGTTAAGTTGCGCAAAGCCCCGGTTTCCGCGACATTCTCGAACCCAAGGAGCAACCGCAAAGCGAATTGACGCAATGCAACATCGCAGTGCGGTGCAGCATCGGGCATCAAATCTTGCCTGGATGCGGCGCGCCCGCGATGATCGGGTCAAGCAGTACATGTGGGGAGTGACAACGCGATGAGCAACAAGGCGATCCTGATTACCGGCGGCAGCCGCGGCATCGGCCGGGCGGCGGCGATTCTGGCGGGCCGGCGCGGCTGGTCGGTGGCGATAAACTATGTCGGCAATGCCGCCGCCGCCGCGGAAACTGCCGCGGCGGTGACCGAAGCCGGCGGCCAGGCTATCGCCGTGCGCGGCGACGTCGCGGTCGAGGGCGACGTGATCGCCATGTTCAACGCGGCCGAGGCCGCCTTCGGGCCGCTCGACGGTCTGGTCAACAACGCCGGCATCGTGGCGCTGGGCCAACCGCTGGCCGACATGCCGGCCGAGCGGTTGAAGCGCGTCTTCGACACCAATGTCTTCGGCGCCTATCTCTGCGCGCGCGAGGCGGCGCGGCGCTTCAGCCGGTCGCGCGGCGGCAAGGGCGGCGCGATCGTCAACCTGTCCTCGGCCGCGGCGCGGCTCGGCTCGCCCAACGAATATGTCGACTATGCCGGCTCGAAGGCGGCGATCGACACCATGACGATCGGGCTGTCGAAGGAACTGGGGCCGGAGGGCGTACGCGTCAACGCGATCCGCCCCGGGCTGATCGACACCGAGATCCACGCCACCTCAGGCTCGCCCGACCGCGCCCACCGCCTTGCCGGCCAGGTTCCGTTGCGCCGCGCCGGCACGGCCGAAGAGGTCGCCCAGACCATCGTCTGGCTCCTCGACGAGACCACCTCGGGCTATGTGACGGGGGCGATCATCGACGTGACCGGCGGGCGATAAGCCCGCCGCGGCACTAGCCTTTCGGGTTCTTCTTCTCGCACTCGTTCATCTGGCGCAGCGCCTCGGCTACGCCGGGTATCTGGAACTGCGTCTTGCCGGCCGGGGTCGCCATCGTGATGGTCGAGCCACTGCGCAAGGCGCCGAGCAGCTTGCGATTGATCTCCCAGTTGCCGGTGATCGCCTTGTCGTTGGCGGCGGTCCATTGCGACTGGCGCACCAGCAATTCCTGGTCGATGTAGAAATCGGCGGCGACGACCGTGCCTTCCTTCAGGTCCCAGTTGTCGTAGGCCAGCACGATCATCATCTGGTCGTCGGTGAAGGCGAAGGCGACGAAATATTCGGCGTTGCCGTCGTCCGGCGCCTTGTAGCCCATGCTGGCGCTGCAATGCCCGTCCTTGCCGCGCGACACGTCCCAGTCGCCGAGCTGGCCGAGGGCCAGGACGGGCGATGCGCACAGTACGTAGGCAGCGGCGAAAGCGGCGGCGAGACGCATGAGGCCCTTCGGGACGACGCGGTCGACTTCCACGATCCTAGAGGCGGATCATTCCTTGGTGAAGACGACGAATTCGTCGTGGCGGGCCTGGCCCAGCACCAGCCGGGCCTGCTCTTCCAGCATGTCGGCATCGAGGTTGTCGGCACGCATCAGATTGACGCGGCGTTCGAGCTTCTTGCGCTGGCCGACGACTTCGTCCAGCACCGCCCGGGTATCGGCGATCTCGGCCTGCAACCGACCGTAGGCGCGCAAGCCGCGGTCACCCTCGACCAGGTGATAGCCGAAATAGGCGATCGCCATCAGGCAAATGGCCGGCAGGATGGCCGCACGGGCCTGACGCTTGATCTCACGGACGACACTCATGCCCGGAATCGAATCACACGCGAGTCGGCGGGTCAACGGCTTTTCCGTAAACCCGCTGGAAAATAAACGAGTCGCTGGCGTCCCGTGGCAAGCCACAGGACGCCAGTCCTAAACGCTTTGTTAACGCTTGAGCGCGGCGCGGCCGGGATAGACCGCGGCGGGGCCGAGCAGTTCGGCGATGCGGATCAGCTGGTTGTACTTCGCCAGCCGGTCCGAACGGGCGAGCGACCCGGTCTTGATCTGGCCGCAATTGGTGGCGACCGCCAGATCGGCGATCGTCGAATCCTCGGTCTCGCCCGAGCGATGCGACATCACCGCACGATATCCGGCCTTGTGCGCCATCTCGACCGCCTCGAGGGTCTCGGACAGCGTGCCGATCTGGTTGACCTTGACCAGAATGGCGTTGCCGACGCCCTGCTTGATGCCGTCGGCCAGCCGCGTCGGGTTGGTGACGAAGAGATCGTCGCCGACCAGCTGGACCTTGGAACCCAGCGTGTCGGTCAGGTGCTTCCAGCCAGCCCAGTCGTCCTCGGCCATGCCATCCTCGATCGAGACGATCGGGAACTTGGCGCAGAGATCGGCGTAGTAGGCGACCATGCCGGCGGCGTCGAGCACCTTGCCCTCGCCGGCCAGATGGTACTTGCCGTCCTTGTAGAACTCGGTCGAGGCGGCATCGAGCGCCACCATGACATCCTCGCCGGGGCGATAGCCGGCCGCTTCGATCGCCTTCATGATGAAGTCGAGGGCGGCTTCGGTCGAGGCGAGGTTCGGGGCGAAGCCGCCCTCGTCGCCCACCGCGGTGGCGTGGCCGGCGTCATGCAGGCGCTTCTTCAGGCCGTGGAAGATTTCGGCACCCACGCGAATCGCATCGGCGACCGTCGGGGCCGAAACCGGCATGATCATGAATTCCTGCACGTCGATCGGATTGTCGGCATGGGCGCCGCCGTTGATGATGTTCATCATCGGCACCGGCATCACGCGGGCCGAGGCGCCACCGACATAGCGGAACAGCGGCAGGCCGGCATCTTCCGCGGCGGCCTTGGCCATCGCCAGCGAGACGCCGAGAATGGCATTGGCACCCAGGCGGCCCTTGTTGGGGGTGCCGTCCAGGTCGATCATCAGCTTGTCGAGGCGGGTCTGGTCGCGGGCATCCTGACCCGACAGCGCCTCGAAAATCTCGCCGTTGACGGCGGCGACCGCCTGCTGCACGCCCTTGCCGAGATAGCGGCCCTTGTCGCCGTCGCGCTTCTCGACCGCCTCATGGGCGCCGGTCGAGGCGCCGGACGGGACCGCGGCGCGGCCGAAGGCCCCGCTCTCCAGCTCGACATCGACCTCGACGGTCGGGTTGCCACGGCTGTCCAGGATTTCGCGCGCGCGAATGTCGATGATGGCGCTCATCGGGATTTTGATCCTCTCTCTCAGGCGGGGAGCTATGCGGCGGAAGGCATAGCGGCACGGGCCGGTCAGCGCAAGACCTCGACCAGCCGGTCGAGGGCGCGGGTATCGAGCGTCAGGCTGAAATTCAGGGTGAAATGGCCCTTGCGCATCACGGCAAGGTTGCTGTCGGGCAGGCCCCAGGCGCGCAACAGGCGCAGGCCCGGCTCGAAATGGGTCAGTTCGTCGGCGTCGCCGAGGGCCGCGACGATACGGTCGGCCGGCAATTGCGGCGGGCGGTCCGGCGTGATCAGCGGCAGCCAGCGGGTCAGCACCTCGGGGGTCCAGCCCTGGGCCAGCAGCCGCTCGGGCATGCCGATCGGCCGGGTCAGCGAGCTTTCGTGGACCAGCTTGACCATGTCGCCGGTCGGCGAGCCCAGGAACAGTGCGTCGGGGCGCGAGCCCGGCTCCCAGGCGTCGGCAACCCGTGCCACCAACGACGAGGCCAGCGCGCCGAGCGAGACGCCGCCGATCGCGACATGCGGGCTGCCGGCCTCGCGCGCCCAGGCGATCCAGCGGGCCGCCTCCACCGCGGTCTGCCGAAAGAAATCGAGAGTGGCGAGCGGTGCGCAGGCCAGGATTTCCTCGCCGCCGTAGAAACCCACGGCGCAGCGCCGGCCGTGGCCCGGCAGTTCGGGCCGGATGACCCGCAGGCCATGCTGGACCAGATATTTCGTCATCGCCCCATGGGGGTCGGCCCACATTTCGGCCTCGACGCCGATGCCATGCAGCAGGATGACCGTCGGGACGGGCCCGGCAACGCGCCTGGGTTCCACCACCCGCGCCCAGGCCGGCGGTCCACCCGGGACCGGCCCGGGGCTGCGCAGCCAGTACTCCCTCACGGCCCCGCGGATCAGCGCGGCCGACTTCTGCACCGGCGGGGCGCGTTCGGGCAGCAGGAAGGCGGTGCCCGGGTTGGCCAGGCGCGCACCATGCGCCGCCTCGACCGCCGCACAGTCGGCAATGTTCCAGGCCACCGGCGGCACCTTGCCGCGCGCCACCGCCGGCAGGAAATGCAGCCGGGTCAGCATCAGCCGCCTCGCCGCCCGGTCGCGCCGGGCGGTAACGCGGGCGAAGGCCGCGGCCGGGGCCTCGTCGAAGGCTGCCTCCTGCCAGATCGCCTCGGCCCGGCCGTAGGCGCCGTCGGCCTCGGCCACCCGCATCAGCGTCTCCGGCCCGACATCGGCATCGGGCAGCAGGCTGCGGAAACGGGCGACGCTGCCCGATGCCATGCGCGCCGCGGCATAGCCGCGCGACAGCGGCATGAACCAGCGGGTGATCGCGTCATTGATCCAGGGATCGGCCCAGGCGCCGATCGATCCGTCCGCCGCCTGGCGAAGAGGCTTAAGCAGCCGCAAGGGACTTGGCGATCCGGTCGTAGGCCTGAAGCTGCTTCAGCAAGGCGCCGAGCTGGTCGAACGGCACCATGTTCGGACCATCCGACGGGGCATTGTCGGGATCACGATGGGTTTCCATGAATACCGCCGCCACGCCGACCGCGACGGCGGCGCGGGCCAGCACCGGGACGAATTCCCGCTGGCCGCCGGTCGAGGCGCCCTGCCCGCCCGGCTGCTGCACCGAGTGCGTCGCATCGAACACGACGGGACAGCCGGTCTCGGCCATGATCGGCAGGCTGCGCATGTCGGAGACGAGGGTGTTGTAGCCGAAGCTTGCCCCCCGCTCGCAAACCAGGACATTGCGGTTGCCGCCGTGCTCGATCTTGGCGACCACGTTCTTCATGTCCCAGGGGGCCAGGAACTGACCCTTCTTCACGTTGATCGGCTTGCCCGTCGCCGCGGCGGCGAGCAGCAGGTCGGTCTGGCGGCAGAGGAAGGCGGGGATCTGCAGCATGTCGACCGCCTCGGCCACGGCCGCGCATTGCTCGGGCGCGTGGACGTCGGTGATCAGCGGCACGCCGACCGTCTCGCGGATCTCGCGGAAGATCGGCAGCGAACCCTCCAGCCCCAGCCCGCGCTGCCCCTTGACCGAGGTCCGGTTCGCCTTGTCGAACGAGGTCTTGTAGATCAGGTTGATCCCGAGCCCGTCGCACAAGGCCTTCAGGCTCGACGCCATGTCGAGCGCGTGTTCGCGGCTCTCCAGCTGGCAGGGCCCGGCGATCAGGGCAAAAGGCAGGTCGTTGGCGATCTCGAATCCGCCGACGGGAACGCGTCGCTGCTCGGTCATCAAACTCGATCCAGTGATGGCTTTGGGGGCGCCACTATAGCCCCGCACCATGACGGCGTCATCACAGCCCGCGGCATTGCAGATCCGCGCGCCGTCGCTATGCTCGCCGACCCGCTATACCAAAGAGGGAGTGATTCGGGCGATGGAAACCCGCGAGGTCCACGAGGCGATCCACGAAGCCGGGCATGGCCACCACGCCAGCCAGTCGCGCGTCAACAAGCTGGTCGCCGTACTGATCGCGGTCCTGGCCGCCCTGCTGGCGGTCACCGAGATGGGTGGCAAGAGCGCGCAGACCACCGCGGTGGTGGCCAACGGCGATGCCGCCAACACCTGGTCGTTCTTCCAGGCCAAGACGATCCGGCAGACGATGCTGCGCACCTCGGGCGAACTGCTCGAGGTGCTGGGTCCCGAACTGACCCCGGCCCAGGCCCAGCGGCTTGAAGCCTGGCGCAAGACCGTGCAGCGCTACGAGACCGAGCCCGAGACCGGCGAAGGCCGCAAGGAGCTTGCGGCGCATGCCAAGGCGGCCGAGGCGCGCCGCGAACGGGCACTGGCCGCCTATCACCAGTTCGAATACGCCTCTGCCGCGCTGCAGCTTGCAATCGTCCTGGCCTCGGCCGCGGTAATCACCTCGATGGTGTGGCTGGCGTGGTTTGCCGGCGGACTGGGGCTGGTCGGGGCCGGCCTCGGCGCGCTCGGCTTCTTCGCGCCCGGCATGATCCACTTCTAGCCTTATGTCCCGGCGATTGACTATCAACAAATCTGTTGAATAATCGCGAGATGAGCCAAGCCGTCACCGAGCCGGCGGAGAGGGCCGATGCGGAATCGGCCCTCGACCGCGTCTTCTTTGCGCTGAGCGATCCGATCCGCCGCGCGATCCTGGTGCGGCTGGACGCGGGACCGGCCCTGGTCTCGGAACTGGCGGCGCCGTTCGACATGAGCCTTCAGGGCGTGTCGCGCCATATCCAGGTGCTGGTGCGTGCCGGGTTGATCCGTCAGGAACGTACCGGCCGGATCAGCCGCTGCCAGCTCGAGGCCGCCCCCATCCACGACGCCGCGGTCTGGATGGATCGCTATGCCAAATATTGGCATCGCGGGCTCGATTCCCTCGAAGCGCTGCTCGGCGCCCCGAACCCGCCCCGGCAAGACTGAGGACGGCGCCGCGGCGCCAGCTTCAACCCCGGGATAGCAGGCTATGGCAGATCGGCGGAGCGTCGAGATCGCCAGCCGACACCTCATGCCAGAAGAACCAGGCCCCGGCCAGCAAAGCTGCGGCAATGCCCGCCGCTGCGCAGCGTCGTGCCAATGCGACGTTGGCCGCGGCCAGCATCCCGATCAGACAGCACAGCATGGACGCCCCCTAGATATTCAACAAAAACGTTGAATAACAATGCTGGAGATGATAATCAACAAATCCGTTTATAATCATTCGATGGAGGCGACGATGACCACCGATACCCTGGCCGAACCCCGTATCGTCGAGCGTGCGGCATGGCTGCAGGCGCGGCTGGACTTGCTGGCCGAGGAGAAGGCATTCACCCGGGCACGCGATGCGCTGGCCGCACGGCGGCGCGAGATGCCCTGGACGAAAGTCGAGAAGGACTATGTGTTCGATGGCAGGCAGGGTCCGCTCGGCCTGGCGGACCTGTTCGGCCGGCACAGCCAGTTGATCGTCTATCATTTCATGTTCGCGCCGGAAGCCGAGACCGGCTGCAGGAGCTGCTCGTTCTGGGCCGATCACTTCGACGGCATGCGGCCGCATCTGGCCGCCCGTGACACCGCCTTCGCGGCAATATCGCGGGCACCGCTGCACAAGCTGGCGGCGCAGGCCAACCGGCTGGGCTGGGGCTTTACCTGGGTTTCGTCGGGGCGCTGCAGCTTCAACCATGATTTCGACGTCTCCTTCGGCAAGGAGATGCTCGAACATGGCGGCGGCACCTACAACTACGAGCCTCTGACGCGGAAACAGCCGGATCTGCCCGGGGTCAGCGTCTTCGCGCGCACCGATGACGGCGTGTTCCACACCTACTCGGCCTATGCCCGCGGCATCGATTTCCTGAACGCGACCTACAACTACCTCGACCTGACCCCGAAGGGCCGCAACGAGGAGGGTCTCCCCTGGCCGATGGCCTGGGTCAGGCTGCGGGACGACTACGCCGCCTGAGGGTGGGATCCGCGGGGCCGGCTTGCCGGCCCCGCTTCTTTTTTCAGACCAGCCGCGACTGCCGCTTGGCCGCGCCGACGAACGAGGCGAACAGCGGGTGCGGCTCGAAGGGCTTCGACTTCAGTTCGGGATGGAACTGAACGCCGATGTACCAGGCGTGATCCGGGATCTCGACGATCTCGGGCAGCACGCCGTCGGGCGACATGCCCGAGAAGGTCAGGCCGCACTGCTCCAGCCGCGCGCGATAGGCGGTATTGACCTCGTAGCGGTGGCGATGACGCTCGCTGATCGTGGTCGAGCCATAGATTTCCGCCACCCGGCTGCCCGGCTTCAGCGCCGCCTCGAAGGCGCCCAGCCGCATCGTACCGCCGAGGTCGCCGCCGGCGGCGCGCTTCTCCAGGTCGTTGCCCTGCAGCCACTCGGTCATCAGCCCGACCAGCGGCGACGGCGTCGGGCCGAACTCGGTCGACGACGCGTCGGGCACGCCGGCCAGGTTGCGCGCCGCCTCGATCACGGCCATCTGCATGCCGAAGCAGATCCCGAAATAGGGGACGTTGCGTTCGCGGGCAAAGGTTGCCGCCCGGATCTTGCCTTCCGAGCCACGCTCGCCGAAGCCGCCGGGCACCAGGATCGCGTGCACGCCCTCGAGTTCGTGGATCGCTGATTCCTCCTTTTCGAAGATCTCCGATTCGATCCACTCGAGCTTGACGCGGACATTGTTGGCGATGCCGCCATGGGCCAAGGCTTCCGCCAGGCTCTTATAGGCATCCTTCAGGCCGGTATACTTGCCGACGATCGCGACGGTGACCTCGCCCTCCGGCTGCAGCACGCGCTGAACGATCTCGCGCCAGCGGGAAAGATCGGGTTCGGGCTCGGTCGCCAGGCCGAAATGGCGCAGCACCTGCTGGTCGAACCGCTCCTGGTGATAGACCAGCGGCGCCTCGTAGATGGTACGGACGTCGGGGGCCTGGATCACCGCTTCCTGGCGCACGTTGCAGAACAGCGCGATCTTGCGGCGGTCCGATTCGGGAATCTCGCGATCGGCGCGGCACAGGATCAGATCGGGCTGGATGCCGATCGAGCGCAGCTCCTTGACCGAATGCTGCGTCGGCTTGGTCTTCAATTCGCCGGCGGCGGCGATATAGGGCACCAGCGTCAGGTGCAGGAACATCGCCCGTTCGCGGCCGAGATCGATGCCGAGCTGGCGGATCGCCTCGAAGAACGGCAGGCCCTCGATGTCGCCTACCGTGCCGCCGACCTCGATCAGTGCAAAATCGGTATCGTCGGTTTCCGACAGGACGAAGTCCTTGATGGCATCGGTGATATGCGGGATTACCTGGACGGTGCCGCCGAGATAGTCGCCGCGCCGCTCCTTGGCGATGACGGTCTGATAGATGCGGCCGGTGGTGACGTTGTCGGACTTGCGCGACGGCACGCCGGTGAACCGCTCGTAATGGCCGAGGTCGAGGTCGGTCTCGGCCCCGTCGTCGGTGACGTAGACCTCACCGTGCTGATACGGGCTCATCGTGCCCGGATCGACGTTGATGTAGGGATCGAGCTTGCGCAGGCGGACCTTGTAGCCGCGTGCCTGAAGCAGCGCGCCGAGCGCCGCGGAGGCCAGCCCCTTGCCCAGGGAAGAAACCACGCCGCCGGTGATGAAGATGAACCGCGTCATGGGCGTTCCTTATACCTCGAAACCAAACCAAAAGAGAAGCGCGCGGGGGATGTCCCCGCGCGCCTTCGATGTCGGACCGGCGGGACGGCCGGTTATTTCGGTTGCGGCACCTGCGGCACGTCGGCCGGCGGCGCGGCGGGAGCAGCAGGCGCGGCCGGGGCGCTGGTCCCCGGCTGGTCGACCATGCGGTCGATGATCGACGTCGGGCTGGCCGAGCGCTGCTGGCCGGCCAGGATCGACAGCACGATCGACGTCACGAAGAACAGGGTCGCCAGAATCGCGGTGGTGCGGGTCAGCACGTCGCCGCGGCCCCGGGCGGAAAACAGGCCGCCGACCGCGTTCTCGCCGAACGAGCCCCCTTCCGAGCGCTGCATCAGGATCACGCCGATCAGCCCGACGGCGATGATCAAATGAATGACGAGTACGACGGCAGTCATGGTTTTCCCTTTCCGCGAGGGCCTTGAATCGGAATCCCCGCGCGACCGCGGGCTTTTACACCCGCCGGGCTGATCGGGCAACGATCTTGATCGACACACCAGATATGGCCGGCATGCACGATCCTCAAGGCCCGACGCTCAGCCACGTTTCTTCCGGCCGCGGTAGTCGAGGACGCCGGGCCGGGCCAGTGGATCCTCGCCAGCGGCAAAGATCTGCGCCTTCTGCACCTTCTGGGTCGACGTCTTGGGCAGGTCGTCGAGAAACAGGAACCAGCCCGGCGCCTTGTAGTAGGCCAGCCGGTCGTTGGCCCAGGCGAACAGGCGGTCGGCCAGCACGGCATCGCCCGCCACGCCCGGCATCGGCACGATGCAGGCCATCACCTCCTCCTCGCGCAGCGGGTCGGGCACGGCCAGCACCGCGACCTGGGCGACATCGTCATGGACCTGCAAGGTCGCCTCGATCTCGGCCGCGGCGATATTCTCGCCCGACCGGCGGATGATGTTCTTCTTGCGGTCGACGAAATACATCATCCCGGTTGCGTCCATCATGCAGACGTCGCCGGAATGAAACCAGCCGCCGGCCCAGGCGGCCTCGGTCGCCTCGGGATTTTTCAGATAGCCGGCAAAGAAGCCCTTGCGCGGTTCGGCAGCGGAATGACGCACCACCAACTCGCCCGGCACACCCGGCCCGGTATCGCGCATCTCCTCGTCGACGATCCGTGCCTCCAGCCCCGGCACCGCCCGGCCGAAGGCACGGGTCGTCACCAGGCGCGGCTCCCGATTGTCGGCGAAGATGCGTCCGGTCTCGGTCATGCCCCAGACCTCGACCAGCGGGAAGCCGAAACGCCGCTCGAACACCGGGTGCAATTCCGGATCGACACCGGCACCCAGCCCGGCGCGGACGCGGTGCAGCCGCTCCTCGGGCACCGGCGCCTGGTTCAACAAAAGCGGCGGCACGACGCCCAGATAATGGATCAGCGTCGCCCCGGTTGCCACGATCTCGGGCCACCAGCGGGCCGGCGAGAACCGCTCGGGCAGCACCAGGCAGTTCGCGGTCAGCATGGCGCAGGTCGCGGTCACCGCCTGATGGTTCATGTGGTGCAGCGGCAGCGGGTTGTAGAAGACGTCGCGACCCGGATGAACCGCCAGATGCCCGCCGATGTCGCGATACCACGCACCGGCATTCAGATAGTAGAAATTGGTGAGGATACAGCCCTTCGGGCGGCCGGTGGTACCCGACGTGTAGAGCAGCCCGCATTCGGTGTCGGGGCCGGGCGCGCCGCCATGCGGCGCCGGCCGCGCCGGTCCGGGCAGACGGTCCGGCAGGCGGTCGGCATCGACCACCGGCAACGGCTTGTGCCGTTCGCCGGCGACCCGCTCGAGGTCGGCCAGGCGATCGGCGGTGACCACGGCCAGGTCGGCCTCGCTGTGCTCCATCTGGTAGAGCAGTTCGTCATGCCGGTAGTCGGGGTTGATCGGCACCACGCCGCAGCCGAGGCGGTTCAGCGCCAGGAAATGGATGAAGAAATCGGGCCGCATGCCCAGCAGCAGGGCGACGCGATGACCGTGGCCATAGCCGGCGGCCCGATAGGCCTCGACCAGGCTGTCGACCGCCTCGCGCACCCGGCCGAAACGCCAGTCCCCGGGCACGCGCCCCGGCCCTTCGGGCACGCGCAGAAACACATTGTCGGGCGCCGCCACGGCACTTGCGGCGAACGCGTCGAAAACGATGTCCATGACTCCTCCCGTTTATTAGTGCCGGAAGGGTTCGACCTTCACCTTTCCGGTTTCGGCGACCAGCAGACTGGATTCGGCAACCGGCGTCCAGTTGCGGATTTCGGCGTCGAGCGGTTCGGAGGAAACGAACAGCGAGCCGGTCTCGCTGACACAGCAGGTCTGGCCGTCGGCGGCGCGCACGCCGGTCGCCATGCCATGATAGAGCGTCGGCGACTGGCGGTCGGTCGAATGGCGCAGGGCGATGATCCGCTCGCCATCCGTCACCGCGGCGGCGATGCGCAACGGGTCGGTCACGCCGGCCTCGGCCATCGCGCCTTCGACCCGTTCGACGGCGAGGCGAAAGGCAGTGACCGGATCGCGCTCGAGGCCGAAGGTGAGCAGCAGGAAGAACAGCGTCTCGCTGTCGGTATTGCCCTGGCGCTGGCGGTAGAGCTCGGGCGAGATCATGAAGTCGAGATCGCGGGCGATCCTGTCGAAGCCGCCGATCTGGCCGTTGTGCATGAACAGCCAGCGCCCGTGGCGGAACGGATGGCAATTGGCCCGGCTGGTCGAGGTGCCGGTCGAAGCGCGGACATGGGCAAAAAAGAGGTTCGACCGGATCTGTTCGGACAGCGACCTCAGGTTGTCGTCGTTCCACGCCGGCCGGACGTCGCGATAAAGGCCGGGCTCGGTCTTGGCATCGTACCAGCCGAGGCCGAAGCCGTCGCCATTGGTCACCACATGGCTCTTGCGCGCATGCAGCGACTGGCTGATCAGGGAGTTGGCGGGTTTGAACAGGACTTCGTCGAGATAGACCGGCGATCCGGCATAAGCAAGCCAACGGCACATGTCTTGAGCCACCTCATCCTGGCGCCGGCACCCGGCACGTCATCATGCCGTGTCAGGTTTGCCGGGCCAAGATGGCAATAACGAGGCGGCCTTGTAGAACTCAGCGCGAAATCTTGGCCTCGACGATCGGCCAGAAATCCTCGGCCTTGAGGCTGGCGCCGCCGACCAGCGCACCGTCGACATTGGCCACAGCCATCAGTTCGGCCGCATTCGACGCCTTGACCGAACCGCCATAGAGCAGGCGGAATGCCGCGCCGTCGGCAAAGCGGGCGACCAGGTCGGCGCGCAGCCGCGCGTGAACCTCGGCGACCTGGTCCGCGGTCGGCGTGCGGCCGGTGCCGATCGCCCAGACCGGTTCGTAGGCAACGACCGTGTTGGCCGCGGTGGCGCCCGCCGGGACCGAACCTGCGATCTGGCGCGAAACGACGTCGAGGGTCCGACCGCCATCGCGCTGGTCGAGGGTTTCGCCAATGCAGACGATCGCGGTGAGGCCGGCGGCATGGGCCGCTCGCGCCTTGGCCTCGACGGCCGCGTCGGTTTCGCCGTGATCGGCACGACGCTCGGAATGGCCGACGATGACATAGGCGCAGCCAATGTCGCGCAGCGAATCGGCCGAGATATCGCCGGTATGGGCGCCCTTGGCCTCGGCATGGCAATCCTGCCCGCCGACGCCGACCGACTGGGCGGCGCCGAACGCGGCCAGCGCCAGCACCGCGGGGTGCAGCAGCGTGGCCGGCGGGCAGACCACGACCTCGGGCAGGCCACGGGTCGACTTGATACGATCGGAGAGCAGCCCGAGCTCGGCCAGGCCGGCCTGAAGTGTACCGTTCATTTTCCAGTTGCCGGCGATCAGCGGGCGCGGCGCCGCGGGGGTCATGGTTGCCATGGCCCCGCCCTCTACCAAAACCGCGCGGCAATTGCCACATGCCGTTGCGGCGCCGGGCACACCCCTCTATGATGCGCCGCCCCCGGAAGCCATGTCCGATGGCATATTTGACTGAAGAATCAAAAGGTTGAAGGCCGATGCTTGAACAAATGCGCTCTGCCGCCGGCACCTGGGTGGCACGCGTCCTGATGCTTCTGCTGATTCTCAGCTTCGGCGTCTGGGGCATCGGCGACTACATCCGGCCCAAGCCCGACACCGTGGCGGCAAGCGTCGGCAAGGTCGAAATCTCGGACATGGCCTTCCGCGACCAGTATCGCTTCCAGCTCAACGCGATGCAGCGCCAGATGGGTGGCGCGCTCAGCCCGGAGCTGGCCAAGCAGTTCGGCGTGCCCGATCGGGTCCTGAACGAAATGATCGACCAGGCGCTGTTCGACCAGGAGGCCAAGCGCCTCGGCCTCAATGTCTCGGACACGGCCGTCGCCAGCCAGATCCGCGACATGCCGGCCTTCCGCGGCGCGGGCGGCTTCAACCGGCTGAGCTACGAGGCGGCGCTGCGCAATGCAGGGCTGACCGAGGCGATGTTCGTCAGCCAGCTGCGCAGCGGCATGCTGCGCAGCCAGATCGTCGACGCGCTGGGCGCAGGCGTGGCCCTGCCGCCCGATATCGCCGTCGAGACCCTGTACAAGCTGCGCCAGCAGCGCCGCGTCGTCGCCTACCTGACGATCCCGGCCGCCAACCTCGCACGCATCCCGGAGCCTACCGAGGGCGAACTGGCCGACTACTACAAGGCCAACCAGCTGCGCTACGCCGCCCCCGAATACCGTGCGATCACCTATGCGCTGCTGACGCCTGCCGCGGTCGGCGCGACGCTGAAGATCGACGACCAGCAGATCGCCGAGGAATATGCCGCCCGCAAGGCGCAGTTCAGCGTTCCGGAAAAGCGCACCGTCGAACAGGCGGTCTACCCGGACGAGGCCGCAGCCAAGGCGGCGCGCGACCGCATTGCCAAGGGCGAGGATTTCGCCGCTGTCGCCAAGGACACGCTGAATCGGTCGCCCGACGAGCTGAGCCTGGGCACGGTGAGCCAATCGGAGCTGCCGGCCGAGATCGGTACCGCCGCATTCGGCCTGGCCAAGGATGCCGTCAGCGACCCGGTACAGACCCCGTTCGGCTGGCATCTGGTGCGCGTCACCGCGATCCAGCCCGGCTCGGAAACCCCGCTCGACCAGGTCAAGGACCAGTTGAAGACCGAGCTGGCCCTGCGCCTGGGCGCCGAGCAGATGACCAAGCTGCTGCCGCAGATCGACGACCGGCTGGCCGGCGGCGCGACGATCGAGGATACCGCCAAGGCCTTCAACTTCACCCTGCACAAGATCGCCGCCACCGATCGCCGCGGCTTTGGCCCGGACGAGAAGCCGGTTGCCGACCTGCCCCAGCCGCCGCGCGAACTGCTCGACCAGGCCTTCGAACTGCCCGAGCAGAACGACCTGCAGGTCAGCGAACTGCGCGACGGCAGCCTGCTGATCGCCCGCGTCGAGAAGATCACGCCGGAAGCGCCCCGCCCGCTCGACCAGATCAAGGAGCGCGTCACCGCCGACTGGAAACGCGCCGAAGCCGACAAGGCAGGCGACGCCCAGGCCAAGGCGCTGGCCGACAAGATCAAGGGTGGCACCGACCTCGCCGCGATCGCCGGCGAACTGAAGGCCGAGATCCAGCGTACCCCGGCGATCGACGCCCAGGGCCAGGCCGCGGCCGAAGCCGGGGCGTTTGCCAATCCGTTCGCACCGGCGCTGCTGGCGCAGGTCTTCCGCGCCAAGAAGGATGAGGTCCTGTCGGGCCGCGGCCTCGGTCCGGACCAGTTCATCGTCGCCCGCGTGACCGAGATCGTCGAGCCGGCCTACAAGGCCGACGACGCCCAGGTCGCCGCGCTACGCCAGGAGTTGGGCAACGCCCAGTCGAATGATGTGGTGGCCGGTTACCTGGAGGCCCTGAAGGCCCGCTATCCGGTCAACGTCCATCAGGCCGTCGTCGACCGCTCGCTCTGACCGCCGGGAAGCAGGCCGATGCAGCCGCCGTTCGACGCCTTCGCCGCGACCTATGCCGCCGGGCGCGCCCAGGTCGTGGCGACCGAACTGGTCGCCGACCTGGAGACGCCGGTCTCGGCCTTCCTCAAGCTGTCGGGCGGCAAGCCGTGGTCTTCGCTGCTCGAATCGGTCGAGGGCGGCGCGGTACGCGGGCGCTACTCGATCATCGGGCTCAAACCCGACCTGATCTGGCGTTGCTTCGGCGATCGGGTCGAGATCAACCGCGAGGCGCGGCGCGACCTGACGGCCTTCCAGCCGGCCGGCACCGGCGCACTGGCGTCGCTGCGCGCATTGCTTGCGGAATCGCAGATCGAACTGCCGCCCGAGATGCCGCCGATGGCCGCGGGGCTGATCGGCTATCTCGGCTACGACACCGTGCGGCTGATGGAAAAGCTGCCGGAACCCAAGCAGGACGCGCTGGGCGTGCCCGACGGCATGTTCATGCGGCCGACGATCATGGCGATCTTCGATGCCGTGCGCGATACGCTGACCCTGGTCACGCCGGTCTGGCCGGACAGCCGGGTGACGGCCGACGTCGCCTACGAACTGGCGCGCGAGCGCCTCGCCGACGCGCAGATGGACATCGAGGGGCCGGTGCCGCTCCCCTACGAAGGTGGCGCGCTCGCCACCGCGACGCCGCCCGTGCCCGTGTCGAACACGACGCCCGAGCGCTATCGCGAGATGGTGGCGGCAGCCAAGGACTACATCGCCGCCGGCGACATCTTCCAGGTCGTGCTGTCCCAGCGCCTGGCGGTACCGTTCAAGCTGCCCCCTTTCGCGCTGTACCGGGCGTTGCGCCGGACCAACCCGTCGCCGTTCATGGTCCATCTCGATTTCGGCGGTTTCGCGATCGTCGCCTCCAGCCCGGAAATCCTGGTGCGGCTGCGCGACGGCACGGTCACGATCCGGCCGATCGCCGGGACGCGTCCGCGCGGTGCCGACAGCGCCGAGGATGCGCGGCTGGCGGCCGAGCTCCTGGCCGATCCGAAGGAACTGGCCGAACATCTGATGCTGCTCGACCTCGGCCGCAACGATGTCGGCCGCGTGGCGCAGATCGGCTCGGTCAAGGTCACCGAGAAAATGATCATCGAGCGCTACAGCCATGTCATGCACATCGTCTCGAACGTCGAGGGTGCCGTGCGCCCGGATGTCGATGCGATCGGCGCGCTGAGTGCGGGCTTCCCCGCCGGAACGGTCTCGGGCGCCCCCAAGATCCGCGCCATGGAGATCATCCACGAACTCGAGGCCGAGAAGCGTGGCGTCTACGGCGGCGGCATGGGCTATTTCTCGGCCAACGGCACGATGGATTCCTGCATCGCGCTACGCACCGCGGTGGTCAAGGATGGCGTCATGTACGTCCAGGCCGGGGCCGGGATCGTCGCCGATTCCAATCCGGAATCCGAACACCAGGAATGCCTGAACAAGGCCCGCGCCCTGGTTCGCGCCGCCGAGGAAGCCGTCCGCTTCGCCCGCCGCACCAACAGGTGAAATCCGGCCCTATCCGTCGGATGCCAGCCTGACCAGCGTCGAGACCGGTACCAGCGTCAGCCCCTTGCCCGGCATCTCGGCCAGGAACCGCCGAACGGCGGCGATCGTCACGTCGTGCGGGTGGCCGATCGCGATGGCATGGCCCTGCCGGCGCGCTACCGCTTCGAGGTCACCCAGCCGGCGATCGACGGCCGCGGCGGCCATCTCGTGGTCGAGAAAGACGTCACGGCCTACGGCCGGCAGGCCGTCGCGCTGCGCCAGCGACAGCCCGACCGAATGCGGGCTGGTCCGGGAATCGAGGAAGAAAACCCCGCGCGCCTTGAGGGCCTGCAGCACCGGCCCCATGGCCTGGGCATCGGCGGTGAAGCGGCTGCCCATGTGATTGTTGACGCCGACATAGCCCGAGAACCGGTCGAGGTTCCAGTCGAGCCGCTTCAGCCGCTCGTCCGGCGGCTGGGCCAGCGTCAGGGCATGCGGACCGGGATCGGCGTTGCCTTCCGGCTGCATCGGCAGGTGCAGCATGATCTCATGGCCGCGGGCGCGGCCGGACGCGGCCTGGTCGCCAACCTTCTCGGCATAGGGCAGGAAGGATAGCGTCAGCGGACCGTTCAGGGCGATGACCTCGGCCGACCGCTTGCGGTCGACACCCATGTCGTCGAAGACCAGCGCGACCAGCAACTGTCCCTTGGAGACCGCGGGCTTGCGCACCGCCGGCGGGGGTGGCGGCACGGCGGCCGCCAGCGTCGGGGACTGGGCCGGCAATTGCGCGGGGGCCGGCGGCGGTTCCGGTGGCGTTGCCACAGCTGCTGGGGGCTGGGTTGCGGCCGGCGGCGGGGCCGGTGGTCGGGTCGGCAGGGCCGCGACGACGGGCGGGCGCAGTTCCTTGGCCGGCCGTGGCCACAGCGCCAGGCCGGCGCCGACGGTCATCAGGATACCGATCAGGGCGCCAAGCAGGATCCATGGCATCCTGGCCGGCGGGATTTTCGGGCGCTTGGCCGCCCCTTTGGCTCGCTTGCGAGTCGCCATCGCGGTAGAATCGATCGTACTGTCACCCCATGCAAGCAGCCTCGTCATGATCCGCCGCCGCCGTTTTCTTGCCACGGCCATTGCCGGCCTGACCGTTCCGGGTGCGGCATCGGCAATCAACTGGCCGCAGCCGCCGCGCGATGCCCGGAACCCGACGCTGGTGATCGACAGCCCCGCGATCAACGCGTTCATCCCGAATTTTCGGACCTTCCAGGACATCGATGCCGCCGCGAAGGTGCGCGGCCTCGACACCACCGGCCTCGACGCGCTGCCGTCGGTATGGGGCGGCGCGCAGTTTTCGGTGACGGCCTGGCGCAAGCTGCGCAATTCGTCGACCAAGCTGACCGGGCTTTTTGCGGTGATGGACCTGCGGCAGGAAAGCCACGGCTTCCTGGACAGCAATGCGGTGACCTGGCTGGCCCAGCACAATTGGGGCAACCTGGGGCTGACGCACGATCAGGTGAAGACTGCCGAGAGCAAGCGCCTGGCCGAACTGGCGCGCCAATCGGTCGTCACCCCGCCATCGATCGACGATTATCGCGGCCGCGGGATAAAAAAGGGACCGGAACTGACCGTCCAGAACGTGGCGCCCGAAGCCGTGGTGGTCAGCCAGACCAACGCCCGCTACATCCGCTTTGCGGTGACCGACCATCTCCGGCCGACCGACGCCGACGTCGACCGCTTCGTCATGCTCGTGGTCGGACGGATGGGGCAGATGTACGGCCAGCCGCTCTACATCCACTGCCTGGATGGCGGTGGCCGCACGACGACCTTCCTGGCGATGGTCGACATGCTCGCCAATGCCGACCGGGTCTCGTTCGAGACGATCATCGCCAGGCAGGCGACGGTCCGCCCCTATTACGATCTCGCCGACATGCAGCTGAAGAACGGCCAGGACGGTCCCTACAGCCCCTATTATCGCGAACGGCTGTCCTTCCTGTCCCATTTCCATAGTTTTGCGGCGGCACGGATCGGCGGCGAACACCGGCGCTGGAGCCGCTGGGTCGCCGATGGCGGCGCTTGACAAAAGCGGCCGGCGACGGGATGGTTTGGCCATGTCTGCGATGAACAGCCATATCCTTTCGCGCCGCTGGTGGCGCTGGCACAGCCAGCGGCCCTCCTAGCACGCATGCATGCAGGGCCACCAGCGAGGGGCCCTGCCGCGATCCAAGACACCGCCAAGGTTCCCTTCCCGACCGACGACAGCAGGAGGAGGACCAGATGATTCCCGAAATCGGCACGACGAGACCGCCCTTGACGGTCGGGGCGCTTTCCGGTTTGGTCGCGGCCCAAAAGGCACCGGGGCGGCCATGATCATCCTGATCGACAACTATGACTCATTCACCTGGAACCTCGTGCACTACCTGGGCGAACTGGGGGCCGAGATTCAGGTGCACCGCAACGATGCGCTGACCGTCGACGAGGTGCTGGAACGCCGGCCGCGCGGCATCGTGCTGTCGCCCGGCCCCTGCGATCCCGACCGCGCCGGCATCTGCCTGGCGCTGATCGGCGCGGCCGCAGCCAACCGGCTGCCGCTGCTCGGCGTCTGCCTGGGCCACCAGGCGATCGGCCAGGCCTTCGGCGGTCGCGTGGTGCGCGCCCCCGAACCCAAGCACGGCAAGCTGTCGGCGGTGACTCATGGCGACAGCGGCGTCTTCGCCGGCCTGCCGCAGAAGTTCGCGGCAACCCGCTATCACTCGCTGGTCGTCGACCGGGCCGGGCTGCCCGAAACGCTCGTCGTCAATGCCGAGAGCGAAGATGGCCTGATCATGGGCCTGCATCACCGCGACCTGCCGATCCACGGCGTCCAGTTCCACCCCGAGAGCATCGCCTCCGAGCACGGCCATGCCCTTCTGCGCAACTTCCTCGCCCTCACCGGCGAAAACCTGAGACAGGCGGCATGACCGGCGACATCACCGACTTCAAGCAACTGCTGGGCCTCGTCGCGGCCGGCCAGCGCCTGTCGATCGAACAGGCCAAGTTCGCCTTCGACATCATGATGGCGGGCGACGCCACGCCGTCGCAGATGGGCGCCTTCCTGATGGGCCTGCGCGTGCGCGGCGAAACCATCGAGGAGATCACCGGCGGCGTGCTGGCATTGCGCGCCCGCGCCATCCGCATCAATGCGCCGGCCGGCGCCATCGACGTCGTCGGCACGGGCGGCGACGGCGTCGGTACCTGGAACATCTCGACCTGCGCCGCAATCGTCGTCGCCAGCCTGGGCGTGCCGGTCGCCAAGCACGGCAACCGCGCGGCGTCGTCGAAGAGCGGGGCCGCCGACGTGCTGACCGCCCTCGGGGTCAACATCGATGCCGACATGACGCTGGTGCAGAAGGCGCTGGACGAGATCGGCCTGTGCTTCCTGATGGCCCAGCGTCATCACGGCTCGATGCGGCATGTCGGGCCGACGCGGGTCGAGCTCGGCACGCGCACGATCTTCAACCTGGTCGGTCCGCTGGCCAACCCGGCAGGTACGCGCCGGCTGATGATGGGCGTCTTCGCCCGCGACTGGGTCGAACCGATCGCCTATGCCCAGCACAACCTGGGGGCCGAGCGCGCCTGGGTCGTGCACGGTCTCGACGGGCTCGACGAACTGACGACGACGACCGGCTCGCTGGTCGCCGAACTACGCGACGGCGAGGTCCGCTCGTTCGAGGTGACGCCGGAGGATGCCGGCCTCGAGCGCGCCGATATCGAGGCGCTCAAAGGCGGCGACCCGGCGACCAACGCGCTGGCGCTGAACGCCGTGCTCGACGGTCACCAGGGTGCCTACCGCGACATCGTGCTGATGAACGCGGCAGCCGCGCTGATCGTCGCCGGTCGGGCCGAAACCTTGCGCGACGGCGCGGCCCAGGCGGCGCGTGCGATCGACGACGGGCTCGCGCGTCGCACGCTGGATGGCCTGATCCGGGTCAGCCATGAAACGGTCTCGGCAAAATGAGCGACAAGCTTGCCGAGATCTGCGCGGTCAAGCGCGACCATATCCAGCAGGCCCGCGCCCGGCGCCCGCTGGCCGCGGTGGAGGCGGCGGCCAAGGCCGCAACCCCGCCGCGCGGCTTCATCGCCGCGCTGCAACGCGCGGCGACAGGCGGCTATGCGCTGATCGCCGAGATCAAGAAGGCATCGCCGTCGAAGGGCGTGATCCGGGCCGATTTCGATCCGGCGACGCTGGCCCGGGCCTACCAGGCGGGTGGCGCGACCTGCCTGTCGGTCCTCACCGACACGCCATACTTCCAGGGCCATGACGACTACCTCGTCGCGGCCCGCGCGGCGGTCGACCTGCCGGCGCTGCGCAAGGATTTCATGCTCGATCCCTACCAGGTGTTCGAAGCCCGCGCACTCGGCGCCGACTGCATCCTGCTGATCCTCGCCTGCCTGTCCGACGGGCAGGCCGCCGAGCTCGAGGAGATCGCCCGCGCCCTCGGCATGGACGTGCTGATCGAGACGCATGACGCCGACGAGATGACCCGCGCCCTAAGGCTGAAATCGCCGCTGATCGGGGTCAACAACCGCAACCTCAAGACCCTGTCGATCGATCTCGGCATCAGCGAGGCCCTGCGCGCGATGTGTCCGCCCGATCGCATACTGGTTTCCGAAAGCGGCCTGGGCAGCCCCGCCGATCTGGCGCGCATGGCCCGGATAGGCATTCGTACCTTCCTGATCGGCGAAAGCCTGATGCGCGAGGCCGACGTCACCGCGGCGACCCGCGCAATCCTCGGCAACCCGCTGGCCGCGCCGTGAGCGACGAACGGCGCCTGACCCATTTCGACGACGCCGGTCGGGCGGCGATGGTCGACGTTTCGGCCAAGCCCGCCACGACCCGCACCGCGGAAGCGCGCGCCCGCGTGCTGATGCAGCCGGAGACGCTGAAGCTGATCGAGAACGGCACGGCGGCGAAGGGCGATGTACTGGGGGTCGCCAGGCTGGCCGGGATCATGGCGGCGAAGCGGACTGCCGACCTGATCCCGCTGTGCCATCCGCTGGCCATCGCCAAGGTCACGGTCGACCTCGAACCCAACCGGGCGGACTCGGCCGTCGACATCGTCGCAACCGTCAAGCTGACCGGCCAGACCGGCGTCGAGATGGAAGCCCTGACCGCCGCCTCGGTCGCGGCCCTCACGGTCTACGACATGGTCAAGGCGGTCGACCGCGGCATGCGCATCACCGACATCCGCGTCACCCGCAAGGCCGGCGGCAAGTCGGGTGATTTCAGCCAGGACTGATCGGGCTGGCACCGCGCGGATTTACCGCTAGAGTCGGCGGCCCGTCCGCGTCAGGAGTTGGCCCATGAGCCCGTCCGATCTGCTGCCCGTGCCCGAGGCCAAGGCGCGCATCCGCGCCGCGTTCGATCCCGTCCCGCTCGAATGGGTCGGGCTGACCGAGGCCGGGGGGCGCATCTTGGCAGAACCGCTCGCTGCCCGCCGCACCCAGCCTCCGGTGCCGATGTCGGCGATGGACGGTTATGCCGCGCGTCACCAGGACGCGACGGCCGGCGCCACGCTCGATCTGGTCGGCGCGGTTGCCGCCGGCGGAATCTACGAGGGCACGGTCGGGCCGGGTGAAACCGTGCGCATCTTTACCGGTGCCGCCCTTCCCGACGGTGCCGACACCGTCGTGATCCAGGAAAACGTCTCCGCCGCCGGCAGCCGCATCACCATCAACGAGGCCAGCCGCGCCATCGGCGCCAACGTGCGCAAGGCCGGCATCGATTTCCGCGAGGGCGACACCAAGCTGCAGGCCGGTACCCGGCTCGGTGCCCGCCACGTGGCGCTGGCCGCGGCGATGGGCCACGCCTTCCTGCCGGTGCGACGGCGGCCGCGCATCGCGCTGCTTGCGACCGGCGACGAACTGCGCCGGCCGGGCGACGCCCTGGGGCCTACGCAGATCGTCGCCTCCAACGCCTACGGCCTTGCCGCACTCGTGCGCGCCTGCGGCGCGGAGCCCGTCGACCTCGGCATCGCCCGTGACGATCGGGCCGTCCTGGCGCGCGCGGCCGCGGGGGCGGTCCATTGTGATCTGCTGGTCACCATCGGCGGGGCCAGTGTCGGCGAGCATGACCTGATCCGCGAGGTCCTGGGCCAGGGCGGGGCCGGCCTCGATTTCTGGAAGATCGCGATGCGCCCGGGCAAGCCGCTGATGTTCGGGGAAACCGGCGGGACCAGGCTGCTCGGCCTGCCGGGCAATCCGGTATCGGCGCTGGTCTGCGGCCTGCTGTTCCTGACCGAGGCGATCGCCGGACTGCTCGGCACCGGCCAGAACCCGCTGCCGATGGGCGAGGCGCGGCTGGGTGCCGACCTGCCGGAG
The DNA here is from genome assembly GCA_017307375.1 of Alphaproteobacteria bacterium. GTDB lineage: Bacteria > Pseudomonadota > Alphaproteobacteria > Ferrovibrionales > Ferrovibrionaceae > JAFKFH01. The sequence continues at coordinate 187,076 of JAFKFH010000013.1, forward strand.
AACGACCGGCGCGAGGATTATCTGCGCGCCACCCTTACGCGCGACGAAGCGGGCCGGCTGGTGGCGACGGCGTTCGCACGCCAGGACTCGTCGATGCTGTCCACGCTTGCCGATGCCGACTGCTTCATCGTGCGTCCGCCGGGGGCGCCGGCGGCGGCGGCCGGCGTGCCGGTGCCGATCCTCGACCTGGGCGGCGGCGCTTTCTGACATCTGGCCCTTGACGGGCTTGCAGAACCAAACTAGAACAATATCGTCAGTTGCCGTTTCGTTCCGACAACCGTCGGCATGTATTCGGATCCAGGGCATTGCCTGAGGGGAGAGCGCGCTACCATGCTCACGCGTAAGCAACACGAACTGCTGATGTATATTCACCAGCATCTTCAGCATTCCGGCGTCTCTCCCTCGTTCGACGAAATGAAGGACGCGCTGAACCTGCGGTCGAAGTCGGGCATTCACCGGCTGATCACCGGGCTCGAGGAACGCGGCTTCATCCGTCGTCTTGCGCATCGTGCCCGTGCGCTCGAAGTACTTCGCCTGCCCGAAACCGCCCTGCCTCGCCGGAATGCCGGCGCTGCGCCGGCCGTCGCCTCGGCACCGAGCCCCGAGATGGTCGCTGCGCCGGAAGGGACCACGGCCGGCATCGCCGCAAGCCCGCGCCGCTTCGAGCCCAACGTGATCCGCGGTGGTGCCGGCAATGCCTCGATCTCGACCGGCATGCCCGCCGGGGCCGTGCCGGTGCCCAGCAACGATCTGCTGGCCCTGCCGCTCTATGGCCGCATCGCCGCCGGCACGCCGATCGAAGCGCTGCGCGATTATTCCCGACAGGTCGAGGTGCCCGGCTCCTTCGTCGGCATGGGCGAGCATTATGCGCTCGAGGTCGCCGGCGACTCGATGGTCGATGCGGGCATTCTCGACGGTGACACCGTCATCATCCAGCGGTGTGACGTGGCCGAGAACGGCTCGATCGTCGTGGCGCTGATCGACGACCAGGAGGCGACGCTGAAGCGGTTGCGCCGCAAGGGCAATTCGGTCGCTCTCGAAGCTGCCAACCCGGCTTACGAGACCCGCATCTTCGGGCCTGACCGGGTGCGCATCCAAGGCCGCCTCGTCGGACTCTTGCGCCGCTACTGAAGCGCGCACGCACGGGGTGGCTTGTGCAACGCGGTCCGGACTGCCGGGCCGCGTTTTCTTTTGCCCGACTTTGATCGTTGCGATTATCCCGGCGCGCTGAGCTTACTTCAATCTTACGCGTCTTTGTTGATTATTTTCATAAAACACGATGCAACTTACGTTATAGTGAGTCACTGGTTCCGATGAGGAGTGCGGAGGGCGTCGTCATGTCTTCGGCCAAGATCGATTTTGCGCAGGTGCGCTTCCTGGTCATCGACCCGCATCCGCTGTCGGCAGACCTGCTCAAGGATGTGCTGCAGATGCTTGGCGCGATCGGCGTCGTCAAATGCGCGACGACCGAGCGGGCGATCGAACTGCTGCGCCAGGAACCGTTCGACATCGTCATTACCGAACTCGAAACCGCGCCGATGAACGGCTTCGAGTTCGTGCATTTCATCCGGACCTCCAGCAATTCGCCCGACCGCCTGCTGCCGGTCATCATGTTGACCGCCCGTTCCGAACGCGAATACGTCGCCGAGGCGCGTGATCAGGGCATCACCGAATTCCTGGCCAAACCCTTTACCGTCGACGCCCTCTACAAGCGGCTGATCTCGGTCATTGCACGACCCCGGCAGTTCGTCGACGCCGGCACCTATTTCGGTCCCGACCGCCGCCGGAGACCCGAGCCGTTCCAGGGTCCTGACCGGCGCGAATCGGCCCCGCGTCAATCCGTAACCGCCTGATCCGATGACCGGTGGCGGCAGGCGGGCGCGCTTCATCAGCGCCCGACAGGATTTGAAGCGCAAGGCCGTCAATTACCAGAAGGGCCTGGAACTGGCGTTGACGCCCGATCTGGTGTCGGGCTTCGAGACTGTGGTCAACCGCTCGCGCGACCGTTTCGTCGCTTCGGTGGCGCCGCTTTTGGCGAAACTGCGCGCGCTGCAGACCGCGGCGCTGGCAACGCCCGAGGCCGCCGCCGCCTTCATCGTCGAGACCCAGGCGGTGTCCTACGCCATCAAGGGGCTGGGCGGCACGCTGGGCTATCCGCTGGCGACGGCCGCCGCCAAATCGCTGAACGATTTTGTCCATCACCGGGACGGGCTCGATGCCAAGGGCCTCGACGTGATCCGGGTGCATGTCGACGCGCTCTATCTGATCCTGGCCCAGCCCCAGGCGGAGGACGATCCGACGCAGCGGGCGGTGATCGACGGGCTGTTTCAGCTGACCGAAAAATACGGCTGATCAGCCGGCGCGGCCACGCCGTCGCACCCAAGGCCGCTGCCCGCGCTCGCCGGCGACGGTAGCAACGGTGAAACGGCCGTCGTCGTGGAAGCGGATCGTGTGGGCGCCGCGGCGCCAGACGTCGAAGCGGTCGATGACGAGGCGCGGACTGCGGCAGCGGCCGCGCACCGGCTCCGACGAAACCACGATGTCGGACGCGGCGCAGGCCTCGGCCAGCGCCTCGGCCTTGCGCACGAGGGCGACCTTGAGGCCATCGTGGCGCCACAGGCAGCCGTCCTTCTCGCACCGCAATTGCCCGTCCAGGCTGATGCCGCCGGGGCCGGGCCAGTCGCGCCACTGATCCTCGGCCAGACGCCTTGCCCAGGTCTCTGCGACCATGCCGCCGGCAGCGCGGCGGTTCGACAGCATGAAGCCGTCATTGGTACGCACCGCGATCAGGCGCGCCTCGCCGTCGACCAGCAGGTCCGGGCCCGGCGTCAGCCACGGGGCGATGCAGCCCGCCAGGATCGGCAGAACGCCGAGCCAGCGCCAGCCGCGCTGCCAGATGCACAGCCACAGCCCGCCGCCGGCGATCGCCAGCATCGCCCATTGCGGCATCGCCGGCACCAGTTGCACGGCGCCGGGCAGGCCGGCGACCAGTTCGGCGATGCCGTTCATCACCTCGATCCCCCAGCCCATCGGCACCAGCGCCAGCGCCTCCAGCCCGAACGGCATCAGCAGCATTGCCAGCACCGCAAAGGGCATGATCCAGAAGTTGCTCAGCGGCGTGGCCAGCAGGTTGGCGACGAGGCCATAGTCGACGAAGCGATTGAAATGGTAGGCGGCGAACGCCGCGGAGGCGAAGCCCGCGATCAGCGTGGTCAGTCCGATGCCGCCGACGAAGACGATGACGAGCCGGCCGGGCCGCCCTTTTGCCCAGTCGAAGGGATTCGTCGTCTCGTAAGCCGCGATCAGCGCCACCACCGCCGAGAACGACATCTGGAACGACGCGTCGAGCAGCACTTCCGGCGCGGCCAGCAGCAGCGCCAGCGCGGCCCAGGCCACCGTCCGCATCGACAGGGCATTGCGATCCAGGATGATCGCCAGCAGCACCAGCGCCGACATCAGGAACGAACGGACGGCCGCCACCTGCCAGCCGGCAATCAGCGTATAGGCAAATGTTCCTGCGATCGCAGCGGCGGCCGCCCATTTCTTCGTCGGATGGCGCAGCGCCACCCGCTCGAACAGCGCCAGGCCGCCACGAACCAGGAAGAACAGCAACGCCGAGACGATCGCGATATGCAGCCCCGAGACCGACAGGATATGGGCCAGGCCCGAGGCCTGGTAGGCGTCCTCCATCTCCCGGCTGATGCCGGAACGCTCGCCGGTGATCAGTGCGGCCGCCACGGCGCCGGCATCGCCGGGCACGGCTTCGACGATCCGGGCGGTGATCCCGTGCCGGAAATCGGCGAAGCCGAGCTTCCAGCCTTCGACCAGTCCTGCCGGCGCCTCGGGCGGCAAGTCGCGCGACGGGCCGAGGGCGAAGCCGACCGCCCCGATCTGCTGGTACCAGGCGAAACGGGCAAAATCATAGGCGCCGGGCATCACCGGTTCGGGCGGCGGCGCGATGTTGGCACGGACGGCGATCCGGCTGCCGATCGCCACCGCCGGGTCGCTGGCGCGCAGGGTCACGCGGATCTTTTCCGGCGTGGCTTCGGGCGCCAGCCCGGCAACGCCCACCCGGTCGAGCGTCACCCGTTCGGCACCGCTGTCGCGGGTGTCGACCGCCGTCACCCGCCCTGTGATCTCGCCGACCACCCGCTTCTGCAGCACCGGCGCCGCCACGCGGTCGGTGCGCCAGGTCGCCAGCGCGAAGCCGAGCGCGACCAGCGCGAGGCCGGAGGCAACCACCGCCGCCGGCCACCAGCGCCAGGCGCCGGCCAGCAGGAGAAGACCACATCCGCACAACCCGCCGGCAAACGGCAGGCCCGGCTCCCACGGCACGGCGAAATAGAGGCCGATGCCGAGGCCCAGCGCCGCGGGCGCCCAGAGCACCCAGCGCTCGCGCTCGGCCAGCAGCAAGGCGCCGAGCACGCCCGCCCAGGCGGGCGGCGCGACCGCTCCGATCGTCAGACGCAGGCGCTGCCACGGGGTGAGCCGCATGGATCGAGCTTGGCATGGCCCGTCAACGGCGTCTGCGGGACCAAACCGGCAACGCGCCGGTTGTGCCGGGCTTGAGCGGCGCGGCGCGGCATGCTACGCGCAGAGCCATGAGCATCGTCACCCGCTTCGCCCCCTCGCCCACCGGCTACCTCCATATCGGAGGGGCTCGCACCGCGCTGTTCAACTGGCTGTTCGCCCGGCGCCACGGCGGCACGTTCCTCTTGCGCATCGAGGATACCGACCGCGCGCGCTCGACCGAGGGCGCGATCCAGGCGATCTTCGAAGGGTTGCAATGGCTTGGCCTCGACCACGACGGCGAGGTCACGTTCCAGTTCTCCCGCGCGCCACGCCACGCCGAGGTGGCGCACCGGCTGCTGGCCGAGGGCAATGCCTATCACTGCTACTGCACGCCCGAGGAACTGGAACAGATGCGGGCGGACGCGCTCGCGGCCGGCCGCCAGCCGCGCTATGACGGCCGCTGGCGCGACCGCGACCCGTCGGAAGCGCCGGCGGGCGTCAAGCCGGTGATCCGGCTCAAGGCGCCGCGCGAGGGCCAGACGGTGATCAAGGATCTGGTCCAGGGCGATGTCGTCATCGCCAACGAACAGCTCGACGACATGGTGCTGCTGCGGGCCGACGGCACACCGACCTACATGCTGTCCGTCGTCGTCGACGACCACGACATGGCGGTCACCCATGTCATCCGCGGCGACGACCACCTGACCAATGCCGCGCGCCAGACGCTGCTGTATCAGGCCGCCGGCTTCGCCGTGCCGATCTTTGCCCATGTGCCGCTGATCCATGGCCCCGACGGCGCCAAACTGTCCAAGCGCCATGGCGCGCTCGGCGTCGAAGCCTATCGCGACATGGGCTATCTGCCCGAGGCGATGCGGAACTACCTGCTGCGGCTGGGCTGGAGCCATGGCGACGACGAGTTCATCCCGACCGCCCAGGCGATCGAGTGGTTCAATCTGGAAAATATCGGCCGGGCGCCGTCGCGCCTGGATTTCGCCAAGCTGGACAACCTTAACGGCCAGTACATGCGCCAGACCGCCGATGCGGCGCTGGCCCAGGCCGCCGCCCCGTTCCTGGCAAAGCTGACCGGCCGGGACCTGACCCCCGTCGAGACCGCGATGCTGACCGCGGCGATGCCGGGCCTGAAGGAGCGGGCCAAGACCCTGGTCGAACTGGCCGACAACGCCCGGTACATCACCGCCGCCCGCCCGCTCGGGTTCGACGAGAAGGCGGCAGGCCAGCTGACCGAAGCCGCCCGGGCCGTGATCGGCAAGCTGATCCCCCGGCTTTCGGCCCTGCCCGAATGGACTGCCGCCGCGACCGAGGCCGCGGTGCGGGAGTTCGCCACCGCGGAAGCCGTCAAGCTCGGCCAGGTCGCCCAGCCCCTGCGCGCAGCGCTGACCGGCCGCACCACCTCGCCGCCGATCTTCGACGTGCTGGCGGTGCTGGGACGCGAGGAAAGCCTGGCACGGCTCGGCGACGTCGCCGCCTGAGCGGCGACCGGCCGCAGAACGCCTTCGCGACCGCAATATCGCGCCCGGCAAGACCGACAAACAGTTTGACTACCGGACGGTAGCGGAACCCGGCACGGCAGGCGGCGCAGATATGCTGCTGGCCTGCCGATTCGGGCAATGAAATGTCGTGACGGGCAATCAACAGATTCCATTGCTTCCCAGCGCCGCGACCTTGGCTATACTGCGCCGCGGAATCCAGCGTCAGGCGCCCGCGCCTAGGGCTGGCAGCGTTTTATGCGATCTGAAGGGATGTCACTCATGAGCACAGCCAATACCGTGACGCTGACCGACAAGGCGTCGGGCAAGACGATCGAATTGCCGGTCCAGGAGGGTACGGTTGGCCCTGCCGTCATCGACATCCGCAAGCTGTATGCCGAGACCGGCCACTTCACCTACGATCCCGGCTTCACCTCGACCGCCAGCTGCGAAAGCAAGATCACCTATATCGACGGCGACGAGGGCGTGCTGCTCTATCGCGGTTACGACATTGCCGAACTGGCCGAGCAGAGCGACTTCATGGAAGTCTGCTACCTGCTGCTGAACGGCGAGTTGCCGAACCGCGAGCAGAAGGTGAAGTTCGAGCGTGACATCACGCTCCACACCATGGTCCACCAGCAGATCGAGTTCTTCTTCCGCGGCTTCCGCCGCGACGCCCATCCGATGGCGGTGATGTGCGGCGTGGTCGGCGCGCTGTCGGCCTTCTACCATGACTCGCTCAACATCCATGATCCGCACGAGCGGATGGTCGCCAGCTACCGCCTGATCGCCAAGCTGCCGACGATCGCGGCGATGGCCTACAAGTACTCGATCGGCCAGCCGTTCGTGTTCCCGCAGAACCACCTCGGCTATGCCGAGAACTTCCTGCAGATGACCTTCGGCGTGCCCTGCGAGCCCTACAAGGTCAATCCGATCCTGGCCAAGGCCATGGACCGGATCTTCATGCTGCATGCCGATCACGAGCAGAACGCCTCGACCTCGACCGTCCGTCTGGCCGGGTCGTCGGGCGCCAATCCGTTCGCCTGTATCGCGGCGGGCATCGCCTGCCTGTGGGGCCCGTCCCATGGCGGCGCCAACGAAGCCGTGCTGCACATGCTCGAGGAAATCGGCACCGCCGACAAGGTCCCCGAGTTCATCGCCAAGGTTAAGGACAAGAACTCGGGCGTGCGCCTGATGGGCTTCGGCCACCGGGTCTACAAGAACTACGACCCGCGCGCCAAGGTCATGCGCCAGACCTGCCACGAAGTCCTCGATGAGCTGGGCCTGAAGAACGAGCCGCTGCTCAAGCTCGCCATGGAACTGGAGCGCGTCGCGCTCGAGGATCCGTACTTCATCGAGAAGAAGCTGTACCCGAACGTCGACTTCTACTCGGGCATCATTCTCAAGGCGATGGGCTTCCCGACCTCGATGTTCACCGTGCTGTTCGCGGTGGCCCGGACCGTCGGCTGGATCGCCCAGTGGCAGGAAATGATCCAGGATCCGTCGCAGAAGATCGGTCGCCCCCGCCAGCTCTACACCGGTGCGACCCGCCGTCCGTATCAGCCGTTGCAGAAGCGCGGTTGAGCCGTTGGCGCTGAGCCGGATTCAGGCTATATAGATAGGTAACAAGACGAGCAACGAACGCACCAGGCGCCAACGGGGAGGAAACGAGGGCCATGGCCAGTCTAGCCAAACTTCCACCTTCCCTGCGGCGCCAGCGTTCGGGTTTCGCGATCCAGGGCCACCATCCGATCCGGCCGGTGGTGGCCCGGTTTCCGGCCAACGACAACCGGGCGCCACTTTCCCGGCGGCTGGGTAACTACGTGCTGCCAGCCATCCTGCTGGCCTGCGGCCTTGTCGCCGCCAAGTGGCTGATCGGCTGAACGATCCCCCTTTCTCCTTTCGGCGATACCAGACGGCGACTGCGGGCGAGGTTCCTCGCTCGCGCACGGTAGCGTGACGCCGACGGGGCTTTCCGCGGCTTGCGATCTATGCCGGTTTGCTGGCATCTGTGCTTGCATCGAACCGCACCGCCGGTCGTGCGTTGCGGCGGCGGCGTGGAGAAAAGGGAAATCGGATGTTGAAGGCGATCGCCGGCGGCCTGGCTGCCCTGCTGGCACTGGCGGTGCCGGCTGCGGCGCAGGACAGCAAGGGACCGGTCAAGCTGATGGTCGGCTATCCACCGGGCGGATCGGCGGATATTCTGGCGCGCCTGCTGGCTGACCGGCTGAAGGATCCGCTGAACGCGACGGTGACGGTGGAAAACAAGCCGGGCGCGGGCGGGCGGCTGGCGGCCGAGCAGTTCAAGACGGCACCCGCGGACGGCAGCGTGCTGATGGTCGGCAATATCGCCGTCGCCGTCATCGCGCCGCTGACCTACGCCAACCTCAAATACGATCCGGCCACAGACTTCGCCCCGGTCATCAAGCTCGGCGATTTCCAGCTGGCCCTGGCCACCGGCCCGGCCACCGGGGCCAAGACCTTTGCCGAATACACGACCTTCCTGAAGGGCAACCCGGGCAAGGCAACCTATGGAATTCCCGCTACCGGCAGCCTGCCGCATTTCTTCGGCGTGATGCTGGCCCGCGCCCTGAACCTGACGTACACGGCGGTGCCCTATCGCGGCGGATCCCCGCTCAACACCGATCTCGTCGCCGGGCAGGTGCCGGCCGGGATCGACACGCTGGCGGACTTCGCCGAACTGCACAAGGCCGGCAAGATTGCCGTGCTGGGCACTTCCGGGACCACCCGCTCGCCGCTGACGCCTGACGTCCCGACCTTCATCGAACTTGGTTTCAAGGATATCGCGGGCACCGGCTGGTTCGGCATATTCGCGCCCGCCAAGACCCCGGACGCCGTCGTCAACCGCCTCAACCAGACAATCGCCGGCGTCCTGCGGCAACCGGAGGTAACCGCCCGCCTGACCGCCCTCGGCATCGATCCGGCAGGCGGCAGCCCGGCCGACCTGGCCCGTCAGATGAACGACGACCGGGCCAGGTGGGACCCGGTCATCAAGGCATCGGGTTACAAGCCCGAAGACTGATCCTGCTTCGCGCCGACCGGCATCAGCCTGCTGGCCCGGTCAGCCGCCCAGGAAACCGCGGACGCGAAGCTCGTCGGCCAATTGCGCCGAACCCTGATAGTGGATCGCGTCGAAGCCGACGGCACGGGCGCCGGCACAGTTGGCGGCCGAATCGTCGATGAACACGGCTTCCGCCGGCACCACGTCATGGCGGCTGGCCAGCAGCTCGAAGATCTCGCGATGCGGCTTGAGCATTTTTTCCTCGCCGGAAACGACGATGCCCTCGAACCACGATAGGAACGGAAACAGCTCGCGCGCCTCGACGAAGGTCTCCGCCGACCAGTTGGTCAGGGCCAGCAGCCGCACGCCATCGGCCCGCAACTGCGCGAGAATGCCGAGCGTATCCTCGATGACGCCGTTCAGCATCTCGCGCCAGCGTTCGCGATAGGCGCGGATCCACTCGGCCTTGTCCGGATGGCGGGCGATCGCCTCGGCAATGGCGTCGGACCAGGGCCGGCCGCCGTCCTGGGCGACGTTCCATGAGGGCGGGCAGACCTCGGTGAGGAAATGTTCGCGCGCCGCCTCGTCGGCGATCAGCTTGCCGTAGAGATGACGCGGGTTCCAGTCGATCAGCACGCCACCGAGATCGAAGACGACGGTCCGGCGCATCGCGTTCACGACCGCTGGATCAGTTCGATCTTGTAGCCGTCCGGATCCTCGACGAAGGCGATCACCGAACCGCCATGCTTCATCGGCCCGGGCGGACGCGGGATCTTGACGCCCTCCGCCGCCAGCTTCTCGCAGGTGCCGTAGATGTCGGGCACGCCGATGGCGAGATGACCGAACGCGGTGCCGATCTCATAGGGCTCGGTGCGGCCCCAATTGTGGGTGAGTTCGATCACCGCCTGGTCGGCCTCGTCGCCGTAGCCCACGAAAGCGAGGGTAAACTCGCCCGACGGATAGTCGTTCTTGCGGATCAGCGTCATGCCGAGATGGCGGGTATAGAAGTCGAGCGACTTCTCGAGATCCATCACCCGGATCATCGTATGCAGCAGGCGGAAGGGGGCGGGCATTGCAGGCTCCTGAAGCTTTGGGCGGCTGGCCCGCATTAGGTAGCCCGAACCGCCCCGCAATCAAGCCTTCAGATGATCTCCTCGACCACCTCCGGCGGACGGCAGAGCCGCACGCCGCGCGCGGTCATCACCACCGGGCGCTCGATCAGCACCGGATTGTCGATCATCGCCTGCAGGATCGCCGACGCTTCGACATCGGGCGCATCGAGGCCGAGGGTCTTGACCTCGGCCTGCTTGCGCCGCAACAGATCGCGCGGCCGCAGATTGGCCAGCCGCAGCACGTCCGTGATCGCCTCGCGGTTCGGCGGGTGCTTCAGATACTCGACGACGCGAACCTCGTGCCCCGCTTCCCGCAGGCGCGCCAGCACCTTGCGCGAGGTGGAGCAATTCGGGTTGTGCCAGATGGTCGTCGTCGGTTCGGTCATGATCTCACGCCGTCTCGTTGAAGATCTCTCGCCCGATCAGCATGCGGCGGATTTCCGACGTGCCCGCCCCGATCTCGTAGAGCTTCGCGTCGCGCAGCAGCCGGCCGGTCGCGTAGTCGTTGATATAGCCGTTGCCGCCGAGAATCTGAATGGCATCGAGGGCCACCTGCGTCGCCTTCTCGGCCGCGTATAGAATGGCGCCGGCCGCGTCCTTGCGCGTGGTCTTGCCGGCATCGCAGGCGCGCGCCACCGCATAGACATAGGCCCGGCACGCGTTGAGCGAGGTGTACATGTCGGCGACCTTGCCCTGGATCAGCTGGAAGGTGCCGATCGGCTGGTCGAACTGCTTGCGGTCGTGGATGTAGGGCACGACGATGTCGAGGCAGGCCTGCATGATGCCGATCGGCCCGGCCGCAAGCACGGCGCGCTCATAGTCCAGGCCGCTCATCAGCACGTTCACGCCACGACCGACCTGGCCCAGCACGTTCTCTTCCGGCACTTCGCAATCCTCGAACACCAACTCACCGGTGTTCGAACCGCGCATGCCGAGCTTGTCGAGCTTCTGGGCGCAGGAGAAGCCCTTGAACCCCTTCTCGACCAGGAAGGCGGTGATGCCCCTGGGCCCCGCCGCCGGATCGGTCTTGGCGTAGACCACCAGCGTGTCGCAGTCCGGTCCGTTGGTGATCCACATCTTCGTGCCGTTCAGCACGTAGCGATCGCCCTTGCGGTCGGCGCGCAGCTTCATCGACACGACGTCCGAGCCCGCCCCCGGCTCGCTCATCGCCAGGGCACCGACGTGTTCGCCCGAGATCAGTTTGGGCAAATAGCGGCGTCGCTGGTCGTCGTTGCCGTTGCGGGTGATCTGATTGACGCACAGATTGGAATGGGCGCCATAGGACAGCCCGACCGAGGCCGAACCGCGGCTGACCTCCTCCATCGCCACGCAATGGGCGAGATAGCCGAGGCCGGCACCGCCGTATTCCTCCGGCGCGGTAACACCGAGAATGCCGAGGTCACCCATCTTGCGCCACAGATCGGCAGGGAAATCGTTGTCGCGGTCGATATCGGCGGCACGCGGGCCGATCTCGGCATCCGAGAAGCTGGCGACCTGGTCGCGCAGCATGTCGATCTCTTCGCCAAGCTGGAAGTCGAGCTGCGCCATCGAGTTCTTCATCATCCCTGTCCTTTTTTGGGTTACGCCTTCGGCCGGTCGCTCTTGCCCTGCAGGCAGATCAGCGTGACCACGCCGGCGGCGATCGTCTTTTCCGCGGTTCCGGTGCGCGCAACCACTTCCATATCACAAACCGACAATGTGCGGCCCGACTTGCGCACCCGGCCATGCGCTATCAGTTCGTCGCCGGCGGCCGGTTCGAGAAAGTTGATCTTGTACTCGACCGACATGACCGAGGAATCCGCCGGCATCAGCGTATACGCGGCGTAGCCGCAGGCCGAATCGCCGATCATGCCGACCATGCCGCCATGCACGAAGCCGTGCTGCTGCAGGTTGTGGGCGGCATGCGGCAGGCGGATCGCGACATGGCCCGGCTCGACCACCGCGAGGCTCGCCCCGATATGGGCCATCGCCGGCTGGCGGCTGAAACTGTCGCGCACCCGCGTCTCGAAATCCGGATCCCGGGGGATCGGCTGCTGATGGGTCATGCCTGGCACCTCCGACGGACGAGACCATAAGCCGCGACCTTGCCATAGAGGAAATGAGATGTTTGTATCTTTTCGATAGGAGACCTCTATGCAATGAACCTCGCCCAGCTGCGCTATTTCCTCGCCGTCGCCGAAACCGGCAGCTTCACCAAGGCGGCCGAACGCGCCAACGTCACCCAGCCTACCCTGTCGGTCGGCATCAAGCGGCTGGAGGAAGCGCTGGGCCAGCGCCTTTTCGATCGTGGCCGGCTGGTCCGCCTGACGGCGGCCGGAGCACGCTTCCTGCCGCGGGCGCGGCTGATGGTGCTGGAATGGGCGGCGGCCCGGGCCGAGCTGGCGCAGTCCGGTCGGACCCGGCTGCGGCTGGGCTATCTGCGCACCCTGCCCTCGCCGGCCGTCGCCGCGCTGTTCGGCGATTTCGCGGCCAGCCACCCGGCCATCGAGCTCGAACTGATCGACGGCGAGCCGCCGCAACTCGAGCGGCTGCTCGAGCGCGGCGACCTCGACGCCGCGCTCAGCGTGCTGGGGGATGCCTCGGGTCGCCATCCGAACCAGGCGCTGCTGCGCCAGCGCTACGTGCTGGCGGTGCCTTCAGGCCATCTCCTGGCCACGCGCACCACCTGCCGGCTGGCCGATCTCGACGGCCTGCCCTTCGTCATCCGGCCCGATTGCGAAGTCTTGCGTGCCGCGCGCCGCGCCTTCGCCGCCCAGGGCATCAACTGCCCGAACGTCGCCCGGGTCGGCGACGACGAGCGGCTGATCCGCCTGGTCGCGGCAGGCTTGGGCCTGGGGATCGTGCCGGACGGGATCGTTCCGGAAGGGCTGTCGACGCTGACCATCACCGATTTCCCGGTCCAGCGCCGGATCGGCCTGACCTGGCGGCAGACCGCGGCCAAGCCCGCCCAGGAATTTCTGAGCTTTGCCGCCAGCCACCCGTGGCGCGAATTGCGCGGCACCGGCCGGCAACGGCTGGATACCGCGCATTGACAATGCCGTAAGTTTACCCGCGCCAAGCGTACCGCAACATGGTACCGTCGTGCAAAGTAGGTGGGTGCGATCGGAGCAACCGATGCGTCTGGCATGGGCTGTGGCCGCGGCGGCGATTTTCTGTTTCCTAGGCGGCGCGGCACGCACCGCTCCGATCGATTTCTGCTTTACCGCCTGGCCACCGTTTGCCGCCCTCGAGGACGGCAAGCCAACCGGCCTCTCGGTCGAGGTTCTGAGCCGGGCGGCCGCCCGGACCGGCTTCACCGCCAGCTTCACCGAACTGCCGTGGGCCCGCTGCCTGCGGGAGACCGCCTCGGGCCGTTTCGACGCGGCACTCGACGGCAACCCGGAGCGACGGGAATATCTTCACGGCCGGCATTCGACCACCCCGGTTGCGATCGCCTTCTGGGTGCGCGAGGACGCGGCGGCGCACGCTTTTACCGGCTATGACCAGTTCGCCGGCCAGGCGATCGCCTACACGCTCGGTTACAACTATGTCGAAGCCGCGATGACGGCATTGAACGGGCAGCTGGTCGTCGCCCCCGACGACGCCGCCGAAATCGCGATGCTGACCGCCGGCCGGGTCGATGCGATCATCGGCGACCTCGTGGTCATCGGCGACCTGGCGCGGCGAATGAAGGCGCCGATCAGGCCGCTGAGCCCGCCGGCCGCCGAAACCCACTATTACCCGCTGTTCAATCCGGACCGGGCCGACAAGCTCGCCCGCATCGATTCGGCGATCGGCGAGATGATCGCCGGCGGGGAGGTCGACACGATCTTCCGCGACCGCATCGGCATCAGCCACGGCGACATTGTGCGCTCGCTCGGCCGTCCGGCGGCGACCAACTAGGACAGGATTCCGGCCAGCTCGCCGGCCTCCGGGCCGGGCGGGCGCGGCGCAGGCCGCCCTCGCCCGGCGCGATCAGCCCCGGCAGTTCACCTTGCCCATCGCCCCGGCCGCATGGTCCTGGGCGTGGACGGCGGCAACCGCCGTCATGTTGATCAGTCCGCGCACCGTCACGGTCGGCGAGACGACATGGGCCGAAGCCGCCATCCCCAAAAGGATCGGGCCGATCGAGATTGTGTGCGTCACCTCGCGGGCCAGGTTGATCGCGATCCCGGCGGCGTCGATGTTGGGCATCACCAGCAGGTTGGCCGATCCGGTCAGCCGGCTGTGCGGAAACAGCTTTTCGCGGATCGCCGCCGACAAGGCCGCGTCGGCCTTCATTTCGCCCTCGACCTCGAGGTCCGGGTCGGCCGCCTCGATCAGGGCGCGGGCCGCGCGCATCTTCCGCGCCGACGGCCGGTCGCTTTCGCCGAAGTTGGAATGGGCCACCAGCGCGACCTTGGGCGGCAGGCCGAAACGGCGCAGCTCCTCGGCCGCCAGCATGGTGGTCGCCGCGATCTCCTCGGTGCTCGGATCGGCAGCGACATTGGTGTCGGTGAAGAACAGCGACGATTGTTCCAATGCCAGCGCCTGCAGCGCGGCGGGGGCGCTGACACCCTCGCGCAGGCCGATGATGTCGACGACGCGGCCGAGATGCTTGTGGAAATGGCCATAGGTGCCGCAGATCATCGCATCGGCATAGCCGAGCTTGACCGCCATCGCCGCGATCGCGGTGAAATTCGTGCGCATCGCATTCTTGGCGGTATCGGCATCGACGCCGCGGCGCGCCATCACCTTGTGATAGGCCCCCCAGAATTCGGCATAGCGGGTGTCGTTCTCAGGGTCGACCAGTTCGAAATCGACGCCCGGGCGCAGCCTGAGGCCCAGCCGCTCCAGCCGGCGTTCGACCACGCCGCGGCGGCCGATCAGGATCGGCTGGGCGATGCCCTCGTCGATCGCGATCTGGGCACAGCGCAGCACGCGCTCGTCTTCGCCCTCGGCATAGATCACCCGCATGCGCTGGCGCCGCGCCCGCTCGAACACGGGCTTCATCACAAAGGAGGTGCGATAGACGAAACGTCCGAGACTTTCGCGATAGGCATCGAGATCGGCGATCGGCCGGGTGGCGACACCGGACTCCATCGCGGCCTTGGCCACCGCCGGCGCGATCACCATGATCAGCCGCGGATCGAACGGCTTGGGGATGAAGTAGTCCGGCCCGAACGACAGTTCCTGGTCGCCATAGGCGCGGGCGACCACGTCGGAGGCTTCGGCCATCGCCAGATCGGCGATGGCGCGCACCGCAGCGAGCTTCATCTCCTCGTTGATCGTCGTCGCGCCGACATCGAGCGCGCCACGGAACAGGAAGGGGAAGCAGAGGACGTTGTTGACCTGATTGGGATAGTCCGACCGCCCGGTGGCGATCACCGCGTCGGGGCGCGCCGCCTTGGCGACCTCGGGCAGGATTTCCGGCTCGGGGTTGGCCAGCGCCAGGATCAGCGGCCGCTGGGACATCTTCTCGACCATCTCGGGCTTGAGGACGCCCGGGCCCGACAGGCCCATGAACAGGTCGGCATCGACGATGGCGTCGGCAAGCGTCCGGTGGTTGGTCACCCGGGCATAGCGCGCCTTGAACTCGTCCATCAGTTCGGTACGGCCCTCATAGACCACGCCGGCCAGGTCGACGACCGTGATGTTCTCCCGCCGGGCGCCAAGCGAGACCAGCATGTCGAGGCAGGCGAGTGCCGCGGCGCCGGCGCCGGTGCAGACGATGCGGACGTCGGCGAGATCCTTGCCGACCACGCGCAGGCCGTTCAGCGCCGCGGCGCCGACGCAGATCGCGGTGCCGTGCTGATCGTCGTGGAAGACGGGGATCTTCATGCGCTCGCGCAGCTTGCGCTCGATCACGAAGCATTCCGGCGCCTTGAAATCCTCGAGATTGATGCCGCCGAAGGTCGGTTCCAGCGCCGCGATGACCTCGACGAGATGGTCAGGATCCTTGCCCTTGATTTCAATGTCGAAGACGTCGAGGCCGGCGAACTTCTTGAACAGGACCGCCTTGCCCTCCATCACCGGCTTGGCGGCCAGCGGGCCGATATCGCCCAGGCCGAGCACAGCGGTGCCATTGGAGATGACGGCGACGAGATTGCCGCGCGCGGTCAGCGAGGCGGCCTCCAGCGGATTCTCGACGATGGCGCGGCAGGCGGCGGCGACGCCGGGGCTGTAGGCCAGCGCCAGGTCGCGCTGGTTCTCGAGCGGCTTGGTCGGCACCACCGCGAGTTTCCCGGGCACCGGACGGCGGTGATAGTCGAGCGCCATTTCGTCGAGTTTGTCGTTAGCCAAGATCGTCCCTCAAAAGCAAAGTGAGCGGCCCTGACAGGCAGTATTAGACCTGCCGACGGGAAAATGCAGCCCGCGTTGTGCGCAGCCCGCACATGCAGGATGGCGGGCACAGACGTCTCGGATGGTCATGACGATCGCGGACAGGATCGGGCAGACTCTGTTTCAACGTACCCGTGCAAGCAGCCGACGTTCGAGAAGCGTCTGCATGGCCCGGCGGCCATCGGCGATCACAAGGATGACGACACGCGAGTCGATTATCCGGTAGATCAGGCGAAACTGCCGGAGCAGGACCTGTCGAAACTCCTTGATGCCCAACCCCTCCAACTCCCTCGGTATGGCACCGCGTTCGGGAACGGCTTCCAGGGAGTCGATGACCGTCAGGAACTCGCCGATCAGGGCGTCGGCGTCGGCGTCGTCGCTGTCGCGAGCCTGCAGGCGGTATCGGTGAATTTCTTCAAGATCGTCCTCGGCGCCCTGCGTGAGATCGACGCCGTATCGCCGCGCAGTCACCGGCCTGGCAGTTTCGCCCGCAACCGGGCGGCGACGTCGCGCGCGGCCCTGGTGCGTCCCGCTTCGACGTCCTGCTGACCCAGAGCCAGGAGTTTCAGCAATGCCAGCGTTTCCTGGCCCTGCTCGAACTAGACCACGTCCTGCAACACCGCCTTGGCTTCGCCGTTCTGGGTGATCACCAGCGGCTGTCTGGTTTCGGCAAGGTCGGACAGCACCTCTGCTGCATTGGCCTTGAGATAGCTGATCGGTCGGACGTGGGTCGACAAGCGCATGGCAGCACCCATTCGGACTGAATTAGGACCAAATTTAGTCCGAGACAGGCCGATCGGCAATCATCCCCAGCGCCGCAAGGGAAAATCAGGCGCCACCGCCGCCCCTTCCGAACTGATCGAAAGGATCACTTCCCGGCCGCAGCCAGGGCTGAGTGTGGAGGCTATGGATTGGATTGAAGAGCAAGGGAATGGCTGCAGCAGCCGTCCCTGAACTTCCTGAGCAGCCTCTAGAAAAGCTGCTGGTGCGGTCGAGAAGACTCGAACTTCCACGGCCTTTCGGCCACAGCGACCTCAACGCTGCGCGTCTACCAATTCCGCCACGACCGCACTGTCGTCTCGAACCGGGGTGATCCCGTCTGGTCGCGGGGAAATAGCAAATCCGCTCCGAGGGTTCAAGCTGTTTGATCTATTTATTTCAGCTGGGCGCGTTGATGAAGGTTTCGGTGATCGAGACCGCAACATGCTCGCCGACGATCACGATCTCGCCGCGCGCGATCAGGCGGTTGTTGGCATAGATCCAGGCATCGTCGTCGAGGGTCGCGTCGAGTTCGATGATGGCGCCGCGGCCGACCTTCAACACCTGGTTGATCGACATGCGGGCCTTGCCGAGCACCACGGAGATTTCTATCTCGACGTCGTTGATGGCCTTGGTCATCAGAGGCCTTGCTTGCCCAACCCGTTTGCGCCTATCCGAACAGGCATACTAGCCCATGGTTAGGCATTGGTTAAAGGTATCCCGTGGACGCTTCCCGCTTCGCCGCCATCGAATGGCGCTATGCCGACGCCCCCGTGGCCTACGAGGAGGCCGTCGCGTTCATGGAACAGCGGGCCGCCGACATCCGCGCGGGCAGCGCGCCGGAATGTCTCTGGTTCGTCGAACACCCGCCGCTCTACACCGCCGGCACCCGCGCCCAGCCCGGCGACCTAGTCGACCCCGACCGATTCCCGGTCCATGTTGCCGGCCGCGGCGGCCAATACACCTATCATGGCCCTGGCCAGCGCGTTGTCTACGTGATGCTGGACCTGACGCATTGGGGCCGCGACCTCAGGCGTTTCGTCCACGCGCTGGAAGACTGGGTGATCCGCACCCTGGCGCGCTTCAATCTGCACGGCGAGGTGCGCGACGGCCGGGTCGGGGTCTGGGTGCCGCGACCGGGATATCCGGGCCGGGAGGACAAGATCGCGGCAATCGGCGTACGGGTGCGCCACTGGGTGACGTTCCATGGCATCAGCCTGAACGTCGACCCCGATCTCGGCCACTATGCCGGCATCGTGCCGTGCGGGATCAGCGAGCATGGCGTCACCTCGCTGCTCGACCAGGGGATCGTCGTGCCGATGACGGAAGTCGATGTCGCGTTGCGGGAGACCTTCCCCGAAGCTTTCGGGCCGCTTCAGCGCAGCTGATCGGCGATCAGGCCGCCGGCGATCGTCCACATCACCAGGCCGACGCCGACGTCGATCGCCGTCCATACCGCCGGTCGCGCCAGCCAGCGCGCGGCCCAGGCCGCGCCAAGGCCGAGGCCGTAGAACCACAGGAACGACGCGGTCATGCCGCCGAGCGCGAAGAACGGTCGTTCCGCGGCCGGCACCTGGGCCGCCACCGAGCCGAGCAGGACGACGGTGTCGAGATAGACATGCGGGTTCAGCAGGCTGAACGACAGGGCGAGCATGACCGCCTTCACCCCGCCTTCGACCGCGCCGCCCCCCTCGCCCCGCAAGGCCTGGCCGCGGAAGGCGTTGCGGAAGGACAGCGCGCCGTAGATCCCCAGGAACGCAGCCCCGCCCCAGGCGGTCAGCGCCAGGGCCCAGGGCGTCGAGGCGATCAGCGCCCCCAGCCCGAAGGCGCCCGCGGCGATCAGCACCGCGTCGCAGGCGAAGCAGACCGTCGCCACCGTGATCACCGGGCCGCGGGCCAGGCCCTGGCGCAGCACGAAGGCATTCTGCGCGCCGATCGCGACGATCAGCCCGGCCCCGAGACCCAAGCCCTGGAAAAAAGCCGCCATTGCTCTCTACTGCACTGAAATTGCCTTATATTGACCATTGGCATGGATCGTCATGCCGGTCAATATAAAGAACCATGAGTTCATCAAACGATACTGAGGCCGTCACCGCCGCGCTGGCCCGCAACCTGAAGGCCGCACGTAGCCAGCGCGGCCTGACCCTGGATCAGCTGTCGGCCGCGGCCGGCGTGTCGAAGGGCATGCTGGTGCAGATGGAACAGGGCCGGACCAATCCCAGCCTGGCGACGCTGTTGCGCCTGTCGGCGGCGCTCGGCCTGCCGCTGGCCCGGCTGGTCGAAGTCGCCGAGACGCCGCGGGTGCGGATCGTCAGGCAGGCGGAGGCGCCGATCCTGTGGCGCGGCGACCACGGCGGGACCGGCCGGCTGCTCGGCGGGACCGACGCCCCCGACATCGTCGAATTGTGGGACTGGGTCATCCAGCCGGACGAGCATATCGAGTCGGCACCGCACGAGCCGGGCACGGTGGAACTGGTCGCCGTGCGCTCCGGCCGTCTGGCGCTCGACCTCGGCGGCCACGAGACGCTGGTCGATAGCGGCGATACCGCCATTTTCCGGGCCGACCTGCCGCACCGCTATCGTGCCGACGGCGGCAGGCCGGCGGTTCTGACCATGGTCGTGCTCGCCCGCTGGCAGGTCCCGGCCGGGCCGACGCAACCGGCGTGAGTCAGGCGATGCGGGGGCGGCGAGCCACCGTCGAATCGAGGAAGGTGTCGAGAATGTCGGGATCGATCGGCTTGGGCAGAACGCCATCGATGCCGATCGCGGCATAACGCTCGGCGTCGTCGGCGCGCGACCGACCGGTCAGCGCGATGATCGGTACCGTGGCCTGCACCGGATCGGCCAGCGACCGGATGTTCCGGGCGGCGGCAAAGCCGTCCATGACGGGCATTTCCATGTCCATCAGCACGAGATCGATCCCGCCTCCGGCGACCGCGGCGACGGCGCGCTCGCCATTCTCGGCAATGACGGCGCGATGGCCGGCATGGTTCAGCAGAAGGCTCGTCACCTTGCGGCTGACCGGCTCGTCATCGGCCACCAGCACGACCAGTGCGGTGGCGGCGCTGCGGCCGGGAACAGACGCGACCGGCAGCGCCACGGTGAAATGAAATGTCGAACCATAGGCCGGCGCACCGCTCTCGACGGCCAGCACGCCGCCCATCGCCTGAACCAGACGGTTGCAGATCGCAAGCCCCAGCCCCGAGCCGCCGAAGCGGCGCGCGATCGAGACGTCGGCCTGCGAGAAGAAGTCGAAGATGCGGCTTTGCGCCTCGGACGAAATGCCGATACCCGAATCGATCACGGCAACGCGCAGCCGCGCCGTGCCGTCATCGGTACCGACGACGGAGACCTCGACCATCACCCCGCCCTGCTCGGTGAACTTGATGGCGTTGGAAACGAGGTTGAGCAGGATCTGGCGCAGACGCGTCGGATCGCCGACCACCAGTGTCGGCACGTCGGGCCGGACCCGGGCGGTCAGGCCGATGCCTTTTTCCCGTGCACGCGCCGACATCAGCATCACGATGGCGTCGACCAGCCGGCGCATGTCGAACGGCAGTCGTTCGAGTTCCAGCCGGCCCGATTCGATCTTCGACAAATCGAGCGTGTCGTTGACCAGGCTCAGCATCGCCTCGCCGGCATAGCGGATCGTCTCGGCCCAGTCGTGCTGCCGGCTGTCGAGCGGCGTATCGAGCAGTGCCCGCACCATGCCGAGCACGCCGGAAAGCGGCGTGCGGATCTCGTGGCTCAGGGTCGCCAGGAAGACCGACTTCGCCTCGTTGGCGGCGCGCAGTTCGTCGGAAATGCGCCGCAGATCTTCGTTCAGCGCGTAGAGCTGTTGTTGCTGACGGTCGGAAATGCGGACCAGCCGCCGGTATTCCCGGCAAACCTTGGCATATTCGGTCAACAGTTCCTGATAGGACGAGATCGCCTCGGGCGCCGAGTGTTCGAAGCGTGACAGGAAGCGGCGGCCGCGGGTGATGATCGCTTCCTCGGCTTCGAACAGGTCGAATTCCGGCGTCGTGTCCGGGGTCCGCCCTTCCTCATGCGCGATCATGGCGGGATCCTCACTCGGTCGGGCGGACGATGTAGCGGGCGTGCGAGATATCCTCGCCGAATTCACGCGCCATATCCTCCATGGCGTCGTCTTCCGGGTCGTGCACCCAGGTGATCGTGACGTCGTTGCCCCGCGCCGCCGCGGCGTCGAAGCGTTCCAGCAACCCCATCAGCGCCTTGGCGCTCGACGAATTGAAGTAGACCAGCGCGATCTCGAAGCCGAGCTCGGTGGCGGTGCGCCCGGCCAGGTAGTGGTCCAGCGCACGATGCAGCGGCCCGAAGAACGCCGCGGCATCCTCGGGATAGGATTCACCCGCGACGCGGAAGCGGCCGGCGGCGAAGTCGAACTCGACGGCGCAGGTCCGGTCGGTCGCTTCCAGTACGATATTGTCCATCATCGTTATCCGAACTCGTCTTCAGACGACCGCCTTGATCGAAAAATAAGTCTGCCCGTTCCGTGCGGGCACGAACGCATACTCGATCGGCTCGCTGGCCTTGCGGGCGATATCGATCAGCCCCAAACCAGCCCCCTTCGAATCCTCCTCCGGCCCCAGCTTCATCTGGGCCTTGTAGAGGTCCTTCAATTCGTCCTTGCTGAGGTCCTTCAGCCGGCTCAGCCGCTCCTCGAGGCGCGGAACCAGGCTATCGGCCATCATGTTGCCGCAGATGACAAAATGCTTGGTGCCCTCGACGCCGATCACGACCTCGCCATAGCAGGTGGCGTCGTCGGGCGGCTCGCCCTTCAACTCGTCGGCGGAATACCGGATGACGTTCTGCAACTGCTCGACATAGATCGCAAACAAGGTGCGCGCGACGACCGGCTTGATCCCCTCGCTCTCCAGTCTGAGGCGCAAGGCGGCGCCGATTCCGGCGAGCAGCTTCTCCGAGACATAGCCGTGATACAGGAAAACAATCCCCGCATCGTTCAGCTTCCGGCGATGGGCCAGTAGATCGCCTGCAAACATCACTCCCCGCCCCCAGCGCTTGTCCCGTTCCTGCGACCCAGCCACGCCCGTCCGATAGTATCGGCCCGGCGCAACATTGCAAGCCTGTCACAATTCATTCGTCCAATCACAGCGGACGGAATCCGAACAGCAGGAAGTCGTCGCGCCGCTCCTCCTGTCCGCGATAGGCCTCGAATTCGGCACGAAGCCGGCGGCACAGGGTCGCCATGTCCTGGTCCGGCAGACCGCTGAGCGCGGCACGGAAGCGGCGGGCCCCGAACATCAGCCGCTTGGCCCCGCCGATCTGGTCGAACAGGCCGTCGGTCGCGACGAAGAAACGATCGCCCGGCTGCAACGCGATCGTCGTTTCCGGATACACCGTGTCGTTGGCAACGTCGCGATAGCCGACCGAGGCGCGCGAACCGCGAATCTCCTCGATACCATCATCGTTCTGGCGCCAGACCGACATACGCGCCCCGGCAACCGTCATTCGCCGGCCGGATCGGTCGATCGTCAGCGCGACGCAGTCGAGCCCGTCGTTGGAGGCGCCCTCGCCGTCGTTCTGGCCCAGTACCGCCTTCACCCGCCGGTTCAACTCGCCCAGGACCTGCGACGGGGCGAACCCCTCGCCGTTGGCCTTCATGCCATCGAGGAGCGCCGCGACAATCATCGTCATCAGCGCCCCGGGCACGCCATGGCCGGTGCAATCGGCAATGATCAGGAAATCGGCCCCGGCACCGCGGCACGCCCAGTAGAAGTCGCCTCCGACGATATCACGCGGTGCCCAGGCGACGTCGGCATCGGCAAACATCTCGTCGAGCAGCGTGCGCGGCGGCAGCAAGGCGGTCTGGATGCGCAGCGCGTAGTTGATCGACGACAACAGCTTGGTATTGGCAATTTCGAGCGAGGTCGACTTGGCTTCGACCTCGGCGGTGCGCTCGGCCACCAGCACTTCGAGATTTTCAGCATGCGCCGCCAGTTCGCTGCGCGCCCGCGACAGGCTGTCGGCCAGGTCTTCCATCCGTCGGCGGATGCGGCTCTCGTTGCGAAACTGGTACCACAGGCTGCCGATCAGGATCGAAATGCCGATTGCCAGCGCGACCATCAGCCCGGAGAGTTGCAGCAACAACTCGATGGCGTGGCGCCGGTCGCCGGTGGCGCGCTCGGTCGCGAGCTTGAGGATGGCGAGGTCGAACTGCTGGACCAGGTCGCGCAACTCCTCCATCGCGACGCGTGCCTCGGCGACCGCCGCGGGCTCGAGCGCCAGGCGGTCGACGGTCTTCTCGATCTGGGCGAGCTTGGCGGTGATCCGGCCAAAAATTTCTGCGGCGGCCGGATCGGCCTGCACGAAGCGGGCGACATCGCCGGTGCGCAGCGCGTCGAGCCGGCTGAACAGCAGGTCCAGGCGCAGCCCGACCTCGTCCATGACCACTTCGCGACTGATGAATTTTTCCAGGGTGACGTAGAACCGGTAGGCCTCGATCTGCAACTGGTGGCCCATCCAGATCGTGTTCTCGTTGACCACGGTCTCCTGGCGCCGCTCCTCGTCGATGATCTTGACGGTAGCAACCACGACAAGAGCGGCGATCACGGCGCAGACGATCGCCGCGGCGAAGATCAGCTTGCGCTGCAACGCCGACTTCGCGGCGGCAACCACCCTGCCCCACATCAGCATTGCCACCGGCGCGTCTGTGCGCGCGCTGAAATACGCATTCTTCGCCCCCCGAAACGGCCGCCCGGACCGCGCCGTCCGGCGGTACATGCCTGATCGCGGCCTTGCATTCAACCCCGGGCGCGGTATCCCGTGATCAAGAACTCATCGATGGCGGCCGGCCGGTCAGGTCCCGACCACGATCGTCGGCACGCCGGCGGTGCCGCTCCGGACCGTAAAGACGCGTGTCCCCGGCTTGCGGCCGGGACGGACGGCAGATGCGTCCATGCCCGCCGCGACGAGCCGGGCGCGCGCGGCATCGACATCGTCGCTGCGCCAGGACAGCCCCCACAGCCGGTCAGGAGCGTCCGACACCGGGGCATTCAGGTCGCTCATGATCTCGACGACCAGATTGCCGCAGCGAAAGAACATCAGCCGCGTCCCCCAGCGCGGTTCGCTGCGATCGAGCCGCAGGTCGAGACCGGCCCTGGCGCCATAAAGGGCCAGGGCCCGCTCGGGCGCCGCGGTCCGGATCACGACATGATCGAGCGCCGTCAGCCTGCCGGTCCCCGCGCATGGAACGATCGGCGGTCGCGCCTCGACCAGGGCGATGGCGAAATCATGGTCCGGCGTCGCCTGCTCCAGCATCAGCCCGCGGTTGGAGGCAAGCCGCGTCGCCTCGGCGAGATCGTCGACCGCGAAGGCTATACGGCACAGGCCGGTCCGGCCTTCGCCGGGAACGAGGCGCAACGTCATGTTGGCCGCGGCGAATTCCGGCCCGCCGTCGTCGCGACCGAACAACAGCCGATGGTCGGCGATGGCTGCATCGACATCGGGGACCGCAAGGTCGATCTGGTCGAGGGCGCGAATCATGCCCGCCATCTTAAGGGATGGCAGGCGGCAAACGCCAAGCTTGCCGGCAAGCAGATTAATAGCTAGGCTATGCATATGTTATTCGCCAACCACCTCGCCGTGCTCGGCACGATGATTGATGACCGCCTGACCCGGGCCTTCGCGCCGCTGTCGCCCAGCGCCGCGGCGGTTCTGCTGACGCTGCACCACCACGGTCCGCTGACGACGGCCGAACTGGGGCAGATCATCGCAATCGCCCAGCCGACGGTGACTCGGATGGTCACGGGGCTTGTCGCGCAGGGTTTCATTCGGCGGCAGGCGCGAACGGGACGGATCACGCCGCTTCAACTGACCGAGCAGGGCACGGCCAGGGCCCTGGCACTGCAGGAAGCGCGCGCGGCGGCGATCGCCCCGCTGCTGGACGCGCTGCCGCCGGACGAACGCATCTCCTTCGACGGGATGCTCGCCAGGATCCTGGCAGCGGCCACGTCGTCACGCCGCTTCGCCCGCACGACCTGCCGTTATTGCGACCACACGATCTGCGACGGGGCGGCCTGCCCGATCGGCTGCCGTGCCCGCGAACTGGAGGAATCATGCTGATCGAACATCTCGGCCACCGGCCACAGGTCGATCCCGCGGCCTGGGTTGCCCCTGACGCAACGCTCTGCGGTGATGTCCGCCTGGGGCCGGGAAGCCGCGTGATGCACGGCGCCCGGCTGATCGCCGAGGGGGGCACGATCACCATCGGTGCCCATTGCATCGTGATGGAGAATGCAGTCCTGCGCGCGGCGGCGCGGCACCCCTGCTCGCTTGGCGACAACGTCCTGATAGGTCCGAATACCCATGTCGTCGGCGCGACGATCGAGGACGGCGTCTTCATTGCCACCGGCGCCGCCCTCTTCCACGGCAGCCATCTCGGCCGCGGATGCGAGGTCCGGATCAACGGCACCGTCCATCTGAAGACGAGATTGACGCCCGGCACGGTCGTGCCGATCGGCTGGATCGCTTGCGGCGACCCGGCCGAGTTGTTTTCCCCCGACCGGCATGACGAGTTGTGGGAACGGCAGCGGCCGCTGAACTTTCCCCAGACCGTCTATGGCCTCGATCGGGACACGCCCGAGATGATGAAGGCTATCACCCAAGGGCTCAGCGCGCGCCTCGGGGGCCATCGGGACGATCGGATACTCTAACTGCCGCGCAGCGACGCCGTGGAAGACCGGCCTCGACGCGCGTAGGACCGCGGTGGACACCCCATCACACGCTTGAACGCCGTGGAAAAGGCACTTTCCGACTCATAACCCAGCGACAGCGCGATACTGGAAACCGCGTCCCCCGAATTCGCCAGACGATCGCCGGCGAGCAACATGCGCCAGCGCGTCAGGTACTCCATCGGCGAGGAACCGACCATTTCCTTGAAGCGCAACGCAAAGGCGGAGCGCGACATGCCCGAAACCGCGGCGAGGTCAGGCAGCGTCCAGCGGCGTGCGGGATCGCCATGGATCGCGGCGATCGCCGTGCCGATCTGCCGGTCGCCGAGGGCGAACAGCCAGCCGACGCCGCCCGCCAGCGCGCTGAGATGCAGACGCAAAGCCTGCAGCAGCACCATGTGGGCGTGATGCCGGACCAGCAGGAAGCCGCCCGGTTGGGGATCACGCATTTCCTCGATCATCCGCTCGACCGACCAGCGCAGCGCCGCCTGCCCGGCAGCATCCCGGATATGGATGATCGGCGGCAACAGGCCGAGCAGGATGCCCGCGTGTGCCCCCTCGAGCATGAAGCGGGCCGAGACGAGAAAAAATTCCCCGCCCCCGTTGCGCGTGACGATCCCCCCGCTGCGCGCCGGGGGAAAGATCTGGCGTGCCTCGACCGGCGCAAGCCCGAGATCGGTCGCCATCCGGAACGGCCGCCCTGCCGGCAGCAGGAAACAATCCCCGGTATCGAGCAATACCGGCGCGGCGACTCCCTCGACCGTCAGCCAGCAACGGCCATTGGCCACGGCGCCGCATTTGATCGAATGCTGCTGGTCCACGAATTGAATCGACCACTCCCCGGCGGCATCGAAGGCCGCGGCCATGTGGTTGCGCGGCTTCAGCAGGGACAGCACATCGGATAGCGGATCCATCGGAACCCTGGACGATCACGAAGAAAATAGAGACGCCCCAGCATGGAGCGTCCGGCACAGCGACTCTACCGTGTGCCTCGTCTTTGCCATATCGAGGAAATTCAAATGCGCGTCTTCGTCACGGGTGCGACCGGCTTTGTCGGATCGGCAATCGTTCGGGAACTGCTCGCCGCCGGCCATCGGGTTCTGGGGATGGCCCGCAGCGAGGCCGGGGCCACGGCCCTCGCCGCCGCCGGTGCCGAGGTCCATCGCGGGGATCTGACAGATCCGGACAGCCTGCGCCGCGGTGCCCTCGGGGCCGACGGCGTGATCCACACCGGCTTCATTCACGACTTCACGCGGTTCAAGGAAAACTGCGAGATCGATCGGGCGGCAATCGGCGCGCTCGGCAACGCCCTGGCCGGCAGCGACCGGCCGCTGATCGTCACCTCCGGCATCGGCCTGTTCCCCGGAGGCCGCGTGGTCACCGAGGACATCGCGATTGCCTCAAGTCCCGGCCACAGCCCGCGCGCCGCGTCCGAACAGGCGGCCGAGGCGCTGATGGCACAGGGGCTGCAGGTTTCGATCATGCGATTGCCGCCGTCGGTCCACGATGCCGGCGACCACGGCTTTGTACCGATCCTGATCAACCTGGCCCGCGAGACTGGCGTTTCCGGCTTTGCCGGCGACGGCAGCCAGCGCTGGCCCGCGGTTCACCGTCGCGATGCCGCGCGACTCTACCGCCTGGTACTTGAACGCGGCGTTGCCGGCCGCTGGCACGCGGTCGCCGAGGACGGCGTGCCGTTCCGCCGGATCGCGGCGGCGATCGGCCGGCGGCTGAACGTGCCAGTCGCGGCCCGGGGGGCGGATCATTTCGGCTGGTTTGCCCATTTTGCCGCGCTGGATTGCCCGGCCGCGAGCACCTTGACCCGCGAGACCTTCGGCTGGCAGCCCGGTGAAACCGGGCTGCTCGCCGACATGGACGCCCACTACTTCGGGGATTGAACCTCGGCCTGGCCCCGCGTGCGCCACAGGCTCCAGCCGACGCCGCCGGCCAGCAGGCCGAAGGTGATGCCGAGCGACAGCGCCGCGGGGAACTTCTCCAGGCCCAGCAGATCGGCCATGAAGATCTTGGCACCGATGAAGATCAGTACGGCAGCCAGCGCATACTTGAGGTAGTGGAAGCGTTCCACCATCGCCGCCAGCGCGAAATAGAGGGCACGCAGGCCGAGGATGGCGAAGATGTTCGAAGTGAACACGATGAACGGATCAGAGGTGATGGCCAGAATCGCCGGCACCGAATCGACGGCGAAGATGACGTCGGCGATCTCGATCAGCAGCAGCGCCAGGAACAGCGGCGTGACGAACAGCGCCGGACGGCCGGTGACCGGGTGCGGGCGCCGGACGAAAAAGCGCTCGGAATGCTCGTCGTCGGCGACGTTCAGGCGGCGGCGCAGGAAGCGCAGCACCGGGTTCGAGGCGATGTCGTGGGGCTTGTCGCCGGCAAACAGCATCTTGATGCCGGTAACGATCAGGAACACCGCGAAGATGTAGAGGACCCAGGAAAACTGGGCGACCAACGCCGCGCCCAGGCCGATCATGATCGCACGCAGGACGATGGCGCCGAGGATGCCCCAGAACAGCACGCGATGCTGATGGACCCGGGGCACGGCAAAATAGGTGAAGATCATGGCGATGACGAAGACGTTGTCCATCGCCAGCGCCTTCTCGACGGCAAAGCCGGTCACATAGGCGATGCCCGATTCGGCGCCGAGATGCCACCAGACCCAGGCGCCGAAGGCGAGGCCGAGACCGATATAGATCGTCGACAGCACGAGGCTCTCGCGGACGCCGATTTCGCGCTGCTTGCGGTGGAGGACACCCAGGTCGAACGCCAGCAGAGCGACGACCAGGGCCAGGAACGCCAGCCACATCCAGGCGGGCTTGCCGAGCCAGTCGGCAAAGACAAAGGCATCGAGATAGGCGACGGACGTCGTCATCGGGATCTTCCCCTCGGCCGGCGATGAATGTCGATAAGGTCCGACATCGCGAAGGCGCCGGCAGCGCTCGCCAGAGGGGCCCGGACCACGGGTTGGCGGTCAATTGGTATCGCCGGGGCCGTAGTTCAAGAGGCGGAAGTCAGATTTTTTTCAGGCGGTCGGACGCTGCTCGAACCCGACGAGATCGGACGGTATCGGGATGTCCTGGACCGCAACGGCCTCGACCAGCGCCGCGTCGGGACCGTGATGGCAGGCGTTGATCAGGCTGACGACCTTGTCTTCCGGGCCGTAAGCCAGGGCTTCGACCCGGCCGTCACGGAGGTTGCGCACCCAGCCGGTCAGGCGGAGGCGTCGCGCCGTCGATACCGTCCACCAGCGGTAACCAACCCCCTGCACCCTGCCAGATATCAGCAACGACACCGCACGCATCGGCAAACAATATCCTCGATCCCGGTCCGCCCCAATGTTGCGACGGCCCGCCGGCAATTTCCAGATGCTTTGCGGATCAGCCGAGCAGAGCCAGGAACCGGCCCGAGGTGAGAATATCTTGGCGGACCGCCTCGCGCGCCGCGGCCGCCTCGGCATCCTCGCCCCATTGTTCGGCCTGTACGGTCTCGTCGATATGGGCAAGGTCGAAGGCACGGTCCGCGTCGATCTCGCCCTCCGCCACCGCCAGGGCGATGACGAGCGACCCCGAAGCAGTCGTCAGCGCATGGAGCGCGGCCAGCCGCAGCGGGTCGCGGGCGGCGACGACGGCCTTCAGCCGGGCAAGCGCCTCGTCGGATTGGCGGATGGCCATGATGCCCGAGGTGACGGCAAGGGCGACATCGTAGCGCCGCGACAGCCAGTCGAGCACCGGTTGCCAGCCCTCCGTCTGACGACGGACCAGCAGCGCGGGGTGGCTGGCCCGATAGCAGACGAGATCGGTGCCGGCATAAGCCGCCGCCTCGTCGATCGCCTTCGACGGATCCTCGGCCAACCGGTCGAGCGCGGTGTAGGCCAGCCGGGTCAGCGGCATCGTCAACGGCTTGATCGAATCACCCTGCCCGGCCCATTCCTCGGCGATAGCATCGGCCAGCGCCTCGGTCGGCAGGACCAGCGGACGCTTGGCCGGGGTCTTCAACGCACGCTCGTCGAGATAGACGGAGAAACCCTCACCCTCGGGTCGAACAGAAACCGACTTATAGAATCGTCGCGATGCCGCCGTGGTCATCTGCGCAATACGCCTCCCAGACCCTGCAGCAGGTTCTCGACCGGATTGCGCTGCTGCTGTTGCTGTTGCTGTTGTTGTGCCGGCGGCGCCTGGGGTGCGGCTGGTAGCGGCTTGCCACCGATCGCCGCAACCGCCTTGGCGCAGGCGCCGCCCTGACCGCCCGTCGGCAGTTGGCCCTGGCCCAGAACGCCGGCGAGCAGGCCGGCAGTGCCGCCGGTGGCCGCGCCCAGCGCGGCGCCGGCACCGAGCTTGGCCAGCCCCGCCGGCTCCGGCGCATAGGTCGGGTGCGCCAGCGTGCCACGCACCAGGATCGGCAGCGGGATCTGCAGCGGATCGAGGGTCAGGCCGAGCGCCTCGGTGCCGAGATTGATGTCGCCCTTGCCTTCGACCGTCAGGCGGCCGGTATCGATCGTCATCACCCGCGCGGTCGCCACGCCCTGGCGGATGTCGAACCGGGTCACCGCGCAGTAGAGATGGGTCTGAGCCCCGCGCGACTCCTGCAGCAGCAGGATGGTCGCGAGACCGTCGCCGAGAATGTCGCCGTAGCTGCCGGCGATCGTGCCTTCGCCGGCATTGATCGTGACCTGGCCGTTGAGCGACGCGGCCAAGGCGCGCGTGGATTTGCCCGTGCCCGACAGGTCGAAGGCGAGATCGGTCTTTGCCCCCTTGAGCTTCTCGGTCAGACCGTGTTTCTTGAGCATGTCGCCGAGCATGATGCCCCGCCCGCCCCCCTTGGCCGTCATCGCCCCGGTCCGGGCATTGATGGCGAGGTCGAGATCGAACGGGCTGCCATCCAGCTGGGCGGTGAAAGGCCGCAGCGCCAGTTGGCCATCATTCAGCACGGCGCGGGCATTCAGGTTGGCGAGTTGCAGCGTGCCGTCGACGAATTTCGGCGTGGTCAGCGCGATATCGCCGTCGACCAGCATCAGGCCTTCAAGCGGCAACGGTTCGTTCGGAATGACACGGCCATCGGCCGCCGGCGGGCCGGCCGGCGTCGCGGTCGCGGGCGGCGGCGCCCCGGCGGCGGACTGGGGCGCCGCGTCGGCAAGACCCGCCGTCAGCTTCAGTTGGTCGAGATCGACCAGCGGCGAGGTCAGCTTGGCCTCGATCTTCGGGCGCGGTCCATTCAGCGCGACCGCGATCGTGCCGGCGAGCTGGTTGGGTCCGAGGGTCGCGCTGAGGTCGGTCAGCCTGATCTGGCTGGCGGGTGTGCCCGCCACCGCCGCATAGACCTTGTAGGGTTGCCCCTTGGCAAGCCTGAGTCCCACAAGCTCGCCCAGTTCGCCCAGATCGTTGCCCTCGGTCAGCAGCCTGAGGTTCAACGTCGGCGACTTCTGCAGATTGGAAACAGTCCCGTCGGTGAGGACCCGCACGCCGCCAATCGTTGCCGTCGTTCCTTCGGCCAGCCGGATCTCGCTCGACGGCGCACCGGAAATGAAGGCCTGTGCGGCCAGCGGCTTCTTCGGCAGGTCGAACCGGGCCAAGGTCGACAGTTCGGACGGATCAGGGCTCTGCGCGGTGACCTTGAGGTTCAGCGTCACGCTGCCCGACAGATTGCCGATGGTGCCGTCGACGGTTCCCTGCGTCTTGCCGAGTGTCAGGCTCACCCCGGCCAGCTTGAGCTCGGTGGCCGGGTCGCCGCTGACGGCGCCGGCGAGCTTGTAGGGTGGGCTCGCGGGAAGCTTTGCCCCGGTCAGGGCGCCGAGGTCGGCGAGATTGTTGCCCTCGGCTGCCAGCTTCAGATCGAGGACCGGCGCCTTCGTCGCGTTGGCGACGGTGCCCGACACCGCGACGGTCGCTCCCGCCGCCTTGCCCTTGACGTCGATCGGCCAGGGGGTCGTGTCCAGCAGGTCGTCGAACCGGCCGACGGTACCGGCCAGCTCGACCGGAGCCCCGTTGATCTCGGCATTGAACTTGGCCGCGATCCGGTCCGCGGCCTCGCGGGACATGTCGAACTCGATGACGTTCGCCTCGCGGACCTGCTTGGTCAACCCGTTGCGATAGGTGAGCTTGACCTTCTCGAGGCTGAGCGACCGGAACTCCGGCACGATGCGGCCGCCGCTCGCACCGGCTTGTTGCCCGGGCCCCTGCCCTTGGGGCTGCACCGACGCAGCCGCCGGCTTCTCGAAAGCCCAGTTGGCCTTGCCGTCGGGCGAGGTTTCCAGCAGCAGGTCGACATCCGAAAGCGCCAGCCGGTCGATGACGAGCTGACGGTCGAAGATCAGCTTGCCCGCCTCCACCTCGACCGCGAACGCCCCGACGCTCGCCATCTCCGGACGGGTGCCCCAAGGCGCGTTGGCGAAGCGCACCTTGTCGGCGGTCAGCGCCAGCCGGGGAAACAGGCTCAACGCCAGCTTGCCGTCGATCGTCAGGTCGCGTCCCGTCGCTTCCTTGGCGGCGGCTATCAATTGCGGCTTGTAGCGATCGACGTCGAAGGTGGCGACAAAGATGCCGATACCGGCAGCCAGCACGACGACGACACCGGCGAGGATCTTCAGGGTCAGTCCGAGGCGCATGTCATCCTCCGCGATAAAGCTGCAAAGCCAAGTCCTTGACTTTGTTCGTTTTATGACTCGGATCGGATCAGCAGGCCGGCCAATGCCCCTGGCAGGTCGGCGATATCGTCGATCATCGCCGCGGCGCCGGCGGCGAGCAAGGCCGGTGCCGGATGATAACCCCAGGAAACACCGATGGCGGCAACCCCGGCATTGCGGGCCATGGCCATGTCGTAGGTGGTATCGCCGATCACGATGGTTTCGGCGGCCGTCGAGCCGGTCTCGGCCAGCGCATTGTAGACCATGTCGGGCGCCGGCTTGGATGGTGAACGATCCGCCGTCTGAAGGGTAACGAACAACTCGCGCAGGCCATGCCGCGCCAGTACCCCCTCCAACCCGCGCCGCCCCTTGCCGGTTGCAACGCCCAGAAGATAGCCGCCACGATTGAGGGCGACCAGCGCTTCGGCGACACCGGGAAACAGCGGTTCGTCCGCCTCGTCATGTCCTTGGGTGGCGTGATAGGTCCGGCGATAGGCATCGGCGACCGCCTCGTGCAGCCGCCGCTCGGTCCCTGGCAGCAGTTCCGCCGCGGCCTCGACCAGCGACAGCCCGACGGTGCTGCGGATTGCCGCGGCCGCCGGCGGGGGCAGGTCGCAGGCGGCAAAGGCGCTGGTCATCGTCGCCACGATATGGTGCTGGCTGTCGACCAGCGTTCCGTCGCAGTCGAACAGGATCAGCCCGGTCATCCCGGGAACTCGTCGGCCGTCTCGTCGTCGACCAGCCCCAGCACCTTCAACGAATCGCGGATATGTTTCGGCGGCGGCGCGACGACACGCAGCAGCCCGCCATTGGGATGCGGCATCTCGATACGCCGGGCATGCAGATGCAGCTGATTGGGCACGCCTTCGGTATCGAGCCGCGCGACCTCGCCGCCATATTTGACGTCGCCGACGATCGGGCAGCCGAGCGCCAGGCAGTGGGCACGCAACTGGTGCGTGCGGCCGGTCAGCGGCATCAGGCCGAGCCAGGCGAGCTTGTCGCGGGCATGGTCGATCGTGTGGAACAGGGTAACCGCGGGCTTGCCCTCCTCGCCCTCGGTCATGATGCGCTCGCCGCCGGCGACGGCCACCTTCGCCAGCGGCAGGTCGATCTTGCCCTGGCGCGGCCGCGGCGTGCCGACGGTCAGCGCCCAATAGAGCTTGCGCGTCGTCTTGTCGCGGAAGCAGGCGGCAAGCTTGGCGGCGGCCGAGGCGCTTCGCGCCAGCAGCAGCACCCCCGACGTGTCCTTGTCGAGACGGTGCACCAGCCGCGGCCGATCACCGCCATAGCGCAGGCCATCGAGCATCATGTCGAGATGGATGGCCTGGCCGGTCCCGCCCTGCGTCGCCAGCCCCGCCGGCTTGTTCAGCGCGATCACCCAGTCATCCTTGTAGAGGATGCGCTTTTCCAGGTCGCGGATCGCCTGGGGATCGACGCGCCGCGGCGGCGGCTTGGGGGCGGCCGTCTCTTCTTCGCTCAGCGGCGGAATCCGGATCTGCTGCTCGGGCTGCAGCCGATCGGCGGCCTTGGCCCTGCCACCGTCGACCCGGATCTGGCCGGTGCGCAGCAATTTTTCCAGCTTGCCATGGCCCAGGGCCGGGTAATGGCGCTTGAACCAGCGGTCCAGCCGGATATCGGCCTCGTCGGCCGACACCTTGCGGGTCACGACGCCGCTCATGGTCACTCCTCATTCTCTGCTGCGCGCTTGTGGCGCAGACGATTCCAATAGTCCAGGCGCTTGGTGATCTCGCGCTCGAAACCGCGCTCGACCGGCCGATAGAACCGCCGGCGCGCCATCTTTTCCGGAAAGTAGTTCTGGCCCGAGAAACCATCCTCGGCGTCATGGTCGTAATTGTAGTTCCGGCCGTAGCCCAGGTCCTTCATCAAGCGGGTCGGCGCGTTCAGGATATGCATCGGCGGCATCAGCGACCCGGTATCCCGGGCCGCCTTGGTCGATTCCTTGTAGGCGACATAGGCCGCGTTCGATTTCGGCGCGGTGGCCAGGTAGATTACCGCCTGCGCCACCGCCAGTTCGCCTTCCGGCGAGCCGAGGAAGTCGTAGGCCTCCTTGGCCGCGGTCGCCTGGACCAGCGCCTGGGGATCGGCAAGCCCGATATCCTCGACCGCAAAGCGCACCAGCCGCCGCAGGATGTAGAGGGGCTGCTCGCCGCCGGCGAGCATGCGGGCGAGCCAATAGAGCGCCGCATCGCAATCGGAACCGCGCAGCGACTTGTGCAGCGCCGAGATCAGATTGTAGTGGCCTTCCTGCGCCTTGTCGTAGAGCGGCGCGCGCCGTTGCACCGCGCGGGCCAGCCCGGCGGGGTCGAGCGGCTCGGCCAATTCGCCCAAGTCGAACAGCGCCTCGGCCAGATTGAGGCAGTAGCGCCCGTCGCCATCGGCCATGGCGCGCAGGGCAATCCGTGCATCGCCATCGATGGGCAGCGACCGCCCCATCTCGTCCTCGGCCCGCGACAGCAGCGCTTCGAGCGCAAAATCGTCCAGCCGGTTCAGGACGAGGACGCGCGCGCGAGAGAGCAAGGCGCCGTTCAGCTCGAAGGACGGATTCTCGGTGGTGGCACCGACCAGCACCACGGTGCCGTCCTCGACGTAAGGCAGGAAGGCATCCTGCTGCGAACGGTTGAAGCGATGGATCTCGTCGACGAAAAGCAGCGTGCCGGTGCCTGCCAGCCGCCGTCCCTTGGCGGTGTCGAAGACCTTGCGCAGATCGGCCACGCCGGAAAACACGGCCGAGATCGGCGAAAAGGCCAGGCCGACCTGTTCGGCCAGCAGGCGCGCGATCGTCGTCTTGCCGGTGCCCGGCGGCCCCCACAGGATCAGCGACGACAGCCGGCGGGCCGCCAGCATGCGCGCCAGCGGCCCCTCGCCTTTCAGCAGATGGTCCTGGCCGATGACGTCGGCAAGCGATTGCGGGCGCAACCGTTCGGCCAGCGGCGCGCCTGCGGCGCTGGCCGGACGGCCGAACAGATCGTCGCTCACACCTTGTACTTCAGGCTCAGCATCTGGTCGCCGCGACGCACCGTCAGGCGCCAGTCGCGGCCGCCCTTCTGCACGACCGCCTTGAGATCGGTGACGGTCGCGATCTTGACCCCGTTGACCTCGACCAGCACGTCGCCGCGGCGCAGGCCGGTCTGCCGGACCAGGCCGTTCGGCGTCGCGTCGGTCACGACCACGCCACGGCCGAAACTGTCGAGGCCCAGTTCCTCGTTATAGGCCGGCGACATGTTGCCGACGATGGCGCCCGACAGCGGCCCATTGCCGGTCAGGGTGGTGATGTCGCGCGGCGGATTCTCGGGCGGCGTCTCGAGCGGCAGGGCAATCTTCTTGTCTTCGCCCTTGCGCAGGACGTCGAGGGTCGCGGTCTCGCCGACGCCACGGGCGGCGATCCGGAACTTCAGCGCGCGTGGATCGAGCACTTCGCGACCATCGACCTTGATAATGACGTCGCCGGTCTTCAACCCGGCCCGGTCGGCGGGACCGCCGGCATAGATGTCGGAGAGCAGCACGCCGGCCGGCCGGGCGAGGCCGAGCCCGGTCGCCAGTTCGGCGGTGACCATCTGGCCACCGGCGCCGAGCCAGGGGCGCACGATGCCCTTGCCGGTCACCGCCTGGTGGACGGTCTGGTTGACCAGGTTCGAGGGAATGGCGAAGCCAATGCCCATCGACCCGCCGGAGCGCGAATAGATCGCGGTATTGATTCCGACCAGGCGCCCGTCCATCGTCACCAGCGCGCCGCCCGAATTGCCGGGATTGATCGCGGCATCGGTCTGGATGAACGACTGGGTATCGCCGTCGCCGACGCCGGTCCTGGCGAGGCCCGAGACGATACCCTGCGTCACCGTCTGGCCGACACCGAACGGATTGCCGACGGCCAGCACCAGGTCGCCGATCTCGATATCGTCGGAATCGCGGAAGGCCAGCACCGGCAGATGCTCGCCCTTGGTATCGATCCGCAGCACGGCGAGGTCGGTCTTCGGGTCGGCCGCCAGCAACTTGGCTTCGAATTCGCGCCGATCGGCCAGCGCGACGACGATTTCGGTCGCCCCCTCGATGACATGGTTGTTGGTGACGATCACACCGTCGGCATCGACGACGACGCCGGAGCCCAGCGACTGCTGCACCCGCTCGCGCGGCTGCTGGCCGAACATCAGCTGGTCGCCGAAAAAGCGCCGGAACAGCGGATCCTCGAACAGCGGCGGGACCGAACGGACCTGTTCGACCCGTCGCGAATAGATATTGACCACCGCCGGCGATACCTGGCGGACCACCGGGGCAAAAGAGAGCTGAATATCGGCACGGGTCTGCGGCAGCGCACGGTCCTGCGCGACCGCCGGCAGCGGCAACAGCGCAAGGGCGAACAAGGCAGCGGCGAAGCGTCTCATCGTCATCCCTGTGGAGGCTGGTCTAGCTTGTCCAGACTTGTCCCCTGCCTGGGCAATTGCAAGGGGCGGCCTGAAGAACCGTACCGCCGCATCGACGGAGATCGGTTCAGAATGAAGAAAGGGCCGGCGCAAGGCCGGCCCTTCCCTTAACTCGTCCGAGATCAGAGGGCGGCGATCAGGCCGCCGCCTCTTCCGCGCCGGCCTCGGCAGTCGGGCCGGAATCCTGGCCCTTGGCCGAGGGATCGCGGTCGACCAGCTCGACGACGGCCATCGCCGCCGCGTCGCCATAGCGGAAACCGGCCTTCAGCACGCGGGTGTAGCCACCGGCACGGGTCGCATACCGGCTGTTCAGCACGCTGAACAGCTTGTCGACCGCCGACTTCTCCGGCAGGTAGGCCAGCGCCTGGCGGCGGGCATGCAGATCGCCGCGCTTGCCCAGCGTGATCAGCTGTTCGACGACGGGCTTGAGCTCCTTCGCCTTGGGCAGGGTGGTGGTGATCTGCTCGTGCTTGATCAGCGCCACGGCCATATTCGCGAACATCGCCCGGCGATGCGTGGTGGACTTGTTGAGCTTGCGGCCGGCATTGCGGTGGCGCATGGCTGTTCTCCTTGGACTCTAGTCTCTTCTCGGACGTGACGCGATCAGAACTGATCGTGCAGTTTCTTGGCGAGCTCTTCGATGTTCTCCGGCGGCCAGTTCGGGACATGCATACCGAGATGCAGTCCCATCTGGGCGAGAACTTCCTTGATCTCGTTGAGCGACTTGCGGCCGAAATTCGGCGTCCGCAGCATCTCCGCCTCGGTCTTCTGGATCAGATCACCGATATAGACGATGTTGTCGTTCTTCAGGCAGTTCGCCGAACGCACCGACAGCTCGAGTTCGTCGACGCGGCGCAGCAGGTTCGGGTTGAACTCCGGCTCGGCCGTCGTGGCGCCGCGCGATTCGGCCCGCGGCTCCTCGAAGTTGATGAACAGCTGCAGCTGGTCCTGGAGGATACGGGCGGCATAGGCCACCGCATCCTCGGGGCGCACTGCGCCGTTGGTCTCGACGACCATGACCAGGCGGTCATAGTCGAGGACCTGGCCCTCGCGGGTGTTCTCGACCTTGTAGGAAACCTTGCGCACCGGGCTGTACAGCGCGTCGACCGGGATGAGGCCGATCGGCGCGTCTTCCGGCCGGTTCGACGAGCCGGGGACGTAACCCTTGCCGGTGTCGACGGTCAGTTCCATCTTCAGCGTCGCGCCGGCATCGAGGGTGCAGAGCGCCAGGTTCGGGTTCATGATCTCGATGTCGTGACCCGACTCGATCATGCCGGCGGTGACTTCGACCGGCCCCTTGGCATTGAGATGCATGCGCTTCGGGCCATCGCCGTGCATGCGCAGCGCGATCGCCTTGATGTTCAGGACGACGTCGGTGACGTCCTCGCGGACGCCCGGCATCGAGGAAAATTCATGCAGCACGCCGTCGATCTTGACGGCGGTGACGGCCGCGCCCTGCAGCGACGACAGCAGCACCCGGCGCAACGCGTTGCCGAGCGTCAGGCCGAAACCGCGCTCCAGCGGCTCGGCGACGATCGTCGCGACCCGCGCGGCGTCGGCACCAGGCTCGACCTGCAGCTTGTTCGGCTTGATTAATTCAGTCCAATTCTTTTGAATCATGCGGCACCCCAAGTTCGTTCAGCGCCAGCGCCGGCGATCGCCTAGCGCTCAATGGAAAGCCGCGCGGCGCCGCTGCCAGATTTCCTGGCAGCGGCGCCGACGCGGTTCAAACGCCAATCAGACGCGCCGACGCTTGGGCGGCCGGCAGCCGTTATGCGGGATCGGCGTCACGTCACGGATCGCGGTCACGGTGAAACCGACCGCCTGCAGCGCGCGCAGTGCCGATTCACGCCCCGACCCCGGGCCCTTCACCTCGACCTCGATAGTGCGGACGCCGTGCTCCTGCGCCTTGCGGCCGGCCTGCTCGGCGGCGACCTGCGCGGCATAGGGGGTCGACTTGCGCGAACCCTTGAAACCCTGGGCACCGGCCGACGACCAGGAGATGGTGTTCCCCTGGGCATCGGTGATGGTGATCATGGTATTGTTGAAGGAGGCATTCACGTGGGCGACCGCCGACGTGATGTTCTTCTTCTCTTTGCGGCGCGGACGCGCGGTCTTGTCTTTCACCATAGCAAACCTTCAGAGATAGGCGCAGGATCGCGCAGCTTACTTCTTCTTGCCCGCGATCGCCTTGGCCGGACCCTTGCGCGTGCGCGCATTCGTGTGGGTACGCTGGCCACGGACCGGCAGACCACGGCGATGACGCAGGCCGCGATAGCAGCCCAGGTCCATCAACCGCTTGATGTTCATCGCGACTTCACGGCGGAGGTCGCCCTCGACGCGGTATTCGCGGTCGATCAGCTCGCGGATCTGAATAACTTCCGACTCGGCGAGTTCGTTGACGCGCCGCTCGGCCGGGATCCCGACCTTCTTGCAGATGCTCTCAGCGTTGTACGGCCCGATCCCATAGATATAGGTCAGGGCGATGACAACGCGCTTGTTGGTCGGGATATTCACGCCGGCAATACGCGCCACGCTCGGTCTCCTCGTGTCGTCAATTCTGTCGAAACTAGCTTGTCAAGAGGTCATGCCATCGCGGCGCTAGCTCGGGCGCGCGATTATATGCACCGTATACCGAAAGTCAACCACGCCCATCGAGGACGTTGCCGATCTGTCGGGTAACCTCATCCATTTCCGCCATGCCGTCAACCTCGTGCAGGATACCCTTCGCCCGATAGTAGGGCAGCAAGGGCGCAGTCTGCGCGTGATAGACGTCAAGACGGGATTTCACGGTCTCGGCCTTGTCGTCGGGGCGGCGCACGAACTCGGTCGAGCCGCACGAATCGCAAACGCCGGGAACCTTGGTCGGCTTGAAGCGGTCGTGATACCCCGTGCCGCATTTGGCACAGGTGAAACGGCCGGTGATCCGCTCGATCAGGGCCGAGTCGTCTACCTTCATCTCGATGACATGATCAAGACTCAGGCCGCGCTGCTGCAGCATCTCGTCCAGCGCCGCGGCCTGGGCCGGGTTCCGGGGAAAGCCGTCGAGCACGAAACCATTCTTCGCGTCAGGCTGGTCGATCCGCTCGCCGATGATCGAGACGACGACCGAATCGGGGACCAGGTCGCCACGCTTCATGATCGCCTCGGCCTCGCGGCCGATCTCGGTCCCCGCCTTGACCGCCGCGCGCAGCATGTCACCGGTCGACAGCTGGGGCAGGCCCCGCTGTTCGGTCAGCCGCTGCGCCTGGGTGCCCTTGCCGGCTCCCGGCGGTCCGAGAAGAATTAGCCTGCTGCTCACTTCCTGCTCCCCTTCAGGCGGGCCTTCTTGATCAGGCCTTCATACTGATGCGCGATCAGATGCGACTGGATCTGCGCCACCGTATCCATGGTCACGGACACGATAATCAGGATCGACGTGCCGCCGAAATAGAACGGCACGGAATACTGCGAGATCAGGATCTCCGGCAGGAGGCAGACCACGCAGAGATAGAGCGAACCGATGACCGTCAGCCTGGTCAGCACGTAATCGATATACTCGGCCGTGCGCTGGCCGGGGCGGATGCCCGGAATGAAGCCGCCGTTCTTCTTCAGATTGTCGGCAGTCTCGACCGGATTGAACTGGATCGAGGTGTAGAAGAAGGCGAAGAAGATGATCAGCGCCATGTAGAGGATGACGTAGGCTGGGCGGCCATGGCCCAGCGCCGTCGAGATCCACACCAGCCAGTCCGGCATGTTCTGCCCGCCCGAGAACTGGGCGAAGGTCGTCGGCATCAGCAGCAGCGACGAGGCAAAGATCGGCGGGATGACGCCGGCGGCATTGATCTTCAACGGCAGATGCGAGGCTTCGCCGCCGAACACACGGTTGCCGTGCTGACGCTTCGGGTACTGCACCAGCAGGCGTCGCTGGGCCCGCTCCATGAACACGACGAAGGCGATCACGGCCACGACCATGACCAGCAGGAACAGGATGAAGATGGTCGACAGCGCACCGGTACGGCCGAGTTCGAGCGTGCCCACGAGCGCCCTGGGGAGCTCGGCAACAATGCCGGCCATGATGATCAGCGAAATGCCGTTGCCGATGCCGCGCTGCTGGATCTGCTCGCCCAGCCACATCAGGAACAGCGTGCCGCCGGTCAGCGTCAGGACCGTGGTCACCCGGAAGAACAGGCCGGGGTCGAGCACCAGCGCTCCGCGGCTGCCCGACGCGGCCTCGAGGCCGACGGCAACGCCATAGGCCTGGGCGATCGCCAGGATGACGGTGAAATAGCGGGTGTACTGGTTGAGAACCTTGCGGCCCGTCGGGCCTTCCTTCTTCAGCGCCTCGAGCTTCGGCGACAGCGCGGTGCCGAGCTGGATGATGATCGATGCCGAGATATAGGGCATGATCGTCAGCGCAAAGATCGTCATGCGGCTCAGCGCGCCGCCGGCCAGCACGTCGAACATGCCGAGAATGCCGGTCGACCCCTGCTGGAACATCTCGCTCAGGACATGCGGATCGATGCCGGGCAGCGGGATATAGGTGCCGAGACGGTAGACGATGAGCGCGCCCAGGGTAAACCACAGGCGCTTCTTGAGCTCCTCCGCCTTGGCGAAGGCACCGAAATTCAATGAGGCGGCGAGCTGTTCGGCGGCTGACGCCATGGACCCTCTCCACTACGGCGCCGTCGCTCCAACCCCTCCCGGGCGGAAAGCCGACGGCGCGAACACGCAAGCCTAATAGGTAACGATCCGGGCGCCAGCCGCAAGGGCGGCGCCCGGGTAACGCCCGTTACTTACTTCTTCTTCTCTTTCTTGGCCTTCGGCTCGGCCGGGGCCTCGACGGCCGGCAGCGTCACCGAACCGCCGACCTTCTCGACCTGGGCGGTCGCCGCGGCCGAAGCCGCATCGACGGCAAACGACGCCTTAGCGGTCAGCGTGCCCTTGGCGAGCAGCCGCACCGGCATGCGGCGATCGGCCAGGCCGGCGTCACGCAGGATGTCGGAGGTGATCGCCTGGCTGGCGTCGATGCGGCCGGCGTCGATCGCCTTCTGCACCGTGCCCAGGTTCACCGGCGCGAATTCGAGACGGTTCAGCGGGTTGAAGCCGCGCTTGGGCAGGCGACGATGGATCGGCATCTGGCCGCCTTCGAAGCCCTTGATGCTGACGCCGGTACGCGCCTTCTGACCCTTCACGCCGCGGCCCGAGGTCTTGCCCTTGCCCGACCCGATGCCACGGCCGACGCGCATGCGGAACTTGCGCGAGCCTTCGTTGTCAGCGAGCTGATTGAGACGCATGACTTGGTTCCTCTAGACCTTGATCTGCGCTCAGCCGACGGTGTCGACGTCGAGCAGATGGCGGACCTTGTTGATCATCCCGCGCACCGAGGGGGTATCCTCGAGCTCGCGCGACGAATGCAGCTTGCGCAGGCCGAGGCCGACCAGCGTCTGCTGCTGGTCGATCTCGCGCTTGTTGGCCGAACGGACCAGAGTGACCCGGACCTTCGCGTTGGCGGTCATTGAGCTTACTCCTCGGTCTCGCTGCGGCGACCGATGATCTCGCTCACCTTCTTGCCGCGGCGGGCAGCGACCGCACGCGGCGCCGCCAGGTTGGTCAGGGCGTC
This sequence comes from Alphaproteobacteria bacterium, assembly GCA_017307375.1. Lineage (GTDB taxonomy): Bacteria > Pseudomonadota > Alphaproteobacteria > Ferrovibrionales > Ferrovibrionaceae > JAFKFH01. The sequence goes on from JAFKFH010000013.1 coordinate 229,660, forward strand.
GAACGTCGCCTTGACCATGTTGTGCGGGTTCGAGGTGCCGAGCGACTTGGTCACCACGTCGGCCACACCCAGGGTTTCGAACACGGCGCGCATCGGGCCGCCGGCGATGATGCCGGTACCGGCCGGCGCGGCGCGCAGCAGCACCTTGCCGGCACCGTGATGGCCGGCGACGTCGTGATGCAGGGTCCGGCCTTCGCGCAGCGGCACGCGGACCAGGTTGCGCTTGGCCCGCTCGGTCGCCTTGCGGATCGCCTCCGGCACCTCGCGCGCCTTGCCCGAGCCATAACCGACCCGGCCCTTCTGGTCGCCGACGACGACGAGGGCGGCAAAGCCGAAGCGCCGGCCGCCCTTCACCACCTTGGCGACGCGGTTGATGCTGACCAGCTTGTCGACCAGTTCGCCGTCGCCACGATCTTCACGTTCAGGACGCATAGTTGTCTAACCTTCTCTCGTGCCGGCGATCAGAACTCGAGCCCGCCCTCGCGGGCTCCGTCTGCCAAGGCCTTGATGCGGCCGTGATAGATGTAACCGCCGCGGTCGAACACGACCTTGTCGATACCGGCCTTCTTGGCGCGCTCGGCGACGAGCTTGCCGACCGCCTCGGCCGCCGCCTTGTCGGCGCCGGTCTTCAGCGAGCCCTTCAGCTCCTTGTCCAGCGACGAGGCCGCGACCAGGGTCACGCCCTTGAGATCGTCGATGACCTGGACATAGATGTGCTTGGACGAGCGGAACACCGACAGCCGGGGACGGCCATAGGCAGTCGCGCGGAGGGTCGTGCGCACGCGCTGCTTGCGGCGCTCGAACAGTTGATCCTTCTTCAGCATGGCGGCGATCCTTACTTCTTCTTGCCTTCCTTGCGGAGGATGGTCTCGGTCGCGTACTTGATGCCCTTGCCCTTGTAGGGCTCGGGACCACGGTACGACCGGATTTCCGCCGCAATCTGACCGACGCGCTGCTTGTCGGCGCCCGAGATCGAGATGGCAGTCTGCTTCTCGACCTTGATCTCGATGCCTTCCGGGATCGGGTAGACGATCTCGTGGCTGTAGCCGAGCTGCAGAACCAGGTTCGGACCCTGGACGTTGGCACGATAGCCGACGCCGTTGATCTCGAGGTCGACCTTGAACCCCGTCGACACACCCTTGACCAGGTTCGACACCAGCGTGCGCTGCATGCCCCACATCATGCGGGCGCGGCGCGACGTGGTGCGCGGCTTGACCGAAACCTTGCCGTCGGCCAGCGCGACGTCGAGATCGTCGACGACACGCACGGCGAGCGCGCCCTTCGGACCCTTCGCCGTCACTTCCTGACCGTTGACCTGCACCGTCACCCCGGCGGGGACGGCCACAGCATGCTTGCCGATACGCGACATTGACCGGTCCTCCTTAGAATACGTGCGCGAGGACCTCGCCGCCGACATTGGCAGCGCGGGCGTCATTGTCCGACATCACGCCGCGCGGCGTCGACAGGATCGAGATGCCAAGCCCGTTGCGGACCTTCGGCAGATCGTTGATCGACGAATAGACGCGACGGCCGGGGCGCGACACGCGGGAGATGGTCTTGATGACCGGCTGCCCGTCGTAATACTTCAGCTCGATCGACAGGGTGGGCTTGCCATCCCCCTCCGACCGCGTGAAGCCGCGGATGTACCCTTCCTTCTTCAGCACTTCGAGCACGTTTGCACGCAGCTTCGAAGCCGGGCTCTCGATGACGGCCTTGCCGGCACGCTGCCCGTTGCGGATACGCGTCAGCATATCCCCGAGAGGATCGCTCAGTGCCATATCCGTTGTCCTCCTTCCAAAACCTAAAAGGCTGTTACCAGCTCGACTTCACCATGCCCGGGATCTGGCCGAACGAGGCCAGTTCGCGGAGCATGTTGCGCGAAATCTCGAGCTTGCGATAGTTGCCGCGCGAACGGCCGGTGATCTTGCAGCGCAGGCGAATGCGATTCTTCGCCGAGTTGCGCGGCATTTCGGCGAGCTTGAGGGCCGCGGCGAAGCGCTCCTCGGGCTCGGCCTCACGGTTCATCACCTGAGCCTTCAGGCGCGCCCGCTTGTTGCGGAGCTGCGCCGTCATCTTCTTGCGCCGCTCGTTCTTCTCGATGGAGCTCTTCTTGGCCATCGTCTCGTCCTCAGTTGCTGAACGGCATGTTGAAGCCGGCGAGCAGGGCCTTGGCCTCCGCGTCGGTCTTCGCCGTGGTCACGAAGATGATGTCCATACCACGAACCGCATCGATCTTGTCGTAATCGATTTCCGGGAAAATGATCTGCTCCTTCAGGCCCAGGGCATAGTTGCCCCGGCCGTCGAAGCTCTTCGGCGGCACGCCGCGGAAATCGCGGACGCGCGGCAGCGCGATATTGATCAGGCGGTCGAGGAACTCGAACATCTGCTGGCGGCGCAGCGTGACCTTGACGCCGATCGGCTGGTTCTCGCGCAGCTTGAAGTTCGCGATCGACTTGCGGGCCTTGGTCACCACCGGCTTCTGGCCGGTGATCGCGGCCAGCTCGGCCGCCGCGGCCTGGATCTTCTTGGAGTCGGCAACGGCTTCGCCCACGCCCATGTTGATCACGATCTTGTCGAGCTTCGGCACCGACATGGGATTGGCGTAGCCGAACTTCTCGACCAGCTGCTTCCGGACCACGTTGTCGTAGTGGTCCTTCAGACGGGGATTGGCTTCAGCCATGGCGGTATCCTCAGAGATCAATCACTTCGCCGGAGCGCTTGGCGACGCGCACCTTACGGCCATCCTCGAGGACCTTGAAGCCGACGCGGGTCGGCTTGCCGTCCTTGGGATCGCGCATGGCGATGTTCGAGATATGGACCGGCGCTTCCTTGGAGACGATGCCGCCCTGATCGGTGCGGCTCGGCTTCGTGTGGCGCTTGACCAGGTTGACGCCGGAGACGACCGCGCGGCGTTCCTCGCGGATCACCTGCAGCACTTCGCCTTCCTTGCCGGCGTCGCGGCCGGTGATGACGACGACCTTGTCGCCCTTCTTGATCTTGAACTTCTCGGCCATGGTTACAGCACCTCCGGCGCGAGGCTGATGATCTTCATGTGGTTCTTCGCGCGCAATTCGCGGGTGACCGGCCCGAAGATACGGGTGCCGATCGGCTCGTTCTGCTTGTTGATCAGAACGGCCGCGTTGCGATCGAAACGGATCGCGGTGCCATCGGGACGGCGAATCTCCTTGGCCGTGCGAACGATGATGGCGCGATGCACATCACCCTTCTTCACGCGGCCGCGGGGGATCGCTTCCTTGACCGACACAACGATGATGTCGCCGACCGACGCGAACTTCCGCTTCGCGCCACCCAGCACCTTGATGCACTGGACGCGGCGGGCGCCGGAGTTGTCGGCGACGTCAAGATTAGTTTCGGCCTGGATCATGGGTTAGACCTCCGCAAACTGGCTCAGGCCTGGTCGGCCGGGGCGGATCCCCGGGCCAACCAGCGCTTGAGCTTCGACATCGGCCGGCATTCCTCGATGAACACCACGTCGCCCACCTTGAACGAGTTGGCCTCGTCATGGGCGTGGTACTTCTTGGTCCGCCGGATGAACTTCTTGTACATCGGGTGCATGAAGCGGCGCTCGACCTGGACGACGACGGTCTTGTCGCCCTTGTCGCTCACCACAACGCCCTGCAGGACGCGCTTCGGCATCGTTGGTCTCCGTTACTTCTTGTTCGCCAGCTTCGTCAGCGCGGTCTTGATCCGCGCGACGTCGCGACGCACCTGACGCACCCGCGCCGTGTTCTCGAGCTGGCCGGTAGCCTGCTGGAAGCGCAGATTGAACTGCTCCTTCTTCAGGCCGATCAGCTGTTCCTTGAGCTGGTCGGGCGTCTTGCCGACGAGTTCGCTCGCCTTCATATCACGCTCCCTCGCCCATGCGGGTCACGACCTTGGTCTTGATCGGCAGCTTGGCGGCGCCCAGCGCGAAGGCTTCCTTCGCGATTTCCGCCGACACGCCGTCGATCTCGAACATGATGCGGCCCGGGGCCACGCGCGCGACCCAGTATTCCGGCGAGCCCTTGCCCGAGCCCATGCGGACTTCGGCAGGCTTGCGGCTGACCGGCACGTCCGGGAAGATCCGGATCCAGACGCGGCCGGCACGCTTCATGTGACGGGTGATCGCACGGCGGGTCGCCTCGATCTGACGCGCGGTGACGCGCATCGGCTCCAGCGCCTTCAGGCCGAACGCGCCGAAGTTCAGCGCAGTGCCGCCCTTCGCCACGCCCTTGATGCGGCCCTTATGCGCCTTGCGGAACTTCGTCCGTTTCGGTGACAACATCTCGGTCTACTCCCAAACTCGGCTTAGCGCCCGCTCGCCTGTTCGGCGAGACGCTTGTCCTGGGCCATCGGGTCGTGGGCCATCACTTCGCCCTTGAACACCCACACCTTGACGCCGCAGGTGCCGTAGGCGGTCTTGGCGGTCGCGCGACCGAAATCGATGTCGGCGCGCAGCGTGTGCAGCGGCACCCGGCCTTCGCGATACCATTCGATACGGGCGATTTCGGCACCACCCAGACGGCCCGAGCAGTTGATGCGGATGCCCTGGCCACCCAGGCGCATCGCCGACTGCACGGCGCGCTTCATCGCACGGCGGAAAGCCACGCGGCGCTCCAGCTGCTGGGCGATGTTCTCGGCGATCAACTTGGCGTCGATTTCCGGCTTGCGGATCTCGACGATGTTCAGGTTGACCTCCGACTTCGTCATCTTGGCCAGCTCGGCGCGCAGCTTCTCGATGTCGGCGCCCTTCTTGCCGATCACCACGCCCGGACGCGCCGAGTGAATGGTGATGCGGGCCTTCTTGGCCGGCCGCTCGATCACGATGCGGCTGACGCCGGCCTGGGCCAGGCGCGCCTCGAGGAACTTACGGATCTTGAGATCCTCGTGCAGCATCCCCGCGTAGTCCTTCGCGCCGGCAAACCAGCGCGAGTCCCAGGTCCGGTTGACGCCGAGCCGCAGCCCGACCGGATTGACTTTCTGACCCATTAGTTCGCCTCCTCGCGTTCGGCGACGATCACGGTGATGTGGCTGAACGGCTTGTGCACCGGGGCACCGCGGCCGCGGCCGCGGGCGTGGAACCGCTTCATCACCAGACCCTTGCCGACCGACGCTTCCTTGACCACCAGACGATCGACGTCGAGCTGATGGTTGTTCTCGGCGTTGGCCACGGCCGACTGCAGCGCCTTCTTGACGTCCTGGGCGATCCGGCGCTTGGAGAACGTCAGCTCGGCCAGGGCCGTGCCGACGGCCTTGCCGCGGATCAGCTGGGCGACCAGGTTCAACTTGCGCGGCGAGGTGCGGATGTTCCGCAGCTCGGCCTTCGCCTCGTTGTCACCAAGGGTGCGCTCGCGCGCTTGCTTCGACATGGCCTTAGCCCCTCTTCGCCTTCTTGTCCGCGGTGTGACCGGTGAAGGTCCGCGTCGGCGAGAATTCGCCGAGCTTGTGACCCACCATGTCCTCATTCACCAGGACAGGAATGAACTTATGACCGTTGTAGACGCCGAACGTCACCCCGACGAACTGCGGGACGATCGTCGAACGCCGCGACCAGGTCTTGATGACTTCCTTGCGACCCGAGCTGCGAACCGTCTCCACCTTCTTCAGGAGGAAGCCGTCGACGAACGGGCCTTTCCAGACTGAACGTGCCACGACCTACTCCTTAGCTATGCTTGCCCGACGGGCGGCGGCGCAGGATCATGCCCTGCGAACGCTTGTTGTTGCGGGTCCGCTTGCCCTTCGTCGGCTTGCCCCACGGGGTGACCGGATGGCGGCCGCCCGAGGTACGGCCTTCACCACCGCCGTGCGGATGGTCGACCGGGTTCATCACGACGCCGCGCACGGTCGGGCGAACGCCCTTCCAGCGGGTACGACCGGCCTTGCCGATCTTGACGTTCTGGTTGTCGGGGTTCGACACCGCGCCGACCGTCGCCATGCACGACAGGTTGACGAGGCGCTGTTCGCCCGACGACAGGCGCAGGATCGCGAAGCCGCGGTCCTTGCCGACCAGCTGGACGAAGGTGCCCGCCGAACGTGCGATCTGGCCGCCCTTGCCGGGCTTCAGCTCGACGTTGTGGATGACGGTGCCGACCGGAATGGCCTTCAGCGGCATCGCGTTGCCCGGCTTGATGTCGACGCGCTCGCCCGATACGACCTGGTCGCCGGCCTTGAGGCGCTGCGGGGCCAGGATGTAGGCCTGCTCGCCGTCCTCGTACTTGACCAGCGCGATGAACGCCGACCGGTTCGGGTCGTATTCCAGGCGCTCGACGGTCGCGACCGCATCGAACTTGCGGCGCTTGAAGTCGACCAGGCGATAGCGGCGCTTGTGACCACCGCCGTGATGGCGGGTGGTGATGCGACCGGTATTGTTGCGCCCGCCCGAGTTCTTCAGACCCTCGGTCAGTTCCTTGACCGGCTTGCCCTTCCACAGGGTCGAGCGGTCGACGAGGACGAGGCCGCGCTGCGACGGCGTCGTCGGCTTGAATGTCTTCAGCGCCATGGCGTCAGATCCCCGTGGTCACGTCGATCTTCTGGCCTTCGGCCAGCGTCACGATCGCTTTCTTGTAGTCCGAACGCTGGCCAGGGCGGCCGCGGAACAGCTTCTTCTTGCCCTTGACCACCAGCGTGTTCACCGCCGTCACCTTGACGTTGAACAGCTTCTCGACCGCCGCCTTGATCTCCGGCTTGGTCGCGTCGTCCGCCACCTTGAAGGCGACCTGGTTGTATTCCGAAACCCGGGTGGCCTTTTCGGTGATCACCGGGGACAGAATGATGTCGTAATGCTTCTCGGCGATCATTTCAGGCGCGCCTCCAGGGTCTCGACCGCGGCCTTGGACAGGACCAGGGTATCGCGGCGGAGGATGTCGTACACGTTCGCGCCCTGCTGCGGCAGTACGTCGACATGCGGCAGGTTCTGGGCCGCGCGGGCGAAGTTCAGGTCAAGCTCGTTGCCGCCGATGAACAGCACCGAGTTCAGGCCGAGGCCGCCGAGCTTCTGGGCGAGGACGCGGGTGCGGCCTTCGCCGAGCTTCAGGTCGTCGACGACGATCAGCTTGCCTTCGCGCGCCTTGGTCGACAGCGCCACCTTCAGGGCCAGCTTGCGGACCTTCTTGGGCATCTCCGAGGCATGGCTGCGCACGACCGGGCCGAAAGCCTTGCCGCCGCCGCGGAACTGCGGAGCGCCGCGGCCGCCGTGACGGGCGCCGCCCGAACCCTTCTGGCGCACGATCTTCTTGGTCGAGTACGAGACCTCGCCGTAGGTCTTCGTCTTGTGGGTGCCCTGCTGGCGACGGGCCAGCTGGTAGACCACCATGCGCTGCAGCAGATCCACGCGCGGATCGACGCCGAAGACCTCGTCCGCCAGCTGGATGGTGCCGACGGCCTGGTTGTCGAGATTAGTGACCTTCGCTTCCATCTCGCTTACGCCTTCTGCTCGGCCTGAGCGTCCGCCGCCGGCGCCTTGAAGGCACCCGGATAGGGGACATTCTCCGGCCGCGGCCGCTTGACCGCGTCCTTGATCAGAACCCAGCCGCCCTCGGCGCCCGGGATCGACCCCTTGACCATGATCAGGCCACGCTCGACGTCCGTGCGGACGATCTCGAGGTTCTGCTGGGTGACGCGAACGTCGCCCATGTGGCCCGCCATCTTCTTGCCCTTGAACGTACGGCCCGGATCCTGGCGCTGACCGGTCGAACCATGCGAACGATGGCTGACGGACACGCCGTGGGTCGCTTCCAGGCCGCGGAAGTTGTGGCGCTTCATGACGCCGGCGAAACCCTTACCGATGGTGTCGCCCACGACGTCGACGCGCTGGCCGGCGACGAAGTGGTCGGCGGTCAGCTCGGCGCCGACCGCGATCAGCGCGTCGTTCGACACGCGGAACTCGACCAGCTTGCGCTTGGGTTCGACCGCGGCGGCGGCGAAGTGGCCGCGCATCGCCTTGGTCACGTTCTTCACCTTGGCAGCGCCCACGCCGAGCTGCAGCGCGGTGTAGCCGTCGCGCTCCTCGGTACGCTGGGCCACCACCTGGCAGTTGTCGATCTTCAGGACGGTCACCGGGACGTGGCTGCCGTCCTCGATGAAGAGCCTGGTCATGCCCAGCTTACGGGCGACGAGACCGGTACGCATAGTCAGTCTCCTCTCCGCGCCGTTAGAGCTTGATCTCGACGTCGACGCCGGCAGCGAGGTCGAGCTTCATCAGCGCATCGACCGTCTGCGGCGTCGGATCGACGATGTCGAGCAGACGCTTGTGAGTGCGAATTTCGAACTGCTCGCGCGACTTCTTGTCGACGTGCGGCGAACGCAGAACAGTGAACTTTTCGATCCGGGTCGGCAGCGGGATCGGCCCGCGAACCCGCGCCCCGGTCCGCTTCGCGGTGTTGACGATCTCGCTGATCGACTGGTCGAGCACGCGGTGATCGAACGCCTTCAGGCGAATGCGGATGTTTTGGTTGTCCATCTTCCCAATCTTCCTTCGCTTTCGCGACGGCGAGGGCGAACCCCGCCGCCGCGCAACGATGCCTTACGCCGTTCCGCTTACTCGACGATCGAAGCGACGACGCCGGCGCCGACGGTGCGGCCGCCTTCACGGATGGCGAAGCGCAGGCCTTCGTCCATCGCGATCGGGGCGATCAGCGTCACTTCCATCGAAATGTTGTCGCCCGGCATCACCATCTCGGTGCCTTCCGGCAGCGTCACCACGCCGGTCACGTCCGTCGTGCGGAAGTAGAACTGCGGGCGGTAGTTGGTGAAGAACGGGGTGTGGCGGCCGCCTTCTTCCTTCGTCAGGATGTAGGCTTCGGCCTTGAACTTCGTGTGCGGCTTGATCGAACCCGGCTTGGCCAGCACCTGGCCGCGCTCGACGTCCTCACGCGCAACGCCGCGCACCAGCGCGCCGATGTTGTCGCCCGCCTCGCCACGCGGCCGGTCACCACGGTGCCGCGGCCCGAGATCGAGAACACGTCTTCGATCGGCATCAGGAACGCCTTGTCCTTCGGACGCTCCGGCTGCGGGATGTACTTGTCGACCTCGGCCATCAGCTTCAGCACCGCTTCACGGCCGATCTCGGGGGTCTTGTCCTCGAGGGCGGCCAGCGCCGAGCCGCGAACGACCGGAATGTCGTCGCCGGGGAAGTCGTACTTCGACAGCAGTTCGCGAACCTCGAGCTCGACCAGGTCGAGCAGCTCGGGGTCGTCGACCATGTCGCACTTGTTCATGAACACGACGATCGCCGGAACGCCGACCTGGCGCGCCAGCAGGATGTGCTCGCGCGTCTGCGGCATCGGACCGTCAGCCGCCGAAACGACCAGGATCGCGCCGTCCATCTGCGCCGCGCCCGTGATCATGTTCTTCACGTAGTCCGCGTGGCCGGGGCAATCGACGTGCGCGTAGTGACGGTTCGTCGTCTCGTACTCCACATGCGACGTCGAGATCGTGATCCCGCGCGCCTTCTCTTCCGGCGCCTTGTCGATCTGGTCGTACGCCGTGAACGTCGCCCCGCCCGTCTCCGCCAGAACCTTCGTGATCGCCGCCGTCAGCGACGTCTTGCCATGGTCAACGTGACCAATCGTCCCGATGTTGCAATGCGGCTTCGTGCGCGAAAATTT
>JAFKFH010000014.1 GCA_017307375.1 Alphaproteobacteria bacterium
AACCTGCTCGAGGGCGCCACCGAAGGCAATCTGTGCATCAGCGACAGCTGGCCCGGCCAGATGCGCACCGTCTACGGCGACCACCAGCGCTTCGTCGAAACCTATTTCTCGACCTTCCCCGGCAAGTACTTCACCGGCGACGGCTGCCGCCGCGATGCCGACGGCTATTACTGGATCACCGGCCGCGTCGACGACGTCATCAACGTCTCGGGCCACCGCATGGGCACCGCCGAGGTCGAAAGCGCCCTCGTCGCCCATCCCAAGGTCGCCGAGGCCGCCGTCGTCGGCTATCCCCACGACATCAAGGGACAGGGCATCTACGCCTACGTCACCCTCAAGGCCGGCGTCGAGGCCGCAGACCCCTTGCGCGCCGAACTCGTCGCCCATGTCCGCAAGCTGATCGGGCCGATCGCAACCCCCGACCTCATCCAGTGGGCCCCAGGCCTGCCCAAGACACGCTCCGGCAAGATCATGCGACGCATCCTCCGAAAAATCGCCGAAAACGAGTTCGCCAGCCTCGGCGATACCTCGACGCTCGCCGATCCCGCCGTCGTCGACGATCTCGTCAACAACCGCATGAACCGCGGATAGATGGCTGCCGTCCGGGCCCGGGCCGCTGCCTGGACCCGGACGGCGCCAGGAGGCCCTGGCACAACGCGCCGAGACCGGGGCCTATTCGACCCACGCCCCGGCAAAGCGGCGTTCGGCATTGCGGATATGGCGGCGCATCGCCCGCCGCGCCGCCCCGGGGTTGCGGCCGGTGATGGCGTCAAGAATTTCGCGGTGTTCGTCCTGCGCCTTTTCCCAGATCGGCCCGCTGTGGAAATGCCGCTCCAGGGTCACGTAGAGCGGCCCGACCCGTTGCTCCCACAAGGTCTGCACCATGAGCGCCAGGGCACTGTTGCCGCTGGCCTCGCCGATGCAGACATGAAACCGGCGGTCATGGGCAAGGCCGGTCAGTTCGGCGGACGCTTCGCACGCTTCCATGTCCGCCCAGGCCTGGGCGATCAGCTCGCATTGCTCGGCCGTCGCATGCCGCGCCGCCAGCGCGGCCGCCTCGGGTTCGACCAGCAGGCGGGCCTGCAACAACTCGAACGGTCCGACTTCGGTGGCCGAGGCGGCCCGGGCAGGCTGGTCCAGCACGAAGACCCCGGCACCGACACGGATCTCGACCCGCCCCTCGATCTCCATCGCGATCAATGCCTCGCGAACCGACGAGCGGCTGACCCGCAACTGCTCCGACAGGGTACGTTCGGGCGGCAGCCGATCGCCCGGGCGATATTCCCCCGCAGCGATCAGGCCGAGCAACTGATCGGCGATCTGGCGATAGAGACGGCGGCTCTCGACGGCTTGGATCGGCATGATGGCGTTCCGGGTAGCCGAGTGCTGCCTGTCCCGTCAATCCCTAGCGATACCAGAGCTTGGGAAGATAGAGCACCATCTCGGGCCAGTAGGTCACCAACCCAAGCGTGACCAGCAGCGGGACCATGAACGGCAGGACCGCCTTGCTCGCCTGCTGGAACGAGATGCCGGCGATGCGGCCGAGAATCATGGTGACGATGCCGACCGGCGGGGTCAGCAGCCCGATCATCAGGTTTATCACCATGATCATCCCGAAATGCACGGGATCGACACCGATGCGCTCGATCAGCGGCATCAGCACGGGCGTCAGGATCAGGATCAGCGGCACCGGTTCCAGCGCCAGGCCGAGCAGCAGCAGCACGACGTTGAGCAGCAGCAGAATGACCCAGCGTTGCTGCGACACCGCGTAGACCATGTCGGCGATCTGGTCGGAAATACGGGTCGTGGTGATCAGCCAGCCGAAGATCTCCGATCCCGCGAGGATCAGGAGAATGACGGCCGACACCTCGACGGTCTCGATCGAGACCTTGACGAAAGCCTTCAGGCTGAGGCTGCGGTAGACCACGACGCCGAGGAACAGCGCATAGGCGCAGGCCGCCACCGCCCCTTCCGTCGGGGTGAAGGCACCGACGCGCATGCCGCCGATCAACAGCACCGGCAGCATCAGCGGCAGGAAGGCGCGGCGGAAGGCCCGCAGCATGTTGAGCGGGGAAAACGCGGCGTCGCGCGGCAGGTTGTAGATGCGGGCATAGGCGGAGACCATCACCATCAGCGACGCCGCCAGGATCAGGCCGGGAATTATCCCGGCGGCGAACAGCTGGCCGATCGACGCATTGGCGGTGACGCCGTAGATGACCAGCGGCAGCGACGGCGGCAGGATCGGCCCCAGCAGCGACGAGGCGGCGGAGACGCCGACCGCGAATTCGGGGCTGTAGCCATGCTCCTTCATCGCCTTGATCTCGATCATGCCGAGGCCCGCCGCATCGGCCACCGCCGTGCCCGACATGCCGGCGAAGATCACCGAACCGACGATGTTGACCTGACCGAGCCCGCCGCGCATCCAGCCGACGATCGCCACGGCGAAGGTATAGAGCCGTTCGGTTATGCCCGCCGAATTCATCAGCGAGCCAGCCATGACGAAGAACGGAATCGCCAGCAGCGGGAAGCTGTCGATGCCCGAGACCATGCGGTGCATCACCGCCACCCAGGGCATCGTGCCCTGATCGAGAACGAACAGGAAGGACGAACCGGCGAGTGTCAGGGCGATCGGCAGGCCGATCGCCATCAGCACGACAAAGGACAGCGTCAGGACGGCCATGCGTGGGCTTCCTCAGGTCAGCGCGTTGGGTTCGCCGGTCACCAGGGCATTCGGGGCGCCCCGCCAATGTCGCCAGCCCAGCTGGGCCGAGCGGATGGTCAGGACGGCGCAGCCGGCGGTGCAGGCGCCGAACACCCAGCTGAGCGACGTGTTTTCCCAGTAGATCATGTGCTGGAAGCGGACCAGTTCAGTCACGCGCCACCCCAGAACGGTCAGCAGGCCGAACATCGCCGTCCGGATCAGATCGACGACGGTGGCCATCGCGCGCGACATCCAGCGCGGCATGAACTGGTAGAAGAACTCGATATGGATGTGCGAGTTGCGCCGCACGCCGATCGCCGAGCCGACAAAGGCCAGCACCATCAGCAGGTAGATCGCGATCTCCTCGGTCCACGCCTGGCTGTCATTGAGGACGTAGCGGGTAAAGAACTGGACGAAGACGACGATGGCGACGCCCCAGAGGATAAGAAGCGATACCCAATCCTCCGGGGCAACGTCGCGCCACCGGAACTCCCCGACATCCTCGACGAACCCGGCCTGGTCCGCGAAGCGATCGCGCATCGCCGTGGTGGGCTGATCCATGGCTGCTCTTCCTGGCTATCGGCCGATCGTCGTCCCGGCACAGGCCGGGACGACATATCGGTCCGTTGCTCGTGGGTCCGTCGCGGCGGCTACTTCAAGGCCTGCAGGCGATCGTACTGCTCGCGGGTCCAGCCGGCGCCTGCCGACGCGTCGTTGTGCAACGGCCTGGCCGCCTCGATGAAGGCGACGACATCGGGCTTGACCACGGTCTTGCCAAGCGCGGTGAATTCCTCCGGCGCCTTCAATTCGGCCTCGCGGATCTGGGCCGAGGCACGGGCGGCCGAAGCCGACAATTCCTCCTCGAAGATCTTGCGTTCGTCCGGCGTCAGCCGGTTCCACAGCGGCCCTCCGATCACGGTCATCAGGCTTTCCATGATGTGGCCGGTGAGGTTGATGTGGCTCTGCACCTCGTAGAATTTCTTGGCCTTGATCGTCGGCAGCGGATTTTCCTGGCCGTCGACGGTGCCGTTCTGCAACGCCAGATAGACCTCGGCGAAGGCGATCGGCGTCGCATTGGCGCCGACGGCCTTGGTGAACATGATGAACAGCGGGGCCGGCGGGACGCGCAGCTTCATGCCCTTCATGTCGGCAGGAACGTTGATTGCCTTGTTCGCCGTGGTATGGCGGGCACCGTAGTAGGTGATGCCGACGATCTTGTTGCCGGTCACCTTGGCGTAACCGTCCCAGAATTCCCGCAGCAGGTCGGACTTGGCGTAGGCCTGCCAGTGCGCGTAGTCGCGAAAGATGAACGGGGCGTTGGAAATCGCCAAAGGCTTGTAGGAATTTCCGGCGAAGGCGGCCCCGGTGTAGATCATGTCGACGGTGCCGAGCGGCAATGCCTGGTTGATCTGGTTTTCGTTGCCGAGCGACGAGGCCGGGAAAACCTCGACGACGTACTTGCCGTTCGTCCGCTTCTTGATCTCGTCGGCCGCCTTCACCGTCTCGGTGTGATAGGGCTCGCTGGTTTCGTAGACATGCGCGAATTTCAGCTTGGTCTGTGCCGAAGCGCCAAAGGCTGAAATGCCGGCCGCGGCAAGCGCAGCCAGGAAAATACCGGCCTTCATGGTCCCCTCCCATTTCACGCCGGCATTCGAACGGCCGGCTTTGTCCGTCATGGACTTCTGCGCCCGGCCAACGGAATCGGTCCAGTGGCCTGACCAATTCAGTTATATGATGTCAGACAGGGTGCGTCAATCCGACCGTCAGAGCATGGCCATACGCCGGTACGCGGCCTCGACGACGCGCGCGAAGCCCCGATCGTCGCATAGCGGCGAAGCGGCCATGGTCGGCCGCAAGGTGCGACGCAACTCGGCGCGGGCGGCGGCATCCGCGGCCAACGCGACCGCACGCGCGACGAACTGGGCGGTATCCGAAACCGCAAAATCGTTGAGCCCGACGGCGGCGAGGAGGCCAGCCCCCATGCGCGTGATGGTCCGCCCCCCCTGCAGGCTGACCACCGGCACCCCCATCCACAACGCCTCGCAGGTCGTGGTGACGCCGTGATAGGGGAACGGGTCTAGCGCCAGATCGACTTCGCCATAGGCCTCCAGATGCGCCGCGGCCTCACCCGCCCAGCCGCGCAGATCCAGCCGGTCGGCGGCGATGCCGGCGGCGGCGAAGCCGACCTCCAGGCGGTCGCGGGTTCCGGGCTCGTCGAGCCCGGCTCCTTTCAGCAGCAGTCTCGCCCGCGGCACCGCCCGCAGCGCCGCCGCCCACAGTTCGATCGTCGCCCGGCCAATCTTTGCCGGATTGTTGAACGACCCGAAGGTGATCGCCTCGCCCCGCCGATCGGCCACCGCCGGGGCATCGGCCGGCGGGTGCCAGACATGGGCAGGCCGGGGCAGCCGCCAGAGACCTTCGGCAAAAAACGCCTCCGCCCCCGGGGGCGCCGCCCACGGGTCGGTCAGCCGCCAGTCGATCTGGCCGAGGCCGGTGGTCGCGTTGAAGCCGAGCCAGGACAGTTGGATCGGGGCCGGGCCGAAGGCGAGCACGCCGAGGCGGTTGCCGCCGGAATGGCCGGCCAGATCGACCAGCACATCGATTTCGTCGTCGCGGATCCGGGCGGCGCATTCCGCATCCGAAAGGCCGTCGCTATGCCGCCAGTGGTCGGTCAGCGACCGCAGACGGGCGCTCGTCTCGTCGGGATGCGGCAGTTCGGCATAGGCGTAGATCGACACTGCGTCCCGATCATGGGCGGCGAGCAGCGGTTCGACGAATGCCGCGACGCTGTGCCGGCGGAAATCGGGCGAGACGTAGCCGACACGGAGCCGGCGCCGGCACCGTCGACGCGGCCTCGAGTCCGGAAGCGGATGCCGCCCGGCCCAGCCCACCGCCGCCGCATGAAACTCTGCCTCGGTTTCGACCGCCGCATGGATGGCGAACAGCCGGTTGCTCCAGCCCGGACCGAGATCGGGCACCAGCCGCAGCAAACGATCGAACCAGGGCAGGCCTGCCGCCGGATTCGCCGCCGCGATCGACAGATTGGCGAGATCGCCCAGCGCGCCGGCATGGCCGGGCGCCAGGACCAGGGCAGCGGCCAGCTCGCGTCGTGCCAGGCCAAGCAGGCCAGCCGACAAGGCAAGGTCGCCGAGATTGTAGCGAGTCGGCGCATGCCCCGGCACCAGCCGCACAAGCCGCGCTCCCCAGCGCAATGCCGACTGCCGCGCCGACCGGCCGGCCAGGCCGCCGACGAGACCGAACAGTGCGGGTGGCGAGGCCGGGTCGAAAACCACCGCGGCGGACCAGGCCGCGACCGCCGCCGGATCGCCGAGGGCGGCCAGGGCCTCGGCCAGTGACAGTTGCGTTTCCGGTCCCGGCGACAGGATCCAGGCGGTGCGCCGCGCCGCCAGCGCACCCCGCCATTGCCCGGCCGCGGCCAGGATCTGGCCGATATTCCCGTATGCCGTCGACAGGGCCGGGTCGCAGAGTGTGGCGGCGGCAAAGGCCTCGAGGGCCGGGCCAAGCTCGCCGGCTGCGGCCAGGCGATTGCCCCGGGCCAGCAACCCGGCCGCCTTGTCATCGTCGATCTGCGTCACCCAGCCATTTCGCTGGGGGCCGGACCGGGCGTCAAGCCTGCCGGTTGACCGCGCCGGGGCGGCGGTCTATCGAAGCGAGGCCAGGGCGGGGCAAATCCCGGCTTCCGCACCTGCAACCGGAGAAATGCAACCTTGTCCGCCAGCGATACCCCCTCGTCGTCGATTTTCGATTTCCTGCAGGAACCGCTCGCCCCCGCCGCACCGGCGAGCCAGCCGGGCAAGCTCGTCTCGATGCGGGCGCAATATGTCGTGGACCTGAGTTTCTCGTTCCATCAACCGTTCTTCGACCGCCGCCAGCAGATGGCGACGCGGATGGGGGTCCATGTCGATGCCTCGAGCCACGCCGCCGACATGCACGAGGTGCGGCTGTCGTTGAAGCTGGAGGGGCATGTCGGCGATACGCAGATCTTCGAAGCCGAACTGGTCTACGGCGGTCTGACCTGGAGCGAGGGCAGCTTCACCGACGATCAGTTGGGGATCGCCCTGCATGTCGACGCGGCCAACCTGCTCTACCCGATGGCCCGGCAGGTCCTGCTCGACCAGATGAATTGTTGCGGCTGCGCCGTCGCCCTGCCGACACCGGACTTCACCGTCCTCTACGACCGGCATCTCGCCAGCAAAGCGTCGTCGCATTGAGGTGCGCGCCATGACGCAGAAGACCGCGTTGATCACCGGCATCACCGGCCAGGACGGCGCCTATCTCGCCGAGTTGCTGCTGGCCAAGGGCTATGTCGTCCACGGCGTCAAGCGCCGCTCGTCCTCCTTCAATACCGGACGCATCGACCATCTCTACCAGGATCCCCACCAGCGGGATGTCCGCCTGCATCTTCATTACGGCGACCTGACCGACGCCACCAACCTGATCCGCCTGGTTCAGGAGACCCAGCCCGACGAAATCTACAACCTGGCAGCGCAGAGCCATGTCCAGGTCTCGTTCGAGACGCCGGAATACACGGCAAATGCCGACGGCATCGGCACGCTGCGCCTGCTCGAAGCCATCCGCATCCTGAAGCTCGACGACCGCGTCCGCTTCTACCAGGCCTCGACCTCGGAACTCTATGGCCGGGTCCAGGAAACGCCGCAACGCGAGACGACACCCTTCTATCCGCGCTCGCCCTACGCCGCCGCCAAGCTCTATGCCTACTGGATCACGGTGAACTATCGCGAGGCCTATGGCCTGCACGCCTCGAACGGTATCCTGTTCAACCACGAAAGCCCGCTGCGCGGCGAGACCTTCGTCACCCGCAAGATCACCCGGGCGGTCGCGGCCATCGAACTGGGGCTGCAGGATCGCCTGTATCTCGGCAACCTCGATGCCAAGCGCGACTGGGGCCATGCCCGCGACTATGTCGAGGGCATGTGGCGGATGCTGCAGCAACCGGAACCCGACGACTACGTGCTGGCCACCGGCGAGACCCGCAGCGTGCGCGAATTCGTCGAAGCCGCTTTCGCCGAGACCGGCCGCCGGATCCTGTGGGAGGGCTCGGGCGTGGACGAAACCGGCCGCGACGCCGCGACCGGCAAGGTGCTGGTCGAGATCGATCCGCGCTATTTCCGCCCGACGGAAGTCGACCTGCTGCTGGGCGACGCCAGCAAGGCGCGCGACAAGCTCGGCTGGGTGCCGACGACGTCGTTCGCCCAGATGGTGACCGACATGGTCCGCGCCGACATGGTCGCGGTGCGGGACGAGGCGCAGCGGAACGACCGCCATGGCTGAACCGGCCTTCGCGATCGCCGGCAAGACGATCTGGGTGGCCGGCCATCGCGGCATGGTCGGTCAGGCGCTGGTGCGGCGGCTGAGCCGCGAGGCCTGCCGGATCGTCACCGTCGAGCGGGCCGAGGCCGATCTGCGCGACGCGGCGGCCGTCGCCCGCTTCCTCGGCAAGGCCCGACCCGATGCCGTGCTGGTCGCGGCGGCCCGGGTCGGCGGCATCCTGGCAAACGACGTCCGGCCCGCCGAATTCCTCTACGACAATCTGGCCATCGAGACTGCGATCATCCACGGCGCGCATCTGGCGCGCGTGCGCAAGCTGCTGTTCCTCGGCTCTTCCTGCATCTATCCGCGCGATGCCGAACAGCCGATGACGGAAGCAGCCCTGCTGACCGGCCCGCTGGAGCCGACCAACCAGTGGTATGCGATCGCCAAGATCGCCGGCATCAAGCTCTGCGACGCCTATCGCCGCCAGTACGGCAGCGACTTCATCTCGGCGATGCCCACGAACCTCTACGGTCCCGGCGACAACTACGACCTGGCGGCCAGTCACGTCGTACCGGCGCTGATGCGCAAGATGCACGAGGCGAAGCTCGCCGGCGCGGCGTCCGTGCCGATCTGGGGATCGGGCCGGCCCCGGCGCGAATTCCTGCATGTCGACGACCTGGCCGATGCCTGCCTGCATCTGCTGCAGCATTATTCCGCCGAAGGGCATGTCAATGTCGGCACCGGCGAGGATGTGACCATCACCGAAGTGGCCGAGACCATCCGCGCGGTCACGGGGTTTGCCGGCGACTTCGTCTACGATGCGACGAAACCCGACGGGACCCCGCGCAAGCTGCTCGACGTCGGCCGGCTGCACGGCCTGGGCTGGCGTCATCGCATCGGGCTGCGCGACGGCCTGGCCGATGCCTATCGCTGGTTCGTCGAGCATCCCGATCATCGTCGATGACCTCAGCGCCCCGCGTCGAGATCCTGCTGGCGACGTATAACGGCGCCCGCTACCTGCCCGAGCAGCTCGACAGCCTGGTGGCCCAGACGCACCGGCCGCTGTCGCTGGTGGTTCGCGACGACGGATCGACCGACGACACGCCGGCGATCGTCGCCCGCTATGCCGAACGCCTGCCTCTACGGGTTCTGCCCGGCGGGCATCTCGGGGTCCGACGGGCATTCTTCGCGTTGCTCGCCGCCGCCGATCCGGCAGCGGAATATGTGGCATTCTGCGATCAGGACGACGTCTGGCTGCCCGACAAGCTGGCCCGCGCCGTCGCCGCCCTGGCGCCGCGCGCCCCCGACCAGCCGGCTCTCTATTGCGCGCGCGCGATCCTGACCGACGGCGACCTGAACCCGATCGGCCATACCCGGCTGCCCAATCGCCCTCCCGGCTTCTACAACGCGCTGATAGAGAATATTGCCTCGGGCATGGCGACAGTGATGAACCGGGCGGCGGTGAACCTGATCAATGCCGCGCCGCCCGATGCCGCCGTCAACCCGATCCACGACTGGTGGGCCTACCAGGCGGTCACCGCCTGCGGCACCGCGATCTACGATCCCGAGCCCGCGCTGCTCTATCGCCAGCATGGCCGCAATACAATCGGCGTGGCCCGTGGTCCCTTCGCCGGGTTCCGGGCCCGGGTCATGCGTCAACTGTCGGGGCAGAGCCGGGGCGAGATCGGCGCGCTGGCCGGTGAATTGCGGCGGTGCCTCGGCGATCGGATGACGCCGGAGGCGCGCACCCTGCTCGACGATTTCCTGCAGCCGCGCGGTCTCCTGGCCCGGCTGGGCTACGTCGCGCGCTGCCCCCTGCACCGGCAGCGTCCCAGCGACGACCTGGCGTTCCGCCTGCTCTATCTGCTCGGGAGGGTCTAGATGACCAGACGCGGCGACTGGACGGTCCTGGACCAGCGCGAGGTCTACACCAATCCCTGGATCACGGTGACCGAGCATCGGGTGCTGAACCCGGCCGGCGGGCCGGGGATTTACGGCGTCGTGCATTTCCGCAACCTCGCCATCGGGATCCTCCCGGTCGAGGACAACGGCGACATCTGGCTGGTCGGCCAGCACCGCTTTCCCCTCGATGCCTACAGCTGGGAAATTCCCGAAGGCGGCGCACCGCTGGCCGAGGATCCGCTGGTCGGGGCGAGGCGGGAACTGAAGGAGGAAACGGGGATAGAGGCCCTGACCTGGCGCGAGATCACCCGCGTGCACCTGTCGAATTCGGTATCGGACGAAGCCGGCATCATCTATCTCGCCACCGACCTGCAGCATGGCACCGCGGCGCCGGAGGAGACCGAGGCACTGAACCTGCGCCGCCTGCCGGCAGCCGAGGCCTACCGGATGGCGACACGCGGCGAGCTGACCGATTCGATGACCGTGGCCGGCCTCTACCGGCTGCGGCTGATGGCGCTCGAAGGCGAATTGCCGGCCGGTCTGGCCGCAAAGGTGCTGGGATGAACCATCGCGACGAGGCCGCCGCCGCCCTGTCCCGGCGCGACTGGCCGGCGGTCGAAACCGCCTGCCGCGCCGCGTTGGCCGAGGACCCCACGACGGCCTGGGCCCTGATGCTGATGGCCGAGCTGGCCTCGGCCCGCGGGCGCCATGACCTGGTACTGGCGCTGCTGGGTGAAATCCGGCGTCACGATCCCGCCTATGGCGAGGCATTGGCCCGGCGCGCGGTCGCCACCCATCTGCAGGGCCGCCAGCGGGACGCCCTGCCCCTCTACAGGGCAGCCCTCGTCTTCGACCCGGCCAACGGCGTGTTGTGGAGCAATTGCGGCGCGGCGGCGCAAGCCGCAGGCCTGCTGGGGCCGGCACTCGGCGCCTATCGCCGCGCCACCCGTGCCGACCCGATGAATGCCGACGGCTGGGCCAATTGCGGCGCCTTGGCCAACGAACTCGGCCATCACCGCGAGGGGGTCGCGGCGCTCGACCGTGCCGTGACCCTGGACCCCGACCGTCTCGGCCTGCGCTACAGCCGGCTGATTGCCGCGCTGCCGGTGGTCTACGAAGACGACGAGGCGGTCGCGCATGCGCGTGCCGACTACGACCGGGCCCTGGGAGCACTTGAACGCAGCGTCGAGATTGCCGATGCCCGACAGCTGGTCGAACTGGCCGAAGCGGTCGACCTCGCCACCCCGTTCCTGCTGGCCTATCAGGGCGAGGACGATATCGCGCTGCAGACCCGGCTGGGCGACGTCATCGCCCGCGCGATGGCGGCCCGCCGGCCGGATGCCGGCCACGACCTCGCCGCATGGGACGGCCAGGAAAAGATTCGCATCGGTTTCGTCACCAACTGCTTCAAGTGGCATTCGGTCTGGAAGATCCCGCTGCGCGGCTGGTTCGCCGGGCTCGACCGTCGGCGGTTTGCCGTCCATGGCTATCACCTCGGTGCCGATCGCGACGCGATCACGGCGGAGGCGGCGGGGATGGCGACGAAGTTCGTCGCCGGGCCGAAACGCTTCGACGACTGGGTCGCCGCGATCCGGGCCGATCGGCCGCATGTTCTGGTCTATCCCGAAATCGGCATGGACCCGACCGCCCTGCGCCTGGCAGCGCTGCGCCTGGCCCCGGTCCAGGCGACCACCTACGGCCATCCGACCACGCCGGGCCTGCCGACCATCGACGTCAACCTGTCCTGCGAGCTGATGGAACCGGCCAACGGCGCGCGGCAGTACCGGGAAGATCTGGTGCGCCTGCCGGGCATCGGCCTGTCCTACGCGCCACCGGCGATCGTGCCCGCGGCCGTTACCCGAGCGCAGATCGGCCTGGCCGAGGGTGTGCCGGCGTTCTGGTGCTGCCAGATGCTGGCGAAGTACCTGCCGCGGCATGACGAACTGTTCCCGCTGATCGCGCGCGCCGCCGGGCCTTGCCGCTTCGTCTTCGTATCCTACCCGCGCGGCCACGCGGTCACCGCGACGTTCTACAGCCGGCTGGAACGGGCCTTTGCGGCCCACGGCCTGAATGCGGCCGACTACTGCCTGATCCTGCCGCCGCAGACGCCCGAGCGTTTCCATGGCGTCGCGGCGCTCTGCGACGTGTTTCTCGACGCGCATGGCTGGTCGGGCTGCAACACGGTGATGGAGTCGCTGCAGGCGGGCCTGCCCGTCGTGACCTGGCCGGGGGCCACGATGCGCAGCCGCCATGCCGCCGGCATCCTGGCCCGGATGGGCATCACCGAGACGATCGCGGCCGACCGCGACGACTATGTCGCCCTGGCCGCCGGCCTGGCCCACGATCCGGCAAGACGGGCGGCGCTCGGCGCGCGGATGCGCGCCGCCGCCGCCCTCGCCTATGACGATCCCGCGGTGCTGCCGGCGCTGGCCGACGCCCTCGTCGCGCGGCTGTCATGAGCAGGAAGGCGATCAAGCCGGTTGCGGCAGGCTGGACCGACGTCGTGCTGGTCTGCCGCAAGTGTTCGAAGAAGCTCGACGGCGGCTTCGGCCGGGATGGCGACCTGCGACTGGCCAAGGCGCTGCGCCACGCCCTCGACCTGCCGAAGGATGCACGGAAGTCGCCCGTCGGAATCATCGAGACCGGCTGCTTCGACGTCTGCCCGAAGGGCGCCGTCGTCACGGTGAGCACCAGCCGCCCGGACGAGTGGCTGGTGATCCCTCGCGACACGCCGGTCGACACGATCATCGACCGGCTCGGCCTCAGGCGCTGAGCAGTCCCCGCCGGCGATCCGCGTCCAGGCCATTTTCCGCGAAAACATTCCGGAGACTTGACGGTTGAAATAGCGTATCCAATCAATGCCTTTACCGGATACGCGCAACAGCCGAGCCCTGGGGAAACCGATCATGGACCGCCGCCGCTTCACCACCGCGCTTGCCGCCACCGCCGCCGGCCTCACCCTGCCGCAGCCCCTGCTGGCGCAGTCGCGCCCGAACCCGTCGGCCACCATCGACATCGACGAGACCCAGGTCGCCTTGCTGATCGGCGGCAATTTCGGCGGCGGCACGCTGAACTTCGGCGGAAAGAGCTACAAGTTCACCATCGGCGGGCTGGGCCTCGGCGGCGTCGGCGTCTCGCGGGTACAGGCCACCGGCCACGCCTACAACCTCAACGAAATCTGGCAGTTTCCGGGCGTCTACGGCTCGGCCCGGATCGGCTGGGCGGTCGGCCAGTCCGGCGACGGCACGCTGTGGCTCCAGAACCCGCATGACGTCGTGCTCGAATTGAAGACCAAGCGCCAGGGCCTCGCCTTGTCCGCCGGGGTCGACGGCATCTATATCGAGATGAAATCCTGACGGGGCGCGCGTGCAAGGCGCCTTGACGCGGGGGCCTGCCATCCGCTAGGACTAAATCCGTTCCGTGGTGATTTGAGCCGACCGGCTTGCGGCCACGTTAAATAAAGCGCTAAAAGGTCGGGTGGTCGAAAAACCCCGGAGCCTTTTGGCGGCCGGGGTTTGTCTTTTTCGCCCCCGCCGCCCCGCCGGGTCAGGATGGAGAGCGGCGCGTCATGACCGATATCAAGAAGCACAACGCCAACTGGAAGAGCCGCACGCGCCTGGTCCGCGGCGGCATCGACCGCAGTCAGCATGGCGAGACGTCCGAGGCGATCTTCCTGACCTCGGGCTTCCGCTACGACAATGCCGGCACGGCCGAGGCGCGCTTCAAGAACGAACTGCCGGGCTTCGTCTACTCCCGCTATTCCAACCCGACCGTCGCCATGCTGGAGAACCGGATCGCCCTCTACGAAGGCGCCGAGGCGGCCTGTTGCGTGGCCTCGGGCATGGCGGCGGTCAATACGGCGCTGATGAGCATCCTGGCCGCCGGCGACGAGGTCGTGGCTGCGCGCGCGCTGTTCGGATCGTGCCGCTACATCATCGAGGACCTGTTGCCGCGCTTCGGCGTCAAGTCGACGCTGGTCGACGGCTCCGACCTGCAACAATGGGAAGCCGCACTCACCCCGAAGACGCGGGCGGTATTCCTGGAAACCCCGGCCAACCCGACGCTGGAACTGGTCGACATCGCCGCCGTCGCCAAGCTTGCGCATGCCGTCGGCGCACTGGTCGTCGTCGACAACGTCTTCGCGACCCCGGTCCTGCAGAAGCCGCTGACGCTCGGTGCCGACATCGTCGTCTATTCGGCCACCAAGCATATCGACGGCCAGGGCCGCTGCCTCGGCGGGATCGTCCTTGCCTCGCGCCAACTGGTCGAGGAGAAGTTCATGCCGTTCCTGAAGCATACCGGCCCGTCGCTCAGCCCGTTCAATGCCTGGGTGCTGCTCAAGGGCCTCGAAACCCTCGAGCTGCGCGTCGCCGAAAGCTGCCGCTCGGCCGCCCGGATCGCCGATTTCCTGGCCAGTCGCCAGGGCGTCGCCCGGGTCAGCTATCCCGGACGCGACGATTTTCCCCAGGCAGAACTGGCGCGACGCCAGATGGCCGGCGGCGGCCCGCTCGTCGCCTTCGAACTGGAGGGCGACAAGGAACGCGTGTTCCGCATGCTCGACGCCCTCAGCCTGATCGACATCTCGAACAATCTCGGCGACTCCAAGAGCCTCGTGACCCATCCGGCCACCACGACCCATCAGCGCCTGGCGCCGGCGGAACGGGCGAAGCTCGGGATTTCGGATACGCTTCTCCGCCTTTCGGTGGGGTTGGAGGATGCCGAGGACCTGATCGCCGACCTCGACGCCGCCCTCTCCCGCTGAGCCACGCGGGAATCCCCTTGCCTTCTGTTGCAGCAGCGCAACGCCCAGTGTGATTCACGGGCCGCGCCGGGGGCGGCGGCTGGTCAATCTGGCGCCTTCCTGCTAGTGAAATAGATGAAGTTTCCGGCCAAACCACCGGAACCCAATGGCGATCCCGGCGTTGAGTTATGGGATCATCTGTATCTGAGGGGATCATCATGCAGAAGCTCAAACTGGCAGTGCTGGGCGCTGCGCTGGCACTGGTGCCGGCCGCGGCACACGCACAGTGGTATGTCGGCGGCGCCGGCGGCTACGACATCCTGCAGGATTCGAAGCTCAAGAACACCAATGGGCTGAAGGAAAAGTCGGAGGGCGGCTTCGTCGGCCTCGCCAATGTCGGCTATGACTTCGGCATGTTCCGGACCGAGTTGGAAGGCGGCTACCGCTACAACTCGAACAAGAGCATCACCGGCGGCGGCATCACCGGCTCGACCAGCGGCAACACCAACGCCTGGTCGGCGATGGCCAACGTCTACTGGGACATCCTGTCCGGCCCGCTGACCCCGTATATCGGCGGCGGTATCGGTGCAGCCTGGCTCGACCACGACACCAAGCTCAACGGCACCAAGATCCTGTCGGGCAACTCGACCCAGTTCGCCTACCAGGGCATCGCCGGCGTCAGCTACGACGTGACCCCGAACTGGGGCATCAAGGGTGAATATCGCTATTTCGGCACCACCGACCCGAAGTGGAACGTCGCTTCGGTCGCCGGTGGCGGCACCACCAAGGGCGAATACGGCACGCACAACTTCATCGTCGGCGTGACCTACAAGTTCGCCGCCCCGCCGCCCCCGCCGCCCCCGGCCCCGCCGCCGGCCCCGGTGGCGCAGGCCGCTCCGCCGCCGCCTCCCCCGGCCGCGCCGGCTCCGGCCCTGCCCGACGTCTACATCGTCTTCTTCGCGTTCGACCAGTCCGACATCTCGCCGGTCGCGGCGCAGGTGCTCGACCGCTCGATCGACGATTTCCGCCGCACCGGCCAGACCCGCGTCAAGGTCCAGGGCCACACCGACACCTCGGGCGCCGTGCAGTACAACCTGCGCCTGTCCGAGCGTCGCGCCGAAGCCGTCCGCAACTACATGGTCCAGCGCGGCGTGCCGGCTGACAAGATCGTGACCGAATGGTTCGGCAAGAGCCGCCCGCGGGTGCAGACCGGCGACGGCGTGAAGAACCCCGAGAACCGTCGCGCCGAGATCTACCTCGAGAAGTAATCAACGCGACGCGTCGAGCCTTCAGGGCCGCCCGGGACAACCCGGGCGGCCTTTTCTCTTTCGAAGGGCGCTATTGACCCCTGGCCCGGCCCGGCCAAATATGACCGCTCAAGTCGCGTCGGAGCCGGCGAATGCAGTACGAAAAGATTACCCGCGGCATCGCGGTTCGGGTTCAGCCCTTCTACCTCGAAGATCAGTCGACCCCCGAGGAAGGTCATTACGTCTGGGCCTATCGCGTCCGGATCGAGAACAAGGGCGACGAGACGGTCCAGCTTCGCACCCGCTACTGGCGCATCACCGACGCGCGCGGCCGGATCCAGGAAGTCCGCGGCCCCGGCGTGGTCGGCGAACAGCCGGTGCTGAAACCGGGCGAGATGTTCGAATATACCTCCGGCTGCCCGCTGCCGACGTCGTCGGGCTTCATGGTCGGCAGCTACCAGATGGAAAGTGCCGACGGCGAAACCTTCGATATCGCGATTCCGGCCTTCTCGCTCGACAGCCCGGACCAGGTGATCCGGCTCAACTGATCCGCCGGCGCGACTCCATCGTAGTACTAGCGAGTCGCTAAATACGACCGTCCGTCGTATGCTGGCGGCAAAACCCGCGCCTCAAGGAGAGTGCCGTGAACGATGCCACGCCCGCCCGCTTCACCAAGAAAGGCGACCTGATCGCCTCCGACCGTCCGAGCCGCGCGGAGGCCGAGGCCGCCGTTCGCACCCTGATCCGCTGGGCCGGCGACAATCCCGATCGCGAAGGCCTGGTCGGCACGCCGGACCGCGTCGTCCGCTCCTACGAGGAATTCTTCTCCGGCTACGACGAGGATCCCGCCCAGATGCTGGAGCGGACCTTCGAGGAGACCGACGGCTACGACGAGATGGTGATCCTGCGTGACATCCGGCTGGAGAGCCATTGCGAGCACCACATGGTGCCGATCATCGGCCGGTTGCACATCGCCTATCTGCCGAACCGCCGGGTCGTCGGCATTTCCAAGCTGGCACGCGTCGCCGAAATCTACGCCCGCCGCCTGCAGATCCAGGAGAAGCTGACCGCGCAGATCGCCAACACGATCCAGACGGTGCTGCAGCCCCGCGGCGTTGCCGTCGTGGTCGAAGCCCAGCACCAATGCATGACCACTCGCGGAGTGCACAAGCCGGGCGTCAGCATGGTGACCAGCCGCATGCTGGGCGTTTTCCGCGACAACCCGGCGACCCGTCAGGAATTCATGGCGATGGTCGGGGGTTCGCCCCGGCTGAGCAGCGAGGCCTGATCGTAGCCTTTTAGGCCAGCCTGCCGTAAGCTCGAAGGACCGGCCGCGGATCGCCAAGGCACCGCGGCCTTTCCATTTTCGCGCTGCAGGAGATCCGTTGATGCCCCGCCGCTATACGCCGGTCGAGATGATCGAAACCCTCTGCGGCTTCGATACCACCAGCAGCCTGTCGAATCTCGCCCTGATCGATTTTGTCGCGACCTACCTGAACGACCATGGCGTGAAGTCCGAGCTGATCCGCAGCCCCGACGGTACCAAGGCCAATCTCTACGCCACCGTCGGCCCCGCGGGCGAACGCGGGGTGGTGCTGTCCGGCCATACCGATGTCGTGCCGGTCGAGGGTCAGCCCTGGACGTCAGATCCGTTCAAGGTGGTCGAACGCGGCGGTCGCCTCGTCGGGCGCGGCACAGCCGACATGAAAAGCTTCATTGCCCTGGCCCTGGCCGCCCTGCCCGACATGCAGGCCGCCCGGTTGAAGCGGCCGATCCATTTTGCCTTCTCCTACGACGAAGAAGTCGGCTGCACCGGCGTCGACGGCATGATCGAGCATATCCGCCAGCACCAGCCGCTGCCGGCGATGGTCATCGTCGGTGAGCCCACCGAGATGGCGGTCGTGAACGCCCACAAGGCCTGCGCCGCGCTGTCGACCACGGTCACCGGCCTCGAGGGCCATTCCAGCAACCCCGAGCTTTGCTCGAACGCCGTGGTCGACGCCGCCCAGGTCATTCGCCGCATCGACGAGGTCGCCCAGGAATTCCGTACCCGGGGGCCGTTCAACCACGCCTTCACCCCGGCCTATACGACGATCAACGTCTCGACCGTGCAGGGCGGCACGGCAAACAACATCATTCCGAACTGCTGCACGATCGGCTGGGGCATCCGGGCCGTGCCGGGCGTCGACATCCATGCGGTGATCGAGCGTATCGGCAAGATCCTGGAGCGCGACGTGCTGCCGGAGATGAAGGCCCGCTACCCGGAGGCGGCGATCGAGACTAAGCTGCACGTCATCGCGCCGCATCTGGCCGAGCAACCGGATTCGCCGGCGGAGACCCTGGCCAAGCGCCTGGTCGGCACCAACGCGACGATGACGGTTGCCTACGGCACCGAGGGCGGAAAGTTCCAGGCGATCGGCATTCCGACGGTGGTCTGCGGCCCCGGCAATATCCGCGAGGCCCACAAGGCCGACGAGTATATCGAACTGTCGCAGGTCCAGGCCGGCGCCCGCTTCATGACCGACCTGATCGCCGCCATGGAGAACTGAGCAGGAATTTCTTCCTTGCCGGGGACGACCGGCAAGGATGATCGACCTCACGCCAGGAAAGTCGGCATGAACTGCTTGATGTTGCGATCCAGCTCGGTATTGAGGTCGTCGGCCAGGCCCTTGACCAGGTTGTAGAGGGTCTGGTCGCGGGTGTTCAACGTGGCATCCTGGGCAATCGAGGTCGAGCGCTTGGCGGCGCCCGAGGCGAAGCCGATGCGGAAGCCGCGTTCGTCGAGCATCTCGACCCAGACCTCGACCTCGGCGTCGTAGCGCTGGGCCTGCTGGTTGGTGAAGGTGGTCGCGATGCCGGTCTGGCGGGCCAGATTGACCTGGATGACCGAGCCGGACTTGATCACGACACGGACCTGCCTGCCCCCGGCGCCGTTCACCCGCAGACGGTCGCGGGCCCAGCGCTCGGCCGCCCAGGCCGGCGATACCGGGATCGAATTCTCGATATGCGGCGGCGTCGGCCCCGGCTGGACCTCATTGCGGATATCGACGCCCTGGGCATCGAACGTGATCGGCGGCAGGTTGATGTAGGTCAGCTGGGGAAAGGTGATCCGCGGCGGTTCGCTGGCGCAGGCCGCGATGACGGGGCCAAGACCGATCAGGCCCAGGGCCCGGCGGCGCGTCAGGGATCGGATCATCGGTGCAACCTCTCGGCGATTCTGGTCTGGCGCGAACCATCGGCAAAGCCGATGGCGATTTCATGGCAGAAAATCGGTCGCCGGGAATTCGTACCGGGTGGAACAGAACTCGCAGGTGACGGAAATCTCACCGTCGACCGACATGTCGCGGATCTCGTCGACCGTGAACGAACGCAACACGCCCTGCACCCGTTCCACCGAACAGCGGCAGCCGAAGACGACGGGATGCGGATCCCAGACCCGGACGCCATCCTCGTGGAACAGGCGGAACAGCAGCGCATTCGGCTCCAGCGTCGGGGACAGCAATTCCTCGTCCCGGGCCGACGACATCATGATCACCGCGCGCCGCCACGCATCCTCGGTCGCCTCGTCGACCGGCAGGTTCGGGTTCTCGGCCGGCAGGCGCTGCAGCATCAGCCCGCCGGCACGCCAGCGGCCGTCGACCCGTCCGGCCGCGACGCGGATACCGGCGCCGATCTGCTCGGACTGCTGGAAATAGCGATGGGCACATTCCGCGAGAGTCGATCCGGTGAGTTCGACGATGCCCTGGTAGCGCTCGGTATGCTCGCCCTGGTCGACGGTGAAGGCAAGATGGCCGGCGCCGATCAGCCGTGGCACCGAGCCGCGCCGCTGGTCGCTGCGGGCCATCGCCTCCTCGAGCTTGTCGAGGTCGACCTGGGCATAGCCGCGCAAGGTCCCCGGTGTCCGATAGTCGGCCACCAGCATCGAGACCGGACCGTCGCCGCGGGTCTGCAACGTGAAGACGCCGTCGAACTTGAGGGCCGAGGCCAGTGTCGCGGCCAGCACCAGCGCCTCGGCCAGCAGGGCTGCGACCGGCTCGGGATAGCCGTGGCGCCCGATGATCTCGTCGACCACCGGACCGAGACGGACCAGGCGTCCGCGCAGGCCCGAGGCCTCGACCTGGAAACTCTGGACCAGATCGCCGGGAAGATCGGCCGTCATCGGGCAAGGCACCAGGTCAGCACGCTCTTCTGCGCATGCAGACGATTCTCGGCTTCGTCGAAGACGACCGATTGCGGGCCGTCGATGACCCCGGCGGTCACCTCTTCGCCGCGATGGGCGGGCAGGCAATGCATGAACAGCGCATCGGGCTTGGCCATGGCCATCAGCCGCTCGTCGACCTGATAGGGTCGCAGCAGGTTGTGGCGGCTGGCATCTTCCTTCTCGCCCATCGAGACCCAGCAGTCGGTAACGACGCAATCGGCATCGCGTGCCGCCGCGGCGGGATCGTCCAGGACATGGACGCGGGCGCCCTGGGCCTGCGCCCAGGCCACCGCACCGGCGGCGGGGCGCTGCTGTTCCGGACAGGCCAGGCGCAATTCGAAACCGAAGCGGGCCGAGGCGTGAATCCAGGACCGCGCGACATTGTTGCCGTCGCCCGACCACGCCACGACCTTGCCCGCGATCGAACCGCGATGCTCCTCGTAGGTCATCACGTCGGCCATGATCTGACAGGGATGGCTGTCGTCGGTCAGGCCGTTGATGACCGGGACCGTCGCATGGTCGACCAGTTCGGCCAGCCGGTCGGCCCCAGTCGTGCGGATCATGATGGCGTCGACATAGCGCGACAGCACCCGGGCGGTATCGGCCATCGTCTCGCCCCGGCCGATCTGGGTCGTGCCGGACTGCAGCAACAGCGCCTCGCCGCCGAGTTGACGCATGGCCACCTCGAAGGAAACCCGGGTGCGGGTCGACGGCTTGTCGAAGATCATCGCGAGAATGCGGCCGGCCAGCGGCCGATCGGCATCGGCCGTACCCTTGGGCAGGCCGGCGCGCGCCGTCTTGCGCCTGACGGCATCGTCCAGAATGTGGCGCAGCTCGCCCCCGTCGACCTGATCCAGATCGAGGAAATGCCTGGGTCCGGTCACGCCTGCAACCTCGCACATGCCTTGTCGAGGCGCTCGGTCGCGTCGGCCAGTTCTTCCTCGGTGATGATCAGCGGCGGCAGCAGGCGGACGGTGTTGTCGCCGGCCGAAACCGTCAGCATGCCTTCCTCGCGCAGCGCGTTGACCAGATCACCGGCGGGCTTGCGGCATTTCAGGCCGCGCAGGAAACCCTCGCCGCGGATTTCCTCGAGCACGTCGGGATACTTGTCGATCAGCATCGACAGCTTCTGGGTGAACAGCGCCGCGCGGCGTGCGACCCCTTCGAGGAAACCATCCTCGAGCATGACGTCGAGCACGGCATTGCCGATCGCCATGGCCAGCGGATTGCCGCCATAGGTCGAGCCATGGGTGCCGGCCACCATGCCCTTGGCCGCCGCCTCGGTGCCGAGGCACGCACCGAGCGGGAAGCCGCCGCCGATTCCCTTGGCCGTCGCCATGATGTCGGGGGTAACCCCGGTCCATTCATGGGCGAACAGCTTGCCGGTACGCCCCATGCCGGACTGCACCTCGTCGAGCACCAGCAGCAGGCCGTGACGGTCGGCCAGCGTCCGCAGGCCACGCAGAAAATCGGGGCCGAAATAGCGCACGCCGCCCTCGCCCTGCACCGGTTCGACCAGGAAGCCCGCCGTCTCGGTTCCGATCGCCTTCTCGGCGGCGGCGAGGTCGCCATAGGCGACCTGGTCGAAGCCCGGCATCGCCGGGCCGAAGCCGTCGAGATATTTCGGATTGCCGCCGGCGGCGATGGTGGCGAGGGTGCGGCCGTGGAAGGCGCCATCGAAGGTGATCAGCCGATAGCGCTCGGGCCGGCCTTCGACGTGATGAAAGCGGCGGGCCATCTTGATCGCGAGTTCGATCGATTCGGCACCCGAGTTGGTGAAGAATACCCGGTCGGCGAACGTCGCGGCGCACAGCCGCTCGGCCAGTTTTTCCTGGCCGGGCACGCGGAACAGATTCGAGGTGTGCCACAGCTTGGCGCCCTGCTCGTTCAGCGCGGCGACAAGCCTGGGGTGGCTATGCCCCAGCGCCGTGACGGCGATGCCGGAGCAGAAATCGAGGAATCGTCGCCCATCGGTGGCGATAAGCCAGGCGCCCTCCCCACGTTCGAACGCAACATCGACACGGTTGTAAGTGGGCAGAAGAGCGCCGGACACGAGCCTGTCCTCCCTGAGGGGCTTCGGAAGAAACCGCAGACCTAACGACAATGGGACGGCCGTGTCAACCGACGCGGCACGAATCGGGCACATGACGCAAAAGCGTCATAAAGCGGCGGATTCACGGATTATCGGTGCTACTTGTCGTAGCCGTTCGCAGCCATCGCCTCGGCGACCACGCGCTGAATCTCGTTGGCGGCACGCGGGGCGAGCCGCGTGGCCACGGCGACGATGTCGTCGGCCAGATCAGGTGCGGTCGCGAGCGCCGCAGCAACGATCTCGGGCGCACGGGCCGGATTGTCGCGCAATGCGCCCTGCAGAAACACGATGGCCGGTGGTTCGTCGCGCGGGCCGCCGGCGCGGGCCGCTTCGCGGGCGAAGATATTGCGGGGAGCCGCCTGCAGCGGCAGATCCTCTCCGCTCCGCGTCACCATCGCGCCGTTCTCCTCCACCGCTTGCACGGGCGTCCCGCCTGTGCCTGGACCCTGATCCTTGCGCCCCATAACTTAACAAATGGTTACTGGACCTATGTCTCAGGTTCTCACGACTGGAACAGAAGAACAACCCCCAGAAGAATGAGGCCGATGGCCACGAGCTTGAGCCAGCCCAGCGGCTCGCCGTAGAGGAAGGCGCCAAGCAGTGCGACCGCGATATAGGAGACCGAAACGCTGGGGAAGGCGACCGAAACCGGGATCTTGCGCAGCGCGATGATGTAGAGGATCGCGGAAACGCCGTAGAAGAAGAACCCCACGATCGTCGCCGGGTTGAGCAGCTGGGCAACGAAGTCTTGTTCGCCCGCGCCCTTCTTCAACAGGATCTGGCCGACGACCCCGCCGGCGATGCCGCCGGCGAGCGCCAGATAGGACCACGTCACGACGATTTGTCCGGATCGACGGCACCACGCGTCACCGTGCGAACGACGAATTGCGGCTTGCCGTTCACGGTCAGGAACAGGCGCCCGAGGTACTCGCCGACCACGCCGAGCATCATGCATTGCACGCCGGCGACCAGCAGCAGCACGACCATCAGCGAGGCGTAGCCTTCCGGCGTCCTGCCCTGGAGGGCCTCGATCACGACGATCAGCAG
This sequence comes from Alphaproteobacteria bacterium, assembly GCA_017307375.1. Lineage (GTDB taxonomy): Bacteria > Pseudomonadota > Alphaproteobacteria > Ferrovibrionales > Ferrovibrionaceae > JAFKFH01. The sequence continues at coordinate 23,227 of JAFKFH010000014.1, forward strand.
GAAGACGAGGCCGATGCCGGTCAACGCGAAGCCCGCGACCGTCGCGAGCCTGAGGGGCATGACCGAAAAATTCAGGAAGACAGATAGCCACAGCCGGATCAGCCGGCGCAGCGTGTAGTTCGACCGTCCCTCGGCCCGCGGCAGATGGCGAACCTCGATCCGGTCGAGGCGCTGGGTGACCTGCATCAGCAGGCCGTCGACATAGGGATACGGCCCGCGATGTTCGAGAATCTTGCGCACCGCAAAAGCGCTCATGCAGCGGAACGACGACAGATAGAGCCCCTTGGGCTTGTCGATCAACTTGTCGGCGCACCAGTTCGAGAACTTCGAGCCCAGGTTGCGCAGCGGGTGATGCTGCTTCTGGGCGTAGTAGGTGTAGACCACGTCGCGGTCGTTCAGCCGGGCGTGATCGTAGAGGCGGACGACTTCCTCGGGCGGGTTCTGCAGGTCGTCGTCCATGGTGATGACGTAGGCGCCGCGGATCTGCGACAGCCCGGCCATCACCGCGTTATGCTCGCCGAAATTGCGGGCAAGATCGACCACCGTCACCGGCACGTCTTCGCGGCCGGTCAGGCCCAGGCAGATCTGCAGCGAGTTGTCCGGGCTGCAGTCGTTGACCAGGATGATCTCGTGCCCGCCATGGACCTTGAGTCCGGCCAGCGCCTCGACCAGCTGCCCCACCGAGGCGGCGCCGTTATAGACGGGAACGACGATCGAGAGACCGAAACGCGGTTCCGGTTGTTCAGTCATGATTTCACCGCAAGGATCAGGATCGAACCGCCGCATGGCAGGTTGCCGCCGGCCTTCAGCCACCATCGCTCGATGGCGGTAAGCGCGAAGAACAGGCGGTCGATCACGGGGGGATAGGGTTTGACGTCGCTTTCCGAGCCGGCCGAGCCGGCGAAGATCTTGCGCCGCAGCACCATCAGCGGCAGCAGCAGCATGTTCCAGTAGCTGGCCCTGGCCACGGTGAAGCCTGCCGCCTCGACCAGCGCCACGGCCTCGCCGCGGGTGAAGCGGCGGTCATTGTGCACCCGCAGGTCATGGGCCGAGGCAAGCCAGGCATAGGCCGGCAGGTTGAGGACCAGGCGGCCGCCCGGCGCCAGGCAGCGAAAGGCTTCCGACAGCGCCTTCAGCGGTTCGACCGCGCGATGGCAGAGCACGTCGATCGAGGCGACCGCGGCGAAGCTGTCATCGGCGAAAGGCAGCGCGTTGACCGACCCGGCGCAGAGCCGGGCACCTACCCGGGTGCGGGCGAGGGCCAGGGCTTGCCCGGAAATATCGAGGCCGACGGCGGCCAGGCCGGGCCGGGCCTGCCCCAGCCGGCGCAGGAAACCACCGGTCCCGCAACCGGCATCGAGCAGCGGGTTGGCCGTCGCAGGCGGCTTGCCGAGGGCCAGCATCAGGTTGGCATGGGCGGCGCGATACCACCACATGCCGTCCTCCAGCCCCGCCATCAGCTCGTATTCGCGCGGCTCCATGCCTTATTTCCGCCCGCCCCGTCATCGATAACGCCACCGGCAGTGGCTTTTGCATCCTAACGCCGCTTTTACCATCGGATGCCATTTTGGCAACGGAAAGGCAGCCGCAAGGCGATTTGCGGCGCCGGTCCCGCCGGTTTATGGTGCCCGCCGCCTTGAATGGAGTACCCGGTTGAGCGAGGAAACCCTCGACCCCCTGGCAGCCGATGCCAAGCGCATCCGCCGGCCTTATACACTGCTGCAGCGCTGGACCGAGGAAGGCTGGCGCGAACGGGTGGCCGACGGCGTCTTCCTGGCGCTGCTGCTGATCCCCAGCCTGTGGCTGATCGGCTATCTGTGGCCGCCGCTGAACCACGACAGCGCCGCGATCCTCTATGCCGCCAAGCGCATGCTGCTGGGCGACGTGCTCTATCGCGACATCATCGACGTCAATCCGCCACTGATCTTCCTGATATCGCTGGTGCCCGAGGGGCTGGCCCGGCTGACCGGCATCGACGGAACCAAGTGGCTGGTGGTGCTGGTATCGGCGGCGATCATCGCCGCCTTCTTCCTGTGCCGGCGTGTGCTGTCCTACATGCCGCTGGGGCGCGAACCGCTGACCAGCCTGGTGCTGCCCGCGCTGATCCTGTTCCTGCTGGCGGTATTTCCCGCCGGCGACTTCACCCAGCGCGAACACATTATGGTGGTGCTGTCTGCGCCCTACGTGCTGCTGGCCGCCGCCCGCGCCGATCACGACGTGCTGCCGCTGCGCCTGCGCGTGCCGCTGGCGATCATGGCCGGCATCGGCTTCGGTCTGAAGCCTCATTTCGTGCTGATCCCGCTGACCATCGAACTCTACGTCCTCTACCGCCAGGGCTGGCGCGACGGCCTGCGCGACATCGTCCCCTGGATCGTCGGGCTGACACTCGCCGCCCACGTCGCGATTGCCCTGATCGTCACCCCCGACTACTTCCGCATCGCCCTGCCGCTGACCTTCAAGCTCTATACCAAGGTATCCGACAACAGCCTGCTGTCGATCCTGGACGGCCCCTATCTCGGGCCGACGATCGTCGCGCTGCTGCCGCTGGTGCCGGCGGCCTTCATCCTGTCCCATTCGCGGCTGGTGCAGACGCTGGCGCTGTTCTCGATCGGCGCGGTGATCTCGGCAACCGCCCAGGGCAAGGGCTGGTCCTATCAGAGCTATCCGGCGATGACGGCGACCCTGATGCTCGGCGCCGTTTTCCTGTCGAACCTGATCGACCGCTACCTGCCGACCGATTCGACGGCCCGCCGCCTGCCGGTGGCGGCACTGGCGGCGACGTTCATGCTGCTGCTCTACTATCAGGCCGCCCTGTTCCTGCCGCCGTTCGACAAACAGCGCGACTACGAGGAATCGATCGTCGCCCGGCTGGCCCACATCATCGAGCGCGAGGCGCCCAACCGCACGGTGATGGTGCTATCGCCGGGCATCTATCCAATCTATCCGCTGGCCAACTACACCGACATCCACCTGACCCAGCGCTTCCTCGACATGTGGCCGGTACAGGGCATTTATGCCGGCTGCGACGACTGGGGGGCCCTTTACCATTCCTTGGAATCGATGGGCCAGGGCGAAAAGTTCATGTTCCGCGTGGTGCCGGAGGATTTCGCCAAGGGCAAGCCGGATCTCGTGATCATCGATACCGTTCCGGGCATCCCACGCTGCCAGGCCACGGGCTTCAGCTATCTCGACTATTTCCAGCGCAACCCGCTGTTCGCCAAGACCTTCGCGAAATACGAGAAGCTGATGGATATCGATCGCTATGAGATCTATCAGCGACGCAAGCCCAGTGCCGATAGCGCTACGGTGGCGCCATGATCCCCGAAATCCGCGGCGAGCGCGCGGGCGACGAAGCGGCCATCGCCGTGGTGATCGGCACGGCCTTCGGGCGGCATGCCGAAGCCGGGCTGGTCGCCGCGTTGCGCAGCGCCGGGGCGCTGAGCCTGTCGCTGGTCGCCGCCTATGACGACGACATCGTCGGCCATATCGCCTTCAGCCCGGTCGCCTTGACGGGCAATCCCGACGGCGCGGTCGTCTGGGGCCTGGGCCCGCTGAGCGTCATGCCGCTGCACCAGAAGGCCGGGATCGGCCGCATGCTGGTCAAGGCCGGCCTCGACCAGGCCGAGGCGCTGGGGGCGCGGGCCGCGGTGGTGCTGGGCGACCCGGCCTATTACGGCCGCTTCGGCTTCGTACCGGCCGGCCTGTTCGGCCTGGAATGGGACCAGCCCTGCCCGCCCGGCGCCTTTCAGGTGGCAGCGCTCGCCGAACGGGCGCTGGCAGGGCTCGACGGCGTCGTCAGCTATCACGCCGCCTTCGGCGCGGTCTGACCGCCCTCGTCGATTTCGAGGCCGAAGCTCTCGGCAAACCCTGACCGGCCGGCCGGGGTCACCGAGACGGCGCGCGTGTCGCGCACCCGGGCGATCCAGCCGAGGCCGAAGCAGCGGTCAGCCAGGGCGGCGCCGACCGCGCCACCGATATGCCAGCGCCGCTCCGACCAGTCGAGGCACGGACGGCAGAAGATCCGTCTGCTGCGCCCGGCCTGTTCCAAATCGATGCCGAATTCGGCCAGGAACCGGTGGCCGTCGTCGGTCACCGCCCCGCCGTCGTCGTCGAGCTGAACCAGGCCGCGCCGGGTCAGCGCATCGGCGAGCCCGACGCCGAGCCCACCGGCAAGATGGTCATAGCAGGTGCGTGCCGCCGCCAACGCCTTGTCGCGGGGACCGGTCGGACGGTGACGCGGCGGGCCGTCGACAGCCACCGCCATCAGGCCTTCCAGCATGCGGGCCACCTGGACTGATGCCAGGCGGAAATAACGATGCCGCCCCTGGGTCGCGACGACGACGAGCCGCGCTTGCGCCAGCTTGGCCAGATGACCTGACGCGGTCGGCGGCGCCACCCCGCCGACATAGGCCAGTTCCGATGCGGTCAAGGCCTTGCCGGCCATCAGCGCGGTCAGCATGTTGGCGCGGGCCGGGTCACCGACCAGGGCGGCGACTTCGGCGATCAGAGGTCCTGTGGTCATGACGGCGAGTCTAGCCCGGTGCGCCATCGCTGTCTCGCCGCGACGCTTCGGCGCGCGCCGAAGCGATCAGCGGTGACGGTCCAGCCCGGCACGCAGCAGGATCGTGCCCCGTTACGGAGGCACCGATGATTCTCTCGTCCGATGCGACTGCCATCCATCACTGGCCCGGCCGCGGCCGCCCCATACTCTACGTGCATGGGGCGACCTTCCCCGCGGCCTTGTCGGTCGGCTATCGCTTTGCCGGCCGCTCCTGGGCCGACGACCTGCAGGCCGGCGGCCACGATGTCTGGGCCTTCGACTTCGCCGGCTACGCCCGCTCGGCGCCGCCAGGCGACGGCGGCCGGGCGCCGGAAGCCGCGGCCCAGATCGCACGCGTCGTCGCCCATGTCCGCGCCACCACCGGCCGGGACCGCGTCGCGATCGTCGCGCATAGCTGGGGCACGATCGCCGCCGGCCGCTTCGCCGCGGATCATCCCGAGGCCGTCGACCGGCTGGTGCTGTTCGGCCCCATCGCGCAACGCCAGACAGCATCGCCTGGACCGATCCAGCGCTGGCGCGAAATCACCCTCGCCGATCAGCTGGCCCGGTTCGTCGAAGACGTGCCGCCAGGCCATCCGCCCGTGCTGCTCGAACCCGATCTCGCGCAGTGGGGACCGGCTTGGCTGGCGACCGACCCGCAGGCGAAGGATCGTAACCCGCCGGCGGTGCGGGTGCCGGGCGGGCCGGCGGCCGATATCCAGGCGGCCTGGTCGGGTGACCTTGCCTATGATCCGGCACGGGTCACCGCGCTGGCCCTGATCATCCGCGGCGCCTGGGACAGCGTGACGACGGGTGACGATGCCGCCTGGCTGCACCGTCGCCTCGGCGCCTGCGCCGGCGATGTCGTCATCCCGGAAGCGACGCATCTGATGCATCTGGAACGCGGGCGCGACGCCCTGTTTGCCGCCACCGCAAACTTCCTCAGTTGAACGGATCGAGGTCGGCCGCGCGGGCGACGGCGCCCGATCGGACCAGTTCCTCGGCCGCACGCATCGCCGTGGAGAATTCCCAGTCTTGCGCCATCGACGGCACCCGCGAACGCACCAGCGCCCGCACGGCTTCCAGCCGCGGCCCGGCCTTCAACGGAGCCCGGTGGTCGAGCCCTTCGACGGCGGCCAGCAACTCGATCGCCACGATCGCCTCGGCGTTACGCAGCATCTCCAGCACGCGGCGGGCGCCGTGGGTCGCCATCGACACGAAATCCTCCTGGTTGCCGACAGTCGGGACACTGTCGACCACGGCGGGGTGCGACTTCTGCCGGTTTTCGGCAACCAGGGCCGCGGCGGTGATCTGCAGGCTCATGAACCCCGACGTCAGGCCCCCGGCAGCGGTGAGGAAGGGGGGCAGGCCCGACTGGCCATGGTCGATCAGCATGGCGATCCGGCGCTCGGCCATGCCACCGATCTCGGCGGTTGCGTTGGCCAGCATGTCCGCCGCGAACCCGACCGCCTCGGCATGGAAGTTGCCGCCCGAGACGACATCGCCGTCGTCGAGCAGCAGCGGATTGTCGGAGACGGCGCCGGCCTCGATTTCCAGCATGCCGGCGGCAAACCCGATCACGTCACGGCAGGCCCCCATCACCTGCGGCAGGCAGCGCAGGCAGTACGGATCCTGCAGCCGGCCCTCACGGCGGTGCAGCGCGCGAATGTCGCTGTCCCCGATCAGCCCGCGCAGCACAGCTGCCACCGCCGCCTGTCCCGGATGCGGCTTCAGCGCCTGAATGCGGGCATCGAACGGCACGGTCGAGCCCAGCGCGGCCTCGACCGAAAGCGCCGCCGTCACCAGCGCGGTGGCAAACAGGCGGCGGATGCCGAACAGCCCGCTCAACCCGATCGCTGTCGTCACCTGCGTGCCGTTGAGCAGCGCCAGACCTTCCTTCGGCCCGAGCGTCACCGGCGCCAGACCGGCTGCCGCCAGCGCCTCGGCGCCGGGCAGCACGCGGTCGCCGCGGCGCGCCCGGCCCCGCCCGATCAGCACGGCCGCGATGTGGGCGAGCGGCGCCAGATCGCCCGAAGCGCCGACCGACCCCTGGCCGGGCACGATCGGGATGACGTCGCGGTCGAGCATGGCTTCGAGCAGCGCGGCGATGTCGGGGCGGACGCCGGAAGCGCCCCGGGCCAGCGCCGCCAGCTTCAGCGCCATGGCCAGCCGAACGATTTGATCGGCCAGCGGCTCGCCGGTGCCGACGGTGTGCGACAGCACCAGGTTCTCCTGCAACCGGGCCAGATCGCCTTCGGCGATGCGCCGGTGCGACAGTTTGCCGAAGCCGGTATTGACCCCGTAGACCGGCTTGCCCTCGGCGACGATGCGATCGACCAGCCCGGCCGACCGCTCGATCAGGCCCATCGCGGCGGTGGCGAGCCGGGCGGCAGCGCCATCATGGATCGCCTGCCAATCGGCCAGCGTGTTGTCGGCAGGGCGAATCTCGATCGTCATGGCAGCTGTCTCCGTCGAATGCGTGTCGACCATGCGACGACGAGGTCAACGGCGCCAATTATCTGTTGCGGGATCTTGATAACGGTTTCTTATGACCGGTCATGGCCGCGATGAAGCGGGCCAGCGCCGGATGATCGTTGTCGGCGCGCGCGATCAGGTAAATCTTGAGCCGGGCAAGGCCGGGATCGCCGAGCGGTACGACGCGTACCGATTGCGGCGCCATGCCGGCATAGGCCAGCGGCACCAGGCCGACCCCCTCGCCCAAGGCGACCCGCGCGACGAGGTTCGGAAACGACACTTCATGGCCGCCGATATCGAGCGGGGTGCCGCCGGCCAGCATCGCGGCCGCAAGAGCGTCATGCGCCTCCGGATGCTGGTCGCGCGGGACGACGACGAAGGTTTCGCCACGCAGCGCCCGCATCGATACCGCACCGGCCCGGGCCAGGCGATGCCCCGCCGGCAGGGCCACGCCCATTGCCGTCCTGCCGTCCAGCAACAGGCAGCGATAACCCGGGTCGCGGACCGGCAAGGTCGTGATCGCGGCATCGACGGCCTCGGCGTCGAGCAGCTCGCGCAAGGCATCGCCGGCATGAACGGCGATCCGCACGCCGAGGGTGGGATGAGCCTGCTTGAAGGCCGAGATCAGCGCCGGGATCTCGGAATAGACGATGGCCGAGGACAGGCCAAGCGCCAGCTGGCCCGCCTCACCCGCCGCCACCGCGCGGGCCTCCGCCTCGATCCGCTCGGCCAGCGCCAGCAGCCGGCCGGCACGGCGCAGGAAAAGCGCACCAGCCTCGGTCAGTGAGACCGAACGCTTCGAGCGCTTGAACAGCGCGAAACCGAGCTGCTCCTCGAGCCGTGCTATGTGCTGGGTGACGCCGGGCTGGGTCGCGCTCAGCGCAGCGGCCGCCCGGCCGAAATGCAGCAGGCGGCCGACGACGACAAAGGTCTTCAGCAGGCGAAGATCGAGCATCGCCCGTCAGGGCGAGCGGGGATCAGACGTGAAAGCTCTCGCCGCAGCCGCAGCGGCCCTTCTCGTTCGGATTACGGAAGACGAAGCCGGCGGTCAGCTTGTCTTCGACATAGTCGATCTCGGTCCCGAAGATGAACATCTGGGCCTTGGGGTCGATCAGGATGGTCACGCCCTGATCCTCGACCAGTTCGTCGGCCGGCCGCTTCTCCTCGGCATAGTCGAGCTTGTAGGAAAGCCCAGAGCATCCCTTGCTCTCGACCGCGACGCGCAGGCCGATCGCCGGCGTCTCCCGGCGCGCCATGATCTCGCGCACGCGGTCGGCGGCCGCGGCGGTCAGGGTCACAGGCTTGAACTTGGCGCGCAGAGCGGACATCGCAATGGCCTCCCGATGGTCTGATCTTCAACAATATAGGTCAAATCAAGCCCAATTCCAGCTGGGCGGCTTCCGACATCATGTCGCGGTCCCACGGCGGGTCCCAGACCAGGTTGACCCGCACGTCGCGCACGCCCGGCAAGGCCAGGATCTTCGATTCGACCTCGCCGGGCATGCTGCCCGCCACCGGACAGGCCGGGGTGGTCAGCGTCATGTCGATGTCGACATCGCCGTCGGCGCTGACATCGACCTTGTAGATCAGGCCCAGTTCGTAGATGTCGACCGGAATTTCCGGGTCGTAGGTATCCTTCAGCACGCCGATGACGTTGTCGCGCAACGTGACCTCGGCCGGCGGATTCGGTGTCTCGGCATCCATCGCCGTCACTCCGTCTTGATCGTATCGGGCTTGTGGTCGAGGGCAGCGACCAGCGTATGCCAGGGCAGGGTCGCGCATTTCACCCGCACCGGGTATTCGCGGACGCCCGAGAAGACCTCGAGCTTTTCGAGTTCGCCTTCCGGATCCTCGACATCGTCCCTGGTGCAGACATCGTGGAACAGGGTGAACAGGTGGCGGGCCTCGTCCGCCCGCTTGCCCTTGACCGCCTCGGTCATCAGCGAGGCGGACGCCTTCGAGATGGCGCAGCCGTCACCCTGGAATCCGACATCGGCGATGACGCCGTCGACCACCTTGACGAACACGGTGACGCGGTCGCCACAGAGCGGATTGTGGCCCTTGGCCAGCTCGGCCCCGTCGATCGCATGAAAGTTCCGCGGCCGCTTGGAATGGTCGAGGATGACTTCCTGGTAGAGGTCGCGCAGATCGCTCATCAGGCGAAGATCTCCAGAACCTTGGTTATGCCGGCCACCAGCGCGTCGACGTCGTCACGGCCGTTATGGATGCCGAACGAGGCGCGCGCGGTCGCGGCGACCTCGAAACGGTCCATCACCGGCTGGGCGCAGTGATGGCCTGCGCGAATGGCGATGCCCTCACGATCCAATATGGTGCCGATATCGTGCGGATGCACCCCCGCCAGCGTGAACGAGATCACCGACGACTTGGTCTTCGACGTGCCGATGATGCGCAGCGAATTGATCCGGCCCAGCCGTTCGGTGGCATAGGTCATCAGGTCGCGTTCGTGGGCCACGATGGCGTCGAAGCCGATGGCCTGCACATAGTCGATCGCCGCCCCCAGCCCCACCGCGCCGGCGATATGGGGCGTGCCGGCCTCGAACTTCGCCGGGGGGTCGGCATATTCCGTCTTCTCGAAGGTGACCGAGCGGATCATGTCGCCGCCGCCCTGCCAGGGCGGCATCGCCACCAGATGCTCGTGCCTCGCATAGAGGATGCCGATGCCGGTCGGGCCATACAGCTTGTGGCCGGAGAAGACGTAGAAATCGACGTCGAGATCGCGCACGTCGACCGCCATGTGCGGCACCGCCTGGCAACCGTCGACCAGCACCTTGGCCCCGACCTTGCGCGCCATCGCGACCACCTCGCGCACCGGCAGGATGGTGCCGAGGGCATTGGCGACATGGGCAATGGCCACCAGCTTGGTCCGCGGGCCGATCAGGCTGGCGGTGGCCGCGAGGTCGAGATCGCCATCGTCGGTGATCGGGGCAATCCTGAGCACGATGCCGCGTTCGTCGCGCAGCATCTGCCAGGGCACGATGTTCGAGTGATGCTCCATGGCCGAGATGACGACTTCGTCGCCCGGCTGGAGAAAGGCGCGGCCCCAGCTCTGGGCGACGAGGTTGATGCCCTCGGTGGCACCGCGGACGAAGACGATCTCCTCGTCGCGGGCGGCGTTGAGGAAAGCGCGGACCTTGGCGCGCGACTGCTCGTAGCGCTCGGTCGCGCGCTGCGACAGCCAATAGACGCCGCGATGGACGTTGGCGTACTCGAACTCATAGAAGCTGCGCAACGCGTCGAGGACCGGCCGCGGCTTCTGGGCCGAGGCCGCGGAGTCGAGGAAGGTCAGGTGCTTGCCGTACATGTCCTGGCCGAGCGCCGGGAAATCGGCGCGGATACGGGCGAGATCGAGCGTCATGCGGAGGCGTCCTCGACCTGATGGCCCAGCGCGCGGCCGAGCGCTGCCAGCAGGAAATTGCGGATCGGCTCGGCCTCGATCTGGTCGAGCGGTTCGCGCAGATGGGCCGCGACCAGCAGCGCGCGAGCCTGGTCGATGCCGATGCCGCGGGCCTGGAAATAGAACAGCGAAGCCGGGTCGAGATCGCCGATCGTCGCGCCGTGGCTGCACTTGACGTCGTCGGCCAGGATTTCCAGCTCGGGCTTGGTATCGGCGGCCGCCTGGTCGGAAAGCAGGAGATGGCGGCAGAGCTGCTGGGCATCGGTCTTCTGCGCATCGACTGCGACATTGACCGCGCCCTGGAACACCACATGGCCCATGTCGTCGGCGACACTCTTGAACAACTGGCTCGAATTGCCGCCGCGATGGTCATGCGACAACCGCCAGGTCGCATCGAGCAACTGGCGGCCACGGGCCAGCGAAGCCGCACCCAGCCGGCATTCGGCATCGGGACCACCCAGCCGCACCGCGATCTCGTCGCGGGCGAGTTGCCCGCCGAGCCCCAGCGTCGCCGCATGGAAACAGCCATGGCCGGCCAGATCGACCGAGGTGAACGCGGTATGATGCGCGACCGCCCCTTCGTCCTGATGCTTGTAGAGGCGCAGCACCGCATGCTGGCCGACGCGCGCCTGGACCACCGGATTCGACCAGTAGGCGCCATCGCCCCGGCCGACATGGCTGATCAGCACGCTGGCCGAGGCGCCGTCCTCGGCAACGATCACCGTGCGCGGGTGCAGGGCAAAACTGCCGGCCGACGCGTCGGCGGCGAAGACGATGTGGACCGGATCGATCACCGCCCCGGCACCGAGCCGGATAGCCAGGCCGTGGTCGGCGCGCGCACCGTTCAGCGCGGCCAGCGACCGGGCACGGTCCTCGAAGGGTTCGGCCAGGAACGGCTCGAGCCAGCCGGCGTCGTCGCCGGCCAATGCCTGGGCAAGGTCGATCACGGCGACGTTGCCCGGCAGGTGGCCCAGGTCGCTCAGATCGCCGCGGAAGCGGCCGTTGACGAAGACCAGGCGATGGGCCGTCGGGATGGATTCGAAAGCCGGTAGCGTCGAAGGCTCCGGCGCACCCTCGGCCGGTGCCGCATCGGCAAGGCCGCTCAGGCGGGTGAACTTCCAGGCTTCCAGCCGATGGCTCGGGAAACCGGCCGCGGCGAAGCGCTCGATATTGCCTTCGCGCGCCGCCCCCAGCCAGGGCAAGGCGGCGCCCGGCAGCCGGCCGCGCAGCGCGGCATAACCGGCCAGCTGCGGCGCCGCCTGGGCGATTGCGGTATTGGCAGCCATCGCGTCAGGCCGCCGGCTGGGCGATGTCGCCATAGCCGTGCTCCTCGAGCTCCAGCGCCAGTTCCGGCCCGCCCGACCGCACGATGCGCCCTTGCGCCAGCACATGGACGATATCGGGCTTCACGTAGTCGAGCAGGCGCTGGTAGTGGGTAATCATCAGGATCGAGCGGTCCGGCCCGCGCAGGCTGTTGACGCCGTCCGAGACGATGCGCAGCGCATCGATGTCGAGGCCCGAATCGGTTTCGTCCAGCACGGCGAAGCGCGGCTCCAGCATGGCCATCTGGAAGATTTCGTTGCGCTTCTTCTCGCCGCCGGAAAAACCGACATTGACCGCGCGCTGCAGGAATTTCTGGTCCATCTTCAAGGCCTTCATCTTGGCCTTGGCGGATTTGAGGAAATCCATCGCGTCGAGCTCGGCCATGCCGCGATGGCGGCGCACGGCGTTGACGGCTGCCTTGAGGAAGGTCGCGTTGGCGACGCCGGGAATCTCGACCGGATACTGGAAGGCGAGGAACAGGCCTTCGCGCGCCCGCTCCTCTGGCTCCATCGCCAGCAGGTCCTTGCCGAAATAGCTGATCGACCCTTCGGTCACTTCATAGCCGTCGCGGCCGGCCAGCACGTGGCTGAGCGTCGACTTGCCGGCACCGTTCGGGCCCATGATGGCATGGACCTCGCCGGGATTGATGGTCAGGTCGAGGCCGCGAAGGATCGCTTTGCCGTCGACGAGGACATGCAAATTCGAGATGACGATCATCTGAGGACTTCCTTAGCCGACGCTGCCTTCGAGACTGACGCCCAGCAGCTTCTGGGCCTCGACGGCGAATTCCATGGGCAGCTTCTGCAGCACTTCCTTGCAGAAGCCGTTGACGATGGTGGAGACCGCATCCTCGGCCGACAGCCCGCGCTGGCGGCAGTAGAACAGCTGGTCTTCCGAGATCTTCGAGGTGGTCGCCTCATGCTCGACCTTGGCCGAGCGGTTGCGCACCTCGATATAGGGCACGGTATGGCCGCCGCAGCGATCGCCGATCAGCAGCGAATCGCACTGCGAATGATTGCGGGCATTGGCGGCGTTCGGCCCCATGCGCACGAGGCCGCGATAGGTGTTCTGCGCCCGGCCGGCCGAAATGCCCTTGGACACGATGGTCGAGCGGGTATTGCGGCCAAGATGGATCATCTTGGTGCCGGTGTCGGCCTGCTGGCGGTTGTTGGTCACCGCGACCGAATAGAACTCGCCGACCGAATCGTCGCCCTGCAGGATGACGGAGGGGTATTTCCAGGTGATGGCCGAACCGGTCTCGACCTGGGTCCAGGAAATCTTCGACCGCGGCCCGCGGCAGGCCCCGCGCTTGGTGACGAAGTTGTAGATGCCGCCGCGGCCTTCCTTGTCGCCCGGGTACCAGTTCTGGACGGTGGCATAGCGGATCTCGGCATCGTCGAGCGCGATCAGCTCGACGACCGCGGCATGCAGCTGGTTCTCGTCGCGCATCGGCGCGGTGCAGCCTTCGAGATACGAGACATAGGCGCCCTTGTCGGCGATGATCAGCGTGCGCTCGAACTGCCCGGTCGACTTGGCATTGATGCGGAAATAGGTCGACAGTTCCATCGGGCAGCGCACGCCCGGCGGCACGTAGACGAACGACCCGTCGGAGAACACCGCCGAATTCAGCGTCGCATAGGCATTGTCCGAGACCGGCACGACCGAGCCGAGGTACTTCTTGACCAGCTCCGGATGCTCGCGCACCGCTTCCGAGATCGGGCAGAAGATGATGCCGAGCTCGGCCAGCTTGCCCTTGAAGGTCGTGGCGACCGAGACCGAATCGAACACCGCGTCGACCGCGATGCCGGCCAGCGCCGCCCGCTCGGCCAGCGGGATGCCGAGCTTCTCGTAGGTCTTCAACAGCTCCGGGTCGACCTCGTCCAGGCTCTTGGGCCCTTCCTTGGTCTTCGGCGCGGCGTAGTAGTAGATGTCCTGGTAGTCGGGCGCCTGATAGTCGAGCTTGGCCCAGGCCGGATCCTTGACCTCGAGGTTCTGCCAGTGGCGGAACGCCTTCAGCCGCCAGTCCAGCATCCACTGCGGCTCGTCCTTCTTGGCCGAGATGAAGCGGACGATGTCCTCGTCCAGGCCCTTGGGCGCGAACTCGGAATCGATGTCGGTGACGAAGCCGTATTTGTAGTCGTTCAGGGCTTCGACGGTTTCGATGGTCTCTAGGGACGCGGCCATGGCATCAGTCCGTTGGCTGTAAAGCGGCTAGCGGAGCCTTGGGGGCAAGCGAAAACACGATCGGGGCCGGCAGGATGTCGGCAAGGCTGACATCCTCGAGCGCCCGGCGCATTGCCAGGTTGATCTTGTGCACGCCCTGGCGCGACGGGCAGACGCGCTCGACGTCGCAGCCTTCGCCCTCGGTCAGCGTGCACTGGGTGAGGCCGATCGGGCCGTCGAGCGCGGAAACGATCGCGGCGACCGAAATCGCCTCGGCCGGACGGCTGAGCGTGTAGCCACCCTTGGCGCCGCGCTGCGAGGTCAGCAGCCCGCCGCGGCACAGCTTGGCCAGCACCTTCGATACCGTCGGCACCGGCAGGCCCGTGCCCTGCGCGACATCGACCGCATTGTGCACGCCATCGGCGCGCGTCGCGATGTGGGTCATCGCGACGACGGCATAGTCGGCAAGGCGGCTCAGGCGGATCATCTGGCTTCAGGCCCGAATGATTGGCAATACGACCGATCTGGTCCGATTTGCGCGGAAATCAAGACCAGTCCGGTATGGAATGCAAGATGAATCCGCTGACGGCCGGGATAGCAGTAGCCGGCTGTTACCCGTTACCGCGCCCGCCATGGGAGATTGGGGCCGGGAAACGCCACTGAAAGGGAGGCCGCGATGGCCGGAAAACGCATCCTGATGCTGGTCGGTGACTACGCCGAGGATTACGAGACGATGGTGCCGTTCCAGGCGCTGCAGATGGTCGGCCATACCGTCCAAGCCGTCTGTCCCGGCAAGAAGCCCGGCGACAGCATCGCCACCGCGATCCACGATTTCGAAGGCGCCCAGACCTACAGCGAAAAACGTGGCCACAATTTTGTCCTCAACGCGGATTTCGCGGCGGTGCGCGCCGAACACTACGACGCCCTGGTCATTCCGGGCGGCCGCGCCCCCGAATATCTCCGCCTGGACCCGGCGGTGGTCGCGCTGGTGCGCGCCTTTGCCGCCGCCGACAAGCCGATCGCGGCGGTCTGCCATGGCGCCCAGTTGCTCGCCGCTGCCGACGTCATCCGCGGCCGCAAGGTCTCGGCCTACCCCGCCTGCCGGCCGGAGGTGGAAATGGCCGGCGGGATCTATCAGGATATCGCCATCGACGCGGCGGTGGCCGATGGCCGCCTGGTCACCGCGCCGGCCTGGCCGGCGCATCCCGCCTGGCTTGCCGCCTTTCTCGGCGTGCTCGGCACCGAACTGCGCCACGCCGCCTGACACGTCGGAGGAGACGACGCCATGTGCGAGATCTACGTCAAGGCCGACCCGATGCTCTATGAGAGCCGCTCGCGCTCGATCCGCATCCACGGCGTCGTCACCTCGATCCGGCTGGAGAACCTGTTCTGGGACGTCCTGGCCGAGATCGGGGCGCGCGACGGCATGACGACCAACCAGCTGATCGCCAAGCTCTACGACGAGATCGTCGACTATCGGGGCGAGGTGCCGAACCTCGCCTCGTTCCTCCGCGTCTCCTGCCTGCGCTACCTGTCGCTTGTCGTCCACCAGCCGGCGGCAGCCCAGCCTGCGGCCCAGCCGGCCCACACCGCCGAGGCGCAGACCCGCCACTGATCGCGGGTTGTGTGGCATCCAATCGTCGCAATTCGACAGATTGATATAATTTTATGTATCTGGCATGCTGCTCGCGGAATGGAAGGAGAGCAGAATGCTCAACGCGACATCGGCCCCGTCGGGCACCCTCGACTCGTTCCGCCAGCAGGCGACGCGCCAGGCGGTCGACGCAAAAACCAAGCAGGACGAGGACAAGCGCGCGCAGGATGCCGCCGAAAAGCGCAACCTGGCGACCGAAGCGCGCAACTACCTCGACGACCAGGGCAAGCCGCAGACCCCCGTGCTTAGGACCGTGTCCGCCGCCGCCTCGGGCGGCGACGAGCAGCGCAAGGCGGCGCTGAAGGAAAAGCTGCGGATGCTGGTCGAGCAGCTGAAGTCGCTGATGCAGTTTGCCGCGCACAATCCCGCGATGGCCAAGGCGATCGCCCAGCTCAGCCGCGAGATCGCCGGTATCGCCAAGCAGCTCGGCGCATCGTCGCCGGGCGTGCCGGCGACGGCCGGGTCCACCCCGGCCGCGACGCCGGCCTCCGCCGCGGCGGCGCAGCCCCAGTCGGGCGGAACCGAGGCCGCGGCAGGCGCAGCCAATGCCGCCCAGGCCGGCGGCGAGCAGCAGGCCGGTGGCGAGCAGGCCGCTGGCGAGCAGGGCGGCGACGATGCGACCGATGCCGGTAACGCAGGCGGCGAAAAAGCCGTCGCCGGCGACCCGGCCGTCAAGGGGCAGGAGACGAAGGGCCAGGACGCCAAGGGCGAGAATGTCGCTGGCGAGGACGCCGACAAGGACGGCGAAAAGAGCGAGAAGACCGACGACGACGCGACGGCGATGCCGAGTGCCGCGGAGGCCGCCGCCGCCAAGGGCCAGGCCATGATGGAGAAGATCCAGGGCGACCGGCAGAAGAGCCAGAACGACCCGGAACTGAAGGAATTGCTGACCAAGGCCAAGGCGCTGTTGCGCCAGGCCAAGTCGATGATCGAGGAGATGGCGCAGGAAGCGCAGCGCAAGGGTGGGAAGGACGAATTCGAGGACGAGCGGCGCGATGCGGTCGACGCGATCGCCCAGATCGACAAGATCAGCAGCGGCAGCGGCGATCTCGCCGCCGGCAGCGTGGTCAGCCTGATCGCCTGAGGTCAGGCGTCGAGTGACGCCGGCAGGGCTTCGCGCATGGCCACGACATGGGTGCGCAGGGCCTGCACGAAGGCCGCGGTAGCTGGCGGCAGCTGGGCGGTGCGCAGATGGGCAAAGCCGATCGACACGCTCCAGAATGCCCCCTTCATCCGTAGTGGCACGAGGCCGCGGGCGCGCGCCTGCGGCAGGACCAGCGACGGGATGCTGGCCAGGTAGTCCGACTGCGCCACGACGGCGAAAAGCGTTTCCAGATTGTTGGTTTCGACCGCAAAGCGCGGCAGTTCCTGATCGCTGGCGGCGAAATAGGCGCCGAGCCGCGCCTGGGCCAGTTCATCGTTGGTGAAGCCGGCCCACGGACAAGACAGCAGATCGCGGGCCTCGAGCCCGGCACGATCGGCCAGCGCGTGCTCGCGCCGGGCGACCACCACATTGCGCACGTCGAACAGCCGCTCGCAGACCAGCGACCGGTGGCGCGGAAACTCCAGCGCCGTGCAGATCAGGTCGAGTTCGCCGCTCAGCAGGCCAGCCAGGCTCTCGTCCATGCTGTCGACCCGGAGACGGACGCGGACATGCGGATGGGCGCGCTGGAAGGCGACGAGCGCATCGGGCAGATAGCCGATCGAACTGGGTCCGGTACCGATGTTGAGCACACCCGACACGCCGGACTTCAACGCGATCATCTCGGAATCGATATGCGCGATTTCCTTCTCGACCAGCCGCGCGCGCTCGGCCAGGACGCGGCCGAACCGAGTCAGCTCGAAGGTCTTGGCACCGCGTTCGATCAGCCGCACACCGAAACGGTCCTCCAACTGCTGCACTGCCCGCGTCAACGCCGGCTGGGTCATGTGCAGCCGCGCGGCCGCGGCCGTGAAGCTCTTGAGTTCGGCGACAGCGAGGAACTGGCGCAGCTGGCGAAGTTCGATCTGCATGGCGTTCCATTAGAACCGCAATCGCCGCCCGCCGTCCACGCGGACCCCATAACTGCGCGGCATGACGAAATGCCCCAACGGTATTGGCGACACCGAGGCGACCGCGCCTAGCCTTCCCGTCAACGGACAACGGGAGGAAAGACGATGGCGGGAACGACCGAGCCGTCGACCGGACGCAGATTCTTCGATCTCAGCCATCCCTGGGGCTTCGGCACCCCGGTATGGCCGGGTTACGAGGGCACGCGGTTCGAGCAGGGGGCCTATCACGCCCGCCACGGCACGCTGACCCAGCGCTTCACCACGGTGATGCATGCCTCGACCCACGTGAATGCGCCGATCCATCTGATCCCGCGCGCCGCCGGGGTGGGCGAGCTGCCGCTCGACCGCTTCTTCGGTCCGGGGCGGGTCGTCTCGATCCCGAAGCAGCGCTGGGAGCTGGTGACGGCCGACGACCTCGAGCGCGCCGCGCCGGATCTGCCGCCCGACCGGATCCTGGTCATCGTCACCGGCTGGCATCGGCGCTGGGCCGACGCCTTCGCCTATTTCGGCGAGGCGCCGGGACTGGATCCGTCGGCGGCCGACTGGCTGATCGCGCGCCGCGTCCGCCTGGTCGGCATCGACACGCCGACGATCGATCATCCGCTGGCCACCACGCTGGGCCTGCATCGCGGCGGGCCGATCGATCGGCGGGTGCCCGACGGTTATCGCCAGGCGACCGGCCGCGACCCGCGGACCGACTTTCCCGATTGCAACCCGGCGCATCGCCGGCTGCTGGCGGCCGGGATTCCGACGATCGAGGAAGTCGGTGGCGAGGCCGACGCGGCGATCGGGCGCGACCTGTTCCTGACCGCCGCCCCCTGGCGCTGGCCGGGTGGCGACGCCAGCATCGTCCGGCTGGTGGCGATCGAGGATCCGTCGCTGCGCGCCGGCGGACGACTGCACGACCTGAGCCACCCGTGGGGCCACGACGTGTCCTTCTGGCCCGGCAAGAACCCGATCCATGACTTCCGCCGCCTCTACTACCACGCCCGCGACGGCATGCTGGTGCAGCAGTTCACCACCGTCATGCATCGCGGCACGCACATGGACGCCCCGATCCACGTGCTGGAAAACACCCCCGACGTGACCGGCATGCCGCTGTGGCGGTTCTTCGGCACCGGCGTCGCCGTTTCGATCCCGAAGCAGCGATGGGAGGTGATCACCCCGGCGGACCTCGAAGCGGCGCGGCCGCGGATCGAACCGGGCGACATCGTCATGATCAACACCGGATCGCACCGCCGCTATGGCGACGATCCGGAATACTACGCCTATTCCCCCGGCCTCTATCGCGACGCGGCCGAATGGCTGGTGGCGCGCGGCGTCAAGATGGTGGGCATCGACGTCCAGGCGCTGGACCATCCGCTGGGCACCTATCTCGGCCCGCATGGTCCGGGGCCACTGCAGCCGCATCTCGACGAGGAATACCAGGCCGCCACCGGCCGCCGCATCATCGAGGATTTCCCGCTGTGGGAGCCGGCGCACAAGACGCTGCTGGCGAACGGCATCCCCGGCATCGAGAACGTCGGCGGCGCGCTCGATGCCGTCACCGGCCGGCGCTGCATCTTCATGGCCTTTCCCTGGCGCTGGACCCAGGGCGACGGCTCGGGCGTGCGCGTCGTCGCCATCGAAACCGACTGAATCGGAGACATTTCGCCATGCATGTGACCACGCTGGCCGGCCTCGCCCCCTACAGCGCGCCGGGCCATTTCGGAATGACCGCCTTCCGCCTGCAGGGCCAGGATGCCAGCCCGAATGCGAGCTTCTGGTGCGGCCTGTCGCGCTTCGAGCCGGGCGGCGGCGCCGAGCGCGCGGCAAGTCCGCTGGAGCGCGTCTACGTCGTGATCGACGGCTGCATGACCGTCGTCACCGATGACGGCGAACGCGACCTGATGCCGCTCGATTCCTGCCGCATCGCGCCGGGCGAGCCACGCGCGCTGATCAACCGCGGCACGGCGGCGGCGACGATGCTGGTGATCGGTGAAAGCGCGAGGGCGGTGTCGTGACCGGCCCGGATCCGCTGTTCGACATCGCCGGCCGGTCGATCGTCGTCACCGGTGCTTCCGGCGCGTTCGGCCGCGCCGCAGCCCAGACGCTTGCCGCGCGGGGGGCCCGGCTGACCCTGGTCTCCGGCGACGCCGGCGGACTGCAGCGGCTGGCCGAAGATTTACCCGGCCATGGCCATGCGACCCTGCAGCGGCGGCCCGACACGCTCGACGACGCCCAGGCGATCGCCGATGCCGCGATCGCAGCCCATGGCCGCATCGACGGCCTCGTCGTCGCCTCCGGTACCAACCATCCCGCCGCGATCGGCGAGATGACGCCCGCCGCCTGGCAGACCGTGATGGATGCGAACGTGCGGGCACCCTGGCTGCTGTGCAAGGCGATCGGCCCGCATTTCGCTGCGCAGGGCCATGGCAAGGTCGTCTTCGTCTCGTCGGTGCGCGGGCGTCACGGCACCCCGCGCGGCTACACTGCCTACTGCACGTCCAAAGCCGCCCTCGACGGCCTCACCCGGACGCTGGCGACCGAATGGGGGCCCCAGCATGTCAACGTCAACGCGATCGGACCGACGGTCTTCCGCTCGAACCTGACCGCCTGGATGTTCGGCGACGACGATCGCAGCTCGGCCAGCCGGGTCCAGTCGCTGCCGCGCATCCCGCTCGGTCGGCTGGGCGAGCCGGGCGACCTGATGGGCATCCTGGTCTACCTGCTGGCCCCGGCATCCGACTTCTGCACCGGCCAGGTGATCTATGTCGACGGCGGCTATACGGCGGGCTGAAGCGATGCAGGCAGGAAACATCATGAACATTGCCGTCGTCGGCGCCGGGCTGATGGGCCACGGCATCGCCCAGGTCTTCGCCGAAGCCGGCCATCCGGTGGCGGTCTACGATCCCGATCCCGCCGCGCTGGCCCGCGTGCCCGAGCGGGTGGCCGAAATCTTCCGCAGCCTCGACGCCGATCCCGCACCGGCATCGCGCATCGCCCTGCACGACCGGCTGGAAACCGCCGTCGCCGGTGCCGGCTTCGTCATCGAGGCGGGCCCCGAGCGGGTCGCGATCAAGCAGGAGATCTTCGCCGCGCTCGACGCCCTCACCGGGGGCGACGTCATCCTGGCCAGCAACACCTCGGCCATTCCCATCCGCGACATCGCGGCCAAGGTCGCCGATCGCCGCCGCGTCCTCGGCGTCCATTTCTGGAATCCGCCGCACTACGTGCCGCTGGTCGAGGTCGTGCAGTCCGACCTGACCGACCTGCGCGTCGTCGACCGGACGATGGCGCTGCTGGCCGCGGCGGGCATGTCGCCGGTCCACGTCCGCCGCGACATTCCCGGGTTCATCGGCAATCGGCTGCAGCATGCGCTGAAGCGCGAGGCCATCGCGCTGATCGCGGCCGGCGTGTGCGATGCCGCGACGCTCGATCGCGTCGTCACCGAGGGCTTCGGCTCGCGACTCGGCGTGCTCGGCCCGCTCGAACAGTCGGACATGGTCGGGCTGAACCTGACGCTCGATGCCCATCGGGTGCTGATCGCCGATCTCGACCGGACGCCCGGCCCCCATCCGCTGCTCGAGGCCAAGGTCGCGGCCGGCGAGACCGGCATGGCCGCCGGGTGCGGCTTCCGCGCCTGGACGCCGGAAGAAGCCAAGGCGGTGAGGACCCGATTCCTCGACCATCTCGCCCGCGAGGCCCGCAACCGGCGCGCCGCGCGCGCGATCGGCTGAAGATCGACAACAAGAAGAGGGAGGAAACCATGATGCGCAAGATCCTGCTGGCGACCGTCGCCGCCTTTGCCTTGGGGCTTGCCGCCCCGGTCGCCCGGGCCCAGACCACGACCCTGAAGTTCTCGACGATGGAAGCCCCCAGCGATCCGTTCGTCGCCTGCTTCACCCAGCCGATGCTGGCCGAGCTGAAGGCGGCCACCGGCGGACGGCTCGATACCGAGACGTACATGGGCGGTACCGCCTTCGCCCATCCGCTGCGCCAGTACGAACAGGTGGCGCAAGGGGTGATGGACATCTCGCAGGGCGTGCTGAGCTATTCGCCGGGCCAGTTTGCCCTGGCCGAGGTCGCGACCATGCCGTTCCTGATCGACGATGCGACGATCGGCGCGATCGCGCTAAACCGGCTGGCCCCGACCTACCTGGCCGAGGAACTGAAGCATATCCATCTGATGGCCCTGCTGGTCACCCCGCCCCAGACCATCCACATGCGCGGTGACTTCACCGGGATCGACGATCTGAAGGGCAAACGGATCCGCGCCACCGGCGTCGGCGCCACGGCGCTGCTGAAGGGGCTCGGCATTACCCCGATCGCGATGCCCGCCCCGGCGGTCTACGAGAATCTGCAGAAGGGCGTGATCGACGGCGCGCTGGCCGAATTCACCGCGCTGCAGGCCTTTCGCATCGGCGAGGTCACGCGCACGCATGTGCTCGCCAATGTCAGCGTCGCGCTGCTGTTCGTCGGCATGAACAAGGCGCGCTACGACAGCCTGCCGGCCGACATCCGCGAGATCGTCCGCAGCCGCTTCTCCGGGCCCGCGCTGGCCGAGAAGGCCGCCGCCTGCTGGGAGCGGCTGGGGGCGGAGGTCGCGCGCGGCCTGCAGGCCGAGGGGCAGCGTTTCGTCGAGTTGAGCGCCGCCGACCGCGCCCGCGTCATGCCGGTGGCCCAGGAGGTCACCGCGACCTACATCGCCGACGTCGAGAAGCGCGGCAAGCAGGCCGCGGCCTTCCATGCGGCGCTGGTCGCCGAGTTGGCCAAGCTGCGCGCCGAGCGCAAGGCGCAGTAGGGAGACGCGGCATCATGGCCCCTGCCATCGTCGGTTCACTGGGTGTCGCCGGGCTGCTCGGCATCGCCGCGTTGCGTGCCCCGATCGGCCTGGCGCTGATCCTTGCCGGCTTCGTCGGGCTCTGGGCACTGCACGGCCAGCAGACTGCGTTGTTCGTGCTGGCTAATGCGCCCACCACCGTCCTGTCGAGCTACGCGCTGTCGGTGTTGCCACTGTTCGTGCTGATGGGCACCGTTGCCGTCAAGGGCGGCCTGGCGGAAGCGCTCTACCGCGCCGCCTACGCCTTCGTCGGCCATCGCCGCGGCGGGCTGGCGATCGCCTCGATCGTCGCCTGCGGCGGCTTCGGTTCGATCTGCGGGTCCAGCGTCGCCACGGTCAGCACGCTGGGCCGCGTCGCGATCCCGGAAATGCTGCGCTACGGCTATGCCAAGCCGCTCGCGGCGGGATCGCTGGCCGCCGGCGGCACGCTCGGCATCCTGATCCCGCCCTCGGTCGCGATGATCATCTACGCGATGGTGACGCAGACCTCGCTCGGCCGTCTCTTCGCCGCCGGCATCCTGCCCGGCATCCTCGCCACCCTGCTCTACTGCCTCGCCACCACCTGCTGGATGCGGATCAACCCGGCGCTCGGACCGGCCGGCAAGCCGGTCCCATGGCCCGAGCGGCTGACCGCCCTGCGCGGCGTCTGGGGTATCGTCGCGCTGTTCGCGGTCGTCATGGGCGGCATGTTCTCGGGCATCTTCTCGCCGACCGAAGGAGCCTCGGTCGGCGCGTTCGGCGCCATCGTGCTGGGCTTCGCGCAGCGCGAACTCACCTGGGGCAAGCTGGTCGACGCGATCGTCGAGGCGGTGCAGACCTCGGTGATGATCCTGTTCGCCGTCGTCGGCATCTCGGTCTTCGAATACTTCATGCAGGCCGCCCGCGTGCCGCAGGCGGTGGAAGGCTTCGTCCGCGCCCTAGACCTCGGCGCCTACGGATCGCTGTCGCTGATCATCGGCATCCTGATCCTGCTGGGCTGCTTCCTCGATTCGATTGCCATCCTGTTCATCGTCACGCCGGTGATCTATCCGATCGTCGTCGGCTATGGCTTCGATCCGATCTGGTTCGGAATTATCATGGTGATGGTGGTCGAATTCGGGCTGATCACCCCGCCTTTCGGCATGAACGTCTTCGTGCTGACCAAGGTCGTGCCGGGGATCGGCACGACCGAGGCCTTCCGCGGGGTCGGGCCGTACATCCTCGCCGACTTCGTCCGCATCGGCCTGCTGATCGCCTTCCCGTCGATCGTGCTGCTGCTGCCCAACCTGCTTTACGGCTGAGGATACCGGCATGGACACGATCAACGCCTGGACGTCCCGCCTCGACCGCTGGCTGGTGTTCGCCGCCGGTGCCGCGCTGGCCTACATGATGACGATGACCGTCGCCGACATCGTCAGCCGTTCGCTCAGCCCGTTCACCATCGCCTCGAGCGTCGAGCAGACCGAGCTTGCCATGCTGGTCGTCGGCTTCCTCGGCCTGGCCCGCTGCCTGCGCACCGACGGCAACATCACCATCGACGTGCTCAGCCAGCATTTCCCCGACCGGTTGAATCGCTGGATCGATACCTTCTGGCTGGCGGTCACCGCCGTGCTGCTCGGCTTTCTCGCCTGGGCGGTGCTGCGCAGCGGCCTCGCCCTCGACGCCGACGGACAGCGCAGCGAACTACTGGGCCTGTCGCCGCTGGCCGGCCATGCCGTCGCCGCGCTCGGTCTCGCCGCGGCGGCGGCGGCCGCGGCGCAGATGGTGGTCATGCGCCTGGCAAGCCGACGCTGACGCCGTCAGGCCGCGATCAGCTCGAAACGATCGACGTCGACCAGCCCCATGTCGGTGATCTTCAGATGCGGGATCACCGGCAGGGGCAGGAAGGCCAGTTGCAGGAACGGTTCGTCGAGCGGGCAACCAAGCTCCCGTACCGAGGCGCGCAGGGTCACCAGATTGCGCTCGACCGTCTTGAAATCCCGATCGCTCATCAGCCCCGCCACCGGCAGGGCCAGTTCGGCGATGACCCGGCCGTTGCGGACGGCGACGAACCCGCCCTTCAACTCGATCAGGCGGTTGACGGCCAGCGCCATGTCTGCATCGGTCGCACCGACGACGCAGACATTGTGGCTGTCGTGGCCGACCGACGAGGCCAGCGCGCCCTCGCGGAACCCGAATCCCTTGACGAAGCCGCGACCGATATTCCGGTTCTTGCCGTGCCGGCCCAGCACGCAGACCTTGAGCACATCGTTGTCGAGATCGACGAGACGCTCGCCGTCGCGATAAGGCAGGCTCATCGTCAGATGCTCGGTCACCACCTGATGATTCTTCAGGCCGATCACCGGCCCGGACGGGCCTGACGCCGGGACGCGGAAATCGGCGGACTCCACCGGATCGAGTCTGATCGAATCGAGGCCCACCAGCGGCACCCGGGCGCGGCCGGCGAAACTCGCAGCGTCGACCACCCGGCCATCCTTGATCACGCTATGGACCGCACAGGTCTCCAGATCGTCGAGCAGCACGAGGTCGGCGCGATAGCCCGGCGCCACCAGCCCGCGGTCGCGCAGGCCGAAACCACGCGCCGCCGACCAGGTCGCGGCACGATAGACATGGGCCACCGGCGCGCCCAGCCGGATCGACTTGCGGATCAGATGGTCGAGATGGCCTTCGTCATGAATGTCGAGCGGGTTGCGGTCGTCGGTGCAGAAGGCCAGGAAGGACGACGTCTCGGCATTGATCAGCGGGGCGAGGGTCGAGACGTCCTTGGTCACGCTGCCGTCGCGGATCAGCACCTGCATGCCCTTGCGCAGCTTCTCCAGCGCCTCCGGCGCCGAGGTGCATTCGTGGCAGTTGCGGATGCCGCAGGAGAGATAGGCATTCAGCTCGCGGCCCGACAGCATCGGCGAATGGCCGTCGATATGCCAGCCGTCGAAGGCCACGAGCTTGTCGAGCACGTCCGGATCGTGATGGAAGATGCCCGGGTAGTTCATGAACTCGGCGAGCCCCACCACCTTGGGGTGGTTGCGGTGGCGCACCAGGTCGTCGGCGGTCAGCCGGCCCCCCGCCGTCTCCAGATGGGTCGCCGGCACGCAGGACGACAGCTGGACCCGCAGGTCCATCGCGGTGTTGCCGGCAGACTGCAGGAAGAATTCTAGGCCCTGCTCGCCCAGCACGTTGCAGATCTCGTGCGGGTCGCAGATCGCCGTCGTCGTGCCGCGCGGCAGCACGCAGGCATCGAATTCGAGCGGCGTGACCAGCGTCGATTCGCAATGGACGTGGGTATCGATGAAGCCGGGCACGACGACCTTGTCGCGCCCGTCGATCTCCATCACCCCGTCATAGGCTTCGTAGGTGCCGACGATGACGTCGCCGCAGACGGCCACGTCACCCGCCGCGACCTCGCCGGTGACCACGTTGAGGAACCGGGTGTTCCTGATCACCAGGTCGGCCTTGCTGCGGCCGAGCGCCTGGTCGATCCGGCGGATGAGGCGGTCGCGGGTCTGGGTCATCAGCCCTCCTGGGCGTGTTCCTTCTG
Source organism: Alphaproteobacteria bacterium (assembly GCA_017307375.1). GTDB lineage: Bacteria > Pseudomonadota > Alphaproteobacteria > Ferrovibrionales > Ferrovibrionaceae > JAFKFH01. The sequence continues at coordinate 49,185 of JAFKFH010000014.1, forward strand.
GGCCTGGGCTCGAATCTGGCTCAGCGACTGCCTGATCGTCAATGCCTCGGGGTCGACGCGCAGTTCGATCAATGCCGTGGTCGGGGCCGACCGCGCACGCTCCAATGCCGCGGCGAAATCCTCGGTCCGGGTCACCGTCTCGCCATGCAGGCCGAACGAGCGGGCATAGGCGGCAAAATCCGGGTTCTTCAACTCGGTCCCTGAGACGCGGGCGGGGAACCGTCGCTCCTGATGCATGCGGATCGTGCCGTACATGCCGTTGTTCACCACGATGACCAGGATCTTGGCATCGTATTGCGCCGCGGTGGCCAGTTCCGAGGCATACATCATGAAGCAGCCGTCGCCGGCAAAGCAGACGACCTCGCGGTCGGGCGCGGCAAGCTTGGCGGCGATCGCCGCCGGCAGGCCGTAACCCATCGCGCCGTTGGTGGGGGCGAGGATCGAGCGGTACCTGCGATAACGATGATAGCGATGCACCCAGGTGGCGTAGTTGCCGGCGCCGTTGGTGACGATGACGTCGGCCGGGAAGGCGGCATCGACCTGGCGCACCACGGCCGCCATGTCGACCGCGCCGATGCCGGGGCCGGGTGCGGTCCAGGCGAGGTAGTCGGCGCGGGCCGCCTCGGTCCAGCCGCGCCAGTGGCCCTCGACCGGGGGCAACGCGCGGGCGGCCGCGGCAAACGCCGCCATGCCGGCATTGATGCCCAGCGTCGGCTGGTAGACCCGCCCGATCTCCTCGGCGCCGGGCAGGACATGCACCAGCGGCTGGGCCGGTACCGGCACGTCGATCAGCGTGTAGCCCGAGGTCGTCATCTCGCCCAGCCGGGCGCCGGCCACGATCAGCAGGTCGCAATCGCGGATGCGCGCGGCGAGCTTGGGGTTGATGCCGATGCCGACGTCGCCGACATATTGCGCATGGTCGTTGTCGAAGCAGTCCTGCGCCCGAAACGAGGTGGCGACCGGCAGGGCATTGGCTTCGGCGAAGGCCCTGATATCGGCGACGGCCTGCGGGGTCCAGGTGCCGCCGCCCAGGATCACCATCGGCTGCCGGGCCTGGGCCAGCAACGCGCGGAATTCCGCCATCGCCGCGGCGCCGGGATGGGCCTGCACCGGCTGGTAGGGCCTGGGGTCGACGGCGACGACCTCGTCTCGCAGCATGTCCTCGGGCAGCGCCAGAACCACCGGCCCCGGCCGGCCCGAGGTCGCGACCTGGAAGGCGCGCGCGACATATTCCGAAATGCGCGCGGCATCGTCGATCTCGGCCACCCATTTGGCCATCTGGCCGAACATCCGGCGGTAATCGACTTCCTGGAACGCTTCGCGTTCGATCATGTCGCGGCCGACCTGGCCGATGAACAGGATCATCGGGGTCGAATCCTGAAAGGCGGTGTGCAGGCCGTTCGCCGCGTGGGTGGCGCCGGGACCGCGGGTCACCATGCAGATGCCGGGCCTGCCGGTCAGCTTGCCGTAAGCGTCGGCCATGTTCGAGGCGCCACCCTCGTGCCGGCAGATCACGAAGCGGATCGCGGCGTCATGCAGCGCGTCGAGGACCTCGAGATAGCTTTCGCCGGGCACGCCGAAGGCGTGGTCGACACCATGGATGACAAGCTGGTCGACGAGGATCTGGCCGCCCGAGCGCCGGGCCTGGGATGTGGTCATTGCAGACTCTTTCCTTAAAGCTGTGAGGCCGCCTTCAGGCGTGCCTCGATCAGGACGAGGCGGTCGTTGCCGAAGAACATGTCGCCGTCGAGGAACATCGTCGGCGAGCCGAAGCCGCCGCGTGCGATCACCTCGTCGGTATTGGCGCGCAGCGCCTGGCGGATCGGCTGGGTATCGATCGCGGCGAGGAAGTCGGCCGGGTCCTGGCCCAGCCGCAAGGCGATGTCGGCCAGCACCGAGCCCTGCGAGATGTCGAGCCGGTCGCGCCAATAGGCCTCGAACACCGCGCGGGCGTAGCGCACCTGCAGCCCCAGTTCGGCCATCACGATCGCCCCGCGCATCGCCTTGACCGAATTGACCGGGAAGACCGGCTGCGGGAAATGGATGGTGAGCCCGGCGAAGGCAGCCCAGTCCTGCAGGTCCTTGCGCATGTAGGCGGCCTTGGCCGGCACCGGGTTTTCGCGGCTTTCGTACACGCTGGGGTTGATCGTGTTGAAGATGCCACCGACCAGGATCGGGCGCCAGGTGATCGCCAGCCCGTAGCGCTCGGCGATCGGCTGGACCTGCTCGAACGCAAGATAGGTCCAGGGACTGGAACAATCGTAGAAAAACTCGAGGCGCGACATTGACTTGATCCCTCCCGCGGCGGACGGGATTATAACGGCTGGATCCTGCAGCGTAACCCCAAGCTGGCACATGCACACATGCCTGCGGCGCCTTGCCGCCCTACTCCTGCCGGCGGCGCTCGCCCTCCTGTGCAGCCTCGTCACGCCACCGGCCGCCGCGCAGCAGGCGACGCCGCCTGCCATCAGGGTCGGGGTGGTCGCGATGCCGCCGTTCGCCTATCCCGACCGGCAAGGCAAGCTGACCGGGCTGGGGATCGAGCTGTGGACACGCGTCGCCGCGCGGCTTCGACTCGACTACACCCTGATCCCGATCAGCCATGCCGACATCTTCAACGCGCTGGCGGACGGGCGGATCGACGTCGGGCTGGGCGGTCTGGTCGCCGACCCGAAGAACATGAAGCTCGCCCATTTCACCCAGCCCTACATGCGCGCCGGTCTCGCCATCGCCACCCGGCCCGACGACCGTCCGGGCATCCTGATCGCGCTGGCGCGGATGGATACATCCGGCGTGTTCGCCTTTCTCGGGCTGATGATCCTGTGCATGGCGGGCATCGCCGTGCTGATCTGGTGGCTGGAGCGCCACCACAACCCCGATCATTTCGGCGGCCGGTCGGTCGAGGGGATCGGCCGCAGCTTCTGGTGGTCGGCGGTCACGATGACCCAGGTCGGTTATGGCGACCTGGTGCCGCGTTCGCTCGGCGGCCGGGCGATCGCCCTGATCTGGATGCTGGTTTCGCTGGTCCTGGTCTCGGTCTTCACCGGTATCGTCACCGCCGCGCTGACGGTCGGGCAGACCGAGGGCCGCGTGCGCAATACCGCCGACCTGCGCGGCGTCGCCATCGGCACGTCGCGCGACAGCGAGGGCGCGGCCTGGCTGGCGGCCCAGGGCATCGGCTTCACCGCTTACGAGGACGACCGCGCGGCGCTCGCGGCGATGGTCACCGGCGAGGTCCAGGCCGTGGTCGGGCTGGGACCCGAACTGCGCTTCTTTGCCCGGCGCGAGTTCGACCAGGCGGTGACGGTCCTGCCCCATTCGCTGTCGCAGCGCTGGGTCAGCTTCGCCTACCGGCCGGGTCTGGATGTCGGCCACCAGATCGACCGCACCATGGTCGAAACGATCGAAAGCGAGGAATGGGAACGCATCCGCACCGGTTTCCTCGGCGACAACGGCGATTGACCATGTCGCTGCCGCGCCTTCTCGCCGCACTCTCGGTCATCTGCCTGCTGGCCATTCCCGCGCAGGCGCAAGCGCCGGCAGCCCCGCTTGCCGCCCCGATCAAGGTCGGCGTGCTGCGGGCGCCGCCCTTCGCCTTCCAGGATCACGACGGGCAGTGGACCGGCCTGTGCATCGAGTTGTGGCGCCATATCGCCACGGCGCTGAAGCTGCATTACGAGCTGGTCCCGACCCAACTTGCGACCATCTACGACGACCTTGCCGCCGGCCGCTTCGACGTGGCGCTGGGCGGGCTGACGCCGGACAGCCAGAACGTGCTGAAGGCCGATTTCACCCTGCCCTACATGCCCTCGGGACTGGCGATCGCGGTGCAGCCGGGCGACCGTCCCGGCTTCCTGCAGGCGCTGGTGCAGATGGACACCTCCGGCGTGTTCTCGTTCCTCGGCATCATCATCCTGTGCCTGGTGATCGTCGCCGTGCTCGTCTGGTGGCTGGAACGGCGGCGCAACCCCGAGCATTTCGGCGGCTCGCTGTGGAGCGGGCTGAGCCAGAGCTTCTGGTGGTCGGCCGTGACGATGACGACCGTCGGCTATGGCGACTTGGTGCCGCGGTCGACCTGGGGCAGGATCCTGGCCTTCGGCTGGATGATCCTGTCGCTGATCCTGGTCTCGGTCTTCACCGGCCTCGTCACCTCGGCGATGACGGTCAGCCAGATCAGCGCCGGCATCTCCGGCCCCGCCGACCTTCGCCACGTCGCCGTCGGGGCGATCAAGGGCGGGGAAGGCGCGGCCTACCTGACCGGTCACAACATCGCCTTCACGCCGTACCCCAGCAGCGAGGCGTCGCTGAAGGCGCTGGCCACGGGCCGGATCGATGCCGTCGTCGGCCTCGCCCCGGAGCTGAGGTTCCTGACCGAGCGCGATTTCCGCGGGCAGATCGCGATCCTGCCCCATCTGATCCAGCGCCGCTGGGTCAGCTTCGCCACCCGGCCGGGCCTGCCGCAGGCGCGCGCGATCGAGCAACAGCTGGTACGGATCACCGAAACCGAGATGTGGAACCGGGTGCTGGCGGGATTTATCGGACGCGAGCACTGAGACGGGCAAAAGAAAACCCGCCGGGGACGGGCCCGGCGGGTCGGTATCGTGGCTGGCGGACGGGGATCAGCCGCGGACCACGATGTTGTTCTTGACCGAGCGCACGCCATCGACCTGGGCGGCGACCCGGGCGGCCAGCGTCTTGTCGGCCGCCTGATCGACGAAGCCCGACAGCTGGACCACGCCCTGCATCGTCTCGACGTTGATCTGCATGGCGCTCAGGCTGGGCTCGCCGACGATCTTGCTCTTGACCTTCGCGGTGATCGCGCTGTCATCGATGTATTCGCCGGCGGTCTGGCGGCCTTCGACGGCCGAGCAGGCGGCCAGCCCGCCCGACAGCACGGCGGTCAAGGCGAGGGCCGACAGGATCTTGCGCGGGGAAATGTCAGTCATGGTTCTCATCCTTCTCTGAGGATTGCCGATCGACGAGGCCAGGCCTTAGCGCCAGGCCGGCTTGCCGAGGTTGATCTGGTCCGAATTGGTCAGCGCGCCGGTCGCGGCACCCGCCGCGCCGCCGATCGCGGCACCGGCCAGCGGCTCGCCCATCAGGGCGCCGCCGACCGCGCCGGCACCGGCACCGATCGCGCCGCCCGACAGGGCACGATCACCGGTGGTGTTGCCGCAGGCCGCAAGGCCCAAGGCTGAAGAAAGGGCAAGGGCAATAACGACAGTCCGCTTCATGATCCGTCTCCATGGCTATATTCAGGGTCCCGGACGCGGATATTTGGAAACTTTGCCGGAAGAGGGAGAAACCGGCGAAGTTGACTGTCCCCGTCCTTCGTGATACGCCCCTTCAACGCCATCAGGATCGAAATCGTTCCGCGCCTCACCGGGCGGAATCGCGCATGCCGCTACGGCCGGATCGCGGACGTCCGGCGGATTTCGGAAGAATCAGCGGGATCGCGCGGGCTGTGCCGCGCTTCGGCCGAAAGATGTCACACGGCGCCGAGCGACGTTGTCACTGTCCCGGCAGGACCAGGATCTCCGGCTTCTTCGGCAGACGGGCGCGGGCCAGCACGAGGCTCGGGCTCTCGGAATTGCGGACCGTGTAGGTCCTGGCGGCACGCTCGAGGAAACGGGTCAGCGTGTACTGGTTGAAGTAGTGCATCGGGATGATCAGCTGCGGCTTGATCTGTTCGATGACGGCAAACATGTCCTCCTGCGACAAGGTGTAGGATCCGTCGACCGGCACCAGCAGGATGTCGACCTGGCCGAGCTGGCTGACCTGGGCATCGGTCAGCAGATGGTGCAGGTGGCCGAGATGGGCGATGCACAGGTCGCCGACCGAGAAGACGAAGATCGAATTGCCGTTCTCGCGCGTCGCCCCGCTCCAGTCGCGCACGTTGGTCGGCACGTTGCGGATCTGGACATCCTTGTAGCCGACATCCCAGGCGGGCGGCCCCTTGCCTTCGTCCCAGCCGCGCAGGACGTACTTGATCTCGGGTTCCGGGTTGGAGGTGTAGTGGGTGATGTGGGCGTTGTTCATCGTGACGATGTCGGGGATGTCCTTGGGCCGCATCACCCCGTTGTAGTCGGTGACGATGGTGACCCCCTTGGGGCTTTCCAGCAGGAAGCTGGCATGGCCCAGGAAGGTGATCCCGACCTCCTCGGGCCTCAGCGAGGCCAGCATGAAGCGCGGCTCGGCCTGGGCGATCGGCCAGCAGACCATCGCCCAGGCGGACGATGCCTGGATCCCCACGACCAGCAAGGCAAAGACGCCACACAACGCCCGCACGAGACCCATGGCCCACCCCATCGTCTGCTGCAGCGCACAGTCTAGGGTGAGAAGACACCGGCGGCCAAGCCCGGGGCGGACAACTTCAGGTGAACTCGGCCCGGCGCCTGGGTGCGACTATCGGCAGGTCGACGCGGAAGGTCGTCCCGTCCGGGCTGGATTCGAAGCTGATGCGACCGTGCATCAGCTCGACCAGCCGCTTGGTGATGACGAGCCCGATGCCCACGCCCTCGATCCCGGACTGTTCCGCCCCCAGGCGATTGAAGGCGACGAACAGGTCCTGCTGGCGGTCGGGCGGAATGCCGGCGCCCTGGTCGGTCACCATGATCCGGCAGTGCGAATCGCCGGAATGGGCCACTTCCATGGTCACGGCGCCCTGCGGACGGTTGTACTTGATTGCGTTGGAAACCAGGTTGATCAGCACCTGGCGCAGGCGCACGCGGTCGGCGCGCAGCACGGGGATGTCGGATGCGGAGGGGCGGTTGAGCGTGATGCCGGCCTTGGCCGCCGCCGGCGCCATCAGCGTCACCACTTCCTTCAGCGTCTGGCCCAGATCGACCGGCTCCAGTTCCACCCGGATGGCGCCGGCCTCGATCTTGGAAAGTTCCAACACTTCATCCATCAGCCGCATCAGATGGGCACCGGCCTCGGCGATATAGCCGAGATAGCGCAATTGCCGGTCGTTGGCGTCGAGCTTCTCCAGCAACTGGGCAAAGCCGAGGATCGCGTTCAGCGGCGTGCGCAATTCATGGCTCATCCGCGACAGGAATTCCGACTTGGCGGCATTGGCCAGCCGCGCCTCCTCCTCGGCCCGCTTGACCTCGTCGATGTCGGTGACGATCGCATCCCACGACACGCTGCCGTCGGCGTCGCGCTCGGGCCGGGCCTGGACGCGGCGCCAGCGGATGCCCGCCCCGGCCCGGACGCGGCATTCCATGGCAAACGCAGCATGGTCGCGCACCGCCTGTTCGATCCGGCGCAACAACCGTCGCCGGTCATCGGGCAGGATCGCGACGAACAACCGGCCGGGCTCGGCCTGCAGGACCGCGGGCGGGCAGCCGTAGAACTCGCGCGAGCGTTCGGAAACATAGGTGATGCGGCGACGGCCGAGGGCATCGATGCGGAATTGGAGGACCAGGCCGGGAATATTGGCGATCGCCCGGCGGAACCGGTCCTCGGCATCACGCAACTCGCCTTCCGCCGCCAATTGATCGGTGACATCGGCCAGCAGCCACAGGGTTTCGTCGTCCTGGCGCAGCACGACCAGTTCGCAGACCCGCCGCCTGCCGTCGCGCCGCAGGATCGGCACCAGCCGGGGCTTCGCCGCGTCGGGCAGGGCCGCGAAAAAGCGCCGCGCCTCGCCCGCGCGCGGGCCGGCAATGGCGGCGAACCAGCCGTCCAGGGTGGTCATCTCCTCGATGCCCAGGCCGGTCAGGCTGGCAATCGCCTTGTTGACGACCACGGTTTCCCCGCGCACCAGCACCGCGCCGGTCGGCAACTCCTCGATCAGCCGGCGCAGCCGGCGCGTCGCGACGGCCAGATCGGCGACCACCCGGTCGCGGCGCCGCAGCCCGACGATTCGCTCGGACATGTCGCCGATCTGCCAGAGCGCGACCGCAATGCCGAGCAGGCCGATGCTGAGCAGCCCCTGCTGCCAGCCGCCGGCCGAAAACAGGAACAGCATGACCAGAAGGCTCGCCAGCGCCGCCAGCAGCGCCCCGGCGGCGATGACACGCGCGCGGTTCAGGCCGCGCGTCGCTCGCGCGCCCGCTGCGGTTCCCTCGCCTTCCATCGCCTGGTCGGTCATGCCAGCATCCTTTGCCCTCGCCCGCCCGAGTGCAACCGGAAACCCGCCTTCGGTGTTGCCCAGGCGAGCGACTGCCGCCATACCAGCGCGGCCAGTAGCGTTTGTGCCAGTCATTTGTCGTGAGGGAGGGCCCGATGCCCCGCCTGACCAGGATCACCCCCGCCGACCACACCCTGATGCCGTGGAAGAACGGCAAGGGTTCCACTGCCGAGATCGCGGTGCGCCGGCCGCCCGGCAACGAGCGTTTCCTGTGGCGGCTGTCGCAGGCGCAGGTGCCCGAGGACGGGCCGTTCTCGGACTTTTCCGGCTATGATCGCACCCTCGTGCTGATCGAGGGCACCAAGCTCGGCCTCGACTTCGGCGAAGGCCGCGCCGCCCGGCTCGAAGCCCCGTTCGCCCATGCCGCCTTCGCCGGCGACTGGCCGACGGTCGCCACCCTCTCCGCCGGTCCGGTCGCCGACTTGAACATCATGACCGACCGGGCCCGCGCCCGGCACAAGTTCACCCTGCTTACCGCCTCGACCGGCCAGAGCCATACCAGCGAGGCTGCGACGATCATCGTGCATGCGCTGGCCGAGGCAACCGTCGCGGCCCTGGGTTCGGGCGAGCGCATCGCCCTCAACCCCGGCGACACCCTGGTGATCGAGCAGGACGGCAACGCGCCGGTGACCGTCACCGTCACCTCCGACGCGGCGGCCGCCCAGGTCGGGCTGGTCGAGATCCACATGGCGTGAAACGATGGGGATCGCAGCCGGCCTCGGGGGGAGCAGCGCATGGACATCAGGGGGATCGAGGAACGGGCGCTGAACGCCTGGCCGGCGCTGACCACGATGGTGATGGACGGATGGGTCCTGCGGCTGTCGCGCGGCTACAGCAAGCGCGCCAATTCGCTCAACGCGCTGGCGCCGACGACCGGCATCGACGCGGCGCTCGACGGTGCCGAGCCGATCTACCGCCTCGCCCGGCTGCGGCCGATCGTGCGGCTGAGCCCGTTGATGCCCGACGGCGCCGATTCGGCGCTGGCCGCGCGCGGCTACCTGGCTGGAGATCCGACCACGGTGATGACCGTCGGCCTGGATGTCCGCGCCGGCGATCCGCAGGTCGAGATCGCAACCGTCCCGACCGAAGCCTGGGCGACCGGGTTTGCCGCCGCCAACAATGTCCCGGCGCAGCATCGCGACACCCATGACCGGATGCTCGGCGGGCTGCGCCTGCCGGCGGGTTTCGCCACGCTCCATCACGACGGCCGGCCGATCGCCTACGGCCTTGGCGTTCTCGAGCGCGGACTGATCGGCCTGTTCGACATCGTCACCCTGCCTGCGGCACGCCGCCAGGGCGCCGGGCGCCGACTGGTGATGTCGCTGATGGCCTGGGGCCGGGCACGCGGCGCGACCTGCGCGTATCTCCAGGTGGTCGATGCCAACGCCCCGGCCATCGCGCTCTATCACGGCCTCGGCTTCCGCCCGGCCTATCGCTACCACTACCGGCTGGCTCCCCAATGAAACTGCTGATCGCCGGGGCGACCGGCCTGATCGGCCAGCGCGCCCTGGATCGCGCGCTGGGCGACCCGCGCGTGTCGAAGGTGACGGCCGTGACGCGGCGCAAGGTCGACCGGGAGGATACGAAGCTCGACCAGCATCTGGCCGATTTCGGCGCGCTGGAGACGCTGCCGCCGGCCGATGCCGCGCTCTGCGCACTGGGCACGACGATGCGCCGCGCGGGATCGAAACAGGCCTTCCTCGCCGTCGACCACGATGCGGTGCTGGCCTTCGCCCGGGCCAGCCTGGCGGCCGGCGCCAGACGCTTTGCCGTCGTCTCGTCGGTCGGGGCCCGGGCGGGATCGCGGAATTTCTATCTCGATACCAAGGGCCGGGTCGAAGCCGCACTGGCCGGCATGGGGTTCGAGCGGCTGGTGATGCTGCGCCCGGGCCTGCTCGACGGCGAGCGCGAGGAATTCAGGCCGCTCGAGCAGCCGGCAATCCTGGCGGCCAGGGTCTTGAACCCGCTGCTGATCGGCGCCTGGCGGCGCTATCGCGCCATTTCAGCGCAGGACGTGGCCGATGCGCTGCTGGAAGCGGTGCTGGCCGAGGCTACCCCGGCCGAAGTCCTCGAATACGACGCGATCCGGCGGCTTGCTCACTCCATGCCGAGCAGGCGGTAGATCCGGCGGGTGTAGACGCCGAACCGTTCGGTCGTCTTGATGTCGAGCGTGCGCGGCAGGCCCAGCTCGATCGGGAAGTGATCGGCCATGCGCGCCGGCCCCGCGGTCAGCACCGCGCAGCGCGACCCGAGGAAGACCGCCTCCTGGATCGAGTGGGTGACGAAGATGATGGTCTTGCGGCTTTCCTGCCAGATCCGCAGCATCTCGAGGTTCATCTTCTCGCGGGTCAGCGCATCCAGCGCCCCGAACGGCTCGTCCATCAGGATCAGCCGGGGGTCGTGGATCAGTGCGCGGGCGATCGCGGCGCGCTGCTGCATGCCGCCCGAGAGCTGGTAGGGATATTTGCCTTCGAAGCCGCCCAGCCCGACCATGGCAAGCAGATCGCGGGCACGTTCCCGCGCCGCCTTGCGCGGCAGGCCGAGGATGTCGGCCGGCAGCAGCACGTTTTCCAGGATCGTCCGCCATTTCAGCAGCAGCGCCTGCTGGAACACCATGCCGACGTCGCGGCCGGGGGTGAAGGCGGTCGCGGCATTGCCGATCGCGACCTCGCCGCCATCGGCCTCGTGCAGCCCGGCCAGGATCTTCAACAGCGTGCTCTTGCCGCAGCCCGACGGCCCGACCAGCGACACCATGTCGCCATCGTCGATATCCATCGTCACGTCGGAGACCGCGACGAAATCCTGCCCGCCGGTCCGGTAGGTCTTGCGCACGCCGCGCAGGCGGATCAGCGGCGCGGTCATGCCAGCCAGCGGGCCAGGTTGGCGGCGACGAAGGCGTCATCGGCCAGGTCGGCGTGTTCGGCCGATACGCGGTCGATCAGTTCGGCCTGTCCGGGACTCAGCCCTTCGTCGGGATCGAGGCACCAGATGCCTTCCAGGATGCCCTGCCGCCGCAGCACTTCGTGGCAGCCGGCGATGCAGCCGTGGAAATCATGGGCTACATCGAAGAAGGCCGCATTGCAGTCGGTCACCCGAGAATCGAGGGCCAGCAGTTCGGCCGGCAGCGGGCCGGCGGCAACCGCGTCCTGGATGCGGGCAAGCAGCTCGACCGCCTTCTTCGTCCAGACCGACCAATGGCCGAGCAGCCCGCCGCGAAACCGGACCTCGACGGTTCGCCCGCCGCGCGGCACCGCGAACGGGACGGCGAGGTCCAACACGATATGATCGTCGTTGCCGGTATAGAGGGTGATGCGATCCTCGGCCCCGGCCGCGACCACCCCGCGCACGACGTCGAGCGTGCGATAGCGGTGGAACGGCGCCGCCTTGATCGCCACCACGTTGTCGATGGCGGCAAAGCGCGCCCAGAACGCGGCATCGAGGGTCATGCCGCCGACCGCCGGTTGCAGATAGAAGCCGACCACGGGAATTTCGGCGGCGACCGCCGCGGCATGGGCGATCAGTTCGTCCTCGTTCGCCCCCGTCATCGCCGCGAGGCTCAGCAGGCCGGCATGGTAGCCAAGCCGCACGGCGGTGCGCGCCTCGGCCACGGCCTGCGCGGTCCGCCCGCAGACGCCGGCGATCATCACCAGCGGCCGGTCGGTCCAGGCGCGCGCATCCTCGATCGCCGCCGACAGGACGGGTTCGTGCAGCCCGACGTCGCGAATGGCGAACTGGGTGGTGTGCACGCCAACCGCCAGCCCGCCGACCCCGGCGTCGAGGTAGTAGCGGGTCAGCGCGCGCTGGCGCCGGCGGTCGAACCGGCGGTCGGCATCGAGCGCCAGCGGATGGGCGGGGATCGCCGTTCCCTGGCGCAGCAGCGCCAGGACATCGGAGGCAAGATCGGTGCGATGCAGGGCCATGGTTCCTCTCAACCGAGTTCCGGGCCGGCGGCGGCAAACAGCCGCGACGGATCGCCATAGGGAATGTCGCGGCCCCGCGCCATGCGCAGGAAGCGCCGCTGGACGGTAAAGCCGCGGCCGGCCAGCAGGGCTTCGAGGCCCGGACGACCATCGACCAGGTCGATCAGGACCGGCCCGTCGACAGCGGCCAGGCCGTGCTCGATCAACGCCGCGGCACGGGTTTCGTCCTCGGCCACGACCGGGCCGAGCTGCGTGGCGGTCCGGCCCGGGCGGCCCAGCACGAACCCCGCGCCACCTCCGCCGAGACCGGGGGCGCGGTTGCGTAGATTTTCCAGCACGAAGCCCCGCGGCGCGCCGAAGACCGGAACATCCATGGCCAGGTCGGCATCGTCGACCGGGCGAAGCCGGCGCCCCGGCCCGCCCTGCCCGATCCAGCGGGTCAGCCGGAACAGCGGACCGAAACCGAGGCCGCGATAGAGCGGTTCGCCGGCCTCGGTCGCGTCGAGCACCGGGACGAGGCCGCGCCGTGACGTTTCGGCCAGGCAGCCTTCGAGGATGCGGGTGCCGAGGCCCTGGCGGCGGCAGCCGGGATCGACCAGCACCATGCTGATCCAGGCGAAATCCCGATAGGGCAGCACCGCGCCGGTCGCGGCCAGGCGGCCGTCGGCATCGTCGATGCCCAGCACGACGCCATGGTCGAGAAACAGGCGCCAGTCGTCGTCCAGCTGGTTCCAGCCCGCCGCATCGGACAGCCGGCGGCAGGCGGCGAGGCGGGCGGGATCAATAGGTCCCATTCCGCACCTCGAAATGCGTCGGCTTGTCGAAGCCGGCACGGCCGCGCGCCACCCAGTCGGCGATCCAGTCGACCAGCCGGGCCAGCGGCACTGCCGGATAGCCGAACAGCCCCGCGGCCTGCGCCGTATTGGTCAGCCACGCGGTCGGCGCCTCCTCGCCCACCAGCAGCGGCGCCTTGCCCAGCCGCTCGCCGAAGGCGCGGGCCAGCCAGCGGATGGCGATGGTCTCGGGACCCGAGACGTTGATCGGCGTGGTCGGCATCGTCGCATGGCGCAGGCAGCGCAGCGCCTGGGCGTTGGCGTCGCCCTGCCAGATCACGTTGACATGACCCATGGTGACGTCGATCTCGACCCCGTCGCGCACCTTGGCGGCGACGTCGTAGAGCACGCCATAGCGCAGGTCGATCGCATAGTTCAGGCGGAACAGACGGCCGGGCGTCCGGTGAAGCCGCGAGAAATGCTCGAAGATCCGCTCGCGCCCGATGCAGGAAAAGGCGTATTCGCCCGGTGGATTGAGAATCGAATCCTCGGTCGAGCCCTGGCCCGAGGTCGGTACGAACGGATAGACGCAGCCGGTTGAGAAGGCGACGATGCGCGATGCCTTGAAGGCTTGCGCGACCAGCGCCGGCACGTGGACGTTCATCGCCCAGGTCAGCGGCTGGTTGCCGTCGGCGCCGAACTTGCGGCCGGCCATGAAGACGACGTTGCCGGCCTTCGGCAAGGCCTCGACGGCGGCAGGGTCGAGCAGGTCGCAGGAAATCGTCTCGACGCCGGCCCGCTCGAGGCTTTCGCGCAGCCCCGGCTCGGAAAACCTGGCGACGCCGAAGACCCGCTTGCCGGGCGCCGCGTTGCGGGCAAGCCGGGCCAGTGTCGGCCCCATCTTGCCGCCGACCCCGAGCACCATGATGTCGCCGTCGATGGCGGCCAGGTCGGCGGCGAGCGCCCGCGTCGGCCTGGTCATGAAGGCATCGACCGCCTCGGTATCGTCGAAACGGTCCGGCATGGCGCCGTCGTCGAGCCAGTCGGTCATTGCATCCTCGCGTCCTTGGGAACCCAGAAATGCTCGAGCAGCAGGACGACCAGATAGAGGCCGAGCCCGAGCAAGGTCAGCAGCACCACGGCCATGAACATGGCCGGGGTATCGAGCGAGGCCTGGACCTGGATCATCAGGTAGCCGAGGCCGCGTTCGGAGGCGATGAATTCGCCGACCACCGCGCCGGCGACGGCGAGGATGGCGGCCACCTTCATGCCCGAGAAGATGTAGGGCAGCGAGCCCGGCAGCTGGATGTAGCGGAAGGCCTGCCAGCGCGATCCCTTCAGCGAGCGGACCAGGTCGAGCATGTCGGGCTCGACCTCGTTGAGGCCGCGCGCGGTGGTCAGCAGGATCGGGAAGAAGCAGAGGGTGAAGGTGATCAGGATATTGGTGCCGACGCCGTAGGAGAACCAGACGATCACCAGCGGCCCCAGCGCCACCTTGGGGATCATGTTCAGCGTGACCAGCAGCGGGAACAGCAGCAGCGTGAACAGCTTCGACCAGGAGAACAGCAGGGCCAGTGCAACGCCGGCGAGCACCGCCAGCGCATAGCCGCCGAAGATCTCGGCCGCCGTCACCCCCGCGTTCGAGAACCAGTGGTAGCTCGGCTTGGCCAGCGTCGCCAGAATGGCGGCCGGCGACGGCAGGATGAAGGCCGGGACCGGGAACAGCATCGTCGCGCCCTGCCAGGCGGCCAGCACGGCGAGATGCACCAGCATGATCGCCGCCCAGCGCCGCCGGGTCGCCGAGGCCCGGGCGGCGGCGGCGATCCTGGCCGCAAGCTCTGCGTCAGCGCCGCTGCTCATCGCCTTGCCCCTCCTGCCTCGTGGCACCCCTGGTCGAGGTCGACGCTAATCGGCGGCCGCAGATTTGTCAACCAACTAGTTGGTTGATTTATCCGGCCGCAATGCGGCCATGGCGAAGTCGATGACATGCCGGCGGCGCATCGCCACCGCCTTGGCGCTGTCGAGATTGGTGGCGAAGATCGCCGACAGCGTGCGGTTGTTCGAAAAGAAGAAATACGAGAGGCCGGCGATCGAGATGTAGAACTGCACCGGATCCATGTCGCCGCGGAAGACGCCGTCGCGCATGCCCCGGTCCAGGGTTGCGGCAACCAGGCTGATCAGCGGCGAATGCATCGCCGGCATGTCGGGCGAGGCACCGACATGGGCGGCGCCGTAGCGGTTCTCGTCGTTCAGCAGCGCGATGAATTCGGGATGTTCGGCCAGATAGTCGAACGAGAACCCGACCAGCCGCTCCATCGCCGCGGCCGGTGGCAGATCGGCCAGGGCCAGCGCCTTCTCGCGCGCGCGAATCTCCGAATAGACCTGCTCCAGCGCCGCGCGGAACAGATCGTCCTTGTTGCCGAAGTAGTGATAGACGAGCTGCTTGTTCACCCCGGCCCGCCGCGCGATCTCGTCGACCCGGGCCCCGGCCAGGCCCTTCTCGGCGAACTCGGTCACCGCCGCCCGCAACAGGGCCCGCCGGCTTGCCTCCGGATCCCGCTTGCCCTGCCGTTCGATCAGCGCCGTCCGGCGCTTTGTCTCGTCCATGGGAGTCGCTTGACTTTCAACCAACTGTTTGATTGATAATTAGCCCGTTCTGGGTGGAATGTTAACCGCTTTCTCGGGCCGCCGCGACGGCCGCGCGCGGGAAAGCCCACATGAGGGGAGACCGGCATCCAATGAAGCTGTTCGCAACGACGGCAATCGCCCTGTCGCTGAGCCTGCCGCCGCTGATCCTGCCGCTGGCAGTGCAGGCAAAGGAAAAGGTCAGCATGGTGCTGAACTGGGTGCCGACCGCCGATCACTCGCCCTATTTCTACGCCCGCGAGAAAGGCTGGTACGACGAGGCCGGCATCGAGCTGACGATCGAGAACGGCATGGGCTCGGGCGCGGCCGCCCAGCGCGTCGGTGCCGGCACCACGCCGATCGGCATCGCCGATCTGGCGACCTCGCTGCTGGCCCGCGGCAAGGGTGCCAAGCTGACCGCGGTGATGACCGTCTATGCGAATTCGCCGCAAGGATTCTACTGGCTGAAATCGTCGGGCATCACCGGACCGAAGGATTTCCCGGGCCGCAAGATCGGCAACCCGCCCGGCGATGCCTCGCGGGTGATGTGGCCGGCCTTCGCCAAGAAGGTCGGCATCGACCCGGCCTCGGTCAACTTCGTCAATGTCAGCCCGCAGGCCAAGATGCCGTCGCTGAAATCGAAGGCGATCGACATCACCTCGGATTTCTACAACGAGCACGACCTGAAGGTGCGCGAGTTCGGCGACGACCTGGGCTTTGTCGCCTGGCGCAATATCGGCCTCAATCCCTACGGCAACTCGATCATCGTCAACAGCGATTACCTGGAGAAGAACAAGGCGCTGGTCGCCGCCTTCACCAAGGTGTCGCAGCGCGCCTTCGCGGCCTGCGTCGCCGAGATCGACCCCTGCCTGAACGCGCTGATCGCCAAGGTCTCCGGCCTCGACAAGGCCAACCAGTTGGACCAGTGGAAGCGCATCCTCGAACTGATGCGCGACCCGACGACCACGTCGGTGGCACTCGGCGCCTTCAAGCCCGAGCGGGTCGCCGAGGATTACGACCTGGTGCAGACCTATTTCGGCCTGGAGCAGCCGTTCAAGCCCGAGAGCACCTTCACCAACGAGTTCCTGGATACCGCGATCAAGATGCCGGCCAAGTAAACCGCAAAAGTTTGAGCTTATCCCCCTCGCGGGCTTAAGCTGCCAGCTGGGCAGTCCGAGTCCGCGAGGGGGAATGCACGACGGCGCCGATCGACCACGACGCTCCTTCGCGCGCGCCGCGGCGATGATCGCGCTCCTGCTGGTCGCAGCCCTGCCGGCCCTCGCCCAGGCCCCCGCCCCGCTTGCCGTCCGCATCAGCGACCGCGGCCCGTTCCGCGACTATGCCCGCGAGGTCCTGAAGCTCGCCCTCGACCGGTCGGGCCGTCCCCATGCCGTCGAGACGGTGCGGACCGAGGCGACGCTGCCGCGACTGATGCGCCTGCTGGAAAGCGACCCGGATGCCGCGATCACCGTCCACTGGGCCGCGACCGAACCCGATTTCGAGGAACGGTTGCTGGCGGTGCGGATCCCGATCGATCGCGGCCTCGTCGGCTATCGCGTGCTGCTGATCCGCCGCGACGATGCCGGGCGGTTCGCCGATGTGCGCAGCCTCGACGATCTCAAGGCCTTCACGCTGGGCCAGGGTTTCGGCTGGAGCCATGTCGACATCCTGCGCGGTGCCGGGTTGCGGGTAGAGGAAATTCCGGATTTCGACGGCCTGTTCCGCATGGTCGCGGCCGGCAATCTCGATGCCGTGCCGCGCGGCGCCACCGATATCGGCCGTGAGATCGCCGAGCGGGCGGCCAGCGAACCCGGCCTCGCCGTCGAACCGCGGCTGGCGCTGGTCTACGACCACGCCGCGATCTTCTTTTTCGTCAACCGCCGCAACCTCGCCCTCTACCAGGCGATCAAGGATGGCCTCGACCGAGCCTATGCGGACGGCAGTTTCATGATGCTGTTCGAGAACCATCCCGATATCCGCGCCGGCCTCGCCCTCGCCACCCAGGATCGCGTGCTGCTGAAGATTCCCAATCCGGCCCTGACCCCGGCAACCGCCGCGCTCGATGCGCGATATTTCGAGGATGTGGTAAACCGGGCGGCCCGATAGCCGACCGGACCTCTTCATGACCTCGCCACGCCGAAACCTCATCCGCCTGCCTGGTGAGCGCGCCTTCGCCTGGACCGAATGGGGCCCGCCGGCCGGCCGGCCGGTCATCTTCTGCACCGGCGCCGGCATGAGCGGCAGCCTTGGCTTCGGCGAAGACCTGCTCGACGCATTCGGCCTGCGGCTGATCGCGCCGGACCGGCCGGGATTGGGCAGATCCGCCCCTGACGCGACCAGGACGCTGGCAAGCTGGCTCGCCGATATCCGCCACCTCGACCTGACCGATCCCGTGGCCGTCGGCTTCTCCCAGGGCGCGCCGTTCGCGCTGGCCTTGAGCCCATTGGTCGCGGCCATCACGATCGTCTGCGGCCAGGACGATTTCGGCTGGCCCGCCACCGCCAGCCGGTTGCCCGCCGAGGTCGCCGCGATGGTGGCCGAGGCGCGCCGCGATCCCGCGGGATTCGAGCGGCAGATCGCCGGGACGGCAACCGCCGGCTGGCTGTGGACCATGATCATGACGATGAGCGCACCGGCCGATCGGGCGGTCTTCGAAGCCCCCGGATTCGGCGGCCGCTATCGCGCCTGCCTCGACGAAGGATTTGCCCAGGGCGCGGCGGGCTATGCCCGCGATCTCGTGCTCACCTGGAACGACTGGCCGATGGCGCCCGAGGTCGTCGCCGCGCCGGTGCAGCTCTGGTACGGGCGCCAGGATACAAGCCCGGTGCATTCGCCCGATTTCGGCGCCACCCTGGCCCGCCGCCTGCCACGGGCGACGCTGAACGTCGTCGAGGATCAGGGCAGCGCGATCCTGTGGACCCGCGCCCGCGACATCCTGGCAGGCTTGCGCTAGGCTCGGCCGATGTCGCGCGGCCAGTTCAGGATGCTCCGCTGCGCCCGGCCGGGCGTCGAGGCGGTCGAGGCGGTCTCGGGCCACCGGTTCGCCCGTCACAGCCATGCCCAGTTCGGCATCGGCGTCATTCATCGCGGCGCCCAGAAATCGGCAAGCTGTCGCGGCCTGGTCGAGGCCCGGGCCGGCGACGTGCTGATGGTCAATCCCGGCGAGGTGCATGACGGCGCGCCGATCGGCGACCAGGGCCGGGCCTGGCGCATGCTCTATTTCGATCCCGCCATCGTCGCCGCCGCCACCCGCGACATCACGCAGGGGCGGACCGGGACGTGCGAACTGGTAGACCCGGTGATGCACGACAGCCGCGTCGCCGCACGGGCCGCCGCCTGCTTTGCCGCGATGACCGGCGACGCGGACGACGTCAGGCGCGACGAACTGCTGCTCGAGCTGATCGCTTCGGTCAGCCGGCCGCGCGAGGCCGCCGGCATCGCACCCGGCCCGATCCTGCCCGCCCGGCAACGCATCGACGACGATCC
Source organism: Alphaproteobacteria bacterium (assembly GCA_017307375.1). Taxonomy (GTDB): domain Bacteria; phylum Pseudomonadota; class Alphaproteobacteria; order Ferrovibrionales; family Ferrovibrionaceae; genus JAFKFH01. The sequence continues at coordinate 68,123 of JAFKFH010000014.1, forward strand.
GGCCGCGGCGGTGACGCTGGAAGAACTCGGGCGGCTTTGCCAGCTCAGCCGCTTCCAGTTGATCCGCGCCTTCATGCGTGCCACCGGGCTGACCCCGCATGCCTACATCATCCAGCGCCGCATCGACCTCGCCCGGCGGCTGATCGGCGGCGGCCTGGCGCTGGCCGAGGCGGCGGCCGACAGCGGCTTTGCCGACCAGAGCCACATGACCCGCGCCTTCACCGCCCGATACGGCATCTCGCCCGGCGCCTATGCCGCCGCGGTGGCCTGAAGCCATCTGCAATCCCGTTCAAGACGGCAGGGGCCCGGCCGGCCTATCCCTGCCCCATGACACCGAAGACGCAGGGCTATCTCTATCTCGCGCTAGCCATGGCGCTGGTCGGGTCGACCGTCGTCGCCAGCAAGGTGATCGCCGCCGGCCTGCCGCCGTTCACCGCGACCGCGCTGCGGCTGGCGCTGGCCCTGCCCTGTTTCGTGCTGCTGATGCGGCGCGCCGGGGTCAGCCTGCCGCGCCCGGACCGGCGCGACGGCCTGCTGCTGCTCGTGCAGGCGACGGCCGGCAGCGTCGGCTACACCACGCTGCTGGTCGCGGGGCTGACCCTGACCTCGGCCGCCGATGGCGGGGTCATCGTCGGCACCCTGCCAGTGGTCTCGGCAGCGGTCGCCATCCTGGTGCTGGGCGAACGGCCGCGGCCTTCGGTGCTGGCCGCGATCGCGCTGGCGGCCGGCGGCGTGCTGGCCATTACCCTGCAGCCCGGCGGCGATGGCCAGCGCTCGGCCCTCGGCAACGTGCTGATCGTCGGCGCGGTAATCTGCGAGGGACTGTTCATCCTGCTGAACAAGCGGTTGCGCCGGGAAATCCCGCCCTTGGCCCAGTCGACCGTCATGACCGGGCTGGGCCTGCTGGTCGCGCTGGTGCCGGCCGTGCTGGAACAACCCTGGACCGCGTCGTTCGACGCGGCGACGGCCTGGGCGATCGTCTACTACGCCCTGGTCCCGACGGTCGGCGGCTACCTGCTGTGGTATGCCGGCGCCGCCCGGGTCAGCGGGGCCGAGGCCGCCTTGTTCACCGCGGTCGCGCCGGTAGCCGCCGTGACGCTCGCCTTCTCCGTGCTGGGCGAGCCGATCGGGCTGAACCAGGCGCTCGGCGTCGGGCTGGTGCTGGTGGCGGTATTCAGCCTGGCGGCGAGGAAAACGGGGTGAAGGACGGCCCCCCGGAACGACAGAACGGTCAGAACGGCCGCCGGGCCTTCAGCGCGGCCGACAGCGTACCGTCGTCGAGATAGTCGAGTTCGCCGCCGACCGGCACGCCGTGGGCGAGGCCGGTGACCTGCACGCCCAGCGGCTGCAGGCGGTCCATCAGGTAATGGGCCGTCGTCTGCCCCTCGACGGTGGCGTTGGTCGCCAGCACCACTTCGCGCACGGTGCCGGCCGCGACCCGGCCGATCAGCGGCTCGATATTCAGGTCATCGGGGCCGATGCCGTCGAGCGCCGAGAGCGTGCCGCCGAGCACATGGTAGCGGCCGCGATGGGCGCCCGCGCGCTCCAGCGCCCAGAGGTCGCCGACCTCCTCGACCACCACCACGACCGAGGGATCGCGGGCCGGATCGGCGCAGATCGCGCAGGGGTCGAGCGCATCGAGATTGCCGCAGGTCGAACAGGGGCGCACCGCCGCGGCCGCAGCGCTCATCGCCTCGGCCAGCGGGCGCATCAGCCCGTCGCGCTTCTTGATCAGCTGCAGCACCGCGCGCCGGGCCGAACGCGGCCCCAGCCCGGGCAGCTTGGCCATCAGCTGGATCAGCCGTTCGATCTCCTGTCCGGCCACGAAGCGGCGCTCAGAACGGCAGCTTGAAACCCGGGGGCAGCGGCAGGCCGCCGGTCAGCGAGCTCATCTCTTCCTGCATCTGCGCCTCGACCTTGCGCTTGGCATCGGCATGGGCCGCGACGATCAGGTCCTCCAGCACCTCGACCTCGGCCGGATCCACCGCCGCGCGATCGAGCTTCAGCTTCTTCATCTCGCCCTTGCCGTTCAGCGTCACCCGGACCATGCCGCCGCCGGCGACGCCCTCGATCTCGCGGGTTTCGAGCTTGGCCTGCATCTCCTGCATGCGGGCCTGCATCTCCTGGGCCTGCTTCATCAGGTTGCCGAGGTTCTTCATGGGAAATCAATCCTCCAACAAGTCGATCTCGTCATCCTCGACCGGCGGGGCCGCGGCCAGCGCATCCTCCACCTCGGCGAGGCTTTCGGGGGTTTCGGGCTTCAACGGTTTCACCGACACCATCTCGATGCCGGGGAATGCCGCCAGAACGGCCTGGACCGCCGGGTGGTTCAGCGCCGCCTCGCGCTTGCGCGCGCTTTCGTCGGCCATGACCTCGCCGAGCGTCGGATTGCCGCGTTCCTCCGACAGCGCCACCACCCAGGTCTGGCCGGTCCAGTCGCGCAGGCGCTGGGCCAGGTCGTTGCCCAACGTGCGGGGGGCGGCGGCGGTCGGGCGCAGTTCGAGCCGCCCCTGCTCGAAACGCACCAGGTGGACATGGTTGACCAGGGTATTGACCAGCAGCGCGGCATTCTTCTGCCGCGCCAGCTCGACCAGCGCCGGATAATCCTTCAGCACCATCGTCGGCGCCGCGGCCGGCGCGACGGCCGCGGCAGGCTGTGCCTGCATCCGCGGCACCACCGACAGCGCCGCCGACGCCCCGCCGGACGGGCCGCGCGGCGCCGCCGGGCCGGCCCCGGGCGCGGCACCCTGGCCCTGCAGCTGGCGGATCAGGTCGGCCGGCCCCGGCAGATCGGCGGCATAGGCCAGGCGCACCAGCACCATTTCGGCGGCCGCGATGGCCGAGGGCGCCACCCTTGCCTCGCCCAGGCCCTTCAGCAGCATCTGCCAGGTCCGCGACAGCACCGGCATCGACAGCGAACGGGCCAGCTCGCGGGCCCGCGCCCGCTCGGTCTCGGCCGCGGTGACATCGTCGACCGCGTCGGGGGCGACCTTGATGCGGGTCAGCCAATGGGTCAGTTCGAGCAGGTCCTGGATCACCGCCAGCGGATCGGCGCCGCGGTCGTACTGGGTGCGCAGCGCCGCCAGCGCCTCGGCGATCTGGCCCTTCATCACCAGGTCGAACAGGTCGACGACCTGGCCGCGATCGGCCAGGCCGAGCATGTCGCGGACCTGGTCGGCCGAAATCGCGCCGGCGCCATGGGCGATCGCCTGGTCGAGTAGCGAGAGGCCGTCGCGCACCGAGCCTTCGGCCGCCCGCGCCAGCAGGGCCAGCGCCTCGGGCGCGACCTCGGCGTGCTCCTGCCCGGCGACCCAGCCGAGATGCCGGATCATCGTCTCGGCATCGAGCCGGCGCAGGTCGAATCGCTGGCAGCGCGACAGCACGGTGATCGGCACCTTGCGGATCTCGGTGGTGCAGAACACGAACTTCACATGCTCGGGCGGTTCCTCCAGCGTCTTCAGCAGCGCGTTGAACGCCGCCGTCGACAGCATGTGGACCTCGTCGAGGATATAGACCTTGTAACGCGCCTGGACCGGCAGGTAGCGCACCCCGTCGATCAGGTCGCGGATGCCGTCGACGCCGGTCCGGCTGGCGGCATCCATCTCGATCACGTCGGGGTGGCGATCCTCGGCGATGCCGATGCAGTTGGCACAGACGCCGCAGGGGCTGGTGGTCGCCCCGCCCTGCCCGTCCGGACCGATGCAGTTGAGGCCGCGGGCGATGATGCGCGCGGTGGTGGTCTTGCCGATGCCGCGCACGCCGGTCAGCACGAAGGCCTGGGCGACCCGGCCCGAGGCGATGGCGTTCGTCAGGGTGCGGACCAGCGCTTCCTGCCCCACCAGGGCGGAGAAATCGGCCGGGCGGTATTTCCGCGCCAGCACGCGATAGGGCATCGTCGTCGCGTCGGTCATGCGGCTCGCCGGTCGGTGCTGGACGACAAGATCAGGCGGCTTGCAAGAAGCGCCGATCGAAGGTGGGAGGCTGGCGACGACCCGAACCGAAACTCGTTACGGCTGCTTCCTTCCGGACCTGACCGGGTTGGCGAGGAGCCCGTCCATCACCAACCTCCCGGCCCCTATATCGGGCCTCAAGGCCTGGAGTGCAAGTGGAGAATGCGCAAGCCCCAGAGGCCCGCGAGCCCGACCACGGCCGAGGCCATCAGGTACCAGGCCGGGGCGGCCGCGACGCCCGAGGCCTGCACCGCCCAGGTGGCGACCAGCGGCCCGACCCCGCCGAACAGCGCGAAGGCGAGGTTGTAGGCCAGTGCGATCCCCGAGAATCGCAGCGCGGCGGGAAACAGCGCCGTCAGCATCGCCGGAAATGCCCCGAACATCAGGGCCGAGGGGATCGCCGCCAGTAGCAGCGGGACGACAGGATCGATGCCGGTCGCCAACCATCGGTAGAACGGCCAGCTCAAGACCAGCGTGATGACGGCGGCGAGCGCCAGTTCGGCCGGGCGCAGGCCGCGGTCGCCGATCCAGCCCGCCAGGCCGATGCCCAGCGCCCAGACCAGCACGCCGAGACTGGTGGCGGCCGTGGCGACCTGCGGGTCGGTGCCGACGATATGGATCAGCCAGGCCGGCATCTGCAGATAGACGACACCGAGCAGCGCCGCCGGCAGTGCGGTCAGCGCCATGCCGGTCAGCAGGGCCGGGCCATGGCTGCGCACCACCTCGGCCAGCGGCAGGCGCGCCGCCGTGGCCGCGGCGAAGGCCGGGGTTTCCTCCAGCCGGTGCTGCAGCAGATAGCTGGCAAAGCCGAAGAGCCCGGCGAGTGCATAGGCGATCCGCCAGCCCCACGCGGCGACGGCATCGGGCGTCAGGGCGGCGTGCAGGCCGAGGCTGACGGCATTGCCGAGCAGCAGCCCCAGTTCGATCAGCATGAAGACGAGGCCGCAGGCCAGGCCCCGGCGCAGCGGCAGGAATTCCGAGACGAAGGTGATGGTGCCCGGGATCTGCCCGCCGATCGTCAACCCTTGCAGGATGCGCAGGGCGATGAAACCGACGGTCGCGGCCGCGCCCAGCTCGGCGTGGCCGGGCAAGGCGGCGATGCCGAAGGCGGCGAAGGCGCCGAGCCACAGCGACAGCAGCATCGCCCGCCGCCGGCCGAAACGGTCGCCGAGATGGCCGAAGACGACCCCGCCGATCGGCCGGACCAGATAGCTGACCGCGAACAGCAGATAGGTCTGCAACAGCGAGGCAAGATCGTCGCCGGCCGGAAAGAACACCGGCCCGATCACGCCCGCGAAGACGGCGAAGATCGCAAAATCGTAGAAGTCCAGCCCCGAGCCGAGGCTGGAATAGAGGATGATGCGCCAGTCGCCTGGCTGCCGCTGCGCGGTCATCGCGGCAGCACTCACCGCGGCAGGACCTGGCGGACCAGCATCAGCATCTCGTCGACCGCGCCGGCATCGCCGGAAAGATGCTTGATCAGGCAATGCTGGAACAGGCCGTCGACGGCTGCATACATCACGGGCGGCGGCAGGGCGACCGGCTTGCCGGCCAGCTCGGCAAAACGGCTGACGATCCGCCAGACCATGCTCTCCAGGCTGCGGTCGATCGCGGCGACGTCGTCGCGAAAGCACGGCTCGAACAGGGCCTGCGCGCGCAGGTCGTACCAGAGCCGGTGCATCGGCGCCTCGTCGCGCAGCGTCCTTGCGAGACTGTCGAGAAAACCGCGCTCGAGTTCCTCATAGGTCATGGCGTCGGCGGTGATCTGGTCGTAACGCGTCACGCAGCGGGCCTTGTACTGGCGCACGCAGGCGGTGATCAGGTCGACCTTGTCGGTAAAATAGTAGTGCAGGACACCGTGGGAGAAGACCGAGTTCTGCGCGATGTCGCGCAGCGAGGTGCGCGCATAGCCGAGGGTAGACAGCGTCTGCAGGGCGGCTTCGGCCAGTTCGGCCCGCCGCTCCGCCGCCTTTTCGGCGGCGCCGGCCTTGAGCACACCCCGGGGTGACGAGCCTCGGCGCGAATTCCTCACCGGTTTACGCGCCGCAGCGATTGTCACCTGATACCCTTTGCCTGCTCGGGTTCCGGGCAATCGAATAGCATGAAATTCGCGGGGCCGCCAAGGGGCGGCCCCGGCATAACGCAGCGTCAGGCGGCCTTCAGCTCGCCGATGCCGGCGCGGGCCGCGCCGATCGCCTGCTCGCGCTGTTCCGGCCCGTAATTGACGCCTTCGGCACGGATATAGTCGAGATCGGTGATGCCGAAGAAGCCGAACACGGCCCGCAGATAGGGTTCCTGATGGTCGATGGCCGCGCCGGGGCCGCTGGAATAGATGCCGCCGCGCGACGAGGCGATGATCACCTTCTTGCCGCCGGCCAGGCCTTCCGGGCCCTTCTCGGTGTAGTTGAACGTCTTGCCCTTGACCGCGACGCGGTCGATCCACGCCTTGAGTTGGCTCGACACCGAGAAATTGTACATCGGCGCGCCGATGACGACGACGTCGGCCGACAGGAACTCGTCCATCAGCGCGGCGCCGAGATCGAGATCGGCCTGCGCCTCGGCGCTGCGCTGATCGGCAGGCTGCATGCCCGCCGCGAGATAGGCACCCGAGAGATGCGGCACCGGCTCGGCCGCGAGGTCGCGATAGATCACGCGGGCCGCGGGATTCTCGGCCTTCAGGCGCGCGACGATCTCGGCCGACAGCAGCCGGCTGACCGAACCCTGGCCCAGGATGCTCGAATCGAGATGGAGGATATTCATCGGATTTGGTCCTTGCGTTGACGATCGCGATCAACATAGTTCCGGGACAATCATTCGATTAGATGGCTCAACTCGAACATATCGTTCCAAAAATGGGACAATGATGCGGGACCTGAACGATCTGGCCTATTTCGCCGCCGTCGTGCGCCATCGCGGCTTCGCCGCCGCCGCCCGGGCCCTGAACGTGCCGAAATCGACCTTGAGCCGGCGGATCAGCCGGCTCGAGGACCAGCTCGGCGTCAGGCTGCTGGAGCGTTCGACCCGGCGTTTCCGCGTCACCGAGGTCGGCCAGGAGTATCTCCGCCATTGCGAGGCGCTGGTGGCTGAGGCGGAGGCCGCCGACGACGTCGCCGCCCGCGGCCAGTCGGAGCCGCAGGGCCTGGTCCGCATCGCCAGTCCAATCGGCTTCACCCAGGTGCTGGCGCTGGCCCTGCCCGACTTCCTGCGCCGCCATCCCAAGATGCGGATCCAGGTGCTGTCGTCGAACCGCCCGGTCGATCTGATCGGCGAGCGCGTCGATATCGCCATCCGCGTGCGCCGCCGGCTCGACGCCGACCCGACCCTGACGATGCGGGTGCTGGGGCATGGCCGCGGCCTGTTGGTCGCAAGCCCCGGCTTCGTCGCCCGCCACGGCATGCCGGAAACGCCGGCCGATCTGGCCGGATTGCCGACGATCGCCCATCACGAGGAACCCGGGGAAGCCATCTGGCGGCTCTACGCGCCGGACGGATCGGAGCACATGCTGCATCATGTGCCGGTGCTGTCCTCGGGCGACTTTCCGGTGCTGATGCAGGGGGTGCTGGAAGGCTTCGGCATCGCCGAACTGCCCGAGCAGCTGGTGCGCGAACCGTTGCGCGACGGCCGGCTGGTCGAACTCTTCCCCGGCTGGCATACCGGCGAGGGGACGCTGCATCTCGTCTTCACCTCGCGCCGCGGCATGCTGCCGGCGGTGCGCGCGACCCTCGACTTCCTCGCCCCGCTGCTGACGCCCACGGTTGCGGCGTGACCTGCAGCCGGGGCAGGATGACGGCATGACCGCCACCGCCCGCCGCCGGTCGCGCCAGCCGCGCGCCGTGCTGCTCGATCAGATCACGCTCGACCGCCGGTCGAAGACGCCGCTGCAGCGCCAGCTCTACGAAGGCCTGCGCGCCGCCATCCTGGCCGGCTGGCTGAAACCGGGCGACAAGCTGCCGTCGTCGCGGGCGCTGGCCCTCGAACTCGAACTCGGCCGCAACACCGTCATCGCGGCGCTCGAACATCTGGTGGCCGAGGGGTATGTCGAAAGCCGCCCGGGTGCCGGCCACGCGGTCGCCCCCGCCCTGCCAGAGGCACCGCCCGAGGGCAGCGCCCCACCGACCGAGGCCCCGGCCGCCGACCGCCAGCTGTCACGGCGCGGCCGGCGGCTCAGCGCGCTGCAGGCCGGGCCGGACAGTGCCCATCCGGCATTGTTCACCCCGGGCGTGCCGGCCCTCGACCTGTTTCCGACCGATGCCTGGCGGCGGGCGCTGGCCCGCGCCGCGCGGATCTGGGGGACCCGGCTGCTGACCCCGTCCGATCCGCTGGGCTGGCCCGAGCTGCGCGCGGCCATCGCTGCCTATCTCGGCCCCGCCCGCGGCCTGTCCTGCACGCCCGAGCAGGTGATGATCCTGGGCAGCGCGCGCCAGGCGGTGGCGCTGGCCGCGCAATTGCTGGCCGATCCCGGCGAACGCGCCTGGCTCGAGGAACCCGGCTTCATCGGCGCCCGCGCCAGCCTGTCGGGCGCCGGCATCGAGATCGTACCGGTGCCGGTCGACCAGGACGGCCTCGACGTCGCGGCCGGGATCGCGCGCGCCCCCGATGCGCGGCTGGCCTATGTCAGCCCGTCGCATCAATACCCGCTGGGCACGCGGCTGACGCTCGCCCGGCGCCTCGCCCTGATCGACTGGGCCTCGGCCTCGGGCGCCTGGATCATCGAGGACGACTACGACGGCGAATTCTCGCTGGCCGGCCGGCCGCTGACGGCGCTGGCCGGTCTCGACCGCGCCCACCGCGTCCTCTACATCGGGACGTTCTCCAAGTCGCTGTTTCCGGGCCTGCGCCTCGGCTACATGGTGCTGCCGGCCGACCTCGTACCGGCCTTCCGCTCGGTCCGCGTCATGTCCGACGGCCACCCGCCGACGCTGTCGCAGGCGGCTTTGGCCGATTTCATCGCCTCCGGTGCCTTCACCGCCCATATCCGCCGCATGCGCCGCGCCTATGCCGAGCGCCAGACGGCGATGCTCGTCCATGCCGCCGCCCATACGGGCGGGCGGCTGACCGTGCGGCCCGCGGCCGCCGGCATGCACCTGACCGGCCTGCTCCCGGCCGGAACCGACGATGTCGGGCTGGTCCGCCGACTGCGCCTCGTCGGGCTCTACCCCGGCGCACTGTCGCGCTACTACTTCGGGCCGACGACACGCCCCGGCCTCGTGATGGGCTTTGCCGCCAGCCCGCCGGCGGCGATCGCCGTCGGCATGCAGCGGCTGGGCGACGCGCTGGAGAACTGGACCCCCGAAGTTGTTCCAACCGGCCCTTAACAGGGGCCGCCCGAGCCCTTACACCTGCCGGGCATGAGCAAGCAGCACGGCTATCGGGCCACCATCGTCTGGACCGGCAATCGCGGGGACGGGACGACCAGCTATCGCGGCTACGGCCGCGATCACGACATCATCATCGCCGGCAAGCCGACGATCGCCGGCTCGTCCGACCCGGCTTTCCGGGGCGACGCCGCACGCCATAATCCCGAAGACCTGCTGGTCGCCTCGTTGTCGACCTGCCACATGCTCTGGTTCCTGCACCTGTGCACGACCCGGGGCATCGTCGCCACCGCCTACGAGGACGAAGCCCGGGGCACGATGGTCGAGGATGCCGACGGCGGCGGCCGGTTCACCGAGGTCGTGCTGCACCCCCGCGTCACCATCTCGGCCGGCGACCCGACGGTCGCCGCCGCGCTGCATCACGAGGCGCATGCCAAATGCTTCGTCGCCAATTCGGTCAACTTTCCGGTACGGCTTGAGCCGGTGATCGAACTGGTTCCATCGTCCTGAGCGGACCGGTTCTTCGCAGGGGTCCGGAGGCGCCCTAGCCTCCGGATCCATGAGCCAGACACCGAGCCAGATCCGCTTTACCGCCGCCGATGCCGCCAGCCTGCCGCTGCCGCCGGGCCGCCGGTCGGCCGAAGTGTTCCGCCACGGCACGCTGGAACTGCGCCACTATGCGCCACACGGCCACGACCCGCAGACGCCGCATGACCAGGACGAGATCTACATCGTGATCTCGGGAACCGGCCGCTTCCGCTGCGGCAGCGTCGAAGTGCCGTTCGGCCCGCACGACATGCTGTTCGCGCCGGCCGGAGCCGAGCATCGCTTTCTCGATTTCACCGACGATTTCGCCACCTGGGTCGCCTTCTACGGCCCGCCGGGCGGCGAGCGGCCTTAGAGGAAAAAATTCCATGACAGAACGGATCAGGCGGGGCCGGCAGGCCCCGAGCGAGCGGACGCGCGTCAAGCGCCTGGGCGACCGCGGCGCCTATGACGCCGAGACCATCAACGCGATCCTCGATGCCGGGCTTCTGGCCCATGTCGGCTATGTCATCGACGGCGCGCCCTATGTGACGCCCACGGCGCATTGGCGCGAGGGCGACTACGTCTACTGGCACGGCTCGTCGGCCAGCCGGATGCTGCGCAGCCTGGAGGGCGGCGTCGCGGCCTGCATCGCGGTGAGCCATCTGGACGGGCTGGTGCTCGCCCGCTCGGCCTTTCATCACTCGCTCAACTACCGCTCGGTGATGGCGTTCGGCCTGGCCGAAAAGGTCGAGGATCCGGCACACAAGGAAGCGGCGCTGCGCGCCTTCACCGATCGCATCGCACCCGGCCGCTGGGACGCGTTGCGGCCGGTGACCGCGCAGGAACTGAAGGCGACCTCGGTGCTGCGGCTGAAACTCGACGAAGCCTCGGCCAAGGTGCGGACCGGCATGCCCTCCGACGACGAGGCCGATATCGACTGGCCGGTCTGGGCCGGGATCCTGCCGTTGCACGTCGCGTCAGGGCCGGCCACCGCCGATGCCCATGTGCCCGGCGGCATGGCGGTGCCGGCCAACATCCTCGGGTTCCGGCATGGCTGAACCATTACCTGCGGGATAATTGAGGGACGGCGGAAAGGTCGCTGAAATCGCTCCATCAGCAGATGGAGCCTCCGATGAGCGACCACCACCAGCCGACCCATCGATGGAGCGTCGATGCCTTCGCCCGCTTCTGGGCGCGGCCGACCCGGCCCGAATTGACCGCGGGCGTCCTGCTGCCGGGCGTCGTCGGCCACTGGCCGCGTGCGCTGCGGCCGGTACGCGGCCCCGCGCAGTATGTCGGCGCCATCCGGGCATTCCTGGCCGCGGTCCCGGAATTTACCGGCGAGGTTGCCGACGCGATGGTTGAGGGCGATCGCGCCTTCGTCCGCTGGGTCGGGCGCGGCCGGCCGGTGGTCGGCCCCGCGGTGCTGACCGGCGTCGACTGCATCCACCTCAAGGACGGGTTCGTGCACGAGAACTTCATCCATTCCGACCACCCGGTCTTCGGCCATCTGGCCGCCGAGGGGGCGCTCGACGGCGCAGCGGAATAGAGACGGCGCCTCAGGCCTCGGCGAGGTCGGCCAGGACCCGGTCGCGGCCGGCATGCTTGGCCCGATAGAGGGCGCGGTCCGCACGGTCGAGTACCTGGCCCGGATTGCGGTCCTCCTCGTTCAGCACGGCGACGCCGAAGCTTGCCGTCACCATGATCGGGTGGCCGTCGGGGCCGGGAATCTCGAGCCTTGCGATCGCGGCGCGCACACGCTCGGCCAGGCCGCAGGCCGCGTTGAGCGTGACGCCGGGCAGCAGGATCGCCAGTTCCTCGCCGCCCAGCCGGGCGCAGAGATCGCTGGCGCGCACCTCGCGGCTCAGCGCCGTGGCCACCGCGATCAGCACGTCGTCGCCCGCCTTGTGGCCGTACCCGTCGTTGATCGCCTTGAAGTGGTCGAGATCGATCGCGACGATGCCGAATGTCGATTGCAGGCGCCGCGCCCGTTCGAACGCCTCGGTCATCCGTCGCGAGAAGGTCAGGCGGTTCGGCAGGCCGGTCAGCGGATCGGTTGCCGCCGCATGCACCAGCATGGCCTCGCGCGTTGCCATCGCGGCGTTCAGCCGGCTTTCGATGCGGAAGGCGACGACGCCGCCGCCCAGCAGCGCCAGCGCGGTCAGCGGCCCGAGGATGCCGATGGCGGTCCACAATTCGACCACGTGTCGCTGCAGGTCGGTCTCGAACTCGCGCTGCGACAGCAGGGCGACGACGACCAGCGGAAACCCGTCGACCCGGCGAAAACCGCCGGTGCGCCGCAGCCCGTCGATCTGGCTGTTCGTGTCGTAGAAACCCGAGACCGGCGCCTCCGGCCCGAGAAACGGGCGGTCGCGAATCGTGAAGGTCGCCATGTCGACCTGGGAGGGAACATAGGACCCGCGGGCCAGCATGGCGCCATCCTGGCGGAACAGGCTGACCGCGCCTTCGTCGCCGATGTCGAGCTTGCCGAACAGGCGCACGAAATAGTCCGGCGATACCGACAGCACGATCACGCCGACGAATTCGCCGTGCCGGGTTATCTTCCGGCTGAACTGGATCGAAGCCTTGCCCGATACGCGGCCGATCACCTGGCGGCTGATGTAGAGGTCGTCGCGCGCGGGATCGAGATGCACCTTGAAATGCTCGCGATCGCGGATCGACACCCCGCTGGCCGGCCCCTGCGTCGAGTAGATGATCTGGCCGTCGCGATCGGTCAGCGACAGTTGCACCACCAGATCGCGGCCGAGTTCCTTGATGAGGGCCGTCGCCTCTTCGGCGAAATGCTCCTCGCTCTCGTCATAGTGACGGCTCAGCGAGATCAGCGTGATATCGATGCTCTTGACCAGGCCGCCGACACTCTCGCTCAGGGCGATGGCGATATTGGCCAGCGTCGTGCGCATCAGCGTATCCGCCGCGTCGCGCCGGAGTTGGGCAATGACGATCGCCGCGCCGATCATGCCGCCGACAATGACCAGCGTCAGCGCCGCCGCGGCAACGAGATGGCGATAGCGCCAGAACAGGCCCGGATGCCCGCTGCTTGGTTCACGAAAACGCATTGTAAGCCGCCCGGTCAGCAGAACCGCATCCCCCACCCGACTCTCGCAGCGCAACACGACGCGACGCGAACGGCACCACAGTACCTTGCCGAGAACAATTCTCAGAAATTGCTCTGTGGAATTGTGAAAGGAAGACTTAAGGCGAGACCCTATTTACCTCAACGTAATATCTGTAAAAATATATAAGCAGATATCGAGTGATATTATAAAATCGTTTGCTCGGTGATAATCATTCTCCAAGACGACGGTATCTCAATCCTCAAGCAGGCGCTTCGGATGCAAGCCGTCGACGAAGCCCATGAACGGCGGATGGATCGAATAGCCGAGCAGGCGCCGGACATGTTCGCTGCACAGCTTCACCCGTTCGCGTGACACCGACAGGGCAAAGTTCTCCTGTTGCCGACACCAGGGCGCGCAATACTGGGCGGTGATGCAGAGCCGCCCTCCTGCCGAGCGGTTCGCCCCGCCGCCATGCCAGAGCGTGCCGACGAAGAAGACGAGCGAGCCAGCCTTCATCGTTACGGGCCGCGCTTGGTCCGCCGGTCCGGGCGCCCGGTCGTCCCAGCGATGGCTGCCGGGGATCACCAGCGTGGCGCCGTTATCGGCGGTGAAGTCGTCGATCGCCAGGATCGTCGCCGCGCCGAGCGGGGCGCGCGGCCGCGGCACCGGATAGAAGGCATCGTCGTGATGCAGCGGTTGCGCCGCCTCGCCCGGCAGGATGTCGATCGCCTGGAGTTGTGACAGCAGATAGTTCGGCTCGAGAATGCGATCGAGCAGCCCGAGGATCAGCGGATGTTCGACGAGGCCGTTGCAGGCGAACGTCTTCTCCAGTACCGCATAGAGACGCCGGGTACCAAAGCCTTCGAAATTGTTGCGGCCGGTGTGGGGGGTGAAATGCGGCTCGACGGCTGCGCGGATACCGGCCACCTCGTCGGCCGAAAAAAGATCCTCGATGACCACGAAGCCATCGGCCTCGACCCGGGCCATCAGCGCATCGATGACGCCCGGATCGATGGCCTGCTGGCTGCCGGCGGTCGAACGATATTTCCGCGCCAGTTCGGCCCGGAAATAGGTCCGCATGTCCTGGGTCACCAAGCCGGTCATCGTTGCCTCCCGTCAATTGTTGCAGCCATTGTCGGCCCCGGAAGCCAGCCCGACAATGACGGTTTGCCTCACCGGCGATGACCGCGCCGCCACGCTGGGCCACGGCGGCGACCGTGCCGGTACGCTTCCTGCGCGACATGGTCGACCTGGGGAATCCCGCGCCGGTGCTGGCCCGTGCCGGCCTCACCGCAGATGCGCTCGACGATGACGGCTTCCGGGTCAGTCCCGTCATCTTCGCCCGCATGCTGCGCGCAGCGATCCGGGCTGCCGATGACGAAATGCTCGGCCTGACGCGGCGGCCGGTGCCGCCCGGCAGCTACGTCCGCCTGCTGCATTTCCTGGTTCACTGCCCGGACCTCGCGACGGCGCTGGACGAAGCGGCGGCGTTCTACCGGCTGTTCGACGGCGCCCGGCCCTGGAGCGTCGAGACCGCAGGCCCGGTGGCAAGATTGCGGCTGACACCCCGGACGGAGATGCAGGCGCAATCGTTGCTCTATGTCCACATGATGCTGCTGACGATCTGGCAGACCGCCGCCTGGCTTGGCCGGACCGAACTGCCGCTGGGCGGCGTGACGCTGCCCCAGGCCTTTGCCGACTACCTTGCCGAGGCCCGCTTCCTGTTCGGCCGGGCACCGGCGGTCGACGATCATGCCGCCATCGACCTGCCCCGGCGCATGCTGGACCTGCCGGTGACGCGCCTGCGGGACGATATTCCCCGGTTCTTGCGCCGGGCCCCGGGCAGCATGACCGCGCCGGGCCAGCCCGCGACGATCGAGGCAGAGTTGCGGCTGATGCTGGCTGCCAGCGATCCCTTTGCCTCGCTGCGGGAGGATCTGGCCGCAGCCCAGCTGGGCCTGTCGCGGCAGACGCTGACCCGGCGGCTGTCCGCGCTTGGGACCAGCTATCAGGCGATCCGCGAAACCCTGCGGCGCGATCGGGCCTGCGCCCTGCTGGCGCGCGGCGACCAGTCGATCGGCAGCATCGCCGACAGCCTCGGCTATTCCGAACCCTCGGCCTTCCAGCGCGCCTTCAAGCTGTGGACCGGCCTGCCGCCGGGCGACTACCGGCGGCGACATCGCCGCTGATCAGAATCGCATCGACAGGCTGATCGCGCCGAACTTGTCGGCGTCGCGCTGGCCGGTGAATTCGCGCGTCCGGAACACTTGCGTGTAGGCGAGCCTGGTCGATTTGCCGATGGTCATGGCGATGCCGAACTGGAGATCGGCGACCAGCGGCTCCTTCGAGACGCTGCGGCTGTCGGCGAAGGTATTGCCGTCGAGAAAGATGTTGCGCGCGACTGCACGCCCCTCGACGCCGGCGAACAGGTACCAGCCGAAGTTGGACTGCGATTCGAAGAAGCCCGAGGCCGGCAGGCTCGGCTGCACCCGCGGCGGGCCGTAATCGTCGGGCAGGTTCCAGCCGAAGCGCAGCGTCGCCCCGGCATTGGCGTAGGTGAAGACGTTGCCGACCGCCGCACCGGCATGCGGCGTCAGGTCGAACTTGAAGCCGAACGGGCTGGGGCTGGACGACAGCGTCCGCCATGAATGCTGGTAGGTAAGCACCACGCCCGGCTCGTTCTTCAACTGGTAGTCCCAGCCCATCGGCTCCTGCGAGCCGACGATCTTGTGAACGAATTTCTGCGTCGGCTCGGCCAGCGCGGCGGGGCCGACCATGCCGACCTGCAGCTGCAGCTGATCGAGGTCGGTTTCACCCTTGGCCACCAGACCGAGAGAGGCATAGAGCCAACCGGCATAGGGCCGGTCGCTCAGCGGCGGGTTGGGCAGCGAAATGTCGGAAGGCGTGTACATCGACTGGCCGAAGGCATAGTTCGCCCGCACGACGCCGCCTTTCGGAAACAGCGGCAGCCAGCGGGCTGCCTGCAGCATCCAGCCCGGGGCCTTGTCCGGCCCCGAGGTCCAGGATGCCTGGAAGCCGTTGGTGTAATGGCGGTCGGCGCCGAGGAACAGGTCGTTCTCCAGCACAAAATTGAAGACGCCGGCCTCGTTCTCGTCGGCCATGGCCGGCAAGGGTGCCAGAAAAAGGACAGAGAGCATGGCCGCCATCGCCTGGCGGCCGGCAGGATGGCGGAACACGGGCAATACTCCCCCTGGATGGCCGGGGAAGAACGCGAGATCGGCGAAAAAGTTCCGGACAAAATAAACCCCCGGGGTTTAGCCGGGGGTCGAGGTGAGCCTCTGTCGTCTAAGCCATTAACCATAAACACTGTGGTCAAACTAAGGCGAACAGAAAAGAAAAAAGGCGCCGGTTGCCCGGCGCCTTTCTTTATTCGCGGTTGCCGAGCAGGCTCAGCAACAGCTGGAACAGGTTGATGAAGTTCAGGTACAGACTGACCGCGGCCATCACGGCCTGCTTGGACTGGATGTCGGCCGCGTCGCCCTCGTAGAACTCCGACTTGATGCGCTGGGTGTCATAGGCGGTGAGGCCGACGAACACCAGCACGCCGATGACCGACACGGCGAACTGCAGCGCAGTCGAGCCGATGAAGATGTTGACGATCGACGCCAGCATGATGCCGATCAGGCCCATCATCAGGAACGAGCCGAACTTCGACAGGTCGCGCTTGGTCGTGTAGCCGTACAGGCTCATCGCGCCGAACGTGGCGGCGGTGATGAAGAAGACCCGCGCGATCGAGGTCTGCGTATAGACCATGAAGATGGTCGACAGCGACAGCCCCATCGTCGCGACGAAGGCCCAGTAGAGGCCGTTGGTCGCCGCCGACGACATGCGGTTGATCCCGAAGCTCATCAGCAACAGGATGCCGATCGGCGCCAGCATCACCACCAGACCCAGCCCCGAGCCCATGAACGCCGCGGACCAGCCGAGGTTGTAGGCGGCGATCGCGACGATACCGGACAGCGCCAGGCCCGAGCCCATCAGGTTGTAGACGCGCAGCATGTAGCTGCGCAGCGCGACATCGATCGCGGCGCGATCGATGGTGCGGGTGCTACCCCACTGCGGTTGATACATCGTGCTCATGGTCCATCCCTTGCAGAGATTGTGTCTCCCGAGACACCAATATGGAGCAATTGTCCGGAAGTTCAAGGGAAAGCACGGCCGAGTACGCGGGCAAGTCCGCCTAATTCATTGATTTATTTGGCATCCCTATGACCCGAGGCAAGTGCGGCCGGCAGCGCGACTGCTTCGCCGACGCCTGCGCGACGTCCCTCGGCCTTGTGCTGCTGTACGAAGCCCATCACTTTGCCATAGCGACCTGGCCTGAGGCGGGTCGCATGATAGGATGAGCGGCAAACATCGGAGACACCGGATGAGTGCCAAGGAAGCAGACCGCTAAACCGCAGCAACGCCTTCGTTGTTGCGGCCGTCTCCAGCACCCATCCCGACGCCGGGCGGCCGCCTGAAGCCTTTATTCAAGCGGATCTCTCATCATGTCCTGGACCTATCGTCTGCCGGCGGCGCTGATGCTGCTGGCGCCGTTCAACTTGCTCGCCTCTCTCGGGCTCGACATCTACCTGCCGGTCGTACCGCTGATGCCCGGCGCGCTGGCCTCCACCCCGGCCACGATCCAACTGACCCTGACGCTCTACATGATCATGCTGGGGCTCGGTCAAATGCTGTTCGGGCCGGTGTCCGACCGCGTCGGCCGGCGGCCGGTGCTGATCGGTGGCGTCGCCCTGTTCGCCGCCGCGTCCTTCGCCCTGGCTGCGACCTCGTCGGCCCCCTTGTTCCTCGCCCTGCGCCTCGCCCAGGCGGCCGGTGCCTCGGCCATGCTGGTGGCGCTGTTCGCCACCGTGCGCGACGTCTATGCCGGCCGGCCGGAAAGCACCGCGGTCTATGGCCTGCTGAACGCGATGCTGGCCTTCGTGCCGGCGCTGGGCCCGATCGTCGGCGCGCTGGTCGCGCAGGCCTTCGGCTGGCGCGGGGTCTTCGTCGCCCTCGGCCTGCCGGCCATGGCGATGCTGGCAGTCGCGCTGCCGGCCTGGCATGAGACGCGGATGCCCGGTCCGGCCCGCGCGGCTGTCGGACCGATCCTGCGGCACGGCGATTTCTGGCGCTACACGCTCGCCTTCGGCACCGCGATGGGCACGTTCTTCGTGTTCTTCTCGACCGCGCCGCGCGTCCTGATCGGCCGCGCCGGTTTGTCCGAGATGGTATTCAGCCTGGCCTTCGCCACCGTCGCGCTGGTGATGATCGCGACCAGCCGGCTCGCCCGACCGCTGATCGCGCGCGCGGGCATCGCCGGCAGCGTGCGTCGCGGCATGGCGCTGCTGATCCTCGGCGCGGGGCTTCTGTGCCTCGGGCGGCTGTTGCCGGTCCCGTCGGTCTGGTCATTCGTTCTGCCGATGTGGCCGATGGCTGCCGGCATCGTCATGACGGCGGCGGTGACGGCAAACGGCGCGTTGCGGGCATTCGACGACGGGGCAGGCACGGCCGTGGCGCTGCATTTCTGCGTCCAGAGCCTGATCACCGGCGTGATCGGCACGACCGCCGTCGTCATGCTGGACGGCGAGACGATCTGGCCGCTGGCCGCCTACGCCACCGGCATGGCGGCGCTGACGTTGATCGCGTTGCGCCGACGGATATGAAGGCTTTGCCCGGCGGTCGTGCCGCCGGGCAATTCCGTCTCAGGCGTGGCGCAGGGCCGGGGCCGGCCGTTCGCTGAGCGCCCGCCAGGTGCCGAGCAGGCCGAGCACCACGGTCAGCGCCGTGCCGCCGACCGCGGTGCCGATCATCGTCCAGGGCAGGAAGATCCACGGCGCCTTCATGACCTGCGTGACCACGCCCCAGGCGACGGCCCAGCCGATCAGACCGGCCACCACCGCGGTGACGAGGCCGAGCAGCGCGTATTCCAGCAGATAGGCGCGCGCGATATCGGCCCGCGTCGCCCCCAGCACCTTGAAGATCACCGCTTCGCGCACCCGCCGGCGATGCCCCGCCGCGATCGCACCGCCGAGCACGAGCAGGCCTGCCACCAGCGTCACCGCCGCGGCGCCGCGCACCGCGGCCCCCACGGCGGCGATCAGGGTCTGGGCCTGATCGATCGCTTCCTTCAGGCGGATCGCCGAGATGTTGGCGTAGCGGTCGGTCACGGCGCGAAAGATCGCATCCTCCCCCGCCGGGTCGGCCTTGACCGTGGCGATATGCGTATGTGGCGCCGCCTCCAGCACCCCGGGCGAAAAGATCAGGACGAAGTTCAGCGAGAACGAAGTCCAGTCGAGCTTGCGCAGCGAGGCGATGGTCGCCTCCATCTCGCGCCCCAGCACGTTGACGGTAATCCGGTCGCCCACCTTCAGGCCCAGCCCCTTGGCGGCCTCGGCCTCCAGCGAGACCAGCGGCGGCCCCTTGTAATCGGCCGGCCACCAGGCGCCCTCGACGATTTCGTTGTTGTCGGGCAGGGCTGCCGAATAGGTCAGGCCGCGATCGCCGCGCAGCACCCAGCGCTGTTCGGGCGAGGCCGAGATCTTGTCGGCCGGAACGCCGTTGACCTGCGAGATGCGGCCGCGCAGCGACGCCACCCGCCGGATCTCGCCGGCGCCGGGCACGGCCTTGACCGTCTGCTCGAATCCCTCGACCTGGTCGGGCTGGATATCGACGAAGAAGAACGAGGGCGCCTCCTTGGGCAGGCGTTCGTCGATCTGGCGGGCGAGATTGCCCTGGATGAGCGCGATGCCGACGAGCAGCGTCAGGCCCAGGCCGAGCGACAGCACGACGCTGGCCGTCGCCGAACCCGGCCGATGCAGGCTGGTGACGGCAAAGCGCAGCGCGGTCGATCGCGGCCGCCCTGCCCGTCGGGCCAGGACCTGGACCAGCGTGGCCGCCAGCCGCAGCACGACAAAACTGGCGATGGCACCACCGACGAACATCAGGGCGAAGCGCCGCTCGTCGGTCGTCGCCACGGCAACCGTGGCGGCAAGTCCCAGGGCCGCCAGCATCGCCCCGAGATAGACCGGCCGCGGCCAGCGGCGGGCCGGGGCGACGAGATCGCGGAACAGCCCGGCCGGCGCCACGTCGCGGGCACGCGCCAGCGGCCACAGCGCAAAGGCCAAGGCGATCAGGAGGCCATAGAGCAGCGCCAGGCCGAGCGCCTGGGGATAGATGCCCAGCTCGACCGGAATCGGCATCATGTCGCCGATCAGCCGCACCAGCAGCACCGGCAGCGCCGCGCCGAGGCCCAGCCCGATCATGATGCCGATCAGCGCCAGGATCAGGATCTGCACCAGATAGATGCGGAAGATGTCGGCGCCCGAGGCACCGAGGCATTTCAGCGTCGCGATCGTCGCCGTCTTGCCTTCGAGATAGGCCCGCGTGGCATTGCCGACACCGACGCCGCCGACCAGCAGCGCGGTCAGGCCGACCAGCACCAGGAACAGCCCGACCCGGTCGAAGAACTGGCGCAGGCCGGGGCTGGCATTGCGCCAGTCGCGCACCCTCCAGCCGGCATCGGGGAACTTTGTCTTGGCCTCGTTCATCACCGCGGAATCGAGGCGGTCGGGCGGCAGGGCCAGACGGTACTGGTAGTAGATCAGGCTGCCCGGGGTGATCAGCCCGGTCCGTTCCAGCGCCGCCGTCGCCATCAGCACGCGGGGACCGAGCGTAAGCCCCTCTGTCGCCCGGTCGGCCTCGCGCACCACGCGGGCCCGGACCGTCAGCGCCTCGTCGCCGACCGTCAGCTTGTCGCCGACCTTGATGCCGAGACGCCCGAGCAGGGTTTCGTCGACCGCGACGCCGCCGTCGCGGAAGGCGTCGGCCAGCGGCATCGGCGGGTCGAGCTGGACAGACCCGTAAAGCGGATAGGCCTGGTCGGCGGACTTGATCTCGACCAGCGTCCGGCGGTCGCCGGCATGGGCCATCGCGCGCATCTGCAGCACGGTGGAGACCTTGCCCTGCGCGTTCAGCCAGGCGAGTTCCTCGTCACTGGCCGAGCGATGGATCAGGCGGAATTCGACGTCACCGCCCAGCAGGCCGCGGCCATCGCGCGACAGGCTGGTATCGATACCCTGTGACAGCGAGGCGACGCCGGCGATGGCGGCCACGCCAAGTGCGAGGCAGGCCAGAAAGACGTAGAAGCCCTTCAGGCCGCCGCGCAGTTCGCGCAGCGCATAGCGGAAGGCGAGGCCGAGCGAACCCATCAGGCCACCACCCGGCCATCCTCGATGCGGACGACCCGGTCGCAGGCAGCGGCAAGGCCCGGATCATGGGTGATCAGGATCATCGTCGATCCCTTGGCCTGGCGCAGCGAGAACATCAGGTCGACGATGCCCTTGCCGGTATTGCCGTCGAGATTGCCGGTCGGTTCGTCGGCCAGCAACAGCTTGGGCATCGAGGCGACGGCACGGGCCAGCGCCACGCGCTGCTGTTCGCCGCCCGAAAGCTGGGCCGGGTAATGGTCGTGGCGATGGCCGAGGCCGACGGCGTCGAGCTCGGCCCGGGCAAGGTCGAGCGCGTCGCGCCGCCCGGCCAGTTCCATCGGCACCGCGACGTTCTCCAGCGCCGTCATCGTCGGGATCAGATGAAAGGATTGAAAGACGATGCCGAGCGTATCGCGGCGGAAGAGCGCCAACTGGTCTTCGCCCAGCGCCGAGAGATCGCGGCCGGCGACCGACACGCGGCCGGCCGAGGCTTTCTCGAGGCCGGCCATGATCGCCAGCATCGTCGACTTGCCCGACCCCGACGGGCCGACGATGCCGACGGTCTCGCCCTGGCCGACCTGGAAGGTGACCCCCCTGAGGATGTTTACCGGTCCGGCGGCGCTGGTGAGGGTGAGATGGACATCGGCCAGGTCGACCATCAACGGCGAGGCGGTCATCGATTTCCTTTCGGGATCGCAGTCTGCGGCAGGAAAGCATGACTATGGCAGGCATGCATGTCCGTTCAATGCCGCTTCCGGCGCAAATGTGATCGCCGTCACGCGATCTGGCGGTGCAGCCAGTCGCGAAAACGGCGCAGCCGCGGGGTGTCGGCGGCGCCTTGCGCGGCGACCAGCCAGTAGGACGATTCGTCGGGA
Source organism: Alphaproteobacteria bacterium (assembly GCA_017307375.1). Classification (GTDB taxonomy): domain Bacteria; phylum Pseudomonadota; class Alphaproteobacteria; order Ferrovibrionales; family Ferrovibrionaceae; genus JAFKFH01. Next base: position 90,081 of record JAFKFH010000014.1, read on the forward strand.
ATCTGCGGCTCGCAGACCGCGACCAGGCGGCCGTCGGCCAGTTCGGGTCCGATCAGCGCCAGCCGGCCGAGCGCCACGCCCTGGCCGGCCAGGGCGGCCTGGATCACGACATTGTAATCGCCGAGCTGGCGCTCCTCGCGTCCGCGCGCGCCGCCAATGCCGGCTGCCTCGAGCCAGAAGGCCCAGGAATCGCGGCGGGTGGCGTGCAGCAGCACCCCTCGGGTCAGGTCGCGCGGTCGCTTCAGCCGGTTCTGGGCGATATAGGCCGGCGTCGCTACCGGCACGATCTGCTCGCCCATCAGCCGTTCGGCCCGGCAATCGGGCCAGCCGCCGGGACCGTAGCGCAACGCCGCCTCGGCGCGGGGCGACGGAAACTGAATGAGGTCGTGGCTGGGGTCGAGTTCGATCACGAGGCCTTTCGGCGGGTCCGCGGCAAGGCGCGGCATCAGCCAGCGGGCGGCAAACGATGGCAGCGCGGAAATCACCAGCCGGTCGGGGCGCTGTTCCGACCGGATCGCCGCCGTGCCGCGGGCGATGACCGCCAATCCGTCCTGCACGGCCGCCAGATAGCGCCGGCCGGCGGGGGTCAGGGCCACGGCGCGGATCCGCCGCTCGAACAGCCGCGCGCCCAGGACCTGCTCCAGCCCCCGGATGCGGCGGCTGACCGCGCCTTGCGTCACCCCGAGCTCGGCTGCGGCAAGGGTGAACGACAAGTGCCGTCCCGCCGCCTCGAAGGCGCGCAACGCATCGAGGCTCGGCAGGCGCCAGGCGGCAACGGATGACTGCAGATCATGCATGACCGCGCGAGGATCGTTTGTGTTCCCGGTTCGGTCAATTGCACAATCCGCCTTCCTGATCAGGAAATCCCGCTAAGAAGTCGTTGCACTGCCCGAGGTAACCCGATGGACGAACTGATCGCGCGGCTGCGCCGCCAGACGCCGGGCTGCGCGCGTGTCATCCACCTGAACAACGCAGGGGCGGCCCTGCCCGCCACCCCCGTGCTGGACGCGGTGCACGCCCATCTGGCGCTGGAGGCCGAGATCGGCCCGATGGAGGCCGGCGAGCGGATGGCGGACCGCTTCGCGGCATTGCATCCGTTGGCCGCGCAGCTGCTGGGCGCTGCGCCCGACGAGATCGCGCTGACCGATTCGGTGACCCGCGGCTGGCAGCACGCCTTCGCCAGCCTGCCGCTGAAGCCCGGCGCCCGCCTGCTGACCCACCGCAGCGAATGGGCCGGCAACCTGGCGAGCCTCAATCGCCGGGCCGCCGAGATCGGCGGCAGCGTCGAGATCATTCCCTCCGATGCCGACGGCACGGTCTCGCTCGCGGCGCTGGAGGCGATGATCGACGAACGGGTGGGCCTGATCGCGCTGACCTGGGCGCCGGCCAATGGCGGGCTGCTGAACGATGCCGCCGGCGTCGGACGGATCGCCCGGTCCGCCGGCATTCCCTATCTGGTCGATGCCGCACAGGTCGTCGGGCAATGGCCGGTCGACGTCGCCGCGCTGCACTGCGACTTCCTTGCCTGCAACGGCCGCAAGCACCTGCGGGCGCCACGCGGCACCGGGCTGCTCTATGTCGGCCGGGCCATTCGGGCACGGATCGAGCCGCCGCACCTCGATGCCTGGTCGGCACCCTGGCCCGACCAGCAGCCCCGTGGCGATGCCCGCGCCTTCGAGGCGACCGAAGCGGCGGCGGCGATGCGTCTGGGCCTCGGTGTCGCCATCGAGCAGGCGCTCGCCCTCGGCCTCGACTGGATCGCCGCGCGGATCGCGCTGCTGGCCGGGCGGGCGCGCGACGGCCTGGCACGGCTGCCCGGGGTGACCGTCCGCGACCTCGGCACCGTCCGGACCGGCATCGTATCGTTCACGGTCGACGGCGTCGCGCCGCAGGAGCTGCGCAGACGGCTGGCGGCCGAGGGCATCAATCTCGGCGCCAACGGCCGGACCTACACCCCGCTGGACCTGATCGCCCGCGATCTCGGCGACCTGATGCGGCTGAGCCCGAGCTACTACAACACCGAGGACGAGATCGACCGGGCGATCGAGGCGGTCGGCCGCCTCGGCCGTTGACGCGGAGGGCGGAGCCGGCCGATCCTGCCGGCATGTCCGCCCAGCCGCCGATACCAGTCCGCCGTACGATCCTGCTGCTCCTGGCGGCAAGCCTTGCCGCCTGCGGCACCCCGGTGCCGATCAAGGAAAAGTTCCCGCCCGCGCCGATCGGAACCGGCGCGACCCTGGCCGGCACGGTCAGCTATGGTGAACCGGTCGTGCTGCCCGACGGCGCAGTGGTCGAGGTGCGCCTGCAGGACATGTCGCGGGCCGACGGCGCGACCTTCCTGCTCGGCCGCGGCCGCAGCCCCGCCGCCGGGCTGCAGGGCAATATTTCCTACAGCCTCAGCTACGATCCCGCCCGCATCCAGCCCGGCGGCCAATACGGCCTGACCGCGCGGATCGAGGTGGGCAACCAGATCCTGTTCGTCAGTGGCGACCCGGTGCCGGTGCTGACCGGCGACGACCGCCAGGACCATGCCGGCCGGGCCAACATCCGGGTCAGGCCGGCGGCGAAACGCTGATCTGCGCCAGCAGATAGGCCCTGACCGCCGCATCCTCGGTGAGGCCGGCTGCGGTCGCGAAGGCCTCGGCCGCCTCGGGGTGGCGGCCGAGCAAGGTCAGCGCGCGGGCCCGCGCCGCCCACCAGGGTTGATAGCGGCGGTCGCCGATCCCGTCGAGCTGAACGATGGCCGCGGCCGGGTCCCCGGCGGCGGCGGTCGCCGCGGCACGGGCGACCAGCACGCCCACCGCGGGCGCGAGTTCGGCAAGATGATCGTAGAGCGCGACCAGAGCCGGCCAGTTGGTGGCGCCGGTTCGGGCCCGGGCGGCATGCACAGACTGGATCGCCGCCTCGATCTGGAACCGGCCGGGCCTGCCCATCCGGCCGGCGCTCGCCAGGATCGCCTCGGCCTCGGCGATCATGTCGGCCCGCCACCGGGAAGGATCCTGCCGGTCGAGCGGCACGAAGCAGCCTTCCCCGTCACGGCGCGCCGGCCGGCGCGCCTCGCAATGGAGCATCAGGGCAAGCAGGCCACGCGCCTCGGCACTCGCCGGCAGCAGGCCGACGACGACGCGGGCGAGCCAGAGGGCCTCCTCGGCAAGACCCTTGCCGCGCGGTTCGGCATCATGCACGTCCTCCCATCCCGTGCCGTAGGCGGCATAGATCGCGGACAGGACGGCGTCGAGGCGGGCCGGCAAGGCATCCCGGTCGGGCACGGCAAAGGCGATCCCGGCATCGCGGATCTTGGCCTTGGCCCGCACCAGCCGCTGCCCCATCGCCGCCGGCGACGTCAGGAAACAGGCGGCAATGCGCTGGGCGTCGAGGCCGAGCACGGTCTGCAGCATCAGCGGCGCCTGGACCGCCCGGTCGATCGCCGGATGGGCACAAATAAAGAGCAGCGCCAGCCGCTGGTCCGGAATCTCGACCATCTCGTCGTCATGGGCGAGCATTTCAAGCATCGCCTGGCCGGCATCGACCACCCTGGCATGGCGGGCGACATGGCCGAGCGACCGGCGCGCCGCGGTGATCAGCCAGGCCTCGGGCCGGTCGGGCACGCCCCGCTCGGGCCAGGTCTGCAGGGCGCTGCGGAAGGCATCGGCCAGCGCATCCTCGGCCGCGGCGACATCCCGGGTCCGCGCACTCAGGATCGCGACCAGCTTGCCATAGGATTGGCGCGCCGCCCGTTCGGCCGCGCGGCGCGCCTCGCCTGCCGTCATCCGTGCCCGAACGGCGGCATCACCGGCCGCACCTCGACCGACCCGTCGACCGCGGCCGGGCTGCGCGCCGCCCATTCGAGCGCCTGGTCGAGGTCGGGCACGTCGATGATGAAATAGCCGCCCAGCTGCTCCTTGGTGTCGGCGTAAGGGCCGTCCTGGACCTCGCGGGCGCCGTCGCGGACGCGTACCACCGTGGCGGTATGCGGCGGCTGCAGGCCGTTGCCCGAGCGCATGACGCCCGAGCCGCGCAGCGCGCCGATATAGGCCATCCAGGCGTCCCAGCGCGCCGGGTCCCTGTCCCACTCGGCATTCTCCCCGCCGGCATTGCGCCGATTGCCGAAGTTCGACTGGTCTTCGCGAAAGATGAGCATGTATTCCATCGGCGCTTTCCTCGAGCTGCCTTTCAAGAACACCACGGCATCGTGCCCTGGTCGAGGCGGCCGTCATGGCCTTCCCTGCCTGCATGAGCCGCCACGGGGTCGCCGTTCGACAGACTGGCCAAAAAAAACTTGCCGCGCCATGCTTCGCCACCATTTCGTCGCGGTCATGTCCGAGGGTCGGACGTCGTCATCTGGAGGGTATTAACGCCATGATCCGCCTGCTCCGCCCGGTACTCGTCGCGCTGGTCCTGACGGTTGCCGCCCCGTTGCTGGCCGCGGCGGCCCCCGCCCGTATCCTGATGCTCGGCGATTCGATCACAGCGGGCTATGGCCTCGCGCCCGAAGACGCCCTGCCCCGCCAACTGCAGGACCGGCTGCGCAAGGATGGCATCGACGCGACGGTACTGGATGCCGGGGTGTCCGGCGACACCACCGCGGGCGGACGTTCGCGCCTTGCCTGGTCGCTGGCCGACAAGCCGACCCATGTGATCGTCGCCCTGGGCGGCAACGACCTGTTGCGGGCCATCGATCCGAAGGATATTCGCGCCAATCTCGATGCGATCCTGGCCGAATTGAAGAGCCGCAACATCCCGACGATGCTGGTGGGGATGATGGCGCCGGCCAATCTCGGCCGCGCCTACGCCGCCGATTTCGACCCGATCTACCCGGAGCTGGCGAAGAAATACGGCGCCAGGCTCTACCCCTTCCTGCTCGACGGGGTTGCGCTGGATGCGAAACTCAATCAACAAGATGGCATCCACCCCAACGCCCAGGGAGTCCGGGTGATCGTCGATCGCCTGGCCCCGCAAGTGGAGATGCTGATCCGTGATTGACCGCCGTGCCTTGTGCATCGCCGCCTTCGGCCTCGTCCTGACGCTTGCCGCCTGCGGCGGCGACGATGTCTGCGACGAATGCAAGCCCCGGCTCAGCGGCCCGCTGGAACTGACCGGGACGGTCACCTGGCCGTCGACGCCGGAATTGCCGCCCGACGCCGAACTGTCAGTCGAACTGGTCCGGGTCCAGGGCGCCGGCGCGGTCAACAATGTGGTCGTGCGCACCAAGATGGCCGCCGCCACGGCGCAGCCTGTCCCCTACAAGCTGAGCTACAACGGCGGCTCGATCGAGCCGAACACGCTCTATTACGTCATCGGCCGGATCAAGAAGGGCGACAAGCTGCTGATGATCAACGACCGCGGCTACGGCCTGCCCGGCAACGGCACCGGGCCGCTCGACATCGCGCTGGTGCCGGTGCCGACACAGCCCGGCAAGAACTGACAACAACCCGCTGACGAAAACCCGCTGACGAAAACGCCCCGGCGGTTGGCCGCCGGGGCGCGATCGGATGCCGCGATCCCGTGATCGCGTCAGTACATGTGCTGACCACCGTTGATCGACAGCGTCGAACCGGTGATGAAGCCGGCATCGTCGGCGACCAGGAACAGCACGCCGCGGGCGATTTCGTCGGCCTTGCCCAGACGGCCGACCGGGATCTTGGCAATGATCTTCTCCAGCACCGGCTTGGGCACCGCCGCGACCATGTCGGTGTCGATATAGCCGGGGGCGATGGCGTTGCAGGTGACGTTCTTGGCGGCACCTTCCTGGGCCAGCGCCTTGGTGAAGCCGTGAATGCCCGACTTCGCCGCGGCATAGTTGACCTGGCCGTACTGGCCGGCCTGGCCGTTGATCGAACCGATGTTGACGATGCGGCCGAAATTCCGCTCGCGCATGCCGTCGATGACCACGCGGGCCATGTTGAAGCAGCCGCCGAGGTTGGTATCCATCACCTCCTGCCACTGCGCCGGCGACATCTTGTGGATCGTCGTGTCGCGGGTGATACCCGCATTGTTGACGACGATGTCGACGGGGCCGAGGTCCCTGGTCACCTGCTCGACCCCGGCCTTGCAGGCCTCGAAATCGGCAACCGACCATTTGTAGGCGGGGATGCCGGTCTGCTCGGAGAAGGCCTTGGCCGCCTCGTCGTTGCCGGCATAGTTGGCGGCCACCTTGTAGCCGTGAACCTTGAGCTGGATCGAGATGGCGGCACCGATCCCTCGGGTACCGCCGGTAACGATGGCAACGCGGCTCATTCTTGTACTCTCCCTATTTTGTTTAACTTCCCGGACGTGAACTGGGTACTGAAGCTTCAGTCGCGGGCGAGCGTCATGGCAATGCCCATGCCGCCGCCGATGCAGAGGGTGGCCAGACCCTTCTTGGCGTCGCGCTTCTGCATCTCGAACAGCAGCGTGCAGAGGACGCGGGCCCCCGAGGCGCCGATCGGATGGCCGATCGCGATCGCCCCGCCGTTGACGTTGACCTTGGCGGTATCCCAGCCGAGGTCCTTGTTCACCGCGCAGGCCTGGGCGGCGAAAGCCTCGTTGGCCTCTACCAGATCGAGATCGGCGGCCTTCCAGCCGGCGCGCTCGAGCGCCGCGCGGCTGGCCGGGATCGGACCCGAGCCCATGATCGCCGGATCGACACCGGCCTGCGCCCAGGAAGCGATGCGGGCGAGCGGCGTGATGCCGCGGCGCTGGGCCTCGGCCGCGGTCATCAGCACGACGGCGGCGGCGCCGTCGTTGATGCCGGAGGCATTGGCCGCGGTGACCGTGCCGTCCTTCTGGAAGGCCGGGCGCAGCTTCTGCATCGTTTCGAGCGTGGCGTCGTGGCGGATGTATTCGTCATCGGCGACGACCACGTCGCCCTTGCGGCCCTTGATGGTGACCGGAACGATCTCGTCCTTGAACTTGCCGGCCTTCTGCGCGGCCGACGCCTTCTGCTGGCTGGCCAGCGCGAATTCGTCCTGCTGCTCGCGGGTGATCTGCCACTTGGCCGCGACATTCTCGGCGGTATTGCCCATGTGGTAGCCGTTGAAGGCATCCCACAGGCCGTCCTTGATCATGGTGTCGACCATTTCGGCCGCGCCCATCTTGACCCCGCCACGCAGATACATCGCATGCGGCGCCTGGCTCATGCTTTCCTGGCCGCCGGCGACGACGATCGTGGAATCGCCGTTCTTGACCGCCTGGTAGCCGAGCGCGACCGCGCGCAGGCCCGAGCCGCACAGCATGTTGACGCCCCAGGCCGGGATCTCGACCGGCAGGCCGGCGTTGATCGACGCCTGGCGGGCCGGGTTCTGCCCCTGCGCGGCCTGGAGGATCTGGCCCATGATGACTTCCGAAACCTCGGCCGGCGCGACGGCGGCGCGGCGCAGCGCCTCGGTGATCGCCACCTGGCCGAGATAGTGGGCCGGGACGCCCCCGAAGGCGCCGTTGAACGAACCTACGGGCGTGCGCGCGGCGGCGGCGATGACGATATCGGTCATGTGGTGAACTCCTGCTTGGCGGTTCGAGGGGGACGCTTGGGGCGCTTGTTCTTTGATTGTAATCTCCCGCCGCCACGATAGCGACCGGCCGGGGTCATGGACAAGGGGGGATTTTGCACTGCGGCATGAGGGCGCAGCCAGTCGGCCAGCGGCTGCCACAGCTGGGCCGCGGCCCGGCTGCCGACCACCATGCCGATATGGCCGAGCGGCGGCGCGATCTCGGTGACTGCGACGCCGCCCGAGGCGGCGCGTGTGCCGGCCGCCCGGGCCGAGCCCGGCGGCACGATGCGATCGTTGGCCGGTACCGCCAGCAGCAGCGGGCAGGCCAGCCGCGCGGGATCGACCACCTCGCCGTCGACCTGCCAGCCGAGCCTGGCGGTCGCGTTCTCGCCATACCATCCGATCAGGCAGTCGCGTGCCACGGCCGGCACCAGCGGCACACCGTCGTTGAGCCAGTCTTCGAGGGCGACGAAATCAGCGGCCCCCTGGCTGGCCTGGTCCATCGCCGCGAAGGCGGCGAACTTCTTGAGCGAAAGGGAAGGGTCGAGGCCGAGGAAGAAGGCCTGCAACGCGTCGACCGGCATCTCGCCGGCCAGCTTCAGCGAGGCTTCGATGCCGTCGCGGCCGGCCACCAGCAGGCGGCCCCGCCCCGCCCCGCCCTCGGCATGGAAATCCCAAGGTGTGGCCAGCAGCGCCAGCGCCGAGACCGCGTCGGAGCGGGCAAGCGCGAGGGCCAGGGCGAGATCACCGCCCATGCAGTAGCCGACGATCGGAACCGCCCCGCCATGCCGGGCCGTCAGATGGTCGAGGGCGGGAACCAGCCGCTGCAGGACATAGCCGCCGAGGTCGAGCGGGCGTTCGGCCGCCGTCGGGCTGCCCCAGTCGACGAGATAGGGATGGAAACCCTGGGTGCCGAGCCAGCGCAGCAGGCTGCGTTGGGCCGACAGGTCGAGCACATAGCCGCGGTTGACCAGCGAGGGCACGAACAGCACCGGCGGGCCGTCGCCGCCATAGTCCACCAGCCGGACGCCGCCGGCCGACCAGACCGCCGGCATGGGTGCGAGATCGCGGACATAGGGATGGTCGCGGTAGAGCCGGATGCCGTCGAGCATCGCCCGGAACCGGTGGCCGACCTCGGCCACCAGGGCGCGGGCGACTGCGTCGTCAGGGCTTCTTGCGAGCTCGGCTGCGAGGCTTCGGGCCTGGTCCCTCACGCTCGCGCTCCAGGCGATCAAGCCTAGCCTCGAGCTCGGCAAGGCGGCGAGCGAGCCCTGCAGGATCGTCAGCGCGCTGTTCAGATGCAGACCGAGCGGGCGCGGCCCCGGGCGGGTAGAAGGAGGCGAAGGGGAAGAGCTGGCCTGGCTCATGCGTCGTGCCCTGTCCCGGCTGCCCGCCGAAGGCGGCGAGGAAATCGGCCGACATCCGGCGCATGCCTTCCGCGGCCTCGGCCGCGGCGGCAGTCACCGTCGGGTCGGCGAGCGTCGCCGCCACCTGCTGTTGCCAGAGGTCGAGAAAGCGCCTCGCCAGCTCGGCAGGATCGGAGGTGTCGCTCATTGCGGGACTATACACCGGGTCGTGGCCCGGCGCCCAGGGCATCGGTGGTTCAGCGTTCCGCCCGGCGGGTCGTCATCGGCGAGTTGTCGTTGACCATGTAAAGCACGGTTTCGCCGTTCTTCTTGCGGCAGCCGAAATAGACGTCCGGCTGGATCGTGTAGGTGCATTCCATGCCGTTGACGACAAAACGCTGGTTGGCGAGCTTGGCGTTGTCGTTGGCCGCGGCATCGGGCACGACCAGCTTGGTCACGCCGCGATACTCGATCTCGCGCGTCGTCGGCGACAACGCCGCCCACACCCCGCCGGCCACCGTCATGGCGATCATCAGGCTGAGAATACCCAGCCAAATTATCGAAAATGATAGACGATTTGCGCGCCGCACGGCTGCCGCCCCCAACAATATTCAGGCGGACACTAGCAAAGATAAATGGGTCGTCAAATGTTTATAAGTCTTGGGAATTCCTCAAATTATTCCTAAATGTCGAATCGATTTTCGACGAACACCATCCCTGTCGCGACGGAGGCAGCGTCGGGGGGAATCGAGCGGTTTTGCGCCGCCGAGACGGCTGCGCAGCAAGCCCCTTGCGCCGCAACAGGCCGGGGGCGATAGTACCGCCTCAATAAAGTCCTTCAGGGTGGAGGTACGCCCATTGGCTGAACCCAACGAAAAGCCGCGGGAAGCGGCGCCGCAGGCCGAACCGATCACGATCAAGAAATACGCGAACCGGCGGCTCTACAATACGGCGACCTCTTCCTACGTCACCTTGGACCATCTGTGCCAGATGGTGAAGGACGGCAAGGAATTCGTCGTCTACGACGCCAAGACCGGCGACGACATCACCCGCACGGTGCTGACCCAGATCATCTTCGAGGAAGAATCGAAGGGGCAGAACCTGTTGCCGATCTCGTTCCTGCGCAACCTGATCTCCTTCTACGGCGACAGCCTGCAATCGCTGGTGCCGGGATACCTCGACGTCTCGATGTCGTCGTTTTCCAAGAACCAGGAGCAGATGCGCAGCTACATGACCGAGGCGCTGAACGGGATGTTCCCCTTCGCCCGCTTCGAGGACATGGGGCGGCACAACATGGCGATGTTCCAGCGCGCCATGTCGATGTTCAACCCGTTCGCCGCCGCGGGCGGTCAGGGCGCACCGGCTGCCGGCACCAAGCCGGCGGATGCGGCCAAGCCCGCCCAGGCCGCGGAAACCGAGCTGTCGGAACTGCGCGCCCAGGTCGACCTGATGCGCGAGCAACTCGACAACCTCGCGCGCAAGAAGGACTGAGCCACCGCGAGACCATGACATGCCCGGGAAACCGGGCCGTCGCCGGATGCGGCTGCCGACGATCGCGCTCGTCCTCGGGCTCGGTTTCGGCGGCGTCGTGCTGCTGGCGGCGGCAGCCCTCTATTTCACGCTCTCATCGAGCCTGGATGGCGCGGCCTTGCTGCTGCGCGACCGCAACGAGCGCATCGTTGCCGGGCTGGTCGACCATGTCGAATCCTACCTGAAGCCGGTCGAGCGCCAGGCCGCCTTCGTCGCCGCCCAGATCAGCGCTGGCCGTGTCGGCCCGCGCGACTCGTCCCGCCTGATCGAGTTGCTGACCGGCGCGCTGGCCGCGGCGCCCCAGGTCGATTCGATCTCCTACGTGGCCGAGGACCTGCGCACCTGGCATGTCGACCAGCGCGGCGCCACGACCGGCGACGTGCAGGTCTACTTCGAGGATCTCGGGCGCTTCACCGTCGCGCGCGACCGCCTGTCGCAGACCATGGCCCGCGGCGAGGCACACTGGGGCGAGATGATCTGGCACCCGACGCTGGGCCAGCCGATGGTCAATTACCGCGAAGTGGTCACCCGCCAGGGCCAGCCCTTCGGGGTCGTCACCTCGCTGGTCTCGATCGGGCGGCTGTCGCGTTTCCTCGCCGCCGCGCCGCGCAGCTTCGTGCTGTATGGCCGCGACCGCGTGCTGGCCCACGCCGACCTGGTCGACGGCCGCTACGCGGCGACGTCGGACGATCCGCTGCCGCGCCTCGACGCGATCAACGACCCGGTCCTGCGCCATATCTGGGACCCGCCGATGGCCGAACGTTTCCTGGCCCGGCTGTTCGACCGCGACGGCGGGCATGTCGTCGAGATCGACGGCAAGCCCTGGGTCTTCGTCTATCGCGAGCTCGAGGGCTATGGGGCCGAACCCTGGCTGGTCGGCTACTATTTCCCGCTGGGCGACCTGCGCGAACTGTTCGGCAACCTGCGCGAAACCAGCATCGTGGCCTTCGGGCTGCTGGCGATTGCGGTGCTGCTCGGCCTGGTCTTCTCGCGGCTGCTGATCGGGCCGCCGATCCGGACCCTGGCGACCGAGGCCGGCCGCGTCCGCGACCTCGATTTCGAGGGGGAGACCGTCGCCCGGCCGCGGGTGCGGGAACTGGCCGAAGCCTGGGAAGCCTTCGAGGCGATGCGCCGCGCCCTGCGCCTGTTCGCCGCCTACGTGCCGCGCAACCTGGTCAAGCGCCTGCTGGCCGAAGGACCGGAGGCGCTGGAAAGCCGCGAGCGCGAGGCGACGATCATGTTCACCGACATCGTCGGCTTCACCTCGCTGGCCGAGACGATGAAGCCGCCCGAGGTCGCGGCCTTCCTGAACCACCATTTCGCCCTGGTTGCCCAGGCGGTCGAGCCCGAGGGCGGGGTGATCGACAAATACATCGGCGATTGCGCAATGGTCGGCTGGGGCATCGTGCGCGGGGCCCCGAATCATGCGCTGCGGGCGCTCGGGGCCGGACGCCGGCTGGCCCGCCTGCTCGCCGCCGACAACGAGGCGCGGCGCGCCCGCGGGCTGGAGCCGATCCGCGTGCGCGTCGGCATCCATTCCGGGCGGGTCATCGCCGGCAATATCGGCGCGCCGGGCCGGATCAACTACACGGTCGTCGGCGATACCGTGAACATCGCCCAGCGCCTGGAACAGCTCGGCAAGACCCGCACGCCGGAGGATGTCGTCATCCTGGTCTCCGGCACCACCGCCGAGGCGGCCGGCGAGACCGGCGCCGCCGATCTGGAATCGATCGGGGCGCACCGCCTGCGCGGCCGGAAAGCGCCGCTCGAGCTCTATCGGCTGAGGCATTCATTAACCAATAGGCCTTAAGGTCGCCAACCGGGCCGCCGTCAGAGCGGCCATGAGGATCGACACGAAGAGCCCGGTGTGATGGTCAGTCTGGACCCGTCACTTTCCATCGGCTCGGCCGCCGCCGAGGCCGAACGGCTGCGCCGCAGCCGCAGCGACGCGCTGGCCCTGGAGGCCGAGCGCCGCCGGCGCAGCCTTGCCACCGACGGACAGGACGACCAGGAAACCAGCGCGCCGGCAGTCGACCGCCGGGGCCGCGACCGCGGCGGCAACCAGGCCTTCGGCGTCGCCGCCACCCCGCGCTTCCTGGCCGAGCCGGAGCTGGTCTCGGCCGCCAAGTTCGCCGCCCAGCTCTCGGCCCAGGACGACGAGGTCGCGACCAGTACCGACGCCCCCCGCCGCGCCCTGGCCGACGCGGCCTATCGCTCGGCCCAGGGCCGGGGCGTCAGCTTCGTCGCGCAGGGGCCATCGCTCGACCTGACGATCTAGGCTCGGGGCGATCGCCGCCTCACCACGCAACGTTATTACATTACATTTGGTTGTCGATTTTCAATTTCCTGCAACATCGGCGAAGCCCTGCCGTCATGCCCGGCCCCTAGCATCACTCGCCGTCGCGCTGTCGCGACGGACAAGGGGGAACCGTATCATGAACTTCCGTCTGCTTTGCGGGGCCGCGGCCCTGGCACTCGGGATGGCCGCGGCGCCGGTCGCCGCCCAGACGATCTATCCGATCGACCGCGCGTCGATCCTCGCCGGGTCGAAGTTCGATCTGAAGGTCGAATTCCCCGCGATGATCATCAATGCCGTGGGAATGCGGGTCACGCTCAACGGCCAGGACATCCTGCAGACCGGCAACGGCAACCCGACCTTCATCCAGGCCGAGGACGGCAAGCTGGTCTCGAGCCTGGTCGTGCGCGACATGTCGCTCTCGACCCCCGGCACCTACACCCTGCAGGCCAGCGACGGCACCAACACCAAGTCGGTGACCTGGGACGTCTACGCCACCCCGGCCAATCCGGTGGCCAAGAACGTCATCCTGTTCATCGGCGACGGCATGTCGGTCGCGCACGTCACCGCGGCGCGCATCCTGTCGCGCCAGGTGGTCGAGGGCAAATACAAGTCCAAGCTGACCATCGACAGCTTCCCGCAGATGGCCACGATCGGCACTTCGGGCGTCGATTCCGTCATCACCGATTCGGCCAATTCGGCCCACGCCTACACCACCGGCCACAAGTCGACGACCAATGCGCTGGGCGTCTATGTCAGCCGCGCCGCGGTCAATACCGCCCATCCGCGGGTCGAGACCCTGGCCGAGATCGTCAAGCGCAAGACGTCGAAGTCGGTCGGCGTGGTGACCAATACCGAGATCGAGGATGCGACCCCGGCGTCGATGACCTCGCATACCCGCAGCCGCTCGGACTACGACATCATCGTCGAGCAGCAGTACAACGTCCGCCCCGACGTCATCCTCGGCGGCGGCGCGGCGAACTTCCTGCCGAAGTCCGCGCCCGGCTCGCGCCGCGCCGACGACCAGGACTTCATCGCCAAGTACCGCGCCGCGGGCTATCCGGTTGCGACCACCGTCGGCGAGATGCAGGCCGCGGCGGCCAACGCCGGCAACACCAAGCTGCTCGGCCTGTTCCACCTGTCGAACATGGACGGCGTGCTGGATCGCAAATTCCTCAAGGCCAACACCGTCAAGACCTATCCCCAGCAGCCCGACCTGACCGAGCAGGTCAAGGCCGCGATCGACGTGCTGTCGCGCAACCCGAACGGCTTCGTGCTGATGGTCGAATCCGGCCTGATCGACAAGTTCTCCCATCCGCTGGACTGGGAACGCGCAGTCTATGACACCATCATGCTCGACAACGCGGTCAAGGTGGCAGTCGACTATGCCGGCAATCGCAACGATACGCTGATCATGGTGATGCCCGACCACACCCACGGCATCAACATCGTCGGCACCGTCGACGATGCCCGCACCGGCGAGCAGATGCGCGACAAGATCGGCGTCTACCAGGACGCCGGCTATCCGAACTATCCGGCCCCGAACGCCGAGAACTATCCCGAGAAAGTCGACGTGACCAAGCGTCTCGCCGTCTTCTTCAACAACTTCCCCGACCACTACGAGACCTTCCGGCCGAAGCTGGATGCCACCTTCAACCCGGCGGTGCAGGATCCGGTCTCGAAATTCTACGTCGCCAACCAGAAGTACAAGGACGTGCCGGGCGCGATGCTGCGCACCGGCAACCTGCCGCGCGCGACCGGCTCGACCGGCGTGCACACCGCCGACGACGGCATCGCCCGCGGCTTCGGTCCGGGTTCCGACCAGCTCAAGGGCTTCGTCGAGAACACCGAGATCTTCCGCATCATGGCAACCGCCCTTGCGCTCGGCCGTTAAGCGGATGGGGGCGAGGGTCGCGCAGGTCGCGGCCCTCCTCCTCGCCCTGACCGTGACGGCGCAGGCCTTGCCGGCGCCGCTCGGCTTCAGCGAACTCTACGTCGTGCAGGGCGTGCTCGACGTCCGCTTCACCGACAAGGTGCGCAAGCTCGACGGCGAGACGGTGCGGGTGAAAGGCTTCATGGCCCCGCCGCTGAAGGCCGAATCGGATTTCTTCGTCCTGTCGAAGGAACCGATGATGGTCTGCCCGTTCTGCTCGTCGGCGGCGAGTTGGCCGCTCGACATCATCGTCGTCCATCTCGATGCCCGCGCCGAACCCGTCGACCCGGCCACGCCGATCATGGTCGAAGGCCGGCTCGAAGTCGGGCATTGGGTCGACCCCAAGACCGGCTTCGTCAGCCAGCTGCGGCTGCGCGGCGCCAAGTTCCGCGAACTGTGATCGCCTTAGCAGGCTTTAGGCCGTTGCCGCCTCGGCGCCGACGGCCTAAAGCTTCGGCATGACGGTCGGGGTCTCTGAACTGGAAAGATGGCGGCTGCCGCGCGTCCGCGCCGGCGTGTGGGGCACGGCGCTGGTCGCCGCCGTCGTCGCGCTGCCGATCATCGCCGTGCTGGTCGAAAGCCTGCAGCTCGATGCGGCGCTGTGGCGCCATCTGGCCGATACCGTGCTGGCCGACTACGTCGTCACCACGGCGGCCCTGCTGGCCGGTGTCGGGCTTGCCGTCGCCTTCGGCGGCGTCGCGACCGCCTGGCTCGTCACCATGCACCGTTTTCCCGGTCGCGACCTGTTCGAATGGGCGCTGCTGCTGCCGCTGGCGATGCCGGCCTATGTGCTGGCCTATACCTATACCGACCTGCTGCAGTTCGCCGGCCCGGTCCAGACCGCGCTGCGCCAGGCCTTCGGCTGGGGCCGCGGCGACTACTGGTTTCCGCCGGTCCATTCGGTCGGGGCGGCGATCGTGCTGTTCTCGGCCGTCCTCTACCCTTACGTCTACGCGCTGGCCCGCGCCGCGTTCATCGAACAGTCGGTCTGCGTGCTCGAGGTCAGCCGCACGCTGGGCCGCGGGCCCTGGGCCACCTTCTTCCGCGTCGCCCTGCCGCTGGCCCGGCCCGCCATCGCCGCGGGCGTCGCCTTCGCCCTGATGGAGACGCTGGCCGATTTCGGCGCGGTGCAATATTTCGGGCTGTCGACCTTCGTCGCCGGCATCTATCGCGCCTGGTACGCGATGTCGAGTCCGCCGGTCGCAGCCCAGCTTGCCTCCGCGCTGCTCGGCTTCGTGCTGGTCGTCATCCTGCTGGAGCGACTGACCCGCGGCGCCGGCCGCCGGGTCAATGCCAGCAACGTCTATCGCAATCTCGGCGGCCGGCGCCTCGGTCCCGCCGGCAGCCTCGCCGCGATCGCGGTCTGCGCCGCGCCGATCCTGGTCGGCTTCGTCATTCCGGCGCTGGCGCTGCTGCGCCTGTGCCTCGCCGGCGACCTCGACATCGATGCCGGCCGCTTCGGCCGGGTCGTCGCCCAATCGTTCCTGCTCGCCGCCGGGGCGGCCGCGGTCGTGGCGATCGTGGCGGTTGCCGTCGGCTTCTGGGTCCGCGCCGACCGGGCCGGCATCGCCCGGGGCCTGGCCCGCGTCGCCTCGCTCGGCTATGCCACCCCGGGCGCGGTCATCGCCGTCGGCATCCTGATCGCCGTCGCCTGGATCGATCGCGGCCTGGGGCGGACGATCGAGGCGCTGACCGGGCAGCCGCCCGGCCTGCTCGTCGGCGGCACCCTGATCGCGCTGCTCTACGGCTATCTCGCGCGCTTCTTCTCGGTCGCCTATGCGCCGGTCGAAAGCGGGCTGGCGAGGATCCGCCCGTCGCTCGAGGCCGCGGCGCGCACGCTGGGCTGCCGCCCGGCCGCGGTCCTCTGGCGGGTGCATCTGCCGCTGATGCGGCCGAGCGTGCTGTCGGCGCTGGCGCTGGTCTTCGTCGACGTGATGAAGGAATTGCCGGCGACAATGATCCTGCGGCCATTCAACCTCGACACGCTGGCGGTCGAGGCCTTCCGGATGGCAACGACCGAGCGGCTGGCCGAAGCCGGGCTGTTCTCGCTGGTGATCGTGGTGACCGGCCTGGTGCCGGTGATCATCCTGTCGCGGACCATCACCCGGTCGCGGCCGGGCGGACCGCAGGCTGCGGCAGAAGAATAAGGGGCGGCGAAGCCGGTCCGCCGCCCCCGGCGAATCAATTCAGATCAATCGAACGTCGCCGAGGTGGTGTCGGTCGACTTGTTGTACTTGATCGTGATCTTGGAGACTTCGCAGAGGTCGATGTTCGACCAGACCGCCTTCGAATTGTCGATCTTGTAGACGACCTTCAGGTCCCACTTGCAGGTCTTGGTGCCACGCTCGAAATGGATCGGCACCGCGACGCCCTCGTCCAGCAGGCCCGAACCGAGGATGTCGTTCTCCCAGTCGTCCGAGCTGCTGGGCGCGACATAGACTTCGCTGATCACGTAGCCGGTGGCGTTGACCAGGGTGAAATCCTGCTTGCCCTGAGCCTGGGCACCGGCGGCGACGAACAGCGACGCGGCGCAGAACAGCGCTCCAAACTTACCGATCATGGAAACCCCCAACATGGAACAGATCCGAGGGCGCGGCACCGGGTCAGCCGGCACGCTCGACCGCCTTCAGGATAGGTTCTGTATACCAAAGACGGAGAATTTCGGTAGCGATTTTACGTAAATTCGCGCCACTATTTGGCAGCCAATCGGCTACAGGGCTACGGTTCGAGCTCGGTGTCCCAATAGAGATAGTCTCGCCACGAACTATGCAAATAATTGGGCGGGAAAGCCCGCCCATTATGTTGCAGATCGACGACCGTGGGCATCACCGGCTTACTCTTCGGGTGCATGCGGCATTCATGCGGCAGGCGCCCGCCCTTGGCCAGGTTGCAGGGGGCGCAGGCGGTGACGATGTTCTCCCAGCTGGTCACGCCGCCGCGGCTGCGCGGAATGATGTGGTCGAACGTCAGTTCGTCGCGGTCGCCGCAATACTGGCAGGTGAAGCGATCGCGCAGGAAGACGTTGAAGCGGGTGAAGGCCGGGCGCCGGGCCGGGGCGATATACTTCTTCAGCGACACGACGCTGGGCAGCCGCATCTCGAAGCCGGGCGAGCGGACGACCTTGTCGTATTCCGACAGGATGTTGACGCGATCGAGAAACACGGCCTTGACCGCTTCCTGCCAGGGCCACAGCGACAGCGGAAAGTAGCTGAGCGGCCGGTAGTCGGCGTTCAGAACCAAAGCCGGGCAGTTTTCGGGCGACAGACGCATACGCAATCCTCACCGAACCTGACTGGAAGACATACTGGCAAGCCCAGCCGGCCTTGACCAGAGATTTTATGCCATCCTACTACATGCGGTGTGACGCGTTCGTGACACCACAAGCAGCCATCGGGTCAGCGCAAGTCGGCCATCGCCGCGACGAGGTCGCGGCGATAGGCGGCGTAGTCGACGAAGAAGCCGCTTTCACCCCGTTCCGCCGCCCGCGGCCGGCCGCAGGTCTCGGCCACGGCCCGGCGGAAGCGGGCGACGGCGGCCGGCGACGCCTTCAGATAAGCCGCGATGAGCTCGGCCTGCAGCGCCCGCCCGCCCCAGCCGATGCCGGCGCCCTCGATCAGCCCGGCGACGTAGAGGCCGTTGTCCTCGGGCGGAAAGATGTTGAGATGCAGATGCGGCACCCCGTCGACCTCGTTCAGCGGGCCGGGCGCGACGAACGGAAAGGTCGCGCGATAGCCGGTGGCGAACAGGACAAGATCGACCGCGTCGCGCCGGCCGTCGGCGAAGACCACCTCTGCCCCGTCGAATTCGCGGATCGGCACGCGCACCGCGACATCGCCTTGGCCGAGATGCTGCAGCACCAGCGAATTGACGATCGGCGTGCGATCGTAGAGGCCGTGGGCCGGCCGCGGCAGGCCGAACTGTTCGGGCCGGCCGACCACGAAGCCCAGGACCGCCCCGTGGATCCGGCCGCGCCAGCGGCGCGGCAGGCGGCTGGCGAGGCCGCGCCGCCCCCCTTCGTCGGCCGGGCGGCCGGCAAGGAACTTCGGCACGAAGTGATTGCCGCCGCGCACCGACCAGAGGACCGAACGGGCGTGGTGGACGGCATCGACGACGATGTCGCAGCCGGTATTGCCCATGCCGACGACCAGAACCCGCTTGCCGGCGAACAGGTCGGGGGTGCGATAGGCCTTGGCGTGCATCACCTGGCCGTCGAACCGCCCGGGTATCGCGGGCATCGCGGGCTCGGTCAGATGGCCGTTGGCGATGACGACGCCGCGATAGTCGCGCGCCGTGCCGTCGTCGAACTCGGCCCGCCAGCCCGGCGCGGCCCGGGTCATCAGCCGCACGCCGAGGCCGCAGCGGATCGCCGGCAGCAGATCGAAATGGGCGGCATAGTCGCGCAGATACTGCAGCGCCTGGGCATGATGCGGATAGGCCGGCCAGGCCGCCGGCATCGGAAAATCCTCGTAGGCCGTGGGCCCCTTCGACGAGATCAGGTGGGTCGAGGCATAGACCGCGCTGGCCTCGCCGCCATAGAGCCATTGGCCGCCGATATCGGGCTGGCGGTCGACCGCCTCGACCGGCAGGCCGGACTGGCGGAACGCCTTGACCGCGGCAAGGCCCGACGGGCCGGCACCGATCACCAGGAAAGTCATGACCGCCCCCGGGCGTAGAGATCGAAGGCCGCGCGCGAGGAATGGCGCGGCGTATAGCCGAAATCGCGCTTCAGCGCGGCATTGTCGAGCACCGGGCGATACTGGATGAAGGCGACCTGGGCCGGCTCCAGCCGGGTCAGGCGCAGCGCCCGCAGAAGGCCGATCGCCCCGCGCATCAGCGGCGGTGGCAGGGCCAGGAACGGCTTGCCCAGGGCGGCCGCGATCTCGCGCAGCGAAACCGTGCCGTCGCCGGCCAGGTTGTAGACGCCCGGCCGGCCCGGCCCGATCGCCCGGGCCAGCGCGGCCACGACGTCCTCGTCGGCGATGAAGGAGAACGGCGTGGCATTGCCCGACAGGCCGGTGACCACGGGGCGTTCGAAGATCGCGGTGATCTGGTTGCGCACCGCCGGCCCCAGCACGGTGCAGGGCCGGAAGACCACCTGCTCCAGTTCCGGCCGGTCGCGGCGCAGCGCGGCCAGATGCTCCTCGACCAGGCGCTTGTGCCGGGCATAGGGGAAATCCTCGTTGCCGCGCAGCATATCGGTCTCGGCCAGCGGCACCGGGTTGTCGGGGTGATAGCCGTAGGCCGCGCCGCTCGACGTCACCACCAGCCGGCGGGCGCCGCCGGCGAGGCAGGCGGCCGCGACATTGGCGGTACCCTCAACGTCGATGGCGTAGTCGCGCGCCGGATCGCCGCCGGCCGCGACGACCGAGGCGAGATGGACCACGACCGTCGGCCGGTACCGGCGGAACAGATCGGTCAGACCGGCATCGCGGATATCCGCCGCCACCCAGGTCACGCCGGCCAGGTCCGGACCCGGCCGCAGGTCGAGGGCGATGACCGGCACGCTGCCGGCGAGATGGCGGACCAGCGCCGAGCCGATGAACCCGGCCGCCCCGGTGATCAGGACCGGGCCGGTCATGCGGTTCGGCCCTTGCGCGTCCACCAGGCGGCCAGCGCCCAGCCCGAGACGACATGCCAGATGCCCCAGCCGGCGGCAATCAGCGCCGCCCCGCCCAGCGCGTCGAAATTGTTGAGGATCAGGGCGAGGCCGAGGCCGGAATTATGCATGCTGACCTCGATCGCCATCGCCCGGGTGTCGCGCGCATCGAGGCGCCACAGCCGGGCGGCGCCCCAGCCGATCAGGATCGCGATGGCGTTGTGCAGCACCACCAGCGGCAGGATGACCCAAAGGAAGGACAGGAAATACCGGCTGTTGGCCGCGGTCGCGGCGACGATGAAGCCGATCAGGAACAGGAAGGACAGGATCTGGAACGGCCGGCGCAGCCGGTCGGCCAGGCCCGGACGGAAACGGACCACCGCCATGCCCGCGATCATCGGCAGCGCCAGCAGCGGGATGGTCTGGCCCAGGAACGACCAGGGTTCGAGCGAGACCTGGCGCAGCAGGGCCGCCGTCGCCGGGTTCATCGACGCCCAGAACAGGATGTTCAGCGGCGTGGTGAACACCGCCAGCAGGCTGGACACCCCGGTCATCGAAATCGACAGCGCGGTGTTGCCGCGCGCCAGATGCGTCATCAGGTTCGACAGGTTGCCGCCCGGGCAGGCCGCGACCACGATCATGCCCAGCGCGATCGACGGCTGGGGCTGGAGGATCATGGTGATCGCCCAGGTCACCGCCGGCAGCACCAGCGTCTGCGCGACCAGCCCGGTGATCGGCGCCAGCGGCCGGCGGAACACCTCGATGAAATCGGCCGGGCGCAATTCCAGCGCCACGCCGAACAGGATCAGCGCCAGGATCGCGCCCAGCACCAGCTGGCCGCGCGCATCGATGTTGATCAGGACCTGATCGACCGGCATTTCCCTCCCCAGGGACGTTTGCGCCCAGCGTTGCTCCGCCGTGGCGACTGGGGCAGTGTGGCGGACAACGAGATCGCAAACCATGTCGGGCGGCGCCAATCTCTTGTCGCTGCCCGCCATCACGCGGGGGGGGAAGATGAGCGCGCCGCGCACCGTCGCCGCCGGCTATGTCGCGACGCTGGTCGAGGCCGTCACCGCGGCCGGACGGATCTCGGCGGCCGAGCTGCTGGCCGCCGCCGGCCTGCCGCCCGATCCCGGCCAGGGCGGCGACCGGCGCCTGCCGCATGACGCGGTCTCGCGGCTGTGGCAGGCGGCGCTGGCGGCCTCGGGCGACGGCGATCTCGGCCTGCATGTCGGCGAACGGGTGCGGCCGGGATCGTTCAGCGCGCTGGGCCATCTGCTGATGAGCTGCGCCAGCCTGCGCGAGGCCGCGGCCGAGACCGAGCGTTTTGCCGGGCTGGTCGGCGGCGGCGGGCGCTTCGCCTCGCGGGCCGAAGGCGATGGATTATGGCTGATCTACCGGCCGCTCGACCCCGACTGGCCCTGCCGCCGCCACCGGGTCGAGGCGGTGCTGGCCGCTTCCCTGACCTTCGCCGGCTGGCTGACCGGCCAAACGGTGCGGGCGGCCCGGGTGCATCTGCGCCATCCTGCCCCTTCGGCCACGGGCGAGCATCGGCGGGTCTTCGGCTGCGAGCCGGCATTCGAACAGGCCGAGGATGCGCTGTTGCTGCCCGGGGCCGTTCTCGACCTGGGCGTGGCGCAGGCCAGCGCCGGGCTCAAGGACGTGCTGGCGCGCTATGCCCGCGACACGCTGGCCGATCTCGACCGCGGCGACCTGCGGGCACAGGTGGGGGCGGCGGTGCGCGTAGCCCTCGATGCCGGGCGATTGCCGGCGGTGACCGAGATCGCCGCCGCGCTGCATCTGTCGCCGCGCACGCTGCAGCGGCGCCTGAAGGACGAAGGTTCAGGCTTCGCGGCCGAGGTCAACGCGGTGCGCGAGGGCATGGCGCGCGACCTGCTGCGCGACGGTGCCCGCCCGATCGCCGAGATCGCCTATCGCCTGGGCTTTGCCGACACCGCGAATTTCCACCGCGCCTTCAAGGCCTGGGCCGGCATGACGCCGGCCGCCTGGCGCCGCACCGCGACCTGAACGGCGCCGCCGCCTCAGCCCGCCTTGGCGCGGCTGGCCGCGCCCTGCTTGCCCGCCTCGTATTTCTGCATCTCTTCCTCGACCAGTTCCTTCTTCGACAGCTTGCCGACGACGGTCTTGGGCAAGGC
Organism: Alphaproteobacteria bacterium; assembly: GCA_017307375.1. Taxonomy (GTDB): domain Bacteria; phylum Pseudomonadota; class Alphaproteobacteria; order Ferrovibrionales; family Ferrovibrionaceae; genus JAFKFH01. Next base: position 112,407 of record JAFKFH010000014.1, read on the forward strand.
CGGGCGGATCTCCATCGCCGCGGGCATCTCGTGCTTGCCGAGCTTTTCCTTCAGGAAGGCCTTCAGCTCGTCGAAGGTGAACGGGGCGACGCCGTCCTTCAGCTTGATGAACGCCTTGGCCGACTGGCCGCGGTAATCGTCGGGGATGCCGATCACCGTCACCTCGGCCACCGCCGGATGCTCGTAGATCGCTTCCTCGATATTGCGCGGATAGACGTTGAAGCCGCCGGACAGGATCATGTCCTTCTTGCGGTCGACGATGTAGATGTAGCCGTCCTCGTCCTGGTAGCCGACGTCGCCCGAATGGAAGCGGCCGCCGAGGAAGGCTTCCTCGGTCGCCTCGGGCTTCTTCCAGTAGCCCTTCATCACGTTCGGGCCGCGGATGCAAATCTCGCCGCGCTCGTTGGGCCCGAGCAGCTTAAGCGGATCGTCGACGTCGACGATCTCGATCTTCAGCCCGGGCAGCGGCAGGCCGCAGGAACCGCGCCGCGGCTTCATCGCCGGGTCCAGCGGGTTCGACGTACCGGCCGGCGACGTCTCGGTCATGCCCCAGCCTTCGAGCAGCTTGCAGCCGGTCAGGGCCTGGAACCTGTCCTGCACCTCGACGGGCAGCGGCGCGCCGCCCGAGGCGCAGAACTTCAGGTGGTTCAGCTTGTATTCGGTGATGTTGGGCGCGGCGATGATCGCGGCATACATCGTCGGCACGCCGGGGAACACCGAGACCTCGTACTTGACGAGATCGTCCAGCACCGCCTTCAGCTCGAAGCGCGGATGCAGGATGATGTGCCAGCCGGCATCGAGGGCGCGCAGGAACGCCGCCGACAGCGCGTAGATATGGAACAGCGGCAGCACCAGCAGCAGCCGCTCCTTGCCCGATTCGAGCTGCGACGACGCCCCCGACGTCCAGGCCTCGTACATCTGCGCGGTGACGGTGAGGTTGGCATGGGTCAGCATCGCCGCCTTGGGCACGCCGGTGGTGCCGCCGGTGTACTGCAGCACGGCGACTTCCTCGGACGGGTCGGCGACCTTGTGCACGGTCAGCTGGCCGTCATTGGCCAGCAGGTCCTTGAAGCGGACATGGCGGTCGTCGCGCGGGACCTTGGCGATCTCCTTGCCCTTGACCAGCGGGAACAGGAAATTCTTCGGGAAGGGCAGCGCATCCTGCAGGTCGGCGACGATGACCTTCTTCAGCCGGGTCTGGCCGAGCTGCTTGGCGACGTTCGGATAGAGCGCGTTGAGCGAGAGGGTGACGAGATAGTCGGTCTCGCTGTCGCCGATCTTGAGCGTCAGTTCGCGCGCGGCGTCGAGCGGGCTGTAGTTCACCACCCGCGCCCCGGCCTTGATGATGCCGAAGAAGGCGATCGGATAGAATGGGCAGTTCGGCAGATAGAGGCCGACCTGGACGCCCGGCCCGACGCCGAGGCCCTTCAGCCCCTTGGCGAAGCGCGTCGACAGCTCGCCGACCTCGCGATAGCTGTAGGTCTTGCCCATGAAGGTCAGGAACGGCTTGTCGCCGTACTTGGCGACGGCGTCGTCCATCATCTGGATCAGGCTGCGCGGCTTCAGCGGGGCCTGCCAGTCGACCCCGGCGGGGTAGGACTTCTGCCAGAACGGCGCCGGTTCGTTCAGGATCCCGTTGACGGTCATCTCATGCTCTCCCTGAAGGCCGCATCGGTATCGATGCCTTGCGGCCGTGTTTCCTCCGGTGTCAGCGCAACCTTAGAGCCTCGGCCCGGCTTACGCCACGCCTTCCGTCCCCGCGCCGCAGATCACGACGCCGACCCGCGCGCCCGCGGCCTCCGGCACCAGCCCCTCGGCCAGTGCCGCCAGCCCGGCGGCGGCGGCGATTTCCAGCGCCAGCCCGCATTCGGTCCAGGCCGCCGCGGCGGCCCGTTCCATCGCCGCATCGTCGACCAGGGCGATACGGGCGACATGGGCGGCGATGATGTCGAGGTTGAACTGTTCCGAGCGCCGCGGCGCCAGGCTGCCCGCCCGCGTCGCGATGCGGTCGAGGGTGACCAGCGCGCCCTCCCTGACGCTGTCATGCAGCGTCGCCGCCCCGACCGGTTCGACCCCGATCACCGTGATCGCCGGCTTGATCAGCTTGGCGGCGCGGGCGATGCCCGAAATCAGCCCGCCGCCGCCGATCGCGACCACCAGGACGTCGAGGTCGGGTTCGTCCTCCAGCATCTCCAGCGCGATCGTGCCCTGCCCGGCCACGACGCGCGGATCGGCGAACGGATGGACATAGGTCAGCCCCTCGCGCGCCGCATGGGCCAGCGCCGCCGCGTTCGCCTCGTCCCAGACCTCGCCGACGACATTGACCGTCGCGCCCCAGCGGGCGAACTTCTTGACCTTCGCTGCGGGCGTCGAGGTCGGCAGGTAGATGGTGACCGGCGCCCCGAAGGCTTGCCCCGCGCAGGCGACGCCGAGGCCGTGATTGCCGCCCGAGGCGGTGACGAGGCCGCGGGCGCGCTCGGCCGCGGTCAGCGAGGCGACGGTATTGGCCGCGCCCCGCGCCTTGAACGAGCCGGTGACCTGCAGGTTCTCGAGCTTGAGCCGCAGGCTTGCGGCACCGCCCGGTGCCCAGGGCGCGGCATCCAGCATCGGCGTGCGGCGCACGCGCCCCTGCAGGCGGCCGGCGGCCGCGCGGAAATCATCGAGTGTCAGTTCAGCCACGCAACACGCACTTTCCATTGTTCAGCACGACGACGTCGCGCTCGACCACCTTCGAGCGGAAGGAGATCACCGCGCCGTCGCGCCACATCTCGGTGGCGATGGTCTCGCCGGGGAAGACGGGGGCGGAGAAGCGTGCCTCGAAGCTCGCCACCCGCGTCGGATCGAAATCGAGCAGGCCGTTGACCACGGCGGCGCAGGCATGGCCGTAGGTGCACAGCCCGTGCAGGATCGGGCGGTCGAAGCCGCCCTTGGCGGCAAAGCCGGGATCGGCATGCAGCGGGTTGCGGTCGCCCGACAGGCGATAGATCAGCGCCTGGTTCGGCGTGGTCTTGCGGGCGCGGACCAGATCGGGCGCCCGCTCGGGCAGCGGATGCGGGGCCGGGCCGGTGCCCTGCGGCCCGCCGAAGCCGCCGTCGCCGCGCGCGAACACGGTGGACAAAAGCGTCGCCAGCGTCTCGCCCGACGCCTTGTCGCTCAGCGCGGTCTCGACATAGAGCACGCAGCCCTTGTCGGCCCCCTTGTCGAACACGTCGGTGATGCGCACCCGCGACACGATCGTGGCGGCCGGCGGCAGCGGCCGGTGCAGGCGGATGCGCTGTTCGCCGTGGACGACCTTGAACAGGTTCAGGCCCGAACGCTCGGCCCAGTCGTCGTCCCAGGCGATGACGGTGGCAAGCGTCGGCATCACCTTCAGCGCCCCCTCGAACACGAAGGGCAATTCGTCGCGGTTCAGCGGATCGTCGCCATAGCCGATGCCGAGGGCGTAGAGCATCACCTCGCGGTCGCCATAGACGAAGGTCTTTTCCGGGATGCTCAGGGCCTTCAGCCCGTCTGCGGTGACCGCCATCTCTCCCCCCATACACATCTTGATCTTTTGCCGCTACGATGCTTGGCAAAGGTTGACGTTTGCGTCAACCGCGAAACGGGGAAGGAACGCCGGATGGCCGAGTATACGACCTTCGATTTCACCGTGGCCGGGCATGTGGCCGAGATCCGGTTCAACCGGCCCGACCAGTACAACACCATGGTGATGGCGTTCTGGCAGGAACTGGTCGACGTCTTCGCCGAGATCGAGGCGCGGCCCGAGGTGCGGGCGGTGGTGATTTCCTCGACCGGGCGGCATTTCACCGCCGGCCTCGACCTCGCGGCCTTCGCCGGCATCGCCGCCGAACTGACCGGCGGCGACCGCGGGCGGATGGGCGAACAGCTGCGCCGCACGGTGATCGAGATGCAGGAGAGCTTCGCGGTGATCGACCGGGCGCGGGTGCCGGTGCTGGTGGCGACGCAGGGCGGCTGCATCGGCGGCGGGGTCGACCTGATCTCGGCCTGCGACATGCGCTATTGCACCGCCGACGCCTATTTCTGCATCCAGGAAATCAACATCGGCATGACCGCCGATGTCGGCACGCTGCAGCGCCTGCCCCATCTGATGCCGGCCGGCATGGTGCGCGAACTGGCCTATACCGGCCGCCGCCTGCCCGCCGACGAGGCGCTGCGGCTCGGCCTGGTCAACCGCGTCTACGACAGCCACGAGCTGATGCTGGCCGACGTGCGTGCCATCGCCGCCGAGATCGCGTCGAAATCGCCGCTGGCGGTGACCGGCACCAAGCGGGTGCTGGCCTATACCCGCGACCATTCGGTCGAGGATTCGCTCGAATACATGGCAACGTGGCAGGCCGGCATGTTCCTGACCGGCGACCTGATCGAGCAGATGCTGGCCAACAAGGAAAAGCGGCCGGCGAAGTTCGACAACCTGATGCCGGCGCGGAACCTGGTCAGGCGGCGGTAGGATCGCTTGACGGCTGCGCCCCCGGAGGCGTAGACGAATCAGACTGTCAGCAGAAAAGACATGCCGGTTTTGGTAAGTCCGGCGCCTCGGTGACGAGGTTCTGTTCGGTGCCTCCAGGGCATCAGTACCCATGGCGAGACAGGCACGGGATCAGTGTGCCTCGATCGTTGCATGGGTTGTCACCCCCTCGTCGTCTCATGCCGGTCCCGTGTTCCTTCAATCGTTTCGAGGACACGACCCATGCATCTCAATCATCTCGATCTCTGCGTGCCCGACGTGCCGGCGGCCGCGGCGTTCTTCACCCGCCATTTCGGCTTTCGCGAACTGGCGATGCGCGGCCGGGGGCGGCTGGCCGTGCTGGAGGACGGCGCGGGTTTCGTGCTGGTGCTGAGCAATCTCGAACAGGCCGGCGCCTTTCGCTACCCCGAGCAGTTCCACGTCGGCTTCGTGCTGGAGGACGAGGCGGCGGTCACGGCCGCCTATGACGACGTCAGGGCCGGCGGCGCAGCCATCGTCCATCCGCTGAACCGCAACCGGCGCGGGCTGATGTTCTATTGCGCCTGCCCCGGCGGGATCATGGTCGAGGTGTCGGCGCGGCCGCCGCGCGATCGGGCCTAGCGGCTCATCAGCCCGCGGATCAGGCTGAGCGCGAACAGCACCACGAAGACGAAGAACAGGATCTGGGCGATCCCGGCGGCGGTCGAGGCGATGCCGCCGAACCCCAGCACGCCGGCGGCGATGGCGACGATCAGGAAGGCGATGGTCCAATGCAGCATGAGGGATACTCCTGTGGCCTGTCCCTCATCGATCTAGCCCGGTTTGCGGCGGAAATCAGCGCCCGGCCGGTTTTTGTCACCGAGGTCACGATTATGCCGCAAAGCGCGCGGCGAGCGCCTGGCGGAACGCCGCGGGCTGGCCCAGGAAGCGGCCGTGATCGAGGCCCCGCGGCCCGCCGCCGTCGTCGAGCACCAGCAGCGGCACGCCGTTATGGCCGAGCCGGGCGAGCAGGCCGGCGGCCCGGTCGCGTTCGGCCGCGGCGGCCGTGGCGGTGGCCGGATCGGCAATCGCCGCGGCCGTCGCGCCGGCATCGAGCCCCATGCCGGCGCCAAGCCCGGCCAGCACCGCCGGATCGGTCAGGTTGGCCCCGGCGACGAAGCGGGCATGCTGCATCAGCCCGAGGAATTCGGCCGCGCGGCCCGGCGCCAGGCGGTCGACCGCCTGCTTGGCCAGCGCGGTGTTCCACGAATCGATCGGCTGGTCGGGGTCGCCCAGCACGCCGTCGCGATAGGCGGCCGAAAACGGCTGGCCGGTCAGATGGGCGATGCGCTGGTCGTTCGACCAGGCATAGCGGGCGAATTCCGGGCTGTGCGGCATCGCCTGCGCGCCGGTGAACAGCGCGCGATGCATCAGCACCAGGTCGAGGCCCGGCAGCGGATCGCCGGCGATGGCCGCGACCAGCGGCGCGGCGGCATAGCACCAGCCGCACAGCGGATCGTGGATATAGGTCAGGGTCGCGGCCATCGCCTTGCTCCTCGCGCGTCAGACGGTACGGTCGATCCAGGCGTCGATGCCCTCGATCGGCCGGCCGGCCAGCACCGCCGCATCCTGGCTGACCGGGTTCATCGTGCCGGCGGCGGCCGCGGCATGGATGCGGATCAGCGCCTCGATCAGGAAGTCCGGCAGGCCGAAGCCGGCCAGCACCTTGCCATAGGCGGCCGGGTCGGCGTCGACATAAGTGACCGGGCGGCCCAGCCGGGCCGACAGCCGCGCCGCGATCTCGTCATAGGCGAGGCCGAGCGGGCCGGTCAGGTCGTAGGTGCGGCCAGCATGGCCGCTGCCGGTCAGGGCGCCGGCGGTCGCCGCGGCGATGTCGGCGCGGGTGATGTAGGCGACGCGGGCCGCACCGGCCGGACCGGCGGGCAGCGCCAGCACGCCCTGCGCCCGCGCCCCGCCGATCGCGCCGGCCAGGTTCTCGGCATACTGGTTGTTGCGCAGGATGGTCCAGTCGAGGCCGCTGGCCTTCAGATAGCCCTCGGTGTCGCCGTGGATCGTGGCGAAGTCGAGCGGATCGCTGCCGCCGGCGCCCACGAAGCTCGTATAGACGACGCGGCCGACGCCGGCCGCCCTGGCCGCGTCGATGGCGGCGCGATGCTGGCGGATGCGGATCTCGACCGGGGCTTCGCCCGAAACCAGCAGCAGCGTCGTCGCGCCGCGGAAGGCGTCGACCAGCCCGGCGGGATCGTCGTAGTCGGCCTTCAGCACCTTGACGCCGCGGGCGGCGAGCGCCTCGGCCTTGGCCGGGTCGCGCGCGGTCGCGGCAAAACCCGCCGGCCCGACGCGGTCGAGCAGTTCGGCGGCGATGAGGCGGCCGAGCTGGCCGTTGGCACCGGTCATGACGATCATCTGGATGGCTCCGTTGGCTGGATCACGGGCCGACGATGCCGCCGGGGATCGCCCAGGAAAACTGATCAACTTTGGGTAATCTCTATCGTATTATCCGATGGATGAATATCGAAGGCCTCTCGCTCGACCAGTTGCGCGCCGCCGCCGCGGTGATGGCCGAGGGCAGCTTTTCCGGCGCCGCGCGGCGGCTGGGCCGGGCGCAATCGGCGATTTCCTATGCGGTGGCACAGCTCGAGGGGCAGCTCGGCCTGGCCTTGTTCGACCGCTCGGGCCACAAGCCGCAGCTCACCGCCGAAGGGCGCGCGCTGGCCGGCGAGATCGCCGCGATCCTGAACCGGGCCGACGGGTTGAAGGCGCGGGCCCGCGGCCTCGTCGCCGGGCTGGAGGCCGAATTGCCGCTGGTCTTCGACAGCGGCTTTCCGATGGCCAAGGTGGCGACCGCGCTGGCCGCGCTGAACCTCGCCTTCCCCTCGGTCGCCACGCGACTGCTGGTCGATCACCTCGGGGCCGCGCAGGACCATGTCCGGGCGGGGCGCGCGATGCTCGCGGTCGCGGTGCCCGTGCCCGCCCTGACCGAGGAATTCCGCGAACGGGCGCTGGCGCCGGTCCGCGCGCTGCCGGTCGCCGCGTCCGGGCATCCGCTGGCGCGGCATCTGTCGGGCAGCGCGGCCCGGCCGCTGACCCGCAGCGACCTGGCCGATCACGTCCAGCTGGTGCTGGCCGATCGCAGCGAGCGCACCCAGGGCCGCGACATGCGGGTCTATTCGGCCAATGCCTGGCGCATCGCCGACCATGGCGCCCGCCTCGCTTTGGTCCGCCAGGGCGTCGGCTGGTGCAGCATGCCCGAGCACATGGTCGCCGACGATCTCGCCGCCGGCCGCCTCGTCGTCCTCGAGATCGAGGGGCTGGCCCCGGCCGCCTGGGACCTGCCGATCGCTGCGTTCCACCTGCGCGACGCCGCACTCGGCCCGGCGGCGCGCTGGCTGCTCGACTGGCTGATGGCCGATGCCGCCCAGGCGCTGGGCCAGCCGGCGTGATGCGCCCCGGGGTCAGCGGGCGGCGACGAAGCGTTCCAGCTTGCCCAGGGTCTGCTGGCCCAGTTCCACGGCGCCGAAGCCCTTCGCCGTCCGGAACTCGGCCACCGCGCTGAAGACCATGCCCAGCGTTATCGTCGTGGCCCCGTCCCGCTCCTCGAACGAAACCCAGGCATCGGCATGTTTCGGCCCGTTCTCGCCCCAATGCAGCGTATAGCCGATCCGCTCCTCGGGTCGGACGTCGTGATAGCGATGGTGATTCGGGAAGACCGTGCCGTCGGGGCCGATCATGTCGAAGACCCATTCGCCGCCCTGCCGCAGGTCGATCCGCCGGGTGCGGCAGGAGAAGCCGTCCGGCCCCCACCATGACGGCAGCGTCTCGGCGTTCATCCACGCGCCCCACACGACGGCGCGCGGCGCCTTGATCACCCGCTGCAGCACCATGGTCCGCTCGGCCACCTCGGCGAGGTTTTCCAGGCCGGCGCCGAAGCCTGCGCGATAGCCCGCCGCCATGTCGGCCGCCAGCGCCGACAGCTGGACCGTCACCACCAGCCGGCTGCGTTCGTCCGTGCCCGAGAGATCCGCCGTCACCAGCGCGGCCGACTGCGTCGTGCCCGCGGCCGAGATCACCTCGTAGTTCACGCTGCGCCGCGCCGGCTGCAACTCGAGCCAGCCGCACTCGCAGCGGATATCGGGCTGGCCCGCGACCCGGCAGAGCGAGACCTCGCGCCCGCCCACCCGGGTGTCGGCCTCCAGGAAGTCGACGGTGACCGCGGGCGATGGCGCGGCCCAGATCGCGCGGGCGGCCGGGGCCGTCCAGGCCTGCCACAGCACGTCCGGGGGCGCGGCCACCTCCCGCTCGAAGGTGAGCGTCGCGAAGCGGCCCGCGGCGAGGTTCTGCGTCATGTTCCGTTTTCCTTCATCACGTTCGTCACAAATGCGTCCAGCCGGTCGAGCCGGGCCTCCCAGATCGCCCGGTGTTCGTCGAGCCATGTCCGCACCGGGTCCAGCGCCTGGGGCACCACCGCGCAAGTGCGGATGCGCCCGTCCTTGGACGAGGTGATCAACCCCGCCTCCTCCAGTACCGCAAGATGCCGCATCACCGTCGGCAGCCGCAGTCCGGTGGGGCCGGCCAGATCCGTTACCGCCGCCGGGGTTCCGGCAAGCCGGGTCAGGATCGACCGGCGGGTCGGATCGGCGAGCGCGTGGAACAGCAGCGAGAGATCGCGATCATGCTTAGCCATATCGCTAAGTATCAGCTGATGCGTCGGCGGGGAAGCGAAAACTTCGTCAACTTGCTAAGTTTTCCGGGTCGGGGTCAGCCGGCGTAATAGAGCTCGGCCATGCCGGCGAGTTCGGCGCAGAGTTCCTGGCGCCACGCCTTCGGCTCCAGCAGCTCGGCGCCGGGGCCGAGCCAGCGGACCAGTTCGAACACCTTCGCCCGGTCGTTCTCGCCGTAGGTCATCATGACGGTGCCGGGCAGGTCCGGGCGAAAGGCCGCGTGGCGGAAGTACCAGTCGCCGCGCAGCCGGTCGGCCTGGGCGCTGGTCAGGCGCAGCCGCACCGGGCTCGACCCCGCCCACTGCTCCATCGCCTGGGTCAGCCAGCGGCGGCCAAGCCGGGCCCGGACGTCGAATCCCGGCTCGGGCGCGACCGTCGCCATCGACGGTTCGATCGCGGCGACGCGGTCGGCCCGCCACATCCGTTCCGTGCCCCCGCCGGCGCGGCGGCCCAGCAGGTACCAGCGGTCGCGGTCCCACAGCACACCGAGCGGCGCGGCCTCGATCGTCTCGGCCGCGCCGTTGTCGCGATAGGGGGTGGCATAGGTCAGGCGGACCAGCGTGCCGTCCAGCACCGCGTCGAGAAAGGTTTCGATCGCCCGCCCCTCGGCCTGCAGCGCGGCGGCCGGATCGGCGGGGGACGCCGCCGGCAGTTCGGGGTGGAAGGCGTCGGCCGCCGGCGGCTCGATACCGATCACCCGGCCGGTCTCGGCCAGGATCGGGCGCAGCTTCGCCGGCAGCGCCGCGACCAGCTTGCGCTCGGCCGAATCGAGGGCGACGGCATAAGGGGGCGCGCGCAGCGAGCGGACGACGGCCAGGCCCATCAGCGCCGCCACCGCCTCGGCCCGGGTGAAGGCGACCGGCGGCAGGAAATAGCCTTCGAGCAGGCGATAGCCGCCGCGCATGCCCCGCTCGGCATAGACCGGCACGCCGGTTTCCGACAGCATCTCGACGTCGCGATAGATGGTGCGGATCGATACTTCGAAGCGGGCCGCCAGCTCGGCCGCGGTGACGACGCGGCGGTCGCTCAGGATCAGCAGAATCGCAAAGGCGCGCTCGGTCCGGGTCATCGCCCGGCAATCCTGACGCGGGCGCGGAAAAAAAGCCACGCCGCAGACTGTAAGCTTGAAGTAATACGACAAATCCCCGAGGATAAAAATCCTCGGGGATTTGTTTAAAAATCAGGACTTCTGCTTGGCCTCGACTTCGATCGCGATGTCGATCTGGTCGCCGATCGCCGGCAGGAAGGTCTTCATGCCGAAATCCGACCGCTTGACCGAGGTCTTGGCCGAGAAACCGACCGAGTTGATCTTGTCGAGCGGGTTGACGCCGAGCTTGTTGAAGGTGACGTCGAGGGTGACCGGCTTGGTGACGCCGAGCAGCGTCAGCTCGCCCACGATGGTGCCGGTCTTGTCATCCTTCTTGGTGAAGGTCTTGCCGACGAACTTCATCTCCGGGAATTCGGTGGCGTTGAACCAGTCGGCGCCGCGCAGATGCTTGTTGCGCTCGGCCAGCTGGGTCTCGATCGAGGCGGTCTTGATGCTGACGGCCAGCTTGCTGGCGCCGACGTTCTCCTGATCGAACGACAGCGTGCCGCCGAAATCGGTGAACTGGCCCATCAGCTTGGCATAGCCGAGATGGTCGACCAGGAACACGACATGCGAGTGGTCCTTGTCGATGGTGAAGTCGGCGGCCTGGGCGGCCAGCGGGGCAAAGGCGAGGCTGGCGGCAACGGCGGCGGCGGCGAACAGGCGACGCATGAACGGAATCTCCTTCAGAGGGCAAACGAGTCGGGATGGCGGAGGAAAAGGACGGCGAAGACGAGGATCAGCGGCAGGACGGTCATCACCCCCACCGCGATCGCCCGTCCGCGTCCCGACAGCCGGTCCGGCAGGAACCGGCCGCCGATCTGGCCGGCGACCAGCACCGGCAAGAGCAGAAGCAGCGCCAGCGGATCGGCCTGGCGCGAAATCAGGATGACGGTCGCGGCCACCGCGACCAGGCCGCCGCCCGCGCCGAGGACGCCGGCGGCGCCGAAGCCCGCGCCGGGCACGGCCAACGCCACCAGCCCGACGGCACCGAGGCCGGCGGCCAGGCCGGCGAACAGCATCATCGCGCTCGACGAGCCGCCGGCCAGCGCGACCGGCGCCAGGCCGAGCGCCAGGGCGAAGATCATGGCGACCACCGGCACCGCGCCGAGATCGCGCCCCGCACCGTCGGCGACGGCGGCCAGCCGCCACAGCGCGGCGCCGGCGCCCAGGCACAGCGCGGCCAGGGTCAGATAGAGGGCGGCATCGGGTTCGGCGAAGCGCGGCACCGCGATCCACAGCACGATGGCGACGACCGCCGCCGGGCCGAGCAGCCGGGCCAGCGGCCGCAGCCGGGGCGCGACGTCGAGGACCAGCCCGACGATCGCCGCGGCCAGCGCGGCATAGAACACCTTGTTGGTCGAACCGACGGGCGGAAACGGCGGAATCTTCTGGTAGGTGGCAACGTAGCCGGTGAAGAACACCGCGACGGGGGCGAGGCCGGCGGCACGCGCGCCCAGGGCGCGGGTAATGGCGGCGGCGACCAGCCCGGCGCCGAAGCAGAGGGCGACGGTCAGTACGAACGGGTTGTCGAACAGGTCCATGGCGGCCGAATGTTTCTGCGCAAAAGGGGATCCATGGGCGGACCGGATGAACAGTCCGCGCCGGCATTGTTCCTGGTGCTTCCCGAAGACCGGCTTGGGCGGCGGCGCCGAGTCGGCCGCCTGCCCTGGCTTGGCGGCACGTCTGCCGCGGCGCTACCATGGATCAGCCGGCCAATATTTTCAAAATCACGATTATGTATGGTCCGAATCACGGTTGGTGATGAACAAGGCCGACGATTGCGCGATGCCGAGGTCGGGCTGCCGCTGGCGTTCAGCTACGGCGCAGGTCCCGCACGAACAATGCCGAAATCAATTTATAGTTGAAATATTGTATGAAAAAACACCCAATATCAGCCGAAAGGCTCGCTTATCTCGGTATCAGGACGATATGAAACTCGTTACTGCCATAGGCGGGTGTCGTGTGATGCGCAATATGCACATCGAGATATCCGAGATCGCGCAGTTCGGCGACGATGCTGAGAAACGCTGGATGTTCGAAGACCCAGCAATGGCAATCCCGGTAGGTTCCGTTCTCGAAGACATCGCGCGCCAGATTCAGCGCGGCATCTTTGGTGAACAGAGGATTCATCGGGCGCGGATAGGGCCCGCTTTGCCATAGATCATAGGAATTGACGTCGACGGCTTTGCTGAAGCCGTCGTAAATTTGGGAAGCGCTGGGGCGCTTTCGCTGCTCCATCATCGCTTCCAACAGCTGTCCCGTGGTGCTGAGCGGACGAAGATAGTCGAAGGTATAGCGGCGGTCAGGGATCGCGAGGACGATGCGGCCACCTGGATTGAGCGACGCCAGCAGGACGTTCAGCCAGGTGATCACGTCGGGCACATGCTCGATGACGTGCGACGCGATCACGTAGTCGAACTTCATTCCCCCGAAACTGTCGGGGCCTATCGCCCCGACGACAAAATCGATCTCGGGGATGTTCTCGATATCGACGTGGGGATCATCCTTTGAACTCTCTCGCAGATCCTCCCGCGAGGCATAGTCGCAATAATATATGAATGGCGATTCGCTGCGCGGCACCAAAGGTTTGTCGAGCGGACCCAACTCAAGCCCACGCTCCGATTGCAGATCTATATGCGAAAGCAACGCTTCTCGTCGGCTCAAGTTCTGCCTCCCCTTTTTTATTTTACGCTCAATATTACTACCGAGAAAGATTCAAAGTCAAAGAGGCCAGAAATACTGTTACAGCATCGGACCAACGACATGACATTCGTCCGATCAACTTCGCCCGGGTGCCGAACTGCTCACCGAAGGTACCCGCGGCAGAACATTCGTGCCTAGGCATCCTTCGGAACGAACGCCAAAAGTCGGCTGTCATTCGCGCAGCCGGATGACGCTGCCCGAACTGGCCGGCGGCGCAGGCGCCGCTGGACAACCCCGGACCAGCCCGCCAACATTTTCAGGTATCAATACTTTTCATGGGCTGAATCACGGTCGGTGATGAATGTCGCGGGCGATGGGAGATATCGATGTCGGGCTGCTGCGGGTGTTCGAGGCGGTGCTGGCCGAACGCCAGATCACCCGGGCGGCGCGCCGGCTGAACATCACCCAGTCGGCGGTCTCCAACTCGCTGGCCCGGCTGCGCCGGCTGTTCGACGACGAATTGTTTGTGCGCACGCCGGACGGGATGCAGCCGACGGACACGGCGCTGAGCATCGCCGAACCGGTCGCCGCGGCACTCGACGCCATCCGCAGCGCGCTGGCGGTCAAGCTGCCGTTCGACCCGGCGCGCGACGAGGCGAACTTCACCCTCGGCCTGTCGGAATATGCCGAAATGGTGCTGGCCCCCGACCTGATCACCCGGCTGGCCCGCATCGCCCCGGGGGTGCGGCTGGCGGTGCGGCATGTCGAGCGTGGCGACGGCCTGCGGCTGATCGACGACGGGCTGATCGACCTGACGGCCGGGGTGCTGCCGGCGCCGCGCCCGCATATGCTGGCGGCGACGCTGCTGGTCGACGACATGGCGACACTGATGCGCCAGGGTCACCCGGCGGCCGGCCGGCTCGACCTCGCCACCTTCCTCGCCTACCCCCATATCCTGGTTTCGGCCAGCGGCGCGCGCGCCGGCGCGATCGACCGGCTGCTGGAAGCGGAGGGGCAGCAGCGCCATCTGGCCGCCGTGGTCGGTCATCTGTCGGTGGTGCCCGCGATCCTCGGCCGCAGCGACTATCTCTGCACGATGCCCGGGCGGCTGGTGCGCGGGCTGGCGGCCGCCCATGGCCTTGCCTGGGCGCCGACGCCGATCACGCTGCGCCCGCTGAAGCTGTCGATGATCTGGCATCGCCGGCAGGACCGGCAGGCCGCGCATCTGTGGCTGCGCGACCAGTTGCACGCGACGGTCGCCGACAAAAATTCGCAGGCGCCCGCGAATACCTGACAAAAGGGTGTCAGCGAGAGGGTCCTAATGTTGCCCCCGCGCCGGCATCGGGCCGGCTGTCCTTTGGGGTCAAACCATGCTCGACCATGTCTCGCTCGGCGTCGCCGACATCGCCCGCACCCGCAAGTTCTACGACGCCGCACTGGCACCGCTGGGCTACAGGCGGCTGTCAAATAGTGACGAATCGCTAGGCTACGGCGCTGATTCCGTTGCGCTCTGGCTCAGCAAAGCTGCCAGGCCGGTTCCGGCCGACCGCGAATCGGGGCTGCATTTCTGCTTTGCCGCGCCCAGCCGCGAGGCAGTCGACCAGTTCCACCAGGCGGCCCTGGCGCAGGGCGGCAGCGACAATGGCGCGCCGGGACTGCGCGCCGACTATGGTGACAACTACTATGCCGCCTTCGTCGTCGACCCGGACGGCTACCGGATCGAGGCCTATTGCAGCCAGCCGGGGTGACGGCGGCGGATCGGCCACGCCGCGCGCCATCGAACGATGGCGCGCGGCCCGATCCCGCCCCCTGGCAGCAAGGCCGCAGCTGATCTAGGATCATCCCGGAAAGCCGGATCGATCGACTCATCGATCCATGAAACAGGGATGATCGAATGCGACGGGTCACCTTCGACCTCGACGTGCTGCGCAGTTTCGCCACCGGGATCGAGCTGGGCAGCTTCGCCCGCGCCGCCGACCGGCTGGGCCGCTCGACCTCGGCGATCTCGGCGCAATTGAAGAAGCTGGAGGAACAGGCCGGCACGCCGATCTTCCGCCGCGCCGGACGCGGCCTCGGCCTGACCGAGGCGGGCGAGACGATGCTCGCCTATGCCCGCCGCCTGCTGGACTTGAACGACGAGGCGGCGGTGGCGCTGCACGGCCTCGACCTCGAAGGCTGGATCCGGCTGGGCCTGCAGGAGGATTTCGGCGACAGCCTGCTGCCCGCCGTGCTCGGCCGTTTCGCCCGCGCCCATCCGAAGGTGCGGATCGAGGCCCGCGTCGCCCGCAATGCCGAGCTGATGGAGCGGCTGGCCGGCGGGCGGCTCGATCTCGCCCTGGTCTGGGGCGAGGCCGCGGGCGGCCCGCATGGCCGGCGCCTCGCCGAGGTGCCGATGCGCTGGATCGGTGCGGCAAGTCAGCCCCCGGTGCGCGACGACGCCATCCCCCTGATCGCCTTCGAAAGCCCCTGCCTGTTCCGCGAGACCGCGACGGCCGCGCTCGATCGCGCCGGCATCCCCTGGCGGCTTGCCTTCACCAGTCCCAATCTCAGCGGATTGTGGGCCGCGACCGCCGCGGGTCTGGGGGTGACGATCCGCACCGGCCTCGGCCTGCCCGGAGCGCTCGCGGTGATCGACGACGCCCTGCCCGGCCCGCTGCCGCGGATCGCGCTGACCCTGCATCAGGCCGAGGCCGAGCCGAGCCCGCCGGCACGCCGCCTGGCCGACCTGATCGGCCAGGCAGTCGGCGAGATGGTGCCCTAATCGACCCCGAGAACCTTCCACACGCCCGAGGCGGTGAGGCAGAGCCGGCCGGCGGCGTGGATCTCGCCCTCGACCATGACGATGCCGGTCCCCTTGCGCACCAGACTTGCCGTGCCTTCGACCCAGTCGCCGGGCTTGGCGGCGGCGAGGAAGTCGCAGGACAGCGAGATGGTCGCGCAGGGCTTGCGGTCGACCGTCTCGAAGACCAGCGTGCCGAGCACCTGATCCATCAGGCTGAGCAGCATGCCGCCATGCACGACGCCGTTGCCGTTGTCGTGGGTCGGATCGGCGCGGAAGGCGAGATGGACCAGCCGGTCGTCGTCGCGGCGGTACCAGACCGGGCCGATCTTGTCGAAATAGCCGCCGCGGCCATTCAGGCGCCGCCAGCCGTCGAGGGTCGGATCGTGATCGCTGCTCATGCCGGGCATGACCTAGCGCGGCCAGGATTGACCGGTCAAGCGCGCCGGCCCAAGCTGCCGCCCGCAAACTTGCCAGGGAGGCCTGCACGCATGGCGCCGTTTCTCGAGATCGACCGCAGCGGGGCGATCGTCTTCGTCACGATGAACCGCCCGGAAACGCGCAATGCGCTGTCCGATCAGGAACAGTTCGACGAATTCGTCGACCTCGCCGCCACGCTCAACGCCGATCCCTCGATCGCCGTCGCGGTGCTGACCGGTGCCGGCAGCGCGTTCTGCGCCGGCGGCAACATCAAGCAGATGCGCGACCGCCGCGGCATCGCCGAAGGCCCCGCGCCGGCCATCCGCGATCGCTATCGCGCCGGCATCCAGACCATCCCCAAGACGCTCTACGATTGCGAGGTGCCGCTGATTGCCGCGGTGAACGGCCCGGCGATCGGCGCGGGCTGCGACCTGGCCTGCCTCTGCGACATCCGGATCGCCGGGGCCAGTGCGCGCTTCGCCGAAAGCTTCACCGCGCTGGGCATCATCCCCGGCGACGGCGGCGCCTGGCTGCTGCAGCGCGCGGTCGGCTATGCGCGGGCCGCCGAGATGACCTTCACGGCCGAGGCGGTCGATGCCCAGACGGCGCTGGCCGTGGGCCTCGTCACCCGGGTGGTGCCGGACGAGGAGCTGGCCGCGGCGGCACGCGATCTGGCCCAGCGCATCGCCCGCCAGCCGCCGCGGGCCTTGCGCATGGCCAAGCGCCTGCTGCGCCAGGGCCAGACCGGCCGGCTGGACGAGGTGCTGGAACTGTCGGCGGCCTATCAGGGGATGCTGCACGAGACCGCCGACCATGCCGAAGCGGTCGCGGCCTTCCTGGAAAAGCGCCCCGGCGTCTATCGCGGGACGTGATCTGCGGGGGCGCCTGTGCGGCGCCCCCGCCCCGACCTATCGCTCAATGATCGAGGAACACGGCAACCGGGCTGCCGGTGCAGACCTTCTCGGTCGCGCCGCCGAGGCCCAGGAAGGCCGACAGGCCGCCGCCGCCGAACGCCCCCATCACCAGGCCGTCGGCATTGCATTCGCCGGCGGCGCGGATCAGCGCGCGGCCGCGGGCGCGGGCCGACGAACCTTCCGAATTGAAGCTGCGATAGCTCGCGACGATGCCGTGGCTGTCGAGGAAGTCGATCAGCGCGCGCGCCTTCGGCCCGCCCTCGCCCAGGGTCAGCACGGTGACGCTGTCGGCCTTCTCCAGCAGCGGCAGCGCTTCCTTGACCGCGCGCGCGGCCTCGGCCGAACCGTTCCAGGCGACCGCGATGTTGCGCATCACCGTCGCGGTCGGCTTGGGCGGCGCGACCAGCACAGGGGCGCCGCCGTCGAAGATCAGCGCGCGGACCAGCGCGGCCGAAACCCCGGCCGCATCGTCGGTCGGGCGGCCGACGACGATGACGTCGGCCAGCCGGCCCAGCGCCGCGATCGACTGGTCGTCCTGGCCGTCGAACAGCGCGAACTCCGACTTCACCGTGCCGTCGCCGAAGACCAGCTGATAGACCGCGCGGGCATTGCCCTCGCGCACTTCGGATTCGGAGGCGATCGCGTCGAACTCGGCCGCCGAGATGCCGATCATCGCCTCGCCGGCGACGACCGCCGCGATCGACTGCGCCGTGGTGCGGACATGAACGACGCGCACCCGCGCCTCATGCGCCTGGGCCAGCGCCTTGGCGGCGCGCAGCGCCCCTTCGGTATTGGGGCCGCCAATGGCCAGTGCCAGGATGTTCTTGAAGATCGCCATCACACTCTCTCCCTCGAGGATCTGTTCCTGGGTTAAGCCATAGCCCCGGCCCGATCAAGCCGCCGTGATGCCGCTCACGCGGGAACGTCGTGGGCGTAGCAGCGGATCAGCCCCTGGTCGAAAGCGCCGCGATGATAGCGAAAGCCGACGCGCAGGTCGGTGTGGCTGTAGTTGTGCTGGCCGGCCTGGGCCTCGGCCGGCCCGTCGGCCGCCAGCGCCGCCGCATCCTTCTCGCTGGGCCGGATGATCGCGATGTGGCCCGCCTTGCGCGGGTTCGGATTGATGAACGAGGCGACGACGAACTGGCCCTGGTTGGCCGCCGCCTGCGCCGCCGCGTAACCGGCGAGCGGCCGCCACCCGCCCTTGCCCGCGGCCAGCCAGTTGCCTTGCGCGTTGGCCAGCAGGACCTGGCCGTGTTCGGGCGGCCGCAGGATGTAGACGCCGAGGCGTTCGGCCATCGCCGCGACATAGGCCGAGCAATGGGTGTGGCCCGGCGGCGCATCGGGTGCCGTCGGCAGCGGCAGCCCGGTTTCCCAGGCGATCCGGTCGCCGGCAAGCCAGCGCCGCTCGACGTCCGACTCGTCCAGCAGCTGGACGATGCGCTGCCCGGCCGGCGTGATCGGACCGCAGCAGGGCTGGGCGAAACCAGGACGAACAATGGCCAGCGCGGCAAGGCCGCCCATGGCGGCGCGGCGGGTCAGCAGCATGCGATGGCCTCGAGCGTGGCAAGATAGTCCGGCGGCAGGCCGCGTGCCCGTGCGCCGGCCAGGATGGCATCGAGATAACGCCGGCTGGGCCGCGGCTCGACCAGCACGGCGTCGGGCAGGCCCAGATAGGTGAAGGCGGCAACCGGCGCCTCGCCCTGCACGACCGTCAGCTCGCCACGCCGGTAACGCGGCGGCGACCGATCGAGACCCTCATGACGGTCGAGCGTCGCGACATGGGCCGGCGTCAGGTCGTAGAGCACGCCCCAGACGTCGCTGCCCGCGCAAGGGTCGAGCGAGGCGACCGCACCCTTCCAGGTCGACGCCGAATAGAGCGGGAAATGGAGCCGATGCCCGGGCAGGCGTGCCAGGCCGCGAAAGCCGTGGCCGGGGCAGCGCGCCTCCATCTGGGCGCCATCGAGATTGGAGCCGTAGGCGAAATAGAGGGTCACGCCGCGTCCGCGGCAAGCCGCTGCGCGGTCGCCGTCGCCGCGGCGCCGAGATCGCGGAGGCCGAGACCTTCATAGAGCCGCGCCAGCAGCCGATGGGTCGGCGCGACATGCGGCCGCGCCAGACGCCGCAGCTCGACCAGTTGCTGGGCCGCGCCCAGATCGCCGGCCTCGATCAGGGCACGGATATAGAGCTGCTCGAACAGGTCGCGCTGGGCATGGCTGCCGCCGATCTCGTTCCAGCGGCTGCGGGTCTGGGCAAACAGCGGCACGGCGGCCCGCGCCTCGCCCTCGCCCAGTTTCAGCAAGCCGCGGGCCAGCGGCACCGCCACCTCGGCCCATGGCGCGCGGGCGGCGCCGGTCAGCATCTCGGCATGGGCCGCCATCGAGGCGACGAGGTCGCGGGCCTGCGGCCGGCCGGTCCGGGCGAGCCCATAGACGTAGTGCAGGTCGAGGAAGGGTTCGACGTGATCGTCGACCCGCCCCGCGAGATGGTCGGCGACATCGTCCCAGCGCTGGCCGACCGGCACGCCGTAGCCTTCGAGCCGGGCCAGCATCGCCACCGCCCCCGCCTGATCCTGCGAATAGGTCTTGTCGATGCCCCAGATCTGGCTGTCGAACAGCGCCAGCACCTCGTCATAACGCTCGCGGTCCAGCATGAACAGCGCCAGATGCCACCAGATATGGGTGTGCATGAACGAGTTCAGCCCGACCCAGCCGTCCGACAGCGCGCGCAGCGTGGTGATGCCCTCGTCGATCCGGCCGGTGGTTTCCAGCGCATGGGCCAGCGCATGCTGGGCCCAGACTTCGTTGCGGTTCAGCCCGATCGCGCGGCGCGCAGCGGCCTCGGCCCGGTCGAGCAGATGGCATTGTTCATAGGCGAAGGCGGTCATGCCCAGCGCGTGGGCGTCGTCATGATTGGCGGCCAGCACCGGCAGCAGCGTGCGCAGCATGCCGGCCCAGTCGCCGCAGCCGATCCGCCGGGTCTGCATCAGCCGGGCGACGGCAAGCCAGCGCGGCTCGATTTCCAGCGCCGCGTCGAAAGCCCCGAGCGAGGCCAGCGGATCGTGGCGTACCCAGGCGGATACCGCCTCGACCAGCAGCCGCTCATGCGGTAGCGCATGCTGCGCCGCATCAATGGCTGCTGCAATATAATGCAACGCGCGGGTATGACTCTCATGATTTTCCATGAACATCATGAGAACAGCGCTCAGGCATTGTGCAACTGCACAATGTTTATCCTGTTCGGCGCTTTCGAGGATTGCAGCGAAATCGGTGCCGCCCGCGAGGAACGAGCGCTGAAAACGATTAATCGCTTCAAGGGTTTGGCCGGAACCGACGGTCAGAGCGACGCCACGATCGTCCCGATCCACGCATGCCTCCAATGCAAAAAACGACGGGCTATAATGCCCGTCGCGCTTGACTTGTGCTGCGTCGCAGCATAATTTTGTTTTCGACGCTTCGGCGTCGTTCGCCCTTCCTGGGCGTTTCCTCCCTAAGACTTGGGCTGCCGGTTTTCCGGCAGCCTTTTTTTTGTTCTGTCCCGGCGCGGCGGATTAGAAAGGAAATTGCGCCCCCGCGTCAAGAGGCGAATTGAGCTTGCGCGGCTGACAGGGTGAAAATGATTTAGTTTCGCTCTCGAACAAAATCCGCCGCCCCTTGCCCGCACAGGGGCAGTTTGGTTTGCTTTTGGGCATGAGCGAATCACCGGCCGCACATCCGCTGCGCGAGATCACCAGCTATCACGCACACGTCTATTTTTCCGATGATGCGGCGCGCGACCGGGCCGGCTGGGTGCGCGATCGCGTGGCCGAGCGCTTTCGGGTGCAGATGGGGCGCTGGCACGATCGCCATGTCGGCCCCCATGGCGCGCCGATGTACCAGATTGCCTTCACCACCGACCTGTTCGCGACGCTGGTGCCCTGGCTGATGCTGAACCGCCGCGGCCTGTCGGTGCTGGTCCATCCGAACACCGACAATCCGCACGACGATCATCTGGTGCACGCGCTGTGGCTGGGCCCGCCCCTGCCGATCGACGGCTCGCGCCTGCCGAAATCGCTGCGCGATACCGGCGGGGCGATCGAAGTGATAAATCCGAATACCCTCCCCTCGATCGATCCAATCTGACGGTTGCCACTACCCCTGCCGGCATGCGACAGCTTGAAGACCGCATTTCAAGCAGCATCGTCAGGAGCCAAGTCATGACCGCAGCCGCGCTCAATTCGACCCAGGCGCGCGACCTCGCGTATCTCGTGCATCCGCAGTCGAACCTGCATGCCCATCAGGAAACCGGGCCGCACGTCATCACCCATGGCGAAGGCGTCTACGTCTACGACGACCAGGGCAAGCGCTATATCGAGGGCCTGGCGGCGCTGTGGTGCGCCAGCCTCGGCTTCTCCGAGCCACGCCTGGTCGAGGCTGCGACCAGGCAGATGAAGACCCTGCCGTTCTACCACATGTTCGGCAGCCGCTCGCACAACCCGGGCATCGACCTGGCCGAGGCGCTGATCAAGATCGCGCCGAAGTCGGTGACCCACGCCTTCTTCGCCAATTCGGGCTCGGAAGCCAACGACACCGCGATCAAGATCGCCTGGTACTACAACAACGCCCTCGACCGGCCGAAGAAGAAGAAGTTCATCGCCCGCAACCGTGCCTATCACGGCGTCACGCTCGCGGCCGCCTCGCTGACCGGCCTGCCGGCGATGCATGGCGACTTCGACCTGCCGATGGCCGGGATCGTGCGCATCGACTGCCCGCATTTCTATCACGAGGCCAAGCCGGGCGAGAGCGAGGACGACTTCGCCGCGCGCCTTGCGGCCGATCTCGAGAAGACCATCCTGGCCGAAGGCCCCGAGACGATCGCCGCCTTCATCGCCGAGCCGGTGATGGGCGCCGGCGGCGTCGTCGTGCCGCCGGCAGGCTACTTCCCGCGCGTGCAGGAAATCCTCAAGCGCCACGACATCCTGTTCATCGTCGACGAAGTCATCACCGGCTTCGGCCGCACCGGCCGCATGTTCGCCTGCGAAACCTTCGGCCTGGTGCCGGACATGATGTCGGTGGCCAAGCAGCTTTCGGGCTCGTTCCTGCCGATCTCGGCCGTGCTGGTCTCCGACAAGATCAACGACGCGTTGATCAGGCAGTCCGAGAAGCTCGGCGTCTTCGGCCACGGCTTCACCTATTCGGCCCACCCGGTCTGCGCCGCCGTCGCCCTCGAGACGCTCAAGATCTACGAGGAGCGCAACATCGTCGGCCATGTCCAGGAAGTCGCCCCGGTCCTGCAGGCCGGGCTGCGCAAGCTCGGCGACCATCCGCTGGTCGGCGAAGCCCGCGGCATCGGCCTGATCGGCGCCCTCGAACTGGTGCGCGACAAGGGCAAGCACGAGAACTTCGAAGCCAAGCTCGGCATCGGCAACCGCGTGGCCAAGAAGGCGCTGAACTACGGCGTCATGGTGCGCGCCCTGCGCATGGACGTGATCGGCATCTGCCCGCCGCTGATCATCACCGCCGCGCAGATCGAGGAACTGCTCGACGGCGTGCGCCGCGCGATCGAGGACGTCGCTGCCGAGCTGCAGCAGGAAGGCGTGTGGAAGCCGGCCTGACCACGATCCGCGAGGAGATCCGCGACCAGGCGCTCGCCCTCGGCTTCGATGCGGTCGGCTTTGCCGCCGCCGATGACGAGGGCGTGCGCCGCGCGGGCGAACGGCTGAAGGAATTCCTGTCCCAGGGTCGCCACGGCGACATGGGATGGCTGGCGGAGAAGGCCGATCGCCGCATCGGCCCGCAAGCCCTGTGGCCCGAGGCCCGGACGGTCGTGATGGTCGCGGCCTCCTACGCCCCGGGCCGCGACCCGCTGGCGCTGCTCGACCGGCCGCAGCGCGGCGCGATATCGGTCTATGCCCAGGGCGCCGATTATCACGACGTGGTCAAGAAACGGCTGAAGGCCCTGGGCCGCTGGCTCGGCGATCGTTTCAAGACGCCGCTCAAGGTGTTCGTCGACACCGCCCCGGTGCTGGAAAAGCCGCTCGCGGCGGCGGCCGGGCTGGGCTGGCAGGGCAAGCACACCAACCTCGTCTCGCGCAGCCACGGCTCCTGGCTGTTCCTCGGCGCGCTCTACCTGCCGATCGCGCTCACGCCCGATCCCCGCGAAGCCGACCATTGCGGGCGTTGCCGCGCCTGTCTCGACGCCTGCCCGACGGCAGCCTTCCCCGCGCCCTACCAGCTCGATGCCCGCCGCTGCATTTCCTACCTGACGATCGAGCATGCCGGGCCGATACCGCGGGCGCTGCGCCCGCTGATGGGCAATCGCATCTACGGTTGCGACGACTGCCTCGCGGTCTGCCCCTGGAACAAGTTCGCCAGCGGCCCGGCCGCCGCCGACTACCTGCCGCGCGCCGAACTGACCGCCCCCCGCCTGCTCGATCTGGCCGCCCTCGACGCCGCCGCCTTCCGCCAGGTCTTCGCCGGATCGCCGATCAAGCGGATCGGCCGCGACCGCTTCGTGCGCAACGTCGCGATCGCGCTGGGCAACGGGGCGGACCGGACGGCACTGCCCACACTCGACCGGCTGGCCCGCGACGCGAGCCCGCTGGTGCGCGGTGCGGCAGTATGGGCTCTGGGGCGGTTGTGCAGCACCGACGAATTCGCCGCACGGCGCGCCGCGGCCGACGAGGCGGACGCAGCCGTCGGGGAAGAATGGGCGGCGTGAGCCGGCGACCGGCTATTTGCCCGGCTTGACGTCCATCGCCTCGAGCGCCGCCTGGGCATCGTCCGCCGCCGGGCTGCCCGGCGCGATCAGGGCCGTCTGGATGAAATCATCGCGCGCGCCGACGAAATCGCCGGCGGCAAAACGCAGATGGCCGCGTTCCAGATGCGCCTCGGCATTGCGGCCGTTCAGGGCCAGGGCGGTCTCGACATCGTCCATCGCGCCCTTGGCATCGCCGCTCTGCCGCCGGGCCGAGGCGCGATAGGCGTAGGTGTCGTCGCGCTGCGGATCGAGCGACAAGGCGCGGTCGAGGTCGGCCATCGCCTTGTCGGTGCGGCCGTCGAGCTGGTAGGCCCGCGCCCGGTCGACCCAATAGTCGGCGACGTCGGGGGCCATCTTGATCGCGGCATCGAGCGAGGCGACGGCCTTGCGGCCCTCGCCGGCCAGGATCCAGGCGTTACCGGCCTGGTCGAACAGGTCGGGCGCCAGTTCCTTGCGGTTCTTCTGGCTTATCGACGCTTCCTCGCCGAGCTGGTCGAGGCGGTCGGCGGCCACCGCGTACTGCTTCAGCTCGATCAGCGCCAGCGCGGCGCAATGACGCGCCGGCAGGCCGCCGCCCTGGTCGCGCCAGGACATCGCCGATTCGAAGGCATCGCCGGGTTTCTGCCGGACCAGCGTCAGGCAGGCCTTGTATTGCCGCTCCGCCTCGGTCATCGCGGTCTGTGACAAGGCGGGGGCGGCGGCGAGGCAGGCCAGGACAAGGATTGAAAGCGCGCGCATGCCGTACAAATAATCCACCACGGCTTTTCCGCAAGCGCGCCGTTATTCAGCCGCAAAGCGCGATAGACTGACAACCCGTCGAAGAATTATTCAAGTTGCAGGGGATCTCGATGACGCGCCTGTCCACCGCCCTCCTCCTTGCCGCGGCCGCGACCGCGGCGCTGGCGCCGCTACCGGGCCTGGCCCAGCAGGCCGCCCGCCCGCAAGCGGCCGGCACGGTGCTCGAAATTCCGCGCGACGACCAGGTCATCCTGGAGCTGAAGGCGGAAAGCTGGGTCGAGACCCAGACCGCCCTGGTCCGTGCCAGCGTCGATGCCGCCTTCGGCGCCGGCCAGGCCGGCGATATCCGGGCGCAGGTCCTGGAGGCGCTGAAGAAGACCTCGCCCGAGGCCGACTGGCACCTGACCGCGGTCGACCAGATTCCCGATCCCGCCGGGCTCGAACGCTGGCGCGTGACCGCCGAGACGCGGCTGAAGGACGGCGCGCTGTCGGGCATCCGCGACCGGGCGCAAGGCGCCTCGCGCTCGGGCCTGAAGGTCCAGATCGACCAGGTCGAGTACACCCCGACCGTCGCCGAGCGCGAAGCGACGCTCGCCAAGCTGCGCGAGCAGATCTACCGCGACGCCAAGGCCGAACTCGGCCGGCTGAACGGCCTCTACGATGACGCCAGGTGGCGGCCGCAGCGCATCGATTTCCTGCCGCCGGGCTCGGTGGCCGAGAACTATGCGCCGCGCGCGGCCAAGACGATGCAGATGGCGGCGCCGGCAATGGCCGCCGACATCGGCGGCGGAGTGATGGAAGTGGCGCAGAAGCTGACGCTGCGCGCCGTCGTCGTCCTCGCGGCCCGGCGGTAATCGCCATGCGCGGCCGGCTGTTCTGCTTCGGTTTCGGCTATTCCGCCCAGCGGGTCGCCACCCTGCTGCTGGAGCGCGGCTGGACGGTCGCCGGCACCAGCCGGGCGCCCGATCCCGCCTCGAGCTGGGCCAAGCGGGGCGTCACGCTCCATCGCTTCGACCGCGAACACCCGCTGGCGGCGCCGGCCCAGGCGCTGGCCGGCGTCACCCACGTGCTGGTCTCGGTGCCGCCCGACGACCACGGCGATCCGGTGGTCGACCGCCATGCCGCCGACCTCGCCCGGCTGCCCGGCCTGGCCTGGATCGGCTATCTGTCGACCACCGGCGTCTATGGCGACCAGGGCGGCGAACTGGTCGACGAGGCGACGCCGGTGGCGCCCGTCAACCCGCGTGGCGAGCGGCGGGTGACGGCCGAGGCCGCATGGCTCGATGCCGGGCGGATCCATGGCCTGCCGTCGCAGGTTTTCCGGCTTGCCGGCATCTACGGCCCCGGTCGCTCGGCCCTCGAACGGCTGCGCACCGGTACGGCGCGGCGCGTCGACCGGCCGGGCCAGGCGTTCTCGCGCATCCATGTCGACGACATCGCCCGGGCGCTGATCGCCTCGATGGAACGGCCCGAACCGGGCAGTTTCTACAATCTGTGCGACGACGAACCGGCGCCGCAGGCCCGCGTCATCGAATATGCGGCCGACCTGCTGGGCATGTCGCCGCCGCCGCTGGAATCGTTCGAGACCGCGCAGCTCACGCCGATGGCCCGCGAATTCTACCTGGGCGGCAGCCGGCGCGTATCGAACGCCAAGCTGAAGCAGAGCCTGGGAATCGACCTGCGCTACCCGACCTATCGCGAGGGCCTGCGCGCCTGTCTCGAGGCCAGCCCCTAATCGGCAAGCGGGGCGCTGCCGGTCCCCCGCAGGGCGGCGAGGGATTCGGCAAAGAGCACCTCGATACCGTCGACCGCTTCCGCTGCGGCGTCGATATCGGCGCCGCGGCAGGCCATTTCGATCACCCGGGCCCGTTCGGACAGCCGGGCAAGACCGAGATTGCCGGCAGCCGATTTCAGGTCGTGGGCGGCACCGAGCAGCCGTTCGATCAATCGCCCCTCGGCCGCCCGCGTCACCGATTCGATCAGGCCGGGCGCCTGGTCGGCGAACAGATCGATCAGCCGTCCGAGGCGATCGGGGCCGATGACCCGGCGGTATTCGTCCAGCCGATCGCTCTCGATCAACGGCTTCAACGACGGCGGTGGCGCGGACAGCGGCACGACCGGCACGGCGGCCGGGGCGGCCCGGCGGGCAATGGCGGTGAACAGGGCCTCGGGCGTCACCGGCTTGGCGACATGGTCGTCCATGCCGGCGGCAAGGCAGCGCTCGATATCGGCGGTCAGGGCATTGGCCGTCATCGCGATGATCGGTACCTGACCGCGCGGCCCTTTCAGGGCGCGGATCTGTCGCGTCGCTTCCAGGCCGTCCATGCCGGGCATGCGCATGTCCATCAGGACCAGATCGTAGTCGGCGCCCGAGGCCGCCTCCACCGCCTCGGCACCGTCGGGTACCACGTCGACGTCGTGGCCTTCCTGTTCCAGCAACCCGACCGCGACCTCCTGGTTGATCGGATTGTCCTCGGCCAGCAGGATGCGCAGCCGCAGGCCGGCGCGCGACGCCCGGTCCCCGGCCGGTCGCAGGCTGGTGGTCGCCACGGCCTGGGCGGCGTCGCCGGGATGCAGCGGTACGGTGAACCAGAACCGGCTGCCCTGGCCAAGCCCGCTCTCGGCCCCGATGCGCCCGCCCATCAGCGTGACCAGGCGACGGCAGATCGCCAGCCCCAGCCCTGCCCCGCCATAGCGGCGCGACGATGTCGAATCGGCCTGCACGAAATCGTCGAACAGCCAGGGCAGCACCTCGGGCGCGATCCCGGCGCCGGTATCGGTCACCTCGAACCGGATCAGCGGCGCGGCATCGGCCGTTAGCCGCACCACGATGGTGCCGGATTCGGTGAACTTGATGGCGTTGGCCAGCAGGTTCTGCAGGACCTGGCGGACCCGGGCGACGTCACCCACAACGTGCCGCGGCAGGTCGGCGGCGACGTCGACGGCAATCGTTATGCCCTTCTCGGCGGCACGCGGCTCGGTGATCGCGACGACGCCGCCTACCAGTTCGGCCAGTTCGAACGTCGTCGTCTCGATCGCGACCTTGCCGGCATCGAGCCGGGTGAGGTCGAAGATGTCGTTCAGCAGCGTCATCAGCGATTCGCCGGACTGCAGCACCAGGTCGGCCTGGGCCCGCTGCTTGGGGTTCAGCTCGCTCTGCAGCAGCAGGCGCACCATGCCCAGCACGCCGTTCATCGGCGTGCGGATCTCATGGCTCATCACGGCCAGGAAGTCGGACTTGGCGCGGCCGGCCGCCTCGGCCTGGTCGCGGGCACGGATCAGTTCGAGGTTGGTCTTGACCAGCGAAGCGGTCCGTTCGGCGATCTTGCCTTCGAGATTGGCGTTGACCGCATGCAGTTGCGCCTCGGCCCGCTGGCGCTCGGCCACCTCGGCGGCGAGACTGTCGCTGAGCGCGCCCAGCCGGGCCGTCAGTTCGGCGTTGCGCCGCGCCACGTCGGCCTGGTCGGCGACCCGGGCGCGGCTGCGCGCGACGATCAGCGAGACCGCGGCGCCGACGATCAGCAGCGAGACGGCCTTGGCGACCTCGATTCCCGGATCGACGCTGCCCCCGGTGGTCAGTTCGACGAACCCGGTGAGGCCGAGCCAGGCGAGACAGGCGGCGACGCCGGCATAGAGCGGCAGGCCCGCGACGAAGCCGGTCCCCGCCAGCGCGACCCAGGCAAACATCGGAAACTGCTCCAGCGCGCCGAGCACGGTGGCCAGCGGCTGCCCCCGCTCGCCGGGATCGGTGAGCACCATGACGAACAGCGCGGCAAGCTCGACGCTGACCGCGATACCGCCCACCAGCGCGGGAACGAGGCGCCGCCGTGCCGTCATCATCCGGGCCAGCGCGACGCCGGCCAGGATCAACAGCGCCCCCCAGGCGGCCGGCATGATGGCCTGTCCGACCACCGCATGCAGCAGGATCAGGCCGGCGACGAGCCCCAGGCGGATGGCGCCACCCGCCCGTTCCCCGGCGCGGCGCATCGGCGCCAGCGCCGGCTCGACCTCGGCCTCGCCGGTCGGAGGCGGCGCCGTCTTCGTCGCAATGCTCATCGCTTCCCCGACCTCCCCCGCGGCGGCCGGCCGGCCGTCACATAGGACAATTGTGGCGGGAATTGAGCCAAGATCAACCGCCGATGGCGGCAATCATCGCCGCGACGCTGTTGCCGAGCAGTTCCAGATCCTGCGGACGCGACAGGCGATGATCGCCATCCTTGATCAGCGTCAGCTGCACGTCGGCACCGGCGAAGGCCGCAACGGTATCCAGGGCATGGCGCCAGGGCACGTCCGGATCCTCCATGCCCTGCAGGATGCGCACCGGGCCGGCAAAGGCAATCGGCCTGTCGAGCAGGAGGTGGGCACGCCCCTCGTCCAGCAGCCGGCGGGTGATCGGGTACCCGTCCGGACCGTATTGCGAAGGTCTGATCCACACGCCGTCGCGGTCGATTGCCGCCAGTGCCTCGGCCGGCAGGCCCGGCCGCATCAGCCGCTCGGTGAAATCGAGCGCCGGGGCGACCAGGACCAGTCCTGCGACTTGCCCGGGCCGCGCCAGGGCTGCGAGCGTCGCCAGCCACCCGCCCATCGACGAACCGACCAGAACCTGCGGCCCCCGCGCCACCTCGTCGAGGACGGCCAGGCAGTCGTCGCGCCAGCGCCCGATCGTGCCATCGGCGAAGGCGCCTGTGGATTGCCCGTGACCGAAATAATCGAACCGGATATAAGACCTGCCCTCGGCGAGGCAGGCCTGTTCAAGGGCCAGCGCCTTGGTCCCGCCCATGTCGGAGTTGAAACCGCCGCAGAATACCGCGCCGGGCAGCTTGCCGTGATGGGCGTGGTAGGCGATGGTTGCCCCGTCGGGCCGCGCAAGGCGCTGGACGGCGGCGCGGTCGGTCATGGCGTGGTCCCTCGAACTGGATGACGATGCAAAGCTCCCCCCACTCATACACGCCGGCCGCGCCTGCCGATACCCGTCCGCCTACGATCCTGCAGGTCCTTCCCGCCCTCGGGACCGGCGGGGTCGAGCGCACCACCGTCGACATCACCCGCGCGCTGGTCGAAGCCGGCGCCCGTGCCCTGGTCACCTCGGCCGGCGGCGCGATGGTCAAGGAGGTCGAGCGCGCCGGCGGCGAGCACATCACCCTGCCGCTCGACACCAAGAACCCGTTCTCGATCCGTGCCAATGCGGCGCGGATCGCCACGCTTGCGGCCACACATGGCGTCGACCTGATCCATGCCCGCAGCCGCGCCCCGGCATGGAGCGCCTGGATGGCGGCGCGGCGTCTCGGCCGGCCATTCGTCACCACCTTCCACGGCACCTATTCCGGCTGGAACAATCCGCTCAAGCGCGCCTACAACGCGATCATGACCCGTGGCGATACGGTCATCGCCAATTCGCAGTTCACTGCCGAACACATCATCACCCACTACCACACGCCCGCCGAGCGGATCGCGGTAATCCCGCGCGGCGTCAATCTCACGATCCTCGATCCCCAGCGCGTCTCCGCCGAACGTATCATTCAGCTCGCCCGCTCCTGGGCCTTGCCCGACGGCCTGCCGGTCGTGATGCTGCCCGGCCGGCTGACGCGATGGAAGGGGCAACTCGTGTTGATCGAGGCGGTTGCCCGACTGAAGCGCGAAGGAGGGACGCCGGAATTCTGCTGCCTGCTGGTCGGCGACGACCAGGGCCGTTCAAAATACCGTGACGAGCTGTTTGCGGCGATCAAAGCCAACGGTCTGGAGGGCACGGTGCGCGTCGTCGGCCATTGCCGGGACATGGCAGCCGCCTATATGCTTGCAGATGTCGTGGTGTCGGCATCGACCGACCCCGAGGCATTCGGCCGGGTTTCGGCCGAGGCCCAGGCAATGGGCCGGCCGGTGGTGGCCACCGGGCATGGCGGCAGCCGCGAGATCATCCTCGACGGCATCACCGGCATGCTGGTTGCCCCCGGGGATGCAGGCGCATTGGCGGCCGGCATCCGCGCGGCGTTGGACCTCGGGGCGGAGGATCGCACCGTCCTGGCGGCGCGGGCACGCGACCATGTGGCCGAGCATTTCACCGTCGAGGGGATGTGCGATGCCACGTTGCGGGTCTATGGGGCCCTGCTGGTGCGCGCGCAGGAAGCGGCCGGGCAGGCAGGCTAGGGTCAGGAGGGCGGGACGCGTCCGGGCATGAGCGAGGCGGCACGGGACCAGACTGACGGCGACATCGCGGCGCAGGCCGGCGGCAAGCCGCGCATTCTGATCATCAAACACGGCGCCCTCGGCGACTTCGTGCAGGCTTTCGGCCCTTTCCAGGCGATTCGCCGCCATCATCGCGATGCCCACGTCACGTTGATGACCACGCTGCCCTATGCGGGTTTCGCACGCGCTTCCGGGCTGTTCGACGCGATCTGGGTCGACAGCCGCCCGTCGCTGTTTCATCCCCGCGAATTCCTGGCGCTGGCGCGACGGCTGCGCGAGGGCGGCTTCTCGCGCATCTACGACCTGCAGACCTCGAGCCGGTCGTCCTGGTACTTCCACCTGTTCAACCGCTTCGCCCGGCCGGAATGGTCGGGCATCGCCCAGGGCTGCTCGCATCCGCACGCCAACCCTGAACGCAATCACATGCACACGGTCGAGCGTCAGGCGGAACAGTTGCTGATGGCCGGGATCTCCCCGGTGCCGTCACCCGATTTCTCGTTCGCCCGGGCCGACTGGAAGCAGTTCGGCACCGGCCCGTCCTTCTGCCTGTTCGTCCCCGGCGGCTCGGCCCATCGGCCGACCAAACGCTGGCCGGTGGAACGCTTCGCCAAGCTCGCCCGGCTGCTGGCCCTCGATCATGTCCGGCCGGTGTTGCTGGGCGGATCGGCCGAGGCGGAGGTCAACCAGCATATCGCCTCGACCTGCCCCGAAGCTCTTGATCTGACCGGCCAGACCGACCTGTTCGCGATCGCCGAACTGGCGCGACATGCCCGGGCCGCGGTCGGCAACGATACCGGGCCGATGCACCTGATCGCCGCGATCGGCTGCCCGTCGCTGGTTCTGTTCTCGGCCGAATCCGATCCGGCGCTCTGCGCCCCGCGCGGCCAGACCGTCAATATTCTGCGCCGTAAAAGCCTGGCCGACCTGACCGTCGAGGAGGTCGCAGCAGCCTTGCCGCTGAAGCCGCCGCCGCACGCCCCGGCGCCGGCGAAGAAGAAGGGCCGCTGACCCGCGTCAGGCGGCCCTGCCTTACCCGCATCAGGGCCGGTAGCGGGTCAACGGTATCTGCCGCCCGTTCGAAAGGGCTAGCACGGCGCTGCCGGTCGAGGTGAAGCGGATCGACATCGTGCCGATATCGGTCAGCGACGTGGCGGCCGTGTCGGTCGAGGACGAGAGCGGCGAACCACCGCGATAGAGCACCATCGTGCCCTCGAACAGCGTCGCCGTGGTCATCTGCCCGGCGGCGACATGCCAGGTGGCGTTGCCCTGATCATCGTAGACATGGCCGACGATGTAGGCACTGTTGCCGCCCGCGGCCGGCTTCTGCACCTCGATGAACCAGCCTCGGCCGCCCTCCGCCGTATTCCACCACCAGCCGTTTTCAGCCGTGCCGGCATCGCCGCCGGTGATGCCGGCGGGGTTGGCGAAGGGGTAGCGGCCGATCGCGACCGACGTTCCGTTCGGCAGGGTCAGCGTTCCCGCAGTTGCCGACGAGAACGATATCCCCAGCCGCCCCGCCGAGCCGAGCTGGGCCGGCGCCCGATAGTCGCCCGACAGCGACTGGCCGTTGCCGTACTGTTCGAGCGTCGTGGTGCAGCTACCCGTGGCCGGGACGTAGGCACAGCTCGAGACGTACCAGACCGGCGACCGCGAC
Organism: Alphaproteobacteria bacterium; assembly: GCA_017307375.1. Classification (GTDB taxonomy): domain Bacteria; phylum Pseudomonadota; class Alphaproteobacteria; order Ferrovibrionales; family Ferrovibrionaceae; genus JAFKFH01. The sequence goes on from JAFKFH010000014.1 coordinate 144,749, forward strand.
GCGTCGGCGCTGTAGACGAACGTCCCCACGAACAGCGTCCCGGTGGCGGGATTGTATTCGACACCATAGCCGCGGCCGCCCTGGGCCGGATTCCACCACAATCCGGTCTGGGGCACGATGCTGGCGGTGGCCGAGGTCTGCGTGTCGGGATCCCACCAGTTTCCGGTCAGGGCGACCATCGACAGCATCTTGAGCGCGTCTTCGTAGTAGCCGCCGCCGATCGCCCGGTTCTTCAGGCGGTTCCACAGGGCATCGAGGAAAGCCTGATCCTCGCCCGCCGCCGCGACCGCGACGGCAAAGGGCGCGGCGAAGGCAAGCGACGAATAGTCGACCAGGGCCTGGCCGTTCAGCGCATAGGGGCCGCGCGTCTTCTCGGCGTCGCCGCCGGTCGCGGATTTCAGCCAGCGGCTGATCCGGGTGACCGCATCCTTGGCGCGCGCATCGCCGGTCTGCAGCGCGTCGAGCGACAGCCGCCAGGGGTCGCGCACGGCGTTCCAGGCATATTTGCCGTCGTTGTCGCCTTCGAGGAAACCGGCATTGGCCGGGCGGGGCGTGCCATCGAGGCCGACGGCGAAATCAGGCAGCAGGCCGGTCGACGGCGCATAGGTCGTCTGCAGCGCATTGACGATCCGATAGCTGCGGTCGCGCACGGTGCGCCAGGTTGCGTCGTTGGTCGCGGTCGCGAAGACCCGGAAGAAGGCAGGGATCTGGTCCGAGGTACGGGTTCCCATGGCGCGGGCGGAATCGCCCAGCGCCCAGTCGCCGAGCACGACGTGATAGAGGCTCGGATGCACGTTCCAGCGCTTGATCGCGGCGATCGTCGCCTGCGCCTCGGCGGCATAGTTGATCTCGCCCGCCGATCCCCACTGCTTGTCCGCCATCACCAGCGCATAGGCGATGTCGAGGTCGCCATCGGTCGCCGAACCGTCGCCCCAGCCGGTGATCATCCGGCAGTCGCGGGTGACGTTCCAGCCCATCAGGTAGGTCGAGCGGGCCGACGGGAAGGTCCGGGCGAAGCGATAGAGATCGTCGAACAGCGACTGCGCCTCGGCATCGTGGCCGGCCATCAGCACCGCGAGCAGCATGCCGTAGCCCATGCCCTCGGACACCGCCATCGTCGCGCCGTCGGGGGCGAATTCGACATAGCGCTTGCGGCTGCCGCAGGCCGACCTGACGTAGCGCGTCTTCCAGGCATCGTATTGCTGGGCGACCACGGCATTGGCCGCAGCCGCGCCACCCGACGGTCTCAATGCGCCGAATTGCGGGCTCGTCGCCTGCGGGAACGGCCGCGCGGGTGCGGCCAGTGACATCGCGGCCGCGGACAGCCACAAGGCTGCCGCAAGGCCGATGGTAGCGCGGATCATCGCATCTATCCTTTGGTTTTTCTTGACGACCAAAGGAATGTAGCCGGCCGGCTGCAATCAGCGCTGTGACAAGAATCGGTTTTTATTTTCTTTTTATTTCGAGAAACGCCAGCATCAGGTCGAGCTGCGCGGCCAGCATCGCCTGGCCGTAATGCAATATGCAGCCCCGGGCCTGCCCGGCCGCGAGGAAGGCCGTTGTTTCCGGCTGCATGATGATCTCGGCCGCGATCATACCGGGCTGCAGACCGGTGATGTCGAGTGGCAAGGCATCGTCCGGCTTCATGCCCAGCGAGGTCGCGTTGATCACGATATCATGCCCGGCCGGGGTCGCCGTGCCGACGGTCACGGCCATGGCGGGCCAGGCCGCCTGCACGCGGGCCGCCAGGGCCGCCGCCCTAGCCTCGCCGCGGTTGTGCAGGGTCAGCGCCGCGGCACCGTGCCTGCCGAGCGCAAAGGCGATGCCGGAAGCCGCGCCCCCTGCCCCGGCCACGAAGATGCGCCGGCCGCGTACGTCATGGCCTGACTGGCGCAGCCCGGCAACGAAGCCCTCGCCGTCGAACATGCTGCCGACGAGCCGGCCATCGGGGTCGCGGCGGACGATGTTGCAGGCACCGACCTGCGCCCCTTCGGACGCGAGTTCGTCAAGCAACGGGATGATCGCCTGCTTGTGCGGCATGGTCACCACCACGCCCCTGAAACTGCGGATCGCGCGCAGTCCCGCCACCGCCGCGGCCAGCCCCTCGGCCGGCACATGCAGCGGCACCAGCACGCCGTCGAACCCGAGTTCGGCCATCCGGTCATTGAGCAGTTGCGGCGAGCGGGCCTGGACGACGGGATCGCCGAGAATACCGAGGACCGCGGTGCGGCCGGTGACGCGGCTCATTTCCAGGCCACCAGGATCGCACCGGCAGCGATCAGGGCGATGCCGGCCCAGTTCGCCAGGGTCAGCCGCTCGCCCAGGAAGGTGACGCCGAAGATCGCCACGAGCACGACGCTGAGCTTGTCGATCGGCGCGACCTGCGCCGCCGGCCCGAGTTGCAGCGCCCGGAAATAGCACAGCCAGGAGGCGCCGGTCGCCAGGCCCGACAATACCAGGAACAGCCAGTTGCGTGCCGACAGCCCGCCGGGCGACACCAGGCGTCCGGTGACGGCCAGGACCCCGGCAAGCGCGGCGACGACGACCAGCGTGCGGATGAAGGTCGCAAGATCGGAATCGATCCCGGCCACGCCGATCTTGGCCAGGACCGCGGTGGCCGCGGCAAACCCGGCCGATGCCAGCGCCCAGACCAGCCACGAAGTCGATGACAATGTCATGCCTGCCCCCATCGCCAGGACGCTAGACGAAGAACTCGGTACCGGCGAGGATCATGTCGACGGTGCTGCCATCGGCGGCCAGCGGCAGCAGCAGCGTCGTGTGCGACCAAGGCCGGCCCATGATCGTCGTTTCCTCGTGACCAGCCCAGGGCCGGGCGTTGCGCTGTACGTGACGCAGCACGCGCGAGACGCGGTCGGCATGGGCCCGGTCCGGATGTTCGCCCATCAGCCGTCCGGTAAGGTCGAAGCCCTCCTTCTGGACGAACTCGACCCCATAGACGCGAAAACGAAACTGGTCGTCCCGCGGCACATGTTCGAGCAGGCAGAGTCGGCCGAGAATCCACCGCAACTCCAGCGGCTCGACATCCCGGCGCCCGGGGCAGGCGCGTGCCCCGCGCTTCAGCAGCCAGTAGTCGTAGAGCCGGTTGAGCGATGGCGTGACCACCGCCCGCAATGCCGCCTCCTCCATGCCGCCTGCCTTTCGACGCGCGAAACCTCAAGCCTCCAGGCTAGGCTCCGCGACGGCAGGCGGCAACGGCTCTCATGCGGCCGACGGCAGGGCGACAAGCCGGGGCACGGGCGACAGCAGGATGATCGTCAGCTGCAGCCCGAAACCGGCCAACCCGACCATGATCGCGACGTCGAGCCCCCAGGCGGCGCCGATCGCGCCGCCGAGCAGCGCCCCCAGCGGCCGCATGCCCGCAGTCGCCACCTGCTGCACCGCCGAGACCCGGCCGATCAGCGCGTCAGGCACGAGCGCCTGACGCAGGCTGGTCTGGCCGATGACCCAAAGCAACGGGCCGAAGCCGAACAGGAAGAATGCCGCCAGCAGCAGGACCATGCCGATACCCGGGCCGGCCGCGGCCCCGCCGGCCATGATCATCGCGGCACCCGCCGACAGGGCAGGTCCCAGCACGATCATCGGACCGAGCCTGAGACGGCGGGCGATCGATGGCGCCGCCAGCGCGCCGGCCAGCATGCCCGCGCCCTGCGCCCCGAGCGTCACGCCGATCGCCTGGGCGTCCATCCCGAAGCGCCTGAAGGCATAGAGCACGAAAACCGACTGGATCACCCACCAGCTGAGATTCCACGCCATCGCGCAGCCGACGATGGCACGCAACAGAGGCTGGCGCCAGGCGAAGGCCATCCCCTCGGCCAGGGCCCGGCCGAGGGCCTGGTGCGGGGCCGGCACGCGCAGCGGCGGTTCCATCGCCCGGCCGGCCAGCAGCCAGCAGGCCAGGCCCGAGGTCAGCGCCGACAGGCCGAGCGCCAGGTCGACCGAACCCCATCCGACCACGAGACCGGCAAGACCGGGTCCCGCGATCATGGTGACGGCGCGGGCGAATTCAAGGCGGGCATTGGCGCGCGGCAGATCCGACCGATCGACGATGCCCGGCAGGTAGGCCTGGGCAGCGACCCCGAACAGCACCGTGCTGGTCGAGAGGCAGAAGCCCAGTGCGCCCAGTGTCAGCAGGCCGCCCCAGCCCGCCAGGATCAGGACCGGGAAGGCCAGCAGAAGAATGGCGCGCACCCCCTCGGCGCCGGCCATCAGAAGCCGGCGCGGCCAGCGATCGGCAAGAATGCCGGCGACCAGCGACAGGATCAGCCAGGGCAGCGTCTGCGCCGCACCGAGCAGGCCCATCTCGCCCGCCCCGGCGCCGAGCGCCAGGGCTGCCATCAGCGGCAGGGCGGTCAGGGCCAATTGTTCGGCGCCCTGGGCGGCGAAGGTGGCAAACCACAGACGATTGAAACGAGGCGACATCGGCATCCTCCGCGAGAGACCGACGCCTTTGTCCCGCCGGCGCCCGGGACGGACTATCCGGATTGCGCCGCAGCAATTCGCTACGGGTTGACGAATCGGCGGCCGGGGGTCTTCTCTGTCGCCTGACCAGACGATCAACTTTTTCGGATGCCCGTAATGACCGCCATTCCCGACCTCTCCGCCGTCGAACTTGTCGATGCCTATCGCCGCAAGGACCTGACGCCGCTGGAGGTGACGGAGGCGGTGATCCGCCATATCGATGCACGCGAGCCTGCGCTTTGCGCCCTCTGGGCCTACGATCCCGAAGCGGCGCTCGCCGCGGCCCGCGCCTCGACCGAACGCTGGGCCAAGGGTGCGCCGATCGGCGCGATCGACGGGGTGCCCACGACGATCAAGGAAAACATCGCGACCAAGGGCACGGCCGTGCCGGTCGGTACCGCAGCCACCACGCTGGTCCCCGCCCCGGCGGACGCCCCGCCCGCCGCCCGCCTGCGCGAGGCGGGCGCCGTCATCCTCGCCAAGACCACGATGCCCGACTACGGCATGCTGTCATCCGGGTTGTCGAGCTTCCACAAGCTGGCGCGCAATCCGTGGGACCTCACCAAGAATCCCGGCGGGTCGTCGGCTGGGGCCGGCACCGCCGGCGCCGCGGGCTACGGCCCGCTGCATGTCGGGACCGATATCGGCGGATCGGTGCGCCTGCCGGCCGGCTGGTGCGGCCTGGTCGGCCACAAGCCCTCGAACGGCAGGATCCCGATCGATCCGGCCTATGTCGGTCGCGTCGCCGGTCCGATGACCCGCACGGTCGCCGATACCGCCTTGATGATGTCGGTGATGGCCAAGCCCGACTGGCGCGACGGCATGAGCCTGCCGCCGGCCGAGATCGCGTGGAACGACCTGGAGATCGGCGACGGCATCAGGGGCTTGCGGATCGGCCTGATGATGGACATCGGCGCGGGCCAGGATGTCGACCCCGAGGTCCATGCGGCCGTGACCGCGGCGGCGCGCGCCTTCGAGGCCGCCGGTGCGATCGTCACCCCGGTCAGTCCGGTGCTGACCCGCGACATGCTCGATGGCCTCGACCGGTTCTGGCGCGCCCGCGCCTGGGCGGATGTCGAGCCGCTGGATGCGGCGACGCGGGCCAAGGTGCTGCCCTACATCTACGCCTGGGCCGCATCGGGGGCCGAGGTCTCCGGCGTCGAAGCCGTGCGTGGCTTCAACCGCATCATGGAGATGAAGAAGGCGGCCGGCGCCCTGTTCCAGCAGGTCGACGTGGTGCTGTCGCCGACGGCACCGACCGCTTCCTACGCCGCCGAATGGGCCTCGCCCCTCAACGACCCGATGCGCCCGTTCGAGCATATCGGCTTCACCGTGGTCTGGAACATGTCGGAGAATCCCGCCGTGTCGGTGAACTGCGGCTTCACCGCCTCGGGCCTGCCGATCGGCCTGCAGATCGTCGGCCAGCGCTTCGACGATCTCGGCGTGCTGAAGCTTGCTCGGGCCTACGAGCAGATGCGACCGGCGCAGCGACCCTGGCCGACCTTCGCCTGATGACCGGGCAGGACGACCAGAACGCAGCGCAACTCGCCTCGCCGTCCTACCGGATCGCGGCACTCGACCAGGATTTCCTGCTCAGCGATTCGATGCGCGGCGTTCGCTTCCTGCTGGAATACGCCAAGGCCGAGGATGTGCTGCGGGCCTGGCGCATCCGCTCGACCATCGTGGTCTTCGGCAGTGCGCGTGTCCGGCCCGACGGCGCCCCGAGCGTGGCAAGGTGGTACGAGGAAGCGCGCCGCTTCGGCTACCTCGCCTCGCGCGAGGGCGGCGCCTTGCTGGATGACGGCGACTATCGCGACCATGTCATCGCCACCGGCGGCGGGCCGGGCATCATGGAAGCGGCCAACCGCGGTGCGGTCGATGCCGGGGCCTGCACCATCGGCTTCAACATCGTCCTGCCACATGAGCAGATGCCCAACCCCTACACCACGCCGGCGCTGACCTTCCGCTTCCACTACTTCGCGATGCGCAAGATGCACCTGGCGATGCGCGCGAAGGCGCTGGTGGTCTTTCCCGGCGGGTTCGGCACGCTCGACGAACTGTTCGAGATCCTCACCCTGCGCCAGACGCGCAAGGCGCCGCAGATCCCGACGGTGCTGGTCGACGAAGGCTACTGGCGTTCGGTGATCAATTTCGAGGCGATGATCGAGGCCGGCATGATCGCCGCCGACGATTGCCGCCTGTTCGACTTTGCGGCGACCGGCGAGGCTGCCTGGAAGCTGCTGGCCGCGAAGGGCCTTGCCGCCGCATGAAGACTGGGGACGGAGCCGATGCCCGGGTATCATCCGGCCATCGGCTCCGTCGAGCCCGACGCGCCGTGGTTACGACCTTCTGGTCGACCGCAGCGTGTTGAGCCGCGATATGTTCTCCTGGATCTCGCCGGACTGAGCGGCGATCGTCTGCGAAATGCCGGCCGTCTGACCGGCGACGATCTGGGTACGCTCGGCGATCTCCTTGGTGGCGGATTCCTGTTGAGAGATCGCGAGGGCGATGCCCTCGGCGACCTCGCGGGCATGGACCGTCGCCGTAGTGATCTCGGAGATCGCGCCGACGGCCGCGCGCGCCTGTTCCTTCATGTTGTTGATCTGGACCGCGATATCCTTCGTGGCGCTGCCCGACTGCCTGGCCAGCGCCTTGACCTCGTTGGCGACGACGGCAAATCCCCGCCCGGCTTCTCCGGCCCGCGCCGCCTCGATGGTCGCGTTCAGGGCAAGCAGATTGGTCTGGGCGGCGATGCCGTCGATCAGGTTGACCACTGCCGAGATATGCCCGACGGCGGCGACCAGGGCCTCGACGATCTCGGCCGTCGCCAGGGCGCGTTCGGAAGCGCTCGTCGCCGCCTGGGCCGAGAGCGAGACCTTTCGCGTCACATCGTTGACCGAGGCCGCCAGCTGTTCGGTCGCGGCGGCGATCGTCTGGACATTGCGGGCGGCTTCGGTCGCCGAAGAACCGACCGACGAACTCATCGTCCCCGCCAGTTCGGCAATCTTGCCCTGTACCGCCAGCTGCTGCTCGAACTCGATCTCCGCCAGCTTCTGCAGGTGGCAATCGATCAACGAGCCGCAGGCCCGCAGCGCCGCGCCCGACTTGTCGCGCGCGACCCCGCCGACCGCGCGGTACCAGCGATACTCGCCGCTTTTCGTCTTCAGACGATAGAGGACGTCGTAGCCGGTGCGGCCGCTGCGGTCGTTCAGGCAACCGTTGAACGCGGCAAACACCTGGTCGGCGTCTTCGGGGTGCAGGCGATCCGCCCAGGAGCCGACCACATTGGGGAACCCGACGGTATCATCGGGCGAAAAGCCGACCAGCCGGCGGAATTCGGGCGACCAGCGCCAGGCACTCCGCGGATGCATCGCATCGCCCTCGAACAGCTCGGCATCCCACAATCCGACGCCGGCACTGCGATCGAGCAGGCTGGTGCGTTCGGCCTCGACCGTTTCGTTGTGAACGTCGATCAGCGCGCCGCAGGCCCGCAGCGCCGCGCCCGACTTGTCGCGCGCGACCCCGCCGACGGCCCGGAACCAGCGATACTCGCCGCCCTTCATCTTCAGCCGATAGAGTACGTCATAGCCGGTGCGACCGGTGCGATCGTTCAGGCAGCCGTTGAAGGCGGCGAACACGCGCTCGGCATCGTCCGGATGCAGACGATCGGCCCAGGACCCGACGACATCCGGAAAGCCGGCGAGATCGTCATGCGCGAAGCCGACCAGACGGCGGAATTCCGGGGACCAGCGCCAGGCGCTCTTCGGATGCATCGCATCGCCCTGGAACAGCTCAGCGTCCCACAAACCCACGCCGGCACTGCGATCGAGCAGGCTGGTCCGTTCCGCCTCGACCCGCTCGGCATGGACGTCGATCAGCGCGCCGCAGGCGCGCAACGCGGCACCGGAACCGTCGCGTGCCACCCCGCCGACCGCGCGGAACCAGCGGTAGTCGCCCAGCTTCATCTTCAGCCGATAGAGCACGTCATAGCCGGTGCGGCCGGTGCGATCGTTCAGGCAGCCGTTGAAGGCGGCGAACACACGCTCGGCATCCTCGGGATGCAGGCGATCGGCCCAGGAGCCGACGACATCGGGAAAGCCGACGGTATCATCGGGGGCAAAACCGACCAGGCGGCGAAACTCCGGCGACCAGCGCCAGGCGCTGCGCGGGTGCATCGCGTCCCCCTGGAACAGTTCCGCGTCCCACAACCCGACACCGGCGCTGCGATCGAGCAGACCGATCCGTTCGGCCTCGACCTTCTCGCCATGGACGTCGATCAGCGCGCCGCAGGCGCGCAAGGCCAGACCCGACTTGTCGCGCGCCACGCCGCCGACCGCCCGGAACCAGCGATACTCGCCGTTCTTCATCTTCAGACGGTAGAACACGTCATAGCCGGTCCGGCCGCTGCGATCGTTCAGGCAGCCGTTGAAGGCGGCAAACACCCGCTCGGCATCCTCGGGATGCAGGCGGTCCGCCCAGGAGCCGACGACGTCCGGGAAACCCACCATGTCGTCGGAGGCAAAACCGACCAGTCGACGGAATTCCGGCGACCAGCGCCAGGCACTCCTGGCGTGCATCGCATCGCCCTGGAACAGCTCCGCATCCCATAACCCGACACCGGCATACCTGCCCAGCAAGTCCCAGAGCTGGGCATAGTCGGTCTTGCTGCCCGAACCTTCAGCGGCGTTATCCGCCGGATTTTGCTTTTTCCACATATTTCCTCGATGGACAGCCATATCGCGTGCCGACAGAGATCTGAATAACCCCGGGCCCTGCGGACGATATGAGCTGTGCATCAGCCATACGAGTAACTTTTAGCAATTGTTCTTCAAATCATCACGATAGATTAGATTCATTTCTCCACATTTATTGCGACGTCGACTTGGTCTTTTCTTGTAACAGCCCCGCCAGAGATAATTATCTAATATAATTGTGATCCGAGGCCAGATCAGGTTCGGCCGGAAGATCGGGGCAACCAGGATTATCGTCCTGATGATGCACCCGCCCGCCGGACTGAATTCCGAAGCCCGCAAGGTCGGGACATCGGCAAGACGGCTGGAACGGACGGGTGCAGGGCGACTTCAGTGAATGGCGATGCGGTGCATGCGCCGGCGGTTGGGGTGGTAGTCGTTGACGGCATAGTGCTGGACTGCGCGATTGTCCCAGATCGCGACCGAGCCGGGTTGCCAGCGGAAACGCACCTGGTATTCCGGCACATGGGCCAGCGCGGTCAGGTAGCGCAGCAGTGAATCGCTCTCGCTGCGGGTCACGCCGACGATCTCCTTCGTGTAGAACTCGTTGACATAGAGAATACGCCGCCCGGTCTCCGGGTGGGTCACCACCACCGGATGCTCGAGCGGCGGAAAGGTCGCGCGCATCCGGGCGTATTGCGCCGCCGCGTCGGGTTTGGAATTCAGGCTGTCGAGGATTTCGGGCGTCTCCCAGTTATGGATCGCCCGCAGCCCGTCGAGATAATCGCGCAGGGTCGGAGCGATCGCCTGGTAGGCCGCGCTCATCGACGACCACAGCGTGTCGCCGCCGGTGTCCGGCACCTCGACGGCATAGAGGCAGGCGGCCAGCGGCGGTTTGGTCTGCCAGGTCAGGTCGGCATGCCAGACGTCGGTGCCGGTGCGCCGGCCCTTGCTTTCCAGCACTTCGAGATAGGGACTGTCCGGATGGGCGGGAAAGGTCGAGGACAGCGGCCGGATCTCGCCGAACACCTGGGCCAGGCGCACCTGCGCCTCGGGCGACAGGACCTGGTCGCGGAAGAAGATGACCTGGCGGTCCAGAAGCGCCTGGCGCAATGCCGCGCCGTGCCGGGCCAAGGTCTCGGCCTCGCCGAGATCGATGCCGGAAATCAGCGACCCGATGGCGGGCGTCAGGTTCTCGATAACGAGCGACATGGGAAAGGTCTCACTCTCCGGTCTGGAAGCGGTTGGTGACGAAGCCGGTGGGATCGACGCCGGCGGGATAGGAGCCGAACTTCTGCAGGATCTCGGCGCCGGTCCGCGCATCGGCGAGGGAGACGGTGCCGAGCGGCTTACCCTCGGTATCGGGCGAGCGGAACAGCGACATGACGACCCGGGTCTCGTTCAGCGCCATGTCCTTGCTGTATTGGGGATAGACCTTGGAGAAGCTCGCCGCCGCGGCCTCGGGGTCCTGCTCGGTGGCCGTCATCGACCGCACCGCCGCGGCGACGAAGCGGCGCACCACATCGGACTTGGCCTGGATCAACTGGTTGGAGGCGATCAGATAGAGGCCGGGCGTGACCACGCCGAAATCGGCATACATCAGCGAATAGACTTCCTGCCCCTTGGATTCGAGGGTCGGGCGCAGCACCACGTTGGTGGCGACGCCCTCGACCCGGCCGCTCAGCAGGCTGGTCAGCTTCGGCCCCGGTTGCATGTTGACCTGGGTGACCTTCGAGGCATCGACCTTGTTCAGCTCGAGCAGCGCCGGCAACAGGGCCGACGGGCCGTCGCCGGCGGTGATCGCGATGCTCTTGCCCGCGAGTTCGGCCGGCGTCTTGATCGGCTTGGCCTTCGGCGAGAACACGACCAGCGGGCTCTTCGCCGCGACCGACAGGATCGCGGTCGCCGGCAGGCCCTTGGCGGCGAGGGTCAGGAAGGTGCCGCCATCGATGTCGACCCCGAAATCATCGCCGCCCGCCGCGACGGTCTGGGCGGTGACCGCCGAACCCTTGCCTTCGCGCAATTCGACCTCGAGCCCGGCCTCGCGGAAGAAGCCGCGCTCGATGCCATAGGTCCAGATCGCGTCGAGGCCGGTCGCGACGAAACCGAAGCGCAACGATACCTTGTCAGCGGCAGCGGCTGGCCCCGCGGTCAGGCCGAGAACCAGGAGGGAGGCAAGCGTCACGCGCAGGCTGGCTTGGGTCATGGATCGTTCCTCGGCCAAGTTGGGGGTCAAAGCTGTCGTTGGGAGGCATGCCAGGAGATCACCCGGCGCTCGGCGAAATCGACGCCGTAGAACAGGAGGCTGGCGACCAGCGCCAGCAGCACCACGATCGCAAACATCAGCGGCGTGTCGAGGGTGCCCGAGGCCTGGACCAGCAGATAGCCCCAGCCGCGGTCGGAGGCGACGAACTCGCCGATGATCGCGCCGATCACCGCCAGGCTGGTCGCCACCTTGAAGCCGGAGAACGCCGCAGGCAGGGCATTGGGCAGACGCACCCGCAGGAAGACGTGCAACGGCCGCGCCCGCATCGACCGGGTCAGCCGGATGATGTCGGGATCGACCGACTTCAGGCCGCCGACCATCGCCACCAGCACGGGGAAAAAGGCGATCGACACGGTGATCAGCACCCGGGGGAACAGGCCATAGCCGAACCACACGACGAACAGCGGCGCCAGCGCGACCTTGGGGATCGAGTTGAAGGCGACGAGGATCGGATAGACCAGCCGGTCGATTACCGGCACCGCGACGATGACGATGCCGAGCGGCACCGCGATGACCGCCGACAGCAGCAGCCCGGCGAGGATTTCGCCGATGGTGGTCAGGCCGTGGCTGGCAATCAGCCCGCGGTCGGTCCAGAAGCGCGTCAGCACCTCCCACGGGGCCGGCAGCACATAGGCCGGCGGCCTGACCGCGACGACGACGAGCGACCACAGCGCCAGCGTCAGGCCGATCGAGGCCAATGCCCAGAAGATGCGGCGTCCCTGCGATGCGTCAGCCATGGAGCACCCCGAGCCGGGTGAAGAGGTCATGGATCTCGGCGACATGGCGGCCGAAATCGGGGTGGTTGCGCGTCTGCACCGTGCGCGGCCGCGGCAGGTCGATGCGGATCACCTCGCGGATCTGGCTCGGCCGCGCCGTCATCACCACGACGCTGTCGGCCATGAACACCGCCTCGGCGATATCGTGGGTCACGAGGATGGTGGTCCGCGTCGCCTCCATCGCGATGCGCTGCAGGTCGAGCTGCATCTGTTCGCGCGTCAGCGCGTCGAGCGCGGCGAAGGGTTCGTCGAGCAGCAGGATGCTCGGATCCTGGATCAGCGCCCGGCACAGCGCCACGCGCTGGCGCATGCCGCCCGACAGTTCATAGGGCCGCCGGTCCTCGAACCCGGCCAGGCCGACATGATCGAGCAGCCGGCGCGCCCGGTCGACATGGGCCTGCACCGGCTCGCCGCGCAGCACGAACGGCGACAGCACGTTGCCCAGCACGGTCTGCCAGTCGAACAGCAGGTCGCGCTGGAAGACGACCGCGAGATCGGGATGGGGCGCCGTCACCGGCTGATCGCCGATCGTCAGGCGGCCGCCGGAGGGGCTGAGCAGGCCTGCGACCATCATCAGAAGCGTGCTCTTGCCGCAGCCGGACGGGCCGATCAGCGCCATGGTCTCGCCCGCGGCGATGCCAAGGCTTGCCGCCTCGATCGCGGTGACGCGGCCGCCCGGCGTCTCGAACACCTTGGATACGCCGTCGAGGGCGATGAACGGCCGGGCCGGATCGGGTTGGGATGCCGGCATCGTCTGTCGCACCGCACTCATGTCGCCGACCGTTCGGCCGCGATCAGCCGTGCCAGCGTGCGCCGGGCGTTGACCGCCGCGGCGTCGGGCTGCAACAGGACGGGACCGAGGTCCATCAGATCGACGCCGGGGCCGATCTGCTGCTGCTGGGCTTCGATCATCGGCTCGTCCTCCTCGGCGAAGGCCTGGGTGACAATGCGCCTGACGCGCTCGTCCACTTCCGCGTCGCCGACCTGGCGGTCGCGGATCATCGCCCAGAAATAATGGGTCGACGTCGCGGTCTCCGGCGTCAGCAGATGCAGGAACGGCGTGGTGACGCCGTCGGCGACCGGCGCGCCGACCTCGGTGACGCCGACGTCCAGGAACATGATCGCCGGCGGATCCCAGCGCATGTTGGCGCGGGCATCGCCACGTTCGGACGCCGAGCCCCAGAACATGCGCAGGAAGCGACTGACCTTGCAGGCCGGTTTCCAGCGATTGGAATGGATGGTATCGCCATCGCGCACCAGTTCGGTCCGCGAGGTTTCCAGCACGTCTTCGACCGCGAAGGCGGCATGCAGGAATTCGACGTGGCTCAGGTCGAGCAGGTTGTCGGTGATCAGCTGGTAGTTGGCCGCGATGCGCAGATAGCCGTCGACCGTGGCGTAGCCGTCATGCCGTCCGAACGGCGCCAGGTCGGGCAGTAGTTCCGGCTTGTCGTCCGCCTCACCCATCCAGATCCAGACGAAGCCGTGACGCTCCAGCAACGGAAAGCTGCGAACCCGGGCCTGTCGCGGGATCGCACCGCCATGCGGATTGTGGGTGCAGGCCCCGGCGCCATCGAAGCGCAGGCCGTGATAGCCGCATTGCAGGTCGTCGCCGACGAGGCGCCCGCGCGAGAGCGGCGCGAACCGATGGGGACAGCGATCGGCAAGGGCGACGGGCACGCCATCCTCCTTGCGGTAGAGCACGACGGGTTCGCCCAGCAGGACGCGCCGCAGCGGCTTGCGCCCGATTTCCGCTGTCGACCCGGCGACATACCAGGCATTGCGCAGGTACTCCAACGTCCGCCCCTTTCCTGTTCTCACTATTTCATTGACAATATTAGGAAATTAATAAAAATTGAAACGCTGTTGCAATTATTATGGGTCTGTCGCGCGGGTGCTGTCAACGACGATTGGTCATTCAACAATCGGCAACCAGCATCGCTGCGCGCGGGGAGGACGAAATGGACAAGAAGGATGCGGCCGACCAGTACGTGGCCGCAGCGCTCGATCGGGGCCTGCAGCTGCTGGAAATCCTGAGCGACGCGCGCGCGGCGCTGCCGCTGGCCGAGATCGCGCGGCGCATGGGGCTGTCGCGCGGGGTGGCGTTCCGGCTGGCCCATACGCTGGAGCGGCGCGGCTATCTCGAACGCATCGATGCCGTGCCGAACTACCGGCCGGGCGTCAGGGTCATGGGCCTCGGTTTCTCATACCTGCGTTCGCTCGGCCTGACCGAACTGGCGCGACCCTATATGGAGCGGTTGCGCGACGCGACCGACGCCTCGGTCCATCTCGGCGTGCTGGACGGCCGCGACGTCTTCTACGTCGCCCGCATCGCGGCACGCCACGGGGTGGTCAGCTATATCGATATCGGCGACCGTTCGCCCGCCCACGCCTCGGCGATCGGCCATGCGCTGCTCGCCAGCCTGGCGGACGACGAAATCGCGCGGCTCTACCGGGACGCGTCGTTCGAGACGGTGCGCGGCGCCGCACCGCGCAACGCGGTGGAGTTGCTGCAGAAGGTCGCCGAAGTGCGCAGCCAGGGTTACGCCGTCTCGATCGGCGCGCTGCATTCGAACGTGCTGGCGATTGCTGCGGCCTTCCGCAATGCCGACGGCAAGCTGGCCGGCGCGGTCAGCGTGACCAGCCTCGATACCGAACGGCTGCGCGATGCGCCGCAACTCGGCGCCTCGGTCATCGCCGCCGCCGCCGAAATCTCGCGGGCGCTGGGCTACACCGGCGCCTGAGCCGTCACGCCTCCTCCAGCGCGCGGCGCAGCCGACGGATCAGCACGGCCCGGCCCCGCTCGTCGGCGATGCGATCGGCGGCAGTACCGATATCGAGCAGCAGCCGCGACAGGTCGTTGTGGGAATCGAGCCGGCCGAGCTTATCGGGCTCGAGCCGCCGCTCGGCCGGAACGATCGCGCGCGCGCCGTCGGGGGTCAGCTCGTAGATATCGTCAAGCTCAGGAAGGAAAATATTCCTGTCTTCGAGGCGCGCCTGCATGGCAGCGCGCGAGGGCGCCTCGCCATGGACGAGGAACACGCCCCGGCCGATCGGGCGACGGGCCGCGATCCATTCGGCCAGCCCGTCGGCATCGGCATGACCGGAGTAGAAGTCGAGCGTGCGGATGCGGGCACGCACCTCGATGGCGTCGCCCTGGATCCGCACCCGGGGCGCGCCTTCCTGCAGGATCCGGCCCAGCGTTCCCTGCGCCTGGTAGCCGATCAGCAGCACCGTGGCCTCCGACCGCCACAGCCAGTCCCTGAGGTGATGGCGGATCCGGCCGGCCTCGCACATGCCGGACGCGGAGATAACGATGAAGAAACCGTGGACACGGCTGATCGCCTTGCTCTGCTCGACCGTCTCGGTGAAGCGCACCTGGGCCGATTCCATCGCGCGGCGCAGCACGTCGCCGTTGACGATCTCGCGCGCATGCCGGGCAAAGATCGCCGAGGCGCGGGTCGCCAGCGGCGAATCGATGAAGATCGGAATAGCCGGCAGCTCGCCGCCCTCGACCAGCAAGGTCAGGTCGACCAGCAGTTCCTGGGTCCGTTCGACGGCGAACGAAGGGATGATCAGCGGTCCGCGGGCCGCCATGGCGGCCCGCACCTCGTCGCGCAGACGATGACGGCGCGCCTCCGGCGTCACCGGCTCGCGCGTGCGATCACCATAGGTGGATTCGCAGACCAGATAATCGATGCCCGCCGGGGCCTGGGGATCGTCCTGCAGCGTCTTGTGGCCAGGCCCGATGTCGCCGGAAAACAGGATCGTCGCATCGGCGGTGCGCAGTTCGACCGAAGCCGAGCCAAGCAGATGGCCGGCATTCCAGAAACGCGCCTGGATGCCCTTCGCCAACGGCGTCCAATGCCCGTACTCGGCCGGACGGAAGCGGGTCAGCACGTCGGCGGCATCCTCGGCCGTATAGATCGGCGTCACTGGCTTGCGACCGCGCCGGGCATTGCGGCGATTGAGCTGTTCGACTTCCATTTCCTGGATATGGCCCGAATCGGGCAGCATCACGGAACAGAGGTCGACGGTTGCCGCCGTCGCGTGGATCGGCCCGCCATAGCCGTCGCGCACCAGCCGCGGCAGCAGGCCGGAATGGTCGATATGGGCGTGGGTCAGGACGACGGCATCGATACCGTCGGCCGCGACCGGCAACGGCCGGTAGTTCAGTTCCTTCTCGGTCTTGGGCCCCTGGAACAGGCCGCAATCGACCATGACGCGGGCGTCGGCGGTTTCGACCAGAAAGCAGGAGCCGGTGACCGTTCCCGCCGCCCCGAGAAAGCGCAGCCGTGTCGGGGTCACAGCGATTGCGGATGACGCAGGAAAGCGATCATCCGGACGATCGGCGGCGGCGACGGATCGCGGCGGATATCGCCGCGCATCGCACCCAGCGCGATGCAGCCGAGCAGGCCGAGAAAGGCGGCGATCGAGTAACCCAGCGCGGTCTGATCAAGGCCCAGTACGTATTGCGTCATCTCGTTCATCGCTGCCCCCGGCGTGGTCAAGGTGGGTTGCTGTCGAGGACGATCCTCGCCCAATCGGCGGCTTTTCGACATTCAGGGAAATCCCCTATCCGCCGAATGGCGCACCTCCTCGGGGCCTTCGCCGGCAAGCCGGGATCGTATAGTTATGCGGCCACGCGCCGAACAACGTCGCAATGCAAGATACCAAGGACGGGATCCGTGATGACAGGCAAGACGTCGACGACCTCACCCTGCCCACCGCTGTCCGATGCGGCCTGGCCCGAGGCCATCGCCGAGATGAAGGCGGGCTTCGCCGGCGCGTTGAACGTCTATCGCACGATGGCGCATCACCCGGCGCTGCTGAAGGCCTGGGCGCCGCTGCGCCAGCATGTCGTCAAGGACAGCGCGCTGGGACCGGAACGGTCGGAAGTCGTGATCCTGCGCGCCGCCCACCGCATGGGCTCCGCCTATGAATGGGCGCATCACGTGTCGCGTGCCCGGGCGCTGGGTTTCGCCGACAGCCGCATTGCCGCACTGCGCGGCCAGCCCGAAGGCGAGGACGGCCTGATCGTGCGGGCCGTCGATGCGCTGTTCGACCAGCGCCGCCTGCCCCCGGACCTGGAAGCGGCGCTGGCGGCCGCGATCGGCCGGCAGGGCGTGTTCGACCTGATCGCCACGGTCGGGTTCTATTCGGTGTTGGGCAATATCCTGATGACCTACGACACGCCGATCGACGACGGCGTCGCCGCGGAAATGGCAGCCAGGCCGCTATAGCCGATCAGTGCGCGGCGTCGATCGCCGCCAGCAGGATCGACTGGTCGACCGGCTTGTCCAGGAGACAGCGAATGCCGGCCGCCGCCGCGCGCTGACGCAGCAGTTCGTCGGAACGGCCGGTGATCATGATGATCGGCAAGGCGGGCGCGCGGGCGCGCAGCATGCCGGCCAGTTGCAGGCCGTCGGTGCCGGGCATGTGCATGTCGAGCAGCACGCAATCGTCGCGATCGACCGGCAGGCTCGCCACGAACTCGGCCGCCGAGCCATAACCGCGCACGTCGAGGCCGTGGCAGGACAGGAGCGCGTCGAGCGAATCCCTTACCGCCTCATCATCGTCGACGACATGAACGATACGCGCCATCCGGAGTCCCGGCCTTTCGTCCGCACCATGCGGATGGCAAAGTCTAGGGACGTGCCGACCGGCCCGATATACGCAATCCCCCGTATGCGACGCCGGAGCGCAGGGGCAAACCGGTCACTCGCCGGCAGCGATCGCCGCGCGCACCAGGTCGGACAGGCTGCGCGCCTCCATCTTCTCCATCAGATGGGCGCGATGGATCTCGACCGTGCGCGGGCTGATGTCGAGCTCGAAGGCGATGACCTTGTTGGGCCGGCCCAGCACCAGCAGGTCGAGGACCTGACGCTCGCGCGGGCTCAAAGTCGCAAGACGGGCCCGGGCCGCCGCCGCCGCGGCTTGCCGGCCCTGGTCCTGGCTGCGCAAGGCGGCGGCACGGGCCACCGACGACAGCAGCTGTTCGTCGTCGAACGGCTTTTCCAGAAAATCGACCGCGCCGGCCTTCATCGCCTGGACCGCCAGCGGCACGTCGGCATGGCCCGTCACCACGATGACCGGCAGGCCAAGCTGGCGTTCCGCCAGCGCCGCCTGCAGCGCCAGGCCGTCCATGCCGGGCATGCGCACGTCGGTGACGAGACAACGCCCGGCATCGAGCCGGTCATAGCCGAGCAAATCGGCCGCCGAGGCGAAGTCCTCGACCTGCCAGCCCGCCGATTCCAGCAGGGCGCGCAGCGAATCGCGGACATCTTCGTCGTCGTCGACGACAAAGACCACGGCCGTGTCGGGGTCGCTCATCGCGTGCCTGCCGGCAGCCGGAAGCGAAACAGCGCCCCGCCGCCCTCGCCGGTGGTGGCGGAAAGCTCGCCGCCATGAGCGTCGACGATGGTGCGGCACAACGAAAGGCCGATACCCATGCCGTTCTCCTTGGTGGTGACGAAGGGTTGGAACAGCCGCTCGAGCACCTCGGGCGGCAGGCCGGGGCCGGTATCGGCGACCAGCACCTCGACGGCGCCGTCGGCCGCAGCCGTCGTCGTGACGCGCAATTCGCGCCGCGGCTGTCCCGCCATCGCCTCGACGGCGTTACGCACCAGGTTGAGGACGACCTGCTGGATCTGGATGCGGTCGATCATGACTTCAGGCAGGCCGGCGGCGTATTCGAACCGCCGGTCGACGTCGGCACCGGCGGTCAGGCCGAGGGCCACCGCCTCGGACACCGTGGTGTTGATGTCTTCCAGCTTGCGGTGCGTCTCGCCCTTCTCGACGAAATCCCGCAGGCGGCGGATGATCTGGCCTGCGCGCGTGGTCTGCCCGGCGGCCTTGTCGACCAGCTCGACCGCACGGACCGCCCGGGGATCGTCGAGCCCCTCGATCGTGCGCCGGGCCGCCTTGACGTAGTTCATGATCGCGGTCAGCGGCTGGTTCAGCTCATGGGCCAGGCCCGACGACATCTGCCCCATCGCGGTCAGGCGCGAGACATGCAGCAATTCGGCCTGAAGCTCGCGCAGCCGCCGTTCCGCGGCATGGCGGTCGGAGATGTCGTGGATGATGCCGACGAAGATCGGGCGCGCCTCGACCCGCCCCTCGCCGACCGACAGATACATCGGGAAGGTCGACCCGTCCTTGCGCCTGCCGACGACCTCGCGCCCGATGCCGATGATCTTGGCCACGCCGGTGCGGTTGTAGGCAGCGATATAGCCGTCATGGGCATCCCGGTAGGGCGCCGGCATCAGCATCGACACGTTGCGGCCGACAACCTCGTCGGCCGCAAAGCCGAACAGCCGCTCGCACGCCGGGTTGTAGACCTCGACGATCCCTTGCGCGTCGATAACCACCACGCCGTCGACGGCGGTGGCAATCAAGGCCTCGAACATGCTGTTCGCCGATACCATCCGATTGTTCTGTCCGCAACAAACCCGAATCACGGCGGGCAGAATAGCGGTTTGGTACCGGCTTGGAGAGGGACTTGTCGACTAGATCTTGCGAACTAAGTTGACCCCGTCGCCGATCGGCAACAGGCACATGTCGACCCGGGGGTCGCCATGGATCTTGGCATTCAGGGTCCGCAGCGCCACGGTGTCGGCATCGTTGATCGCGGGGTCGGCGACCGCGCCGCTCCACAGCATGTTGTCCAGGGCGATGACGCCGCCGGGGCGCAACAGGGTCAGGCAGTCCTCGTAATAGCCGTCATAGCCGGTCTTGTCGGCGTCGATGAAGGCGAAGTCGAACTGCCCTGCACGCCCCTCGGCGATCAGCCTGTGCAAGGTCGCCGAGCCCGGCCCGATCCGCAGGTCGATCCGGTCGGCCACGCCGGCCTCCTGCCAGTAGCGGCGGCCGATCGCGGTCCATTCCTCGGACACGTCGCAGGCGATCAGCCGCCCGCCTGCGGGCAGCGCCTGGGCCACGGCCAGCGCGCTGAAGCCGGTGAAGGTGCCGATCTCCAGGCAGTTGCGCGCACCCAGCAGGCGGACGAGGAAGGCGAGGATCTGGGCGGTTTCGGGCCCGGCCTGCATCCGCCCGCGCGGCAGGCGCATGGTCTCCTCGCGCAGGCGGCGCTGCAGGTCGGTCTCGCGGCCGCCCACGGCCAGCAGGTATTTCTCGATGACGGGGTCGGTGCCCATGCCCAGTGCTCCTGACGGTGTTCAGCCGCGCTCGATCTCGGCTGCGGCGCGGTCCAGCGTCTCGACGATGCGGCGGGTGTCCTCGGCGCTCATCGGGCCGCGGGTGATGCGGATCTTCAGCGCCATCCGCAGGTTTTCGGCCGCGCGGCGGATTTCGGGCGCGGGACCGCCGCCGAACTGCGACGCCGCCTCGTTCATCCGGCCGAGGATGGCTTCGACGGTCGGGCCGTTCTGGGCCAGGAAGGCCGAGCCTTCTTCGGTGACGGTGTAGAGCTTCTTGTTGCCGCTCTCCACCTCGGACCGCAGATAGCCGTATTCCTCCAGCAGAGTCAGCGTCGGGTAGATGACACCCGGGCTGGGGCTGTAGGCGCCGGCGAACTTCTCCTCGACCGCCTTGATCAGCTCGTAGCCGTGCGCCGGCTTCTCGGCGATCAGATGCAGCAGGATGAAGCGCAGATCGCCCTGGTCGAGCATGCGCCGACCGCGCCCGCCGCGCCGGTGATGGTGGTCGTGATCGCCCCAGCCGTGCCGGCCGAATCCAAACAGCTTGTGCATCAGCCGATGATGCCCGCCGAAGCCGTCGCGGTCATGGAAATGATGAAACATCAGATACCTCCGATAGGTCAGATATATCGAACAATTCGATATATCTGAAACATAGATATATCTAACTTTGCCGGTCGTCAAGGCCGGCGGCGAGGTGGTCGAGAAACCGTCGGCCGACCGGCTTCAAGGCGCGCGGCGACGGATAGACGGCATAGAAGGTCATCGGGGGCGGTGACCAGCCGGGCAGCGCCTCGACCAGCCGGCCGCCGGCGAGGTCTTCGGCGACGATATGACGGCTGAGCCGGGCAAGGCCGAGACCGGCCAAGGCCGCGTCGCGGGCTACCAGCAGGTTGTCGGTGACGAAGCGGGGGCGGATGGCGATTTCGGCCGCGGCCGCGCCAGGTCCCTGCAATTGCCAGCGCGGTGCATCGCCTTGCTGCCACCAGCCGACCCCGTCGCGGCCGTTGAGCTGGGCCGGCGTGCGCGGCTGCCCGGCCGCGGCGACCCAGGCCGGCGTCGCCACCAGCGCGAACGGCGCGACCAGCAGGCGGCGGGCGACCAGCGTCGAATCCGCCAGGGTCGACGGTGTCGGGCGGATCATCAGGTCGCAGCCGGGCGGCATGATCTCCTCGACCCCCGTCGTCACCGTCACGTTGAGCTGGACCAGCGGATGGGCGGCGGCGAATTCGGCCGCCAGCCGGCCGATGATCAGTTCGGCCAGCACCACCGGACAGGCGATGCGCAGCGGCCCGCTCGGCTCGGCCAGCGCTTCCTGCGCGATCAGCGCGGCGGCCTCGGCCTCGGCCCGGATCGCCGCGCCGTGGCGATAGAGGCGCAGGCCCAGTTCGGTCACCGCAAAACGGCGGGCGTCGCGATGGATCAGGGTGACGCCCAGCCTGGCCTCGAGCTCGGCGACACGCCGGCTCAGCCGCGACTTCGGAATGCCGGTGCGCCGGCTGGCTGCGGTGAAACCGCCGGCCTCGATCACCTGTGCCAGCAGGCTCAGATCGTCGCTCATCAACATCGGATCGGCCCATCGTTCCATTTTCAGGACGAAACATCGCAGAATCGGAGCGCGCGCGCCATTTTGGCGACGATTAGGCTTGCAACCGTCACAACAGGGGGAAAGCGATGACGGAAACCGTCGAGATCGCCACCGCGCTCGGCCGGCTGGCCGGACGGCGCGAAGGCGGGGCCCTAGCCTTCCGCGGCGTGCCCTATGCCGGGCCGACGCCACGCTTTGCCCCACCCACCCCGTCGGCCGCCTGGCCCGGAACCCGCGATGCCGGCGTGGACGGCCCGATCCCGCCGCAATCGCGGTCACGGCTGGCGGCGGTGATGGGCGATTTCGACAAGCCGCAGTCGGAAGACTGCCACTCGCTGACGATCTGGACCCCCGCGGCCGACGGGCGCAGGCGGCCCGTGCTGTTCTGGATCCATGGCGGCGGATTTTCGTCCGGGGCGGGATCGCTGCCCTGGTATGACGGCGCGACCCTGGCCGCGCTGGGCGATATCGTCGTGGTGACCCCGAACTACCGGCTGGGTCCGTTCGGCTACCTGCTGGCACCCGGCCTGTCCCCGGCCAATCTCGGCCTGCTCGACCAAGCTGCCGCACTGGCCTGGGTTGCCACGCATATCGCGGATTTCGGCGGCGATCCCGATGCCATCACCGTCGGCGGCCAGTCGGCGGGCAGCCATTCCACCCTGCTGCTGGCCCTGCTCGGCGGCATGCCGATCCGCCGCACCATCCTGCAGAGCGCGCCGCTCAGCCTTGCACCGCTGGCCGAAGGGCGCGCCGTCGAACTGGGGCAGATGTTCCTCGACCTGCTGGACGGCGATCCCCGCACCCTGCCGGCGGGCCAGTTGCTCGCCGCCCAGGGGAAACTCGCCGCGGCCATCGCCAGACCGGGCGATCCGACCCCGCCCTTCATGCCGGTCGCCAGCGGGGCGCTGGCGCGCGACTGGGCCGGCGCGCTGGACGAGGTTGCGGCCGCGACCGACACGCTGGTCGGCGCCACCGCCCACGAGATGGCAGCCTTCGTGCCGATGACCGCCGAGAACCGCGCCGGCGTGCTTGCCACGGGCAATGCGCTGTTCAACGCGCCGACGCGCGACTACGCGGCCGCGGCCGACGCTGCCGGCCGTTCGGCCTATCTCTATCGCTTCGACTGGCTCTCGCCCCAGGACGGGCGCGGGGCCTGCCATTGCCTGGAACTGCCCTTCGTGCTTGGCCGGGCCGGCGCCTGGGACGACGCCCCGATGCTGGCCGGGGCCGACCCCGGCGCCATCGCCGACCTGACCCGGACGATGCAGCGCGCCTGGATCGGCTTCGTCCGCGACGGCGATGCCGGCTGGCCGGCCTGGCGGCGTGACGCGCCGACCGCCCTCAGCCTCGATACCCCCGCCACGACCTTCGCCTGGCCGCTCTGAAGGAGATACCGATGCGCCGCCTGATCGCCCCCGCCCTCCTGCTCGCCTCGCTCAGCGCCCCTGCCTTCGCCGCCGACCCCGTCAAGGTCGGTATGATCACGACGCTGTCCGGGCCGGGCGGCTATCTCGGCGAGGACATGCGCGACGGCTTCCGCCTCGGCGCCACCGGCGCGACGGTGCCGATCGAACTGCTGGTCGAGGACGATGCGCTGAAGCCGGGGACTGCAAAGCAGATCGCCGAGCGCATGCTGAAGAGCGACAAGGCGCGGATCTTCACCGGCACGATCTTCACGAACGTCTTCCTGGCGATCGCCCCCGACCTGCTGGAATCGGGTGCCACGGTGCTGGCGAACGTTCCCGCCCCCAACAACTATGCCGGCAAGGAATGCGAGCCGGGCTACTTCAACTCGGGCTGGGACGAGACGCTGCATGCGTCGGCCGGCCAGCTGGCCAACAATCTCGGCTACAAGAAGATCTTCCTGATCGCGCCGAACTACCAGGCGGGCAAGGACGTGATTGCCGCGGTCAAGCGGATGTACAAGGGCGAGGTCGCCGGCGAACTCTACACCCGTCTCGACCAGACCGACTTCGCCGCCGAGATCGCCCAGATCCGCGCCGCCAAGCCGGACGCGCTCTACCAGTTCCAGCCCGGCGGCCTCGGCATCACCTTCATCAAGCAGTACGCCCAGGCGGGTCTGAACCGCGAGATTCCGATGGTGGTCGCCTCGCCCTCGCTCGATGCCCGGATTCTCTCGGCCGTCGGCGACGCGGCTCTGGGCATGCAGGTCGCGGCCAACTGGTCGACCGGCTTCGACAACCCGGCCAGCCAGGAATTCGTCGCGAACTTCCGCAGCAAGTACGGCCGCGAACCGACGGTCTATGCCGCCCATGGCTATGATACCGCGCGGCTGATCGGCGCCGCCCTGGCCAAATCGGGCGGCAATCCCGATGCCCCCGCCTTCCGCACGGAGCTGGCCAAGGCCGACTTCCCCACGGTACGCGGCCATCTGCGCTTCGCCTCCAATCACGGCCCGGTCCAGGACTGGTATCGCCTCAGCGTCGAGCCCGGCGCCGACGGCCGGCCGGCGCTGGCGCTCAAGGAGAAGTTCATGCCCGACGCCGGCGGCTATCTCGCCGACCAGTGCAAGATGAAGTGAGCGCGCGATGCGCAAGGTCATCGCCGCCACCGCGCTCGCACTCGGCCTCGCCATGACCGACGCCTCGGCCCAGATGTACGGACCCGCGACGCCAGCCTTCGCCCCGGCACTGCCCGAGCTGCGGCTGGCCGCCATCCCGGAGGCGGCGCGGCCGGCCTTCGACGGCAACCGCTTCAGCTACATGGAAGCCGGGCGCGCCGACGCCCCGCCGCTGCTGCTGCTGCACGGCATCGGCGCCAATTCGGCCCATTGGCGCTTCCAGTACGCCGCACTGCAGGACCGCTACCGCGTGATCGGCTGGAATGCGCCGGGCTACATGCTGACCGACAACCTGAAGGCCGAGACGCCGTCCTGCGAGGATTATGCCGGCGCGGTCGCAGCCTTCCTCGATGCCCTCGGCATCGGGAAGGCCTATGTGCTCGGCAATTCCTTCGGCTCGGGCGTCGCCCAGTGCTTTGCGATCAACCACCCCCAGCGGGTGATCAAGCTGGCCCTGACCGGCACGCTGATCGGCCGCGCCAATACCTCGGCCGAGGAAAAGGCGAAGAACCTGGCCGCGCGTGAAGCATCGATCGCCGGCGGCGGCATGACCCTCGGCCTCTCCGGCCGCGACGAGGTGCTGATCGGCTCCAAGGCCCCGCGCAGCCTGCGCCCGATGCTGCAGAGCGTTCTGGCCGCCACCAACCCGCGCGGCTATCTGCAGGCGACGCGCTTCATCTCGGCGCTCGAGCCGACCACGGCGCGCGCCGATCGCCTGACCATGCCGCTGCTGCTGATCCATGGCCGCGAGGACCGGATCACCCCGCTCGATACCGGCGCCGTGCCGCTGCAGAAGGCAGTGCCGGGCGCGCGGCTCGAGATTCTCGACGGCTACGGCCACCTGCCGGAATTCGAGAACCCGGAAGCCGTCAACGCCCTGCTGGCCGACTTTTTCAGTTAGCCGCCACCGCTAAAGGCGAGACGGCGACGTTGCCGTGAACCGCATCGGCCATGCTAGTCTCGCCGCATGACCGATATCGACCTGATCGTCCTGAAAGAGGCGAGTCCCGCGGCGGTGGGGGTCAGTATCGAACTCCTCGACATGGTCAACCGGCTGGGCGGACAGCGGTTGCTGAACTGGCGGATCCTCAGCCCGTCCGGTGCCCAGGCCACGCTCGGCGGCGGCATGTTCATGGCGGCCCAGCCGCTGGTGCGGGCGCAGGCGCGCGACATCGTCATCCTGCCCGGTCTCGGCACCGAGACGGAGATGGCGGCCCGCATCGCCGAACCCGATGCGGTGGGGGCGGCACGCTGGGTGGCGCGGGCCTGGGCGCGCGGGGCGACCGTCGCCGCCTCCTGCACCGGCGTCTTCGTTCTCGGGGCTGCCGGCCTGCTGGACCGGCGGCACTGCACGACGGCCTGGTGGCTGGTGCCCGCCCTGCAGGCCGCCTTCCCCGACGCGCGGGCCACCGCCGACGCGATGGTGACCGAGGATGAGCGGGTGTGGACCGCCGGTGCGGCACTTGCCCATCTCGACCTGATGCTGGCGCTGGTCGGGCGTTTCGTCGGGCCGGCGCTGGCCGACAGCGTCGCCAGGCATCTGCTGGTCGACCGGCGCGCCTCGCAGGCACCCTATGTCATGCCGGCCCGGCTTGCCGCGCACGATCCGCTGGCCTGTACGATCGAGACCGCGGTGCGTGAGCGGCTGGGCGGCCCGATCGTGCTGGCCGACCTGGCCCGGGCCGCCGGAGTCTCCCCCCGCACCCTCGCCCGCCGCATTCAGGCCGCGACCGGCCTGTCGCCGATGCGATTCGTGCAGAAGATCCGCCTCGACACCGCCTTGCAGCTGCTGCAATCGACCGGGCTGTCGCTGGAGGCGATCGCCGACCGGCTGGGCTTTGCCGACGCCGCCACCCTCTATCGTCTGGTGCGCCGCCACACCGGCCAGCCGCCCAGCGCCTTCCGCAGGCCCGAGCGCTACTGACCCAGGCTGCGGGCGAAAGCGCCGGGAGTGATGCCGAAGGCGGCCTTGAAGCGGCGGCCGAGGTGGCTCTGATCGACGAAACCGACCGCCACCGCCACTTCCGCCACCGGTTCGCCGGCTGCGATCAGCCGCCGCGCCTCGGCCAGCCGGAGGCGCAACTGGTAGGCATGTGGCGGCAGGCCGTAGCGGCGCTGGAACAGCCGGCTCAGGTGAAACCGGCTCAAGCCGGCCTCGGCCGCCAGGCGATCGAGGGTCAGCGGCTCGGCATATTCGTCGGCGATCAGCGCGTGGACGCGGGCCACCGCGTCGCGGTCATCGCCGCCGCGGGCGAAGCCCGGCCGCCAGTCGGCATGCCGCCCGGCGAGGCCGGTGACCACCTCGATCAGCGCCGCGTCGCGGGCCAGCGGCTCGGCCGTCGCCTCGGCAAAGCGCCGGTGCAGCCGCAGGATCGCGTTGCCGAGCAGCGGGTCGTCGATCACCGGCGCCCGCGCCCAGGGCAGGCCGGCCGGGCGCTCGGCCGCGTCCGACAGCACCGCCTGCACCGTTCCGGGCGTCAGATAGATCATGCAGTAGGTGAAGCCGGCCTCGTCCAGCGCGTGCCCGTCATGGGGCTCGTCGGGGTTGAAGGCCATGATCTGGCCCGCCGCCGAGACATGGCCCGCGCCGCGGCAGGAGAAGGCCTGCGCCCCGGTCTCGGTCACCCCCAGGCAATAGGCGTCGTGGGCGTGGCGGGCATATTCATGGCTGACATAGCGGGCCTGGAGCACCTCGATGCCCTGGCCGGGCAGTGCCCGATAGCGCGTCCATTCGCCTGAAGCGGCCAATCCGGAAAGCCCCTGCGCAAGAATGTACAAGCGGGCCCGAGCGCCCGCCGCCACTTTAGCGGGGTTCGTCACCGCCGAGGAAGCCCATGCGTTTCGAGACCAAGATCGCCATCATCGTCCGCGAGGATCTCGCCACCTGGCAGAAGCTGAACGTCACCGCCTTTCTCGCCGCGGCGATCGCGGCCTCCGACGCCCAGTTGATCGGCGAACCCTACGAGGATGCCGACGGCGTGCCCTATCTCGCCACCTTGCGCCAGCCCGTGATGGTGTTCGCCGCCGACGGCGCCGGCATCCGGGCCGCCTTCGACCGGGCCCGCGGCCGCAACCTGCGGCTGATGCCCTATACCGTCGAGATGTTCTCGACCGGCCATGACGCGGCCAACCGCGAGGCGGTGAAGGCGGTCGGCACCGCCGGCCTCGATCTCGCCGGCTTTGCCTTCCTGGCCGACCGCAAGGATGCCGACAAGGTGACGAAGGGCCTGAAACTGCATCCGTGAGGCGATTCGCCGGCAAACCGGGCAGGCTGCGCCGCCCCGTTCTTGACTTGGGGCGTGCGGTTTCTATGGTGACGCCTCCAAGCTTCCGTGGAGTCCGCCTGATGTCCAGCCCCGTCACCATCACCCTGCCCGACGGCAAGGAACGCCGCTATGACGCGCCGATCACCGGCGCGGCGCTGGCCGCCGATATCGGTCCGGGCCTGGCCAAGGCGGCGGTGGCGCTGAGGATCGACGGCGGCCCGCTGGTCGATCTCAAGACCCGGCTGGACCGCGACGTCCGCGTCGCCATCGTCACCCGCGACGACCCGTCGGAGGAGGTCCTGGAACTGATCCGCCACGATGCCGCCCACGTGCTGGCCGAGGCGGTGCAGGAACTCTACCCCGGGACCCAGATCACCTTCGGCCCGGCGACCGAGACCGGCTTCTACTACGATTTCGTCCGCGACGAGCCGTTCACGCCCGACGATCTCGTGGCGATCGAGGCGCGGATGCGCGAGATCGTCGCCCGCGACGAGCAGATCGAGCGCGAGGTCTGGGACCGTTCGGAGGCCGCCCAGCGCTTTGCCGAGATGGGCGAGAAGTACAAGGCCGAATGGGTCCATGAACTGCCCCGCGACGCCGATATCACCGTCTATCGCCAGGGCAACTGGCTCGATCTCTGCCGCGGCCCCCATCTGCCGTCGACCGCCAAGCTCGGCACCGCCTTCAAGCTGACCCGCGTCTCCGGCGCCTATTGGCGCGGCGATGCCAAGAACCAGCAGTTGCAGCGCATCTACGGCACCGCCTGGCGCAACCAGAAGGAGCTTGACGCCTACCTCACCCAGATCGAGGAAGCCGAGAAGCGCGACCATCGCAAGCTCGGCCGCGAGATGGGCCTCTTCCACATGCAGGAAGAGGCGGCGGGCATGGTATTCTGGCACCCCAAGGGCTACACCCTGTACCGGCTGCTCGAGGAATTCGTCCGCCGCCGGATTTCCCAGGACGGCTATGTCGAGGTCAAGACCCCGCAGCTGGTCGACCGCAAGCTGTGGGAAGCCTCGGGCCACTGGGAAAAGTTCCGCGAGAACATGTACATCGCGGAGAACGAGGAAGGCATCAAGGAGTTCGCGGCCGACGGCACCTCGCGCATCTTCGCGCTGAAGCCGATGAACTGCCCCTGCCATGTGCAGATCTTCAACCAGGGGCTGAAATCCTACCGCGACCTGCCGATGCGCATGGCCGAGTTCGGCTCGTGCCACCGCTTCGAACCGGGCGGCGCGCTGCACGGCATCATGCGCGTGCGCAACTTCGTGCAGGACGATGCCCACATCTTCTGCACGGTCGAGCAGATCGAGGAGGAATCGGTCCGCTTCTGCAAGCTGCTCTACGGCATCTACGGCGATCTCGGCTTCAAGGACGTGCGCGTCAAGTTCTCGACCCGCCCCGAGAAGCGCGCCGGCGACGATGCGCTGTGGGACCGGATGGAAAGCTCGCTGGCCGCGGCCTGCAAGGCGGTCGGCCTCGACTACACGCTGAACCCCGGCGAAGGCGCCTTCTACGGCCCCAAGCTCGAATTCGTCATCCGCG
The DNA here is from genome assembly GCA_017307375.1 of Alphaproteobacteria bacterium. Classification (GTDB taxonomy): domain Bacteria; phylum Pseudomonadota; class Alphaproteobacteria; order Ferrovibrionales; family Ferrovibrionaceae; genus JAFKFH01. The sequence continues at coordinate 174,097 of JAFKFH010000014.1, forward strand.
ACGCCATCGGCCGCGACTGGCAATGCGGCACGCTGCAGGTCGACATGGTGCTGCCCGAACGGCTCGAAGCCAGCTATATCGGCGAGGATGGCCAGCGCCACCGGCCGGTGATGCTGCATCGCGCCATCCTCGGTTCGCTCGAACGCTTCATCGGCATCCTGATCGAGGAATATGCCGGCAAGTTCCCGCTGTGGCTGGCGCCGACGCAAGCCGTGGTCGCGACCATCACCTCGGACGGCAACGACTATGCCCGCCAGGTGGCCGGCCGGCTGATGGAGGCCGGCATCCGGGTCGAGACCGATCTGCGCAACGAGAAGATCAACCTCAAGGTGCGCGAGCATTCGCTGGCCAAGGTGCCTGTGCTGCTGGTGGTGGGCAAGCGCGAGGCCGAGCTGGGGCAGGTGTCGATCCGCCGCCTGGGGTCCCAGGCGCAAGAAACGCTTGCGCTCGACGATGCGGTGACTAGATTGATCGAAGAGGCGCGCGTACCGGGCGCCTGACACCGTTTTGTGTCAACAGCCGTTTTTTTGTGTCAACAACGGTCGAGGTGAGAGCGGATGGCGTTTGACGGCTCGTTCACGATCTCGCTCGACCATGCCAAGGAGATCGTGGCATAGCACGTCCCCCTATGGGCGCCCCCGCCCCGTCCCGCGACGGACCGCGCTTTAACCACTATATCGACGTCCCCCAAGTGCGCCTGATCGACGATCAGGGCGAGAACCGCGGCGTCGTCCCGATTCGCGAAGCGTTGCGCCTCGCCGAAGAGGTGGGCCTCGACCTCGTCGAAATTTCGCCGGGCGCGGTGCCGCCGGTCTGCAAGATCCTCGATCTCGGCAAGTACAAGTTCGAGGCGCAGAAGAAGGCCAACGAGGCGCGCAAGAAGCAGAAGGTCATCGAGGTCAAGGAGATCAAGCTCCGCCCCGGCATCGACGACCACGACTACGACGTGAAGATGCGCGCGATGCGCCGCTTCCTCGAGGAAGGCGACAAGGTCAAGGTGACCATGCGCTTCCGCGGCCGCGAGATGGCGCATCAGGAACTCGGCATGAAGGTGCTGGACAAGGTGCGCGACGAACTGGCCGAGATCGCCAAGGTCGAGCAGACGCCCAAGATGGAAGGGCGCCAGATGACGATGGTCATCGCCGCCAAATAACGGTTTGCGGGGCTTCCGGGCCGCATGCCCGGGGTTCGAGGTCACGACGGACGGCGGCGGCATCCCGGGATGCGCCGCCGTTTTTGTCTTCAGACGATTCGCTGGTCCAGTTCGCGCGGGTCGGCCACGTCGACATGCCAGAATGCCGCGGCCCCGTCGGGCAGGCCGGCCAGCACCCGATCCAGATCCAGCCGGTTGGTGAAGCGGCGCACCGCCCAGGCCGTCGCCTCGATCGCATTGTCGGGGGTCAGGTTGTGGTCGGGGCGCACCGCCTTGACCTCGGCCGTCAGGCTGGCCCGGTCGGCGAAGGGCAAGGGCGGATCGTCGACCCGCCAGCCGGCGACGAAGATCGCCCTGAGGATGCTGGGCAGCACGCCGGCAAAATCGAGGCCCTGCTGGGCGGTCAGCCGCCGGCGGAACACATGGAACACGGCATCCACCGCCGTATAGGCGGAATTGTCCGACACCAGGTCCATCCGCGCCCGCACGTCGTCGAGAAAGGCGCGCCACTCGCGCGAGGCATGGCGGTAGGTCCAGGGCATCGGCATGGCTGCGGCTCGCGGGCGGGTGGCGACGCCAGGGATGATAGCGCCGGGAAGCCCGGCTTGCATTCCCGCCCCGCCCCCGCTATAAGGCCGCTCTTCGACGGGTGGCCCGGCTCATCATAGGGCATGCCGAGGCGGCCCGAGGTTCATCCTTTTTGAAAGGACAGGAAATGCCCAAGCTGAAGACCAAGAGCGGCGCCAAGAAGCGCTTCTCCCTGACTGCGACCGGCAAGGTCCGTCGCGCCAATGCCGGCAAGCGGCATGGCATGATCAAGCGCACCCCCAAGCAGATCCGCGATGGCCGCGGCACCGAAATCTGCTTCGAGGGCGATGCCGCGAAGATCAAGAAGTACTACCTGCCGAACGCTTGAGGAGAATAAGCAATGGCTCGCGTTAAGCGCGGCGTGACCAGCCACGCCCGTCACAAGAAGATCCTCAAGCTCGCCAAGGGCTATCGCGGTCGCGGTTCGACGAACTACCGGATTGCCCTGCAGAAGGTCGAGAAGGCGCTGCGTTATGCCTATCGCGACCGGCGCGTCCGCAAGCGGACCTTCCGCTCGCTGTGGATCCAGCGCATCAATGCCGCCGTCCGCCAGGAATCGGCCAAGCTGACCTATGCGCGATTTATGAACGGCCTCAAGCTCGCCGGCGTCGAGGTCGATCGCAAGATTCTGGCGGACCTCGCCGTCCGTGAGCCGCAGGCCTTCCAGGCCCTGGTGGCGCAGGCGGAAGCCGCGATCGCCAAGGCCGCCTGAACCGCGGCCCCACCGGCTATATAGTCTTGCTGCCTGGGGGGCCGACTGCATGTTGGCCCCCTTAGCTTTTGTGGATAACCGATGACCGAGACGATCGAAGCTCTGGCCGCGAAACATCTCGCCGCCGTCGCCGAGGCCGGCACGCTCGACGCGCTCGAGGCCGTGCGCCTCGCCGCCCTGGGCAAGAAAGGCGATATCAGCGTCCGGATGAAGGAACTGGGCGGCCTGCCCCCCGAAGAGCGCCGCGCCGTCGCCGAACGCCTGAACCTCGCCAAGGACCAGCTGACCGAGGCGCTGGGCCAGCGCAAGGCGACATTGGCCGAAGCCGCGCTGAACGCCCGGCTCGCCGCCGAGACCCAGGACCTGACCCTGCCTGCGCGCCCGGAAGCCGAGGGCCGCATCCACCCGGTCAGCCAGGTGATCGACGAGATCACCGAAATCTTCGGCGCGATGGGTTTCTCGATCGCCGAGGGGCCGGACATCGAGGACGATTTCCACAACTTCACCGCGCTCAACATCCCGCCGGAGCATCCGGCGCGGCAGATGCAGGACACGTTCTACCTGGCGACGCCCGAAGGGCGCGAGCGGATGGTGCTGCGCACCCACACCTCGCCGGTGCAGATCCGGTCGATGATGTCGATGAAGCCGCCGCTGCGCCTGATCATCCCGGGCCGCACCTACCGCTCCGACAGCGACATGACCCATACGCCGATGTTCCACCAGCTCGAAGGGCTGGTGATCGGGCGCGACATCCACATGGGCCACCTGAAGGGGACGCTGACCGAATTCTGCAAGGCGTTCTTCGAGCTCGACCGCGTCGAGATGCGCTTCCGCCCCAGCTATTTCCCGTTCACCGAACCGTCGGCCGAGGTCGACATCCGCTGCAGCCGCAAGGGCGGCGAGATCCGGATCGGCGAAGGCGACGACTGGCTGGAAATCCTCGGCTCGGGCATGGTCCATCCCAAGGTGCTGCAGAATTGCGGCCTCGATCCGAACGAGTGGCAGGGTTTCGCCTTCGGCATGGGCATCGACCGGATCGCGATGCTGAAATACGGCATCCCCGACCTGCGCGCCTTCTTCGAGGCCGACCTGCGCTGGCTGAAGCATTACGGCTTCGCCGCCCTCGATCTGCCGACCCTGGGACAGGGGCTTTCGCGATGAAATTCACCGAATCCTGGCTGCGCGAGCATCTCGACACCGAGGCCGACCTCGCCACCATCTGCGCCAAGCTGACCGCCATCGGCCTCGAGGTGGAGGAAGTCCACAACCCGGCCGCAGGGCTGGAAAACTTCGTCGTCGCCCGCGTGCTGACCGCCGAAAAGCACCCGAACGCCGACAAGCTGCGCGTCTGCACCGTCGATCCCGGCACCGGCCCGATCCAGGTGGTCTGCGGGGCGCCGAACGCGCGCGCCGGCATGGTCGGCGTCTTCGCCCGCGACGGCCTGACCATCCCCGGCACCGGCCTGGTGCTGAAGCCGTCGACGATCCGCGGCGTCGCCTCGAACGGCATGCTGGTTTCCGAGCGCGAGATGGGGCTGTCGGACGAGCATGACGGCATCATCGACCTGCCGGAAGCCGCCGCCGCCCATGTCGGCCGGCCGTTCGCCGAGGTCATGGGGCTGGCCGATCCGGTCGTCACCATCAAACTGACGCCGAACCGCCCGGACTGCACCGGCATCCGCGGTATCGCCCGCGATCTCGCCGCCGCCCGCCTCGGCGCGCTGAAGCCGCTGAAGATCGAGCCGGTCGCCGGGCATTTCACCTCGTCGATCGGGGTCTCGATCGACGACTACGCCGCCTGCCCGCTGTTCATCGGCCGCGAGATCCGGGGCGTGAAGAACGGCCCCAGCCCGAAATGGCTGCAGGACCGGCTGAAGTCGATCGGGCTGCGCCCGATTTCGGCGCTGGTCGACATCACCAACTGGTTCACCCACGCGCTGGGCCGGCCGCTGCACGTGTTCGACGCCGACAAGGTCCATGGCGCGCTGCATGTCCGCCTGGGCCGCGCCGGCGACGAGTTGCTGGCGCTGGACGGCAAGACCTACCAGCTCGGCCCCGAGATGTGCGTCATCGCCGATGCCAATGGCCCCGAATCGATCGGCGGCATCATGGGCGGCGAACAGTCCGGCTGCACCGACGCCACGACGCGCGTGTTCCTCGAAGCCGCGCTGTTCGACCCGATCCGGACCGCGGCGACCGGCCGCAAGCTCGGCATCATCTCGGATGCCCGCTATCGCTTCGAGCGCGGCGTCGACCCCGAGTTCGTGCGCCCGGGCGCCGAGCTTGCCACCCGGATGATCCTCGAGCTGTGCGGCGGCGAAGCCAGCGAGCTGGTCGTCGCCGGCGTCGCGCCGGACTGGCGCCGCCAGTACACCTTCCGGCCCGAGCGCGTCGCCGCGCTGGGCGGCGTGCCGGTGACCGCGGCCGAGGCCGAGGCCGCGCTGGAAGCGGTCGGCTGCGTCGTCGCGGCCGGGGGCGGCGTGTTCAGCGTCACCCCGCCGTCCTGGCGGCCCGACATCCACGGCGAGGCCGACCTGGTCGAGGAAGTGCTGCGCCTGAAGGGTTTCGACGCCATCCCGAGCGTACCGCTGCCGCAGGATCGCGCGGTGCCGGCACCGGGGGTCACCCCGATGCAGCGCCGCGTCCGCGTCATCCGCCGGGCGATCGCCGCGCGTGGCCTGAACGAGGCGGTGACCTACTCGTTCATCCCGACGCCGCATGCGCTGCTGTTCGGCGGCGGTGCCCCGGAAATGGCGGTGGCCAACCCGATTTCCGCCGATCTCGACGCGATGCGCCCGTCGATCCTGCCGGCGCTGCTGGCCGCGTCGAAGCGCAATGCCGACCGCTCGATGCCCGATCACGGTCTGTTCGAGGTCGGGCCGCAATATCGCGACGACACGCCGACCGGCCAGGACATGGTCGCCGCCGGCATTCGTGCCGGCCAGACCGGCCCGCGCCACTGGTCGGCGCGGCCGCGCGGCGTCGACGCGTATGACGCCAAGGCCGACGCGCTGGCGGCGCTGGCGGCGGCCGGCGCCCCGGCCGAACAGCTGCTGGTGATGGACGGCGCGCCGTCCTGGTACCATCCCGGCCGCTCGGCCACGCTGCGGCTGGGGCCCAAGCAGATCCTGGCCCATGTCGGCGAGTTGCATCCGCGCGTGTTGCAGGAATTCGACCTGCGCGGGCCGGTGGTCGCCTTCGAGGTATTCCTGGAGCGGGTGCCGTTCCCGAAGAACCGGGCGGGACGGTCGAAGGGGCCGCTGGCCCTGAACGACCTGCCGGCGGTCGAGCGCGATTTCGCCTTCGTCGTCGACGACAAGGTCCAGGCCTTCGAGATCGTCAAGGCGGCGCGCGGCGCCGAGAAGGCCCTGATCACCCAGGTCTCGGTGTTCGACCAGTTCACCGGGGCGGCGATCGGCGAGGGCCGCAAGTCGGTGGCGATCTCGGTGCGGCTGGAGCCGAAGGAGAAGACCCTGACCGATCCCGAGATCGAGGCGGTGGCGGCGAAGGTGATCGCCGCGGTCGCCAAGGCAACCGGCGCGACGCTTCGGGGTTGATCCGACCGTGCTGATCCTTGGGCTTCATCCGGGCTATCACGACGGCTGCGCCGCCCTCTATGAGGACTACGACCTCCTAGCGGCGGTGGCGCAGGAACGGCTGACGCGCCGCAAGATCGACGGCGGCCGGGTGCCGACGGAAGCGATGGCGGAAGTATTCCGCATCAGCGGCCGCAGCCCGGCCGAGGTCGGCGCGGTGGTGCTGGGGCGCGGGGTCTTCCCCTCGCGCTACTTCACCCACCTGACGCTCGGCCGCCAGCTCGAAAGCCTGGTCCGCCGCCGGCTGAACAAGGAAAAGCACAAGTCGATGGAGCGCGAGGCGATGCGCGCCCTGCGCACCGACAGCGAGGGCATGTTCGACGGCCCCCGTTTCCTGCGCGACCACGGCCTACCGGCCGGCGCCGCCGTGCGCTTCTTCAACCACCACTACGCCCATGCGCTACCGACCCTGTTCCATACGGACTGGCCGGACGCGCTGCTCTATACCGCCGATGGCGGCGGAGACAATGCCCAGTATTCCCACCGGCTGTTCCGCGACGGCCGGCTGACCGACCTGTTCGGCGGCGACAGCGACCTGCTCGGCCGCACCCGCATCGACAGCCTGGGGCTGGCCTACGGCTTCGCCACCCAGGCGCTGGGTTTCCAGATCAACAAGCACGAAGGCAAGCTGACCGGCCTTGCCGCCTACGGCCAGCCGCATCTGGCCGAGGCCCTGGCCCAGCGCTTCGCCATCGACGAGCTCGGCGTGATTTCGTCGGACTTCATCGACAACCGCGCGATGAAGACCTTCATCTTCGACTGGGCGCGCGACCAGAAGCGCGAGGATGTCGCCGCCTCGGTCCAGAAGGTGCTGGAGGACATGATCCTCGAATCGGTACGGCGCCTGCTCGCCCGCACCGGGGTGCGCCATCTGGGCCTGTCGGGCGGGGTGTTCGCCAACGTGCGGCTGAACCAGCGCCTGGCCGAGGAATTGCCGGTCGACGAGATCTTCGTCTACCCGGCGATGTCAGACCAGGGCCTGGCTGCCGGCGGCGTGCTGCAATACCTGCTGGAACGCGACGGGCTGGCGACCTGGCTGTCGCGCCGCTGGCGGCTCGACCATCTCTATTACGGCGGGTCCTACGAGGATACGGCCGATACCGTACTGGGCAGCGACCCGCGCTTCGTCAAGGTCGAGGGGGCGCCGGTCGCCACCGCCGCGCGGCTGATCCACGAGGGGCGGATCGTCGCGATCTTCGCCCGCGGCATGGAATACGGCCCCCGCGCGCTGGGCGCCCGCACGATCATGGCGGCACCGATCGACCCGACGATCAACCAGACCCTGAACGACCGGCTGGAACGCTCGGAATTCATGCCGTTCGCACCCGTGGTGCGCGAGGACGACGCCGAGGCGATCTTCGACCTGGGCCCGGTCAAGACCTATGCCGCCCGCTTCATGACCACGACCTGCCGGGTGCGCGATGCCTGGCGCGACCGCATCCCCGCCACCGTGCATGTCGACGGCACGGCGCGGCCGCAGGTGATCCAGCGCGCGCCCAACCCGCTCTATTACGACATCGTCGGGGCCTATGCGGCCCTGTCCGGGATTCCGGTGCTGATCAACACCTCGTTCAACGTGCACGAGGAACCGATCATCAATACCCCGCAGGAATGCGCCCGCGCGCTCGGCGACGGCCGCGTCGACTATGTCGTCACCGAACAGGCGGTCTACGCCCGCGTCGTCTGATCAGGGTTTCAGCAGGCTCGGCGCCGGCCGGCGGAACGACCGCCGGCCATTCTTGAACCCGGTCAGCGGCTGGGCGATCGTGGCCAGCGCGGTCGGCCCGTCGGGCGCGTCCAGTACCACCAGATCGGCCGGGTTGCCCGGGGCGATGCCGTAGTCGCGCAGGTTCATCAGCCGCGCCGGCGACGCGGTGACGAGATCGAGGCAGGCGGCGAACCCGTCCGGCCCGACCTGGGCGGCATTGGCGTAGAGATTGGCCATGCGCAGCAGCGAGCAGTCGCCGAACGGGGTGAACGGGTTCAGCACGTTGTTGGTGGCGATCGAGCAGGTGACGCCATGCCCCGCCAGCAGATGGGCCGGGGCCAGGCCGCGCGGCACGTGATGATCGTGCCCCCGCCCCATCAGGTAGAGGTCGGTCGCGGGCAGCACGGTCAGCGCCACGCCGGCGGCGGCAAGCTGCCGCGCGATCGCATCGCGCCGCGCCGCCGGCATCGCCGACAGCTTGGTGACGTGGCCGATCGCGACCCGCCCGCCCCAGCCATGGGCATCGGTCTGGCGCACGATCTCGGCCAGATGCGTCCAGGCGGGATCGAGGTCGAAATCGACATGGAAATCGAGATCGAGGTCGAAGCGCCGGGCCAGCGCGAACAGCCGCGCGATCTGCTCGTGCGGATCCGTGTCGGTATAGGGGCAGCCGCCCAGCGCGTCCGCCCCGGTCTCCAGCGCCTCGACCAGCAACGCCTCGGTGCCGGGATCGTTGGTCAGCCCCTCCTGGGGGAAGACGCAGATCGACAGCTCGACGGCCCAGCCATAGTCGCGCTTCAGCCGGCGGATGGCCTCGAAGCTGCGCAAGGCCACCCGCGGATCGACCTCGACATGGGTTCGGATGCGCGTGGTGCCCTGGACGATCGCCTGTTCCAGCACCCGCGCGCCGCGGGCGTAGACGTCATCCTCGGTGAAATCGCGCTTGGCCGCCGAGACCGCGCGGATCGCCGCGGCCAGGTCGCCATGGCCGTGGCCGCAGCGATCGAGCAGGCAGGCCTTGTCGAGATGGAGATGGCTGTCGACGAAACCGGGCAGGACCAGGCGGCCGGCCACGTCCTCGACCGCCGCGTCGAGGTCGGGCACCGGCTCGACCGCGACGATGCGGCCGCCGGCCACGCCGATATCGACCGGGTCGGGCCGGTCGGCAAGGCGGCAGCGGCGCAGGACGAGATCCATGCGGCGATCCTAGCGCGGATCGGGGTAGCATGGGTATCCATTCAGCCCGGGAGCCCCCGATGACCGACGACCGGAGCCGGCGCGACGCCGAGACCGTCCGCGCCTATCTCGAAGCCACGATGGTGCCCGACCCCGATACGGCCGAGCGCTATATTGCGCCCGGCCTGCGCCTCACCTTCACCGGCGGGCGGAAATTCGGCCACCCGCGCGAGGCGACGGCGTTCAATGCCGCCCGCTACCAGTGGGTGAAGAAGAAGATGGAGCGGATGGACGTGGTGCCGGGGCCGGACCGGACCATCGTCTATAGCCTGGGCACGCTCTACGGCTGTTGGCCCGACGGCACGCCGTTCGAGGGCAACCGCTATGTCGACCGCTTCGTCGTCGAGAACGGCCTGATCGTCGAGACCGACGTGTGGAACGACAGCGCCGAACGGCTGCTGGAACGCCATGGCATCAAGGCCTGACGGTCACGGGGCCAGCAGGCCCGAGACCGTGCCGACCAGATGGCCCGCGTCGCGGCGGGCCTTGGCCGTATGGCCGGCCAGGCCATGGCCGACCGTCTTGCCGGCATAGCGCAGGCCCGCCGCCACCCCGTGAACCGCGGCGGCGGCCCAGCCGCCGTATTTGCGCTCGAACAGCACGCGCGAGCGGGCCATGTGCAGCGCCCGGAAGAACAGCCGGCCGGGATTGCGCGGTGCCGAGGCGCCGCCCAGGTGCAGCGCGGTGGCGCCGTCGACCAGGACGAGGCCATGGCCGGCGGCACGCAGCCGCAGGCAGAGGTCGTCATCCTCGTAGAACAGGAAGAAACGCTCGTCGAAGCCGCCGATCGCCTCCCACGCCGACCGGCGGACGACGAAGGCCGCGCCGGACAGGAAATCGGCGCAGAGATCGCCTTCCGGCACCTCCCTGCCCCGCCGGCCCAGCAAGCGGCGGGCGGACAGGGCCACGTCGTGCGACGGCTGGATGCGGCAGGAGGAATCGACCAGTTGCGGCGCGAACAGCGCGGCATCGGGATAGCGGTCGCTGGCGGCGATCAGGGCGGCGGCGGCCCCGGGTGCCAGCCGGCAGTCCGGGTTGATCACCAGCGCCAGTTCGCGCCGGGTCCGGGTCATGCCGAGATTGACGGCGCGGCCGAAGCCGAGATTTTCCGGATTGGCGACGATCACCGCATCGGGCCGCAGCGCGCGGACCAGCGCCACGGTGCCGTCGCGCGAGGCGTTGTCGACAACGACGATGTCGGCGGCGACCGGCAGCGCGGCCAGGCAGCCGCCGATGACCGCCGCCGAATTATGGGTCACGACCACGATCGACAGGCGGCCGGCCGCCGATTTCTGATCGAGATGGGCCAGTAGCGGTTGTGTCATAGGGCAAATCCTTCGCGTTCGAGCCACCCCACCGGATGGTTAACGCGGCCTTCACCATAACCCTGCGCAAGATTTTCGGGGCGGCATCGGCTAGGGTGCCGGCCGGTTGCTTACCCCCGGAGACGCCTGAACGATGCTCTACAATGTGCAGGCCGGACGCGCGCTGGCCGCCCTGATGGTCGTCTATCTGCATGTCACCGCGATGATTTCCGAACGCTTCGGCGGCATGGAGTGGTTCTATCCGGGGGCCGCCGGCGTCGACATCTTCTTTGCGATCTCGGGCTTCCTGATGGTGATGACCACGGCCGGCCAATGGGGCCAGCCCGGCGTCTGGCGCAGCTTCATCGTGCGCCGCATCATCCGCATCGTGCCGCTCTACTGGCTGATGACCGCGGCGAAGCTGGCCCAGATGCTGGTCATCCCCGCGCTGGCCCAGCGCTCGACCCTGGTCCCCTGGCACGTCGTCGCCTCCTTCCTGTTCATTCCCGCCTGGAATGCCGAGCATGAGGCCATTCCCCTGATACCGCTGGGCTGGACGCTGTCGTTCGAGATGCTGTTCTACGTGTTGTTCGCCGCGGCGCTGGCCCTGCGCCTGCGGCCGGTGCCCTGGCTGACCGCGGTGCTGGTGGCGGGCGCGGCCATCGGCCTGTTCCGCACCGACGGCTGGGGGGCCGAGGCCAGGCTGCTCGACCCGCTGCTGCTCGAATTCGTCTTCGGCATGGGTATCGCCATGGCCGCTCTGCGCGGCCGCTACCTGCCGGTGCCGGTGGCGCTGGTCGGCGCGCCGGCGATGTTCCTGGTGCTGGTCGCGACCAACTGGCTCGACCCCGGCTGGGCCAACGGCCATCGCGCGCTGGTCTGGGGCGTGCCGGGGGCGATCCTGCTGGCCTGCCTCGTGGCGCTGGAGGGGCGGTGGCGGGGCCGGCTGTTCCGGCTTGCCTGTTTCCTGGGCGATGCCTCCTACGCGATCTACCTGGCCCATGGGTTCGTGCTGTCGATCGTCGGCGTCCTGTTCACCCGGCTGTTCGGGCCGCGCTTCGACTGGTCGGGCTGGCTGTTGCTGCCGACTTTCGTGCTGGCGGTGGCGGGCGGCGTGATCGTCCATCTGCTGATCGAGCGGCCGGTGACCGACTGGCTGCGCCGCCGCTGGCACGAACGGCGGCTGCGCCGGGCGGTATCGGCCTGACGGCGCCAAGGCGGACGGAACCCCTTGGCATTGCCCGAACAGGGGGGCGATGCTAAAAGGCGGCCGACATGTCAGCGAACGCGACCGACGATACCGTGCCGGCCGGCTTCAAGCCGTTCCCGATAGCGGAGGGTTTTGCCGCCCATAATGGCCCGCTCTATATCCGCCGCGATGCCGGGGGCGGCGTGCGCCTGGGTTTCCGGGTGGACCGCCAGCATCTGAACGCCGGCGGGGTGTGCCATGGTGGCATGCTGATGACGCTGGCCGACATGGCGCTGGGAATTTCCGCGACCGTCGCCGCCGGCGGGCGCAAGTTCCTGCCGACCGTGACGATGGCGACCGAATTCCTGCGTCCGGCCGAGCTCGGCCAGTGGGTCGAGGCGATCGGCGAGCCGTTGCGCATCACCCGCAATCTCGGCTTTTCCGTCTGCCGGGTGATGGCGGGCGGCGAACTGGTCCTCCATGCCTCGGGCACGCTGAAGGTGCCGCAGGCCGAATGGGCCCATGACTTCAACCAGATCCTCGCCGATTGAGCGCCATGACCGAGCTGTCCCAGATCCGCAATTTCTCCATCGTCGCCCATATCGACCACGGCAAGTCGACCCTCGCCGACCGCCTGATCGAGGCTTGCGGCGCGCTGGAAAGCCGCGAGATGACCAGCCAGATCCTCGACTCGATGGATATCGAGCGCGAGCGCGGCATCACCATCAAGGCCCAGACCGTGCGGCTGCGCTATCGCGCCAAGGACGGCAAGGACTACGTGTTCAACCTGATGGACACGCCCGGCCATGTCGACTTCGCCTATGAAGTCTCGCGCTGCCTTGCCGCCTGCGAAGGCTCGCTGCTGGTGGTCGACGCCTCGCAGGGCGTCGAGGCGCAGACGCTGGCCAACGTCTACCAGGCGATCGAGGCCAACCACGAGATCGTGCCGGTCCTGAACAAGATCGACCTGCCGGCGGCCGACCCCGAGCGGGTCAAGGCGCAGATCGAGGAGGTGATCGGCCTCGACGCCTCCGACGCCGTCGAGATCTCGGCCAAGACGGGCCTGGGCATTCCCGACGTGCTGGAGGCGCTGGTCACCCGCCTGCCGCCGCCGAAGCACGGCGACCGCGATGCGCCGCTGAAGGCGCTGCTGATCGACAGCTGGTATGACGCCTATCTCGGCGTCGTCGTGCTGTTCCGCATCATCGACGGGGTGATGAAGAAGGGCATGAAGGTCCGCTTCATGTCGAACAAGTCGAACTACCTGGTCGAGCGTGTCGGCGTGTTCAACCCCAAGCGCACGATCGTCGACGAGCTCGGCCCCGGCGAGGTCGGGTTCCTGACCGCCGCGATCAAGCAGGTGGCCGACACCAATGTCGGCGATACCATCACCGACGACCGCAACCCGATCGCCGAGCCGCTGCCCGGTTTCAAGCCGTCGGTGCCGGTGGTGTTCTGCGGCCTGTTCCCGGTCGACGCCGCCGATTTCAACGTGCTGCGCGAGAGCCTCGCCAAGCTGCGGCTGAACGATGCGAGCTTCCATTTCGAGACCGAGAGCTCGGCGGCGCTGGGCTTCGGCTTCCGCTGCGGCTTCCTCGGCCTCCTGCATCTGGAGATCATCCAGGAGCGGCTGGAGCGCGAATTCAACCTCGACCTGATCACCACCGCCCCCTCGGTGGTCTACAAGGTCTACATGACCGACGGGACGATGCAGGAATTGCACAACCCCGCCGACATGCCCGACGTGATGAAGATCGACCGCATCGAGGAACCCTGGATCAAGGCCCAGATCCTGGTGCCGGACGAGCATCTCGGTTCGATCCTGAAGCTGTGCGAGGACCGCCGCGGCCGGCAGATCGAGCTGACCTATCACGGCAGCCGGGCGATGGTGACCTATCGCCTGCCGCTGAACGAGGTGGTGTTCGATTTCTACGACCGGCTGAAATCGGTCAGCCGGGGTTATGCCTCGTTCGACTACCAGATGGACGGGCACGAGATCGGCGACCTCGTGAAGATGTCGATCATGGTCAATGCCGAGCCGGTCGACGCGCTCGCCATGATCGTGCACAAGAGCCGGGCCGAGATGCGCGGCCGCCAGCTCTGCGAGCGGCTGAAGGAGCTGATCCCGCGGCAGCTGTTCAAGATCGCGATCCAGGCGGCGATCGGCGCCCGCGTGATCGCCCGCGAGACCATCTCGGCGATGCGCAAGGACGTGCTGGCCAAGTGCTACGGCGGCGACATCAGCCGCAAGCGCAAGCTGCTCGACAAGCAGAAGGAAGGCAAGAAGCGCATGCGGAACGTCGGCAATGTCGAGATCCCGCAGGAAGCCTTCATCGCAGCCCTGAAGATGAACGACGACTGACCAGCGCTGCGGTCAGCAGGACGATCCCGACGCCCAGCAGGACGATCGAGGCCGGCTGGGCCAGCGCGGCGGCAAAGCCGTTCCAGAACTCGGGCGACAGATGCTCGCGCACCGCCTGGCGGGCGGCAACGAGGCTGGCCTGGTCGATTTCCGACCACAGGCTCTCCAGCGACAGCGGTTGCCAGCCGCGCGATTCCAGCGCCTCCAAACCATCGCGGCCGAGCACCAGGATGCCCGCCATGGCACAGAGATAGCCCAGAAGCCGCACCAGACGCATCGACGTAACCCTTTGAACCGGGCCGCATCCTGCAACCGCCGGAACTTCAACGCAATCGCGGGCTGAACTGTTGCAAAACCCGGACCGGCCGCTATAGTCGCGCCCGCATTAAGCAGGACCTGACCCGGAGGGATGGCCGAGCGGCTTAAGGCGCACGCCTGGAAAGCGTGTTCACCGAAAGGTGTCGAGGGTTCGAATCCCTCTCCCTCCGCCAGATACCCCGAAAAAACCGCAGAAATCCGCCATTTCTTCCCGACCGCCAGATCGCAACCCGTGGCGCGACCCGTGTTCGAAAATGATACGTCGGGAAACGTCACGGCATATCGGCGACAACTGTCCTGCTGTTAGACACCCGTACTGTGCTACCATGCCATCCGGGGCTTAACGGGGGATTTCCGAATGGATCAGGCGCGGAAGGTGCTGCTGCAGGCGGCAGCGTGGGCAATTGTGTCGGGCGCGGCGTTCGCGGCATCGTCGGCCGCCGCCAAGCTGGCCGGGGTGCGATTGCCGCCGGCCGAGGTCAGCCTGTTCCGCGCGCTGGCGGCGGCGATCGTCGTCGCCGTGGTGTTTCGCCTCGAGGCGATGGACTGGCGCCAGGCACGCGACCCGGGTTGGCATGCCGTCCGAATTGTCTCCGGCGTCGCGGCCCTGATCGCGTTCATGTTCGCCGTCACCGCGCTACCGATCGCGGTCGCCCAACTGCTGCTGATGACCCGGGTTCTGCTGATGCCTGTCGTCGCCCGGATCCTGCTGGGCGAGCGGCTATCCGGCCGGCTGGCGCTGGCGGCCGTCGTCGGCATGGTCGGCGCGGCGGTGACCGTGTGGCCGGCCCTGACCGTCGGGGGCCAGGTGCTCGGGGTGCTGGCGGCCCTGGGCGCCGCCGTCAGCACCGCCCTATCGCAGACCGCCGTCCGCCGCCTTGGCGCCACCAACAGCCCGGCGCTGATCGTGTGCATCTATGGCATCGGCGCGGCGGCCCTGCTGGTCCCGGTCACGGCCGTGACGGGATGGGTGACGCCGCCCGCCTCGAGCTGGGGCGCGCTGGCGGTCCTGGGCGTCGCCGCCGCCCTGGCACAGTACGCGGCCGTCGCCGCCTTCCGCCTCGGCCCCGTGGCCTATATCGCGCCCTTGGACCTGACCGGCATCCCAATCGCCGCGGCCGTCGGCTACCTGCTGTTCGGCGACGTGCCCAGCCGGTTCGACCTGGTCGGCGCGGTGCTGATCATCGGATCGGCCTGGTACGTCATCCGGACCGGGGCGCCCGAGGGCAACGCGACCATGTCACGCGGCGCGTGAAAAGGTCGGATTTTCCGCCCATAAGCCGGAAACCGCTGCGATTTCATGGCCTTGCGTCACTGGCCATCGAAACGCCTGTTTGCGGGCTGTTTTCCGGTCGCAATGGCGGATATCCGCCGATTTTCGGTGGACATCGGGCGGAGCACCCGGCGCGTGCCACGATGGGGGCCGGTTGTCAAAAACGGTGGTTTTGTCTAATCCGGTTGCCTCGGCCCGAAGGCAACCGGAAACCCGCAGAAATCCGCCATCCGGAATAGCTTCGGAATTTTCTGCCCCATTTTGGTCAGGGTCATCCCAGAACGAAAAAGGACCCCGCCACCCTTGCGGGCAGCGGGGTCAGTTGGCCGGCGGGGTGTTCCTTCCCTATGCGGCCGGCGAATTCAGCGACAGACGGCCGCCCACGTCTCGTTATGTGCCAGCACCTGGCGGGCGGTCGGGTCGGTCAGCACGTCGGCCCGGCTGGTGTAGATCGGCCGGGCCACCGCGCAGTACTCAGTCCCGCGACCAGTCCCGCCGCAGGCGGTCAGCAGCAGCGCCATCAGGCTGACGGCTGATATCGCGATCGATCGCATCGCGTTCTCCCATGGTGTGGATCGTCCGTTGCAGCCCGTCGACGCGCTCGGCCGAGCGGCCGGAGGCATAGAGCCAGGCGCCGATGGCAAGCGCCGCCACGACGGCGAGCGCGGCGAGGATGGCTCGCCCGCCGCCGATCGCCAGCAGCCACGCCGGCATCACCCGGCCCGACGGCGTGTCGCCCACCAGATCCCGACGCCGGCCGCGACGGCCAGCAGCAGGATGGCCAGCTGCGGGTTGATCCCGACGCCCACCAGTGCCTGATGCACCCCGCCGACCTGGATGACGACCTGCTGAGCAGCCGTAGCCGTGGCGGCGATCGTGCCGCCGATCCGGGCGACGGGCGCCAGCCGGTCGGGCGTCGCCTCGACGTCGGCCGCCCGGGTGCGCTGCGGGTCGTGGGCCTGGCTGTCGGCGGTCGGGGTCATGTACAGCGCCGCCTCGGCCGCGCGGCGGCGCACCAGGCCGTTCAGCACGACGCGCCGCCCCTTGGCGTTGGTTGCCTTGTTCCACATGGCGAAGGCCTGCGCTGCGCCGGCCCAATCGCCCGCGTTGTGCCGCTTCAGGACCGTCGACTTGCGAAAGCCAGTAGTCCCGATGTTGAACCGCAGGCTGACCAGCGCGGCGAAGGCGTTGTCGTTGGTCGGTACGGTCACCGCGCGCTCAACGTCGCGCTCGGCCTCGTCCAGATCCATATCCAGCAGCCGATCGGCCTCGGCCGCCGTGATGGTCTGCCCCTCATGGACATCGGGGCCGGTATGACCCCAGCCGATGGTGAGCACGCCGGCGGGGCAGCGGTACGCGGTCAGCGCCGGGCCGCCGCCCGGCCCCTGCTCGA
The DNA here is from genome assembly GCA_017307375.1 of Alphaproteobacteria bacterium. Lineage (GTDB taxonomy): Bacteria > Pseudomonadota > Alphaproteobacteria > Ferrovibrionales > Ferrovibrionaceae > JAFKFH01. The sequence goes on from JAFKFH010000014.1 coordinate 190,929, forward strand.
ATTCGTGATACAGGGCCAGGCCTGCCGCGTTGGTCTGTCGGGGCATCGTCGTCTCCTTCAGGTGGATCAGGCCGGTTCGCGGCCCATGGTGATGCTGGGCCGGCCGGCCTGGCGGCGGATTGCCGCGGCCAGGTCCTCGAGGTGGACGAGCGCGACGCCGAGCGGTACCGGGTAGACCTCGGCCGAACCGCCAGCGCGGGGCACGACCAATTCGATTCGCCCCTCGGCGGTCCGGTAGAAGGGCGCGGCGCAACCGGGCGTGACGCCTGGCGGCAGATCGTCGGCGCTCATCGCTGGTCGGGCTGCTGGCCGCGCCGGCGCTCGACCAGGCCGACGATGATCCGGACGACGCCATGAATGGCCATGATCGCGCCGCCCACCGTCGCGATCGTCGTCGCGAACAGGTTGATGTCGTGCAACCACGCCGCCCAGTAGGGCGAGGTCAAGAGGGTGCCGCCGATGACGGTTTCGGTGGCCGGACCCGGTGTCTGCATGTCGTTCCCCAAAAAGAAAGGGGCGCCGCAGCGCCCCGCCTACCTGTGTCGTTTAGGTCCCGATCAGGGCCAGCCGGCGGTTTCGTCGATCGCCTCGAGCGCGGCCGCGTCGGCCGCGGCCAGGGCCTCGTCCTTCAGCGTCCTGGCATGCTGCACCACCGCGCCGTACCAGGCACCCACGGCCGCGGCGAGGGCGAGGCCGTCGGCCGCCGTGGGCAGCGGCACACGGGTATTGTCGACCGCGATCCACCCGAGCGCGTAGGAGGCGGGCCAGGCAATCGGCGCCGGCGTCTCCGCCGTCATCATGACGGTGGTGGCATAGGCCGCCATGCCGGAGAGGTCGGCCCGCGCGCCGTCATGCACGGCGATCCTGGCCGGGCCATAGGGGGCGCCGGCCGCCAGCACCAGATCGCGCTGCGCGTTGATCGCCGCCACCTTGGCCGCCCGGGCCTCGGCGAGCGTCGGCGCCGGCAACAGCGCCTCGGCGCCGCCTGCCGAGACATAGTCCAGATAGTCGCGGTACTCGCCGTTGCGATCGTCACGCGGGATGACCGCGCCGTCGGCGATCCGCCGGATCATGCCGGCCTCGGTCAGCTCGTATTGGGTCATAGCTCGGCCCTCACAATAATCCTCGAGGCATTTGTCGTCCCCGACAGTAGGCGGCTGACAGTGCCCAGCGAGGCGCCACCGTATGCATTGGTGGCGCCGACGACCAACGTCGTGCTATCCGTGTAGCTGGCGGTGATCGCCGAACAGGTCTGCACACCGACGCCGGCACTCGCCATCGCGAAATAGCCCGGGGCGACCTCGAACGTCACAGTCGGCGCAACCGCCATCGGCGGGACGAGCGGCACGACATAGCTTGCCGTCGACGCCGTCTCGACCATGCCGGCAAAATAGGTCTGTGAAGAGCCGTCCTTTGCCATGACCTGGAGATAACGCTGGCAAAGCGCCAGCTCAGCCGCGTAGGGGCGGAAATCGAAGGTGGTCGCGGCCGTGCCGCGCTCCAACTGCACATTGGCGATCGACCAGGTCGCGCCGGCGGTGGCCATCAGGTTGACCGAACCCGTCGCGCCGAAATAATTGGCCGCGGCCCAGTTACCCGCGGCGCCGAGCCCGGACGATCCCGAGCCCAGGCAAAAAATCACATCAAGCCCGACCGAACCGGCCGTGATCGGCCAGGTACCGGAGGTGTCGCCGGTGATGGTGACGGAGATCGTCGTGGGCGTGTTCGCGGTGGGGATCGAGTAGGTGAACGGCCAGGACCGGTTGGCCGCGCCGTTGCGGATCGAGCCACTGAACGTGCCGGTGACGGATGAGCGGACGATGAACGACAGCGTGATCGACTGCGCCCCGGACGCACCGAACCCGAGGTCGGCCACCTGCGGCCCCTCGATCCGGTGCAGGATCGCGTAACTGTCCGACGCGCCCGGGCTGGCCGCCGCCGTGCCGACGGTGGCAGTGAGCATGTAGGGATAGCCGCTGGCGCCACTGCTGCGCGAGACGGTGAAGGTGCCGGCCGAGGCGACCCCGAACGCTTGCCAGCGGTCGATCGGATAGACGCGGGTGGCGCTGTTGACCGTCGTGCTGCCCGACAGCTGCATCACCCGGAAATTGCCGTTGATGATGCGGTTCAGCCCGACGCCCGCGCCGGCCAGCGCGGTTTGGACGAACGCGGTCGTCGCGATCTGCGTCGTGTTGGTCCCGCCCGTCGCCGTCGGGGCCGTGGGCGTCCCGGTCAGAGCCGGCGATGCCAGCGGCGCGGCGCCCGAGATGTTCGCGACGCCCAGGGTGACGGCGCCGGTAAACGTGTTGACCGAACTCACGCCGCCCGTCGCGCCGGTCGGCCCGCGCGGCGACGACAACTGAATAGCCCAGTCCGCGAATGTGCCCGCGCCGGCTGTCAGCTGCACCGAGACAGTGAGGACCAGGCCGACCCGCGACGTGACCTGGCCCCACATCCAATTCGTGGTCGGGTTGGCCTGGCTGGGGATCATGACGTAGTTGCCGGCAATCAGCGGCAACTGATCCGCCATCGTGAACGACATCGACCCGGTGCCGATCGTCCGCGAGGTCGTCGACGTCGTCGACGTCAGGGCGAAGGTCTGCGCCAGCGAGGCCGCCAGCTGGGCCGCCGCCGCGTCGTCGATCGCGCCCTGCGACAGTGCCGCCAGGGCCGTGCACAATTCTGGGAACCGGGTGAGGTAGCCCGGCCCCTGGAACTGATCGGGAAAGACGAAGATGTCGCCGCTGCCCGGCGGGATCTCGATTGACGTGCTCAAGGCATCACCTCCTTCAATTCGAAGCTGGCTGCGAAACGGTCGGGCGTGCTCGATTCGACCGAGGCGAGTTGCGACAGCGTGGCCAGGAACGACCGCCTATGACGATGGACCGTGTCATCCGGGTTCCACGCGAAAAACAGTTGCTGGTCTATGCCTATCGTGCGGATCAGGTCGAAGGCCGAGGCCATCGCCTCGTCCTCGGGCAGGAAGTTGAAGACGATCTTCGCGGTGCGCGCGGCCTCGCGCCGGTCGAAGAACGACGCGCCTGACAGCGACCGGACCGACCCGGTCAACGTCTCGGCGCCCAGGCCCGAGCCGACCGCCATGTTCAGCGAGCCTTGCCAGCCTGCCGCCAGGACCAGCCGGGGAATTTCGATGTAGCCGTCAGGATTCGACGTGTCGGCGATCTCGATGCGCCAGTACCGCGCGATCGGCGGCGAGGCGAACACCTGAATGATCGGCATCCGCGACACCGCCGCCTCCTCGGGCGACATCCGGCCATCCCACCAGCTCGCCGAGCCATAGAGCGTGGTGCCCCATGGGTAGATGATCGGATACACGTCGAGCCAGCCGGAATCGGTCACCAGGTCGGGCGCGACGAACGAGCCGGCCGCGGTGCTGCTACGAATGCGATACGTCGCGCTGCGGCTGCAGTTGGAGAAGGGGATGGCCAGCGCTTTCACCAGCCGCTGAGTGCCCAGGTCGACATCGAATTGCGTCGCCGCCAGCGTCGCATTCGTCGACCGTGCCACCACGGCCAATTGCGGGTCGCGCAGGTTGGTCAGCGGCAACCCGGCCTGCCATGCACCGCCGCTGAACGACACGGTGAAGAACGTCGCGTCGACATAGTTCGGCCCGGCCAGCAGCACATTCGCCATCGGATCCTCGTGATGTTGTCAGCCGAACAGCGACAGGCGGACGGCGCCGACGTCGTCGTGATCCTCGGTGCGGCCGATGACCCGGAAGAGCTTGCCGCCATCCCAGCCGTAGCGGGCGAGGCGGACGGCCACGACCGCGCCGATTTCGATGGTGCCGGCCCGGCCGGCCGACACGGTCAGGTCGACATAGTCGCGGGCGACCTTGCGCAGGGCGAGGATGCGGGCCGCCTCGGTCGCCGCCCGGGTTTCGTCGACCAGCAGCGTATCGACTTCGACCTGATCGGCGAGCGGGTATTGCGTCTTCACGGTCGCGTCGCTGGCCGTGACCGACGCGCCGGCCTGGGCCAGCACCTGGCGCCGCGCCGCGGTGACCGAGCCGGCGAGGTCGGAGGTCTGCACCGTGTGGTTGACGCGGTAGTTCAAGACGACCTGCCAGACGCCCTTGCCCGCGCCGACGTCGTTGCCGGCGACGCGGTCGATATCGGCGCCGAAATCGCTGTCGGTGAAGGTCGTGACCGGCGTGCCCGTGGGCAGTTCGAACCGGGAGATGGTGAACAGCCCGGCGCGGGTGATGCCCCAGAACGCGCCGACCGAGGCCGCCACCTTGTCAAGCACGTCGCCGACCGTGGTTTCCTCGCCGACCCAGATGCCGATTTCCGCGTCGTTGGCGGCGTCCAGTGCGGCGACCGCGGCGGCATCGATGTCGCCCGACGACAGTCCGCCGGGGCCGAGGAGGATGCGTTTCCAGACCTGGGCCGCCGTGCGGTCGGCGGCCGTCGCGCCCTCGGTCGCGTCAACCGTCACCTCGCCCGATGGCGTCGTGCCCAGGCGGATATAGGCCCCGTCGCCGCCCGAACCCAGGTACCAATCGAAGGTGCCGGCCGTCGGCGTGTTGGACTGCAGCGCGGCCAGGCTGGCGCGCGCCGTGCCCGGGGTGACGACGGCGGCGCGATCATAGACGGCCGAGACGACCTGCAGCGCGCCCTGGCTGATCTGGTAGATCAGCCGCGACGTGTTGCAGCATCGCGGGGCGAAGTTATAGGCCGCGCCATAGATCCGCGCCTTGACCTTGCCCTTGATGTCGGCGCCGCCCTCGACGCCGGCGGGCAGCACGTTCGATCCATCGAACTTGACCGCCGACATCGGCAGGTCGGCCACCTCGGCCTGGCGGTCGCGGATCAACAGGCGCACGACGTCGCGCGTCACCTCGGCCTGCTCGACGACGCCGGCGAACACGACCGCCCAGCCGGCCGGATATGCCGGCATCGTCAGCCCGTCGACCAGGCCGCGGCGCACGGTGATCCGCCGCCCCCAGCCGTAGGACTTCAGCGCGTCTAGCGCGCCATCGGCATTGGCGAGCGTGATCGTGCCAGATCCGACGTCGCCCCGGCCGCCGGTGCGGCCCGACGCGAATGCGTGCAGGCTGAAGTTCCCCGCATTGACGACGCGGCCGACGAACACCTTGCCGGCCGGCGTGTCGGTCGGGCGCGACGTCCAGCCCGGCGAGCCGAACCGCAGATCCACCAGGCCCGTACCGTCGTGGGCCTGGGTCTCGATCGCATAGGCCACCGATTGAGCCATGGCGCTATCCCTGCTTGCGCGACGGGGCCGAGGCTAGCCGCTCGACCATCCGGCGCAGCGTGGCGGTTTCGGCCTTCGACGCGGCGAGGTCCTGGCGCAGGGCCGCCGCCTCCTCGGCCGACTGCAGGCGGTAGGCGGCGAACTCGGCCGCCAGGCCCTCGACGGCCTTGACCACCTTGTCCGAGCCGCCGGCGTGACCAGGATCGTTCGCGGCCGCGCGCGGCATGCTCGGCATGTCGAACCGGCCGGCGCGCGGGGCCAGCACGTCGCGGGTCTGCTCGGCCGTCAGGTATCGCGCCGAGCCGGTAAGCTCGAGTTCCGGGCCGGCCTCGCCGACCAGGCGGACGCCGCCGAGATGGTCACCACCCCAGCGGAACGTGGGCACGCCGCCGAGCTGGAAGATTTTGACCCGGATCGCGTCGGCCTCGGGCGATTCCGGCGCGTGCATGCCGCGGTAATACTGGTTGCCGATCGCGTCGAGGGTCTTCCAGTCGGTGATCGCCGCGATGATCGCGTCACGCGACGCGCCGAATTGCGTCTCCATCAGTTCGCGGGCCGTCTTGGCGCCGAGGGTCGCGGCCTGCTGGTTGTAGTAGGTCGACGCATTGGTCGCCAGCGTGTCGAACTGCCCCTTCAGCGCGCTGTTCATCGTCGCCGACGCGCTGTTATCGGTGCCGGTCTGGGTGTTGCGGGCCGCCTCGTAATCGCGGATGGCGCCGGCGATGTCGACGACCGAAGTCGCGATGGTCGGGTAATACTTCTCCATCAGCTTCAGTTGGTCGGACAGGTATTGCCGCTGCAGGTCGGCGCCGGATTTGACGTTGCCCAGGCCGTCGGCGATCTCGTTCGAAACCCGCACGAACTCGGCGGTCGCGCCGCCGTAGTAGTCGCGGGCGAGGTCGCGATAGGCGGTGCCGGCCTCGGCCGCCGCCGTCATCGCCGCCATGCGGTCATCTTCCGACAGCGACATGTCGCGGCTGCGGCTGATCTGCTGCAGGAATTCGGTGCGCGCCGCGGTGAGCTGGTCGCCCGGGTCGAGCGTGCCGGCCTTGATGTTGGCGATCGTCTTCGCCAGCGTCTCGCCGATCTGCGTATAGCCCTCGACCAGTTGCAGCGCCCGGCTGCGCTGATCGGCCATCCGCTGTTCCGCCTGGGCCACGCGGTCGATTTCGCGGCCGAAGGCGTCCAACTCCTTCGTGGCGCGGGCCGACACGGTGGTGAGGCTGGCAATGGTGACCGACAGCGTCGACGACAGCGCCGCGCCGGCGGTCTGGGCTGCCTGCTGCGCGGCCTGTACCGCCTGCTGATAGGCCAGGGCCTCGCGCTCGAGCTGCTGGGTGTGCAGCAGCATTTCCCGATTGGCGGCGGTCATCCCGGAACGCTCGGCGTCCCACCGTTCCTGACGCTGCCGCGCCAGAAGGGCTTCGGTCTCGGCCTCGGCCTGGGTCATCTGGCCCATGGTCACCCGCGCCGCATTCTGGCGGTCGACCATTCCTTCCGCCGTGCGGCGGTTGCCCTCGATCTGTTGCTGTCTCAGGGCCTCTTGCTCAAGCAACTGGATTGCCTTCAGCCGCTCGAGGTTCAGCTTGTTCATGCCCGACGCTTCGGCGTCGACCAGTTCCTGCCGATGCTGCTCGGCGAGGCTGGTGCGGGCGAAGGCCTGCGCGTCGCCGCCGCGGCCGACGGCGAGGTTTGCCGCCGCCTGCCGCTGGTCGAGCCCGAAGGTGGTACGGCGGTCGGCCTCGTCCCACTGCCTGTTGATCGCGGCTGCCTGGGCTGTGTTGGCCCGGTCGATCGCCGCGGCAGCCTGTTCGGCGGTCAGACCGGTCGCGACCAGGGCCTCGCGATAGGTTTCCATCTGCGCCCTGGCCTGGGCCAGCGCGGCGTCGCGGCCGGTCAGCATGTCGGACGAGCCGGGCGCAATCGCGTTGCCGGCGGGGTCGAGGCCCATCAATCCATAGATGCTCTGCCGCTGCGTAGTGCGGGCCTGCGCTTCCTGCGGCGAGCCGGAGCCGAAATAGTCGACCGCCTGCTTGATGTAGTCCTCGACGGTCTTCTTCAGGCCCTTGCCGGCGTCGCGCGCGGCGATCTCCCATTCGAGGGTCTGACGGGCCAGCGTGTTGATGCCGGCGGCGGCGCGACGCGCGGCGTCGTCGAAACCGCTGGCATAGTCCAGCATCTTCAGCACGTCGTCGCCCGTCTCCGGCTTGAAGGCGCCGGAGGATAGGCGATCGAACGCGGCCCCGAGGGTGCCCGTCGCGCCGGTCAGATATGACTGCCCCTCGCGCCCGGCAAAGAAACGCTGGATCCACTCTTGCAGGTTGGCCGGGCCGTCGAAGGTGCTGGTCTTGCCGATTAGCCCAATGGGGTTGCTGGTATCCTCGAAGCCGCGCTTCAGCAGGTCCTGATTGAGCGTCAGGCCGAACTTGTCGATGATGCCGTTCACCAGCGTGACGGCCTGCTGCATCTGCTGGATTTCCCGGCTGTTGTCGTAGCCGTCGAGGCTGGTGGTCTGGCCAAACGTCAGGCGGCCGTTCTTGACGGCGCCGAGCTGCGCGTTGCCGAGCGGACGCTGATCGTCCTTTCCGAACAGGCCGCCGATGATGCCGCCGGCACCGCCGCCCAGCAGTCCGCCGAGCAACGTGCCGACGCCAGGGAACAGGAACGTCCCGGCGAGCGCACCGCCGAGCGATCCGACGCCGGAGCCGATCATGCCGCCGACCTGGGAACCGCCCAGCAGGCTGTTGAGAAGCATGCCGGCACCGAAGCCCGCGCCGGCACCGCCCAGCAGGCCGGACAGCGACGTCGTGGTGCCCAGGGCGCCGGTTGCCAGGGGCATCGGGCCGATGAATGCGGCCGACGGCGCGGCAGCGGCGATGCCGGAGCCGAAACCGAGCGACGTGCCAATCCCGTTCACCCACGACGACACGCCGCCGATGGCGTCCCCCAGGAACGACTTCGCGATGCCGATGGCATCGGTGATCGGCGACAGGATCGACCCCAGCCCGCCGGATGACGTCGCGCCGGCCGCGCCGGTGCTGCCGGCCAGGCCGAACAGGCTGGGTACGCTGCCGACGACCGAGGCGACGATCGGCTGAATGATCGGCCGAAGAAACGCCTCGGCCGCCATGCGGGCGAGCGCCGCGCGAAACGATGATTGGAAATCGGCCAGCATGCCGCGCCAGCCCCGGCTATTCCGCTGGAACATGTCGGCGAAGGCGTCCGAGCCGTACTTGACGACGTCGTCAGTGGTCCGATCGATGACGCGCTTCTGTTCCTCCTGGGCCTTCTTGATCTGCTCGTTCTGGGCCTTCAACTCGACGGCCGCGGCGATCCGGTCACGTTCGGATTGCGTCAGGTCGCGCAGCTTGCGGCCCTGCTCGTCGTACAACAGGGCCTGCGCCTCAAGAACCGCCTGTTGCGCCTTCTGCTCGGTCGTCAGGTCGCCCGCGGCGCGGGCCTGCGCCTCGAGCTTCAGGATATGGTCGTCAAGGGCGCGGTCTTTCTTTTGCTCCAACTCGACCTGGCGCTTCAGCGCCTCTTCATGCTCCTCGGCCGCCTTGCGGAAATCGGCCTCTTCCTGGGCACGCCGCTTCCGCTCGGCCGCGATCCTGACCTCGGAGACGTACAGGGCCTCCATCGCCTTGATCTGCGGTTCGAGCGCTTCCCGTTGCTCGTCCGTGTACTGCGGGAACTTGGCCAGGACATCGGCGCGGGCCTTGTCCTTCGCCGCGGCGATATCCTGCTGCAGCTGGGCCTGGCCTTCGAGGGCAATGCGGTCGCGGACCCCATTGCGCATGTCGTCCAGGATCCGCTTCTGTTCGGCCAGTCGTGCATTGGTCGCGGCCGCCTCACGCGCAGCCTGCGCTTGCTCGGCGGCGACGGACGAGGTGCTGCCGCCGGAAGACCCGGCAGGGGTCGGCGGCTTGAAGCCGGTCGGGACCTTCAGCCCACCGGCAATGCTGTCGGCGAAGGCCGTGGCATCGCCGCCGGTCACGAAGTCGCTGATGGCCTTCAGGACGGGCATGTTTTCGCGCAGCGCGCGCATGCGGGCGTTCAAGCCGTCGATTACCGCATTCCAGCCCGCGCCCAGCTTGTCCAGGCTGCCGACGTTCGACGCGCTGATATCGCTGAATTTCGCCGCGAGGTCCGCCCAGATCAGCTTGACCCGTTCGGCATAGGCCTTCTCTTCCCGCTCGCGCTGTTCCTGGCGCTGGCGCATGCGCTCGAAGGCGGCCGCCTGGGCATCGGTGATGACGACGCCATACCGCGCGCCCTCGGCGGCGGCCCGTTTGAAAGCCTCCTCGCCCTGGGCCAGCGCCGGCAGCATCGTGTTGCCCAGGCTGTCGCCGAACACCTTGCCGGCGATGGTCGCCCGATCGGCCGACGCGCCATACGCCTGCATCTCCCCGGCGATCTTCGCCAGGACCGCCTGGGCGTCGGACCGCGACAGCCCGTCCAGGCCGATCCGCATGTCCTTGAGATGGTCGCGCGTGGCGCGCCCCTGGTCTCCGACACCTTCGATGGCGTCGCCGACACGCTTGAGCGCCGCCTGAAGCTCTTTCGCGTCGACGCCGAGCGCCGCGGCCTGCTGGCGCTGGGCCGACAGGGCGGCGACGGACAAGCCGGTCTGTGCGGACAGCTTCGTCAGCGCTTCGCTGACCTGCAGCACTTCGCGGGAATAGGCCGCCAGCAGGTCGGCGCCGATCTCGAAGGCCTTGTTGACGACGAAGGCCCCCACACGCTCCGCCCAGCGCTCGGCAGCCGCCGATATCCTCGCATAGGCCTCGGCGCCGCGGTTGGCCCAATCCTCGACCGCGGCAGTCGCCTTGTCGTAGGCGCCGGAAAGTTCGGCCTGCGTGCGGGCCGCAACGTCGTCGATCGCCTTGACCGTCCTGGTCGCGGCGCCACCGATACCGTCCGCCAACTGGCCGACCCGGGCGGTCGCCTTGTCCCAGCCGTTGATCGCGACATCGGCCGAGAATGCCACGGCCGCGCCGAGGGCCGCCCATTTCGCGATCGTCCACAGCACTGATTGGTCCTGGCGCTTCTGGAAATCGTTGGTCGCCTCGGTCGCCTGGCCGAACGCGCCCTTGATCTTCTCGACCATGCCGCCGAAGAACGCGCCGACCTTGTCGGCCATCTGGCGCCAGACCGAGGCCGAGTTGTCGTTCGCTGCCGCGGCCGACCGGGAAAACTGGTCCTGCATCGCCTGGTTGCGCTGCGCGGCCGCGGCCATGTCGCGATAGACGTCGTTCGCCGCGGCGCGCAGGGCAGCATAGGACCGCGCCACCTCCTGGTTGCCGGCTGACACCTTGCCCGCCGCCCGGTCGTTCGCCGCGCTGGCCTTCTCGCCCGCCTGGCCGAGGCTGTCCCATGCGCCGGCGATGGCCGCCAGGGTCTGCGACCCCTGATCGCGAACAACCACCTCGGTGACGAGCTGCGACAACACGGCCATGGCTGCATCCTCCGAGGTGGTCGTTCACTGCTGGCGCTGGCGAGCCTGATCGGCCTCGACGGCCATGACCTTGCGGACATGGTCGTCGACGGCGTTGATGACCGCGATCAGGTCCTCGACATCGTCGGGATCGGTGATGCCGGCACGGCCGGCATAGCGGATGATCGATTCCTCATCGATCGGCAGCGGGTCGCCGCCCATGCCGGCGTATTGCCGGCCGCGGACGAGCCGGACATAGGCGGTCCAGTACGGTTCTACCCAGTCCGGAATCTCCGGTTCGTCGGGGGCACCGCCGAGGTCGTCGGGCAGTTCCTCAAAGAACTCCCGATGCTTGCCCCAGCTGTGCCCCCAGTCGAACCGGACGATCAGTTTCCCGTCGCTTCCTCGACCGTCTCGTCGCGGTTCTGGCCGACGCGGGTCGCGGCCACGAGCGCGATATCGCGGAACGGCCGGTACCGGTCGTCCAACAGCAGCTTGGCCGCCGTCTCGGGCGAATAGGGCACGGCCGGGCCGCCGGCGGACTCGAAGAGGCCGTCCCAGTCGAGAATGCAGACCTCGTGCAGGATCTCGGCGGTGATGCGCTCCATCGTCTCGCTCGGGATACCGCCGGGCGCCTTGCGCACCTTCGAGGGCAGCGCGCGGACCTTCTTGTCGCGGGCGATCGTGGCCAGCTTGCAGTTCAGCGAGCGGGCGCGAATGCGGATGCCATCCCCGTCGGGCAGGTCATCGACCCATTCGCCCGCCTCGACAGCCTGCGTGTTCAGTTCAACATCGGTCAGAAACATCGGGATCTCCATGTCATCGGGTATCGGGAAGGTGGCCGACGGCGCCCCGATGCAAACGCCGCCGGCCGGCCCCGCCCCGGGAGGGCGGGCGGGGTAGCTGGATCAGGCCGCGATGCGGTCGATCTGGAAGGTGCCGAGGGCGGACGGATTGCCCTCAAGCTCGAAGTCGGCCATCACCGACCCGTTCGGAGCCTGGGCCACGATCTGCGGGTTCATCAGCGCGACGGCCTGGCAGGTGAAGATGTAGGCGTTGCCCGCGGCGTCGACCTGGCGATAGCTGAACGTGTGCAACGCCTCGTCCAGGAACATCTGGTAGAGCGTGAAATCCTTGAAGAAGAAGGTCGCCTTGCCGCCGGCGAGGGTGAAGGTCCCGATGCGCATGCCCTGCGCCGAGGCCGAGCCGACGCCGAAATCCAGGCCCGCGCCATCCTTCGTCATCTGCAGGGACACGCCCTTGCACACTGCCGCGACCAGGGCGCCATCGACCATGAGCTGCTGGAACTGCGAGACCGTGTTGAAGACGATCGTGGACGGCGCCGGGGTGATGCCGCCGGTGGAAACGTCGCTGGTCGCCTTCGTCTCGATCTTGGCCGAGGTGTTGAAGCTGCCCTGCGCGAACTGGCCTTGCTGCGCATTCAGGGTCGCGCCCGTGATCTGCACGCCCGGGTAGCGCAGCCAGAGGTCCGAGGCCAGTTTCTTCTGGAAGTACAGGGACTGGAACGTGTTGCTGTTGCGGATGAACCCGCTCGTCTTCAGGACGATATTCGTCCCGGCGCTGGTCTCGTCGACCAGCACGATATGGTCCAGCGTCAGATCGGTGGCGGAGGTCTTCACCTTGATCCGGCCATAGCCGGCGTTGAGCGGGCTGGTGATCCGGATCCACTGGCCGACAACCAGGTTGGTGAACTTGCCGCTGGTGGTCGAGGTGACCTTGTTCGTCGCGGCGACGAAGCTGATGTCGGTCGTGGCAGAGGTGATCGTGTATTCGCTCGACCAGGCGGAATTGAGCAACGACGGCCAGAGACCGTCATGCGTGCCATAGGACAGGGCGAAGTTGATCGCGCCATCGGCGGTGATCTGGTTGGTGATGGCGGCCGAGGCCTCGGCGGTCGTCTTGATCTCCGCCGGCCGGCCGCGCTGCTTCTGGCTCTTCAGGCCCTCGCCCGTGATGCGGATGGCCTGGAAGGTCGTCGAGGGCGCGACGCCCCACGTCGTTTCAGGGGCGAACGACAGTTCGACCGCATTCGTCTCGATGCCGGCCAAATAGTTGGTGGTGGCCATGTCAGGCTCCTTTCAATGGCCGCGGGGCGCGGCGTCGGGGGTGAAATCGGCCCGGGCGATCAGCCCAGGAACTGCCAGGCGTAGGGGACGCCGAACGTCATCCGGTAGTAGCCGCCGGCCGGGCCGGCAGCGGGGACAGGGGTGTGCGGGCCGTAGCAGACGACGGCGCCGCCGAAGGTCTGGCCGCGGAAGATGGCGGCGATCTGGTCGCACCATTCGCGCGCCGTCGCCTCGCCCGTCGCGGTCGGCACGGCGACGATGACCTGAAACGCGCCATCCTCGCGCCAGTTGTTCCGCCCTGGGCTGCCGATGCCCTGCTGGCGGCTGACGGCGCCGGGGAACATCAGCCGGACATAGGGCTGCTGGCGGCCCTGCCCGTCGACCGGCGGCTTGAAGGTGTCGTTGCCGCCGACGAAGACGCCCGTCGTCGTCCAGTGGGCGCGCAACCGGGCCTCGATCGCCGCGGCGGGGGTGGCGGACGTCATGCGGCCGTCAGGCGGATCAGCGGCCTGTCGCCGACCTGGCCGGCCACCGCGCCATAGTCGAACGACACGGCGAGCGGGCCGCCGGCGCGCTGGCCGAACTCGGCATCCAGCACCGAGGCGATGACGTTCAGCACGCCGTCGGGCGCCTGGTCGGACGCGCCGCGCTCGAGGCGCCGGGCGTAGGGCAGCGGGTTGCACAGCACGACCTCGGCGGCCCCGGCGAGGTCGACACCGCGGCCGGCCGAGACGCCGATCGGCGGCGCCCCGTCGACCATCATCACCAGGCTGTCGCGCGCCTGCCCGGGGTCGTCGTCGCCCTCGCCGCGGTTGCCGACCGGGACGAGGTCGCGATAGAGGCCAATTGCCTCGTCGACCGCGGCGTTCAGCACGGCGCCGACCGCCTCGAAGCGGCTCACGATCGTGCTGCCGGGCTGCACCGCGTCGAGGCCAGCGCCGGGCCGGCCGTCGACCTCCTGGCTATAGGCCAGATCGTGACCGACAGCGGCCCGGTTGGCCTCCTGCGCCTGGGCGATGCCGGCCTGGGTCGCGCCGGTCAGCCAGGCGACGCCCTGCCGGAACAGCGCGGTCTGCTGCTCCTTCACGCCGCCGGAGAACCAGGACCGCGACCCGGCGACGCTCATTCGTCGCCAGCCCGCTTGCCGCGGCGGGGCGAGGGCGCGGCGTCGACCTCGGTCGCCTCCGCCGCGGGCTGGGCCTCCGAGCCGGTCAGGTCGATCTCGGGGCCGGCCTCGCCGACCGGGCGGAAATCGCCCACGATCCGGGCGATACCCTGGCGCTGCAGCGTGGCGGCCGTGCCGGCGTCGATGGTGGCGCGCTCGCCCGCGCCGCGGCCGTCATGCTCGCGGGTGAATTCGACGATCTTCATGGCTGGCTCCTAGCCGATGGTGGTGACGTTGATCCGGACGACGACGTCGCCGATCGCCTTCGTGCTGACATCGACGACGGTCCGGTACCGACCCTGGATCAGGATCTGGTCGGTAGCGGTTTCGATGCGCGGTCCCGGCCAGCCCGCCGCATCGAGGCGAGCGGGCGACAGGACGAGGGTGTGACGCTCCTGGCCGATCGGCCCATCGGTCGCGGCGGTCTCGCCGCCCTGGACGATGGCCTGACAGGTGGCGGTCGTGCTGCCCCGGGCGAGCGTGACGGTTTCGGGCGCCGCGTCGATCTGGCGATCAAGCATGGCCAGCGCGTCGGATGCCCTCATGACCAGCGCCGGCCGTTGCGGTAGGGCCGCAGCAGATCCTTGACCTCCTGCGGAAAGGCCGGATCGGTGTCCGGCCCCACCCAGCGCTCGATTTCCCCGACGCCGTCGACGCGCTCGCGCTTGATCGACGGATCGCGCGGAGACGGCCCGTTCTCCGACCAGATCAGCAGCGCCATTTTCGCCGCTGCCAGCTTCAGCCCGTCGGGCACCGTGCCCCAGCCGGCGACATACTCGACGACGATCTTGCCCGGCAGCCACGCGGCCGGGGTGTCGTCGACCAGGCGGCACAGGATCGCGCCGGCCTGGTCCAGCTCGTAATCGGCCTCGGCCAGGGCGACGCCGTCGACCAGGATCGACGCGACCGATACCACCGGCCGCCGCGACAGCAGCAGTCGAGCGGTCGGCCGGGCCGGCCGCAGGACTTCGCGCAGCGTTTCCTGCCGCAGGGTGACGGGGCGGACGCCAGCGGCGGCAACATTGCATTCGGCCGCGACGATCGCGGCGACGCGCAGCCGCAAGGTTTCCAGCGCCGGATCCTGCGCGCTGCCGGTCACGCCGGTCGCGGCCTTGGTCTCGTCCAGGGTCAGCAGGCCGAGGTCCGCGGCCGGGGTGACGACGGTCAGCATCAGCGCTTGCCCTTGCCCTTCATCATCCTGCTGATCGGCCCGGCCGGCTGGGCGCGATGATACGGCGCGGCCATGGGAAAGGGCGCGCACTCCCCCTCGAGAGCCAGGCCACGGGCAATCCAGTCGCGGGCCTGGCCGCCCGGGACGTCAGGCAGGACCTGGCCGCGCGAATAGGGGCCGAACGGCTTCAGGATGGTGATGATCATGCGGCAATCCCCGTCCAGGTGCCGGGCGGTGCGCGGCGGGTGCGCTCCCAGGCCTGCGCGCTCTGCCAGATCGGCGCCAGGCCCTGGTCCGGCCAGCGAACCATCAGCTCGAGGTGGCCGATGACGACGCGCGGGGCGAGCGCCAGGTTGTTCCCGGCCGCCTCCCACTGGCGCCAGAAGTGGATATCGGCATCGACCTTGCCCGGCCCCCACTCGCCGCCGGCGTCGGGCGTGCCGACCAGCCACGGCTTAGGCAAGGCCCGCAGCTTCGAGGCCTTCAGCAGGGTGAGGCCGAAATGCGCCTGGGCAACCTGATAAAGGTCGACCTCGACCGTCTCCCGCGCGACCTCGGTTTCGGTGCCGACGTCGCCACGGACGCCGAACAGCGGCTTGTCGTTGTGCCGGCTGGCCTGCAGCGGGGCGATAGCGTCGACCGCCGGATGCACCAGCGCCAGTTCCAGCAGCCGGGCGACATGGGCACGGTTGAAGACGCTGTCATAGTCAAGGGTCAGGATGTAGTCCGCCGCGCCATCGGCAAGGGCGTCGGTCAGCCCGAGTGTCACCGACTGGTCCCAGAACGCGCCGCCGACCTTCGTCAGCGGGATGCCGAGCGCCGGCAGGACTTCGGCCGCGCAGGCCCACATGTCGTTGAAGCCGAGCCGCGGCGCCGACATCACCGCCCGGACCGAGATTTCGCGGCGGTGCGGCTTGAAGCCTTCGAGATGCAGGCCGGGCGGTGCGCCGGCCGGCGTCCAGGGGCGCAGCAGGACAAGGCCGGCTTCGGCCATGTCGGCCCGCGCCCCCTGCTCGATTGCAGCCGGCAAGGCGCGCGCGTCACCGGCATCGACGCGGGCGATCGACACCCGCAAGCACTCGCCAGCGGGCAGCGCCGCGACCAGCAGCGCCAGAGCGTCGGCGGCAGCGCCGGCGGCGATGTCGTCTTCCGAATAGTCCGCGTCGGCAAGGATCTTCGACCCATACCGGACGATCAGCTTCAGCATGGTGATCATCCCCGTGATGATGCCCGCATGGGGCGCGCGGCAGGCCGGGCGGGAACCGGCTTTTCGAGGGCGACCCTAGCCGCGCGCTTCTGGTCAGCCCTGGATGAGGGCGAGGACGCCGGCCTTGGCGGCCGTGTTCGGCATCTGCCCCAGCTCGTGCAGGTTCGCGACGGCGAAGATGGTCTGGGTCGTGCGGGGCGACACCTGCACGCGCAGGTACCGCTTCCGCGCCTGCAGGTTGACGTCGAACTTGTAGAGGTTGGGGTTGGCGGTGTCGGCGTTCGGGATCGTGAAATCCGTCCCGCCGACGAAGCCGGCGAGGTCGACGAAGTCGGTCGCGTTGGTCGTGTCCGAGTGCTGGAGCTTCAGCACGCTCGGCTTGTTCGAGACGACGTCGGCCGCCGACATCACGACATCGATCGACACGAAGGCGGCGCGAACGCCGTCCGGGCTGGTGTCGATGGCGAGGGCGGAGGCGGTCGCGCCGTTGGTGACGCTGGCCGAGGCGATGGCGAGGGCGAGGCGGGAAGCGGGCTGCATGGCCGTGGTCTCCGATCAGGTGGCGGCGGATTCGGCGGCGAGGGCCTTGCGGCCTCGCTTGGCCTGGGTCGGCGGGGGCGACGGGTCGGCGGAGGCCTCGGCCGGGGCCGCCTCGTCGGGCTGGTTGGCTTGCAGCAAGGCGCCGATCTGGTCATAGAGCCGCTGCAACTGGGCCGGCGAGCGTTCGATTCCGACGCGCTCACCGGTAGAGGCGGCGAGCACCAACAGAGCCCGCCCGCCGGGCAGGCCCTGAAGATGCGCGTCACCGTGAATGCGCCGCACGGATCAGGTCTTGCCGATCAGCGCGACGACCGGGCCGGCGACGGTCGCGTCGCCGACATCGTGGACGTTGATGTCGAAACGCTCGGTCGCGCGCAGCACGATCTGGTCCTCGGCGAACTTGTGATCCTCGGAGCGCTTCACCGTCATGCCCCGCCGATCGCCGAACGACGCTGCCATGCCGATGTCGCCGAAAAACAGCATGGCCTTGTTGTTCAGCGCGGTGACGGCGGTCGGCAGCGACGGCGAAATCTCGACCGGGAAGCCGAGATACTGAAACACCACGCGGCCGGTGGCGTCGTCCTTCGAGATGCCGCCCGCGCCCTGGATGATCCGCTGGAACACCATGGCCCAACCCATCTGACTGCAGTACCAGGCCGGCCGGCCGCGCTGATAGACGTACTGCGGCAGCTTGCCCATCATCAGCGACAGGTCGTTGGCGTCGATCTCGGCGAACGTGTCGTGGCCGGTAGCGGCGGCGACGGCGCCGGCCAGGGTCGCCGAATTCTCGAACTTCGGAATGAAGCCGGTGATGTTGTGGTAGGACGAGCTGCCATCACCCGACCAGCCGCAGCCATCCTCGGCGACCGCGAAGGCATAGGCGATTTCGCCGAGAAGATAATCGCCGATGTTGATCGCGGCATCCTCGTCGAGCTCGGTCGAGAACGGCACCAGCACGCCCCACTTGTTGGCGGTCAGCTTGACGTTGTCCCACGACGCATTCGATTCCTGGATCGCCTTGCCCTCGCCGACCGGATAGGCGATCAGGCCGCCGGTGCGGCGCGGCTGGTTCATCGTGTCGCGGCCCATCGGCATGTTGCGGCAATAGCGCCGGAACAGGCCGTAGGCGTCGCGAAGGTCGATGATTTCGTTCGTGAACTCTTCCGGCACCAGGACGCCGCCGGCGTTATTCACGCCCTCGGTCTGAACCTTCAACTCGATGCCGTTGCCCTCGCACCAGGCCTTGGCGGCCGTGGAGCCGTAGACCGACGCCAGCATGAACTTGCCGAAGCGGAGCGCGCGGACTTCGGCATGCTCGCCCTGGAAGTTCTTCAGGCGGCCGGAACGGGGATGCCGCAGGATCTGCTGGAAATCGCCGCTGCGCGACATCTCGGACGACGGCCCCGGCCCCGCGTTCTGGGCAGCAAGGTTCGCCTGCAGCGAAAGCGCTTCCTTGGCCCGCTCGATCTGGGCCTCGATCTCGGTGATCTCCGCTTTCTTCTCGGCGTACTTCTTCTCGTCGCCGATCAGTTCCATCAGCTCTTGCGCGGCCTTGTCGAGGGCCTGGCGAAGCTTCTTAAGCATAGTGCTCTCCATGAGTTAGCGCCAAAGGCGCAGGGATACCCCGCCAGACCGGAGGGGGATTTGTCAGGCCGCGTACTTGATCCGCAGCGCGATCGCTTCGGCTTCCCGCTGGCGCAGCGCGCGGGCTTCCTCGTCGGCCGGGCGGTTGTCCGGCGACGGCATGTTCTCGGGTTCGTTCCCGTCGGCCTCCGGCGCGTCGTCCTCGCCGCCGTCCTGCTGCTCGACCGACGCCAGCACGGCGCCAATCTTCTCGTAGGCGGCGCGCAACTCGTCCTCGTTCTTCTTCGACAGCGCGCGGCCGGCCTTGACATACGACCTGCCGCCGCCGGCCGCCTTGCGCATCGCCTCAAGCTCGGCCCGCGGCACCAGGATCTTGCTGCCGGCGCTGCCGTGGGTATCCAGCAGCTTTTCCGCCCAGCCGATCAGCGGCGTCAGATCGATGCCGGCCGCCTTGGCGGCACCGAGCGCATTCGGATTGCAGGGGACCGAGCACACGGAGATTTCCAGCAGCTCCTGCTTGTGGAAATCCAGGCCGAAGGGCCGGTCCTTGTCCTGGGCGAAGCTCCAATCGAGCGCGATGAAACCGACCGACACGGCGTTGATGAATTTGCCCTTCGCCAGTTGGAAAATGGTGTCGGCGAACGGGTACTGGTCACGCTCGGCATAGGTGATATCGCCCATCAGCCGGCCGTCCTTCGGCGCGACATTCGAGGCCGTGCCAATCGGCGGGTCCCACGACATATGCGACCACAGCGCGACCGGGTTGCGATTGAACGCGGCCAGGTCCCAACCGGACTGATCGATGGTATCGCCCGCGCGATCGACGGTGCCGTCGCTGAAGCAATAGCGCAGCGTGCGGCCGCCCATGTCTTCGGCCGGGCCGGTAGCGGCGCGCATGATGCCTTCCTCCGGCCGCGTGCCCTTCGGCGTGTTGCCGGCCCTGGCGCTGGCGCGGAACTCCTCGATGTCGATCAGCTTGAACTTGGTCATGGGCGTCAGTCCTCTTCTGGCACGGCCGCCGGGTCGCCATCGCCGCCAGCACCCGGCGCACCGGTGACGTCGGAACCAGGGCCGGTTTCGTTGCCCTTCGGCTGGAAGCCGATCGGCGCGACATTGGTCGGCTGATAGAGCGTGTCGCCGTGGTCGACGGCCGGCAGGCCTTCCTTCCGCCGGACCTCGTTCGGGGTGAGGTACATGCCGAGAATGCCGGTCCGATAGGAGGTGTAGCGGGTGCCGATGTCGGCCCGGAGGAAGCGATCAACTTCGAACTCGACGAACAGGCCCTCCTCGTCGAGGTCGAAGGTATCGTTCAGCTTGCATTCGATCCGCTCGCAATAGCTCGACACCACGCTGTTCAGATAGTCCTGGTCGGCCTTGACGATGTCGACCTTGCCGTCCGCCAGGCCGAGCTTGTGGGGCGGGATGCGCAGGACGCGGGCGATTTCATCCTGCTGATGCTTGCGCGAGGCCAGGAACTCCATGTCGACGGACTTCAGCAGCTCGGGGTGGAACTTCACGCCCTGTTCGAGGATCGGCGTCCGGCCGACGTTCTCGAGGCCGGCCTGTTCGTCGTCCCAATCGATCTGCATGCGGCGATAGGCTTCATCGCTCAGTTCGGCAGCGCCGGCCGGCATTTCGAGCCAGCCCGACGGGCGCGCACCCCGCTTGGCGAACAGCCCGGCCTGGCGCTGCTGGGCCAGAGCGAGCCCGATGATTTCCTTCGCGAGGCCGAGCCGGTTCAGCCCCCTGATGCCGTCGTCCGACAGCCAGCGGATATGCAGGATGTCGTCGCTGTGGATCAGCTGCGGCAGGCCTGCAAGCACGGTCATCATGTGCTGATCGCGGCGCGCGACCGAGTAGAAGATTTCCCCCGCCGGCGACGGCAGCACCGACACGTCGTCGGGATTGCAGGCGATCAGCCCGAGCGGGTGCCCGCGACGGTCGCGGAGGATCACGGCATAGGCATTCCCGCGCAGGATCAGCGCGGCCACCATCATCTCCCAGAACTCGAACCGGCTTTGGTACCGGTTCGGCCGGCGTAGCAGCCGTTCCAGCGGGTGATCCGCGGCGATGATCTTTTCACCAGCCGGGCCGAGCCGGTAGACGTGGATAGGCAGCTTGGCAACGTCCTCGGCGATGATCGTCACGGCACCGAGGACGACCGAGGCCTGCATCGCCGCCGTCCGGGTGACGACGATGCCGCTCGACGAACGCATGCCGCCGCCATACCGCCGGAACCAGGCATCCGGCGTCTTGTCGCTGTCGGTCTTCGCGGTTGTCTTCGGGGCGCCGATCTTGGGTTCCACCCGCTCGCCTGCCGGCTGGCGGGTGCGGAGCCGATCGAAAATGCCCATTTTTCGCTCCGATCGGTTCATGTGCGGCGGATGCCGCGGGTTTCATAGACCGAGACGAATTTCGTCTGGATCCTGCTGGTAGCCAGGCCGACCGCCATCGCCAGCGCGACCGCCGCGTCGATGCGGTTGGTCGCCCGGCGTTTCGAGAACCAGCGGTTATCGAAGGGGTCGCTTTCGGTGACCACCGACATGATCGCCGAGATGAGAACCGGGCTGGCCTGCAGCACGATCCGTTCCTCGAGGATCAGTGTTTCCAGCTCACGCACCGAACCCGGGAACCACAGGCCCTCGGGTTCGATGCCGCCCGAGGCCTTCGCCGCGGCAACCGCTCGCTCGTCCGGCTTCGCCCGCCGCGTCCCGCCCTGCGGATGCTCGAAGGTCGGCACCGTGACGCCGACCGCGTCCAGTTCCGGTTCGAACTTCAGCTTGAAGCCGTACCGGTCGTAAGCGATGCCCTGAAGCAGGAAATCGGCCTGGATCGACTGGAAGCGCGCCGCGACATAGTCGAAGCGCACGGCCGGGCCGGGTGTTGGGGTAAGCCAGTTATCCTTGACCCAGGCTTCATATGGCGCCTGGTCCCGCTTCGCTCGCTCGACAATCGTATCCTTCGGCGTCCAGGCCTCGACCCAGGCGGCGAAGGTCGGCAAGGTGACCTTGACGCGGCGATCGTCAACCAGCCGTTCCCGCTCGACGGTACCAGTCGGCACCACGAAAGCGGCGGCGGTCATATCCTGGGTCGCGGACAGGTCGGCCGACGCGAAGACACGCTGGCGGTGATGCACTGCCGGCTTGAAGTCGCGAAGCACGCGGTCGAGCAACTTGCGCGACATCCAGGTTGTCGCCGAATCGGTCCAGACACAGAAATGAAGGCGCAGGATGCCGTTCGTTCGGCCGGGCACGTCCAGTGCCTGCTTGACCACGTCGGCAAGGTAGTCGTGTTCGAGGATGACGCCCAGCAGCGGGTTCGCCTTGACCCAGCACGATGGATCCGTGAACGGATCATCGTCCTTGTCGAGGGCGCAGACGTAGCTGAACGTCGTGTCGTCCAGGACCTCGCCGACATAGGTGAAGTCGGCGTCCGGCGTCCGGGTGCCAGCCGCGACCTGGACCGCGTGCTGGTGCTCTTCCCAGCAGATCGATTGCCGATCGCTGCCCGAGTTGGTGATCATCACCAGCAGCGGTTGCTGCCGGAATTTGAAACCACGCTCGAGCATTTCCAGCACGTCGCGCGACGGGTGTTCGTGGATCTCGTCGCATAGCGCGCAGGATGGCCGCGGGCCGCTGCTGGCGCCTTTCTTGGCGATCGGCCTGAAGAACGACCCGCTCTTCAGGTCTGCCAGGTTCCATACCGGGTTCGCGCCCGATTTCGTAAGGCGCGCTGCCAGCGCCGGCGACTGATCGACCATCGCGACCGCGTCGCGAAACAGGACCATCGCCTGGGCCTTGTCCTTCCCGGCCGCGTAGACCTCGGCGCGGGCCTCGCCGTCGGCCAGCATGCAGTACAGCCCGACGCCGGCCGCCCATGGCGACTTCCCGTTGCCCTTTCCCTCCTCGATGAAGGCACGGCGAAAGCGGCGCCGGCCGGTGGCCTTCCATTTCCAGCCGAAAATCGAACCCGTCTTGAAGGCCTGCGGCGGTTCAAGGCGAAAAGGCTTGCCTTCGAACTGCCCGCCGTTCAACCGCAGCACGTCGGCGTTGAAGTCGATCGCGCGCTTCGCTGCGGCCAGGTCCCAGACCAACCCACGCTTCGGCCCGTCGCGCAGGTCCTGCAGGTGGCGCCGGCAGGAGTTGCGGACATGAGGCCCGGCGATCACCCTGCCGGCGACGACGTCTTCGGCATAGCTGGTGACGGGGTCGTCAGAAGTATTTCGCCGCCGGGTCGTCCTTCTTTTTGTCGTCATCGCGTGGTGTCCCCATACGCGACCGGGACGACGGATCAAGCCCAAGCTCGGATCCTGCAGAGCGATGTTCGCGCCGGTCCGCAGCGGTCCACATGCGCCGATCGCGCTCGAACTCGGCTTGCCGGTCGCACCACGCGGCGAGCTTGTAGCTATCGGCAACCGACAGCCAGAAAGCGAACTGCATCACCTCGTCCCACAGCGCCGAGCCGCGACCCTTCAGCCACTTCGGCTTGACCGGCTTTCCGCCAGGATCAGGCTCGCCCTCCGGCAGCGGCCGACGGCCCGCGTTGCCCTGGACCAGCTTCAAATGCGTGGGCTTTGGCTTCGGTCCGCGGGTGCCCATAATAAATTCTCCGAAATTTATTATGCGACTGCGCGCAAAGAGGACCCCGTCCGGTCAAGAACCCCTTTCGGGATGAATTTCTAGACCCCCTACCCCTTCATGCCAGGATGACGCGGGTCTGTAGGCCATCCATCGGCGCCGACAGCGCCAGAATAGCCGCGATTGTCTTCGCGCTGGGCCGCGCTGTTGTGGTGCTGTTCACAGACAGCTTCCCAATTATTCTTGTCCCAGAACAGTTTTTGGTCGCCGCGGTGCGGTGTCTTGTGATTGACCACCGTAGCCCGGGCGACGATGCCGACGGCATCGCAGCGGCAACAGAACGGATGCCGGCGGAGATACCCGGCGCGGGCCTTCTGCCACGCGGTGCCGTAACCGCGATCAGCAGCTGATGCACGATCGCTCATGCCTCGCCCTCGATGTCGGGATCCTGATCGTTCAAGCCGGAGCGGCCTGAAACGGAAACGCCCGCCGGGATGGTTCCCGCCGGGCGCACTCATAGGTCTCAATAAATTTCTCAGATAGCCGTACGGATGTCAACTACCCCAATCGACACCCATCCATACCGGCTGCGCCGGCGCGTTCTTGTAGCCGTAATGGGCCGCAAGGGCATCGAGCGCACCGCCGAGGTAGTCCATGCCCTTCGTCTCCGCCCGCTTGCCCGTGACGCCGGTCAGCGCCGCCCATTCGCGCGCCGTGCCGCCCATGCACACGACATGCACCAGGACGGGCGCCAGGATCGGCCCCACGGCGCGCATGGCGGCGACGTAGGCCCGGCGGGCCGCGTCCACGATGGTGACGGCGTCGTCCGAGCTGGTGCCCGGGCTGGCGGGTTCCTCGTAGCGGGCGGTCACCCGGCCGGCGAACTGGCCCTCGTCCCAGTCGCCGCGCAGCCGCTGGCCGGCGTCGTACTGGGCGGCATCGATGAGGCCTCGCCGCTCGTACATGTCGAAAGGCTGCTGCGTCCGGCAGCCCTTCACCGTCTCGCGCGAACCCCTCACGGTCCCTCGCGCCGTCACGCTATGCACGCCTTCGATGACGTCGCCCTTGGCCAGACGCTCGGGTGTCGGCCCGTCGTGCCCGTAGCGCTCGACCTGGATGCCGTCGAGGTTGCGGACGATGACCTTCTCGGCCTCGGACCACTGCGACCGCTGCATGGCCGAGATGCGCACCTGGTCGGCCTCGTACCGGGCCATCTGTTCCTCGACCTGCAGCAGGTCGGACGCGGCCGCGCTGGCGGCGGTGTGTGCGCTGTCGAGCGCCGCCCGCTCGGCAGGTGTCGACGCCGGCTTGCCGATGAGCCGCTGAAGCTCGCTTTGCGCCGCCTCGAGGCGAGCGGCCACCTGGGCACGGCGACGGGCCAGTTCCTCGCCCGCCGAATCGGCAGGCTGGCGCGCGGCCTCGACGATCCGTTGATGCCGCTCGATCGCCTTGTCCAGGCGGAAGACCTTCAGCCGGGCGCGCTGTTCCTCAGCCGGCGAGGCCTCGCCCGCGTTGAACCGCTTGGCCACGGCCTCATGCTCGGCCATCGCCGCGTCACGATCGGCCAGCAGCTTGGCGCCGATCAGGTCGGGTGCCGTGGCCGGCAATGCGACCGCCTTGCGTGGTCGTCCCCTGCGGTTGCTCATGGTTTCCCCCCGGCCGTATTCAGGTCAGCCCTCGTCCTGGCTTTCGTCGGCTTCCGGCTCGCGGCTCTGGTAGCCCGCCAGCATCGCCCGTGCCCAGCCGCATTCCCGGATCCTGGCCATCTCCCCAAGGGCACGGCGCATCTCAGCCTGCGAGGCGAATCTGTCACGAAGCAACCATTGGCCGAACAATCCTTCGGGCGTTGCCAGTGGGTCGGTACCGGTCAACCAGCCCTCGACGCTGCAGCCGTAGCTGGCCCTCCAGTTGGTCGTCCACTCCTCACGCCTGGCCTGGTAGAGCGGACCGCCGGTCTTGGCGTCGCGCACCACTGTCGGCCAAAAATCGAGGGTGACGTCGCACACGATGACCTGCCCGGTCTCGGGGTCCTGGCTGGTGTTCCAGACCAGATCGACATCGGCCGCATCAAAAAGTCCGTCGGACGGCATAAGGTCGGGGCGGAGGCGAAAAACCGGGTTCTGGTCGAAGGTCGGCTTCGTCATGCTGCGTCCTCTCTGCGTTTGGGGCCGGGGATGATACCCCGGTCGATGAGCAATTGCTTCGGCGCACGGCAATTCGGGTCGTGCCTGCCCTTTCGGTCCACTGGCGGCATACCCCATTGATGCATCGACCAGACACGGCGACCGCTGGTTTCCCAGGCGTCGAGAATGACATTCCAGCGGTCGATTTCAGTGCCGGTCTGCGCGGCTGGTGGCGATGCCTCTGCCCGTGCTGCTGGCGCGGTGCGCAAGTCGTGGCGATCCTGGATCATCGGCGTAAAGTACCCGACCGTGCGGGGCGGCTTGAAGCCCGTCCGCTTCGTGATCGCCTCGACAGCCGGCAGGATGTCGAGGTCCGGCGAAAAGCCACGGCGCGACCATTCCAACGCGACCGCCTGGCCATCCATCAGCCCCTTGCCGGGATCGATCCCGGCGAGGTCGACGACGCGCTCAAGCACCCGGTCCCATGGCCAGCGATCGGTAAGCTGGGCAGCAGGTTCGGGCGGGTCGGGCGCCCTGTCCGGGATTAGCTGCTCTGCTGAAGAAGACTCCATATTAAGTGGCTGTGGCTGTGGCTGGCATTGCGATCGCATACCTGTTCGCATATCCGTTCGCTCTGCATCCGCATATGCGTTCGCATATCCGTTCGCATCGTTCTTGCCCTTCTTCTTCTCAGACTTTTCCCAACGATCACGGGCACTTGCCGCCGCCTTCTCAGATTTGTCGGCTAAAATTTTCAGTTCCGCCGAAATTCGGGAATGGCTCCACGAATTTTTTGAAATTTGGAAAAATTTTGCGACGGTCTCGCTGATCCGCCGCCACTTCGTCGGGGTCATCCGGACGATGCGGGCAAGCTTGGCGTCGTCATTGGGAAGCTCGCCGCCGGCGTTCCAGCACTCGAACAGCAGCAGCACGTATGCCCCGTGCTCCTCGGTGCTGAGGTGCTGGGTGTCGCGCAGGTAGTCGCCGACGTAGAATGGCATCCAGGGCTTACCCATCGTCACGCCGCCCTGTTGTCGAAGCGGTTGGTCGCGGGATCGAAGAGCACCACGCAACTGGCCTCGGGGCCATGCCGGTGCTTCCCGATGATGATTTCGCAGCGGCCTTCGTGCTCGGCCATCTCCTTCAGCCACTCGTGATATTCCGGGGTGTCTGGCTTGTGGGTCTCGCGCTGCAAGTAGTAGTGCTTCCGGAAGGGGAACAGGACGAGATCTGCGTCTTGCTCGATCGACCCGGATTCGCGGAGGTCGGAAAGTTGCGGCTTCTTGTCCTGCCTCCCCTCGGTCGCGCGCGACAGCTGCGCCAGCGCGATCATGCAGACGTTGTGCTCCTTGGCCATGGCCTTAAGCCTGGTCGTGATGTCGGTCACCTCTGCCACCCGGTTCTCGTAGCGGCCGGCGTTGCCGCGTAGCAGCTGCAGATAGTCGATGACGACTATATGGATATCGCGGCGGCGCCGAAGGCGGCGGATATCGGAGTTGATCATGCCGACCGTCTGCGCGCCGCGGTCGTTGATCCAAAACGGTGTCGCATCGTGCTGTTCCACCGAGCCGATCAACCGCTCGAAGTCATCCTGTTCGACCGAGCCGTCGCGCATCTCCCGATAGGCGATGCTGGTCTCTTCGGCCAAAAAACGCTGCGCAATCTGGCGGCGCGACATTTCCAGCGAGTAGAACGCCACCCCGAACCCCTTCAAGGCGAAGCGTCGGGCGAGACTAACCGCCAGCGCGCTCTTACCCATGCCTGGCCGACCCGCGATGATCACCAGGTCGGACGCCTGAAAGCCGCCCAACAGGGCGTCGAGCGCATCGAGACCTGTGCGGAAGCCGGGCGGCTCCTTGCGTCCCTTCGCCTCCTCGATATCCTTCAGAACGTTCTGGCCTGCCTCCCGGATAGATGCAGTGGCCCGGGTCATCTCCGCCTTCCCTTCGGCCACGCTGGACAGCATCGCCTCTGCATCGTCGATCAGCGACTGGGCCGCCTCGTGCTGGCCGGCCTTCTGCACCTGGTCGATGATGCGGCGGGCGACCATCAGAAGGTCGCGGCGTTGAGCGAGGTCCAGCAGCAGGGCGGCATAGCCCTCGATATCGATCATCATCGCGGCGGCGCCAGCAAGCGAGCTGAGATAGGCGCTGCAACCTCCGTGCACGGCCAACGCCGGGTCATCCTGGAAATCCGGCGCCAGCATCGCCGGCGACACCCGCCCCCTGGTGGCCATCAGGTCTTGCACCCGGGCGTAGATGCGCTGATGAACTTCGAGGAAGAAATGTTCGGGGCGCAGGGTTGTCGCGACCCGCTCATAGGCATGCGGGAAACGCATGACGCCGCCCAGTACCTGCTGCTCGATCGCGGCATTGTGGGGCGGCGCGACCTTGTCGGCGCCGATCGGGACGACGTTCGTCATCACGGTTGCTGCCGGGTTGTTGCACCTTCGGCCGACAGGCTCCGGATCTCGGCCAAAAACCGTTGCTCATGAGCCGTCGCCGCGTCATGCGCCGCGACGGCCGCCCGCATTGTCTCGATGCTCGGGTGCCGGCTGGCAGCCAGCAGCGCGGCCAGATAGGCGGTGTTCAACAGGTCGCGCTCGGTCCGCGGCTTCGGCGGTGTCCCGTCATCGGCGGGAAACCCCTCCAGTACGAGCGAGGCGACTTGCAGCGTCGTGATTGTCGGCTGGTCGGGTGCGGTCATCGCATTCCCCAAATTTGTGCTTCGACATAGTCGGTTCGTTCTCCCAAACCGCCCCCCGCTCCCCCGCGGTCGCAGATATCAGGTGTTGGGCATCGCGCCGCCTCGCGCGCGCCCTTCAGTCCGGACCGGCTTGCCCTCCGTCCGGCTGAAAATCTCGATGAGCCGTTGGTCCAACAGCACCGCTTCGCGCAGCGTTCGGGCCGGCAATAGCGGTTCGCGGGCGATGGCCAGCAGGCGGCGGCCCTCGGCCGTTTCCGCCGGCCGACCGGGACAGGTCTGTTCGTCCGTCATCGTCAGCCCGCCCGCGTCGTCGGCATCGTGTCGAGGTCGACCGACAGCACGACGAAATCGGGATGGGCCAGCAGCGCGCGGTACCGGCTGTTGCTGGCGTAGACAAGCCGCGTCCGGAAATCCCGGCCGCGCTGGTTGATGTCCACGCCGAACTCGACCGCGTCGGCGCCGTAGTGCTCGAAAGCGTGCGCTCGTGCCGGCCGGATCGAACTGAAGCCGAGGAACCATGACCACTGCCATTCGAGCGTGGCATAGGCGATCAGTGCGCGCGCCAGCAGCGGGACGAGGCGACGATCGCGACCGCAAGCGGCCTGGTCGGCCCAAATGCCCATCCCGACGGCGATATGGCAGTCGGCGATGCGCCGGCCGGCCGGGGCATGGCAAACCCAGCGTTCGCCCGCCGGCATGGCGGCAGGATCCTCGTAGATCAGCCGGCCGCTGCCGATCGCCGCGGCGAGGTCGCCCACGACGAACTTGCGCCGCGCGCAGTAGGTGGCCAGCAGGTCGCCGCCACGCTCAAGGCCGATGATGACGGTATCGTCCGGGCTTGCGGTCGGCTGGAACTGCGGATTGAGCATTGCCGAGAACGTGCCGCGGCCCGGGTCGTGATCCTGCAGATGGGCGAACAGGTGCAGGTCGTGGGCGACGAGGATGTCGACGCCGATCGCGGCGGCGCTGTTCGCCAGCCGCTCCGCCACCTGGTGGAACGGACCATCCGCGACCAGGCCGCCGATGGCCGCGCCGGTGACCGCGTCGACAAGCATCCTGAAATCGATGTCGGCCGGGGTCTTCACTGGATCACCACCCGCTGCGGATGGATGGTGATGCGCGATGTTGCCCAGACGGCCGGGGCGCCGTCGGCCATCACGGGCAAGGCCAGCCGTTGATAGACCCCCCTGTCGCCCCGAGCCCGAACCTCGATCGTGTTCAACGTCGGCCCTTCGGCCAGCGTGGCGAGAAGATGCGCGTCGACCATGTCCCAATAGTCCGGGTCGCCGTTGATCTTGACCGGCTTGCCGACGATCTCGCCACTGATCGGCAGCGCGCCGCCGACGCCGGCGCAGACAAACCCGCGCGGCCCGAGACGATAGAGGCCCGAGCGATTGGCCCCGCCGGATGCCGCCACGGCGCGGGCGATGACCTCGGCGCCGGTCAGCGTACCGTCCCAGGTCCGCAGGGCCGCCGACATGGCGTCATCGGTACCGGCCACGGCCAGCGGCTGCCGGTCGGCGTCGATGACCATGCGCCCGGCCGGCGGCATGGCGATCGCCGCCTCGAGCTGGCGCACCGCGCCGGCCCTGGTGTCGCACTGGTGCGAGGTCAGGCGATCGCCGTCCAGGATCAGGATTTCGATGCCCGCCAGCATCTCGCGAGGCTGAAGGATCCACGCGGAGGCCCGCGCCACCGCCTGCGCCTTGGCGCGCTGGGCCGACAGCTTCACCAGCAGATGGCCGTCGGCGCTGAGGGTGATTTGCACCCAACCCATCGCCCGGACCGCATAGCCCGCCCAGTCAGCCCAGCCGCCGCTTTTCGCGTCCAGAACGTCGAGGACCAACCGTTCGTGCCCATAGGGGGCAGCATGCAGCGCGCCGTTGCTGTCGACCCACAGGCAGGTATCGGCCCCGCGCGGCCCCTGGCCGTCGGCATCGACATTCCCGAATACCCGCCGCCGCGCGTCGCTGCAGCCGGCCTTGACCAGCGCGGCAATGATGCGCTCGGCCGTGTCGAGGGTCGGCGACGTCGTGCCGTCGACATAGTGCCGGATCGTTTCCTCCGACTTGCCTGCGGCGCGCGCCAGGGTGCGGAAGGGCACGCCCGCGCCCGGGCCGAAATGGGTCACAATCAACGCGGCGAGCCGCGCGCTTGGCGTTTGCTCGATCATCGGGGTTCCCCAGTTTTTTCGCGGTCTGCAAGGAAGAAATTCGGGGCCGACACGGTCAGCATCGGCCTATGGAAAACACGAAATCGCCAGGCGCGCGCAGCGGCCAGACCAGCACCGAAACACTGAATGAAATCCTCCGGCAAGAGGTCATCGCGGGGTGCAGAAAGCACGGGATCGTGCTGAAGCCGACCGCCTCGGCGCAGCCCCCGGCCGGATATCGCGGCGGGTTCGCGCCGGGCTACGCGGCGACGGCGCGGCGCGGTGCGGGCCGGCTGAGGCGGTAGCGAGGCCCACATGCGATCAACGCTCTTCGTCAGATGCTTCACCAGCTTGAGACGATGCGTCGCTACTACGAAAACGAAACGGCTCGCGTCGGCCCACCGCATAAATGAGATTGTCGCCAGTCGACGGGTCGACGTTCGAACTCTTCGGCTGGGTGACGACAACATCGATCCGCTGACGGACGAGAACGGCTTCGCCGCCGCGAACCTCAAATTCCTGCACGAGCACGCTATTTTCGGGCAGAGCCCAGGCGACGCGGCCGTTCCTGTCCAATCGATACTTGATGTCGCTGGGCGAGAGGATCGCAGCCGGGCCTTGGTCGAAAGGTTTCATCGCGAAGCCTCGTGTGTGCGGGTGCAGGTAGAGCTGGCGGCGGGCATCGTCAGACCGCGGCGCCGACGAAGCCGGATGCCCCGGCGGATGGGACGGTAAGGCGCGCATTAGTGCAGATTGAAGCCGAGCTGCTGACCAGCCCCGAGCTTTTCGCCCAGAACTGCGAGCCCCTTGGCCGTGATCACGGCCTGACTGCTGGCCTTGTCCGCGCCCTCGCTCTCGTAGATGTGGAACCTATGGTCGACCAGTCCGCGATCAACCTTGTCCTGATAACCGATCAAGCGCCCGGAACCGTTCTGCCGGTAGATCCATCGCTCCCTCAGAAGTGTCGCCACGAACGCCTTGGGCTTCTGCCCCAGGACCTTGGCGGCGTCGCGCAGCGTCAGCGTGCCTTTGGCCGCGGCGATGCGATCGAGCGCCACCGCCTTCGGGATCAGTTCGGCGACCTTCTTTTCGGCATCGATCCGCCTCTGCAACTGCGTCGCCAGCAGGTCCTGCAGCACCACGGGATCAGACAGATCAGGCAGCGCTTGGCGGGGCCGCAACTCTGCCTCCATCGCGTTGAATGCCTCGATGTACTTGAGCTTGAAGGCCAGCGCCTTCGACCCGGTGAAGCCCATCGCCAGCAACGTGAAGCCGTCACGCCCCATCTCGAAGCAACGATGCTCCTGGTCGGCCGTCTCCGGCAGACGGTAGACCCCCTGCTTAAAAGTCAGCGGGGATATGGTCGGCTGGGCTGCGATCATCGCGTCGATCGCAGCCAGGACGTTGCGGTGCTTCTTGCCGAAGTACTCGGCGACGTCACGACTGTTGGCGACGACGCGGTCGCCAGCGATCGAAACCACGGGGATCAGGTTGGGCATGTCGTTCTCCGGTCAGACGTTTTGCGACAGCAGCGCCACGGGCTTCAGCGGGTACCCCGCGTAACAGGACGGAGGGGTGCCGAGGATCAGCCAGTCGCGCGCCCTTGCGGAGCGCCGCGGAGATGCGCCGTGGTTGCTGGGCGTTTCGTCGGCGTAGAGGTCAGGGCGAAGCTGTCGCCGACCGACCTTACCGCCGGTTGCTCTCTCGACCTGCAACACGCGCTGTGCCGGTACGCGATCCCACTGCGAGATCGCGCTTGGCGTTACGCCGATTGCCCTTGCAAGCGCATTGTTGCCGCCGGCGGCATAAATAGCGTCGATGAGGCTGGGATCCTTCATGATGTGGCGCGCGCCAAAGGGTCCTTGGAAGCCTGAGTCGCCCTATCGATATGTTCCGCAGAATCGAGCGCCGGGGGCTTCCACTTCACGAGGCGGAAGCATGCGACCCGTAGACGATCCCAACTATCGGCGCGGGGATGGGCGCCGTTTTTCCACCGCTGCCACGTGGTTGGGTCGATCTGCGCGTCGCGGCACAGTTTTGCGATTGAAACCCGCTTCCCCTTAAGGAAGGCCTCAACTTCTTCGAGATTTGGCGCAGTCATGCATCAAACCTAATGCTACGCATATGCGCATGTCAAGTGACGCATTGGTGCATTATGGTGGAACGCATATGAGAGGGCGGTTACGATATGCTTATGTCGAAGTTCCCAAATCCCAGCGATTTCGCTGCTTTCCTACGCGAGGCAATCCGCGCAAGCGGCCTGACCGCGACCGCGCTCGCCGACAAGGCGGGCGTCAACCAGTCGACCATCTCTCGCGTCGTGGCCAACCCAGAGTACGGGGGCAGCATGCGACCCGCGACACTGCAAAAAATAGCGATCGCCGCAGGGTTACCGCTTCCCGATGTTCTGGCTCAGTACGTCGAGAACTGGGAAAGAGTAATGTCGGAACATGATCGCGTAATGGATCGGTCTCGCACCTATGATCGGGCGCTTGAGCCGGTAAGGGACCAGGAACGGTTCGTGCGGGACGCCGCGTCACTTGGGAGGGGCGTCCGCCAAGCGGCCCACCAATTGACGAGAATCCCCGTATTCCCTCTCTATCCTGGCGGCCCTACCGGATCCCGGATGGGAACTAAGCCAGCGGATTGGGTGGGTGAAGAATCCTTCTTTGAGAAATACGAAGGAGCGATAGGCGTTTATGTCTCGAATGAAAGGATGGTGCCAAAATATAACCCCGGAGATTTAGTAATTTTTCATCCAGTTAAGCCGGCGATACGCAATGAGCATGTGCTTGTTGTTTATAAATCGCAATCATCATCCGAACATAAGGACGTCGTTCTAGGAAAATACATAGGATCAACTGTCGAAAGCGTATCGATATCATTCTATAATTTTGAATCAATTTTGCATATCGAAACAAAACTGATTGAAGAGATACAGCCAGTGTTATGCAGCTTCGAGGGTTGGCGCATCGTGTGATTCGGGCGCATATGCGCATTGACGGCATTATGCGCATATGCGTAATGTTCGGTCGTTGGGTCCGCATGGACTGACGACCGCCGGGTTCATCCGGCATCCGCTGCCGCCGCGCAGCGTGAGGGGAACGCGCGATGCTTACCACTCCCA
The DNA here is from genome assembly GCA_017307375.1 of Alphaproteobacteria bacterium. Lineage (GTDB taxonomy): Bacteria > Pseudomonadota > Alphaproteobacteria > Ferrovibrionales > Ferrovibrionaceae > JAFKFH01. The sequence continues at coordinate 224,040 of JAFKFH010000014.1, forward strand.
CCAGGAAGCGCCGCAGCGCGGCCAAGTCCGCTGATACCGAGGCCGTCGTTCGCGGCCCCATTGTTGACGAACCGGCACCGTTGCCTGACATGGCCGAGATTTCCCGTCACGCCATGGCCGCGATTAAAGCCCGGGACGCGGTCGTCGGCGAGGTCTTCGACATGTTTCATGTCTCGGCAGAGGATGAGGCGCGCGCCGCCCGAGCGCAGGAAGCTGCGGACAACCTGCTGGCCGAACTGATCGGCACCCAGGCGATGACGGCCGAGGATCTGGTAAACAAGGCCGCGGTGCTGTGGCCGGCGGCGTTCGAGGGCGTGCAACACTCGACCCTCGACAGGAACCAGCGGCTGGCGGCGGCAGTCGCGTTGGACGCCGCGCTGCTTGTTGGCCGCGTTGTCGATGGCGACACCCTTAGGGGTCGGCTGGCCGGGCCGGTGCAGTTCGGGACGGCCGATGAAATCACGGCCGATGACCTCGATACCGCCTTTCGCGACGGTATCGCCTTGGGCGAAGCCATTTCCTTCTCCGCCGGCCAGCAGGCCCCGGGTAACGACCATCCGCCAATCGTGCCAGGCCGCGGGCCGAATGCACATTTGCCGGGCGTGGGCGACAAGGCCGCCCTGCCCGAGGCCTTCAGCGCCGGGACGGACGCGATGTTGCTGGCCGACGCCGCCGAGGTCGTGCGGCTGAAGGCCGAGGCCGAGCGGCTGGCGAAGGCGCCAGATGCTGCGGCCGACGATGCCGCCGTGGCCCCGATGCTGGATGAAGCCGCCGCGATCGAAGCGCGGGTCGTCTCGGCCGAGGCCGGGACGCTGGCCGGCGTGCTGGCGAAGGTCAGGGTACTGAAGGCCTGGGTCGATGACCACGAGACGGTCAATACCGTGACCCAGGTGGCCGGGATCCTGCGCGACCTCGAAGCGATCACGGCGCGCGAACCAGCCGTGCCGGCCGTGGCTGATCCTGTCACCCCGGCGTTGGCCGCGCTATGCGCGGCCGCGCTGGCGGCTTGCGAGGTCCTGGCGCCGTTCGACCAGGACAAGGCCGAGGACGTCGACGGGGCGCGCGAAACAGCGCTGGTCAACTGGGATCGTGCCATGCACGCGGCCAGTGAGTGCCGCAGCGCCAGCCACGCCGACGTCATCGCCAAGCTTGAACTGTCGGCCCGGTGCGCGCGGTTGCTCGGCTACGAGCGGGGCGAGGCCCCCCCGAGCTGGAATAGCTCGGCCGAGGGGCCCGCAGCCGTCGACCTGCTGGAAAACGCGGCGTTGCGCGACCTGGCGGCGTTGATGCCGCAGCCCGACGGCCCGGCATCGGCCCATCGACCGACGCATGAGGCCGGCCAGGACCCGGTTCAGCCGCCGCCCGCCGGCGAGATGGAAGAGTGGGAGCGCGAGGAACGAGATTTCAAGATCAGCGGCATCTTGTCGGGCACGGCCGCAGGCGGTCGCGGCGAGCGCGAGGATAGCCAGACTGCCGGCAGCGCGTATGCGGTCTCGCTGGTTGCCCACCTTCGCCGCTACCCCGGGCAGTCGGGGGACCGGATGATCCAGATTTTCCGGTCCCTCATCCAGGCGGGCGAATGGTCGAACGGTGACCTGCTCGGTTTTGCCAATGGCATCGGCGAGCTGCTGGCGCTTGGGGAAACAGAAATCTCGTACAATTGCATCGCCCGCCCGGCCCCGCCCGACTGGCACGCCACCAAGCTACATGGCCGGATGAGCCCGCCTGCCGACCATGCCTTGACGATCGCGGCCCGGTTCCGCGACGCATACGCGGCCTATTGGGCTGAGGAACGCGGGCTTGGCGAACTCGACGCGCTGCCGGCCGGCGTGCTGGACGAACTCGACACCGCCCGGAACCTGCTGATCTGGGCCACGCCGACCACGGCCGAAGGCTTCCTTCAGGTCGCGGCGGCCCTGCAGATGGGGGCCATGCCGCCGAAGTTCCCGGCCGACGGCGAACAGGACGAACAGTTCGCCTGGGCTATCGCCCGCATGGCGCGCGACCTGACCGGGGCCGAATCGTGAAGCCCCGGCGCAACGAAGTTGATCTGGCCGGCATGGCGGTCGCCGATATGCTCCGGGGCGAGGCCTCGGCGCCCTCGACGCTCGCCAGGCGGGGGCGCGGCGAGGCCTGGGGGCGAAGCTACTTCGCCCAACTGGGACTGCTGCTGCGCGCCGGCTGCCCCAAGGAAACGGCAGAGGATATGGCCGCCACCTGGACGGACCGAGCCTACCGGGTGCCGGCATGACGCCCGCGCGGGACATCATCGCCGCCGCGATCGACAACAGCGCCGGCGGGATCGTGGGCGACGAACTAGACGTCGCGGACGCGGTCGTCAAATACCTGGGCGAGGAAGGGTGGATTATCGTCGCCCGGGATCCTGCCGCCGGCCGGGAGATGCTGCCGGGCGACTTGGTCGCGCACCCGTTTGACGACCACCGCGACGCGGCAGGTGTGATGTACCTGATCGCCGAGACGCCGATATGGGTTTCGGCTGATCGAAACCGCTATCGTGCGTGGCCGCCCTTTTTCCTCCGCGATCGCGAGGCTTACCAGTTCGAGGTCAAGGCCGATAGCCCTTACGAACTGATCAAGCTGGTCAAGGCCAAGCTCGAAGGCCTCGGGCCAGCCCCGACCGCGCCCGAGGGGATGCTGCTATGACCTGGCCCAAGGCCGACCCGCTGGACCGCCGGCTGGCCGACGAGCTGGCGAAACTGCTGCCCGACCTGGGCAAGACGCCCGATACCCTGGTGGCCTGGAAACAGTCGATCACTCGGGGCGCCATCCGGTACCGGCTGCAGCTGAATGCGGCGCCGAAGTTCGGGGGCGATCGATGATCTGTTCGCACCCCGACTGCCGCGCCCCCATGGTGGCCACCGTGAAGGGCCGCGACGGTGACGGCAGGATCTTCGTCGATCACTGCGCCACGCATGCCGGATGGGCCGACAAATATGTCGCCGACTGGCTGGATAGCCCAGCGCCGGACATGCGCGGAACGGACAAGATCCATGTCGAGCCTGCCGATACCGCGGGTGGCCGATGACCGAGCCACGGAACGACCTCGAGGCGATAGGCGAACGGATGATGCAGGTCATTCGCGAGACGAACGCCCGCGGTCTGGTCGAACCGGATCTTCGGCTGGTCGCTTCATGGTTCTGGGCGATCGATGCCGAGATGCCGAATTTCATCCTGCTCAAGCGCAGGGTCGGCGGCGACCCGACGCGCGCGCCTTTGGAAATGGAGAACGGCCGATGAAGGGCCAGGGTAAGCAACGTCCAACCCAGATCAATCCGCCGGTCCCGGCGGCCGAGGCCGAGCCTGACGACGACGGGCTGATTTCGGCCGAGAAGTTCCGGGCCGATCACAGCCTGGCGCCGACGACCTTCTATCGCATGCTGGCCGACGGCGAGCTGAAGGCGGTCAAGGTCCGCCGGCGGACCATGATCAGGAAGAGCGAAGCCCGGCGCTGGCTGGCTTCGCTGCCGGACTTCAAGCCCGGCGCAGGGGTGTAACGGACGCCGCAGGCAGGGCCGGCGACAGGCAGTAGTCGGCCCATGCCTGCATCAAGCGGCGGCGCTTCTGAAGGATGGATCCGCGCCGGTACGCCGCTTCGGCCTTGTCCTTGATCCGGTGCGCCAGCGCCATTTCCGAAACCTCGTTGGGGAAGGCGGTCTGTTCGGCCGCCCAATCCTTGAACGCCGACCGGAAGCCGTGGCTGGTAATGTCGGTCCGGCCCATCCGGCGCAGCAGCATCAGCAGGCTCATGTTCGACAGCGGCATGCCGTCCGGCCCCGGGAACACATAGGGGCCGCGCGGCCGCTCGACCCGCATGCGCTCGACCAGTTCGACCGCCTGGGCCGCCAGCGGGATGACGTGTTCCACCTTCGCCTTCATCCTGGTGGCCGGGATGGTCCATATCGCCTCGTCGACCGGCGACAGCGCGAACTCCGGATCCAGGGCATACAGGGCCTCGCTGGTCCGGTTCGCGTTGAGGATCAGGAATTCCATCGCCCGAGCCGCCGTGGCCTGCACCTGGCGCAGCTCGGCCATGAACGCCGGTACCTGCACATAGGGCAGCGCGGCATGATGCACCACGGCCGCCACCTTCGACCGCGGCGGCAGGATCTGGTCGAGATGGCCTTTCCAGCGCGCCGGGTTCTCGCCCCGGCGCAACTGCGACACCTTCGCCCAATCCAGCACGGTTTCGACGCGCCCGCGCACCCGGCTTGCCGTCTCGGGGATCGTCGTCCAGATCGGCCGCAGCACCGCCAGGATATGCGGCGTTTCGACCTGGTCGACCGACATGTCGCCGATCGTCGGATAGACGTAGGTTTCCAGGGTCGCGGTCCACTGCGCGGCATGCTTGGCGTTCGCCCATCCCGGCGTCTTGTCGACGATGCAGGCGGCGGCAGCCTGCCGGAAGGTCATCGCAGCGGCTGCGGCGGCTTCCCGCGCCCGGCGCTGTTCGTCGCGCTGCGCCATCGGGTCGACGCCGGCGAGGCGAAGACGGCGCATTTCGGCCGCCTTTTCCCGCGCCTCGGCCAGCGTCACGTCACGGACCGGCCCCAGGCCCATTTCCCGGCGCTTGCCCGCCGCCTCGTACTTGAACAGCCACGACTTGACCCCGGCCTTCGTCACCTGCAGGTACAGCCCGCCGCCATCGGCGTAGGTGCCAGGCTTCTTCGCCTTGGACACGGTCGCGGCGGTAAGGCGGTACAGGCTTCGGGGCATGGGGCGATTCCTTCCGTCGAACTTTTTCGACCCGTGTCCCGACCCGTGTTTGCGTTGGCTTTTTCGGCGGTCATCGTGGTTCGTCGACGAAGTTCAATTTGCGATCGATGCAGCGCCAATGCAAGAGGAATGAGTTTTCTTGGTTTGTCGGGAAACGTCGGGAAGTTCGACGGAAACGGTCTCTCCCTCCGCCACGTCCGAGCCGCCCACTCTGGGCATCGGCCGCTTCCGTCCCCGACGCCCATTACCGTTTGAAGCAGTTCTCCCGATGCCAGGCCAGGAAATCGGGGTGAGGCCGTTCGGCTGGCCGCACCGGGGCAAAGGCACGCCCGCTTCTGTTGATGAAGCCGCGCACCCCGTCGGGATCGTTCACCTGGCGAGAGATCAGGATTTCCAACTCGTTGCTCAGGCTGATCAGGCCACGGTCGAACATCCAGTGCGCGGTGCCTGAAAGCGCGATGCCATTCGAAACCGCGTCGGGACCGTCATGCTCGACCGGGCGAATATGCGCGGCATCGACCTCGGCGCGTCCGCCGCCATTGATCAGTTTCAGGCCGCTGATCGCGCAGCGTTCGTCATAGGCGCGGAGCACGACACGCCGGAAATTGCGGTCACGCACCGCACGGGTGGCAATGAAACTGACGCGGTCGCGCTGTTGGACAAAGGGAGCGCGCTCGTCGTTCAACCCGAGCGGCGGCAGGGCTTCGCCGAGCCGCGGCAGCAACGGTTCGTGATCGTCGAGGCCCAGCCCGACGATGCGATTGAAGTCCTCGGCCGAAATCGGTCGCACCGCCGCCTGGGCGCGGCCGGAAAGCCGGCCGGTGTCATTCAGCAAGCCGCGTTCGATGACACCATCGGGGCCGGTAAAGGGGACGGGATTGGCAAAATCGAGATAGCTGCCCGGCTCGATATGCGCGAGATACATGCCGGAGACCTTGGGATCCGGACTGATCCGGCTGACCCGCGCCACCGCAAAATAGCCGCGCGTCCGCGCGACCTTGGCCGGCTCGAGGTACAGGATCCAGTCGCCTTCGCTGGCCCGGGCACGGCCAAGATACTGGCTGGGGAACTGATAGCGCGCGGCGGGGCTGTCGTCGTAGATCGAATCGGCGCGGTGGATGAAGACCCCGTATCCCATTCAACCTGTATAGCGCGGCAGGCGCGCCGTCTCACGCCCGAAAATGCCGCGCCCCGCCCGATGGCCGGTATGAAGCCGGTCGCGCATGGCCAGATGCTGTGCTCGATCGCCACCGCCATCGGGCGGGCCATGCGTTCGCCTATGCCGCAATGCGCCTGCATGATCCGGTCGGCGAAATCGGCGGGATGTCCGTCACGAAGCCGCCCATGAAGGCACGCTACCCGTCAAGCCGGGAAAAAAAGGGGGGACGCCGTCAGGCGCCCCCCGAAGAAAGACCGGCAGCAGGTCGTCAGTTGCCGCGCAGCCGGGCGGCAAGCGCCGTCACGGCGTCGGTCAAGGCCGGGTCGGCGGGAACGGCGTCGGCCCCGGCCGAGGCCAGCGCATCGGCGGCAAGCTTGGCCGTCTCGACCGCACCGGGCGCGGCATTCGCCACGATGTCGGCGGCACTGCCTGCCCCGAACAGATTGGCTTCGCCGGCGATCGCCGCCCGAACCCCCTGGACGCGATAGCGCGTGCCGCTGCCCGGCGTCAGCCAGTACTGGCCGCGGAATTCGTTGGTCGGCATCGAGATCAGATAGGTCTCGGTTATCGTCGATCCGACATAGATCAGCAGACACTGACCCGCGAAACTGCCGGAAGTGTAGCATTCGCCGGCATAACCGCTCGGCGCGCAGGAGACGAAACCGGTACCGCCCGAATTGACCGGCGAGCCGACCGTCGAGCACCGGACGATGCCGCCATAGCTGCTGGAATAGGTCGGCGAGCCGATCGAATAGGCGAACGCCCATTGGCCCAGCAACGGATTCTGGGAATCGGAGAACGTATAGCGGGACAGCGGGATCATGGCTGATCCGCCCGAACCGAAAGGCCCGCTGGAGCCAAGCGACAGCGTCGCCCTGCTGGCGGTGCTGAAGGTCAGCGTTGCCGTGCCGGCCGAGGTACCTGCCGGCGATGTCATGGCACAGCCCAGACACTGGCCGCCGCTGTACTTGGTGAGGTTTGCCGAGAACGTCGGATAGCCGGACCCGTTCAACGAGTATCCGCCCGTGGCGTAGTACCAGACCGGCGCCAGGCTGCCAGTCTCATAGACGTAGATGATCAGCGTCATCTGCGTCCCCTGTTGCTCGATCGAATAGCCGCGCCCGCCCTCGCTCGGGTTGAAATAGATACCGCTTTCGATCAGCGCGGCACTGGCGGTGCCAATCCACGCACACAAAAAACCCGCCAGAATTCCCAATAATACACGCATTGTAATCCTCCCTCTTTTCCGATTCTCAGCATAACAGTGTGCTTTAGGGGAGTCAGGCCATGATGATGGTTAATATGAGAGCACTATGTTGAGTTTATATTTCTGTATCGATGAAATATCGGCACAGTTGTATTTTAATAGGTGCATTTTTATCGATAGAAGCGCGGCAATCCGCCAAAAATCTGGCAACCGAACGCGACGCCGCCAGCAGCCGGCGGCGATGGAAGCCTCGTCCTGAGGTTGCACGGTGCTGTGGCCTGGCTATCGCTGCGACGGCCGGGCCGGCCGGTGCGCCTATTTCTGCGACTTGTCCGTCGCCGCCGGTGGCGACCACTTGCCGGCTTCCATGTCGGCCAGCGCGCCGAGGAGCACGCGGCGCAGGAAATCGCCTTGCCGGGTGTCGCCGCGCTGCGCGTCGATCCGCGCCTTGGTACCCTCGGGGGCGCGGATGAAGACGTCTTCCGTGTAGAGCTTCGGCTTGGGCATTGCCCTTCGTTTAGCCTGCGACTCACCGCTAGCGCAATCGGTCATATCGTCCGTCCCCCGCGTCAATGCGGCATTAATCGATAGCGCAATCGCTTATTGACGTGATTAAGCGCTAGCACTTATAGTGTCGACCCGAGCTTTGCAGCCAGAGGCCCTATCCCATGCGCAGCACCGCAGAGCTGATGCCCACGGCATGACCGGACCCGAACCGTCATGCAGGCCGCACCGACGGTCAATCAAGCGCCGCGGCGGCGGGCCGCGCCCCCTTGCGGCGCGAGGCCGCCTGGTCGGCGCCATAGCCGAGCAGGTCGTTCGGCGACAGGTCGAGCGCACCGCACAGCGCGTGCAACATGGCCAGGCCCGGCTCGTTCCGGCCGCGGGCATAATGGCCATAGCGCGTCGTGCTGATGCCCAGCCGGCCAGCCAATTCGGTATCGGTCAGTCCCTGGCGCAGGCTGAGCGCGCGCAGGCGCCGACCGAAGCTTTCGGCATCGAGCGCGATGTCGTCGGCCGCGCTGTCGCGCATCGCAGCCTGGATCATCTCGCCAGCCTCCATCCCCGCCGCGGCGGCCAGCGCCTCGAGCGTGCCCGACGGAATTTTGCCACCATTGAAGGCCGCCGAGACGACGCCATAGGGCAAGCCCGCGAGTTTCGCCCAATTTGCCCGCGTCTTAAGCAGAGACTTCTTTTCCGTAAGCACCTTCCGCAGCGCGAAAGCAAAAATGGCTCCGCCGGCATCCCGGCGGATCTGCCTGCTTTTTTTCATCACAACAAACTCCCCCACGACCACTGAAAAATCTACTTCAAGGTATTTCAATACGCAAATATTATTATGCATGACGTTTTTTGGTTGTTCTAAACATTCATTAAGCAATGGTCTTGAATAATTTCACTACTTATTAGGGTGATTTGTTGATGACAAAATGCGTATTGATGCTCGTCATACGATTGCGGAAGCGCGCGGGCGCCCGTGCGCGGGCTGGTAGCAGGCGCAGGGTTGCGGACGGACGACTGGCGACTTAATCGAAGATGCGGTCCGCCGTCTGCAGGGTCAGCGGAATCTCCACCCCCAGGGCGCGGGCGGTGGCGAGGTTGATCCAGAGCTCGACCACGGTGGGTTGCTCGACCGGCAGGTCGGCCGGCGTGGCACCGTCGAGGATGCGGCGCACGAAATACCCGGCCCGTCCCAGCAGCTTGCCCGGCACCGGGCCGAAGCCGAGCAGGCCGCCGATCTCGGCGGCCGGCGGATAGGGTGCGAAAAACGGCAGGCGGCGCGAGAGGGCGAAGGGCGCGATCCGGTCGCAGAGGTCCAGGCTGGCTGCGTCCGCGAGCAGGTGGAGGGCGTCGAGATCCGCAGCGGCCAGGGTCGCGAGCGCGGCATCGAGGTCGCCGGGCAGGCGGACCGCTGCCGGGACCACGGCGATACCGTGGCCGGTCGCGCCGGCCTGCAAGCCCGCCAGCATGCCCTGGTTGCTCGGGTTCGCCGGATTGAGCACGACGCCGATCCGCCGCGCCCGCGGCACGATCTGGCGCTGGAAATCGAGCATCTTCGGCGTCATGTCCTCGATCTGGGTGGCGATGCCGGTGGTCTGGCCACCCGGCCTTGCCAATGTCGCAATCAGCCCGGATTCGACGGGATTGTTGATCCCCAGCATCACCACCGGGCGGGTGGGCAATGCGGCCTGGGCCGCGCGCACCCCGGCGATCGTGTTGGCCAGGATCAGCGCGGCGCCGGACGCTGCCAGACCTTGCGCCAGCGGTCCGAGCCGCTGGTAGTCACCCCCGGCATAGTGGACGTCGAGCTGATAGTCGCGGCCGTCGCGCAGGCCGGCGTCGTGCAGGCCCTGCCCCACGATCGCGGTCGTCGCATCGGTGAAATAGGCCCCCTTGCTGCCCGCGAGCAGCAGGCCGAGCCGCGCCGGCGCCGCCCCGGCGACCCGGGGACAGGCCGTGGCGGCGATGGCCGCACCGAGCCGCGCCAGGAGGATCCTGCGTCCGATTCCCGTCATCGATGTTGCTCTGTCCTAGTGGTCGCGCAGCCTGGCACCGCCCGCGGCGCGCCAGGCGCGCGGCGACAGGCCGAAGCGTTCCTTGAACGCGCGGCTGAAATGGGCGAGGTCGTTGAAACCCCAGAGGAAGGCGATCTCGCCGATCTGCAGATGCGCCTGGACCGGTGCCGCGAGGCTGCGCCGGCACTGGTCGAGCCGGCGGGCAAGCAGGTAGCGGCGGAACGACGTCCGCTCGTCGGCCAAGAGGTCGTTGACGTAGCGCGGCGACAGGCCGAGGCCCGCCGCCACCTGGCCGATACCAAGCTCGGCCTCGGCCAGATGGGCCTCGATATAGGCTTTCAGCCGGTAGAGCATCGCGGCACGATGCGTGGTGGTGGCGCGGGCGCCGGCGGTCAGCCGGTCGGACAGCATCGCGCCGAGCAGGTCGATCGCCTGGCCCGACAGCCGCGCCGCCACCTCGTCGCCGACCGTGCCGGCGGTGCGCGCGACGCCGCGCAGGAACTCGGCGGTCAGCCGTTCCAGCGGCCGGGCGGCGGCGTCGCCGGCGGCAAAGGTCGTCGCGGTCAGCCGTTCGGTGTCGCCGACGCGCCGCAACAGTTCGGCCCGCGGCAGTTGGATGACCATCTGGCTGAAATCGCCGTCGAACTGCAATTCGTAGGGCCGGGTGGTGTCGTAGAGGGCGAACTGGCCGGGTTCGATCAGCGCGTCGCGTCCGTCCTGGACCACGCCGCCGCTGCCCGCGAGGCCGAGTGCGACCAGCACGAAGTCCTCGTGGGCGCGGCGGATGCGGGCGGGCGTGCGAAACACGCGCTGGCGCGACGAGACCACCTCGGTGCATTGCAACAGGCCGAGGTCGCGGCGATCGATCGCCCCGCGAAAACTGTCGCCGGCATCCGAACGGCAGTCGAGCTGGACGAAGACGTCGCAGACGATGTCCTGCCACAGCGCCAGGCGCCGCGAAGGCGGCGTGCCGTCGGTATCGAGCCGGGTGAACATCGCCACGCCCTCCCCCGCAGAAAGATCCGGCATCGAGCATACCATGGTTTCAGGGGGTCGCGCCGTCCCGGTCAAGTTTTGGTGCCGGCCGGGACAAACGCGCAGCCCCGGTCCATGCCTAGCATCGGGGTCTCGAAACAGGAGGCAACGATGGGCACCAAGCACCCGAAATACAAAGTGGCGGTCGTACAGGCCGCGCCGGTCTGGCTCGATCTCGACGGCACGGTCGACAAGACCATCGCGCTGATCGAGGAAGCGGCCGCCAACGGCGCACGGCTGATCGGCTTTCCGGAAACCTTCATCCCGGGCTATCCCTGGCATATCTGGCTCGACGCACCGGCCTGGGCGATCGGGCGCGGCTTCGTCGGGCGCTATTTCGACAATTCGCTGGCCTATGACAGCCCGCAGGCCGAGCGCCTGCGCGCCGCGGTGGCCAAGGCCGGCATCACCGCCGTACTCGGCCTGTCCGAACGCGCCGGCGGCAGCCTCTATATCGCCCAGTGGCTGATCGGGCCGGCCGGCGAGACCATCGCCCGGCGCCGCAAGCTGCGCCCGACGCACGCCGAGCGCACGGTATTCGGCGAGGGCGACGGCAGCGATCTCGCGGTGCATGACCGGCCCGATATCGGCCGTCTCGGCGCACTCTGCTGCTGGGAACACCTGCAGCCGCTGTCCAAGTACGCGATGTATGCGCAGGACGAACAGGTCCATGTCGCAGCCTGGCCGAGCTTCTCGCTCTACGATCCGTTCGCGGTGGCGCTGGGGGCCGAAGTCAACAACGCCGCCTCGCGCGTCTATGCGGTCGAGGGCTCGTGCTTCGTGCTGGCGCCCTGCGCCACCGTCTCGCCGGCGATGATCGACGAATTGTGCGACAGCCCGGCCAAGCACCAGTTCCTGCATGCCGGGGGTGGCCATGCGATGATTTTCGGGCCCGACGGCGCCGCGCTGGCCGAGAAGCTGCCGGAAACCCAGGAGGGGCTGATCTACGCGGAAATCGACCTCGCGGCGATCGGGGTCGCCAAGAATGCGGCGGATCCGGCCGGGCATTATTCGCGACCGGACGTGACGCGGCTGTTGTTCAACAACCGCCCCGCCCGGCGGGTCGAGCATTTCGCCTTGCCGATCGACGAGGTCGAGCAGAAGGCGGAGGCGGCGGAATAGCGATTGCGCCGCCGCCGCCCGGCGGCAACACTGGCGGCATGAAGAAGATCTCGTTCCTGCGACGCTGACCGGCCCTGCCGGTCAGCCTTTTCTGGAATACCCCCGGGAACGAGAGAGCCCCTGATGCCGCATGCCCTGACGCGCGCCCAGATCGCGCAATTCGTCGCCGACGGCTACGTCCGCGTCGACAATGCCTTTGCCCCTACCCTCGCCGCCGAGGCTCGCCGGATCCTGTGGCGCGACAGCGGTTGCGATCCCTATCGGCCGGCAAGTTGGACCCGGCCCGTCGTCCGCCTCGGCCATTACAGCGACGGGCCGTTCGTCGCTGCCGCCGACACCCCGGTGCTGCGCGATGCCTTCGACCAGCTGGTCGGCCCCGGCCGATGGCTGCCCTGCCGGGCGATGGGCAGCTTCCCCGTCCGCTTTCCCTCGCCACAGGATCCCGGCGACAGCGGCTGGCACATCGATGTCAGCTTCGGGCTGGAAGCACCCGATTTCCTCGACTGGCGCGCCAACGTCCTGTCCCGCGGCCGGGCGCTGCTGATGCTGTTCCTGTTCTCCGACGTCGGGTCGGACGACGCACCGCCCCGCATCCGCGTCGGCTCGCATCGCGCCATCGCCCGGCGCCTCGCCCCCGCCGGCGAAGCCGGGCTCACCTTGCGGGAACTCGCGGCCGACGGATTCCGGGAAACCATACATTGTCCGGAAACGGCGGCGACGGGGCCGGACGGGACCGTCTATCTCTGCCACCCGTTCCTGGTCCACGCCGCCCAGGCCCATCGCGGCAGCCGGCCGCGCTTCCTGGCGCAACCGCCATTGCTGCCCCGGATACCGCTCGATCCGTTCGGGCCGGGACCGCTATGGCCCGTCGAACAGGCGATTGCCGAGTCCTTGGCAGGAGACGCGATGCCGCATCGACGCCCGTCGCCTTACGGCATATGAATACCCGACCAAGCCAGGCCGGCAGGCCAAGCCAGGGGACTACTCATGATCGACCCGCTACCGCGATACGACGCTGTCGCCATCACCCTGCATTGGGCGGTCGCGCTCCTGATCCTGGCGGCGTTCGGCCTCGGCCTGACCGTCGACGATTTTCCGTCAGGCTGGAAAAGTGCGGTCATCAACCTGCATGCGCTGATCGGACTGGCCGTGCTTGTCCTGAGCCTGGCGCGGCTGGCCTGGCGGCTGGGGCACCGGCCGCCACCCTATCAGCCGCCGCTGGCGCCGCTGGCCGCCCGGCTGGCGCATCTGGGCCACCTGCTGCTCTACGTGCTGATGATCGCGGTGCCGGCGATCGGGGTGCCGACCTTGCTGTTTCGCGGGCTCGGCCTCGATTTCGGCCTGTTCCAGCTCGCCTCGCCGCTGGCCCGCAATCGCGAGATCTATCGCCCGCTGACCGAAATCCACGAACTGGGCAGCTATCTGATGATCGCACTGGCCGCGGGTCATGCCGCCGTGGCGGTCTTCCACCAGATGGTCGCCCGCGATCAGCTGATGCGGCGCATGCTGCCGTGAGCGGACGATTGTAATTTTGCTGTGACCGTGGACCCTTGCGCGGCGACCTGCGTTTCGAGCTTGAAACCGGCCGTCCTGCCGGATGCCGATCAGGAAGTGCCATGAGTCCCAGGATCATCTATCAGCCGCAGGGCGAAGACGGCGAGGAAGTCGCCGCCGAAGCGGTGCGCGAGGCCCTGCAGCACTGCTTCGAACCGGTGATCGATCAGGTCCTGCCCGACGACATGCTGCGCATCCTGGTCCGGGCAGTGCCCCCGCAATCGGCCGGCAGACAATCCCGACCGGCCGATTGCGGGACCTGATGCTCAGCCGGCGCGGACCTGGCGGAGAAAGCGGTCGACCTCGCCGCGCAGCTTCTCGGCCAGGGTCGACAGTTCGCCCGAGGCCGCCGCCACCTGGTCGGCGGCATGGCCGGCATCGTCGGCCGCCTGCTTGACCGCCGACACGCTCGCCGACGCTTCCTGGGTGCCGGCCGAGGCCTGCTCGACATTGCGGGCGATTTCCTGCGTCGCCGCACCCTGCTCCTCCACCGCCGAGGC
>JAFKFH010000015.1 GCA_017307375.1 Alphaproteobacteria bacterium
CGGCCGGACGGGCGAGCGACCGTCACGCGCAACGGCTGTGGGGCCGTTCCGCCGACGGCGCCGACCTCTGGATCGCCCTGGGGTCGGACAAGGTGTCGCCGCGGCCGGCGAGCATCGGGACGGCGATCGGCGACGAGCTTGCGGCGGCACGCGAAGCGACCGTCGCCGCCGGCATCGATGCCGATCGAGGCCAGCGCCGCGCCGTAGCGCAGCTCGGCGCCGCGATACCGGCTCAGTTCGCGCTCGGCCGCGACGAGGGCGCAGTTCTGCGCATCGAAGCGATCAACTCGCGCGAGGATGCGGCGGCGTTCCACGAGCGGATGGCCGAGCTTGCCGTGCCGATCGGCGCGGCCGTCGCCGAGCAGCCGGGTGATCGCCAGCTGTTCGATGCCGCGCGGGCGCAGCGCCGGATCGTGGCATCGCTGGCCGAGATGGTCGACCTGCTCGACCGGCCGGCACCCGGACTGCGCCTCGCCGGCCTCGCGGTGGCGCAGCGGCGTGCTGAACTCGCCGCGGCGAGCGATCGCGCGAGCGATCGCCAGATGGTCTCGGCGGCCGACCGGGCCGTCGCGGAGATCCGGCATCGCGGCGCCGAGCTGCGCTACGGCGCGGCGCTGGCCTCGATCGGCATCGATGCCGGCGGCATCAGGCGCTTCGCGCTCGGCGACACCGACGATGCCGCTGGAGAGCCCGGGGCTGGATCCTTCGATCTCGCCACAATCGAATCGAAGCTGGTCTCGCGGCTCGCGGCCCATTCGTACCGCATCGCCGAGCCATACTCGACCCATCCCCGGCCGGAACTCGACGCCTGGTCGACGATCGAGGATATCCGCGACCTGACGCGCGGGCCCGGAGCCGACACGCAGCGCTGGCCGAAACCCGAGGATATCGAAAGCGCCGTCCGCAGCGCGGTCTGGGCGATGCGCAACCACCCGGCGCACTTCCCATTCCTCGACGAGCTGGGCATGTCGGCGGTCGAGGCGGTGCCCGACCTCTATCGCGCCATACACGAGATCGCGTCGACCCCGCGCCCGGCGCGGATGCAGGCCCGCAAGGCGTCGCTAGCGCACGAGCGCTGGTTCCGCGCCGCCTTCCGCGATCGCCAGTACCGCCCCGGGGAGCCGCGCTTCTCGCTCCCCTCCGGTGTCGTCGTGCTCGACGGAACCCGCGCCGCCGCCGAGGGATCGCCGCGCGCCGCCAAGCTCCTGCGTCATGTCGACGATCTCGCCGCGCTGCTCGAGCGGGCGCCGACGATGACCGCCGCCCTCGAGCGGCTGATGGCGTCGGCGCATGCGACACCCGAGGCCAATTCGCGACTGGCCGCGATCGCGCTGTCGGCGTCGCTGCACCCGGGCGCCCTAGACCAGGCGCGTGACGAACTGGCGGCACATGCGCGACGGCTCCTGTCGGAATCGCGCGCCTCGCTCACCGATGATCTGAGGCAACGCATCGGCAGCATCAACGAGGCGGCCCTGCACGAGGTGCTGGGCGAGGCGGGCTGGCGGCCCGGCGAACTCGCGATCACGCCGGAATTCGCGGCGGGCCGGGTGGGCAATGCGGAGCGGCTGCATTTGCTGCAGCTCCTGGGACCCGAGGCCTCGATCCCCGTGCTCGTTCACGACGCGGTGCCGGACCTCGCGATCTCGGCCGGCCTCGGCGGCAAGGCCTGGGCCGTCTGGAACCGGCATACCGGCGCGTCGATCGCCGACTGGCGGCCGGCCGGAGCGCGGGAAGCCGTCATGCGCGGTGCCTCGGATGCCGAGCTGTCGCTGGAGGCTGCCGGGCCTCAGCATCTCGGCGACGTCGAACCGGCTGGGATCATCAGGCCGGACACCGCAGCCGATTTCGCCATGTTTCTGCAGTCCCTGCCGCTCGATTGGCGGCGGCTCCAGGGTGCGGGTACCGCGGACCCCGAGGTCAGGACGCAGTTCCACGACTTCTGGCCGGCGATCGTGCGCCGCCAGGTCGAGCTTGCCGATCGCGACCGGGGCGCTATCGATGCCGCCATCGACCGGGAGGCGGGCGAGACCGATGGCCGGCTCGCCGAGATCGTCGCCAATGCGGACGAGCAGCTCGCGGCCGCGTCGACGGTGATCGCGGCGCTCGAGGCGGGATTCGCCGATGCCCAGGCGCGCGGCGAGGACATGGCGGTCTATCAGGATGCCCGCGAACTGCTGGACGGCGCGGCGCTCGCACACGCCGAAGCCATGGCCGCACGAGAGTCGTTCGACCGGGAAGGCGGCTTCGTCCGCCTCGACGCCATCGAGCAGGTGCTCGACCGGCTTTCGGCAGCCTGGGAGCGGCTGGAGCCGCTGCGCGCGGCGATGGAGTCCGACATCGCTCGTCAGGATCGCCTCGAAGGCCTCTCCCCGGAAGCGCGGGCCGAGGCCGATGCCCTGCGCCGCGCCGAGATCGCCCGCGACGCGGCGCTCCTCCGGGAGCGCCGCGCGCAGTCGCGTCGCATCGAGGAAGTGTTCGCGGAGGTCGATCAGGCCTATGCCGACCCGATGGGCGAGCTGGAGGCCCGCGCGCGCCATCTCGAGACGGAGGTCGGGTCCTACGATCCCGCGGTCGAGGCCTGGCGGAAGCTGCAGGCGGAAATCGAGAGCCTCGAGCAGCAGCGGACCGCCGCGCTCCGAAGCGCTCTGGCAGAGGCGGGGCTTGCGGATTCCGTGACGACCGTCGAACTTGCCGGACATCAGATGTTCGTCGACGGCAAGCTCGCGCTCGACGCCGACTTCGTCGAACGCGCGGCGCCGCTCGGCTACCAGCTCGACGCCGCCGGCCGCTGGCGCCCGGAAGCGGTGCAGCGGTCGGTCGAGCTCGTCGCCGATCTGATGGCGAAATTCGAGGAACCGGCCGGGCCCGCGCTCGCGATGAACGGCGCCGCGCTGCTGCCGCTTCAGGCGGCGCAATACACGCTGGCGGCGACGATGGCCGCCGACCCCGGCGATACCGCGGCCATCGCGGCGGCCCTGGCAAACGTCGACGAGATATATGCGAATACACGTCTCGTGGTGCCTCCCGGGGCCGACGAGCCGCCCGCTCCGGCGCCCGAGGCGGTCGGCTGGGACCTGTCGGCGCTGGTGATGGCGCTGCCGGTCTCGGCGACGCACAAGGAGCGGCTGGCGTCCGAGCTGCGGCCGGCGCTCTCGCTGGTGGCAAACCGTCATGCACTCTGGGCGGCCTACAACGCGGCCCAGGCGGCGATCCGCAGCGGCGGCGTACCGCCGCTCGCGCGTCTCGCCGGCGAGTTCGGGGTTACCCGGGCCGGCGACCCCCGCGGTCCGGTGGCGGGTGCCGAGGACCACCTGCTCTACGATATCCGCCGGATGATCCGGGAGGGCAACGAGCTGCTGGCGCGCCATGGCGCCGGATCGGGCACGGATCGCCCGGTGCAGGTGGTGATGAGTGCCGCGTGGGACGAACAGCTTGGCGGATCCGGCGACCTCGCCGCCGTTCTCGCGCCATCGCTGAGAGACGGCGGCGACCGACGTTTCGCCCTCGGCCCATCGCCGGGCGCGGGCGGAGTCCCGGTTGCGCCGCCGGCGGTGGGGCAGGGGCCGACCGTCCGGGTGATCGTGACGCTGCCGCCGGCGCTCGATCGTCGCGACGCGGCCGAGCGTGCGTCGGCAATTGCCGAGCGCATGGCCGAAGCCGTCGGCATCGCCTCGACCGCCATCGAACTCGGCCAGGACGAGCGGACGGCCAGGCTCGCATTCGGGGCGGCGACGCTCGAACAGGCAATTGCCGCTTCCAGCCGCCTGGCCGGCCACCCCCTGGTAAGCCTCGTCCTGTCGGGCGATGCCGAGCGGCCCGGGGGCGGCGAGTCCGGCGATCCTGCGGCGGCCTTGCGCGACCGTCTCGCCCGGGACGAGGCGGAGGCGCGGGATGGCCAGGGCGAGTACGTGGTCTGGGCCTATCGCGCGCCTGATGGCGCGGATCCGGCGGCGATCGCGCGGGCCGCCGGCATGTCCCCCCGGCGCATCCTGGACCAGGACGACGGGTTGGTCGCGGAAGCGCTCGAATGGACTGTCGGATCGCTGGCCGAGGGCGCCAGAATTGCGGGGTGCGTCCGCGCTCTCGCCGGGGTCTCCGCCGGCGTCGAGTACCGCGAGGGCGACAGCCGGCTGAGGAACGACGTCGAGGCCGCGATTGCCGCGGCCGCGCGCGGCGACACCACCGGCCTGCCGATGCTCGATGGCCTGGCACGCGCCCGGGCCGAGCGGCTCGGCTTCCCCGATCTGCTGACCAGCCCGGCTCGACCCGATCCGGTTCCGATTGCAGCCCCGGCCTCCGGTCGCGACAGCGACATGCCGGCCCGCGACAGCGGGGGCGCTTGGCGCGACATCGCCGCCGGCTGGCTGCGCCGTCTCGAGACGGCGGTTGCGACGGCCGGTCGCGACGTGTTCGTGCGGCTGGCCCGCGGCGGCCGGCAACCGGTCGCGGCCTTCGCGCTCGGCGGGCGGGAATACGTCGACGATGCCGCGGGCCTGGCGGTCAGCGGCGATCGGCTGCAACTGCAGGGGCCGGGGCGCCACGAGGTCTACCAGGTCGTCGGAATCGACGCCCGCCGCCGTCTCGTGACGCGGCCCGTCGCGGGCGAGCGGGCCGGCCTGTCGACCTCCTTCCCGGTCGAGACGGCCATCTACGGCTATCGCGGCGCCGGTCCGGACGGGCGCGGTGCCGGTTTCCTCCGCATGACGGGCGATGGAGTGAGTCCCATGGAACGACGCGCAGCCTGGGCCGCCGCGAATGCCGTCCAGGCGCGGAAGCGGCGTGACGCCGCAACCCAGGGCGGGCCGGCGCTCGACGCGCTCGCGGCCGTCGACGCCAATCGTGCCCGTCTGTCCCGCGCCGAGCTGGGCGATCTGAAATCGGCGATCCGCGCGCTCGGCGATCTCGAGCTCGGCTACGCCGACCGGCGCGAGCGCATGGCCCAGGCGATCGCGCAGGCCATCGGCCCGCATCTGCTGCGGCGTCTCGACTCCTGCGTCGCCGGGCCGGCAAGCAGCGAAGAGCTTGCGCGGGCCTTCGGTCTCGGCGTCGAGGTGGTTTCCGCCTATCGGGTGGCGACGATCGCCGGAGCGCAGGCGGCGGCGCGCAGCCTGTCGCTCATCGATCAGGCGCGTCAGTTCGGGCTGCAGGTCAAGGCCAAGGAGCTGACCGGGGACGGCCGCGCGCACCGGGCCACCCTTGCCCAGTACCGCCAGGATCTGCTGGCGCTGGCGCGGCGGATCAATCCGACGGTCGCGGTGGAGTTCGTCAACGGCATCTTCCATCCGCCGACCGAGGAGAATGTCGCGACCGCGCTGGCATCCGGCGCCACCTCGGTCGCGGACGCCGTCCACCATCTTACCGAGAAGGGGGTTGCCGGCGAGTATCTCGCAGCGCGGAACCTCGCGCGGCTGTCGATCGACGTGACGAGTTTCGACCCGACCGATACCGCCGCCCACGAGATGTGGCACTCGCTCGAGACCCTCCTGACCGAGGCCGAGCAGCGGGCGCTTGCAACGAGGTTCCCCGCGACCGGCACGGTGACCCATATCGAGCGCACCGCCTACGCGTTCGGTGCCTGGGCCGCGGCTCGTGTCCGCGGCGAGCCGATACCGCTCGATGCGGCCGACAAGCACGGAGCCGCACCTGCCGAAGCCGGGCCCTCGACGATCGCGCTCGCGGAGCGCGGCTTCGAGGCGATCGAAGGCGTCACCGCGGGGGTGCGTGCCTCGCTGCGCGCGGCCGGCGTGACCAGCCTGGCGCAGGTCGATGCGATCTTCGCCTCGGCTCTCGGCGGCGACATCGGCAAGCGGGCGGTCGCGCGCGACCGCGCGGCCGCGGCGTGGCCATCGATCAGGGCGACGCTGCCGGCCGAGGTGTCGGCCCATCTCGATGGCGCGTATGGCGGCGAGGCTGCGGCGGGAGCCGCCTTTGCGCGCGCGATGGCGATGCGGGTCGCCGGCGAGGCCCCGGCGGATCCGGTGATGCAGGTTCTCGTGGATCACCATGAGCGCGTGCTGGCCTTCGCCCTCGATCTCGGGCGGGAAGAGAGCGCCGCGGTCCCCGCCGCGTTCGAGCCGTCGGCAACGCGCCCGCCGCATCCGCTGTCGGAGCTCATGCGCTCGGCCCTGGAAGCGGAGGCCGCGCCCTACCTCGCCGAGGGCTGGCAGCTCTCGGTACTCCCGGTCGGCGCGCACCAGATGCCGGCGCTGGTCCGCAACGACCACAGCGCCGGGATACTGGTGCACATCGACGATGCGCGCAGCGAGCCCCGGTTCATCGCCCGCGCGCTGGTCGACGGCATACCCGGGGAGCCAGGGCCGACCGCTGTCGGATCGGGGGTCGAGTTCATGACCGTCGCGGGGGCCACGGCGGGTCTCGAGGCCATGGAGGCCATGCTTGCCGGCGGCTGGCGCCAGGAGCTGACCGGACCGAACCGCATCCGGCCATTCCTGGAGGCGACACGAGCCGCCCAGGCGGCGGCGGTGCAGGCCGATCAGGCGCGCTACCTCGAACGCAAGCTCGCCGATCCGGCTCTCGGTGCGGCCGGACTGGCTGCGGCCGGATTCGACGTCGGCGCCACCTATTGGATCCATGTGCCCGACGATCAGGTGCCGACGCTCGACATGGTCTCGAGCATCCGCCGGATGGCGATCGTCTACCCCGACCGGCAGAGCGCGGCGGGCACCGGCTTCTTCCGCCAGAAGGTCGCGCCGGTCTACCTGCGGGTCGGAGCGGTCGCCGACCTCACCGACCCGGCGGCCGATCCGGATACGCGAGCCGTCCTCAAGCGCTTCTTCGAAGCCAACCGGGAGACGCTGCGCGACATCCACTTCAACCAGCTGGCGACGCGGGAGGACGCCAAACGCCGGCGAGGCCTGGCCAGTCTGTCCGACGACGACTGCTGGAAGGTCGCGCAGGACTATGACTATCCGCGCTTCGAGGCGCTGATCGCCGATGGCGCCTGGGATCTCGCGGTCGGCGACATGCACGGCGACGGCGTCATGGCGCTGGCGGCGGAGTACCGCGAGGCCGGTGTATCGGCCATGCGCTACCGGATGCAGGACGGCACCGCGAAACTCGCCGTGCTGGACGGCCGCGACGTGTCGCTGGCATGGGATCGCGTTCCCGCGGCGATCGAGATGGCCAAGGCCGAGCGCGAGGCCGAACGCAAGAATCTCGAGGCCTACAACGCGCATTACGACGAGCAGGTACTGGCCGAGCGTGTCCGCGAGCGCGAGGCGGAGATCGCCGCGTTCGACCTCGCCGAGGTGCGGGCGCTCGGCTATGACACCTCGACGGCTTACTGGCACCCGGTTGCGAGCGCCGTGTTTGCCGATCTCGACGGCGTTTCCGACGCCAACAGCCGCGGCCGGCTGCACCTGGTCTACGCGAACCGCGACCAGGCGCTGGCTCAGGGCCAGGCGCTCTACCGCAACGGCGAGCAGGAGGCCGTGCCGGTCTACGCGCGGCCCGGCCGGCTGGCGGAAATCGGCAACGAAATTCCGGCCGCGGCACGCCGGGTCGTTACTGCAATCCACGAAGGCAACAGCCAGGTCCTCGCCGAGGCCGGGGTCGCCGATGCCGACGGCCTGATCCGGCTGGTCCAGCAGGGCCGGTGGAACGACCTGGGCGGTGCGGGCCCTGTCCTGTTCTACATGGTCCTAGGCGAGCTGCGGCGCGAGGGGTTCGATTCGGTCGCGCTGCTCGGCCCCGGCGCCGTGCCGACGCTGGTGGTTTTCGAGGAGGAGAACCTGACGCTGGCCCTCGACCGGCTGGAACAGGGGCCGGTCGCGCGCCTCAGCATGCGCCTCGACGGCACGCCGGCCATCGGCATGGGGCCGCGCACCCGCAATCTGATGCTCGGCGCAGCTCAGGCGCGCCAGCTCCTGATCGAGCAGCGTGCCAGGGTTGCCGAGCGTGCGGGCCAGGAGGAGCGCGCGAGCGATCTCAGGGGAAATGCGACGGCCCTTCAGCCGCTCACGCTCGAGGAGATTACGGCCAATGTCCGGCTCCTGGTCGACGAGGACACGATCGTGCTCCTGCGCCAGGGCGCGGATTTCGTCGCAGTCGACGCCGATGCCCGCCGCGTGGTCGCCGCCGGGTCGGGCCTGCGGCTGATCGAATATGCGGCCGGTGACATCCGGACCGAGCGGGCGACACTGGTGTCGACCGGCGATCCGGTCGCGGATTCGCTGGCGGTGACGCGGATGGCGCAGGCGGTCAACGCGGCCGGCGCGAAGATCGCCTTCGTCTCCATCGATGAGCACGGCCAGGCGGACATCCGGCACTGGACGGGCGAGGGCTATCCCGAGGTACGGCAGATCGCGCCGCATGAATGGGCGGATCTCGCGGCCACCCTGTCGGCGCGGGCCGCGGAGCGCGCCGAGGCGGCGGAGCGCCGGGCCTCGGCATGGCGGGAGGTGGCGGAACTCGCCGATCACTACACCGATCTGGCGATCGCGGCGCGAGGCGACGAGATCCCGGTCCTGGAGTCGGCCGGGACCTACTGCGTGTACGGGGCCAAGGCCGATGCGCTTGCCGCCCGATCCGCTTCCGCCGCGGCGGCGCTCGCGACCGTCGAGCTCGACGGCGGCCGCGGCGTCAGCCAGATCCGTGTCGATGCGGCGGGGCTCGACGGGATCGCGCGCGAGGCCGCGCGCAGCGGTCTCGCCGTGTCGATCGCCAGCGGTCTCGACCGGACCAACTGGACGCCGATCGGCGTCGTGGCGCGGCAGGCAGGTCCGACACTCAATCCGGTCGGGGAGAGCGCGATGCAGCAGAACGGTTCACCGCCGCCCGGCAGCCAGATCCCGCCGGGCCAACGTCAGCCGGACCAACATCAGTCTGGCCATAATCCAACCGGCATGTCGACGGACAGCGTTCTGCGCAATATCCCCCCGGGAACACTTCGGGTTCCGGGAGCGCCGAGCCAGCCGGCACCGGGGACGACCACGGCAGCGCGAGCCGCCGATCCGCAAGCGACGGCGGCCGATCCGGGGAATCCGGCAGGATCCCGCCGCGACGATTTCGTGCGGTCGATGCTGACCCGGCGCTTCGGCACCGACGCCGCCCGCATCGCCCAGGCCACCACCGAACGGGCCGAGCTCGCCGGGCGGCACAGGATCGCCGTCACCCTGGCTCTCGCCGAGGGCCGGGAGGTCGCTCCGGAGGTTCTAGCCGACTACCTGCCTGCCGAGGTCGGTATCGACCGCCCGACGGCAGAGCAGCTCGCGGCCTTCGGGTTCGCCGTCGCCGAGCCGCTCTATCTCGGTGGCGATCGCGCGGTCCGGGCGATCGCCGACGGCCCGGCCCCGACCCTGCTGACGCCGAAGCCGGAGGAGGCGCTGTCCGCCGGTCCGGCGCTGAGCGCGTTTGTCCTGCGCTCCAGGCGGGTTGCGGATCTGCGCCCGGGACGGCTCGATCACGATGTCCGGATGGTTCTCACCGAGTGGTACGGCGCGGGCCGCGACAAGTATCGCCTCCCCGCGCTGCCGGATTTCTTCGCCTTGATCGAGCGCGGCGCGCTGGTCGAGCATCAGGCCGCGGCCATGGCCGGCCGGGGCGAGGCAGCCAACGATGTGGCGGCGCGTGCCCTGCAGCGCGATGTGCTGTCGGCGCTGAAGCGCGCCGGCTACGACACGGCCAGGATGATCGATGCGGGCGTCGAGGTCGTCGGGGTGCTCGCGAGCGGGATCGCCCTGCCGCAGCCCGGCACCCAGGAAGACCAGCTCGCCGCGGGCACCGAGCCGGCGGCCCGGCCTGCGGCGCAAGTGACGGCGCCGGCGGTCGGCGCGGCGGCGAGCGCGGCGGCGGCTTACGGGCAGCAGGCGGCGAGGGGACCGGCTGCACCGTCCCCGTTCGGGGCCGCGCAGCCGGGCCCGGCGTCGCCGGCACAGGCCGCTTCCGCGCTCCCCCCGCTCGCCGCCGCGCCGGCCGGCGGCGGCGCGAGGTCCGCCTTCGATCTGCCCAGCGCGGCCGCGTCCGGCGACGCCGCCTCGGCACCCGCCATCACCCTCGCCGGACTGGGTCCGGCGCGTCCGCCGCAGGCGACCGAGCTCGCGGCATCCGGCCCCAATCAGCCCTCTGGGAGGCAACCGATGCAGCAGGACTCGACCCCGGAAGCCCGCGCCCTCGAGCAGCGCCTGGGCGAGATCGTCACCCGTCTGAACGAGCTCGACCCGAAGACGCCGGCGGCCGACATCGCCGCGCTGCTCGCCTCGGATGACGAGCCGCTCGGCCTGGCGCGCTCGGAACAGCTGGCTTCCCTGATCTATCGCGATGTCGGCGGCGAGCAGGCGGGGGTCTGGCCGTTGCAGAACGGCTATGTCCTGTTCCGCGATCCGCAGTCCGGCGCGATGTCGGCGGCGACGATGGAAGCGTTCGCGCAGATGATCTCGCCCCAGGGTGTTCTCGGCCGCGATCCGGAGGCCGCGCGGCGGTTCCCGCCGCAACTGCTCGATGCCTTCCTCGACTATCTCGACTCCGGGCGCGCGACCGATCCGGATTTCGCCGCGGACATGAACGACCTGCGCGAAGAGGTCCAGGCGATCATCTCGGAGGCGGCGCCCGGCACCTCGGTCGAACTCGCCAGGCGTCTCTACGGCGAGCAGGCCACCGTCACCGAATCAGGGGCGCTCGGCCCGGACATGCAGCCGGTATCGGGCCTCTATTTCGACAGTCTGCGGCTGATCGCGGTGTCGATGGATGCGACACGCGGCGACCCCGCCGCGACGGCGTACTACGAGGCCTACCGGATCCTCGAACCGCTGTTTTCGAACAGCGAGCGTCAGGCGCTGGCATCGGCGATGCCGCTGATCGAGCAGGCCCTTGCCGGTCTCGATCGCGAGGAGGCGCAGCGGGAATACGACGAATTGCGCGCCGCGCTTGGGCGGACGCCATCGGACCATCCGTCGCATGCGCGCATCAAGGGCCAGGTCGAGGATCAGGCGGCGCTGCTGGCCCAGGCGGTCAAGGCCGAGGCGGCGGCGGGCCTGCCGGCGGCCGTCAACCAGGCCGCGCGCACCCGCGAAGTGTTCGGCCGCTTCGCGGCCGCGGCCAGGCGCGGCGAGGCCGAAGCGATCATGGCCCGCGCGGCGCGGCTGGCGGCGGCGGGAACCCCCACGGCGAGTACGGTCCTGCCGCCTGCCGGGAGCGGACGCTTCGGGACCCACCCCCGGGCCGGGACGGCGGCGCCGGCGACAGCCCCCGCCGCCGGCCGCTGGCAGGCTGCGGCGGCCAGGATCCGGGAGGTGGGCGCGAGCGTGCTCGGCTGGACCGGTCTGTTCAGGAAGATCGACGACGCCCATGAGCGCCGCGACCTGAAGACGTTCCAGCAGGTCGTGGCCGACTCGATGCGCGGCGCGATCGCCCAGCGCGCCGAGGTCTTCGACACCGGCGCCGAGCTGTCGTTGCGGGAGGCGTCGCGGATCGCGCGCACCGCCAATCTGCCGCGACTGGCCCAGCAATACGATCAGCTGTCGCTGCGTCTGCGCAGCCGGCCGATCTCGGCCAAGAAGCTGGTCGAGGATCTGCGCCAGCGCATTACCGACGACCGGATCCGCGAGGCGGTCCTGGCCTGCGGTTTTCACCGGGTCGCGGACAGCGCCGATCTCGGCCTGCTCGCCGATACCAGAGAGAAGGCACGCAAGGTCTTGGCGCTCGCGACGTCGCCGACACCTCAGCGGGCGGCCGGCCGCGGCCGCGCCGGCGAACGGCCGCAGGAGGCGGCGGCCCGGGTCGGCTCGCGGCCGCTCGGGGGCGAGCCCCCCGTGGCGGCTGCATCGCCGGCCGCCGCCCAGCCGGGGGCGCGCCCCGCGGGTCCCGGCCGGCGGGCAAGCGAGCTGACGATCGGATTCTGGACCCAGGCCGAATTCGTCGCCGGGGCCCAGCAGCGGCGGATACCGGTCGGGGTCGTGGAGAAGCTCGGCGTCGGCAATGTCGTCCAGCGCCATCCCGACGGGACGCCTGTCGTGGACAAGGTGGTCTACGGCCCGCGCGACACGCCGCTTGCCAGTGTGTCCCTGGCCGATCCCGCGCTTGCGGCAGGGCTGCCCGCGACACTGACGGACGTGCAGAAGCGCGATGCGATCCTGCAGCGCGCGGTGCAGGAGCTGCACAAGCGGGTCCTGGTCGCCGAGCTGCAGGCGGGCCGCCGGATCAGCGAGGCCAATCTGCAGACTTATCCTGACCTGGCGCCGCTGGTGCCGGCCTGGCTCTACAACGACCGCGCCGACGTCGTCGCGCCGCGATCGCGCGGGGCCGAGGTCGGCATCGGCCAGGCGGTCGCGCGTGTCGGCGAGCGCCAGCTCGGGCACAGCCCGCTGCAGTTCGCTCTCGGCCGGGACGAGGCCGGCGAGCCTGTCATTGCAACGCGCTCGATGCGCGAGGCGCTCGCCGCGGCGCGCCGGTTGCTTCCAGCCACGGCGGGCCAGCCTGAGCTTCAGGTCACCAGCGCCGGGCTGCTTGCAAGATCGGCTGGCGGCGCGGCGGCCGCGATACCGGCGGCCGACGGCGGGTGGCACGTGCACCGGCCGACCGCCGACGGGCAGGCGCGGCTGATCGGCACCTTCGCCCACCCGGTCGATGCCGCCGGCGCCGCGCTGGCGCTGGCCGCCGGCGGTGCACGCGATGCCGAGATCGCTGCCGCGGCATCCGGGGTCAGTCCCGCGCCGGCGCCGACGCCGATCCAGCGTCCGCGGATCGGCGCCTGGGGGTACTACACCGCGCCGCGCCCCGAAGCGCTCGGCGGCGGTCTATCCGTCTACTACTCCGCCGACGGCAAGCGCTTCGATCCGATCGGCCCGGCGGCGGATGCCGCCCGGGCGCACGAGGTTGCCGACGCCCATAGCCGGTCCGTCGGGCCGGAGGCGGCCGCCAGGCGCTGGGAAAACCGGTTCTATGGGGCCGGGTCGGCCGCGCTCGGCATCCCGCTCGGACTGCTCGCCGCGCGGATGGTCGATAACGCCACGGGCGGTCCGGCGATCGCCCGTGCCCTCGAACTGGTCGACCAGCATCTGGGCCAGGCACTGGCCGCGGTGCCCGGAGCAGACCCGGCGCAAGTCTACGCGCGCGCGATCGACACCCTGGCCGGGTCGATGGGCGCCGCCGGCCAGGCGGTCGGTATCGAGATGAGGGAGGCCGGAGAGATCGCGGCCGGTTATCTCGCCCGACTGCGGGACACCGGCGTCGATCCGTCGGCGGCCGTCGGCCACACCGCTGGCCATATGGGCATCGACGTCATGCTGGCCGACGGTCTGCATCGCGGCACCGAGGCGATCGCCGCCGGGATGAAGGCGCTGCCCGACGCGATCGGCGATGCGGCGGCGGCGCTGGCCTCCGGGCTGCAGGCCCCGGCCTGGCTGTCCACCGAGAGCCTGTCGGTCGCACGCGACCTCGCCGTCCAGGCGGTTGCGCGCGCGCAGGCCGATCTGGCCCAGTTCGGCGCCCCCACGGCGCGCGAGGTCTACGACGTCGCCGAGCAGCAGCTGTCCGAGCTGGTGCTGAGCGGCGATCTCTGGCGCAATCAGGGCTTCGGCGACGCCGACCGGGTCCTGGTTCAGTCCTGGGATCTCGCCCTGGGACATCTCCGCTACCTGAAGGAGAGCGGCATCGATCCCGACCGCGCTGCTGCCTATCTGCGCTCCGGCGATGCCGGGAACGCGATCCAGGCGATTGCCGATGCCTCGGGAACCGTCGTCGAGACCGGGCAGCGGGTGTGGGATGCGGCGCTGGCCAAGATCGAATCCGCGGCACATGCCGGTTCGACCCTGGTCGGCGACGTCCACGTTTCGGCCGAGAGCGCGCTTGGCCGCCTGGCCGCTTCCGGACAGGAGGCGACCGCGCAATGGCTCGGGGTGTTCCAGCAACAGGGTGCCGATCTTGTGCGCCAGGGGGGCGAGCAGCTGGCCGTCTGGCAGCACGAGCTCGGCATCGCCGGCGAGGCCGCGCGATCCTGCATCGCGAACGCGGTGCCGGCGGCGCTCGAGCGCCCGCTCGGGCAGCGGCTGTTCGACTATGTGACCGATGCCGGCGCCGTCGATCGGGTTTCGACCGCGGTCGGGCGTGCGGTCGATGCCTGCAAGGCCGGGGCGGAGAAGGGCGGGGCGCTGGCGCGCCTCGGCCAGCACGCGGAGAGCCTGATGCAGGCGGCCAGCGAACTTGCCATGCGCACCGGTGTGCATCTGCAGGCGTTCCGGCAGGCCGTCGAACATGCTACCGGGGTCGACGCGGCCTTCCTCGCCGAGCACGCAAAGGACATGGCGCGTGCCGCCGGGCATGCGATGGGCGTTCAGTTTGCCCTCGGGCAGGGCGATGCTTCGCACACCGAGACGCACCATGCGGGCCGGGAGCTACCGCCGATGCGCTTCGATCTCGGCCGCGTCGCCCCCGCACCCGGTCCTGCGGCCAGCCTCGAGGAAATTGCGCGCGAAACCCTTGTATTCGCATCCTCGGCAGGGAAAGGCCTCTCGGCCGAAACGATCGCGGCGGCGGTGCCTGAGGTTGCCGCCCGCCATGGTCTGGCGCTCGCGGTCGGCGCCGGTGTCGCCGGTGTCGCCGGGGAAGCCCAGCCCAAACGTGCGGCCGCGGCGAAATCGGTACGCGAGGCGGCGGCGACGCTTGCCCGTGATGCGGCGCTGGCCGAGGCGCTGGCCGAAGTCGGGGCGATGCAGAAGCCGGCGCTCAGCCGGGCGGTACCGGCCCGCAGGACGGTCAGCTATCACGAGATCGTCGAGCGGCGGCCGCGCGCGATCCGCCTGATCCTCGAAGCGGGCGGCGCGCCGGTGTGGTTCCCGGCCGACGCGATCAAGATCGACACGGCGGCATCGACCGTTTCCGGCAAGGCCGCGCTGATCGATCGCAAGCTCGCCGAGGCCGCGCGGCGCGACGCCGGCAACCGGCTGGTCTCGCTGCCCGAGGCGGCCTGGTCGGGCGAGCGCTCGGTCGGCTACGACGTGCTGTTCGAATCCGAAGCGGCCGAGCCGGTCCAGGTGAGAATCTTCCTGCCCAGAAGTGTCCTGGCCGAGGAAAGCGCGGCCCCGGCCTGGATCGTCGGACGGGCCGTGGCGGAAGCCATGACGCGGCTCGACCTCGTGCTCGACCCTCCGGAATCCTGGAAAACGCTGGATCTGCGGCTGTCCGGAACCGGCAAACCGCCGGTGGCACTTACTGCCGCCGAAATCGCCGCGGCTGCGGCGCCGCCGGCATCTGCCCGCCGGCTCAAGCTGGCGGACGAACTGGTCGAGGCGGTCGGCGCCGAACCGGCGTCCGCCACCGCCGAGATCGGGTTGCGCCTTGCCGGTATCCTGGCTGACCAGGACGAGGCCACGGCCGGCCTCCACCGCGCGATCGCCGCAAGGGACGGGGAGATGGTTTCGGCCTGGCTGTCCGCCGGCGCCGATCCGAACAAAGCGATCGATCCCGCCGCCGGCGCGGCATTGCACCTCGCAGCTTCCGGCGACCTGGTGTTCGCCCAGGAGATAGCGCCGCTTCTGATCGCGGAAGGCGCCGATCCGGCCCAGCGCCGCGCCTCCGACGGCGCGATCCCGCTCGACATCGTCCGCGCTCGCGAGGCAGTGTCCGCCCGCGCCGCTCGCGAGTTCTCGCTGATCAGCGCGGAGGTCGACGGGATCGCGGCGGCCGGGCCGTCCCCGCGTCTGTACTTCTCGGAGTTCAACGCACAGCTCGTCGACGCGGTGCGGTCCCAGTCCCATCGCGAATTCGAGGACGCGCTGGCGCGCGGCGCCGACCCGAACGCCATCGTCTCCGGTTGGGACACGGTCATGCACCTCGTTGCACGCGACCTTCGGACGGCCGCCCAACTCCTTCCGGATCTCGTTCGCGAGGGAGGCAAGCTCGACGCGGTCGGCAGCGACGGGAGGACCGTCCGCCGCGTCCTCGCCGATACGGCCGCCGCCGCGGCCGCCGCGGCGCCGGCGGACGCCGTGGCGGCGCTGAAGCGCACCCTCGATGGCGGCCAACCGGATGACGCGGCGATCGCTGGCGCTCGCCGCGAGCAGGAAGGTCTCGTCGCTCATGTCGCCTCGGCAGGCCCCGACGTCCGGCGGGTCCGGGAGCTTCTTGCCGGCGGCCACGACATCGACGAGCGGCGCAGCGAGGACGGAATGACCGCGCTCCACGTTGCCGCCGAGCGCGGGGCGCTCGATGTGGCCGAGGTCCTGGTCGACGCCGGCGCCGACGCAGGTCTCCGGGACCTGCGCGGGCTGACGCCCGCGCAGGTCATGTCCGCCGCGGCCGCGGATGCGGATCTCGAGGCGCGGCTGCTGCAGGACCGGCTGCAGCAGGCTGAGCTGCCCGCGGCGGCCCGCCAGACCGTCGACGTTGCCGCGGAAATCAGATCGCCCCTCATGGAGATCGACGGCAGCGAACTCGACTGGGCCGCCGCGGTCGCCGCTTTCGCCGAAGCCGGATCGGGGCCGCTCGAGTTCCGGACGGCGGCAATCGCGCTGCAGGCGGGTGTGCCGGCAAGCGAGGTGGCGGTGTCCGACGACCATGTGAGTCTGCATTTCCGGGTACCGCAGGCCGCCGTTGCCCTGACCGCGGAACGCCTCGCGGATCACCCCGACGTGGCGGCGGTCACGATCGACGGTGTGGCGTTCGCGCGCGGGGCGGACCCGGTCGAACTGCTGGACCAGGCGATTGCCCGCGGCGATGCGGCGACCGTCCGCTCGATTATCGGAGGCCTCGCACCAGAGGCGGCGGCCGCGCTGGTGAATACGCCGGTGCCCCATGCGTCCGGCAGGGCAGCGGTCCACAATGCCGCGGGTCATCCCGACATACTGCGGCTGGTGCTCGAGGCCGGTGGCGATCCGCGATTGCGGGCTTCGCCCCCCGGCGACGGGGAAACGCCGCTTCACTGCGCCGCTTCGGCGCGGTCTCCGGAGGCGGCGCAGCTGCTGATCGCGGCCGGGGCCGATCCTGCCGCTCCCGACGACAGCGGCTATACCGCGATCGGCAGCGCCCGCGCGAATGCGAGAGCCGTTGCTTCCTATTATGCCAAGGAGACGGTGCACGAACGGGACCGGGCGAACGGGTACCCGGAACTTGCCGACAGGTCGGATGCGGTGACACGTCTTGCCGGGCAGCTGGAGATCGCCGAACGTCTCGTCCGCGTCATGGGCGAGCCGCCCGAGCTGGCGCGGGCCGCTACCGGTCTGGGCGCGACCGGCCCGGCCGGAGGCCGCGACGCGGCTGACGTCGCGCGTCCGCAGGCCGCCGCGCCTGCCGTCGCGGATGGTCCGGTCTCTGCTGGCGGGCCTTCCGGCGCGGCTGAGCCCGTTGCGCCGGCTCCGCCTGCCGCCGGCGATCGTGGCCCCGAGGCCGGCGCGAAATCGCCGCTGGGCAAGTTGCTCGGCCTCTGGCAGCGGGCCGCCGGGGTCAGGTTCAAGCTCGAGGCCGATGGGGAAGTCGAGGTGGTGGCCTCCGGGGCGGCCGCCGATCGGCTGCAGGCGGCGCTCTCGGCGAGGCTCGGCCCGCCCCGCGATGCCGGTCCGCCGCTCGACGGCGGCGAGGGGACGCGGTTCGCCTGGGCGGGGGTCGACCGGGAGATGCTCCCGGCGCTTGCGCAGGAGATCGCGGAAATGCCGGCGCAGGCGTCGCCGGTGAGGCCTTCGGCGCCGGTCGTCAATCTCCACGAGCTGCGCAGCGCGCAGGCCCGGAACGAGGCGGCTCAGTCCGAGCGGCCCGAGCGTACCTATATCCATGTCCCCCCGGGCCGTGAGCTCGATGCCTACGTTCTCGGCGCCGACCGCGACAATGCCGCCGGCATGTTCTACCTGGCGCCGTCCGCGACCCCGGAACGGCGCCAGGCCGTGCTGGGCGAGTTCGAGCCATACGAGCGCGCGCGATCCCGCTTCACCTATATCGACGTGCCGCAAGGCGCGGAGGAGCGCCGGCGGGCCACGGCCATGGGCGCGAGCTGGGACGCGATCGCCGGCCAGTACCGGATCGGCGATGGCGTTTCCCAGGAGCGTCAGGCTGCCCTGCTGCGGGTCTTCCCGCCGGCCGGCGCGGCGCAGCGGGACGCGGCATCCCAGCAGCGCCGGCAGTTCCGCCTCGAGGAGCAGCGTGCCTTCGGCGCCTCGTCGCCGGTGGCGGCGCGGCTCGTCGAGCCCCTGACCCCGGAGGCCAGGCCGCCAGCCGGTACCGTGGACACGAGCCTGGTCCGGGACCGCGACCGCCGGGCCGCGGGCGAGCTCGAGGACGACGCGGCGTCGGCGCAGGCGCGGTCCCGCGGGGGCGAGAAATCGCCTCATGGCATTGCCGAGGCGATGCTCGAGGCGGTGACCGAGACCGGCGGGCAGCTCGGCGGTACCGCTCGCAGCGCGCTCGACCGCTTCCGCGAGGCGCGGCGGCGGGCCCAGCTGCCCGCTGCCGCTCTTGCCGAAGGACCCGCCACGCGCACTGCTTCGCCGCTCCGGCAACCGCCGCTCGCGGCCTCGCCCGTGGCAGCCCGGCACCTGCAGGGGAATGTTCAGCCGCTCCGTGTCCCCGACCAGGCCGACCGCGCGGCAGTGGCCGAGCGGCTGCGCCGCCTCGATCTTCCCGGCCTGATCGAGCTCGGCAGGGCCACCGCGGCCCGGATAGGGGAGGTCGAGAAGGCGAAGGGGCCGAGCGCGGCCATCCTTGCCGGCGAGCTGAGCCGAGGCCTGCACATGGTCAACGACCAGATGGTCGCGCGCGGCCAGGACCGCATCGAGGTCTTCAGGCCGCAAGCGGGCCAGGCGGCCGCGCGCCGGCCGCAGCGGGAGCGCGACTGATGCAGGTCGGAGATCTCGTCACCGCCCTGACCGGCGATCGGCCGCCCCGCCTCGATGCGCAATCGGCCCGCCTGGCGCTGGCCGATCTGGCGGCGACCCACCCGGAGCTGCTGGCGATGGGATTGTCCCGTGCGCGGGCTCGTGCGGTCGCCGCGGGCCGCAGCGCCGGGCCGATCGACCGAGCCGTCTCACGGCACTGCCCGGAGGATGATCGTGCGGCGGCCGGCCGGACCCCGGCGCGGGGAGGCAGTCGGCTTGCGCGGTGGATGCGGCTGCGCGTGCGCGGGGCGTCCGCCGCGGCCGACGCAGCCAGCCGGGAGATGAAAGCCGCGGCCTGGTCGCACGAGGCCCGGCTGGCGGCCGACATGGCAGACCTGGTCGCCGGCAAGCGTCCGCCGGCGCGGCCTGAAACCGGCCTAGCCCTCGACGCGGCGATCGGCAATCTCGACCGGGCGATGGCGCGCGACCGGGA
Source organism: Alphaproteobacteria bacterium (assembly GCA_017307375.1). Taxonomy (GTDB): domain Bacteria; phylum Pseudomonadota; class Alphaproteobacteria; order Ferrovibrionales; family Ferrovibrionaceae; genus JAFKFH01. The sequence goes on from JAFKFH010000015.1 coordinate 19,249, forward strand.
GGCACCGGCCCCGGATCATGACCGCCCAGACTTTGGCCGAGCCAGGTCTGGCCGCGCCGCCGACGGCGCCGCGCCGGGGCTCTCGCGTGACGCGCCGCTTCAGCCGCCGCCGGTCATTGACATCGCCATCAGGATCCCGGATCCCGGTCTCGTCGGTGCCGAGCACGCACGCCGGGTCGCCCAGGATCTCGAGACCGTCCTTCGTGGCCTTGATCCGGCCGAGCTCCTGGCGCGCCGGGACGCGGCCCGCCTCGAGGCGTCGCGCCGGCGCGGGCCGGCCGGCTCGATCCTGGCGGACGAACTGAGCCGCGGCGTCGAGCTCGTGGAGCGGGTCGCCGCCGACCGCGGCATCGGCCTGCCGGACGATGCGGCAAAGGCCGGGGCCGATCCGGCCGGCAGGCGCCGGCGGGATCAGCAGGAACGATGAGGATGAACCCATGAGCCGCTTCTTCCGGTCGATTGCCGGCACTCTCGCGAAGCTGCGGCGCGGCACGGCCGATGCCGCGTTCCTTGCCCTCGACGGCCTGCTTGGCAGCATGGTGGCCGAATACGATCCCGAGCCCGAGCGGCGCAAGGCGCAGCTGTGGAAATGGTTGACCATCGGATGCACCGTGGCCGCGGCGCTGTTCGGCATCCTGATGCTCTGGCCGGTCCGGATGCTCGTCGACTATGTCGTGCTCGGCGACTGGACGATATCGGCCTGGTGGGTGCAGACCGCGGGCTATTTCGGCGGCTTCTTCCAGCATCTCGGACTGCGGGAATGGTGGTCCGGCACGGTGCCGCTGACGGCGAGCGGCTGGCCGGCCCGCTGGGCGCCGTTCCTCTATGCGCTTTTCGTCAAGTACGACGGGGCGCGCTACGTGATTTCGCCCTATTTCGTCGTCCTGCTGCCGCCGATGCTGCTGGCGGCGCTGATCGGCCGCTCCTGCCCCTACGAGCTGCGGCCGAAATCGCAGGGCGATGCCAAATGGGCGACGGAGGAGGATCTGCGCCAGTCGGAGCTGTTCGCGCCGACCGGCATGATCCTGGGACGCGTGCCGGTCGTCGGCCAGGTCGACTCGACCCGGCGGTCGCGCGGCCACCGCCAGGATCAGTTCCTGCGCAACTGGGAGACGCTGTCGGGCATCCTGATCAGCCCGCCGGGTACCGGCAAGACGGTCCAGCTGGTGACGCAGATCCTCGCCGACTGGCCCGACCACCTGCCCAGGCGTCTCTTCGGGATCCTGCCCGCCGGACGCAAGCCGGCGCCGGTACCCGGCCCGTCGATGCTGATCAATGATCCGAAGGGCGAGATCTACAACACGACGTCGGCCTACCGTGCGACGCTCGGCCCGGTCGTCAAGCTCGCCTGGGCCGAGACCGACCCGGGACTGGACTGCTGGAATCCGCTCGATCCCAGCAACTATCCCTACGGCCTCGAGGGCGTCGAGCTGCGGCGGTCGATCCTCGCACTCCTCGATCCGCTCTACGGCCCCTATCGCGGCGCGGCGCTCGGCCAGCTCCTGCTGCTGACCCAGCTGCGCCACGACTGGGCCGACATGCTCGCCGCGGGCCCGCAGATCCTGCTGTCCGACGAGCACGGCGCCGAGCTGTGGCAGGGGCTGCCGCATGGCGGCCGTCCGGCCCCGGACCTGGTCGCGGCATCGGTCGCGGGCCTGCGGCCGCATATCGACCGCCTCTACAAGGTCTATGCGGAACGTGAGAAATATCTCGAGAGCCTCGCCGCCATCCTGATCCCCGAAACCGTCGAACAGCACTGGCGCATCACCGGCCGCGAGGCGCTCGCCGGCATGATGGGGCTCGAGATCGCCCGCGCCGAAAACGACCCGGTCAATTACGGCGAGCCGAGCATACCGAAGGTCCTCGACTGGCTGAATGCCTGCACGGGCGGGCGCGGCTTCAGCGATCCGCGCGAGGAGCCGGTGGTGCCGGGCGCCGAAGGCGAGGCTCACGGCGCCGGCAAGTATCTCGGCCAGGGCAATGTCGGCTCGGCCAATGATCCGACCGGCGGCGACGCCGACACCGACATGACCGCCCAGCTGCTCGAAGCAGCGATCGAGGAGGCTACCCGCAACGGCTACCCGCCCCGCGTCATCAACGACCTGAATGCCCTCCGGATGAAGCCGGACAGGGAACGAGGATCGGTGATCTCGACGGCGGGCGGCGCGATCAACATCTTCAAGAACGCCGCGGTCCGGGCGCGGACGAGCCGTTCGACTTTCAGAATCACCGATTTCAGGGGGGTTCCCAACGGCCGGACATCCGGCATGAAGGTCGATCCGATCACGGTCTATCTCGTGGTGCCGCTGAAGGATGCCAATTCGCTCGGCCGCGTTACGTCGCTGCTGCTCGAGGCCGCCGCCGGCATCCTGCTCTCCGAAGACGACGAGGACGTCAAACGGCGCAAGGCGGCAGGCACGATGCGCCCGGTGCTGCTGCTGATCGACGAGTTCTGGACGCTGCAGCGGTCGGATTCGCTCCGGCAGCTGCCGGCTCTGGGCCGCGGCCTCTGGGCCATGCTCCTGCTGGTCGGGCAAACCGACGGCCAGATCGCCAGCAAATACGGGTCGGATGGTCCGAACGCGGTGAAGGAGCTGAAGGCGTCGTGCCACTACAAGCTTTATCCCGCCCAGAACGACATGGAGTCGGCGAAAGGCGTGAGCGAACTGATCGGCAACCAGACGGTCATCACCCGCAATCGCAGCGAGCAGAAAGGCTTCGGGAAAGGCGTGAATCCCTTCTCGCACAACCTCAACACCTCGTTCGCCGGCATCCCGCTGATCCGGGCCGAACAGCTTACCCGTCTGCAGAAGCTCGACCCGCGAAAGAACCAGTGGGGATGGCAGCTCGTGCGCTTCGGCGAGCACAACATCATCTGCCGGCCGGCGGCCTGGTTCGACATGCCGCAGCTCGCCGGGCGCGCAGGCAAGCTCGCGGCGCCGCGGCCGATCGTCCGCCTGGAGACCGCGGTTCCGCGGGCGGTGCGAGCCGTCCCCGCCGCGCCGCCGCGGCCGAGCTTCGCCGACGTCGCGGCCCGCGCCAATGCGCGGATCGCCCCGATCGCCGCCGATCGTCGATGACGATGACAATGACGGAGGCGCGCATTTCGTCACCGTCGAAATCGATTTCCCGGCTGCGCCATGAAGCGCTGGCTCCGTTGGTGAAGATCCTGCATGAGGAGCTCGCTGTCGCCGTCCTCGACGTGCTGGTCGGCGACCCGGAGATCGCGGACCGGGCATCGTTGGTTGCGGCCAGTTCGGACATCGACGCGCTGGGGCCGGTCCTCTTCAGGGAAACATCGCATCGGGTCGCGTGGTCGCATGTCGCCGGCGGTCACCGGCTACAGCTGGCCAGATCGCTCGCCGGACTTCGGCAAACCGCTGCCACGTTGCAATCGCTCTACCGCGATCGCTGGCTCGAGGTCAGGCAGGTCGCGTCGGTGATCGTCGGCAGTGTCGCCACCGAGGTCGAGACCGATCTCCTGTCGGTGTTGCTCGAGGCGGCGTTGCGCCTCGGCGATGCCGATCCGGGCGACTGGTCCGCCCACGCCGAACTGCATCTTCTCGACCTCGCCGAGCGGGCTCGACGTGCGGACAGCCTGCTGCGCCTCGGCCGTGACCTTGGCGCCGGCGATGTGGAATCGTCGCTGGCGGCGGAACAGATCGACGACGAACTTCGGCGGATTGTCGTCGATCTCCGCCGTATCTCCGCCCCGGTGGCACTATGGGAGACTCTCCAGGAGCTCCTGCTGATGGATCCTGGTCGCCGCTGGTCGTTGATCCTGCAGCTGGCGCGACACTATGCCCGATTTCGCGGCAAGCCCTGATCGTTCCCGCCAGGCGTTCAGTTCGAACTGTCGAGCCTGAACATATTGGCCCTGGGCAGACTGGCGCGCATCCCGGCGGCGAAGCGCTCGGGCAAATGTTCGGCCCGAATTGCTGCGGGAAAGCGGTCCCGCCTTCCGCGCTCGTGAAATGGCGGCAGGCCGCCGTCGGGGCATGGCCAGGCTATCTAGCGGCCAACGAGGCCTGCGGATCAGCAATCCGGAAGGCGACGGCCGGGCGCAGCGATCGGCCCGGCGGGCGCGATACTCGGCCGATCTTCGAACGATCGCCGGCATCGCCCGATTTTCCTCGTCGGCGGGGTCGGGCAAGCCGTCTGGACTTCACGGCGACTGACGGACGCCTGGGCGCAAAACTCGGACTCGATCAAGCAGCCATCGATGGTTCTACTGCTCCCGGGCGCCTGACGCGCCCGCAACGAGAGAGGACATGAGCGATGCTTGATTCTGCTGCTATCCAGGCGACCTCCACCGCGGCGGCCACCGATCACCTGCTCGATACCGCGCTCGACCAGATCTACCGCGAGGTCCTCCGGTCGTTCGACGTGCTGATCGTCCGCGAGCACGATTTCGCCGCCCGGCGCAATACGCTCGCGGCGGTCAGGGCTGATGACTGGACGTTCCGGACGCTGCCGATGTACGACCCCGCCTACAACCGGCTCGAACCCCACAATGCATTCTGGCTGCAGCTGAAGGGGCGCCGCGGGCAGGGCCTGCTGGCGACGCTGTCGATGCGCGTCTGGACGGCCGACGATGTCGCCGATCTGCTAGCCTCGAACCGGATCCTCGAGGACGGATCGGCTCCGGCCCGGTGCGGCAGCATCATCACCTGGAAAGGTGCCGCCGGCCCGTCGCCGCTGCGCGGCAACCTGGGCTGGCTCGGCGGTGCGTGGGTCGATCCGAGCCTCCGGCGCCGGCGCCTGCCGGCGCTGATGCTCGCCTATGCCCAGGCGGTGCTGCTACGCAACTACCGGGTCGACTTCAGCTTCGGCCTCCTCGAGCACGAGAAGCGGCGCCTGCTCGAGACCAGCTACCGTTTCGCCGGGGTGGAGGAGGGGGCCGAGCTGTTGTGGCAGGGCCGCCAGACTATACCGCTGCTGCTCTGCTGGAACAGCGCGGCGGACATGTTGCGGATCGTGGAAGAAACCGTCGCCGCGGCCGGCGACGCAGCGGCGGGCGAGGGGAGCCGATGATCTAGCAGGTGTCGCGCCGGGCCCAGGCCCGGCGCGCGCCGGCGACGCGGGTCGCGGTCAGTTGGCGCGCTGGCCCAGTCTCCGGTATCCGGCGCTGATCGTGCAGACGGCGTCGGGTATGCCGCGATGATACATCGGCAGCGCGATCCGCTCGTAGACGAAGCGCTTGCCCTCGACGAGCCCGGAAAACCGGTGCATCACCGGCAAGCCGGTCTCGAGCGCTTCGGCGAGCGCTGCCGCCGCCGCCTCGACATAGGCCTGATCGGGGATGTCCTGGACACGCATGCCCAGCGGGTTGAACTTCTGGAACACCCCGACCGGGAAACGCCAGCCGCTCGCGGCCAGGCACCAGGCCTTGATGTTGTCGACCGCGTCGGGATCGGCGATCAGCAGCGTGCCGGTGTCGCCGAGCAGCACGTTGCTGCGGAACAGCTTGTCCTCGACGGCGCTGAACTCGGTCCTGTCGGTTCCGCCGATCGCGGCCCAGGTTTCGAGGACCTCGACGAGATGCGGATCCGTGATGTCCTCCAGCCGTCCTCGCGTGAAGCACGATACCATGGTTCGCTTTCCCCGGCCTTCATATGCAGAACAAACCGGCCTATCGACAACCAGCGATACTCGGCTCATCCTCCCGACGTCGTCAAGCACTGGAGAGCAGCTCATGACCGCGGTTCCCGAGCCTGGTCGCCACGCCTATCGGGACATCCTCCCCTATGCCGGGGCGATATTGGCAATGCTGCTGTTCGCCGGCAACTACATTGCGGGACGGCATGCGGCGGGTCGCGGTTTTCTTCCCGCCGATCTCGTCGCCCTTCGCTACGCGATCGCCGCGGCCGCGACATTGCCGCTGCTGCTGCGCCATGGGTCAGTCTCTCATCTCGCGGGAATCGGATGGCGCAAGGGCGCGATCCTGACGCTGCTCGCCGGCGCGCCCTACACGGCGCTCGGCTTTGCCGGGCTGGCACTGGCGCCTGCCGGCCATGGTGCCGTGCTCAACCCCGGCTGCATGATGGTGGCCGGCGTTTTCCTCTCCGCCGTCGTCTTCCGTGAGCGGCCCGGCGCGGGGGCGCTCGCCGGCATGGCGATCGTCATCGCCGGCCTGGTGCTGGTGGCCGCTGGCAGCATCGTTCAAGGCAGCGCGCCGGGCAGCGTCGATGTCCGGATCGGCGACCTGCTGCTGGCGGGTTCGGGGCTGCAATACGCGATATTCATGATCCTGGTCCGGCGCTGGCGGATCGGCGCGTTGCAGGGCACGGCGGCGCTCAATCTGATCTCCGCAATCCTTTGGCTGCCGCCCTATCTGTTGCTCACGGGAACCGGGATGTTCGAGCGCCTGCCGCTGGCCGACATCGCGTTCCAGGCGGTCCTCCAGGGGATCGTCATCGGGGTGATCGCCGGTGTGCTCTACATCCATGCCGTCGGCGCGCTCGGCCCGGCCCGCGCCGCCTTCTTCCCCGCGTCTCTTCCCGTCATCGGCACCGTGCTGGCCACCATCCTGCTCGGTGAGCCGATGACGCTGCCGCAGATCGGCGGGGCGCTGGCGGTCTGCGCCGGCATGGTGCTGGCGCTCGCCCCGCCGCGCCAGCGCTGAGCCCCAGGGTTCAGCCAAGCAGCCTGAGCGTCGGGAACAGCGCAGCGACAACCGGGAGCGTCAGCGAGACCAGGATGATTGCCGGCGCCAGGTAGGCGCCGAACGGAATCCGCCGCTTGCGACCGCGCCGGCCGATGGCGGCCACGGACCGCGCTGCGGCGCAGGCGAGCACCAGCGCCGCCGCAGCGCCGTGCGGGCCGGTCCAGGCCGCAGCCGCCGCCAGCAGCTTGAAGTCGCCGCCGGGCAGCCCGGCCGACGGCGACAGAAGATCGAGCAGCCGCCAGCCGACGACAAAGGCCACACAGGCGGCCGCGGCGGCCGCGAACGATCCGGGGTCGCGCCAGGCCGCGACCAGCAGGCCAAGCGCCGCCAGCGGCAGCGTCAGCCGGTCCGGCAGCCGGTAGGTCCTGCAATCGATCCGCGCGAGTGCCGCCAGCGCGGTCGCCAGCAGGAGCCAGGCACATCGCTCCGCTTCCGTGTCGAAGACCGCCGCGGCGGGCAGGCCGAGGACCGCCCCCGCCGCGGCGAGAAGCCGGGCGTCGCGGTGCCACAGCCGGACGATACCGGCGGCCGCGAAACCGATCCGCGCCATCAGGAGGGCCGACAGCGAGCCGAAGACCGCCGCGCAGAACACGGTCAGATTGGTCACGGCCTGGGACCGCCGCCGCCGGCGCCAGGCCTGCCGGTCGACGCCAGGCTGGTTGATGCCTGGATGGATGATGCTTGGGCGACGATGAAATCGGCGGCCTTCTGAGCCTCGCCCGCAGCCCAGAAGAAGTCCCGCCGGCGGTCGCGGGATGCCAGGTTCTCCATCCAGCCGCGAACATAGGTCCCGTGGTCGGGCCTGAGCACGGTACCGAGGCCGAAGCGGCCGCAGAGAAACGCGGCGCCGAGCTCGGCGACCATCTCCTCCTTGGCGCGCTCCGGCCGCCGGCTGTAGCCGGCGAGGCTCGACCGCTTGAGCCGGTTCCGGGACCCGGTCGCATGGACATGTTCGTGCGCGAGGACCGCTGCATAGTATTCGAGTCCCGAGAGCCCGTCGTAGTCGCCATAAGCCGCTTCCGCCGGGCTGGTTATGCGGTCGCATGCCGGGTTCCAGAAGGCCTGGTGGCCGCCATGGACGAGAGCGGGTCCGCGCAGGCCGGTCCGCGTCGATCGCCAGTCGGCCAGCAGCTGCAACAGCGCCCGGGCGGCCTGGCTCGGCAGCGGCGGCGCCGGCGGCCGGATGTCGAGGCCCTCGATCTGCGCGACATTGAACCAGGGCTCCCGCGTGAACCCGATCAGCGGTCGCAGCTCGCCTCCCTCGGGATCGCCGCCGAGCGGTCCGCTCTTCGGCGCATTAGCGCTTCCAGCCTGCCAGCGCTTTGCCGGTGCTGCGTCGTCGAAGACCGGTACGAGGATGACCGTGCCGGTCTCGCCGGCGCGGATCCGGCCGCGCTTGCGTTCCCATTGCTCGGCCGGCGCCCACAGATTGGCCTTGAACCCGCGCCGCTTGCAGGCCACGGACAGGGTGAGGAGATTGCTGGTCCGGAAGCGCCGGCCGGAGAACGCGTTTTCCGGCAGCCCCCCTTCCAGCGCGTGCCAGGGCATGCGCCAGACACCGTTCGGCCCCTCGCAGGCGCCGGAAAGGATATCCTGGGCGATCTGGGCGTAGCCGTCGTCGACGGCGACGATCTCGCCGCCGGCCCCCGTCGACCGCTCTTCCGCGGTCGACCGCCCATCCGCCGTCGACCGCTCTTCCGCGGTCGACCGCCCATCCGCCGCTGAACGCCCTTTTGCCGTCTGCGGTCCCGGCATGGCGTCAGCGCCCGCCCCTGCAGGCGGCGAGGCGCACCGCGCCGCCGAAATAGGCCGTCTGCTCGCTTCCGTCGCTCATCAGGATCGCCGCCGCCATGCTTCCGGCGGGCACGAGCATATGCTCGTCGCCGACGGCCACCACCGCCGGTCCGAACCAGACCTGGCGATAGCACAGCGCCCGGGGCGTCCCCGGGGAAGTCATCGCTGCCGATCCAGGATCGGCCGCCTTCTGGCCGCCGCCCGCCGCCCCGCTCGCGGGCTCGGCATGCGGTGCGGCCTTGTCCTCGGCGATCACCTGGCAGGGCCTCGCCGCTGCCGCGATCACGATCAGCATGGCTGCTACACTTCGGATCGTGGTCATGATGCCTCCCGGTCAGCCGACGATGTCGACTTCGAAGAACGCGCTGAGCTCGAGCTCGTCGCTCGCTCGCCGCCGCGTCTGCACCAGCGCCGTGCGGGTCGGGCGGATGAATTTCAGCTTGCCCTTCGGCAACGCGAGGCGCCGCTCGAGCGACGCGTGATACATGTCGTCGACCCCCAGGATCATCTTCGACGCCGCAGACGAGACGATCGCCTCGGGAAACGTCATGATCTCCTGGCTGGCGAGGATGACCATCACCCCGAATTTCCGCGCCTCGCGGAACAGGATGTTGAGAATGTGCTCGTCATGTTTGTCGACGAAGGCGCTTGCCTCGTCGAGCACGATGGCGGTATCCGGCCCGCGGGCCTCGCCACGGGCCTTCGCCTCGGCGAACAGCTTGCCCAGAAGGCATTCGACGAAAAACTGCTGCTCGTTGCGGCTGATCGCGCTGATGTCGTAGCGCCATACCGGACGCGTCGCGGCGAACTCCGGGGCCTGGCCCTTGAACAGTCCCGACCCCTCGAGCGTTTCGAGGCGATCGTAGAGTCCCTTGACGACGTCGAACGAGTCCCAGGCAATCAGCTCCTCGATCTCGGCCCCGGTTTCGACGCGGTTTACCGCCTCGCCGATCGTCTCGACGAATTTCCGTTTCGCGGCGTCGAGCGCGACCTCGACGTCGTCGCCGCGCAGGTTCCTGACCTTGAGGGCGCTGAGCTTCTTCGACAGCTTGCAGACGTCCTCGAGGACCCGCGCCGCCGACCCGGGCACGCCGATCTTCAGCTGCACCAGCTTCTGGTAGACGTCGCGGCGCAGATCGGCGAGGACCGGCTGCCGCTTGGGCGCCCTGGCCCAGTCGCGGGGATCGAAATCGAGCGACCAGCTGCGGACGTTGCCCGCCTCGAAACCGTAGCGGGCATAGAGATCGAGCAACAACCTGAGCAACGCCGACCGCTGCTTCTCGCCGAGCGTCGCCTGGCGCAGCATCAGCGAGACGAACGTCATCGCCGCCCGGCGGGGGCCGCCGTGGTCGGGATCGGCGGCGACTTCGAGCGGGTTGAGACCGGCCTGCGTAGCCTCCGAAAACACCCGTGTGTCGGTGATGTCCGGATCGACGTGCAGATCGCCGTGCGGGTCGATCAGGTGGACACGGACGCCGGCCCGGCCCAGTTCCCGCACGATCCGCCTCAACTGATGCGACTTTCCCGAGCCCGAAGAACCGGCGAGGATGAGGTGGCCGTTGAGCGAGCCGGCGGCGTCGATCGCGAACTCGACCCGCTGTCCGGCGCGGCTCCCCGATCGCAGCGTGGTGCTGCCCAGCATGACCCTGAAATGCGGTGCGTTTCGGATCTCCCGCCGCGGCTGCTGGCTAGCGACCACCATGCTGTTGCTCCCTGATCTCAGACATGCCGCCGGACACCCCGCGATAGGGCAGCGAGGCGAAGCCCCCGACCCCATCGACCTCGTCGACGTCGCCCGACACGGCTAGCCGCTCGAGCGCCCTGACGATGCCATGCGCGATGATCAGCCCTTCGATCGCGCTGCCGGCAACCAGGCCGACGAATGCGACGAAGATCAGCGAGAACCGGTCGAGCGGCTCGATGGTCAGCGGCGATCCGGGCCAGACCGAGACGATCGGCAGCAGGGCCGCGACCCCGACGACGGCGATCGGCCAGAGCAATACTCGTGTCACTGTCCTGGCGGCCGAGCCGCCCGCGGTACTTTCCATTGCCGACGGTCCTTCAGCCGAACTTTCCCAGATGCTGCAATGCCGCCGCCGCGGCCCCGCGGAGGATCTGCCGCGTCTCGTCGTCGCCGGACGCGCCGATCCGCAGATCGGCGATGGCGCGTACCAGGGCCGCATCCTCGGTACCGGTGAGCCCGAGCAGCGATGACCACCAGGCGGCCGCCGGCGGCCGGCCGGCCGCGCGCGGCTCCCCGGACGTGCCGCGGCCGAGGATCGAGCGCCAGTCCAGCTCGGCAGGTGTCTCGACGGTCGTGCGCCGGCTGTTGTCCTCGCCGCGCGTCACATGGACCACCAGGTCCACCGTCTTCGCCAGATAGGGGACGATCGCCTCGGCATCCCGGCCGGTCGCCAGCTCGTAGTTGCGCCGCCAGGCCTCGAGCCCCTCGATGCCGCTGTTGCTGTGCGCCGTCAGGCACAGGCCCTTGTGGCCGGTGTTGAGCACCCGGTACATCGCGGCGGCGTTGTGGATGCTCAGCTCGCCGCAGAACAGCTGATCCGGCCGCAACCGCAATACCGAATCCAGCACGATCTCGTAGGTCAGCTCGCTGTCGGACGCCCAGCGCGACAGCAGGATATGCACGTAATTCGGCAGGTCGGCGGGGATGTCGATCTCGTCGACGTCCTCCAGGATGATCGGGCGCAGATGTCGCGGGAAGAAATCCCTGATGATCAGGTTCATCAGCGTTGTCTTGCCGGCGCCGGTGCCGCCGAGGATCATGATCGTCGCGCCCTCGCGCATCGCCGTCCCGATCCGGGCGATCGCTTCGTCGTCGAGGCCGAACGATGCCAGATCGCGGCGCTTCCGCCGCTTGACCCGGATCGCCAGCGCGACGCCGCTCGTGACGTTCGCGCCGGTCATCACCTGCAGACGGTGGCCACCCGGCAGCGAGCAACCGAGCACCGGACGCTTCGGCGAGAAGCGGCGCTCCGAGAGCTGGCCCATGCCGACGGCGAACCCGTCGATCCAGTCGCGGGTGATCTCGGGCATCTTGTGCGCCTCCCAGCCCGAGCCTCCGTCATTATGTTCGAGCTCGACCATCACACGGCCGGGCTCGTTGATGACGATCTCGATCACCCGGTCCTTGCTGTCCCGCAGATACGGCAGCAGCGGGCGGGCCAACGCCTCGAACAGTGCCTGGCGTTCCTCGGCGGCCCGCTCGTTGCCGACGATCCCGCCGGTCACGGCACCGCCCTCGGCACGCCGACGGGGGCTTGGAGAGCGGAAGGTGGGGTGGCGGAGGCCGGGGACGCGGACGCTGCGATCCCCGGCTGGCCGCCACCGCGCGGCTGCGCGGGGCCGGATGCCGGCCCGGAGCGCGGCTCGCGGCCGGCGACGGGTACCGGCATCAGCTCCAGGGTTCCTGTATCGTCGAGCTCGTCGACGCGCCGCAGCCACAGATCCTCCATCGGCGTGACGATGATCCTGGTGCCCTGCGGGATCTGGATGATCGGCCTGACCTTGAGTTTTTCGCGAGCGATCTCGTTTACCGTCGCGCCCAGGTTCTGGCTGACCGAGTTGGCGGCGGCGACGGTGGCGGCCGAGCGCGTGTCCTGCTGCACGACACCCATGCCCGGGTAGCCATAGAGCGTCGACTGCTGTTGCCCGAGCGTCGCGACACCCTGGACAATGCCGGTGACGATCGACGTCGTCAGGGCCAGGCCAAGCCTCTCCCAGGTCCGGTCGTCGACGTCGCCGGGTGTGCCCGAACGGCCCATGAGGTCGGCATTCGGGTCGTGAATCAGGATCTGGATGCCGTCCGGCCGGATGATGCGTTCCCACAGGATCGGCAGGCGCGTTTCGCCCTGTGCCTGGAGCGGCTGGTAGCGTCCGACCAGCCGCGACCCGCCGGGAATCACGATCAGCCTGCCGCTCCGGCCGTAGACGTTACGGCCGACCACCGCGGTCGCGCGCCCGCCGATCTGGCTGTCGATCGCGACCTCGAGCGTGGCCTCGATATAGGCATCGGCGGTGATCACCCGCTCGCGGTCCACCGGCAGCGACGACAGGCGCTTGGGCGTGCCGGCCCCATAATCCTGGGAGGAACCGGCATTCGAGCGGGCGCCGGCGTCGCGCCGCATGATCGCCTCCTGGCTGGTGATCCACCGGGCTCCATCGGCGTTGCGTCCGCTCAGGGCAGCCCCGGCCCGCCGGTCCCGGTCGGCCTTCAGCGCCGTCACCGGGTCGACCTGGGGCTCCGCCTGCGCGCCCGTCGTGCCCGGCGGTGGCGCCGGCGCAATGATCATCGGCGAGATCGCCGGCGGCGGTGCCGGGGGCTCGGTCACCGACGCGGTGAGAGCAACCTGCGGCGACGCCGAGGGATCGCCCTGCACCGGCAGCACCAGTCTGCCGGTGGAGCGGCCCGCGTTGTCGCCGCGCAGCTCGATCGTCGCCGTGCATCGCGCGCCGGGCGCGATCACCTCCTTGCAGTCCTGCTGGACAAGCGCGAAGGCGCCGATCTCGCCCACGAGTCTCGCGGCGCCGCCGAGCCTTACCGGCTCGTCGCCGACATTCTCCCATTCGATGACCGAGCGGCGTGCCGTGCCCTGGACCGTGGTCATGTCGATCGCCGGCGGCCGGGCATCGATCCTGCCGGGGCGCTTGGCCGGCTCGTCGACCAGGACATCCTTCGCGAGCCGGGGCGCGAGCGGCGCAGCGGGTTGCTCGGCCGGCTTGCGCGTGTAGACGACGATGCCCAGCACGGCCGTCACCGCGACCAGCAGCCCGAGCGCCACCCATTTCAGCGCGGTCTTGCCGGCGCCGGCCGGTTCGGTCACGGCGCGAACCTCGGCTGCTCCTTGCCGAGATCGCTGTCGATGATGGCGGCGCGCGAGGCGATGCCCGGCCGCGCATCCCTGATACAGACCACCTTGGCGCCCGATTTGAGGGTGATGTCGCCGATCGCCTCGACGATCAGGATCTGGCCCCGATCACCGGTCGTCCGGGTGTTGACCGGCATGTCCACGTCGTCGACGACGAGGAACGCCGCCGGGATCGAAATGCGATCGGCGCGATCACCGAAATCGAGCATCGTCCAGTAGCCGTCGGAGAAGACGCGGTCGGGCGCGATCTCGCGCGACGCGTCGTCGCGCACCCAGATGCTGAACCCGTCCCACCGGAAGCGGGAGGGGTCGTTGGGCAGGCGCCGGGCGAAGTCCGGACCCGGCGTATCGCCGGCAGCACCCCCGGCCGCGCGCCGGGACGTGCCGCCGCCGCGGCAGAGGCCCGGCGCCTCGATCTCGACCCGCAGGTCGGGAACCTGCGGATCCTGAAAATCCACCGAGAGCAGATAGAAATCGTAGATCGTGCCGCTCGCGGTCACGATCGTCATGTTGCTGTCGACGCCGACGAATTCGGGCGCGATCGTCACCCGGTTCGACCAGGGCTGTGCCACCCGGAACGCGCCGCTGTCGCCGACGACGACATCGTCGATCCGCTCGCATCCCGGGAGGATCACGGTCGTGGTCATGTAGCGCCGCGCCCTGATCCGGATCGGCGTGTCACGCTCATGGGCGACGCGCTTCACGCCCGGCCCGACCTGGCCCGGCGCGGCGACCATGGTTTTCCACGCGCGCTGGATCATGTCGAGCGATGCCGTCGGGTCGGCCGTCTTCTGACCGGCGCTATTCTGGTCGGCACCCGGGGGCAGGGCGACCGGCGCGGCCTGTGCCCCGCTCCGGTCGATGCGGCGGGGCGCTCCCTGCAGGTCGTTGAGCACCGACCCGGCCGGCGCCGCCGCGGCGGCCGGCGGCGATCCCATGCGCGCCGCCTGCCCGCCGCCGGCGGGCGCAACACCGGTCACCGCGCCCGGCGCGACCGGGCGCGGGGCGCCGATGTCCGGCGGCAGGGCCTGAGCGATCGCCGGCAGCCTCGCCGTTCCCGCCAGCAGCGCCGCCGCCGTGGCTACGGCCACGAGCCATGCCGGGACATGCCGTGCCGTCATAGCTGGGTCCTCACATAGTGGGTTACGGTGAAACCGAAGGGATTGGTCAGATCGACATCCTGCAGGTCGACCTGGTTCAGCGTCGTCTGCAGGAATGTTATCCGGACACTCGCTCGCCAGCTCTCCCGCTTGAGCTCGCGGCCCTGCTGGTCGTATTGGATGGTGACGAAGTCGACGAGCCAGAAATCCGGCCCCTGCTCGGTGATCGAGGCACTGTCGGCGATCGCGCGCCGCTGTATCTTGCGCTGGCGGGCCTCGATCATCGCCTCCTCGGCCTGCTCGCGATAGGCCCGGATCACCTCGGGCGTCGCCCGCCGGGCGATCCATTCGACGATGCGCGCCTGCTGCTGGCCGTCGGGATTGAGCTCGTTGCGCTTCTCGATCCATTCGCGCACCCAGTAGCGCGTCATCACCTTCAGCGGCGTCGATCGCTCGGTCAGTGGCTCGACCGTTACGACCTGCTCCGACTTCGGGTGCACGCTCAGCATCAGCGGCATCACCCGCATCAGCGGGAAGAGTTCGTGAATGATCGAGCCGAGCACCAGGTTCAGGCACAGGCTCAGCGCGGCAATGATCGCGAACACCTTGTTCGCCCAGATCGACGCCCGGTCGGATGGCCCGACCCGCAGCCGCCGCGGGAATGCGCCCTCGATCGGGGTGCGCTCCTCGTCGATCGCCGTCGCCGCGGGGCTCGATCCCGCGCGGCCGAACCGGCCCGAGAACCAGTCGGCGATGCTCATTCTCTACCCCAGCGTCTCGATCATGCGCTCGCGCCATCCCGCCGGCGCCGGCGCCTGCTCGATTTCGAAGCAGGCGATCCGGGCACCCGGGATGGCCGCGCGCCGGCATGGACTGGCGCGATAGTCGTCGCGGTCGCGGCCGACGCCGAGCGGCGTCTCGTATTTGCTGCCGCATCCGGCGGTTGCCACGGCCAGGGTGGCCAGCAGCGAGAACCTGAAGAGCCGCGCGGCGAGACCGGCGCTCACGGCGTGCCCTGCTGCCAGGGCAGGCCCTGGACCGTCGTCGTCTGCGGCACGGCGCTGGCGCCTGCCTGTCCGCCTGTCACGGGGCGGTTGACCAGCACCTCGGCCGCCTGCATGCGCAATCCCGCCGCGGCCAGCACCCGCAAGCCGGCCACTTCCTCGTAGAGCGCCGTGACGCTCGCGGTGAGCACAGCCATCTGCTGCCGCAGCTCGGTCGCCGACAACGCGGCCTGCTGCATCGATTCGACCCGTTGCGAGGCGGCCGACGCGGCGGCCAGGCCGTGCGCGGCCAGGCCGATCGCGTCGAGCGCTGCTTCCTCGAGCTCGCGTGATCGCCTGACCTGGATCTGGGTCAGCGCGACCTGGGTGCTCTGCATCGAGGGCCGCTGCAGCTGCCCGCGCATGTAGCCGATCGCGCTGGGTGCGGTCGTGAACACGTTCGCCGGCGCCCGGGTCCCGTAGTAGCTGAATGACGGGGTCGAAACCTTGGCCCAGGTCGACGACTGCCCGACCGAGCGCTGGAGCATGTCGAATCCGGCCGACAGACCGGCGGCAACCACGGGATCCCGCGGGTCGATGCCGATCTGCTCGAGCCCCTCGCCGATCGCATATCGCGTAGAGGAGCCGGCCGGGCTCGTCACCTGCCAGAGCGAGCCGGGCATCGAACCGAAGGTGGCGCTGCCGCTCGAGAACCGTGGCACGCTGCCGAACCCGCCGCTCCCCGACCCCAGGAACATCTTCTCCATTCCGGCCTGGCCGGCCATGGCCAGCAACGGCCCCGGCAATCCGGTCGATTGCGCAAGCTTGTCGATGCCGTACTGCATCAGCTGCTGAACCCCGGTCTGGGCGAGGGCCTGCGCGACCTGCTGGACGTTCTGCGAGTAGTTGCTCGGGTCGAAGACCGTAATCGCGGCGGCGTCGCCGGCAGGCCCGCCGACCATCGATCCCGCGACCAGAATCGCGGCGGCAACCCGTCTGAGATCCGTCATCGTGCACCCTCCCTGAACCGCGCCGCCCAGTCGATGTAATCCTGCAACCCCGTGCCATCGGGCTGGATCAGCCGCGCGGCCTGCTGACGGTAGTCGGCGCCGGACCGGAATACGGCCGCGTAGTCGCGAAGCGGCGCAGTGGAGAAATCCAGCATCATCGACTCCACCGGCTCGTCGTCGCCGCCGCTGCGGATGACCAGTGCCGGCCAGTCGAGCCAGCGCGCCTGTGATGCCTCGCCGCGCACCGCCATCCACTGGCGGGCGTTCAAGTTGTAGGCCTCGTAGGCGCGGCGCTCGGCCGTCCGGTCGGGAAAGATCACCTTCGTCGGCATCGCCTGGCGCATCGTGCTGGCGAACGCCGGGTCGATCTGGTCCACGGCGGTGGGGTCCTGGAACATCGCGATCACGGAGATACCGTTCTTCCGGCCCCAGTCGAGCAGCATCGCCTGGAAATGCTTGCGGAAAACCGGGTGCAGCAGCATCTGCCGCGCCTCGTCGATGATGACGATGATCCGGCAGCCCTCGGCAGCCTGCAGCGCGGCGATGCAATGGAACAGGTCCATGCAGATCGGTGCGGCCAGGACCTCGTCCTCGAGGACGGATGTCATGTCGAACACCGTCACGGGCGTCCGCCCGAGGGGGACGTCGTCGATCGTCGCGGCAAACACGCTGCCATACTGCTTGGGGTCGATCCACTTGCGGAAGCCGGCCTCGGCCGAAGGGGAGGACTTCAGCATCGGCCAGAGCGCGGAGAACGTCCGGTTCGGTTTGGGCAGGTCGGGCAGCGTGCGCAGCGCGTGCCCGATTGCCGTCTCGGCGGCATCGTCGCTCTCGTCGGTATTGCACATCAGCCGGAGCATCCGCCGGATATGCTCGAGGTTGCTCTGGTTCAGGTCGCGCTGCAGCGGCTGCAGGCTCGCACTGGTCGTGCCGGGATAGCCTTTCTGCAGCGTCGCATAGGTCGCTTCGCGGCCGAGCGATCTCGCCCAGGCGTAACACCCGAACCGGCGGTCCATCACCACGACCTTGACCTTCTCATGACGGGCGATCGCACCGGTCGCGAGCAGGCACATCGCCGTCGTCTTGCCGGAACCCGGCTTGCCGATCGCCATCAGATGGGCCAGCGCCTCGGCGTCATCCGAAATATGGAGCTGCAGGTTGTATGGGGTGCCGGCTTCGGTCGGCAGCAGCAGCAACGGTCCCGGCCCGAACGCACTGCGCGGCAGGCCCTTCGGCCAGGACTCGAAGGCGACGAACTCGGCGACGTTGTGGGTGACCAGGAGCGACTGGCGATAGCGGTCGTCATAGGTCGGAAACTGGGCGAAATAGTAGGGCGCCGCCAGGTCGCGCTCGATCACCGGGTTGACCGAGAATTCCATAAAGGCCTTGCGCACGGCATTCGCCGTGCCCATCGCCTCGCCCGGCGAGTTGCCCAGCGCGAGCACGGCCAGTTCGTAGGGGACGAGTGAGGATCGGGTTGCCGAGCCCGGTGAGATCGCTTCTTTCACCGCTTCGTATTGCTGTTCAATCGAGCGGCTGAACCTGGCGCTGGCCGCCAGCTGCTCCTTCTTCGACAACACCAGATCGGCCTCGGTGTGATCGAGCACCCGGAACCGGTGGCAGATCACGAGCTCCGCCTGGATCGTCAGCAGCCGGCCGACGAGCTCCTCGGCGGATTCCGCGCCCCACCGGGCGACGGTCACGAAATAGCCGAACTTTTCGGCGCCTGGCCCGCAGGAGAACGTCAGCAGACCGTCATGATCGTCGATCTCGACCGGCCCGCCGACCAGGGCCGACGCGGCGGTCGGGTCGCCCTCCGGCAGTCGCGCCACCGGGCCCGCGATCGCTGGATTGACGATCCGCGCCCACCAGGACAGCAGCGTCGAGATCCTGTCGCGGGTCTGCACCACCTCGCGCGGATGGAATGGCTCGAGTTGCCCGAGCGTCAGGTCGATGGCCTCCTCGAGACGCCGCCGCGCCCCTTCGGTGCCGCCGCGCACGCTGAGCACGATCGTGTGGTCGGTCTCGTAGGAGTCGACGAACCGCTCCTCGAACCGCGAGATCAGCCTCGTGCTGACCCGCCCGTCCTCGACGACGTCGAGGTCCCGCGGTCGCAGCTGCCGGCGGCTGAACACCCTGACCTCGACGGCCTTTCCCGCCAAGCCGTCGATCCAGTTCCTGCGCCTCGTGTAGAGCCCCCGGATCTCCTCCGCCGACCGGCCGCTGACCGGCGTTCCCGCCACTTCGATCGTCGCCGCCAGCGATCCGTCGGTGCAGCGCAGCAGGCGGCCGCCCTGAAGCACCTCGACGAACGGCAGATGGTCGGCGAGGCTGACCGGTGTCGGATCGTCGAGCAGGAAGCGGGAGAGCGCGGGTACCGCGAAGACCGCCGCGGCACTCGCGGCGACGGCGGACGCGGCGAGGCCGAAGGCGATCCGCCCGATCGACCCCTGCTGCACCAGCGCGCTGGCGATGTCGCCGGCGAAGTCGCTCATGACTGTTCCCCAGCGTTCATCAGATCAGCCTGATCCGTCCGGGCCGGACACGAACGAGCCTGGAGCGTGGCGCCCGCCGTGACGTGAACGGGCGCGCGGTCAGCCAGCGCGCGAACTTGACATCCCAATGGAACGGGTCCTGCCGGTAACGATACCCGGCATAGATCACGACCACGGCGGTGACGCCGAAGAAACTCAGCGGTGAGAATCCGAACCTCGGGGCGCCACTGTCGACGATCCGCCAGAGCACGCTGGCGAGAAGCGGCAGGGCGCCGACGAGCAATCCGGTCACCCACCCGATGCCCCAGAGCAGCAGCGGGCAATAGAGGAGGTGATCGGGATAGCACACCGCCGGCATGATCGGGGCGCGCGACTTCTGAACGGATTCCTCGTGCGGCATCGGCTGAGCCCGCTCACTAGGTGAAGAACGACTGCAGCCACGGGATCGCCTGCGGCAACGCCGCGACGAACACCAGCCCGCCGATGATCGTCCACATCCAGGCGGAGTTCCATTTCTTGGTCGCGATCGCGACCAGCACCATCACGGTAGCGCCGATCACGGCGCCGATCGAGACGAGGTTGCCCAGGCTGGTCAGCGTATTGGTCCCCAGCTTCTCGACCCCGGCGAAAGGCGATGTGCCACTCGCCGCGGCGGCCTCGCCGGCGGCGGCGAGCGCGAGGCCGGATGCGGCCCAGATCGTCCGCCGCCAGATCGCCCGGCGTGCGACGCCCGGGCACACCGGAAATATCGTTTTCGACGTCATCAACATTTTGACCCCTCCGAACGTCAATTGAGCGAGGCACCGCGCCGCGGCGCCGTTAGCCAGGAGAACTCATGGAAAAGCCGGTCAGCCGCCGCATCCCCCACGTTGCTCACTTGCATCCCGACCTCGCGCCCCATATCCGGGATGTCGGCCTGGGCCTCGACGACCTCATCCTCAACCCGATGGCCTATGGCCCACTCGTCGACCAGATCCGCAAGCTCAACCGGATGACCGGCTTCGGCGGCCGCAAGCTCATCAAGGTCCCGCTCACCGCGGACGCGGACGCCAAGTTGAAGCAGTTGCTGGCGATGCATGGTCACGATCGTCCGATCCCCCGCGTTCACGAACTCCTGGGGGCGGCGCTGCTCGCCGCGCGCTCGAACACCCTCTGCAGCACCTACGCAGCCAGGCGACCTCTCGTGATCGACCCGCCGCCTGCCGAGGGCGCCGCCGCGTAGCCAGCCGCGTCGCTCCGACCATGAGACGCACCAGCCCGGGCTATTGTTGGCCGCGAGGGCAAAAAAACTTCTGACTGCCTATTCGCCGCGGTCCCGATCCCCCCGGAGCGGACCCGGACGGCCTGCCATCGGCGCGTCACGGCGCGCGGCGATCGCCCGGATGGCCTCGGCGAATCCCGCCACCGGGACGAGGTCGGCCGCGGCGACGATGGATGGTCCTGGCCTTGCAAGAGCCGCGGCGAGCGCGAGTTCCTCACGGCGCGCCGTCTCCAGCCGGCGGCGCAGCATCGTCTGATCGTCCGACGTGATGTCCCCCACCCTGGCCCGCGCCAGGATGCTCAGGTCCTGATCCAGCGCCTCGTCCCGCGCCCGCCGCGCCGCGTCGTCCCGCCGCCTTGCTTCCTCGCGGAGAATCCTGTCCGCATCGCTCCAGCGCTCGATCGATCCGTCCCACCACGACGCCAGCGGCCCTGTCGGCGCCTGGACAAGCTCGCCGCCGGCGAAACCGGGCCGGGGATGCGGCTGACGCGTCAGCCGGGCCCCGACATAGTCGGCGAGCAGACCGGTCGGGATATCGGGCCGCAAGCAGCGCCGAAGCATCGCGGTGACATCGACGATCTGCGCCGTCGCAGGACCGCCGTCACTGTCGGCGGCTCCCGCCACCGGCGGCGGGAGACTCCCCGTCCGCGGGCCGCCAAGCCGGCCTGCGGCCGCCGCCAGATCCTCGGCCCGGCCCAGCACCAGAGTCCGCCTCTCCTGGCTCACCCAGTCCAGCGCGAACCGGCAGGCCCAGGCGCCCGGCGCCAGCCGCTCGACCAGCTCTCGCCGGCGGACGATCCTGTCTCGCGAGCGATCGGCGGTCGCGGGCGCGCCGACGGCTTGACCGATGGCCTCGCGGATTTCGCTCTCCGCGCCACGCGCCTCCTCGGCGATCGCCTGCAGCCGCGCCACGCGGCGACGGTCGCCGCGCCCAGGCCGCGCCGAAAGCCTGGCCAGTTCGCGGCGCGCCCAGGCCTGGCGGGCCCGGGCGCGGGCCGTCGCAACCTCGACTTTCGTCCGCCAGGGTGCGAGCGCCTCGTCCGCCGCGGCGCGCTGGCGGGCATGGGCCATCACCGCGTCCGCCAGGTCGCTCGCTGCGGCGGCAAAGGCCTGGCCGTGGTCGACGGCCCGCTCGATGACGAGCTCGCGGCCGACAGGCAAGGGAGTACCTGCCGGATCGCCCTGGCCAAGCTTCAGCCGTCCGGCCTCGCGAACCATGGCAACCGCGTCCGCGACGGCCTCGGCGACCGCGGTGAGCTCGCCGCGCAACTTGCGCTCCTCGTCCCAGCGCCGGTAGTCGAGCTCCCTCCTCAGGTTGCGGATCCCGGCGATCGTCGGCACACCCGCCCGCTCGAGGCCGGTCCGCCAGGCGCCCAGATGCTCCGAGGGACGCTTTTCGACACCCATCGCGCGATAGGAGCGCGGATCGTAGAACCTCGCTCCGAGAGACTGCTCCGGTCGCACCCTGACGAGCGCGCGATTGGCCGCCTCCGCCCACGCGGCGCGCAGCAGCCTGACCCATTCCGGACCCTGGTGTTCCCGATCCTTCCGCGCTTCGAACACCCATCCCAGGTCGCGACGGCCGGCCACGGTCCGCTCGCTCGGCGCACCGGCCCAGAGCGTGCGCAGCAGGCGGCGACCGGCAACCGTCCCGGCGCGCCTCGCAACCAGCGCCGCGTCGCGCACCCGACCGCGGAACACCACCCCCAGCGAGCCGCTGCGGCGTGTGCAGAGCGTCGCACCCAGCGGCTCGAGTTCCGCCGTCATCTCGCTGAGCACCTGGCGGCGCCGGACCCCGCTCGCGAGGATCTCCGCGATCTCCCCCCAGTCGCTGGACCGTGGGCCTCCGGCGCCGGGGCTCGGCCCGGCCGGCGGCCGCGCCAGCACCCGCCGGTCCGAATAGACGAGATGCGCATGGAGGTTCCGCGGGTCGCCACCTTTGTCGGGGTGGTGGACCGCCACGTGGTAGGGCAGGCCGCGCGCCGCAAAGACCTGCACGAACTCCGACAGCGCACGGCGGATCTCCCGCGGATGATCGGCAAGTTCATGGGGAATCTCGAACGTCACCCGCGCCTGGACCCGGCCGCCCTGCTTCTCGCTGGCCTCGCGCGCCAGCCAGAACGCGAACTGCTCGGGTTCCGTCGCGCCCAGTGACCCGAAGACGATCGGCCCAAGCTCGTCGGCCATCACTTCCTCGCGCCGGGACGGATCGTCGGCGCGGTTGACGTATTGCTGGTAGCGCACGGCCGACCCGGGCGAGCCCCGCCCCCTGCCTGCACTCTGCCAGCGTTGCACGGCCGCGGTCCCACGCCAGCCGAAACCCGCCGCCTGCTGCCTCGTGCAACGGTCCTTCGGCACCCACCAGCAGCCGCTTGCCCGATCGAATTTACCGCCGAGCTCCCTGACCCCGCGCGTCTCGCCGCGGGGGGGCATCACATAGATCCTCTCGGGGTGACTGCGCGCCCGATCCGCCAGGCTGGCCTGCCGGCCGGCCTTGCCGGCGCCGACATGCGACAGATGCAGATAGAACGGCTCCGCCCCGTTCGCCGCGCGCCCGCGGCTCGATCGCTGAAGCGGAATCCGGTAGGCGCCCCGCGACATCGACGCATAGCGGCCGGTCAGCAGGAATTTTTCCGACTTCCCTTCCTCATCGACCAGCCGCCCCGCGCGGCGGAACCAGTCGTCTTCGTCGCCGTCGCCACGCCGCGTCATCGCCTAACTCCTTCTCGCCGCTCCCTCTCAGACGCCGCGGGCCGGCAAAATGTCGCGCGCTCAGCGAAAAAAATGCATGCGCGTGAGTAATTGCGCGTTGGGAAAAATTTGGCGGTTTTCTGAACCCGGAATTGATCGCCTGAGCACCGAAGGCTCGATCATCCGGAACCGTCAATGAGATGGCCTGGCCGCGATCGCCGGAGTCCGGCCGGATTTTTTTTCGTGCAAACGCGATTTTCCGCGACGGCCCGGCGTCTGAGCCTCGACGACGAATCTGATCGAGCTCGGGAGCGACTTCCATGGCAGTCGGAATGACGACGATCGCGGCCAATACCAACCGGCATCGAGCCCGGGAGCGCGGCCACCGCGACCTCGGGAGCGCGCGATGAACGCAAGGGCGGGTCAGGGATTGCGACCGGGCTCAAAGGGTGCCGATCCCGGCCTGAACCCGCCGGCGCAAGGCGGGCAGGGAGGAAGCAAGGAGGCTGGCGGCGACGGCGGACCCACCGCCACCGCTCCGGCCAATGGTGACCAGAATGCCGGCGCGCGCGCGCGCTGGGACGATGGCCTGGACCCGCGCTTCGATCCGGCGCCTGCGGACAACATGGAACGGCAGCTCTACCGGCTGAGAGAGTCGCTGATCGACCTTGACGGGCGGATCGCCGGGCTGAAATCAGATCGCCGCAGGGCCGCCGGCGAGGCGCGAAACGTCGAGCAACGCATCTACGAGCGGCGACGGAAGCGCAAGCTCGAATCGGTCGAGGAAGCGCTGACGAAGGCGGGCTTGAGCGCCGACGCGTTGCTGCGAATGCTGGCCGAGAATCCACGCGCGCTCGACGCGCTGAGATTCGCGGCCTCGGCGCGGCGCGACGATGGTTCCGGTGCCGGGCAATGACACGGGGATGGGGAGGCCAGGAACGGGCAGGCGTCGCCATCCTCCGTGTCATCCGATCTCTGGTCGTCGGATCCGTGGCCAGCCGGTGGATGCTCGGCGTATGGCTGCTGGCCATGGGTCTGGGCGGGGCGGGCGCCCAGCCGTCACCATACGCCGCGGCCGCCGGCGACCCCGCGGCGGCGTACAGCCCGGGCAGCGCGCCCGGGCCGGGCGCACCCGGACCCTATGCGGTGGAGCCCGGGCGCCGCGCCTATGCCGGCTGCCTCGACGTCATCGACTATGCCCGCGGCGCGGCAATGCCGCAGTTCCGCCTGCGGACGGCGGGTCAGGGTGATCAGGCCGGCACGATCTGGATCGGCCACTGCCAGCCGGACCTCGCGACGGTCTGGCCGATCGTCGACGAACGGTCATGCCCCTGGGCGGTGCAGCCATTCGAGGGGGTCGCCGTCGAGGCGATGCGCCAGGTCTATCAGCGGGGCGCCGCGGGACGGAAAGTTCAGGTAACCGGATGCCTGCCGCGCAGGGGCTCTCGTGTCGCGCAACTGGTCTATGTCTTTGAGGGCTGCCCGTTCGTCCACGCGTTCGATCTCGGGATCAGCTACGGCGAGATCCGCTCGCTCTATCCGGTCGATGGCAGCTGGTTCGAGGGCGAACGCTGCGGGCTGCGCGACCGCGAGCATGTCGGGGTGATCCCCGACGAGATCATGGCCCGTCTGCCGCCGAGCTGGCATCAACTGGTCTGGTTCCCGAGCCTGTTTCCTCACCGGATTGCCGAATGCGCGCCGCTGCAGCTGCCGCGGGGCCACGTCGTCCGGCGGTTCGAGACATCCATTGATGTGCAGGCGAGCAACGGGCAGCTCCGGCGGATCGTCATCGTTCCGTGCCAACCCTCGGAACGGCTCGACGGCAATGTGTCGAAGCTGCGCGAGGGCTGCGAGGGGCTCTGGCTGCACGACATCGAGGCCGGCGTCTCGTTCGGCGCAGCCAGGTTCCTGGTCGGTGGGGGCGGGAACGGCGGCGATCAGGATCGATCCGATGCGGAAACGACCGACTGCTACCGGGACATCGATGTGACCTGGCCGCATGCCGAGCAGATCGCCTCGTTCGAGGACGAGCCGCCGATCGCGGCGACCTGGCCATGGTATCGGCTGGTGATGGACCGGCCGGGCGATCCCGTCGAGATCGTGGCGCCGCGGCGTGCATCGCTGCCGATCCCGTGGATCGAAACCGAACGGCGCGAGGTCGAGACCGGCGAGGTCGAGATCGCCGATTGCGCTCGGTTCTACCGCCGCGCGGCCGCCGTGAGTTTCAGGAAACCGATCGCGTTCCATCCCGAGCGTGACGATGCCGACCAGTTCGACTGGGCGACGACCGTCGTCGGCGCATTCGCGGCGCTGCCCTACCGCGTCTCATCGAGCTGCCCGGGAGGGCCAGGCGAATGACCACGAATGAGCAAAACGCGACCACGGACCGCATGGCCCAGGGCCGGATAGCCAAGGGAAGTCCGGTCAGGGGCGGTCCGGTCGAAGCCGGACCGGCCAAGGGCAGTTCGGCCACGGGCAGTGCCGTCCGTCCCGCGAGGCCGCTGACCCGGCGCGTCCTCTATCACCTGCTGCTCTGGTGCTGCGTCGTCGTCGCGGCATCGCTCCTGCTCGATCTCGTTTCGCCTCACGATCCACGACCAGCTCCGCCGGCGATCGGCGGCAAGCCGGCCGAGGTCGCCAGCCGGATCGCCAACGGCCACCGGCTCCTCGAGCGGGTGCTGGTAGGTCTTCAGTTGGGGCTGGCCTGCAGCCTGCTCGCCCTCTGTGCGGCCGCGGCGATCTACTACAGGGTCGTCAAGCTGTCCCGCGCGCATGGCGCTATCGCCGCCGTCGTCGACCGGATGCGGTCGTGGGCGTCGCCACCCGATGCGGCGGCGGACACCGATCTCCAGACCGGCCACCCGGCATCCAACGACGGGAGAGAACCGAAATGACAGCGCGATCGACCTTGCTGCGCCTGACGGGGGCGGTCGTCCTCGCCGTCGCCGCGGCTTTCCAACCTGCCACGGCCTCGGCCGCAGCCCAGCAATGTACCGCTTCCGCGATATCGGCCGGCGGCGCCTACGACTGCTGGCTCTGCAGCGCGTTCGAGTACATGGCTTATCTCAGCGCCGCCTACGGCCAGAAAGTCTACACCGCCATGGCCATCGATGCCGCCAACGTGCTCGGCGTGCTCGCACTGGTCTCCGGCCACGTATGGGCACTCAAGATCATCCTGCTGCCCGGCGAATCCCGGGCAGCTCTCGATGAACTGCTCAAGCGCGCCGGCTGGCTCATCGCCGCCGCGCTGCTCCTGTCGGCCAACGGCGTCGTCATCTCCTACGACTACATTTTCACCGCCATGCAGCAGGCGGCCGGCGATGTCGGCACCGCGATCATGGCCTATGCGAGCAGTATCGGCGGTGCCCCGCAGCTGGCGAGCGTCGTCGGCGGCGGGGCACCTGCGGGTCTCGCCCTGACGGCAGACCAGAGCGCCGCCGGCGCGGCGATCGCGGCCGCCTATACCGGGATCTGGGCCCAGGTCGAGCACACCCTGACCCCGCTGGTGTGCTTCTCGATGAGCCAGATATCCGAGGCAGGGTTCTCGCTGTCGGTCATTCCGCGCGCGATCATGTACCTGCTGCTCCTGACCCCCTACATCTTTGTCATGGGCGTGTTCGCGGCGCTCCTTCTGCAGTCGCAGTTCTACTTCACCGCCATTTCGGCGGTGACGCCGGTGCTGGTCCTGTTCCTGGTATTCGACAAGACCCGCGGCATGTTCGGCCAGGCGCTCAAGGTCCTGCTGACCGGATCGTTCACGATCGTGTTCTGCGCCGTCGCGATGGGATTCACCGGCATGGTGATCGCGGTGGCGATCCACGAGCTCGTGGGGCTCGCTGCCGCCGCCGGCAGCAGCGCGGCGCTCGAGATCGGCTCGGCCTCGTCGTTCTGGGATGCGACCGGCGCGCCGCCGGCCGCCGTGGTGCTCGACAATCCGAGAGAGCCCTACATGTCGATGGCCTATCTCAAGACCCTGATGATCGGTTTCATCTCGATCCTGCTGCATCTGGCGGCGCCGCGCATCGCCGCCAATATCGGCGGCGCGACGGATTCGGCGATGAGCGCCGCGGCGGTCGTCGGGATCGGCCAGCTCGGTGCCAGCCGCGGCGTCATGGCGGGCAAGGGGGCATTGCTGGGGCGCGATCCCAGCCAGTTCGGCGGCCTCGCCGGCGCGGTGTTCGGCGGGGCCGCCTCCGTCGGCCGGCGCGGCGCCGACATGCTCGGGTCGCTCAATCCGTTCTCACGCCGGCT
The DNA here is from genome assembly GCA_017307375.1 of Alphaproteobacteria bacterium. GTDB lineage: Bacteria > Pseudomonadota > Alphaproteobacteria > Ferrovibrionales > Ferrovibrionaceae > JAFKFH01. The sequence continues at coordinate 46,387 of JAFKFH010000015.1, forward strand.
GAAGGAGTCCGAGGAATGAAGTCATTTCACCTGCCGAGGCTGCTGCCGCTCGCGGCCGCGATCCTCCTGGCGGCGAGCGGCTGTACCAGGAGCCTCAACGACATGAGTGGCCAGCTCGGGATGACGCCGGCGCCGGCGGCGGAAGCGCCGCCCGTTCCCGACCTGGCGAGCCCGCAACAGGAGGAACAACCCGAGTCCGACGAGCTCTGGCATGCGCGGTCGGGCGAGTGGCTGGTCGCCGTCGTGACGCGCTGGGCACACGACGCCGGCTGGCAGAAACCGATCAACGACAGCGACTGGGACTGGCCCATCGAGACCGGCGCGACGTTTCAGGGATCGCTGCGGCAGGCGCTCAACCATCTCGCACGCGGCATCGTCGCCAAGCCGGCACCGGAAATCGGGATGTGGGAGTGGAACCGCTCGATCGTCATCATGTCGTCGGACGGCCGGCGGCGCACTGCCGCCGGCACTCAGCCGCCGGCGGTCGCCGGGCAGTGACCAGGATGGGCGGCTGAGGCAAGGGCGGGCGGCGGCCGTAGCGCCGCCTGCAGCCGCAGCGTCGATCAACCGGACGCGCCGATCAGCCGGACGTCTTGTCGATCACGGTGATCGGCCAGGCGGTGCACGCCCGTGGCTCGGCCGAATCCGGCGGCGCCGTGTCCGGACTGAACTCGAAGGTCACCGTCACGCCGGGACCGGGGCCGGGGACCACGACGGTATCGATATCGACGGTGAGGTGGACGATGTCGACGTCGCCGGCCGCCGCTCTGGCCAGCATGATGTCCTCCAGGCTCAGCTCGCCGGCGCCCTCCTCGGCGGAGGGCTCCTCGGGCATCCGCGATGCAGCCTTCATGGCCGCGCGGATGGCCTCGCGCGGGAAATCGCTGGCCACGGCGGCGCGGCGCGCTTCCTCGTCGGGCCGGTCGGTCGGACCGGATCCGGCGGGGCTGCGGAGAGCGCTCGTGCTCTTCCACTCGTCTCTGGCCATGATCGTCTGCATCTCCGTCCGGACCCTCCTCGCGCCGATGTTCGAGGCTCCTGTGGCCCCTGTACCCAGGACGGTTCACGGGCTGCAATCGTCGCGACGAGGCTAAAAATCAGGCTCAGGCACAATTTAGACGGTAGAAATGGGCACTTCTACCCCCAATCCCGCGTATCGGCGGATTTTCGATCCGAAAATCTCCTGCGGATATGTCCTCGAGGTTGTGGCGCGGGTAATTCCTGCGCTGTTTCCCTGCTTATTGCCGGCGCAAAAGGATGTCTCTGGAAGTCGAGGAATTCTTCAAAAGAAAAACCCTGTCTGCCTCGCCGATAGGAAGGCCCTTTTTCAGGACGCCCTCGTCCTACCCCCCAGGAGATCGGGGGCAATGCACCATTTTTTTGGATGCCCGCGATTTTTCTTGTCGTACCCCAGGAAAGCGGAGGCAATTTAAGTCGCCGGGCGCGCGGGTAACGGTCTCGGCGAGAAACCGCGCCTTCATCGCTTCGAGCCGCGGCCTTTTGTCCATCCCGGATAATCAGTCCCGGATAATCAGTCGGAGGCGACGAGCTCGCTCAGCGACGAGATACCCGCGGCGGCAAGTTTCGCCCGCGCCTCTCGTCGCGCGACGTGGATGGTCGACCTGACGAACGCGTTGGACCGGTCGAGCAACGCCGCGGCCTCGGACGAGGAATAGTCGTGGTGATGGACCAGGATCAACACCTCACGGCGATGCGCCGGGATGGTCGACAGAACCGCATTGGCGGAGTCCGCGATCGCCACGTCGGCCTCATGGTCGCGCCAACTGCTGAGCGCAGTCGCATTGATCGGGTCGCTGAGGTCGTCGCTCGTGTTGTCGACGAGCACCTCCGACCTGGTGCGCCGCAGCCGGTCGATGCTCAGATTGTGGGCGATGCGAAAGATCCAGTTGGCGACCGGCTTCTCGCGCTGCGCGATGGTGCCCAGATAACTCTCCGGCCGAGTCCAGACGCGCTCCCATGTATCCTGGACCACGTCCAGGATCGAGGCCCGCTGCCGCCGGAGAACCTTGGCGACGGCACGTTCGAGCGGCACCTGATAGGTCTGGGCAAGTTTTTCGAAGGCACGTTGAGCCCTCGCAAAACCATCCGGCTGATCAAATCGGGCCGCAACCAGCCGGAGCACCGCGAGATCGCTCGCCGCCTGCTCCTCCGTGACCGTGATGCGGAACGACCCATAGTCGTCCTGCGAACGGCCGGGCGAGCGGCCGGGCGAGCGGCCGGATCGACGCGCCTTCCTGGGAACGTCCCCTGCCGAGGTTCGGCCACCGGAAGAACCTTGGTCGTGCGTCGCGGCATGATCGTGCGTCGCAGCTCTCTTCATGTCCCCACTCGCACCCCGTTCAACCCTGCGCTGCGTCAGGTTTTGGCCATGTTTTGTGTACGCGCTGGCCGACAGTACAACTAGACAAACTTTGGGGTCAACCTGGCTTGGCAGTTCTACCGCCAAAAAGCGCCGCCTCGACTGTGGCAATTTTTAGCAAATTTGGCGAAATTCGGCGGCTGTCGTCATTGGACGAAAGTTCCTTTATCTAGAAATCATGACAACTAATGGTTGTCACGCGGTTTGTAGAGCGTGGATTCCCGGGCTATTGGTCGCCTCCACTCGGTCGATGCTAATTTTTCTGGAATCGGCACAACATTTCACTCGGCTGGCGCGTCTCTGGTGTGTCGGGAGATCGGAGGGACCCATGATCACGCGCCGAATGACAACCTATGCCGCCGCACTCAATGCCGGAGCAGTACTCCTGCTGGCCGGCCAGGCCGGTGCCGCCGGGGTTGTGCGGCCGTATGCGGGGGACGAACTGCCGGGCATGGCGGCGCCGCTCCCCGGGGTGAGCCGAGCACCCCTGCCCGCGATCACCGTCCAGCCGGAGCCGCCGATTGCGCCCGCGCTGGCACAGCCCCTACCGGATCCGGCCCCCGTCGCGCCGAAAGCCCTGCTCCCGCCGCCTCAACCACAGACCGCGCCGGCAGTTCCGGCCGCATCGGCCGCAACGCCGGCCAGGCCGCCGGCAGCCCGGCAACCGGATGCCGGGCTGCAGACGGTCGGGCAGCCGGCCATCGCAGCCCCCGTCCCGACGCCACCGACGATTTCCGCCTCCCCGGCTCCCGTCTCGATCCTCCCCCCGACCTCCCCCATCGAGACGGGAGCACAAGCCCCGCGCCAGCAGCAAAATGCTGCTGGCGCGGGCAAACCTCGGCACAACGCAGCGGCCAGGCCGCAGCGCGCCCCGCACGCGCCGACCGTTCCCGGTTATTGCCGCCGCTATCACTGCACGGTGAACCCCGACGGCTCGTTGTCGTTCGCCCGGGAATCGCGCGATCCGAGATTGGCCTCGCCGCGGTCTCCCGCTGATGTCGTAGCCATCGGCGGCGGGGCCTCGCCGCATGACCGGCCATCCGCCAGCGCGGAGCCGCCCGTGGCGCACGATATCGTCGGACCGGCCGGGGTGCCGATCGCGAGCAGTGCCGCGCCGGCCGATCTCGAGGCAATCGTCGTCGAGGCGATCGCCGCCCATCGCGGCGACACGGCCCCGGAGCCCGGCGGAGGTGGGCGCATGGCCGGCTCGCCTGAGAGCGGGCCGCAACGCCGGGCAGCGGGAGCGCCGCTTGCTCTTGTTCCGGCGTCGAGCGGGCCGGCATCAAGCGGATCAGCCTCCGCTCCCATCGCCTCCGGGCCTGGCGTCACCGCGACTGGCGCAACCGCTGCCGGGATGACGACATTCCTGGCGTTCGCGCCGGCGTCCGCGGCGCCGTCCAGGACAGGAATTGCCGAGATCGTCGCGGCCGCCGGCGAGCTTCCCGGCGCCAGCGTGATGATCAGCGGCTACGGCAGCATTGCCCAGCTCGCCGAGAACCGTGCGGTGGCGGTTCGCGACAGTCTCATCGAGGCCGGCCTGCCGCGCAACCGGCTCGTCCTGACGGCGACCGGTACCGAGGCCGAGGGTGTGGTCATCCGGATCGACCCCAGGCGCCCTGTACAGGATTCTCGACCCGGACAGGCCAGATCCGAACAGGCGCGCAGTACCCGGCGATCGGCCTGAGCCTCGCCGGATCCTCCCGCGTGTCCAGGTTCAGCCTGGCCCGGCTCGCACCGGGCGCGACAGGGATCGGAGCCGCAATCTGCTGGGTGTTCACCGCATCCTGGCTGTTCGGCGCCCTCCAGCGTGACTGGTTCGGTTTCGATCCCGCCAGCCCGCGGCACTGGAGCTTGCTGCGCGACATCCTCGCGTCCGGTGCACTGCGCTGGTCATGGCGTGCCTGGGTCCTCTGGCCGTCGAGCTGGATCGCCGGCATCGTCGCGGTCCTGATCGGTGCCTGGGCGTGGTATCGTGTCGGCGCCAACGCGGCCGCCGAGCAGCTCGCCGCCGGCGGCGCGCGGGCGTCGGCCGAGGCCGCGATATCAGCGGGCGAGGCGGCCCCGGCCGCCAGCGCCGCCTTGACAGCCAGCGCCGCCTTGACAGCCAGCCCCTCCCAGACGGCGGCGGCGGCACAGGAGCCGCCAGCCAAATCGCACCCGCGCGCGCCGCCGACGCTCGACACCTCGGTGCTGCGGCCCGTCGCGGCCACGGGGAGCGCCGGCGGCGCGGTCGACGATGACGAGGCCGGAAACGGGCATGACGAGGCCGCGCCGCGGCCTGTCGCAGCGGTGCAGATGCCGTCCGATGAAGCGGCCGAGCCCCTGTTGCCGACCGACGAACTGGCATCTGCGGCCGAACAGCTCCGCGAGGAGATCGGCCATCGCCGGGAAATGCTGGCCGACGCCGAGGCCGCGGGCGACGGGGAAACCGCCGACTTTCTCGCCGAGAAGCTCGGCGAACTCGAGTTCGAACTCGCCGAGATCGAGGCGGTCCTGGCGGACGCAGACCGGGCCGATACAGGTCGAGCCTCCGCGGGTATTCAGCCGGAAATCCCGGCCGGGATACCCGGGGAGGCTCGGGCCGGGTTCCCAGTGGCCGACGCCACTGCCGACGCGATCGAGCAGCTCGCGCGCCTGGCCTATGGCGAGGGGACGCCGGAGGCGATCGAGGCCGAAGAGACGTTCGACATCGCCCTGCCGGGATCGGCCTGGCAGGCCGCCGCGTCGGCCGCGATCCTGTCGCGGTGCACGCCGGGCCCGGTCGAGATCCTGACGTCATGGAGCATTCCCGCGCCGGCAGGCGGCGTGGTCCAGCCGGTCGACCTGCTTGCCGTCACCGATGCGGGCATCATCGCGCTCATCGGCTGGGACCGGCCGTCGTCGTCGATCGCCGTCGGCACAGACGAGGAGGCCTGGACCGATGGCGACGGCCGGACCTGGCTCTCGGCAGCGGCCCGCGCCGTGCTTGCCTCGGCGAGGCTGCACGAGACGGTGCCGGCCATGGTCCTCGGACTCTCGGAGACACTCGACGCGACGATCCGTGGCGGCGACACGTCGTTCATCCGCGTGGTGCTGTTCTCCACCCGCCCGCTGCCGGAGCGTTTCGATCGCGACGAGCTCGACGCCAGGTCGATCGCGATCGTCGGCCAGCACGACCGGCTGACCGTGAGCGACCGCAAACCTCTCGACGGTCTCGTCGATGATGTCTGGCACCGGCTGATGAGCGCGCACTGATGGTCGCGGCCGACACCGATCCGATGGTGGATTCTGCACAGCGCGGTCCGGTCCCGCGGGCTGTCGACTCCTCGCGGAGATGTTGACCGCCCGGCATAGGCGCCGCACGCACCGGCCCGAGGGCCGGTCGGTCGCTGATTCGATTCCTACGCGATCGCGGCGCGCACGCGCCGCCTGCCACTTGCCGGCGGCAATTCAGCGCCGGCGAGGCCGCCTTGCGACACGCATGGCGAGCAGACATCGGCAAACAAACAGCAAGGAGGGGACTGCCTGAACGCAGCCGAACACCGCCGCAATCGGCGGTAGGGAGCTCTCGGAACCACGGCAATGCCTGACCCGCACTGCCGATCCGAGCGAGCCGGTGATCGATGCTCAAACCCGAGCCACGACCCTACGGCCAGCCCCCTCGAAAATCAAGACTGGAGCGCCAACGCGCCACGGGTTTTTGTTGCCTCCCGGCAGCAACCCGTGGCTCGAAGTGCACCGTTTGCTGCGTGCCGGCAGTCCCCGGGGATGGGGAAATGAGCGGCTACGATTGGACACATGCGCGCGGATACGATGCCGCGTTCGATGCCGCGCTGGCCGACTATGTCGACCGGCTCGCGGCTCAGTCGGCCGGCACCGCCGGCGCCGCCTTGGCGACGGCGGCGAGGCAAGCCATGGCCAAGGCCGGGCAGCCGGAAACCGCGAAGCCGGACACCGTGGCGGAGGCCCTGCCGGTGACCCTGCCGCAGACTCTCGCGGCGGCAGCGTCACGGCCGCGACGGCCGAGCCTTCGGCCGAGGCGGCCAGCGAGCCTGGGGCCGCGCCTGACACCGGCTGCCCTGGATCTGCTCCGCGTGCTCGCCCAGCTCGCGCGCTCCGGCGAGGTCGCGCCGACGAAGGCGGAACTGGGAACGCGCATCGGTCGGCACATGGACACCGTCCGCCGCGCGCTCCGCTGCCTCGAGGCCGAGAACCTGATCGACACCCAGCATCGGCACGGACCCAGACCGGATTGCGATCGGCCCTCGATCTATCGGGTGCTCCCGCTCGGCTGGGCCTGGCTCGGCTGGCGTGCCCAAGCGACCGACGATCCGGCGACCGACGATCCGGCGCCCGAAGATCGGGCGACCGCCGAACGGGTAACGGACGCTCGGGAAAGTGACGCTCGGGAAACCGACGCTCGGGAAACCGACGCTCGGGCATCGGACAGCCGGGTAACGGACAACCGGACCGGCCATCCGGTGCCGGCCGCAGCCCCCGCGGCGGCCAGGGGCATGGCCCCTCGCTGCCGTCCTCGTAGCGAAATTATGCGGCACCCTTCGGAGTCAGAATCAGATTCTGTAGAAGGGAAGATGAGCGCGCCCGGCCGGGGCGCCACCGGCGCCCCTGGCGAGCCCGCTTCGCTCGCCTCGACGGAGACAGGGCCATCTGCCAGTGGCCGACCGGACACGTCGCCGCCTGCCACACCGATTCATGGTGCTCGGCAGGAGCCGAGGGGCGGAGCCGCCCGCCGCTCCCGGGCACGTGCCGGAATGCCCGCCGGGCGCGGCGGCGAGGCCGGAGAGGGAGCTTCTCTGGACGCACTGGCACGGGCGGCCGTCGTTACGCTTTCGGCCCGTGGCGCCTTCCTGGGCAGCCGTGGCGGGCCGCAGACGAGCCCCTGGGCGGCGCTCGACTACCTGCGACGCACCGAGCTCAGCAAATTCCACGGCGCGGCCTGGTCGCGGGCCGTCGAGGTTCACGGCGCGAGATGTTGCCTGCTCGCGGCAGCGGTCGCGATGCTCCGGTCCCGGTCTGCGGATGGACGCGGCATTGCCGACGACCGGAGCCGGGCGAGCTATCTCGGCGGCATCCTCAGGGTCGAGACGCCCAACCCCGCGGCGAGCCTGAGGTTTCTCCTGAGCGATCAGGAGCCGCGGCCAGGCGAGCGATCGCGCGAACACGCGTCGCAGCCGACGAGCCGGCGGAACCTGAACAAAGCAAGGAAGAATCAGCGAGATTTGCGGCCTGGAGGATGAAATTCCTGCCGTTATCTCTGGGCATCGCAGACCGGTGCCGGTATAATCGGGACCTCAGACGCGGAGGTCGGGCATGCTCAAGTCAGCGGGCGGGCGAGTGGCGGGGAACGGGCGCGGCACGCTCGTGGCGATGACCGAGGACGACCTGCTGCGCCGGCTGAATGCCGATCGCGCAGCCCGCGGCCGAGGGCCGCTCTCGGCGACGGAGATGAAGCGGGCGCTTGCCGAACTCCGCAGCCATGGCCTCGTCGAGGCAGCCATCGACACGGGCCCCGACAGGCGTCCCATCAAGACAGGCGGCGTCAAGACAGGCGGCATCAAGATCGGGGGCGCCTAGACGCGCGGGTCTGACCGCGGTCACGGCCTCCGGCGAGGCCGCCCGACCGGCGGCTTGCCGCCGCCCAGCACCAGGGCAAGCCTGGCGAGCTTGGATCGGACCGTGGCGTCGGGGATCCCGTTGATGACCGACACCAGCGCCCGGTCGCCCGGGGTGAGCGCCTCGACCGGAGCACCCGCGGTCGCTTCCGAGATCAGATCGGCGATATCGATTTCCAGGCGGCGGGCAATCAGAATCGCCTCGCCGGCGGTGAACGCCCGCTGGCCGTTTTCGCATTTCTGTACCAGCTGGTAGACGGCGCCGATCTCGGCGGCGAGATCCTCCATGCTCAGCCCGGCCGCCATGCGTCGGGCACGGACGATCGCGCCGATCCGCGCGTCGAGATCCTCCGCGGCCCTCGCGGCCGGATTGTCGCGATTTGGCCGCCGACCTAACCTGCGGACTCTGGGCGGCTCATCAGTCAGAGGTCTGCTCTCCCTGGTTGGCCATCGCGTCCGGTCGCGAGAGCGGTCAAGGTTGTAATTATAACCACTCAACTACCGTTACGAGCTAGCGCGCGATCCCCTGGCCCCATGCCTCCGTCGCGCGGCGGTACTATTACACGATTTTCCGGCGTTGAGCAGATATCTGTTCGATGCCGCCAGCAAGGACGAAACAAGGGCGCGTTCCCCGATCGACGCCGATCGATTTTAATATGATTGATTCATCATTAATTATATCGATAGGGAATGTGCCAATCATGCATGTATTGTGACGATCTATATAATCATCCAACAAGAAAAACTCGTGTGTTATTTGGTGATTTTCATAGCGTCACTGATGGTGTTCCCGATTTAATCCCTGGACGATCGGCCATGAATATCGGATGCCGGCAAGGTTTACGGTTGTCGACTACCGCAGTCAGGTCGGCCGCAGAAAAATTTGTCGGGGGTGCGACATTTCGGCCCGGCCGGACGTCTTAGGAGCGGGAACGCCCATGGGACGGAGAATCGGATGGAATCGCGCCCAACCATTGCCGGAGCCGCGCCACCGGCGGGCCGGCTCGATGTCGACGCGGCCTGGCGCCGGCTTTCGGCCGAGCAGCAGGCCGCGATCGGGGTGGCGGCGATCACGGCGATGCTCGGCGATCGCGGGAGGTCAGGCGGGATGCTTCTGCCGACCGGTTACGAGGCCGCGGCCGTGGAGGGCGAGGCACTGCTGGCCGCCGCCGTCGCGCGGGTGCTGCCGGACGCTTGGGCGAACCATGCGTTGCCGGATCTGGCCCTGCTGGGGATCAGGACCTGCCGGCAATGCGGCTGCACCGATGCCTGCGGCTGCCCGGAGCCATGCTGCTGGGTCGGCGCCGAACTCTGCAGCGGTTGCCTCGAAACCGGTCCAGGCGCCGTGGCGTCAGCCGGGTCGGCGTCGGTCGGGTCTCGGCCATGACGGCCGCGTCGCCGAGCCCGGACGAAACTTCGAGCGGCCGGCGCGGCGTCGAGCCGGCCTACCGGGCGCTCCCGCACAACATCGAGGCCGAGCAGGCGTTGCTGGGCGCGCTCCTGGTCAACAACGACGCTGCCGGCCGAGTCCAGGGATTCCTGCAGGCCGAGCATTTCTTCAACCTGGCTCATCAGCGGATCTACCGGGCCGCCGCGACGCTGATCGAGCGCGGACAGATCGCCAACCCGGTCACGCTGAAGGGTTTGTTCGATCGCGACGATGCGCTGAAGGACCTGGGCGGCGCCAGCTATCTCGCGCGCCTGGCCGGCGCCGCAATCACCATCATCAACGTCGGTGAGTATGGACGACTGATCCACGATCTCGCTGTCCGGCGCGAACTGATCCGGGTCGGCGAGGAGATGGTGAACAACGCCTACGACGCCGCCCTCGACATCGCCGCGGCCAGGCAGATCGAGCAGGCCGAGGCCAGGCTGTTCTCGCTGGCCGAGAACGGTCGGTCGGAGAGCGGCTTCGTCAATTTCCGGGCGGCGATCCGCGCGTCGCTCGAGCTGGCCGAGGCTGCCTTGGGTACCGGCGGCGTATCGGGTGTCGCCTGCGGTCTGCGCGACGTCGACCGCATGCTCGGAGGGTTCCATAATTCCGACCTGCTGATCCTCGCCGGCCGTCCGTCGATGGGCAAGACGGCGCTGGCCACGACCATGGCCTTCAATGCCGCGCGCATCTGGCTCGAGACCAATGGCGAGCGCGGCGCCGGCGTCGCCTTCTTCAGCCTGGAAATGTCGGCCGACCAGCTCGCCACCCGCATCCTGTCGATGCAGGCCGAGATCCCGTCGGAGAAGTTCCGCAGGGGCGACATGACCGACGAGGAATTCCAGAAGCGGCTGATCCCGTCGGCGCAGCTGCTCGAGCAGGTGCCGTTCTTCATCGACGATACCGGCGCGATCCCGATCTCGACGCTGCGCGCCCGGGCGCGCCGCCTCAAGCGCCAGCACCCCGAGATCGGGCTGATCGTCATCGACTACCTCCAGCTCGTCCGCGGCTCGTCGGCCAGGGCCGGCGAGAACCGCGTCCAGGAAGTGTCGGAGGTGACGCAGGGGCTGAAGGCGCTGGCCAAGGAGCTCAACCTGCCGGTGCTGGCGCTGTCGCAGCTGTCGCGCCAGGTCGAGGCGCGCGAGGACAAGCGGCCGCAGCTGTCCGACCTGCGCGAGTCCGGCTCGATCGAGCAGGACGCCGACGTCGTCATGTTCGTCTATCGCGAGGAGTACTACGAGATGCGCCGGCAGCCGGCGATGGACACCCCGGAGCATTTCGCCTGGCAGGAGCGGATGGACGCGATCCGCGACCAGGCCGAAGTGATCGTCGGCAAGCAGCGCCATGGCCCGATCGGCAACGTCATCGTCAAGTTCGAATCCCCGTTCACCAGGTTCTCCGACTACAGCGCGGACTGACTGCCTTCAGCCGAAGGAGTGGATCGTGACGAAGTTCTGGCGGCTATCGCTCCCGATCTTGTTCTGGACGGTCCTCTCGAGCGCCTGCTTCGGCGGGAACGATTACGCGCGGTCGGAGGGCTATCCGGTGTTCGATCCCGGCCAGGCGAGGGCGCGGGCGATGGCCGCAATGGGCCGTGCGCCTGTACGCATCGCCGATCCGTGCGGGCGAGCCGGTACCGAGGACGGTCGTGTCAGCCCGGTCGTCGCCGCCGATCGCATCCGATCCCTTGCAAGCCGGGATTTTGCCGTTGGCAGTGCCATCATCCATCTGCAGTGCAGCAATCGCGGCTTGGCATCGATCTTCCTGGGCATCGATCTTCCTGGGCATCGACCTTCCGAGCCCGTAGGTGAGTCGGCCGAGCCGCGCCCCCGCTGGTTCGTCAGCGATCCCTGCGGCCGGGCCGGGACGGTCGCCGGCGGCGTTGCGCAAATGCTGCCGTCAGCTTCGGCAACGAACAGGCCCCCGGAGCTCCCGACGGCGATCGTCGAACTGACAAGCGGCGACGGCTCCTTCGCGCTTCTTCACCTGATGCAGGGACAGTGACGGCCGCGCGACAGCGCGCCCGGTCGATGTTTCAATCTCTGCGCCGCCTCACCAAGGATGCAGAAGCGCGGGCCAGGTGCCCGCTCCGGGCTTCCGCGATTCCGAACTCGTGCGATGGTCGCGCGATATCGGCCGGGTTGCGGCGATAATGGATATCTGCTAAACAGCATTAATGGATATCTGTTATTGATGGTGAGGAGATATCGCGTTGCCCGACGAACGGATATCCGCTATTCCCCGGCGGATGGCACGCCCGAAGATCTTTGTCGACACCATGCCGTTCCGCGACGTCGCGGGGACGTTCGCGTCGATGGACAAGGTGCTGGTGACCGAGCTCGGCGAGGACCGGATCGGGTTGCTCCGGCTCGCACTGGATCAAGAGCTGTCGCGCCGCCAACGGGAAACGCCCGAGCAGACAAAGCGGCGGATCGAGGCCTATCGCGCCGATCTCGCCGAGCGGACGGCCAGCCAGACCCGCGCCAAGCCACGTACCCGCTGAGATCCTCAACAACGCGATCCACCGCTGAGGGGCGCGGCCGCAGCCGCGACCTTCCGGGCACGCCTCGCCGCTCGACGGCTTGAATCGGGGCTGTCGCATCGCGCTTAGTAGATATCTTCTATTTCCATTTAAGAGGTATCTGCTAAAATTGGCCGGATGTTTCGGTCGCAACGAATTGCAGGTGGTGAGGGCTAGCATGGAGATGCCGACACATGCCCTATCGGTCCGCGCCCCCTGGTGGTGGGCGATCCTGCACGCCGGAAAGGACGTAGAGAACCGCAGCCGCCGGAACGGCTTTCGCGGTCGCGTGTGGCTGCATGCAAGCGCTTGGCATCGCCCGACCGCCATCGCGATCGACATGGGATCCATGGCCGATGTCTACGACCACACGCCATGGCAGACGCGGGATCCGCGCCACAATCGGGTAAGGGACTTCAATATCGACAAACACGAGGCCCTTCGAGACTTGAAAACGGCCGGCGGCCATATCGTCGGTTCCGTCGAGGTCGTCGATTGCGTGACCGCTTCAGCCAGTCCCTGGTTCTGCGGCCCGGTTGGATTCGTGCTGCGCGACCCCGTCGTGCTCTCCAGGCCGATCCCGTGCAAAGGCGCGCTGGGCTTCTTTCGCGTGCCGGCCTCCGTGCTGGCCGACTTCGAGGCGACGGAGGCGATTTGATGGCCTACACGAAATCTGGCGAAGAAATGAAAAAGGCCGCCAAGGCCATGTCCGATCTGAACATGTTCGCCGCTATCATCGCGCTGCTGGAAAGCGGGCTGATTTCGGCAGACTGCTACGTGGCATCCGAAAAGATCCGCAGGATCTGCAATATCGAAGAAGGCAAATGTCTTCGGCGTTACGATGCCGCGATCAAGAAGGCGGGCGGCGGCACTCATGGCCTTTAGCCCCCGCATTTTTCTTCATACCCGATCCGAGAACCGGTTATGTGCCGTGATCCGGCAGGCGAAGGGGTCGACCTCCCGCGCGAAGATCTCGTCCCGCAGGAACGCCAGTTCGTCGTCGAACCTTTCCTCCGCCACGTCGACGAACCACGCGCGCGGCTTGCCGTTGGCCTCGCCGTTCCAGCGATAGCGCCGTGCCTTCAGGCGGTCCTTCAGCTCGAACGGAGCGCCCTCGGCCCAGATGCGCCAGCCCGGCCGCCTGGCGGCGTCGAGCAGCTGCTGCAGCGCGAGTTCGCCGCTGATCGGCTGCCGGCGGGCCAGCAGCTCGATCGCCGCGAGGCAATCGTCGATGGCACGATGGCCATCGAAGAAGAAACCCTGCCGGGCGGCGAGGTAGCCGAGCTTGGTTCCCTCGAAGCCCTCGTCCGACCATGGCACCTGCGACATCGAGCAGGCCCAGGGCCTGGTTGCGAAGATCCCGTCGAGACCCTCGGCAAAGGGCCGGTCGAAGGCTGCGTTGTGCGCGATGACAACCGCCGCGCCGCCGGCCATCGCCCTGACGGCATCGAGGTCGACGGCCTTGCCCTCGACCATGGCGTCATCGATGCCGGTCAACGCCGAGATCTCCGGAGGTATCGGACGGGATGGCTGACGCAGGCTCGCATAGGGCTCGCCGATCTCGAAGATCTTGCCGTCCGCCCCATAGGTAAAGGGCACCATCGCGATCTCGATGATCTCGTCGCGGGTCGGGTCGAGCCCGGTGGTCTCCAGGTCGAGGAAGACAGCCCGCCGGGTCGGGGTGCCGTCGGCCGGGTTGAGCATAGAGCGCGGCCGCAGGCGCCGCAGCACCCGGTAGTCGGGGGACGCCTCCAGCTCGGCCGCCATCCGCTCGAGCTCGGCTGGGCCGGGGCTTGCGATGGCCACCGCCGCGGCTTCCGCCATCACGCCACCAGCCGCTTGAGCGTATCGAGGCCATTCCCCGCGGCGGCGCGCGCGGCCTGCAGCTCATAATCCGCCTGCAGGCGTACCCAGAACTCGGGCGCAGTGCCCAGGCACTTCGACAGGCGCAGCGCGGTGTCGCCGCTGATCGCCCGGCGCTCCTTGACGATCTGGTCGATGCGGGTCAGCGGCACCTGCATGGCCTTGGCCAGCGCATAGGCGCTGATGCCGAGGGGAGCAAGGAATTCCTCGCGCAGCACCTCCCCCGGATGCATCGGCGGCAACTGGACGAATTCGGTCCGGGATTTCGGCATGGCGGGATCTCCTCAATGATCGTCGACGACTTCGATTTCGCAGGCGCCGTCGGTCTCCGACCAGCGAAAGCAGACGCGGTACTGGTCGTTGATCCGGATCGAATGCTGCCCTGCCCTGTCGCCGGCCAGCTGCTCGAGGCGGTTGGCCGGGGGGATCCGCTGGTCGGCGAGCGTCGCTGCATGCAACACCATCAGGACCTTGCGTCGGGCGACCTTGCGCAGGTCGGCCGGGAACCGCTTGTCGAACCTGCCGCTGGCGATCTCTTCCGCCAACCCATGCTTCCACCGCTTCATGCCGGGAGCATATAGGCTTGACGATAGTGACGCAATACGTCACCATCTGTAGCGAGGGTTGAAAATAAATTTCACCCCCATATTCCGGCGCAGCCCGGCGCACGCACCTCGGGGAAAACGGCAGGCGGGGGAAGATCGATGGCCAAGTACAACGTCACCTATGCCTGCGGCCATGTTGCGGAGAAGCAGCTCTATGGCCCGATGGACGACCGTCAGCGCTATCTCGCCTGGGCCGCGCGATCCGCAAACTGCCCGAGCTGCCGGCAGGCCGGGGCAGATCAGGCGATCAGCGACATCGAGGCAGAGCACGAACTCCCCGCGCTTACCGGCTCCGAGAAGCAAGCCAAATGGGGCCGCGAGATCCGGGCCGAGAAGATCGCCGGCGTCGTCGAGTTCGTGCAGAAGAACAGACCGGCGACCATGACCGACGAACAGGCCACGAAGTTCGACCAGCAGTATTCGGCGGTCATGCAGCTTCTCTACGGGCGGACCGAGGCTGGTTGGTGGATCGATCGGCGCTCAGCGCCGGGCCAGGAGATCGCCAAGGCCGCGTTCGCGGAGACCAGGCGTTGACCGGCACGGTCGTCTCCATCGCCGGCCAGCCGGCACCGCGCACGGCGCATCCCCCCGGGCCGGCGGCGGAGGCGATTGTCAATATCGCGCGGCTGAGTGAGGAGGAAAGCGCTTCCAGGCTGTTCGGCTTCCTGACGCCACGGCTTGCGGCGCGGTTCGATCCGGCCCTCGATGCCTTGACGGTCAGAGTCGACCGCGCTATCACCCTGCGGGCCGAGAATGACCTCGTGCTGACCTGCCGGTGGGGCCGGCTCTGGGAGTCTGGCGACAACGAGGCGGCCGGTTGGCATCCATGCGCGCTGTTCTTTGCACTGCGGCCGAGCTGGCGCCGCAGGGTGTTCGATGCCCTGAACCCAGAAGCGGCCGATGGCCCCGCCCGCCGATGACTATATCTGGTTCGTGATGCTCAACCAGGGCGGAGGCCGCGCGGTGACCCGCGACGAGGTTCCGGCCGCGGCGTTGGGCGCCGTGCGACCCCTCGTGGAACGTGACGGGCCCAAGCCCTTCGACCTCGGCTTTCTCCGGGGCGAGTTGCTATCCATCGCGCGCGGAGCGACGCTGGTCGCCTCGGTTCGAAGCGGAGGGCGCGACCTCTGCAGGATCGGCATCTGCAACCGCTCCCAGGCATCGAAGGGCCTATGGCGCGACCTTCATGGCACGCCGCTTGCCGCCTATGCGACGGCCGGCCTCCCGCCGCGGCAGGCCCCGCGGGCCGCACTCGGGCTCGCACGCTTCCTGCGCGACGAACCACGCGAGGTCGTGCACGCCATGATCGGCTGGACGAAAGCCATAGCCTGGTGCTGGGCTTCGACCGCCGGCCGCCAGGCGGGCTGTAGTGAGGAGCAGAGCGATGAACGATGACCATCCGTCGCTGTCCCGCGACATCGATCAACCGATGCCTGGCAAGGGCGCCAGCTTTCAGGCGCGGGTGGCGCCCTGGATACTGGACTGTTTCGGCCCTGTCGTCGCGAAGGACCGGCAGGAACGCGGCGATCGGCTGCTCGAGGAAGTTCTCGAGCTGCTGCAGTCCGGCGGCTATCCGCCCGAGCGGGTAGCCGCCCTCGTTGCCTATGTCTACGGCCGGCCGGCCGGCGAGCCGGCCCAGGAAGTCGGCGGCGTCATGGTGACGCTCGCCGCGTATTGCCTGGCCCACGAGCTCGACATGCATGAGGCGGGCGATGCCGAGCTGTCGCGCGTTTCCGAGCCTGCGACGATCGCCAGGATTCGGGCGAAGCAGGCGGCGAAACCGACGGGTTCGGCGCTGCCGATCCCTGTGCCAGGGGGAGCGACCGTCGACAAATGATCGCGTTGCCGGGATCCCTTCAGCCGTGAGAAGCGCGGCAGTCTGACCGATCCGACCGAGGCCCGCCGACTGGTCGCGTCATCGGCATCGGAGCCGCCAGATTCGCCGCCCTGAGCGTGCGCTGACACCTGTCGCTGATTTTCAGCGATCACAACAAAACAATCCGGCCTGCCGAAACGTCTGCAAAGCAGCCGGCCGTCCAGGCCTGCGGCCGGGGCAAGCGATCACCGAGGTATCCGAGCGATTACGCATCGCTGAGTCCGGGCATTGCCATACGTTGGATCGAGAGGAGCGTCGCCCATGACCGATTTGTGTGGCCATTCTCGTCGTCGAGCCCGTGGCCGCAGCGGCAGGTTCTTCTCGACCCGATGCCCGGACGCAAATTGCGAGGGCACGTTGGTCGAGGAGGAGGCAGGGCGGTGGCGCTGCAACGGCCTGACGCATGTCGCGCCAACTTCCCGTTTGGTCGCTTGTCGCATGGAGCGCTGCGCCGGGGATTACTGATCTGCCCGAGGACCTGAACCAGGGCCTCGCCAGCCGATATCGCTGTAGACGGCGACGCGGAATTCCTCGAGATCGCGTGCTTCCTCCGCCAGCGCACGCAGACGGCGCCCCTGCGCATCCCACTGATGGATGTCGGCCTTCTGGTCCAGGTACCGGCGCAGTCGCTTCCAGACGAACTCGATTACCTGATTCCAGACGATCTGGGCGACCTGCTGATACCGGTCCGCGAGCTCGGTATTGTAGCTCATGCCGAAGGCTATCAGTCGCACGCGGAGCCCGTCGCCGGCGTAGAGGCCAGTCCGGTAGAGGGCTGACGCAGCCGGCCCTATCGACCGAGGCGGCAGGCAGCCGATGGCAGCAAGCACGCGATCGATGTTCTGGCGCTCGGGTTTGGTCCAGGGTCCGTTCAGCATGCAGCGCTGCCCCCTCTTGACCTCGGCGATCACGACGTCGATGGCGCGGCCGTCCAAGCCGAGTGTCTCGCGGTCGTCCGCCATGACGTCGTCGGGATCATCGATCAGCCGCTCGGCGCGGTGCGGAAAGCGCACGCCCAGCAGATCGGCGTCGGTGCGCTGTCCACCGCGGCCGCCCGGATGGACGACGAAGTTCTCGATCTGCAGATAGCCGTTCAGCCGGAGGTACCAGTAGGCGAGCTTCTCGGCATCGAGCGGCTCGGCGGGCGTGGTCATCGATGAGGCCCCTTCAGCCTGGCCGCCCGGCGGGATCGGGCGGTCGTCCTATGCTAACGGCAGCCTCGCTCGACCACCAGCCGGTCATCGTCGCTGCCGGCTGTTCCGGCGATCACCACCAGCGTCTCGACGTCCGGAACCGTCGCGACCGGACGGCGATCCGGCCTCCCGGCCCAGCGGCGCGCAGGCGGCGCCGGCGCAGCGGCGGCCGGACGGGGCCGAGGATGTAGTCGGTGCGGAATTCGAGGGCGTACCGGCAAGGTGCGATATGGACCAGCGCGGATGGCCTGGCCTGCCGCTTCTCGAGGACCAGCCAGCCATAGGCCGTCGCGGTGCTCGCCAGCCTGTCCAGCCGGCCTTCGACCATCGCGACGCGCTCGACGAACTGCGCGAAGCTGAAGTAGCCATGATAGGGGCGATAGATCGCCTCGTACCGTCCGAGCCCTTCGAGGACCTGGGTGCGCACGATCATCGCCACCCCGCGCTCGGCGACGGTCAGCGCGACGCGGATGAAATCCTCGAGCAGCCGGAATGGCGGGTTGGCGATCACCCAGTCGACGCGCTCGGCCCCGGCGGGCCGCTCGGCCCCGCGTTCGAGCGACAGGAAGTCGAATGTCCGGCCGAGCGCGGAGTAGCGAACGATGTCGGTGGCAATGACCTGGGCGGCGTATTCGCGGAGCGGCCGCACCATGTTGCCCCGGTTGCAGGTCGGCTCCCACACCGTCATGCCGGCGAGGTCGACGACATGCTCGCACAGGGCCCGTGTCGCGAACGGATAGGTCGGAAAGTCGTCGAGCCCGTGATCGGCCCCGGAAATGGCATGTCGCTGGGCCATCACGGCATAGGGCACGCTGCGCCGGCGCCGCGGAAGACGGTGCGCTGGCTCCGGCTTCACAGCAGGAGGCCCTGTCGTGCATCGGTCGGGCGGCGGGACGCGGCCGATTGAGGGCCGGCGATCTGGACGAGTTCCTCCTTGCGCCGGCGGCCGCGCCGCCGGGCTTTCAGCGCGAGCCCGGTGGCAACCCGGTAGACCTCGGTGCTCCGGCGGCCCAGCGCGCAGGCGATCTCCGCCGTCGTCGCCCGGCCGTAGTGGTCTCGCAGGTACTGGAGCTCGTCGAGGCTCCACCCGGACTGCGCGGCGGCGGCGGCGTCACCAGGCGGCTTGCGGCCGGGCCTGACGCGCGAAAGCGAGGCGAGGATCCACCTGATCGCGAAAGCAGGCCGTTGAGCGAAGCCGCGGCGGGCGAGCTCGCCGGCTATTGCCGCATGATTGCCGCTGCCCGCCGCCAGCTCGGTCGCGACAAGGACTTCACGGACGTCCCAGCGCGGCAGCTCCTTGCCGCTCGCGAACAGCTGCTTGTGGCGGGCATAGCGGACGCTCAACGCCGACGTGCGATAGCGCGGCAGACCGTCCGCCTCCATCTGCGCGGCCACCTCGCTCCAGTTCAGCCCGGCCTGCCTCAGTTCGTGCATCCGCTCGAGTTCGCGCCGCCGGCCGTCCCGTTTTTCGCAATACGACGTCGCCGCCGCGATCCGCTTCATCGCCGTCCCGATCCGCCGCCGGTTCCAGCCGTGGTGGCCGGCGCCTTCGAGGCGCGCCAGGGTCGCGTCGGCATCGAGACCCGCGTCGAAGCAGAGGCGGAGCAGCGCGTCCACCGCATTGCCCCTGTCGTACCTGCGCGATGCGTTGCGCGGCCGGCCCTGGCCGAGCCGGCGCAGCCGGATCGAGATGCTGTTCGCGGTGAGCCGGGGAAAGCCGGCGGCGGCCAGCCGACGGACGATCTCGTCATAGCCATGGCGCTGCGCCGCCAGCTCGAGCAGCAGCGATGTCAGCGGGTCCGCTGCGGGGAGATCCGGCGAGCCGATCAAGACGCCAATGTAGCGATCCGGCAGCGGTTCCTCCCTGGCGGCGGCGAGGGCGGCCGCGATCGCCTCGGTTCCCCGCGCCTGCAGGGCGACGACGATCCGGATCTGGCCTGAGCTGCAGGCTTCCTCCCGTGCCAGCACAGCGGCCATCTCTGGCCATGACACCCCGGCGGTGCGGAGCTCGACGATACGTGCAAGCAAATCCTGCGCGGATGGCCGGCCGACCCTCGCCGGATTTCGCCCGCGTCGCGCGGCATGGTACCTCCAGTACCGCCTTATCGCCCGCGCCGACCTGTCGCTGGCCCCCCCGGTGGACAGCGTGCTGGCCACCTGAGCCCAGGTGCATCCCTCGTCGCGCAGGGCGGTGATACGCCGGAAAAGGGCCGCCCGCCCCTCCGGAGCGGGTTGCTCCACTGCTTCGCCCGTGCGCGGATGCTCGCCATTGGTCGTCATCGTCGTTCCCAATCATCGACACCAGGTCTCCCGGTGAAGACGTTCGGGCGCGGCGGTTTGTCGTGCCGCCGGCAAGTTTTTGTCGAAGACGCTGCGTGATGGCGCCTCGGGTCGACAGTCGCGAAAAAAATCCGGGATCGGGCGCGACATTCGGCCTGGCCCAAACGTCTCGTCTTCGACACGGAATGGAACGGCCGCGTCCGGAGGAGGAAGCGAGCTTGATCGACAGGACCTTCAGGCCGACGAGCCGCGGGCGATGGCAGATCCTGCCTGGCGGCCAATACCGCCACGAAGTCGCGGACAATGCCGATGGCTTCCGCCATCGCGTCGTTTGTCGCGACGGCAGGGCGGGCGACTGGGTGCAAACGGGTTCGATCGCACGGCTCGACGATGCCCGAGCCGCGGACACCGCATTTCTGGGCATCCTTCCCGTCAGGACGATCTTCGTCTGCGAACGGGCGCCCGCCGCTCGTCGTGCCGCGCGGGGGCTGCAGCCGGGCCGCCGGCAGGACGATCAGGGAGACGCCTCATGATGACCTGGCTCGCCTCGCTGCCGGCACGCCTGCGGCAATCGTTCGCGTCGGCCGGACCCGACTGCAGAGAGGGCGCAGCCACCACACCTCCCGATGTGATCCGGGCCGCGACCGAGATCTGCGAGGCGGAGGGCGAGTTCCTGCAGGCATTGTCGGTGCATGGCTACGTCCGGCATGCCGGCGGCGCAACCCATCGCGATCACGGTGGACGCTGGCACGTGGTCGCCGTCCTTCTGCACTCGCCCTCCCGTCGCTTTCGGCACGTCCTGGTCCATTGCCTGATCGACCTGGTCTATCGGTTCGGACCGCGGCCCCCGAGCTTGTCGCCGGTACCGTCGGATGACCTCCCCGGCCTGGCCGCATCCCGCGATATCAGTCCCGCGGCCTGCTGCCTGCTGGCACTGGCAATGACGCTGGCGGGCGCGATCGGCACCTGGCTCGACCAGCCATGGTCAGGGCTCGCGGTCGGCTGCGGCGCAGGACTACTCGTCGCCGTGTACATTGTCGCCGGCGGTGCGATCCGCCGGCAAGGCGGGGCGTCATGACGGGCGCTCCGCCGCGCGCGCCCAGGCTCGATCTGCGCGCCGCGCCGATCGAGGACGCCCTGGTCGAGATCTCCGCCCTGCCGGCTTTCGACACGGTGTTCCTGCACCGTGGCCGATTCCGTCGCGAATACACCCTCGCCCGGGCGACGACGATGCCGCGGCGCCGATCCGACGTCTGCCCGGCCCGAATCGCGGTGGTGGCCCGTCTGCGCACCGTCGACGGGGCGGTCGACGACGGGATCTGGGACGTCCTGGTCGCCCGCGCCAGAATCTTCGTCGTCGATTCGCGGACGATCGCACGCGAGCTCGTCGCCTCCGGACAGGTCGCAGCCTCTTGCCGGCGGGCGCTGATCCGGAACGACGCGCGGGACGGCGGCCTGCCGCAGCGCCAGGTTCGCGGACGCCAAGGGTTCGCCTGGCGGCCCCGCTTCACGGAGACGGTGCAATGAGCCCCCTCGACGCGATGATCATCGCGGTGCCGGCAACGCTCTGCTACGCGCTGCCGCCGCCGCGCCCCTGGCTGCTATGGCTCGCCTGGCCGGCGGCGCTGCTCTATGCCGCCTGCGCGATCGGCCTGCAGGCTGTAACCCAGTTGGCGGCGATCGACCGCGACGCGGCCATGCTGCTGCCGGCGGTCCACGTGCTGCAGACGATCGCCCATGCGATCGGATTCGCGGCCGCAGGGCTGTTCTGTAACCTCGCCGGCGGTGACCTGGCCCCATGGATCCGGCGGTTCGCCGGCTGTGGCCTGCTGCTCGTGGGCTGGGCGGCCGGCTGCGGCGCCGGCCTGCTCGGGCCGGCCGCGGGACCGTGGCTGCGGCAGGCGGGCCTGCAGTAGCGATCAGCTCGCGTTCGTCCAGACCGTGCCTGAGCCTCCAGATTCAGCGCCCGCCGCGGCGCGGGCTGCTCGCAGATCGTCGTCGGCCTGCAGGCGTACCCGGAGTTCGGCCGACGTGCCGAGGCACTGCGATCGCGGGGCTGGTGGTGGAATTTCCGGCAGGCCACAGGATTGACATGGGCCACGATTTCGATAACTTGTGTCCTGTCAGTAGTGGAGGACACAGTGCCGAGCCCGATGATGCAGACCCTCAAGACGCGCGTCTCAGACCACCTCAAGCAGAACTTCGAGGCGCTGGCCGAGCTTCGCGGGATCACCGCGTCCGATATGTTGCGGGTCCTCGTGGACGACTTCGTTGCCCGCCATATCGGCCAGTTCAGCGACCGCGTGATGGTCTCGTTCCATCGCCCGGACGACTGGGATCACGGCGTCTGGAAAGCGAGGGCAAGGTTGCAGGTGCCCGGGGAGATCGACCATCTCGGTGGCCACATCCTCTTCGAATTGCCGCGTCTGGATCGTCGCCTGTTTCGGGAGGACAAGATCGATGGCAAGGGCATGGTCGCGCCGCGCCCGACCGACGACGGTCGCAATCATCTGGTCCTGATGGGCATGCTGGTCGCCGGAGAATGGCGCGGTATCGTCGAGACCAACGGCGTCCTCGAGGAGGATAACCCGACGTCGTTGCAGGACGTCCGCGACGCCCTGCGCCGCTCGATCGAGGCGACGCTCGACCGCCTGCCGCAGCGACCGGTCGATACCGAGCTGCGCGCACCAGAGGCGGCGGTCAGGAGGAGAAAATCGTGATCACCGCTTTCGAATCGCCGCTGCGGGGCGAAAAGTACTTCCGGGCGCTGGGCCTCCATACCATGGACGCGATCGAGCAGATTCGTGCCCGGGGCCTCGAAGCGGCGATCGAGGCGATGGCGACGGTCGGCGGCGTCGTGCGCGAACGTGACCGTCCGCGAATGGCGCGCGAGCTGCTGAAGCAGATCCAGCGCACCCCATCCTCGAGTTTCGAACCCTGGAGAGTTGTCGACGTGCCGCTGCGCAGCCTTGCCGACGGCGCGTCCGAAGTCGAACGGATCATCCACATCCCCGTCCTCTCATGGAGCGTGCTGGGTTTCGACCGGCAGATCGGGCGGGTGCGGTGGTATCTGGTGTCCCGCACCGTCGAGCAGGTCGCGGCGTCGCCACCGTCGCGCGGCGAGCACTGAATGACGTAGACTTCGCCGCGCGACGGCAAGGCAGTTTGCTACCGCGCGGCCGCCGCCGCGGTTATGCTGCCGGCCTGCCGTTTCAGGGGAGATCCGCCGATGGCACCGACACCGGGTTCGATCCATCGCCGGCCGCGGCGGGACAGCAAGATCGCCGATCTATGGCCATGGATCCGCGCGCGGCGCAGTCCGTGGACGGCCGATGCCGCTGCGCTCGCCATCTCAGCCAGCCCACGCCGTGTCCGGGCCGTGCTGCGCGCGATGGCCGAGGCGGGGCTGATCAGCGTGGTCGAGGAAGCCGAACGGCATGGGAAATGGACTCCGGCCCGCTGGAGCCTCACCGAGGCGGGACGCGGCGTGACCCAGGCGCCGATCCTGATCGTCGACCGCGGGAGCCCGGTCGGCGTCCGGATCCCCGCTGTGCCGGACAGCAAGGCCGCGCTGGAGCCCCTGGTGGCCGAGAAGGGTCTCGTCTCGACCGCGGCGTATCTCCGCGTCCACCTGGAGACGCTGCATGGCCTGCTCGACGGCTCGGTGAAGCTGATGACCGGCGATCCCGCTGCCGGCCGGATCGGGCCGGGCGCAGCCGGGGACCGATAGCGTGTCCCGGAGTGTTCAGCGGACCTCGACGCCGACGTTCGGCGTCTCGGCGATCGCGCGATAACCGCGTCGTGTCCGGCGGCGATCGAGATCGCGCAACGCCTGCTCGCCGGCGGCGCGATCGGCGAGCAGGGCGATCGCCTCGCCCCCGCGGGCATTGAACCGGCCACCCCAGCGCCTGACCAGCACCAGGTCGCCCAGCAGATCGGTCGTGACCGTCGCCGAATAATAGCGGTTGGCCGAGAGCCAGAAGCGTGTGACCGGGAACATAACGTGATTCTATCGGCAGACCCGGCGGTTAACAAGGCCCTGGAAAGCAGAAAACCCGCGACGTCTCGCGGGTTCGGAAGCATCGTGATCGTGAACGGCGATCGTCCGGGGCGGCGGCAACCCGCATCGGGGCTGCCGCCGGTAGGATCTCTAGGCGGCCGCCTGCTCGGCCTCGGCGATCTCGTCCTCGCCGATCGCCTGCACCAGCTCGATCAGGCGTTCGCGCTTTTCGCGATCGCGGATGCGGTTGAATGCTCTGATGAGCGTCAGCGTCTCGCGGCGGGCGAGATCGTCGCCCTCGCCCAGTTCGGCCCGGAGCTCGGGCGCGCGCATCGACGCCGTGTCCTGCAGATCGGCAAAGAACCACTGCGGCGGCACGTTCAGGGCCTGGCTGAGCGCGGCGAGACGGGCGGCATCGATGCGATTGGTGCCGTTCTCGTACTTCTGGACCTGCTGGAAGGTCAGCCCGATGGCGTCGGCGAGCTGGCGCTGGCTCATGCCCAGCAGCAGCCGGCGCTCGCGTACCTTGGCGCCGACCTGAGCGTTGAGCGGATGCAGTCTCCTCGACATTGCGTTCTCCCGATTGCCCGATTACCGGATTGGACGTTTGCGAGCGCCATCCGGCGCCCTTTCTATCGTCGCTGGGAATTGGGAAAATCACAACCTATATTTGTCTATGGTGGACTCCGCACCACAAACTAAATTCGATCATGGCAGGATCCACGGATTGATGACCGTGATGCCGGCAGCAGCGAACGGTGCGACATCCCGGGTCGCAACGGTAAATCCATGAGCCGCGGCAATTGCGGCGATGTAACCATCCGGCGTCGGGAAGCCCTTGCCTGCCGACCTTGCCGCGACGGCGAGAGCCGCGTAGTGGCGCGCGGCCGCGGCGTCGAACGCCAGTATGCGGCCGCCGAACAAATCGAGCAGCTCGTCGAGCATCGCAGCCAGCCGGTCGCGCCTCCTGCCGGCGGCCAGGACGCCGATTCCGTAGCGCAGCTCGGCGAGCGTGATGCTCGTCAGGTACAGGGTCTCGGCCGCCTGGTCGTTGAGCCAGTCGCGGACCTTGCGGTCGGGTGCCTCCCGCATCGCCTCCGAGATCACGTTCGTATCGAGAACGATCATTCGAGCCTCAGCGGCTCGGCGGCGGTCCGGTCGGTCGTGCTGTCGATCCCGTCGAGTTCATCATCGGTCAGGCCTGCCGCGCGCCCCAATGCCGCCAATGCGTCCCCCATCCGCAATCGTGCGGGGGGCCGCACCGTCGCCTCGAGTATCTCGCGGATCTCGGCTTCGGTGCTGCGGCCATGCGTCGCCGCCCGAACACGCAGCGCGCGATGCACCTCGTCCGGCAGGTTTCTCACGGTGATGGTGGCCACGCTATCCTCATGTGGCAATGCTGTCATTGCAGTCATCTTGTGACTGATGACAGCAGTTTTCAAGCGGTTCAACGCCGGCCTGATGATCGCGCGCTGATCGGCCGGCGCTGAACCGCTTGAAATACCCGATCAGCCGGTGGCCGTTGCCGGACGGCGCCGCGGAATGCGGTCCATACGGTCTCGATGGGCCTGGGCATCGGCATCCTCAATCCATTGCGCCCGGGCGCGCTCGAGGTCTTCGCGCCTCGCCACATACTCCAGCGGCAACAGATAGCGCCGGTATCCGGCCCGGCCGATGGGATAGCGACCCCAGTCCGGATGGTCCGTCGACCAGGAATCGAACCGCCTGCGCTTCAGCGCCGCCTCGAGCTCGCTGATGTCGGCGACCATCACCTGCGACATCAGCGGGAGCCAGAGGACCTGACGGCCACCGGCACGGTCCAGCCGCCAGGCCCGCCGCCGCATCAGCCACTCGGCGCCGAGCGCCATCAGCATTTCGGCAACTGGCTTGGCCGGGATCACAACCCCATGGGTGGCCGGAGCGAACCCGATGTCGATCGAGCGCGCAACGGCGTCGGCGTCGTAGCCGGTGGCCGACGCTTCGCGATTTTCCTGGTCGATCCCCTTAGCCGGGTCGATTGAGCACGCACAGGAATTCCAGATCATGTCGAGGTCGACGCGGCCGGCCCAGAAATCGCCGTCGCCGCGGCGCAGGGCGATCTGCACGGGCCGCCGGCCCGGCAGGACGATGCCCACGCCGCCCTTGCCGCCCCTCCATGCCCTCGAGGTCGCCAGCAGCGCGGGAGCATCGAGATCACCCAGGACCATGGAGCCCGACCAGGCGACGGTCCGGCCCGTCAGATGGCCGAGCCAGAGATAGCCGATGACGGCCAGCAGACGGCCGCCATAGGCATCGGTCAGGCCCGCATACGCGGTCGTGTCCCACAGCAGCGGAAGCGTTTCGATGGCTGCCAGCCGCCGCGCGCGCAGGACGCTCGGCGGCTCGTCGGGGCGCGGCGCCTGTTGCGCCCGGCGCCCATCGTTGTCTTTGGTTCTTCCCCGCCTGTTGTGTCCGCCCGACGGTGTGCGATGATCATGCGGCATGGGTGCTCCTTACGGGGCAGCTCGTCTGCTGCCGCATCAGTTCAGGTGGGTATTGTCGACACACCCGGCCAGGCTGCCGTCGGAGGCAATGATCTCGACCGGTTGCCCGGTCCGGGCCGCCAGCCTGGCGCCGCGCGCATACAACGTCTCGAGCAAGCGGCGGACCGCCGGCTCATCGTCGCTCTCGTAGATGGCGAACTCGGCTTCCGTCATCACGATGACATCGTCCCTGGTCATGGTGCTCATGTGGCGAGTTCTCCCTGTACCTTTATAATCCGGAGCCCAACCCAGCCCCAGTCTCCGGGCTCGCCCTCTGGCCCGGTCCACCAACCATACTCGGCCTCATCGTATCCGTCGGCTATCGCCTCATCGGCGGTTTCGTAGATGTAGTCGCGGTCCCGGTACACCGAGACCTCGGGGAGCAGGTTCCGTCTGTACAGGGAAAATACCTGCCGGTGCACGGCAGCCCTACGCTCAGCCTCCATTCCCCAAACTGTCTCATAGTCGCTGTCCGATGGGTTCCCCCCACCGGTAATGGAAGCGATGTCGACGGTCTGGAGAATTTCGGCAACCTCCTGGGCGACTTTTCCGCTCGTTCTCCAGGCCAGCCCCGGGTTGTCCCAATACCACTGTATGGCGCGGTAGGCGCAATCGCCTCTAAGCCCTGTCAGCCTTGCGGCTGTTTGCCATTCAGAGGCCAGCAAGGCCTCAATGTGAATATTCCATGGCGAGGCGCCACGATGACGGTAGTCCTCGCGGTCGTGCATAGCATCCAACCGCTGGATGCGAGCTGCGCATGCCGCGACACATGCGTCGCTCAATTCCCGCAACGGTGAATTCTGGGCCGTGGCGGATTGTGGATGCCAGTCCGGTGTCACATGGTCCGGATATGGCGCCACGCGGATGACTTCTCGGATCTTTTCCGCGACATCGTCCGGGACCTTCCCCTCTGGCAGATCTCGCATGGCGTAGACGAGATCTCTGATCTCTTCCCTCGTCCAGCCTCGATACTCTCCGCTGTAACGGATGGCTTTTTCCTGCGGGCAGGTTATTTCTACCGGCCCGCTTCCGAAGTGGAACGACTTGGCGGTCGTGAACATGACAAAATCGCCATCGTCTTCGACGTACTCATGGCAAACCGCCATTTTTACTTTCAGCATTTTTTCAGCCCTCCGGAAACAGGATGTCCGCTGGCGTCCAGTTGCCGGTGCCCCCGGACCATGAAACGAAGACCATGTCGTGGCCAGGCGGCTGCGGCTGATCGACGTCGTGGATGACGCCGGTGTCGACGCCGTCCGCGTCGTCGGCGCGGACCTTCAGTCCGTCGACCACGGCCAGCCAGATCAGGGACGGATCGGCGGCCAGGATCTCGGCGGCTTCGGACGTGTCCGGGTCGATATCGTCTCGCGCCGCGCAGGCCGGGTCGGCGTACCTGTTCACGAGGTAGCCGAAGCGGCTACCGAAGGTGGCCGCGGCGTGTCCTTTGAGGATCTGGGCAGTGAGGGCCATCGCTGGTTTCCCCCGGTCATGCGTTGAAGATGGGGCGGCCGGCTCGTAACGTTCCACGACGTCGGCCACGATGCCGTCAGCCGTGTGGATCTCCACCCGGGTGACTGCACCGGCGAGCAGGTCGCCAGCCTGTTGGCGCAACTGCCTGATCATCCCGGCCGACACGTCGTCATCGTCGGAATCGTAGGCTGCGGTCTGCCCGTCGGTCATCGTGATCGTCGTGGTGGTCATGATCAGATCCTCTCGATCTCTCTCCGGCTACGCACCGCCGGCAGGTGGCCCGGTCGTCCACCGGGCTGGCAGGTCGATAATATGCGCAATGCGCATAGAAAGGCAAGCTGAAAGACTGTGGCGTGTCTACCCCGGCTTCGTCAGCCGATGGCACGGTCATTCCCTATGCCGCGGTTTCGGCGGCCTAGCTGCCTCCGGCGTCGGCATTGCCTATCGCCTGACGTTCCAGCTGGCGCTGGCGCCTCACATAGGCACCATCGACCAGCTGCTCGGGCGCGAGGTCCAGCGCGCAATTGGCGAACGAGGCCAGCGCTTCCGCCCCGAGCTGGAAGCCGAGCGGCAGCATCCCGCCATGTGCTGCGCCGATCTCGCGGATGCGACCCGAGTACGCCTTGAAGAAGTCGGCGAGGGAAGGCCGCCGCCCCGACGTCGCGGCCGCGGTGAGGGGATCGCTGGCCTCGATGCGAGCGCAGAGCGCATCCCGGCCAATCTCCGCGACGATCGCCTCGATGCTCGGCCAGTACTTCAAGCCGAACTGCTCCCACAGGCCGTCGAGCTCGCCCTGGAGGTACAAACGGAAATGGCTGTTGTCCCGGCCGGCAGACCTGATGACGTCGGCTATGTGATAGCAGCTGTCCGAGCTGAACGGTGACTGGTTCTGCAACGCGGTCCGCTCTGCCAGGAGCCCCGCCAGTTCGCGGGCCCTGTCCGCGATCGCCCGGTTGACCGCGACGAGGCGATCCCGCGCGCGGCGCGCTTCCACGGCCCTGGCCGGCGACCAGTAGGCAGCCGAAACGATGACGGCATCGAGAACGGCACCGATCTTCCCGGGATCGCCGCGAAGCCTCTTGTGCAGGTCGGCATAGGCCCCTGCGAGCTCGACCCTGCGATCGAGAAACCGCTCGATGATCGCCGTTTCGGACGGCGCTACCTTATGCTCGAGATTGTAGGCCATCTCCTTCCGAAGGAAGTCTTCGCAAAGTCGCGTCGGGTCGTCGGGCGGCATGGTCTTCATGGCGGATCCCTCTTGTTGAGAGAGGAACAGTGCTCGAGGAAGGCCGCGACGTCCGCACCTGAGCCGATGTTTCTTGCCGGCGCTTCAGATACGGAGCCTGGCACCGACGGCGGCATTTCCGCCATTGGGGCCGCGCGCACTCACATCTGTCCTGTCGGAGCGGCAAGCCAGGCGCGCCGAGCAATCAGCGGCGGACCGAAGCCATGCATGCCCTCCTCTGCCGCTATCGCGGCTCGCAGAGCTCCGGTATCAGGCGGATTGCCGGGACCTCCGGGGCCACGCTCGATCTCGTCGATCAGCTGCAGCAGATCGGCTGTGACATCCGTCAGCGCCGCCGGCGGCATGAACACGATCCGGCGGCGCCCTATCCTGTCCCGCCCGTCATCGTCGCGCCCGGCGGGCACGCAAAGCCGATGCAGGATTTCGTTCCGGATTTCCCTGAGCCGGTCGGCACGTTCGGTCCATTGGCACCAGGCGGCCGCGACATGGAATTCCGCATAGGCTTGCACGGCCGCATCGCCGTATCCTCGCTCCCCGCCACCTTCCGGGGAAGACGGGTCAGCGGCGCCGGCGGCGCGGTCCCCGGTTCGTCCGCCCAGATGCTCGAGGCACCGCCGCGCATGACGGGCCCGCAGGCGGAGCGCGATCGCCGCCGCCAGCGCGAAGATCTCGCCGGCGGTCATCCGGGAAAGCCTCGACAGGCTTCGGACCTTCGCAGGATCGGGTGCGCGGCCAGGCCACGGCCATTTAGCGACGATCTGGCGCGCGAGATCCATGCCGCCGGCGCACTGTTCTTCCACATAGGAGAGCATCAGGGCTTCGAGCTCGGAGAAGGCGATCACGAAGGCGCCGATCCGCTCCCGCCACGCGGCCTGATCGGAATCAGCGGATTCGGACCCCTGGTCGTCAAGACGTGAAACCATGTCGTGTCCTGCCTCCGCGCCATCCCGCCAGATCCCGCATCGGTCAATCGGCCCCCTTTGCCGGAGTTCGAGAAATTCGGGCAGCTATCGCCTCACCCTCGGTGGCAAATGGCCCCGTCGAGCTCCGGCCAACAGTCGCGAACCAGGCCCCATCGGTGAACCGCCCGCGCTTGTGATCCGGGTCGAAGGAGACCCCCTGGTACTTGGTCGATGTCACCCGCATTGTCCCATTATCCCTTGCGAACTCTGCTCTCTCGCATCGGCCCTCTCCAGTGTGACGCTGAAGGCGCCGGGCGCGCCAGGCGATTTGCGGTGATCCTTGGAGATCCTGTGAAGGGGATGCTGGCCCGATCGCGCGACATCCGACCGGCTGTCGGGTCAATCGGCAGCCAGTTCCAGGTATCTGCGGCGCAGCGCGATCCAGAACCGTCGGTTCAGCTGCTGCCTCGGCACGAACCAGGACTTCTCCTCGGGGTAGATCCTCTTCAGTTCACGGAAACGCGGCAGGGAAAGCACCTCCCCGAAGGCCTGGAAGAATGCCGGTTCCATCGGATCGAAGGGACTCCGGTGATATCCTTCGGCCTGCAGCAGGTTGTCGCGGGTTTTGCCCCCCTCGTTGATGCTGGATTCTTTCGCGAAGACGTCGCCCAGTTTCACCCATTCCAGCCTTTCGGGCTCGCCGTAATTCGCGCTGTTTTTGTCCAAGTTCGGTGTCCACCAGAGGATCCACCTGTTCTTGAGGATTCTGTAATCGTCTTCGCCACTGATCTCGGCGCCTCCCGAGATCAGCCGCCTGACCGTCGCGTCCGGCTCGCGCTTCAGGTACCGGCGGACCGCGTCACCGTTCATCGTCCAGTCCTCCCAGCCATCCCAGGTGCTCCACCAGCCTTCCTTGATCGGGTCGAAATCCGCAATTGAGCGCCGCGATCGCTTCGTCCGCGACCGCACCGAGCGATTGACCCGCTGCCTTTCCTCCCAGGCCTGCGCGGCCGCGGCGAGATCGGCTTCCTTGATGGCTCGGGCACGGTTGTCCCAGAGATTGTCGAACCAGTCCGCGATGCGGGCGATATCGGGTCCCGGCGGCAGAAAGACGCCGGCCTCTTCCCAGAGCGCGGCCGCATTACCCTCGTGGCCCAGGCCGTTCGCGGAGAGGTTGGCCGATGTGACGACAGCACCGGCGCTCGACAGGTAGACCTTGGCGTGCAGGGCGTCATGCTGCCTGATGCAGCGGCGGTTGACCGTCCAGAGCTTCCGGATGACCTGCGGATTGGTGCCCCCTGACCGGAGGTTACAGATCAGCCGGGCATCTCGCAGCGATTTCGCCGGGATTCTGGCGTCGGCATCCTGACCCCAGAAGGCCACCGCGCATTTCAGCCCGGTGCCCCGGAGAACGTCGGCAATCCTCCTTTCGAGCGTCCCCTTGGACAGAAATGTCGACGCTTCCGCGACTGGCAAGCCTCTCACCTGCATTGACATGAGCTCCGGCGTTGGGGGGAGGGAAATCGTTGCAGCGCGCCACGGATCACGGCACCTGCGAGAAACCGGTGCGGTCAGGAGGCATGACGAATGCGCCGGGACCGGGTCGGACGGGCCCGGGCCGGCCGAACCGCGGTCAACAGCGCCTCCTCGACGATCCGCTGATGCGCTTCCTCTACCCTGTGCCGTGCCACAGCCGCCCCGAACGCCTCGGCATCGTCGAGCGGCGGTACTGGTCCGGGCCGCTGCAGCGGCAGAAACCCGGTCAGGGCGATCCGGTAGAGCGGCGCCGCATAGTCGAGGATCGGACGTCGCGGCTCGGGCAGGATGAGCCCATCAGGCTCGATCGGTTCGCCGTGCAGGAAATCATTCCGGTGATTGTTGAGCAGCTGGTAGAGCCACGAGGACAACGTCCGTTGCGCGGGATTCTTCCGGTCTCCCGTCTGGTAGTCGCGCGCGGCGCTGTTTTCCAGCAGCCAGGGCGTCCGCTCGATCAGAGCGAAGACGCGATCCCGGGCGGAGCCGGAACGGCTGCGCCCGGGATGGGTGAGGATCTCGAAGGCCGCGACCCAGAGAGCCAGGGTCCGCCCGAGATCGTGGACGATGGTATCGACCCCCGCCGGCATCAGGCTGGCCTGATAGGCCATGTTGAGCGAACGAAAAAGGGCGAGGTCGGACCATTCCCGGTTCGCTGACCGGTAGTGGCGCGACCATCGCGCCATCAGCATCTCGAGCAGCGGCTCGTCGAGGTCCGCATCGTCGAGATCTGCCCGATTGAGCTGGGGCGAAGATTGCCCCCTGAAGGCGTCGACATCCGCGGCGCTCCGCTGCGCCGGCGTGATCGAAACGAGGCCCTCGTAATGGCGGTCGATCATCCAGGGATAGAGCGCCAGCGATTCCCCGAAGACGATCCCGTGGCGCGTCCCACGGTGCAGTGCGCGGGCGCGGCCATGGATCACGGCTGATATCGCGATCAGGTCCCGGAAACTCGCGACCGCGCCCACGCTCCGGAAGGCTGCCGGCGCGCCGTCATCGAGGAGCAATACCGCCGGCTCGAACCTCTCCCCAAAATTGTCGGAGAAGCGTTGAAGGAAACGGCGGAAGTTGCGGTGCTGTCGCTTGAGCGCCACCACCCGCGGATCGGCCGCAGGCACCAGCGCCGCGACATCGTTGCCGATCCCAGCCCGCAGCTCGACATTCGCGAGCACCGCCATCGGCGACCAGGTCATGGCCGGGCCAGGCGCCGCCGGCGATCGCCGCTCATTGTCCTCGCCACACGGGCCAGCCGCCCTGCATCCGCTTGCGCGCCCGCCCGCCGAGGCCGGCGGCCTTCGAGATCTGCGATCGCCGCTTCGCATAGTTCGGGGCGGTCATCGGATAGTCGGCGGGCAGGCCCCATTTGCGGCGATACTCGTCCGGCGACAGGCCGAAGGCTTCGCGCAGATGGCGCTTGAGCGTCTTGAACTGCTTGCCGTCCTCGAGGCAGACGAGGTAGTCGGGCGTCACCGAGCGGTCGACCGCGACTGCCGGCACCGGCCGCGCCTGGCCCGGCAGGTTCGAGCTCGCCGGCGTGGCGGAAGCAGGGATGGCCGGGGACGCTGCAGCGGCCGGCAGCAACCGGCTCAGCGCCTCGTGGACCGCGACGATCAGCTCGGGAACAGTGCCGGGATCGACGGGATGCGATCCGACATAGGTCGTGACGATCGACGCGACCAGCGGCGTTATGTTCATCAGGAAATCACCTCTTGCCACCCGGATGAGGCGGCAGGATCCGATATCATCATCGGGTTGTCGAGGTCCTGATTGGATCGCGCAAATCGGACCGGCGTGGGCAGCCGGCGTCCCTGCCAGGCGAAATCGCGGATCCCGGGCGGCGCGCTACTTCCGGGACCTGGATGGTGCCGCAATCCGATGCGCCTGTGCCCATGGCGACCAGCGCCGAATCGTTGACCGTGAAGGCGACACCCGCGGCCGACACGCTGAAGCTGGCGGTCAGCCCGACCAGCAACTCCTCTGTCCGTGCCGTACAACCGGAACTGCTCTCCACCATGCCATCAGGATATGAGATGCGCCGGCGGCTCGCGAAGGATGCCCCCTTCCTGTCGAAGGCGATGCTGGTGACCGAGATCGGTGCACCGGTCGCGCGATCGGTCAATTTCACTTCGGCGGTGTAGTACTCGCTCAGGCTTCCGACCTCCGGTTCCGCGGCTTCCGGCGCGCCCGGTACCACCAGGCAGGCGGCGCAGAGTGTGACCATGGCGATGAGTTTCATTCGTGCCTCTTCCAGGGACATGTCGGTCGACGATCTCCGATCGGCGAATATCGATCGGCCCCTATCCATAGGTCCGTGTCAGTCGCGTTCGCGCTGGTGCCGGCGCGGCTCGGCCCGGTCCTGGCGCGGCGTCGCCGCCACGACCGGATCCCGGCCGCGGGCGGCCATCTGGTCGTTGATCAGGCCGAGGCCGCGGCGCAGCTCGCCGGCGAGGATCGCCGCGCTCGCCCCCTTCGCCCGCCCGACCGCGCCAAGCCGCGCCGCCGTCGCCTCGCCGAGGGCGGCCAGGCCGGCCGGGTCGAGCCCGCGCAGCCGGGCGGCGACCGCCGCCGGGTCGTCCCGCTCGCCGACCCGCAGCGGCGCCGCCGCGGCCGGCGGCCGTCCGGCTCCGGCGGGATCGGGAGGCCGCCCCGCGCGCAGGCGGGCCTCGCGATAGCGCTCGAGGGCGCTGCGCGACGTCCCGCCTTCCGCCGCGGCCGCCTCGTCCGCTGCCCGGGCAGTCCGGTCGGAAGATCTCCCGCCGCCGACAGGCGGCTCCGGTGCCGCGTGCTGCAGGCGGGCCGCCGCCTCGCTCACCGGAATGATGGTTGCCTTGATCTCGCCGATCAGCGATTCGATCGTCTTGTCTTCCGTCACGACGATGCGCGTCTTCGCCATGCTGTCCGGCGCCACCGGCCAGATGGCCGTGGTGGGTCCTTGCTCGACAGAGATGAAATCGGTCGTGATGCTGAACTCGGCCTGGTCGCGATCCCGGATCAGCACCTCCCTGCCAAGCATGAGCCGGGCGAATTCGTCGCGTTCGCCCTCACCGGCGATCCGCCAGTCCGGCATTTTCGCGGCGATCTCGCGGGCGATGAAATCGAGGTCGTGCAATCGCCCGGCGAGGGGGGTGCTTTCAGCAGGATGGACCGCGCCGACCGGCGCGCGGGCTTCGGCGGGCGCGGTTGCATCGGCGATCTCGCCGGCGTCGATGAACCGCTCGCTCAGCAGCGACGCCGGCGTCCAGGTGCTGACGCCGGAGTCCCATTTGACCCAGACCGCGTCGACTGTCCGCTTCATCGCCAGCGCATCGGCGGTCGGTACCGCGACGATGCCTTCGTCGTAATCCTCGCCCTCGCCGGCGCTGACCCGATCACGAGGCAGGAACTCCCGCACGGCCCTGCCGCCTTCGAGCGTCGACCGGGCTCGCTCATCGTTCACCACCTCGGCCACCACGCCGTCGGCCGTGTAGATCTCGATCTGCGAGGTCTTGCCCCGGATCATGTTGCGGGCCCGCTCCCGCAACTGCTCCATCAGCCGCATCCGCCGCTCGTCGTCATTCCCGTCGTAGACCCGCGTCTGTTCCCTGTTCATCCTGACCGATCTGTCCGTCATCGCCTGACGGGCGCGGCGGGTGTTCACCGCGCCCGCAGGCGAGCCGATCTCGGAGGCCGGGGAGACGGTCTCGGCACCCGCCTGGGCGGAGCCGCGAGGGGCTATCTTGTCGTCGGAACGGTCTGTCACGGGCATCTCCATGTTGTTCTGGTCAGGACCGGATAAGCGCTCCCCGGGGGCCAGGCCCCAGCCTTGATACGGTCACGGCTTCAGAATCGGCAGGCATCCGGGTCGTCACCGGTCGCCTTCGGCCGTGGTCGAAGTAGCCGCGCAGCCGCAACAGGAACTGTTCGAGATCGCGGGCGCGCTGGCTCGCGGCGGCGGAGGGGGGCGCCGGCAGCCGGATGGCGATGCCGGCCAGCAGCGAGGCCGTTTCCAGCCAGTCCGCGTCGGCGACGTCGCGGCGCCGGACCATGGCGATCGCGGCCGCCAGGTAGTCGGCCTCGGGCCGGTCCTCGCCGCCGGCGATCGCCGCCACGACGCTGGCGATGAGGCTCGGAGCCTGGGCCGGAGCGAGGCCGTGGCGCTCGTACCACCCCCGGCGTTCGGCGAGATACCGCAACGATTCGATGTCGTAGTGCGGATAGCGGTGCCGCATGGATCACCGCGGATGCTGCCGGCGATACTCGGCCGGATCGTCGAACGTGGTGCCCCAGATCCCGCGCCGCGCCGATCGCGCGCGCTCCTCGGCGGCGACATAGTCGAGCGAATAGCGGCGATAGGCGATCGCCAGCCCCTGTTCGACCATCCAGCCGTTCAGGTCGGTGGCCCCCGCCCAGCAGACGGCGACGATCCGACGATACCTGTCGACATCGTGTTGCTCGCAGCGGACGGTCTGCCGGCCGATCCGGTCGGCCAGCGCATTTGCAGCGATCTGGCCGCAGCGTTCCGGCCGGCCGGCGCGCAGGCAGGTCTGCGACGATTCCGGGGCATCGATGCCGTGGAGCCGGATGCGCTGGGAATGGATCTCGATGGTGTCGCCGTCGACGACCCGGGCCTGGCCGATCAGCTCGGCGGCGACAGCCGGCGGGACGAGGGCGAGAACCAGGCCGATCACGCTGCAGGCCAGCTTGCCGTTCATGCGGGGAAAACCTCCGGGAAAACTCGATACCTGGACCGATCATCCGATAGCCGGCGGCCTGGCCGCCTGCAGGGTCAAGACGCACGAGAGGATCGAAATGTCGTGGGCAGGGCCATGAATTTTTCGCGGCCGGACCGGATCAGGCAGCCGGCGGTCCGGGAACATGCCGGTGGTTGCAGGCGGGACTGGCTCGCCAGACCGCTTCGAATCGCTCCCCCGGGCCGCTAGGCTGTCGCCCGGCAACCAGGAGAGCAGGAGAGCGACATGCCGAAGCCGCTGAAGCTGACCCTCGCCGCGATCGACGATGCCCGCTGCTCGGAGGATGGCAGCATCGGCATCGTGACGGCGACGACCGCGGACGGACGGTCGGTCGAGATCGACGCGGCGCCGGAAATCGGCCTGCAGCTCGCCCGCGCGACCCGCGAGGCGTTTTCCCGCGCCTGGATCCGGCAGATCGAGCGGGGCGCCCGCGAGGCGACGGACGCCGGGCCAAGCGATGCGATGGCCGCGCAGGGCGTCGACGTGCTGCGCGACGCCCGGCACCCCGATCAGGTCGGGCTGTGGGCGCTCGGCACGCCGATGCCGCCGGTGATCATCATGCCGGCGCGAGAGCTGCCCGCACTGATCGAGTCCGCCCGCCAGGTGCTTGACCAGGTCGCCGACGCGCCTGCGGCGGGCGACCGCGTCGTGACGCCGGCGAACACGATCAGGCCGGCCAGGCTCGCGACGGCGATCGGCGAGACGGCGATCATGGTGATCGCCTCCGACGAGGACGGCAGATCCCAGGCCCTGATGCTCGACCTCGATCGGATCGACGAGTTCGTCGAGACGATCCGATCGACCCAGGCCGAGGCGTTGCGGCAACGCGATCCCCGCCCCCTCAACTGACCGGGGGCATCGATCGGGCGCGCTCGGCGGCTCAGACGGCGGCCCGCGGCTCCAGCGGCGCCAGGCAGGCCGGTTCATCGGCCTCGGCCGCATTGACGCGCGGGCCGACCGGCCAGGTCCGCAGCACCGCGTTGCCCACCGTGTTGGTCAGCAGCAGGCGGACGCGGTAGTCGTCCGCCGGGCTCTCGCCCAGCCAGATCGGCACATTCCGGGGCTCGACGATCAGCGGCATCCGGTGCTGCCCGATGCTCCTCAGCGTGTCATTGCTGGTGACGGTGATCAGCGCCGCGCTGCGCAGCCAGTCGCCGTCCCCGCGGCGCCAGGCGCCCCACAGCCCGGCGATCAGCAGCGGCTGGCCGTCCGCCCGGGCCACGGCATGGGGCTCGTACAGCTGCGATACCGTGCGCCAATCGTAATAGCCCTCGACGACGAGGAGGCAGCGCCTGTGCCGCAGCGTCGGCCGCCAGGCGGCATCCTCCATGACGTAGTCGCCGCGCACCGCGATGCGGCGATGCGGGTGATCGTCGTCGGCCAGCCAGTCGGGGGTGATCCCCCAGCGCAGCAGGTCGAGCTGCCGGTGCCGGGCGCGCGGCTCGAACCGGACCACCGGCACCTGGCCGAGCGCCGGCAGGTTGTAGACCTCCGGCCAGTTGTGGGCCCGGGCGACGTCGCCGAGATCGGTCGCCCCGGCCGCCGCCATCAGCTCGGCGCGGCCGTGGCGCCAGAACAGGCGGGTGGCGACCTCGTAGTCATGGACACCCTCGAATGTCGGCACGGCCGGTGTGTACTGCGCCGGCGGCCTGAGCAGCGGCGGCTGACGCCGGCGCAGCCAGAACCGGCGGGCGAGGATGCTCTCCACCACCTCGCCGGCGAGCCGGCGCGCCAGCTCGACCGGCACCCCGTCCGGCAGCGCTGCGCGCAGCGTCCAGGACCGGCGCAGCGTCGCGGTGAGATGGGTCTCCAGATAGTTGCGATCCCGGTCGGAGATGAGTTCGGCCTCGTCCATCGCGCCACAATGGACGGAGTCACGCATGAGAACAAGTAGAGAACATAAGGGATCGCCCAACCCGGCGGATTCGTGCCATCCTCCTGGCCGGAAACATGGGAAACCGGCCGCGGGAGGTATCGGGATGTGCAACTACTATTCGCGAACCCGCGGGCTCGAGCACGTCGAGCTGGCGCTCGGAATCGGCCAGCGGACCGCGACGAACTATCCGCCTCATGTCGTCGTGCGTCCGACGCACACCGAGCATGTCGCCCGCCGGCGGCCGGATGGCCAGCGCGAGCTGGTCGAGATGCGCTGGGGCCTCGTCCCGCTCTGGGCGCCCGACATCAAGTCGGCCGGCTATACGATGACCAATGCGCGAGCCGAGGAGATCATGGGCAAAAAGAGCTACAAGCCTCCCTTCCTGGCTGGCCGCCGCTGCCTGGTCCCGGCCGATGGCTATATCGAGTCGACCGGGCCGACGGGCAAGAAGACTCACCATTTTTTTCACCCGGTCGATGGCAGCCTACTGGTGATGGCCGGGCTGTGGGAAGCCTGGCCCGGACCGAAAGGGGCGCCGCTGGCTGAGCCGTTGCTGAGCTACACGATCTGCACGCACGCCCCCAACCGGTTTGCATCCCAGTGGCACGACAGGATGCCGGCGGTGCTCACCTGCGAGCAGCAGGATCGCTGGCTGGATCCTGGCGAGACGCCGGCCGACCTGATCGAGATGCTGCGTGAGCCGGTGGCCGAGGACATGCTGACGATGACGACCGCCGATCCCGACGTCCTACGGCTGAAGGTGCGACCGACGGTCGAGATGCTCTACGGGCAACCGCCGGCGGCCGCCGACGAGGCCGGGCTACCGTAATGGCGGGGCCGGCGGATTGCCGCTTGACTCTATGCGCATTGCGCATATTATCGACCTGCCAGCCCGGTGGACGACCGGGCCACCTGCCGGCGGTGCGTAGCCGGAGAGAGATCGAGAGGATCTGACCATGGCCAAGACCACCATCTATTGCGAGTGCGGCGCGCCGATCGTCGTCGTGGGGCGCAACCGGCGCGACGCCGACGCCCAGGCCCGGAAACTGGCCGGCACCGCGCAATGCGACGCCTGCCGGCGGCGGGCATTCGACCAGAAGAATGCCGAGGCACTCGCCGCCAGCGCCGGCCTGCCCCCGCTCGACGGCACGGCCAGGCAGGTGCCCTGGGCAGCCTCGATCCGCCTCGAGATCCTGCCGCTGTTCGACACGGTGCCGGCCGCGATGCTGGAGGGCATGGTCGAAGAGATCGCCGAGTTCACGGCGCCCGAGCGCCTTGAGGCGGCCCGCCTCGAATTGGCCGACGCGCTGGCCCTGATCGTCACCGAGTTCCGTGCGATCACCGATGCCGAATGGTGGATCGAATCTCGCAACGGCGCCTCCGAGTATGGCGTCGAATCGTTGATCCGCAAGGAGCTCGAGCGGCGCGAGGAGATCCTGACCCCGACCGTCTGGAATGCCCGGCGGGAATTCCTGGCGGCGGTGCGGTGAGCGGGCTCGATTTCTCGGCGCTGACCGACGACCAGCTGGTCGAGCTGGTGCGCGAATGCTGCCGGGAGGCGGTCCGGCGCAGCCCGGCCGCCTCGGCCGCCATCGAACGCATGATGCTCGACGAGGCCGAGAAAGTGCGCGTCGCCCAGGCCGCCACCGCGACCGAAGCCGCCGCCGCCCGGGCGCGCGAGCGCATGCGCATCGCCAACGAGGCAGCCGCGGCCGAGCGAGCGCGGCAGGATGCGGCCACGGCGGGCGAGCGTGCAGCCGCCGCGCGGCGCGCCGCCGAACGCGAAGCCGAGGCCGCCCAGCGCCGTCTGGCGGCCGAGATGGCATTGCTCCGGCGGGTCGCGTCCGAAATCGGCCGCCAGCCGGCCGAGATCAGCATTCTCCACATCCGGACGCGCTACGGCCGGCGGGTGATGGTCAATGCCGGCAGCGACCGGTTCACCCGTGACCATCTGGTCGACTACAACGCGGACACGCGGCAGATATCGACCAAGGCGAGCCTCGTCACGAAAAAACCCGACCTGATCCGGATCGCGGCGGAAATCGCCACGCACTGCGCGATCGACACGTTCCTGGTCGGCGCCAGCTATCCGTGGCATTCCTCCCAGGAGACGCGATGACACAGACGCCAGCCAATCCCCTCCAGACCCTGATCAACAGCGCAAGCGTGCTGCCTGCCAGGACCGGCATGGTCGACGAGTTCCGGGCGCGCCGTGAACGTTCGGCCGGCGACGAGGTGATCCTTGCCGATGTCAGCGGCTCGATGGCTGAGCCGGCCTGGGGGTCGAAACGCAAGATCGACCTGCTGCGCGAGGCGGTCGCCGACGTCTCGGCCCATCACTGCCGGATGGTCGCCTTCGCCTCCCGGGCCGCTCCGTGCGACGCCGCCGGCATCCCCGAGCCCGCCGGGGGAACCAGGCTCGATCTCGGCCTTGCCGAGGTGGCGCGGCTCCGCCCGCGAACCACGCTGGTGATCAGCGACGGACGTCCCGACGATCCCGATCTCGCCCTCGCCGCCGCCGATGCGGTGACGGGAGTGATCCACGTGCTCTATGTCGGTCCCGACAGCGACGCCGACGCCATGGCGTTCATGGACCGCCTCGCCCGGCGCGGGACCGGGCGTTACCGCCATGCCGACATCCGCGAGCGCCGGACCGTCCTGCAGCAGGAGATCAGGCTGATGCTGGGTTGGGGCGGATGAGCCCGCAATTCACGCCGAAGGTCTGCCGGCCGCAGAAGCATCTGGAGGCGGGCGGCGGGCTCTACCCGCAGGCCTGGTCGCTGATCGACCGCTTCCGCGCCGGGAGAGGCCGCGAATTCCCGGACTGGCCCGACTGGTGCTACATCCCGATCACGGCCGGCCATACGGTCGTGGCCGAGGATGCCGGCGTCGACGTCATGGCCGTGCCGCTCCTCTATCCGGAGCGGGCGGCCGACGGCCCCAAGATCGCGGCGCTGGCCGCCTGGCGGGTCACCCAGGGTGTCTACCAGTTCGCCCCTGACCTGTTCGCCCGCATCCTGGCGACGCCCGTGCATCTCGGCCTGACCGTCGACGTCCTGTTCGAGCTGCCCGAATGGTGCGTCTATGTCGAGACCCCGGGCCTGACCTGGGGCAACGAGAGGCTGCACGGTTTCTTCGCCCATCTCGAATCCGACATCGACGATCAGCGGCCGGAGCTCCGGTTCGTGCTCGATACCGACAGCGAGCTGATCGCGTTGCCGCTGCACCTGGGACCGATGACGATGGCCGAAGCCGTCGACCGGACGCTGGCCGAAGCCCGCTACCGCGGCCTGGAGATCGGCCCGGCCGCCGCGACCGCGATGGGACGGATGCTCGCCCCGTTCGTATCGCTCGTCCTCTATCTCTGCGTCGAGCGATCGACGATCGTCGACCGGCGCGGTCGGCATCCCGAAAGGCCGCGGCCCCGGAAGATCCGGGGGGAATGGCGTCTTCCGCCAGCCGACGGCCCGACCTACTGGCAGGTCGCCGAGGCCGACCTATGACGCTCGGGAAGCCCCGGCACACGTCGCCGGCACCGGCGGACGTGGCCGCCGCCCGGGCCGAGGTGCAGCAGATCCTCGAGCTGGGAATGACGGCCGCCCGCGACTGGTGCGCCGCCCGGCTGTTCACGAGCCGCCGGTCGTTCCAGCAATGGGAGGCGGGCGAGCGGGAAATGCATCCGGCGATGTGGCGCCTGCTCGAGATCCAGCTCGCGGTCCTGCGCGCAGGAGGGAGAACGAAAGTGCTTGCCGAGATCGGGCGCGACCTTTTGCGGTACCTGTGATGGTGCGGAGCCGGGAGGCGGCGCGGCCGGTTTGTCCACCCGGCCGGGACAGGAGGAGACTGGTGATATCGGCGCTACGCTACCGCTCGACACGCGTACTCGGAAGCCTTGTCCTGCTTCTGCTCGGCCAGCTGCTGCTCGGCCTGGCCGCGGCGCAGGCGGAACCCTCGCGCGACTTGACCGCATTCGACGCGGTCGTCAACGAGATCCGCGTGCGGTCGACCCCAGATTCCGGGTCTTGCGCGCCGCAACGCGACGAAATCGCTAATCGCCTCCGGCCTGCTTTCGAGGCCTCCTCCGAGCTGACCTTCGTCAGCGATGAGGACGCCGAGGCGGTATTTGCCCAGGCGATCGGCCAGGCAAGGCCTGGCTACAGACCAATCTCCGATCCCAAGCTGCTGACGGAAACCGCGGACCGGCTGATCGCCTCCGCGGTCCTCCGGATCATCGTCGATGCGAGCAAGATCGAGCGCAGCTGCGTCCTGAGCTACAGCGGCACTGTGGAGTTGCGGCTCGAACCGGCCAAAATTCAAGGGTCGTCGGAAATGGTGCAT
Source organism: Alphaproteobacteria bacterium (assembly GCA_017307375.1). Taxonomy (GTDB): domain Bacteria; phylum Pseudomonadota; class Alphaproteobacteria; order Ferrovibrionales; family Ferrovibrionaceae; genus JAFKFH01. The sequence goes on from JAFKFH010000015.1 coordinate 88,766, forward strand.
TTCCCGCGACACGCGATCCGGGAGTTCGCCGCGCTGGCGTTCGGAACGCCGGCCGTCGCACTCGGCGCGGCAATCGACGCCATCGCCGCCGACATCAGGGCGTTCACCACGGACTGGTCTGCCTCCCGGATTCGCTACCGCGGCTGAGCGCAGGACGGTCGCAGCGATCTGCTCGCACCGAACTACCGGGCTCGAACGTCCCCGTCTCAATGCTCGTCGCGATCGTCTGCCCCCTTGTCGTGAGGATGCTTGAGGTCGTAGCGCCGCTCCAGGTATGCGTTGCGCTCGTCGTCGGTCTCGGCGCGAACGCCCGCCCATAGCAAGGGCCCGAGCGCTCTGATCGTCATGTGCTCCTCAACAAGCGGCACGCCAAATCCGACCTCCCAGGAGCCGTGCACAAGCAAGTAAAGTTCGTCGACCAGCGGCACTGTCCGCTCCAACAGCTTCCGCTCGTCCCCTACCTCAGCCCAACGCCCCGCCGCCTCCGGCGCATCGAACCGCGCGTGCGCCAGGAACTCGTGCCTCAATCTCGCGAGAGCCTTGACCTCTTCGCCTGCTGTCTCCTGATCGATACGGTCTGCGAGCCGATTGGCATCGACGGCAAACCTGCGACGACCGTCATCGCCGCGCGCTGCTGCGATCAACTGAAGGACGGATGCGTTCTTTGCAGCCAGGCGCAGCTGCGTCGCGAGAGCCGGCAACGATCCGGTTCCCTTCTTTCCATCCCAGGCACGCGTCAACGAAAGGATCGCACCCTGGTGCAGGATAGCGCCGGCGCGACCAACTGCGTGCTGTGCCTCGGATCTGCCGACGCGCGCGCGAAGGTCGTCGTCGATGGCGCCGCTGTACCAGAGGGAATGCGCCCACAGCGCCCAACGGAGGCTCTGGCGTATCGCGTCGAGCCTTTTGGCAATCTGGTCCAGCATCACGGTCGACATCACGTGTCCCTTATCCGGTCCTGGCTGATCAGGCGGGCATCAGCGAGCCGGCCGGCCACGCCGTCGCGATCACCACCGCATCTGCCGCGAGATCAGATTGAAGTTCCTGAGCGCCAGAACGATGAATTCCTCGTCGCCCCTCCCGAAACCCGCCTTTTCCAGCGCGGACTTCATCGGCTCCGTGGACAATTCCGTCATCAGCTTATCCCCGTTGGGACCGTACCAGGCCGCGCGGCCACAAGGCATCCGCATCCGTCGACCAGCAGCAAGATTCTCCTTAATTTCCTCCTTCGAGTTTTCCTCGAAGAAAGACACCGAGCCAAGCAACTCGAAACGGTCGAACAGCAACCTGAAGTCACTCTCGAGGCCGGCGAACCGCGGCGCCCAGCGTTCGAACAGGCCGAACAGGTGGTCGCTGAGCGGCGTCCTATGCTTCTCCAGCCCCTCCAAGAGATGCCATGCGCTGTCTCCACCACCCTCCCAGCTGCCGAGGAATAATGTCCTTACAACGCATTCCTCTTCCCGACTGCCCAGTCTGAGCTTGGCGTCGAATAACCTGTGCAACGCCGTCCAGCGGCCCGCGCGCGTCAGGCCGATCCCGTAGGCGTAGAAAACGATTACGGCGGGATAGGTTTGCAAGTGGATATAAGCGCTAAAACCAACGCGCACCGTGCTCGCCTGAGTAACAATCGTCGCGATGATGTCGAGCACGATTTGCGCCTCATTGTCGTCGCCCCACCGCCCCGCAAGTCCGGCGATCGCGGCGAGAGGCTCGACGATCGCCTCATACCTGGGAACCCGCGCCCGGTATTCGGCCAGGTCCCACCCCATAGCAGTCGGAAAATGCCCAGCATCGATCTTGGCGAGTGCGCTCCGGGTCTCGTCGGCGAACAGATCGTCGAGCTGAATTCGATGTTCCGGCTTCGCCAGGAAGCGCTTGGCGGTCGCTGTCAGCAGATCGATGGCGAGCGGATTGACCCGCTGGGTCTGGCGGAGCGTTGTCACGCGCTGACTCAGCGCCGAAAAGAAGCTGTCGGCATCGGCGATCGATATCGCGCGGCCGCGGCGATGGCTGATCAGATCCCGGGCCCGCGGCCCGGGTTCGCCGCGGGCGGCCCAGAACATCGAATAGCGGCGGTTGGGTGCGCGCTCGATCGCCGCGCGCAACGCATGATCCCAGTCGCCCGACCAGCCGCAGACGATCAGCCCGTATTCGTCGAATATCCGGTCGAGAAGCGCATCGTACGGCGCAGGATAGCGGCTCAGTTCCGTCTCGATATTGAGGATCCTGGCATCCTTGTAGTCGCCGTGCAGTTTCAGGATATAGCAGCGGCTGTGCACGATTGGCTCGGCGCCGTCGAGGGCGTCGACCGAGGCCACGACGGTCGGCTCGATGCCCCGCTCGCGGAGCGCGCTCTCCAGCAGCCGGTCGAAATTGGTCGTGACGATGACCTTGATGTAGCCGCCTTCGACCAGCTCGGCGATCGCGCGGTGCGCGGCCGTCGGCGTCTTCCGCCCCTCCGCCCGATCCGCCTCGGTCGGCTCGATATAGCCATGGATGATCGCCCGGCGTTCGTCGGCGGTGGCGCCCAGCCCCGCCAGCAATTCGGAATAGTCGGGTTCCCGGCCGGTCCGCTCGCGATACCAGGCCGCCCAGTCCGCCTGGTCGCCGGCGCCCTGGGCAAGCCCGACCCGTCGAATGAGGTCGAGCGTGATCTCCCAGCCGGTCGGGATCTGCGCCGCCCGGGAAATGCCTGAACCCAGGAGCAGGGCATAGACACCGCTGGATTCGTGGATGCCGAAAGCCAGCTGGGTCAGCGGATCGCCGGATAGGATGGTCAATCTGCCCCCTACGGAAGCTGTCTATGTTTCGCCCATCGTCGGATGAGAACGGCAGGCGGGATTCTCGGATAGGCTGCTAGGTGGAGCAACCTGCATCAATCGGCCGGCGCATCCGGTTCTTCCTGCTCGCCCGCCCCGTTCTGTTCATCCCTGGCACGCTTCTCACGCACACTAAGCCCCTTGTAGAGGCATTGGTGGACGTAGATAGCGCCGACGGCCGGCAACACTAGGTCACTGTCCTCCGACCTGAAGCGAGGGGACCCGGCGCCAGCAAGGCGGACACCGATTGCCGAAGCGTTGAATAAGCGCTCAATGATGAGACGCAGCCCAAGCTTCTTTACGAGTTCCGGAGAACGGTCGTGCAGGTGCGTCTCAAACTCGGTAAACGTGTCATACCGATGCTGTGCTTGCCGGAGAATTTCGACGATATCCTCGAAGTCTGGGTAAAGTCGACGGTACTCCTGCTTCAGGTCCTCAACCTTCCACGAGCTGTACTTCTCTTCGGCCTCACGGACATTGTCCTTGGTGATCTCCGTTGCGTTCTGGCCAGCTCGGCGGATGCACTCGTCGAGGAACTGTAGGATTTCCCGAGGCCGGAGGAAAGTGCGCTTGGCGATGTAGTTGAAAGGGGCGATAGAGCCCCGCATTTCTCCCGGCTCGAACAACTCGGACACCGAGACCTGCTCCGGGAGTCTTTCTTGGACCATGTCCCGTAACAGGTCCGGCGACCAGTTGATAGATTCCTCCGTAGCGCGATGCTTGTCCTTGTCGTCGAAACGCAATCCCTCGTAAATGTCAGCGCGGAGAAAGACGATCACCGCCAGGCCCGACCCAACCGTCTCGCCCTTGTACTTGTCGTTGATGTCCTTACTCGCTTTGAGCAGGCCCACCAGCAACTGCTTTGATTGGTCTGAGCCCTCCCAAGAATCATCGAGCTTGTCGAGCGCGATCACTATTCCGATCTCTTGAGCCACCGCAGCGATAGCTGCCAAAATCGATTCGATGATCTGCGGCGTGACCGGTTGATCCTCGGCTGCCCGGGTGAGCCCAGCACCGAATCCGAATGCCGACACATTGAAGCTCTTGATCCCCTTAAGCAATTGCCCAGCCGTCTTGAGCAAGCTGGGCGCGGCATCGCCGTAGTTCTCCTTGACGAACTGCTTCAGACGCTTCAGCGCTTCAATCGCCGGGTCGGATTTGAGAGATTCATCGGACAGCGCAGTCAGCGCGGCGCTCGCCTCGATGGCAAGAGTGAATTTCCAGGCATTCGCGTGGGCCTGTTCAGGGAGCAGCCCGGCCTCTTGGTACTCGCGCAGGGCATTCCACGCGTACTGGTCGGGTGTAACCAAAATTACCTTTGTGGCCGGATGGCCCGCCCCGGCTACAAGCCTAGGCAATTGCGTAAAGAGCGCAGACTTTCCAGCACCCTTGCGCCCCAAGAACAGCGTTCGACGCAACTGAAGCGCAGCGTCGACATGCGGCGTTGTCAGGAAATAAGACCCTAGCCTTTTGTCAGCCTCTGCATCTGGTGCTCCAAGCTGAACATCCCGAAGAGTCTTGCCTACTTGACGGAGATTCATCTCGTGTCCCACAAAAAGTCATCGGCATCGTGCCGACAACGCTACGGTCCTAGGCGGGGCGAAATACATGGATCGTCACCCGGCGTTTCCCGCATTCGGCCTCTTCACCGCCGCGCGCCGGCGGGTCGGAAATTGTCGTACGGTTGCACGCCATGCGTCAATCTGCTCGCGCCTCGAAAGCAGCTGTCGACGCCCGCATCCGCTCGCTACCAATCAGGCTTTCGGGAAGCCGATCCGGTGCAAGATCCGTTCGACCAGGTCGAGGTCATAGCGTGCGGATGGTGTCGGCGCCCGAAGATGCTTCTGCGCGATCAGGTCCCCTGACTCCGAAGCGATCAAGCTTGCCGAGATCATGGCTCATAGCTAAGGTTGTCGGACGGGTGCTGCGACACCCGGTCTTCACGACAAAGGCTTCCGGCCGTCGCTGAACCATCAGGGCCGTATCCGCTTCCGACGGGATCGGTCCTCATATCGCCATGGAGGAAGCCATGCACCCGCACGCATACCGCCTGCTCACCGATTCCCCTGCCAGGAAAAAAGCCAAGAAGCTCGTCGAGATCGTCGAGCTGATGGGCTTCGACCTCAAGCTGTCCCGCGCTCAGACCCTGGTCGCGGGGTTGATGGGATACTCCACCTGGGCCGAACTGGTCCACGTCACCCGCACCTCACCTGACCGAGGCGTGCCTGATCAGATGCTGCCTCGAAAGGAGGCCGCGGCGCGTCGAAACCGTCAGTGCGCACTGCTGGCGCAGGAGTTCGGAATCGATGACTGGGACGCTGACCGGATAGTCTCGGCACTGGCGCCCACCGGCGCCGGCGAAGGGCTCGACTGGCCGACGGTCGAAAAACTGAAGCTCCGGCTGGCGGAAACGGACGTCGCCTGGCTGGAAGAATCCATGACGATCGTGCGCGACTTCGACGCTGCGGTCCGGCCGATGTTCGCGCTTGCTCCCGCACCTGCCGACCAGAACCGTGACCGCCGCCTCACTCACATGGGACTTCAGCGAACTGTCCATGGCAGGCGTCATAGTGCGAAAAGGGACACCACAGTTGCCGATATTGTCGGATGGGTCGCCGACTCCTTTCCTGACGAACAGCCCTTGACCGGTGAGAAGCTCGCGGAAACGCATGTGCGGGCCGAGCGCGCGTCGCGGATCTTTGCTTCCCTTGATGCTCGCATTCGTGACCTCGGTCCCGCGCCCATGCTGGCCCCGATCGATCGCGTATTCCTGTTGCTGTCCCGAACGCGCGTGAGCGGCAGGCGCACGCACTACACTGCCCTGAGCCCCGAACCCTGGCTGCATATCGGCTTCGACCTGCCAGGTTTTTGCTGGAACCCGGAGAACGAATGGAACGCGTCCCGAGCCCTGAGCCTGCAACTCGCCTTGCGGCGAGAGTTTCTTGATGCCGGCTGGACTGGCGATGGCCCCGAATGGCGGATCACCTTCCGCGAGGGCAATTCGGCTAAGGAAGAGATCGCTGTCCACGCGAATAGCGCTGGGGCTGCATTTGCATGGGCGGCCGCCGCGCGTGCCGCGCTGCGGCTCGCCAAGCGTCAGTCGGTCGGCACCGTTTCCCTGCTGTCGATAGTCGGACCAGATGGCGCCGGCGACATCGACCAGACGCTCCGAGCCGCATTCCTTCAACCGGTGGTCCAGCGCGGAATTCTTCTGAGCCAAGACCGCCTGCGGATCCGGCCGGTTCGTAAGGCGGCGGCGTAACAGGAACGCCAGATGCTCGATGAAAGCCGGATTGACCTCGCGGTCGACCGGCTTGTTTCGATCGGGTGCATGGGAGGGGACAGTGTCGCAACCAGATCTCGCCGGCCGGCTGAATCGACTGAAGGCGCTCGAACAAGAGATCCTTGAGGCTAGCGCCCGCAGCATCGGTCATGAAGCTGCAATCTGCCAGACTGACCTTTTCCTTCTGGGCGCGTTGCGGCGCACCTTGGCGCAGTCGCGCGGATTTCGCGACCTGATGACCGCCCGCAATTTTCCGTGCGCAGCAGCCATACTGCGGCTTCAGATCGACACCGCGATGCGGGTGAACGCGCTCACCCTCGTCGACGATGTGGAACAGACTTGCGGCGCCGTGCTGAGAGGGGACCAGTTCAACCGCCTGAAAGACCGGAGCCGAACGAAGATGTCAGATGCGCACCTGCGTCGAAAACTCGCCGGCAACTATCCTTGGACGAGCACAGTCTACGAACAGACGTCAGGTTTTGTGCATCTCTCAGATCGACATTTTCTGTCGTCGATCGCCGGCATGGATGAGGCCAATCGGTCGGTTCGATTCCAGATTGGCGGCGAGGATCCACCCCGCCCCGACGCAGACTATTTCGAAGTGGTGGACGCCTTCACGGAGGCAACAAGCCTCGCTGGAAAATTGATCGTTGGAATATTGATGTTCATCCACGGCCGGACTGGCGGGGCCAATGCAACGACGACGGAGAGGCAGCAGGATCTACCACCGAGCGACGAGCCTGCTGAATAGCAGTCGATATGCGGGAGTTCGCCAGGCGGCGTCAGGTGACAGGACAAACTACCCCTCCCGTCGGCCACCGCAGACAGCCGGCCTACCGCCAGCCGAGCTTCTGCTGATGCTCATGCCTCTAGCTTTTACTGGCGCCCTGATTGACGTCTCCGACGACAACGAGATGGACCGGAAAGCCGAAACAGGCCCAAAGCTGCACCCTGACGACTACGAGCCGCCGGCGGCCAAGGTCGGCGTCATCGATCGACACATTGTGTAGATCCTGGCCAATAGGAAAGTCACCCTCTACGTTCGGAATGGCGCTCCCTACATATGTGCCAATCCCGGTCCCCTCAGCATCCGATAGAAATGGCAACAGACAGGGCCGAAAGGCATCAGTACCTAGCTCAGCTATCGCATAGGTATGGGCGATTTTCGCGAGCACTCGCGCCGTGACCGCCGCCGACTCTCGGACCAGATAGCCGAACTTGCGGTTACGGCTGCGCTTTTCCAGATCAGCCGACTTCCGATGGAAACCCGGCAGGTCCCTCATGATCACACGCCCAACGATCGGACCATCGGTGGTGCCGCCCCACAGCGCCGAGGGCGGCTCATAGACGAAGCTCATGAGAAGTGGAGGGACGAGTGAAGCTTCCAGCGCGTAAGTCCGGCCGTTCATCCTGATAGGAAACCGTTCGGCCTCACGCGCCTGACGTGCCGCCCTGCCCCGACTTTTGTGCGGGAACTTGAACTGGCGCCGGACCGGCCGGAGTGCCTGACCGGCAAAGCTGCCCTCAACGGCAGCCGTCACCTTGGCGCATTCGCGACAGCTCGCTTTGGGGAGAACGAGCGCACCGCCGATGCTATGCGGCACGATATGTTCGTCTGTCAAACCGCCTTCGACGACACACTCACCGCAGTAAATGCATCTGTTGACCTCAGGATACCGGTGCGCGCGGAGCATTCGTGTCATCACCTGCTCGTCGCGAGCGCCATCGGCAATACCGTCGCGCACGACAACCTCCTTGCTCATCAAATGTGGCACATCAGTTCCTCTCGCATTCCGACACCTCGGTCGGCGCCCTGCTCGTCGCTGGTGTTGCCGAGGTACCGATCCGTTCGGCCAGGTCAGTTTCAATCCATTTTGGAATTCCTGACCCGATCGCGCAGCGCCGCGACCGACGACAGCGGCCAGGCGGTCGCGCCGCGGGCAGTCTTGACGCGCATAGCCTCGAGCTGGCGCGCCAGATCGGCGAGCGTCATCCCGGGCTCGCGCTGCAGGAGTCCGGCGACGATGTAGGCCGGATCGTCGGCCGGTCGCCGCGGCCGCGCCCGGCCGAGCAGCGCCGTGTCGGCAAGCTTCTGGCCGACCAGCGATGTCACCATCCGCTTCAGCCGGTCCGCCGTCCAGTTCGTCCCCAGCGCCGCGCTGACCGCGCGGGCGACCTCCGGCCAGGGCTTGTGCGGCCGCAGCCGCTGGACGATCGGCAGCACGTCGCCGGCGGAAGCCGCCGCCCGCGCCCGGTAAGCGCTCTTCCGCGCCTCGGACAGCGCCGCCCGGGCGGCCGCATCGCCGGCGCGCAGCGCCGGGTTGCCCCCTACCCTGCCCCGCCTGGCGGCCGCCTGCAGCCCGGCACGGGTGCGCTCGCGGATCAGCGCCCGCTCGAGCTCGGCCACCGCGCCCAGCACCTGCAGCGAGAACCGCCCCTGCGGGCTCGACGTGTCGACCGGATCGTTGAGGCTGCGGAAATGGGCGCCACGGGCAGTCAGGATCTCGATCACCTCGAGCAGGTGCTGCAGCGAGCGGGCCAGGCGGTCGAGCCGGACGACGACCAGCACGTCGCCGGGGCCGATCGAGCGAAGGATGGCCAGCAGCCGTGGCCGCGCCCGGTTGCCGCCGGACCCCTCCTCCTCGTGGATCACCTCGCAACCGGCCTGGCGCAGCGCGTCGAGCTGCGAGGCGTTGCGCTGGTCGTCGGTCGAAACCCGGGCGTAGCCGATCAGCATAACTGGTGTCCCTCGACACATAAAACTGACAGCCGCTATTGAAAAATCAATGGGTTAGCGTCACGCATTTTACCCGATATTTGCAAACTAGTTTTTCTACTAATGATAGCTTTCTTGCCACTATCCCGTCACAAAATGAGAGTTGGTTCTCTGAACTTTTGTCGCTGACGTCGCGTGTTAAGCTAATGGCGGGCTCAGGCCCGCTGACAGAAAAATGGCAGGATCGAGCCCGAGCCACCCGATGTCACTCAGGTCCGGAAAATAGCAGGTGGCCATCCTACCCACGCGCCAAGCCCATGCCCGCGATGTCGTGGGCACCGAAGCCGCGGCCGCCGCGGTCGATGAGATAGACGCGCTTTTCCTAGCGATGCTGGATCGGCCTGGCACTTCGTCGCAATCACCCTCGCCGATGCCGGCGAAATCTCGGGCACCATGTCGTCGTCGCTCGTGCCCGATGCCCGAGACGCAACGTGACAGGTAGGTTCAATGCCAGACGCTGACCTTGCAGGCAGGCTGAGGAGACTGGAAAATCTCGAAAATGAGCTCATTCACAAGGGCGTACAGAGCATCGGGCCGAACGCTGCAATCCATCAGACTGACCTGTTCCTCCTGGGAGCTCTGCGGCGCACCCTAGCGCAGTCGCGTGGGTTTCGCGACTTGATCAGTGCCCGCAACTTTCCTTGCGCGGCAGCCATTCTACGCCTGCAGCTCGACACCGCCATGCGGGTGAACGCGCTCTCGCTCATTCATGATGTTGAGAACGCCTGCAGAGCGGTCCTGAACGGAGAGCAATTTAACCGCCTCAAGGACCGCGATCGAATTAAGATGTCAGATGCGCACCTGCTCCGAAAGCTTGCTGAAAGCCATCCTTGGGCAAGTAAAGTCTACAAAGAGACGTCAGATTTCGTCCATCTGTCAGGGCGGCATTTTATATCGTCAATTGCGCGCGCAGATGATGCCACCCGTACGGTGCATTTCCAGATCAGCGGCGAAGATCCGCGTCGGCCCGAAGAGGACTATTTCGAAGCGGTGGATGCCTTCTTCGAAGCAACGAAGCTTTCTGGAACGCTAATTCTTGCCTGCTGGATGACAATCCATCCGCCCAATGGTGAACGGGCTGACACGAACTAGTAGGATCATATTCCGTTGAGCGACGAACGATCCTGTATCTCGAACCCAAAAACCCGACTATCGCTGCGCGTTTACCGCGATATTTGCAAATTGGGTTCTTTGTCGCGCGACGCGCGTTGAGCTGCCGGCAGGACTAGGAGCCTTGGCTAAGAAAATACCACGGGTTGTCCATTTCCGGTGGGGGGTGCGTGCGTTTAGTTGGCGATGTGATGTGCGGTCGGTGCTCATATAGGTACCGAGCCACGTCGTCTCTTCGGTAAAGATTGAGCCGACCGCCATCGACGTGGGGGCCGGACACGGGCAGCAGGCCCGCCTCCTGAAGCAAGGCGAACGAGGTTTTCGTCGAGGTCCGGAGCTGCTTGGCGACCTCTGCACCCGACATATATGTCGATTGAAAGCGATCAATTTCTTCCTGTGAGAGGCGTAACCCACGCTCATGTCCGCCCAAACTGGGGAGACATTGCAGCAGGCCCTTTTTCACCAGCGCGCGGAAGGCTTGACTGCTGAGATGCAAGATGCGGGCAGCCGGTTGGATTGCAAAGCTCGTGCGTCGCTCCCGAGCGAGTTCCGCCCACATTTTGAATGCATAAGTCTTGTCAAAAAGGAGTGAGGAGAAGCCGGTCGCATTCTTCGTTACGGCGGTCGGACTAATTCGACCAGAGATCAGAGCGGCAACGATATCCACAAAAGCAACCTGCTGGCACATGGATCGATTGAACGCGCGATTGAACGAGCAGAGCCCTGGTGGGGCGGCCTGTATCTGGGCAACTCCACCGTGGGAGAGCTTTCCGCAGAACTCTTCAATTGCGGCTCTGCTGAAGTGCCAGATCGACGAATAGCATGCACCGCGGGGCAAATATGGTTGGATGAGTTTGGCTTCGACCAGTCCCCTGCATCTGGCGCGTCCGATACCGAGGTGATTGGCGAGCTCGATGAGCGTCAAGCAATCCGATAACCCGGAACTAAGACGAGCAACCTTGGCAGCAGATACGGCGATCGGCATGCCTGAGCCCTCTGCCGCTTCCGGCATGGCACTATTTGCCACGAGCAGTCTCCGTGCGGCTGCCTTTCCAAGCCTGAGGCGGCGGGTGGCCTCGCCAAGGGAGATAATCGGCGCGTCGGCAGGTGGCATCGGGGGCACTGCCATTCGTTGCATCTCGAACCGTATCTGGGGCCTGGTCGCCATGTATTCGTAGAAACAGGCCGTGAGTTCATGCTCTCGGCGGTTCCTCAGCTCGGGTCCCATTATCGCGGCAAATTCGCCGAAGCTCTTGGCGCCCCCGAATCTGCCGTCGCGCTGGCTCGCCAGCGCAACTGTTGCATCCAAAGCTCGATAAAAGTCGGCGCGGGAGCCGGTAATCGCTCCAAACCCAATTTCGGCATAGGTCACGCCCGGAAGGGATTCTTCGTCCTCTGTACGGCGGGGATCCTTTCCAGGGTGATATTGAGGGCAGCCGCACATGGCTTGACCAAGGGCCTCGGCGGCGGTCACCAGAAAATCAAAAGGCATGCTACGAAGAGACGGGCGCAGAGTTGAGGTTCCATTGACGCGTGCGACCAGCTCCGTGTGTAAGCTCAGCGACCATGCCGAATCCAGAGGTTCGGGCTGCGGCCGATAGTTTGCGCTGTCATCGCTTTCTCCGACTCTCACGGGAGGCCCATGGCGCGTGTCTTCGTCACAATACACGAGCTGAACACGATGGATGTGACACGCGACGTAGTGAGGATGATGCCACACTCGGCGATGATAAGTTTGATCGGCGACGCATAAAGGGCAGTACCAAAACCTCTCGAGGTCCAGTCGCTCGGGTGGCAATCCGCTCGCAGGGACCGTCGCTCCCTCGGCAACCCGCATCCCAAGAAACCAACCATCCTTCGCTTCGCCATCCACAAGTGGCAAGATTCTGGCGACGGCCGCCGGCGACTTCAGCGCCTGTTGAAGGGATCTGACATTGAGAAATCTAAGCACCACTTTTATGCTATGCCCATTCGCGCTGCTCACTCTGTACAGATATCCCGATAGACTTTCGTCGGGAAAAGGTGCTGGCCTGACCGCGAAGCGGGGTGTCGGATGTGATTTCATTTTTTTGTTAGCCGGTAATAGGATTCTCAACCTAGTTTATGGTGGTCATGCCAGTATCGCCTCGCAGCTTGCCGGAGTCGGGGGTACGAAAGGGATTGCGTGCGCGCGCAGCTGCGTCATGACAGCTTCTATCGTAGGCGCGGGCGAGATGATTACCCTGGACCGTTCTCGCGCCATCAAGCAACGCTGTTTCCGCTGCCTTGCCGAGCAGCCTGGGCAAATATCCTATCTTTCCACTCGTCGCCCGATGCAGATTGAGCGCCATTCGCATTTCCGCCAGGCCAGCGGGTTCCAGCGGAGCCAGCAATGTATCGAAGGTGGCGAGGACCGAGCGGAACTCGTTACGGTGGTCTCTTTTTAACCAATCGTAGCTGGAAAACTCGATCTTATCGTCGATCCGTCTCTCCAATGAATCAGTGCTGCTGACAACATCGAGTACCGGCGGGGTCCCAAGAAATCCAAAGGGACACGGCGAATCATTCAGAACGGACTTTATCCACTGCGCGGTTTCATGATTGACCCGGTGGTTTTCCGGCGATACCAGCAATTCACATTCGTCGAGAAAGATGAACTCGGTCTTCTGTTCCCGGATCCGCGTTATCACCAGGTTGATGAGTTCGCGCGTGTTCATGCGGCTTGGTGGGGGCACCGGATCTTCAAACGCATTGAGCAGTTCCATCGCGACACTGCGGTAGGTGCATCGACCCCCGGTCAACCGGGCGTAAGCGACGGGTCGTACGTCACAGGGTGTTCCGCGTTTGACCGGGAACTCACGCATCCAGGAGAGCGCTGTCGCGCTCTTACCGACGCCAGCTTCGCCGTAAACCACAACAGCCAGAGCGCTGGTTGGCGTGGTGCCGCGTCGCCGCAGTTTGTTGAATTCCTCTTTTGCCAAGTCCGCCTGCATGTGCGGAATGTAGGTTGTACGAATGCGGCCAACTGTATCATCGATGATTTCTTGAAGGTCTGTCATCGCGCTGACCGTGTTGGGTCGATGATCTTGTGCAAACCCGTGCGAGGAACGGGTATGTCATCTTCCTGCTCGGGCAGCATCACGCTTTCCAGATCACCATGGCTCCGAAGGTTGGGCGGCTCCTCGTCCATCGATGGGATGGTGGTGTCGCGTTCCTGGAGATGGTCAGAGAGAGCAAGCACTTTTGCACCCATGCCCTCTGGCGCGAGATTGATCATCCGGAGGGTGCGACGTCGTGCTTGGCCTTTTTTCACAGAAGCCTCGGATACCAGGGCGGCCAGGCGGGAGCGGCTTCGAAGTCGCGCTTCACGCGTGATGGTCTCTTGGTCGTTTTGTTCCTGACGTAGGATCTGGGAGGCCACCTTGTGCTGATGGAGGGTCAGCCCCTCGACGTATTCCGGAATCGCCGGCACAAGAGGAAACCATTCCCTCCCGATCGGGCAATACGCTTGCACGCGGCCCAGATTGAGCGGATCCACCTTAAGCTTTATACGCACTCTGTCCTGATATCGCGACCGTATCGACGCGAGCCGGGGGCTTTGATAGATCAGGCCTTTGAACTTCACGCCATAGTGCTGAGGTTTCGCCAACGCTGCGACGCCGGTCAAGCACTCGAGCTTCGCTGCGTCTGGGGGAGGGCGAGATACCTGATGCCCTTCGCGCCGGAAGCTCTGCATCCAGCGCTCTGCCGGCGTGCTCGCAATGCCTGCGTGCAGGGCTTGATGATAGTCATCGATCAGCCAGAGATGAAATACCTCCACAAACCGTGCAAACCCCATGCACGCCTTTTGGTCGGGTTGGTACTGTAAGTGTCGTTGCGCCCCCACCTTCCCGTATCGGGGTCTGGGGTTGAATCTGAGCCGTTGATTTTGACGGACGGCTTGGAGTGCTGACGATGTCTGGAGACGATGTGCTGCCCGAGGCGGAAGTCCGGCGGCTTGAGGTGTTCACGGGCGCGGGTCGCCGGCGACAGTGGACGGCGGAGGCGAAGGCCCGGATCGTGGCGGAGAGCTACGCCAGTTCGGTGGGGGCTGTCGCCGAGCGGTACGGCCTTCGCCACACGCAGGTCTTCACCTGGCGCCGGAAGGCGCGAGGCATGTCCGATCTGTCGTTCACGCCGGTGATGGTGACGAGTGCGGAGACGGTCGCGACATCAGTGGATGCCGATGTCATCGAGGTGCGGATCGGCGAAGCCCTTGTGCGCATTCCGCGCGATGCGAATGCGGCTCTCGCCGGGGCGGTGATCTCGGCGCTGACGGGCAGCAGGTGATCGGGCCAGCCGGCGCCATCAGGGTGATGGTGGCGACGAAGCCGGTGGACTTCCGCAAGGGAGCGGAGGGGCTGGCGGCGCTGGTACGCGAACGGCTCGAGGCCGATCCATTCTCCGGGGTGATCTATGTGTTCCGGTCGAAGCGGGCCGACCGGGTGAAGCTGATCTTCTGGGACGGCAGCGGTGTGGTGCTGGTCGCCAAGCGGCTGGAGGACGGCCGGTTCAACTGGCCCGCCGTGCATGACGGTGTGATGCGGCTCAGCGCGGCCCAGTTCCAGGCGCTGTTCGAGGGCCTGGACTGGCGGCGGGTGCATGACGCGCGGCGGATCGCGAGGCCCACGGCGACAAGTTGAAGGCATCGCGCCGATGCCTCTTCAAACGCGTCGCGAAGCGTGATTCCATTGCCTGGTGACCGTCTCTTCCGAAGCCCTTCCCGATGATGCCGGCATGCTGAAGGCGATGCTGCTCGCCGAGCGGGCGGAGAGCGAGCGGCTGCGCCAGATCATCAGAGAATTGCAGCGCCATCGCTTCGGCCGCCGGGCCGAGAGCCTGCCGCTGGAACAGCTCGAGCTCGGACTCGAGGAGGCCGAGCAGGTCGAGGCGGCCGGCCTGGCCGAGACCGCCGAAAAGGCGCCGGACGATGGAAAATCCCGCTCGCCTCGCCGTCGGCATAACCGCGGAGCGCTGCCTGCGCATCTGCCCAGGGTCGAAACCGTCATCGACGTCGAGGACACGGCCTGCCCCTGTTGCGGCGGCGGCCTGCACCGGATCGGCGAAGACCGGGCGGAGCGTCTCGACATCGTTCCGGCCCAGTTCCGGGTGCTGGTGGTGTGCCGGCCCCGCTATGGCTGCCGGGCCTGCGAGGAGGTGGTCGTCCAGGCGCCCGCGCCGTCGCGCCTGGTCGAGGCCGGGTTGCCGACCGAGGCGACGGTCGCCCAGGTGCTCGTCGCCAAATATGCCGATCATCTGCCGCTCTACCGCCAGGCCCAGATCTACGCCCGTCAGGGCATCGACCTCGACCGGTCGACGCTGGCCGACTGGGTCGGCAAGGCAGCGTTCCTGCTGCGCCCGGTGCACGAGCGGCTGTTCGAGCGGCTGAAGGCATCGGGCAAGCTGTTCGCCGACGAGACGACGGCGCCCGTGCTCGATCCCGGCCGCGGAAGGACCAAGACCGGCCAGCTCTTCGCCTATGCCCGCGATGATCGCCCCTGGGGTGGCACCGACCCACCCGGTGTCGCCTATGTCTATGCGCCCGATCGCAAGGCCGAGCATCCGATCCGGCATCTGCAGGGCTTCGCCGGCATCCTCCAGGTCGACGGCTACGCCGGCTACAAGGTGCTGTCCGAACGCAATGCCGTCAGCCTGGCGTTCTGCTGGAGCCATGTCCGCCGGCGCTTCTACGAACTGGCTCAATCCGGTCCCGCGCCGATCGCGACCGAGGCGCTCGCCCGCATCGCCGCGCTCTACAGGATCGAAGGCGAGATCCACGGCCGCAATGCCAACGAACGACAGGCCGAGCGCCAGGCGCGCAGCCGCCCCCTCATCGCGGCATTCGAACCCTGGCTTCGGGAAAAGCTCGCCCTCGTCAGCCAGAAGAGCAAGCTGGCCGAAGCCATCCGCTACGCCCTGTCGCGATGGATCGGCCTGACCAGGTTCCTCGACGACGGCCGTGTCGAAATGGATAACAACATCGTCGAGCGCGCCATCCGCCCCATCGCACTCAATCGCAAGAACGCCCTGTTCGCCGGCTCCGACGGCGGCGCCGAGCACTGGGCCGTCATCGCCTCGATCATTGAGACGGCCAAGCTCAACCGTGTCGAGCCGCTCGACTACCTCGCCGACGTCATCACGCGAATCGTCGCTGGCCATCCCCAGAGCAAAATCGACGATCTGCTCCCATGGGCTTACCACGCCAAAGCCAACAAGCCCGTGGCCTGAAAACAGCGCTTACTTGGTACTCGCCGTTCTGCCGGTTCTCGCCGGCGGAGTTGCCGGGCATCTGCTGAAGCAGCTGGAGCCTGAGAGTGAGGAACCACCTTTCGATCACTCCTTTGTACCAGGGCTGGCGAACCGGGCAGGCCTGATAGTCCACGGTCAGCTCAACCATCGCATCGCGAAAAGCATCTGCCCCAAATTCTGCGCCGTTGTCGGTAACGAGCAGTTCCGGCAGGCCGCAGCAGGGATAGTCGAACCTGACGGAAGGGTAGAGGTCGCGCAGATATGTCTTCGGTGCGATCGCATGGCGTAGTGCGTGCATCACGCTCACGTAGCTCGGTGGTTCAAATCCGATGAAGAAGCCGACAATCATCCGGCTATAGCGATCGACAATGGCGGTAATCCACGGCCGCCCCATCAGCAGGCCGCGTTGCTCGTCGTACAGGTGAACATCCGCCATCGTGTGGTCGACTTCCCACACCTCGTTGATTCGGCTGGTGCTCGGGCCTGGGGCGCGGTTGGCAAATTTGATCTGCGCGGCGCGACGACCTTCTCGGCCTGCGGTCTTCTGGAAGCCGTCTCGAGCCGCGACGTGACGGTAGATTGCTTTGGAGCTGGGCATTTCGAGATGAATGCCTGTGCGGTCGGAGTAGCGTTGAATTTCGCAGCCAACCGCGCGAACGCAGGATGCGATGGTTGGCTTTTCCTCCGTCAGATAAATTTCGTCGACCATGTCCGAGATGATCGCCGAGACCACGGGGTTGAGCCGAGACGTGCGGTTGCCGCGGCGACCGATCAACGGAACGAGTGCCAATGGGTCTCGGTTTGCTCGACACCATCGAGACCAAAGGGCGTAGACCTGACGGACGCTCGGAGGGCTTGGATCGTTGAGAGTTTTTGCCAGAGCACTGAGGCTTGGCGCCAACTCCAGGGATCGGTGTCCGTGGGGAAGCGCATCGAGGAGCCGGACGTAGGCGAAAGCACGATGCGTGCGGAGGCGAATTTCCGGCGGCAGGTCACGAAGGTGAGTGTTCAGCAGTTGCGCTCGTGCGCGCTCGAGTGATTCCTCTCTCGCGGCGGATAGGACCATCTCGCCCCGATGTCGCAAGGCGTCTACTTGCTCTCCGGTAAGGAAGCGGGGGCTGCGGCTCACCGCGCTTTTGAAGAGGGTTCCGGTGGGGCTGATGGATATCACCTTCCATGACTCACCTCGGAGCATGGCGACGTCGCCAACGTGGAGCAGCGGCGCGGTCATCGGCGTGTCTCGATCGGAAAGAATTTGGTGTGCTGGGTGATTGGAAGGTCGATATCGCAGGCGAGATGGCCGGCAAGCCACATTGCGAATATCTCGCGCTGTGCCGACGGCATCTCGCGTGGCGCAAGATCCAGGTCGGCGAGCGCGAACGGCCCGGTGCCCCATCGAAGTCGGACCAGTTCCAGGAAGGATGGTGATGGTGCGATGCCTCTGGCGCAGAGGATGCGCGTCGCATTCTCCAACCTCGGCTGCCGGCGAATTTCCGCACGGTCCAGGAAGTAGAACGCGCGGCTTTCGGCTTGGGCATGCTCGGCAATGGCGCGGCAGCCAGGGCAATCTCGCGACGGAAATCGGCGTGACTCTATCGCCACCAACGCATCGTGGCCGGACAAGCGAACCTCAAAATTCGGCGCCGATCTGTGAGCAGGTTTGTCGGCCGATGCAGGTAAGTCTTTGCCACGGGTTATCGTGGTGACTTCAGGGTTGACCTCCATAACGCGCAAGAAATCAAGTTCGAGGCGCGAATACCAAATAACCGGGGCGGGCGCCTTGCTGCTGACAAATCGACCCGTCAGCGGTCCCCGGCGGTGTCTGCCACGCGCCTCAGTTTTCTCAGACGCGCGTGACTTCGGTCCAAGCTTCCGCATGGAAACCTCCTTGGTGGAGATGTCGGAAGCTCAATCGCGGACAAAAAGCCCTTGCCCATCTCAGTCTACGTGCTAGGCTGAGAAGTGTAGGCGGGTGGCTAGAACCTGTCCGCCGTGAGCTTCGAAGATATGGCTTTTGAAATCCTCGGGAGTTCGCTCCTCCCGGGGATTTTCTCTTTTTACGATCCGATTTTTTTCATGGCGCTCCTTGGATTAGTGCTATCCGCACAGACTCCTCAGGATTGCGCATATCCATCGGCCTCGCAATAGGCCCTATTCAATTGTTTAGTATGCTTAGGATATCCCTATGGTATGTCTTTAGATGCTATTGGGATATCGGAAGCTGACGCGAATTGATCGGTTTCGGCTTCGGCGAGTGTTGGATTTTCCTTTCCGGTGCTACCGATGGCGATTGCCAGAGAAGCCCTGTCGAAATCCGCATCGTTGGGGGCCGGCCGAATGCGCGTGACCGTGAAAAGAAGGGGCAGCGGCACAGTGGTTTCGATACCGGCAGCCGTATTGGCGACCGTGCAGATCCGTGCGGGTGATCTGGTCGATGTCCGAGCTGAAGACGGCAAGATCATCATCGAGAGGATTGCCGATGCGGACTATGACCTCGATCAACTACTCGGCGGCATGCCAGATAGCCTCCATGGGGCGGTCGACTTCGGGCGCTCCGTGGGGCAGGGAAGTCCTATTTCAAGCGAGGCAATGCGTTCTAGCCATTGGACGTGAGCGCCTCGAGATAAGGTTGCATGACCTTCCACGCGCCGCCGGCTTTTGCGCCTTGAGCGATCGCACTTGGTGTCGCTTTGCGTTGTTCGATGGTGGCGCGCAGGCCTTCTACTGCGACCGACCGATCAACCAGCTTCGAATTGCGGAAGAGATCGGCAAGGGTCTTCGGGACGGAATAGATCGGGACCTCAAGACCAGCGATCAGGTGGTTCTCGACGCCCTGGCGCAGGTATCGCTCGGTGAAACGCACCACTCGCATCGGGGGATAGGACTGCACCGGCGCCCAATCGCTGGTGCCGATGGCTATCCAGATGCGGCGCGGCATTTGATCAGTCAGGCCGTGAAAGGCGAGCGCCGACACGAGAGCGATAACGCCCTTGGGCGCGCGTATAGCGGCCTCGGCGAGGATCTGGTTCTCCTCGATCTCGGATCCACGCTTCTGGTAAACCCCGCGCGAGATGCGTTCGATTTCTCCGGCCTCGACGGCACGCGCGATCGTTTGCGGGCTGATCCCTGCTTCACGCAGGTCCTGCGCGCGCATCATACTCCGGCCATCGAGCAGATTTCTGAGTTGGACCCTTTGCGAACCTGAAGCGGACGGCATGTGACAAATCCTCTGATGGATCGTGATTTTATCAGAGGTTTTGTCACAAGTCATCTAAGCGAGAAGCGAGCCCGCGCTTGGGCTATCTACCATCGACTAGGTAGCAGAAACTGACCCTCGGCTCGGCTCGACCAACCCGTTG
The DNA here is from genome assembly GCA_017307375.1 of Alphaproteobacteria bacterium. Classification (GTDB taxonomy): domain Bacteria; phylum Pseudomonadota; class Alphaproteobacteria; order Ferrovibrionales; family Ferrovibrionaceae; genus JAFKFH01. The sequence goes on from JAFKFH010000015.1 coordinate 108,380, forward strand.
TCCTTCGCCTGCTCGATGCTCTCAATGTCGTCGTCAGTTAGCCCGGCGGCGCGACCAAGTTCGGCCGAAGCGGTGCCCAACCGCAGCCGTGCCGGCGGACGCACGGTGGCTTCGAGAATTTCCCTGATTTCGGCCTCGGTGCTTCGGCCATTCGAGGCTGCTCGCGCGCGGAGTGCGCGGTGCACGTCGTCGGGTAGATTCCTTAAGGTGATCGTTGCCATGCCCTCGCTTCTTTCGTGATGAGCAGTGCTGTCGTCTTAGCTTACGGGTCGCACGGGGAGAGGTCGAGAATACCGCAGGCTGATGGTGTTGGCCGGTCGGCGGTTCGCTGCTGAAGTTCGTCGGCATTTGACAGTTCACCAACTCTCGAGCATATCTCGGCCCGCAAGAAGGATCCGGCTACCCGACAATTCAAGCCTGCTCGCCCGCCGTCATCGGTGGCGCTTCATCTTGCTCATCCAAAATTCGAACCGAGGCTTTGCCATGCGCCATGATATGTCGCGGGTGCTCGTGGAGCGTCCGCGCTACGGCGACATCTGGACGCGCAAGGGGCGTCCCGTGCCGTTCGACCATCTACCTTCCAAGCAGGGTATGCAGCGCCCGTATCTGGAACGGGGGGCCTATAAGGATCTGAACGAGAACCTCGGGCCGCTGAGGCGGTTTCTGGAGCGCCAGGTCGGTCGCCCGTGGAACGACGTCTATAGCGAAATCGCCCGCAACCTTCGTGTCACCAGCACGGTGCAGCAGCATGTCCGCGACCACCTGCCGAACTTCGTGCAGCTCAACGCGCACGGTCGCATGCCGGGCCAGCTTGACGTCGGTGATCCATGGCCGTGGTACGAACCGCTCTATGTGGATCCGGTCGATGGCATCCTGAGGCGCACTGGCGATCTTCCCGAGGTCCGGAAGGTAAGGCGCCTGCGAAAGGAGATGCATACCCGCCGCAGGCCGCTGGAGATCGTCGATATCGGCGACAGGCAGCTGCGGAAGATCGAAGGTCTCTGGTACGAGGTGATCTTTGCCGAGCTGCCGCCCCCTGAGTATCGTGCCTACCTGGTTCTCGAAGAGGTCCTGCGATCGATCTATTTCGACAGCCCGGTGCGACTGATCGAGAGAGTGGTGCGTCGCCTGATCACGCCCGGCTGCTTCGACGTGGTAACCGGCGAGGCGATCCTGGCCGGCCCGCCCACCGACGACGAGGCTTCGCGAAAACGGTACCTCGCCGAGCACCCCGAGCGGCGATACGCGATCGCCAAGCGTCAAGTTTCGCGCCGCGAACTCCGACGCCATGGGCTCAGCAACGCGCGCGACTGACAGGCCTGGCCAGCGTTGATCGCTGCTCCCGCCAGCGGCTGAGCCGCGCCCGCCGCTGCAATACTATGTAACAGAGGAGCAAACTTCGGGTATTGCGACGTCGCTACCTTCCGCTTCGGTTGGCCCATCGACGGCGGAGGATGAATTGACACGAGGTTTGCTTCTGGCAACTGGCCTATGGCTTGCCGCCGGGCCCGCATGGGCCGCGGAAGGGTCGAGCAAAGCAGCGCCAGATCCGGCCGATCCGACGGCCCCGACATCGGCGTTGCATTACGACCCGGTCTTCAAAGGGTATGAGGCTTTCCGAGACGTAAAACGGATTCCGTGGAAGGACGCCAACAGGACCGTTGGGCAGGTTGGCGGCCACGCCGGCGCCCTGAAAGGCGAAGCGGACGCTGCCGCCGATCCGACACCGTCTTCCCAATCCGGCGAGAGCGAGACGCCAAAGGCGGCACCGCTGACGCCGGTCACCGGCCACGGAGCCCATCATGGCGGTTGAGCCCCGCACCTTGCGCGGCGGATTTGCCGCCGCGGCGATCGCCTTGTTGCTGGCAGGCTGCGCCGGGCCGATCGCCCAATCCAGCTTTGACGACGTCAACGCTATTACAAAGGCAAAGACCGGGCGCCAGTCGGCATGGATTTCCAATGACGAGGCTGCCGACAAGGCCCGATCCCGCGTCGAAACACTCCTGGCCCAGCCGCTGACGGTCGACGACGCCGTCGAGATCGCGATGCTCAACAACCGGGCGCTCCAGGTTGACCTGTCCGAACTCGGGCTGGCCGCCGCGGATCTGGCCCAGGCCTATCGCCTGCCCAACCCGGGGTTTTCGTTCAAGCGCCTCGAAAGTGCCGGCGTCGTCGATATCGAACGCAAGTTCACGCTGTCCGTGGTCGACGTCCTGTTCATGCCGCTGCGCATCGATATCGAGCAGAACCGCCTGACCGTCGCCAAGCTTAACACCGCCAACGCGGTCCTGCGCATCGCGGCCGAAACCCGGCGGGCATATTACCGCGCCATCGCGGCCGGCCAGGTCGCGGACTATGTCATGCAGGTCAGGGAGGCGACCGCAGCCAGCGCCGAACTGGCCCGCCGCATGGCCCGGGTCGGGAATTTCAACACCCTCGACTTCGCCCGCGAGCAGGCTTTTCATGCCGACGCGACGGCGCAAGCAGGGGTTGCCCGGCGGGCCGCGACCAGCGAGCGCGAGAAACTGACGCGGTTGTTGGGCTTGTGGGGACCCAATACCGCCTTCAAGCTTCCGCCGCGCCTGCCCGACCTGCCCGCCCAGCCGGTCGATGTTGCGGATGTCGAGGCGACGACGGTGCGGGACCGGCTCGACATCAAGGCCGGTAGGGCCGCCATCGACAGCCTGGCGACATCGCTTGGCCTGACCCGCGCCACCGGATTCGTCAACGTGCTCGATGCGAGCTACATCCGCGAAACCGGGGGTGGCGCACGCTCGACAGGCTATGAGATCAGCCTTGAGATCCCGATCTTCGACTGGGGCGATGCCAAGGTCGCCCGAGCCGAATACCTCTACCAGCAGGCGGCTCATCGATTGGCCGGCACGGCGGTGAATGCCCGTTCCGAAGCCCGCGAAGCCTACATCAACTACCGGACGGCCCTCGATCTCGCGATCGCCTATCGCGACGAGGTCGTGCCGCTGCGCACCCGCATCTCCGAGGAGATGCAGCTGCGCTACAACGGCATGCTGTCCAGCGTGTTCGAGCTTCTGATCGATGCTCAGGCCCAGATACGCAGTGTGATCGCCGCGATCGACGCGCAACGCGATTTCTGGATCGCCGACACCGACCTCCAGTTCGTGACGATCGCCGATGCCGGCATGTCTGCTGGTGGAGGCCTGCGGCTTGCCGGCGCGGACGCCAGCGGCGACTAAGCGAAGGAATCAAATTCGATGGTAACCAGACGTTCTCTCTTCGCTGCCGGCGCCGCGCTGATCGGCGGCGCCGTGGTACAGCGCACGGCGCTGGCCGCCTTGCCCGAACCGATGCTGCGCGACGACCCGAAGACGCTTGCGCCGTCCGCCCCGGCGACCGGGCGGCCCTACAATCCCGTGGTCACCTTGAACGGTTGGTCGGCGCCGTGGCGCATGAACGGCAACGTCAAGGAATTCCACCTCGTGGCCGAGCCTGTGGTCCGCGAATTCGCGCCAGGGATGAAGGCCAACCTCTGGGGCTACAACGGGTCAAGTCCCGGGCCGACCATCGAAGCCGTGGAAGGCGATCGGGTACGCATCTTCGTGACCAACCGGCTGCCCGAGCATACGACCATCCACTGGCATGGGATGCTGCTGCCCAACGGCATGGACGGCGTCGGCGGGCTTACCCAGCCTCACATCCCGGTCGGCAAGACCTTCGTCTATGAATTCGACCTGAAGAAGAGCGGCACCTTCATGTACCACCCGCACTCGGACGAAATGGTCCAGATGGCGATGGGCATGATGGGCTTCTTTGTCGTTCACCCGCGGGATTCCTCACGGTATCGCGTCGACCGTGACTTTGTATTTCTCCTCAATTCCTTCGACATCGAGCCCGGTGCCGCGACGCCGAAGGTGGCGGAGATGACCAACTTCAACATGTGGGCCTGGAACAGCCGCGTCTTTCCCGGCATCGATCCGCTGCCGGTTCGCCGGGGTGACCGGGTGCGTGTCCGGGTCGGCAACCTGACCATGACCAACCACCCGATCCACCTGCATGGCTACGACTTCGAGGTCACCGGCACCGACGGCGGATGGGTACCGCCCTCGGCCCGTTGGCCTGAAGTCTCGATCGACATCCCGGTCGGTGCGATGCGCGCCTTCGAGGTCGTGGCGAGCGAGCCCGGCGACTGGGCCATCCATTGTCACAAGTCACATCACACCATGAATGCGATGGGACACGACGTGCCGACGATGATCGGGGTCGATCACCGCAAGGTGGCCCGCAAGATCACCTCTCTGGTGCCGGACTACATGGTGATGGGCGAACGCGGCATGGCCGACATGCAGGACATGGAGATGCCGATCCCCGACAACACCCTGCCCATGATGACGGGCACGGGGCCGTTCGGCCCGATCGAAATGGGGGGCATGTTCAGCGTGATGAAGGTGCGCGAGGGCCTGCCCCGCGGCGACTACCGCGATCCCGGCTGGTTCAAGCACCCGCCTGGAACGGTTGCCTATGAATGGAACGGACCAATCTGAACCACATCGAGGATATCGGAATGCGTGCAATTGTTTTTGCAGCGGTCGCCCTGTCGGGATTGGCCGCGACCGCTCAAATCGCGGGCGCCAGCCCCGGACATGGTGGCGGCCATGCACAGGAAGCGGGCGAAGCGGCGGCGCTGGGGCAACCTGGCGACCCCAAGGCGCGCGCGCGGGTCATCGAACTCACGATGAATGACAACATGCGCTTCACCCCTGCCAAGGTGATGGTGCTACCTGGCGAAACGGTCAAATTCGTGGTGAAGAACGCGGGCGCGGTGAAACACGAAATGGTGCTCGGCTCGGCTGCCGAGCTCAAAGAACATGCCGAAGTGATGAAGAAATTCCCGGAGATGGAACACGAGGCCGGCAAAAACTCCATCACCGTTGCACCCGGCGAGACCGGAACCCTGGTTTGGCAGTTCACCAAGGTCAAGGGCGAGTATGACTTCGGCTGTCTCGTGCCCGGGCATTTCGATGCCGGCATGGTCGGCAAGGTTCTCGTGCGTTAATCACGGAGATCGAAGATGAAGACGATGGCCCTATTGGCGGCGATTTCCTTCGCTGCATTGTATCCTGCGCTCGGCCAGGCGCAGGGCGCGACGCCTATGGTGGTTGCCCAGGCGATGACCGGAACCGCCGACGGCGAAGTACGCAAGATCGATCGCGAGCAGGGAAAGATCACTCTCAAGCACGGCCCCATAGCTGGTATGGACATGCCGGGCATGACCATGATCTTCCGGGTCCAGGACCCGTCGCTGCTGGATAAGGCCGCCGTAGGCGACAAGGTTCTTTTCAGCGTGGCCAAGACGGCCGATGGCATGACCGTGACGTCGCTGGAGAAGGCAAAGTAACGGCTGCGGTTGCAGGGTTGCCTTCGTGCTGAAGCAGACTGTCGCGGCGGCGTTCCTCGCCGCGGCAGTCGGGCCCACCTTGCCGGAAGAATACGGTATAGTCGAAATCATGAGCATAGAACCTCACATTCTGGTCGTCGACGATGACGGGGAGATTCGGCAGCTTATCGGGCGTTTCTTGCGCGAAAACGGCTTTCGCGTGACTGGCGCCCGGGATGCCGTTCAAATGAGGGAGACGCTCGCCAATGCCGAAGTCGACCTCGTCGTGCTCGACGTGATGCTGCCGGGGACATCCGGGCTGGATCTATGCCGAGAGATCAGGGCCCGGTCGATGATGCCGATCATTATGCTCACGGCGCGCCGCGACGAAACCGACCGGATCGTGGGCCTGGAAGTCGGCGCCGACGACTATCTTCCCAAGCCGTTCAATCCGCGAGAGTTGCTCGCGCGCATTCGGGCGGTGATGCGGCGGGTTGCGCATGCCGGTGATCCGACTACGGCGCACCGTCAGCGCTACATCACCTTCGCCGGTTGGTCACTGGACACGCACAGGCATGAACTGGCCAATCCGGAGGGGGTCGTGATCGACCTCAGCGGTGGTGAGTACGATCTCCTGCTGGCGTTCGTCGAACATCCAAATCGGGTGCTTCGCCGCGAGCAGCTGCTTGAACTTGCCCGCCATCGACTGACCGAGGGGTTCGATCGGTCGATCGACGTCCAGATCAGCCGGCTTCGCAAGAAGCTTGAGATGGATGGATCGGCCTCGCCGCTCATCAAGACCATTCGTGGCGCAGGGTACATGTTCGTTCCCGCGGTAACGCGCCAGTGATCCGCCTATGGCCGGTCAGCCTGGCGGGGCGCACGATCGCGATCCTGCTGGTCAGCCTCGGACTGTTCCATCTGTTCAGCATCTGGGTCTACGAATTCGGGGTCGAGACGCGCCTGGTATCCTCGCGCGAGCAACTGTTGGCGGAGAAGCTCGCAACCGTCCAGCGGGCGTTGATCGAGATTCCTCCGGCCGAACGCGACAGCGCCGCCCATGCCCTTTCGAGCAGCACCGTCGATATTCATTGGGGCTCCCGCAGCCTGATCACCCCGGGGGGGGCGGATAGTCAGTTCTCGGCAGGCCTACGCCAGCGGCTGATCGGTTTCGCCCCGGATCTCGCACAATCGTCGCTCCGCATCGGCGCAGGACCGGAACAGGGCGTAGGAGCGCGCCACGTTGTCGGGGATCCTCACTATTTGCTGGCATCGCTGCAGCTTCCGGACGGCAGCTTCGTCAATGTTTCAGCCCCGCTGATCAACGCCGGGGGCTTCGATCAACATGGAACGGTGGCATCGACAACCGCGATGGCCGTTGGTGTCCTGGTGGTCTCCATCTTGCTCGTGCGTTCGCTCACGGCCCCGCTGCGGCGTCTCGCGGATGCGGCCGATCAGCTCGGTACCGGCAAGACGGAATTTTTCGTTGCCGAAGAAGGCGCGACGGAGGTTCGGCATGCCGCTCGCGCCTTCAATCAGATGCAGCGGCGGATCAGGAACCTCATCAACGACCGGACGCAGACCTTGGCGGCGATTTCGCACGATTTGCGCACCCCCCTGACCAGGCTGCGATTGCGCGCGGAATTCATTGGAGAAGAAGCGCTGCGCGAGAAGATGTTTCAGGATATTGCCGAAATGGAGGAAATGCTCGAATCCACGCTCGACTTCCTGCGTGTCGAAACGATGGGCGGGGAAGTCCGCATCGTCGACCTCGGTGCTATCCTGAAGACGATCTGCGACGATCATATCGATGCCGGCGAAGACGTTCTCCTGATGAACCCGCCCAAGGCCTATGTATCGGCCAAGCCGCTCGCCTTGAAGCGGTCGCTGTCCAACCTCGTCGGCAACGCCGTGAAATACGGCAATCGCGCACGGATCTCGGTGGGCGAGACCGATTTGGCATGGCTCGTGCGCATTGAGGATGCAGGGCCGGGAATCCCGGCCGCGGACCTCGAACGGGTCTTCGAACCGTTCGTGCGCCTGGAAGATTCGCGCAACCGGAACACCGGTGGCGTCGGGTTGGGATTGACCGTCTGCCGCAGCCTTCTCCGGGGCTTTGGCGCGGATGTGGCGTTGACCAACCAGCTGGATGGCGGCGTCCTGGCGACGGTATCGATGCCGAAGGCAAGCCTGCCGTGATGCCGCAACACTAAGTATCTGTCGGGGAACACGGCAGCAATCTGGCGTCGATAAATTTGATCCCTTGAGAACTGCGGCCCATCGCGGGTCGCAGACCGGCCGGCGTGCCGCGCGGCCCCCGTCCATACCGTCCACGGAGTTGGAGTCCGTCTTGAAAAACCACCACTCGTCCTCGGCCGGCTGCGAGCCGCGCAAAGCCGGAATCCGGCTCGCTGTGTTCCTTGTCGGGCTCATCGGCGCTTTCCCAGCTCTCGCCGACATCCCCGTCGGGCTGACGAGCGCGATACGGATCGAATCACCGACCGTCATCGCCACCTGCAAGGGGGCGGCGGCGAGCTTGGGTTTCATCGTTGCCAATGACAGTTCGACGCGGCTGCACCTGGCGGGCCTGTCATCGAACGTTGCGCCGAACGCGCGCCTGAAAGCGCGCATTGGTGCGAGCGACACGGCGGATCTCGGATCGATCAATATTCCGCCTGAAAGCCGGCTCGATCTGCTCACCTCCCACCTTCGCTATGAGATAGCGCCGCTCACGCGGGAGATCCGGCCGGGGGAGATCATCGAGGTTCAGCTCGACTTCGTGTCGTTCAAGGCGGTCGTGCCGGTGCATGTGCACGAGCCTCCCAAGGGGACGCGTCCCTGCGCGCAATAGCCCCGGCGGCCTCCTGCAATCATTTGTTATCAATGGGGAAATCTCCTGCAATCGAGGCCTGGTACGGTCGTCGGATCGCAGATGAACAGGAGAAAATCATGATCTACGTCGCTTCCCGCTTCCTCGCCGCCATCATCCTGATCGGGGCCGCGGCGGCAGCCATGCCGGCCGCGGCGGCAACCGACGGACTGCCGCCATGCTCGGAGGCCCCCGCCAAGGCGGATTGCCACATGCATGACCGCAGGAGCCACATCATGCAGGGCAACAAGACGCCCCAGCAGCCCCATGCCGGCCAGGAACATCGTGACTGGTTGCGCGAAGAGCAGAATGGCGGCCGCCGCAGCTGACGCGGCAACCCGGCGCTGGGAGACCCGTCCCGGCGCCGGTATGACACCGGTTGGCAGTTCCGCGGGATCGTGGTAGCGATTCGAGATGTGCCGTTTTTGGCTGAGCCTGATTTGCTGCTTCGCTCTGGTGCTGGCCTCGTTGGGAAGCACGATGGCGGCGATCGGTGAAATTTGCCCGATGGCGTCGATGACCGCTGACGACGTGCCTTGCTGTCCGGATAAACATCCCGGCAAATCGCCGTTGCCCGGCGGTCTCCTCTGCAAGACGGGCATCGGTTGCGCCAGCGTGCCAGCACTTCCCGCGGGGCCGCTCGTCTCGCCGCAGCGCGAAGTATTGCGCCAAGCCGAGCCAGTTGCGGTCGCCGGCCTGACTGGTGGCGCACCACCGAACGGACCGTGGCGGCCACCTCGCATCTGACCTGATCGCTTCCAGCTCGGATTCCTGCAATCCGCGGGCGCCCCTTGGCGCGCCTGTCGTGCAGATCAATGCCCGGAGAAGGCCAGATGCCCAACCTCATCATTCTGTGGTCGGCCATAGCGCTGACCGCGTTCACTCGCGCTGCTCTCGCCGGCGAACCATCCCTTTCTTTCGAGCGGACGTTGACGGTCGCCGAAGCCGTGTCCTCCGGCCTCGCTGCTCGGGAGGCGGCGGTCGCTGCCGCCCAGGCGGCAGCTGTTCCCGCCGATGCCCTGCCCGATCCGAAGCTGGTGGTCGGGATCGACAATTTTCCCGTCTCCGGCCCCACTGGGTGGGCACCGGGGCAGGAGAACATGGCCATGGCCCGCATCGGCGTACAGCAGGACATCCCAAACACCGGGAAGCGCCAGGCGCGCGCCGATGTGGCGAGAGCCGGGGTACAGGAAGCCACTGTGCGCGGCGACGTCGAACGCATCGCCGTCCGCCGAGAGGCGGCGGTTGCCTGGGTCAATCGATTCTATGTCGAGCGCAGATCGACTTTGCTCGATGCACTGGAACGGGAAAACAAGGTGTTTGCCCAGGTGGTCAAGGCGCAGGTCGCAGGTGGCAAGGCCCGTGCCGCAGAGCCCGTGATGCCGGGGGACGAGGCGGCAAGGCTCGGTGACCGGCGCGACGAGCTGGCCCGCGACCTCGTCAAGGCCAAGGCGGTGCTGAGGCGCTGGGTCGGGTCGGCCGGAGACCAGGCCCTGGCCGGCGATCCCCCCATCACCAGCATCGAACCGGCAGCGTTCCGGGATCAGGCGGCAAGTCACCCGGACCTCATGCTCTACGAACCGATGACGCGCACCGCCGACGCAAATCTGCGGGAGGCTCAGGCCGGAAAATCTCCGGACTGGGGCGTCGGCGTCGCCTATCAGCGCCGCGCGCCCCAGTTCGGCGACATGGTGTCGGTCCAGGTGACGATTGATCTGCCGCTGTTTCAGGCCTCGCGCCAGGATCCGCGTATCCTGGCCCGGCGGCTCGAACTGCAGCGGGTTGCCGCCGAACGTGAGGACGCGCTCCGGGAACGTCAGGCCCTACTCGATGAAGAACTGGCTGAGTACGACGCCCTGTCGCGCCGGCTCGCGCGGATGCGAGACACTTCGATCCCCCTCGCGCTGGAGCGCGTGAAATTGGAGACCGTGAGCTATGCTGGCGGCCGCGGCGGCCTTGCCGCGGTGCTCGCCGCTCGGCGCGAAGCGATCGACAGGCGGATCGACGCGCTGAATCTGGAGGGGGCCAAGGCCGCCTTGGCCACGCGGCTTACCTTCACCTACGGGCGGGAACCGCGATGACCGGGTGGAAGGCGAGCGCCGTTCTCCTGGCGGTGGTCGCAGGCGCATCGGGTCTGGCGGGCGGCTATTGGATCGCCCGCCGGATGCCTTTGGCAGAACCGGCCCAGGCGCCTCCGCCAGCAGCCCAGGACGATCGAAAAATTCTCTACTGGTACGATCCGATGGTGCCGAACCAGCGCTTCGACAAGCCCGGCAAGTCCCCGTTCATGGACATGCAGCTGGTCGCGAAATACGCCCGCGATGCAGGCGAGGCGGGTGAGGAAGGATCGGTACGCATAGCGCCGGGCACCCTGCAGAATCTTGGGATGCGGCTTGCGACAGCCGAGCGGACCGATCTTTCCCAACGGGTCTTCGTAACCGGCACGATCGCCTTCAACGATCGCGATGTTGCCGTCCTGCAGGCGCGTACGGGCGGCTTCGTCGAGCGGGTTTATCGGCGCGCATCCGGCGACGTCGTCGAGAAAGGCGCGGCATTGGCCGACATTCTTCAACCGGATTGGGCGGCCGCCCAGATCGAGTTCCTCGCGCTGCGTGACATCGCCGACCGTTCCCTGCTCGACGCGGCGCGCCAGCGGCTCCGGCTCCTCGGCATGCGGCAATCCGAGATCGACCGGGTGGAGCGCAGCGGCAAGACGGCCGCCACGACGACGGTGGTGGCGCCGGTGACAGGGGTGATCCAGTCCCTGGAGGTCCGAGAGGGCATGACCGTCGCCCCGGGCATGACGCTTGCGCGGCTGAACGGTCTCGACCCGGTCTGGCTCGAGGCAGCGGTACCGGAGGCCCTGAGCGGCAGCGTTCGAGCCGGCGCGCCGGTCGAGGCCCGGCTTGTGGCTTTTCCCGAGGAGGCATTCGCCGGCACGATCGTTGCCGTGCTCCCGGAAGCCGATGCGGTCAGCCGGACGGTCAAGCTGCGGATCGAACTCTCCAACCACGACCGGCGCCTGCGGCCGGGAATGTTCGCCGACATCCGCCTGGGCGGCGATGCCATGCCGGCCCTGACCGTACCCGCGGAGGCGGTGATACGGACAGGCCGCCGTGCCATCGTCATGCTGGCCGAGCCCGAGGGCCGGTTCCGGCCGGTCGAGGTGATGCTCGGCCGCGAGGGCGGGGGCCGCATCGCCGTGCTGAGCGGCTTGGCAGAGGGCCAGAAGGTCGTCGCCTCGGGTCAATTCCTGATCGATTCGGAAGCGAGCCTGGCCGGTCTCACGGCGAGGCTCGACTCGAGCGACGTGTTGCACCGAAGCAGCGGACGGGTCGAGGCGATCGATGGCGACGAGATCACTCTCTCGCATGAACCGATCCCAGCCATCGGCTGGGGGGCGATGACCATGTCCTTCAAGCTTGCGCGGCCGGACTTGACGGCCGGATTGCGGCCAGGCGACACCGTTGCATTCGCCCTGCGTGGTGTCGGCGACGCCTTCGTCATCGAGCAGATCGGAAAGGCGGGGGCGCCCAAATGATTGCCGCCATCATCCGCGGGTCGATTGCCAATCGCTTCCTCGTGTTGCTCGCCACGTTGTTCCTCGCGGCGACCGGCATCTGGTCGGTCCGAACCACAGCGATCGATGCCTTGCCGGACCTGTCGGACGTCCAGGTGATCGTCCGCACCAGCTTTCCCGGCCAGGCACCGCAGATCGTCGAGAACCAGGTTACCTACCCTCTGGCCACCACGATGCTGGCGGTACCTGGCGCAAAGACCGTGCGCGGCTTCTCATTTTTCGGTGATTCCTTCGTCTATATCCTTTTCGAGGACGGCACCGACCTCTACTGGGCGCGCTCTCGCGTGCTGGAATATCTCTCCCAGGTGCAGGCGCGCCTCCCCCCGGGCGCCAAGCCGGCCCTGGGGCCCGATGCGACGGGCGTCGGCTGGATTTACGAGTATGCGCTGGTCGACCGGACCGGTCGGCACGATCTCAGCCAACTCCGCGCCCTGCAGGACTGGTTCCTGCGTTTCGAACTGAAGACCCTGCCCAATGTCGCCGAAGTCGCGGCGATCGGCGGCATGGTCCGCCAATATCAGGTGGTGGTGAAGCCCGAGGCACTTGCGGCATATCGTATTCCGCTGGGCACGGTGCGCGACGCGATCACGCGGGCCAACCAGGAGGCCGGCGGATCGGTGCTCGAACTCGCTGAGGCCGAGTACATGGTGCGGTCTGGCGGCTATCTCGCGAGCTTGGACGATTTTCGGACGATCCCTCTCGGCCTTGCCGCCGGCGGCACGCCGATCCGGCTTGGCGATGTCGCCACGATCCAAATCGGGCCGGAGATGCGGCGCGGCATCGCCGAGCTCGACGGCCAGGGCGAGGTCGCCGGCGGCGTGGTCTTGCTACGCTCGGGCAAGAACGCCCGTGAGACCATTGCCGCGGTCAAGGCCAGGCTGGAGCAGCTCAAAGCCAGTCTGCCCCCCGGTGTCGAGATCGTGACGACCTATGATCGCAGCGAGCTGATCGATCGCGCGGTTAGCAATCTACGCGACAAGCTGCTCGAGGAATTTGTCGTCGTCGCAGTGGTCTGCGCGCTGTTTCTGTTCCACCTGCGTTCGGCGCTGGTTGCCATCGTCGCCCTGCCGCTCGGCGTGCTGGCCGCGTTCGTTGTCATGCGGCAGCAGGGCATCAACGCCAATATCATGTCGCTGGGCGGCATCGCGATCGCCATCGGCGCGATGGTCGATGCCGCCGTCGTCATGATCGAAAACGCCCACAAGCGGATCGAGCGCTGGAAACATGATCACCCGGAGGTCAGTCTCGGCGGAGAGGAACACTGGCGGGTCATCGGCGACGCCGCCGTCGAAGTCGGTCCGGCCCTGTTCTTCAGCCTCCTGATCATCACCTTGTCCTTCGTGCCGGTCTTCGCCCTCGAGGCGCAGGAAGGGCGGCTGTTCGCGCCGCTCGCTTTCACGAAGACATATTCGATGGCTGCCGCGGCCGGCCTCTCGGTCACGCTCATTCCGGTCTTGATGGGTTACTGGATTCGCGGCCGGATTCCGGATGAAGCGCGCAACCCGATCAATCGCGGGCTGATCGCGATCTACCGGCCCGCCCTTGCGGCAGTCCTACGCTGGCCGTGGGCAACCGTGATCGTCGCGATATTGCTGTTGGCCACCACCTGGTGGCCGCTGCAGCGTCTCGGGGCGGAGTTCATGCCGCCGCTCGATGAAGGTGATCTCCTCTACATGCCTTCCGCCCTGCCGGGGCTGTCAGCGGCAAAGGCCGCCGAATTGCTGCAGCTCAGCGATCGGATGATCAGGACCGTGCCTGAGGTCGAGCGCGTGTTTGGCAAGGCCGGCCGAGCCGACACCGCGACCGACCCCGCGCCTTTGGAGATGTTCGAAACGACGATACGCCTCAAGCCTCGCGACCAGTGGCGCCCGGGCATGACACCGGAAAAACTGATCGATGAACTGGATCGTGCGGTCAAATTGCCTGGTCTCGCCAATATCTGGGTGCCGCCCATCAGAAATCGCATCGATATGTTGGCCACCGGCATCAAGAGCCCGATCGGCGTCAAGATCGCCGGGACGAATCTGGCCGCGATCGACAAGGCGGCCCTGGCCGTGGAACGCGTGGCGAAGTCGGTTCCCGGGGTCAGCTCCGCGCTGGCGGAGCGATTGACAGGCGGGCGCTATGTCGACGTGGCGATCGATCGCACCACTGCGGCGCGGTATGGCCTCAACGTCGCCGACGTGCAGCTTCTGATCACGTCGGCGATCGCCGGCGAGGCGATCGGCGAAATCGTAGAGGGGTTGGCGCGGTTTCCCATAAACCTGCGCTACCCGCGCGAAATCAGGGATTCGCTCGAGAACCTCAGGGCCTTGCCAATCTTCACGGCCCAAGGGCAGCAAATTACCTTGGGTACGGTCGCCACGGTGAAGATCAGCGATGGTCCACCGATGCTGCGCAGTGAAAATGCCCGCTTATCCGGGTGGGTCTATGTCGATGTGCGCGGCCGCGACCTCGCCGCCGTCGTTGGCGATCTGCGCGCAGCCGTGACGCGCGAGGTGCGGATCGACCCGGGCATGAGCATTGCCTATTCGGGCCAGTTCGAATTCCTCGAGCGCGCCACGGCTCGATTGATGGTGGTCGTGCCGGCGACGCTGCTGATCATCTTTGTGCTCCTCTACATGACCTTCCGCCGTGCCGGCGAAGCCGTCCTGATCATGGCCACGATGCCATTCGCGCTGATCGGTGGTGTCTGGTTTCTCGCGCTGGAGGGGCACAATCTTTCGGTTGCCACCGGCATAGGCTTCATCGCCCTCGCGGGTGTCGCGGCGGAATTCGGTGTGATCATGCTGCTTTACCTCCAGCAGTCTTTCGCCGAGCACCGCCCATGCGACATTGCGGCGCTCGACGCCGCGATCATCGAGGGGGCCGTACTGCGGATCCGTCCGAAGGCAATGACCGTGGCGGTGATCATGGCGGGCCTCCTCCCCATCCTGTTGGGCCAAGGCACGGGCTCGGAAGTGATGAGCCGTATTGCGGCCCCCATGGTCGGTGGCATGATAACCGCGCCGCTGCTTTCACTGTTCGTGGTGCCCGCCTGCTACAGACTGATGCGAGCGAAGGACCTTCGCAGGAGCGTCAGAGAACCCGGCGCCGCGGGGAATCATCGCGGCAACGAGGTGACGGACGGTTCAAGTCAATGACCTGCGCCGAGGCCGCCGGCCGTCACTGTCATCCACACGGCCATCGCCACCATCATGAGGTTTTCGGTGAGCGATACTAAGCCGAGCGGTACATTGCTGTCGCCGCCGACGCAGGCGCATTTCAGTTCGCGGCGGTCGATATACACAGCCTTGAACACCGAAACAGCCCCGATCGACCCGATGGCAAGCGCAATCGGTACGGACAGCCACGTCAGAGCTCCGGAAATCATCAGCACGCCAGCCAGCCCCTCGGCAAATGGGTAAATGTAGCTATAGGGTACCCAGCGCTGCGCCAGAAGATCATAGCCGAGGAACATGTTGGAGAAGCCCTCCAGGTCCCTGAGCTTCAGCATAGCGAGCAGACACATCGAGAAGGCAATGAACCACTCTCCGGCCCGCACGGCCAGCAGGGAGCCGGAGCTTGACCAACTCGCGGCCAGCGCCATCGCCGCCGCCATGGCAAACACCGCCACGATCGGCATGTAGGTAGCTGCCTTGGGGTCGCGCACCGTCACCCCGAGGAACCGGCGCAGCGCGTCGTAGCCGCCGATGCGACGGCCGTCGATGAAGGTTTGCGGTGTCGTCTCGACCCCGTGTTCACCCTTGAAGGCGTCGACCTCGGCGCGGGTCGTCAGCCAGCGGTCGTCGACCGCATATCCCTTGCGCCGAAGCAGGTCTCTCGCTTTCAAACCGAACGGGCAGAGGTGCTTTGCCATGACCATGCGGTAGAGGATCGCGACAGGTTTTTCTTTCGCGTCAGCCCGTAGGTCCGTTGCGATCGTCATTGGCGATTTCCTTCTTCCTGGCCTGCCAAGCTCCGCTAGGGCCGTTCGGCATTGCCACCCAAAAGTCCGCACCATCCCTAGGGAGACTTTTGCTGCTGAGGTCCGTTCCGGGCGTTACAAAATGTAATTCTGGGTGGCAGCCAAACTAAAGGTGACTGCCACGATGACGGCGGCGCCGATGACGCCGGCAAGCACGGCTTCGTAGGAGCCGGTTGCCGCTCACGGCGGTTTTGTGCCCCATCGAGCGCGCGAAGCCGGCATCCCGGTATTGTCCGGCATCGGCTGCGTTATGCCCGTTGCCTCCGCAGCCCGCCCTGGCGGAGAATTCGCCTGAAGACAGTCAGGCGAGGACCAGACGTTGAAGATTCGCGTGGCTGAAGCGGCCGCCTGCTCGGCTATGTCTACGCCAGCCCCCACCGGGCCCGTGCCGCCTATCGCTGGTCGGTCGACGTGACGGCCTATGTCGCCGAGGGCGCGCGCCGCGGCGGCGTCGGCCGGGCGCTCTACGGCGCGCTGATCAAGATCCTGACCCGGCAGGGCTTCCATTCCGCCTATGCCGGTATCGCCTTGCCCAATGATGCCAGCGTGGCGCTGCACGAGGCGGTGGGGTTCGAGGCGCTCGGCATCTACCGCGAGGTCGGCTTCAAGCACGGCCGCTGGCACGATGTCGGCTGGTGGCGCCGGGCGCTGGCCCAGGCGGCGACGCCGAGTGAGCCGGTGAGGTTCTCCGAGCTCGATCTCTGATTCCGCAAGACATACGGATGGTGCGTCATGCAAGAATTGTCGCGGGAAATTCCGGACGTCGAGACCGTGTTGGCGCTCGAGCCCGAGGAACTAGGTGCCAAGATCCTGTTGCTTCTCCGGCAGCGCGAGCAGCGTAATCCCAGCGCCAGAGGCCTTCATCACTGCGGAAACCTGCAGAGAGAACCATTCTCCGAAACAGGAGGGATGGTCCACTATCCCCAAAGTCATCGGGATCAGTTCATCCTCGCGTTCTCTGAGGCGTGGGCATGGCTGGAAGCTCAAGGCCTTCTCGTACCTGCGCCCGGGACGAACGGATCGAGCGGTTGCCGGGTGCTCAGCCGGCGGGCGCGGCGCTTCGAAGATGCGGCTGACTTCGCTCGATATGCCGCCGCGCGGCGACTACCACGAGACAGCCTGCACCCCGATATCGCCGCCACCGTGTGGTCCGCGTTCATCCGCGGCGAATATGATGTTGCCGTTTTCCAGGCTATGAAGGCCGTAGAGGTCGCTGTACGTGACGCGTCTGGCTTGGGTGCTAGTGCAGTCGGCGTACGCTTGGCTCGCGCGGCATTCGCGCCAAAAAATGGTCCGCTGACCGACACGACCGTCGAAGAGGGCGAGCAGGTTGCTCGGATGGAATTGTTCGCCGGCGCGATCGGATCCTACAAAAACCCTCATTCCCATCGCGACGTGCCACTCGACGACCCGGCCGAAGCGATCGAGATCGTCCTGTTGGCCAATCACCTGCTGCGGATCGTTGATGCCCGTCGACCTTGAATGCCCCCTGGGCTGGTGAACTTTCGCCGGTCCAGACGGCCACTCGGACAGGACTCCTCACGATCCGCTATATCGCCGCAACCTCAGCTCCACCTCGCGCCGCGGCAGGCGGCAGCGCGGATGAGCCGCGGTCCGGGATAGACAGTCGTGAAGGGTCGGATGGTCGCAGAGTCCGGCCCGCTCAATCTGGTCGACCACCCACAGCATGCCGTGAACCTCGAGGCCTTCGCCCTCGGCGTACTCGCGCAACCCGCCGTCGCCGGTCAACAAGGTCCATCGCCGGCCGCTGGCCAGCGCGAAGGCGAAGCTGTCAGCCACGGAGAGCCTCGGATTGGCCCGAACGACCCGCGTCGCATGCGCCACTTCCGCGCCGTCGAGCGAAACCACATGAATGCCGAAGCCGCGCAGCCGATCCCCCAAGTCGCGAAGCTCCCGTTCGAACAGGAGATCGGGCACTGCGAGGTCATCACCAATCCCGAACGCGGCCTGAAGCAAGCCGCCCCGGTCGAGATCGATGATGACCGACGTGTCCGACACCAGGAACGGCATGTGCTACATCGCGTTCTCGAGCTGCTTATCGAGATCAGCGAGGGAAATTCCCAACATCTCGGATGCTCGGCTTTCCCCGATCACGCCTTCAGCCAGGGCGCGGTAGCATAGCCGCTCGAAACGCTTTGGCTCCTCGTAGTCGGGGGAGATGCACTCCGGTTCCGCGTAGGGGTAAGTACGCCAGCCACGCGCGGAAAACAGGCGGAAGAGAGACGAGAACGCTTTCTGGTCGAGAATGCCCAGATCGCGGCATCGGAAGGCGATGGCTTGCACGCTGACGCCGAAGCGTTTCTTCAGGGCGACCAGTTCCCCCAGGCTGATGGACGATCGGGAGGTCCCCACTTCGGTATGCATGACGTCGGCCGGCATCAGCAGGGCACCGGCAAAGCGGTGAGCCGCCTTCTCCTCGTCCAACCCAGGTACAACAGCCATCACCATGTGGCCCAGTTCGTGGGCAAGAGTGAAGCGTTTGCGCTCGGCCCAGGCTATGCGGCGCACCACGATCACCCGGGCCGCATCCCGGCCCTTGCGCGTGACGCAGGCGGCGAGTCCATCGATATCGTCGAGATCGATGGACAACACTTTGATGCCGCGCTCTTCCAGAAGTTCGGCAAATTTTGGGATGGGGTCGTAGCCTAGTCCCCACGCCTCACGCACCGATCGCGCGGCATCTTCGGCATCGCGGAAATCCTTCACGGGATATGGCGCATTCCGTGGCCGATCCCATTCGATGCTTTTGAGCCCGAGCAACTCCTCGATCGCAAGATATCGCTCGAGGAGCTGCAAGGTCCGGGCTTCGATCGTCGCCTCCTCCTTGGCGCTACGCTTCTTGCGGAAGTCGACTCCTTCCAGCGTCAACTCCTCGTCGCTCAAAAGGTAGCTCTCGCTGACACCCAGTGCCGTCGCCAGCGCCATCAGGGCGCGGGACCCCGGCATGTCTTCGTTTCGCTCGTACTTGCCGATCGCCTGGGCGCTGACGACGTTGCCCATGCGTTCGGCCAGATCACGCAGCGATAGCCCGCTGGACGAGCGTGCAAGCTTCAGCCTCGTGCCGATCATAGCCTTCCAACCTTTCACTCCCTCAGTTTACAAAATCAGATGTTTTATCTATTTTGTAAACCGACACCCCCTTGAAAAACCGTAGCGATGACACAATGTCCGCCGCCATCGTGACTTTGGAACGCAAATTTGTAAACCGGAGTTTCATATGAACTCGATCTATCGGGGCGACCATCGCCCGCCCGACCCGTTCGGCGACCCGCTCGACGCAATCTTGGCCGAGATCGCGATCAACCTGCAGTTGCCGCCGGGGTTGCATGGCTCGGCAACATCGCGATTTCTGGCCGTCTGCAGGTACATCGAGCGGCCGGGCAGCCCGCTCGAGGGCCGCGTGGCGTGCTTCTACCCGCAAGGCTCGATGGCGATCGACGCGACGATTTCGACGCGCGGCACAGACGACGAATACGACCTCGACGCGGTTGCGGAAATCATCGGCGGCAACGAGACGCCCGAGCAGCTGCTCGATCTGCTCGAGAAGGCGCTGCGCAACTACCCTGTCTCGCGCATCGAGCGCAAGACCAGGTGCATCACGCTCTATTACGCCGACGGCATGCACATCGACGTGACGCCGGCGCGCCGGCTGGCGCCGAAGGAGAAGGAAAGCGAAATCCCCCATGCCAAGCAGGGCCGGCCTGCCGAGCATCGCTACGTGCCGATGAACGCCTTCGCCTTCTGCCGTTGGTACAACGAGCGGACGCCCGTCGAGGATCATTTCGCCAAGGTGCTCAACAAGCGGTTGTACGAACAGCACGGCGTGGTCTTCGCCGAGGCCGACATCGAAGATGTGCCCGATCAGACGCCCCTGATCATCAAGAGCGTGACCACCGTGGCGCTGCAGCTGATCAAGCGGCATCGCAACATCCTCTATATCGACGAGGCTGGCCGGATGCCGCCGTCTGTGGTCCTGTCCTGCCATGCTGGCCACGCGGCTGTGCGCGGTATCGGTCTCGCCGACATGGTGATCCGGCAGGCTCGCTGGACCGAGCGTGCGATCAAGCAGGCCGCCGCGGCCAGGCGGCTGCTCGACGTCCGCAATCCCGAATATACCGATGAACGCTTCACCGACCGGTGGCCCGAAACCCAGGAGCAACAGCGCGTCTATGCCGATGAGCTCGGGGTTCTGGCCAACGGGCTACAGGCGGCGCGCGAGAAGGGCGCGCAGCTTGAGGACCTGCAGGCCTGGTTGCGCGAGAAATTCGGACAGCGCGTGGTGACGCGCTCGGTCGAATCGTTCAATGCGTGGCTCGGAAAGCAGGTCCAGGACCGGGGCCACGGCTATACCCGGTCAGGCGGCCTCTATGTCCCGGCCGCGCCCGCGATCATTACCGGTGCCGGCGCCAGCCAGCTCGCGCCGGTGGCGGCGCGGGCGCACACCAACATGGGCGAACGGCGCTGACGACGGTGCTGACGATCGATAGCCAGATTGGTCGGATGCAAGAGGTCTGGCCTGAACTGCGCCTGTGCGCGCACGACGGGCGGGCGGCACTTTGGCGTGGCCCGCTCCGCCCGCTTCTGCAGACTTACACGGTCCAGATCGCCTATAGAACGCCTCTCGTCGCCGAGCTGTTGGATCCGTGCCGGTTTCAGCCTCGGGTTTCGATCCTGACGCCTCCGCTGCGTCGGCGACCTGGCGACCCCGAAGGGCAGTTGCCGCATGTCTACTACGACCCCGACGGAAACGTGACCCTGTGCCTGCTTGATCCGGAAGCAGGCGACTGGTCACTGGCCGACATGCTTGCAGAGACGACGGTGCCCTGGACCATCGAGTGGCTGGCAGCCTACGAGGGCTGGCGCGCGACGGGTAAATGGACGGCGAGTGGGCGTCACGTGGAGGCAGCGCACCATGTCTAAATCGAGCATACCGCAAAAATTACAGTCCGCGATCTGGGCGAAGGCCGGCGGACGCTGCGAGTATCGTGGCTGCAACTCTGACCTGGTCGGTGATCTGATAGCCGGGCGCGAGGACGGTCTCTACGGCTTCATCGCCCATATCGTCGCCGATCAACCCGGCGGACCGCGTGGTGATCCGGTGCGGTCGAAGCTGCTTGCGCGCAACCTCGGCAACTTGATGCTGATGTGCGGTCGTCATCACAAGCTGATCGACCTCGACGCCGTGGATGACCATCCCGAGGATCTCCTATTGGGGATGAAGGCCGATCATGAGGCACGGATCGCACTTCTCTCAGGTATCGACGAGGATCGCGCTTCCCACGTGATTCGTTTCGGCGCCGGTATCGGCCAGCACGAGGCGCTGGTTTCCACTCAGGCGATATTCTCGGCGATGCCGCCCGATCGGCACCCTGCTTCTGCCCAGACCATCGATCTCGAATTGCTCAATTTCGCCTGGCGCGATAACGAAGAAGGTTACTGGCGGCTGCAGGCCGAGAACCTTCGCCGCTTGTTTGCGGATAGGGTCAGGGGGCGCGTCGAGCGTCAGGAAATCCGGCACCTGAGTGTCTTCGCGTTGGCACCACAACCGCTCCTCATCGAGCTGGGTCGGCTTCTGTGCGATATCGTGCCGGTGACGGTCCATCAGCGTCATCGTGAACCGACGACCTGGCGCTGGGCGCGGGATCGCGCACCTATTTCCTATCACGTGAGCGAACCATCGCCCGGCCGGTCGGGCCCGGTTGCCCTGAAGCTTGCCGTAAGCGCAAACGTCAAGGACGAACGCCTGGAAGCGGTGCTCGGGCCAGACACCGCAATCTGGTCGCTGACGGTCGACAACGCACACAACGATATCGTCCGCTGCCCTGAAGATCAGGCGGAATACCGTCGTCTTCTGCGGATGCTGTACGATCGCATCAAGGCGCACCACGGCGAGAAGGCTACGATCAACGTATTCCCCGCGTTGCCCAATTCGCTAGCCGTGGAGACCGGCCGCGTATGGATGCCCAAGGCCGATTTGTCGCTGCGCGTCTACGACCAGCAAGGTGACCGGGGTTTTGTCGAAACCTTGACCGTCAGCAGGGCGTAGAACATCACAGCCCGGCGGCCTTACTCAGATTGACCCGGAATCGGCCTCGCCGACGCTGATAGCGCCTAGTCATCTCGGCCGACGCATGCCCCATCTGTTTCTGGGCATAACGTTCGTCAATATCTGACGACGCAAAGCCAGCGCGTAGCGAATGACCGGCAAACATCGCGGACCGCTCCCCCTCCGGCGCGTCGGAGCGGACGCCGGCGGCCAGCGCCGTGCGCTTCACCAGGCGGGCGACATGGCGTCCGCTCAGGCGGTCGGGCAAGGCGCGGCTGCCGTCCTGCGATATTCTCCGATACACCGGACCGTGGGCGATCCGGCCGAGATGCATCCAGGTTTCCAGCGCCCGGACGGGGCAGCTCAGCTCGCTCGAGCCGCGACCGATCTCGACCTCGCGCCAGCGTTCGCCCTTGCCCTTGATGGTGAGGATCACGCCTTCGTCCAGAAGCGTCAGCCAGCCGATACCCTCTTCGGTCTCGCCGCGGCCGACATCCAGCCCGACGATTTCGCCCCGGCGTAGGCCGCCGGCGTAGCCGAGCAGGAGGATGCTTCGATCGCGCAAGCCGCGGAGATCGCGGCCGTCGATCTCGGCCATGCGGATGACATCTTCTGCCAAGACTGCCTCCTTGCCCCGGGGCGGGCGCGCATAGGTGCGGCGAATGCCGGCGAGGACTTGCCCGATGTGAGGATCGCGCCGGTCGAGTGCCAGGCCGCGCTGGGCGTAGTTCCAGCTCAACCCCGCCAGGCGACGCTCGAGCGTCCCGACCGAGACCTGCTGCCCCGATCGCCCGGTGGCGCAGGCCGTCAGGTAGAGGCCGATCGTCGCCGGCGACGGCGGCTGTCGGTTTCAGTTCAAAACTTCAAAACTTCGGCCTTCACTAACGAACTTCAAATTTCGAACCGATAAACCCCTGAGGACACGTGGGGATTGGCGAACGCAGCAGCCGGTCTTTCACCAAGAAATTTCAATTCCATGGCATTATTTGAACTCGATCGGCTCTGCCGACCTCTTGTCCATCGGCTGCGCGATGCTCTTGATGTCGTCGTCAGTTATCCCAGCGGCGCGACAAGTTCGGCCAAGGCGGTGCCCAACCGCGGCCGTGTCGGCGGACGCACGGTGGCTGCGAGAATTTCTCTGATTTCGGCCTCGGTGCTCCGGCCATTCGTGGCTGCACGTGCACGGAGTGCGCGGTGCACGTCGTGGGGCAGTTTTCTCACGATGATCGTCGCCATGCCTTTGCTTCTTTCATGATGAGCAATGCCGCCGCTTTAGCTTACGGCTCGCACCGAGCGAGGTCGAGAATACTGCAGGGCTGACGATACCGGCCGGCCGGCGGCCCGTTGTTGAAGTCCGTCGGCATTTGACAGTTCGGCCAACTTTCAGGCATATCTCAGCCCGCAAGAAGGACCCGGCTACCCGACAATTCAAGCCTGCCCGCCTGCCGTCAACGGCGGCGCTTCATCTTGCTCATCCAAAATTCGAACCGAGGCTGTGCCATGCGCCATGATATGTCGCAGGTGCTCGTGGAGCGCCCGCGCTATGGCGGCATCTGGACGCGCAAGGGGCGTGCCGTGCCGTTCGACCAGCTACCCTCCAAGCAGGGCATGCAGCGTCCGTATCTGGAAAGGGGCGCCTACAAGGACCTGAACGAGAACCTTCGGCCCCTGAGACGCTTCCTGGAGCGCCAGGTTGGTCGCCTGTGGAATGATGTCTACAGCGAAATCGCTCGCAACCTCCGTGTCACCAGCACGGTGCAGCAGCATGTGCGCGACCACGTACCTAACTTCGTGCGGATCAAGGGGCACGGCGGCAGAGCCGGCCGGCTCGGCGTCGGTGATCCCTGGCCATGGTATGAGCCGCTCTATGTCGATCCGGTCGACGGCATCCTGAAGCGAACTGGTGACCTGCCGGAGATCCGGGCGGTGAGACGCTTGCGAAAGGAGATGCATCGCCGCCGCCGACCGCTGGAGAGCATCGATGTCGGTGATAGGCAGCTGCGGAAGATCGAAGGCATCTGGTACGAAGTGACCTTCGCTGATCTGCCGCAGCCTGAGTATCGCGCTTACCTGATTCTTGAGGAGATTCCGCGGTCGATCTACTTCGATAGCGAGGTCCGGCTGATCGAAAGAGTGGTGCGCCGCCTGGTGACGCCCGGCTGCTTCGACGTTGTCACCGGCGAGGCCGTTCTGGCTGGTCCGGTGACTGACGACGAGCCGTCGCGAAAGCGATACTTGGCCGACAATCCGCCGCGCCGATATGCAATTGCCAAACGGCAACTCTCGGCGCGCGAGCTACGGCATCATCGTATCTCGAACGACTGCGATTGAGTCCGGGAAGCCGGGAAGGCGGCATAACCGCTGAGTCCTGTCCCTCCGCCTTTTTCAGGCGAAGCTGCCCATACGCAAGTCTCAGAGTGCACTTCTGGGTGCCGTCCAGCCTTGCATTTCCTCGGTAAGAACGAAACGCATGTCGTCGTGATTCATCGATCTCACATAATCGGGAGTCCATTTGTACGTTTTTATTAGATAAAAACGTATTGCTTCTAGGCCATCCAGATCTTTCCAGCCATACTTCTTGGCTAATTCATCTCCAAAGACTTCAAGTAAATAGTTCAGTCCAGCATTTGCCTAATGCAATTTCCGCCGGATAGCGTTTCGCTCCTGATCGGCCATTTTCTGTCCTTCTGATAATTAACTGAGATCGCGCTTAGCGTTAAAATGAAAGAATAGAAAATATCAATTGCAATTAAAAGGTCTAAGCGGGGGCTTTCTCTCCCACCTGTTATCCGTCGCGATCAGGCTACTCCCTATCGCCGGACACGCTTTTCGGCCCCGATTGACACCCGCGCTGTCGCACGCCATACCGGACGCATGATGGGGGATCGGACATCGCGGTTGCGGCGTACCGGCGCATGGATTGCGCTGGTCGGCATGCTGATGGCCCTGGTCCTGCCATTCATGCCGCGGGCGGCGCTCGCGTCGGCGCTGGGCGTCGAAGGCATCGTCATCTGCACCCCATACGGCATCAAGATCATCGATAGCGGTCAGTCCGATTCATCGCTGCCCGACCAGGCGGCCGGCGGCGTGCATTGCCCGCTCTGCATCGGTCAGGGCGACGGTTGGGTCCTGCCCGTCCCACTGCCCATGCCGTTCCGTCTGCCGCTCGTCAGTGCTCGGCTTCTCGCGTTCCTCGCCGATCTCGACCTGCCACTAACGGTCGACACGGCCAGCGCCCCCAACGCCCCAAGGCCGCCGCCCGTCCTCTGATTCCCGACTGACCGTGCTCGCATCGGCCGCCCGCGGCCAGTGCATGACGTCTTCTGGAACAGAGGCATCGCATGAACCCGTCGTTCTCCCGCCGTACTTTCTCCGCCATGGCGGCCGCGGCCGCCATCGCCGCCACCACACGCCCTGCCATACCGGCGGGCCGTACCGACATCGCGATGCTGGTCCACCAGGATATGGTGGCCCTCGACCTGATCGGGCCGCAGACCGTCTTCGGCCTGATGCCCGAGGCGCGCATCCATCTGGTCGGCCGCACCCGCGATCCCGTCATGACCGAGATCGGGCTGCCGGTGGCGCCGACCACCGACTTCGCCGACTGTCCGGTCGCGCCCGACATCCTGTTCGTGCCCGGCGGGCTGAAAGGCTCGATCGCGGCGATGACCGATCCCGCGACGATCGCCTTCCTGGCTGACCGCGGGGCCAAGGCCCGCTTCGTCACCAGCGTCTGCACCGGCGGGCTGGTGCTCGGCGCCGCAGGCCTGCTGCGCGGCTATCGCGCTACCACCCACTGGTACGTCCGCGATTTATTGCCGCTGCTCGGCGCCGTGCCGGCCGAGGGGCGGGTTGTCGTCGATCGCAACCGGCTCACCGCCGGCGGCGTCACCGCGGGCATCGATTTCGGGCTGACCCTGGCGGCGCAGCTGCACGGCGAGGAGGTCGCCAAGCGGCTGCAGCTGGTCCTCGAATACGAGCCGGCGCCCCCGTTCCAGGCCGGCGGCCCCACCGGTGCCGGCCCAGCGCTGACTGCCGAGGTCCTCGGTCGCCGGCGCTCCGTCCTGGACGAAGCCAAAGCCGCCGCGACGGCCGCCGCGAGGAATCTGCCATGAACCGGCGATTCTTACTGTCCGCCGGCGCGGCAGCGTTCGCGCAACCCGCCCTTATCAGCGCCGATGAGGCCGATGCCATTGCCATCTGTCGCCGGACGTCAGCAGGGGGACATGGATGGCTGGCAGGAACGGCTGTTAGGTCAGATTGCCGTGCAGGAATGGTTCTGCTGTCTGTGAGCTGATCATGTCTGAACCGAGTCCAGCCGGTACCATCGTGCAGATGGTTGTCGAATAGGGCGTCTCCAGCACGATCTTGAGATCCGCCTCGCGTTGGTCGAGATCGCGCAGCGCGAATAAGAGTGGGGCGCGTGCCCGCGCCCCAAAGCTCGTTGCGTCAGGCCTTCAGCCAGTTGATCAATTCCGAGCCCAGCAGGGCGGCGCTGATCTCGTCGTCGGACTGTTCGACGAAGGCTTCGAGGTCGCGAATGATGACGACACCGGTGTTCTTGAAGCGGGCGGCGACCGACCGGATGAACCGGAAGTCTACGTTGTGCTCGCAGGCACCGATGAACAGGAAATAGACGTTGTCGCCGCGCGCCTGAGAGTCGGCCAGCACCTTCATTGTGCGCGCTTCGTCGTCTGTCTCGTTCTCGCCGTCGGTGACGAAAATGACGATGGACTTCTTCTTCTCACGATAGCGCGGCCGGTCGTCACCGCCGAAGAAACGGCTGACAATGTCGAGCAGGCCCGGTTCCTGCGGCAGCCAACCGAAATACCGCAGGTTCTCTTCCAGCACATAGGAGTAGGTCGTGCCGCCCTTCCAGCCGGGGACGCGCTCGACCACGTTGCGCAGGATGTAGCCTTCGGAGTCGGCCGGCGTGACCGTGCCCACCCGATGCGCCGTTCCGGCACCGCGCGAGAAGGTGAACACGTCCATGGCGCCGTCAGGGTCCAGCACCATGCCGTAAGGCACCAGCCGTTCAATCAGCTGGCTGGTGGTGCCTTCCTCATGTTCGTGCTCGAACGAGCCTGAAACGTCGATGTCGAAGATCAGATCGGCCTTGATGTCGGCCGCGACGCCCGCCTTGTCGAGCGACAAGCGCAGGCGTTGCGCCGCTTTGTTGAGATCGAGGCTCAGGGGCTGCCGGGCCGGGCCATGGTCGCTCATCTGTCGTCTCCTTAAGCCTTCAGCTGCTGGATGATGTCGTGAAGCTTGTAGTTGAGTTCGTTGGCCTGGGTTGGCGAGAGCACGGCGTCGCGCAGGCCAAGCGCGTTGATAGCGGCGAGGCTGGCCAGGAAGTCGGGCATCGAAACCAGTGTGGCGTTCTGAATGGCGCCGATAATCTCGATCGGGTGCTGGCGCTGCATATCGCGGATCGAACTGTTGCCGCGAATCTGGGTCAGTGTCTGTGTCAGGCTCATGCTGCGGGAAAGAAAGTTGTCGGCGATCGCAGGGGCTGTAGGTCGCAGGTGGTCGGAGAGGTAAAGGGCTGCAAGTGCCGCGGCCTCCGCCTCCCCAGCGATCGTCTCCAGCACGCCGGCGTTCTTCTCCAGCCGTTCCCTGAGGTCGAGCAGTTCGTCGAGGCCATTGCCCATCAGGCGGATGATCTGGTCGATCTCGGCCCGCGCCGCCGCCAACTCGTCGACCGTATCGATCCTGGTGTTGAGCGACCTGAGCAGGCCGCCAATGCCATTGCCCGATTGCGCCACGGCCATCAGGTCGAAGGCGCCGAGAATTTCGAGCATCCGCGCGATATGGCCCTGCATCCTGCGCATCACCGGCGCCTGAGCCAACGCCAGCGACTCGGTCACCGCATTGCCGTGGTCCATCTGCAGGCCGTGTCCCCAGAGGATGGCCTTGCGCTCGCTTGCCTTCTCGACGACGAAGCCTTCGAGCAGGGCCAGTGCGCGGTCGATCACCACCTTGGTCGCGCCTGGCGACAGCCGGCACAGGTCGCCGACCGTCACCGCGATGCGCCGCCGCGCGGTGCCGTTGATCGCGGTCGGCTGCAATACCGTCGGTGTCGGCGGCCTGGCTGCCTCCGACACCGACGGCTTCGCCCCGCGCGCCGGCGGCGTGACGATCGTCGGCCGCAGCTTGCCCGGAGCTTCCTCGTCCATCTCGGCGGTCAGGAAAAGTGGGCCAATACGTCGTTGATCGTCCCAGTGAAGCCTCGGCCGACCGGCGCGTATTCCCAACCCTGCGACCCCAGCATGATGCTGCCCAACTGGACGACGTTGAAGTCGCCGAACTCGTCAGACAGTTTGTAGGCGCCCAGCTGGCGGCCGTCGTCGCCGGTGATCGTGACCGTGCAGACCTCGATGTCGGCGAAGGCGGCTTCCTCCTCGCCCTCCTCGCCTTCGTGATCGCCGCCATGATCGGCGCGATGCACGGTGGCAAACAGCGGGATTTCGTTGACGCCTTCGGGAATGCGAGAGCCGTCGATGGTGATGGTCTCGAAATTACCCTGGACCCGCACATCGCCGGAATGGATCAGGCCCCCCGACGGCGTCTGGAAGGATCCGTCGGCATTGTTGGGCAGCACGCCACCGCGCGGATTCATCTTCTTGGTATTGTAGGTCGACAGCACGTTCGCGAGTTCAGTCACCCGCGCACCCTGGCCGCTGTTGCGGGCCTCCAGCGCGTGGATATCGACGTCGTCTTCGTGATCGGCCTCGCATTCCCAGGCGATCTTGACGGTGAAGCGGGCGCCCTTGTTGAGCGACAGCTGGAGCTTCTTGGGCGGGGCGATCCCCGGCTTGTCGAGTGAGAGTGTCAGCATGGCAAAACTTTCGGGATCGAAGGGAACGGGTCAGCTGAGCTGGGCCAGCTCGCGGCGGGCTTCGACAAATTTCTGGCGGGCCTTGGCGAACTTCTCCTCGGTTTCCCGCTTGGCCACCTGGATCATCGCGTGCACTTCCTTGGTCGTGGCGATGATGTGCTCGATCTGCTCGGCCTGGGCCATCCGGTTGTCGCCGGGCGCCTTGGCTGCCGCGACCGCGACGTCCTTCAGCGTGGCGCTGCGGATCTTGATCAACTGCTCGTCCATCCGCGCCTGGCGCTCGCTCAGCTGCTGAACGCTTTTCACCGCGAAGGCGGCATGGATGGCCAGGAGCGTCATCTTGATCGAGGCGAAGCGTGAGGCCGCCGTGGTCGCGGTTTCCTGCAGGGTGGCCACGCCGGCCTGCTCGATCTGCTGGATGACGATCTGGTCGGCGGGCAGGCGGGTATGGGTGCCCTCCAGCGCCAGGGCCCGGCTTTCCAGCAGGCGCAGCTTGTCCTCGAGTTCCTGGAACTTCATCAGGGCGACAACGTCGCCGGGCGTGACCTGCACCTTCTCCACGGCCACGAAGCCGCGCGACTTGTCGAGGAAGGCGCGAGCGGCTCCGGCGGCCACCGTGAATTCGCCGAAATGCGTGGCGTAGGAGCGCTTAAGCGTGTCGAGCGCCTTGAGCTCGGCGAACAGCTTCTGCATTTCGGTGGCGAGCTCGCCTTCCAGGCGCTGCATCTGGTCGGCCAAGGTGCGGGTGCGGCCGGCAATCAGCGAGCCGATCTCATCAATGAATTCGCGCATCAGCTGGTCCGGCGTCTTGCCGGTGATGCGCGCGATCAGCCCCTCGATGAACCCGGGCTTTTCCCCCTCGTGCAGACGCTCGAGGATCTCGGGCAGCTTGGCATCGTCGACGCCCTGCTCCAGCCGATCGAACAATTCGAACAGCCGGGCCGAAGCATTACGGTCGAGCCGGGCGAGGAAGCCGTCGAGCGTCGATTGGAGGGCCTGTTCGGCCCCGAGCCCCAGCCGGACGATGTCGCCGGATGCGATCGTGGCGAAATCGAGCTCGGCCAGCGCCTGCTCGGCCCGCGAAGTCTGCTCCGGGCTCAACACGATCGCGCCGGTATCCAGCGCGGCGGGCGATGAGCCGGGCGTTGCCGGACCTTGCACTTCGATCTTGGTCGGCTCCATCCTGTTGCCTCCTCCCCGGGGCTGATTTTGGGCTTAAGCCACGTTCCGAATCCTGCACCGTCTCCGGAAACGCTTCTACCTATCGGCGTGAATTCTGGCAACCGTATGGCGGCTGTCAACGGGCGGGGTCAACCGTCGCGATAGGCCAGAAGGCGTAGCGCGTTGAAGACCACGATCAAGGTTGACCCCTCGTGCAGCGCCACCGCCGGGCCGATGCCGAGGCCCAGGATGGTCGCCGGCAGCAGCACGGCCACGACACCCAGGCTGATGAACACGTTCTGGCGGATCACCCAGCGCGTATGTCGGCTAAGCGCCACGGCGAAGGGCAGGTGGCGCAGGTCGTCGGCCATCAGGGCGACGTCGGCGGTTTCGAGCGCGACGTCCGAACCCGCGGCGCCCATGGCGATGCCGACGGTGGCGTTGGCCATCGCCGGGGCGTCGTTGACGCCGTCGCCGACCATCGCGACCTTCTGCTGGGCGCGCAGCTTGCGGATCGCCTCGACCTTGTCCTCCGGCATCAGGTCGCCCCAGGCTTCGGTAAGGCCGACATCTCGGGCAATGGCATCGGCGACCTTCTGGTTATCGCCGGAAATCATGATCATCCGGGTGATGCCCAGCTGGCGCAGCCGGGCCAGCGCGTCGCGCGCCGCCGCGCGCGGGGTATCCATCAGGCCGATGACGCCGAGGTCGGCATCGCCGTGGCGTACCGCCATCGTCGTGCGGCCCTCACTCCGCAGCCGGGCGATCGCCGCCGCCGCGGCCGCGCCCAGCGGGGCGATGCCGTCGTTGCCGAACATCTCCGCCTTGCCGATCCAGACGGGCTTGCCGTCGAGATCCGCGCTGACCCCGCGCCCGGTCAGGCTTTTCAGGCTGCCCGCCTCGGGGATATCGGCGCCGCCCAGCCGTTCGCGCCCGTCGCGGGCGATGGCGGCGGCCAGCGGATGGTCGCTCAACTGCTCGACGGCGACGGCGACCTTGAGCAACGTTTCCTCCGCGACGCCCTCGGCCAGGACGATATCGGTGATGCGGGGCCGCCCCTCGGTCAACGTGCCGGTCTTGTCGAAGGCGATAGCGTTGAGCGAACCGAGATTCTCCAGCGGTGCGCCGCCTTTGACCAGCACGCCGCCGCGCGCGGCGCGCGCCACGCCCGACAGGACCGCGCTGGGTGTGGCAATGGCCAGCGCGCAGGGGCTCGCCGCCACCAGCACCGCCATGGCGCGGTAGAAGCTGGCGCTGAACGGTTCGTCGACCACCACCCAGGCAAACAGCAGCACGACGGCCAGTACCAACACCGCCGGCACGAAGATGCGCTCGAACCGGTCGGTGAATCGTTGGGTGGGTGATTTCTGGGTCTCGGCCTGGGCGACCATTTCGACGACCTTGGCCAGTGCCGACTCGGTCGAGAGGCGAGTGACCTCGATGTCGACGGCGCCGGCACCGTTGATGGTGCCGGCGAAGACCCGGGCGGCCGCGTCGACAGCATTGGGCCGGGCCCGTGCCGCGGCGGGGTCGGCCACCGGGCGCTTGTCGACCGGAATGCTCTCCCCGGTGACCGGGGCCTGGTTGATGGCTGTCTCGCCCTTGACCACGAAGCCGTCCGCGGGCAGCCGTTCGTTGGGCCGGACGAGGACGACGTCGCCGACGACCAGTTCTTCGACCGGTACTTCAACGACCTCCTCGCCGCGGCGCACGCTGGCCGTCGGCGGGGCGAGCTTGGCCAGCGCCTCGATCGCCTGTTTGGCGCGGCCCATAGCGAAATGCTCCAGCGCGTGACCCAGGCTGAACAGGAACAACAGCAGCGCACCTTCGGCGAAGGCGCCGAGCGTGGCGGCGCCGGCCGCCGCGACCAGCATCAGGGTATCGATCTCGAATTTTCGGAGGCGCAGATTGTCGATGGCCTCCCGCAACGTGTAGAAACCACCGAAGAAATAGGCTGCGATATAACAGGCCGTCGGCAACCAGCCGGGCGCGCCGGTGACCAGTTTCTCGACGAGATAACCGGCGCCGAGCAACGCCCCGCACACCAGCGCGAAGATCAACTCGGTATTTGGCCCGAGAATGCCGCCATGGGCGTGCCCATGGCCATGGTCGTCGCCGTGCGCATGATCATGACCGTCACCATGATCATGGCTGTGATCATGGTCGTGATCGTGCGCCTTGCCAGCGTGCGTGGCGGCCGCTGGCGCAGCCTCGGACAGGCGAACGCCCATCTGGGTCAGCAGGTCGCGCAGTGGCGCCTCGGAGGTGCGTTCACGGTCGAATTCCGCGCGCACAAATCCGGCCGAGCTGGCTTCCGCCTCCATCACGCCAGGCAAAGCGCGCAGGCGATCAGCCACGGTGCGCGCCCGGCGCTCATGATTGATGCCCTGGACCTTCCACATGACATGGCCAAACCGGTCGGAGATCTTCGCCCCGACACTGGTGACCAGTTCGCGGATGCGGAACAGCGGCAAAATGGCAGGATCGTAGTGGAAGCAGAGCTGGGGCGGCTCGCCCGGCGCCCCTGGGGCCACATGCACCTCGTCGATGCCGTCGCGGCCTTGTATTTCCGCCCTCAGCCTGGCAACGCAGGCATCATCGGCATCGTGGACACCAGGCAGCAGGACCGCAATGTCCAGGCGCAGCTTCTCGGTCACGTCGGAGTCCTTTACTTTGGAACGGGTGTCGCGAGCAGGAGACAGACTCGGCGCGCCCCGCCATAACCTGACGGCGGTTATCATCAACTCGCACGCGAATAGTGCGCAAGCGTTACCACAGTGTCGTTGCTGGAAAAATCGGTAATCCGACGATGCATCGGGCTTCTATGGCAGGAGGGCCAGCTGCGACATTCTACCGCAGGGGACGAGCCACCTTTGTCCATGGTATGGAGCAGGATCATGGGCCGCTGCCTCCGCCTTCTTCTCATCGCCGTCTTCACCCTCGCGCTGGTCGCGAGCGGCATGGCGATGGGTGCGTCACAGCAGGTCTTCTCGGCATCCGTGCCGTCGACGGGCAGCGTCCTGCGTGCTGACCACGGTAGCTGCCCATCCTGTTCGACATCGTCGGTCGTTGCTGCTCCCTCTCATTGCGCCTCGAGTTGCCCCAGTCTGATCGGCACCCGCGTCGCCGGCCTGGCGCTTGACGAAGTTACCCGGCAATTGCCGGCGCCGGCGCCCGGAGTGCGTGCAGCCGGGCGCACGACAATTCCCGACCCGATACCTCCGAGATCCTGAAGCGCGCCTGACGGGCATGCCGCCCGTTCCCGGTCGCCGTTCCGCGGCGGCCGCGCCATTCCGCCGGTGTGCGCCAGCGGTGCCTATAGGATGTCAGAGGATCTTCACCATGGTTCCGTTTTCATCAACGGCAGCATCCCGGCTGCCTGTGCCGGCCATCGGCCGCGGTGCGCAATGACGCCCGACGTCGAAGCCCAGTTCGGCCAGATCTTCGGGCGCCCCGCCTCGGGTGGCTTGAAGCCAGACGCCGCCCCTCCGCGGCCCATCGCGTCGCCCGTGTCGTTGCGCCGGTGCGCCGATTGCGGCCTTGATCAGCCGGCCATCGCCAGGGAGTGCATCCAATGCAGCATCCGGCGTTGATTTCCCGCGCCCACTTGACGCGCCGCCGCCTTTTGCGGGCAGCGAGCCTCATGCCCGCGATCCTGGCTGCACCGTCAGCGAGTGCAATCGCCGCAGCCAGCATCGACGAGATGGTGATCGGGAACCCCGCGGCGCCGGTCACGATCATCGAATACGCATCGATGACCTGCCCGCACTGCGCAAAATTTCATCAGACCGTCCTTCCGCGGATTAAGGCAGAGCTGGTCGACACCGGCAAGGTCCGGCTGATCTACCGCGATTTCCCATTGGATGGCCTGGCCGTGCGGGCCGCAATGCTGGCCCGCTGCGGTGGCGGCCAGCGGTTCTTCGCTTTCGCCGACGTGATCTATGCCCAGCAGGCCCAGTGGGCACGCGCGGCCGATCCGCTCGCCGCCCTGCGCCAGCTTGGGCGGCTTGGTGGACTGTCCGACCAGGAAATCGAAGGATGCCTCGCTGATCGGGCACTGGAGGATGCCGTGCTGCGCAGCAGGATGGACGGCCAACAGAAGTTCCAGATCGACAGCACGCCCGCCTTCCTGATCAACGGCAAACGCTTCCGGGGGGCGCCTGAGTTCGACGCGATCCGCCAGGCGATCGAGGAAGCCGGATAGCGCGGCGGCGCTCGAGTACAGCGCGCCGTCATGGATATTTCAGCGATCGGTCTCGCCACGGCGTTCGGCGCCGGGGTGATCTCGTTCCTGTCACCCTGCGTCTTGCCGCTCGTGCCGGGCTATTTGTCGTTCGTCACCGCCGATGGGCCGGTCGCGAGCGCTACAGCCCAGCCGCCCGTTCACCGTCTTGGCCGTAGCCTCTGGTTCATCGCTGGCTTCTCGGCGGTATTTATTGCGCTGGGTGCAGGGGCGACGTGGATCGGCCAAGCGCTGCTGGCCTATCGCTACGAGTTGAATATCGTTGCCGGCACGTTGGTCGCCATCGCCGGGCTACTGACGCTGGGCCTGCCGCGACCGGCCTGGCTGCTCCGCGATTTCCGATATCACGGGCCGGTGGCGATGCGGGGACCGGCGGGGCCCCTGTTGCTCGGAGTTGCCTTCGGATTCGGCTGGACACCCTGCATTGGACCGGTACTGGGGGCGGTGCTTGCCGTGGGCGCCACCGCCAGCCGGCAAGCCGAGGGCAT
The DNA here is from genome assembly GCA_017307375.1 of Alphaproteobacteria bacterium. GTDB lineage: Bacteria > Pseudomonadota > Alphaproteobacteria > Ferrovibrionales > Ferrovibrionaceae > JAFKFH01. The sequence continues at coordinate 142,943 of JAFKFH010000015.1, forward strand.
CGCGTTGCTGGCCGCCTACGCGGCTGGCCTCGGCGTGCCGTTCCTGCTTGCAGCGCTTTCCGCCCAAGGGGCCGCGGCCAGGCTGAAGCCGCTGCGACGATTCAGCCGCCCGCTGCAGATACTGGCGGGAGCGGTGCTGGTCGTAATGGGCGTGGCGATGCTGACCAACCGGCTATCCGACGCGGCCCTCTGGCTGTTCGAGGCTTTCCCCGGCCTCGCCAGGCTGGGCTGAGCCATGCTCGGAACGCGCAATGGCTGATGTCATGCCTCTCTGCTGGCGCCAGGCGGGCGTGGCGGCCGCGCTCGGCGCGACCGCAACGCTCGGCCTGGCTCCTATCGGGTTTTGGCCCCTGACGCTGGCGGCCTTCGGTGGCTTGTTCCTGCTGATCCGTCGCCAAGAGCGGGCCTGGCGTGCGACCTTCGTCGGTTGGTGCTTCGGCTTCGGCTACTTTCTGGCCGGGCTGCACTGGATCAGCAATGCGTTCATGACCGATGGAGGCCGTCTTGCCTGGGCGGCCGTGCCGGCGGTCGTCGCGCTGTCGGCGCTGATGGCCGTCTACGCGGCGCTGGCCGTCGGGCTGACCGCGCTGGTCGGGGCGCCCGGGACCGTCCGGGCGGTTGTGCTGGCGGCGTTCTGGACAGTGTCCGAATTACTGCGCGCCAGCCTGTTCGGCGGTTTTCCCTGGAATCTGGTGGGCTACGCTATCGCTGGCAACGAGGCGATGGCGCAGCTCGCGTCGCTCGGTGGCATCCACGCCCTTGGCTTCGTCACCGTGCTCTTCGCCACGCTCGGCGCGGCAGCGCTGACGCTTCATGGGCGGCACCGATGGTCGCTGGCCGGCGTGGCAATTGTCCTGCTCGCGGCGACTTGGGGCTATGGCATCATCAGGCTGTCCGAGGCCGGGATCGGTGACGCTTCCACAGTCCTGCGTCTCGTGCAGGCCGACATCCCCCAGGCCCGAAAATGGCGTGTCGACGAGCGCGAGGCGATCATCGAGCGCTATATCGACCTCAGCAACCAGCCGCCGGCGGGTCAGGCGCCGACAGTGATCCTGTGGCCGGAATCGGCCTTGCCCGTGGCGATTGATCAGGCCGGGCCGTTCGCCGAGCGGCTGCGCACGGTGGTGCCGTCGGACGGGTACCTCGTGACGGGCGCCGTCCGCTATCACCCCGATGTCCAGGGCGGCCCGCCGCATCCCCACAATAGCGCCGTGGCGATCGACGGCAGCGGCCGGATTGCCGCCGATTACGACAAGGTCCGCTTGGTACCGTTCGGCGAATTCGTGCCGTTCGGCCGGTACCTGCCGATCGAGAAGATGACGGCGGGCCGCGAGGATTTCCGGCCGGGTCCTGGACCTCGCAGCTGGTCCCTCCCTGGTCTGCCGCCTGCCCAGCCGCTGATCTGCTACGAGGCCGTCTTTCCAGGCGATCAGCCGCCCGCGACGGCAGAACGCCGGCCGGCTTGGTTGCTGAACCTGACCAATGATGCCTGGTTCGGGGCGTCGTCCGGTCCCTACCAGCATTTCGCGATGGCGCGGCTGCGTGCGATCGAACGCGGCCTCCCGCTGGTGCGGGTCGCCAACGGTGGCATCTCCGCGGTGACCGACGCCTACGGCCGCACCGTCGCGGCGCTGCCCCTCGACGCGGTCGGCATCCTCGACGTGGCCCTCCCTCGCCCCATGGCGACAAAAACCACCTACGAGCGCCACGGCGACCGGCCGCTGTGGATCCTCATCGGCATCGTGGTCGCCGCGATCACCCTGTTGCAGTCCGTGTTTCCGGATCGCTTCTGGACCAGCGACGGAACCTGACGATCGGAGTTTCTTAATGAATCAGCCCATATCCAAACTCGAATTCTACCGACGCCGGCGCGGCAGGAACATCGCCGTCGCGGTCGTGCTCGCTGCCCTGGTCGTTCTGTTCTTCACGATCTCGATGGTGAAGATGGCCGGCATCATGGACGACGAACATACCCGGCCGGCCGGAGCGGCCGACCAATGACGAAGACGGGCTTGGGCGCATTGCCGGACACCCGCGCCAAGCTCGGGGCATTGCAGCTGATCACCGCCGTGATCGTGCTCGATCAGTTCTTCAAGCAGGTGATGATCGACCAGGGCAGCGCCGGCGGCCTGCCGATCGCGGTGACGCCGTTCTTCAATCTCGTGCTCGGCTTCAATCGCGGCGTCACCTTTGGTCTGCTGGCCAGCGATAACCCCTACGCCCCCTATCTGCTGGGCGGTCTCGCCATCATCTTTTCGATCGGGTTCTGGATCATGCTGATCCGCAGCCCTCGCACGCATGAGCGCCTGGGGCTTGCCGCGGTGGCAGGCGGCGCACTGGCCAATGCGATCGACCGCCTTTATCGCGGCGCCGTCACCGATTTTCTCGATTTTCACGCCGCCGGCTGGCACTGGCCGGCTTTCAACCTGGCTGACGTCGCCATCGTCTGTGGCGTCGCCTTGCTGCTGGCTTCCGCATGGCGCAACGCGCCGGCGGGCCCCACCACCGACAGAGGAGTTTGACGATGATGTTGACCCACCGCGCCATGGCCTTGATCGCGTTCGCCGTGCTGGCGACACCCGGACCGGCCCTCAGTCATGAAACTGTCGCGGGCGCCCTGTTCATCGATCATCCGATCGCCCGCGAAACGCCGTCGGCAAAGACGCCCGGGGGCGCGTACATGACGATCCGCAACAACGGCGACAAGCCCGACCGCCTGGTTGCTGCCCGCACACCCGCGGCGGGCAGGGTCGAATTCCATCAGAGCATCATCGATGGCGACATCGTCAGGATGCGGCCGTTGCCGGCGATCGACCTGCCGCCCGCTGGAAGCGTCGCGTTGCAGCCGGGCAAGGGCATGCACCTGATGCTGATGGATCTCGCCGAACGGCTGAAGCGCGGCGACAGCTTTCCGATGACGCTGACCTTCGAACGCGGGGGCGATGTCGAAATCACCATTCGCGTCACCGCGATCACCGGCGCGGCCGGCGGTCATCACCAGCCGGACACGCAGTAAGGAGGCGGGCCGATGCCTCTTGCCGCTCGCATGACCATCGTCGCCCTGGCCGCGATGCTGACGGTCTCGGTTGCCGTAAGCCTGCTGCTCGTCACCCGGCCGGATCCTGCGCCGGCCGAGAAGGTCAGGCGCATCGGCGATATCGGCGGCCCGTTCACCCTGATCGACCATCGCGGCCGGACGGTGACGCAGGCCGATTTCGTCGGATCGCCGTTCATCGTCTTCTTCGGCTTCACCTCATGCCCCGACGTCTGCCCGACGGCCCTGAGCTATGCCCTGACCGCGCTGGACGGACTGCCCGGGGTGGACACGGCGCCGGTCAACATCTTGCTGGTATCCGTAGATCCCGCGCGCGATACCCCGGAGCGCCTGACCGAGTACGTCACAGCTTTCGACGGCCGCGTGGTTGGCCTGACCGGCTCGGACCAACAGGTCGGGGCAATGGCCGAAACCTACCGCGTGTTCTACCAAAAGACGCCGCCCGATGCCGCCGGCAACTACTCGGTCGATCATTCGGGAAGCATCTTCCTGATGGACCGAAGCGGAAAATTCGCCTCGACCCTTGACGTGCATGAACCGATCGAAACGGCGACGGCCAAGCTTGCCGGCGTCATTGGCAGGGAATGACGGCCATGCGTCCTGCCACCCCCCCGCGGCGGCGCCGACGGCTCCTTTCGAAGATCATTTTCGGGATCGCCGTGCCCGTGCTGTTCGTATACTTCCTGGTGAAGGGCTTGTGGCGCCCGGCCGAGCGACAAGGGCGCCGCATCAAGGGCGGTGTGGCATAGACCGCCGCCGCCCGCTCGCCCTTTGCGCTACCGGGTGGATCTTACCCGCTCGACCTCGCTGCGCACGAGGTCGTAGAGCTGTTGGGCACCAAATGAGAGCAGTGGCTTCTCGTTGACGAAAAACGTTGGTGTCCCCCGAACATTGGCCGTGCGCAGGTCGGCCACGTCCTGGCGCAGCACCGCATCGATCTCGGGTCGCGCGATGTCGCGGCGCGCCCGCTCGACGTCGAGGCCCTGGTCCGCAGCCACCGCCCAAGCGATGTCCAGCCTGGGGGCCCCGTGCACCGCCCAGGACGGCTGTGTCTGCAACAGCCCTTCCAGCACCGGCACGAAGAGATTCTGCAAACGGGCGGCCTCCAGCATCCGCACCACCTCGTCCGAGCCTTCATGCAAAGGCGCGTAGCGGATGACTAGCCTGACATCGTTCGGGAACATGCCAAGGATCTGCTTCACCACCGGATAGAACGCCCGGCATGTCTCGCAAGACGGATCGAAGAACTCGACGATGGTCACGGGGGCGTTCGACGGGCCCATGATTGGCGCATGTGCGCGTACCAGCGCGGCCGAGGCCGCAGCGGCTGCGTTCAACTGGTTTTCGCGAACCTGTCGATCGTAGAGGAACCAGCCGGCAGCGAAAGCGGCGATGGCGATCACGGCGGTGAGAAGGACGATCTGATGGCGTCTGGTCACTTGGCTACCCCCCGGCGAGCGAGGACGAGCAAAGCGGCGATGACGGCGAAGGCGCCGAGCGACAGCAGAGGGATCGGCACCCCGCCGAGGATCGTCATGGCGGCCCCGGTGCAGGAGGGCCCGGCGCCGCAGGGGATAATCGGTTCAGGGATGAGTTCCAGGTACTGCATCGAATGGAAACCCGCGACCAGCACACCCAACCCGGCGAGCGGCAGGGCGTAGCGCCAGATCCCGGCATCGGACCGCCAGGCCGCGATCGCCAGGATCACTGCCAGCGGAAACATGAAGGCGCGCTGGAACCAGCACAGCAGGCATGGCGCCTGCCCCATCACCTCACCGATGAACAGCGCGCCGAGGCTCGCGCCCAGCGCGACAGTCCAGGCGGAGAACAAGGCCGACCAGGCATTTACCTGGGCAGCCGGCGTGGCGGCGGTCAGAGCCATGGGCGAACTTTCGTCTGATAGAGGCGGTAGGGAGTGCCGAATTTCTCGGCGAGATAGCGTTCCTCGCGGGCGATCACGCCGTACTGGATGACGGCGATCACCGGGATCAACAGGATCAGCGCGGTGGGGCTGGCGAATGCGAGGGCGAAACCGGCATGACACAGCGCCATGCCCAGATACATCGGGTTGCGCGTGTAGCGGTATAGGCCGCCGGTCACCAGCGCAGAGGACGGCTGCCACGGCTCGGGCCGTGTGCCAGCGCGCCGGAACAGACCGAGCGCCGCGGCGATCAGCGCCGCGCCGATGCCGATCAGCAGGACCGCCGGCAGGTATCGCGGCATTCCGGAGAGCGACGTCGTCCAGCCGATGACGAACCGGTCGAGCAGGACTCCCGCCGCCAAGCCGCCGGAGAAAATCAGCGGCGGCGGTACCACGACCCCCGCGCTTGTCTTGCCGCCCTGGCCACCCTCACGAGTCATTTGAGAACCTTTCAAAAGCGCGGCCGGAAGCGCAGCAGGCGCAGGGCGTTGGCGGTGACGAGAACCGTGGCCCCGGTATCGGCCAGGATTGCCATCCACAGCGGCGTGGCGCCGAACAGCGTGGTGATCAGGAAGATGCTCTTCAGGCCGAGGGCGAGGGTGACGTTCTGCCAGATATTGGCGAGCGTCGCGCGCGACAGGGCGACGAGTTCGGCGACACCGGCCACTCGGTTTTTGAGGAGGGCGGCGTCGGCGGTTTCCAGCGCCACGTCGGTGCCGCCGCCCATGGCGACGCCGACCGAGGCTGCGGCCAGCGCTGGCGCATCGTTGATGCCGTCGCCGACCATCCCGATCGGCGCCTCCTTGCGGTAGGCGGCGATCGCGTCGAGCTTGTCGTCGGGGAGCAGGCCGGCCCGGGCTTCGAGCCCCAGCGCGCCGGCGATGGCCGTGGCGGTGCGGGCGTTGTCGCCGGTCAGCATAACCGTGTGGACACCGAGCTTGCGCAGCTGCGCCAAGCCCTCGGCGGCATCGGGGCGAGGCTCGTCGCGCAGCGCGATCAGGCCGAGCAGGCGATTGCCCTCGCTGACGACGACCACGGTCTTACCCTGGTCCTCCAACGTCAGGGCTTTAGCCTCGATCGTCTCGTCGAACAGTCCCTGCTCGGCGGCGTGACGGGGCGAACCGACGGTGACGAAACCGCCGCGAAGGCGGCTGGTGACCGCCTTGCCGGGGATCGCCACCGTGCCGCCAAATGCCTTGGGAACGTCTAGGCCGCGCTGTTCCGCCGCGGCGAGGATCGCCGCGGCGAGGGGGTGGCTGGATCCGCGCTCGACGGCCGCGGCCTTCGCCAGAATCTCGGTCTCGTCCGCGCCGGCGGCAACGATATCGGTGACCAGCGGCTGGCCGCGGGTCAGCGTGCCAGTCTTGTCGAATGCCATGGTCCGAACCTTGCCGAGCATTTCCAACGCGGCGCCGCCCTTGATAAGAAGACCGCGCTGGGCGCCACGGGCGAGGCCCGAGGCGATGGCCGCCGGTGTCGAAATGACCAGCGCGCAGGGGCAGGCGATCAGCAGCACGGCGAGGCCGCGATAGATCCAGGTCGACCAGTCGGCGCCGGCCAGCAACGGCGGCAGCACGACGACCAACGCGGAGACGACCATGGCGGCGGGGGTGTACCAACGGCTGAACCGGTCAATGAAACGCGCCGTCGGCGCCTTCGACCCTTGAGCCTCCTCGACCAGATGGATGATCCGGGCGATGGTGTTGTCGGCTGCCGTACGGGTGATGGCGATATGCAGCGCGCCGTTGGCGTTGACGCTGCCGGCATAGACGGTCCCACCCGGCTCCTTGGTCACCGGCACGGACTCGCCGGTGACCGGCGCCTCGTCGACTTCCGAGGTGCCTTCCAGAACCGTACCGTCGGACGGGATGCGATCGCCCGGTCGGACCAGCACGACGTCGCCCACGATCAGGTTGGCAACTGGCACGGTGTCGAGCGCGCCGTCACGCACCCGCAGCGCGGTGCGCGGCACGAGATCGATCAGCGCCTTGATGCCGGCCCGGGCGCGGCCGGCCGCGACCCCTTCCAGCAATTCGCCCACGGCAAACAGGAACACGACGACAGCCGCCTCGCCAGCCTCGCCGATCGCGACGGCGCCGATTGCGGCGACCGACATCAGTGTCTCGATGCTGAAGGGCGTGCCCGATGTCGCGCCGGCAAGCGCATGGCGGGCGATCGGCAGCAGGCCGACCAGCGCCGCGGCGGAATAGGCCCAGGTGGACCAGCCGGGCTCCACAAAGGAAACTGCGTAGGCGACGGCAAGCAGCACGCCTGTGGTGATGACCTGTCTGCCCTTGACCGAGGTCCACCACGGCCCCTGTGGTCCGATGCCATGCCCCGCATCGGCGCCATCTCCTTTGCCGCCAGGGGAAAATGGCGTGAAGCCGAGTGCCTTGACCTTTGCCTCCACCGCGCCGCGCGGCGTGCGGTCCTCATCCAGCGTCAGCGACAACGAGCGCTGACCATAGCTGACCTCGAGATCCGAAATCCCTGGCAACCGCTTGAGCGCATTCTCGATCTTCACGGCGCAGGCGCCGCAGTCCATGCCTTCAATTCGCAGTTTCAGGGCAACAGGGGCCGTCATGGCGTCACCTCGACAAATCCGACGAGGCCCCCTAAATACACCCTGTAGCAACTACAGGGTCAAGCCATGACGACGCATCTGACGATCGGCGAGCTGGCGCGTGGTACCGGCACCAAGGTCGAGACCGTCCGTTTCTACGAAAAGAGCGGTCTGCTGCCAGCCCCGGGTCGGACCGCCGGCAATTACCGGGCCTACGGTCCGAGCCATCTGAGCCGGCTGAGCTTCATTCGCCGGTCGCGCGATCTCGGCTTCTCGCTCGACCAGGTGCGGGAATTGCTGGATCTGGCCGACGAACGCGACCGGTCGTGCGAGGCGATCGATGCCATCGCCAAGGCGCACCTGGCCGAGGTCGAACGCAAGATCGCCGACCTGACAGCCCTGCGTCAGGAACTGGACCGCATGATCACTCAGTGCGGCTGCGGTACCGTGGCCGACTGCCGTATCATCGACGCGCTGTCGCCGCGGGTCGCGTAGAAAGCGGCCCGTACGTCACACCGGGCAATGCGATACCGGACTACGCGCAACAGCGTGGTACGGTGAGATCCTCGATGACGGCGCATTGCGGCCCAGGCCCGCCGAGGCAGTCGGCGTTGCAGCTGTCGACGAAACGTTCGAGGCTTTCCTGCAGCGCCGCCAGTTCGGCCATCTTGGCCTTGACGTTGGCGAGGTGGCTGGCCGCCAGGTCGCGCACCTCGGTGCAGGACCGGTCGCTATCCTCCATTACCTGCGCCAGCGTCCGCACCTGGTCGATCGGAAAATCGAAATCGCGGCATCGCTTCACGAACAGCAGCCGCTGCAGCGCGTCATCGCCATAGACCCGGTGCCCGCCTGGCTTGCGGTCGGCGGTCGGCAGCAGCCCGACCTCCTCGTAATAGCGAACGGTCGGGACCGAGCAGCCCGCCCTTTCCGCCAGAACGCCGATCGTCATGCCAATGCCTCGGGCCACTTATCGTCCCCTTCGAAAAAGCGCTTGAACCTCAAGTTACTTGAGGTTCTAGGGTGCGGCAACTGCTCCGACGGGGCGTCACGAGGAACGGACCATGATGTCGAAAACGAAAGCATTGCTTGGCCTGGGCGCTGCTTGCGCGGCCTGCTGCGCAGCGGCCCCGCTTCTTGCTGCCCTGGGCCTGACCGGACTCGGTGCTGGTGTGCTGGGTGGCTGGCCGATCGAGCTGGTGGTCCTCGTGCTCGGCGCCGTCATGGCGGGCGGCTATTTGCTGCTGCGGCGCCGGAAACGGTCCTGCGCCGCAGACAGCTCGTGCGGCTGCAAGCCGGCCGGGGGAACCGCGTCATGAGCGGCTGCGCGGCCCCGATCGCCTGCACCCTGGCGCCTGGGGCCTTCAAGAACCGAGCCGGATGGATGCACGAGATCGCGACCAAGGCGCTGATCGGTCATCGTCGCGAAGATCTCGCCCTTCACCTGACCTACGCCTCTTCGTTTGCCACGGAGGTGAGGGAACTGGTTGAGCGCGAGACTGAATGTTGTGGCTTCCTGACTTTCGCCCTGTCGGAAGATCACGGTGCCGTCCACCTCACCCTGACAGGCTCGGCCGACGCACGCGATAGCCTGGACACCGTCTTTGCGCTCTACCTGCCCTAAGGGGCAACGGCGGCGCCGGTCACGGCTTGTCCGCCCGTGCAGGTCGACGACGACAAAAACCTTGTGATAGGGCACGCCGTAGTGAGGTCATGAGGCCGTGATGGGAAAGATGATTGCCGTCTATGCAGGGGCGGCGCTGGCCGAGATTGCCGGCTGCTTCGCCTTCTGGGCGTGGGCGCGGCTCGGCAAGTCGGCCTGGTGGCTGGCGCCCGGCGTGGTCAGCCTCGTGGCATTCGCCTGGCTGCTGACGCGCAGCGATGCGGACGCCGCCGGGCGTGCCTACGCAGCCTATGGCGGCGTCTACATCGTCGCGTCGTTGGCCTGGCTGTGGCTGGTCGAGGGCGCGGCACCCGATCGCTGGGATTTTGCCGGTGCCGCTTTGTCCCTTGTCGGCGCCGGCGTCATCCTGTTCGGTCCTCGCCCCGCCTGAGCCGCCATCGCATCCGCCTCACACCGCCGGCGTCGCCGCGGACCTGATCGCAGCGAAGCCGAAGGCGATCGCCACCACGACGGCGGCGCCGATGGCGCCGACGAGCACGGCCTCATAGGAGCCGGTCGCCGCCCACAGCATCGCGGCGCCGACTGGCGCCAGCGCCTCCAGCATCGTGCCCGGGCCGGCGATTATGCCGTTCAGCGCCCCGTAGGCGCGCGAGGTCAGCATCTCCGGGATCGCCACGCCGCGGATGATGGTCATGATGCCGTTGACGGTGCCGTAGAGGCAGGCGAAGCCGGCCAGCGCCAGGAAGCTCGGCGGCAGGAACAGCAGCACCAGCAGGACGACCGGCAGGGCGATGACGGTGGCGACGCCGACCGCGCGCAGCGGCTGGCTGCGGGCGAAGGTCCAGATCGCGAGACGGCCGGCGACCTGCGAGGGCCCGATGATGGCGAGCGCACCGACGACGGTTGCGGCATCGAAGCCGCGTTCGAGCAGCATCGGGTAGATGTGGAACGACATCGCCGAGAACAGCCCATGATAGGCGACGATAGCGATGAACAGCCCCCAGAACACCGGCTGGCGCAGCGCCCAGGCCACCGCGGCACGGCCGGCGAGCTTCGGGCCGGCGGCATCGTCGTCGCTATGGTGGGCGCTGCCGGCGACATCGAGGCGGGGTTGGATCATCGTGAGGTAGACCAGCATGCAGATGCCGAGCTGGAACGCCGCCAGCACCATCAGCCCGGTGCGCCAGCCGAACTGGTCCATCAGCACCTGCAGCAGCGGGATGAACACCGTGCTGGCGAAGCCGCCCCACAAGGTCAGCTCGGTGATGCCCTGGCGCGCCTCGCGGCCGAGCCGGCGGGCGACCACGGCGAAGGCGGGTTCGTAGAGCGTCATCGCCTGGGCCAGGCCCATGCCGGCGAAGACGAGATAGAGCATCGTCAGGCTGGTGACCTGCGACCAGGCGATCAGCAGCAGGCCGCCCAGCGCGGCACCGCAGCCCATCACCAGCCGGCCATGGCCGCGGTCGATCGCCGCGCCGATCGGATAGGCGGCGAGCCCGGCCGTCAGCAGCGCCACGGCCAGTGCGGTGTAGACCGCCGGCTTATCGGCGCCGAGCGCCTCGCCCAGCGGGCCGGCGATCAGCGGGAAGCTGTAGTAGAGCGTGCCGTAACCGACGATCTGGCCGATGCCCAGAGCGGCGATGAAAAGGCGGCGGGACGAACCCGCCCCGCCGCCTATTTCGATTGCGGCCATCACGCGGCCTGGCTGCCGCAACCACCCTTGCCCGCATCCTTGGCGGCCTCGTCGACCGCGCAGCACGCATCCTGCCGCACCTTCGGCGGCCCGCCGCAGCAGCCGGACGCGGCTGCGTCCTCGGCAGCGGCCGCCCGCGGCGTCGCGCTGCAGACACCGGTCTCGGGCAGAGCAAGCTGGACGTTGCGGGCGGCCTCCCGGTCGCCGGCGATCTCGGCCACCACCGAGCGCACCTGCTCGTAACCGGTCGCCATCAGGAAGGTCGGGGCACGGCCATAGCTCTTCGAGCCGACGATGTAGAATCCGGCCTCGGGATGGGTCAACTCGACCACGCCATGCGGCGGCACGGTGCCGCAGGAATGCAGGTTCGGGTCGATCAGCGGAGCCAGCGCCGGCGGCGCCTCCATGATCGGGTCGACGCTGAGGCGCAGTTCGGAGAACGGCGACAGGTCGGGGCGGAAGCCCGTGGCGACGACGATGCGGTCCACGGTCAGTTCGTGGGGCTGGCCGCCGAGGCGGCCGGTCACCTTGAGGCCGGCGCCGTCGGTCTTGATCTGCTCGGCCGCATAGGGGGCGAGCATGGCCAGCCGGCCATCGGCGATCGCCTTCTTGGCGGCCAGGCCGAGCGCGCCGCGCGCGGGCAACTGGTCGTTCAGCCCGCCGCCCAGCAGCCGGTCGATCCGGTCGCGGCGCACCGCCCAGGTCACCTTGGTCTCCGGCGCGCTCTCCTGCAGCGCCAGCAGGTCGAGCACGACGTTGATCGCCGAATGGCCGCTGCCGACCACCAGCACGCGCTTGCCGGCATAGGTGGCGGCCGCGGTGCCCGCGACATCGGGGATGCCGTAGGCGATGCGGTCGGCGACCGCGCGCTCGCCACGCACGGCGAGGCCGTCGACGCCCAGCGGGTTCGGGGTGAACCAGGTGCCCGAGGCATCGATGACCGCGCGGGCCAGCGCCTCATGGTCGCGGCCGTCGCGGTCGCGCCAGCGAAGGCGGAACGGCGCCTCGTCGCGGCCCGGCGACATCACCTTGTCGTAGCCGGCGCGGTTGACGCTGACGACCTCGGCGCCGAGCCGCAGATGTGGCGCGATCGCCGGGTGGGCGGCTAACGGCGCCAAGTAGTCGTCGATCAACGCATTGCCGGTGGGCAGCGCATCCGGATCGGGCGCGATCCAGGTCCGCTGCTCCAGCAGGCGGCGCGCCGCCTTGTCGATGTTGAACGACCAGGGGGAGAAGACATGCACATGGCCCCAGTGCCGCACGGCGTGACCGACGGTGCGCCCGCGCTCGAGGATCAGCGGGGTCAGCCCGCGTTCCACGACATGGGCCGCGGCCGCCAGGCCCACGGGGCCGGCGCCGATGATGGCAATGGGAAGCTCGGCACTCATCGGTATCTCCCTTGCTGATGCACTATGCATCGATGATTGATGTATCGAGGCAAAAAAATAGACGTCAGGGACAGCAGGTCCGGGACGACGCGGCCTCGTCGACCACGCGGCCGGAATCGACCAGGCACTGGGTGATCTCCATCCAGGAGTCCACGGCGACCTTGAAGGCGTCGCGGCCCTTGTCGGTCAGCGTGTAGACCTTGCGCTCGCGGCCCGAGACGACCTCGGCCTCCGAGGTGACGTAGCCGCCTTCCTCAAACTCGCGCAGCACCGGGTAGATCGTGCCCTCGGTGGGTGAGCAGCAGCCGTTCGTCGTCTGCTCGACGGCACGGGCGACGTCGTAGCCATGCATCGGCCGCTTGTGCAGCACGCACAGGATGAAGAACTTCGACAGGCTCATCTTGATCGTGCCGTTCCAGTACGCCCGGCTGGTGAAGTCGGGGGCCTGCTTCGGGACGGAACGGGGGCGAGCGGCTGGCTTGATCATGGCTTCAGCCTATGCCTTGACCATCAATGGGTCAATCCACAATGCATCATTGATTCGATATTCATGGAATAGTCATAGGATCATAACGCCGGAATCATCGTCCAGGCAGAGGCTGCCGCGCGGCACGTAACCAGCGGTAAGCATCGATGTTCCAACGCCCCATCGTCCTCGCCTCGTCATCCCCCGCCGCGACCGCGCGAGCGATCTGCCAGCAGGTCGTGCCGATCTCGCCCAGGACCCCCGCCGGCCAGGTCCTGATCCGCTTCGAGGCGGATCGCGCGCTGCACGCCCTGCCGATCGTCGATGACGGCGTGCCGGTCGGGCTGATCGACCGGAACCATCTTACCGCCGAGTTCGCCAAGCCCTCCGGGCGGGCGCTGTACCTCAAGCGCCCCATCGCCCTGCTGATGGACGCCGAGCCGCTGATCGCCGAACTCGATACCGACATTCCCCTGCTCGCGGACCGGCTCGGCCGCGAGAAGCCGGAGGCCCTCCGCTCGGGCTTCGTTCTCGTCGACGGCGGCACCTATGCCGGCATCGGCAGTGGGGCAGACCTGGTCCAGGCCACCGCGGACGCCGCCCACCGCGCGCTGGCCGAACTGCGCGCGACCCAGGAGGCGATGGCCGCGGCCGAGGAGGCCGAACGCAACGCCGAGATGCGCCGGCGGCTGGAAAGCGAGGAAGCGGCCGAGGCGCGCCGGGCCGCAATGCACCAACTGGCGGCCGACCTCGAGGCGGCCGTCGGCGGCGTCGCCCAGACCATCGCCTCGACCGCCGCGGCGATGCATCGCTCGGCCGGCGCCATGGTCGATATCGCCGAGCAGACGGAAACACGCTCCTCCGCCGCCGAGCAGGGTGTCGGCAGGGTTTCAGGCCATGTGCAGAGCGTCGCCGCGGCCGGCCAGCGCATGACCGTCTCGCTCGACCATGTCTCGGGCCAGGTCGCGGAAGCCTCACGCATCACCGCCCAGGCAGTGGCGGAAGCCGCCCGCTCGCGCGAGATCGTCGCCAAGTTCTCCGCCGCGTCGTCGCGCATCACCGCGGTGGTGGATTTCATCCGGGTGATCGCCGAGCAGACCAGCCTGCTGGCGCTCAACGCCACCATCGAAGCCGCGCGCGCCGGCGCCTCCGGCAAAGGCTTCGTCGTCGTCGCCAACGAGGTCAAGGCGCTCGCCCGCAAGACCGCCCAGGCGACCGACGACATCGGCCGCCATATCGGCGACATCCGGAACACCGCGACCACGGCGATCGAGGCGAACCAGCGCATTTCCTCGGTCATCGCCCGGCTGTCCGATATCTCCACGGCCGTCGCCGATGCGATGCAGCAGCAGGACAAGGCGACGTCGGAGATCACCGTCGCGGTCGACGACGTCGCTGGCGACAGCGTGGTCGTGCACGAGGCGGTGGGCGGCGTCGCCCAGACCGCGGGCGCCGCCAGGTCGGCGGCGAGCGCCGTGCTCGACGCCTCGCAGCGCCTGACCGCGGAGGCCGGCGAACTGGATGCCGAGGTCGCGCGCTTCCTCACGGTGTTCCGGGCTGCCTGACCGGGTTCGCCCGGCCGGTAGAGGTAGGGCTTCTGGACTCGATATTCCTCCCTGACTATAACGGCGGACCAAGGTCGCATGGCCGCCATGTGCATGGGCAACGGTCTTACCGACGGCGACGAAGTCAGGGGACCGGCACGATGTCAGATACTGGGTTGCGCAAGGACGCCACGACCGTCGGCAGCGGTGCGGCGATCGGCATGCTCGGCGGGCTGATCGGTCTCGGCGGCGCCGAGTTTCGCCTGCCGCTGCTGATCGGGCTGTTTCGGTTCCCGGCCCTGGAGGCGGTGATCCTCAACAAGGCCATGAGCCTGATCGTGGTTGCCGCGGCATTGCCGTTCCGCGCCCAGACCGTTCCGTTCGCGCAGATTGCCGGTCATTGGGAAGTCATCGCCAATCTCCTGGCGGGAAGCCTGATCGGCGCCTGGGCCGGCGCGGGCTGGGCGACGCGGCTGCGATCCGAGACGCTCTACCGGGTCATCGCCGTGCTGCTGCTGGTGATCGCCGCTGTCCTGCTGTTCGGCCACGATGCATCGGCAGGTGCGCCGCTCCTCGCCGGCGGGCTGCAGATGATCGCGGGCGTGGTCGCGGGCTTCCTGATCGGTGTCGTCGCGTCGCTGATGGGCGTCGCCGGCGGCGAGTTGCTGATACCGACGCTGATCCTGTTGTTCGGCGCCGATGTCAAACTGGCGGGCAGCCTGTCGCTCGCGGTCAGCCTGCCGACGATGATCGTCGGGTTCTCGCGCTACAGCCGCGACCGGAGCTTCTCGGTACTGCGCCGCGAAGGGCGCTTCGTCGTGCTGATGGCGATCGGCTCGATCGCCGGCGCCTTCATCGGCGGCCAGCTGCTCGCCATCGTACCCAACTGGATCGTGCTTCCCGCCCTGGCCGCGATACTGGTGATCTCGTCGGTGAAAGTCTGGCGCCATCGCTAGCCGGAGCCCGGTCGGCCATGGCCCATCACGGGGGATTTACGGTCGGCAATAAATCCATTATTCTGGATATATGGATTCAATAGACGCCCAGCAGGCCTTCGCCGCCCTGTCCCAGGCCACGCGCCTGGAATGCTTCCGGCTGCTGGTCCGGCACGAGCCCACGGGCCTCGCCGCCGGCCAGATCGCCCAGGCGCTGGACGTGCCGCAGAACACGATGTCGACCCATCTGGGAATCCTGGCCCGTGCCGAGCTGGTCAGGGCCGACCGCCGCGGCCGCTCGATCGTCTACCGCGCCGACATCGAGGGCCTGCGCGACCTGATGCTGTTCCTGCTGAAGGATTGCTGCGGCGGCACGATCGACATCGAACCACTGATCGCCGGGCTGCGGGCCTGCGCGCCATGAAAGGACAAGCCTTGGACTTGATCATCTATCATAACCCCGATTGCGGCACGTCGCGCAACACGCTGGCGATGATCAACAATGCCGGCATCGAGCCCCATGTGGTCGAATACCTGAAGACGCCGCCCACCCGCGCCCTGCTGCGGCAGCTGATCGATCGCATGGGCGTGCCCGTCCGGTCGGTCATCCGCGAGAAGGGCACGCCGTTCGCCGAACTCGGGCTGGGGGATCCGTCCCTGACCGACGACCAGTTGCTCGACGCGATGATGGCGCATCCGATCCTGATCAACCGGCCGATCGTGGTCTCGCCGCTGGGCGTGAGACTTTGCCGCCCCTCGGAAGCCGTTCTCGACATCCTGCCGCAGCCGCAGCAGGGGGCGTTCACCAAGGAGGATGGCGAGCGGGTCGTCGACGCGCAGGGCCGGAGGGTGTGATGCGACTGCGTTCCCTAGCCGATCCCGACCTGCTGCCCGCGCTCGACCGGCGGTTCGCCGAGGGCGCACCCGCGCTGCTGGGGCCCGACGATCATCCGCCCCGGATCCTGCTGCTGTACGGATCGCTGCGGCCGCGATCGTTTTCGCGGCTGGCGACCGAGGAAGCCGCACGCCTGCTGCAGTTCTTCGGCGCGGAGACCCGGATCTTCGATCCGAGCGACCTGCCGCTGCCCGATCAGGTGGCGGGCGACGACCATCCGGCCGTGCAGGAATTGCGCGAGCTGTCGACCTGGTCGGAAGGCCAGGTCTGGTGCAGCCCGGAGCGCCACGGCCAGATCACCGGGCTGATGAAGGCGCAGATCGACCACCTGCCGCTGAGCATCGGCGCGGTGCGCCCGACGCAGGGGCGGACGCTGGCCGTGATGCAGGTATCGGGCGGCTCGCAGAGTTTCAATGCAGTCAATTCATTGCGGCTGCTCGGCCGCTGGATGCGGATGTTCACCATCCCGAACCAGTCGAGCGTGGCGATGGCCTACAAGGAGTTCGATGCCGACGGCCGCATGCGGCCATCGAGTTACTACGACCGCATCGTCGACGTCATGGAGGAGTTGGTGCGGGTTACCGTGCTGCTGCGGCCGCATACGGCGATGCTGACCGACCGCTATTCCGAGCGCAAGGAAGCCGGGTTGAAGCCGGCCGCCGCGGGCATCATCAGCGCCATGTGAGATCTGCCGGCGCGGCGTCACGAAACGGTATTTTGACGCGGTAAACCGATCCGATTAAACCAGAAGACGACATTTTTGGAATTCTGGAAATATCAAATCGGATTGCCAGCCCGATGACGCCGACGCCCTCGATCAAGCCGGTACCGGCGCATACCGCCGCGGACGCAACTGCATCGCAGCCAGGCTGGATCGAACGGCATCTCGTGCTTCTGTTGGCGTTCGCCGTGGGCGTCGGTGTCGGCATCGCCCATTTCATCCCCGGCGTGATGCGCAGCATCGTCGACATGCGGGTGGGGGCAATCAGCCTTCCCATCGCCGCGCTGATCTGGGCGGCGGTCATCCCCGCCATGATGCAGGCTAGCCTGCCGTCGAACGCCAGGCTTACCTTCGACTGGCGAGGGGCCAGCATCGCGCTGTTCGTCGGCGGCATCATCCGCCCGATCTCGATGGCACTGCTTGCTGCCATCGCGCTGGCTTGGCTATTTCGGCCGCTGCTGCCGGCGGCAGAGATTCCCGCCTACATCGCCGGGCTCACATTGCTTGCCGCCGGACCGCCCAGCCTGTTGACCTGCCTGTGGGTGAACCTGGCCGGTGCCGATCAGCGCGCCGCGCTGCTGCAGATACTGCTCGCGGCAGGCGTGGCGCTCATCGCCGCGGGACCTGCCGCCGCGTTGCTGCTGGACCTGCCCATCGTCCTCGCGCCGCCGTCGGGCATGCTGATCGCGGTCACCGTCCATGTCGTCGTGCCGGTTGCCATCGCCCAGCTTCTGGGCCGCCGGCTTGCTGCCCAGGGCGATCATGCCGTTCGCGTCTTCACCGCCAGCTTGCGCCCCTGGACGCTCGGCGCTGTGTTGCTGCTGCTCGCGATCCTGTCGGGCATGGCGGCGCCGGCCCTGATCCAGCGCCCGCTGGTGATCGCGCTGCTTGCCTTGTCGCTCGCCTGCCAGGTCTACCTGAATGCCGGCCAGACCATGCTGATGAGCCGCCTGGCGGACCTGCCGTACGCGCGTGCCGTGCCGACGGCCCTGATCGGTGCCTCGGGTTCCGGAATCATCGCGGCAGCACTCGCTGCCGACGCCGCGGGCACGGGGACGGCCACGGCGGTGATCGCCGCCGTGGGTCTCCTTGCCGAGATACCGCTGGGCCTGTCGGTCGTGCTGGCCCTCGACGCTTGCCGGAGGCGATATGAGAGCGCGGCCAGGTAAGTCGCTACTGCGCCGCCTTGAGGTAGGCGATCACGTCGTCCAGCTCCTGCTGTTTCTTCAGCCCGGCGAAGACCATCTTGGTCCCCGGGTTGAATTTGCGCGGATCGGCCAGATAGGCGGCCAGGTTGGCTTCATCCCAGGTCACACCGAGCGCGGCCAGGCTCGATGAATAGTTGAAGCCGGATACGGTCGCCGCTTTGCGGCCGATCACGCCATGCAGATTCGGGCCGACGAGGTTCTTGCCGCCGGAATCGACGGTGTGACAGACCTTGCACTTGCCGAAGACCTTTTCGCCCGCGGCAACGTCGCCGGCAGCCATCGCCGGGGTCACCAGGGTTACGCCATGCAGAGCGGCCGCGGCCGTCATAAGAACCAGCAATTTCATCGGCACTTCCTCAACAGCAGATCGGGACGGGGATATCGAACGGCGCGACCGGCTGCAGGCCGCAATGGACAATGATGAAGTCGCAGATCGCCGGCGGATCGTTGATGTCGAGGACCGGCAGGCCGATATCGCCGAGGCGCGTGTCGGAGGCCACCGCCACCACGTTGGGATCACCGCGGCCGACCAGCGGCTGGGGCGATCCATGCCGCCAGACCTCGATCTTGTCGTGGGCCTCGTTCCGGAACCCTTCGACCAGCACCAGGTCGACCGGCCTCAGCCGGGCGATCAGTTCGGCCAGCGGCGGTTCCGGCGCGCCCCGCAGCTCCTGCATGATGGCGACGCGGTTCTCCGAGCAGACCAGCACCTCCGCCGCGCCGGCCTGGCGATGCCGCCAGGAATCCTTGCCCTCGACATCGACGTCGAAGGCGTGATGGGCATGCTTCACCGTCGACACGGTGATGCCGCGGCCGGCCAGCACCGGGATCAGGGTGACCAGCAGCGTGGTCTTGCCCGCGCCGCTCCAGCCGCGCAGTCCGAGTATCTTCATCGCCGTTCTCCAGGAGGGGAAAAGAGCGGGCGGGATCGTCAGGTCCCGCCCGTGGCCCGAGTTGCCGGAGAGAGGATCAGCCGGTCACGTATTCCTGGGACTTGAAGGTCAGGTGCCGGGTCACCTCCGGCGCCGTGGCGATCTTGCGGATGTTGCCCCAGGCCTGCTTGTAGTTGGGGATCACGAACTCGTTGACGCCCTTGGAGACGACGTTGCCCTGCACACCGGTCGGATAGGCGAACAGCATGAAGGTTTCCTTTCGCTTGGCCGTCGGCGTCGGGTAGACCATCGCCTGGGTCGAGCCGTTGTCGTTGTAGACCTCGACCAGGTCGCCGGCGCCGAGGTTCAGCTCCTGCATGTCGGCGGGGTTCATCTCGATGAACGGGAACGGCCAGCGATCGCGGACGAAATCGCTCTGCTGGTCCAGATAGGCGGATTGCCAGACCTGGTTGGTGCGACCGTTGTTGATCAGGAAGGTGAACTTGTCCTTCTCGGCCTGCTTGCCCTCGGCCTGGAAGCCGCGCCAGGTGGAGGCCATGAACGTGGCCTTGCCATCCTTCGTCCCGAACTTCCCGTCGGTGTAGAGGCGTTTCGTCCCGACGATCTTGCCGCCGTCGAACGCCGTCGCCGGCTCCTGGAAGCCGTTGGTGCCCATCGCGCGCAGGCGATCGTAGCTGACGAACTCGCCACCCTTCTCGTGACGCTGATAGCCGTCCTTGAAGGAGTCTTCCTCGGTCTTCCAGTCGTAGCCCTTGAACTTGTCGGCGATGGCCGGCTTGCCGGCGGCGCGCCAGCTCCGCTCCAGGCCCTGGGCAAGCGCCGCGGCGACCAGGCAGTCCGGCTTGGACTGGCCCGGGGGATCCATGTAGCGCTCGGTCAGCCGCATCCGCCGCTCGCCGTTCATCGAAGTCAGATTCATCTCGCCCGCCGTCGCCGCCGGCAGCACGACGTGGCAATGCTGCCCGATCTGGGTCGGGACGATATCGACGTTGACGGCGAACAAGCCGCCCTGGCGGATCGCGCCCATGATCGCCTCGACCTGGGCCCGGCGATCACCCCCGGGCACCGACAGCATCGCGTCCTTCACCAGGTCGGTGCGCTTCTTGTAGGTGCGCTTGAACTCGCTGGCGTTCAGCGTGGTCTTGAAGTGGTCGCAGCCCCAGATGTGATGGACGCCGCCCTTGCCGCCGATCAGCAGCTGGTCGACATAGGCCGCGGGCCGGCCGACATGGGCGTCCGACGGCCGCGAATAACCTTCCTGGTGGCCGCCCAGCCGGACGCAGCCGCCGCCCGGCCGGCCGATATTGCCGGTGGCCAGCGCCACGTTCACCAGGGCCGCGTTGGTGCGGTAGTTGTCGTTGCCCCAGATCAGCCCCTTCTCATAGGCGAACATGGTGCGCCGGCGGGCGCCGCCCGCCTTCGGCTCGCCGATCCAGGCGACCGCCTTGGCGATCTGGGCGACGGTCAGGCCGGTCACCTTCGCCGCCTCGTCGAGCGAGACCTTGTTCGCGGCCAGCGCGGCGTCGAACCCGCTGGTCGAGGCCTGGATGAACGGGCGGTCGAGCCAGCCCTTCGCCGCCAGCTCGGTGAAGATCGCGTTGAACAGGATCAGGTCGGTGCCGGAATTGATCGCGAGATGCAGGACGTTGTCCTTGCCCGCCTCGACCTCGCAGGCGTTGACGGTGACCGTGCGCCGCGGATCGACGATGACGATGCGGGCGGCGGCATGCGCCTCGTTCGGTATCTCCTGCTTCTTCTTGTCCAGCGTGGTCCCGCGCAGATTGGGGATCCAGTGGTTCAGGAAGTAGTTGGTCTGGGTTTCCAGCGAGTTGGCGCCGACGATGAACAGCGTGTCGGCCAGCTCGGCATCCTCGTAGCAATTATTGAGTTCGCCGACGCCCATGTCGCGTGTCGCATGCACTTCCGAATTGTAGGCCGGGCGGTTGTGGATGCGGATGTTCTTGATCTTCATGCTCTCGAAATAGAGCTTGCCGGTGGCCCAGGTGTTCTCGTAGCCGCCGCCGGCGCCGCCATGGTCGTAAGCCGAGACGATCAGGCCATCCTCGCCCTGTTCCTCGACGACGCGCCGGGTGACCTCGGCGACCAGGTCGATCGCGTCGTCCCAGCTGGTCGGCATCATGCTGCCGTAGCGCCAGACCAGCGGGTCGGTCAGCCGCTGCTGCTGGGTGTTGGTGGTCTGCGAGTAGGACAGCTCGGCCAGCCGCGCGCCGCGGACCGAGCCGAGGCCGGAATTCACCACGCAATCCTTGTCCGGCATGATGACGATGTGAACGTCGCGGCCGTCCTGCTTGACGACGTTGTACATCGATGGGGCGAACCAGGCCGCGCTGTCGGCCGCCTCCTGCTTGGCCAGGTCGGCACCGAAGAGGTTCTGCCCAGGTGCGGGCCCGCCCTGCTGGTTGACCGGCCAGGAAACCGCCTTGTAGCCGCAGCCGACGATGCAGAAATGGCAGGTCACGTTCTGGACCCGGGCATCTTTCGGCGGAATCGGAAGGCGGTCGACGTATCGCTTGAAGGCCATGTCGGTGATCCCCCCTTTCAGAGCCGGTTGCTGAGGCGGCCGTAGATCAGCTCGTCGACGCCTTCGGCGAAGATGTCGCCCTTGCCGTCGATGCGCAGCGCGAACTGCGGCAGGTTCTGCGTGGCCTGGCCCCAGATCTGCTGGCCGCCCTTCTCGACGTCGAAGCGCGAATAATGCCCCGGGCAGTTCAGCGACCGGTCGGCAGCGGCATAGGCCAGCGGGAACCCCTTGTGCGGACACAGGATCGAGAAGGCGACGATGTCGCGGTGGGGACCGGCGCCGCCGTCGACGGCCTGGCCGAGTTTGATCAGCACGCCGGGCGAATCCGCGTCGGGATAGGCGATGTCGACGGGTTCGTTGACCTTGAGATCGGCGACATTCGCCAGGCGGTTCGACGGATAGCTGACGCGCGCCGGCGCCGGCGCGGCCTTCGCTTCCGTGCGGCCCAGAGCGGCGGCTGCCGCCGCGGCGCCGGCGACGGCCGCGCCGCCGCCACGCAGGAATTGCCGCCGACCGACGTCGACGAGGTTGTTGCACCCCTTCATGGCTTCCCTCCCCGGAAGATGGTTTTCTCAGGGGACAGAAGAGCAAGCGGCGTGCCACCCGCGGCGATGGCGGTTTTCCGCGGATCGCGGCGGCCTACGGCGGGCGCGCCGTCCGGAGTTCCGGACAGGCGGCCGGAATTGCGTCCGGTTCTCAGGACGGGTGGTGGTCGATGCCCAGGCGCCGGATCTTCTCGAAGAAAGTCGAGCGTGAGATGCCGAGAATGGCCGCGGCCCGCACCGCATCGCCGCGCGTACCCGTCAGGACGTCGCGGATATGGCGCCGCTCGGCCGTTTCCCGGACTTCCGCCAGGGTCAGCGGATTCGCCGGCGCGGCCGCCTCGCCGGGGAAAAGATCTGCCGCGACCAGATGCGGCCCTTCCGCCAGGGCGACGGCGCGTTCGATACGGTTGCGCAATTCGCGGACGTTGCCGGGCCAGGCGTGGTTCTGCATCAGCGTTTCCGCGCCATGGTCGAAGCCTTCGAGCGGCCGGGCGAAAGCGTCCGAGAACTCGCGCAGGAACGACCGGGCCAGCGGCAGGATATCGTCGCCACGATCGCGCAACGGCGGGATGGCGACATCGATCACGTTGATCCGATAGAACAGGTCGCGACGGAATCGTCCGGCCTCGACCGCCGTGGCCAGGTCGACGTTGGTCGCGAAGACGAAGCGTGCCTTGCAATGCAGCGCGTCCTCGCCGCCGACCCGCATATACGACCGGTCCTGGATCAGCCGCAGCAGCTTCGCCTGCACGGCGAGCGGCAGCTCGCCGACCTCGTCGAGGAAGAGGACGCCGTCGCGCGCCCGCTCGACATACCCCGCATGGCGCTGGGCCGCGCCGGTAAACGCGCCTTTCTCGTGGCCGAACAACTCGCTTTCGATCAGTTCGGTCGGGATCGCCGCGCAGTTCACCGCGAAGAACGGCGCCTGCGCGCGCGCCGAGATGCGATGCAGATGCCGGGCGGCGACTTCCTTGCCGACGCCGGATTCCCCGGTCAGCAGCACGATGCTGTCGATATCGGCCACCCGGGCCAGCAGCAGCTCGATCCGCCGCATGACCGGGGCATGGCCAAGCGCGCCGCCCACCGTCTCCGGGCCGGGGCTGGCGACCAGCCGCTCGAGCCGCGCCAGCAGCTCGCCCAGCACATAGGGCTTGGTGATGTAGTCGACCGCGCCGGCCTTGGTCAGGCGCACCGCCTGGTCGATGTCGCCGTATGCCGTGACGAAGACGAACGGCGTGCGGCCGATCAGCGGCAGCGAGCGCAGGAACAGCTCCTCGCCGGACAGGCCGGGCAGCCGGATGTCGCAGACGACGGCGCGCGGCCGCTCGACGGCGATGGCCTCCAGCGCCGCCTCGCCGCTTTCCCAGAGGATCGGGCGATAGCCCTCGATCTCCAGGCGATGGGCCAGTGTGCCGCCGATGATCGCGTCGTCCTCGACGATTCCGATCGGAAGGTTGCTAGGCTGCATGATCGACCGGTCTCCGTGGCTGGAGCGGGATCGCGACGATGACCTGCGATCCATGCTCGTGGCGTCCGAGGGTGATGCTGCCGTCCAGCCGCGCGACGAGGCGGGCGGTGGTCCACAGGCCGAGGCCGCTGGTCCCCTTGGGCGGGGTCTCGGCGGGCTGGCCGGTGAGAATGTCGGCCATCGGGGCCGGCAGGCCCGGCCCTTCGTCGGCAATGACGAACACCAGGGCATCCTGGTCGTCCAGCCGCGCGGTCAGCCTGACCAGGCCGCCGGTCCGCGATGCGGCGCAGGCATTGAGCAGAAGGTTGAGCAGGATCTGGCGGATGGTGCCGCCTTCGGCCTCGACGCTGTCCGGCAGGCTGCTCTGCCAGGCGATGCGCAGCCGCCGGGCCTCGGCTTCGTGCTGAATCAGGAAGGGCAGATCCTCCAGGTCGCCGCCGGTCAGCCGGGAGGGATCGCCGCCGCCCTTGTAGCTGACGAGCGTGGCGCGCACGACGTTGCGGATGCCCGCCAGCCCGCGATGCAGGAAATCGAGCGACCGCCGACGGATCTCCGGGTCATGGCCATGGGCCTGCAGCGTGTCGATCGCGTTCAGCATGCCGCCCAACGGGTTGTTCACCTCGTGGGCCATACCGGAGGCGAGCTTGCCCAGCAGCGCCAGCTTCTCCTCATCGGCCAGCCGCGCCGCCAGGTTCTTGCGTTCCTCCAGCGCCCGGACCAGGTCGTTGAACTGGAGGAAGGCGTCGCTGAACTCGGCCCCGACCCGCCTGAATTCCGGTTCGGCGATGGCGACCACCTCGCCGTCCCTGGCCCGGCGCAGATGGCGCGCCAGGATGCCAAGGGGATGAACCATGCGGCCGACCAGCAGGTAGCCGACCGCGCCGAAGGCGACCGTCAGCGCGGCGTTGACCAGTAGCAGCGTCAGGGCGACCTCGCGCCGCACCGCCAGCAGGTCGGTGATGTCGATCTCGGCGAACAACCGGCCGATCAGGATGCCGCCTTCGCGTAGGTCGCGCGCGGCCCAGGCCCGGCCGGCACGCTCGTCGATGGTCAGGCTGCCCGGCACGAACCGGTTCTCCAGGGCGGACGGCATCGCCGTCTGGGTGGGGAAGCGATCGGGGTCGGACGAGGCAAGGATCTGGCCGTCGGGCGTGGTGACGACGGTGTAGAGGGCGCGCAGGCCGGAATACTGGCCCCGCGCCCGATCCAGCCCGTCGAACACTTCCCAGACGTCGCGCCGGATCACCGCCGGCATCGTCGCCGTCGACAGGCCGTCGAGGAAGGCGCCGGCCAGGCTCTGCAGATGGTTTTCCTGCTCGGTCGACAGGCGGGACAGCACCGCCTGCGACAGCCCCATGGCCGCGGCGACCACGATCAGCACGACGCTGAGCGGGACTTTGACCGCCAGGGGCCAGGCCGCGATGCCGCCCCTGAGCCGCCCGGGCATCACAGGCTCTCCCGCACCTGGGCATATTTGGCGGCGATGCCGTCAAACAGCGCCGGCTCGGCCGCGCTGAAGCCGTCCAGGCGCAGTTCCGCCAGCACCGTGCGGCCGAGCGGGTCACCGGCCATGCCCTGCAGCGCCGCGGCGAGCGCCGAGACACCCGGCTGGCCAGCGGCCGAGCGCAGGCAGGCGACGGGCGGGAAGCCCAGCCATTCCGAGCGGCGCAGCACCCGGGTGGCACCGACGAGGCCCGGCTCGGTCTCCTTCATCACCTCCCAGACATAGCCGTCGACCGACCCGCTCTGGGCCAGGCCCGCGGCCACGGCGCGGATTACGTTGCGATGGCCGTAGGTGAAGAACACCCGGCTGAAGAAACTGTCGGGCGTCGCGCCGAGATCGGCCAGCAGGCAGCGGGTGACGAGAAACCCGGAGTTGCTTTCCGGGTCCGAGAACGCATGGATGCCGCCGCGCAGGTCGGCAAAGTCACGGGCGGGCGCGCCCTCCCGCACGATGACGTAGGACTGGTAGAGCGGCCGGCCGCGGAACAGCGGCACCCCGACCAGGGCCAGGCGGTCGGCGTGCTGGACGAAGGGAAAACCGCAAATCCAGGCGGCGTCGAGCTGGCCGGTCAGCAGCAGCGCGGTGATCTCCTGGTAGGTGCGCCGCTTGACCAGCGCGACCGGCCCGCCGGTGGCCCGCTCGAGATAGGCCTCGAGGTTCGCCAGGAGCTGGATGTCGGAATCGAGGAAGACCGGGGTCAGGCCGAAGCTCAGCCCGCCGGCGGCGGCCGCCGGCCTCTGCCGGGCGATGGATAGCGCGCAGGCCACCACCCCGGCGGCCATCATGGCGCGACGGGTCAAGCCTGGCCCTGGTCGGGCTGCGGGTTTCTGCATCGCCCGCTCCGTTTCCTACCCCGGTCATGCCCGCTGTCACGGAACTGTCTTTTGACAGCCCTCGGACACGCGGCTATGCATGATCCATCATTTCTGTGATTATTGAAATATGGAAACGAAACAGGTCATCGCAGCGCTTGCCGCTCTCGCCCAGGAAAACCGCCTCGCGGTCTATCGCCTTCTGGTCGAACGCGGCCCCGCCGGGGAATCGGCTGGCACGATCGCCGCGGCGCTCGAGCTGCCGGCGTCGTCGCTGTCCTTCCACCTGGCGCAACTGCGCCATGCCGGGCTGGTGACGCAGCGCCGCCAGAGCCGGCAACTGATCTACGCCGCGGATATTACAGCCATGAACGCGCTGGTCGGATATCTGACGGCCAATTGCTGCGGCAATCCCACCACGGCCGCGCCGGTCTGTTGTCCCGTGCCGGCGGTCGCCGAACCCGTCGCCACCAAACGCGCCCGAGGCCGATCGTGAGCAACCACTACAACGTCCTCTTCCTCTGCACCGGCAACTCCGCCCGGTCGATCCTGGCCGAGAGCCTGCTGAACAGCATGGGCGGCGACCGGTTCACCGGCTACAGCGCGGGCAGCTACCCCAAGGGGCAGGTCCATCCGCTCGCGCTCGAACTGTTGGATGGCCTGCACCTGCCGACGGCCGGCCTGCGCAGCAAGAGCTGGGACGAATTCGCCAAGGCGGGGGCGCCGCCGATCGACTTTATCTTCACCGTCTGCGACTCCGCCGCCGGCGAGGTCTGCCCGGTCTGGCCAGGCAAGCCGGTCACGGCGCATTGGGGCATTCCGGATCCGGCCGCGGTCGAAGGCCCCGACGAGGTGCGCCGGAAGGCCTTCAAGGATGCCTTCTCGGCCATGCAGGCCCGCCTGCGGCTGTTCGTCAATCTGCGCCTCGAAGCGCTCGACGGCATGTCGCTGCAGCACGAGCTCGACGCCATCGGCAAGACCACGGCACCGACATGAGCGGCGCGGCCGACACGATCGGCACCCCGGCGCGCCCTGGCCTCGGCGTTTTCGAACGCTATCTGACGATCTGGGTTGGCCTGTGCATCGTCGCCGGCATCGCGCTGGGCCATTGGTTTCCGGCCGCGTTCCAGGCGGTCGGCCGGCTTGAGGTGGCCCAGGTCAACCTGCCGGTGGCGGTGCTGATCTGGCTGATGATCGTGCCGATGCTGCTGAAGATCGATTTCACGGCGCTGGGGCATGTCGCCGGCCAGTGGCGCGGCATCGGGGTGACGCTGTTCATCAACTGGGCGGTCAAGCCGTTCTCGATGGCGTTGCTCGGCTGGCTGTTCATCGGCTGGCTGTTCCGGCCGCTGCTGCCCGAGGCGCAGATCGACAGCTACATCGCCGGGCTGATCCTGCTGGCCGCGGCGCCCTGCACCGCGATGGTCTTCGTCTGGTCGAACCTGTGCGACGGCGAGCCGCATTTCACCCTGAGCCAGGTGGCCGTCAACGACGCCATCATGGTGGTGGCCTTCGCCCCGATCGTCGGCCTGCTGCTCGGCCTGTCGGCGATCACCGTGCCCTGGTCGACGCTGCTCCTGTCGGTCGCGCTCTACATCGTCATCCCCGTCGCGGTCGCGCAAGCCTGGCGCCGCGGGCTGATCGCCGCCGGCGGCCATGCCGCCCTCGACCGGCTGCTTGCCCGCCTCGGGCCGCTGTCGCTCGGCGCGCTGCTGCTGACCCTGGTCCTGCTGTTCGGTTTCCAGGGCGAGCAGATCATCGCCCAGCCCGGCGTGATCCTGCTGCTGGCCGTGCCGATCCTGATCCAGGTCTATTTCAACTCGGGCCTCGCCTATCTGCTGAACCGCTATTTCGGCGTGCCCCACTGCGTCGCCGGGCCCTCGGCCCTGATCGGCGCCTCCAACTTCTTCGAGCTGGCGGTCGCCGCGGCGATCAGCCTGTTCGGGTTCAATTCCGGTGCCGCGCTCGCCACCGTCGTCGGCGTGCTGATCGAGGTGCCGGTCATGCTGTCGGTCGTGCGCATCGTCAACGCCAGCAGAGCTTGGTACGAGCGCACGCCCCGCTAGGGGCCGACACCTCGCCACCCACGCAACACGATAATGAGGGGAACATGCGTCTGCTAGCCGCCACCCTGCTTGCTGTCTCGCTTCTGGTCGGCACCTCGGCCTGCGCGACCGATACGAAATCG
This sequence comes from Alphaproteobacteria bacterium, assembly GCA_017307375.1. Taxonomy (GTDB): domain Bacteria; phylum Pseudomonadota; class Alphaproteobacteria; order Ferrovibrionales; family Ferrovibrionaceae; genus JAFKFH01. The sequence continues at coordinate 170,905 of JAFKFH010000015.1, forward strand.
TCGGCCTACGACAAGCCGGGCTTCACCACCAAGGTCGTCGACGGCCGGCTCTGGGTCTTCCGCAGCGACTCCAAGGAGCTTCAAAACTTCGAGAAGGGCGTCGAGCCCAGCCAGCTCGTGACCCGGATCGCGGCCGGCCCGGGCGGCATGACTCTCAAGTCCCCGGACGCCAAGATCCTGGACGAGTACCTCGCGAAGTAACCTGCGCCCGGGCCGGAGGCAGCCGGCATCGGCAATCCGCGATGCCCGTTGCCCCCGCAGCCCGGCCTGGCGGAGAATTCGCCTGAAGACAGTCAGGCGAGGACGAGACGTTGAAGATTCGCGTGGCCGAAACGGCCGATGCCGCGGCGATCCAGACCATCTATGCGCCGATCGTGCGCGAGACGGCGATTTCCTTCGAGGATGAACCGCCGATCGTCGCGGAGATGGCGCGCCGGATCCAGGACACCCTGGCCGTCTACCCCTACTTGGTCGCCGAGGATGGCGACCACCTGCTTGGCTATGTCTACGCCAGCCCCCATCGGGCGCGTGCCGCCTATCGCTGGTCGGTCGACGTGACGGCCTATGTCACCGAGGGCGCTCGCCGCGGCGGCGTCGGCCGGGCGCTCTACGGCGCCCTGCTCGAGATCCTGACCCGGCAGGGTTTCCATTCGGCCTATGCCGGCATCGCCCTGCCCAACGATGCCAGCGTCGCGCTGCACGAGGCAGTCGGGTTCGAGGCGCCCGGGCGTCTACCGTGAGGTCGGCTTCAAGCACGGCCGCTGGCACGACGTCGGCTGGTGGCGCCGGGCGCTAGCCCAGGCGACGCCACCGAGCGAGCCGGTGAGGTTTTCTGAGCTCGGCCGATGATTTCGGGGTTCAGCAGGGAGACCGGGGTAGCCCGGCGTTGCGCCTGATCTGGCGGGCGGCAATCGTATAGGCAGCGACGGCATTCATCAGCTACGGGCGCGTCCGAGGTTCAGGACATGCAGCAGGCCCGGGCGATAGTCGGCGGCTGGCACGACTGTCGCGCGCAAGCTGGGGTGCTTTTCAAAAAGTGCTAGCCGCTCCGTTTCGCTTTCGCCGTGAAGTCCCGCGAACAGCAGCTGGCATGCGGCTTCGGTGGCACTCTCACTGGCGGCAAGCGATGTTCTTCCGGCGTAGCGATTGACCAGCGTGTCCGCATCGTCGATCAGGGTTAGGGTTTCGAGGCTCAAGTGCATGAAGTCCTCGACATACGGGGCTCGCGGTTCTGGCTTGGGTCGCGGATCGAATTGCCAATGTGCCAGACGCTCGTTTCGGAACTTTGTGATTGCCTTGCAGGACTCAGACGCCCCCAGTGCGACGATGCGTTTTCGTAGCAGCGCTGCATCTACCTTGGTCTGTTCAGCCTCGGTCGCACCCCCCATGAATTCGGTGAATATATGCAGTTCGCGCTGGACCTCGGTATTGCCCATTGTCCGATGCAGCTCTGGCAGCGATGCGGTTCCTCTTGTAGTGTCCCAAAGCCTGGCGAGCAGCTGGTTTGATCCGATAATTTCGAGATAAATGAGGCGACGCAGGGTGTCGGCGGCAAGCGTCTTGTCCAGCGCTGGCGACGAGAACTTATCGCTTATCGCAACAAGCATGCCTCGCGCTTGTGCGAGCCAGCTTGCGCTGAGACGGATAGTAGCCAACAGATTGACCAGCCGACCCATTCCCCTCAACGGATTGCTACTTGATCCGGGTCGCGACGGCGTTTCAGCTTCGAACTCTTGTCGCGGGTCGTCGGCTTCATGGTCGCTTTGGGCACCTGCTTCGTCCCGGACTGTGGCCCCTGCGGTCGCCAGAAGCCGCGCCAGCAAGGCACCCATTTCCTGATCAATCAGGGCCAGATCCGTTGCCGGCGCCAGCAACCGCGGTGCCGGAGGTGCCGCGCGGTTCAACTCGCGCAGCCGCGCCACCTCGTCATAGGTGGGAGCACGATGAGCCTTCTCGGTATTGCAGGGCGAGCAGGCGAAAACCTTGTTGGACCAATCCTTCCGGCCGCCTCGCGCAATCGGAAAGACGTGCTCCTTCGTATAGAAGCGCCCGTCACCCTTGGGGTGACCTTTGCCGGCTGCCTGCCGAAGCAACGGTTTCTGGCAATAGAAACATTGGCCACCTTGCGCGTCGAAGCGCGCCGCCACCGCCTTGTCATCCAGTGCATTGCTGCGACTGCTGCCGTTTTTCTTCATGCCCCCTCTGGCCGCACATTCGGTGTCATAGAATCAGTTTTTACCGGCCGTTCGGGCTGACCACGTCGATACGAGAAACATTGAAATCGACCCCGCTAAATTGACCGCAAGTTCAGCATGTCGTGCCAAGGGCCTCACTGGCTTCTTTCCCTGGCCGTGGGAATCTCCAAGTTGGTTTCGAACGGCCGCCAGACCCCCGACCACAGCCTGGCAGCCGCCGAGGATCGTCTTGAAAACGGCTTCCGAATGCTGGTTCGGAGCCAGTCTCAGCGATTCCGCGGCCTTGGCATAGAGTTTCGGTAGGTCATCCCTCGACCCGTACGTCCCACCCCCCTCTTCGATGATGTGCTTGCAGACGGATTCCAGTAGCGATTTTGCCGCGGTGATCGCGCCGTCCGGATCGTTCCGCCGGCGCGCCAGCGCTTTTTCCCAAGCAGCGTGGACGCCACCCTCATCGAAGGACTTCAGCGCTTTTGAAATATCAGGGTCGGCCGGAGGTGTTCCGGTCGGCATCGACTGAACACCGTATGATGGATATCCGGACACCTGTCGTGTCACTACCAAGTGAAACCCATCGCGCTCCAGGATCGGGTTCAGGGCTTGGATAATGGCATCTTGCTCATTCTGGTTTCGGCGTTTCGGGTCAACCACGTCAGCCAAAAAGGCAAAAATCGTAGCTTGGGAGCAGTTCCGAAATCCTACGGCATCCAGGGTATCGCGATTGCTCCAGTCATCATGGTCAACAGCGTGCCGCCAGATTTTTTCCGCAAGCGATTCACCGAAATCGATAGGCCTTTCTATGCCCGGCCAGTGGGAACGCATCATCTCCACCAGCTCGAGGTCGCCTGATAGCGAGAAAGGTTCCAGGGCTTTCATCAGGTGCAGTCGCGTCAAGTCGGTCACAAGGCCGCCCTCGTTCCTGAGTTGTGCGACGGCAGCCTGCAGCTTGTCGGACCGGTGATCCGCCAGGACCCGCTCGGCGATCACGAGCACCTGCTCGTCGGAAAGATTTTTCAGGCGCGACAGGACATAGGTTTTCTTGCTTGCAAATGCCTCCTGGTCGTTCCCGGGCGCCAAGCCGTACCTCTCGCACGCTGCGGGCAACTCGTAAGACTTGGTCGGATAAAGTGCTTCTGCGACCAGATGCCTAATCTGGGATTTCATCCTTCGCCCCCCTTTTGCCGGCCGCGCGGCTTTTTATTATGCGGCACCCGTCTCGTTCGGCGGCAATCTAAAGGCCGGCGGCTTTTGTCATATTTACTCTGAACCGGCCGCGGCGGCGCTGATAGCGCCGCGTCATCTCCGCCGACGCATGCCCCATCTGTTTCTGGGCATAACGTTCGTCAATATCTGATGACGCAAAGCCAGCGCGAAGCGAATGACCGGCAAACATGGCTGATCGCTCGCCCTCCGACGCGTCGCCACGGATGCCGGCGGCGAGCGCCGTGCGCTTTACCAGGCGAGCGACGTGACGCCCGCTCAGGCGGTCGGGCAAGGCACGCATGCCGTCCTGCGAGATGCGCCGGAACACCGGCCCATGGGCAATCCGGCCAAGATGCAGCCAGGTCTCCAGCGCGCGAACAGGGCAGCTCAACTCGCTCGAGCCGCGGCCGATCTCGACCTCGCGCCAGCGCTCCCCCTTGCCCTTGATGGTGAGGAGCATCCCCTCCTCCAGGAGGGCCAACCAGCCGACGCCTTCTTCAGTCTCGCCGCGGCCGACATCCAGTCCGACGATCTCGCTGCGGCGAAGACCGCCGGCGTATCCCAGCAGCAAGATGCTGCGATCGCGCAGACCACGCAGATCGCGGCCGTCAATCTCAGCCATACGGATGACGTCTTCCGCCAGCACCGGCTCCTTGCCGACGGACGGGCGCGCGTAGGTGCGGCGGATGCCGGCAAGGACCTGGGCGATATGCGGGTCTCGCCGATCGATCACGAGGCCGCGCTGGGTGTAGTGCCAGCTCAGCCCGGCTAGGCGGCGCTCCAGGGTGCCTACGGATATCTGTTCGCCGGCGCGACCCGTGGCGCAAGCCGTGAGGTAGAGGCCGATCGTCGGCGGCGACGGCGGCAGGGCCGACAGCCCCTTGGAAGCACACCAGGCGGAGAAATGGCGCCAGTCAGCCCCGTACGCGCGCCGGGTGTTGGCCGATTGTGCTCGACGGGCGAACTCGCGGGCCTTCTCGGCGAGGGTCTCCAGATGGGAGAGCTCTGTCGGTGTCGCCGCCAGGGCGGGGAGGGTCTCGTCGGTCACCGAGAGGGTTCCGGGGCTGTTTTCGGCCTTTTCAGCCTATCCGAATAGGCTGCGGAAATCATGTCCGATAATTGAAACTTATCGGACATGGAGTACCTCAGAGAGGTGGGGCGCTTTAAGGTTGATTTTCAGCTTAAAAGCGCCCTCAGCCTGCTATGATTCCGGCGATGGTTTTCGATGGAGAGCAGCCGCCGACGGATCTGCAGCGCCCGCCGCCCTGGATTCATAGCGCCGGGGCGGGGGAGCACGAGCTGGACGCGGCGGGTGCGGCCGGCGCAGCACTCGCCCTGTTCCATGCGGCCGCCAGCGGCGATCTGCCAGGACGCGGGGCCTGGCTCGACCGCCAGGCGCTGCGCGCCGCCGTCGCCTGCTGCGCAGCCGCGGGGCGGCGCGAGGGTGAGCCCGAGATACGCGATAGCCTGCATATGACAGCTGCCGGCATTGATCCGGGGCCGGCCGGCCGGCTGTACGTTTTCTGGCGGGGGGCGGTGCGCTGCTCGCCCGAGCTTGATGACGACAAAGTCTCAGCAGGCCGGCGGCTGCTCGGGTTGGCTCCTGCCACGGGCGACGACCTGGTTGCCGCGGCCCGCGAGCTCGCCGACGGAGACCGGCTGGGCCTTTCCGCGGTGGTCGAGCTGGTCGGCCGGTGCGCGTCGCGGCCGGCGGAGGTCGAGCCCTTCGCCTTGTGGCTGGCCGATGTGGTGCTGGCCCGCCGGTCCGGCTGGCCAGTCGCCGTGCCGCTGCTGGCGGGCGCGCTGCAGCGGCCGCGAGGCGGCGTCGGCCGTCTGTTGCGGCGTGAGCCCGACAACTGGCGCCGGCAGATTCTGGCTGCTCTCGCCGCTACCGCGATCGAGGGTCTGGCGCTCGCACAGGATCTTGCCGGCCGCGCCGGCAGGCTTCAGGCGGCCATCCCCCGCCTTCGCGCCAAGGGGGCCGGGCCCTTGCTGACGGCAGTGCTGGAGCGGGATGCGGTGGCGCCGTCGGCACCGCTCGCCACGATGACCAGCCGCAGCCGCCGCCGGCTGTTCGATCGCCTGGTGACGCTCGGCCTGGTCCGCGAGCTGACCGGGCGTCCGAGCTTCCGCCTCTACGGGTTATGACCGCCATGAAGAAATCGGCTGCCGCCCGGCCCGCCTTCGATCGCGATCTGGCCGATCTGCCGGCGGAGCTTCGCTGGCGCGAATGGATGGGGCGGGTCGAGGTGGTGCTCTTCGCTGCCGGCGAGCCGGTGCCGCGGCAGATCCTTGCCGGCCTCGTCGGCGGCGACTGCAATCTCGACCTGCTGATCGACGACATCCGGGCCGAGCTGCGGCCCCGGCCGTTCGATATTGTGCCGGTCGCCGGCGGGGCCTGGCAGTTTCGTACCCGCCCGGGCTTTGCCGACGCGATTGCCGCCGTCTCCGTGGTGCGCCAGACGCCTGAGCTCTCCGAGCTCGAAGGATTGGCGCTGATCACCGTGGCCTATCATCAGCCGGTCACCCGCGCCGAGATCGGGCAAATTCTCGGCAAGGACATTCATCGGGATATCTTCGCCCGGCTGCGCACCGCCGGGTTGATCGGCCCCGGCCCGCGTAGCCCGGTGCCTGGTGCGCCCTATACCTTCGTCACAACCGAGCGGTTCCTAACGGTATACGGCCTCGAGACCCTACACGATTTGCCCGATATCGAGCGCCTGCGCGATGCGGGCCTGCTGTCCAACGAGAACGTGCTGGCAGATATTTTGCCTCCTCTTGAGGACGAGGCCGAACGGGATGGAATCGAGGAAGAGGACTGATCGAAGCGGCGGGGCCAGCTCCCGCTCAGCTTATTCCCCCCTGCTGCAGAGACTTTGTCGCCCGGCAAACGGACCAGGCCTTGCGTGCTACCGAGACACGCTCATCGGCGTGACGCTTGTGCTTGGGCCGCGAACTCGGTGCAGCTCGGGACCGTACCCGGCCGGAAACCGGTGCGGAAATTCCGCGTGGTTCCCGGTCGGAAAAGATCCCTAAAAATCAACAGTTTGAAACGATATGCGTCCCAAACTGTGCAGGATTATGGGTGAAATTGCAGTTTTATGGGTCCAGGTACAACTGGATACCGCAAATCGAACGGCACCCGGCCGTCCTTCCATATCCCCAGGTTATCATGAAATGATCGTTTGAGAACGCTTCCAATGCGGGACCCGACCGTCGCGGGCGGCATCGGTGGACGAATATACAAGCGAATTCAACAGGTTACGGCCGGGCCAGTGTCATCGTTTGCTGGTGAGAACCACCATCGGCGGACAACGGCAACGGACGCCCCCTATCCTTCCCGGGAACCGGGTAGTACGGGAACAAACCCGGCCGAAAAATTCCCGGTTCCGGTTTAAAGTCCTGATATTCCTGCTAGAATCATCTGGACGCGTTTTGCGGACGAGCATCGCTGTGCGGCGGAGGCACGCTTGATCGACGACGATGATGACGGTTACCTGCCGGACGATCCCTACGGGGATGACGACGATGAGCCGGCCTTCGGCCGGCTGGAACTCGATCCGGAAATCGCAACTGTTCTACCATCGGACATCGATCCTGTCGAGTCGGGCCGGCTGGCAGACGCGCTGGCGCGCCGCGACCAGATCCTCGAGGACGAGGCGACCGGATACGCCCCGGCCGGCCCGACGTCCGGCAGCCTTGCTTCGTGCTACCTCGCCGACCTCTGCCGGCGCGAGGCGGCCGCCTCCGCGAGCCTCGACGGGCCGGCGGTCAGCCCGGAGCTGCTGGCGCTCGCGCGCTACGATCGCGCAGCCAGGCCGGTGACAAGGGCGGTGAGGGCGGCACTTGCCCTGGAGCAGGCCTGCCTCGCCGCGGCCTCGCCGATCGCCAGCAGGGATGTCGAGTGGGTCGCGCGCCTGCTGCGCCTGGCGATCGCGGCCGATGCCAGCTGGGACCAGCCGTCGGTCGTGCGGCTGTCGCCGCCGCAGCAGCTCGAAGTCGCCGCCTGGCTGGCCACCCTGCCCTCCCAGCCTCGGCCCGGCGACATCCGCGGCCTGGCCGACTGGCTGCTGCAGATCGAGCGCACCGCCGCCTTCACCGAGCTGCATGCCGAGCGCATCGCGCGGATCGAACGCAGCCGCGACGACTTCGATCCGCTGTCGCGCGCCATCGCCGACGAGCACCTGACCTGGACGGAAGACGGCCGGCCGGTGCGGGAGCGACTGGCGCGGCTGCTGCTCCCGCTCGGCGCCGCGCGCATCCTCGGCAGCCGGCATGCGCCGCTGTTTGTGAGCTCGGCGCTGACGACCGGCATGGACCTGGTCGACTGGCGCCAGGCCGCGCGGCTGGCGGCCGATCCGGTTGAAAGGCGCCGGCTCAGCCGCACGATCGGGCAGAGGGCCCTGCCCGTCTGGACCCGCCAGGTATTCTCGGCGCTGGAACGATCGGCGGTGGCCGAGCTCCATCGCCTGCAGCTGATCCGCGGCCTCCGCCGGCGCTGGACCGAGCGGCTGCTGGCCCGCCGCCGGAGCGCGGATGCGGCCGCGATCGTCGACCTGATCCTCAGGCGCCAGGTCTTCGCCGGCAACACGCTCGAGGAGCTCGGCATGACCCGGCGCAACGCCAACCTCTGGGTCGCGCTGCTGGTCGACGAGGGCATGGCGCGGGCCATCAGCCCGCGCGGATTCCCGATCTACCGGGTCGAGCGATTGCTGGGCGAGGGGTTTGGCTGGGCGGCTTGAACCATTAACGGATCATCATTTCACGTGAAATGATGACGCAGCAAAGAGCGGGCGGATCCAGATCCATCAGTACGCCTTTGGTTCTCGGCTGCCGGACCGATGCGCAAATCCAGTTCACCACGGGCTCCTGGTCACCGACGACTGACAACCGCCCACAAGCTTTGCCGATTACGTCAGGGCGTGGCGTGGCGCTCGAGAATTTCCTGCAACCGCGCCGATATCTGCCGATCGAACCCCAAAGTCGCTCGATACACTAGCGGCTGCATGAGCGTCACGCAGCCGATGAAGATAAATTGCGCGGGTGAAAGAGAAATGCCACCCCGGATGGTGAGACAGATCATTGTCGCGCAGGATAGTGCGATAGTGAGCACTGGTACGAATCTGTCGAACTGGAACCGATCGCGATACTCGTTCTCGAGCTCCTGCATTTCCTCTATCAACTTTAACTTTCCGCCGCCCCCGCTCCGCCGAGCCAAGGCAGTAAATTGTTTCACGCTTCGTCGTAGTCGGTCGAGCTTTCGACGTGGCCCCTGCGGCCACGTGGTCGAGATCACCGACCAGCCGACAAGCAATTGGACCCAGGACAGCCAGGCACTGCTCTCTCCTAGGGAATAGCTGGGTTTCCAAAGTGCTCCGCCGCCGGCCAACGTGAACCGAGACCACCCGCCTAACCCGAAAGGATCGAATGCCGAAAGGAAAAGCCAGCAGGAAGCCCCAACCGCAACGAGGGATACGACCCAGAGGTAGCATCTTCGCCGCGTCGCCGAAATCACGCTCGTGCCGCCGAACCGAAAGAACCTCTGCATCCTGGCAACCCTTCCCATTCGATTCCCCAATACCGCGCGCACGACGCATGTCATTTCACGTGAAATGATTCGGATGAGCCTCGCATTTCGACCTATTGGCGAGCCGTACTCGGTGCGTGGGTTGTCTCGAGCGTACGAACTTCCGTGGATAGCTTGATGATGGTCATCTTCGTAGCCGCCATGGCGATCAAGGGCATGAGTGCGATCAAACCGATCAGCGCCATTCCTGGTGCCGTCATGTAGTCCGTATCGCGGTCCAGTACCGTGACGCTGACGAAGCAGGCGAGCGAGTAAACGAAGAACACGAGCGCAAGAACCGTATCGATCACCACGCCATCCCGGGCTCGAATCTCCAATTCTTGCAGTTTTCTGCGGGCGGCCTCGTTCGCTGGTGGTTTGCCGCGGGACAAATCGTCGAGTTCCCGTTTGATCTGATCGAGCGGATCAAAACGTCGGAGGGAGATCACAACGCTGAAGATTGCCCATCCAACGAGTAGTTGGCAGACCGATTGCCAGGAGCTCATTTTTCCAAACTGATTGACCAGCTGCTTGAACAGCGCCGGGGCGCCATGGAACCACCCAAACGGATTGAAGCTCGCGCCATAGGCGTAGCCGACCGCCACAATCTCGACAGCCAGAATGGTGCTTAGCAGCCATCGCCGGCCCATCCTTCGGGTACCGGCAGCAATAAGCCGGCTACACCACCGATTTGTGGCAGCTACGTCACGGAAAAAAACTCTGATGAGATCTACCATGCAAAAGCTCGTTGCTTTAAGTGAACCAACAGCGAGCTATGACATTAGTATTATATATAATGTTCGCAACTGAAATGGCATAGCTATCAGGAACGACGCTTGCGCTACTCCGCCGCTGCATGCATCAGGATGCTCGTTGCAAAGACGATCGTGGCACAGGTCATGGTCATTTCACGTGAAATGATCCCTTCCTACGATAGCGGATCGTCGATGAGGGCCCGGATACCCACAAACCGATCGCGATCCCGCCGCGAAAGCATGATCCTATCGCTCAGGGCTTTCGATGTCGCGGGGATGCTGCTGGATGCTGACATTATTGAAGGTCGCGATGTCGATGCCCTGATCGAGCGGCTCTTCGCCAATCGGGCGGTGAAGTATATCCACGCCCATAACGCGAAACAGGGTTGTTACGCCGGCCGCATCGATCGAGGCTGAACAATCGTTACGAGTGACGCATCGAGCTGACGCGCCCCGACTCCGGCCTCGACCCCGAACCTTGCGGAGTACAGCTGACGGTCATATCTCGCGAAATAGTCGCTTGTTCGAGCAGAACACAAAAGGAAGGCCCCATATCGGGGCCCTCGCGCTGGTGATGGAGATAGCCGCCATCGTCATTTCACGTGAAATGTCCCGCCCTCCTCAGGACAGGATGTCGTCGATAAGCGCCCGCGTAGCCGCCAAGCGATCGCGATCCTGCTGCGACAGGACACTCCCCCCGGCTTTCTGGTCGCGCAGCAGGACCAGCCGCTTCTCCGAGGCACGCGTGAATTTGCTCACCAGGGCCGTCAGGCTTGGCGCCTCCTGGCGGGTGCTCGCGGTCCGTTCCCCGGGCTTGCGCGCGGCTTTCAGCCCCTCGAGCTGTCGGACCGTCGCACCCTCGACCGCCGCTTCCCACATCCGCATCTGGAGGGCCGGATCCGACGTATCGGCAATGGCACGGAGAGCCGACGCGCTCACGTCGCGATGCTGCTCCAGGACAGCGAGGATTTCGTGGGGCAGGCGGAGCAGGGCGAGCGTCCTGGTGATATGGCCCTGGCTCTTGCCCACCATCGTCCCGAGTTGCTCGTGGGTGAGCCCCCGCACCTGCTGGAGCTTTGCCAGCGCTCGCGCCTCCTCGACCGGGGACAGATCCTCGCGTTGCAGGTTCTCGATCACCGCGACCTCCGCGGGATCCAGGTCGTCGCTGACGACGATCACCGGCACCAGCTCCAGCCCGGCGATCCCGGCGGCACGCCACCGCCGCTCGCCGGCGATGATCGTGTACCGGCCTCCATCGCCCTCACGGACCAGCAGCGGTTCCAGAACCCCCAGTCCGCGTATCGTTGCCGCCAGTTCCTGCAGCGCGCCCTCGTCGAAAAACGTCCGCGGCTGCTCCGGATTGGGATCGAGAAGGTCCACCCGCACCTCGCGGTAGGAGCGGCTTTCATCGACCGCGAAAATGGAACTGGCGCGGGCAACCGCACCCTTCATGAGGCTGAGGTTGCCGGTCTGCAGCTTACGCGACATGCTTCGCCCCTTCCTGCTGGGGTAGGGCGGCGACCAGCGCCGCCACCACTTCCCGATAGGCTTCAATTCCGGCGATGTCCGGATCTAGCTGGATCGCGGGCTTGCCCGCGAGCGCCCCCTTGGGATAGCCGGCGGAGTTGCGCACCGGAGAGAAGAGGCGGCAGCGCGAGACCGCCGCCAGCTCGGTCAGTTCCTCGAGGATCTTCTTGTCCTGCTGCCGTCTCGGCTGATGCGACGTCGGCAGGATACCAAGGACCTTCAGCTTCGGGTTGACCCTGCGCTGGACCTTGGAGATCGTCTCCATGAGCATCGTGAGACCCATGAACGAAAGGACCTCCGTCTGCGAGGGGATCAGGACGAGATCAGCCGCATTCAGCGAACTGACGGTGAGCTGCCCCATGTTGGGCGGGCAATCCAGCAGGATCACGTCATACGCGGTCCGGCATTCGCCGAGCTTCTCACGCAACAACAGCGTGCCATTGGGTTCCGCGAGGATTTCAGCGTCGGCATTCGCAAGCGAGATATGCGACGGGAGGATGTCGATCGTGCCTGCGCCGACGTCGATATGCAGGATCGAATCGACCATCGACCCGCTGCCGAAGAGCGCGTGGGTGAGGGTCAGCTTGGCGCGCTCGCGCTCGTTGACGTCGACCCCGAGATGGATCGAGGCGTTCGCCTGAGGATCGCAGTCGACGACCAGCACGCGCAGGCCGCTCGTCGCGAGCAGGTAGGCGATGTTGACGACCGACGTGGTCTTCCCCACGCCGCCCTTTTGATTTACGCAGGCCATGACCAGGCCTGGTCGATCGGACACCGCTGGGATGCCTTTGACGCTGCCCGCGGACTGGGCGCGCAGGGCGCTTGAGATCATCTGCGGGATTCTCGCTGCTCCGCTTTCCCAGCGCGATATCGTCGCGCGGTCGTATTTGCGATCGAACTGCCGGTTGAGCAGGTCGGCGAACTGCTGCTGGTCCTTGGATCCGCGGATTTCCCGCAGCTCGGCGCCGGACATGACCTTGTCGTCCATCATCGTCCCCATGAGCGGTGTTGATAGTTGAGACTATGCTCAACTCACTTGACGAAATTGTCAACCGGTGCGACCTTGCCGGCGTCGAACGCTAAAGTCTCAAGCCTTGACGCGAGTCGCCCCGACCGGCTGGCCGCACAAGACAATCCCCAGAGACTTTGACGCCGACGAAGTATTGCGTACTGAGACTTTGGCGTTCCTCGGCCAGAGAGATTGTCGTTGGAGCGCTGAGAGTTTGACGTGATTTGCGGGTTATCCACTGAGAGATGGTCGTCAGACCTATAATTATAAAGCTATTAACCCTTAACAACGGCGCGAACGACAAACTCTCAGCATGAGGACTTGTCACGCATCGGCTACCATGAAACCGCATCGACTCGGGAGACTCGGCATGCAAGACGACAGCCGCACCGGCAACGTCCACCAGCTCGTCCTGGCCTATGGCACGGAAAGGGCCAGGGCGATTGCCGTCGACGCCGAGGAACGCAAACTGATCGACCTCGCCTCCGGGATGCTCACGACCGAAGATAGCTCGTTTGGCATCTCGCATTCGGCGTTCTGCATGACGAGCTTCCCGCATCGCAACCTCAAGGACGAGGCCGCGGTCTGGGTCCGCAAGAACGGCCGGGCGTCGCTGATGGTAGAGCCAGGCAAACTGCTGATCAGTGGTGAGCCCAGACATTTCGGCGTGCCCTACGGCCCGAAAGCGAGGCTTATCCTGCTGTACCTGCAGAGCAGGGCCATCAAGACCAACAGCCGTTTCATCGAACTCGGCGGCTCGATGTACGACTGGATGAAGCGCCTCGAGATACCGATCTGCGGCTCGAACTACAAAGCCATGCAGGAACAGGCATTCCGCCTGTCCGCCTGCAGGCTGACGATCGGCTGGACTGGCGAGGCGAACAGCGTCGGCTTCCGCCAGGAGAACATCATCCAGGGAATGCTGCTTCTGCCCCCGGCCGAGCAGGGGCAACCGCGCCTGTGGAACGACACCGTCGAAATCACGGAATCCTTCTTCGATGCGCTTAAGAAGCATCCGGTCCCGATTTCGGAACGGGCAATCAAGATGCTGTCGGAAGCATCGTCCGCCCTCGATGTCTACATCTGGCTCAGCTACAGGCTCTACAATCTCAAGAAGAGCGAGCGAATTTCCTACAACGCACTGCGCGAACAATTCGGCAGCGAGTACGATCGTCTGTTCGATTTCAAGCGGCGCTTCCAGTTTCCGCTCAAGAAGGCCCTCGCCGTCTACCCGGACGCCAAGGTTGACATCGACGACGACGGTATTGTCCTCCACCCGTCACGGCCCGCCGTCAGCGCCCAGACCACCGTCGTCGCGATCGGCAGCGGCCGGCGCTAGCCGCGACCTGAGACTTTGACGTCGCTCAGCTTGCTCCAACTTCCTGTCCGGAATCTGGGATCGACCTGAGACTTTGACGCACAGGAAGACATCGTCCGGCACCTGAGACTTTGTCGTCGAGCTGGCCGCCTCATGCCAGGTCGGACCTCACCTGGCATTGCACGCTCTATTGAGACTTTGTCGTTCGGTGCCCCGAACCCTGAGACTTTGTCGTCCGACCTGCACGCCGCAAATAGGGCAAGGTCGGCTGGCAAGATTCGGGGTGCGAGGCTCGAACGACAAACTCTCTGGTGCCGACGCCTGAGAGTTTGTCGCTCGACCGAGCGCGGCGGTGGCCGGCCTCCGCCACCCGGGTCATCGATGACGGCCGGGATCGGCCCGCACCGGACCGCTACGAAGGTAGCGCCCTTGTGGTAGTATCGATCGAGGCGAGAGCTTGCGAAGGCGGGGTCGATCGGACGGAACCACTCACCGAGCCCGATATCCGCAAATTGGGCGCATCGGCATTCGCCGCCGGCGCAATCGGATCGGGTAGCCACATGCCTAAGCTCCACAGCGTTACCGAGTCTTCTGCTGCCACCCCGCAACTGGGCCCTCGTACACACCTCGTCGGAGAATGGCCTCTCGCAGACCTGCAGCCGCTGATCGACGCCAGCCAAGGATTGATCTTCACCTCAGACCGGCCACGTTTCCATCCGCCTGAAGGTAGCCAACCTTCGCCATGGCCCCGGCACTTGGTCATCGAGGTCGAGACGGAGGACTGCGGTGGGCCCTGCCCGACGCCTGGCTACTACATCGTATCGGGCATCCGCCCGGATCTCGCCTCTCGCTTGCTTCCGGGCCGGGGCGGTTCGGAAACAGCATGACAGCGCCCCGCACCAGCGTGTTGCTGCTCGGTGCTGGTTTCAGCGCCAACTTCGGCGGCTTCCTTGCTAACGAAATGCCGGGGAAGCTCCTCGCCTGCCCTCAATTCGATGACGAATTGCGTGAACTCCTTCACAGCTACGACAACCGAGGTGGCTTCGAGGCTGCACTGGGCGATCTCCAAACCGAGGCCCGCGACGCCGGCCGACCGACGCCGCGCCTGCTCCAGTTCCTCGGCGCGCTGCGCAGCGTCTTCGATCTGATGAACCGGGAGTACAAAAACGTCCCCTTCGAATGGCAGAACGACCGCGCTTTCAGGCTGGGCACGTTCCTGACCAGGTTCGACGCAATCTTCAGTTTGAACCAGGATACGCTGCTCGAGCAGCATTACCTGAATGACAACGTCGGCCTCGAAAGCGCGATGCGCTGGAGCGGCCCATGCTTGCCGGGAATGGTGCCGAACGGGCCAGCCCCACTGTTCGAGGGCCGCTTCCTCGGCCCCTGGCAACCGGCTGCGCCTCCCTATTCGGTTCCACCGCGCATGCAGCCATACTTCAAGCTGCATGGCTCGACCAACTGGCATGTCGCCGGTTCCGACGAAATCATGGTCCTCGGCACCGGCAAGCCGGGCATCATTGAGCGCTTCCCCGTACTTGCCTGGTACTTCCAGCAGTTCCGCCAATATCTCGCCCGCCCAAACGTGCGGCTGATGACGATCGGATACGGCTTCGCCGACGATCACATCAACGAGGCGATCGCTAGCGCGGCACTCGGGAACGAGCCGCGACTTTGGATCGTCGGGCCCTCCGGCATGAAAACCTTGAACCGGCTCGGAGAACACCAACGCGATCTGATGCGGGCATTGCGGCTGAAGGTGATCGGGGAATCCACCCGGAACCTCAGCGCGCTCTTCGGCGACGACCGGGTCGGCCACGCCGATCTGATGCGCTTCTTTAGTTGACGCCGGCGGGATCCGCGATGGCGAACAAATCCGCCATAGCCGTCTTGGTCGCGACATCGTCGGTCGGGAGCCGATGCTGCTAGGCCGCTCGGGCTGAGACTTAGACGCCGGCTCGGCCCGAATGGGAACATCGAAGAACATCGGAAAACACCGCTTGAGACTTTGACGTCGGGTCATCCCCCGGCCAGATTCCAAGCCGCCTGCAGCGCGTCGGCCAGATCCGGCCGCAACCACGGCACGACCACCATCGCGGTCAGGGCAAGGCGTCCACGCCAATCCGCTTCGCTGAACACGATGACGAAGACCGGCCCGAAGACAAGCAACAGCCAGACAGGAGGCCAGTAGGTCCGGTAGAGATCGGCCAGGGCTTCGACCAGGATGCAGATTTCGAGGACGGTCAGGAAACCGCGCCAGTCCAGCGCGATGTAGACGGCGGATGCGACCAGCAACACGCCGCCGGCGACCGCGATCACCGGCTCCATGGTCAAGACGGCGATGATGAGGCGGATGAACCGGGCGAATGCCTCGGCCTGCAGCGCGACCTCGGCCGGGGCGGGCAGCCACACCGCTGCGATCACCGAAAGGAGCGCCGCGACCGGGACCACGGCGGCCAGAACGCCGATCCCGCCGCGCCAGGCGGAAGGCAGGGCGGCCGCGGCATTCACGACGCGGCATCCAGCGCGTCGAGGGCAAGCCTCGCCGTCCGGCGCAGCTCGGCGGCCCGTTCGAGACGGTTGCGCAAGGTCGCGATCAGAATCATATGATCGATCGGCTTTTCGAGAAATCCGTCCGCCCGCAGCTTCAGCGACTTCAGTCGCGTCGCCTGGTCGTGAAACGCCGTCATCATCACGACCGGCGTCCAGGTCTGCTCGGGATATTGCAGCCGGATCTCGGACAGGAATTCATGGCCGTCGAGATCGGGCAGCCGGATGTCGCTCAGCACGATCGCCGGCTTCGCGCTGCCGAAGAGGTCGATCGCTTCCCTCCCGGTCGAGGCACGGGCGACGTCGTAGCCGCCCGCGACCAGCACCCGGCGGAGCATTCCCGACATGGCCGGCTCGTCCTCGACCAGCAGCACCAACCTCTCATTGTCGACCATTTCAGCAATCCCCTGTTGATCCAGCGTCATTGACCGTCGGCAGTCGGATTTCGACGACCGTACCTCCGCCGGGACGCGCGCCCAGCGCGATCTCGCCGCCGTGGCGCTGCACGACGTTGAGCGCATGGTGAAACCCGAGCCCGGTACCGCGGATCGACGTCGTGTTGGATCCGCGAAAATACGGCTGTCCCAGCCGCTCGAGCTCGGCTGCCGGAATGCCGATCCCGTCGTCACTGACCCGGATGATCAGCAGCGAGCGTGCCGCCACCAGCTCGATGGCCACGGCCGAGCTCGCGTATTTGGCGGCGTTGCCGACGATATTGAGCACCGCCTCCGACAGCCGGCCGGCATCGCCGGAATAGGGCAGGGGGCCGGCCTGCTGGCCGATCTGGAATTCCCGGTCGGGGTGAATGCGGGCCACCTCGGCTGCGCAGCGCAGCACCAGCCGGCGCAGATCGACCGGCTCCGGAACGATTGCCGCGCGGCGCTCGGCAACGACGTCGAGATGGGTCACCAGCATCTCGTCGAGCCGGCGCAGCTGGTCGCCGATGATGCGATAATGGTCGTAACGCTCGATTTCGCCGAGCTCCCCGCGCTGCAGCAGCTGGACCGCGCTGTCCGCGACAGCCAGCGGCGTCCGCATTTCATGGGCCAGCACCCGGATGATGTCGCCGATGACGGCACCGGCGGCGGCTTGCCCCTGCGGGGGCACGCGCACGACCATGAGCTCGCCGGATCCGCGCGCCGCGGCGTCGCGGATCCGCTGTCCATCCGGCTTCCAGTCCCCGTCCGGTTCACCCGTCACCATGCGTCTCCGATGCCGCTCCTACCAGCCAGACGCAGCAGCCCTCGGTGATGTCGCGGTTGCCGAGCAATTTTCTCGCCCGGAGCCGCGTCGCGGCCACCCGGCCTGGGCGCCCTATGGGGTTTCGGCTATGATTCTATCCCTGTCAGACCGTTCGGACCTGGTGGTGGACGATGGAAAAAGAGCTGCGCGCTACCGACATTGCTGCCGACACTGGCAACTCTCCCGCGACGGCGGCCGCGCTCGCCGGCTGGCACAGGCTGCTGGATGAAGTCGCCGGCGCGCTCGCATCCACGGAGGCGGCTGGCGGGCGCGACGAGCCCGCCCGGTTGCGGTCCAAGCTGGAAGAGATCCTGGCCGGCAGTTCCACCGCCTTGACGGCGTGCGCCGGCTTCAGAGCCGTCTACATGCTGGGCTGGGGAACCTACGAGCGGGGCTCGGCCGGTCCGTTCGCGGGACCGCCGGACATCGACTTCGCCGCGGCGATCGCGCGCTTCCGCGCGGATCGCTACCGCCAGGCTGAAAAGGCCGGCGAAGATACCTGCTTCCTGTCGGAAGGCGAGGTCGCCGGCTGGCTGGCAGACGCGGGCATCCTCGCCCCGATCGAGGTGCGCGGCGTGGAGATCGAGATCGATGCCGACCCGCCCTATGAGCCGCGCCATTGGCCGGAATGCCCGTCATGCGGCGAGGGACGCGGCGAGGACCGGATGGGGCAGGTCGACCATCGCCGCAACGCCTCCGCCTGGTTCCGCCAGTGCACCCGGTGCGGCCACGGCTGGGACCGGCGCGAGGAAGCCTATCGCGCCTCAGACCCGATGATCCCGGACGATGGCCGCGACATTCCCGGCAGCTGCGTACCCTACGCGATCGCGCAGGCCTGCGGTCTGCCGATCGATCTGGCCATCGATGAATGCCGGCGTCATGGCTGGCGCCAGGCCAGGGGCGTCGACGATGCTGCCGGTATTTCCGCGGCGCTGGCCCTCGGCGCCGAGGTCACGAACGGTGTGCTCGAGGAACTCGGGCTATCCCGGCGCCGGGGCGTCACCCTCGGTGCGTTCCTGACCGCGGCCCGTCCTGACCGGCGCTACATCGTCAAAGTGAAGGGGCACTGGCTCGCCGTCGTCTGCGGCGAGAACCGGGACGCCGGCGGGACCCGCCGCAGCGCGCCGGTGCTCGATGCCTGGGAGATCCGCCCGGCCGCGGCCGCGTGCAGCCCCGCTGAGGCGCAAGGCGCGAGCGCACGCCGATGAGTCCCGCCGCTCAAGCCTACTCCGATGGGACGAACGCTGCTCTTACCGATTCCCCTCGGTGCGAGATCGCGCCAGGCACAAGCCGGGGCGGGGTCATCCCGCGCTCCATTGCCCGCACGATGACCGGAATCGAGTGGGCAGACTTCAGCGGAAACCAGTGGATCGGCTGCACACGTGTCGCTGCTGTCGCCGGCGCGCTCTCAGGCTGCGATATCTGCTATGCCGCGTCCTATGCCGAACAGCGGCTCGGCATGGCTTGGGGCCCGGCCGCGCCCCGCCGCTTCGTGACGGGATTCGGGCCGAGGATGGCGCGGCTGAACCGGCTGGCGGCAGCGACCGGTCTTGGATTTTCCGTCTTCACCCTGTCGCTCGGCGACTGGGCCGACACCGACGTCGAACCGGCCTGGCGCGGCCGTCTGATCGAGACGATCGAGGCCTGCGCCAGCCTCAACTGGCTGCTGCTCACCCATCGGCCGCAGCTCGCGAAGCGGTTGCTGCCGGCGAGCTGGCGGACCACGCCTCCGGCCAATGTCTGGCCGGGCGTGACCATCGATCATGCCCTCCATGCATTCCGCTGGGGCAAGCACGCGGACTACTGGGGCCATACCGGTCGAGCCTGGATATCGGCCGAGCCGCTCGTCGGCCGGCTGTCCGGTGAACGTTTCGACGGCCTCGCCGGCATCGTGATCGGTGGGGCGAGCGGCACCAGGGACGCAGCCTTTGCCTTCGATTCCCGATCGGTGCTCGACGCGGTCGACGCCTATGGCGAGGAACGGGTGTTCTTCAAACAGCACGGCGCGTTCCTCGACGGCCGCCATGTCGGGAACAAGAAGGCGGCCGGTCGTCTGCTGGGCGCGCGGACCTACGACAACACGCCCTGGCCGCGCCATCGCGCCGCGCTCGCGGCAGCACGCTCGGCCGCCAGTCCCGAATGACGGCGAAGGGACCTGGCCGAGGGAGGAAGAGCGGGTCCGTGAATATGTCGGAGCTACGATCCCTTGCAAGTCCTGAAGCAGTAGCCAGTTACATAGTCGCTACCAGACCCCCAGATGCGCGAGACACTTGTTCGGACACATTGGACGTTCCCTCCGAGCCCAGTCCAGTCGATCTGCGCGGATTGCCAGGAAGCGAGACCATTGGCCACCGATTCCGTCTCGCCGGACTGGCAGGCCGCGGGATTGCACCCGTAGATCGGGAAACCGGTCTGCCCGAACCAGGAGCAGGACGACTGGTAGGAATAGCCGCCGGCGGCGGCGGTCTGCCATTTCAGCGTGGCGGGATCGCAGCGCGACAGATTGCCCTGGGCGTCCGGCGCCCAGGCGCGCGCCCGGGTGCAGGCCGAGCCTGAGGTGACGGACAGGCTGCTGGCGTACAGTCCGCTCGATAGGACGTCCCGCACGCGGCTCACGTCGTTCCCAGCCATGTCGAGGGCCGTCGCCATCTGGTTCAGCTCGGGCTGCCCGTCGACCCGCGTCCGCGACAGCCAGTTGCTGGCCGATCCGTCCTGCAGGTGCAGCGTGGCGGCGGCCGTACCCACCGGCAGCGGCACGCCGCCGCCGGCGAAGTTCGCAGCCGGTTTGCGCCAAGACGACGTGACGATCTGGTTCGGGTCCGTCGTCATGATGCCGCCGCCGTCGACGTTCCGCTTCCGGAGCTCCTTGGCGATCGCCGCGAGCTCGACGTCGTCGAATTGCCGGCCGGTGACGACGACGAGGGGGTCGAGCTGGGCCGATGCCGGGTCCCGGCGCACGACCAGCGCCGGCGCCAGACCGCCATCGGCATAGCCGGCCGGCAGACTGTTAGCCGCCTGCAGCATCGCCGGCGTGACGACCTGGGGCGCGCCGCCGGCGGCGACAATCGCCGCATCGATGGTGTCACGGTAGGTCGCTACGTAGCGTTGGGCACCCGCGGCGAAACTGGCGATCTGCTCGGCCCGCGCCGCCGTGACCGCCGGAATGATGTCGATGATCCGGACATGGCCGATCAGCTGGACGAAGGCGAACCCGCTCAGCGCGAGCGCGACGATCGCCTCGACGAGCGCGGATCCCTCGTCGCGCCGGAACCGCCGGCAGCTGCGACGCCAGAAGGGGGCCCAAGATTCATGCATGGTCATGCCCTATCAGTTCAGGTTGGTCACGATGACGGGGTAGCCGTCCGGCACGGACGCGGGGACCGCCATCGTCGACGAGCCGCGTGCCGTCCGGACCAGGCCGCCCCGGGCCAGACCGGCACCGGGATAGCCGCCCGACTTCGCGGAGATGGCGATCGCCAATGCCGCGGCGGGAAAGGGGAGGGGGGCCGCGGGCATCGTGGTGATCCGCCGGGACCCGTCGGGATTGCTGTCGATCCGCGTCGTCCAGGCGAGGCGGGGCGCATAATCGGCAGGAGACGTGGCGACGATGGCCGCGGCCGGAATGATGCCTCGGACCGCCGGCATGGCGGTGGAGTAGGTCAGGGCCTGGCGGTGGGAGAACAGCATGTCCGGCGCGTAGGCATCGGCCGAGATCTCCGTCGCCTCGTCCGCCGACGGCAGGGCGATGCCGGCAGCCGACAGGCCGAAGAGCGCCAACAGGACGAGCATGCCTCTCATCTGTCGCCCTCGAGCCCGCTCTCCCCGAGGCCGAGCCTGGCATGGCCCTGGCGCGAGAGCCTGGGCAGCGCCTCGAGGCTGCCTCGGCGGATGGCGTCGCGAAACGGACAGCCCGAGGTCTCGCTACAGAAGAACGCATCCACCACCGAGAGCGAGCGGCCGCCGCCTCGGACAAACTGCAGGTCGGTGCGGGCGGCGCCGGCGAGTGCCTCCGCGACAAGAGTACGGGTCTGCTCGCCGCCGGAAACCGACGCATAGGTCTCCAGGGCGGTTATGCCGGCGACCAGATCGCCGCCGTGAATCGTCGCCAGCACGGGCCGCCCGTTGAGCGCGGCCTGGACCGCCGCGGCGGCGCCGAGCGGCGATCTGATCTCGCCGATGAGGAACAGGTCGGCGCTGCTGCGGCGCGCCTCATAGAGGGCGTCGGCAAGCTCCTCGTCGCGGCGGTCGTACTGCCGTACCCAGCCGCCGCCGGGATAGTCGCCGTCGATCGCGAGCTCCGGCGGGTCCGACCAGCCGAGCACGAACTGTCCACGGACGATCGCCAGCTCGCGCGCCAGCAGGCTGGCCATCGTCGTCTTGCCGGCGCCGAACGGTCCGACCACCAGGTAGAGGCCGCCGCGGCTGCCGGCCGCGAACTCGAGCACGCGCTTCACGAAACCGCGGGGTATGCCCAGTGCAGCAAGCTGGGGCAGCGGAGAGAGCGGCTTGCGGATCGCCCAGGTCGCGCCGCGCTCACCGAGCCGGCCACCCAGCAGCGTGACGCGGTAGCGGACACCCTGATGCTCGACGGCAAAGAACCGCTGGTCGACCGCATCGGCCGGCTCGCTGGCCGAGCGGCGGCGAAACTCGGCTTCCAGCGCCGCCAATAGCGCGCCGGCATCCGACTGGCAGTCATTGGGAATCGCCTGGTAGCGCGGCGAGGCGGCGAGGCCCTTGATACGCGGCGCCTCGCCGCCGATCGGAAAATACAGATCGGTAAAATGCAGCGATGCGAGCGCGGCGGTCATGCGGTCAGCGGAACTCGAAGCGGATCGCGTTGACCGCGGTCGCGCACGCGGTGGCGGCGACATCGGGGGTAATGCCAGGGTTCATGGTCAGCGGCGTCGCCGAGGCGAGGCCGGCGGCGGTCGCCGCGACCCGTACCGATTGCACGTCGCTCGGGACCTTGGGGAGCTCGCCGATGCAGTCCGACTTCGGCACGCCCGCCGTGTCGATGAACAGGGTCGTGCCATTCCCGGTCATGGTGGTCACGCCGCCCCAGCCGTTCTGCAGGTTCGTCGTCCCGTTCTTCAGCTTCTGCGGGATTCGTTCGGAAACGAGGTAGGGAGTCGAGCTCAGCGCCCCGGTGCCGTAGCCGCTCGGGTTGGATGTCCTGACGACGCTGGCCAGTGTCACCACGTCGGGAATGAAATCCGAGCCGCGCTGGGTGGACCAGGCCGCGGCGATCAGGCCGAGCACGGCGAGCACGCCGAATGCGCGCATCCCGTTCGAGGTAAGCTGCTCGAGCAGGGGCGAGCCGGCATCGGCACGGCGGCTTCTCGGCGAGGCCGGTCCTTTCCGGGTAGCGCCGTCCGCATCCCGGCGGCTGATCGTGACGAGCGCCGGCGAGGTCACGGGTCTGGTCGACATGGCTGTTCCTTTCGGTTGTTGCATCGATGGATACTGACGCCGCGGCATCGCGGCGCCTGCCCGGCGCGTTCACCGGGCGAGGCTCGATGCCTGCTCGATGATCGAGTTCAGGCCGACGAACTGGAGGACGATGAGGGCCAGCGTCACCATGGACAGGGTTCGGCCCAGGGACTTCGCGGCTTTCTTCAATCGCTTGATCTGCTGCTGCTTCCAGCGCGGCAGGATGCGGGCGAGCTCCTCGCCCAGCCTGCTCGCCTGCTGGTAGGAGGAGATCGACTTGATCAGCAGCGGGTCGGGGAACTGATCGCCGGCCGCGTGCATCGCCGACCCCAACGCCTTGCCCCGCTGCTGCTGCATGCGCTCGATGCGCCGGCGCACATAGGGCGATGAGCGTCGGGCGATATGGGCGAGGGCTTCCTGTTCGTTCCTGGTCTTGTCGACCAGCAGGGCCAGGGCATAAACGAAGGACGTCGCCTCGATCATCTTGTAGACGTTGAACGGCCAGTACTTCTCGGCCGTACGCACCCGCAGGGGGCTGTCCCAGTTCGGCAGGGCCCAGCGCAGCCAGATCGCTGCCGCGATAGCGGCGACGCCGGCGGGAATCAGGCAGATCCTGATTGCCTCGGAGAACTGGATCGCCAATCGCGCGATACCGGTGAAGCGGGTCACCGTCGACGCGCCGGTCTGGGTGACGATCTCCGGGATGAAGAAGGTTGTCATGAATATGGTGACGCTGACGACCAGCAGCACGAGATAGGCGGGAAAGGCGAGCGACTCGACGATCGCCTCGCGGATTTCCTGCCGGTTGTCGGCGATCTCGCCGGCCCGCCGCAGCATCGCCGGAAACGCCTCGGTATCCTCGCCGGCCGCGATCAGCGTCAGCTCCTGCGGCGGGATCAGGCCGACGCCGAGCTCGTGCAGCTTCTTCGTCGCGCTGGCCAGCGGCCGGTACCAGCAACCGACGACGACGGCGATCGGGTCGGACAGGCTCCTTCCGCCGTCGGTCACCGCGGTCCAGATCTTCTCGAGCGCCGGTCCCATCCGGTCGCCGGTCTCGATGTGGTGCGCGAGCAGATCGAACAGCTGCCAGCGCTGCTCGTCGTCGAACTGGCGCAGCTGGAAGCGGGCATCCAGCCGCTGCCAGCGCGTGCCGGTCCATCTGAGATCGACCGGCTTCGGTAGGATCCGCGCTGATGACGTCGGCTTTTCGCGAGCCTCCTTCGCCGGCGGGCGGGGGCTAGAGGCTCTCCGACCGTCTTGTCCGGTCATGTGCAGGCCTCCGCGCTTTCGCCCGAAATTCCCGGATCCTCGGCGAGGAGCCGGTCCGATTGCAACTTCCTGAACCGGGCCAGCACCGTGGCCGGGTCGACCTCCCCGCTGACCACCTTGGCAACGGCGCGGTCGAGCGAGGTCAGCCGGTTGACGTCGCCATCGCGGTGGTACGCATGGGCCTCGGCATCGGAGATCCGGCCGTCGCGCACCAGCGCCATGAACCGGGCATCGGTGCGCATGACATGCGCGGCAATCGTCATTCCCTTGATGCCGCGCAACGGGCGCGGCCTGCTTCCGATCTGGCCGCCGCAGCAGGTCGGACAGCCTGGCCCGCGCGCCCGTACCGCATCGAGGGCGGCCGGTCCGGCCGCGACGTGGCGGCAATAGGCGTCGATCCGGGCGATGATCCGGTCATATCGCCGCAGGACATCGTCGGGGGTGAGCGTGGCGGACCCGGCGGAGTGGAGCTCGGTACGCCGGTCGGGCCATTGCCCGATCGGTATGCTGCAATCCGGGCATGTCCGCGGCAGCAGGCGCAGATGGGCAAGACCGCGCGTCACATGGTGGTTGAATACCTGGCTCGGCTCGAGGCCGAACTCGGTGCCCGCGAGCCGGAAGGGGAGCGCGGCCGCGCTTTCGGCGTGGAATGTCGAGGTGACGAAGGTGCCGAAGTTAGCGAGGCTCATCGCAAGCCGCGCCGAGCTCCGGTCGCGGATCTCTCCGAGCAGCAGGAAATCCGGATCCGCCCGGGCGATACGCTTGAGAATCGCGTCGTATTCGTCCTGCCGGGCCTCCGCATCGTCGGTCGCCGCGGCATCCATCGACAGCATCCCGACGATATCGACTTCGTGGGGGTCCTGGACGCCGACGAAACGCTTGGTGCCCTCATGGTGGCGATACACCGCCTCGAGCCAGCTTTTCAGCATCGTCGTCTTGCCCGAGCCGGTCATGCCGGCCACCAGGGTCAGCCCGCCTTCGCCGTCGGTCCCGAGTTCCATCAGGAGTTCCTCCTGGGCCTCCGCCAGACCGAGCTCCTGCAATGATCGCCCCGCCGCTTCTACCGGATGAATGCGGATCGAGCAGCCAATGCCGTCCTGGATCGGGAACGACGTGTAGCGGCAGGATTTTATTCCATCAGGGAGCATGTGCTTGCCGCCGCTCTGATCGGCGACGCTCTGGCGGCTCAGCCGCGTCGTCTTCGACACGGTCGTCGAGAACGTGCCTTCGCCGGCGTCGCCCAGGTTATAGAGGGCCCGCACGACCTTCTCTCCGATCTCCGCGGCCTGCTCGAAAAGTTGGGGGTGAATGAGCGTGTTGATCCGGGCGTCGACCCGGGTCCGGTTGGCGCCATGCGACACCTCGATGTGGACGTCCGTCGCCCCGGCGGCGAAGGCGTTGCGGATGTAGCCGATGCCGACGGCGTTCGGATCGACGTCGGTTGAATAATCTCCCCCGGCCGCCGCGATGCGTTGGTTCGTGCCGGACGCGCTGCCCGATCGCCGACGATCCGCCAGGTCATCCATGGTGACCTCGTGTACCGCGCGTACCGCGTAGCCGAGGGCGCGGGCGCGCTGGACGAAGTCCCGCACGTTGACGTCGGCCCGATGCCCCTTGAGCACCAGCAGCGTGCCGTCGTCGAAGAGCGCGACGAGGTCGGCGATCTGGGACGAGACGTGGCGCCAGAGGTCGTGGCCCGGTTGCGTCAGCAAGGCCGCGTCCGTTGTCGGCGGCGCCGCGGCGCCGTATGTCGGCGGAAACTCGCCAGGTTCGAGCGGTTCGCTGGTCGCGATTGTCAGCTCGCCCATCGTCAGCCCGCAGATCCCGGCCGGAACGCAGGCGTCCGCGAAGGTGCCGCCGCGCCGGCCGCCGAGGCGCCGGAGGGGAGAGGTACGACGCGGCCGCCCCCCGGGATCCTTACCGACCTTCCCGGCGCGCCGCCGGCGCGGTCGGTGATCCTCACCGTGCCGTCATTGTCGATCGACTGGACCACCCAGCGATCGTCGACGGCGTCGCCGGCCGCATAGCTGCGCACGCCGGCGCTCGACCGGAGGAGGGCGAAGACCCGGCCGCGAAACCGATCGATGCCGACGACGCGAAGCGAGGGGATCCCGCTGGACATGGCCGCCTCCGCGGCCAGCCCCGGGGCGGGCGCGGGCAGGCTCGCGCGCGGATCGGCCGGCGATGCGTCGGCCGCGGCCCGATCGCGCCGCTTGCGGAGGGCCATCATCGTCAGGTCGTCGTTGAGTGTTTCCAGGCTATCGAGATAGGCCCTGGCGGCGGGCGCGGGCGCCCCGGACAGCGAGGATCCCGCGCGGCGCGCCCAGTCTGGGCCCGGGTCCTTGGCTGGCTCTTTGGCCGGATCGTTGGCCTGGCTGTCGGCCTGCCCGGCACCTGGGGCTGCCGTGGTCGGCCCCGACGGCGCTGCCGTCGCCGGCGGCGGGCCGGCCAGTGGCGCCGGGGCCAGCGGGGCGGCGGCCAGGGGAGTCGAGGTCACCGGTGGCGCGGCGGGCGTCGGCGCGATCTGACCGGCCCCGGGGGTGATCGCGGCGCCCCCGGGCCCGCCCGTCGGCGCGCCAGCAGATGGCGGAATGCCCGGCGGAATGGTCTGGGCCTGGCCGGGCGGCGTGAACAGCGCCACGCCCGCGAACGATGCCCCGATGATCGATGACACGACGATCCTTGCCAGGGCAGGCGCGAGCACCGCAAGGGCCGGCCGGATGGGGGATGGCCGGCTCGCCGCGAGCAGGGTCGATCGGGCGGACATGCAGGCAGAGCGGTCAGGATCGTGCATAGGCTTCTCCCCGGACAGTGACGAGCAGGCCGGTCTCGGGATCGCCGTCGTCCGGCGCCGCGAGATCGACCCTGACGGAGTTGAGGACGAGGCCGGGTATGGCGACCAGGTCGGGCCAGTGACGCAGGCTCAGCGGTCCGGTCATCGTCACCGCCACGGCCGACGCCTCGATCGCGGCGGGCGCAGCCGTTGCGCCCGGTAGCGCCGCGGCGCGCGGGCCGCGCCCGCCATCGCCGATGGCAACCTCGATCGAATGCAGGCGGAGGCGGAGCAGCCGCTCGAACAGGATCCGGCGATCGAGCGGCTCCTCGTCGGCGCGCGGACCCGGTCCGGGCAGCGGCTCCCAGGTGCGCGCGACGCGTAGCGTGTTGTCGAGGAATTCGATTGCCCGCGGCTGCATCGCCATTCGGAGCGCCCGCAGATCGCCCTCGCTGGGCTGCCGGTCGATGCGGTAGATCGCGTAGGCACCGCCCGGCGGTTCGCAGCCAAAGGCGGAGAGGCTCCATCCCGGCGGTGGAGCGGTGACGAGACCGCCGAGGACAGACCTGCAGGAGCGGAGGAAGTCGGCGGCCGCCGGTGCGGTCGTCCAGGCCGGCTTCAGCCGGATCGCGGCCTGGACCGGCGGTGCGATCTGAGGGGGCGGCGTGCGGAACATCTTGTCGTTCAGCACGACGATGCCGGCGATCGCGCAGACCGACAGGATGGCGCCGCCGGCGATCGCGGGGTGGCGCAGGGCGGGGCCGAGATTGCCGAGCCGGCCGGGGGCCTCGAGCGGGGCGACGCCGGGCTGGCCGGACAGCAGCGCGTCGACTGGCGTGGCCTCGCGTAAGGCGAGCTTTGCCAGGCCTCTGGTGCCACGTTCGCCGACCAGGCGCCGGCAGACTTCGCGCAAGGCCGCGTCGGCGATTGCGTCGATTGCCGCCTCGCCCCCGCCGACGGCCACCCCTCCCAGGGCCAACCCGCCCTGTGTTCCCCCGCGCTCGCCGGCACCGCCCGGATCGGCGCCGGCAAGCCAGCCAGGCGGCAGGAACAGTTCCGCACGGTCGCCCAGCCCGGCGCCGAAGGTGCGAATTTCGTCCAGGAGCCAGCTGATCGCGGTGGTCTCGTTGCCGAGGACGATGTCGGTCGACGGCACGACCATGCCGTCGTTCACCGCCAGGCCGAGATAGCGGCCGCCAGAGAGCGGCCAGCATCCCAGGGTGTCGGGGGGCAGGATGGCGGCGAGGGCAGCGGCTCCGGCCTGCAGCGGCCGCAACAGGCTGGGACGAGCGAGCTTGCCCGGCGGGAGACTGGCGATCGCGTACTGGTTGATGCCGTCGCGCCTGAGGCAGAGAGCGTTGGCGCCCTGGGGGCGGAGCGCACCGACCATCGACACGGCCTGATCGCGCAACGATCCCTTCGACGTGTCGCTGTCGCCATTGTACCAGCTTGCGCCGAACGCCCAGCGCCGGCCGCCGATCAGAAGAAGGCTCGCGGGTTCCATCGCCGCCGGTCAGCCCGCGCGCCGCATGCCTGCGGACTGGACCTCCCCGGGAGCGGCGAACGGATCGATCTCGAGCAGGGTGATGATCGTGATCAGCCGGCGCCGCTGCTTCTGGCCGGAGATGGAGCCGCCGAGCAGGATGTTCCAGGGTGAGGCGGTGCCGCGGCCGTCGGTCGCATCGGTGGTCTCGTCGAGGCCCAGACCGATGATCGACGCACCGCTCGGCACCATGGCGAACGACACGCCGCTCTGTTCGCCGATCGTCGGCAGCTGCTGAACCGACTGCTGCGAGACTTCCTTGTCGACCTTGAGTATCTGCCTCGTCGATTGCGCGAAATAGACCTGGATGCCGATCGGATCGATGGTCCTGGCCATCACCTGCAGCGTCTGGCCCTCGGTCAGGGTCTTGATGCTCTGCGTCGTGATCACGCCGACGTTGCTCACCGGGACGGCCTGCGAGCCGGAGATGATGTCGCGCCGGCGGCCGTCGAAGATCGGGACGACCGCGCCGTTCGCGGTGATCACCGAGGCCGTTTTCTGCACGGCGAGGTTGCTCGCGGTCGACAGGGCCTGGACATAGTCGTTGGTGCCGGCGAACTTCGTCGCCGCAGACGAGGCGTTCGCGGGCGCGGGCTCGATATAGGCGATGCCGATGCTTCCCAGCCCTTCGACGCCCAGGGTCGGCGTCGGCCCGGCGAAACGCAGCTTGAGGCCGGCGTCGCGGAAGATGGTATCGAGACTGACCCCTAGCGCGTCGCGGTCGTCGAGGGTGACCGAGAGGGTGACCACCGAAATCGAGATCTGCCGGGTCAGCCGGCGATTCTCCGCGGCGATATGCTGCTCGATGCGCGACATGGCCCGGCGGGTCGCAACCAGCGTCACGTTGCCGCCGACGGGCGAGACGGCGATCGTCGCGTTCGGACCGGCCAGCGTCTCCAACGTCGGCTTGAGCTCGGCCCAGTAGTCGAGATTGGCCGATGTGGTCGTGCTCTGGGACGACGCCGCGCCGCTCTGACCGGAGGCATCGGTCGAGTTGCCGGCGCCGCCGGCCTGGACGCCGCCGCTGCCGGAGGTCGAGCCACTGCCGGACGAGGTATCGCCGGAGAGCAGCGCCTTGAGGCTGCTCGATCCCGGCATATGGGCGATCGAGAACGTCCTGGTGATGCACCGGGCAAAGGTGATGCTGCCCGTATAGGTCCAGTAGACATCGAACCGGTCGGCGATCAGGTCGAGGAGGCCGGAGAGGGGGCCGGTATAGTCGACCGTCATGGTCTCGGCCGCCGGCGCGGGCAGCGAACCGCCGGCAGCGGGAAACCCCGGGAGGTAGACTGGCAGCGGCGCGGCACCGCCCTGCGCCGTGCTGCCGGCCACGCCGGCCGGCGCGGGCTGGAAGGCTGCGCCCGCGGCGGCGGACGGCGCCTGCTGCCCGCCGCCGCGGGCGCAGCCGGCGACCGGATCGGAGGCGCCATCGACCAGGCGCACCGGCAGCCCGCTGCGCTGGGCGATCGCGGCGGCGAGGTCGGCGAGCGACATCGGCTCGTCGCGCGTGAGCGTGATCGAATTGGCGCCGTGGCCGTCGAGATTAGCCGGGAGGTCGCGGTTCTGGTCGCGTCGGATCGCGGTGCCGCCGAGCCGCGCTGACTGGAACACCTTGACCGGCGAGGTCAGTCCGTTGCCCGGCGCCCGCGCCTGGGCCGCCAGCGCACCGGCGCGGGCGTCCGCGGCATCGATCCGTCGTTCCGCCTGGCGCGCGACGTCGCAGGAGGCGAGCATCGCTGCGGTTGCGAGCAGCGACGTCAGGTATCCGAGCCTCATGCGCATTCCGGCTGCTCCCGTGTCGTCCCGGGGCACGGCGGAATTGCCGTCCCCATCGCTCAGACGCGGGGGCCGGTGGAATTGTGAGAGCCGCAGGAAAAAAAACTTGGTTCACGCCCGGGTCCGCGGACCGGTCGCCGGGGCGTCCGGAAGACGGGCGGCCGCGCCTCAGGTCGCCGAGGTGCGTTTGCTCAGCTCCTTGAGCACGCGACGCAGGTTTTTCTCGGTGACCTGGATCCCTGAGGCCTCGGTCAGCGTCCGCGCGATTTGCGCATAGCTGTGTCCGCGGTCGTGTGCCGACTTGATCTTTTCCGACGCGGTGGCGATCAGCCGCGCGGCGGGGGACCTGACGCCCCGGGGCCGGGTTTCGAGCTCGTCGAGCGCCCTGGCCGCCCTGGCTGCCGCCTCGTCGAGGTCGATCTGCTGATGGCGATCGGTCATGGCGGGTAGACGGCTCCGGCGACGGTCATCGGATACGGGGGCATCGGATACGGGGGGCATCGGATACGGGGGGCATCGGACACGGGTGGCATCGGGTACAGGCGGCGGCCACTATGTCAGACCAGCCGTTGCCTGTCGACAATACCAGCCTGGCAAGCCCTATGCGGCCCGGCCCGGGTCGATCGCGGGACATCCGGTGTGCCGCCCGTCCGGCCGGTGCCGATTGCGGGCCGCGACGCCTGCGCGGGCGGATTTCGGGGTGTTCCTGGTATTATGAAGGCCGGAACTGAGGCAAAACACGGACATTATCGGTCCCGTTCAAGGGAAATCCCGCTTCTACCGCCGATTTTTCAGGTTCTACCTGTGGCCCGGCTACTTCTACCGGCCTCTGTGCCAGTTCTACCGGCATATCGCTCTATTCTACCAGTGTACTCGCGGGTGGTGATGCCAGTTCTACCGCCATTTATTTCCCGGTCTATCCGCGAGCCGATAAAAATCACATTAATAACAATCATTTAGCTGGAATTTGCGGGATTCCGGCAAAACCTGCCCCTTAAGTGACTGGGATAGCAAGATTAGCATAAAGACATGCGTTTTGCAGATTTGGCTGGATAACCACAGTCGAAGCGACCAGTATCGGTGGACGGATACCAATAGAGGGCCGCCAGGTGGTCGATCGTCTTGAGGCAAAGGTAGAGATCCGGGAGGCGAAGATCCGGGGGGTAGAGACGGGGCGGGTACCGAGCGGGGGCGCTGCGAGCGGGCAGGGCGGCGACGATGCCGGACCGCCGCAGGACCAGCGCGATCCTGGCGCACGGCGGGTTTCCAGGCGGGCGCAGCAGAACGAGGTGCCGGTGCAGGTCTATCTGCCGCAGGCCACCCGCGATGCGCTTCAGGCGGAGCGCCGGAGCGGCAATTATCCGACGCTTGCCTCCTACGTCCGGCATATCATCGAGCGGCGCGGCGGTCCTGCGGCGGCGAGCGCCCTGCAGCCGGCATCGCGCGTCCCGGTCCTGTTGATCGGCGCCGCCGATCAGGACTTGATCCGCGCGGCGATCGCCCAGTTCCGGATCGCGGGCACCAATCTCAACACCCTGCTGCGCGACCTGCATGTCGCCCGGCTTGATGCGCGGGTGAATGTCGAACTTGGCGTCCGCATACAGGCCAGTGTATCGGAACTGGAAAGGTCGAGAATTGTCCTATACAATGTCCTTGAAGCGGCCGGACTTTCGCCCAAGAGGGGAGTATAGGATGTCCAGGATATACGACCTTCTGGAGGCCAGATCGGTGGCTGACCAGCGGTCGGCAATTGCGCGGCTGCGCGGTGCGATGCCGCGGATCGAGCCGATCCTGAGCGCTGTCGCCGGGCTCGATGTCGGCGACCGTGTCGAGATGCTGGCCGTCCTCCAGGACGATCAGCGGGAGGCGGTGCACGAGAGGATGGTATTCGAGCGTTCATTAGGCAATCGCCCGACCGCCGCGGATATGATTATACTGGCCGAAATGGATGGCGTGATCATCGAGACGGGCGTTGCCATCGTGGCGCTCGCCGTCGCGCATCCGGGCAGCGGAGGGTGCGATGACAGCCACGGCCACAGGCCCCGTGCATGAGCATGACGAGGACGATGACGTGAAGCGGCGGGCGCCGCGTGGGATCGACCGGTATGTCGGCCGGCGCATTGCCGAGTTTCGCGTCGCGCGAGGGTTGACGCAGGAGCAGCTGGCCCAGCTGGTCGACAGGAGCATGAACGATATCCAGCGCCTCGAGCACGGGAGCCGCGCCAACGCAACCGTACTTTGGCGTGTCGCGCAGGCGCTCGGATGCGAGGTAAGCGACCTGTTCCAGGGCGCCCGGCCGGACGGCGATCTCCCGGCGGACGAACCGCAGGCGCGCGGCGAGCGGATCATGCTCGAAATCGGCCGGGCAGTCGGCCGGATCAATTCGCCGGAGGCCAAGCACGCACTGCTCGAACTCGCGCGCGCCATCGCCGACGGCGAACAGCGTGGCACGCTCAATCTCGCGGATCTCAGTGAGCAGCTGGGATCGACGCTTGCCGCGCCTGCGCGGCGGCGGCAGGCAGGCGGCCGATAGCGTGCAGCTGATCGGCCCCAGATATGTGCTGGCCGCGGCCGGTAGCGTCGAACCGGGGAATGAGCGCTGGCCGTGCTGGTGCGGCCTGTTCGACGCCCGCGGCCGTGCCGTCTGCGTTCTCGACCCTGCCCAGGCCTTCACGTTCCGCACGGTCGCGGGCTGCGACGTCGTCCGCAGGCTGTTTCCCGCGCTGCGCGACTACCGTGCGATGCTGCTGGACCGGGGCAGGTTCCGTCCGGCCCGTCCGTCGATACCTCGGATCTGTCCCCCTTCCGCCTATGCGCGCCTCCTGTCCGATGGCCTGCAGCCCGGTCGCGGCAACGGCGATGCGGCGCCCCGCTCGCGGCGGGATTGAACGTCGCCCTCGTCATGATCCGCTCGCCGCGCGCCTGCGGTTCGTCCCCCGGAAGATCCTCGTCCGGGCCGTCCGAAACCGGACACTCCCAGCTGCAACTGTTCGATGAGGTCGCGAACGGCACCGTTCCCGGCGGTGGCGTCCGCGACGGCGGGGCAAATTCCGCGGCCAGCGGCCGCGCGACGGGCCCGGCCGCCGCTTCGCCGGCGGGCAGGGCTCTCGGGGCGGGCGGCAAGGGAGGTGGAGCGCGGCCGCGAGCTTCCGGTGGCCGTCCCGTTCAGGTCGAGCTGTTCGGCAAGGTTGCGGCAGCGCAACCCCGGCAGCCGCGGGCTCGCGCCGCGGCCGAGAGCGGTGCCGTTCGCGCGATCATCCTGGCGCTGCGTGCCCGCGGCTGCAGGGTTACCCGAGCCGGCCGCAGAAGCATCCTCGTCGACGGCGTGCGATACGATCCATCCGCGCTCGCCCAAGCCGCCGACGGTCTGATGGCCGTGCGCCCGGCCCGCCGCCGCATCGGCGAGCTCGAGCGGATGCGCCCCGTGCCTGGGACCGGGGGGTGAGCGCGGCGCGCGAGATCGAACGCGCTGCGATCGCGGCGCGGGCGGTGGCAACGCGCCGGTCGTCCGGTGGCAGCCCGGGTATCGTCAAGGTGATCTCCGGTGCGCGCAGCAGGTCGGGAGCGCAGGCGCTGCTGCGCTATGTCGGCCGTCTCGGCGAGAACATGTCGGATCCCGCTGCGCCGGACCTGCCGATCCGGGATCGCGAGGTCAGGCTGTTCGACGGCAGCGGCCTGACGATTCCGCGCGAGAAAGCTGCCGCGGCGCTCGATGCGTGGCAGCTGCTGACCGACGGCGAGAATCTCAGCCGCAGGGCGAGCCGGGCACGGGCGGCGGGAGAAGCGTGGGCGGACCTGCCGGATGCCGAGCGCCTGCGGCTCGTCCAGGTCCGTCACCTCGTCTATAGCGCGCGCTGCCGTGATGCATGGGAGGAGCGGCTGCTCGAGGCGGCAACGATCGCGGCGGTGAGGGAGACGCTGGTCGCGATGGGCCATCGGGTCATTGTCGGCATGCACCGGGAGCACGGATCGCATCCGCATGTCCACGTGCTGGTCCGGGTCGAGAACGACGACCCCGGCGGCCCGCGATTGCGTTTCCGGCCGGATGGCCGGCTGGTCGACGGGCTGCGTCACGCGTTCTCCCGTCACTGCGTGGAAGTCGGGCTGGCTGCCGACGGGTCGCGTTGGTCCGACCGGGCCGAGGTGATCGCCGCCGCGGAGCGCGGCGAGCTGCCGGCGCGGCAGGCCGGGCCGCAGCCCAGGCCAGGCCGGCCCGGTCGCCGCGGCCGGGGAACCGGGCCCACCCGGCTGGCGGAGGCCGCGCCGGACTGGTGGGCCGACTACGGGGCAGACGCATTGCTGCGGATGCAGGCACGCCGGCGGCGGGCCAGGGCGCAGTTCGAGGCCCGGCGGGCCGGCGTGGCGCCTCTGCAGATGCCGCCGCCGCCCGTACCCGCCCCGAGATTCGCGCCCGCCGGCGAAGCGTTGGCCGGGAACGTCCCGGACGCTTCAGCCGGTGACGCCGGGCGCGAGAGGGGGGGCCTGATCAACCGCCTGGTGACCCGGGTCATCGGCAGGGCCGCGCCCGCCTCCGATGCTTCGTCCACCGCCCGCCCGTCTTCCACCGCCGGCCCGTCTACCTTGGCCGGCGCGCCGCTGCCGCCCGGATCTCCCGCGGACATCCGCGGCGCGGCCGCCGAGCTGCTCGTCCTCCTGCGTCGTCATCAGGTGTTCGAGGAAGAGGGGCGTGACCGGTCTGTCGAGGCCATGCGCAGTTACCTCCGTCTGCGTGCCGCCGACCGCAAGCTCGCCGACTGGTATCTGATCAGGCAGCCGATCCTGTTCGGTCCGATCACGACCGGCGCGGACAGTCTGCGCGGGGCTCCCGAACTGGCGCCGTTGCTCGCCCGGATCGGCCTTTCCGATGCGCCGTCGCTGCTCGCACCGGCCGGGGCGGCCGGCGGCGGGCGGCCGCGCGAGGATCTCGCGGCGGTCATGCGCCTGGTTGCCCGGGAGCGCCTCGTCAGGGGCATGGAGGGGCTTGCGGCGAGCATCGAGCGCGACTGGCCCGACGATGCGCCGGTGCTGGAGCAGGCGATAGCGCTGCGCGACCGCGCCTGGCGCATCGAAAAAGCGCCATTGCGCGTCGTACCGGAGCCCGCCGCGCCGGCGGTCCCGGGCGGGCGCGACGCGCCGGAACCCGGAACCGGTGGCCGGGGTCGGCGAGGTCACGACGGGGACCGCGACCGCCGCCGCTGAAATAATCCCGTCGCGGCCACAACAATTGACCGGGCTGGCGCGTCTGACAGGCGGGGTCCGTCGGACTCGTCGGATTTGGTATGGCCGGAACAGGGCAGGCTTCGGACCGCCCGTTCGCGCCCGTGAAGCACGCGCCTGCTCGATCCGATACAGCTGAAACCAGATGAGGCGTATCAAGATGGCGGGCAAAACGGATAAAGAAGCCGAGTCGTTCCTGGCTGGGACGGCGACGGGATGGGTCGCATTCGAGCCCTTCTACAGCGACAAGAGCACCCCATACCTCGATTTCGTCCTCAAGGTCGTCGAGACCGTGGAGAAGGCCGACGGCACGGACGCCGAGTACACCAGCATGACCCGGGTCCAGGTTTTCGGCAGCCAGGCCAAGAAGTTCAGCGACATCGATGTCGGCGAGTCCGTCACGGCGAGCGGCAGGATCATCACCCAGGCGCGGTCCACGAGGAACCAGGCGGACGAGACGGTGAACCTGCTGGACGAGCGCGGCAAGCCGGTCTTCGAGCACGTGATAACGATTGACGACAAGAAGGGTGAACTCGTCGAGGCCGATCTGGGCGCGATGCCGGCTGCACGCGGGCGTGGCGACGGGCGCGGAGATAGCCGCGAAGGTGGCCGGGGCGGCCGCTCGGGCGGCGGTCGCGACAAGAAGGACATCCGCGGCCAGACGGGCGGTCGCAGCCAGGCGGGTGGGCGCGGATCGCGCCCGGCCGATGCCGGCGAAAGCGAGGCCGGCGCCGGGCGCGGCGGACGCGCCGCCGGTGGGCGCGGCGCCAGGCGCTGAGGAGAGCGGCCGGGAGCGCTGCTCCCGGCCTCTTCGCTCACAGACCCTCGGAGAGCGCCATGGCCGCCCCTGTGACAGGTGTCTACACCGTCGTGTCGTTTTCCGAGGCCAGCTGCGACGCGGTCTGGAAGGGGTATCGCGCCGCGAGCGGGATGGACGCGGTCCTCGCCGATAGGAAACTGGCTGCCGCGGATGCCCGCTTCGTCGCTTGCCTCCAGGGCCAGTTCCGGCGGGCCTGCGGGCCGCTGGAGCAGATCGAGCCGGTCATCGCGCGCGCGGCGGCCAGCGGCTTCCGGGCGCCGGTCAGCCGGCGTGAAGCGGTGATCTGGACCGCCGTCGGCTACTGGCTCGCCAGCGGCGAGACCATCGTCCAGCAGGTCGTTGCCGGTGCGGCTCCCGAAGCGATGCAGCTCGTCCGCCGCCGCCTGGTCGAGGACGCGCGCTGTGCGCCCACCGATGCGCGGCTGGTCGGGTGCTGCCTCGGCGCTGCCATGGCGGCAGTGACGGCCGAAACCCTCCCTCTTGCCTGGAACTTCCGCAGATGACCCGAAAATCGAGTGCGTCGACGCTGTATCTTTTCGAGAAGGGATCGGTGCTCCAGGCGGCGCGACCGGTCCTCGAGCGCCTCGATCCCGGCGCCGTCGTGGTCTCGGCGGCGGGAAATCTCTACGACACCATCGAGCCTGACGAGATCGACGCTGCGCTCAAGGATTGGCGGGCGGTGGTCGACCGCCCGATCTATTTCGAGGAGATTCCGGTCGCGGCCGACGGTACCGCGATGAACGGCAAGCGCAAATCGGAGATCCTCGGCCAGATCGCGGCGGCTGCCCGCGGCTGCGGGACCATCGTGATCGCCACCGACGATGACCGCGAAGGCGACAAGATCGGCTGGGACATCGTCGAGCACAAGCTGGCATGGAAGGGGCCGATCCGGCGGATGCGGCCGCGGGCGGTCACCGCCGAAGCGATCGAGCGGGCGTTCCGCGAGATGACGCAGGCCGGTGAGGCCGGCGCGGCGCGCTCGTACTGCGGTGCGCTCGAAGCCCGCGGCCGGCAGCATGCGGACTATCATATCGGCATGAACGGCACGCGCCAGGCGACGGTTCGCCTGCGCCCGCCGGGCGAAAGCGGCGTCTGGCGGTATGGGCCGGTCCTGATGCCCACGCTCGACATCCTGGCCGAACGGGAACTCGAGATCCGGGACTTCGAGCCGGTGGACTACTACAAGGTCCGGCTGACCGTCACGACCCGCTCAGGCGAGAGCGTCGTCCTCCTGCACGACCCCAAGGAGAAGATCTTCGATGAGGCCAGAGCCGAGGCGATCGCCGAAACTGCGCGCCGGTGGCGGGGCGGCCCGTTATCGGTAGAGACCAGGGAGAAGAGGTTCGCACCGCCCGCGCTCTACAACCTCGATTCGATGCAGCTCGCCGCGGGACGGTCGCTCGGCCTCTCCCCCTCCGACACGCTCAAGATCGCCCAGGAGCTCTATGACAAGGGCTTCATTTCCTATCCCAGGGGTACCGGCACGTTCCTGCCGCTCGACGAGGCAACGGACGCGGCCCGGGTGATTGCCGCGACCAGGGGCCATCCCGGGCTCGGCACCCTCGACATCCGCGAACCGATCGTTCGCCCCGCTGTCTACCGTGCCGAGCGGAAGTCCGCCTCCGGCGAAAGCGATGGTCCCGCGCATTATGCGGTGGTTCCAACGACCTCGCGGTTCGAGCCGTCCCAGGTTTCGCGCGATGCCTCGCTGCTCTACGAGCTGATCGCGCGGCGCTTCGTCGCGGCCCATCTCCCCGACGCGGTCGACGACGCGACGGCGATGCGGCTGGTGATAGACGGATGCGAGTTCGCCGCCCGCGGCACCGTGGAACGGCAAGCGGGCTGGCGCGCGGTCGAGCGTCCGGAGCGTGCGGGCAAGGTTGCCCGCCGCGGCGGCGAGGCGGAGGAGGACGGCGGGGCTGCGCTGCCGGCGGTGGAAGACGGCACGCGTGTCACGCCGGCCGAGGCAGCGACCGTCGCGACCAGGACGGCGCCGCCGAAGCGGATCACGCTCGCCGAGTTGCCGACGATTATGGCGCGGCTGATCGAGTGGATCGAGGATCCTGCCCTGCGGAAAGCCCTCGACAATGGACCGGACGAGCCTCCGAAAGGGCTGGGCACGCCGGCCACGCGCTCGCGGATCGTCGACAACCTCTTTGCGGCCAGGTACGTCGAGAAACTCGCGGCGAAAGGCCGGTCGAAGGACCCGGCGCTGGTCTGCACCGAACTGGGGCTCAGGGTGCGCGCCGCGTGGAGGGACCTCTGGCCCGATCATTGCGAACCGGTGCGCCGGGCCCAGACCGAGCACGCGATCGCGGCGATCGGGCGGGCTCGATCCAGGGACGAGGCGGCGGCGCTGCTGGAACGCTGGAAGGCGGATGTCCGCCGAGAGGTCGAGGCCATGGTGGCGGCAATGGCGGCCGGGCGGCCGACGACGCAACTGGCCGGCGTCGGCAGGCCGACCGCGAAAATGCTCGATTATGCCGAGCAGGTGGCGCGGCGACGTGGCCTGGCCCTGCCCGAGGGAATCGCGAGCGATGCCGCGATCTGCCGCGCCTTCCTCGACCAGCATGCCGGTCCGCGCAGGCACGCCGGCGCGCCGCCGGCCCATGATGCCGGTGCGGCGCGGCCGGCAACCGAGAAGCAGATCCGGCTGGTCGAGAAGCTGATCGCCGAACGAAGTGTGGAGCCGCCGGCCGGCTGGCGGGCCGACGCCTCTGCGGCCAGCGCCTTTATCGATCGCCAGCTCTCCGGACGTCCCGGCGCTGGCGGCGACGCCGCCCGGCAGGGTCGCCCAGCCAGCAGCAAGACCAGGAGGAATCCGCGATGACGACCACCAGCGAGGCAGATTCGGCAGGTTCGGCGCTGCCGCCCGACCGGCTCGGCAATCTGGAGCGCGAGATGTCGCTGTTGCGGGAACTGCTGGAGACGGTGGTGGCGCAAATGGTGGAAGAGCCCAGCCCCAGGGCGCCGCGCGTCGCCGTCCGCGATTTCTCGCCGGCCCCGCCCAATACGGACGTGGCGAGTTTCATCCGGTTGCACGAGGCGCGCCAGCAGGTCATCGGACCCAAGCTGTTGTTCGAGCTCCAGGCCGATGAGGTCGACATCATCTCGTTGATCGACCGCAAGCTGACACGGCTGGCGCAGCAGATCCTGGCGGTGCCCGACGCGCTGCTCGACGCGCGCGCCGCGGGCCGGCTGCGCGATCTGACGAACTGCGCGCTGCGCGACGCCGCCGCGAAGCGTGGGTTGTGGGAACTGCTCGGCCGGCTGCACGACGATGCCGCGGCCGTCGACGATCCGAGCTTCATGGCCAGCCTGGAGGCGTCGGTCCGGAGCCAGGGGGCGAGCTGAAGGCGATGGCCGCGCCGGGAACATCGCGGGTCCGCGCGGCGGGCACCAAGCAGCAGAAATGGCGCCGCGAGCTCCAGGACGCAGGCCTCATCGAGGCGCGTGTCTGGGTCCCGGCGTCGGCAAAGCCGCTGATCGTCGACATTGGGAACAGGATCGCGGCCGGCGAGGATACCGCCACGCTGCTGATCGATATCGGCCGCAGGACGGCATTGCCTCCGGTCGCGCTCCCGCTCGCCCAGCCCGGCGCGGTCACCGGCGCCATCACTGGCGCCTCGACCGACTCCATTGCTGGCGCCGGGCGCGGCGCGCCTCCAGTCGAGAATGGTGCTGGCGAGAACGCTGCAGGCGTGAGCGGCGGCCAGGCGCGCCGTGACGACGCGCAATCCGGTCGCCGATGCGACGATGGCGCGGTGTCGCCGGCAGGCGGCCCGGCGGCCGCCTCGGCGGAGGAACCGGCAGGGGTGGAGACGGAACTCGTGAGCCCAGCCGGGCCACGGCCGTATCGGCCGCCGGGCGGCCGCCGCCGTGCCGTATCGCTGATGGCGCCGATCCTGTTCGTCGCGGCCGGCGTGCTGCTCGGCCGGATCGCGAGCTGGGCCGGAGGGGCGCCCGCCGGCCAGCCGCCCGGCGATACTCCAGGCGCCGGCGCAATCGCCATTGCCGGCGCCCCGCCGTCGCCGGGGCCGGCGATCGAGCTGGAGGTCGCGCAGCGCCGGGTCGGCGAGCTGACGATCGAAAACGATCAGCTCGCGGACCATCTGCAGCGCCTGCTCGGCGAAATCGCGGTCCTGTCGGTCGCGATCGACGAGGCCGAGCGGCGCGCCGTCGCGGTGTCGCGGGACGCGCCCCCATCCCTCGACGTGGCGAAGGTCATCGCCGGGAAGCCGGCGGTGACGGTCGCGCGCGATCGCACCGCGACCACCCGGGTCCGGGCTCAGCACCCGCCCTCGACCTCGGATCCGCGCCGCGTCGCGCGGGGGGCTGCTGCCGAAACCAGCGACGCTGGCAGCTTGCTCGACAGCAACCTGCCGCCCGTGCCGCTGCCGCCCCAGGCAAGGAGCGCGATAGCCGCGAGGGACAGGCAATGAGCGACGACCGGGCGCTCGGGATGCATCCGCTGGTGCGCGAATTCCTGGCGCTCGAGCCCGAGCCGCTCGATCTGACGTCGCTGATCGCGATTGAGCGCGAGGAGGACTGGATCGAGATGGCGCGGGCGATCGGGCGCCGCCGCGCGATCGCCGAGGCGCGCCAGGACGAGCTTGCGTGGCGGATATTGGCGTCGCCGGCCGCCCGCCAGAGCGCGGTCGATGCCTGTCTCGCCTGGGATATCGCCGCGCGCCACGTGCGCGGCAGGGCCGGCGCCGAGGAATCCCGCACCACTTCGGCGTTGTACGTGGCGCTCGAACATGCCGACGAGCAAACCCTCCGGCGCGTCATGGAGCAGATCTCGCCAGAGATCGTCGACCTGGGGGGAGGCCGCTGGGCCTCGGCTGCGGGGATCGTCGAGACCGGGGCGGGCGCGGTGACCGGGACATCGGGGGAGACCGATACCGTCCACGAGTTCCGCATCAGGCCTTCCGATGTCGACAACTGCGACATCGGTATCGCCGCCGGCGACGCGCCCCGGGCGCTGCGGCGGATGGTCCGCGACATCTGGCGCCGCCGCGGCCGCGTCATCATCTGGGAGGTGAGCGAGTGACCAGGTCTCATGCGGCGCCGCTGCTCGATCGGCTCAACGCCGAGCAGCGGGCGGCCGCCACCGAAACGGAACGTCCGGCATTGGTCCTCTCGGGCGCCGGGACCGGCAAGACCACTCTGCTGATCGCCCGGGTCGGCGTCTGCCTCGATCGCGGCTACGCGCCCGGCGAGATCGCGATCAGCACGTTCCGCGCCAACCTGGCCCGGGAGTTTCGATTGCGCGCGCAACACGCCTTCGGCCTCCGGATTGCCCGGTCGCTGCTGATGGGGACCTGCCACTCGCTGATGGGGCGTCTCCTCAGGAGCCGTCCGGACGTGGCCGGGCTGACCGAGCACTACGACGTTGCCGACGAAGCGGCGAGCCGGCGGACGATTCTCGAGGCCTGCGAGCGCGGACCCAGGACGCTCGTCGACCCCGCCGACCGCAAGCAGATGGCGCGGCTGGGAAAATGGCTGGCCAGGGTCAAGGCGGCCGGGGTCGCGCCGGGGGAGGCCGAGAACTGGGTCGACGCGCTGCTCCATGCCAAGGCGATCGCCCGCAACCTCGAAGGCGAGGCGGGCGGGGGAAGCGAGGGCCTTGATCCCGGCTTGCAGCGGCTGGCGGCGATGTGGCCGGATCTGGCGGAACCGGAGTTGCCCTATCTCAGGGCAGCGGCAGCGATCTATCCGGGTTATCAGCAGCTGCTCCGCGATCGCGACCAGGCCGATTTCGACGATCTGGTCCTCTGGCCGGTGCTCGCGATGCGGCGGGACGAAGCTGTCCGGAAGCAATTTCAGTCTTGGGCCAGTACCTGGCTGGTCGACGAATATCAGGACTCCTCCGATCTCCAGGTCGAAGCCTTCGACCTGCTGGCGCAGCGCTCCCGGAGGCTGGCCGCGATCGGGGACGACGATCAGAGCATCTACGGGTTTTCCGGCGCCACCACCGCGGGCATCCTCCGATTTCCCGAGCGCTGGCCCGATGCGCAGGTCTTCCGGCTGACGCGCAACTATCGCTGCAGCCCGATCGTCCTCGATGCCGCGAACGCGCTGATCGCGCACAACGAAGGCCGGTTCGCCAAGCGGCT
The DNA here is from genome assembly GCA_017307375.1 of Alphaproteobacteria bacterium. Lineage (GTDB taxonomy): Bacteria > Pseudomonadota > Alphaproteobacteria > Ferrovibrionales > Ferrovibrionaceae > JAFKFH01. The sequence continues at coordinate 213,217 of JAFKFH010000015.1, forward strand.
GGTGAGCGGGGAGAAACGCAAGCGCGGCGAGAACATCGTGGTTGCTGCCGCCGAAACCCGGGAGGATGCGGCGTGGTGGGTCACGGCCTACATCGCCGACTGGCTGGACGAGCTCGGCGACGACGGTTCGGTGTTCCTGCTCTACCGCCAGAACTGGCAGACCCGGGTGATCGAGGAAGCGCTCGTGGAGGCCGGAATCCGCTACGGCCTCGTCGGCGACGTCTCGTTCTACGAGCGCCAGGAGGTGCGCGACGCGCTCGCCTACCTGCTGCTGTTCGGCGCCTGCGAGGATCCGGCGATGGCGGGCGGGCTGCCTGGATCGGCCGCAGCGGTCGTCGGCGCGCCCCGGGCCGAGGATGCGGTCGTCGCGGCCTGGGAGCGCGTGGCCAATCTCCCGGCCCGGGGCCTGGGACCGAAATCCCTCGATGCGATTCACCGCTGCTGGGCGGAGCACCCGGAGATCGCCGATCTGCTCGAAGCCGGCATCGCCGGCCGCGCCGCGCTGAAGGGAAAGGCATTGGAAGGCGCGACGAACCTGGCCGGGTTGCGGTCTCGCTGGTCCGACACCGGCGGCCAGCCGCTCGGCGATCGCCTGTGGTCGCTGCTGGGTGCTGCCGGCTACCTGAGGTTCTGGGAAACCCATGACGATCCCTCCTCGGATCAACGGCTGAAGAACCTCGAGGAGCTGGCGCGGGTCGCCGACGGCCTGCCGACGGTCGCCGATCTGTTCGCCCATGCCGCGATGTCGCTGGACAGCGTCGATGCGCTTTCGCCCGTGCGCCTGATGACGTTTCATGGCGCCAAGGGCCTCGAGGCCCATGTGTGCATCCTCGCCGATCTGATGGAGGGAATCGCCCCGGCCAAGCCGGCGCTGCTCGCCGAGCAGCAAGGTGAGCCGGCGCTGATCGAGGAGGAGCGCCGCGCCGCTTATGTCGCCTTGACGCGAACGATGACCCAGGCCTGCATCCTGGTCTCCTCGGCCGGAGAGGAATCCCGGTTCCTCGGCGAGCTGCTCGGTGGCGTCGCCGCCCGGGAGGTCGACCGGGTCACGGTACCGCCGCGGCCCGGGCGCCAGCGCAGACGGCCGCGCCGGGCGGCGGGATGAGACCCCGGCGCGCCGGGTGGTTCGGCCGCATGCAAGCCACGTATCCCGGACGCGGAGCAGCAGCGATATGAAGCGGGAAATCGACGTATACGAGCTATTGTCCCATTGACCCTGACCCAGGAATCTCCTCCAGGCAGAGTATCAGCCGGGCGACGTTTTTCCGGTGGAAGCAGAAGTACGGCTGCCTGGGTCGGTCGGAGGTGCGGCGCCTGCGGCAACTCGAAGAGGAGAACCTGCAGCCGAAGCGGCTTGTCGCGGAGCTGAGCCTGGACAAGGCGATGCTGCAGGAGGTGGTGGCAAGAAAGCTATGAAGCCTGGTCGGCGGCGAGAGGTTGTCCGATGGCTGCAGGATCGCTATCGGGTGAGCAAGCGCCGTGGCTGTTCTGTGTTGCGGTTTGACCGGACGAGCCACCGCTATCGGCCCCGCCGCCCCGACCAGGCTTGTCTTCGGCAACGGATCAAGGAGATCGCGGCGGTCCGGGTTCGCTATGGCTATCGGCGGATCCACTTCCTGCTGCGCCGCGAGGCTGGCTGGTCGACCACAAGCGGATCCAGCGGCAGTACGGGGAAGAAGGGCTGAACCTGCGGGCCAGGCGGCCTCGCCATCACGTGACGGCGGCGCGTCGTCTGAAACGGCTGCCGGTCCAGCGGCGGTTCCAGGTCTGGGCCATGGATTTCGTTTCCGACGCCCTTTTCAACGGCAAGCGGTTCCACGCATTGACGCACGTCGATGCCTACACTCGGGAATGGTTGGCCATTCGTGTCGGTCAAGGCATCCGGGCCTCGTTAATAGCCTGAAAGACGACACTGACAGCCTGATCCTGAACGAGGCGGCGACCACGGGTTTGGAAAGCTTCGTCGGTCATGCTTGGACCTTCTGGTTCAGGAGCTCGGACAGCGAGTGGACGTGGTTAGTCAGTGCACCGAGCCACTCCTTCTGGACGGTGCTGAAATCGAGGTAATTCCCCGGTGCCCGTTCCTTGAGCTGAGCCAACAGAACGGTGACACCGTCCGCATGTCGTTCGGTCAGGTTGAACAGACGATTGATTTCCAGCTTGGCTGCCGAGAGCGCAGCGATGTGCGTCTGAATCTTCTTGGTCTCAGCGGCAGCGTCCTCGGCAATCGCCCGATTTCGGCTGCGGGCGAACAGTCCGGCCGCCACCAGGGCAGTGCCGCCGATGGCCCAACCGACGGGCCCTGCGAGCGCCAGGAACGCCTCACCGGCGGCCATGCCGCCGCCACCAGCCGCTAAGGCCCCGCCGCCCAACCAAGCCAGCGCGGCATTGGTCGCAGCCACTCCCGACAGGGTGGAAATCGCCGTGCCGGTGCTGGCTGTGCCGAACGTGGTGGCGATGGCCATCGCCGCACTGGGAGCAAAGGCTGCGATGCTGACGCCAGTGGCAACGCCCGCCGCCGCGCCGGTGCCAGTCCGGGTGTTGACTTTGGCGGCCTCTTCCTCAATGGCGGCGATGATCTCGTTGAAATTCTTGAACTCGGCCAGGTACTCGGAAAACGTCTTGTCAAGTTCCTTGGGGCTGTTGGCCAGAGTATTTATGTAATACTCAACCTGGGTGATGATCTGCTTGCTGCTGGACCGGCGCAATTCGAACAGTCTGGCCGAGGCTTCACCGACAACCTTGGCATCGGAATCATGCTTGGCCTGGGCAGCCTTCAGGGCTGTGATGGCCTCTTCTTTCATCGCACCGTTGAACATCTTTGTTACTCCCCTTGATCGAGGCGCACGTCTGGCATTCCGCGCTCCAATGTTTGCGAAGGCGCCCGGCGGCTGTAATGTTGAAACTGGCTTCTGTTGAGGCTCTAAGAGGTGCCACCATTCGACGGCGGCACCGAGCCTAGGACCAAGCAGCGTAAACTAGTTGCCCAGCCTCCACGGAATGCCGCCGAAAAAATCCCGGGTGGCTTCCACTTTGGAGATCATGGCGGTCATTTCCTCCCGGCTGGTGGCATTCACCAGCTCGCGGAGGTTGCCGAGGTTGTCCTGGTAGGCGGCTTCCGTCGCGGCCATGCCCTTCTGGAAGCTGTGGCGGGTATCATCCCAGTATTTCTCGGAGTGCTTGGTCAACGTGTCGAGGAAGTGCTGTTCCTTCAGGACTTCGCAAATCTTCTTCGCCAGCCTGCTCTGCCACGAAGAGCCGAACAGGGCGTAAGCTGCTAGGCCGAGAAGCGCCACCAGCCCGATAGCGAGGGTAATGGGACCCCAAATAGCCCCGATCAGGCTGCCCGTGCTCACCACGCCGCCCGCGGTCGCGCCGATTCCAGCCAGATAGCTGGCAACACCTGGCGCAAGCAAGGCGGAACCGACTTCCGCGCTGCCGGCAGTTGCGGCAGCCCAGGCTGCCATGGCTCCAGCCGTTCCGGTCGCAGCCAGTGCACCGAGGAAAACGCCCTTTACGTTGACCGGCACGGACATGGCGCCAAGCTCCACGCCTCCGCCTAAAGTTCCCGCAGCCTCATAGTCAGCCAGGATGTCGTTGATGTCGGACACCAGTTCCTCGGCACGTTCGGCCAGGAAGCTGTTCAGCTTGTTCTGGATGTGGTCGACCAGGTAGGAGCCAGCGAGCTGCTGGGCGTCCTTCTTGTCCTCGTAACGCTCGCGGATGCGCTCTTCGACGTAATCCGGCGTGACCATCTTGCTCAGGTCGGCCTTGATGTGGGCGGTGGACGCTGCCTTGTTCGCCGCGATGGTGCTCAGGATGCGCTCGGTTTTGCTACCGATTCGGCGATGACGCGAAGCTTCGGCCCGCTCCAGTATCTCCAGCGCCCCCCGAGCACGGTCCCTATGCTCCAGTGCTTCGACGAGGCGGGCAGTCCATCCATTACAGTACGCCTTGGTCGAGTTCTTCAGTTCGACAACCCAGCCATCCAAGCGGCCGCGCACTTGAACCGGGCAGACCGTGCTCAGCAGATCGGCGAGGTCCTCCTCGAACGCCTTTCGACGGCTCGGGTCGTCAACGAGATAGGCGAAGAAGCGGGCGCGGAAGTCGGTCAAGGAAATCGGTCGGCCGATCAGCTCGCCGCGGGCCTGGAGACCTTCGAGCAAGTGCGTGTAAGCACGCGACGACGCCTTGGCGATGATGTCCTCGAGGTCAGCCAGATCCTGGCGGGCCATGGTCGCCACAAAGTAGACATTCCGCAAAACCGGAAGAGTGTCGTCCTTGGCCTCAATTGTAGGCAGCTGTTTCAACAGTGCGTTTGCGAACTGCAGATCCTGCCGGTCCATGAACCCCTGAGCCGCCGATGCGTAAATCAGGACGTCGGCCAAGCTGTGGGCCAGTTCGGCTTTGGAGTGGTCATCGTGGGAGTGACCATAGCCAGGCAGGTCCAGAAGGTCGCAGCCGAGCAGAAACGGCGAGTCCACGTACACCAGTGCGGCGAAGCACTGATCGGCGTTGGCGGTTTGGTTGTCGTTGTGGGTACCATACTTCTTCAGCGTGTCGAACGAGCCGGCCACGACCTTGTAGTCGTTGCAGTGTTGCTCGTCGTTGGCCTGATTCAGGTCGAAGCCCCTGCGCATGATCCAGACGTCCTCCTTGATCCAGGAGGGGCGGTCGCTGACATGGCGAACGAGACTGATGATGGACGTGGCAGGCTGGTAAGCGGTCGGCAGAGCATCGCTGCCCATCAGGGTGTTAGCCAACCGGCTTTTACCCTGGTCGAACCGTCCGCAAACAGCCACCCGAGGCTTGCGACCAAGGTTACGGACCTCACGCACAAAGCTGGTAGCGGTCGGTGCTCCCTTGAACAGCGCTTCATCCAGGGGGGCGGGGGCAGTTTCGGCGTAGTCGCTCATCAGCTTGAGCTGAGTGGCGATGTCCCGGTAGGGGGCGCCGTATTCCAGTCCCTGCTTCGTGGAAATGTCGCCGCAATATTTTACCCAGCTTTTGACGACACCAAGGGGGGTGTTGTCCGGGTCTTGCTCGTAGCGGGAAACTTGGCTCTGAGAGATGCCAAGATGAACCGCCATTTCCTCCTGGGAGATCTTGGCAGCCGATCGCATCTTGGCAAGGTTGTAGTTTTCAAAGGCAGTCATGTCGGCCACTCCGTTCGAGAAATTAGATTAAGTGGTCGAGTTATGGTCCTAAGTACTGCGGCTCTTCTTGTGCCATTCCTTGAAACTGAACAGGGAAAAGCCCCACACGATGGCGCATCCGATAATCTTGTACATGTTGGGCCCCTGTTTTGACTGCGATGGAGGCCAAATGCCTCCTTCGTGCTTCTGAGGGGTACTTTGGGGGATTCTTGCGGGTGGATCAAGTCAAAATATGCAGAATTCCGGTATGAGATAAGTTGTATATTCATTATACGCATATTGAGGCCGTTTCCATGCTGGCGATGTTCACTTGTGGCGGCGGCGTGCGGGCTCAGGTCACCTTCCCGATGATGCCGGCACGCTGAAGGCGATGCTGCTCGCCGAGCGGGCGGAGAGCGAGCGGCTGCGCCAGATCATCAGGGAATTACAGCGCCATCGCTTCGGCCGCCGGGCCGAGAGCGTGCCGCTGGGACAGCTCGAGCTCGGGCTCGACGAGGCCGAACAGATCGAGGCGGCCGGCCTCGCCGAGACCGCCGAAAAGGCGCCGGAGGATGGAAAAACCCGCTCGCCACGCCGTCGCCATAACCGCGGGGCGCTGCCTGCGCATCTGCCCACGGTGGAAACCGTCATCGATGGAGGACACGGCCTGCCCCTGTTGCGGCGGCGCGCTGCACCTGATTGGGGAAGATCGCGCGGAGCGTCTCGATATCGTTCCGGCCCAGTTCCGGGTGCTCGTGGTGTGCCGGCCCCGCTATGGTTGCCGGACCTGCGAGGAAGTGGTCATGCAGGCGCCCGCGCCGCCGCGCCTGGTCGAGGCCGGGTTGCCGACCGAGGCGACCGTCGCCCAGGTGCTCGTCGCCAAATATGCCGATCAGCTGCCGCTTTATCGCCAGGCCCAGATCTACGCCCGGCAGGGCATTGACCTCGACCGCTCGACGCTGGCCGACTGGGTCGGCAACGCGGCCTTCCTGCTGCGCCCTGTGCACGAGCGGCTGTTCGAACGGCTGAAGGCATCGGCCAAGCTGTTCGCCGACGAGACGACGGCGCCCGTGCTTGATTCCGGCCGCGGCAGGACCAAGACCGGCCAGCTCTTCGACTATGCCCGCGACGAACGCCACTGGGGTGGGGTCGACCCCCCGGTGTTGCCTACATCTATGCGCCCGATCGGAAGGCCGAGCATCCTATCTGGCATCTGCAGAGTTTTATCGGCGTGCTGCAGGTCGACGGCTATGCCGGCTACCCGAAGATGGTCACGCCTTCATGCCAAGCAAGCCGGAAAGCTTCATCGCCATGATCTCGTAGCGCGTCGCGAATTCGGCCGGCAATCGAACCTTCGGAGATCAGCTTGTAGGCGACCGTCTCGCGCAGGCCAGCGAAGGTTCTGGGGTCAAGATCAGGATCACTGGTCGGAACCGTCCATCTGCTCACCAGCAATGACAAGACTTCCTCGGCCTGCAGCCAGGCCAAAAGCAATGGCGGAGCGGGAACGCGAGATAGGCCATCCCATAAAGTTGCGGGGTCACGTACCAGGGCGTGGTGTAGCAGCACGTCGCTCACGTAGATTTCCGGCCGCCAGGCGTCTCGTCGACCTGGCGCGGCAGGAGTTGTTCCCGAATGGGGTAGGGAGCGAGCCGGCCCCGGTCCGAAAAATCCGGTCGCTGCCACTATCCGGCTGATGCAATAGTCGATATCGCTCGGTCATGACCGCGAAAGACGAGGCTTCGATGAAAACCGTCGGCAAAGAAATTTCGGAGTCCATGCGCGATGTCGCGGCCTATCTGCGCAGCGGGCGGAAGCCCGTGGGGATGCGCGTGCACGTAATCGAGGTTCCGGCCACCGATGTCGCGGCGCTCCTGCAGCCTTCAGCGCCGATCGGGGTGCCGCCGGGAGGGCGCCAGGCGCCGTAGGCGAAGCGGGACCCGGTCCTACTCCGGATCGGAGGCAGCCTCGCGGTAGGCATTGACGATTCGCTCGACCTCGTGGGCTTCCCATCCCGATCTGACCCAGGCCGTGCGCCAGCTCGGCCGGATCCGGCCGAAGGCTGAGGGATCGGCGGCCAGGCTGCGGATCGCAGCCTGGGCACCGTGCTCGTCGATGCAGCTGATGATCCTGGTGGCCGCCGCGGCGAAATCGGTGAAGATGTCGGCGATGTCCCGCTCGAGGCCGATACGCGCGGTCAGCGCAGCCTGCGGTCGCCGACCGCGCGGCAATTCCAGCCGCATGTCCTGTCCGTTGCGCCTGGAGGAACGGCCGACCTCGCGCAGGATCTTCAGGCCGAGATCGAGCCGGCGCCAGTCGGGGCTGCCGCGGAATTCGGCCTGCATTGCTTCCCGCGTTTCGAGGGCGATAGCGGAAATGCCGTCCTGCGGCCAGGTCAGCAGAGCCGAGCGGAGAGCCGCCAGCAGCGGCGGATGCAACGCGCGATCGGCCTCGGGCAGGTCGGAGGGCAGCGGCAGGCGGAGGGGAACCGGCTGAGGCAGCCGCCCGGCCTCGTCCCGCCAGGTCAGGTCGAGCTCGGGGACGAAACGGGCGAGCAGATCGGCGTCGGGCATCGCCGGCGCCGCGGCTCGTGCTGCCGGGGTGTGGGCAAGCGGCGCGCGCCGCCACGCGGTGGCGGCCTTTGCCGGAATGCGCGATCGCGACGACTTGGCCGTCACGAGCGCGGTCCGCTCACGGATCGGCTGGCGGCGTCGCGATCCCGCCGGAGGCGGTCCCGCGCCTCCACCAACCGATCCGTCCCGGCGGAAGTCCGCTTCGCGGCGTTGCCTGAGGGCGACGATGTCGGCCGCAGCGAGCCGCCGCCGCCGACCCGGCCCGGCGCCACGCATTGGCGGTGCCATTCGGACCGGTCCATCTTCTCGATGAGGCCACAGAGATAGGCGATCTGACAGGCGGTGCGGCTGCAGTTATAGGCCGCCGCCGCCCTGGTCCAGTCGCCGTAGCGATCGTAGAGAGCCCGGAGGTAGCGCACGCCGTATTCGGTATTCGCGACCGCGTCGAACGCGCTCTCGGGCGAGCCGAATGCGGCCGGGTGGTGGTGCCGGTTGATCTGCATGCACCCCATGTCGATAGCGACATCCTCGACGCCGTCGCGCCGCCAGGCGTCGATCCAGCGGACTGCCGTTCCGGGATCCGGCGCGACGACGGCGCGGCCGGCGACGCCGATCGCCAGAGGCTGGTTGCTGCTCTCGCGCCAGACCATTGCCTCGACGATGGCCTGAGGGACTGCATGGCGCCGCGCGGCATCCCTGGCCGGCCCCAGGCAGTCGCCGGCAAGCGCCGGCAGGGGCCGGATGCCGGCAAGCGACAACACCGTCAAAAGGACTACCACGATCGATCTCATCGCCTCCCCGCTCTGGCTGACAGCATCCAGACGCGGGGGACACGGCGATTGTCCTCGTGGCTCACAAAAAAATCCTGCGGATGGCACGCAAATCGCCTTCGATCTGCGACAAACGGATATCGCCGAACGTCATATCGGCGATGACCCAGTCTGAACCGGATCGAAAGCCGCTCCGCCGGCCCGCGAAGGCCGTAGAGCGGGCGATTCTTGCGCTCTTCCACCCGGCGAACGACGAGTTCGATGCGCCGGACGACGCGCGTGCGCGGCTTGGTGTCGCACTGGTTGCCGCCACCGGCGGCGTGCTGGCGGCAGATCCGGCGACAGGCCCTTCGAGCCAGTTGCCTCCCTCGATCCGATGGCCTGGCACTGGCCGAGACGACCGGCCAGTCCTGCATCAGCTGCTGTCACTGCCTCTCGACGACGAGGCGGCGTCGTCGCTCCGCCATGCGTTCGGCAAGGAGGTCACCCGGCTGATGCGGCGCCTGGCCAGGCGCCTCGGGCCGGATGGCAGCGTCCGCGTCGTCGCCGGCAGCCGGCGCGACGCGGTCCGCGGACTGCCGGAGCCACGGCTCGAAGGCCCGGGCTTCCGGCTGGGCCTGGCCGCCGGCGCCGGCGGGCGCCCCGCCTTGGTCTATGACGACCGGCGGTCCGGCCAACGCCTGTGGCTGACGCCTTCCGACCTCCTGCTGCAGGATCTGGCCGAGAGGCTCGGCCACAGCCGGACCGGCGCGCCGGCGGCGCGCGCACCGGCAGCCGATATAGCCGTCGCAGCCGACGATTCCCTGGCGGCGCACCACCCGATCGCGCCGTCTGCGGACCGGTCCGCGGCATCCCGTCCGGTATCTGATCCACAATACCCGCGATCGTTCTCGCTTGGCGGCGAACGGGTGCCGCCGTGGATGCCGCTCCGCCAGGATATGCTGCCGACGCTGGATACGAGGTCGCGACACGAGCCCCTCAGCCTGGGCGACTGGCTGCGCGGAACCAGGCTGCGCGATGGCGACCCGGGCGGGACCTTCGTTGGTACGGACTGGGTGTTTCGGCGTGTCGCGCCGTGTGCGGCGATCGGCAGGCTGCTTGTTCCCATCGAAGATTCGAGCAGTCCGGCTGCACTCGACGAGCTCCTGCGCGACACGGCCGAGCGGCTGCTCCCCGGCGGAATGACCGACGTCATCACCTGCGACGCCATCCTGGCGGGTAGCGGGAGCGGGGACGGGACGGCGGCACTGTACTGGCTCGACGGCGGCTGTATTCCGGCGGTCATCGATGGTAGGCTGCGGGTCGTGCCGATGGTCGCGACCACGGCCGCGGACCCGCAATCGATCCTGGCTCATGAGGCGTATCATGCCGCGGACTACGAGGGACGCCTCGACGATGCCGCACGAGACCTGCTCGCCGCCGCCGGCCGGAAGCTCGCCGGGCGCTACGACGTCGAGCGCTATCCCGCCGGCAGCCGTGCCGTCGAATACGGCGCCCATCTCGTCGGCGACCGGGCGCTTTGGAGGGTTGTCGATTCCGGGGACCAACCCGCGTCCCGCGCTGGAGACCGGACCGATGCCGCAGGGCACTCATCGGCCGTCATCGAGCGTGAGTCCGATCTCCAGGCCGGAGATCGAGGCCGCGCTGGCGGGAGCGAACGCGCTGACGCGCCGGGCATTCGGGCTGCCGCCGGAAGGCTGACCGCCGCCGAGCGCGCGGCGCTCGCCGGCTTTCTCGCCGGCGATTTCACCCACAGACCGATCGATGAACGCCGGATCATCAGCGGTTTCGGCATGGGGCCGAACGCGGAGCAGGCGCTTCTTCGGTTCGCGCTGGCGGCCGAGCCTCCGGCGGCCCCGGCTTTGCCGGCTGAACAGGCACCGGCAGTCGCCAAATCCCTGGCGGCCGAGGATTCCCTTGCGGCACTCCACCGGCTCATGCCGTCCGCGGACCGGTTTGCGGCGAACCTTGCCTGGCAGGCCCGGGCGCGGCTCCGTTGGCTTGGACACGTCGCCCCCGGCCCGATCCGCTGGAACGAGGCGGACCGGTCCTGCTCGTTCGAGGGGCGCGATCCCGACGGCGCCGAGATCGGCGTCACGGTGGCAGCGGACCGCGATCGGTCCGCCTCACTCGTTGTGCGCGGTGGTTCGCCCGCGGCGGACCGGGCGCGCAACCTGCTCGATCCGGCCTGGCAGCGCGCGGCCGCCGGCGGATTCGGTGCCGGTGCGGGCGACGCCGACCATGCGGTAGATCGGGCGGCCGCGGACCATGCGGGGCTGCATGCGACGGCTTCAGGTCGCCAGCCGGTTCCGGGCCGCGGGTCCGCGAGCGCGGCGCCCGCGAGCGCCGCGGCGGAGGGCGCTGCCCCTGCCGCCCTCTATCGCATCCGGAATAGCGCCGGCGAGGACGCCGGACCGCGAGCGGGGTGGCACAGGCGGTCGCTGACGCTCGTTGCGTTCGACCGGCAGGGTCGGCCGGTCGAGCTGGCCGGGGTGCCGGCGCGGGTCCGCGGACAGTTTGCTGTCGCACCGACACTGGTCGAGACGGCGTTCACTGTCGTCATGCCGGTCGAGGCTGCGAGCCCCGAGGCCCTGGCCCGGCTGGCAACCTGGTCCGACGCGCCAAAGGCACCCCCGTCCACCCTGGACGCCGCGGACGAAGAAAGCGCGGCCTATCTGGCTCGCCTTATCGCCGGCGAAAGCGGGCATGCGGGGCTGCCTGGTTCGCCGGGGCTGACCGGGCTGCCGATCGAACCGGTCCTCAGGGCGAGAGCGGCAGCGGGAGACCGGAAGGCGGCGAGGCTGCTCGACGATGCCCGCGGCCATTGGGCCGATCTGCATCTGGGCCGGGTCTCGGCGATCCTCGGCGTCGATGCCCTATGCCGGAGCTCGGCCGCGATCGATCCCAGCCGGTGGAGCGTCTACGACCGGGCCACCGGACTGCCACTGGCGGACAACTTCGCCAGGCAGGGGGATGCCCGGGATGCCGTCGCGCGCCTGGGCGGCAGGCTTCGCGACGCGCCGCTCCGGCAGCGGGCCAGCGCCCTGTCCGCCATCGCCGTTGCTCGCGGCGGGCTCGATCGCGCCCGAGCCGCGGGCCGGCGGGCCGAGCGGCGCGCCGCCCAGGCGACGGCGCGCGCCGCGGCGGATCTGAGAATGGCGCGCGAGGCGGTCAGCGCCGCCCGCGCGGCCCTCGCCAATGCCCATCAATGGCCCAATGCCCATCAATGGCCCAGCGGCCATCAAATTCCGGGGAAAACAGACATGGACAACGGCTCGCGCCAGCTATCCCTGGGTTCGGTCCCCCACGCGGTTGCGGTCCCGGAAATGGCCTACGGTCCCGATGGCCGCATCCGGCCGGAAGCGCTCGAGAAGGCGTGGGTCATCGCCGGCGCCGCCTGGTCCGCCGCCGCGGCCGAACTGGGCTATGACGCACCGGCTGCAGGCGTCGATCTCGCCGCCCTCAGGGCCGCGATCGATTACCATGCCCGGATCGGCCACGTCGCCGGTGCGGGCGCGGCGGCCGGCGTGGGGAGCGCTCCGCCCGACGCGGTCCGCGAACAGGCGGCGCGCGCCGCGCTCGAAACCCTGACCGTGATCTACGCCCTGCCGGTGTCGGCGTCGCGCAAGGCGCGGGACGTCGCCGGGCTGATCCCGCTGGCGCAGCTCGCGACCAATCTCGAGCCGTTCGCCGTCATCGGCGAGGCGGCGAGGTCGATGACCCGGACCGATCCCGCCGCAGCAAGCCGGCTCGCGGCCAGGGCACTGACGTTCGTCGGCGGCGCCTCCGTGCGAGGACTGGAGGATCAAGCCGCCGGCGACGGACCGCGCTTCGCGCTGGCGCGGCCGGACGTTCCCCGGCGGCCTCTGCCCGCGCAACTGGACCAAAGCGGCAATTACAACGATCAGGCGCTGGCGGCCGCGACCGCGCAGATGGTCCTGCTGGCCGAGGCTGCGGAGGTCGACGCCGCGGCGCTGTCCGCGCTCCAGGCCCATCTCGACGGCGCCCGGCAGATTGCGGCCGCGCTCGTGGCCATCGGCGGCCTTCGCGCCTGGGACGAGGCCGAGGTCGCGCGGCTCGCCCGCGCCGGCTGCGAGCAGTTCGAGACCCGGGCCGGTGGCTCGCCGATCGGGCGGGAGGCAGCCCGCCAGTTGGGCATGGCGGTTCGCGGCGCGCTGGCGCAGCTGCCCGTATCGGCGCGCCGGCGCGACGAGGCGATGCGGCTGGTCGGCCCGGCCATCCTGCTGCTGCGTCATGGCGGGACGGCTGCCGATGCCTGCCGCGTCCTGGCCGAACGGCCCGATCCAGACGATGGGATCGATATCGCCGAACTCGCGCTCGCCGCCCTGGTATCGCCGGCGACGCTGCAGGCCGACGGATACGGCGCCGACGGCGAGGGGTTGGCCGACCAGCGCGACGAGGAACTGTGGCGAGCGGTCGTCGTCGCCGATCTCCGCCGCCGATACCGCGATGTCGACGAGGCGATGACTGATTCCGGGCCGCTTGCACCCCCGGTTCCGGGCGAGGCGGCCGGTGCTGCGCCCGCTTTCGCGCTGGCCCGCTTGCCGGACCCTGTCCTCGACGAGGAAGGGCGGTATCGGCCGGTCGCAATCCGAGCCGCCGCCAGCGAGTTTCTCACCGTCCTGAACGATCCTGCCGCCGATGCCGCCGCGCAACCGTCCGGCGCGGACATCCGGGCGGTCGTCGGCGCGCTGCCGGCCCTGTACGAAGCGGTCTACGAGGCCGCCCGGGCGCCGGGTACCGGCAGCGACGTGATGACGGGCTACGACGCAGCACTTGCCCGGTGGTCGTCCTTGGTGCCGTCGGATGCCAGGCCCGAGGTCGAGCGCTGGCGGGAGATCGTCGCGGCGCTCCCGGTCGGCCGCAGGCGGGCGCAGCGCCTGCTGGCGAGGCTTGGACCGCTGATCCATGTCGCCAGGCTGGCGCCCGAACTCGCCGAGCATGTCGCCGATGCGTCGCTGCGCCAGGCTGCGGGCGCCGAACTCGCCGGCGAGACGAGCCGGTATGCCGGTGCGCTGATCGACCTGGCGGGCAATCCGGGACTCGCCCAGCTGCCGCTGGAGTCGATCCTCTGGCATCACGAGCAGAACGCGGCGCGGCGCTTTGCGCTGGGCAGCGGCGCGTTCGGCGACGTCGCACCCGCGCCGCTGCAGCTGGCGGGGGACGGCATGTACCGCACCGAGGCGGTCGCCCGCGGCGCCGACGCGATCGCGACGCTGCTCCAGCGCAGCGACCTCGACGCGCGCCTGCCCGGTTTCCGGCCGCTGCGGCAGCGGCTGCGCCAGCTCGGACCGATCTATCAGGCGGTCAGGGCGCTCGCGGTCCGCGACGTCGACACCGTCCCGGCGGCGCTCGCGCTGCTCCCTCTGGGACCGGCCCCAGGCCCGGCGGGCGACAGCATGACGGTGATCGAGGCAGCAATCCGCGACCTCGATATCGGCGAGCGCAGGCGGGCGGAACTCCTCCGGGACGCGGCGCCGGCGGCGCTGGCCCTCGAGCATCTGCCGCTCGCCATGCGACTGCTCGCCGCGGCCGGGACGACGATGAGTGTCAAGACCGCCAGGCAGGTCGCAGCCGATCTTCTCGAGCTTGCCTTGTCGCCCGCGAGCCTGGCCATCGCCGGGCCGGGCCGCGAGGCGATTGCCCGCGACATCGACCGGGCGATACCGCCATCGGCCACGCCCGCGCCCGCCATGCGGTTCTCGCTCGGCTTGCTCGGCTTGGACGAACCGGGACTGCGGTTGACGCCGAGCGGGCGGTGGCGGGTCGAGACCGTTGCCACGGCGCTCGGACGCCTGACCGAAACGGCACATCGTGTCAGCGAAGCGGCAGCGCAACGCGCCCGGTCGGCGTCTCTCGGGGCGGCGCTGCAGAGCGCCCGGCCTGTGTCTCTTGGGGCGGCGCCGGAGAGCGCCCGGCCTGTGTCTCCTGGGGCGGCGCCGGAGAGCGCCGCCGGCGAAGCCTCGCTGCCGAAGGCCTGGGAGGTCGCCCTCGACCAGGCGGCATCGATCCTTCGCGTCTACCAGGTGCTCGACATGATCGCCGACGGCGCGCGCGATCCGGTGCTGACCGCGCGGCAGGAACGCGAGCGCCTCGATCTCGCCGCGCTGGCCCGCCTCGCGGCCGCCGAAAGCCGGGCGGCCGCCGGTCCGCATCCGGCGATCGTGCCCGAGCTGAGCGATATCGGCGAGGTCGCGGTCGCCATGCTCGGGCTGTCGCCCGGTGCGGCCGAGCGGCTGCGCGCCGATCTGGGCCCGCTCCTCGACGTCGCGACGGCTGCGGGCGAGCTCAACCGGGTCCTCGATCTGGTCGCCGGGGGAGAACTGCCGCCCGGCCAGGCCGACGCCGTGGCAAACGCGGTGCTCGATCATGCCGGGAAGCCGGGAGCCCGACGGTGCGACCCGGCCCGACGTCTGCTCGACGGAGAACGCGCGCTCGCCGGCGCCCTCGGCGACGAAACGCTCAGCGCCGAGCTCGACCGGGCCATCGCCGCCCGGGCCATCGCCGCCAGTCCCATAGTCGCTGGGGACCCGGTTGCGGCCGGCCATCGGGACCGGCCCGGACCGCTGGACGCTGCCTTCGCCCTTGGTGCGCGCGATCACCGGATCGTCGATCCGGCGGGCGACGTCGTGTCCGGCGCCGGGCCCCGGCGCGGCCGGTCGACCCGGGCCCGGCTGACGACGGTGCTCGAGGCGACGGAGATCCTGCGTGTTCTCGAGGCCGAGGATCGCGCGGCGACGCCGGGGGAGCGGGCGGTCCTGGCTGCCTATCCGGGTTTCGGCGGCATCGCCGAGGCCGTGTTCGGCGCCGGTGCGACGGACACCGCCAGGCGGCCCGAAACGGCTGCGCTGGTCCGCGATCTCCGGCAGTCGCTCGATCGCGAAACGCTCGATTCGGCACAGCAGTCGGTCCTCAATGCCCACTACACCGATGCGCGGATCGGAACAGCGATATGGAAGGGCCTGGTCAGCCTGGGTATCGGCCGCGGCGCCGGCAACATCCGGCTGCAGGAACCCGCGGCCGGTGTCGGGGTGTTCCTCGGGACCGCCCCGGGCCCGTTGCGGCGGCGCATCGATGCCACGGCGGTCGAGGCCGACAGCCTGTCGGCGCGCATTCTGGCGGCGCTCTATCCCTCGGCCAATGTCATCGCCTCACCCTACGAGCGGACGATCCTGCCGCCGGCATTCTTCGATGTGACGATTGGCAACGTGCCGTTCGGCAATTATCGCGTGCACGATCGCCGCTATGCCCGGCTGAAGCCGAGCATCCATGACTATTTCATCCTGCGCTCCCTCGACCATACCCGTCCCGGCGGAGCCTGCGCGCTGATCACCTCGACCTATACCCTCGACCGTCTCGACCCGGCGATCCGCGAGGCGATCGCCGACAAGGCCGAGCTGATCGAGGCATTGCGGCTGCCGGCCGGGACCTTCGCGCAGAGCGCGGCGACCGATGTCGCCACCGATCTGCTGGTGCTGCGCCGCCGCGAGACGCCGATCTCGGCATTGCCGGCGCCGGAGGCGGCCGCGGCGCGGGCCGCCGCTTCCGGCTGGATCGAGCTTGGCCAGATCCAGGATCCCAACGGAGGCCAGCCGATCCGGCTCAACCGCTGGTTCGTCGAGGATCCCGGCCGCATCCTGGGCAGGGTGGCGCGGGCCGCGTCCGGCCGGTTCGGCCCGGACGAGCCGGAAGTGATCGCGGTCGACGAGGCCGGCGAGCCGTTGCGTGGCGACCGCCTGGTCGAGCATGTGGCCAGACATATTGCCGACCGGCTGGGGGCGCTCGATCAGCGCACCTTCCGTCCGCTCGGCCGCGACGGCTCGGCGCAGCTGCCACCTGCCCCCCAGGCTCGGGAAGGCGCCTTCTTCGTCGACGCGTCGAACGTCCTGCGCCAGATCAGCCGGGGCGAAGCGATCGCCCCGGGCCTGGCGCCGCGCGCCGAACGGGTCATGCGCGGTGCGCTGCAGCTGCGCGACCGGTTGAAGGCGGTCGTCGCCGCCCAGCGCGAGCAGCGGCCGGAGCCGGAAAGGGTGGCGGCCCGCGCGCGGCTGCGCGCCGCCTACGAGGCCTTCGTCGCCGATCTAGGGCCGCTGACATCGCGCGAGAACCGGCGGGTCATCGCCCTCGATCCCACGGCCGCCCTGGTCCTGGGCCTCGAGCAGCGCGAGCCCGACGGCAGCATCAGCCTCGCCGCCATCTTTCACGGCGACACGGTCCGGCCGTACGAGGCGCCGGTGACGGCCGCCTCTCCCGCCGACGCGATCGCCGTTTCCCTCAACGAGACCGGACTGATCGACCCGGCCCGGGTGGCACAGCTGCTCGACATCAGGGAGGAGCAGGTCGGCCAGGCGCTCGAGGGGCTCGCCTTTCGCGACCCGGCGGTGCTCGACCCGAGCGGCAAGGCCGGCCAGCTGGTCCCGGCCGATCTCTACCTCTCGGGCGACGTCGCGACCAAACTGGAACTCGCCCGGGCCGCGGCCGCGGCCGACCCGGCATTCGCGCGCAACGTCGCGGCGCTCGAGGCGATCCAGCCCGCCCCGATCCCGGCGGCGCTGATCGCCGTCGACATCGGATCCTCTTGGATCCCGCCCGGCGACTACGCCGCGTTCCTCGAAGAGGCGCTCGCGTTGCCGGCAGGGTCGGTCACCTGCGCCTACAACCCGCTCCGGCACAGCTACACGCTGGAGTTGGCGGACCGTGCCCGGAAGCGGCTGGAGTCGGTGGCGGCGAGGCGAACCTTCGGCACCGAGCGGTCGCCGGCGCACCGTCTGTTCCTCGACCTGCTGAACGGCCGGCCGCTCGAAGTGGCGGACGGCGGTCCCGAGGGTGGAATCGATGCCGCCGCCACGGCGGCGCGCCGGGCCGCGGCTGGGCGGCTGAAGGATGCGTTCGGCCAGTGGATCTGGCGCGATCCGGCCCGCAAGGAGCGGCTCGCGGCGCTGTACAACCGGCTGCACAACTGCTGGGTCGAGCCCAGGCTCGACGGAAGCCATCTGACCTTTCCGACGATGGATCCCACCTGGGCGGCGATGCTCCGCGACGTCCAGCGCCGCGCGATCTGGCGTGGCATCCAGGGCAACCTGCTGATCGACCATCAGGTCGGGCTGGGCAAGACCGCCGACCTCATCGCCATCGCGGTGGAGCAGAAGCGGCTCGGCCTCCGGCGCAAGCCCGCGATCAGCGTCCACCTGCCGACCCTCAGCGGCTTCGCCGGCCAGGCCCTGGCGATGTATCCCGGCGCGCAGATCCTCGTCCAGCCGGCCAAGGACCTGACGCCAGAGGAGCGCCGTGCCTTCCTGATGTCGGCGGCGACGGGCGACTGGGACCTGATCATCGCGACGCACGAGACGCTCGACAATCTGCCGCTGACGCCCCGCAACGAAGAGCGGTTCGTGCGCGAGCGGATCGCCGAGGCGAGGTCGGCGCTCGACGACGCCATTCCCGACGGCTACCGGGCGGCGAACCGGGCGCAGCGCCGAACCGCGAAACAGATCGAGGCGGCGGTCAAGCGCCTCGAGGCGCGTCTGCGCGAGCTGATGGATCAACCGCGGCGAGACGAGCTGATCTACTGGGAGGACCTGGGTATCGACCAGCTGCTGGTCGACGAGGCGCACAAATACAAGAACCTCGTGATGACCAGTTCGATGACCGACGTGAGGGGCCTGCCGTCGGGCGAATCGAAGCGTGCCGTGAGCCTCTTCCAGAAGTCGCGGCTCCTCGCCGAGCGGCTGGCGGCGCAGGGCGCCGCCAAGTCCGGCTTCGAGCAGGGCTTGATCCTGGCGACCGGCACGCCGCTGGTGAATTCTGTCGCCGAGACCTATGTCTGGCAGCGCTATCTCCAGTTCGACGCCCTCCAACGGGCCGGGCTGATGACGTTCGACGCCTGGGCCACCGTATTCGCCGGTGCATCGACCGGCCTCGAGATCGGACCCGACGGACGGTTCAAGAGTGTCCGGCGTCTCCGGGAATTCAACAATCTCCACGAACTGCGCAGCGCCTACGGGCAGATCCAGGACTATGCCGACATCGGCGGTGTCGCCGGACTGACGGTGCCGCGTCATCAGACGCATGTCCTGACGACCCGGCCCTCGGCCGAGCTGAAAGCCTACATCGCCGATCTCGGGTATCGCGCCGCCGCGCTCAAGCACGGCCAGTCGGATGACCGCGACAACATGCTGGCGATCGCGACCGACGGCCGCATGGCATCGATCGACCTGCGGCTGGTCGACCGCAACGCCGCCGACCATCCGAAATCGAAAGTGAACACCTTCGTCGCCGAGGCCGCTCGGATCGCCGCCGAACATCCGAAGACCGTGCAGCTGGTCTTTCTTGATCTCGGCCTGCATCCGACGAAGGCCAATCCAGGGTTCTGTCTGCGCGAGGATATCATCGAGAAACTGGTCGCCGCGGGGATCCCACGGGACCGCATCGCCGATTTCACCACCGCCTCCAAGGCGCGGTCGCGCGAGCTCGAGGCGGACCTGCGCGAGGGACGCCGCACCATCGCCATCGGCAGTTCCGCCCGTCTCGGCACCGGCCGAAACGTCCAGGATCGAGTCTACGTGATGCACGACCTGGACACGCCGATGACGCCGAAGGACATCGATCAGCGGCGGGGGCGCGGCGAACGCCAGGGCAACCAGCTGAGCCAGGTGCATTCGGTCCATCATGTCGCCGAGGGGACACTCGACGCGTTCCTGTGGCAGCTGATCGAGGCCAAGCGCGGCTTCATCGCCGCGTTCCGCTCGGGCGCGCTCGCCGACCGTACGATCCGGGACGAGTCGGCCGACGAGATCTCGGCCGCCCAGATGCTGGCGATCGCCACCGGCGATCCGTTGCTTGTCCTGCGTGCCGAGCTGCGGCAGAAAGTCGAGGATCTCACGAGATCCTCGGCGCGGGCGCGCAACGACCGCGAGTTTTCGGCCGATGCCATCAGGCGTGCGACCGCGTCGCTGACGGTGGACCGGCTCTTGCTCGACCTCGCGGTCCGCAGGGCCGAGGTCGCCGCCGGCGCCCTGGCCGGTCCGCCGGCCTATCTGCCCCAGGCGGAGGGCGCATCCGCGGTAACCGGCCGGCTCGACGCCGCCGCGGCCCTCGTCCAGGCGGTCGAAGTGCTGGCGGGGGAGCGCAAGGCGCGCGGACCCTATGTTCCGGCGCCCGAGGAGCCCATCGGCCGCTGGCGCGGCTTCGAACTCGTCGCGGCCGCGGGTTATGGCTACCAGCCACCCCAGATCATGCTCCGCTTCCCCATGGGCGCGGATGCCGGCGGTCAGCCAGGCGGGCAGCATCGCCTTATCCCCGTCGAGATCTCGCGGACGAGCAACCTCGCCACGGCCTCGTCGCTCGACCTGGCGCTCCGGGGGGTGATGCGCGAGCAGGCCGAGATCCGCGAACGAATCGCTCGCCATGAGGCCGATATTGCGGCGGCGCAGCGTGTCGTCGACGCGGTATTCCCCGACGGCGAACGCCTCGAGAGGATGCGGCGCGCGCTCGCGAGGCTCGACCTCGTCATCGTCTCCGAGCAGGGTCCGGGTGCCTCGGACGCGATCCTGGCGGATGCAAGGCGCCTGGCGCCGGACAGGGAGGCGGCGGAGGCGCACCTCGACGCGCTCGTGGCAAGTCGCCCCGCCCGGCCGGCCGCCAGGTCCGGCGACACCGCCATCGACCCGGCGGTCGACCGCGCAAGCGATCGCCCGGCCGGCGAACATCCGGCCAGCGACGATCCGGCCGGCGACTATCCGGCCTGGTCACGCGCGTCGCGGAGGGAGCAGGCGTCGGCAATGGGCCAGGTCCTCAGGGCGCATCTCCGGCCCGCGGTGGGCTCGGCCGAGCTCGATCTGCCCGCGCCGGTCTGGCGGGACGGCGAACCCCCGGAAATGAGCGCGCCGAGCTCGCCGGTTGATCGCCAGGAGTCCGATCTCACGCAACTGCCGGATGGTTCTACCGGCATTCAGCAAAAAAACCTGTCTCGTGCACCACATTCCGCGCCGGCCGGTCGTCAGCAAGTCATGGAGCAGTCCAATCGACAGGAACGCGCCGGATCTGCGGCATTCGCACTCGGCCGCGAGGCCGCCTGGTGTGGCGAACAGGGTGGGGTGCGCGTGTCGGAAAGCGCCGCCCGGGCCCTGCGAACGCTCGCGCGCTCGACGGCGCCCGACGGGTCGATCAGCCTCGACCGCCTCGTCGGCAGCGACCCGCGCGACCTGCGCGAGCTGTTCAGCCATGGTGCGCTCGTCACGCGGCGGCCGCGGGGCGACGCGGGCCGGCCGCGGATCGTCCTCGGCGCTTCCGCCGCGGCGATCACCGCCGCCGAGCCATCGGGCACCGGCCAGGTTCGGGGGGATCTGCTGCCGGCGGAGCGCCGTTTCGGCTCGTTGCTCCAGGCCATGGGCAGACCGGTCTCGGCCCGGTTCGCCGTCCTGCTCGGCGGTACCGCGGCCCGGCGCCTGCAGGCGCGCGGCCTGGTCGAGCGCCGCGATGACGGTACCGTCGGCCTGACGCCCCGCGGGGCAGCGCAGCGCTTCGCGCTCGGCTCCGCGCCGGGGACCGCCCCGGCCCTTTCGCCCCCAGCCGAATACCTGGCGATGCTCGATGGCTCGGCGGTGGCGGCACTGCTGCCCGAGATGCGCCCGATCGCGCGCCTTGCCGCGGTGGAGAGGGCGCTCGAGGCGCTCGAGCGGCACGGCACGGGCCCCGCCGCGCTGCTGCCCGCCAGCATCCGCGGCCAGGAACTCGAGCGCTTCCAGGCGGTCAGGTCGAGCTATGACGACTGGCGGGGCCGCCTCGGTGCCGAGCAGACGTCACCGGCCGAGCTCGGCAGCATCAGCCTGCTGGCGGCCCGCCGTGCCGGTCGCCGGTTCAGCCTCGGCGCTGCCGGCGAGGCGCGTCGTGCTGCCGATGCCGTCGCCGGATCGCCGTCCGTGCCGCTGCCCCGCCATCCCCTGTCGATCCTGGCCGAGCAGCTGGTGGCGGAACACGCCGAACTGCCGGCGACTGGGCCGGCCGCCGCCGACCGCGGCTTTGCCCACCGCCTCCTCGCCATCGGGCCGGTCCCGCTGCTCGATCCCCGGGCAACGGTGGTGGAGCGCCTCCACCCGGACGTCGCGGTCGGCCGCCGGCTCGTCAGCGACGCCACCGGGGCGGAAAGCCTGCTGGTCGAGCTGACGGCGGGTAGCAGCCAGGCGCTCGCCGATGCCCGGGAGACCATCGAGCGGGACGGCGCGGCGCAGGCCGTCCTCCCATTGCCCGTCCCGCCGGTCGAGGCGGAGCAGGCGCAGCGCCGGTTCGTGGAAACCCATCTGCTGGCGTCGAGCCTGCAGGATGATCTGCGCCGGATGCACGCGGCCCGGCTCCTCGCCTCGCCCTCGGCCCGGAAGGCGGCGCGGCTGGCGACGCGGGGCGGCGTGATGGCCGCTGGGGTTGCGGCCGCGGCGACGGTCCTGCCGAAGGAACGCGCGGGCGACCTCCTGTCGCATGCCGCATCGATTGCCGCCTGGGCGGCCGATGCGGCGGGGAAGACCGCCCCGCTCGCGCCGGCGGCGGCAGGTCTCGCGGAGCTGGCGACAGAGCTGCGGCAGGCGTCGGACGAGGTCGCCGACCTGCCGCCGGCCGGGATGCCCGTCCAATCCTATCTCGAAAAACTCGCGACTGCCCTCGACGTCGCCAAGGGCGCGGTCGCCCAAGGCGGCGCCGTCGCGCGGGCCGGCATGGAGCGGCTCATCGACCAGGCCGATGGCGCATTCGGCCGCGTGGCCGGGTCCGTGCTGGACGCGGCCGGCGCGATCAAGGCCGATTACGGGCATTTCGTGCAACTCGCCGCCGATACGCTCGATCAGGCGTCGTCCGGCCTGTCGGCGGCGTCTCAGGTCGCGATCGTCCATCTCGCGCAGGCCGGCATCGATTTGCCGGCGGTCGCGGCGCATGCGCAGGCCATCCAGTTCGCGCTGGATCTCGAGCCGGCCGCGGACCCGTCCCCCGCGCCGGCGCGATCGCCGGGCTCTCCGCCGGCGGCCGCGGCCGGCTATCTCGCGGCGGTCGCCGAAGCAGCGGCGGCCACCGGACTGGCGAGGGCCGAGATCGAGGACCTGCTCGACGACCTGGCACTGGCCAGCGACACCCGCGGCGACATCGACGGCGCGCGCCTGGCCATGCTGGGCGCGGGCATGCCGGCAGAGACTGCGAGGCGGCTGGAATCGGCACTCGCCGAGCTTCAGCAATCCTTCGTCGCGACGGCGCCCGAAGCGGTGCCGGTCCCGGGGAGCGGCCCTCACGCGGCCGACAATGTCGCCGCGCTGCAGACCGAGATCGTCCGCATCGCCTCGCGCATCAATCCCGGCGTCGACATCGCCTTTGCCGAGCGGCTGTTTGCCGAGGGCGACACCGTGCTGCGCTCTGGCGCCGACCACCCCGGCCGCCAGCCGGTCGCCGGTCTCTACGAGCATGCGCGCGCGCTGATGTCGATCGCGCTCGACCCGTCTCTCGATCCGCTCGACACCGCCTATCACGAATCCTGGCACTCGATCGAACGGCTGCTGACCGCCGATGAACTGCGCGTCCTCCGCAATCGCTATCCCGCGACCGGCACGCGCAGCCAGGACGAGGAGCTGGCCTACCGGTTCGGCGCCTGGGCACGCCGCCGGCACGAGCTGATTGCCGCTCACGAGCGCGAGCGACCGCACTGGAGCTATCGCAACGTGGCCCGGTTTCTCGGCGAGGCCATGGTGCCCGCGAACCTGCGGCGCGCGACCACCGCGATCGTGCCGCTCAGCTTTGCCGACGCGCTGTCGCACCCTGACGGCCGCGTGAAGGGGCTCCGGGCCTGGATCGCCGACAAGGCCGTCAACAGCACGGCCTGGCAGAACGCCCGCATGCGCGAGATCGAGGCGCGGCTGCGCGGCGATCACCCGTTCGACAAGGCCGCAAGGCTGATCGACCGGATCGCGAACTGGGGGCGGAACCGCGGGTTCATCACCCCGTCGGACGTGTTCGCGAAGGCGATGTCCGGACGGCTTGGCCGCGACCGCCGCCGGCGGGCCGCTCTGGCACTCGCCGCCGGCCCGTCGACGCTGCTGGCCCCCCGGGCCGACATCGCTGCAAGCATCGGCTTGCCTGCCGCCTTCCATGACCGGCACGAGGCGGCCCGCCTCGCCGGGATCGTCGAGAACCGCCCGTCGGCCGCGGCCGTCGCCGAGATCGCCCGTGCGAGCCGCGATGTCGTCGCCGGCAGCGGCGGCCTGCCGCCGTCAGCGATCGTCGAATTGCCACTAGCGACGAATGGCCAGTCGTGGCGGCCGGCCGGCGCCCGGACCGAAATCCCGCTGCCCCCGCTCCCGCGTTTCGTCGCGACGGATGCGCAGGGGCGGATCACGCTTGCCGGCCGGGATCCCATGGCCCTGGCGCTCGCCGCGGGGATAGAGCCCGCCGATGCGCAGCGGCTCCAGGCCGGCCGCGCTGCGGGGCAGACGATCCTCGCCGATGGCTCGACGATCTCGCTCGCCTCCGCCGGCGAGCTGGCGTTGCGCGGCGCTATCGATGCCTATGCATCGACGATCGACCGGCTCGGCCGATCCGCCCTCGCCACGGCCCAGGCGCCGGACGCGCCGGCGCAGTCGGGTATCGAAGCGTTGCGCGAGGAACGGCGCGCGCTGCTCGATGCCCTGTCGGTCATCGTCGCCATGCCGGGGATTCCGCAGGAGCCTGCCGCCGCCGCCGCTTCACTGCTCGCGGCCGGACGGGCGAGCGACCGTCACGCGCAACGGCTGTGGGGCCGTTCCGCCGACGGCGCCGACCTCTGGATCGCCCTGGGGTCGGACAAGGTGTCGCCGCGGCCGGCGAGCATCGGGACGGCGATCGGCGACGAGCTTGCGGCGGCA
>JAFKFH010000033.1 GCA_017307375.1 Alphaproteobacteria bacterium
CGGCAGCGGCACGGTGTAGGCGAAGCTGACGGTCGACGGATCGAAGGTCAGCCAGCCCGGCAGCGGCGCGCCCGAGCTTTGGGCCGCCGAGAAGGTCAGGCTGCCCGGGTTCGAGAACGACGCGGCCAGCGACACCGTGCCCTGGCCCGAGCCCGTGGTATTGGCGTTCAGCACCGCGGGCGGCGGGGTCGTCGTCGAGACGAAGGACGGCGGCGGTGCCGGGGTCGGAGTCGGGCTCGGGGTCGGAGTGGGCGTCGGGGTCGGCGTCGGATCGACCGTCGTCTGCCCGATCGCCGCCACGAACACGCGGGTCGTGCTGAGATTGTCGAGTTGCGGCAGCGAACCGAAGCTGACCTGTCCGCCGCTGAAGATGCCGGTGGCGACGACATTGGTACCGGACAGGGCGACCGGCCGCAGCGTGAGCGTGGCCCCCGCCCCGCCGTAGTTCTGCGCCCAGGTGACCGCGCCGCTGCCGTTCAGGCGGATGACCAGCCCGTCCTGGGTGCCGATGCGTGACAGGGTGGTGCCGCCGATAGCGATCGTGGCGCCGTTGAAATAGCCGCCGGCATAGACGTTGCCGCTGCCGTCGACGCGCACCCCCAGGCCGTTGGTCGATGCCGCCCCGGTGGTGCCGTAGTTGCGGGCCCAGACGGTATTGCCCGCTGTATCGATCTTGGCGATCACCATGTCGGTCGACGACGTGCTGTTCTTCGTCAGGATGGTGCCGCCGACATCGAGATTGCCGCCGCTCAAGCTGGCGATGAAATAGCTGTTGCCGTCGCGGTCGACATCCATGCCGTTGAGCGGCGTGTTCACCAAACTCAGGTTCGTGGTGGCGCCGAAGCCCTTCGCCCAGACCGGGGTGCCGGTGGCATTCAGCTTGGCCAGGAAGAGATTGGAACCGCCGCTGCCTGTCCGGGTGAGGGTCGTGCTGCCGAAGATGATGCTGGTGCCGCCGAAGGCACCGTAGGCATAGACATTGCCGTTCGGATCGACCCCGACATTGGGAAACAGCGTCACCGTGCCGGTGCCGCCGAAGTTGGTGATCCAGGTCACCCCGCCGCTTGTTGCCGACAGCTTGGCGATGATCAGATCGGAACTGCCGCTTCTGGTCAGCGTCGTCCCGCCGATGACCGTGCTGGTCGCGCCGCCGAAGCTGCCCGAGATCACCGGATTGTTCGCGGCGTCGAGCGCGACGCTGTAGATCTTGATGTCGCCGGAACCGCCGGTGTTCCCCCCTGGCAGGCTGACCGCCCAGGCGATCGACCCGTCGGAGGTGAGCTTGGCGACCACGCCATCCCGCATGGCCCCGGTGCTCAGTGACAGGGTGGTCGTGCCGATCGTGACCGAGGCGATGCCGAAGGAGCCGGCGATATAGACATTGCCCGAAGGATCCACCGCCATCCCGTAGCTGGTGAACTGGCCGTTGGTCGCACTGCCGAAATTCTTGGCCCAGACGACGCTGCCGCCGGGTGAAACCTTGGCCACCCAGAGGTTGGCCGTCCCACCGGCCCGCGTCAGCGTGAAACTGCCGATCGTGGTCGACGGGCCGCTGAACTGCCCGTAGACATAGAGATTGCCGCTGGAGTCGGTCCCGATCGCCCCGGCATCCTCGGTCGAGGCCGCCAGCGACCAGGCCGGGTTCGGCGTCACCGTCTGGGCTGCAGCAGTCATGGGTTGGCCGGCCAGCACCAGAACGAACAGGGCAAGGGCCGAAAGACACCTGACCAGCAGACCTTCTGCCGGTGCCGGACAACCACGCATCGAGACCCTCCCTGACGTCGCGCGACAAGCGATGAGGGCCAGCAGTGGCCGCTATCGACGCCCAGTGATCAGGCGATCCGCGAGCCCGAAATCCAGGGCGCCGCCGACGCTGCGCGAGCACGACAATCAGGCGGGGACGACGACGAGAAGATCCTGATCGCGACGATGCCGGTCGACCTCGACCGCGGGGTTACCGTGCAGTAGAGGTCCGGGCACCTCAAGAAACGATATGGAACGAATTGGAACAAATTTGTGACAAAATCAATATAAATGAGCAACCTGAAGTTGCTTTTTGTGCAGAATTCAGCGCATCGCGGGCAAATGGTCGACCAGGATCGGCGGTTTTTCGCCGCGTCCCGCCGACAATTTCCGGGATCCTACCGGCTCATTCTGTCTATCAGCTCGTTATTGCTGGCGGTGACCATGCCGGGGATCAGCAGCGCGTCGAGCAGCCACCACAGACCGGCGACGGCAAGCGGCAGGTAGCCGACGAAGACGACCGACAGCGCAAGCCCCGCCAGCGTCAGGACGAGCAGGATGATCCCGGAGATCCAGCGGCCGAGATACATCCGGTGAATGCCGAACCCACCGAGAAAGAACCAGATCAGATAGGCGGCAAGAATGGATTTCTTGTTCGCCTCGAAGCGCATCAGCCGCGTGGTGCTGTCGTCGTTCATGATTTCTTCCCCATCGCGCGCGAATCCAAGGGGGCTTGCGCCGCCTGTCCTACTCCTTTAACAGAAACGCCTCATCTGCCTAGAGCCTGAGGGGCGTCCGATGGACAAGTTCACCACGCTGACCAGCGTTGCGGTGCCGCTGCCGATCATGAATGTCGACACCGACATGATCATCCCCAAGCAGTTCCTGAAGACCGTCGAGCGCACCGGGCTGGGCCGCGGGCTGTTCTACGAGCTGCGCACCGACGAGCAGGGCAACCCCAAGGATTTCGTGCTCGACCAGCCCAAGTACAAGGGCGCCAAGATCCTGATCGCCCTGGACAATTTCGGCTGCGGGTCGAGCCGCGAGCACGCCCCCTGGGCGCTGCTGGACCAGGGCATCCGCTGCGTCATCGCCCCGTCGTTCGCCGACATCTTCTATAACAACTGCTTCAAGAACGGCATCCTGCCGATCGTGCTGCCGCGCGAGCAGGTCGACCTGCTGCTCGAGGATGCCGATCGCGGTGCCAACGCGGTCGTCTCGGTCGACCTGGAGAAGCAGGAAATCACCGGACCGGACGGCGGCACGCTGAAGTTCGAGATCGACCCGTTCCGCAAGCATTGCCTGATCAACGGCCTCGACGACATCGGTCTGACCCTGCAGCGCAAGGACGAGATCGACAGCTTCGAGGCGCGCCAGCGCCTGGGCCAGCCCTGGCTCTATGCCGGCGGCAACGCCGCCTGAACACCCAGTCCCCAAGTATCTGAGAGACAGCGAGAGATCATGGCCGCCAACAAGTCCCTGTTGATCCTGCCCGGCGACGGCATCGGCCCCGAAGTGATGCGCGAAGTCCGCCGCGTCGTCGACTGGATGGACAAGCGCCGCGCGGTGACCTTCGACGTGAAGGAAGACCTCGTCGGCGGCGCGGCGATCGACAAGCACGGCACGCCGCTGCACGACAACACCATGGCGCTGGCCGACGAATGCGGCTGCGTGCTGCTCGGTGCAGTCGGCGGCCCGAAATGGGACAACCTGCCTTTCGCCCAGAAGCCCGAGCGCGGCCTGCTGCGCCTGCGCAAGGAAATGGACCTGTTCGCCAACCTGCGCCCGGCGGTCTGCTTCGACGCGCTCGTCGATGCCTCGACCCTGCGCCCGGAAGTGGTCCAGGGCCTCGACATCATGATCGTCCGCGAGTTGACGGCCGGCGTCTATTTCGGCGAGCCGCGCGGCATTTCCGACCTGCCCAACGGCGAGCGGCTGGGCATCAATACCCAGTCCTACACGACCTCCGAAATCCGCCGCGTCGCCGCCGTCGCCTTCGAGCTGGCGCGCAAGCGCCGCAACAAGGTGACCAGCCTGGAGAAGGCGAACGTCATGGAATCGGGCGTCCTGTGGCGCCAGGAAGTGACCAAGCTGCACCAGGAGAGCTACGGCGACGTCGAGCTGGAGCACATGTATGCCGACAACGGCGCCATGCAGCTGGTCCGCAACCCGAAGCAGTTCGACGTCATGGTCACCGACAACCTGTTCGGCGACATCCTGTCGGACGAGGCGGCGATGCTGACCGGTTCGCTGGGCATGCTGCCGTCGGCCTCGCTCGGCGCACCGGACGCGACCGGCCGCCGCAAGGCGCTGTTCGAACCGGTGCACGGCTCGGCCCCCGACATCTCGGGCAAGGGCATCGCCAACCCGATCGCCACGCTGCTGTCGTTTGCCATGGCGCTGCGCTATTCGTTCGACCTGGCCGACGACGCGGCCTTGATCGAGACCGCGGTGCAGAACGTGCTGGGCAAGGGCCTGCGCACCGGCGACATCATGCAGCCTGGCAAGACCAAGGTCTCGACCGCGGTGATGGGCGACGCGCTGCTGATGGAACTGGACAAGCTCGGCGCCTGATCGCCGACGCAGACGTAAAAAGCCGCCGGAGAGCGATCTCCGGCGGCTTTGCTTTTATCGCTCGCGCCGCAGATCCAGGGTCAGCGGGTGCTCGGGCGACGGCGGATAGGCCACCGGCGCACTCGGGCCGCCGGTATGGCCGAAATCGAAGAAGCGGGCGCGGCGGCGCGCCTCGGCCTCCCAGGCGTTGACCGGGAAGGTGTCGTAGTTGCGGCCGCCGGGATGGGCCACGTGATAGCTGGCCCCGCCGATCGACCGGCCCGACCAGGTATCGTAGAGATCGAAGGTCAGCGGCGCGTCGACGGGAATGGTCGGATGCAGGCCGCGGATCGGCGCCCAGGCGCGATAGCGCACCCCGCCGACGAATTCCCCCTTCACCCCGGTGGCGCGCAGCGGCACCTGCCGCCCGTTGACCGCCACGACATGGCGGCTGTCGGTCATGCCGGAAACCTTGACCTGGAGCCGTTCGACCGAGGAATCGACGAAGCGCGCCGTGCCGCCGGCCACCGCATCCTCGCCCATCACATGCCAGGGTTCGAGCGCCTGGCGCAGCTCGATCTCGATGCCGCGATAGGCGACATGGCCGATCAGCGGGAAGCGGAACTCCTGATGGGCGGCGAACCACTCGGGATCGAACGGATAGCCGGCACGCTTCAGATCGTCGAGCACGTCGGCGAAATCCTGGCCGACGAAATAGGGCAGCATGAAATCGTCATGCAGCCGCGTGCCATAGCGCGCCAGCGGCCGGTCGTAGGGGTCGCGCCAGAAATTGGCGATCAGCGCCCGCAGCAGCAATTGCTGGGCGAGGCTCATCCGCGCATGGGGCGGCATCTCGAAGGCGCGCAGCTCGACCAGGCCGCGACGACCGGCCGCGCTGTCCGGCGTGAACAGCTTGTCGATGCAGAATTCGGCGCGGTGGGTGTTGCCGGTGACGTCGACCAGGATGTCGCGGAAGACGCGGTCGACCATCCAGGGCGGCACGTCGCGCCCGGCCTGGATCTGGCGGAAGGCGATCTCGAGCTCGAGCGTGGCGTCGTCGCGCGCCTCGTCGACCCTGGGATGCTGGCTGGTCGGGCCGATGAACAGGCCCGAGAACAGGTAGGAGAGCGAGGGGTGGTTGTGCCAATAGCCGACCAGGCTCTTCAGCAGGTCGGGCCGGCGCAGGAACGGCGAATCCGACGGGGTCGAGCCGCCGACGACGATGTGGTTGCCGCCGCCGGTGCCGACATGGCGGCCGTCGATCATGAACTTCTCGGTGATCAGCCGGGTCTTGCGCGCCTCGTCGTAGACCGCCGTGGTCTTCTCGACCAGGTCTTCCCAGTCGTCGGACGGGTGGATGTTGACCTCGATCACCCCGGGATCGGGTGTCACCGAGAAATGGTTGATCCGCGGATCGGCGGGCATCGGATAGCCCTCGATCACCACCTTCTGCCGGCGGCTGGCGGCGACATCCTCGATGCCGGCGATCAGGTCGAGGTAATCCTCGGCGGCGGCGAGCGGCGGCAGGAAGACATGCAGCAGGCCGTCGCGCACTTCGGTGCACAGGGTGGTGCGCACGACCGACGGGTCGGACTGGCCCGGCTGCGGCGGCGTCGCGGCCTCGGCCGGCTGCTCGCGGCGGTACTGGCCGGGCGCGAAGTCGCCGCGGGCATAGGACTGGCGGCGCGGCAGCGGCGGCCGCTCTTCCATCGGGTCGGGCTGGTAGATGTAGGGATAGTCCTTGTCGACCACCCAGGGCAGCGAATCGAGCGGCAGGCGCAAGCCCATCGGCGAATCGCCGGGCAGCAGGAACATCGTCTGCGGCCGCAGGAACCAGGGCCCGCTGCGCCAGTAGGCACGCCCGCCCTCGATGTCGCGCAGCAGCGGCAGCGCATAGCCGGTGACCTTGTCCAGCCCGCGCTCCATGATCCGCGCCAGACGCGCCCGCTCCAGCGGATCCTTCAGCTTGGAATCGAGCGGGTCGACATTCACCGGCAGGCGGCGTTCGCGCCACAGATAGTACCAGGCATCCTCGTAGCCCGGGATGCAGTATTGCGGCCCGACCTGCAGCCGTTCGGCCAGGTCGCGGATGAAGCCTTCCGCCGCCTCGGCCGACAGCGACGGGTCGGCATCCTCGTCGGCGGCGAGCAGCGCGCGGTCACGCCAGACCGGCTCGCCGTCGCGGCGCCAGAAGACGTTCAGCGCCCAGCGCGGCAGCTGTTCGCCCGGGTACCATTTGCCCTGGCCCAGATGGAACAGGCAGCCCGGCGCGAACCGATCCGCGAGCCGGCGTTGCAGCTGCCCGGCCAGCTTGCGCTTGGTCGGCCCCATCGCGGCGGTGTTCCACTCGTCGCCGTCGGGATCGTCGGCGGCGACGAAGGTCGGCTCGCCGCCCATGGTCAGGCGCACGTCCTGGCGCCGCAGGTCGTGGTCGACGACGCGGCCGAGGGCGAGCAACGCCGCCCATTTCTCGTCCGAATAGGGCTTGGTGACACGCGGCTGCTCGGCCACCCGGGTTACGGTCATCGCAAAGCCGAAATCGACCTCGGCCTTGTCGACGGCGCCGGAGATCGGCGCGGCACTCTGCGGCTCGGGCGAGCAGGCGAGCGGGATGTGGCCTTCGCCCGCCATCAGCCCGGAGGTGGGATCGAAGCCGATCCAGCCGGCACCGGGCAGGTAGACTTCGCACCAGGCATGCAGGTCGGTGAAATCCTGCAGCGTGCCTTCCGGACCGTCGAGCGGCTTCTGGTCGGCGACGAGCTGGATCAGATAGCCCGAGACGAAGCGGGCGGCGAAGCCGAGATGGCGCAGCGTCTGGACCAGCAGCCAGCCGGTATCGCGGCACGACCCCTTGGCCAGGCCAAGCGTCTCCTCCGGCGTCTGGACGCCGGGCTCCATGCGGATGACATAGCCGATCTTCTGCTGCAGCTCGCGGTTCAGATCGACCAGGAAATCGATCGTGCGCTTCTCGCTGCGGTCGATGCCGGCGAGGTAGGCGGACAGCAGCGGCCCCGGTTCGGCCGCCCGGCGGTAGGGCGCCAGTTCTTCCTCGAGGGTCGGATCATATTCGAACGGCCAGGTTTCGGCCGCGGGCTCGAGGAAGAAATCGAACGGATTGATGACGGCCATGTCGGCGACGAGGTCGACGGTGACCGAGAACTTCTTCGTCCGCTCGGGGAAGACCAGCCGGGCGAGATAGTTGCCCTGGGGGTCCTGCTGCCAGTTGATGAAATGTGTCTCGGGCTCGATCTTCAGCGCATAGGACAGGATCGGCGTGCGGCTGTGCGGCGCGGGGCGCAGGCGGACGATCTGGGGGCCGAGC
Organism: Alphaproteobacteria bacterium; assembly: GCA_017307375.1. Taxonomy (GTDB): domain Bacteria; phylum Pseudomonadota; class Alphaproteobacteria; order Ferrovibrionales; family Ferrovibrionaceae; genus JAFKFH01. The sequence continues at coordinate 7,619 of JAFKFH010000033.1, forward strand.
GAGACGAGGCGGTCGTAGCGGTACTCGGTCTTGTGATGCAAGGCGACGTGAATGCTCATTAAAGCCTGCCCCCGTTGATCTTATGGGGCCGAGCCTAACACCGCTTATTGCAGGTGCGAAGTCGCTTCCTCGTCGTCGAGCGGCGTAACCGTCACTTCGACCTCGACCGTGTGGGCGCCGCCACCGAGAATGACGCCACGCAGCGGGCTGACATCGGCAAAATCGCGGCCCTGGGCCAGGGCGATATGGTCGTTGCCGACCACGAGGTCGTTGGTCGGGTCGAGTTCGACCCAGCCGAGACCCGGGCCGCACCACAGCGTCACCCAGGCATGGCTGGCGTCCGATCCGCGCAGCTTCGGCTGGCCAGCCGGCGCCTCGGTGCGCAGATAGCCCGAGACGTAGCCCGCGGCGAGGCCGAGGCCACGCAGCGCCGAAATCTGCAGATGGGCGAAGTCCTGGCAGACGCCCTTGCGCCCGGCCAGGATTTCCTCGACCGCGGTGGTGACGGTAGTGACCCCCGGGACATACTTGAATTCGCGGCGAATGCGCGAGGTCAGCTCGCGCGCCGCTTCGAGGATCGGCCGGCCGGGGGTGAAGCTGACCCGGGCATAGGCCGTCGCCTGGGCGACGACCGGGGCAAGGCTCGAATCCAGCACGAATTCGACCGCCTCCGGATGGGCGGGGAAACCGTCGTCGCGCAGGCCGTCGCGCACCGTTTCCCAGGCCGGGCCGTCATCGGCCGGCACGGCGCGATCGACCACCACGGTCGCATCGAGCGTGACCTCGAGCAGGTCGTGCGGCTGTTCGATCGCGGCGTAGTGCACTTCGTTGCCGAAATGGTCGCGGCCGCGCGTCAGGTGGCTCGGCCGCGGCGAGAAGGTCAGGCTGGCATCGACGACATCCTGGCCGGTGCGCTCGAGCGGGGTCAGCCGGGCGACATGGCTGCCGAGATCGACCGGCATCGAATAGGCGTAACGGGTCAGGTGCAGCACGTGGTAGCGCATCGCCCTACTCCGCCGACGCGGCCAGCGCGCGGCGCGGCGCCACGCCCACCGCATGGGGCAGCGCCACATGCGAGAAGAAGCTGCGCGTGATCAGGTCCGACAGCGACAGCACGTCCTGGCCCACCCGATCGAGCAGCGCGAACAGCGGGCTCAGATCCGGCGCGGTGCCCGACGGTTCGAGGCTCATCACGTCGAAGACCTCGATCTCGGCGACCAGCTTGCGGGCCAGGGTCTGCTCGGCGAAACGCTGCCCGCCGCTGGTCGCGGTCAGCTTGTCGATATGCTCGCGCAGCTGGTCCAGCTGGAAGATCAGCGAGCGCGGATTCATCGGATCGGCGAGGATCAGGTCGACCGCCGGGGCGGGGCGCGGGGCCGACGGATAGCGCGTGCGATAGGTGATGGTGGAATCGCACAGTTCGAGGGCGAGCCGCAGGCCGATCTCGTATTGCCGGGCCGGCATCTTCAGCACCGCCGACAGGGTGCGGGTGGTGGCATGCGCTCGCTCGATGCGCCGCCCGACCTCGAGGAAGCGCCAGCCGGCGCCACGGGTCATGTTGTCGGCGGCCATGCCCGACAGGGCGGCAATCGCACGGATCAGTTCGTCGAGGGCACCCAGCACCCGGTCGATGTCACGCCCGGCCAGCGACAGGGTGCGGCGCACCTCGATCATCAGATGGTTCAGGTTGTGCCACATGTCGACCGACAGGCGGTCGCGGATAGCGAAGGCCAGACGGCGCAACGCATCGAGGCAGTCGCGCATCACCCGGCCGTTCGAGGCGCCGTGGGTCAGGCTCTGCGCGAACAGCGCGCCGTCGGGCGGACCGCCGAGGGCCGAGCCGGCGACCCAGCCGCCCGCGACCAGCGCCTTGCCCAGCGTCGCCAGCTCGGCGGCATCGCGCGGGCCGACGCCGCCGCCGGCCAGCCGGGTCAGCGCCGCGCGGAACAGTCGTGCGCCGGCATCGATCCGCTCAGCATAGCGGCCGAACCAGAACAGGTCGTCGGCCACGCGGCTGGGCAGTTCGCCGGCAACGCCGCGCTGGATCGCCATGCCGACGGTCGCCGCGGCGGGGATGAAGACGTCGCGCTCCTCGCGGGTCAGCACCCAGACATCCTTGGCCACGCCGCCATGCTGCATGCCGCTGCCATGGGCAGCGTAGAGGGCCGCTTCGTCGACGACACGGGCGACGCCGCCGGGCATCGCCACCCATTCGCCCTCGTGCCAGACCAGCACCATCCGCAGCACATAGGGCTTGGGCTGCAGCTTGTTGCCCTCGACCGTCGGCACCACGCCGGGATCGAGCCGGGCCAGGGCGACGATTTCCTCCGGCCGGGCCTTGAGCGTCGCAGCCAGGGCAGCCGGGTCGTTGGCGCCGCCGGCGCTGGCAAAGGTCGGGACCAGGACATGATCGTCGGGGGTCGGCGCGATCGCCTCGCGCGCCGAATGCTGGCCGCACCACCAGGCGGTGACGGCCGGCAGTTCCAGTTCCTCGCCCAGCAGCCGTTCGGCCAGGCCGGGCAGGAACGGCAGCAGCGCCGGCGTCTCGACCAGCGCCGCCCCGGGATCGTTGACGACGGCGACGTTGCCGGCACGCTGCGCCTGCAGCAGGCCGGTGATGCCGAGGGCGGAATCGTCGCGCAGTTCCAGCGGATCGCAATAGGCGCCGTCGACCCGGCGATAGATCACGTCGACCCGGCGCAGGCCATCCAGCGTCTTCAGGAACACGACATCGTCGCGCACCGTCAGGTCGGCACCCTGCACCAGGGTCAGGCCGAGTTCGCGGGCGAGATAGACATGCTCGAAATAGGCCGGGTTGTACGGGCCGGGGGTCAGCACGACGACGCGCGGCGTCGGCCCGCCCCAGGGCGCCAGGGCCTGCAGACTGGCCAGGAACAGGTCGGTGAAGGCGCCGAGCCGCTTGACCGGCGTGGCCCGGAACGCCTCGGGCAGGGTGCGGGCCAGCACGCGGCGGTTGCGCAAGGCATAGCCCACGCCCGCGGGCGCCTGGGTGCGATCGGCGATCACCCTCCAGGTGCCGTCGGGCCCGCGCATCAGATCGGCGGCATAGAACGGCAGGTGCGGTCCGGGCGCGGCGGCGCCGACGCGGCGGCAGGGCCGCAGGAAATGGGGATTGCCGTAGACGAGATAGGGCGGCAGCAGCCGTTCGGCGATCAGCACCTGCGGGCCGTAGACATCGGCGAGGATACGGTCGAGCAGCCGGGCGCGCTGGGCCAAGCCGCGGGCCAGATCCTCCCATTCGGCTTCCGGCAGGATCAGCGGAACCGGGTCGAGCGTCCAGCCGCCGGGCTGGTTATGGCCAAAAATCGTCAGGATTTCGTCGGTTTCGGCCACTTGGGCGCGGGCGCGCAGCGCGCGCTCGGCCAGGCCGCCATCGGGCAGGCCGCTCAGCGTGCCGAGCAGCCCATGCCAATGCGGACGCAACTGGCCATTGCCAGCCACCATCTCGTCATAGGCGCGATGGTCCCCCATCGATCGCTCCAGCCCCCCGGCTTGCCACGGATTCGGGGCAGGACCGTATCACGCGCAGCTAGCCCAGGGCTACCCGTCGCACCCCCGACACGGCGAGATCGAGGTGGCGTTCGATCATTGCCCGCGGATCCTGGCCGAACATGCGGATGCGGCGGGTGTGGACCAGCAGCAGAACGCCGACCGCATAGGCGAAAAATTCGGCGACCAGCCGTTCCCCCGCGGCCTCGTCCGCACCCAGCTGGCCCGCCGCGCGGCCGAGCGGCGCCAGCGTCGCGGCCAGCGCCCCGTTCAGCCCGGGATCGAAGTCGCGACCCAGTCCCTGGGGCTTCATGCCACCGCGAAACAGATAGAAGCCGAGGTCGAGATCGCCGGGATTTTCGGCATAGAAGGTGAAAAAGGCCAGGCCGGCGGCGCGGAAGGCGCCCGCTGCGTCGTCATGGCCGGCGGCCGCAGCCTCGGTCGCCGCCTTCAGCCGGTCGAGCGACTCGGCCAGCAACGCCGCGTAGACCGCTTCCTTCGAGGAGAAATGGAAATAAAGGGCCGCCGGTGTGTACCCCGCCGCCTTGGCGATCGACCGCAGGCTCGCCCCCTCCAGGCCCTCGGATTCGAATACCGCGCGGGCGGCATCGAGGATCAGCGAGCGCTTGAGCAGCGACACCGCCTGCCGGCGTTTGGCCGGAGCGGATGCGGGCGCCCGGCGTCGCAACGAATCGTTCGCGGTCATGCCTGGACCTTAACCGGTGCCAGCATCGTCGTCGATCCCTTGACCGATTTTTCGAACGCCGTTAGATTATCTATAAAACAACGGCAGACCTGGAGGAACGCCATGCTGATGTCGGCTGAAGGGTATCGTGACTCGCTGCGCGCCTATCGGCCCCGGGTGTTCGTCAACGGATCGCAGGTCGACAGCGTCGCCGACGAGCCGCTGCTGGCCCCCGGCATCAATGCGGTCGGCGTCACCTACGACTTCGCGCTGAACGACCGGCACCGCACCCTAATGACGGCACGGCAGGCGACCTCCGGCCGGATCGTCAACCGGATGCTGCACATCAACGAGACGTCGACCGACCTGCTCTACAAGCTTGAAGCCGTGCGGCTGCTCTGCGCCGAATCCGGCTGCGCCCAGCGCTATCTGACCCACGACGCGCTGAACGGCATCTTCCAGGCCACCGCCCGCACCGACGCGGCGCACGGCACCGACTATCACCAGCGCTTCCTCGCCTATCTCCACGAGGTGCAGGACCGCGACCTCACGCTCGGCGTCGCGATGACCGACGCCAAGGGCGACCGCGCGCTGAAACCCGGTTTGCAGCAGAACCGCGACGTCTACGTCCATATCGCCGCGCGGCGACCGGACGGCCTCGTCATCCGCGGCACCAAGGCGATCGTCACCGGCGCCCCCTACATGCACGAATTCCTGGTGATGCCCTGCCGGACCCACACGGCCGACGACCGGGATTTCGCGATCTGCTGCGCCGTGCCGGTCGATGCCGACGGGGTGACGATCGTGGCCCGGCCCGCGGGACGGCCCGGCGAAGCGGCCGCCAGGTTCTCGGGCCGCTACGGGCAATCGACCGGCGTCGTCATCTTCGACGACGTCTTCGTGCCGTGGGACCGGGTCTTCCTGGCCGGCGAGCATGAGGAGGGTGGCTATCTCACCACCACCTACGCCACCCATCACCGCCATTCCTGCATCGGCGCGCGCGCCGGCTTCGGCGACCTGCTGATCGGGGCCGGCGCCCTGATGATCGAGGCCAACGGCCTCGATCCCGATCGCCATGGCCATATCCGCGACGCGATGGTCGACCTGATCAAGATCGTCGAGGGCTTCTTCGCCTGCGGCGTCGCCGCCTCGGTATACGGCATGACCGACGGGTCGGGCGCGATCATGCCGGATGCGGTGTTCGCCAATGTCGGCAAGCTGCTGCTGGCCACCCAGATCTACGACATGCACAGGCTGGCCCACTATGTTTCCGGCGGCCTCATCGTCGCGCTGCCCGGCCCGGACGAGGACCACAACCCCGAGACCGCCGCCTCGCTGTCGGCCGTGCTGGCGGGACGGGCCGACATCCCGGCCGCGCGCAGGCTCGAGGTCGCGCGGCTGGTCGAGGACCTCACCGCCTCGAACCAGGGCGGGTGGTATTCGATCATCTCGCTGCACGGCGGCGGCTCGCCCGAAGCGATGAAGCGCGAGATCTGGCGCAACTATCCGGTCGCCTCGAAGGCCGAGACGGTCGAACGCCTGCTCGACCGCGGCGTGCTGGCCGATGGCCGCCGCGTCTCCAACCAGCCCGGGCGCTGCTGCGTCACCGGCTGCGAGGTGCCCGCCCCGCCCGCCACCACTATTGCCGCGGAATGAAGACGATGCTCGACCGTTACGAACGCTATCCGCTGACCTTCGGACCGACGCCGGTCGAACCGCTGAAACGGCTGTCGGCCCATCTCGGCGGCAAGGTCGAGATCTGGGCCAAGCGCGAGGATTGCAATTCCGGCCTCGCCTTCGGCGGCAACAAGCTGCGCAAGCTCGAATACCTGGTGCCCGACATCCTCGCCCAGGGCTGCGACACCCTGGTTTCGATCGGCGGGGTGCAGTCCAACCACACCCGCCAGGTCGCGGCCGTCGCGGCGAAACTGGGCCTGAACTGCGTGCTGGTCCAGGGCAGCTGGGTCGACTGGCCCGATGCGGTCTACGACCGTGTCGGCAATATCCAGCTCAGCCGCATCATGGGCGCCGGCATCGAATTCTCGACCGAGGATTTCTCGATCGCGATCAAGGACAGCTGGAGCCGCGTGGTTGAACGGGTGACACGCGACGGCGGCAAGCCTTACGCAATTCCTGCCGGTGCCTCCGACCACCCGCTGGGCGGCCTCGGCTACGCCGCCTTCGCCGACGAGCTGCGCGCCCAGGAAACGGTGCTGGGCTTCCGCTTCGATTATATCGTCACCGCCTCGGGCTCCGGCTCGACGCAGGGCGGCATGGTCGCCGGCTTCGCCGCGGAGGGCCGTGCCGAGCGCGTCATCGGCATCGACATCACCGCCCGCCCGGCCGACACCCGTGCCATGGTGCGCAAGATCGCCGAGCGGACCGCCGGGATGATCGGCGTCGGCCGCGCCCTGACCGATGCCGATGTCGTGCTGAACGAGGATTACGCCTATCCGGCCTATGGCCGGCCTGCCCCGGAAACGCTCGCCGCCATCCGGCTCTGCGCGCGGGCCGAAGGCATGCTGACCGACCCGGTCTACGAAGGCAAATCGATGCAGGCGCTGATCGACCTGGTGGGCAAGGGTTTTTTCCCCGCGGGCTCGCGCGTGCTCTACGTCCATCTCGGCGGCGTGCCGGCGATGTCGGGCTACGCGTCGGTATTCAGGAACGGCTGACGAAGTCTTGACGCCGGTCACAGCGGAGTTGGGCGGATCGGGGCATAGTCGCTTCAAGGCAAACGACGAAGCCCCGAACAAGATCATCTCAAAGGAAACCGTGTCATGTCCGACCTGATCATCATGGATTGCAAGCATGAAGGCGAAGCCACCGAGACCGGCTTCGAGAACAAGATCGC
>JAFKFH010000016.1 GCA_017307375.1 Alphaproteobacteria bacterium
GTCGATGCCGCGCGAGACCGAATCGGAGAACTCGCCCTTCATCAGATGCGGGATGCCGCAGGCGAACTCGACCACCTCCAGCCCGCGCTGGATCGAGCCCTTGGCGTCCGAGACCACCTTGCCGTGCTCGCTGGAGAGCAGCACGGCCAACTCGTCCATATGCTTCTCGATCAGTTCCTTGAACTTGAACATCACCCGGGCGCGCACCATCGGCGACTGCGCCGACCAGCCCGGGAACGCCGCCTGCGCGTCGGCGATCGCCGCCTCGACCTCGGCCCGCGTCGCCAGCGGCACCCGCGCCTGCTCCTCGCCCGTCGACGGGTTGTAGACCGCGCCAGACCGATCCGAACTGCCGGAAACCGCCTTGCCGCCGATGATGTGGTGAATCTGCCTGGTCATGTCCAATTCCTCCCGAACGAGGGCGGCAGGATGGCGCGCGCGCCACGGGGTTGCAACAGCGTTGGCAAAACCCGTCCGCCTCGTTTACTGATGCTCGGAGGGAGATGGGCGGGACAGGACGGACCGACATGATTACCGAAGTACGTCGGGTGGTTTTTTCCAAGGAAGCGCTGGTCGACATCCTCGAATTCGGCCGCAAGCGCGGCAACCAGCGCCTGCCGCCCGGCCGTATCGAGGACGTGATGCTGGAAAACGCCGACGCGCCGCGGGTGACCGTCAAGGTCGACGTGCTCGGCGGCGGCAAGTACCAGCTGGCGACGTTCCCGCAGGCCGAATTCGCCGCGATGATGATTCTCTACTGCAAGGCCAACAAGATCCCGCTGCCGCGCGCCTCGTCCAAGTCGTTCGAGATCCAGGGCGATTCGCTCTGCCTCGTCGTCCGCCAGCAGCTCGATCGCGACATGCTGGCCGCCCGCTAGCGCCAGGCGCCGGCATTCTCGAGGGCAAAATCGGCGAAATCGCGCGGCGGGCGCCCGGTCAGCCGCTCGACCTCGCCGGTCACGCGGGCGGCGGCCCCGGCCCGGACATACGCCGAAAGGCTGAGCAGCAGATCGATCGTCCAGTCGTCGATGCCGGCCGCCTTCATGCCGGCGCGGGCGTCGGCCGGCGCGACCGGATGATAGGTCACGGTCTCGCCGATCGCCGCCCCGATCATCGCGGCGACCTCGTCATGGGTGACCGCGCGCGGCCCGGTCAGGTCGTAGGCCCGGCCCAGATGGCGCGCGGGATCGGCCAGGATCGCGGTGGCCGCGGCGGCGATGTCGGCCACGTCGATCTGGCTGATCGCGCCGTCGGCCTCGGGCAGCCAGAAGGCGCGATGGCTGCGGATCGCCGCTCCCTGAAACGTGATCATGTTCTGCATGAAGCTGTTGGGGCGGATCACCGCATGCGGCAGACCGCTCTGCGCCAGCCGGCCGTCGAGCGCGGCCATCTGGCCGCCGAAGACATGCGCGTCCCCGGCGCCGAACGCCGACAGGCGCAGCACGAAGTCGACGCCCGCGACTTTGGCGGCGTTCAGCCCCGCCGCGACCTGGGTCGCCATCGCCGGGACGAACGGGGTCAGCAGGAACAGCCGGTCGACCCCGGCCATCGCCTCGGCCATGCCGACCGGGTCGCCGAAATTGCACAGCCGGGTCTCGACATCGGCGGGGCCGGTCGCCTCCGGCCGGCTGATCCCGGCGACGACCGGCAGGCCGGCCGCCGCCAGGCTCGTCACCAGCGCGCGGCCCACCGTACCGCCGGAACCGGTCACCAGGATCCTGTCACCCATTCTTCACACCTTCCGCCCGTATTTCCCTTAACCTCAGCTTAAGGCTACGCCATTGGTTTCTATGGCACAGCCGGTTTTCGGTGCAGTGCGGCACGGGAAGGCTTGAAGCGGCCCGGGAAAGGGTTTACCTCCCTCCCGACCAGGCCGGCTCGAAGCTTCCAGGCCTTGAGCGGCGCAATCGGGAAAGGTGACATGGCGCGCAAGACTCTTGCGCCCGCTGGCAGCGGGCCGAACGATCCCGCCGCCCGCCACTCGTCATCCCGGCGCCCCGCCCTCGTGGCCGCCCCAGGTTGCCTCGCCCGCCGAGGGTGGTATAACTCCAAGCGTTTCCTCCCGAAGGACCCCCCGAAGGACACCTGATGAATATTCATGAATATCAGGCGAAAAGCCTGCTCGCGAAATACGGTGTTGCGGTACCCCGTGGCGGCGCCGCGCTGACGGTCGACGAAGCGGTCAAGGCCGCGAAGGATCTCGGCGGGCCGGTCTGGGTGGTCAAGGCGCAGATCCATGCCGGCGGCCGCGGCAAGGCCGGCGGCGTCAAGGTCGTCAAGAGCATCGAGGACGTCGAGGCGACGGCCAAGAAGCTGCTCGGCACCACCCTCGTCACCCACCAGACGGGCCCGCAGGGCCGCGAAGTCGGCCGCCTCTATGTCGAGGAAGGCTGCGACATCGCCCGCGAGCTCTATCTCGGCATGCTGCTCGACCGCGCCACCTCGCGCGTCACCATCATGGCCTCGACCGAGGGCGGGATGGAGATCGAGGAAGTCGCCGCGGCGCACCCCGAGAAGATCCTGAAGGTTGCCATCGACCCGGCCTCGGGCCTGTCGGGCTTCCATTGCCGCCAGATCGCGTTCGGCCTGGGGCTGAAGGACAAGCAGGTTTCGTCGGCGGTGAAGTTCATCACCGCGATGTACAACGCGTTCATCGCGCTGGACGCCTCGATCGTCGAGATCAACCCGCTGGTCGTCACCGGCGCCGGCGAGGTCATCGCGCTCGACGCCAAGATGAACTTCGACGACAACGCGCTCTACCGCCATCCCGAGGTCGAGGCGATGCGCGACCCGGCCGAGGAAGATCCGGCCGAGCTCGAGGCCGCCAAGCATGGCCTGAACTACGTCAAGCTCGACGGCACCATCGGCTGCATGGTCAACGGCGCGGGCCTGGCCATGGCCACCATGGACATCATCAAGCTCTACGGCGCGGAGCCGGCGAACTTCCTGGATGTCGGCGGCGGCGCCACGCGCGAGCGCGTGACCACCGCGTTCAAGCTGATCCTGTCGGACCCGGCGGTGAACGGCATCCTGGTCAACATCTTCGGCGGCATCATGCGCTGCGACATCATCGCCGAGGGCATCATCGCCGCGGCGCGCGAAGTGTCGCTGGCGGTGCCGCTGGTCGTCCGCCTGGAAGGCACGAACGTCGAGCTGGGCAAGAAGATCCTGGCCGAGTCCGGCCTGCCGATCATTTCCGGCGACAACCTCGCCGATGCCGCCGAGAAGATCGTCAAGGCGGTCAAGGGCTGAGGGAAGGGACCAAATAGATGTCGGTTCTCGTCAACAAGAACACCAAGGTCATCTGCCAGGGCATCACCGGTGCCCAGGGGACCTTCCATACCGAGCAGGCGATCGCCTACGGCACCCAGATGGTCGGCGGCGTGACGCCGGGCAAGGGCGGCTCGACCCACCTGAACCTGCCCGTGTTCGACACGGTGGCCCAGGCCGTCGAGAAGACCGGGGCCAATGCCTCGGTCATCTACGTGCCGCCGCCGTTCGCCGCCGATTCGATCCTTGAGGCGATCGCCGCCGAGATCCCGCTGGTGGTGTGCATCACCGAGGGCATCCCGGTGCTCGACATGGTCAAGGTCAAGCGCGCCCTCTCGGGCTCCAAGACCCGCCTGATCGGCCCGAACTGCCCGGGCGTCATCACGCCGGACGAATGCAAGATCGGCATCATGCCCGGCCATATCCATCGCCGCGGCAAGGTCGGCATCGTGTCGCGCTCCGGCACGCTGACCTATGAGGCGGTCGCCCAGACCACCGCCGCCGGCCTCGGCCAGTCGACCTGCATCGGCATCGGCGGCGACCCGGTCAACGGCACCAACTTCATCGACGCGCTCGACATGTTCCTGGGCGATCCGGAGACCGAGTCGATCATCATGATCGGCGAGATCGGCGGTTCGGCCGAGGAAGATGCGGCCGAATTCCTCAAGGCGTCGAAGGTGAAGAAGCCGACCGTCGGCTTCATCGCCGGTCGCACCGCCCCCCCGGGCCGCCGCATGGGTCATGCCGGCGCGATCATCTCGGGCGGCAAGGGCGACGCAGGTTCCAAGGTCGAGGCCATGCGCTCGGCCGGCATCGCGGTCGCCGACAGTCCGGCGGCCCTTGGTTCAACGCTCGTGCAAGTGCTGCGCGGCTAAACAATCTGAAGGACGGCGGGTCGCAAGACCCGCCGTTTTTGACACATGACCGCCCATCTCGACCGTACGTCGTTCCTCTACCGCGCCAATGCCGGTCTCATCGAGGAGCTCTACGCTCGCTACCTGTCCGACCCGGCCTCCGTCGATGCGAGCTGGGCCCAGTTCTTCCAGGCGCTCGGCGACGAAGCCGCCACCATCACCGCCGAAAAGTCGGGCCCGTCCTGGGCCGCCCCGATCAACTGGGCGGCGTTCGAGGAAGCCGACCTGCTCGGCCCCACCGGCAAGGCGACGAAGTCGGCCGAGAAGGCGAAGGCTGCCGGCGCCAGCGATGTCGAGGTGCGTGCCGCCGCGCTCGACACCATCCGCGCGGCGATGATGATCCGCGCCTATCGCATCCGCGGGCATCTGCAGGCCAATCTCGACCCGCTGGGCATCGAGAAGCCGGGCGTGCACCCGGAGCTCGACCCGAAGACCTACGGCTTCACCGACGCCGACATGGACCGGCCGATCTTCATCGATCGCATGCTGGGCCTGGAGACCGCCACGGTGCGCGAGATCCTGGCGATCCTGCGCCGCACCTATTGCGGCACCATCGGCATCGAATTCATGCACATGTCCGACCCGGCCCAGAAGGCCTGGCTGCAGGAACGCATCGAGGGCCGCGAGAAGGAAGTCCACTTCACGCCCGAGGGCAAGCTCGCCATCCTCAAGAAGCTGACCGAGGCCGAGGGTTTCGAGCGCTTCTGCCACCTGAAATACACCGGCACCAAGCGTTTCGGCCTGGAAGGCGGCGAGGCGCTGATCCCGGCGATGGAAGCGCTGATCAAGCGCGGCGGCCAGATGGGCGTGAAGGAGATCGTGCTGGGCATGCCCCATCGCGGCCGCCTGAACGTGCTGGCCACCTTCATGGCCAAGCCCTACCGCGCGATCTTCTCGGAATTCCAGGGCAATGCCACCACGCCCGACGACGTCTCGGGCTCGGGCGACGTCAAGTACCATCTCGGCACCTCGTCGGACCGCGAGTTCGACGGCAATGCCGTGCATCTGTCGCTCACCGCCAACCCGTCGCATCTCGAGGCGGTCAACCCCGTCGTCAACGGCAAGGCCCGTGCCAAGCAGTCGCAGCTGCACGATACCGAGCGGCGCCAGGTGATGTCGGTGCTGCTGCATGGCGACGCGGCCTTCGCCGGCCAGGGCATCATCGCCGAATGCTTCGCGATGTCCGACCTGAAGGGCTATCGGGTCGGCGGCACCATCCACATCATCGTCAACAACCAGATCGGTTTCACGACCAGCCCGAAGGCGTCGCGCAACTCGCCCTATCCGTCCGATGGCGCCAAGGGCCTGCAGACCCCGATCTTCCACGTCAACGGCGACGATCCGGAAGCCTGCGTCCACGTCGCCAAGATCGCGACCGAGTTCCGCCAGATCTTCGGCCGCGACGTCGTCATCGACATGTTCTGCTATCGCCGCCACGGCCATAACGAGACCGACGAGCCGGCGTTCACCCAGCCGCTGATGTACCGCGAGATCGCGCGCCACCAGACCACCCGCCAGCTCTACGCCCGGCGGCTGGTCGAGCAGGGCGTGATCGGCGAGGCCGATGCCGAGCGGATGATCGAGGACTACAACGCGCTGCTCGAGACCGAATTCCAGGCGACCCAGTCCTTCCGCCCGAACAAGGCGGACTGGCTGGAGGGCCGCTGGTCGGGCCTGTCGATCGCCGACGACAAGGACGACCGCCGCGGCAAGACCGACGTCTCGATGGAGGTGCTGAAGGAGATCGGCACCAAGCTCTATTCGGTCGAGCCCGAAGGCTTCAACCTGCATCGCACGCTCGGCCGCATCCGCGCCAAGCAGTTCAAGGCGATCGAGGACGGCGAGGGGCTGGAATGGGCCCAGGCCGAGGCGCTGGCCTTCGGCACGCTGCTGCTGGAAGGCTTCCCGGTGCGTCTCTCCGGCCAGGATGTCGGCCGCGGCACGTTCAGCCAGCGCCACGCGGTGCTGGTCGACCAGCAGTCGGAAGAGAAGTACGTCCCGCTCAATCACCTGCGCGACGGCCAGGCCCAGTTCGACGTCGTCGACTCGCTGCTTTCCGAACTGGCGGTGCTCGGCTTCGAATACGGCTACTCGCTGTCCGAGCCGCAGAGCCTCGTGCTGTGGGAAGCCCAGTTCGGCGACTTCGCCAACGGCGCCCAGGTGATCATCGACCAGTTCATCTCGTCGGCCGAATCGAAGTGGCAGCGCATGTCGGGCCTCGTCATGCTGCTGCCGCACGGCTACGAGGGCAACGGGCCGGAACATTCGTCGGCCCGCCTGGAGCGCTACCTCCAGCTCTCGGCCGAGGACAACTGGCAGGTCTGCAACCTGACGACCCCGGCGAACTACTTCCACGCCCTGCGCCGCCAGCTGCACCGCCCGTTCCGCAAGCCGCTGGTGATCATGACGCCGAAGTCGCTGCTGCGTCATCGCCTCGCGACCTCGACGCTGGCCGACATGGGCCCGGGCTCGACCTTCCATCGTGTCCTCTGGGACCTGAAGCAGGTCTGCCCGGACGACAAGGTCAAGCGCGTCATCCTGTGCTCCGGCAAGGTCTATTACGACCTCTACGAGGAGCGCGAGAAGCGCGGCCTGAAGGACAGCTACATCCTCCGCATCGAGCAGCTCTATCCCTTGCCGTTCAACGCGCTGACCAAGGAGCTGGCGCGCTTCAAGAACGCCAAGGAAGTGATCTGGTGCCAGGAGGAGCCCAAGAACATGGGCGCCTGGTGGTTCATCGAATCGCGGCTGGAAAAGGTGATGAACGACGCCGGCATGAAGCCGAAGCGTCCGATCTATGCCGGCCGGCCCGAGGCGGCATCGCCTGCCACCGGTCTGAACAAGCGACACATGGCCGAACAAGCCAACCTGATCGAACACGCGTTGGTCGGCTAAGGAAGAGGAAGATTTACCGATGGCGGTAGAAATCAAGATCCCCGGTCTCGGCGATTCGGTGACCGAGGCGACCATCGCGAAATGGTTCAAGAAGGCCGGCGAGGCGGTTGCCGCCGACGAGCCGGTGCTGGAGCTCGAGACCGACAAGGTGACGATGGAGGTCAATGCGCCGGCTGCCGGCGTGCTGGCCGAGATCCTTGCCGATGACGGCGCCACCGTGCTGGTCGGCCAGGTCGTCGGCCAGATCGAGGCCGGCGGCGCGGCCGCCGCCCCGGCACCGAAGCCCGCCGCGCCTGCTGCCCCGGCTCCGGCGCCCGCGCCGGCCCCGGCTGCAGCGCCCGCCCCGGCCAAGGCCGCGGGCCAGGCCCTGCCGGCCGCCGCCAAGATGCTGGCCGAGAACAACCTGAGCGCAGGCGACGTGTCCGGCACCGGCAAGGACGGCCGGGTCACCAAGGGCGACGTCCTGGCGTTCCTGGAGAACCCGCCCGCCGCCGCTCCGGCACCGGCCGCGGCACCGGCCGCCCCGCGCAAGGAGGATCCGCGCGAGGAGCGGGTCAAGATGTCCAAGCTGCGCCGGGTGATCGCCACCCGCCTGAAGGAGGCGCAGAACACCGCGGCGATGCTGACGACGTTCAACGAGGTCGACATGACCGCGCTGTTCGCCGCCCGCAAGACCTATGTCGAAGCCTTCGAGAAGAAGCACGGCGTGCGCCTCGGCTTCATGTCGTTCTTCGTCAAGGCGGCCGTCGCGGCGCTGAAGGCGATTCCGGCGGTCAACGCCGAGATCGCCGGCGACGAGCTGATCTACAAGAACTACTACAACATCGGCGTGGCGGTCTCGACCCCGACCGGCCTGATCGTGCCGGTGCTGCGCGATGCCGACCAGATGAGCTTTGCCGACGTCGAGAAGAAGATCGCCGAGCTGGGCAAGCGCGGCCGCGACGGCAAGATCTCGGTCGACGAGCTGCAGGGCGGCACCTTCACCATCTCGAACGGCGGCGTGTTCGGCTCGCTGCTCTCGACCCCGATCCTCAACCCGCCGCAGTCCGGCATCCTCGGCATGCACAAGGTCCAGGACCGTCCGATGGCGGTGAACGGGCAGGTGGTGATCCGCCCGATGATGTATCTGGCGCTTTCCTACGACCATCGCATCATCGACGGCCGCGAGGCCGTGACCTTCCTGGTCAAGCTGAAGGAAGGCATCGAGGATCCGCAGCGCCTGCTGTTCGATATCTGATCAACCGCCCGCAACGCGACCATGGCGCCCCGCATCTGCCGCTCCTGACCCTTCAGGCCGGTGGAGCGGGGCGCCGACATGACATAGGAACCGAATCATGGCCGAACAGCAATTCGACCTCGTCGTCATCGGCGCCGGCCCCGGCGGCTACGAAGGCGCGATCCGCGCCGCCCAGCTCGGCATGTCCGTCGCCGTCGTCGAGAAGCGCGGCGCCCTCGGCGGCACCTGCGTCACCGTCGGCTGCATCCCGTCCAAGGCGCTGCTGCAGTCTTCGGAACTGTATGAGGAAACCACCCACGCCCTGGCTGATCACGGCATCAAGGTGGCCAAGGTCGACTTCGATCTCGCCGCGATGATGGCCCGCAAGGACGCGGTGGTGAACTCGAACACCTCGGGCGTCGAATTCCTGTTCAAGAAGAACAAGATCACCTGGGTCAAGGGCACCGGCAAGCTGGCCGGCAACGGCCGGGTCGACGTCGCGCTGACCGATGGCGGCGAACAGGTGCTGGCGGCGAAGAACATCCTGATCGCCACCGGGTCGGACGTCACCCGCCTGCCGGGCATCGAGATCGACGAGACCCAGATCGTCTCCTCGACCGGCGCGCTGACCCTGCCCAAGGTGCCGAAGACGCTGGTCGTCATCGGCGGCGGTGTCATCGGCCTCGAACTCGGCACCGTCTGGCGCCGGCTGGGCGCCGAGGTCACCGTGATCGAATATCTCGACCGCATCCTGCCGACGATGGACGTCGATCTGGGCAAGAACACCCAGCGCGTGCTGGCCAAGCAGGGCATGAAGTTCAAGCTGGGCGCCAAGGTCACCGCGGCGAAGAAGTCGAAGTCGGGCGTCACCCTGACGGTCGAGCCGGCCAAGGGCGGCACGCCCGAGGAGATCACCGCCGATGTCGTGCTGGTCGCCATCGGCCGCGTCCCCTATACCGACGGCCTCGGCGCCAAGGAGATCGGCGTGGCGCTCGACGAGCGCGGCCGGGTCAGGATCGACGCGCATTTCCAGACCAACGTGCCGGGCATCTACGCGATCGGCGACGTCGTCGCCGGCGCCATGCTGGCCCACAAGGCGTCGGAAGAGGCGATCGCCTGCGTCGAGATGCTGGCCGGCCAGAAGCCGCATGTGAACTACGATGCCATTCCCGGCATCGTCTACACCTGGCCCGAGGTCGCCGCGGTCGGCAAGACCGAGGAGGAGCTGAAGGCTGCCGGCATCGACTACAAGGTCGGCAAGTTCCCGTTCTCGGCCAACGGCCGGGCGCGCGCCAACGGCGACACCGACGGCTTCGTCAAGATCCTGGCCGATGCCAAGACCGACAAGGTGCTGGGCTGCCATATCCTCGGCCCCGATGCTGGCAACCTGATCCACGAGGCGGTCATCGCCATCGAGTTCGGCGCGTCGTCCGAGGATCTGGCCCGTACCTGCCACGGCCATCCGACCTTGAACGAGGCGGTCAAGGAAGCGGCACTGGCGGTCGACAAGCGCACCATCAATCTCTGATCCGGCGGCGGATTTCGGTTCATGGGCCTGTTCACCGAAATCCGCATCGGCGAACCTCTGCCCAACGTCCAGGTGGCCGAGCTGGTCGGCGGTGACGTCTCCACCGTCGACCTGCAGGCCTTCTGCGGCAACCGCAACCTCGTCGTGATCGGCGTGCCCGGCGCCTTCATGCCGTCCTGCACCCGGCTGCATCTGCCCGACTTCGTGCGCAAGGCGCCGGCCCTGAAGGCTGCGGGCATCGACGACATCGTCTGCATCGCGCCGACCAACCCCTGGGCGCTCGCCGCCTGGGCCGAGCGGCTGGACCCGGAACGCCATCTGCGGTTCCTGTCGGACGGCAACCTCGAATTCGCGACACGCACCGGGCTGACCTTGCGCGACGATGCCAACTTCGTCGGCCGGACGATGCGGCGCTTCCTGATGCGCATCGCCAACTGCACGGTACGGCGGCTGACGGTCGAGGACGACGTCCTTGCGGTCACCTGTACCCGCGCCGACGACGTGGTGGTCGGCGTCGGTTAGGGCTGTCCGCCCGCGAAAGCGGCGAGATCGGCATTGAACCGGTCGACATGGGTCAAGAACAGGCCGTGCGGTGCGCCCTGATAGACCTTGATCTGCGCGCCCGGGATCAGCCCGGTGGTGCGGATACCCGTCAGCGGCAGCGGGGCCGATGCGTCGCGATCGCCCTGGATGACCAGGCTGGGGACCGCCAATGACTGCAGTTCGGTGCGGAAGTCGGTTTCGACCATCGCCCTGTTGCACTCGATCACCGCCTTCATCGAGCATTGCAGCATCAGCCCGCGCCCCCAATCCAGCATCGGTTCGGGGGTCTCCGGCATGAAGAACGGGCGCGCATTGTTCGCCAGCCACGTCGGGTAGTCATGGCGCCAGACATGGCGCAGCCCCTCGAACATCTGCCGGTCGATGCCGTCGGGATTGTCGGCCGTCTTCAGCAGGAACGGCAGGGTCGGCGCCAGGAATAGCACCCTGGCAACGCGGCGCTGCCGCCCATGGCGGGTCAGGTAGCGCACCGCCTCGCCGCCGGCCATCGAATGGGCGACCAGCGTGACGCCGGCGAGGTCGAGGCTGTCCAGCACGGCGGCGAGATCGTCGGCCAGGGTATCGTAATCGTAGTTGCGCCCCGGATCGTCCGAACGGCCATGGCCGCGCCGGTCATAGGCGACGGTGCGGAACCCTCGCTCGCTCAACGCCAGCATCTGGTAGCACCAGCAGTCGCTCGGCAAGGCCCAGCCTGCGAGGAAGACAATCGGCCTGCCTTCGCCCCAGTCGCGATGGAACAGGTGTACACCGTCGGTGCCGGTGATCCGCGTCGGTGATGTCGCCCGGGCAGGCGTCGCCGGATAGGCGGTACCAGCTGTCGCCGCCAGGGCAATGCCCGCAAAAACCTGACGCCTGTCCATGGGATTTTCCTCCGCCGTCGGAAACGATGCACCTTGATAGCGAGGGGTGATCGTCCCGGTCGATAACCCGGCAGGTAAAGTCACCACCGGCCATCGCAAAATCCTGCGAACGTCGCTATGGTCGGGGCAGAGTTTGTTTTGGGGGGAATCGTTCAGCCATGGCTGACGCAACGGGGCGGCAGGTCGGGGCCGTCGGCCTGACCTTGACCGGCATCGGCACCATCATCGGTTCAGGCTGGCTGTTCGGGGCGGCCCATGCCGCCGAGCAGGCCGGACCGGCGGCGATCTTCTCCTGGATCATCGGCGCCTTCATCATCGGGCTGATCGCGCTGACCCTGGCCGAGATCGGGCCGATGTTCCCGGACATGGGCGGGCTGGGGCGCTATTCGCAATATACCCATGGCGGGCTGACCGCCTTCATCGGCGACTGGGCCTGTTTCATCGGCTTCGTCTCGTCGATCCCGTCCGAGGCATCGGCGTCGGTGCAGTATGCCTCGTCCTGGGACTATCCCTGGGCCAAGGCGCTGTTCGACGACCGGACCCAGACGATGTCGACGACCGGGCTGCTGGCCGCCTCGGCCTTGTGCATTGTCTACTTCTTCCTCAATTACTTCTCGCTGCAGATGTTCCTGCGCGCGATCAAGTCGCTGACGCTGTTCAAGATCGCAATCCCGGTCCTGACCATCGTCGTGCTGATCTGGACCGGCTGGAATCCGGACAATTTTCATTCCGTCGGCGGTTCGATCGCACCCTATGGCTGGGCCGGGGTGCTGACCGCGATCACCACTGCCGGCATCGTCTACGCCTATAACGGCTTCCAGGTGCCGATCAATTTCGCCGGCGAGGCGCATAACCCACGGGTGTCGGTGCCCGTCGCGGTGCTGGGGTCGCTGTTCTTCTGCATGTTGCTCTATCTCGGCCTGCAGGTCGCCTTCATCGGGGCGATGCCCGCCGACCTGCTGAAGGGCGGCTGGTCGGCGCTGTCGATGCGCTCGCCGTTCGGCGAGCTGGCCGTGGCGCTGGGGGTGGGGCTGGTCGCGCAGTTGCTCTACGTCGATTCGGTCGTCTCGCCTTCCGGCTCCGGCATCATCTATGTCGGCGCCTCGGCCCGCATGCTGTTTGGCATGGAGCGGGACGGTCACATGCCTGCCGTGGTCGGCCGGCTCGATGCCCGGACCTTGCTGCCGCGCCCGGCGATGTGGGTGGTGCTGGTGCTGGCGATCGCCAGCCTGTGGATGTTCCCGAGTTGGGACGAGCTTGCCGCGATCATCTCGGTCGGCTACGTGATTTCCTATCTTTGTCCCACCACCGCGGTCGGCACGCTGCGCCGGATTGCACCGCAGATCGAACGCCCGCTGCATATCCGCGGCATGTCGGTCATCGCCCCGGCGGCCTTCGTCGCCTCGTCGTTCCTGCTCTACTGGTCGCGCTGGCCGCTGACCGGACAGATCCTGTTCATGATCGCCGGCGGCCTGCTGATCTACCTGTTCTACGAATGGCGCCGCGGTTTTCAGGGCTTCGCCGTCCAGCTGCGCGGGGCCGCCTGGCTGATCTGCTACATGCCGGCGATGGCCCTCGTCTCCTATCTCGGCTCGCCGGTGTTTGGCGGAATCGGCCTGTTGCCGCTCGGCGTCGACCAGGCGGTGGTCGCGGTGGTGTCGCTCGGATTCTATTTCTGGGCGCTGCGGGCGGGGTGGCGCACCCCGGCGATCGACGCCCGGCTGATCGAGGTCACCGCCGCACGGGGTTGATCCCGAACAGGATCGCGACGGCGCGGATCACGAAGCAGATCAGGAAGGCGGTCACGGTCGCCAGCGCCGTGCCCAGGCTGCCGACCAGGGCGATATAGGCCCCGGCGCCGATCAGCGCCGGGGTCATGTAGAGATCGCCGCGCAGCACCAGCGGCACCTGGTTGACCAGGATGTCGCGCAGGATGCCGCCGCCGGCGCAGGTGATGCCGGCCATGACGATCGCGATGGTGACCGAGGCGCCCTGGCCCAGCGCCACCTGGGTGCCGGAGACGCAGAACACGGCAAGGCCCACGGCATCGGCCCAGATCAGCATGCGGCCGAGCGCGCTGCCCTTGTCGTCGTGGCGCGCGACCGGCCGCCAGCCGACCACCATGGCCATCACGTAGATCGCCAGCCCGGTCAGCACGGTCATGAAGAACAGGTTCTCGTCGCGGATCCAGGCCAGCGGATAGCGGTTCAGCAGCAGGTCGCGCATCGTGCCGCCGCCGAGACCGACGATGAACGACATCACCATCGCCCCGAGAAAATCCATGCGTGCCCGGATCGCGGCCAGCGCCCCGGTCGCCGCCAGCAGCACGACGCCGAACATTTCGAGCACATGATGCAGCGTCGGCACATTCTCGATCAGCATCGGCCTCCCCCCGGGGCCATTGGGCATGACCGAATTTATGCCGGGTTCCCGCCGCCGTTGCTATAGTCCTCGCCGTCTTTCGCAGGGGAGGGTTCGGGCATGATTCCCCATGCCGCCGCGATCCAGGATGTCGGCCCGGTACCCGACATCCGCCGCCACCTGGCGTTGCTGGCGCGTTTCGGGGTGACCCCGCGCGGCATCGTGCATGTCGGCGGCCATCACGGCGAGGACATCGAATCCTACCTGGCCGCCGGCTGCCGCCACGTCTTCTATATCGAGGCGCATCCGACCACCTTCGACCGGCTGCAGCGCCATGTCGCCTTCTGGCGCGACTGGCTCGCCGTGCTCGGCCGCAACTACGGCATGGCCAGCGTACCGACGCTCGACGCGCTGCACGCCGCCGCCGGGCCGCAGGCGGGGAGCGCCACCCTCAACCTGACCGAGGACGAGGGGCTGTCCTCGCTGCTGCCCTCGGCCGATCCCGACATCGTTCCGGCCGGGCGGATCGAGGTGCCGATGGTCACCGTCGACCAGGCGATCGCGGCGCTCGGCTTTGCCGACGATGCCTTCAACCTGCTGACCCTCGACGTGCAGGGCGCCGAGCTTGCGGTGCTGGAGGGGGCGACCGGGCTGCTCGCCCGCATCGATCTCGCCATCGTCGAACTGAACCTGGTCGAGCGCTATCACGGCCAGGCGTCCCCGGCGGGCATTACCGCCTTTCTCGCCCGGCACGGTTTCCGCGAAGTCCATCGCGGCATCGAACTGCCGGGCTATCCCGTCGTCGACGCGGTGTTCCAGCGGGCTCAGCCCGGCCCGTCGACCTCGTAGGCATAGACCGTCGTCTCGGTCTCCGCGTCGATGCCGACCAGACGCACGGCATAGCCCCACAGCGTCGCGACGTAGCGCAGCACGGCGCGCGCATCGCTCTCGTCCAGCCCGACCCCGTCATGCAGGCGATGGGTCAGCATCAGCCGCCGGTCGCCATGCAGGTTGACGTCGGTCACCTGGATGTTGGGTTCGCGCGAGCCCAGGTCGTACTGCCTGGCCAGCGCCCGGCGCACCCGGGCATAGCCGCGCTCGTCGTGGATCGCGTCGATCCGCATATGCGGCAGGCGGGGGTTGTCGTCGAGCTTGAACAGCCGCAGCTTGCGGATCAGCGACGGGCTCAGATACTGCAGGATGAAGGATTCGTCGCGATGCTCGGCCCATGCCTTGCGCAGCGCCGCCATGCCGTCGCCCGAACCGGCGAGATCGGGCATCGCCGCCTTGTCCTCGTCGGTCGGGTCGGTGGCGATGCGGTAGATATCCTGCATCATCGCGAAACCGAGCGCGTAGGGATTCATCCCGGAAAAGCGCGGGTCGTCGAAGCTCGGCTGGGCCACCACCTGGGTGTGGCTGTCGATGAACTCGAGCATCGACCCCTCGGTGATCAGGCCCTCGTCGTACATCATGTTCATCAGGGTGTAGTGCACGAAGGTGGCACAGCCCTCGTTCATCACCTTGGTCTGCTTCTGCGGGTAGAAGTACTGCGCGATGTTGCGCACGATCCGCAGGATTTCGCGCTGCCAGTTCTCCAGCCGCGGCGAGAACTTCTCGATGAAGTAGAGCAGATTTTCTTCGGGCAGGCCGAGATGCGAGGGCGGGCCGCCTTCGGCCCGCCGGCCGTCGGCGGCCGCGCCGGCCTCGGGCTTCGCCGGGATCACCGGCACGGTGCGCCACAGATCGTTGTAGATCGCCTGGGCATGCTCGCGCCGCTCCTGCGCCTTCAATTCTTCCTGGGCAAGGCTCGGGCGCGAGCGGCGCTCGTAGCGATCGACGCCATGGTCCATCAGCGCGTGGGCGGCGTCGAGCACGCGTTCGACCGCCGCCAGGCCGTGGCGTTCCTCGCAACGCGCGACATAGCGCTTGGCGAACTGAAGATAGTCGAGGATGCCTTCGGCATCCGACCATTCCTGGAACAGCTGGTTGTTCTTGAAGAAGTGGTTGTGCCCGAACGAGGCATGGGCCATCACCAGCGCCTGCATCGTCATCGAATTCTCCTCCATCAGATAGGCGATGCAGGGGTTCGAATTGATGACGATCTCGTAGGCGAGGCCGGCATAGCCCTTGCGATACATCTGCTCGTCGATCGAGAAGCGCTTGCCGAACGACCAATGCCGGTAGAACACCGGCATGCCGATCGACGAGTAGGCGTCCAGCATCTGCTCGGAGGTGATGATTTCGAGCTGGTTGGGATAGGTATCGAGACCCAGGCGATCGGATGCCAGCCCGGCGATCGCGTCGTAGGTCCGCTTCAGCGTGTCGAAATTCCAGTCCGACCCTTCGAACAGCGGCTTCCTGCCCTTGCGTCCGGCCATCTCAGGGCCTCCCGAACTGTTACGCGGTCGTCCGTTGCGGGGTGAACAGTTCTTCGAAGACCGGATAGATATCCTTCTTCTCGAACACGCGCTTCATCGCCAGCCGCGGGTCTTCCGGCGCAACCCGGCGATAGCAGCGCCACAGCTCGCTCGCATTCGCCTCGTTGCGCAGGATCGCGGTCTCGCGCTCGTCATAGACTTCGATATAGGCGAAGAACTGGCAGACCGGCAGCAGCGATTCGGTCAGCAGGCGGCTGCACAATTCGGAGTCCTGGGCGAAATTGTCGCCGTCCGAGGCCTGGGCCGCGTAGATGTTCCAGTCGTCGGGCGAGTAGCGGTCCTCGATGATCTCGCGCATCACCTTGAGGGCCGAGGAAACTACCGTCCCGCCGGTCTCGCGGCTGCCGAAGAAGGTCTGCTCGTCGACCTCAGCCGCTTCCGACGTGTGGCGGATGAAGACGATGTCGACATGGCGATAATGGCGATGCAGGAACAGGTTCAGCAGCAGGAAGAAACGCTTGGCCAGCTGCTTCATCGCCTCGGTCATCGAGCCCGACACGTCCATCAGGAAGAAGACCACCGCCTGCGCGTTCGGCTTGGGCTGCTGGGTGAAGCGGTTGTAGCGGGCGTCGACCGGGTCGATGAACGGAATGCGGCGCATCTTGGTGACCATGCGCTCGCGCTTTTCGCGCAGCTCGGCCAGCGCCGATTCATTGGCGCCACGGGCCTCGGCGGCGGCGATTTCCGCGTCGATCAGCGACAGGTCGGCCAGCCGCGGCCGATGCAGCGCCAGCCGCCGGCCCATCGAGTTGCGCATCGTCCGCTTCAGATTGAGGTTGGACGGCGAGCCGGAGACCGAAAGCCCGGCCCGCATCGGCCGGGTCACCATCGTATCCTTCAGATTGGTCTTGATCAGGTTGGGCAGCTCGAGGCCGTCGAACAGGACCGACAGGAACTCGTCGCGGGTCAGGGTGAACTGGAACATGTCCTCGGCCCGCCCCTCGGGACTGGCCTGCCCGCCGCCGCCCCCGCCGCCACCGCCCCCTGGCGGGCGCTGGATCGTGTCGCCCTCGACGAAGTCGGTATTGCCGGGCAGCACCATGTCGCGCTTGCCGCCGCTGGCGGCGTTGCGAAAGCGGGGTTCGTGGATGCGCCCGGTCGGGATCGAGACTTTCTCGCCCGATTCGATGTCGGTGATCGTGCGCTTTTCCAGTGAGCGGGCCACCGCTTCCTTCAACTCGCCCTGGGCGATGCGAACGAAGCGCTGGCGGTTGGCGAGGCTCTTGCCTTTCGGGTTGAGCCGCCGATCGATGAAGTTCATGGATGGGGCCGCTGCTGCAACCGTTACCCCGCCTTGTTGACCCGCATGTACCACTCGACCAGGCGCCGCACCTGCCGCGGGGTGTAGCCGCGGGTCACCATGCGGTCGACGAATTCGGCATGCTTGGCGTCGGTATCCTTGTCGCGCTTGGACGAGAACGAGATCACCGGCAACAGGTCCGACACCTGGCTGAACATCCGGCTTTCGATCACGCCCCGCATCTTTTCATAGGATGTCCAGGCCGGGTTCCTGCCGTTGTTCTGGGCGCGGGCGCGCAGGGCGAACTTGACGACCTCGTTGCGGAAATCCTTCGGATTGGCGATGCCGGCCGGCTTCTCCACCTTCGACAGCTCCTGGTCGAGCAGCTTGCGGTCGAGGATCTGCGCGGTATCCGGATCCTTGAAATCCTGGTCCTCGACCCAGGCGTCGGCATAGGCGACGTAGCGGTCGAAGACGTTCTGGCCGTACTCGCTGTAGGATTCGAGATAGGCCTTCTGGATCTCGTAGCCGATGAATTCGGCATAGCGTGGCGCCAGCTCGGCCTTGATGAATTCGAGATATTCCTTCTCGATCGCCTCGGGGAACTGTTCGCGCCGCAACGCCTGTTCCAGCACGTACATCAGATGCACGGGGTCGGCGGCAACTTCGGACGAGTCGTAGTTGAAGGTTTCCGAGAGGACCTTGAAGGCGAACCGGGTCGAGATCCCGTTCATGCCCTCGTTGACGCCGGCGGCGTCGCGGTATTCCTGGATCGACTTGGCCTTCGGGTCGATGTCCTTGAGGTTCTCGCCGTTATAGACCCGCATCTTCGAATAGAGATTCGAATTCTCGTGCTTCTTCAGCCGGGTCATCACGCAGAACTGCGCCAGCATGTCGAGGGTCGACGGGGCGCAAGGCGCGCCGCCCAGTTCCGATTCGCGCACCAGCTTGCGGTAGATCTCGGTCTCTTCGTTGGTGCGCAGGCAATAGGGGACCTTCACGACGCAGATGCGGTCGATGAAGGCTTCGTTGTTGCGGTTGTTCTTGAACGCCTGCCACTCCGCCTCGTTGGAGTGGGCCAGGATGACGCCCTGGTAAGGGATCGCCCCGATCGATTCGGTGCCGACATAGGACCCGTCCTGGGTCGCGGTCAGCAGCGGATGCAGCATCTTGATCGGCGCCTTGAACATCTCGACGAATTCGAGCATGCCCTGGGTCGTCAGGTTCAGGCCGCCGGAGAAGGTATAGGCGTCCGGATCGTTCTGGCTGTAGACCTCGAGCTTGCGGATGTCGACCTTGCCGACCAGCGTCGAGATGTCCTGGTTGTTGTCGTCGCCCGGCTCGGTCCGGGCGATGCCGACCTGGGCCAGTTTCGACGGGTACATCTTGTACACGCAGAACTTGGAGATATCGCCGTCGAACTCGCGCACCCGCTTGACCGCCCACGGGCTCATCAGCCCGGTCAGCCGGCGGCGGGGAATGCCGTAGCGCTCTTCCAGCACCGGTCCCATGCGCTCGGGGTCGAAGATGCCCAGCGGCGATTCGAGGATCGGGCTGATCTCGTCGCCGGCGCCGAGCACGTAGATCGGCTGCTTCTCCATCAGGGTCTTGAGCCGCTCGGCCAGCGACGACTTGCCGCCGCCGACGGGGCCGAGCAGGTAGAGCACCTGCTTGCGTTCCTCGAGGCCCTGCGCGGCATACTGGAAGAAGCCGACGATCCGCTCGATCGTCTCCTCCATGCCGAAGAAATCCTTGAATGCCGGATAGACCTTGATCGACCGGTTCATGAAGATCCGGCCCAGCCGCGCATCCTGCGAGGTGTCGATCACGGTCGGCTCGCCGATCGCCTGCACCATGCGTTCGGCGGCACTCAGATAGAGTGAGGGGTCAGATCGGCAACCGGAGAGATAGTCTCTCAGCGACATCCGCTGCGACTTGCGGCTGTCGAACTCACTCGCATAGAGGTCGAAAACGTCCTCTTGCGTCATGGCAACCCTCCGATCGCTCGCGCTCTCGCCGCCGGGATGGACGACTCGAGTCGCTGTCCACGCCATCTACCAACTAAGATGTTGGCTTTTTGGTTCGCTTCAATATCCCCAAGGGTCGATATCGATTACGTCACCGTGATGGCGGGATGGTCAAGCCCCGTAACGTATTTTGGTGACGAGCCACCGGGGTTGCCCCAGCCGGTGACATCGGGGCCGAAGAATTCGGCATTGATCGCCTTGAACGCCTGCGCCGCCGCGGGCAGGTCCTCCTCGTCGTAGATCGCCTGCACCGGACAGACCGACAGGCAGATACCGCAATTGATGCATTCGTCCGGGTGGATGTACATCATCCTCCCGCCCTCATAGATGCACTCGACCGGGCATACCGTCTGGCAGGCGCCGTCCTTCACATCGATGCAGGGCGAGACGATGACGTAGGCCATGGCTGTTCCCTATTCGCCTTTCCAGACCGGCTGGCGCTTTTCCTGGAAGGCGCGGACGCCTTCGTCCTGGTCGGTCGAGCGCAACGCCTCGACCAGCGCCGGGGTGCGCAGGGCCTGGGCTTCCTGCGCGGTCAGCCGGCTGCCCGCCCGCACCATCTGCTTGATCGCGCGCAGCGACAGCGGCGCGCAGGCCAGCATCTCGGCGACCCAGCGGTCGACCGCCTGGTCGAGACCGGCCGCCGGCACCACCTCGTTGACCAGGCCCAGCCCCAGCGCTTCCGCGGCACCGAAGCGGCGGCCGGTCAGCAGGATGCCCATGGCCTGGACGTGGCTGACCCGGCGCGGCAGCATGGCGATACCGCCGTCGAGCGCCAGCCGGCCGACGCGCGGCTCGGGCAGGCCGAAGGTCGCGTTCTCGGCGGCGATCACCAGGTCGCAGCCCAGCACCATCTCGAACCCGCCGCCGAGCGCATGGCCGTTGACCCGGGCGATCACCGGCACGTCGAGGGTATCGCGCAGCGCGATGCCGCCGAAGCCGCCGGGCCGGTGGGTCGACCAGTATTCGAGACCGGACGAGCCCGAGCCCGACTTCATGTCGGCGCCGGTGCAGAACGCGCGCTCGCCCGCGCCGGTCAGCACGACGACGCGGACCGAGCGGTCGCGCTCGATCTTTTCCCAGGTCTCGATCAGCGCCTTCTCGGTGGCCTGGTCGATCGCGTTCATGCGGTCGGGCCGGTCGATGGTGACCCGCGCGATGCCGCCTTCGGTATCGACGCGCAGGCTCATGCCACCACCTTCGCAGCCTTCAGCGCGGCGATGCGCGCGGGGTCGAACCCGGCCTCGGCCAGGATTTCCGACCCATGCTGGCCCAGCCTGGGCGGCGGGCGGCGCAGCTGGAAGGCCGAGGGATCCATGGTCAGCGGCGAGCCGATCAGCTTCATGTCGTCGCCATAACCGACGATCATGCCGTTGGCCGCGGTCTGCTCGCTGGCCAGCGCCTCGGCGATGGTCTGGACCGGCGCGCAGAGCAGGTCCTGCTCCTCCAGCCGGCCGAGCCAGTAGGCGGTGGTGTCGGTCGCGAAGCGCTCGGCGAACCGGGCCTGCAGCTCGGCCTTGGTCGCCACCTGGGCGGCAAAGGTCGCGTGCCGGGGATCGGCCGACAGGTCGGGCAGGTCGAGGGCCCGGCAGATATCCTGCAGCGGGTTGGCCTTGAACGCGCCCACCAGCACCAGGGCGCCGTCGGTCGTCTCGAACACGCCGGTCAGCGGGAACGACCCCCAGTTCAGGTCGCGCTGCCGCTGCAGCCACATCGCGGCTTCCTGCATCTGCATTGCCAGCATCGAATCGTAGAGCGAGACCGATACCTGCTGGCCGACGCCGGTGCGGTCGCGCTGCAGCAGCGCCAGCAGGATCGACTGCACCAGATGCATGCCGGCCGAATAATCGGCCAGCGCGGTCGAATAGACGCTCAGCTTCTGGTCCGGGTTGGGGCGGCGGTGCATCACGCCGGACAGCGCCTGGGCCAGGATGTCCTGGCCGCCCTTGTGGGCGAACGGGCCGGTCTGGCCGAAACCCGAGCCGAAGGCGCAGATGATGCGCGGGTTGATCTTCGACAGCGCCTCGTAGCCGAACCCCATCCGCTCCATCACCCCGGCGCGGAAATTGTTCACGACGACGTCGGCGGTCCTGACCAGCTCGTAGATCACGGCCTTGCCCTCGGGCCCGCGGACGTCCAGCGCGATCGACCGCTTGTTGCGGTTCAGGCTGCGGAACACCGGATTGTCGAGGCCGTCGGGATCGTCCGCGATCGAGGTGCGGGAGAGGTCGCCCGCCCCCGCCCGCTCGATCTTGATCACGTCGGCGCCGTAATCGGCCAGCATCTGCGTGGCGCAAGGACCCATCATCACCTGGGTGAAATCAATGACCTTGATGCCCGACAGCGGCTGGGCCTTCTGGCTTTCCCCGGTCATTACGCCGCCGCCTCCTCGGCCGTCGTGGCGTTCGGGGCCGGGATGTCGCCGGGATCGGCGCCCTGGGCGCGCAGCACCTGCTGGACCTTCTTCACGTCGACCTGCTCGACCGGCACGCCGGCCTGCAGCGACAGCGCCGCGGCGACGCCGACGGCCTCGCCCATCGCCATGCAGGGCGGAATCTCGCGCGAGATCCGCTGCGCCGAGCCGGTCGCCGAATAATGCCGGCCGGCGACCAGCAGCTGGCCGACGTTCTTGGGCAGCAGCGAGCGGTAGGGGTAGTAGTAGTCGCGGCCGCGGGCCACGGTGTCGGGGAAGTGGCGGCGGTTCTGCACGTCTTCCTTCGTCATCACGTAGTGGCCTTCCAGCAGGCGGGTCTGGCGGATGCCGAGCTGCGGGGCGACGTCGACGATGAAGGCGTTCTTGAAACCCGGCATGTTCGCCCTGATGTATTCGACCAGCGCGTTCATCCGGCGGCGCCCCTCGAAGTCGGCGCGGGTCAGGTCGGCGACCTTCAGCCCGTCATAGCCGGCCATGTGCGGGCAGTTGCACCAGACGATGCCGGGCAGCGGCGTCTTCAGCCACCATTTGTCCCACGAACCGCCCATGATCTTCTTGGCTTCGCGGTCGATCGCGTTGAATTTCTCCGGCTCCTCGTACTCGAAGCGCTCGGCCGCTTCCGTGTCGACGCCGCCCAGGCGGAACACGGTGGTGACGATGAAGGCGCCGTTGGTGACCGGGGCGCCGGCCGAGGCCGCGACGTCGAGGTCGCCGGTGGCGTCGACCACGGTGCGGCCGAGGATGGCCTGGCGGCCCTCCTTGCTTTCGGCGATGACGCCGGTGATGCGGCCGCCCTCGGTGATGGCGCGCGAGAACCAGCTATGCAGTCGCAGATCGATCCCGGCCTCGGCCACCATGTCGTTGGCGGCGCGCTTGTAGCCGTCGGGGTCGAAGGCCGCGGCATAGCAGACCGGCTGCGGCTTGTGGTGGGAGTGGAAGTCGAACACGCCCCAGCGCGACCACTTCTTCCACATCTCCCAGTCCGAGCGGCGGTCGGCTTCCGGCGGGGTGACGCACAGTCCCATCCGTTCCATGCGGTCGATCATCTCGCCGCAGATGCCTTTCACCGAGATTTCCTGGCCGTTGCACATGTCGTCGAGCACGAGGACCATGCCGCCCGAGGCCAGGCCGCCGAGATAGGGATAGCGTTCCAGCAGGATCACCGACAGGCCCTGGCGGGCGCCGGCCACCGCGGCCGAGATGCCGGCCGGGCCGCCGCCGACCACGACCAGGTCGGCCGAGCCGGCCACCGGAACCTGGCCACCCGGTTCGCTGATGAAATCAGGAGTTGTGTTCATGACCGAAGTCCTTTCTTTGAGGCGCCGCCGTCGTCAGACGGCGCGGCCGACGTTCCACTTCAGGATGCGACGCTCGGCATAGGTGATGACGCCGAAGAAGGCCGCGGAGAAGGTGGAGCCGACGGCGATCGTGGCGTAGAGCAGGGCGGAGTCGAAATTGTAGGTGGCCTGGATGATCAGGGCGCCGATGCCGGTGGTCGACCCGATCCATTCGCCGACGATGGCGCCGATCACGGCGGTCGAGGCGGCGATCTTGAGGGCGGAGAACAGGTAGGGCAGCGAGTTCTGCACGCGGATCTTGAAGAAGATCTCGGACTGCGAGGCCGACAGTACCTTCATCAGCTCGAGCGCCTGGGGGTTCACGTCGCGCAGGCCGCGCGTCATGTTGACCAGCGTGGGGAAAAAGCAGATCAGCGCGGCGATGGCGATCTTGGGCTCCATGCCGTTGCCGAGCAGCAGCACCAGGATCGGCGCCTTGGCGACGACCGGGATGGTGTTGATCATCACCGCGACGGGGAAGAAGGCTTCTTCCATCGTCTTTTTCTGGACGAAGGCGGTCGCGATCAGGATCGCGGCGACATTGCCCAGCACGAAGCCCAGCACCGCCTCGATCGCGGTGGGCAGCAGGTTCGTCATCAGGATGCCGAACTTGGCGATGATGGTCTGGACCACCGCGACCGGCGAGGGCGCGATGAACGGCTTGATGTCGAAGGCTTCGACCGCCGCCCACCACAGGAAGATCAGCCCGGCGATGGCGACGACGGGCAGGATGCGCTTGCGCCACAAGAGGCGGCGCTGATGGGCGAGGAACTTGGCCTGGGCGGCCTTGTCGTCGGTGAAGGCGCCGGCGAGGCCGGCCCCGGGATCGAGGGCATGGTCGCTCATCAGCAGGTCTCCAGGACGCGGCGCAGATGGCCGGCAAGCTGCACGAACTCGACGGTTTCGCGCACCGGCAGGCGGCGCTCGCCGGGCAGCTCGACCGGCACCAGCTCGCGCACCCGGCCCGGACGCGCGGCCAGCAGCAGGACCTGCTGGCCGAGGAAGGCGGCCTCGTAGATCGAATGGGTGACGAACAGGATGGTGACGCCGGTCTTGGCCCAGACGTCGAGCAGCTCTTCGTTCAGCCGGTCGCGGGTGATCTCGTCCAGCGCCCCGAACGGCTCGTCCATCATCAGCAGCTTGGGGCCCGAGACCAGCGCGCGGGCGATCGCCACGCGCTGGCGCATGCCGCCCGACAGTTCGTGCGGATAGGCGTCTTCCCAGCCGGCCAGGCCGACCAGCGCCAGCAGTTCGCGCGGGTCGCGGTTGCCGGGCCGCGACGCTCCCCCGCCGACTTCCAGCGGCAGGGTGACGTTCTGCAGCGCGGTGCGCCAGGGCAGCAGCGCCGCATCCTGGAAGACGAAGCCGATGTCGCGGCGCTCGCGTGCCACCGACGGCTTGTCCCCCAGGACGGTCAGCGATCCGGCCGTGGGTTCGATGAGGTCCGCGACCACGCGCAGCAAGGTCGACTTGCCGCAGCCCGACGGGCCCAGCAGCGTGATGAAGCTGCCGGCCGCGACCTGGAGGTCGACGTCCTGCAGCGCCGTCACCGTGCCGCGCTCGGTCGTGAAGCGCACGGTGACGCCGCGGCAGTCGATGGCCGTGCCGGCGCCTTGCGGCGGGCTCGGGGCTTGGGGCGGCGTCTGCCGCATGGCGATGGCCTGGACCGTCATCTAGGGCCTCAACCGATCTTCGGGCGGGCAGCCTTGGTCGCGTCCAGGATGGCGGTGGTCACCACCTGGTCGAGCTTGGGCGCGCCGGCCGAGAACTGGCCGAGCTCGTCGTACAGCTTGATCTGGTCCTGCCAGACAGCCGTGTCGAAGGTGCCCCAGCCGCCGGCCTTGGTCGTCGGGGTGAAGACGAACTTCAGCAGGGTCGACGTGCCCTCGATCTCATCCTTCTTCACCAGGTTCGGGTATTCCTGGATCATCAGGTCGACCGACTTCTCGACATTGTCGCGGGCATAGGCCCAGCCCTTGGCCGAGGCGCGGGTAAAGCGCTCGACCATGTCGGCCTTCTTGGTCAGGATATCGGTGGTGGTGTAGTAGGGCAGGGCGTAGAGCTTGACCCCGTTGTCCCACAGCCGCATGTCGATGCGGTCGGGTCCCAGCACGGCCAGCGCGGTGGTGTTGGTCACCCAGCCCGAGATCGCGTCGACCTGGCCGGTCAGCAGCGGCGTCATGTCGGCGCCGACGACGACGATGTTGACGTCCTTCTCGGGGATGTTGTGGCGCTTCAGCAGCGCCTGCAGCAGGATCTTGCCGGTCGCCTGGACGCCGATCTTCTTGCCGATCATGTCCTGCGGCTTGCGGATCGGGGTCTTGGGCAGCGAGAAGAAGGCGTAGGGGTGTTCCTGCGCCCCGACCGCGAAGCACTTGACCGGGATCTTCTGCGACGCGGCCAGCATCAGCGACGGCGACGACGAGACCTGGCCGAGTTCGAACCGGCCCGACGCGACGATGGCGACGCCGTCGATTGAGGGGCCGCCCGGCTGGATCTGGACGTTCAGCCCTTCTTCCTCGAAATAGCCGAGCTTCTTGGCGACGATGTCGCCGATCTGGTTGTTGCCGGCGAGCCAGCCGAGCTGGATGTTGACGGTGGTCGTCTTCGCCTGGGTATAGCCGATGCGCGGCAGGCCGCCCGCCGCCGCCAGACCGGCAAGCCCCGCCGCGCCCTTCAGCACGCTGCGACGGCCGAGGTTCAGTTTGCCCGTGGTGTTCATTCGATCAAGCCCTCTCCTGTGCCGCAACGACCGTGATTGGCCGGCGGCTTTGCCCCGTTTCCCCTGAGGTGGCCCGCCGTCTTTGCGCGGTCGGGCGAAAGTACTTGAAGGGCGAGTATGACGGGGCCAGCGAGCGCGAAAAGAACAGATTTTCGCGCGTGGTGCTGCTATTTTGGCATCACCGGTTTCTGCTTGCGGTATGGGGAGGCGATGCACGCGGCGGTTTTGCGTTATGTCGAACAGGTGGCGAGGCTGGGGTCGATCCGCCGCGCGGCCGAGGCGCTGAACGTGGCGTCGTCGGCGGTCAACCGCCAGATCCTCAAGCTGGAGGAGGAGATCGGCACCCCGTTGTTCGAGCGGCGCCGCAACGGCGTGCTGCCGACCGCTGCCGGCGAGGTGCTGCTGCGCCATGTCCGCGAGACGATGACGGATTTCGAGCGCGCGCGCGCCGAGATCGCCGGGCTCTCGGGCACGGTGACCGGCTCGGTCCGGATGATCTCGCTCGAATCGCTCTTGGTCCGTTTCATGCCGCAGATGGTCGAGGAGATCGGCCAGCGCCATCCCGGCATCAGTTTCACCGTCATGACGGTCGATCCCTCCAAGATCGGCGAGGAGCTGCGTTCGGGCCGCAACGATTTCGGCGTGCTGTTCGTCGACAGGCGCTATCGCGGCGTCGATACGCTGGCCGAGATCACCACCGCGGTCGGCGCGGTGATGAGCCCCGATCACCCGCTGGCCAAGCGGCGCTGGCTGACCCTGACCGAATGCGCCGCCTATCCGGTGCTGATGCTGCACGACCGCTGGCTGCTCGATGCGATCATGGTGACCGAGTTTGCCCAGTCCGGCGCCCGCTTCACCCCACGGATCGTCTCCAATTCGATCGAATTCATGCGCCAGTCGATGCTGCGCGGCCTCGGGATCGGCTTCTTCACCCCGGTCGGCTTCATCGACGAGATCCGCGCCGGCACGCTGGTCCACGTGCCGCTGGCCGAACCGCGCCTTGCCGACAGCCAGATCGGCATCCTGGTGCCGCGCGCCAAGCGGCTGTCGCCGCCGGCGCGCATCGTCATCAACCATATCCGCGAACGCATGGTGGCCCTGGCCGAGGAGATGCCGGCCCTGCCGGCCCCGCCGCGCCGCGGCCGGCGCGAAGAGGCCTAGCGATGATCCATCCGCGCTGGCGCGGCCTGCTGGCCCGGCGCTGGCTGTACGGCCCGCCGCTGGGCATGGCGATGGTGCTGGTGACCGCAGCCCTGGTCGCGCTGGTCGAGCGATCGACGACGCTGCCGCATCTGTCGATCATCTTCGTCGCCCCGATCCTGGTGGCGGCGGTGCTGTTCGGCCTCGTCGCCTCGATCTGCGCCGCGCTGGTGGCGGTCTCGCTGTCGGGTTACCTGCTCTATCCGCCGCATGTCGAATTCGGCGTGGCCGAGGCGCAGGACCTGCTCGACCTCGTCATCTTCGTCACGGTCGCGGTGACGGGAAGCTGGCTTGCCGCCGCGGCCCGGCGCGAGGCCAAGGCCGGCGCCATGCGCGAGGCCCTGATCACCGCCCTGCACCAGTTCAGCCAGCGGCTGGCCGCCATCGCCGATCCCAACGACATCTGCCTCGAAGTGCTCGACCATCTCGAAGCCGCCCTCGGCCGCCGCGCGTTCCTGTTGCTGCCGGCCGATGACGGGCGTTTCGCGGTGCTGGCCGCGCGGCTCGAGGACCATGCCCTGCCGTCGGACGATCTTGCCACCGCCGAGGCATTGTGGCGCGGCGAGGTGGTCGTGGCGCCGCGCTTCCATCTCTTGCGCACCGGCCGCGGCCCGATCGCTATCCTTGTCCTCGGCACGGCGGCCGAGGGGGGGCCGGCGACCGACCCGCGCCTCATCGCCGCCCTGGTAGACCAGGCGGCGATTGGCGTCGAACGCGCCCAGCTTGCCGTCGCCATCGAGGATGCCCGGGTCAAGGACAAGGCCGAGAAACTCCGGGAAGCGCTGTTGAATTCCGTCAGTCACGATTTCCAGACGCCGCTGGCCGCCATCATCGGCGCGGCCACCACCCTGGAGAGCTTCGGTGCGGTGGCCGACGAGGCGACCCGTGCCGACCTCGTCGCCACGATCCGCGAGGAGGCCGAGCGCCTGGCCCGCTTCATCGCCAACCTGCTCGACCTCGGGCGCATTCGCGGCGGCGCGCTGCATCCGCGGCCCGAGGCGGTCGAGCTGGCCGACATCGTCGATGCCGCGCTGCGCCAGGCCGGGCCGCGGCTGGCGCGGCACCGGGTCGGCGTCGCGCTGCCGCTCGACCTCGCGATGATCCGGGCCGACCCGCTGCTGCTCGAACACGCGCTGGTGAACCTCTTGGAGAACGCCGCCAAGTACTCGGGCGACGGCTCGGCGATCCGCTTGCAGGCGACCGGCCGCGGCGACATCATCGAGCTGGCCGTCGCCGACCAGGGCGTCGGCATCAGCGCCGCCGAGCTGCCGATGGTGTTCGACCGCTACTATCGTGGCGGCGACCACGATGCCCGGCCGGCCGGCGCCGGGCTCGGCCTCACCATCGCCCGCGCCTTCGTCGAGGCCTGCGGCGGCGGGCTGACGGTCGAAAGCGCCGGGGTCGGCCACGGCGCCACTTTCCGTATCAATCTGCCGGCGGCCGGGGGACGGGCATGAGCGAACAGGAACAGGCTGCCACGATCCTGGTCGTCGACGACGAGCGCCAGATCCGCCGGCTGCTCAAGACCGGGCTGGGCCTTGCCGGCTTCGCGGTGGCCGAGGCCGAGAACGCCGCCGAAGGCCTGCGCCAGGCGATGGCCGTGATGCCGGACCTGGTGCTGCTCGATCTCGGCCTGCCCGACCGCGACGGCCTCGACCTGCTGCGCCAGATCCGCGACTGGTCGGAGATGCCGATCATCGTGCTGTCGGTGCGCGCCCGCGAGGCCGAGAAGGTCGCAGCGCTCGAGGCCGGTGCCGACGACTACGTCACCAAGCCTTTCGGCATGGCCGAACTGGTGGCGCGCATCCGCGCCGGGCTGCGCCGGCGCCAGGGCGGGACCGCGGCGCCCGATCCGGTCTTCGCCGTCGGCACGCTGGTCGTCGACGTCGCCCGCCGCCGGGTCTCGGTCGGCGGCACCGAGGTCAAGCTGTCGCCCAAGGAATACCGGCTGCTGCACCATCTGGTCCGCCATGCCGGCAAGGTCGTGACCCACGATCAGCTGCTGCGCGAGGTCTGGGGCGCGGCGCATGTCGAGGACGTGCATTACCTGCGCATCTTCATGCGCAAGCTGCGCAACCGCATCGAACCCGATCCCACCCGGCCGCGCTACCTGCTGACCGAGCTGGGGATCGGGTATCGCCTGCGCACGCCCGATCAGCTGGAGACCTAGCGGGCGACGGCGGCCAGGCCCGCGTCCAGCGCCTCCAGCCCGATCTGCAACTCGTCGCGGCCGATGGTCAGCGGCGGGGCGACCAGGACGATGTTGTAGCGACCATAGGCGTGCACGCCGCGCGCCAGCAGCGTGCCGAAGAATGCCTTCATCGCGCCCGACCCGGCCGGGTCGTGCCAGGCCACCAGCGGTTCGCGGCTTTGCCGGTCGGCGACCAGCTCCAGCCCGAACAGGGCGCCGAGGCCACGGACATCGCCCAGTACCGGATGCCGCCGCTGCAACTCGCCCAGCCCTTCGCGCAGCCAGCCCTCGATCTCGATGGCGCGGTCGAACAGCCCTTCTTCCTGATAGACCTCGAGGGCGGCAAGCCCGCCGGCCACCGCCAGCACATGGCCGGCGTGGGTGTGGCCGACGTCGAACAGGGTCTCGTCGAAGAACTGGGCGACGCCCTCGCGCACCAGCACGCCGCCCAGCGGGGTGTAGGACGCACTGGCGCCCTTGGCGAAGGTGAGCATGTCGGGCACGACGCCGAGGCGGACGGCGGCGAAGGCCCGGCCGACACGGCCGAAGCCGGTCATCACCTCGTCGAAGACGAGCAGGATGCCGTGGCGGTCGCAGATGTCGCGCAGGCCGGCGAGATAACCGTCGGGATAGACGACCAGGCCGCTCGACCCGGTCACCGGCTCGATCATGATCGCGGCCACGTTCTGCGGCCCCTCGTGCGACAGGATGCGGTTGACGTGGTCCAGCGCCCGCGCCGTCTCGGTCGCCGGATCGTCGGTATGGAAGGGCGAGCGATAGGGATAGGGCGCGAAGAAGCGGACGATACCCGGCAGGTTGGGCATCGGGTCGCGCCAGCGGTCGACGCCGGTCAGCGCGCTGCCGCCGATGGTCGAGCCGTGGTAGGAGCGGTAGGCCGACAGCACCTTCGGCCGCCGGGTGACGAGACGGGCGATCTTGATCGCATCGTCGTTGGCCTCGGCCCCGCCGCTGGCGAAATGCACCCGCGCGCCCTCGGCCCACGGCGAGATCGCCGACAATGCCTGGGCATAACGCGCCCGGACGTCGTTGAAATAGCTGGAGGCGACCCAGCACAGCCGCTCGGCCTGGGCCTGGATCGCCGCGACGACCTTGGGGTGGCCGTGGCCGAGCGAGACCGCGACGTAACCCGAGGTCAGGTCGAGATAGGCGCGGTCGCGATCGTCGTAGAACCACGAACCCTTGGCGCGCACGATGCAGGGCGGGTTCAATCCGCCCTGTACCGCCCAGGGTACCAGCACATGGCGATTGGCGGCGGCGGGCGGCGTGGCGTCGTCGGTATGGATCTTCAGGTCCATCGGATACCTCAGAGGGCGGCGGCGATCAGGTCGAGCGCCGCGGGATTGTCGAGAGAGGAGAGGTCGCCGGGCAGCTCGCCCAGCGCGAGGCTGCGCACCACGCGACGCAGGATCTTGCCGTTCCGGGTGCGCGGCAGGTCGGCGACGGCGATCACCCGCGCCGGGCGCAGGCCGGGGCCCAGCGCGGTGCCGAGATGACGGCG
Organism: Alphaproteobacteria bacterium; assembly: GCA_017307375.1. GTDB lineage: Bacteria > Pseudomonadota > Alphaproteobacteria > Ferrovibrionales > Ferrovibrionaceae > JAFKFH01. The sequence goes on from JAFKFH010000016.1 coordinate 30,714, forward strand.
CAGCGCCTCGACGTCGAGCGTGCCACGCGGCACCACGAACAGCCAGATCGCCTGGCCCGAGCGGGCATCGGGCATGCCGATCGCGGCGGCGGCCAGCATGCCGCCGTGGGCCAGCGCCGCCTCCTCGATCTCCGCGGGGCCGACGCGCCGGCCGGAGACCTTCAGCACGTCGTCGGCGCGGCCGCGCAGTTCCCAACTGCCGTCGTCGTGCCGCACGGCAAGGTCGCCATGGGTCCACAGTCCCGGACGGCGCTGCCAGTAGCTTTCCAGATAGCGCATCGGCTCGTCCCAGAAGCCGCGGGTCATACCGATCATCGGCCGGCGGATGACGAGTTCGCCGTCGACGACGTCGGCATCGACATCGGTCACCGCGGCGCCGAACCGCCCCGGCACGATCGGCCTGGTCACGACGTTCGACAGGATGCCGCCGGACACCTCGGTCCCGCCGGTATAGTTGATCACCGGCACCGCATCGCCGCCGACCTCCCGCTGATACCAGAGGAAGGTGTCGGCATCGATCGCCTCGCCCGCCGTCATCAGCGTCCGGCAGGGCGGGCGCAGCTCGGCCGGCAGCCGTGGATAGGCTGCGGCCATCGACCGCAACAAGGTCGGCGCGCTGCCGTAATGGGTGACCCCGGCGGCAACGGCGGCGTGCAGGGTGGCGCCCTCGGCCGGTCCGCCGTCGTAGAGCACCAGCGTGCCGCCGAGCATCAGCGGGGCGCAGACCGACAGCGGCCCGATCATCCAGCCCATGTCCGAATACCAGAAGAACCGGTCGCCCGGATGGAAGTCGAACTGGTAGGCCACGTCATGGGCCGTCCGGAACGGGAAGCCGGCATGGGTATGCACGGTGCCCTTCGGCTTGCCCGTCGTGCCGGAGGTGTAGATGATCATCCAGGGATCGTCGGGATCCATGTCGGGGCTGGGGGCCTCGGCCGCCGCGATCTCGTCCCAGGTATCGTCGCCCGATGTGCCGAGGCGCCGGACGATCGCGATGCGCCTGATCGCGGGAACCTGGGTCAGCGCCGCCTCGACGGACGGCATGACGGCGATATCCCGGCCCTGGCGGCGGAAGCCGTCGCAGGTGACCAGCACGCTCGCCCGCGCGGCGTTCAGCCGGGTGGCGATCGCCTCCGGCCCGAAGCCGGAATAGAGCGGCACGACGATCGCGCCCATCCGCGCCACGGCCAGCATGACGATGGCCGCTTCCGCGATGTTGGGCAGCAGGAGGCCGACGCGGTCGCCCGGCCCGACGCCGAGCGTCGCAAGCCGCCCCATCGCCGTTTCGACCTCGCGGCGCAGCGCGGCCCGGTCGAGATCGCGGCGCGATCCGTCCTCGGCCAGGCAGATCAACGCCGGCGCATGGCCCGGCCCGGCCAGCACGCTGTCGGTGAAATTGAGCTTCGCCCCCGGAAACCACCGCGGCCATGCCGGCGCGGCGTGATCGTCCAGCACCTGGCTGAACGGTCGCCGAAAAACGATGCCGAGGTCGGCGATCACGGCGCGCCAGTACGCGTCGTGATCGGCCAGCGCCAGGCGGCGCAGGCCGTCGAATCCGTCGACGCCGCAGGATCGGGCCAGCCGCGTCAGCGCCGCGGCGGCGATTCGCTCCGGGGTCGGATGCCAGCGCGGCTCAGCGGTCATAGTCGCGGAACCGGTCGTAGTCGGGCGCGCGTTTGCCGGCGAAGGCGGCATGGCCCTCCGCCGCCTCCATGCCCTGGTAGTACATCCGCAAGGCGCCGAAGGCCATCTGGGTGATGCCGGCGATCGATTCGGAATCGGCGTTGAACGAGGCCTTGATCATCTTGAGCGCCGTCGGGCTCAGGGCCAGGACGTCGTCGGCCCAGGCCAGGGCCTCGTCGAGCAGCCGATCGGCCGGCACCACCGCGTTGATCAACCCCATCGCCTCGGCCTCGGTCGCCGTATAGGTCTTGCAGCGCAGCCAGATCTCGCGCGCCCGGCGCTCCCCCACCAGCCGGGCGAGATAGGCGGTGCCGAAGCCGGCATCGAAGCTGCCGTAGCGCGGGCCGACCTGGCCGAACTTCGCATGCTCGGCCGCGATCGACAGATCGCAGACCACCTGCAGCACGTTGCCGCCGCCGATCGCCCAGCCGTTGACCGCGGCGATAACGGGCTGGGGGATGGCACGCATCAGCCGGTGCAGCGCTTCGACCCGCAGGCCGATGCCGGTCCAGGCGGCACCCTCGTAGCCCGAACCGACCTTGAAGTCCTTGACGTCGCCGCCGGTGCAGAAGGCCTTCGGGCCGGCACCGGTGAAAATCACGGCGCCGATATCGGCGCTGCCGCCGGCGGTTTCGAACGCCGCGATCAGTTCGTCCACCGTGCGCTGGCGGAACGCGTTCAGGCGGTCCGGGCGGTTGATGGTGATGACCAGGGCCTTGCCCCGGCGCTCGGTCAGAATGTCTTCCATCGGTTTCCTCCTGTCAGGACGGGATCCAGCCTTCGGCGATGCCGTGGCAGGCGACGCCGTCGGCCAGCGCCGGCGCCTCGACGCGGCAGCGCGCACGGGCGAAAGGGCAGCGCGGGTGAAAATGGCAACCCGAGGGCGGGCTCAGTGCGCTCGGCACCTCGCCGGCCACCGCCTCGCGCGGCCGGCGGACCCCGTCGAGCCGCGGCAGCGTCGCGAGCAGGGCGCGGGTATAGGGGTGGCGGGGCCGGGCGAACACGTCGGTCTTCTCGCCGATCTCGACCAGGCGGCCGAGATACATGACGCCGATCCGGTTCGCCATGTGGTGGATGACGGCGAGATTGTGCGAGATCAGCAGGAAGGTGAGCCCCTCGGCCTCCTGCAGGTCGCGCATCAGGTTCAGCACCTGTGCCTGGACCGAGACGTCGAGGGCCGAGGTCGGCTCGTCGCAGACCAGGAAGTCGGGTCCCGTCGACAGCGCCCGGGCGATGGCGATGCGCTGGCGCTGGCCGCCGGAGAATTCATGCGGGTGGCGCCGGGCATCGGCTGCCGACAGGCCGACACGGGCCAGCAATTCGGCGGCGTGCTCGCGGCGGGCCGCTGGTGGCGGTGCGTCCGGCTGTTCGGCCAGCGGTTCGGCGATGATGTCGCCGACGCGCCAGCGCGGATTCAGGCTGGCATAGGGATCCTGGAAGATCATCTGCAGCCGGCGGCGCAGGGCGGGCGGGCGGTCGCGCACCGTGGGCGCCACCACCGTGCCGTCGAAGGCCAGGCTGCCCGCGCTGGGCCGGTGCAACCCGACGATCAGCCGGGCCAGCGTCGACTTGCCGCAACCGGATTCGCCGACCAGGCCCAGCGTCTCGCCGCGCGCGACGCCCAGGGTGACGCCGGCCACCGCGGCAATGCCGGGGCGCGGGCGACGGGCCAGCCGGTCGGGCAGGCTGCGCGGCAGCGGGAAGGTGCAGGCGAGATCGCGGGCGTCGAGCAGCATCATGCCGCCTCCGTCAGGTCGGGATGGCGGCAGGCGACGAGGACGTCGCCATGGCGGATCGGCACCGGGGCGGCCGCGGTGCAGTCGGGCCGGGCGGCGGGGCAGCGTGGCCCGAAGGCGCAGCCATGGGGCAGGGCGCCGGGCCGTGGCATCGCGCCGCCGATCTGGGCCAGCCGCGGCCTGAGGTCGCCGACCGTCGGGATCGCCCGCATCAGCCCGGCGGTGTAGGGGTGGCGCGGCCTGCCCATGATGGCCGCGGTCGGCCCGGTCTCGACGATGCGGCCGGCATACATGACCGCGACGCGATCGGCGGTTTCGGCGACGACGCCGAGGTCGTGGGTGATCAGCAGCACCGCCGCGTCGTGGTCGCGGCACAGCCGGCGCAGCAGGTCGAGGATCTGGGCCTGGACCGAGACGTCGAGCGCGGTGGTCGGTTCGTCGGCGATGATCACCTGCGGGTCCCCGGCCAGGGCAAGCGCGATGACCACGCGCTGGCGCATGCCGCCCGAGAACTGATGCGGGTAGTGGTCGATCCGCCGCCCGGCCGACGGGATGCCCGTTTCCTCGAGCAGGGCGATCGCGCGCTTGCGCGCCGCCGCGCGCGACATCGGCAGGTGGGTGGTGATGGTCTCGACCAGCTGCTCGCCGACCGTCAGCAAGGGGTTCAGCGCGGTCAGCGGGTCCTGGAAGATCGTCCCGATCCGGCGGCCGCGGATCCGGCGCATCGCCGCCTCGCCGAGGCCGGTGATCGCCTGGCCGTCCAGGCGGATCTCGCCGCCGCTGATCCGGCCCGGCGGTACCAGCAGGCCGATGACGGCGGCACCGGTCAGCGACTTGCCGGCGCCGGATTCGCCGACCATGCCGACGATCTCGCCGGCGTCGATGTCGAGGCTGATGCCGTCCAGCGCCCGTACGCGCCGGCGGCGGGTGACGAAGTCGACGGCAAGATCCCTGATCTCGAGCAGCGCCATGGTCAGCCGAGCCTCGGGTTCAGCGCGTCGCGCAGCCAGTCGCCCAGGAGATTGACGGCCAGCACCAGCATGACCAGGGCCAGGCCCGGGAATACCGAGATCCACCAGGCACCCGAGAACAGATAGTTGTTGCCGATGTTGACCAGCGTGCCCAGCGACGGGCTGGTCGGCGGCATGCCGACGCCGAGGAACGACAGCGTGGCCTCGGTCAGGATCGCGGTGGCGATCTGCACGGTGGCCAGCACGAACAGCGGGCCGGTGACGTTGGGCAGGATATGGGCGCGCGCGATGCGGGCGGGCGCGACGCCGGAGACGCGCGCCGACTGGACATAGTCCTTCGAGCGTTCGGCGAGCGTCAGGCCGCGGACGGTGCGGGCATACTGCACCCAGCCCGACAGCGCGATCGCGGCAATCAGCACCGGCACGGCGAAGCGCGCATGCATGTCGCCGGGCAGCGCAGCGCGGGCAATGCCGTCGACCAGCAGCGCCACCAGAATGGCGGGGAAAGAGAGCTGGATGTCGGCGGCGCGCATGATGAAGGCATCGAGGAAGCCGCCGGCGAAACCGGCGATCAACCCCAGCGTCACGCCCAGCCCCAGCGAGACCACGACCGACAGCACGGCGACGACCAGCGACAGCCGCGTGCCGTAGACGATCGCGGCCAGCAGGTCGCGGCCCTGGTCGTCGGTGCCGAGCGGACGGCCGGGCCCCGGCGGCAGCAGCGACTCGATCAGGTCGAGATTGCGCAGGTCGAACGGATCCTTGGCGACGATCACCGGCGCCAGCAGCGCGGCGATCAGGAACGCCGCGACGACGATGGCCGAGAGGATCGCCAGCGGATCGTGGCGGAAGGCGTGGGCCAGGTCGTGATCCCACAGCCGGCGGGCCAGCGCGGTCATGCCGCGGCGTCCAGCGCATCTTCGGCGATGGCGGCCAGCAGGGCGGCGCCGGCCGGGATCACCGCGTCGTTGAAGTCGTAATGCGGCGAGTGCAGGAAGGCGCCGGCCTTGCCCCCGGTGCCCAGGCGGAAATAGGCGCCGGGCCTGGCCTGCAGCATGAAGGCGAAGTCCTCCGATCCCATCGACGGCTCCATGTCGGCGATCACGCGCCCGGCGCCGAACAGCCCGCGGGCCAGGCGCACGACGCGCGCGGCCTCGGCCGGATCGTTGATGGTCGGGGGATAGAGCTTGTCGTAGGTCACCTCGGCCCTGGCGCCGAATGCCGCGGCGGCCTGGGCGGCCACCTCCGCCAGCCGCTTCTCGACCAGTTCCTGGACCGGTTCGCGGTACCACTTGACGATGCCGGCCGCGTCGACCGCGTCGGGAATGACGCTGAGCGCGGTGGGCGAGCCGGCCTGGAGGTGATGGAACGAGATGACGGCGGAATCGAGCGGGTTGACGTTGCGGCTGACGATGGTCTGCACCGCGGTCAGCACGTGGGCGGTGGCGATGATCGGATCGATGGTCTGGTGCGGATGGGCGCCGTGACCGCCGACACCGCCGAGGCGCAGGCGGAAGACGTCGATGCCGGCCATCATCGGCCCGGGGTTGATGCCGATGGTGCCGGCCGGCAGCGACGGCCAGTTATGCAGCGCGAAGACCGACGAGACGGGGAAGCGCTCGAACAGCCCGTCCCGCATCATCGCGCGGGCCCCGGCATGGCCCTCCTCGCCGGGCTGGAAGATCAGGTGGACGCGGCCGGCGAAATTGCGGGTCTCGGCAAGATAGCGGGCGGCGCCGAGCAGCATGGTGGTGTGTCCGTCATGACCGCAGCCATGCATCTTGCCGGCCAGCGTCGAGCGATGGCCGAAATCGTTCTTCTCCGCGATCGGCAGCGCATCCATGTCGGCACGCAGGCCGACCGCGCCGTCGCCGCTGCGACGGCCGTACAGCACGCCGACCACGCCGGTGCGGCCGATGCCGGTATGGACCTCGTCGACGCCGCAGCGGCGCAATTCGTCGGCGACCAGCGCCGCCGTCCGCGTCTCCTCGTAGCCGAGCTCGGGGTGGCGGTGCAGGTCGTGGCGGATTGCGGTGAGGTCGGCGTGATGGCGGCCGAGGGCGGCGAGGCGCGGGTCCATGGATCAGGTTCCCTTGACTGACGTGGTGAGGCGGCCGTCGCGCAGCCGCGGATCGATGGCGAGATAGGCGAGGTCGACGACCAGGTTGATGGTCACGAAGACCAGGGCGATCAGGCAGAGATAGGCGGCCATGACCGGCACGTCGGCGAAGGCGACCGACTGGGCGAACAGGAGGCCCATGCCGGGCCACTGGAATACCGTCTCGGTGATCAGCGCGAAGGCGATGATCGACCCGAGCTGGAGGCCGATGATGGTGACGACCGGCATCAGCGCGTTGCGCAGCGCATGGCGGAAATAGACGGCGGCGGGCTTCAGGCCGCGGGCGCGCGCGAACTTGACGAAATCGGTCCGCATCACCTCGAGCATCTCGGCGCGCACGAGCCGCAGCACGAGGGCGAGCTGAAACAGGGCCAGCGTAATCCCGGGCAGCACCAGATGGCGCCAGCCGTCGACGGTCAGGAAGCCGGTGCGCCACCAGCCCAGTGCGACGGTGTCGCCCCGGCCATAGGAGGGCAGCCAGCCCAGCGTCACCGAGAAGACGAGGATGAGGAGCACGCCCAGGAAGAACGTCGGCAGCGAGATCCCGACGAGCGAGAGCGTCAGCAGACTGCGCGAGACGAGGCCGCGCCGCACGATCGCGGTGCGTACGCCCAGCGGCACCCCGACCAGGATGGCGAGGCCGGCGGCGAACAGGCTGAGCTCGATCGTCGCGGGCACCCGCTCGGCCAGCAGTTCGGCCACCGGCCGGCCGAGCTTGAGCGAGCGACCGAAATCCCCGTGCGCCGCCTGCTCGAGGAAGCGGAGATACTGGATGTACGCCGGCTGGTCGAGGCCCAGCGCGGCCGCGACCCGGGCGCGATCGGCCGCGGTCGCATCCTGGCCCAGCATCTGCGTGACCGGATCGCCGACGAAGCGGAACAGCACGAAGGCGATCAGCGACACCACCAGCATCACCACGACGGCCTGGAACAGACGGCGCGCGAGGTAGAGCAGCATCAGTCGACCTTGAAGAACGCCAGGTTGACGCGGTTGTCGATCTGCAGCGGCGTCGCTACGGTCTTCTTCATCCCCCAGACGATGCCCTGCTGGTAGAGCGGGATGTGGCCGATGTCTTCCCGATGAAGGGTCAGCGCCTTGGTCACCAGCGCCGTGCGCCTGGTCGGATCCATCTCGCTCAGGCTGGCGCGGATGGTGCGGTCGACCTCGGCATTCGAATAACCGCCGACATTCCACTGGCCCTGGTCGCCGCGCTGCGAATGGATCATCACGCTGAGCGTGTTGTAGGCGTCCATGTTGACCGGCGTGTAGCCGAAGAAGTTCAGGCTGGTATCCTTCGAGCCGATCTTGGGAAAGAAGCGTGACGACGGCATCGCATCCAGCGTCACCTTGATGTCGATACGGGCCAGCATGCCGGCCAGGGCCTGGCAGACCCGCTCGTCGTTGACATAGCGGTCGTTCGGGCAGTCGAGCGTGACGCCGAAGCCTTCGGCATAGCCGGCTTCGGCCATCAGCGCTTTGGCGGCGGCGACGTCATAGGGCCAGGCGCGTGGCTGCAAAGCGGGATCGACGCTGTTGACGCCCGGCGCGATCATGTTTCCGGTCGGTACGGCCGTGCCGCGCATGATCCGGGCGTTGATCGCGGCCATGTCGATCGCCTGGTACATCGCCTGGCGGACGCGGCGGTCCTTGAACGGGTTGCGGCCCTTCACCGTCGAATATAGCAGTTCGTCGCGCGCGACATCGAGGGCCAGGAACATCGTGCGGATCTCCGGACCCTGCAGCAGTTTCAGGCTCGCGGTCTTCTCGACCCGGTCGATATCCTGCACCGGCACCGGATAGGCGAAGTCGACTTCGCCCGACAGCAGCGCGGCGATGCGGGTGGCAGGGGCCGCGATCCGCACCATCGTCGCTTCGGTGATGTTGTGGCGCGGCTTGTCCCACCAGCCGGGATCGGCCGACAACACCGTCTTGACGTCGACGTCGCGCGATTTCAGCCGGAACGGCCCCGTGCCGTTGGCATGCCTGGTCGCGTAGTTCTCCCTGGACTGCTTCAGGTCGGCCGGCATCTGCGCGTTGTTCTGCTCCGACCAGGCACGCGACATGATCCGGATTTCCGGCAGCGACTGGATCAGCGCGGCATTGGGGAAGGCGGTGACGATGTCGACCGTCAGCGGGTCGACCGCCTTCACCGCGGTGATCGAGGCGGCGAAGACCTTCATGTCGGAGGTTTCCGACATGGCGCGGCGGAACGAGAAGGCGACATCGTCGGCGGTAAACGGCTGGCCGTCGTGGAACTTGACGCCCGGGCGCAGGGCGAAACGCCAGATCGTCGGTTCCGGCTGCGTCCAGGACAGCGCCAGCGCGGGCTCGATCCTCATTTCCGCATCCCGGCGCACCAGGCCTTCATAGATGTGCTGCAGCACCGTCAGGGTCATGCCGTGGTTGAAGGCATGCGGGTCCATCGTCGCGGCATCGTCCTGCGACGCCCAGATCAGGGTCTTCGCCGCGGCCGGCCCGGCCAGCAGCGTCATGCCGACAAGGGCCGCGATCATCGTCTTGCGCATCGGGAACGCCTCCTCTGTTCGCCGTTTCCATTTCCGGACGCGGCGTCGGTTGTCTGGTTTTGCGTTGGCGTCGCAGGCTCGGCTAACTTACGCACCGGACCGTTGACGATGTTCAATTCACATACGCAACGGTCCGTATGTCAAGTCGATTTTCCAAGGGGGGACAGTGCGTCCGGAGCCAAGGGGTGAAGACGACAAGCGCGGCGGCCGCACCGGTCGGCCGCGCGACGAGGCAGTCCAGCGGGCGCTGATCGGCGCCGCGACCGACCTGCTGCGCGAGCGCGGCTATCGCGCGCTGTCGATGGAGGGGGTGGCGGCGCGGGCGGGCGTCGCCAAGCAGAGCGTCTATCGCCGCTGGCCGTCGAAAGGCGCGCTGCTGGTCGACATCTACATGGAAGGCATGGGCGAGGAGAGCCTGCCGGCCGCGTCGGGCCATGGCGTGATCGCCGACTTCCGCGCCTATCTTGGCCAGACGGTCGAGCGTCTGAAGGATGTCGCCTGGGCCAACACGCTGCGCAGCCTCGTCGCCGAGGCGCAGAACGATCCCGATCTTGCCGCGCTGATGGTCGAGCGTGTGGTCGAGCCGCGCCGCCAGGCCGGGCGCCACATCGTGGCCCAGGCGATCGCCGCCGGCGAGTTGAGCCCCGATTTCGACGTGGAGACGGTGCTGGATTTCGTCTTCGGCGCGATCTGGTACCGGCTGCTGCTCGGCCACGCCGCCGTCACGACGGAATTCGTCGAGCGCATGCTGAGGCAGCTGTTCCCCGCACCGGTTTTGCCGCGCCGCACAAAAGGTTAATTCGTTTACGCGACGTTTATGCAAACCGGCACAGCCGTGCCTCGTTCGTTTACGCCTCCCCGTCCTACCGTGAAGGATAGTGGTCCGTCCGCTATCGCCGGTCGGGCCGAAAACGATAACCCATGGAGGAGGGGAACGCGCGATGACGCAAGCGGCCGATCTGAATGGCGTGGACGCAAGGTCCAGGCCGATGACGCGGGAGGAGAAGAAGGTCATCCTGGCCTCCTCCCTCGGCACGATCTTCGAATGGTACGACTTCTATCTCTACGGTTCGCTGGCCGCGATGATCGGGGCCCAGTTCTTCTCGGCCTTCCCGGAAGCGCAGCGGAACATCTTCGCGCTGCTGGCCTTCGCCGCCGGCTTCCTGGTCCGCCCGTTCGGCGCGCTGGTCTTCGGCCGCGTCGGCGACCTGGTCGGCCGTAAGTATACCTTCCTGATCACCATCGTGATCATGGGCGCCTCGACCTTCCTGGTCGGCGTGCTGCCGAGCTATGCCACCATCGGCGTCGCCGCGCCGATCATCCTGATCGCGCTGCGCTGCCTGCAGGGCCTGGCGCTGGGCGGCGAATACGGCGGCGCGGCCGTCTACGTGGCCGAGCATGCGCCGCACGGCCGCCGCGGCTTCTACACCTCGTGGATCCAGACGACGGCGACGCTCGGCCTGCTGCTGTCGCTGCTGGTGATCCTGTTCGTCCGCGTCCAGGTCGGCGAGAAGGACTTCGCCGAGTGGGGCTGGCGCATTCCGTTCATCGTCTCGGTCCTGCTGCTGGCGATATCGGTGTGGATCCGTCTCCAGATGAACGAAAGCCCGGCCTTCCAGAAGATGAAGGCGGAAGGCAAGGGGTCGAAGGCTCCGCTGTCGGAAGCGTTCGGCCAGTGGAAGAACGCGAAATGGGCGCTGCTGGCGCTGCTCGGCCTCGTCGCGGGCCAGGCGGTGGTCTGGTACACCGGCCAGTTCTATGCGCTGTTCTTCCTGCAGTCGATCCTGAAGATCGACCTGTTCACCTCGAACGTGCTGATCGCGTGGTCGCTGATCCTCGGCACCGGCGGCTTCATCCTGTTCGGCTCGCTGTCGGACCGCATCGGCCGCAAGCCGATCATCCTGGCCGGCTGCCTGATCGCGGCGGTCACCTACTTCCCGCTGTTCAAGTACCTGACGGCGACGGCCAACCCGACGCTCTACAAGGCGCAGACCGAGCGGCCGGTGGTCGTGACCGCCGACCCGAAGGATTGCTCGTTCCAGTTCAACCCGACCGGCACGGCGAAGTTCACCTCGTCCTGCGACATCACCAAGGCGTTCCTGGCCTCCAACTCGGTCAGCTACACCACGGTCGACGGCCCGGCCGGCCAGCCCGCCAAGATCAAGGTCGGCGATACCGAAATCACCTCGGTGCCGGGCACGGCGCCGGCCGATCAGCTCGCGGCGTTCCGCGCCCAGCTCGGCGCGGCGATCACGGCCAACGGCTATCCGGCGGCCAACGATCCGGCCAAGGTGAAGGTGACGTCGTTCTTCGGCGTCTTCAACGGCCAGGCCTTCACCGCGGTCATCATCCTGACGATCCTGGTGATCTACGTGACCATGGTCTACGGGCCGATCGCCGCGGCGCTGGTCGAACTGTTCCCGACCCGCATCCGCTATACCTCGATGTCGCTGCCCTATCACATCGGCAACGGTTGGTTCGGCGGCCTGCTGCCGGCGACGTCGTTCGCGATGGTGGCCCAGACCGGCGATATCTTCTACGGGCTGTGGTACCCGATCGTCATTGCGGTGGCGACCGTGGTGATCGGCGCGCTGTTCGTCCCGGAAACCAAGGATCGCGACATCTTTACCTACGACGGCGAGAAATAACGCTCGATCGATCCCGACCCACTGTCACCGGGGGGCGTGCGCCGCACGCCCCCCCCTTTTTTGTCCGGACAGCCGGTGAACGGCTGGTCAGTGTGGCAGCAATCCTTCGAAGGCCGCGCGGATCGCCGCAGTACTCAGGCCATACTTCTGGAACAGGTACTGGGCCGTGCCGCCTTCCGAGAAGACATCGCGGACACCGAGGCGGCCGAACGGCAACGCGATGCCGGCCTCGCTGATCACCTCGGCCACGGCCGCGCCCAGCCCGCCGATGACGCTGTGATTCTCCGCGACCAGCAGCGGCTTGCCCGTGCGCGCGATGGCGAGCACGCCATCCCGGTCCAGCGGCTTGACGGTATGCGCGTTGACGACGCCGACATCCAGTCCCGCGACGCGCAGGTCATCTGCCGCCTCCAGGGCCAGCGCGACCATCACGCCGGATGCCAGGATGGTTCCGTCGGCCCCTGACGTGATCGGCTGCAGCTTGCCGAGCCGCGCACGCGGCGTGCCGGCTGGAATGCAAAGCGGCAGTTCGCCCCGCTTGATCCGCATGTAGACCGGCCCCCTGTGTTCGGCGATTGCCTCGACCAGATCGGCGACCTGGTCGCCATCGGCCGGTTCGACGACGATCATATTGGGCAAGGCGCGCATGATCGCCACGTCGTCGATCGCCTGATGCGTCGGGCCGCCGGGCGAGGTCAGCCCCGGCATGAAGCCGACCAGCTTGACGTTCACGTTCGGATAGGCGATCTGCAGGGCGACCTGGTCGAGGGATCGGCGGGTGGCGAAAACCGAGAAGGTGTTGACGAAGGGGATGTCGCCTTCGCGCGCCATGCCCGACGCGGCGCACATGACGTTGGCTTCGGCCACGCCGAAATTGAAGAAGCGTTCCGGAATCCGGTCGCGGAACATGTCGGTCTCGGTCGGGCCGGTCAGGTCGGCGCCGAGGCAGACGACATCGGGGTTGCGCTGCGCCAGGGCGACCAGCGCCTGGCCATACGCCTTCATCTTCAGCGGCGTTCCCTGGCGCCAGATCGGCGCCGATTTCGCGATGGTGATGCCCGGTAGCGCGCGCGGTGCACTCGTTGACATGTTTTCAGGCTCCCAGTTCGGCCAGGGCGCGCTCGGCCGCCTCGGGCGGCAGCTTCAGGAAATGGCTGTAGGTGCCGGCCAGGAACGAAACCCCATGGCCCGGCACGGTCGTCGCGACGATCGCGGTGGGTCGCGTCGTTTCCTGGCGCGCCTCATGCAGCGCGCCCAGGATCTGCGGGATCGAGTTTCCATCGATGCTGAGCGTGTTCCAGCCGAAGGCCCGCCATTTCGCCGCGATGTCGCCCATGTCGATGACGGAATCGGTGCGGCCGTCGACCTGCATGTTGTTGACGTCGATGAAGGCGCAGACATTGGCCAGCTTGAAGCTTGCGACCGCCATGGCCGCTTCCCAGGTCTGGCCCTCCTGCAGTTCGCCATCGCCGATCACGACATAGACGCGGGACGGCAGGCGGCGGCGACGCAGGGCGAGCGCCTTGCCGAGGGCGACGGAGAGGCCCATGCCCAGCGAGCCGCAGGTCGCCTCGACGCCCGGCAGGCGTTCCGAGGCGATGATCTCCATCGGGCTGCCGTCGCGCCCGTATTCCTCCATCAGCTCCATCGGCATGCAGCCGCTCTCGGCGAGGGCGGCGAACAGGCCGACGCCGTAATGGGCGGGCGACAGAATGAACTGGTCGCGCTCGGTCCAGTCGAGTTCGTCCGGCCGGTAGGCCATCTCATGAAAATAGAGCGCGGCCAGGATGTCGGCGCAGCCGAGACCCTGGCCGGCATAGCCTTCGCCCAGCGGGGCGACCATCCGGATGACATGGCGGCGCAGGCGGCGCGCCTTGGCCTCGAGCGCCGCCGGGGGCAGGCCGAGGCCGCGGGGGGAAATCGACATCTGATGTTCCTTGATGGCGGGCGTCAGTGACCTTGGTTCGACACGGTCTCGCGCAGGGCGGCTTCGAGACGGTCGAGCCCTTCCCGGGCATCCTCGTCCGACAGCACCAGCGGCGGAGCGAGGCGCACGACGTTGGACAGCGAACCCGAGGGCGGCAGGACGATCAGCCCGTGTCTGGCGGCAGCGGCGACGACACGAAGCGCCCGGTCCGCGTCCGGTGCCTTCGAGAGGTGGTTGTCGACGAGTTCGATGCCCATCGACAGGCCCATGCCGCGTGCATCGCCCACGCCCGGAATTTCCTTCATCCATGCGGCGAAGCGGCCGTGGAAGACCGTGGTCAGATGCTTCGCGCGATCGACCAGCCCCTCGCTGTCGATGACGTCGAGCGTCGCAAGGCAGGCGGCGCAGGCCAGCGGGTTGCCGCCGTAGGTCGAGGAGAGGACCCCGGCCGGCAGCGCGTCGAACAGGTCGTGGCGGCCGATCACCGCGCTCATCGGCACGCCGCTGGCAATTCCCTTCGCGACGCACAGCAGGTCGGGTTCGAAGCCATGGCCCTGGAAGGCGAAGAAGTTTCCGGTGCGGCCGAATGCCGACTGGACCTCGTCCATGATCACCAGGGCGTCGAGCTTGTCGGCAAGCCGGCGCAGCCGCGTCCAGAAGACCGGTGGTGCCACATGCGCGCCGCCGGCGCCAAGGAACGGCTCGATGATGATGGCCGCGACCTGGCCGATCGAGTTGATGCGGATCACCTCCTCGGCCATGTCCATGCACAGATTGGCCCACTGGTCGACATCGAACTCGGCCGGCCGGCGATAGCCGTTCGGGAACGGCACGACGATCGAGCCCGGAACCGTCGGCCCGACCAGCCGCCGGGTGCCCGGCATGCCGGACAACGACGAGGTGCTGATCGACTTGCCGTGGAAGGCTTCGGAGAACGAGACGATCTCGAAGCGTTTGGTCGCGGCCTTGGCGATCTTCACGGCGCTGTCGATGCATTCGGCGCCGGTCGTGCACAGCGCTACGGCATCGAACCGCCCGCCGGCGTAGCCCAGCAGCCGCCTGGCGACTTCTGCCCGCAGCGGATGCGGGGCGTCATAGCAGTTCAGCAACCTGGCGGCCTGTTCCTGAATCGCCTTGACCACCGTCGGATGGCAGTGGCCGGTGTTGGCGACCAGCACGCCCGAGGTGAAGTCGATGAATTCCCGGCCTTCGACATCGCGGATGCGGGCGCCCCGGGCGCTCTCCCACACGATCGAATCGTGGCCCGGCGCCAGCGACCACAGGCTGGCCGCTTCGGCGGCCCGATACTCGTCGGAACGCCCTTGGCGCGGCGTCGTCATTGCATCCAATCCATTCATTTTCACTATCCTGGGAGGTGGGTCAGGCGACCAGGTGGCAGGCGACATGATGGTCGCCGCCGACCGGCCTGAACTTGGGTGTCTCGACGCGGCAGCGCGGCTCGGCCAGCGGGCAGCGGCTGGCGAACCGGCAGCCGGCGGGCGGGTCGATCAGGCTGGGCGGTTCGCCCTGCAGCATCTGCCGCGGTTTGGCCGCACCCTTCACCCGCGGCACCGCGTCGAGTAGCGCGCGGGTATAGGGATGCAGCGGATTTTCATAGAGCGCCTTGCGGGATGCGATTTCCACGAGGCTGCCGGCATACATCACCGCAACGCGGGTCGAGACGCTGCGGACCACCGCCAGATCATGCGCGATGAACAGATAGCTGAGGCCGAATTCACGCTGCAGGTCCATCAGCAGGTTGACCACCTGGGCCTGCATCGAGACGTCCAGCGCCGAGACCGCCTCGTCGCAGACGATGAAGTCGGGCTTCAGCGCCAGGGCGCGGGCGATGACGATGCGCTGGCGCTGGCCGCCCGAGAATTCGTGCGGGTAACGTTCGGCCGAACTGCGCGGCAATCCGACCATGTCCAGCAAGTCGCCGATCCGGGCCAAGCGCGTGCGGCGATCGAGGCCGCCGGCGATGTCCAGCGGCTCGGCGATCGCGTCACCGACCTGCATGCGGGGATTCAGCGCCGCATGCGGATCCTGGAAGACGAATTGCAGCCGGCGGCGGACCGCGGCGAGATTGGCCTTGCCGCCGCTGCCGGTGATGTCGCGGCCGAACAGGCTGATCCGTCCGCTGGTCGCCGGGTAGACCCCGACCAGCATCCGGCCGATGGTCGACTTGCCCGAGCCCGATTCGCCGACCAGGCCCAGCGTCTCCTCGGCTGCAATCGAGAACGAGACGTCGCTGACCGCGTGCAGCAGCTGCGGTCGTCGCGATCCCCGGCCCAGCGCGAACGTCTTCGAAACCTCGGCGAGTTCGACGATCGGGTTCACGACCGACCTCCGATCATCCCCTGCCGTTCAGCACGCGGCGGACAGCGCGTCTGCCTGAGGCCGCCCAGGTCGATCATCGCGGGGGCCTCGCTACGGCATGACTCGAGTGCCTCGGGACAGCGCGGATGGAACCGGCAGCCGGGTACCATCCGGGCGGCGTCGGGGATCGAGCCCGGGATCGTCGCCAGCCTGTCGACATCCCGGTCGATGTTCGGGATCGCCCGCAGCAGGCCGCTGGTATAGGGATGCATCGGGGCATCGAACAGGCCGTCGCCCACGGCTTGCTCGACCACTTGGCCTGCATACATCACCGCGATCTTGTCGGTGAATTCGGAAATCACCCCCATGTCGTGCGAAATCAGGATCACTGACATGCCGAGTTCTTCCCGCAGGTCGCGCAGCAGATTGAGAATCTGGGCTTGCACCGTCACGTCCAGGGCCGTCGTCGGCTCATCCGCGATCAGGATCTTGGGCCGGCAGGCGATCGCCATCGCGATCATGACCCGCTGCCGCATGCCGCCCGACAGGCGGTGCGGGTATTCGGCGACCCGGCGCCGCGCATCCGGGATGCGGACCATGTCCAGCAGGCCGACGGCCTTGGCCAGCGCATCGGCGCGGTTCAGGCCCTGGTGGATCCGCAGCGTCTCGCCGATCTGCTCGCCGATCGTCAGCACCGGGTTCAGCGACGACATCGGGTCCTGGAAGATCATCGCGATCTCGCTGCCGCGAATGCGGGCCAGTTCGCCCGGCGCGACGGCCAGAAGGTCTCGGCCCTGATAGAGAATCCGCCCCGAGGCGATGCGCGTCGATTTCGCCGGATGCAGCCGCAGGATGCTCAGTGCCGTGACGCTCTTGCCGCTTCCCGACTCGCCGACGATGCCGAGACATTGCCGCGGGGCCAGCGTCAGGTCGACATCGCGAATCGCCGTGATCCAGCGACCGCCGCTGCGGAATTCGACGGTGAGGCCGCTGATCTCGAGGATGTTGCTCTCGCTCATTTCAGCCCTCGATCTTCAGGCGCGGGTCGAGGACGTCGCGCAGGCCGTCGCCCAGGAGATTCATGCCGAGCGCGGCGAGGCTGATGCCGATACCCGGGAACAGCATGATCCACCACGCCTCGACCGCGTAGTCGCGCCCTTCGGCGATGATGTTGCCCCAGCTGGGTGTCGGCGGCGGCGGGCCGATGCCGAGAAAGCTCAGCGCCGCCTCGGCCAGGATGGCGTAGGCGAAGACGAAGGTGAGCTGGACCAGCAGCGGGCCGATGCTGTTGGGCAGGATGTGGCGCCAGACGATCCTGAGGCCGCTGGCGCCGCTGATCTTCGCCGCCTGGACATAGTCGAGCTCGCGCACCACCAGGGCGGAAGCCCTGACGATCCGGGCGGTGCGCGGAATGTAGGAGACGGACAGCGCGATGATGACGCTGTGGACCTGCGGGCCCAACGCCGCGTTCACGCCGATCGCCAGCAGGATCGGGGGAAATGCCAGCAGGGCGTCCATGACGCGCATCACCAGCGAATCGATGGCACGCACATAGCCCGACAGGACGCCGAAGAAGGTCCCCGCGATGCCCGAGAGCACGGCGACCCACAGGCCGATCCACAACGACAGCTGGGCGCCGTAGATGAAGCGGGAAAAGACATCCCGGCCGAAGCCGTCGGTTCCCATCAGGAAGCGTTCGGACGGCGGGCGGAACCGGAATCGCATCTGCATCGCCGTCGGATCGGTCTTGACCAGCAGCGGGCCGAAGGTTGCGACGACGACGAGCAGCAGGGTGATGCCGAACCCGATCCTGAACGAGCGATGCCGGAACAGGCGGATCGCCATTTTCCAGGCGCGGTGCCGCCAGGTCGGCGGATCCGTCGCGAAGTCGAGCGCGGCGTCAGTCATAGCGCACCCGGGGATCGACGATCAGATAGAGGATGTCGGTGGCGATGTTGATCAGGACGAAGATGAAGCCGAACAGCAGCAGCGTTCCCTGGACGAGGGGGTAGTCGCGCGTCAGCACGGCCTGGACCACCAGTCGCCCGACCCCGGGCAGCGCGAACACCTGCTCGACGATGACCGAGCCGCCGATCAGCAGGCTGAAGATGTAACCCACGACCGTCAGAACGGCGATCAGGGTGTTGCGGAACGCGTGTTTCCACAGCACGACCGATTCGACCACGCCCTTGGCCCGGGCGGTGCGAATGAAATCCTGGTCGAGGACGTCCAGCATCGCCGATCGTGTCATCCGGGCCAGGAAGCCGATCTGGAACAGCGCCAGGACGATCGCCGGCTGGATCAGGGCCAGCAGCCAGGGGACAAAACCCTCGCTCAGCGGGACGTAGCCCGCCGAAGGCAGCCATCCCAGCGTGACGCTGAACAGGATCACCGACAGGATCGCGATCCAGAAGGTGGGTACCGACACGCCGATCAGGGCGACCGCCATGGCGACGGCGTCGAGCCAGCTGTCGCGCGCATAGGCCGCGACCACGCCCAGCATGATGCCGGCAGGCACGGTGATCAGCAGCGATATCGCCGCCAGCGACAGGCTGACCGGCAGGCGTTCGGCCACGGCCGAAACCACGGTCTGGTTGAGCTGGAGCGACGAGCCGAGATCGCCCTGCGCGAGATGCAGCAGCCAGGTCCCGAGCTGTCGGACGAGCGGCTGATCGAGATTGAGCCGTTGCCGGATCTCCTGGATGGCCTGGGGCGTCGCCCCTTCGCCGGCCATCAGCACGGCCGGATCGCCCGGCAGCAGCTGCATCAGCAGGAACGCCAGCACCGCGATGATCAGCAGGATCGGCACGGCATGTGCCAATCGGAAGGTAATTAGTCTCAGCATGTACGATGCGCCCCCGGCTTGATGTGAGGGGCAGCGCCGCCGGGCGCCGCCCCCGACCTGCTACTTCAGCGGGACATTCCAGAAGCGGTTGATGTAGTAGTCGTCGAACGACGGCAGCCGCTTCTTGTTCAGGGCCTGGATGAGACCGGTATCGGCGATCTTGATCATGTAGGCCTGATCGAGGACCTGTTTCTCGATCTGGTTCCAGGCGGTCTTGCGGTCGGCCAGGTCCTGCGACGTGTAGAACTTGTCGTAGGCGGCATCGAGGGTGCCGTCGTTCTTCACGTGCGGGAAGTTGTAGACCATGAACTTCCACTGCTGCGGCCCCAGGTTGGGGTTCGAGCAGAACTGCGTCGACGAGATGTTCCAGTTGCCGCCGCCGCTCTGCATGTTCGCGGCATTGGTCGCCCAGTCGATGACATGCACCTCCGAGTCGATGCCGGCTTCCTTCAACTGCTCGGAGAGGACGAGGATCGCGTCGCGGAATTCGGGATAGGTCGCGGTCGTCATCAGCTGGATCTTCTGGCCGGGCTTGTAGCCGGCCTTTCGCGCCAGTTCACCGGCGAGCTTCGGATTCTTCTGGTCGTAGTACTGGTTGTTCAGGTCGCCGTTGTAGTACTCGCCGCCGGGGATGGTCATCGCGTGGCTGCGCTTGGTCGGGCGGCTGATCGCGGCCATGATGTCGTCGACGCCGATCGCGGTGCGGATCGCCTGGCGCATTTCCGGCGTATCGGTGCCGGGCTGCTGCGTGTTCACGATGAAGTACTGCTGGCAGGCGAGCAGGCGGCGCACTTCGAGATCCGGGCGGCCCTCGATCCGGGCGACGAGGTCGCGCGGCACGTTGGCGATGATGTCGGCCTCGCCGGTCTGCAATGCGGCGATGCGCGAATTGGCCTCCGGCATGAAGCGATAGCGTACGTTCCTGACCAGCGCCTCCTTCTTGCCCACCAGGCCGTCGGCGGGCTTGCCCGTCGTGTCGACGGCATAGTCGTCGAACTTCTCGAGGGTAAGGTGGCTGTCCTTGCGCCACTCGGCCAGCTTGTACGGACCGGTGCCGATGATGTCGACCTCGCGGGCCGGCTTGTCCTTCTGTTCCGCGGGCAGCACGACGAACGGATAGACGGGCGATTTCAGGACGTCGAGGAAGACGGCGTTGGTCTTGGAAAGCTTGATGATGAAGGTGTAGGGGTCGGGGGTGGAGTATTCGGTCACATCGGCCAGCACCGAGGCGTTCGGGCTCAGCTTGCGGTAACGCTCGAACGACGCCTGGACGTCGGCTGCCGTCATTTCCTTGCCGTTGTGGAACTTGACCCCCTTCCTCAGCTGGAAGGTGAACGTCTTGCCGTCGGGCGCGACATCGATCTTGGATGCCAGCATCGGCTTGGCGGCATAGTTGGCATCCATGCCGACCAGGCCTTCGAAGATGTGGTGCATCACTTCGAGGTCGACCGTGCTGCTGCCGACGAACGGGTCCAGCGTGCCAGGCCCCGCGGTATTTCCGTATATGATGGTTTCGGCGTTCTTGCCCTGGCTTTGTGCCGGGGCGGCCAGGGCCGACACGCCGACCAGCGCGGTAATGCCCATCAAGATGCTGAGATATCTGGACTTTTTGCTCTTCTGTGACGCCGTCGCGGTGATCATGCGCTCCCCCTGTCTCTGTGATATCAGATAGGATATATCCTATAGACACCGTAGTCAGGCCGTCATAAGCTTGTCAAACGAAACGAACCGACCTCTCGATTTCCCGATAAAGCCGAGGCCGATGGCCACACGAATCCGAACCGTCCTGCCGACTGCGCCGCCCGTCCCGGGACGTCGTTGCGGCCGCGATCACGATGGGCCGTCGTTCGCCTTACCCGTTCTCATGCCCGGTACCCCCTGATGCTCCCGCTGAAAAAGCTTGCCCGCGAAAACCTCGCCTCGAAGGTCTATGAAGAGCTGCGCGAGGCGTTGATGCAGGGGCGGCTGCGGCCTGGGCAGCGGCTGAAGATCAGCGAGATTGCCGCCCAGTTCGGCGTGAGCGACACGCCGATCCGCGAGGCGTTCATGCAGCTGCTTCGCGAACAGGCCCTCGAGGTGACCAGCTCGCAGAGCTTCCAGGTGCCCAGGCCGTCGTTTCAGCGCTATGCCGATATTCGCGAACTCCGCCTTCGCCTCGAGCCGCTCGGCGCCGAGAAGGCGGCCAGGCTGATCTCGCCGGCCGAGATCGACGTGATCGAAGCCGCCCACCATGCCCTGGTCGATGCCGAGCGGCGCGGCGACTGGCGCGACGCGGTCTACCAGAACTACGTGTTCCATCTCGGCATCTGCCGGGCTGCCGGCATGCCCAGCCTGACCAAGATCCTGGAAAGCCTGTGGTTGCAGAGCGGCCCGACGCTCAATCTTCTCTATCCCCATGCCGCGCCCCGCTATGCCGGCGAGCATCAGCATGTCCGCGTGCTCCGCGCGCTGCGCGAGCGGGATGGCCAAGCGGCGGGCGACGCGATCCGCTCCGATCTCGAGGAGGGCGGCGCGGCGCTGGTCGTGCTGCTGAAGGATATCGACGCGGGGCGCATCCGGGTACCGGAGCTGGTCGCCGCCGCCGCCGAGCCGGTCTGAAAAGTCGCACTCAGAAATCAAGCTGCGGGAGCAGGTATGCCACAGAGCCAAGCGCCGTTGGCGCCCGAGTTCAAGCCGATGAACGTCCATCCCAGGCGCGTGACGGTCATGCATCCCGACAATGCATGGCACCTGTCGCACTGGTACGAGGCGCCGCGGGAGGACCCCGCCGTGCCCGAGGTCTATACCTATACCGACGCCATCTCCTATGCCCCGGGCGCCGAAGTCAGCTTCCATTCCAGCAGCACGGCGAAGGCCTATACGATCCAGGTCTGGCGCGACGGCCACAAGCCGACGCTGGTCCATGAAGCGAAGGATCTGCCGGGCGAGTTCCATGCGACGCCGCGGGCCGCCTATCGCGACGGCTGCGGCTGGCCGGTCGGCCATCGCTGGACCCTGCCGCCGGATCTGCCGTCAGGCTTCTATCGGGTCGCCTCGACCTGCGACATCGGCAACGGCTCGCAATTCCTTCAGCATCATTTCTTCGTGGTCACGCCGAACGACCCCGCCCCCGCCCGCGACCGGTTTCTGCTGATCCTGCCGACTTCGACCTGGCTTGCCTACAACGACTGGGGCGGCTCCAATTCCTATGACGGAATTGATGGGCCGGACGGCAACAAGTTCTCGCCGGTCCTGAGTTTCCAGCGGCCCTGGACGCGCGGCCTGGTCTGGCTGCCGCCCGGGGCCCCGCGGCTTTGCGACATGCCGAAGCGTCGCCCGCTCGAGGCGCCGCGCTATCCGACCAAGGAGTTCGCCTTCACCAACGGCTTCGCCCAGTATTACGCGTCGGCCGGCTGGGCGCAGTTCGATCGGCATTTCGTGGTCTGGGCGGAACGCGAGGGCTACGATTTCGACATCATCACCCAGACCGATCTGCACTACCACCCGGAGATCCTGGGCCGCTATTCCACCGGCGTCATCGTCGGTCATGACGAATACTGGACCCGGGACATGCGCGACACCGTCGACGCCTTCGTCGATGCGGGCGGGCGGATGGCGCGGTTTGCCGGCAACTATCTCTGGCAGGTCCGCCTGGAGGGCGAGGGGGCGCGGCAGGTCTGCTACAAGGCGCGCGCGAAGGCCGAGGATCCGGTGCGCGGGACCGAGAAAAGCCATCTGCTGACCTGTGGCTGGGAAGATCGTGCCGTCGGCCATCCGGGGGCCACGACCTTCGGGGTCAACGGCATGCGCGGCACCTATGCGTCGTGGGGCGGCTTTGCGCCGCGCGGCAGCCGGGGCTTCACCGTCTATCGCCCCAAGCACTGGGCGTTCGACAATACCGACATGCACTATGGCGACCTGCTGGGCGACGAGGCGGGCATCTTCTCCTACGAGGTCGACGGCCTCGACTATACCTTCCGCGACGGACTGCCCTATCCGACGCATGCCGACGGTGCGCCCGAAAGCGTCGAGATCCTCGCCATGGGGCCGGCCGTGATCGCCGAGGACGAGTTCCAGGGCGAAGGCTATCGCTACTATCTGCGCGACGGCGGCCTGGCCGACCGCGCCATGACGATGTCGAACGCGGTGACCCCGGAAACGCTGATCAAGCACCGCTATGGCTCGGGCATGATGGTGACGATGACGCGGGGCAAGGGCGAGGTCTTCACCGCCGGCAGCTGCGAATGGATCACCGGCCTGGCGCGCGACGAGTTCTATACGCAGCAGGTGACCCGCAACGTCCTCAACCGCTTTCTCGGGAAATAGGCGGTCGCCGGCCCGGTGGTGCTCTGATTTCGGCATCACCCTGTCCGCGACACGATGCTTCCGCCGCGCCGTGCGATCCGCTTAGCATGCGCGGGCACGAGGGAGGATTTGCCATGTCCATGACCACGCCCGGCGGTGTCTATGCCGCTTCGCTGACCCCGCTGGACCCCGCGACCCTGCGCCCCGATATCGATCGGCTGGTCGCGCATTCGCGCTGGCTGCTCGATCGCGGCTGCGACGGGCTGGGCATCCTCGGCACGACCGGCGAGGCCAACTCGCTGTCGGTCGCCGATCGGCGCCGGGTGATCGAGGCCGCAGCGGCGGCGCTGCCGCCCGAACGGCTGATGCCCGGGATCGGATCCTGCGCGCTGGCCGATGCGGTCGAGCTCGGTACCGCCGCGCTCAAGGCCGGGGTGCGCACCCTGCTCTGCCTGCCGCCTTTCTACTACAAGCCGGTTCCGGAAGCCGCGGTCGAGGCCTTCTTCGACCGGCTGATCGACGGCCTCGCCGATCCGGATCTGCGCCTCTACCTCTATCATTTCCCGCAATTGACCGGCTTTGCCTTCACGGTGCCGATGGTCGAGCGGATGATCGCCCGTCATGGCGCGATCATCGCCGGCATGAAGGATTCGTCCGGCGTGCTCGAAAACATGACGACCTTCGCCCGGTCGATTCCCGGTTTCGGGGTCTTTGCGGGTTCCGAGCAGTTCCTGCTGCCGGTACTCGAGGCCGGCGCGGTCGGCTGCATCTCGGCCACCACCAACCTGACCTCGCCGCTGGCACAGCTGGTCTTCCGCCAGCGTCGCGCCGCCGATCAGGAGCGGCTGACCGCCCAGCGGCTGGCAATCCAGAAATATCCGCTGGTCGCGATGCTCAAGGGGCTGATGCAGCGCCATTCCGGCGACGCGGCCTGGGCCGGCATGCTGCCGCCTGCCCTGCCGGTGGCCGAGGCCGATATCGCCGCCCTGGCCGCCCAGCTGCAGGCACTCGGTGTCGAAGGACTGAAGCTCGCGGCTTGACGTCGCGGCCAACAGGCTCCAATGCTGTTACCGACCAGTAGGCAACAGCATTCGGGCGCTTGGCATGCCGCATCGCAACATCGTTCCTGCGCCAGTCCTCGTCACCGCGCCGGTCTTCAGGCTCGGCAACGAGCTGATCGCTTGCTATGGTCCGCGCCCCGGCGAATCGGGGGCGTGTCGATGAGGAGCGAGCAGGGAATGAAGCCGGCGGCCAATTCGCCGTGGACCGACGAGGTCCAGAACCGCGAGGAGCAGTTCGAGCTTAAGCGCCGGGCGGTGCTGAAGGCTGCCGCCCGTGCCTTCATCCAGCGCGGCTACTATCGCACCTCGCTCGACGACCTGGCCAAGAGCCTGCACGTCACCAAGCCGACGCTGTACTACTACATCAAGAACAAGGAAGACATTCTCTACGCCTGCCAGGCCATCGGGGCCGAGCGCATGCACAAGGCGATGAGCGACGCCCAGCAGGCGGGCCGCAACGGCCTGGGCAAGCTGATGATCTTCCTGAAGGCCTATGCCGAGCATGTGCTGGACGATTTCGGCCGCTGCCTGATCATGGTCGACAACCGGGCGCTGAAGCCCGAGACGCGGGCCCTGCTGCAGCGCGACGAACGCGCGCTCGATACCCAGCTGCGCGAGATGATCGCCGAGGGCATCGCCGACGGCTCGATCGGCGTCGACGATCCGAAGATGGCATCGTTCTTCATCTTCGGCGCCTTCAACTGGCTGACCCACTGGTATCAGCCGGAAGGTCCGCTGTCGCCCGAGGAGATCGCCGACAAGTTCCTCGTCTATGTCCGGTCGGGCGTCGCCCGGGGCCGCGACGGCGGTCAGGCGATCAGCCCGAGCGACGGATCCGACGATGCGAAGCCGGGGAAGGCGCGCGCCGCGTCGGCCGGCGACCAGCGCCGGGCCAGGACTTCGGCCAGCACCGCGCGATAGTCGGTCGTCACCTTCAGGTCGACGCCGTCCTCGAGCTGATCGGGACCGAGGCCCGGCCAGCGGCCGTACATCCGTCCGCCGCGCACCGTCGATCCCAGCACCATCATCGCGCCGCCCCGGCCGTGATCGGTGCCATTCGAGCGATTGGCGCGGAAACGGCGTCCGAACTCGGTCATCACGATGACGGTCGTGGTCGCCTGCCGCGACCCCAGATCGTCCCAGAACGCGGTCAGCGCCCGCGACAGCTGGCCGGTGAGTGTCCCGAAGCGTCCGGGCTGGCCTTCATGCGTATCCCAGCCGCCGACATCGACTGCCGCCAGTTCCAGGCCGACATCGAGCCGCGCAAGGCGTGCGACCGCCATCAGCGCCCGCCCGGCCTCGCCCGCAGACTCGTAGCGCGCCGCGCGTTCATAGGGTGCCGGCTTGCCGTCGGGCAGGTGATCGATGCGCGCGTCCAGCAACAGCGAGGCATCGAGCATGCGCCGCATCGCCGACGGCACCGTGCCGCCGTCGCCCGCCGGATAGATATTGCCCAGGATCTGCCGCATCACCGGTCCGCCCGGCAGGCCGGCCGCGGCATTGACGTCGGGCACGGCCACCGCACCCGGCAGGCCGGCATAGGACAGCGGCAGCGAGGGGCTCGACCCCGCCGCGAACAAGGCACCGTCGGTCATGTGCGGGGCGGCCAGCCGTGCCAGCCAGCCATCGGGCACGCGGCCGATATCGGCTTCGCGTGCCACGCCCTTGTCCATCATGTCCTGGGCGACGAAATGGCTGCGCGACGGTGTGGTCAGGCCGACGGCATGCAGGATGGCAAGCTGGCCGCCGCGATAGAGATCGCCCAGCCCCGCAGCCTCGGGGTGCAGGTGGAAACCGGCCTTGTCGTCGAGGCCGTTGGCAAGCGGAATGCCCGGCCGCTCATCCCCCTCGGTGACGCGCAGCTCGGCCGGCCGCGCCTCGACATAGAAGGGATCGGCGGCCGGCCCGACGAAATTCAGGCCGTCGCAGGCGCCGCGCTGGAAGACGACGACCATGAGGTCGCGCGCGGCGCCCTGGGCCGGGCCGGCGAAGGCGAGCTTGGGGGACGCGGCCAGGGCGCCGGTGGCGGCCAGGGCGCGCAGGATATCGCGGCGGTGCGGTGTCGGCATCATCGTGCTGCCCTCCGTCAGCGCAACTGGAATTCCGGATAGAGCCCGACGGCCGCGACCAGCCGTCGGGCCTTGGGATCCTCGGCGTCGAGCTGGTGGCCCGCATCGAGCCCCAGCGGCGACAGCACGGCGGCCGTGCGGTCCGGCAGGGCGGCCCCGGGCAGCAACTGCGCCTCGACCCGCCGCAGGGCATCGCCGGCCGGCAGCCGCGGCTGCCCGAACATCGCCGCGACCGGCAGCTTTCCGGCGCCCCAGGCATTGTCGGCCAGCCCGACGATCAGCGAGACGCGGCGGCGCGCGGCATTGGCCGACAGCCAGTAGTCGACATCCTCCGGATGGCCGGTCGGCGGCCCCCAGCCGAACAGCCGCTGGCCCGAACCGTCGAGTTCGCCGACCAGTCCCTCGGTCACGCCGAGTTCGATGCCGCTGGCGCGCACGAAGCTCGCCGCCAGCTCCAGCGGCCGCTTGACCTTGCGCCCGAAGCTCGGCGTGAATTCGGGCGCCAGGGCGATGGCCCGGACGGTCCGGTAAATCTGATCAGGGGCCGCGATGCCGGCGGTCCAGGTCTTGATCGCGCGATCGAGCAGGGCCGGCGGAACCGGGGTGCCGACCAGCCGTTCGGCCAGCCGGGTGCAGACGTGGCGTGCGGTAGCCGGATGGCGGGCCAACCGGTCCAGCACCCGTCGCCCGTCGCCCTGCGGGGGGGCATAGGGGTCGTATTCCTCGGCCAGCACGCGCTTCTGGTAATTGTCGTGCCAGGCCGCGACATAGGTAAATTGCCCGGTCGTGCCCAGGCGGTCGCGCCCCGCGATGACCGCGCCGTCGCTGATGCTCCAGCCGGTGAAGGCACGCGCCGCCTCGTAGACGTCCTCGTCGACATAGCCGCGGGGATTGCCCTGCCGGGCGCCGGGCACGTCGCGCCAGTGCAGATGCTCGGCCGCCAGATAGGCGTCGCGGCCCATGGTGTGAAGCTCGAACAGTTCGCGGGCGAAATTCTCGTTTGGGGCACCGGCGCGGCTCGACCGGTTGTTCAGGTAGACCAGCATCGCCGGGCTCGAGGCGACCGCCTCGAGCAGCGCGCGGAAATTTCCCAGGGCCTGGGGCCGGACTGCTTCGCGGTCATGCGGCGGCAGCAGCACGCCCACGGCCCGTTCGCCGGCGCCGTTGACGTTGAAATGGTTATGCCAGAAATCGACCATGACCTCGCGCAGTTGCCAGCGACTCGAAACCGCGCGCGCGATGGTGGCGGCGGCGACTTCCTGCCGGGGCCGGTTGCGCTCGGGATCGGCATAGGGCTGCTGCTTGTCGTTCAGCGGCCACAGGCGGTCGGGTCCGGCCGCGAGCAGGGCAAGCGGGCGGGCCTCGTCGGTTGCCGGCCATTGCTGATGATCGGGATCGGCGGGATAGCGGATGCGCAGCCTTACCCGGGCAAGTGCGGCATGGCCGGGGGCATCCGTCGCCTCGTCCGGCCTTGCCTGGGCGTCCAGCCAGGCTGCCAGTCCATCGCGCCTGACCCTGGTCAGGGATTCCGCGTCGGGGCCGAAGGCCAGCTTGGTCAGTGCAACGAGCGCCGCATCGTCGGACAACATCGATCCTGTCTCCTGCCGATGAACCGAACAGGGGAAGATCATGCAGCGCAAAATGGCGTGAATGAGGCAGGCTGTTCCTAGGACAGGCGTCCTCGTGTTAGCGCCGCGGCTTCAGTCCGTGCAGCACCAGCCTGACATAGGTCTCGGCCAGGCTGCCTTCGACCGCACGGATCTTGCCGCCGACGACGGCGTGGCGGGTGATCAGGTAGTGGCGCGCGCCCATCAGCATCGCGGCGACGGCCTCGAGCTCGGTTTCGTCGAAGTCGCGAACCTCGTCATGGGCCAGGCTGCGCTGCAGCGATCGGACATAACGCTGCGTCATCGACTGCAGGTGCTGGGCATGGGCCTTGGGCGCATAGAGCTCGGCCTCGGTCGTCACGCGCCACAGATGCGGATGCTGGACCAGGTAGTCGATCATCGCCTGGAAGCCGCGCCGCTCCAGCTCGTCAAGGCTGCCGGCATCCTGGATCGCCTCGCTGATCGCGGCCAGCATGTCGGCGCCGATGGTGGGCAGCAGAATGTCGAACAGATCCTGCTGCGACCGGAAATGCAGGTAGAACGCGCCGTGGGCAACCCCCGCCTTCTCGGTGATGCGGGCGATCGAGGCGCCGGCATAGCCATGCTTGCCGACGACGCGGCCGGCAGCCTCGATCAGGCGCCGCCGGGTTTCCTCGTTCTTCTGCTGCTGCGCCGCCGACGGCGTGCGCCGCCGGCGTGGCGGCTTGATCACCGTTGCCGCGGCGGTGGCCGGCGCGGCGGCGCCCCGACTGCTTGTCATCGCGGGTATCCGGGTCCCTGCTAGTGGCGGCTGCGGTGTTCGCCGATAAAACGGCAGCCGTCAAGGGCCAAGACGTGGCGGAAACCCGTTCACGGCGCCGATGGTATCCGCCGCGGTCGGGGCCAGCCAGGACAAGCCCGGATAGAAGGCCAGCAGGATACCGACATGCCCGATATTGCCGTAGTCGTGGTATGCCGCGGGCACGCCCAGCGCGGCCAGCCGCGCCGC
Organism: Alphaproteobacteria bacterium; assembly: GCA_017307375.1. Lineage (GTDB taxonomy): Bacteria > Pseudomonadota > Alphaproteobacteria > Ferrovibrionales > Ferrovibrionaceae > JAFKFH01. The sequence continues at coordinate 59,496 of JAFKFH010000016.1, forward strand.
CAGCATCTCCGAGTTCCGGGGCAGGACCAGGGTATCGTCGCGGCCGTGCAGCAACAAGGTCGGTGGCGCCCCCGCCGTGGCGAAGGCAATCGGCCGCGCCGCGTCGGGGTTCTGGAGGCCGGCGAATACGGCGCGGGTACCGTCATATTCGAACGGGTCGAAGGCATAGGGCCCGGCAATCCCGACCAGCCCTGCCGGCCGGACATCCGCGGGCAGGTAGCGGCGGTCGAGGGCGAGCAGCGCGGCGATCTGCGCGCCGGCCGAATGGCCGGCAACGACGATGCGGCGGGGATCACCGCCGAAGCGGGCGATGTTGCGGGCCGTCCAGGTCACCGCCGCGGCGGCATCCTCGACAAAGACGGGGAAGCGGACCTGCGGATAGAGCCGATAGTCCGGGATCACCACGACGATGCCGGCCTCGGCCAGCCGCGTGCCGACGAAGCGATAGTCGCGGCGCTCGCCGCTCTGCCAGCTGCCACCGTACAGGAAGACGACGACCGGCCGGTCCGTCGCGCCCGGCGGCGCGTAGATGTCGAGGCGCTGGCGCGGCTCGGGTCCATAGGCAATGTCGCGGCCGGCAGCAGGATCGTCCCGCACGAATACCGCATTCATGGTAGCGAGCGGCGAACAGCCCTGCAGCAGCGAGGTCAGTCCGAGGGCGATTGCCAGGCGGCGGATCATGCGACCTCTACGCCCGCAGCCGGCAGGTGGATCAGTCCATCGGGAGACCTGAGGCCCCGACAGCCGCGAAAGACTGCGCAAGCCATTCGTCGGACTGTCGCACATCAATCACGCGACAAGGCGAATCTTCCAGCATATCCTGCCCGCATGGGATGCGGCACACCGCCCGATTTTGAGGACCTGTCAGGATGATCACCGTTCACCACCTGAACAATTCCCGCTCGCAGCGGATTCTCTGGCTGCTCGAGGAACTCGGCCTGCCCTACGAGGTGGTGCGCTACGAACGTGATCCCGCGACGATGCGCGCGCCGGACGCGCTGCGCAAAATCCACCCGCTCGGCAAGTCGCCGGTCATCACCGACAACGGCCAGCACGTCGCCGAGTCGGGCGCGATCATCGAATACCTGCTGGAAACCCATGGCCAGGGCCGGCTGATTCCGCCAGCCGGCACGCCCGATCGCCAGCGTTACCGCTACTGGCTGCATTATGCCGAGGGTTCGGCGATGCCGCTCTTGCTGCTCAAGCTGGTCTTCATGCGCATGGCGGAGGGGCCGATGCCGTTCTTCGCCAAGCCGATCGCGCGGGCGATCTCGAAGAAGGGCCAGGACATGCTGGTCGACCCGCAGTTGAAGACGCACATGGAGTACTGGGAAGCCGAGCTGGGGCACGCTGAATGGTTCGCCGGCCCGGAGATGAGCGGGGCCGACATCCAGATGTCCTTCCCGCTCGAAGCGGCGACGGCCCGCGCCGGTGCGGCGCATTACCCGCGGATCAAGGCCTTCCTCGATCGAATCCACGCCCGCCCCGCCTATCAGCGCGCATTGAAGGCAGGCGGCCCCTACGAACTGCTCAAATGACCAATCTTCCGGCTGGGCGCGCGGCAATCATACCAAAGCATTGACGCGCATTTCGCACCGGATGGCAATATCGGTGGACGGAATCATCCGGCAACAGGAGCCCACGATGTCAGTCGATGCGAAGTACAAGACCACCGCCACCGCCACCGGCGGCGGCCGTGATGGCCGGACCGCCCTGGCCGACGGTTCGATGTCCCTGCAGCTGGTCGTACCGAAGGAACTGGGCGGGCCGGGCGGTGAAGGCGCAAATCCCGAGAAGCTCTTCGCGCTGGGCTATTCGGCCTGCTTTCTCGGCGCCATGCGGGTCGCGTCCGGCCAGACCAAGATAAAGGTACCCGAAGGCACGACGGTGACGGCCACGATCGGCATCGGCCCGCGTTCCGAGGGCGGCTTCGGCATCACCGCCGAACTCGACGTCTACCTGCCCGGTCTGGCCGAAGACGAGGCCCGCAAGCTGGTCGAGACGACCCACGGAATCTGTCCCTATTCGAACGCGATCAAGGCCAGCGTCGACGTCAAGACCACGACGCGCGGCTGAACCGATACCCATGCGGCCGTCACGGCGGTGATGCGTCGCATGGGGCGCCGCCTGCTGGATAATCAACGCCTCAGAAACGCAGAGAACGCCGAGGAAGGCTACTCATGAGCAGCGAATCCAAATGCCCGATGCATGAAGGCCAAGTGGATGGCAAGGCCGTCCTGTTCGAAATGACCAACCGGCTGTGGTGGCCTTCCCAGCTCGACCTCTCGGTCCTGCACCAGAACCCGCCGGCCGGCAATCCGATGCCGCAGGATTTCGACTATGCCGCCGCGTTCAAGAGCCTCGACCTGAAGGCCGTCAAGGCCGATATCGTGGCGCTGATGACGACGTCGCAGGACTGGTGGCCGGCCGATTTCGGCCATTACGGCCCGTTCTTCATCCGCATGGCCTGGCATAGCGCCGGCACCTATCGTGTCGGCGACGGCCGGGGCGGCGCGGGATACGGCACGCAGCGTTTCGCCCCGCTCAATTCCTGGCCCGACAATGCGAACCTGGACAAGGCACGCCGGCTGTTGTGGCCGGTCAAGCAGAAATACGGCCGCAAGCTTTCCTGGGCGGACCTGTTGATCCTGGCCGGTAATTGCGCGCTGGAATCGATGGGATTCCAGACCGCCGGCTTCGGCGGCGGCCGCACCGACGTCTGGGAACCGCAGAACGACATCTTCTGGGGACCGGAGCGCGAGTGGCTGGGCGACAAGCGCTACAGCGGCGACCGCGATCTGGCCAATCCGCTGGCGGCCGTCCAGATGGGGTTGATCTACGTCAACCCGGAAGGCCCGAACGGCGAGCCCGACCCGCTGAAATCGGCACGCGACATCCGCGAGACCTTTGCGCGCATGGCCATGGACGACGAGGAGACCGTCGCCCTGATCGCCGGCGGCCACACCTTCGGCAAGACCCATGGCGCCGCCGACCCGTCCAAGCATGTCGGCCCGGAACCGGAGGGGGCGTCGATCGAGGAACAGGGCCTGGGCTGGAGCAACAGCTTCGGCACCGGCCATGGCGGCGACACCATCACCAGCGGCCTCGAGGTGACCTGGACCCAGAAGCCGACGCAGTGGAGCAACCTTTACTTCGACAATCTGTTCAAGTACGAGTGGGAGCTGACCAAGAGCCCGGCGGGTGCGCATCAGTGGCGGCCGAAGAATTTCGATCCGGCCGACGGTGTGCCCGATGCCCATGACCCGTCCAAGCGCCATCCGCCGATGATGCTGACCTCGGATCTGGCGCTGCGCGTCGATCCGGCCTACGAGAAGATCTCGCGGCGCTTCCACCAGAACCCCGACCAGTTCGCCAAAGCCTTCGCCGAGGCCTGGTACAAGCTGACCCATCGCGACATGGGACCCCATGTCCGCCTGCTCGGCCCCGAAGTCCCGCCTGAGCCGCGGCTGTGGCAGGATCCGGTGCCGGCGCCCGATCATCCGCCGATCGACGAGGCCGACATCGCCGCGCTGAAGACCCAGATCCTGGCCTCGGGCCTGTCGATCTCGCGTCTCGTCGCAACCGCCTGGGCCTCGGCCTCGTCCTTCCGCGGGTCGGACAAGCGGGGCGGCGCCAATGGCGCGCGCATCCGGCTGGCCCCGGCCAAGGACTGGGCGGTGAACGAACCGGCCGAGCTGGCCCGCGCACTCGCCGCGCTTGAGGCAATCCAGAAGGCATTCCCCAAGAAGGTGTCGCTGGCCGATCTGATCGTGCTGGGCGGCTGCGCGGCGGTCGAGGCGGCGGCGGCCAGGGCCGGCCATGACGTCAAGGTGCCGTTCACTCCCGGCCGAACCGATGCCTCGCAGGACGAGACCGATCCGCACGCCTATGCGGTGCTGGAGCCGAAGATCGACGCCTTCCGCAACTTCGTCGGGGCCGAGCAGAAGTACCTGCCCGAGGAGATGATGGTCGACCGCGCCAATCTCCTGACCCTGACGGCGCCGGAGATGACCGTGCTGATCGGCGGGCTGCGGGTGCTGGGGATCAATGTCGGCGGCTCGCGCCACGGCGTGTTCACCAACCGGCCGGAAACGCTGACGAACGACTTCTTCGTCAACCTGCTGGCTTCGGGCACGGCGCTGAAATGGACCGCCCAGGAGGGCGACGTGTTCGTTGCCACCGACAAGGCGACCGGTGCGCAGGTGTGGACTGCGACGCGCGTCGACCTGATCTTCGGTTCCAACTCGCAGCTGCGGGCGCTGGCCGAGGCCTATGCCACCGACGATGCCGGCGGCCTGTTCGTCGAAGCCTTCGTCAAGGCCTGGACCAAGGTGATGAACCTCGATCGTTTCGACCTCGCCTGAAGGTCATGGCCGCCGTCCCGCCGAATTCGGCGGGACGGCGGCTGTGCCTCACAGCGCCATGTCGCGGTCGAGCGGAAAGATCGGCCGCGGCACGTTGACGTAGGGCAGCTGGCTCAGGTCCGGGGTGCACAAGGCGCCGCTGTCGCAGACGATCACCTCGCCGGCGATCGGCTCGAAGGCGGCGCGGAAATGCTGCATCGATTTCAGCGCGACGACGGTCTTTGCCGCCGGATCGATGCCGAAGGCGCGGAACTGCTGCAGATCCAGCATCTGCGAGCGCACCGACACCACCATGATCTCGATGTCGCCGACCTGGACCACCGCGGTCGGGCCCCAGCTCTGCCGCAGCCCGCCGGCCATCGGCCCGTCACCGACATAGGCGCCGTCCGACTTCAGCTTCAGCGTCACGGTCAGGTCGAGCGGGCCCCCGCCGATGCGCGGGTCGGTCTTGCCGCCGAGCTGGATGCGGACGCTGTCGCCGACCTGATGGCGGTGGAGCAGCACGGCGGTTTCCGGGTCGAAGATCGTGCCGAAACAGGCATCCCGCACATCCGCCTCGATCAGATGCCGCAGCAGCGTGGTCGAATCGCCATAGCCGCCGCCGCCGGGATTGTCGGCGTAGTCGGCGATGATCAGCGGCCCGCCGCGGCGGACATAGGCCTTGGCGATCGCCGGTACCTCGGCCGCCGGCACGAAGCGGGTGATCGGGTCGAGGCGGCGGTTCCAGATATCGTCGGCAATGGTGTCGGCGAAGGGGCGGTGGCGCGCCAGGTCGCCGTGCGCGGTCACCAGCACGGTCGGACCGACCTCGGCGATGTCGGCATTGCCGAAGCCGCCGTTGACGCTGACGGCGAAGACGCCGGGCTCGTTCTCGTAGGCGCGGGCGGCGGCGAGCCGGTCGACCATCGGCCCGATGTCGGTGCGGCCGCCGTTCACCTCTTCCAGCATCGGGCGGTGTACCCGCAACGTCCGCGGGCGGATCTCGCCGGTCATCGCCCGGTGCAGGATGCCGGCGGCCTGGGCGCCGATCTCGCGCATGTCGACATGGGGGTAGGTCTTGTAGCCCAGGACGATCTGGGCCAGATCGCACATCGCCCGGGTCACGTTGGCGTGCGGATCCAGCGTGATCGCGATCGGCAGGTCGGGGCCGACCGCCGCGCGCAGCCGGGACAACAGCTCGCCTTCCCCATCCTGGCAGAAGTCGGTCACCATGGCGCCGTGCAGGCCGAGCGCGATGCCGTTCAGCCGATCGAGATTGGCGCGCGCGCCTTCGACGATCTCGCCGGCGATCCGGTCGAAGGCATCGCGGGTCACCGGTCCACCGGGCTGGGCCGAGGCGCTGATCGTATGGACGATTTCCCAGCCTTCACGCCGGGCGACATCGTTGAAGCCGGCAAGCGGCGTATTGGCCTCGCCGCGCTCGGCCAGGGCCTGGGCGCCGCGATGCAGGCTGCGTTCCGCAAAGGCCTGATAGCCGGTGGGATTGCGGCTGAACGTGTTGCTCTCGTGCGCGAATTCGGCCGTCAGGACGACGAACGTCATGGGCTGTGGCTCCAGGCTATAGCGGGTGATGACAGGCGACGGCCTCGGGCCCCAGCTCGGGCCGCGTCGTCCGGCATTCGGCAGACGCGCGGGTACAGCGCGCGGCGAAGGCGCAGCCGGGGGGCAGGTTGAAGGCCGAGGGGATCTCGCCGCCCAGCCGGGCCACGTCGCGCCGCCTGGCCGGATTCGGCTCGAAGGTCGACTCGAGTAGGGCGCGGGTATAGGGATGGCGGGGCGCGGCGCGCGCCGTCGGCAGGATCTCGACGACGCGGCCGAGATACATCACCACGACGCGGTCGCAGAAATAGCGCACCAGGCCGAGATCGTGCGAGATGAACAGGTAGGTCAGGCCCAGCTCGCGGCGCAGGTCCTCCAGCACCGTGATGATCTGGGCCTGGATCGACATGTCGAGCGAGGCGGTCGGTTCGTCGAGCACCAGGAAATCGGGATTGAGCGCCAGGGCCCGGGCGATGCCGGCGCGCTGCTTCTGCCCGCCCGACAACTGGTGCGGATGATTGCGCGCCATCCCGACCGGCAGGCCGACCAGCGTCAGCAGGCGCTCGATCTCCGCCTCGGCCTCGGCCCGGGTCCGGCGGATCTGCTGGATGCGGAACGGTTCGCTGACCGCCTCGCCGATCGTCTGGCGGGGATCGATCGCCGAATAGGGGTCCTGGAACACCATCTGCATCCGCCGGCGCAGGCGCCGCAGGCCGCCGGCATCCAGGCTGCCGATATCGATGCCGTCGAAAATGACCCGGCCCGCCGTCGGCTCGATCAGCCGCAGCACGAGGCGGGCCAGCGTCGACTTGCCGCAACCGGATTCGCCGACCACGCCGACCACCTCGCCGCGGGCAAGGTCCAGCGTGACGTCGGCGACCGCATGCTGGATGCGCGGCCTGGCGAACAGCCCCGGCCGGCTGGCGAAGCGGCGGCTGAGATCGCGGATGGCGACGAGGGGATTGTCAGCCATGGGCCGCACCGTTCGGGAAATGGCAGGCGACCGCGCGCGGACCTTCCTGGCGCAGTGGCGGCACCTCGGCCGCGCAAAGGCCTTGCGCCTCGCGGCAGCGCGGATGGAAGCGGCAGCCGGCCGGATAGTTGAACACGCCGGGCACGCTGCCCGGAATGCCGCGCAGCGTACCCGGCGCCTGGCCCTCGCGCGGGATACAGGCGATGAGGTCGCGGGTATAGGGATGGCGCGGCTGGCCGAAGATCGGCCCGACCCGGTCGGCTTCGACCAGCCGCCCGGCATAAAGCACCGCGACGCGGTCGGCGGCCTGGGCGACCACGCCCATGTCGTGGGTGATCAGCATCAGGGCAAGGCCGCGCGCGCGCGCCGCCTCGACCATGATCTGGATGATCTGCGCCTGGATGGTGACGTCGAGCGCGGTGGTCGGCTCGTCGGCGACGATCAGTTCGGGATCGGCGGCCAGCGCCATGGCGATGACGATCCGCTGCTTCATGCCGCCGGAAAGCTGGTGCGGATACTGGCCGTGCACGGCACTTGCCTCGGGGATGCGCAACTGCTCCATCAGTTCGATCGAGCGGGCGCGGGCACGCGGGGCATCGAAGCCGAGATGCAGGATCGACACCTGGTCGATCTGGCGGCCGACCGGGATGATCGGGTCGAGCGAGGTCATCGGGTTCTGGGTGATCAGCGCCATGCGCCGCCCGCGCAGCGCGCGCCAATCGCGATCGCGCAGCGACCGCAGGTCCTGCCCGGCAAACGACAGTTCGGTCGCGCTGGCCTTGCCCCCGATCAAGGGCAACAGGCCCATCACGGCCATCGCAGTCAGCGATTTGCCCGAGCCGGATTCGCCGACCACGGCGAGGATCTCGCCCCGGTCGATGGTGAAGGACAGCCGGTCCAGCGGCTGGACCGGGCCGATGGTGACCGACAGGTCGCGGACGGCGAGCAGCGGCACGGTCAACCCTCCCTCAGCCGGCCGCGGATGTCGAGCGCATCGATCAGCGCGTCGCCGAACTGGTTGATGGCGATGACGGTGGCGGCGATGGCGAGGCCCGGGAAGATGATGATCCAGGGTGCGATGAAGATCTGCGCGGTGCCCGACGACATCATCGCCCCCCAGGACGGCGTCGGCGGCTGGGCGCCCAGCCCGAAGAAGCCGAGCGTCGCTTCCAGGATGATGGCATCGCCGGTCGCCAGCATCCCGGCGACGACGACCGGGGTCAGGGCATTGGGCAGGATCCGGCGGAACAGGACATATAAGTGGCCGGCACCGAGCGAGATCGTCGCCTCGACATAGGTTTCCGTCTTCAGTGCCATGACCTGGGCACGGGTCAGCCGGGTGAATTGGGCGAGATAGCCGATGGCGATGGCGATCGCCGTCGAGTTCAGCCCCGGCCCGATGATGGCGACGAAGATCAGCGCGATCAGGATTTCCGGAAACGACCAGGTCAGGTCGACGACGGCGGTGACCGCGCGGTCGAAGGCGCCGCCGAAATAGCCGGCGGCAGCTCCGAGGGTCATGCCGCAGATCACCGAGGCCGCGATCGAGGTGACGCCGACGGCAAGCGAGGTGCGTGCCCCCCAGATGATGCGCGACAGCAGGTCGCGCCCGAATTCGTCGGTGCCGAGCCAGTGCAGCGCCGACGGCTCGCGATTGGCCTGGCTCAGGTTCTGCAGGTCGTAGGCATAGGGCGCGATCCACGGGCTGAGCAGCGCGCAGGCTACCGTCACCGCGAGGAACCCGGCCGCGATGCCGCCGCGCGGCGTCAGCAGGGTCCGGGCGAGGACCGAACGGTTCGCGGCCATCAGCGTGCCCCTTCGCGGATGCGCGGATCCATTGCCGCCTGGACGATGTCGCCGAGCAGGGTGCCGAGCATGACGGCGATCGCCAGCATCAGCAGGCAGCCCTGCACGACCGGATAGTCGCGCTGACCGAGCGACGTGATCAGCAGCGAGCCCAGTCCGGGCCGGGCGAAGACATATTCGATGGTCACCGCACCGCCGAGGATCCAGCCGATGCGCAGGCCCAGAATGGTGACGACGGGCAGCATCGCATGGCGCAGGACGTGGCGCAGGTGGATGCGCCAGGGCGACAGGCCCTTGGCATGCAGCATCAGGATGAAGTCGCGGCGGGCGATGTCGAGCATCGCGGCCCGCGTCACCCGCGCGATCAGCGCGACGCCCCCGAGACCGACGGTGAGGACCGGCAGGACCAGCGAGGCGGCCGAGCGCGCGCCCGACACCGGCAGCCATTCGAGCTGCACGGCGAACAGCAGGATGAGCAGCAGGCCGAGCCAGAAACTCGGCACGGTCGAGCCGAACAGGATGACCGTCATGACCGAGCGGTCGGTCCAGCCGTTGCGGTTCAGCGCGGCGATCGCGCCGGCGGCAATGCCGACGAAGGTCGAGAACACGAGGGCGAGGCTGCCGAGCGTCAGGCTGTGCGGCAGGTTCTGCAGGATCAGGTCGGTCACCGGCTGGCGCAGGATGATCGCCTCGCCCAGGTCGCCGGCGGCCAGCTTGGTCAGCCAGATGCCGTATTGGGCCAGCAGCGGCTTGTCGAGGCCGTAGCGGGCGGTGAAGGCGGCGCGCTGCTCGGCCGTCGATCCGACCTGGAGGATATGGTCGATCGGATCGCCCGGCACGAGATGGATGATCATGAAGATGATGAACGAGACGGCGAAGAAGACCGGTACCAGAAACAACAGCCGCCGCAGGATGTAGTCGAGCATACCGGTCTCCGCCGCCTGGCCGGATCAGTTGTTCACGGCCACGTCGATGATCGACTGGCTGGTCAGGCGCGTGCCGCGGATCGCCGTCGGGAAGGTCAGCTTCTTCGTATTGAACGCGAAGGAGTTGGCCGGCTCGTAGATCGGGGCGAAGGCGAAGCGCGACAGGATGTATTCGTGATAGGCGCGGAAATTCTTGACCCGTTCGTCCCAGGTCTTCGACTTGTTCATCGCGATGTCGTTCAGGGCCTCGGCCTGCGGGTCATCCAGCATCGAGACGTTCGGATAGCCGAGCCGCTTGGCCGAGAAGAACCAGTCGAGAATATCGGCATTGGTCCAAGAATAGCCGCGCACCGCCAGCTGATGCTCGGTCCGTTTCTTGTACTGGGCGTTGATCGTCGAGGCGTCGAAGACGGTGATGTCGGCCTGGACGCCGATCGCCTTCAGCTGGGCCTGGACCACTTCGGTCACGCGCTTGAACTCGGTGCCGTTCTGGGTCCACAGCTTGACCTGGAGCGGGGCGCCATCCTTGGCGCGGATGCCGTTGGGACCGACCTTCCATCCGGCCTCGTCGAGCAGCGCGCGGGCGCGGTCGGGGTTGTAGCCGATCTGGTATTTCGGATCGACCTTGGCTTCCTCGAGCGAGGAAATCAGGAAGCCATGCGCCTCGGCACCGGCGCCGCCGTAGAGCGTGTTGAGGATTTCCTTCTGGTTGACCGCCAGTGCCACCGCCTCGCGCACCTTGATGTCGGTGAACGGCGCGACCGAGGTATTGATCGGCATGTAGACGATCTCGGTGCCGGGGATCGTCATCACCTTGATGTTCTTCTCGGCCTGCAGGCGCGGCAGGAAGTCGGTCGGCACGGTGTAGACCATGTCGATGCCGCCGGTCTTGAGTTCGAGGAACGCGGTCGAATCCTCGGCGATCTCGCGTACCGTCAGCCGCTTGATCTTGGCCGGCCCCTTGTTCTGCGACAGGTCAGAGCCCCATTTGTAGTCGTCGTTGCGAACCAGCACGGTCTGCTGGCCGACGGTGAACTTCTCCATCTTGAACGGGCCGGTGCCGATCGCTTCGGCGACGCCGAACTTGTCGCCAAGCGCGTCATAGGCCTTGGGCGCCGGGATGCCCATGAAGGACGAGGCGAGGTTGAACAGCAGGTTCGGATCGGGCTGCTTCATGTGGAAGCGGACGGTCAGGTCGTCGATCACCTCGACGCGCTGGATCGCCTCGACCGTATAGGCATTCTCGGTGCCGGCGAACTTCGGCACCCACCATTCGATGACGCGGGCGTTGAACGGCTCGCCGTTATGGAACTTGACGCCGGGCTTCAGCTTGAAGGTCCACTGCATGCCGTCGGGTGAGGATTCCCAGGACGTCGCAAGCAGGCCGTGGAAGCTCTGGTCGGCGTCCTGCAGCAGCAGCCGGTCGAAGATCAGCGAGTTCGCCGAGTTCAGCTTGGTCGCCGTGATCGGATTGTAGCTCGGCGCCCCGACCTCGCGGGCGGTGACGGCAAAGATCGCGTCCTGCGCCCGCACGGCTGCGGGCAGCGCGACGAGCATGGTGGCGGACAGCAGGGCGGCTTTGATCTGGTGGCGCATGTGTGACGTGTCTCCCTTGTTTTGATGGTGCGTCAGCGGACCGGACCCGACGGGTCGCCGACATAGCCGGTGAACTTCGAATAAAGCTGCGACAACCGGTTCATGCGGGCCTCGACGCCGGGGCCGAGCTCGATGAAGACCGAATTCATCATCAGGTTGGTCAGGCTGGCCATCTGGGCGGTGGAGTCCCAGAACATGTTGAACTCGGTCGAGACGACGAACATCTCGTCGACCAGGTCGCGGCCCCAGTCGCAGAAGGCGTCGGTGATCAGGATCACCGGCACCCCGGCCTCGCGCGCCTCGCGCGCCAGCAGCGGGGCCATGCGCGAATAGCGCCGCGCCTCGAAGATCACCAGGCAGGAATTGGCGGTGTCGGTCAGCAGCAGTTCGGAGAAATTGCCGCCCGCGAGGTCGAGCAGATGGACGCGGTCGCGCAGGTACTGCAGCTGGTTGGCGAAGAACTGCGCCATGCCGCGTTCCGTCTGGAAGCCGGCGACATGCACGGCGGCGGCCGAGGCGAGGCGGCGCACCGCCCGCCGCCATTCCTCCGATTGCGCCAGTTCGTAGACGGCGACGAGGCCGGCGATTTCGAGCTGCAGTCCCTGGGCCAGCGCATCACCGCCCGAAAGCATGCGGGCCTGGAAATCCTTCAGGCGGTCGGCGATCAGCCACGGGCGGTCGCCGATGTCGCCGCGCAGCGCATCCTTGAAGTCCTTGAAGCTCTTGTAGCCGAGGGTGCGGCAGAAGCGGCCGACGGTCGGTTCGGAGACCGCGACCTTGGCGCCAAGCGAGGCTGCCGTCTCGAATGGGATAGTATTCAGTTTGGCCAGGATATAGCTGGCCAGTGCCTTGTCGGCCTTGGAGCCCGTGACGAGGCAATCCTTCAGCCGCTCATGCACCGTTCCCGCCATCCCGCCACCCCCTGGATTGGTCATCTCCAGGATTGAAATAAAACTTTCAAAGCGTCAATAGTTTTTTGTTTTCTTGCATTTCGACAGGTGGGCGCGCAGCATGACGGTCTCGCATGCAGGGTGATCGGTAGGGGCATGGCGTACGATTTTCTGGTGATCGGGGCGGGCATCTCGGGGGCGGCCGCGGCCTACGAGCTGGCCGCCTGGGGCAGCGTGCTGTTGATCGAGGCCGAGACCATGCCGGGCTATCATTCGACCGGCCGGTCGGCCGCCCTTTATACTCGCAACTATGGCGTGCCGGTCGTGCGTGCGGTCAATGCCGCGAGCCACCCGTTCTTCATCGATCCGCCCGACGGTTTTGCCGAGCATCCGCTGCTCACCCCGCGCGGGGCGCTGACCGTCGCCCGGCCCGGGGACGAAGGCCTGCTCGATCCGATCCTGGCGCTGTCGTCGCCAGGCAACGAAATCCTGCCGGTGCCCGCGGCCGAAGCGCTGCGGCTGGCGCCGTTGCTGCGGCCCGATCAGGTCGCGCTCGGCCTCTACGAGGCGGGGGTGATGGATATCGACGTCGCCGGGCTGCATCAGGGTTATCTGCGCGGCGCGCGCCGCAGGGGCGTCGAAATCCGTTGCGATGCGCGGGTCAGCGGACTGAGCCGGCACGATGGCGGCTGGTCGGCTGCGGCCGGCGGCGAGATCCTGGTGGCCGGTGTGGTGATCAACGCCGCCGGTGCCTGGGCCGACGAGATCGGCAGGCTTGCCGGCGCGCGCCCGATTGGCCTGATCCCGAAGCGGCGCACCGCGATCCTCGTCGATCCGCCGGCGGGCGGGGGCGTCGAGTCGCTGCCGCTGGTCGAGTTCGCCGGCGACGAGGCCTATTTCAAGCCCGATGCCGGCAAGATCATGGCATCACCTGGTGACCAGACGCCGACCGCGCCGCAGGATGCGCAGCCCGAGGAATGGGACACCGCCGTGCTGGTCGACTGGCTGCAGCGGCATACCACGCTGCCGGTCGCCCGGGTCGGCCACGCCTGGGCCGGGTTGCGGTCGTTCGTCGCCGACGAAGCGCCGGTCGTCGGTTTCGATCCCGAGGTGGACGGGTTCTTCTGGCTGGCCGGGCAGGGCGGGTTCGGCATCATGATGGCGCCGGCCCTGAGCCGCGCCGCCGCCGGCCTGATCGCCGGCTCAGGCTTGCCGCCCGACCTGGGTGTGCCGGCGGCCTCGCTTGCGCCCGCGCGGCTTCAGACGTAGGCGATCGCCCGTCCGCAGACCAGGACGGCCAGCCAGGCGGCGAGCGAGACCAGGCCGGCGATCCGGGCAGCCGGCGGCAATGCGGCACCGGCCGGCCATTGGCGCAGCCCGTCGCGGAAACGCCAGTGGAAGAGGGCAAGGTTGGCGAGGCCCAGCAGGATCAGCCCCTGCTTGGCCAGGAACAGCGGGTTGTGCAGATAGGCCACCGCCTCGGTGACGAACAGCAACGAACCCGCCGCCGCTGCGATCGCCAGCCCGCCGCCGGCAACCGGCAGGGCAATGGCCGCCAGTGCGGCCGGTGCGATGCCGCGTCCCAGCCCGACCAGCCGCAGGTCGAAGACGAAGATGCCGCCGATCAGGCAGGCAAAGCCGAGGATGTGCAGCGTCTCGACGGCCGGGTAGAGGCTGACCCCGCCGCGCATCGCCTGGGCCAGCGCGGAATGTTCCAGCCAGGCCGCCCAGTCCGGTCCGCCCCGGTAGTCGTGCATCAGCGCAGCTCGACCGTCTTGCCGGCGACGACGATGCGCTCGGCCCGCAGTTCCGTCTGTTCGGTCTTGTGGGGATAGCCGATCACGGTGACGGTATCGCCGATCCTGATCGATCCGTCCGGCAACCCGCGGCTCTGCATCCGGAACGGCGGGGCCAGGACGATGTCCCAGGTCTTTGCCTCGGTCTTCAGCCCGATCTTCACATGCGGGTTCTGGTAGGCGAGGGTCGTGATCGTGCCCTCGACGGTCAGGGTCTGATCGGCGTCGTAGCCGCTCCAGCCGTGGTGGGCGAGGGCGGCGGCGGGGACGAAGGCGGCGAGGCCGAACAGAACCAGGTGGCGGCGCGTCATGGCGGTCTCCTCCGGTCGGACGGGGGCGATCTTGACATGGATCGCCCCGGCCTGCCCGGCAAATCCTGCCGCTACGCCTTTGGTGTCCATCAGCTAAGTCATTGATTCTATTCGCTACGGCGACTGGCACGCCAGTTGCAAATACCGGATCGGCCGCGATGGACATGCGGCCTCGTAGCGGAGAGGACCGGTCAGCGATGGAAAATGTTGCCTATATCGGGTTGTCCCGCCTGACCACGATGCGGCGTCAGCTCGACGTGGTGGCCAACAACATTGCCAACATGAATGCCCCCGCCTTCAAGGCGGAGAAGATGATGTTCCAGGAGTATGTGATGCGCTCGTCCGAGCGCATCGGCATGAAGCAGGACAACATCTCGTTCGTGCGCGACTACGGCACCGCCCGCAACATGGCCGAGGGCGAGTTCGAGGTCACCGGCAACTCGCTCGACGTCGCCATTGCCGGCCAGGGCTTCCTCGCCGTCGATACCCCGGTCGGGCCGCGCTACACCCGCAACGGCCGGCTGCGGCTCGACTCGCAGGGCCAGCTGACCGATGCCAACGGCTATCCGCTGCTCGACGACCAGGGCCGCCGGGTGCAGATCAACGGCAATCGCGGCGAGATCACCATCGCGCATGACGGCACGATCTCGATGGTCAACCAGAACGTCACCCAGAATCTCGGCCGCCTGTCGCTCGTCACCTTCGCCAATCCCCAGCAGCTGACCATGACCGGCCGGGGCCTCTATGCCGCACCCGAGGGCCAGGCACCGGTTCCGGCGGTGGACGTGACGCTGCGCCAGGGGGTGATCGAGGGCTCGAACGTCCAGCCGGTGGTCGAGCTGACCTCGATGGTCGAACTCAGCCGGGCCTACGACGCCGCCGAGCAGATGCTGCAATCCGACACCGACCGCCAGCGCAAGGCGATCGACCGCCTCGCCCGCATTACCGCCTGAAGCCTGAGGAGAAACCGACATGCGCTCGCTTCAGATCGCCGCCACCGGCATGCAGGCCCAGCAGACCAACGTCGAGGTCATTTCCAACAATATCGCCAACATGGCGACGACCGGCCACAAGCGGCAGCGCGTCGAGTTCCAGGATCTGCTCTACCAGAACCAGCGCCGCGTCGGCGCCTCGACCGCCGATGCGAACACCGTGGTGCCGGCCGGCATCCAGCTCGGCGTCGGTGTCCGTGTCGGCGCGGTCTACCGCATCCTCGAGCAGGGGACGCTGACCATGACCAACAATCCCTACGACCTGGCGATTTCGGGCCGCGGCTACTTCCAGGTGCAGATCCCGGGCCAGGACCAGCTGTTCTACACCCGGGCCGGCGCCTTCACCCTGAACCCGCAGGGCCAGATGGTCACCCAGGACGGCTATCCGGTGCAGCCGGTGATCACCATCCCGCAGAACGCCACCGAGGTGTCGATCTCGCAGACCGGCCTGGTCCAGGTGACGATCCCCGGTCAGATCCAGCCCCAGCAGGTCGGCCAGCTGACGATCGGCACCTTCATCAATGCCGGCGGCCTCGAATCGGTCGGCGACAACCTGTTCCTGGAAACCCCGGCCTCGGGCCAGGTCACGCTCGGCAATCCCGGCGCCATCGGCTACGGCATCCTGCGCCAGGGCTATCTCGAGACGTCGAACGTCAATCCGGTCACCGAGATCACCAACCTGATCACCGCCCAGCGCGCCTACGAGATGAACTCGAAGGTGATCACCACCTCGGACCAGATGCTGCAGACCACCAACCAGCTGCGCTGATCCATGTTGCAGGAAGACCGCGTCATGCGCATTGCCATGTTCCTTCTCGCCGCCAGCCTGCTGCTCTCCGGGCTTGTCGCGATCCTGGCCGCCTCGATCGCCCTGTCGGGCACGGCCCATGCCGCGACGGCGGCCGCGCGCGACATGCGCGAGGTCCGCCTCAAATCGAATCCGACGGTGGCAGCGGCGACCGTGACGCTCGGCGACCTGTTCGACAATGCCGGCCCGGCCGAGCGCGTGATCGTCGCCGACTCGCCGGCACCCGGCGAGCGCATGTTCCTGCGCGCCGGCTACCTCGCCTCGATCGCCCGCGAGAACGGCCTGAACTGGTCGGGCGACCAGTCGGTGCGCGGCGTCACCGTGACGCGCGGCGGCCGCATGGTGCCGCAGGCCGACCTGCTGGGCGAGATCGGCCGCGTCGCCAAGGAACGTCTGGGCGGGGCGCGCTACGAGGTTTCGCTCGACAACCGGGCCCAGCAGCTCTTCGTGCCCGACGACGTTCTCCCCTCGCTGCGCGTCGACGATTTCGACATCGATCGCCGCACCGGCCGGTTCACCGCGGTCGTCGTCTATCCGGCGGATCCGGCCGTGGCGGGCGAGAAGGTGCGGCTGACCGGCCGGGCCGCCGAAATCGCCGAGATCCCGGTCCTGCGCGGCCCGGTGGCCATGGGCACGGTCATCGGCTGGAACGACATCGACTACATGGAAATCCGGCCCGAGCAGCTCAGCCGCTACAACATCGTCAATCCGCAGGAGATCGTCGGCCTGGCGGCGGCCCGCTCACTGACCGCCGGCCAGCCGCTGCGCCTCGGCGACGTGAAGAAGCCCGAGATGGTCGCCCGCAACGGCATCGTCACGCTCACCTTCCGCCGCCCCGGCATCACGTTGAGCCTGCAGGGCCGCGCGACCGAACCCGGCGCGATGGGCGAGACCGTGCGGGTCATGAACCTGTCTTCCAACAAGATCGTCCAGGCCATCGTCATCGGCCCGGGCGAGGTCGAGGTCCTGGCCGCCACCGGCACGCCGGTCGCGCAGGGTCTGGCCGCCCGTACCGCCGCCGTGAACTGAGGAGATCGCCCCGATGACCGCGTCGCGCCTTCTACGCGTCGGCCTTGCCGTGGCGCTCTGCGCCCTGCTGCCGGCCTGCAACATCACCCAGCGCCTGGCCGACATGGGCGAGGCGCCGAAGCTGACGCCGATCGAGAATCCGCAGGCGCAGAAGGGCTACCAGCCCGTCGCCCTGCCGATGCCCTCGCCGGAACCGTCGACCAAACTGGCCAATTCGCTGTGGCGGCCGGGCGCGCGCGCCTTCTTCAAGGACCAGCGGGCCGCGCGCGTGGGCGACATCGTCACCGTGGTCGTCAACATCGCCGACAAGGCTACGGCGAACAATGCGTCGAACCGGACCCGCGCGACGACCGAGACGGCCGGCCTGACCAACCTGCTCGGTACCGAAGTCAATTCGGCCACCGGGACCTCGAGCGGTTCGGCGATCGAAAACATCTTCCGCGGTGCCACTCCGGGCTCGCTGGTCAACGGCACCTCGACCTCGTCCTATGCCGGCGCCGGCAAGATCCAGCGCGACGAGACCGTGACCAGCCAGATCGCAGCGATCGTCACCCAGGTGCTGCCCAACGGCAATCTCGTTGTCCAGGGCCGTCAGGAAGTCCGCGTCAACTATGAAGTCCGCGAATTGCTGATTTCCGGCGTCGTCAGGCCCGAAGACATCACGGCGACCAACACGGTCGAACACACCAAGATCGCCGAGGCGCGCATCTCCTATGGCGGGCGCGGCCAGCTCATGGATGTCCAGCAGCCGCGCTATGGCACCCAGCTCTTCGACATCATCTTCCCTTTCTGATATTCGCGTCGATCCACTTCGGCGGGAGGCGGGCGACCGCTTCCCGCCTTTTTCTTTGCCGTCGGCTTTGCTTGAGATCGGCCTGTCTATTCTGTAAGACACCAATTAGTAGTCGAGACGAACCGTTACAATTATGCGTAACGGTTGTAAGGGTCCAAATAACGAGAAATACCAAGGACTCGCGCTACAATGCCGATTGCATGACGCTCGTCCAGCGAGCATCATCTTTTTCGCATGCGAATCCTGCCGCATTTCTCGGCCCCTCTCCCGCGTGAGTTGGAGGTCCGCTACCGCGCCAGGCGCCTGCGCGAAACCTTGCCCTTGCTGGCTGGCCTTTCGATCCTGGCGCTGATCGCGCTGCTGCTGTCGATCACCTGGGATCTGATTACCGCGACCGATTTCCTGCTGCGCTCCCTGCCGTTTCGCCTGGTCGGCCTGTCCTGGGCCGGCCTGTGCCTGATCGGCTGCACGCTGTGGCGTGATCCGCGGCTGGTGCCGGCGGCAGCGATCGCCACCGCGGTCGTCGGCGGCATCACGCTCGCCGGCATCGGCGGCGCTGCCGCGCCCGAGCAGTCCTACGGCATGATTGCGCCCGGGGTCGCCCTGTTCATCGTCGCCTCGGCGATGATCGCGCCGACCCTCGGCCTGATCCTGCGTTGCGGCGTCCTCGTCACCTGCATCTACGCGATCGGCGGCGTCCTCGCCGACGAGCCGCTGGCGACCCTGGTCCAGCAGGAACTGTTCGTCGCCACCGCCGTGGTCGTCGCCCTGTTCGTCGCCGGCACCAACGATTATTTCCGCCGGACCCACTACGCCATCGCCGCCGCCAGGGCCCAGACCGAGGCGGCGCGTGCCGCCGAGGATCGCGAACGGGCGCGTTACCTCGTCCGCCACGATCCGCTGACCGAACTGCTGAACCGCGACGCGCTGGTCGCCGATCTCGACGGCGAGATCGGCGCCAGGCCCGACCACGCCTTCGACCTTGTCGTCGTCAATCTCGATCGCTTCGGCGCGTTGTCCGGCCGGCACGGCCCGGCCATGGCAGACGACCTTCTGATCGCGCTGGCCCGCCGCATGCGTCAGCGGTTGCCCGGGGCGGAATTCGCCGCCCGCATCGGCGGCGACGAATTCGCCTTGGTCGAACGCCCGTCTGAAAGCGCCGGATCGGGCGGCTTCGTCGCGGCGGTGCGCAGCCTGCTCGCCGATCCGTTTGCTCTGGCGGGCAAGACGGTCGCGGTTACCGCGACCTTTGGTGTCGCCCGCTATCCGGCCGACGGCCGCGACGGCGCGGCGCTGGTTGCCCAGGCCCGGATCGCACTGGACGAGGCGCGCCGGGGCCATCGCGCGGTCGGCTTCTTCTCGGCCCGGCTCGACAACGTCGCCCGCCGTCGTGCCCGTACGGTCGAGGCGCTGAATCGCGCGGTCGAGCAGGGTGGGTTCGAACTCCACTACCAGCCCCAGCACAGGCTGCGCGACGGGGCGCTGGTCGGGGCCGAGGCGCTGTTGCGCTGGCGCGATGTCGACGGTGTCATGATCCCGCCGGCCGAATTCATCCCCCTGGCCGAAGAGGCCGGGCTGATCCAGTCGATCGGCCAGTGGGTGATCGAGGAGGCCTGTGCCCAGGCCCGGCGCTGGGCGGCCGAGGGCCTGCCGCCGCTGCGGCTGGCCGTCAACGTTTCGCCGCTGCAGTTGCGTCAGCCCGATTTTCCCGAGCGTGTGGCGCTGGCGCTGGCCGAAAGCGGCGTCGCGCCGGAATGGCTGTCGATGGAGATCACCGAAAGCGCGGCGATGTCCGACATCGAGGGATCGGTCGAACTGCTGGCGCGGGTCAAGGCGACCGGCGTCACCGTCGCGCTGGACGATTTCGGTACGGGCCATGCCTCGCTCGCCTGGCTCAACCGGCTGCCGGTCGACTACCTCAAGATCGATCGCAGCTTCGTTTCCGAATTGCCCTGGAATGCCAATGCGCTGACCATCAGCCGGGGGTTGATCGGCATGGCGCGGGGCCTGGGGCTCGGGATCATCGCCGAGGGGATCGAGACCTCCGGGCAGGAGGCGCTGCTGCGTGCCGCCGGCTGCGACATGGGCCAGGGCTACCACTACTCGCGGCCACTGCCGGCGGATCATTTCGCCGCCTACGTCATCCGCCATCTGGCCGAACGTGCGCCGCCCCGCGTCGTCGCCATGGAATGACGCCGAAAAACAAGGAGGCCGGCTTGCGCCGGCCCCGCGAGGTCAAGTCTGCAATCGCCGTCAGGCGTCGCGATACGCCTTCTCGCGCCGTTCGTGGCGTTCCTGGGCCTCGATCGACAAGGTGGCGATCGGCCGCGCCTCCAGCCGCTTGATCGAGATCGGTTCACCGGTCTCTTCGCAATAGCCGTAGGTGTTGTCGTCGATCCGCTTCATCGCGGCGTCGATCTTGGAAATCAGCTTGCGCTGGCGGTCGCGGGTGCGCAACTCCAGCGCCCGCTCGGATTCGGTGGAGGCGCGGTCGGCAATATCCGGCTCCTGAACCGTGTCTTCCTGGAGATGCTGCAGCGTCTGATTGGACTCCCGTAGAATTTCATCCCGCCATTCCAGCAGCTTGCGGCGGAAATACTCCTTCATACGGGGATTCATGAACGGCTCGTCTTCTGACGGCCGGTAGTTGGGTTTCAACTGTATTCCCATCCGTTTACTCCACCAACCCGAGGCAAGCGCCGTTGCCCCTGGACAGCCCCGATACCGGGCGGCGCGGAGTATATGAATCGGGACCTATCCCTGCAAGCGCGCGACGCGAGCAGGGACGACATGAATTGTGAAGATGTGAATGATTGCTGAAAACTTGCGCAGAATCAGCCGGGTACCGCCGCAATTCCACGCTTTGCCAGCTCCACCGCGCAGCGCAACTCGATGTCGGCCAGCACTTCGGCAAGCCTTGGATCGTCGATTGCCTGGCGGTCGCGGGTCAGGGCGTCGGCCAGGGCCTGGAGGCGCGCGGCGGGCATGTTGCCGGTCAGCAGCGCATGGCGGATCTCGTCCAGCCGGTCGAGCAGGTCGGTGCCGCGCTGCACCGCACGGCGCCGCCGGCGCGACGTTGCGTCGCCCTCGTCCTGAACCGCAAGCAGTGCCGCCACCGACGTCATCGGGGCCGCCGCCGCCATTGGTGCCGACTCGGCGGGCGCGTCGTCGAGATGGGTCGAGAAACGGTCGCCGGCACCGCCCGCACGCGCACGCTGCGTGGGTCGATTGCCACGAACCTGGCCTGTGCCCTCGATCTTCATCGTCCGACTGACCCTGTCCTCGCATCTCCGGCAGGAGGGTTTGAGCTTTACGCTAGTCCGCCCGACTTAACAACCGATTAGCCCCGCGGCGAAAACGCCCCGGCAAATCCTGCCGGGTGCCGGTCGGGAATGCCGGGCTTCGCTTTGTTTCGACCGAATAGGAATTCAATAATTTCAATGCCTTGTAGCCTCAAGGCTGGCTGGCACGGGGGCTGCATTAGGGAAGGCGGCGCCGCTTTCGCCACTGACCGTAACCGCAGCTTTACCATGCAGATGGCAGGCTTGGTTTCGGCGGATGTCGGGGGGGGGGCGCCAGGCGACCAGAAGGAAGGTTTTGCCGATGCCATCGGTGTTCAACGACCGTCAGATCATGTCCCGCCTCGTCCTGGCCATCGCCGCCACGGGCCTTGCCCTGCTGGTCATGGCCCAGGCAGCGCTAGCGCAGTCGCGGATCAAGGATATCGCCGACTTCGAGGGCGTGCGCGAGAACATGCTGATCGGTTACGGCCTGATCGTCGGTCTCGACGGCACCGGCGATTCGCTGAACAACGCCCCGTTCACCAAGCAGAGCCTGGAAGCCATGCTGGAACGGCTGGGCGTCAATGTCCGCGCCGCCGGCAACTACAATACGAAGAACATCGCCGCGGTCATGGTGACCGCGACCCTGCCGCCGTTTGCCCGGCACGGCCAGCGGATCGACGTCACCGTCGGTACCATGGGCGACGCCAAGAGCGTGGTCGGCGGCCAGTTGCTGGTCACCCCCCTCTACGGTGCCGACGGCGAGGTCTATGCCGTGGCGCAGGGCGCGATCGCCGCCGGCGGTTTCAAGTTCCAGGGCCAGGCCGCGCTGGTCCAGCGCGGCGTCGTCACCGCCGGCCGCATCTCGAATGGCGCGATCGTCGAACGCGAGGTCGGCTTCGATCTGGCCTCGATGCCCCTGCTGCGCCTGGCGCTGCGCAACCCCGACCTGACCACCGCCCGCCGGATGGCGCAGGCGATCTCGACCTTTCTCGGCCAGCCGGCGTCGCGCGCGCTCGACCCCTCGACCGTCCAGGTCGACATCCCCGACGGCATGAAGAGCGACGTCATCGGCCTGATGACGCAGATCGAACAGCTGGTCGTGCAGACCGACCAGACCGCCCGGGTGGTCATCGACGAGAAGACCGGCGTGATCGTCATGGGCGCCAATGTCCGGGTCGATACCGTGGCGATTGCCCAGGGCAACCTGACGGTCCGCATCACCGAGACGCCGCAGGTCTCGCAGCCGGCGCCTTTCTCCTCGGGCACCGGCCGAACCCCCCGGTTGAACGCCGACGGCACGGTGGCACGCGATGCCCAGGGCAACATCATCTTCGACGGTGCCGGGGGGGCGCAGACGGTGGTGGTGCCGCGCACCGACATCCAGGTCGACGACCAGGCCGACCGGCGCCTGTCGGTACTGCGCGGCGGCGTGTCGCTGCAGGAACTGGTCGACGGGCTCAACGCGCTGGGCGTCGGCCCGCGCGACATGATCTCGATCCTGCAGGCGATCAAGGCGGCCGGTGCGCTGCGCGCCGACCTGCAGATGATGTGACGGAGGGCCAGACGGTGAGCACGACGATGAACGCCCCCGATCCGATGCTGGCCCGGCCTTTCGCCGGCCTGGCAACCGGGCCGAAGGCCAAGGCCAGCGAGGCTCAGTTGCGCGCTACCGCCGAGAAATTCGAGGCGAGCTTCCTGTCCGAGATGATCCGGCACATGTCCGAGGGGGTGAAGTCCGATCCCCTGACCGGTGGCGGCCATGGCGAAGACAACTTCAAGTCGTTCCTGAACGAACAGTATTCCAAGGCGATCGTCGCCCGCGGCGGCATCGGCGTCGCCGACATGGTATATAAGCAGATGCTGCGGATGCAGGAGGGTGCCCAATGATCGACCCCCGGATGAACGCCACGATGAACCAGCTGATCCAGAGCCAGCAGGCCGAAGACCTGCCGGTCGAGCCAGCGGTAGCACCGGCTGCCGACTTCGCCGGCGAGCCCGATCCGGAGCTCGGGGCGCTCAACGAGTTGGCCGAGGTTGCGCTCGACCTGATCGATGCGCTCGATGCCGAGACCGCCATTCTGCAGACACTGAAGCTCGACGAGGCGGAACCCAGGATGACGCGCAAGCGGCAGCTGGCCGATCTCTATGCGCTGAAATCGGACGCGCTGAAGAACCGCCTGAACGAACGCCGGATCGTCCTGTCGGACGATCTGCGAGAAGGCCTGGTCCATCTGAACGACCGCCTGCGCGAGGCGGCCCAGGAAAATGCCGTGGCGCTCAAGGCCGCGATGGATGGAACCAGGGTGGTGATCGAGGTGATCAGCCAGGCCGTCAAGAAGCAGCAATCGATGACGTCCTACGGGCGCAGCGGGCGCGCGACCGAGACCCTGACGGGCGGCACCCCCGGTCTTGCCATGTTCTCGGATCGCCGGTTGTAGGCGGGAGGCTGCCATGGTCAGCGTCATTCTCGATGCCGCACTGTCGGGTCTGAAGACCAGCCAGCGCCAGCTCGACATCACCTCCCACAACATCGCCAACGTCAACACGCCGGGCTACCACAAGCGATCGCTGACCCAGTTTTCGCAGTCGGTCGGCGGTATCGGCCAGGGTGCCGTGACCGGCAGCGTGATCCGCTCGGCCAATGCTGCCTTGGAGAGCCAGCAGCTGCAGACGACCACGGTGGTCGGCAAGTACGAGGTCCAGGACCAGTATCGCGCCTCGGTCGAGCAGCTCTACGGCAAGCCGGGTTCGGGGAATTCGCTGTCGGACGCGATGCTCGCCTTCAAGAAGGACCTCGATGGTTTTACCGTCGCGGTCGACAGCATCCCGCCGTCGACCGTGATCGCCGGTGCCCAGGTGCTGACCGGCCAGCTCAACACCATGTCGCAGCAGATCCAGGCGCTTCGACTGCAGGCCGACCAGGCGGTCGCCGACGGCCTGCAGGAAGCCAACACCTATATCGACCAGCTCGGGGATCTGAACAACAAGATCTCGACCGGCCAGGCCGTCGGGCTCGACACCGGCGACTTGCAGGACCAGCGCCAGGAAATCGTCCGGCAGCTGGGATCGCTGATGGGTGTCCAGACCTATATGCGACCCGACGGCAACATGGTCGTGTCGACGACGACCGGCCGGGTGATGGTCGACGGCACGAAGCTGCAAAAATTCGGTCAGCTCGGCGTCGCCCCCGGCAATACGCTTGCAACCTACGTCCCGGTCACGGCGATGACGGCGGTGACGCCGACACAACGCATCGGCCTGGGTACGATGGGCAATCCCGGCTTGCCGGACCTGACCGACGAGCTGATTTCAGGCGGCGGCAAGATCGGTGCGCTGCTCGGCCAGCGCGGCCAGTATTCGGCGACCGCCAGTCTGCCCCAAGGCGAATTGCAGCAGCGAACGGCCGAACTGAATCAGTTTGCCCTGCAGCTCTACAACACCGTCCAGGCGACGAACTTGAACACGACCGACGTTGCCGCCAATCCCACCTATGATCCGACCAATGCGGTCAACCAGGCGAACCATTTCTTCGCCGGCGTCTATCCCAATCCACCGGCCAATCCGGGCAATATCGACAATGCCGGGACGATCTCGGTCCATCCCGATATCGTCGCCAATGCGTCGCTGCTGAACACGACGACCGGCGCGATCGATATCTCGATTGCTCGCAACCTCGATACCGCGCTGAACACGACGAACATTTCCTTCGCCGCCGCCGGTTCCCTCGGGGCGATCCAGACCACCTTTCTCGGCTATTCGTCGACGATCCTGAACAATGTCGCGGATTTGCGCCTGACGTCGAAGACCGCGGCCCAGTACAACAACAGTCTGTTGAGCAATATCAACACGCGGCTCGGCGACGTGACCGGCGTCAATCTTGACGAGGAACTGTCGAATCTGATCGTCTACCAGAAGTCCTATCAGGCTTCCGCCAAGTCGATCCAGACGGCGAATCAGATGCTCGATACCGTCTTGAGTCTGAAGCAGTAAGTCAGCGAACCAGAAGGGTAACGCGCGATGGTCACCTCGATTTCCCGCATCGGCACCTATGCCCAGACCAACAATCTGGTCTATCTGATGCTGCAGAACCAGAAGCAGCTCGACAACACGGCGACACAGCTGACGACGGGCCTGAAAAGCCAGGTCTGGTCGGGTTATGCCCAGGATATCCCCCGCCTGACCAGCCTGAGCGAGCAACAGCAGAGTGCGACGCTTTATCTCGAGAACATCAAGACGGTCGAGACCCGGGCCAAGCTTTCGACGACCTCGCTGCAGTCGGTCGTCACCCAGGCGCAGAACTTCCAGCGCCTGATTGCCACGCCGGTGCCGACCCCGGGCGGCAACCCGACCGAGGATGCCAAGAAACTCAACGAATACGCCTCGAACATGTCGCAGCAGGCGGTGGCGATGCTGGCATCGATCGCCGACCTGCTGAACAGCCAGGATTCCAGCCGCTATCTGATGTCCGGCTCGAACGTCACCTCGCCGGCCGTCACGCTGATCAACCCGAATACCAATCCACCGGTCGACAATGCGGCGCTGAACGCGGCCTATGTCTTCGGCTCGACGGTTGCGACGGCGGCCGGCTCCAACGCCGGTTACCATTTCCAGATCAACTCGACCGGGCAGACCAGCCAGACCCAGGTCCAGATCGATACCAACACCTTCACCAACCCGCAGATTCAGCTGTCGACCAACCCGAACCGGACGCCGTGGACCCTCACGACCCAGGCGCCGTTCAATAACGGCGGCGCCAATGCCAACAATCCGTTCAAGCGTCTGCTGGACGGCCTGGTCGAGGTGGCCGATCTCGGCACCACGCTGCTGCCTTCCATCACCGGGACCGCGGCGTCGACCGCCACCGGCTATACCAACATCTCGACGGCCATGACCAATGCGCGCCAGGCCCTGACCGACGCGATCGACGGCAACGCTTCGCCCCCCGCGGCGATCAGCGCCACCGGTTTTCTCAGCATGCAGTCGATGACGACCTCGATCACGGTCGCGACCCAGTCGGCCGGCTACGCCAAGACCACGCATCAGGCCTTCGTGACCTATTCGACCAACGCGATCGCCGACATCCTGCAGGTCGATACCGCCGAAACCGCTGCCAAGCTGAATGCCCAGCAGACGCAGTTGCAGGCGTCCTACTCCGCCCTGTCGAAGGTAACCAGCCTGTCGCTGCTCAACTACATGTAAGGCGGCAGCGCCTGCCGCAGCCATCCGGCGATGCGCTCGGCGACGATGGCGGGCCGGCGCACCCAGGTGAAATGGTCGAATCCGGGGTCGCCCAGGTCGGCAGCCCGCCAGTGCGCCCGCTCGACCCGGGCACCGGACAGTTTCCCCGCCAGACGATCGACCGCTGCCCGCGGTGCCAGCCGGTCGGTATCGAGCGAGATCGCCAGGACGGGCAGGTCGATCCCGGCCAGCAGGGCGTCGTCGTCATGCGGGCTGCCCGCCAGGCGATAGCGGCCGGTCAGCACCTCTTCGCCCCAATCCCTGATCATGCCATGCGCCTCGCGCCCAGCGAAACCGAGCCAGTATCCGGGAAAATGTCCGACGATGCGTGCCAGCGGCGGTCCGAACCGCGCATAGCCGCGGATCGCCAGCCCGGCGATACCTGGGTAGGATCGATAGTGGACCGAGCAGGCGGCGGCCAGCACGATGGCCGAGAACGCCCGCGGCCGCCGCCCGGCATGGAGCAAGCCGAGCTGCCCGCCCAGCGAATGGCCGAGCAATACCGGCCTGGCGCCGGGAAAGCGGCCGGCCGTGGCCTCGACTATCGCCGGCCAATCCTCGGTGAGCAGGTCGTGATAGCCGAAGTCGACGCGACGGCCCGGCCGCACACCGCTGCGGCCGTGGCCGCGCTGTTCGCCGACGACGATGGGAAAGCCCTGGGCCGCCAACGCTTCGGCCAACGGACGATAATAGCCGCCCGGCACGCCCATCGCCGGCATGATAAGGATCGGCGGGCTTTTGGCCGCTGCCGCGGGCCAGACATGCAGTTCCATCCGGCTGCCGTCGCGCCGCTCGATGACGATCGTGTCCATCGCGCCAGGATAACGTGGCCTACGTACCGTTGTCGCGATGATCGAATATCGACATCAGGCGGCCACGGAACGGAACCGGCCCGACATGGGTGAGTTCCGAATGCAGATTCGCCCAGATCTCACCGCCGACGTCCAGCCAGCGTTTGCAGAATGCATAATCCTCGCTCAGATACACCTGGGTGTTGGGATCGATGCTGGTGTCGAAGAAGGCATAGCGGCAGTCCTGGGCCAGCCCGGCATCACCGGCGACGTTGAGCGCACGGTACTGCAGTGCCGGGTAATGGCGTGCCAGCACGTCAAAGACGCAGCGCCGCACCAGCATGAAACCGGTACCGATATAGCGGACGCGGGCGAAGCCGCGTTCCGGCATGACGGCAGTCTCGTCAAGGAATTCGACGACGTAGCTGAGCGCGCTGGAGTCGAGATCAGCCCGGCCGGACCGGGCATGTGATTCGATCAGCGACCAGTCGTATCCCTTGGCCGGATAGACCGCCCCGGAGACATCCTTTCCGGCATCGAGCAGGGCAAATACCTGGTCGGGATCGAACCCGATATCGGCATCGATGAAAAGGAGATGCGTGGAGGAGGGTTCGGCCATGAACTCCGAAACGATGGTGTTTCGCGCCCGGGTGATCAGCGCGTCACCGCCGAGCAGGCGATATGAGAGGCCGATATTCCGTTCGCGGCATGCGTCCTGCAAGCGGAGTAGCGAGCGCGTGTAGTAATGCGACGTGGCGCCGCCAAAACATGGTGTGCCGATGACGAGATGAGTGCGATCGACCAAGCCTGCCCCCAGAAATGTCGCGGGTCCGGCTCCGCCGCCCGCCTCCCGGGATAAACGTGCCGATCGGACGAACCCGACGCTCAGTCGACCACGGCGCGGTTGCGGCCGCCGGTCTTGGCCTGGTAGAGCCGGCTGTCGGAGAGCTTGATCAGCGCGTCGAGCGCACCGTCGGTGCCGGCCAGGTCGATCTCGCCCAGGCTTGCCGCCCCCAGCGAGATGGTGATGCCGAGCTGTGTGCCGTCGGCCAGCCGAATGCCGAGGTCGCCGATGCGCTGCCGCAGCCGTTCGCAGAATCCCCTGGCGCCCGCGCGGTCGGTATCGGGCAGGGTGAAGGCAAATTCTTCACCGCCCAGCCGGCCGAAGATGTCGAATACCCGCTTTTCGCGCTGGCATATGCCGGCGAGTGCGCGCAGGACCTCGTCCCCGGCATCGTGGCCATGGGTGTCGTTGACCCGCTTGAAATGGTCGACGTCGAACATCACGACGCTGAGGGCGCGGCCGTAGCGCCGGGCCCGCCCGACCTCGTTATGCGACAATTCCAGGAAATGGCGGCGGTTCGAGGCACCGGTCAACGAATCGGTGGTGGCGAGCAGCTTGAGCTCACGCTCGTCCAGCTTGCGCTGGGTGATGTCGGTGACGACGATGACCGCACCCTGCCAATTGCCGCTTTCGACGATCGGCGCGACGGTGGCCTCGACGACGATCCGGTCGCTGCCACGGCGCAGGAAAGCCAGTTCGCTGCGCACCGGCGCCAGCGCGGTGCGTGCGGCGGCGAACAGGTCGCGGACGTCGCCACCCTCGCCGCCCTCCAGCGGCTGGAAATCGGCTGCCAGCTTGGCCCAGGCCTTGCCGAGCAACTGGTCGGTCTTCCAGCCGAGGATCGAATCGACGGCGGGATTGATGAAGGAAATGCGGCCCTCGCCATCGACGCCCAGGATCGCTTCGGACGTGGCGTTCAGGATCTGCAGGGTCTGGCGGGTGAGATCGGCCAGTTCGCGGGTCCGCTCGGCGACGCGGATTTCGAGCTGGTCGCGGGCGCGGAGGATCGCCTGCTCGTGTTCCTGTCGTTCGGTCACGTCGCGCATGACGATGATGAACACGCGTTCCTCGCCGAAACGCACTTCGGAGACCGTCAGCTCGGCCGGGAAGCGGCTGCCGTCCTTGCGGCAGGCCTCGACCACCCGGGCATTGGCATCGACCCGGGCAAGCCCCAGGTCGCGATAGCGGCGGATGGTGTCGCGCCGGCTTTCGCCCGGCCGCGACAGCATCCATTTCATGACGTCGTGGCCGGTGAGCTCGCCGGCACTCCAGCCGAGCAGCCCTTCCGCCGCGGGATTTGCCGTCAGGATCTCGCCACCTTCGGCGACGGTCAGAATGCCGTCGGCGACCGCGTTCATCACCCCGCGCAGGCGTTGTTCGCGTTCGACCACCGACTGGGCAGCGCGCTTGCGCTCGCTCATGTCGCGGGCCTCAATCATGAAGTCTTCCTGGCCGTCGCCCAGCGAGACGACGGCGACCTCGACGTCGATCGAGCGGCCGTCCAGCGCCCGGAACTTGACCGGAATCGGCTCCTTCTCGGCGGCAAGCATGGCCAGGCCGTCGGCCGTCAGCGCGGCATACTCGCCGTGCAGCAAGGTCTCGAAGCGCCGCCCAACGACCTCGTTCGGATGCAACGCCGCCAGAAGCTTGAGGCCGGCGGCGTTCATGTAGGTGATGGCATCGCCACGGCAGATGCAGGTGAAGTCCAGCGCCAGGTCGATCACGCGGCGGAAGCGCGCCTCGCTCCGGACCATCGCTTCGGCCGCGCGCAGGCGCGTCGTGACGTCGCGGGCCGTCAAGATCACGGCCGGGCCGGCAAAGCTGAACGGGCGGACCGTCAATTCGACTTCGATCGACTGTCCTTCGATGCCGCGCAGGCAGACCGGCACGCTGGCGCATTCGTCCAGCACGGCCGAGAAGCCGTCGGCCGCAAGGTCGGTGTAAGGTGTGGCAAGGAAATCCGTGACCGCGCGGCCGACCAGATGGGTCTGCGGCGCACCGAGCAAGCGGGCGCCGCCACGGTTGATGAAGACGACCCGCCCGTCCCGCACCACGCAGACCAGGTCGCCAAACAAGTCCAGAAATGCGGTCAATTCGCTTTGGTTTTCCACCAATCCGCGAAATACGTCCGACGATAAGGCAACGGCCTGCTGCTTGGGCGCCATTTACGCCAGCCTGTCTCCCTGGTCTTCTTTCGACCTGTCCGCCGGCGCCGGTGCCGAGGTTGGACGATGATACCGTCAGGCCGGCCGCGCGTCACCTTACGAAATTACTGACGCGGAAGCCTTCATAGCACTGGTGTGCCGCCGTTGACACCTACGCCTTTTGGCGATTGTATCTTCCGCGGGGTGTTGAGGGCAGCTGCCTATGAGTGACCAGTCCAACGGCGGGGGGGCCGGCATGCCGGATTCCGGCGGCGGCAATGATATCGTCAACCTCGGCTGGGGCGAGCGTATCCGCGACAGTCTGGTCGCGCCGCTGATCGGTCTGGTGCTGTTCCTCGGTTCGATCGGCCTGCTGTTCTGGAACGAGGGGCGCGCGGTGGCGGCGTTTGCCGCGCTTGATCGAGGAGCCCGCATCGTCGTCGACGTCGCCGCCGATCGGGTCGATTCCGCCAACGAGGGCCGGCTGGTCCATCTGAGCGGGCGCGCGACTGCGCCGAACCCGCTGATCGACGACGCCACCGGGATCGGCGGCCCCGGCCTGTTGCGGCTCGAGCGCCGGGTCGAGATGTATCAGTGGCACGAGCACAAAAGCGACAAGCAGATCGAATACCGCAAGGAATGGTCGTCCTCGCCGCAGAATTCCGACTCGTTTCGCAATCGGCAGGGCCATGAAAACCCGCGCATGCCGTTGCGCGATGCCGCGCTGGTCAATGCCGGCGTCGCGCTCGGCGGCTTTGCCATCGACCCGCGCGTCACCGGCGAGGCCGAGCCGCTGGAGGACCTCCCCGTCGCGACGATGAAGCCCGCCAATGGTTTCAGGCCCGCCGGCGACGGCCTCTATCAGGGGCAGGATCCGGCCAATCCCCGGGTCGGCGATCTGCGCGTAACCTATCGCGCGGTCAAGGCCGGCGACCTCTCGGTGGTCGCCGCCCAGCGCAATGGCCGGCTGCTGCCCTATCCGACGCCGGACGGACCCGCGATCGCCCTGGCTCAGACCGGGTTCTGGACCGCGCCCGAGATGTTCAAGACGGCGCGCGACCACGAGGTTGCCCTGACCTGGATCCTCCGCCTGGTCGGCTGCGCGGTGATGTTCTTCGGCATTGTCCTCGTGTTCAAGCCGTTCTCCGCGCTGCTCGGCGGCATTCCGTTGCTCGGCGACCTGTTCGACGTCGGCGTCGGGCTGGTTGCCTTCGTCATCGCGCTGCCGTTGTCGCTGGCGGTGATCGGCTTTGCCTGGCTGTTCCACCGGCCGCTGCTGGCCGTCGGCATCTTCGCGGCGGGGGCGGGCATCGCCGCCGCCATCGTCTGGTGGCGGCGTCGGCGCGTCCTCGCGCCGGCCGCCTGAACCGGCCGGACCCGCCCGGTGGCCGGCCGGCGGGTCCGGTTCCCCTGAACCGGCCAGATAAA
Organism: Alphaproteobacteria bacterium; assembly: GCA_017307375.1. GTDB lineage: Bacteria > Pseudomonadota > Alphaproteobacteria > Ferrovibrionales > Ferrovibrionaceae > JAFKFH01. The sequence continues at coordinate 91,048 of JAFKFH010000016.1, forward strand.
AAAACGGATGCTGGATATGCTGAAGAAGTTGCTGCCTCTCGCTGTTGCCGCCGCCCTGTTCGTGCCCGCCCTGGCGCAGGCCTTCGAAGGCGCATACGGCCTGGCCGGCAAGGATGCGGACGGCTCGTCCTACACCGGCACGGTCGAGGTGCTGAAGAGCGGCGCGGGTTACCAGATCAAGTGGACCATCGACGGGTCGAACAACTTCGGCGCCGGCATGGTCGAAGGCGACGCGCTTTGGGTCGGCTATGTCGACGACGGCAAGTCGGGCGTCACCAAGATGACCAAGGATGCCTCGGGCAACCTGAAGGGGCCCTGGTATCGCCGTGGCGGCAACGGCCTGGGCGAGGAGACCTGGACCAAGAAGTAACGCTGGTTACCGCTACCCGGGGAGCCGAGGCCCCGGGTAGCGGCCGATCACTGGATTTCCGGCGGTTTCGCCCCCGAATGGCCACATTCCCGCCGCTTGCGTTCGCGGCCCCTTGCCATTAGAACCCAGGCCGATCCTGCAATATCACTGACGCTCCGGCGCACCAGACGGCCGGGCGCACGCCTCGGAGGAAGTTCAATGGCAGTTCGCGTCGCCATCAACGGTTTCGGCCGCATCGGCCGCAATGTCCTGCGTGCCATCATCGAAGCCAAGCGCACCGATATCGACGTCGTCGGCATCAACGACCTTGGCCCGGTCGAGACCAACGCCCATCTGTTCCGCTACGATTCGGTCCACGGCACCTTCGCCGGCGACGTCCAGGTCGACGGCGACAAGATCAATGTCGGCACCGGCTGGATCAAGGTGACGGCCGAGCGTGATCCGGCCAAGCTGCCGTGGAAGGACCTCGGCGTCGACATCGCGATGGAATGCACCGGCATCTTCACCGACCGCGACAAGGCCGCCCTGCATCTCGAGGCCGGTGCCAAGCGCGTGCTGGTCTCGGCGCCTGCCAACAATGCCGACCTGACCGTCGTCTACGGCGTCAACCACGACAAGCTGGCGCCCGAGCACAAGGTCGTCTCGAACGCCTCCTGCACCACCAACTGCCTCGCCCCCGTCGCCGCTGTGCTCCACAAGGCGATCGGCATCGAGCACGGTTTCATGACCACCGTGCACTCCTACACCGGCGACCAGCCGGTGCTCGACACCATGCACAAGGATTTGTACCGCGCCCGTGCCGCGGCGCTGTCGATGATCCCGACCACCACCGGCGCGGCCAAGGCCGTCGGTCTCGTGCTGCCCGAACTCAAGGGCAAGCTCGACGGCACCGCCATCCGCGTGCCGACCCCGAACGTCTCGCTGATCGACCTGACCTTCGTCGCCAGCCGTGCGACGTCGGCCGAGGAAATCAACAACGCGATCATCGCCGCCGCCAATGGCCCGCTGAAGGGCGTGCTGGCCACCAATGCAGTGCCGCTGGTCTCGACCGACTTCAACCACAACCCGGCATCGTCGACCTTCGACCTGAAGCAGACCCAGGTCATCGGCGGCACCTTCGTGCGCGTGCTGTCGTGGTACGACAACGAGTGGGGCTTCTCCAACCGCATGGGCGACACCGCCGTCGCCATGGCGAAGCTCGGCTGAGGCCAGAAAATGACCGGCTTCAGGACGCTCGACGATCTCGTCGTCAAGGACCAGCGCGTGCTGGTCCGGGTCGACCTCAACGTGCCGATGCGCGACGGTCGGGTGACCGACGACCTGCGCATCAGCCGCATCCTGCCGACCCTGCACGAACTGTCGCGCAAGGGGGCCAGGGTCGTGGTGCTGTCGCACTTCGACCGGCCGGGCGGCAAGGTCGTCCCCGAGATGTCGCTGAAGCCGGTCGCCTCGGTCCTGTCGACCGCGCTGGGCCTGCCCGTCGCCTTCGCCGACGACTGCATCGGCGAGGCGGCGCAGGCAGTGATCGGCCGGCTGAAGCCGGGCGGCATCGCGCTGCTCGAGAATACCCGCTTCCACAAGGGCGAGGAGAAGAACGACGCCGAACTGGCCCGGGAAATGGCCAAGCTCGGCGATCTCTACGTCAACGACGCCTTCTCCTGCGCCCATCGTGCCCATGTCTCGACCGAGGCGCTCGCCCGCCTGTTGCCGCATGCGGCCGGCCGCAACATGGAGACCGAGCTGACCCACCTCGCCGCCGCGCTGGAAAACCCGGAGCGGCCGGTGGCGGCCCTGGTCGGCGGCGCCAAGGTTTCGACCAAGATCGAATTGCTGGGCAACCTGCTCAACCGCGTCGACAAGCTGATCATCGGCGGCGGCATGGCCAACACCTTCCTTTACGCCAAGGGCCATGAGATCGGCTCGAGCCTGGTCGAGAAGGACCTGGTCGACATCGCCCGCGACATCCTGGTCAAGTCGGCGACCGGCCGCTGCCAGGTGGTGCTGCCTGACGACGTGGTGGTCGCGCGCGAGTTCCGCGCCGGCGCCGCCTCCAAGGTCGTGCCTTGTGACCGGGTGCAGCCTGACCAGATGATCCTCGATGTCGGTCCGGTGGCGGCCGCCAAGCTCGGCACGCTGCTTTCCGAATGCCGCACGCTGGTCTGGAACGGCCCGCTCGGCGCCTTCGAAACGCCGCCCTTCGATGCCGGCACCGTTACGGTGGCCCGCACCGCCGCGGCGCTGACCGCTGCCGGCCGCCTGCTCTCGGTCGCCGGTGGCGGCGACACGGTGGCGGCGCTGCGTCATGCCGGCGTGGCCGAGGAATTCTCCTACGTCTCGACCGCCGGCGGCGCCTTCCTCGAATGGCTCGAGGGCAAGGCCCTGCCCGGGGTCGAGGCGCTCAAGCAGTAACGTCGGAATGGCCTCCCCCCGGGAGGCCATTTTTTTAGTGCGGGTTCAGGATCATGGCGATGCCGATCGCCAGCAGCGCGATGCCCAGGATTTCGCGCCCCTTCGGTTTCTCGCCGAACCAGAAGAACGAGAAGGCGAAGGTGAAGATCAGCTCGACCAGGCCCAATGTCCGGACATAGGCCACGGCCTGCAGGGTCATCGCGGTGAACCAGCCGATCGAGCCGGCGGCCGAGGCGAAGCCAGCCAGCAGCGCCGGCCGCCACACGCCGCCGATCAGCCTGAACTGCCGGCGCTCGCGCCAGGCCAGATAAGCGCCCATCAGCAGGGTTTGCAGCACCGTCGCCCAGCCCAGCGTCCAGGCCGCCGCCACCCAGGCATCGTCCAGGCCGAGCGACAATGCGGCGACACGGAAGCCCACCGCCGACAGCGCGAAGCAGGCGCCCGATGCCAGGCCGGTAACGGCGGTGCGGCCATCGATGCCGGCGCCCCCGCCCTTCAGCACGATCGCGACGACGCCTGCGGTGGCGATGACGATCGCCCCCATCGCCCACAGGCTTGGCCGGTCCCCGAGAAACAGCAGGCCGAACAGGGCGGCCTGGACGATCTCGGTCTTCGACAAGGCGACGCCGACGGGAAAGTTGCGCCGGCCCAGCGCCGCCAGCAGCAGCGCCGTTGCCAGAATCTGCGCGATGGCGGCGATGACGACCCAGAGCATGTAGCCCGGCGTCATTGCCGGGATGTCGGCACCCTTGACCGCGATCAGCGCGGCCGCCCAGGCCAGCGCGAAGGGCATGCCGAACAGGAAACGGACGAAGGCCGAGGCATTGACGCTGAGCTTGCCCGCCAGCCGCTTCTGCAGGGCGGTGCGCAGGGCCTGGGCAAAGGCGGCGGCGAGGGTCAGGGGGATCCAGGCATCGATCATGGTGCCGCGACCCTAGTCCATCACGGCCCAGGCCGGCCAATCGGTAGTCGTGAACCCGCCTATAACGCGGACTTATGCGCGACTTATCCCCGTCTGCGATTTCCCCGTCGCGTCGTGGCCCTGGCCGGGGCTAAAGTCTGCCCATGCTGCCGCCGCTTGCCTCGCTCCGCGCCTTTGCCGCTGTCGCCCGCAGCGGCAGCGTCACCCGCGCCGCCGCCGATCTCGGGTTGAGCCAACCGGCGATCAGCCAGCACCTGCGCCAGCTCGAAGCCTTTCTCGACCTGCCGCTGGTCAGCCGCAATGGCGGCCGGCTGGCGCTGACCGAGGCGGGCCGCGATTACGGCCAATCGCTGGCGCGGGCCTTCGCCGAGATGGAAAGCGCCACGGCGCGCTGCCTTGCCGCCCGCGAGTTCGGGGTGATCACCCTGTCGCTGGTGCCGACGCTCGCCACCCGCTGGCTGATCCCGCGCCTGGCGACGTTCCACGAACAGTTTCCGGATATCGAGGTGCGCCTGGCCACCGCAACGCGCGACGCGGTGCTGGACCAGCCCGGCATCGACCTTGCCATCCAGACCGGCGCCTCGGCCGATGACTGGCCGGGCTGCGACGCGACCTTCCTGATGGCCGATGCCTGCTTTCCGGTGATGAGTGCCGGGCTCGTCGCGGCGCGGCCCGTGGTCAAGGCCGCCGATCTCGCCGGCCATGTCTGGCTCGAGGTCAAGGCATCGTCGCGGGCCGGCGACTGGTCGCGCTGGCTCGATGCCGCCGGCGTCACCGGCCTGCGGCCGAAACGCCGGCTGGGCTTCGACAATTCGACCCAGGCGCTGGCGGCGGCAAGGGCGGGCCTGGGGGTCGCGCTGGCCCATCGCCCGTTCGTGCTGGATGACCTGAAGGAAGGCGGCCTGGTCGCGCCGCTCGAGCTCAGCGTGCCGGAGCCCCATGCCTATTGGCTGGTGCGGCGGGCCGAGGTGCGGCCGAGCGCGAAGCTCGCCCGCTTCTGCAACTGGCTGACCGCGCTGGCGGCAACCGAAGCGGTACGCTGACGCGTAAAAACAAACCCCGCCGAGGGGCGGGGCCAACAATCACCAAACATTCCGGTCCTGGTTGCCGGGGTTCGCGATCGAACCCCGGAACGACCGGACGGCTTCAGCCCTGGCGGGCCTTGAAGCGCGGGTTGGTCTTGTTGATCACGTAGATCCGGCCCTTGCGGCGGATCACGCGGCAATCGCGATGGCGGGTCTTCGCCGACTTGAGCGAGTTGATGACCTTCATGACCTAGATTCCTTCAGCTGCCGCCACAAGCGGCGTAAATCGGCGCGGAACCTAGTCGGACCGGCCCGCGGAGTCAACCCCGGAAGGGCTTGGCCGCCTTATTTCATGAAGTCCGCGAGGCGCACTTCCGACGAGCGGTGGCACTGATAGCGCTTCACCGACAGGCTGCCCTCGCTGAGCGCATCGAGCCGGGCGCGCCAATGATGCCCCTCGGACAGCGCCCACTGCTTCCATTTGGAGTGGATGTCGCCGCTTTCCATCCGGTCGGTATAACGCTCGAACGACTCCTGCAGGGCGTTGCGGTAGTCCTCGGTGATATCCTCGCCCTTGTCGATCTCGATGCCGACCTTGTGCAGCAGGATTTCGAGATCGGCCGCGCGCACGAGTCGCGGGGTGCGCGGCTCCTTCTCGATCCATTGCTTCAGCGCGTTGCCGGTTTCGTTCTGGCCGAGGAAGAGGTCGGTGAAGGAGAGCTGCCCGCCAGGCTTGAGCGCCCGGGCCAGCTGGGAGAACAGGGTGGCCTTCTGCGGCTGGGTGTAGAAGCTTTCCTTGGCCACCACCGCATCGATCGACGAGGCCTTGAACTGGGCAAAACCGTCGCCCAGCCGGCGGATCGAGGCGCGGTTGTCGAGATTGCGGCGGAAGGCCAGCGTGTTTGCCGACTTGATCAGCGCGTCGTCGCCTTCCAGGCCCAGCACCTTGGCGCCGGTCTTGTTGGCCACCAGCAGGCCGAGGCCGCCCAGGCCCGCGCCATATTCGACGACGAGCTTGTTGGAGTCGAGCGGCAGTCGGGCGACCATCTTGACCAGGGCGGCTTGGCCGCCCGGGGTGACCATGCCTTCGCCGAACAGTTCCTGGATCAGGGTCTGGCGGTTGACGGGCCAGCCGCGTGTCGTCGGCTTGCCGAGTTCGCCCCATTCGTCGGCCTCTTCGGCCTGGACGATCTGGCGTACGGGCGCATCGGCGACTTCCACGCCATGCCACCAGGCGAGGAACCTGCCACGCAACCCCAGGGACTCGATCTGCGCCGTCGACAACGGTGCCTCCCCAGTCTCGGCCTCCGGCGCATCGATCATGGCGACGGCACCGGAAGTGTTCTCATGCCCATTACCTGCACGCCCCGGCGCTCCCGTTCTGGATGGCCGTGTGACCCGCTGTCTTCTCAAGCAACGGTTCGCCCCGGTCACACGGCGCCGTGCCTAAAGGCTATAGCATTGGAGCCGGTTCCTGTCCACCGAGCCGGCGAGGCAAGCGAAAGGTAAAATTGTATTTAATTGTCTTCGATTGTTTCTGTCTTAAATAAATAGAAGGTATTCCATGATCAAAGCGACGTCCGCGGTAGCCGGAGCGGACGCCTATCCTTCGGCAAGACTCGTCACACCCGGGTATAGCGCGCGCGGCTGCCCCGTTCGATCGCGGCGGCGTGCAGTCGTTCGATGTCGAGTTCGTGCCGCATCATCTCCAGCCAGCGTAGTTCCTCCTGGGTTGCGCTGCCGTCGACGGCGACCATGTCGCAGGCCAGCGCATAGGCGGTTTCGCGCAGCCGTTCGGGCAGCGCGTCCTTGGCCAGGCCGATCACCACGTCGAGGCCGTCGTCCTGGTCGAGCAGGGCGGCGCAATCGCCGCAGGCGGTCCGCACCATCTCGTAGTCGTAACCTTTGAAGACCGGCAGCATCACCGCCATTTCGCCGATGGTCGCCAGCTCCGAATCCTTGAGCTTGCCGTCGGCGACGGCGGCGATGACCATGCAGTAGATCAGTGCGGTCTGCGGGCTGATGGTAGACAAGAAGCACTCTCCTCGGACAGGAATTCACGGGTCTCGGCGATGGCTTCCGCCAACCCGACGCGGCGTACGGTGACGTCGGGGGGAAAGGCGGTCAAGAGGCGGGTCGGCATCTGGGCGTCGAGCATGACGAAGACGCCGCGGTCATCCGCCCGCCGCAGCAGGCGACCGAAGGCCTGCTTCAGCTTGAGCCGGGTCAGCATATCGTCATAGCGGGTGAGGCCGAAACGCTCGCGCCGTGCCTTGTGCAGGATGTCGGGCCGCGGCCAGGGCACGCGGTCGAACACGATCAGGCGCAGCGAGCGGCCGGGCACGTCGACGCCGTCGCGTACCGCATCGGTGCCGAGCAGGCAGGAATCGATCTCGGTGCGGAAGATGTCGATCAGCGTCGATATCCCGATCGGGTCGACATGCTGGGCATAGAGCGGCAGTCCGGCCTGGTCGAGCGGGGCGGCGATCCGCTGCTGGACCGCGCGCAGTCGCCAGATGGCGGTGAACAGGCCCAGCGCCCCGCCGCCGGAGGCCAGGAACAGTTCGCGATAGGCGGCCGCGATCTGGTCCGGCGCATCGCGGCGGACGTCGGTGACGATCAATACCTTGGTCCGCGTCGCGTAGTCGAAGGGCGATGACAGGCTGGCCCGCCGCGCTTCCTGCGCGATATGGATGGCGCCCGACCGCGCCTCGGCGGCGGGCCAGCCGTCGTCGGTGGTGCTGGCCTGGTCGCGCAGCGTCGCCGAGGTGACGAGCACGCCATGCGCCTGGTCGAGCAGGCTGCGCGCGAACGGCAGCATCGGATCGATCCAGTGGCGGTGGAAGGCGATATCGGTCTCCTGGCCGTTTTCGCGGTCGAGGGCAAACCAGTCGGCGAAGGCCGGCGGTGTTCCCTCGGCCAGCGATGCCAGCATGCCGATCCAGGCGGTGACCAGTTCGTGCCGGCGCTTCAGGCTGCGGGCGGCGGCATCGATGCGCAGCCGGGTCTGGGAATCGAGCGTCTCGGCCTGCTGGTCGAGCAAGCGTTCGAGTGCCTTGATCATCTGCGATATCGGCTGGCCCAGCCGGTCCAGTGCCGCGGCGAGGCGCGCGGCCGCGTCGAGCAGGCCCGGCACCGGCTCGGCGGTGCCGCACTGGATGCCATAGGGGCTGTCGACGTCGCGGGCGCGCGCCAGCACCTGGGTGCGCAGCAGCTGCAGGAATTCCTCCATCGGCCCATGCGGCTGGTTGTCGCGCAGCCGCTCGGCGAACCCTTCAGCCGGCAGGATCATGGCGGCCGTCAGCACCTCGGCGAGCAGGCGCGCGCCTTCCTCGTCGTCGGCGACCAGGTCGCCCGAGCGTTTCTCCAGGCCGCGGCCGCGGCTGCGCCGGCCACCTTCCGGCCCGCGCAGCCAGCGCCGCAGTTCCAGCCCCTCGGCACCGGACAGCACGGCCGAGAACGCGCCGTCGGCCGCTTCGAACAGGTGATGGCCTTCGTCGAAGACATAGCGGCCGGGCAGGTCGGCCGGGTCCTCGGCATGGGCGGCCTGCTGCATCACCAGCGCATGGTTGGCGATGACGATGTCGGCGCGCCGCGCCTTGCGGACCGCCCGTTCGATGAAGCATTTGCGATAGTGGGCACAGCCCGCATAGATGCATTCGCCGCGCCGGTCGGTCAGGCTCAGCGTGCGGCCGCGCCCGGCGAGCTCGGCCAGCCAGGCAGGGAAATCGCCGCCGACCATGTCGCCGTCGCGCGTCGCCCCGATCCAGCGCGCCAGCAGGCCCAGCGCGGTCAGCTCGCTCTGCCGCGCCGCGCCGCCCTGCGTCGCTTCCTCGAAATTGAGCAGGCAGAGATAATTCTCGCGCCCCTTGCGGATGACGACCTTGTTGGCCTTGACCGCGGGATCGGCATAGAGGCGATCGAGTTCCTGGTCGATCTGGCGCTGCAGGTTCTTGGTGTAGGTCGAGAGCCAGACGGCGCCGCCGTTCTTGGCCGCCCAGACGCTGGCCGGCGCGACATAACCGAGCGTCTTGCCGATGCCGGTGCCGGCCTCGGCCAGCACCATGTTGGGCAGGCCGTACTGGTCGCGCGGGCGGAAGGCGTGGGCCGCGAGCTCCGCGTAGTCGCCCTGGGTCGGCCTCGCCTCGGCTTCCGCGCCGAGCAGGTTGCGCAGCCGTTCGCGCGCCTCGGGACCGGTCACCGGTTCCTGCGACGGCGCGGGCATGTCGGCGTGTTCGGCCCATTCGGGGAGGATTTCCCAGACGTCGAGGCCGCCGCGCCGTCCGCCGGCGGCGCCCGGGTCCCCCAGAGCTGCCAGCACCGGTGGCCCCCAACCCCAGCCGCCGCGCGCCATGGTGGCGGCAAGCGTCGCCGCCCGCCGTGCCTCGCGCGGGTCCTGCCGCCCCAGCTCACCCAGCAGTGTCGTGGCCGCGGCAAGCAACGTCATGGCCTCGTCGACATGGCCCGCCGGCTCCGGCAGGTCCAGTGCCAGCGCAAGGCCGCGCGGCGTCGGCAGGCAGAATTTCGCCGGCCGGACGAAGGCAAAGAGCTCGAGCAGGTCGTAGCCGTCGACATGAGCGAGTTCGAGCCGGGCGGCGGTCGCCGGCGCGTGGCAGACCAGCGGCCGGACCTGCCGCAAGGCCTGTGCCGCCGCATTCCGGCTGAGTTCCTCGACCTCGCCGTCGGCGGTCAGGATCAGCGCGCCGCGCGGATGGGCGATCAGGGCCGGCGGCAGATTGGGTTGACTGGTGGCGGAGTTCGACATGACGGATGGAGTATAGTGAAACTCGTGGCGCCGCGCCCCTTTTGTTCACGGGACGTTGCCAACACCGGATGCGGTGTCGGCGATCGCCGGCCGCGGAACCGTCCGCTGCGGTCGCCAGTTACCGGGGCGTTACCATCTGTCCGGGGACGACCAGCATGGCCATCGACGTCGACGAACCGATCCGCGCCGCGGCAGTGCAGCCGGGCAGCGAGGCGGTGGAGACGCCGCCGCCGATCCTGCAGCCTGGCCGCAACTGCTGGCAGATGCCCCCTGCGGCGCGCGCGCGCGTCCTGATCGATTCCCAGACCTATTTCGCGGCGCTGGAAAAGTCGCTCAACTGCGCCCGCCGTTCGATCATGATCCTCGGCTGGGACTTCGACGGCGACATCCGGCTTTGCCCCGACGGCAGCGAAAACTGCGACCGGCGGCTGGGCGAGTTCCTGCGCCAGCTGGCCGACCGGGAACCCGACCTCGAAATCCGCATCCTGGTCTGGAGCCTTGCGGTATTGCACGGTCCCTCGGCACCCCTCCCGGTGCTGATGGGCGCACCCTGGCAGAATCATCCGCGCATCCAGCTCCGGCTCGACCGCCAGCACCCGATCTATGCCGCCCATCACCAGAAGATCGTCTGCATCGACGACGCGGTCGCCTATGTCGGCGGCATCGACCTGACGGTTCGGCGCTGGGACAGCTGCGCGCACAGCGAGACCGATGATCGCCGCCGCTATCTCGGCAACCAGCCCTACGGACCAGTCCATGATATCCAGATGGTCGTCGACGGCGATGCGGCGGCGGCGGTCGCCGATCTGGCGCGCGCCCGCTGGCATGCCGCGACGCGCGAGACGCTGGCGGCCCATGTCGTCGATCACGATGCCTGGCCCGACGGTCTGGCGCCCGACTTCACCGACGTCCCGGTCGCGATATCGCGCACCATGCCGGCGCTGGGCGAGCAGGTGGGGGTGATGGAAAGCGCCAGGCTGACCCGCGATGCCCTGATGGCGGCGCGCCGCACCGTCTATATCGAGGCGCAGTATCTGTCCTCGTTCGTCATTGGCCGGGTGCTGGTCCAGCGCCTGCAGGACCCCGACGGACCGGAAATCGTCGTGGTGATGACCCACAAGGCGCGTGGCTGGTTCGAGAAGCTGATCATGGGCTTCAACCGCGACCGGCTGGTCCGCCGGCTGAAGAAGGCCGACCGCTACGATCGCCTGCGCATTTTCTACCCGGTGGTTCCCGGCGCCAGGCAATGCTGCGACGTTCATGTCCATGCCAAGCTGCTGATCGTCGACGATCGGTTGATCCGCGTCGGCTCGTCCAACCTCAACAACCGTTCGATCGGCCTCGATACCGAATGCGAGCTGACCGTGGAGGCCACGCGCGGACGGGACCGGACCCGCATCCGGCGGCTGCGGCATGTGCTGCTGGCCGAGCATCTCGGGACGACCGTGGAGGCCATCGCCGAGGCCGAGGCGCGCGAGGGGTCCACCCGCGGTGCCATCCGGGCGCTTGCGGGCGGGGAACGCACCTTGCTGCCGCTCGAGGCGCTGACCAGCCGTGGCGCGATGCGTCAGGTGTTCTGGACCAGGCTGCTCGATCCCGCCCGGCCGCTGGAACCGCTGTGGCTGCGCCGTCGCCGCCGGCCGCGGCTGTCGCGCCGGATCACTTCCTGAAGCCGACGGACGTTGCGGCGAACAGGATCAGGCCGAGTGCCAGCGGCATCAGGAAATAGATCGCCCGGAAGACCAGCAGCGCGCCGATCAGCGTAGCCCCCGGCAGGCTCATCGTCACGATCGTCTCGATCACGCCGAGCCCCCCGGGCGCATGGGTGATCAGCGTACCGACATTGGCCAGCACATAGGCTGCCGCGACCGTCGGGTAGTCGGTCCGGGCGACCGCGACGACGGTTTCGTAGAGGCAGGCGGCGACGAGGAGGAAGTTGACGACGCCGAGCAGGATCTGCAACGCGGCCGTCTTTGCGCCGGGCAGCGAGAGTTGCCATCCCCGGATGCTCAACGGGCGCCGCACGCGCCAGCAGGCCACGAGGTAGAGCGCCAGCAGGGCCAGGGCGCCGGATCCGGTGCCCATGATCACGGCCTCGTCGACGCCGATCAACCGGGCGGCGAGGCCGGGGCGCGCCAGGGCCGTGAGGCCGACCAGCCCGGTCAGCCCGAGGGCGACGGTGAGGCCGCAGAAGATGATCAGGCCGGCAATCTCGCCGGTACCCAGCCCCCAGGCCGAATAGAAGCGATAGCGTACGGCCCCGCTCGAGAGCGCGGCAAAGCCGATCGAATGGCCCAGCGACAGGCTGACGAACGACGCCAGCGCAGCCTTGCCGTAGGGAAGCGGCCTGCCGACATGCCGGGCCGCGAGAAAGTCGAAGCCGGTGAGGCAAAGATAGCTGGCGGCGGCGAAGCCGACGGCGGCCGCGAGATTGGGCCAGGGCATCGCGGCCATGCCCTGCACGATCTCGGCGGCGCTGTAGTCGCGCAGGTTGCGATAAAGCAGGAAGCCGGCAATGCAGACGCCCGCGACAAAGACCGCGATGGCGATGGCCTTCTTGTTCATGATGTGCCCGAAAAGTCGATGACCAGCGGCAGGTGGTCGGAAGCGATGCGGGTCAGCGCATCGCGGGGTGCCCGTACCGCCTCGACCCTGACCGACGGGCTGACGAAGACGTGGTCGATCCGCAGGAACGGCAGGCGCGAGGGAAATGTCGCCCGCGGCTTGTGGCCGCGCACCAGCGTCTGGGCGTCGCGCAGCACGTCCGCCAGCCGGCGATAGAGGCGCGAGGACGGCGTCGCGTTGAGATCGCCCATCAGCACCAGCGGGTCGCGCGCCGCCGGATGGCCGAGCCAGTCCGGGCCGAGCAGCGCGTCGAGCTGGGCATGCCGCTCGCCCGGCAGCAGGCCGAGATGGGTGTTGATGAACTGCCATTCCTGCCCCCCCAGCATGACCGAGGCCCAGAGGGCGCCCCGCGGTTCGAGGCGGGGTGGCCCGGGCAGCGCACCGGCCCGGATCAGCCGGGAGCGGTGGGGGGTGAGAATCGCATCGCCATACAACTCCTCCATCACCCGCAACGCCGGGTGAAAATGCATCTGCATGCGCAACTCGTCAGCGATTGCCTTGGCCTGGTCGACGCCAAAACTGCGTTTCCGGCCGACATCGAGTTCCTGCAGCGCGACGATGTCGGGTTCCAGCCCGGCGAGGATGCCGGCAATGCGCCGGGGAGAGATTTTCCCGTCGCGACCAAGACATCGCCGGACGTTGTAGGTCACCAGTCGGGGCATGGGGTGAAGTCGTGATGCATGTCGCCAAGGGAACCAGGGGGTCTGCCCTTCGGTTCCGGCTTGCATTCGCATTGACGGGGCGCAGGCCAGGGGGTAGCGTCTGGCCCCCGTAATTCACCCTTTACCTTGCATTGTGATCATGTCTCAGGCTGACCTTGCCCTGGCCAGCAACGCTTGGCCGTTCCAGGAGGCGCAGCGCCTCGTCGAGCGGTTCGGCAAGGCCACGCCCGCGAAGGGCTATGTGCTGTTCGAAACCGGCTATGGCCCGTCGGGCCTGCCGCATATCGGCACGTTCGGCGAAGTCGCGCGCACCTCGATGGTACGCCGCGCGCTGAAGGAGTTGTGGGACGTGCCGTCGCGGCTGTTCGCCTTCTCCGACGACATGGACGGCCTGCGCAAGGTGCCGGACAACGTGCCGAACCAGGACATGTTGCGCGCCCATCTGGGCAAGCCGCTGACCGAGGTGCCCGACCCCTTCGGCAAGTTCGAAAGCTTCGGCCACCACAACAACGCGATGCTGCGCGATTTCCTCGATCGCTTCGGCTTCGAGTACGAATTCCAGTCGTCGACCGAGTGGTACAAGTCCGGCCGGTTCGACCAGACGCTGCTGCAGATCCTGCGGCATTACGACGCGATCCAGGCGATCATGTTGCCGACGCTGGGGCCGGAGCGGCGCGCCACCTACAGCCCGTTCCTTCCCGTCAGCCGGCGCAACGGGCAGGTGCTGCAGGTCCCCGTCGTGGAACGCAATGTCGATGCCGGCACGATCATCTATCGCGACGAGGACGGCACTCTCGTCGAAACCCCGGTGACCGGCGGGCACTGCAAGATGCAGTGGAAGGTCGACTGGGCGATGCGCTGGGTGGCACTGGGCGTCGACTACGAGATGTCGGGCAAGGACCTGATCGATTCGGTCAAGCTGTCCAGCCGGATCGCCAAGGAACTCGGGGCCGAGCCCCCGATCAACCTGACCTACGAGCTTTTCCTCGACGAAAAGGGCGAGAAGATCTCGAAGTCGAAGGGCAACGGCCTGACGATCGAGGACTGGCTGACCTATGGCAGTCCGGAAAGCCTCGCCCTCTACATGTACCAGAAGCCGCGCCAGGCCAAGCGGCTGCATTTCGACGTCATCCCGCGCGCGGTCGACGAGTATTTCCAGTTCCTCGAGGGTTACCACGAGGCCAACGACCTGCAGAAGCGCTACGCCAATCCGGTCTGGCACATCCATGCCGGAAATCCGCCGGCGGGCAGCCTGCCGCTGACGTTCAACATCCTGCTGAACCTCGCCAGCGTCATCAACGCCCAGACGCCCGAGATGCTCTGGGGTTTCGTCTCGGCCTATCGCCCGGGCGCCAGCCCGGCGACCGAGCCGGCGCTGGACCGGCTGATCGGCTATGCGCTGGCCTATTACCGCGACGTGGTCAAGCCGACGAAGAAGTATCGCCCGGCAACCGACATCGAGAAGGCGGCCTTTGCCGAACTCAACGAAGCCCTGGCCCCGCTGGTGGGGGTGCGGGACAGCGAAACGCTGCAGAACGAGGTCTACGAAGTCGGCAAGCGCCATCCCTTCCCCTCGCTGCGCGACTGGTTCAGGTCGATGTACGAGGTACTGCTGGGTTCCGAGCAGGGGCCGCGCATGGGATCCTTCATCGCCCTGTATGGCGTGGCCGAGACCCGGGCCTTGATCGGGCGGGCGCTGGCCGGTGAAGATCTCAGCCTCTGATCGCACCAGCGGCGTCGATCCGCTCGACGAGATCGTCGAGGCACTGGCCGACCGCGTCGTCATGCTCGATGCCGACGACCGGGTCATCGCCTTCAACCGGCTGCCCGACTTCGCCGACCCGAGCGAGCCGGCGCTTTATCGCGGTGCACCGTTTGCCGAGCTGATCGCGGCCCAGGCGGCGGCGGACGGCTTTGCCGGGTTCGACCGGGAACTGGTCCTCTATCGCGACGGCGGGTTCGAGCGCATGATCCTCGAGCCGCCCGAGCCCGGGTCCGGCTGGACCGCCGAGGCGGTCGCCGCCCACCGCCTGGCGATCCACGCGCTGGCGCCGTGCGACCACGTCCAGTATTCGGCCCTGACCGGGAAATGGTGGCTGGTCCGTGAACGGGCGACGCGATCGGGCGGCATCATAATCACCTATGTCGACATCACCGCGCTGAAGCAGTCGGAATACGAGGTTCAGATCGCCCGCACCGAGGCCGAGATCGCCGATCGGGCCAAGACGGAATTCCTGTCGCATCTGAGCCATGAATTGCGCACGCCGCTGAATGCCGTGGTCGGCTTCGCCGAACTGCTCGGCAACGGCATTGCCGGCCCGCTGAACGACCGGCAGCGCGGCTATGCCTGCGACATCGCCCAGGCCGGGCGTACGATGCTGTCGCTGGTCGGCGATATCCTCAACCTGTCGCTGCTCGCCGGCGATTCCTATGTGCTGAAGGACGAGGACGTCGACCTCGCGGCGTTGCTGGCCGAACTCGCCACCCGCCACGCTGACCGGGCGGTCGCCGGCGAGGTCCTGGTGACGTCGATCCCGCCGCTGCCATGCGTTCGTGGCGATGGCCTGGCGCTCAAATTCGTGCTCGACAACCTCCTGTCCAATGCCATCAAGTTTTCGCCGCCCGGCGGTATCGTGGCGATCGACATGGCGATCGGCGCGGATGGCCTCGCCCTGACCATCGCCGACAAGGGGCCGGGGATCGAGGGCGCGCTGCTGCGGCATGTCTTCGAACCCTTCCAGCGCCGCGCCGCCGCGACGGCGCGCGAAGTCAAGGGCTTCGGTCTCGGCCTCGCCGTCGGCCAGGGGTTCCTGCACCTGCACGGCGGCAGCCTGGAGATCGAATCGCGCCCCGGCCGCGGCACGGTCGCGACGGTGCGCCTGCCGGCGGAACGCCTGGCGCCATGACCGCCGATGACGCGCTGCCGATCGGTCACGCCTTGCCCGATGCGGCGCAGGCCGAATTGCGCCGCGCCGTGCTGCTGCTGGAAAACTCGGGCCTGGCCAGCCGCATCACCGGGCTGATCGGCAAGCCGGTCGACCTGATGATGAAGTCGCTGCCGGCGGGGGCCGAGCGGGTGATCCACCAAGCCATCGACAAGGCGCTGCGCCATGCGCTCGACGCCGCCTTGCTGTCGGTCGATCGCACGGGCAACGGCCTGTCGCGCTGGCGCTGGCTGAACAAGACATTGTCGTCGGACTGGTTTGCCAAGGCGTCGGTTGCGGTCTCGGGCGGTGCCGGCGGCGCGCTCGGCCTGCCCGGTACGCTGGTCGAGCTGCCGCTGACGACGACCCTGGTGCTGCGCTCGATCGCCCAGATCGGCCAGTTGGAGGGCGAGGATGTCGCCCAGGACGATTTTAAGCTCGCCTGTCTCGCCGTCTTCGCCCTGGGCGGACCCAACAAGGCCGACGACTCGGCGGAAAGCGGCTATTTCGCCGTCCGGCTCGTCCTGGCCAACACGATCGCCGATGCGGCGGGCAAGCCGCTCGCGGCCATGCTGCCGGGCTTTCTGACGGCCATCGCCGAACGCTTCGCCATTCCGGTGACGCTCAAGTTCTCGGCGCAGCTGGCGCCGGCCGTCGGCGGCGTCGCCGGTTCGACGATCAACTATCTGTTCATCGACCATTTCCAGGACAAGGCGCGCGGCCACTTCATCGTCCGCCGCCTGGAGCGCGAGCACGGCCCGGCGGCGGTGCGACAGGCCTATGATGCGACCAGGACCGAACTGGCCGCCGCCAAGCTGCTCAGCCTCTGAGACCGAAATCCCAACCCGGCCCGTCCGCGACGTAGCTGCCCAGCAGGCGCTTGGCGGTCGACTGGACATGCACCTCGTCCGGCCCGTCGTAGATCCGGGCGAAGCGGGCATGGCGGTACATGCGGTCGAGCGGCGTGTCGGGCGTCAGGCCCAGCGCGCCGTGGACCTGCAGGGCACGGTCGATCACATTGTGCAGCATGCGGGCGCCGACCACCTTGATCAGCCCGATCTCGACCCGCGCCTCGTCGCCGCGGTCGAGGGCGCGGGCGGCGTCGAGGGTCAGCAGGCGGCAGGCCTGGATCTCGGCGGCGCTGTCGAAGACCATCTGCTGGACCAGTTGCTTGTCGGCGAGGCGCGAGCCGAAGGCGACGCGGGCATCGGCGCGGCGGCACATCAGGTCGAAGGCGCGCTGGGCCTGGCCCAGCCAGCGCATGCAATGGAAAATGCGTCCCGGCCCCAGCCGCTTCTGGGCGATGAGGAAACCTTCGCCGCGCCCGCCGAGCAGGTTGCCGGCCGGGACGCGCACGTCGTCATAGGCCACCTCGCAATGGCCGCCGCGAATGCCGAGCACGGGCGTCTCCCGCACGATGCGGTAGCCCGGCGCATCGGTCGGCACGACGATCATCGAAAACGCGCGATGCGCCTTGGCTTCCGGCTCGGTCCGCGCGAATACCGTGGTGTAGGCGGCGCGTCCGGCCCAGGTGGTGAACCATTTCCGGCCGCGGATCACCCAGTGGTCGCCGTCGAGCCGGGCGGTGGTCTGCAATTGCGTCGGATCCGACGAGGCGACGTCGGGTTCGGTTATGCCGACCGACGGGAAGACCTCGCCGGCGACCAGCGGTGCCAGGTATCGCGCCTTCCATTCGGGCGGCGCATACAGGTGCAACATGATCGAATCCTGCAGCGAATGGGTCCCCAGCGCCACCATCGCATGCTCGGAACGCCCGACCACCTCGTTGACGTGGACATAGTCCATGAACGGCATGCCCTGGCCGCCGATCTCGCGCGGATGACCCAGCGCCCACAGCCCGGCGGCTTTGGCCTTGGCCATCAGGGGCCGCATGATCGCGAGATAGTCCTCGAGGCTTGCATCGTCGAGCGTGGCCTCATGCGGGTAGACCTCGTCCTCGACGAAGCGCAGCACGCGGGCGCGGATTTCCTGCCATGGTTCAGCCATTCGTGTTCCCCCCTTTGCCCGCGATCCATTTCGGATTGTTGATGGCCAGCTCGGCGGCCAAGGTCGCATCGAGATGGTCGAGCAGCCCGGCCGACGTCCAGTCGATCTCGCCGGTGCGGATCCGGCGGACCAGGTCGCGGTTCAACGTGTCGAGATCGCCGTCGCGGCCCAGCAGCACGGCAAGCCTGGTCCGTTCCGCGTCAGCCGCTTCGGCGCCCTGCGCCCATTCGCGGCGGAGGATGGCGACGACATTGCCGGCGACGCGCCGCTGGAAGCGTTCGAAGTCGCCGGGCGGCAACGGGGTGGCGAGGAACTCCTGCAGTGCCGCGAGCAAACCGTCGGCGTCGGGGTACATCATCGGCGCAGCAGTCCGACGAGATCGGAGGCCGGCTCCTGCATCCTCCGGCCGATCGCGGCGAGTTCGATCGATCGGGTCTGGCCGCCGACATGGCGATTGGCCTGAATCAGGCAGATCGCGCCCCATTTGACGTTGCCGAAGACTTCCCAGAAATTCACGGCCGACCGGTCGACCGCCATGCCTGCCTCATCCTCATAGGCGGCGAACAGCGTCTCGCGCATGCCAATTCCCGCCACCGCCAGATCCGGCCGGCCGAAGCGCCAGGACCGGATGCACAACCAGCCCAGGTCTTCCATCGGGTCGCCGCTATGGGACAGTTCCCAGTCGAGCACGGCGGCCAGGCCCTGGCCGTCGACCATCAGGTTGCCCAGGCGGAAGTCGCCGTGTACCAGCGTGTGGCGTGGTGCGGTCGGGCGATGGGCGGCAGCCCAGGCCAGCCCCAGCTCCAGCGCCGGGGCGGCCACGCCGATGCGGTCGAGTACGGCCCTGTAATGGGCGATCTGCCAGTCGATCGCCTGTTCGGGCAGGCCGGCGACATCGTCGATCCGGGCCCGGTGGATGCGGGCCAGAGCGCGGCCGAGCTGGGCGGGCAGGGCTGCCCGGGCAGTGGCGAAGGCGTCGTCTCGCTGGATCCTCGGCGCCAGCGTCTCGCCGTCGACCTTGTGCATCACGAAGCCGGGACCAAGGCCGTCCTCGGCATCCAGGACGAAGGCGACTTCGGGCACGGCGGCGCCGGCCTCTGCGGCCGCCCGCAACAATGCCGCCTCGACATCCGGCGCCAGGCCGAAGCCGTCGTCATGGCCGGCGGCGGCACGGCGCAGGACATAGCTGCGCTCGTTCGTGCCGCCGCGCAGCGTCAGGAGGATGCTCTCCTTGGAAGCGCCGCCCGAAAGGCGGCGCAAACCCGACAGAACGCCATGATCGCCGCGCCTGGCGAAGGCGCGGGCGATGCGCTGGCCGATATCGTCGTCAGAAGACGTTGGCGGTCTCGGCGAACTGCCAGTAGAGGGCGCGGGCCTTGGCATAGATCGGTCCGGGCTGCAGGTCGCGGTCCTCGATCCGGGTGATCGGCTGAACCTTGCCGAAATTGCCGGTAGTGAAGATCTCGTCGGCCGCAAGCAACTCGGCGTAGGTCACGCTACGCTCCTCGACCGCGACACCGGCCTCGCGCAGCAGGGTGGCGACGCGCTGGCGGGTGATGCCGTTGAGGAACGTGCCGTTGGCGGCCGGGGTCACGGCAACGCCGTCCTTGGCGAACCAGATGTTGGAGGTGCAGAGCTCGGCCACGTTGCCGGCCGGGTCGAGCATCACCGCGTTGTCGAAACCCTTGGCTACCGCTTCGTTCAGCGCGCGGCCGCTGTTCGGATAAAGGCCGGAGGCCTTGGCGTCGGTGGTCGCCATGTCGCGTGCCGGCCGGCGGAACGACGACAGGCAGATCTTCATGCTGCCCGGCGGCGGCATCGGGCTTTCATAGACGGCCAGCACAAAATCGGTGGAATCGGGATTGGGCCCGATCCAGCCGTCGGTGGCGAAGAACATCGGGCGGATGTACAGCTCGGCCTCGCGCGGGAAACGGCGGATGCCCTCGCGGCACAACGCCTCGACCTCGTCGGCGGTCTGCTTGGGCGCCAGGCCCAGCTTGCGCGCCGAGACGATCGAACGCTGGCAGTGGCGGTCGAGATCGGGGGCAAGCCCCCCGAACGACCGCGCGCCGTCGAAGATGATCGAGGACAGCCAGAATGCGTGATCGGCGGGGCCGAGCAGCTTGGGGTTCTGATCGGACCACTTGCCGTCGTGGTAGTACCAGCCAGCCATGGTGATGTACTCGCGCGCTTGACGTTGAGACGAGGTAGCAGGTGCCGGTCGCCGGCGTCAGCCGGCGATGACGGCCCCGACCCGGGCGATCCAGGCGAGCTCGCCCTTCTCGTAGGTCTTCTCGCCCTTGCGGCCGCCCAGCGTGGTCAGCTTGACCGATTTCGCCTGGGCCTTGGACACCTCGCGCAGCAGCAATTCGCCGGCGGCGGTCATCGCCAGGACGCGGTCGCCGGCCTTCACCGCGCCGCCCGGGGCCACGATGATCTGGTCGCCGTCGCGGAACAGCGGCGCAAAGGCATCGCCGCCGATCTCGATCGCAAAGGCATCCTCGTCGTCGCCATGGCCGAGCGCGGCAGTTTTCCAGCCCTTGCCCTGAGGGCGGCCCTTGGCGTCAAACGCGCCGGGCTTCTGCGCCTTGGCCAGCGTGGTCACCGGGATCGGCCGGCCGCTGGGCGAGCCGGTCAGCGCGGTGAACTCGCCGAAGCCGGCGCCGGTCGCCTTCAGGATGGCGGCGATGCTTTCGGTCGAGGGCCAGCGGGGCCGGCCGGTCGGACCGAACCGCTTGCTCTTGTTGAAGGCGGTGGGATCGAGGCCGGCCTGCCGGGCAAGGCCCGAGGGCGTATAGCCGTAGCGGGTGGCGAGGCCGTCGATGGCTTTCCAGATGGCACGATGAGTAAGCATGAGAGGCATGATTACCCAAGTTGCGGCGTATTTCCAGTGGGCTTGACGAAATTCCCACAAGTTTGTCAACGCCGAAAGTCGTTTTGCGACTGCGAAAGGCCGGATATCGGGGTATAAGGCCCGGTTCATGAGCACCGCGCAGCACATCTATCACCTCGCCGCCGCCGCCGACTGGCAGGCGGCGCAGGCAACCGGCCTCTATCGCGGGTCGCCCGACGACCTCCGCGACGGCTTCATGCATTTCTCGACCGCCGCACAGGTCGCGGAATCGGCGGCACGGCATCGCGCAGGCCGCACCGACCAGATTCTCCTGTGCCTGTCCGCTGCCTCGCTGGGCCAGGATCTGCGCTGGGAAACTTCGCGGGGTGGGCAATTATTCCCACATCTCTACGCAGCCCTCGACATCGCCAAGGTAGTCTCGGCCGTGGCGCTGCCGCTCGGCGCCGACGGCAGGCACGACTTCCCCCCGCTGCTGCCATGAGCGCGCTGCATGATCTTGCCACCCGGGCGTTGCACCTCATCGATCCGGAGACGGCCCATCGCCTGACGATACGGGCGCTGGCGCTGGGCTGCGGCCCGCGCGCCGCCGGCGGCGACGATCCGGTTTTGGCGACCGAACTGTTCGGCCACAAGGTGCCCAATCCCATAGGACTGGCCGCCGGTTTCGACAAGAATGCCGAGGTGCCCGACGAAATGCTCGCCGCCGGTTTCGGACTGGTCGAGGTCGGTTCGGTCACCCCGCTGCCGCAGGCCGGCAATCCGCGGCCCCGGCTGTTCCGCCTGGCCGAGGACGCCGCGGTCATCAACCGCATGGGCTTCAACAACGAGGGGCTCGATCGTGCCGCCGCACGGCTGATCCGGCGCCGGGCCCGGCCCGGGCTGGTCGGCGTCAACATCGGCGCCAACAAGGATGCACCGGACCGGGTGGCCGATTACGTGACCGGTTTCCGTCGGGTGGCGTCCCTTGCCGGCTACGTCGTCGTCAACGTTTCCTCGCCCAACACGCCCGGCCTGCGCCTTTTGCAGCAGAAGGATGAACTGGCGCGTCTGCTTGCCGCGCTGGAGGCGGCGCGGCGCGAGATCGCCGCGGTGCCGCTGGTGCTGAAGATCGCGCCTGACCTGGCGCCCGAGGATTGCGCCGACATCGCCGGTCTGGCGATCGCGCACGGGCTGGACGGACTGATCGTTTCCAACACCACGCTGGCGCGGCCGGAGAGCCTGCGGTCGGTCCACAGCCGCGAGACCGGCGGGCTTTCCGGCCGCCCGCTGATGACGCCGTCCACCGCGCTGCTGGCCGAGATGCGGCGGCTGACCGCCGGCCGGCTGATCCTGATCGGCGCGGGCGGCATCTCCTCGGGGGCCGACGCCTACGCCAAGATTCGTGCCGGCGCCGCCGCCGTCCAGCTCTACTCGGCCCTCGTCTACCAGGGTCCTGGCCTGGTCGGCCGGATCAAGGCCGAACTGGCGGCGTTGCTGAAGGCCGATGGCTGGCGATCGGTCGCGGAAGCCGTGGGTGCGGGGGCCTGACCCTGCCGCGGCCCCCGGCGCCGGTCGGCGGGGTGGCAGCCATGCGCCCGATGGCATTGACTCCCGCCTCAGCCCTGCTATAGGGCGGGCGAAATTTCCCCTGCTCTCGGAAAAATCCCATGACCGCCGTCAAGATCACCCGCGCGCTGCTCTCGGTTTCGGACAAGACCGGCGTTGTCGACTTTGCCCGCTTCCTGGCCCAACATGGGGTGGAATTGCTTTCGACCGGGGGCACGTACAAGGCGATCAGCGATGCCGGCATCGCGGTGACCGAGGTCGCCGCCCATACCGGCTTTCCCGAGATGATGGACGGCCGGGTCAAGACCCTGCATCCGAAGATCCACGGCGGCCTGCTGGCGCTGCGCGACGAGGCCAGCCATGTCAAGGCCCTGACCGATCATGCGATCGCGCCGATCGACCTGCTGGTCGTGAATCTCTATCCGTTCGAGGCGACCGTCGCCAAGGGGGCGGCATTCGCGGACTGCATCGAGAACATCGACATCGGCGGCCCGGCGATGATCCGGTCGGCGGCCAAGAATCACGGCCATGTCGTCGTCGTCGTCGATCCGTCGGACTATGCGGCCGTCGAGAAGGCGATGACGGAGAATGACGGGGCCACCGGCCTCGATCTGCGCCGCCATCTCGCCGCCAAGGCCTATGGCCGGACCGCCGCCTACGACGCGGCGATCTCGACCTGGTTCGCCGGCCAGCTGGGCGAGCGCTTCCCCCAGCGGATCACCTTTGGCGGCGAACTGGCCGAAGTCCTGCGCTACGGCGAGAACCCGCATCAGGAGGCGGCCTTCTACCGCTCCGGCGATCGCCGCCCCGGCGTCGCCACTGCGACCCAGGTGCAGGGCAAGGCGTTGTCCTTCAACAATCTGAACGACACCGATGCGGCCTTCGAACTGGCGGCCGAATTCACCGAGACGCCGGCGATCGCCATCATCAAGCATGCCAATCCCTGCGGCGTCGCCACCGGTGCCACCCTGGCCGAAGCCTACCGGCGCGCGCTGGCCTGCGACCCGGTCTCGGCCTTCGGGGGCATCATCGCGGCCAACCGTCCGCTGGACGCGGCGACCGCGCGGGCCATTTCCGACATCTTCACCGAGGTGATCGTCGCCCCCGATGCCGACGAAGAGGCGCGCCAGATCATCAGCGCCAAGAAGAACCTGCGCCTGCTGCTGACCGGCGCGATGCCCGATCCGCGCGCCGGCGGCATGACGGTGCGCAGCCTGTCGGGCGGCTATCTGCTGCAGACGCGCGACGCCGGCCATGTCGCGCGCGGCGACCTCAAGGTCGTCACCAGGCGCCAGCCGACCGAGGCCGAGATCGCCGATCTGCTGCTTGCCTTCACCGTCTGCAAGCATGTCAAGTCGAACGCCATCATCTACGTCAAGGACGGTGCCACCGTCGGCATCGGCGCCGGCCAGATGAGCCGCGTCGATTCCGCGCGGATCGCGCTGCGCAAGGCCGAGGATGCGGCGGCGGCGGCGGGCCTGGCCGAACCGGCGACCCGCGGCTCGGTCGCAGCCTCGGATGCCTTCTTCCCCTTTGCCGACGGGCTCGAGACGGTGATCGCGGCCGGTGCCACCGCCGTCATCCAGCCGGGTGGGTCGATGCGCGACGACGAGGTGATCGCGGCAGCCGACAAGGCCGGCATCGCCATGGTCTTCACCGGTATCCGGCACTTCCGCCATTGAGCCGATCGCCGTCGCGCGCTTCCGGACGGGTGGAGTGGCTGTCGGTGCGTCCTGCCTCGGTGTTGAGGATTTTTCATGGATAATGCAACCCGCTCGGAACGATCGCGCAACGCGGTGATACAGGCCGCACTTGCCATCATCGCCCGCGACGGGCCTGCCCGGCTGACTCTCGACGCCATTGCGCGCGAGAGCGGTATCAGCAAGGGCGGGCTGATGCATCAGTTCCGCTCGAAGGAGGCGGTGCTGAAGGCAGTGCTCGAGCAGCAGATCGAGCACTTCGAAGCCATTTCCCGTGATTACGAAGCCAAGTTCGCTGGCAATCACCCCGCCCCGCACCTGGCGGCGCAGATCGCGACTTCGCGCGAGGCGGCTGTCGGCTCGCATGTCGCCGCGTTGGCTGCCTACGGCGCCCTCGCCGATCAGCCCGATCTTCTGTCCGCATCGCGCAAGCTGGATGTCGATAAGGTGCAGGCGATCAAGGCCGAGGCCGATGATCCCGACCTGGCCCTGCTGCGCTGGACCGCGGCGCGTGGACTCGCGATTACTGCTGTTCTCGGGTTGTGCCCGTTTTCCGATGCCGAGCGGGCACGTCTCTTCGACCGTCTTCTTGACAATCACGCGTGGACGCGGCCGGCCACGGCCGCCAAGCCAGTTGCCGCAGGCAAGGCACCCAAGAGCCGCTGACTTACGGGCACGACCGGCATCGGGCCGGCATCAAAAAAACCGACCAGGCGGTTTGCATTTTGAGGATTCAGGTGTTAGCGTGCCTTCGTCAAGCGTAACGCCGAGGGCCCCGAATGACCACGCGAACGATCTCCTTCCAAATCCTGACCGCAGCTGCCTTGCTCCTCGCAGCTTGCGGCAGCGCCGAGCCCGTCGCCTATACCGACATCGCTTCGTCGCCCCAACTTCTGCCCAACATGGACGATAGTTCGGGCCGGATGCCGTACCGCTACACGACCACGGTCGACTGGCGGACATATTCCAGGGTGATCGTCGATCCGGTCGCGATCTATCGCGGTCGGGATAATCAGTTCGGCGACATGTCGGAGAGCGATCGAGCGGTGCTTGCCGGCTACATGCAGGCACAGTTCACCGAGAAACTGCGGCGACGTTTCCAATTGGCCGTCGATCCTGTGCCGAATACGCTGCGCGTCCGACTGACCCTGACCGGCGCAGCGACGACCACGCCTGTCCTGGGGCCGCTATCCCGGTTCGATCTTGCCGGCGGCGTCTACAATGGCGTCCAATCCGTCCGCGGCGGCGAAGGGACGTTCACCGGATCCGTGGTCTACGCCGTCGAGCTCTACGATGCTTCGACCAACCGGTTGCTCGGTGCCTATGTCAGCAAACAATACCCGAATTCGCTGAACATCGGCGCCAGCTTCGGCGCGCTCGCGGCAGCCAAGACCGGGCTGGAGAAAGGTGCGGACGCACTTGTTGCGCAGCTCCGCTGATCCGGCGCTGCGTGACGCTATCGCCGCGGCACCGGTGTCTCGGGCACCGGTGTCAGCGGTCCGCGGCCGTCGAACCACGACATCAGATTGTCGACGACGAGTTGCGCCATGGCGTTGCGGGTGTGGACCGATGCCGAGCCGACATGGGGCAGCAGCACGACGTTGTCGCGCGCGATCAGCCGTTCCGGCACGCGCGGCTCGTCGGCGAAGACATCCAGGCCCGCGGCGCGGATCGTGCCCGCCTCCAGGGCGGTGATCAATGCCGTCTCGTCGACCAGCGAGCCGCGCGCCACGTTGATCAGCACGCCGTCGGGCCCCAGGGCCTCCAGCACCTCGGCATTGACGATGTGCCGGGTGCCGGCGCCGCCGGGCGCGACCACCATCAGGATGTCGACCGCGCGGGCGAGATCCGCCGGCGTCTCGTGATAGTCATAGGGCACATCCGGTTGCCGGCTGCGGCCATGATAGGCGATGGCGAGGCCGAACGCCGCGGCGCGGCCGGCGATCGCCCGGCCGATCCGGCCAAGACCGAGAATGCCGAGCCGCCGCCCGCGCAGCGTCGCGGTGAGCGGGTAGGGGCGCTCCAGCCAGCGCCCGGCGCGCACGTATCGGTCGGCTTGTGGCAGTTCCCGCACGGTGGCAAGCAGGAGGCCCAGGGCGAGGTCGGCGACCTCGTCGGTCAGCTCGTCCGGCGTATTGGTGACGACCACGCCCGCCGCCGCGCAGGCGGCCGTATCGACGCCGTCGTAGCCGACCCCGAAGTTCGACACGATCTCCAGGGCCGGCAGCCGCGCAATCAAGTCGGCATCGACGGGGCCGCCGGCGACCACGCCGCGAATCCTCGGTCCGATACGGTCCAGAAAGGCATCCCTGTCGCTCTCCTCCCACAGCCGCGACAGCGGAAAGCGGCGGGCCAGCTGGTCGGTCACGGTCTGCATGACCGGACGCAGAATCAGGATGTCGGGTTTAGCCACTGGGGTTTTCCTCGTTGCACGGGAACGTGATGGGCCGCCATCGATGGTCGGGAGTATGAACGAAACCGGGGGGAAGTCGCGAGGTCAAGCAATGCGTCGATCGATACTCTTCCTGTGCCTGTCCCTCTTCTCCGCTCCCGGCTACGCCGCTGCCGCCGGCCTCACCTATCCGGTCGAACCGGCCAGCACCCATATCCGCTTTGTCGTCGACCATTTCGGCCTGTTCACGACCAAGGGTGAATTCACGACCTTCTCCGGCCAGCTCTTTCTCGATCCCGACCACCCCGAGACCGCCCATGTCGCCGTCACGGTCCAGACGGCATCGGTCGACACGTTCTGGGGCGATCGCAACGATCTGCTGCGTTCGCCCGACTATTTCGACGTCGGCCGCTTTCCGACGATGGCCTTCACCAGCAACGTGGT
The DNA here is from genome assembly GCA_017307375.1 of Alphaproteobacteria bacterium. Taxonomy (GTDB): domain Bacteria; phylum Pseudomonadota; class Alphaproteobacteria; order Ferrovibrionales; family Ferrovibrionaceae; genus JAFKFH01. The sequence continues at coordinate 117,692 of JAFKFH010000016.1, forward strand.
CGAGCGCACCGGACCAGACACGGCGCGGGTTCATGGCGTGCTGACCCTGCTCGGCCGCAGCCATGACGAAACCTTCGACGCCGTCTTGACCGACCGCAAGCCCGACATGGCCGGCGAAGTCGCGAACTTCCGCGTCACCGGCCGGCTGCTGCGCAGCGATTTCGGGATGACGGCCGGCCAGCCGATGGTCGCCGACGCCGTCGACATCGCGATCGACGCCCATATCCGGCTGAAATGACCGGACGCCGCAAGCTGCATTGGTGGACGGCCGCCCTGGTGGCCGTAATGCTCGCCCTGGGCTGGATCATGGTGGCGGTACCGCTGGCCCTGTTGCTGCTCAAGTTCGTGCTCTACCAGGCGCACAAGACGATCGGCATCGTCATCTTCGCGCTGACCTGCTGGCGCCTCCTGTGGCGTCGGCGGGGCGGTGGGACAGGCTTGCCACCGGGCTGGCATGGACGGGCGGCCGCTGCCGTTCATGCCGTGCTGCTGGTTCTGCTGCTGGCCATGCCGGCGACCGGATTCCTGATGTCGGCCGCCTCACCCTCGGGGGTGCCGACCTTGTTCCTCGGGGTGATCGCCATTCCCCATCCGATCGGCCCGGATCCGGCCTTGTTCGAGCGGTTGCAGGTTGCGCACCGGGTCGAGGCCTGGACGATGCTGGTCGTTGGCCTTGCGCATGGCGCGGCCGGGCTGCTCGCTCGCCGGCGCATGGCGCATTGACGGCGGTTTCTCCGCCTTAAGAGTCGTCTCGCCGATTTTTTCGATTCCTGCGCGCAGGGATTCTCGCGGACACCCGTTTACCCCGGTGGGGACGCTCGGAACCGGCTTCACGGTTACCAGCGCAAAGAGGTGTTCGCCATGGTCACGGCGATATTGCAGAACGGTCTGTCGGCGCTGACCGCCGCGCAGAAGGCAATGAACACGACGGCGAACAACATCGCCAACGTGAACACGCCAGGCTATCACAAGCAGACCACCACACTGGTCAGCCAGGTGGCTGGCGGCGTGGGGGCAGGCGTCGGGGTCAGCGGCGTTTCGCGTGCGGTCGACCGGGCGTTGCAGGCCCAGCAGCTGAAGACGACGACGGCGCTCGGCGCGGCGACGATCAACAAGTCCTACACCGCCAGCCTGTCGCAACTGTTCGGCAAGCCGTCCAGCGGTTCGACCATCGGCACCGCGATCAGCGATCTCCAGTCCAAGATGGCATCGTTTGCGGCGGCGACCGACAGCGTGCCGGCCTCGACCGTGATCGCCTCGGCGCAGAATCTCGCCACGCAGCTCAACACCCTTTCCCAGGGCATCCAGGACCAGCGGCTGCAGGCCGACAAGGATGTCGCCAGCGATCTCGACCAGGCCAATACCCTGATGAGCCAGATCGCCGACTACAACAAGGATATCGGCTCGGGCCAGGCCACCGGACTGAACGTCTCCGACCTGCAGGACAAGCGCGACGAAGCGTTGCGGCAATTGTCGGTGCTGGTCGGTACGTCGAGCTATGTGCGCTCGGACGGGCAGATGGTCGTGATGACGACGGATGGCCAGACCCTGGTCGATGGCGGCAACGCCAACCAGTTCGGCATGATCGGCCCTGCGCCCGCCAATACGCTGATGAAATACACAGAGGTCACGACGATGACGGCGACGACGCCGACGAATCGTATCGGCCTCGGCACCATCGGCAGCCCGTCGAAAACCGGTGACCTGACCAACCAGCTCATCGCCAACGGCGGTTCGGTCGGTGCCGAGTTGAACCAGCGCGGCCAATATTCGTCGACGGCCAGCCTGCCCCAGGGCGAATTGCAGAAGGCGACGGCCGAACTGAACCAGCTGGCGCTCGCCCTGTACAACACCGTTCAGGCGACCAATCTCGCGACCACCAACACTGCGGGATCGAGCGTCTACGACCCGACCAATGCGGTCGATGAATCGAACCACTTCTTTTCGGGTGTCTATCCCAATCCGCCGGCCACGCCCGGCAGCATCGACAATGCGGCCACGATCCAGATTCACCCCGATCTCCTTGCCGACGCCTCGCTGCTCAATACCACCAGCGGCGCGACCGACATCTCGATCTCCAAGAACCTCTCGACGGCGCTGAGTTCGACGTCGATTTCGTTCGGTGCCGCCGGCAACCTCCCGGCGCAGACCGGCAGCCTGTCGGGCTATGCCTCGGCCATCCTGAACGACGTGGCGACCAGGGCCGATACCGCCAACGAGGCCGAGAGTTACCAGTCCTCGCTGCTTTCCACGATCGAGACGCGGCTGGGCGAAACCACCGGCGTCAACCTGGACGAGGAACTGGCCGCGCTGATCCAGCAGCAGAAAGCCTATCAGGCCGCCTCGAAGGTGATCCAGACGGCGGACGAGATGCTCGACACGCTGATCAACCTGAAACGCTGAGGAGGGCCCCGACGATGACCAGCATCAGCCGTGTCGGCACCTATGCCCAGAGCCAGGGCCTCGTCTATCTGCTGCTGCAGAACCAGAAGCAGCTCGACAATGCCTCGCTGCAGCTGACCACCGGCTACAAGAGCCAGGACTGGTCGGGTTATGCCGGCCAGATTTCGCGCCTGACCGGCCTGCAGCAGCAGAATGCGACGGCGACGCAGTTCCTGGCCAATATCGACCTGGTCAGCACGCGATCGTCGCTGACCACGACGGCGACCACCGCGATGACCACGCAGGCGAAGTCCTTCCAGGGCATGCTGAACGAGGCGGTGCCGGTCCCGACCGGCGATACCGCGGCCGACGCCAAGGCCCTGACCGACTACGTCGCCAAGATGTCGGAACAGGCGGCGACGATGCTGACCTCGATTGCCGATCTGATGAATTCGCAGGACTCGTCGCGCTATCTGTTCGGCGGCTCCAATGTCTCGTCGCCGGCCGTGACGGTTTATGCGCCAGGAACCGGCCCCACCGCCGATCAGACCACGCTCGAGAACGCCTATACGTTCGGATCGGACTTGGCACAGCAGCCGAATTCGGCGGCACCGACCAATGCCGGCTATCGCTTCGTCGTGAACTCGGCCGGCACCGCGTCGCAGACCGCGATCCAGATCGGCACGAACTCGACTGCCAATCCGCAGCTGCAACTCTCGACCAATCCCAACCGCACGCCCTGGACGTTGACCACCGAGCCGCCGTACAGCGACGGCGGAACGCCCGCCGCAGCGGCGACCAATGCCTTCAAGCGCCTGCTCGACGGACTTACCAACGTCGCCGATCTCGGCACCAGCCTGCTGACCCCGATCGGCAACAGCACGGCCTCGATCCAGGCGGCCTATGCGACGATTTCATCGGTCGTGTCGAACGCGAAGTCGGCCGTCAACGATGCGCTGAACGGCAACGCCAATCCCGGCACCGCGCTCAGCGCCACGCCGATCAAGAGCCTCGCCAGTCTCACCACCGGCGTGGCCGTCGCCCAGCAGACCGCGGGTTATGCCAAGACCACCTATACCCAGCTGGTCCAGAGCACGACCGACGGCATGGCCGACATCCTGATGGCGGATACGACCGAGTCGGCGGCAAAAGTCTCGGCCCTGCAGACGCAGCTGCAGGCGTCCTATTCCGCCCTGGCCAAGGTGCAGAGCCTCTCTCTGCTCAACTATCTCTGAACGAGGAGAGTTCGAGATGAGCCTCTATGGTTCGATGGTTTCCGGCATCCTTGGCCTGCAGGCGCAGACCCAGGCGATGAGCATGATTTCCGACAACATCGCGAACGTGAACACGGTCGGCTACAAGCGGACGGGACCGGCGTTTTCGACGCTGGTGACGTCGTCCGCGACCAAGACCAGCTATACGCCCGGCGGCGTGCAGGTGCGGCCGCAGCAATACATCGCCAACCAGGGTGTACTCGGCACCTCGACCACGTCGACCAATATCGCGGTGTCGGGCCAGGGCTTCTTTGTCGTCTCGACCCAGCCGGTGGCCGGCGCCGCCAATGGCGGGGCGGCGACGCTGCCCTCGGGCGCAACGATCGGCTATACGCGCGCCGGCGATTTCGGCGTCGACGACAACGGCAATCTGGTCAATTCGGCCGGCTACTACCTGCAGGGCTGGCCGGCGATTCCGCCGAACTACACCTCGTTCAACACCTCGCTGACCACCACCCAGCTGTCGACCATCAATGTCGGCGGCCTGTCGGGCAATGCGGTCGCGTCGTCAGAGATCACGGCCCGGATCAACCTGCAGGCATCGACCACCGCCGACACGACCTACAATTTCGGCGACATGGGTACCTACATCAATTCCGGCGGCACCAGCGGCACCGCCCCGGATTTCCAGCGCACCTTCCAGGTCTACGACAGCCAGGGAACGGCGCGGGCAGTGACCTATGCCTTCCAGAAGACCGCGACCAACCAGTGGACGGTCGAGGTCTATGCCGACCTCGACGGCAACGGCACGCAGGACCTGGTCAATTCGGCCGGATCGCAATCCAATGCCAATTCGCTGATGACCTTCAACAGCGACGGCACGCTCGACACCACCAACTCGACGTTCCTGACCAACAATACGCCACTGGCCATCAACTGGAATGCCGCGCTCGGCATCGACACGCCGCAGAACATCACCCAGAAGTTCGGCACCAACGGCCTCGCCGACGGTTTCACGCAGAATGACCAGGCATCGTCGCTGGTGTCGTCGAACGTCAACGGCTCGGTGGCCGGTACCTTCACCGGCGTTTCGATCGGCGATGACGGCGTCGTCAAGGCCATGTTCGACAACGGTACGTCGCGTGCGATCGCCCAGATCCCGCTGGTGACCTTCCCGAATCCGAACGGCCTGCGCTCGGGGTCGGGCAACGTCTATTTCGAGACGCAGGAATCGGGCAGCGGCAACATCAATGTCTCGGGCACCGGGGGCTCGGGCGATATTTCGGGCAATTCGCTCGAGCAGTCGACGGTCGACCTGGCGACCGAATTCACCAACATGATCGTGGTGCAGCGCGCCTATTCGGCCAATTCGAAGACGATCCAGACCGTCGACGACATGCTGTCCGAGATCATCAACCTTAAACGCTAGAGGATGGTGTCATGACGACATCGGCGGTTACCTCGACCGCGATCGGCACCGGCGTCGCCAACATGATCGCGAAAAGCCTGTCCAGCGATTCCACCTCGACCGGCCTGACCAAGGAGGTGACCAAGGAAAGCCTCGACGCGATCATCAACCAGGGCAAGATCGAGGCCAGCAAGACCAGCATCTACACCAATGCCGCGACCCGGATTGCCGCGATGACCGCGGGAACCTATACCGGCACGGCGGACTGGGAGGTTTCGGCCTCCTATCTCGCCAAGACCGGACAGCCGTTTTTCGTCTCGATCGACTCATCGACCGGCGGCGTCACGGTAACGCGGGAGCGCGACAGCGATCTGGAAAACTACAACCAGGCACAGAAGGATCGACTTACCGCGGCCATGGACCAGCTGGACCAGCTCGTGGTCAAGCAGAACGCCAATCTGACCAACGAGGCCCTGAAGACCAAGCTGCAGACCGCGGCCGACGATTACCAGCAGATCGAGAATTATGGTGGTGCGGCGACCGAAAGCTGGCAGTACGCGGCAAACGTCATGCGGTCCAACATGGTGCCGTTCAAACTGGCGCTCGACGCCGACGGCAACGTCACGACCCTCGATCAGACCAAAGGCCAGTACGGTGACGACGTCGACGCGGTCAAGAAGCTGAAGCTGCAGAATATCGTGTCGCAATGGCAGGACGCGGTATCGACCGGCATCTATACCGAGCTGTGGCAGGTCGAGGCCAAGTCGGCCGCCGATCTCGGCGACAGCTTCTACTTCGATCTCGACAATGCCGGCAACATCAAGGTCCAGAGCAATACCGCCGACAACGTGACGCCGGATTTCCTGAACGAGGATCCCTACCCCAAGCTTGGCGCCGACGCGCAATGGCAGAAGGATGCGCTGGCCTTCGCCAAGGCGGGCACGGCCTTCTACCTCGACATCGATCCCCAGACCCAGGGCATCGTCGCCAAGGAGCTGACGGCGCAGAACATCATCACCTGGAACAAGGGGCCGGCCTGGCAGCAGACCGACCAGGTCGGCGCCATCGTCTCGATGTTCGCCTAGGCTTGGGCGACCGCCGCCGACCAGGGTGACGCCGCGTCGCTGATGCCGTGGCGCGTTCCGTCGTTGCCCTGGTGGATCAGGTTGGGGCAGGCGAAGTTCAGCGGCATCACGTCATGATCGACCACGACGGTCGGGCCGTCCGCCTCCAGTGCGCCGATGATCTCGGCACCCAGCCGCCGGTCGGCCGTGACGGTCTCGGCATCTGAAACATCGATGCGCGGATGGTGCGCCGCCTCGGCCGTGCTCATGCCGAACTCGGCGACGAATGCCGTGGTCTGCAGCACCGCCGCCATGATGCGCCGCCCGCCCGAGGCGCCGGCGGCCAGCACCGGCCGTGCGCCGTCACGCAGGATCACCGGGCACATGTTGGTCAACGGCCGCTTGCCCGGGGCGATCGAGTTGGGCTTGCCCGGGACGGGGTCGAACCACATGACCCCGTTGTTCATCAGGATGCCGGTGCTTGGCAGCACGACGCGGCTGCCCATCGACGACAGCAAGGTCGAGGTCAGGGCCACCATCGTGCCGTCGGCGTCGCAGGCAGTCAGGTGGGTGGTGCAGCTTTCGGCCGATTTCGGTTCGCCGTCGCCAAGGCCGGCCAGCCGCCGGGCGTAGGCCTGCTTCAGCCCGCGGGCCAGCGCGACATACCATCGCGCATCGGGCCGGCTGCCGGCTCGGCCCTGCGGCAGATGGTCCAGCACGTCGATCAGCGTCGGCGCAGCGGTCAGGCCGCCCGCGAGTTGCAGCACGTGATTGCCGCGCGCATAGTCCTGGGCCGGCCGTATCGTGGCGGTACAGCCGCGCAAGTCCTCGGCATCGAGCACGCCGCCGAGTTCGGCGGTATCGGCGACGATGCCGGCGGCAATTTCGCCCTCGTAGAAATCGCGCCAGCCGGCCCGGGCCAACCGTTCCAGCGTCGCGCCGAGATTGCCCAGGCGGAAGAAGCCCGGCACGCCCTGGTAGGGCGGCACCGGCGGCAGCCCGTCGGGCAGATAGATCCGCGCGCTTTCGGCGTAGCGTCGCAGGATCGGGGCCGAGGTCGCGATCTTCAGCGTGGTGAACCAGTCCTGCGCCAGGCCGCGGCGGGCCAGCGCGATCGCCGGCTCGATGATTGCCGCCAGCGGCAGCCGGCCCCAGCGCCGGTGCATCTCGGCATAGCCCGCGACGGCCGAAGGAATGGCAAACGACAACGGGCCATGCACGTTGGCATCGCCCTCGACCTCGGGCCAGCCGAACAGGTCCTTGGCGACGCGGCCGGTCAGCTTGAAGCGCGTGGCATCGAGGCCGCGCGGGGCCACCGGGCCGAAATCGACCAGATCGGCGCGGGCTTCGCCGGCGCGGTGGACGACGGCGAAGCCGATGCCGCCCAGCCCGGTGTTCCACGGTTCGACCGCGGCCAGCGCCAGGGCGGTGGCAACGGCGGCGTCGATGGCGTTGCCGCCCTGGTCGAGGATGGCGACCCCGGCCTCGGCCGCGCTGCGTGCCTGGGAGACGACGATGCCGCGCCGGCCGCTCGCCCCCGGTTTGCTCTGGACCCAGTTCTGCGTCAGATGCGGGGGCGGGGTGTAGGTCATGGCTACTGGCTCGCGGATGCGGACGATTCGCCGGAATGCTAGTGGACCGGCCCGGCCCTGGCCAGCTATGGAATGAAAAAAACCCATAGTTTCATGTTATGAGTTCGCCATGGACCTGCGCAGCCTCAGCTATTTCATCGCGGTGTACGAGGAAGGCAATCTCAGCCTCGCCGCCCGGCGGTGCCATGTGTCGCAGCCCTCGATCTCGGTGGCGATGCAGGCGCTGGAGGCGGCATTGGGCGGCCAGTTGCTGATCCGCCATTCCAAGGGGGTCAGCCCGACGCCGGCAGGCGAGCAGCTCTACGGCCGGGCGATCAAGCTGCTGGCCGATGTCGAGGCGATCCGCCATCTGTTCCGGCAGGATCGCGAACGGACGCCGCTGACGGTCGCGGCTACGCGCTTCCTGCCGTTCGACCGGGTCGGCGTGCTGCTGAAGGCACTCGGCCATGCCGCCGGCGGGCACGACGTGCGTGTCGTGGCGCTCGACCAGCCGGCCGACCTGCGCCTCGTGACACGCCAGTCGTTGCGCGACGACGAGATCTTCTACCCGCTGTGGGAGGATCGCTTCCTGCTGGCCCTGCCGCGTGCCCATCCGCTGACGTTGCGGGCCACCGTCCGCCTGGTCGACCTGGCGGGGCTTGCCTGGATCGCGCGATCCGGCTGCGAGGTCGAGGCCCGGCTGCAGGCCCGCGCCGCGGCCGGCGGCGTGGCCCTGGAAATCCGGGCGTCGGCCGAAAGCGATGATCAGGCGCTGGCGCTGGTCGAGGCCGAGATCGGTTGCGCCCTGGTGCCGCAGGCCGGGCTGGCGGGGCCGCAGGTCGCGCTGCGCGAACTTGCCGACATGCCGCTCGACCGCAATGTCGGCGTGGCGCATGGCCGCGGCTGGCAGATGACCGAGGCGATCGGCAGCGCCCTGGCGCAATGCCGGCGCCGCTGGTAACTCATCAGCCGGCGAACGGCACCCAGGGCCGTTCCTGAAGGGTTGCGGTGCGCCGGTCGTGCAACCGGCCGTGGCGGCAGACGACGGCCGCGGCCAGCCATGGCTGGTCGTGCATGGCGGCGTCGAGCCCGAAGGTTGCAACCGGCGCGGCGATCGCGGCCGCGACGTCGGCGAAGGTGGCCGAGGCGACAGGGGGTACCGCGGCCGGCAGGTTCTCGACGCAGAAATGGGTGATGCCCGCAACCTGATAGGTCGGGTTCTCCCAACTCGTCGGCACCGACGTCTCGATCGCGCCGGCGCGGTCGCAGGCGACGTCGACGATGACCGCCCCGCGCGGCAGCAGGCCGAGCATGTCGCGGGTGATCAGGTGGTCGCGCCGGCTCTTGTCCCAGCGCACGCAGTTGATGACGAGATCGGCCTGGCCCAACAGGTCGGGCAGCGCCGCGGGCCGCGCCGTGGCGAAGTCGCGGTTCGACCAGTCGCTCAGTGCCCGGGCCAGTGCGGCTTCATCCTCGTCGATCCCGGTCACGCCGACCCCGAGATTGAGCAGCACGCGCAGCGCGCCGCGTCCGGCCAGGCCCAGGCCGATCACCAGGGCGCGGGCGCCCTGCATGCCGGCGTGGCGCATGAAATGGCGGCCGTTGCCGCCATGCGGCCGGAACAGCAGGTGCAAGCCTTCCAGCGCGCCAAGCTCGCCGGCGATCGGGCTGTTGCCGGGATGATGCGGATGGGCATGTTCGGCCGCGATCGCCGTTGTCCCGGCGGCGAGCAGATGGTCGACCAGCGCCCGGTCGCGTCCGCAATAGAGATTGGCGACGAGGATATGGTCGGCCCGCAGCCCGGGCAGTTCGGTCTGCATCGGTTCCTTGACCTTCACGATCATCTCCGCCGCCGCGAATACCGCAGGCCCGTCGGCAAGGATCGTGGCGCCGGCCGCCTCGTAGGCGCGGTCGTCGGCACCGGCATGCCGGCCGGCGCCGCGTTCGACGAAAAGGCGGGCCCCCGCGCGCACCAGCCGCGCGACATGCGCCGGCAGCAGGGCGACGCGGCCCTCCTGCACCTTGATCTCCCTGGGTATTCCTATGTGCATGCGCGTCGCCTTCTCCCGGCACGGTTTGACCTTGCCAAGCTGCCCGCCGTCAACCTATCAATCTCGACAATAGAAAATCCAAACTGCATAGGTGGAAACCATGGCTGGGGCGTATCGGCGTGACTTCTTCGCGGGCGGGCGTTCGCCGGTGCTGGCCGGGCAGGCCGCAATTGCCACCTCGCATGCCCTCGCGACCGCCGCCGGCCTGGAAATCCTCGCAGCCGGCGGCAACGCGGTCGATGCGGCACTTGCGGCTGTCGCGGTGCAGGTGGTGGTCGAGCCGCATATGACCGGCATCGGCGGAGACTGCTTCGTGCTCTATGCCCCGGCCGGCAAGGCGCCGATCGCGCTGAACGGGTCGGGCCGGGCGCCGGCAGCAGCCTCGGTCGCCGCGCTGCGCGAAGCCGGGTTGGAGGGGGCCATCCCGCGGTCCAGCCCGCATGCGGTCACCGTGCCGGGTGCAATCTCGGCCTGGTGCAGACTGCATCGCGACCATGGCTCGCTGCCGATGGACCGGCTGTTCGCCCGCGCCATCGCCTATGCCGAGAACGGCTACCCGGTCGCGCCGCGCGTTGCCCAGGACTGGGCCGAGGAAGTCGCGGCGCTGCAGGCCGATGCCGGCGCGGCTGCGCTCTACCTGCCCCAGGGCCGCGCGCCGCTGCCGGGCGAGCGCCATGCCCAGCCGCTGCTGGGTCAGCGCCTGCGCGAAATTGCGCGGGACGGGGCGGCAGCCTTCTACACCGGCCGCACGGCCGAATCGCTGGTCGGCTATCTGCGCGGTCTCGGCGGGCTGCACACCCTCGACGATTTCGCCGCCGGCCTCGACGGTGCCGATTATGCCGAGCCGATCGCGACCGCCTATCGCGGGCACGAGGTGCTGGAATGCCCGCCGAACGGCCAGGGCCTGGCCGCGCTGATGATCCTGCAGGTGCTGGAACGCTTCGACCTCGGCCCTGATCTCCCGGCCGTCGACCGCGTCCACCTGCAGGCCGAGGCGACCAAGCTGGCCTATCACCATCGCGATGCGTTTCTTGCCGACCCCGCAGCGGCGCCCGACCTCGCGGCCAGACTGCTGGCCCCGGCCGTCGCCGAGACGCTCGCACGCCGGATCGACCGCGACAAGGCCATGGCGCCGGTGCTGTGGACCGAGGCCGAGCACAAGGACACCATCTATCTTTGCGCCGTCGACCGCGACGGCAATGCGATCTCGTTCATCAACTCGATCTTCTCGGCGTTCGGCTCGACCCGTGTCGATCCGGGCACCGGGATCGTGTTGCACAATCGCGGCGCCTCGTTCCGCCTGATCGAGGGGCATCCCAACGCCATCGGCCCGCGCAAGCGGCCGTTGCACACGATCATCCCGGGCATGCTGGCCAAGGGTGGGCGCATCGTCGGACCGTTCGGGGTGATGGGCGGCCATTACCAGGCGGCGGGCCATGCCGCGCTCGTCTCCGGGCTGCTCGACCGCGGCCTCGACGTGCAGGCGGCGCTGGACGCCCCGCGCAGCTTCGCCTTCGACGGCGTGCTGGAGGTCGAGCCGACCCTGGGCGACGACGTCATCGCCGGCCTGGGCGCACGCGGCCATCAGATCAAGCGGCGCACAAGCCCGATCGGTGGCGGTCAGGCGATCCTGATCGATCACGAGCGCGGTGTCCTGATCGCCGGCTCGGACCCGCGCAAGGACGGCGGCGCCGCGGGCTTCTGACAGGCGCCCGACGTCCGAAGGCCGAGGCCGCGGCTACCGGGCCGTCGAGACGTAGGGCACGAAGCTGCGCTCGTTCGGTTCGACCGTGATGCGATGGCCGAAGGCGGGGAAGGCACGCTGCTGACAGTCGGTGCGCTCGCAGATGCGGCAATTGACCCCGATCGGCACCGGCGCTTCCTCGTCGGCGAGGTCCAGGCCCGCGGCATAGACCAGCTCGGCCGCGTATTCGGCCTCGCAGCCCAGCCCGATGGCGAAGGCGCGCGTCGGCCGGCGATAGGCGCCGCCGGGCTTGGTCGTCGTGCGTGCCATGCAGACATACTTGACGCCATCGGGCATGCGCGCCAGCTGGACCAGGATCTTGCCGGGCTGGGCGAAGGCCTCGTGTACGTTCCACAACGGGCAGGCCCCGCCGAACCGGGCGAAGTGGAAGCGCGTCGCCGAATGCCGCTTGGTGATGTTGCCGGCCATGTCGACGCGGAAGAAATAGAACGGGATGCCGCGCGCATTCGGCCGCTGCAGCGTCGACAGCCGGTGGCAGACCTGCTCGAACGAGGCGCCGAAGCGCCGCTGCAGCCGCTCGACGTCGTGGCGCACTGCCCGCGCATCGCCGAGGAAAGCCCGATAGGGCAGGATCAGCGCCCCGGCGAAATAATTGGCGAGACCGACACGGCAGATGGCGCGGGCGTCGTCGGAGGTCAGCTTGGCCTCGGCCACCAGATCCTCGATCGTGTCGCGCTCGGACAGCAGGGCAATCTGGTTGGCCAGGTGGAAATTGCGGCTCGACGCCGACAGCTGCGACGACAGGAACAGCGTGCCCGAGGCGGCGTCGAAGCGGCGCATCGCCGCGTCCTCGACGTCGTCGGGCACGATGCGCACCCGCACGTCGTGGCGCTGCTTCAGGTAGCCGATCAGGTCCGCCTGCATCTCGCCGATGTGGAAATCGCCGCGCAGGGTGTAGCGCTCGGCCGCTTCGTCGAGCCGGTCGATGTAGTTGTTCTTGTAGTGGAAATAGTCGCGAACTTCCTCATAGGGAAACTGCGCGCCGTCGCCCATTTCGGCGCCGGGCTGCGCCTCGAAGGTCTCGGCGAAGGATTGGAACCTTTCGCCCAGCTTCTGATAGGCTTGATGCAGGCTCAGGACGCTGCGGGCGAAAGCGGGCGAGGCGGCGACGACATTGCGCAGCTCGGCCAGATTCAGCGGCGCGCCGGCGAACAGCGGGTCGGCCATCGCCTCGCGCAGGTCGGCGGTCAGCCGGGCCTCGTCGTCCTCGGCAAAGGTCGCCAGGTCGACTTCGAGGATCTGGACGACCTTGAGCAGGACGGGCAAGGTCAGCGGGCGCTGGTTGTTCTCGATCTGGTTCAGGTAGCTCGGCGACAGGCCCAGCCCTTGCGCCAGGGCCGCCTGGGTCTGGCCGCGCTGTTCGCGCAGCCGGCGCAGCTTGTGTCCGAGAAAGATCTTTTTCTGCATTCGCAAGATTCGCAAATCGGCGTAAACGTCAGCAAATCCGTTCGCTGTCTCGCATCATTCTAGCATATTGCAGGTTGTCGTATTGCAAATGTTGCGAATAAAGTGCGCCATCGACCCCTAGGGAGCAGGGCATGCAGGATATCATCCGTCAGTTGGAAGAAAAACGCGCCAAGGCGCGGCTTGGCGGCGGCGAGCGCCGGATCGCGGCGCAGCATGCCAAGGGCAAGCTGACGGCGCGCGAGCGTCTGAGCCTTTTGCTCGACGAAGGCTCGTTCGAAGAGTGGGACATGTTCGTCGAACATGACTGCACCGACTTCGGCATGGATGCCCAGAAGGTCCCGGGCGACGGCGTCGTCACCGGCTACGGCACCATCAACGGCCGGCTGGTCTTCGTCTTCAGCCAGGATTTCACCGTGTTCGGCGGTGCCCTGTCGGCCGCCCATGCCGGGAAGATCTGCAAGATCATGGACAAGGCGATCCAGGTCGGCGCGCCGGTGATCGGCCTGAACGATTCCGGCGGCGCCCGCATCCAGGAAGGCGTCGACAGCCTTGCGGGCTATGCCGAGGTGTTCCAGCGCAACGTGCTGGCATCCGGCGTGGTGCCGCAGATCTCGGTGATCATGGGCCCCTGCGCCGGCGGCGCGGTCTACAGCCCGGCGATGACCGACTTCATCTTCATGGTGAAGGATTCGTCCTACATGTTCGTCACCGGGCCCGACGTGGTCAAGACGGTGACGCAGGAGATCGTGACCCAGGAACAGCTGGGCGGCGCGATCACCCACACGACCAAGTCGTCGGTGGCCGATCTCGCCTTCGAGAACGACGTCGAGACCATCTCCCAGGTCCGGCGCCTGATGGATTTCCTGCCGCTGTCCAACCGCGAGCCGGTGCCGGTGCGCGAGACGACGGACCCGGCCGACCGCAAGGAAATGTCGCTCGACACGCTGGTTCCGCCGAACCCGAACAAGCCCTACGACATGAAGGAGCTGATCGAGAAGGTCATCGACGACGGCGACTTCTTCGAGATCCAGCCGGCCTACGCGAAGAACATCATCACCGGTTTCGCCCGCATGGAAGGGCGCACCGTCGGCATCGTCGCCAACCAGCCGATGGTGCTGGCCGGCTGCCTCGACATCGATTCCTCGCGCAAGGCGGCGCGCTTCGTGCGGTTCTGCGACTGCTTCAACATCCCGATCGTCACCTTCGTCGACGTGCCGGGTTTCCTGCCGGGCACCCAGCAGGAATATGGCGGCATCATCAAGCACGGCGCCAAGCTTCTGTTCGCCTATGCCGAGGCGACGGTGCCGAAGGTCACCGTCATCACCCGCAAGGCCTATGGCGGCGCCTATGACGTCATGGCGTCGAAGCATCTGCGCGGCGACCTGAACTATGCCTGGCCGTCGGCCGAGATCGCGGTGATGGGCCCGAAGGGCGCCGTCGAGATCATCTTCCGCGCCGAGATGGACGATCCGAAGAAGATCGAGGCCCGGGCCGAGGAATACCGCCAGAAGTTCGCCAATCCGTTCGTCGCCGGCCATCGCGGCTTCATCGACGACGTGATCCGGCCGCACAACACCAGGCTGCGCATCTGCCGGTCGCTTGCCATGCTGCGCGACAAGCAGCTGAGCAACCCGTGGAAGAAGCACGACAACATTCCGCTCTGAGGGCAGACACTGATGGCCGCCAAGACCAAGAAGCCTGCCGCCAAGAAGGCAGTCGCGAAGACCAAGACCGTGGCGAAGGTTGCGAAGGCAGCGAAGCCTGCCGGGCCTGCGCCCATTCCCTTCAAGAAGATCCTGATCGCCAATCGCGGCGAGATCGCCTGCCGTGTCATCCGGACCTGCCAGCGGCTGGGGATCGGCACCGTCGCCGTCTATTCCGACGCCGATGACGGGGCGATGCACATGCGCATGGCCGACGAGGCGGTGCATATCGGCAAGCCGCCGGCAGCCGAGAGCTATCTGCTGATCGACCGCATCGTCCAGGCCTGCAAGGACACCGGCGCCGACGCCGTCCATCCCGGCTACGGCTTCCTGTCGGAGAACCGCAAGTTCGCCGAGGCGCTGGACGCCGCCGGGATCGCCTTCATCGGCCCGTCGACCCACGCGATCTTCGCGATGGGCGACAAGATCGAATCGAAGAAGCTGGCCCAGCAGGCCGGCGTCTCCGGCGTGCCGGGCCATCTCGACGCGATCGCCGGCCCCGACGAGGCGGTCAAGATCGCCAAGAAGATCGGCTTCCCCGTCATGATCAAGGCGTCGGCCGGCGGCGGCGGCAAGGGCATGCGCATCGCCCGCTCGGCCGACGAAGTCGCCGAGGGCTTCCAGTCGGCGACCAACGAGGCGCGATCCTCGTTCGGCGACGACCGTGTCTTCATCGAGAAATACATCGAGGAGCCGCGCCACATCGAAATCCAGGTGCTGGGCGACAAGCACGGCAACATCGTCTATCTCGGCGAGCGCGAATGCTCGATCCAGCGCCGTCACCAGAAGGTGCTGGAGGAAGCGCCGAGCCCGTTCCTCGACGCCCGCACCCGCAAGGCGATGGGCGAGCAGGCGGTGGCGCTGGCCCGCGCGGTCGGCTACTTCTCGGCCGGTACCGTCGAGTTCATCGTCGATGCCAAGCGCAACTTCTACTTCCTGGAAATGAACACCCGCCTGCAGGTCGAGCATCCGGTGACCGAGCTGGTCACCGGTATCGATCTGGTCGAGCAGATGATCCGTGTCGCCGCCGGGCAGAAGCTGCCGTTCACCCAGGCCGACATCAAGCTGGACGGCTGGGCGATCGAGGCGCGCCTCTACGCCGAGGATCCCTATCGCGGCTTCCTGCCGTCGACGGGCCGGCTGGTGCGCTTCCGCCAGCCGGAAGGCGAGCATGTCCGCGTCGACACCGGCGTGGTCGAGGGGTCCGAGATCTCGATGTTCTACGACCCGATGATCGCCAAGATGTGCACCTGGGGCCGCGACCGGGCCGAGGCGCTGGCGCGGATGAGCGCGGCGCTCGATTCGACCGAGGTGGCAGGCATCGGCCACAACGTCAACTTCCTGGCGGCCGTCGTCGCCCATCCGCGGTTCGCCGCCGGCCGGCTGACCACGAACTTCATCGCCGAGGAATATCCGGAAGGCTTCCACGGCGCGCCGCTCGATGCCGCGACGGAACGGGCACTGGTCGCCTGTGCCACCTACGCCCACCTGACCCAGCTGCTGCGCGACGCCTCGATCTCGGGCCAGCAGGCGGGTTATCGCGCGGCGATCGGTACCGACTGGGTCGCCTTCGTCGGGCGCGAGGAAGTGACCGTGGCGCTCGAGGACGAGGGCGACGGGGTTCGCATCGTCGTCGACGGCCAGGCCCTGGCGGTCGAATGCGACTGGCAGCCGGGATCGCGCCGGATGCAGGCGGTCGTCGACGGGCGGCCACTGAGCCTGCTGGTGCACCGCCGGGCCGAAGGCTTCCGGCTGACCCATGGCGGTGCCGAGCGCGACATCGTCCTGCGCACCCCGGACGCCGCCGCCCTGGCGCGGCTGATGCCGGTGAAGGTGCCGCCGGACATGTCGAAGTTCCTGCTCTGCCCGATGCCGGGGCTGGTCGTCTCGATCGCCGTCCAGGCGGGCGAGGAGGTCAAGGCCGGCCAGACGCTCGCCGTGGTCGAGGCGATGAAGATGGAGAACGTCCTGAAGGCCGAGCGTGACGGCCGCATCAAGGCGGTCCTGCCCAAGCCCGGCGACAGCCTTGCGGTCGACCAGGTGATCATGGAGTTCGAGTGAGCATGACGGCGCCTGACATCAACGACCTTCTCGCCCGCAACGCCGCCTGGGCGCGGAAGGTCGAGGAGAGCAGCCCCGGCTTCTTCAAGGGGCTGGCGGCTCAGCAGGCGCCGAAATACCTGTGGATCGGCTGCGCCGACAGCCGGGTCCCGGCCAACGAGGTCGTCGGCCTGGCGCCGGGCGAGTTGTTCGTCCATCGCAATGTGGCGAACCTCGTCCAGCTTGCCGATCTGAACTGTCTCAGCGTGGTGCAGTTCGCGGTCGACCGGCTGCAGATCGAGCATATCCTGGTCTGTGGCCATTACGGCTGCTCGGGCGTGCGCGCCGCCCTGACGGGCGACCGCATCGGCCTGGCCGAGCACTGGATCCGGCCGGTGCGCGACACCATGGACGACTATCGCGACGAACTGGCGGCGCTGCCCGACGACGATGCCCGCGCCGACCGGCTGTGCGAACTGAACGTGCTGCGCCAGACCCGCAACCTGATCCATACTCAGACGATCCAGGATGCCTGGGCACGCGGACAGGCGCTGAGCCTGCATCCGGTGATCTACGGCCTCAAGGATGGCCGTCTGCGCGAACTGACCCAGCCGATCACGGCCGACAACCAGAATGTGATCCTGCCGAAAGGATAAGACCATGGCCAAACCCACGATCGCCGACTGGCAGAAGCTGGCGCAGAAGGAACTGGGCGAACAGCCCCTGTCGTCGCTCGACTGGACGACGCCCGAGGGGATCGTGGTCAAGCCGCTCTACACCGCCGAGGATGTCGCCGGCATCGAGGGGGTGAACGACCTGCCGGGCTTTGCGCCGTTCACCCGCGGCGTCAGGGCGACGATGTATGCCAATCGCCCCTGGACGATCCGCCAGTACGCCGGTTTCTCGACCGCCGAGGAATCGAACGCCTTCTATCGCAAGAACCTCGCGGCCGGGCAGATGGGCCTGTCGGTCGCCTTCGACCTGGCGACCCATCGCGGCTACGATTCCGATCACCCGCGCGTCGTCGGCGATGTCGGCAAGGCCGGGGTCGCGATCGATTCTGTCGAGGACATGAAGATCCTGTTCGACGGCATCCCGCTCGACAAGATGAGCGTGTCGATGACGATGAACGGCGCGGTGCTGCCCGTGCTCGCTTCTTTCATCGTCGCCGCCGAGGAGCAGGGCGTCGATCAGTCCAAGCTGTCGGGGACCATCCAGAACGACATCCTCAAGGAGTTCATGGTCCGCAACACCTACATCTACCCGCCTGGCCCCTCGATGCGGATCGTGGCCGACATCATCGGCTATACCGCGACCAAGATGCCGAAGTTCAATTCGATCTCGATTTCCGGCTACCACATGCAGGAAGCCGGGGCGACGCAGGTCCAGGAACTGGCGTTCACGCTGGCCGACGGCCTCGAATACGTCCGCGCCGCGCTGGCACGCGGCCTCGATGTCGACGCCTTCGCCGGACGGCTGTCGTTCTTCTTTGCGATCGGCATGAACTTCTTCATGGAGATCGCCAAGCTGCGCGCCGCGCGCCTGTTGTGGGCGCGCATCATGTCGCAGTTCAATCCGAAGAAGCCGTCCAGCCTGATGCTGCGCACCCATTGCCAGACCTCGGGCGTCAGCCTGACCGAACAGGACCCCTACAACAACGTCGTGCGCACCGCGGTCGAGGCGATGGCCGCCGTGCTCGGCGGTACCCAGTCGCTGCACACCAACGCGCTGGACGAGGCGATCGCGCTGCCCACCGAATTCTCGGCCCGGATCGCGCGCAATACCCAGCTGATCATCGCCGAGGAAACCGGCATTCCGCATGTCGTCGATCCGCTGGGCGGCAGCTATTACGTCGAGGCACTGACCAATCAGCTGGCCGAGCAGGCCTGGGCGCTGATCGAGGAGGTCGAGGCACTCGGCGGCATGACCAAGGCCGTCGAATCCGGCATGCCCAAGCTGAAGATCGAGGAGGCGGCGGCCCGTCGCCAGGCCCGCATCGACCGGGGCGAGGAGGTCGTCGTCGGCGTCAACAAGTATCGTCCGGCGACCGACGAGAAGCCCGAGACGATGGACATCGACAATGCCCGGGTGCGCGAGGCGCAGGTCGCCCGCCTGGCCAGGGTGCGCGCCACCCGCGACCCGCAGGCCTGCCAGGCGGCGATCGACGCGCTGGAAGCCGGTGCGCGCGGCGATGCCAATCTGCTCGAGCTCTGCGTCGCCGCGGCGCGCGCCCGCGCCTCGGTCGGCGAGATGTCGGATGCGATGGAACGTGCCTTCACCCGCCACCAGGCGGTGATCCGTTCGATCGCCGGCGTCTACGGCTCGGCCTATGACGGCGACGAAGGCTTCGCCCGCATCCAGCAGGAGATCGCCGATTTCGCGCGCGAGGAAGGCCGCCGGCCCCGCCTGCTGGTCGTCAAGCTCGGCCAGGACGGCCACGATCGCGGCGCCAAGGTGATCGCCACCGCCTTCGCCGATATCGGCTTCGACGTCGATATCGGGCCGCTGTTCCAGACGCCCGAGGAAGCCGCGCGCGACGCCATCGAGAACGACGTCCATGTCGTCGGCGTCTCGAGCCAGGCGGCCGGCCACAAGACGCTGGTGCCCGCCCTGATCGACGCACTGAAGGCGCAGGGCGCGTCCGACGTGCTGGTGGTCTGCGGCGGCGTCATCCCGCCGCAGGACTATTCCTTCCTCGAAGCTGCCGGCACCGCGGCGATCTTCGGCCCGGGCACCAACATCCCCGAGGCCGCCGCGCGGATCATCGCGCTGATCAAGAACCAGAAGAAGAAGGCGGCGTAAGGCAGCTTTCGGTTGCCGCCGCCGGGGCAAGCCCGGCGACGGCGATTGCCGGTTAGTCCCAGCCGACGGCCCGGCGCAGGAAATTGAAGGCCAGGGCGATGAATTCCGCCCGCTCGCGATTGTCGCGGCCATAGCCGTGGCCGCCGGCTTCGGGTTCGTAGAACGCCGCATCGTAGCCCATGGCCTGCAGCTTGGCCGCCATCTTGCGGGCGTGGCCCGGATGGACGCGGTCGTCGCGACGGGTGGTCGCGATCAGGATGGGCGGATAGGGCCGACCGGGTGCGGCGGTGTGGTAGGCCGAAATCTGCGACAGGAAGTCCCAATCCCCGGGCACCTCCGGATCACCGTATTCGGCAATCCAGCTGGCACCGGCCAGCAGCCTGGTATAGCGCCGCATGTCGATCAGCGGGATCGTGCAGACCAGCCCGCCGAATCTTTCCGGATAGCGGGTCAGCATGTTGGCGATCAGCAATCCGCCGTTGGAGCCGCCTTCGGCACCGATCCGTGACGGGCGGGTCACGCCGCGCCGCACCAGATCCGCCGCGATGGCGGCAAAATCGTCATGGCTGAGCTTCTTGCCCTCGCGCCGACCGGCCTCGTGCCAGGCGGTGCCGAATTCGCCGCCGCCACGGATATTGGCGGTGACCGAGGTGCCGCCGGCCTCCAGCCACAACTTGCCGACACTGGCCCGATAGTAGGCTTTCTGGGTGATGGCGAAGCCGCCGTAACCGGAGAGATGCACCGGTGCCTCGCCGGTCAGGCCGGGCGGGCCGACCTGGACATAGGGGATGCCGGCGCCATCGGTCGAGATCGCCTCGTGCTGCGTCACCTCGAGGCCTGACGGATCGAAGGCCGCCGGCGCGCGCCTGAGGATGCGTGGTGCCGCCGGCGGATGCAGCAGCGACAGCGTCGGCGGGGTCAGCGGGTCCTGGCTGTTGGCGAGCAGGTCGCCGTTCGCCTCCTCCTCGTCGGCATCGAGCGGCCAGAGATCGACGACGCCGATCGACGGCAGGCCGGCCACCGTCTCGCGCAACCAGCCATCGGCCGAGGGTGTCAGGATTTCGTAGACGGGGGCAAGGTTGTCGGAAATCGACAGGATAAGCCGCCCGGCGCACCAGAAGAAACCCTGCAGCGAGCGGCGCGGCAGCGGTTCGAACAGCAGCGTGAAGTCGCGCTTGCCACCCAGAAACCCGTCGAGGTCCATGCCCAGCACGGCGTCGGAACCATAGGTCTTTCCGCCGACGGTCCAGGGCGTTCGCGGCCGGACGGCGATCCAGCCCCGATGCCAGTGGAACCAGGCATCGGTCGGCACGTCGACCAGCGTTCGCGGGCCGCCGCGGTCGCCGATATGGACGCTGCTGTCGAAGAAGCCGATCTGTTCGGCGAAGAAGATGCGTTCGCCGGACGTATTGGGATCCCGGGTCGCCCAGGCGCTCATCGACGTCGCCGGAACTTCGAAGATCACCGGGGCCGTGGCTGGGTCGGTGCCGCGCCGCCATAGCCGCACGGTGCGGGCGTAGCCCGACGCAGTCGCCATCTCGGGCCCGCCGAAGACCGAGGACAGCAGGACCGTGTCGCGGTCGAGCCAGCTTGCCCCGCCCTTCGCTTCCGGCAGCGCAAAGCCGCCGTCGACGAAGCTTTTCGTCCCCAGGTCGAATTCGCGCAGCACCGACGCGTCGCCCCCGCCCCGTGACAGGCTGAGGATCGCCCGTTCGTGGCTGCCGGGCAGGGTTGCCGCGCCGTGCCAGATCCAGTCCTCGCCTTCGGCTGCCGCCAGCGCGTCGAGGTCGAGCAGGATGTTCCAGGCCGGTGTGCCACTCTCGAAGCTGGCCTGCGTCGTCGTCCGCCACAGGCCCTTCGGGTTGGCCGCGTCGGTCCAGTAGTTGAACAGCCGGCCGCCGCGGCGGGTGACGACGGGGATGTTGTCCGGGCGGTCGAAGATCGCGGCCAGCGCGTCGCGGTCGGCGGCGAAGCGGCCGTAGCCAAAGCGTTCCAGCGTTTGCGCGTTCCGTGCCGCCACCCAGGCCAGCGCCCGTTCGCCTTCGATGTCTTCCAGCCACAGCCAGGGATCGTCGTCGGGCTCGGCAAGGGTCGGTCGGGGATCAATATGCTGCATCCGACTATCCTGGCGCAGGCCGCGTGGCGATGTCGAGCATGGTGCGGCGGGTGGCAGCCTCCAGGCCGGCCAACTCGGCCGGTCGCCCGCGATTGGCGCCGACGAAGAAGGTCAGCCCCATCAGCTGCGAGACGATCAGCGCGGCGCGCAGGGTCAATTCGGCATCGTCGATCTCGGGCGCCAGGTCGCGAATCAGCCGGCGGATGGCGCGCCGGGCGCGCGCGAACATCTTCTCCATCACCT
Organism: Alphaproteobacteria bacterium; assembly: GCA_017307375.1. GTDB lineage: Bacteria > Pseudomonadota > Alphaproteobacteria > Ferrovibrionales > Ferrovibrionaceae > JAFKFH01. The sequence continues at coordinate 139,458 of JAFKFH010000016.1, forward strand.
CGGCGGCGAATGCATCACGGCCGGCAAGCGCGCTCAGTTCGAAGAAGATCCCCTGGGTCGCCGACGATTTGACATCCTCGATGAAGAAGTCCATGGCGCCCAGGAACTGCTGTTCGCGCGACGCCTCGGGCATCGCACCGACGATGCCGTCGATCGCCGTCTGGTAATTGTCGAAGGCGTGCATCAGCATCGCCTCGACCAGCGCATCCTTGGTCTTGTAGTAGTGCTGCACGGTACCGAGCGTGATGCCGAGCCGCGCTGCCACACCCCGCATCGACAGGGCGCCATAGCCGCCTTCGGCGAAGATGCCGCGCGCCGCATCGAGGATCTCGCGCGCCCGCTCGAACCCCTTGTCGGTCGTTTCCGACTCCTTGTGGCGCAGTGACTGCCTGACCGTGCCCTGCATGCCCGATTCGCTTCCGCCGTGGATCACGCCGTTCTATCTACGCGATTGACAAACCAGTCGCATGACTTATTCTCGAGAAAAACCAGTCATATGACTGGTTATAGGTGGAGGAAACAACGGATGAGCAAGACCCTCGTCGCCGGCGTCGGCATGATCCCGTTCGCCAAGCCGGGCGCCAGCGCGCCTTATGACGAAATGGGTGCCCAGGCGACGGTGCTGGCGCTCAAGGATGCCGGCATCGACTACGGCCAGATCCAGCAGGCCTATGTCGGCTATGTCTACGGCGACTCCACCTGCGGCCAGAAGGCGCTCTATCGCGTCGGCATGACCGGCATTCCGGTCGTCAACGTCAACAACAACTGCTCGACCGGGTCGACCGCCCTGTATCTCGCCCGCCAGGCCATCGAATCGGGTGCCGCCGACTGCGTGCTGGCGCTGGGCTTCGAGCAGATGAAGCCGGGCGCGCTGGGCTCGGTGTTCCAGGACCGGGTTTCGGCCTTCGCCGAATTCGACCGGGTCACCGACGATCTCGTCGGCATGCCGGAAATTCCGCTGGCGCTGCGCTACTTCGGCGGGGCCGGGCGCGAGCACATGAAGAAATACGGCACCAAACTCGAAACCTTCGCCGAGATCCGCGCCAAGGCCAGCCGCCATGCGGCCAGGAACCCACTGGCCCTGTTCCGCAGCGAAGTGACGGCCGAGGACGTGATGAATGCGCCGGTGATCTGGCCTGGCACGATGACCCGCCTGATGGCCTGTCCGCCGACCTGCGGCGGTGCCGCGGCGATCCTCGTCTCGGAGGCCTTTGCCAAGCGCCACGGCCTGCGCACCGATGTCGAGATCGCCGCACAGGCGATGACCACCGACTATGCCTCGACCTTCGAGTCCGGCGACATGATGAAACTTGTCGGCTTCGACATGGCCAAGGCCGCTGCGGCCAAAGTCTACGACCAGGCCGGCATCGGGCCCGATGAGATCAAGGTCGTCGAATTGCACGACTGCTTCGCCCAGAACGAACTGGTGACCTACGAGGCTCTCGGCCTCTGCCCCGAGGGCGGGGCGGCCAAGTTCGTCGCCGACGGCGACAACACCTATGGCGGCAAATACGTGACCAACCCGTCCGGCGGGCTCCTGTCGAAGGGACACCCGCTCGGCGCCACCGGCCTCGCCCAGTGCTACGAACTGACCCATCAGTTGCGCGGCACGGCCGAGGCGCGCCAGGTCGACGGCGCGCGCGTTGCGCTCCAGCACAATCTCGGCCTCGGCGGGGCCTGCGTGGTCACGCTGTATCGCGGGGCCTGAGGCATGATCGACAAGGCCCATGTCGGGCGGGAATTCCCCGCTCATTCGGTTGCCGTCGAGGCCGGCCGCCTGCGCTTCTTCGCCAAGGCGACCGGCCAGACCGATCCGGTCTATCTCGACGAGGCGGTGGCGCGCGATGCCGGCTATCGCGGCCTGCCGGTGCCGCCGACCTTCCTGTTCTCGCTCGACGTCGAGCAGCCCGATCCCTTCGCCTGGTTCAACGCGATCGGGCTCGACCTGGCCAAGGTCCTGCATGGCGAACAGCTGTTCGTCTACCATGCCCCGGCCTGCGCCGGCGACGTGCTGACCTTTTCGTCGCGGATCAGCGATGTCTACGACAAGAAGGGCGGCGCCCTCGATTTCGTGGTCAAGGAAACCCGCGTGACCAACCAGGACGGCGTGCATGTCGCCGACCTGCGCGCGACCATCGTCCAGCGCAACGCCTGACGGAGACGTCCATGTCTGCCAAGACCCCTGCCGCGGGCGATCGCCTGCCGGCCCTGGCGCTGCCGCCGGTCAATCGTACGACCCTGGCGCTGTTCGCCGGCGCGTCCGGCGACCATAATCCGATCCATATCGACATCGACTTTGCCCGCAAGGCCGGCATGCCCGACGTGTTCGCCCACGGCATGCTGTCGATGGCCTGGCTGGCCCGCCTGCTGACCGACTGGCAGCCGCAGTCGAAGCTGCGCCGCTTCAACGCCCGTTTCCTCGGCATCACTCACCTGGGCAACCAGATCACCTGCACCGGCGAGGTGACGGAGATCGTCGAGGAGAACGGCGAGCGGCTGGCGCGGGTCGAGATCCGCTCGGCCAACCAGTTCGGCGAAACCAAGATCCTGGGCGACGCCCTCGTCGCCCTCTGAAGGAAGATGATCCATGGCCAGACTGGCAGGAAAAGTAGCGCTGATCTCCGGCTCCGGCCGCGGCATCGGCCGTTCGATCGCGCTGAAGCTGGCGTCCGAAGGCGCACGGATCGTCGTCAACGATCTCGATGCCGACCCGGCCCATGAGGTGGTCGAGACGATCAGGGCGGCGGGCGGCGAGGCGGTGGCCTGCGTCGGCTCGGTCACCGCGACCGATTTTCCCGAACGCTTCGTCCGTACCGCCGTCGATACCTGGCGCAGCGTCGACATCATCGTCAACAACGCCGGCTATACCTGGGATTCGGTCATCCAGAAGATGACCGACGAGCAGTGGTACGCGATGATGGACGTACATCTGACCGCGCCGTTCCGCATCCTGCGCGCTGCCCAGCCGGTGATCCGGCAACTGGCCAAGCTGGACCAGGATGCCGGGCGCGAGGTATTCCGCAAGGTCGTCAACATCTCGTCGGTCGCGGGGCTGGGCGGCAATGCCGGCCAGACCAATTATTCGGCGGCCAAGGCCGGCATCGTCGGCATGACGCTCACCCTGGCCAAGGAGTGGGGCCGGATGAAGGTCAACGTGAACTGCGTCGCCTTCGGTTTCATTCGCACCCGCCTGACCGAGGCGACGGCGGCCGAGCAGGCGTCGATCAATGTCGAGGGCCGCGAGATCAAGGTCGGCGTCAATCCGGAACTGGTGAAGATGCTGGAACGCACCATCCCGCTTGGCCGTGCCGGCACCACCGAGGAAGCGGCGGGCGCGGTCTACCTGCTGTGCACGCCCGAGTCCGACTACATCAGCGGCCAGACCATCGTCTGCGGCGGGGGCGTGTCGATCTGACCTGCCGGCCCATCTCATAAAGAAAAGACATTGCCAGGGAGGCGACCATGACGATCAATCTGACCCAGGGGCTGCACAGGGCATTGCAGCGCAACCCGAACGGCACGGCAACGGTGTTCCAGGGCCGGCGCCACAGTTTTGCGACCTTCGCCGACCGCGTCGCCCGGCTGGCGGCCGCCCTGCGCGCCGCCGGCATGGGCATCGGCGATCGCATTGGCATGCTGTCGCTGAATTCCGATCGCTACCTCGAATATTATCTCGCCGTGCCCTGGGGCGGCGGCATCGTCAATCCCTGCAACATCAGGTGGAGTGCGGCCGAGGTCGCCTATTCGCTCGACGACTGCGACACCCGGATCCTGATCGTCGACGACGCCTTCCTGGCCATGGCGGGCGAGCTGAAGCAGCGCTCGAAGTCGTTGCGCCTGCTGATTCATGCCGGCGACGGTCCGGCGCCCGAAGGCATGCTGTCCTACGAAGCGATTCTGGCTGCCGCGACGCCGATCGACGACGTGCGGCGCGCCGGCGATGACGTGATGGGCGTGTTCTACACCGGCGGCACGACCGGATTTCCCAAGGGTGTCGCCCTGACCCATGCCAGCATCTTCGCCTCGTCGCTGGCCCTGACCGCCGATCTTGCCTGGCCGCAGGACGCCGTCTACCTCCATGCCGCGCCGATGTTCCACATGGCCGATACCGCCTTCGGCTTCGCCCAGGTCATCCGCGGCGGCACCCATGTGGTCATCCCGGGCTTCACGCCGCAGGCGACGTTGCAGGCGCTGCAGGACGAGAAGGTCACGACGGTGCTGCTGGTGCCGACGATGATCCAGATGACGGTCGATCACCCCGATATCGCCGGGTATGACCTGTCGCGGCTACGCACCGTGGTCTACGGTGCCTCGCCGATCAGCGAGGCGGTGCTGCGCCGCGCGATGGCAGCCATTCCCTCGGCCGGATTCGTGCAGGCTTATGGCATGACCGAGCTTTCGCCGGTGGCGACCGTGCTGCCCGCCGACTGGCACGTGCTGGACGGACCGAAGGCCGGCAAGCTGCGCGCCGCCGGCCGGGCGGCGCTGTGCTGCGAGGTGCGCATCGTCGACAACGAGGGGCGCGAAGTGCCGCGCGGCACGGTGGGCGAAGTGGCGGTGCGCGGCCCGAACGTGATGAAGGAATACTGGAACCAGCCCGAGCTGACCGCCAACGCGGTGCGCGACGGCTGGATGCATACCGGCGACGGCGCCTACATGGACGACGAAGGTTTCATCTACGTCGTCGACCGCATGAAGGACATGATTGTTTCCGGCGGCGAGAACGTCTATTCGGCCGAGGTCGAGAACGCCCTGATGCAGCATCGCGGCGTGGCGATGTGCGCCGTGATCGCGGTGCCCGACCCGAAATGGGGCGAGCGGGTGCACGCCGTCATCGTCAGGCGGGCCGGTGCCGAGATGACGGGAGACGACCTGGTCGAGCATTGCCGCACCCTGATCGCCGGCTATAAATGCCCGCGCAGCGTCGAGTTCCGCGACGCCCTGCCGATCTCGGGTGCCGGCAAGATCCTGAAGGCGCAGTTGCGCGAGCCCTACTGGGCCGACGCGGCCCGCAAGGTGAACTGATGGCCTACGACACCATTCTGGTCGATCGGAGGGATGACGGCGTCGTCACGGTGACGATGAACCGGCCCGATCGCCTGAACGCGCTGAACGACCGGATGGTCGAGGAACTGCGCGATGCCTTCACCGGCTTCGCGCGCTCGATGCCGCGGGTGCTGGTCCTGACCGGGGCCGGTCGCGGCTTCTGCGCCGGGGCCGACCTGCTCGCCTCGACCTTCGAGGGGGAGGGCGATCGCGGCGAGACCGTCGCCGCGTCGATGAAGGCCCGGTTCAACCCGATGGTCGAAGCGCTGCATGCGGTACCCTGCCCGAAGATCGCCGCGGTGAACGGCGTCGCGGCCGGTGGCGGGGCAAGCCTCGCGCTGCTTTGCGATCTCGTCGTCGCCGCGCGCTCGGCCAGCTTCATCCAGGTCTTCGGTCCGAAGCTCGGTCTGGTGCCCGATCTCGGCGGGACCTGGGTCTTGCCGCGGCTGGTCGGGCGGCAGCGCGCGCGGGGTCTGGCCTTGCTCGGCGACAGGATCGATGCCGAAACCGCGGCCCAGTGGGGGCTGATCTGGCAGGCAGTCGCCGACGACGCCCTGGCGGCGACGGTCGCCGGCCTGGCCGACCGGCTCAAGGCCGGCCCGACCCGCGCCTTCCATCAGATCGGCATCGAGCTCGATGCCGCACTCGACAACGATCTGCCCGCCCAGCTCGAACGCGAGCGCCAGGCACAGCGCAAGCTTGCCGGGACCGCCGATTTCGCGGAGGCGCTGAAGGCTTTCGCCGACAAGCGCCCGCCGCGCTTCGAGAACAGGTAGGCGTCAGGCTCCGGCCGCGTCCAACGTCGCCATCGCCTCGCCGTCGAGGGTCAGCGACGCGGCCTTCAGCAGTTCCTCGAGCTGGGCGACCGAGGTCGCCGAGGCGATCGGCGCGGTGACGGCCGGCTTGCCGATCAGCCAGGCGATCGCGATCTGCGTCGGCGTGGCGCCGGTGCGGGCGGCGACCTGATCCAGCGCGGCAAGGATCCGGTAGCCCTTGTCGTCGAGATAGGCCTTGACCCGCCGGGGGCCGCGCACGCTTTTCGACAGGTCGGCTTCGCTACGGTACTTGCCGGTCAGGAAACCCGAGGCAAGCGAGAAGAAGTTGATGACGCCGACGTTTTCGGCGAGGCAGAGCTCGGCCAGCGGCCCCTCGAACTCGTGGCGATCATAGAGATTGTAGAGCGGCTGCAGGGTTTCATAGCGCGGCAGCCCGTGGGCCTTGGCGACATCGAGGGCGGCGCGGAGACGCGGGGCGCTGTAGTTGGAGGCGCCGATGGCGCGCACCTTGCCTTCCTCGATCAGCCTGGCGTAGGCGCCGAGCGTCTCTTCCAGCGGGACGGTTTCGTCGTCCTTGTGCGACTGATAGAGATCGATGTAGTCGGTCTGCAGGCGCTGCAGCGAGGCTTCCACCGACGTCCTGATGTAGTCGGGCTTCAGCCCCTGGCGATCGGGGGCCATCTCCATCCCGACCTTGGTGGCGATGACGACCTTGTCGCGGCCGCCGCGCGCCTTCAGCCAGCGACCAATCGTCGCTTCCGATTCGCCGCCGGCATGGCCGGGCACCCAGACCGAATAGACGTCGGCGGTATCGATGGCATTGAACCCGGCGGCGACGAAGGCGTCGAGCAGGGCGAACGACGTCGCCTCGTCGGCGGTCCAGCCGAAGACGTTGCCGCCGAACATGATCGGCGCGATCGCCAGTGAGGAATTGCCGAGCCTGCGCTTGTCCATGACGGTCTCCGGAGCTTACTGGGGACCGTCACTATAGCCACCGGCGGGGCGCGGTCTAGGCCGTTCGCGCCGCCCAGGCGTCCAGCAGATCGGCGCTGTCGGCGACCAGGCCGAGATGCAGCGACACCATCTTCAGCGCGGCATCCTCCATCGCCGGATCGGTGCCGCGGACGAGATCGCGCAATACGACGACCCGATAGTCGCGATTGGCGGCGTCGAAGGCGGAGTTCAGGACGCAGCAGTCGGTGAAACCACCGTCGAACACCACGATCCGGGCGCCGAGATTGCGCAGCAGGAAATCGAGGTCGGTCGGATAGAATGCCGACAGGCGCTTCTTGGACGAGACCATCAGGTCGCGTTCGTCGACCTCGGTCACCAGCTCGGTCCAGCGGCTGCCCTCGATGGCATGGGCGTCGGCATTGGGAATCGGGCCGACATGCAGCGGGAAGACCCGCCGCCACGCCGACGGTATGCCGGCGATGTCGTCGACGCCGCCCCGCCGCAGCACGCTGCGCACATGAATGATCCGGACGCCGGCGGCGCGGGCCTGCCGGTGGAATGCGTCGATCGGCGCCACGATCTCGCGTGCGCGTGGGGCCGGGCAGGGGCAGTCGGGATCGTCCTCGAGATGACCGCGATGCATGTCGATCGAGACGATCACGCTGAGCCGCGGGTCGAGATAGTCGTCGAACCCGTCGGGCAGGTCGCGGCGGGTACCATAGACATAGGCCTTCATCCGATATCCCCTCTCAACGGGCGGGTCTCAGCGCCGCTCCTCGCGCACATGCGGCTGGCCCAGCGCGGCGGGTTCGTCGCCGGGCCGCCCGGTGCGGGCCACGGCCATCCACACCATCACCCCGAGGGTGACGACATAGGGCAGCATCAGCATGACATAGCGCGGCGCCTGGATGCCGGCCGCCGCCACGCGCGGCACCAGCGATTCGATGCAGCCGAACAGGATGGCGCCGGCCAGCGCCCGCCACGGCCGCCAGCGGGCGAAGATCACCAGCGCAATGGCGATCCAGCCTCGGCCGGACGTCATGTCCTGAATCCAGATCTTGGCGCTGCCGACCGAGATATAGGCACCGGCCAGCCCGATCAGCGCGCTGCCGGCCAGCACCGCGACGAAGCGGTAGGCGGTGACGTTGACGCCCGCGGCATCGGCGGCCTCCGGGCTTTCGCCGACCGCGCGCAGCCGCAGCCCCGTCATGCTGCGGGTGAGGAGCCAGGCGATGGCGGCAAAGATCGGCAGGGTCAGATAGACCAGGATGTCCTGGTTGAACAGCGCCCGGCCGAGGAGCGGCAGGTCGGCGAGCGGGCCGAGCGGCAGCCGCGTCAGCCCGCCGATCGCCTTGCTGGTCCAGCCGAAGGCGGTGCCGACCAGGCTGGTCAGGCCCTGGCAGAAGAAGACCATCGCCAGCCCGGCCACGACCTGGTTCAGCCGCAGCACGACGACGAGCAGCGCGAACAGCACGGCGACCAGCGCAGCCGCCGCCATCCCGACCGCCAGCGCCGCCAGCGGCGGCGCCCGCAGCGCCAGCACCGCGCCGACGCCCGCCAGCGCGCCGACCAGCATGAACCCCTCGGCCGTCAGCGACAGGACACCTGCCCGCTCGCAGATGATCAGGCCGAGGGCGGCCAGCGCATAGGGCACCGCATAGGCCAGCGTGGCGGCAAGCCAGGAGGCGACGAAATCGATCATCCGATACCCTTCACCCAGCGGACGCGGTGGCGCAGGAAGAAGTCGGCCGCGGCGGCGGCGATGACCACGATCGCCTGGATCAGCTGCACCATCGCGAAGGGGATCTGGTAGAACACCTGCAGGTTCTGGCCGGCGGCGAACAGGATCGCGACCAGCAGGGCGACGATCGCCGCCGCCGCCGGGTTGTTGCGGGCCAGGAACGCGATCAGCACGCCCGACACCCCATAGCCGGTGAAGAACGACTGGGTCAGCCGTCCCTCCTGGGCGGCGACGATGACGAAGCCGGCGCTTGCTGCGAGACTGCCCGACAGCAGTGTGGCGGCGACCGTCACGCCGAGCACCGGCACGCCCAGCGAGCGCGCGACGGCCGGCCCGGCCTGGACGAAGCGCAGGTGGAAGCCGAAGCGGCTGGCCAGGGTCAGCCAGGCAAGTGCCGCAACCGCTGCCAGCGCCAGCACCAGTGCGCTGCTGATGCCGCCGGGCAGTTCGGGCAACCGCTCGAAGCCGCGGTAGAGCGGCGAGTGGGGAAAGCTGTCCTTGGGGTCGGCCCAGGCGCCGTACAGCAGATGCAACAGCACGTTGAGCGCGACATAGTTCAACAGCAGCGTCGAGACGATCTCGTTGACGGCCAGACGCTGCTTGAGCAGCAGCGGCAGCGCGATCCAGGCCATGCCGGCGACGATCGCCGCCAGGAACATCAGCGGCAGGCGCAGCATCGGCGGCCCGATCTCGAACAGCGACACGGCTGTCGCCGCGATCGCGCCCCAGATCATCTGGCCTTCGAGGCCGAGGTTCCAGAAGCGGGCGCGGAAGGCGATCGCCGCGCCGGCGCCGACCATGATCAGCGGCGCCGCCTGGAACAGCACGGCATGCAGGCTCTGGGCGTCGAACAGCGTGGCGACGACAAATTCGTCGGCAAGGGCCGCCGGCGGCACCCCGGCGGCGATGAGGATCGCCGCCGAGATCGCAAGGCCGGCGAACACCGAGGCCGCGGTCAGGGCGGCATGGAACGGTGCCGACGCCTCCCGGCGGATGTCGAGGACCAGCCTAGCCATGGCCGACCATGGCACGGCCGATCGCCTGGCGATCGGCGGGGCAGGCGAATTCGGCGACGATGCGGCCGCGCGACATCACCCCGATCCGGTCAGCCAGGCTCAGCACTTCGTCGAGATCCTCGCTGATCAGCAGCACCGCCGCGCCGGCAGCGCGCGCCTCGGTCAGGCGGGCGTGCACCGCCGCCGTGGCCTTCAGGTCCAGCCCGCGGCTGGGGCTGTGGGCCAGGATGATGGTCTGGTTGCCGGCGAATTCGCGTGCGATCACCGCCTTCTGCGCGTTGCCGCCGGACAGCAGCGCCGCCTTCTGGCCCAGGCTGCGTACCCCCTGCACGTCATGTTCGGCGATGGCCTTGGCGGTCGCTCGGCGGATCGCGGCGCGATCGACCCAGCCCCAGGGGCCATAGTCGCCGCGATCGATCCGCCCGACCGCAAAATTCTCCGCGATCGACAGGTCGCCGGCCAGCGCATGGGCATAGCGGTCCGCGGGAATGCAGGCCAGGCCCAGCCGGCGCCGCGCCCCGGGCGTCAGCGCGGTCACGTCGGCCCCGGCATCCTCGAACTGGATGACGCCGGCGGCGGGGCGCCGCACCCCGGCGATCGCCTCGGCCAGTTCGCTCTGGCCATTGCCGCTGACCCCGGCAAGGCCGTAGATCTCGCCGGCCCCGACATGCAGGTCGGCGCCGTCCACCGCCGGCCGGCCGTCCGGCCGCAGGCAGCGCAGCCCAATAAGCTCCAGCCGCCGGCGCCCCGGCGTCCCGGCCTCGCGCGGCGGCAGCGCGGCCCGTTCGCCGACGGTCAGCCGCGTCAGGTCGTCGTCGCTGGTCGCGCGGGGGTCGACGATGCCGACCGTGCGGCCGGCCCGCAGGATGGTGACCTTGTCGGCGAAGCGCCTGACATCCGGCAGCTTGTGCGTCACGAGCACGACGGCGGTGCCGGTGGCGGCGATGCCGCGCACCGTCGACAGCAGCCGTTCGGCCTCGGCATCGGTCAGCACCGCGGTCGGTTCGTCGAGGATCAGCAGCCGTGCCCCGCCGGCCATGGCCTTGACGATTTCGACCTGCTGCTGTTCGGCGACCGACAGCGAATCGACCCGCCGGTCGGGGTCGAGGGCAAAGCCCAGCCGGTCGGCGGCAAGGGCCAGCGCGCCCCGCATCGCCGCCTTGCCGCCGAGGGCGAGCACCAGGTTCTCGGCGACCGTGAAAGGGCGCACCAGCCGGAAATGCTGATGCACCATGCCGATGCCGCGGGCGCGGGCATCGGCGGGGCCGCGCAGCGCCGCGGTGACGCCGTCCAGCGCCATGTGGCCGCTGTCGGGGGTGTAGAGGCCGGCGGCGATATTCATCAGCGACGATTTGCCCGCGCCGTTCTCGCCGAGCAGCGCATGGACCTCGCCCGCCTCGACCGAGAGCCCGGCGCCGTCCAGCGCCGGGAACCCGTCGAACCGCTTGCAGATGTCGGACAGCGCCAGCCGTGGCGGGGTCATCGTCGGCCTTGCCTACTGGGTGATGACGCCTGGCACGAACCAGTCCATCTTCCAGAGATCGGCGTCGCCCAGCACCGCGCCGGCCGCCACCCGCGTCTTGCCCTCGCGGTCCGTCAGCGGCCCGGCATAGACATGGCGGCCGGCGATGATTGCGTCGCGGGCGGCCATCACCTTGTCGGCGGCGTCCTTGGGCACGGCGGGGCCGCAGCAGGCGATATCGGTGCCGCCGTCCTTGATGCCGGGGAAGGCACCGTAGGGCGCGGGCACCCAGTTGCCGGCGGCGATCTTCTTGACCTCGGGCACCAGGAACTTGTCCCAGACCCAGACCGACGAGCACAGCGTGGCCTTCGGCGCGAACTCGCGCATGTCGCGATGATGGCCGGTGCCATAGACGCCGCGCTCCTGCGCGACGATCTGCGGCGTCGGCGTATCGACATGCTGGCCGATCACGTCGATGCCCTTGTCGATCAGCGCCTCGGCCGCGGCCCGTTCCTTGACCGGGTCGTTCCAGGCGCCGGTGAACACGGCGGTCACCGTGGCGTTGGGGTTCATCTGCCGGGCGCCCAGCAGGTAGGCGTTGATCGTCCAGTTGACGAGGCCGAGCGGGTTGGCCGCGACGAAGCCGAGCTTGCCAGTCTTGGAGACCGCGCCCGCCGCCATGCCGCAGAGATACTGGCTTTCGTAGGTCCGGCCGTAGAACGATTCGAGGTTGGCGCCGTTGGTGATGCCGGCGCCGTTGAGGAAGGCGACCTGCGGATATTTCTCCGACAGCTTCTTGAACGTGTCGGAATAGCCGAAGGCGGTACCGATGATGACGTTGGAGCCGCGCTGGATAAAGCGCTCGACCGGCGGGGTGATCGACGAGGCATCCTCGGGGATGTTCTCGACCAGCGGGATCTTGGTGTTCAGCGCGCCTTCCATCGTGGCGCGCGCCTCCTCGAAGGTCTGGCTCCAGCCGCCGTCGTTCTTGGCGGCGAACAGGATCAGGGCGATCTTGGGCTCGCCCTTGATCGTCAGGCCCTGGGCGCCGGCGTGACCGATGCCGGTGACGAGACCGCAGGCGACGAGGCCCGCGGCAATCCTAGTTTTGGACCACATCGCTTTCTCCTTGCTTGTCGAGCATCTTGTTGATGCGGAAGACGTTGCCTTCGGGGTCGAGCAGGACGGCCTGATACCAGCCGTAATAGGTGTGGTAGGGGGGCTTGACCAGCCGGGCGCCCATCGCGACGGCGACGGGCACCAGCCGGTCGACCTCGGCCACGCTGTCGACGTCGATGTTCAGCAGGAACTTGATCCCGGTGGGGGAGGCGAATTCGGCCAGGTTGAGCAGGCCGTAGGCATCCTGGGCATTGAAGCCCAGCGCGCTCCTGCCGGTCGCCACCCCGCGGAAGATCGGCGAGCGGATCTCGACGATCTCGCTGAAGCCGAAGAGGTCGATGTAGAAGCGCGACAGCGCTTCCACGTCCCGGGCGAAGACGTTGACGTAGGACAGCTCGGCCATCACTCGACGCCTGCCCCGAACGTCGTCTGCTTGACGAATTTCGACCGCAGGTGATCGCCGGACGAGACCGGGGCGTATTTCGGCGGCAGGTCGTCGCGGGCGCAGCCCTCGAGGCACTCGACCATCGCGTCGTAGTTCGGCTGGTGGAAGAAGACGAGCGAGATGCGCCGGCTGCCCAGCGCCTTGTCGCGCGGCGGGTTGACCACCCGGTGCATGGTCGACCGCCAGAGATCGTTGGTCCACTGCATCATCAGGTCGCCGATATTGACCACCAGCGCGCCGGGCGTCGGCTTGACGTCCAGCCACTCGCCGTCCTCGTTCTGGACCTGCAGCCCGCCCGGTGCGTCCTCCTGGCGCACGATCGTCAGGCTGCCGTAGTCGGAATGCGCCCCGGCACGCAACTGGCCGGGCTGCGGCGGCTCGGCCTGATCGGGATAGTTCAGCGCCCGGAACATCGAGATATGGCGGTCGATCTTGTCGTCGAAGAAATGTTCCGGCAGGCCCAGCGCCACCGCGAACATCCGCATCAGCTGGGCGGACAGCTGTTCCATCGCGCGGAAATAGTCGCTCCAGATCTCGCGCATCGCCGCCGGCTCGGCCGGCCACACGTTGGGCGCGAAATGCGGCCCCGCCTCGGCGCCGGTGAAATAGGGATCGCCAGCCGGCACGTCGACCGGGCCGATCGAGAAGGATTCCTTCAGGTCCGGCGGCGTCGCCTCGTCTAGGGAATAGGACAGGCCCTCGCCCATCAGCGGGCTGTATCCGCGGACCTGGTCGGGGGCGGGGCGGGCGACCTTGTTCTTCTCCTCCTCCGGCAGGTCGAAGAACGCCTTGGCGGTATCGTAGGTCGCCTGGATCAGGGCGTCGGGCACGCCGTGGCCGACTATGGTCAGGAAGCCGATGTCACGGCAGGCATCGCCGATCTGTCGTGCCACCGCCAGCTTGCCGGCCGGATCGCCCGATAGGAATGGCGACACATCGATCATGGGGACTGATTTCAACGACATGCGTCTCTCCTCGCACTGGAAAAGCACGGCTGTTTCGTCGACCAGCGAAAATCTGACTGTTTGGTCAAGTCCTGGGTTCGCAAGAGCCATGCCACCGGCGGGAGAGTAAGGCGCGGTAAAAATCGGGCGGCGATATCGGCCCGCCGATTGGACGAATTGCCCAAGTGTCGGGCATGGCCCGAGGCAGTTGCCGCGCAAATGCCCAATCGAAAGTCTGTAGGTGTGAGACGCGCTGGTTGAAAGCGAAGCGAAAGTGATATGAGAGGAACGCGGCGTCCAGATTGGGGGAAATGAACAGATGCAGATGCTGAGCGCGCGGCAGGCCGAGATCGTTGCCCTGGCCCGGGCGCAGGGTCGGGTCGGTGTCGACGAACTGGCCGCCCGGTTCGAGGTGACGCCGCAGACCATCCGCAAGGATCTGAACGACCTCTGCGACCAGCGGCTGCTCAGCCGCGTGCACGGCGGCGCGATCCTCGTCTCGGGCGTCGAGAATCTCGGCTACCAGGCCCGCCGCCTGATCGCCGCCGACGAAAAGCGCGCGGTCGGCCTAGCCGCAGCCGCGTTGATTCCGAACGAGACGTCGCTGTTCATCAATATCGGCACGACGACCGAGGAGGTGGCGCGCGCCCTGTCCGGGCACGAGCAGCTGATGGTGATCACCAACAACCTCAACGTCGCCATCATGCTCTACCCCCATCCGTCGATCGACGTCATCGTCGCCGGCGGCCCGATCCGCAAGAGCGACGGGGCGGTCATCGGGGCGGCCGCCGTCGACCTGATACGCCAGTTCAAGGTCGACACGGCCATCATCGGGGTTTCGGCGATCGACGAGGATGGCTCGCTGCTCGATTTCGACTATCGCGAGGTCCGGGTCAGCCAGGCGATCATCGAGAATGCCCGCCGCGTGATCCTGGTGGCCGATTCCAGCAAGCTCGAGCGGACCGCGCCGGTGCGCATCGCCCATATCTCGCAGGTCCAGGTTCTGGTGATCGACCGGCTGAATTCGCCGCGGCTGCGCGAAGTCTGCGCCGGTGCTGGCGTCAAGGTGGTGGAGGCGGGGCCGGAGGCGCGCGACGGGTGATTGAAAGCGGCCTTTCGTTCATGTAATGTTCTGATCATGAAACTCTACTCGGGGCCGCTGAGCCTATTCGCCCGCAAGGTCGAGATCGCCCTTGGGGAAAAAGCCCTCGCTTTCGAGCGGGTGATGGTGCCGTTCACGCAGACCGAGGGCTACGCGCCCAAGGATCCCGGCGTCCTTGCCGCCAACCCGAAGGGCCAGGTGCCGGTACTGGTCGACGGCGACCTCGCGCTCTACGATTCGACGGTCATCCTGGAATATCTCGAGGATGCCTACCCCTATCCGCCGCTCTATCCCCTCGATCCGCGCGAACGCGCGCGCTGCCGGCTGCTGGAACTTGCCGCCGACGAGATCATGATGCCGCTGCTGCGGCCGCTGATGCACCGTTCCGAGCCGCGCGGACCGCATTTTGCCGAACGCGAGGCGGCGGCCGCCAAGGTCTATCCCGAACTGATCGCGCAGTACCGGCAACTCGAAGCGCGGCTGGGCGGGCAGCCCTATCTGTGCGGCGATGTCTCGGTTGCCGATATCGCGGTCTTCATGGTCTTGCTGTTCGCACGGCGATTGAAGGGGCCGGAATTCGGCGACCTTCCGGCACTGTCGGCGTGGTACGCCCGGATGGCGGCCCGGCCGCCGGTCGCCACCGTGGTGGCCGAGATCGGCGCGGCCGACCGGTTGCTATCGCCGTCGCTGTTCGACTGACCATCGCGTCCGAAAACGGCCAGCGCGGCGCGCCCTCCTGCGGCACTATCCGGCACCCGTCATCGGAGGGCCGCCATGTCCGGTCCGTCAGTCCTGCGCCTCATCCTCGATCGCCAGCCGACGCCGATCGGCGACATGCTGCTCGTCGTCGACGCGGCCGGGGCATTGCGGGCGCTCGACTGGCACGACTACGAACCGCGCATGCGCCTTCTCCTGCGCCGGCAGTACGTTGCCGAGCCCGGACTGGTGCCCGGCCGGGCGCCGGCCGCCATCCGTGACCGGCTCGACGCCTATTTCGGCGGGGAGCTGGCCGCCCTCGACGCCATTCCCGTCGCGGCGGGCGGTACCGGGTTTCAGCGCGAAGTCTGGGCCGCGCTGCGCGGCATTCCGGCCGGGACCACCGTGTCCTACGGCGCCCTGGCCCGCCGTATCGGCCGGGCGGCGGCGGTGCGGGCGGTCGGTGCAGCCAACGGCGCCAATCCGATCGGGGTGGTGGTTCCCTGTCACCGCGTCATCGGCACCGACGGGGCGTTGACCGGTTATGGCGGCGGCATCGCCCGCAAGCGCTGGCTGTTGCGCCATGAGGGCATCGCTGTCGCAGATGAATTTGCCTGATCCGTAGGCAATCTGCTATGAGCTGCGGCAGCTGTAGTCCGCAATTTTTTACGTCGACCGGTTGTGAAAATTCTCCCGACCCTGAAGCGCCTGCTGCCCGGTCTTGGTCCGGTCAGCCCGGCCGAGCGGTTGCGGGCCTGCTGCGGTGCGCTGGCGGGCCTGTTGGCGACCGGGCTGATCTGCCGCCTGGCACTGGGCGATCTCACCGGCCTGCCGCTGCTGCTGGCGCCGATGGGGGCCTCGGCCGTGCTGCTGTTTGCCGTGCCGGCCAGCCCGCTGGCCCAGCCCTGGTCGATTCTCGGCGGCAACGTGGTTTCGGCGCTGATCGGCGTGGCCTGTGCCCGCGCGGTTCCCGATCCGATGGCGGCGGCCGCGGTGGCCGGGGCGGTCGCGATCGGCGCGATGATGCTGTTGCGCTGCCTGCATCCGCCGGGCGGGGCGGTGGCGCTGACCGCGGTGCTCGGCGGGCCGGCGATCCAGGCGGCCGGATTCGGCTTCGCCCTGTGGCCGGTCGGCGTCAATTCGCTGTTGCTGCTGGTGGCGGCGTTGGTCTTCAACAACCTTACCGGCCGGCGATATCCGCATCTGGCGCCGGCTCAGCCGGCGGGCGGTGCCCGCCGCATCGGTTTCGCCGAGGCCGATCTCGATGCCGCGCTGGCGGCCTATGACCAGGTGCTCGACGTCAGCCGCGACGACCTCGGCGATCTGCTGCACCAGGTCGAACTGCGGGCACTGGAACGCCGGGCGGGCGGCGCCACCTGCGGCACGGTGATGGCCCGCGACGTGGCGGCGGTGCCGGCCGACATGCCGCTGGCCGCCGCCTGGGCGGCCTTGAACGAGCGTCGGATCAAGGCGTTGCCGGTCGCTGGTGCCGATGGCCGGGTGATCGGCCTGGCCACCCGCGGCGATTTCATCAAGGCCACCGGCTGGGGCCGCCTGCCTGCCAACGGCCTGGGCCGGCTGTGGCCGCGGCGGGCCGCGATGCCGCAGACCGTCGGCCAGATCATGACTGCCCCCGTTCATTGCGCGGCGCCGGAGACGCGGCTGGCCGCGCTGGTGCCGGCGATGACCGAGGCCGGGCTGCGCCACGTCCCGATCGTCGACCGCGACGACCGGCTGATCGGACTGGTCACCCAGGCCGACCTGCTGGCGGGCCTGTTCGGCGGTCGCGAGGTTCGCCCGGATCTTCGCCCGGACCTGCAGCGGGCCGGCTGAATGCCGCCGCAATCCCGCCACTGGAAAACCCCGCCCCATCCTCTAGGCTGTGCCCGTCGAGACGAGGGGCGAGGGGAAAGCCGATGATCGCCAGGGGCATCAGGCCAATGATCTGGTCCGCGCTGCTGTGCTGTCTGCTGGCCGCCGTGGCGGGTCCGGCGATGGCGCAGCAGCAGAAGGCGCTGCAGACCCAGCTCGACAAGTTCATCCTGGACGAGGGCATTCCCGGCGGTGTGCTGCTGGTCGCCAAGGGCGGCCAGCCGGCGGTTACGGTGGCATCGGGCCTGGCCGTGGTCGATCCCGAACGCGCGATGCGGGTCGACGACCGCTTCTACCTCGCCTCGATCGGCAAGATGGCGACGGCGGTCGCGGTGCTGCAACTGGTCGAGGAAGGCCGCATCGGGCTCGACGACCCCGCCGGCAAGTATCTCGCCGGTTTGCCGGGCATCGACCGGATCGCCAATGCCCGCGAAGCCACGATCCGCCAGATGCTGGATCATTCCGCCGGGTTGCCCGAATATTACGACGAACGGTTCACCGCGGGCCTGACCAAGGGGCGGCAATGGGGCGTTCGCGACCTTCTCCCCTATCTCTACGACAAGCCGGCGTTGTGGCCGCCGGGCACCGGCTACGACTATTCCAATACCGGCTATGTGCTGCTGGGCGCCGTGATCGAGGCAGTCGACGGTACCGACTATGCCGCGGCGATCGATCGTCGGGTCTTTCGCCGGGCGGGCATGGCGGCCGCCCAGGTCGGCGCCCGTGGCGACGAGCCGCGACTGGTCCACGGCTACGTCTATGACGAAGACATCGACGACGATGACGACGATGCCGGACCAGATGTCGATATCAGCGCCGATGCCTGGTGCTGGCTGACCGGTGACGGTTCGGTCGTGGCCAGCGCGGCCGATGTGCACAGGTTCCTGCTGGCGCTGTTTCGCGACGGCAAGCTGCTGTCGCGGGCGATGGTCGAAACGATGATCACGCCGTCGGCGAACGAGGCGACCTACGGCCTGGGCGTCGAGCTGGAAAAAGGCAGGAACGGCCGCATCGTCGGCCATAGCGGCCATGTCGACGGGTTCAACGGCGATGCGCGCTACGCCCTCGATCGCGACGTCGTGGTGGTCGTGCTGTTCAACGGCGACCAGGATTCGGACGCCGACTTTTCCGCCGCCGTGATGGCGCGGCAATTGCGCCGCTGAACGAGGACCTTGCGATGCCCTCATTTCCGACGACCAGGCTGGCCCCGCTGGCCCTGGCATCGATCCTGTGCCTGGCATCGGTCGTGGGGGCGGTGCCGGTCCGGGGGCATGCCGCCTCGATCGAGTGCGCCAAGGCTGCGACCGCGGTCGAGCAGGCGATCTGTGCCGAACGGCCGCTGACCCGGCTCGATGCCGACGTGAACCGCGAATTCTCGCGTCTTCTGCAGGATTATTCGCTGGCTGCCGGTTCGGCCGGCAGCCCGGTTGTCCTGGCCTTGCGCCAAAGCCAGCGCGTCTGGCTGGGCGAGCGCGATGCCTGCGGCGCCGATGCCGCCTGCCTTGGCCGCGAGTACCGGCGCCGCCTGGCGACGTTCGCCCGCCGCCCCGACCAGGCGACATCGCCGATAGATCCCTATGTCGGCACGTTCGGCGATCTCAATACCGATCCGACGGTGACCCTCGGCATGATGCGCGGTGCCGGCGACGAGGTGCTGGCGATGATCGACGTCGTCGGCATCGCGGCGTCCTGCCGGGTCGTCGGTATCGGCCGGCTCGACCCGGGCCGCCACCTGACGATCTCGGTCGAGCCCGCGCCGGGCCGCGAGGCCGCCTTGCTGGTCGAGGCCATCCCCGACGGAGTCTTGGTTCGTGCCTCCGTCGCGGCCGCGACGGCCTGCGGCCGCGTCAATCTCGCCGGTGAGTATCCGCGCCAGGGGCTGGGCAAGTTCGGTCCCGTGGTGCCTGAGGGGGGCAGGCGCTTCGAATTGCAGACCGATTTCGGCGCGATGACGCTTGTGATCGAGTCCGACGGCCGGACGGTCAGCGGCTTCTATCCGGACTATCGCGGCCAGGTCGTCGGTACGCTGTCGGCAGACGGCCGTTCGATCGCCGGCGACTGGTTCCAGCCGCAGGGTGAAGCACCCTGCAACCAGCTGAACCACGGCACGGCGCATTGGGGAAGGCTGCTGTTCACCTCTCCCGAAAAGCCGCAGTCGGGCGACTTGATGACGGGCTACTGGAGCTATTGCGAAGCCCGTCCGACCCGGCAGTGGAACGGCCGTTTCGACGTCGTTCCCTAATACCCGGTGGGCGAATCACGGCCGCGGCGGTACACTCGCCGGAGGGAATGGCGGCATAATTTCCTGACAGTAATGTAATATCGTCGCTGCCTTTTCCCGCTTGGGGGAGAAGACGATGCTGGTCCGGTTGCTGACGATCTTGCTGACTGTCTCGGCGGTTTCGGTGCCGTCATGGGCGCAGGTGCTGCCGCCGCTGCCGGTGCGCGACAGCCAGGCGCTGGTCACCTGCAACGGCTTGACCGGCGATGGCCTGCAGTTCTGTACCCTGCTGAACGCGCTGAACCCGGCGAAGGCCTGGCCGGCCGGCGTCCACGTCAATCCACTGGCCGGCACCCAGGACCGGCCGTCCGGGACAACGCAGGCCGAAACCCAGGCACCGGCCTTCGCCGCGGCCGCGGCCTACCAGCTTGGCATCTACCTGCTGCGCCCGCCGGCGCACGGGCCGGCCCAGCTCGCCAATGACCAGTTCACCTGGATGTGGAACCAGGCCGCGGCGAACCAGGCGGCATTGCCTGCGCGTCGCGCCGGCGCGACGGTCCCGCCCCGTGCCGGCTGGACCGTCCTGGGCAACAGCGTCGACACCGATGCGATGGCCGATGCGCAGGCCTATGCCAATCAGGGCTATCTGGTCGTTGCCGCCTTCCGCAACGAATTCGTCACGCGCAGCTGCCTGACCGATTACTATACCCGCCTGATCGGCCAGCTGCGGCCGAACTATCATTCGCTGTCCTACGTCCTGTCGCGCGACGAGGCCGCGACGCTCTGCCCCGGCGGCAGCGCCACCGGTGTCGGCCATGTCGCGGTCGTCAGGCCGAACGCGCCCTATGCCGCGACCGGGCACACGGCCGTCTACGGTCCCGACCTGGCCCAGGCCGGCCGGGTCAATGCCAACGGCGTCACCGCCTATGAAGGTTTCGGCGCCGATACCTTCTCGCCCGGCATGGTCTATTTCTTCGTCTTCGGCGGCGCGCCGCCCGCCTATCAGGCGGCCTATGCCGGGCTGTTCGGCGACGGCCAGGCGTCGAACGGCCTCTATGCGATCCAGCGCAGCGCGCAGGGCTATCTGCAGACCGGCCTGTTCACCTACGACGCCTCGGGCGCGCCGATCTGGTACTACGGCGAGAGCAATCTGAACACGGTCAGCTGGCGGGCGACGCCGAAGCCGCCGACGGGGTCGATTCCGACGTCCGGTTATGACCTTCCGGCGCTGTGGAAGCCGTTCTACCAGCCGGCGACGCGCGGCACGAACTACTGGGCACCGGAAGGCGACCCGATGCCCTGGCTGCGCGTAGGCCAGTTCTCGCTCGGTTTCGGCGACTACGACTCGTCGACCATCGTCGCCACAGTGTTGCTCAACGATTCGGGCCAGATCGCCGGGCCTTCGGGCACGATCGTGACCAATCCGGGCAAGCAGATCGTGTCGGTGACCGAACGTGCGCTGGCCCGGGTGGCCGCGTCGTCGGGCGGCGTGCAGATCCCGGCCGCCACGGCCCCGGCCGCCGGCTGGTGGTGGGCGGCCTATGACGTGGCCGGCTGGAACCAGCCGACCGCGGGCTTCAAGCCGCTCGGCCTGTTCATCGACGCGCAGGGCACCACGATCAGCGCGGTGGTGGCGGGGGCCGCCGCGACGCCGGCACCGCAGGGCTCCGATGCCGCGCCCTATCGTCCCTATTGGTGGATGTTCTCCGGCACCCTCCAGTCCAGCGGACGGGTGGCGGGCAGCCTGTCGACCTGCACGCTGGCCGGCGCGACCACGTCCTGCGCCGTCACCGCCTCCGACGTCTCGCTGTCGCCCGGCAGCGACGGCATGCTGACACTGGCCTATGGCGGCAATCAGGTGCGGTTCGGCCGCTACCGGATCGGTCCCGCGCTGCCGCCGTCGCAATCGATCCCGATCTATGCCGAAGCCTACAACCCCTCGCCGACGCGGCCTTGGGGCTACATGGCCCAGATCTCGGTCGGCGGCGGCGCCCCCCAGATCGTGACCTTCGATCTCGGCTCGTCGGGTCTCTACATCGAGCAGAGCGCGGTCGGGCCCAACGTCCGCCGCACCGGCATCGCCCTGCCGGAGTATCAATATGACAGCGGGGTGATCTACCAGTCGGAACTGGCCTATGGCAGCTTTGCCATCGGCGGCATCGTTGCGCAGGACGTGCCGTTTGCCCTGATCACCAAGATGTCCTGCGCCACCGGCCAGCCGAACTGCCCGGTTTCGACCGGCAGCCAGGTCGGCCGGGTCGGCACGATGGGCGTGGTGCAGCAGGGCAACGTGGTCTCCAGCCCGCTCTATCAGTTGCCCCAGCCTTATGGCGCCGGCTACATCCTGTCGCTCAAGAATCTCAGCCTTACCGTGGGCCTTACCCCTCAGGCGCAGGCTAGTTTCAACCTGGCGCAGATGGCGTCGGTGGCCCAGTCGCCGGGCTGTGCCGCCGGACCGAACGGCTGCGCCCCGGCCTGGAACAATGCGACGGTGACCGGCTGCTTCTCGCTGCCCGACCTGCCGTCGCTGCCCCGGCAATGCATCACCACGCTGTTCGATTCCGGGGCCGGCAACCTCCGCATGACAGTCGCCCCGAACCTGCAGTCGGTCGCCTCGGCGGTGACCAAGCCGAACGGGAAGATGTTCGCCGGCACCCGCATCCAGGTCGACATGCCGCCGTTCTTCACCGGCCAGGTCTTCAAGGCCGGGGACAGCGAGTGGATCGACCAGGCCGAGATCGTCTACTGGGCGCCGAACGGCGGGTACAAGCCGAACTACGCCAATTCGAATCTCGGCGCGCCCGCCCTGCTGCATCTCGATGCCCTGTGGGATGGCAGCACCGGCAAGCTCGGCATCCGGCAGGCGCCCTAGGTCAGGCCGAAACCGGCTGGGCCGTGACGGCCGCCGCGGCCCGGCGGCGCATGTCGGCGGTCGTCTCGCCCTGGCCGTCCGGACGCCAGCCGGGGCGGCCGATCACATGCATCAGCCGGGCATGCCAGGTCGGCGCCGCGATCACGTCGCGGATCATGTTGCCCCATTCGTGGAAGGCGATGACGAACGGATTGAACGAGCGCAGCGGCTTGACCAGGCCGTAGCGGCACGGCAGGTCCTCGCGTTCTTCGATGAACGTGCCGAACAGGCGGTCGAACACGATCAGCACGCCGCCGTAATTGGCATCGAGATATTCGAGGTTCGAGGCATGATGCACGCGGTGATGGGACGGCGTGTTCAGGATCCATTCGAGCGGGCCGAGCTTCGGGATCCATTCGGCATGGATCCAGAACTGGTAGAGCAGGTTCAGCCCGAACATCGCCAGCACCGCCTGCGGCGCGAAGCCGAGCCACATCAGCGGCAGGAAGAAGATCATCTGGCCCGAGATCTGGCCGGTCCAGCCCAGCCGGAAGGCGGTCGAGAAATTGATCCGGTCGGGCGAATGGTGGACCGAGTGGTTGACCCAGAACCAGCGGATCTCGTGATCGGCGCGGTGCATCCAGTAGTAGCAGAATTCCTGACCCAGGAAGAGCAGCGGGATCGCCCACCAACTGGCGAGCGGCACGGTGAACAGCCGATGCTCCCATACCCAGCCATAGGCGGAAACCGCGAGGCCGAGCGGCAGGGTGTCGATGATCCGGCGGCCGATGAAGATGCCGACCGAGGCAAAATAGCCGCGCCAGTCATAGGGCGCGCGCAGCGCGTAGGCACGGATCAGGCCTTCGGCGGTCGCCGCCGCCAGAACCAGCAGGGCACCGAACAGGAACAGCTTGCCCGACGAATAATCCATCACAGGTCGTCCTTCCGAATGGCCTTGAGCAACATGTCGCAGTCGCCTTAAAATCAGAGCATTACTCGGTTTTCGCAACTCGTATTCCCGGGATAGGGCAAAGTGATGGCAAGGCGCCCGCAAGACCTTGATTCAGAAAGGCGATCGCCGCGCCAGGCGCGTGCCCGCGCGACCATCGCGGCGATTCTGGAGGCGGCGGCTCGGATTCTGGAGGAGCGCGGCCTGGACGGATTCACCACGAACCATGTCGCCGAGCGCGCCGGGGTCGGCATCGCGACGCTCTATCAGTATTTTCCGGACAAGGAGGCGATCGTGCTGGCCATCGCCGAGCAGGAGCGCGACCGCCTGACCGAGGCGCTGGGCCAGATACTCGCCCGCGCATCGGAGGCGGGCCGCGAAGCCACGGTCCGCGCGATCGTACGGATGATGGTGCAGGCCTTCGAGGGGCGGCGCCGGGCGCGCAAGGCGATCGTCGAGACGCTGATGCGCCGCCATGGCGGGGCGATGGCGGGCTGGATCGCGCGGGTTGTCCCGGGACTGATGCCGGGCATGGTCGGCGAGGCCGGAGCGACCCGCAGCTTCGTGGTCTCCCGCGCCATTACCGGCGTGGTGCGCTCGGCGGTGCTGGAGGAAAGCCCGCTGCTCGAGACCCCGGAATTCGAGGACGAGCTGGTTCGGCTGGTGCTGCGCTACCTCGACTGACGCTATTTTCCTCTGAATATAACGCTTGGGGTTCTTCAGGTGGCGATGTATTTTCCCCGATATTTCGATGGCAAGACGAGGGGATTGGCGATGAAGTCAGGTCGGGCGTTGCTGGGCGTGGCCCTCGGATTGGTGCTGGCCCTTTGCGTCGCGACGGCGCCGCGTCCGGCCCTGGCGCAGCAGGAGGTCACCGTCTATGCGGCGGCCAGCCTCAAGAATGCGCTGGATGCCATCGTCGCCAAATGGCAGGGCGAGGGCGGCGGCAAGGCCAAGATTTCCTATGCGGCGTCCTCGGCCCTGGCCAAGCAGATCGAGAACGGTGCACCCGCCGACATCTTCATGTCGGCCGACCTCGACTGGATGGACTATCTGGCCCAGCGCAATCTGATCAAGGCGGACAGCCGCCGCAACCTGCTGGGCAACCGTATCGTGCTGGTCACGGCCACCGATTCCAAGATCGGCGCGATCAAGATCGGCCCCGGCTTCCCCCTGGCCCAGTCGCTGGGGGTGGACGGCCGGCTGGCGATGGGCGAGGTCAACTCGGTCCCGGCGGGCAAGTACGGCAAGGCGACCCTCGAAGCGCTCGGTGTCTGGCCGAGCGTGGCGACGCGCGTGGCCCAGGCGGAAAGCGTGCGGGCCGCCCTGCTGCTGGTTTCGCGGGGCGAGGCGCCGCTCGGCATCGTCTACCAGACCGACGCCGCGGCCGACCCCGGCGTGCGCATCGTCGACGCCTTCCCGGAGAACACCCACCCCGCGATCATCTACCCGGTGGCGTTGACCGCCGCGTCGAAGTCCGCTGCGGCCGCCGCGCTGCTGGCCTACCTTGACGGGGCCGCTGCCCGGAGCGAGTTCGAGAAGCAGGGTTTCACCGTCCTGGCGCGCTGACATTCAAGAGCGATCGATCGGGGCGCAGGGGCAAGATGTCGTGAGTTGTCTCCTGCCCCGGGCCGGGCCAATATCCAGCGCATGGCCCTGCTCAAGATCGCCCGGATGGGCAACCCGATCCTCGCGCGTGTCGCCGACCCGGTAGCCGATCCGACCGCGCCCGACATTCGCCGGCTCGCCGCCGACATGATCGAGACGATGCACGATGCCCCGGGCATCGGCCTTGCCGCGCCGCAGGTGCATGTGCCGCTGCGCGTCGTCGTCTTCTACCTGCCGCCGCATCGCTGCGCGCCGGGCGAGCAGCCGGTCAAGGAAACCGCGATGATCAACCCGGTCATCGAACCGTTGGGCGACGATCGGGGTTATGACTGGGAAGGTTGCCTGTCGGTGCCGGAATGGCGCGGCCGCGTGCCGCGTTTCACCCGGATCCGCTATAGCTATCATACCCTCGACGGCGAGGTCGTGACCCGCGAGGTCGGGGGCTTCCATGCCCGGGTCGTGCAGCACGAATGCGATCATCTCGACGGGGTGCTCTACCCCCGGCGGATGACCGATCTGGGCGACCTTGTCCATATGAGCGAAATGCGCCACCGGATGGCGGCTGGTTGAAGGATTGCTGTGACATGACCGACGACGGCCTCGAAGACGCCCGCAACGCGATCCTGGCCCATGCCCTGCCGGACGTGCCGTTCGACGGGTGGAGCGGCACCACGCTGGCGCGCGCCTGTGCTGCCGCCGGCCTCGATCCGTCGATGGCGGCCCGCGCCTTTCCCGGCGGTCCCACCGAGCTGATCGCCTATTGGATCGCCGACTGCGACCGCCAGATGCTCGATGCCATGGCGGCGCAGGACCTCGCCACGCTCAAGCTGCGCCAGAAGGTGGCGCTGGCGGTGCGGTTGCGGCTGGAACCGCTGGCCGGCCACAAGGAAGCGGTGCGGGCGGCGCTCGGCCATCTGGCGCTGCCGCTGGCGGCGCCGGCGGCGCTGAAGTCGCTGCATCGCACGGTCGACGCGATCTGGCAGGCGGTCGGCGACCGGTCGACCGATTTCAGCTACTACACCAAGCGGATGATGCTGGCCGGGGTCTATTCGTCGACCCTGCTCTACTGGCTCGACGACAAGTCGGAGGCCAACGCGGCGACCTGGGACTTCCTCGATCGCCGCATCGACAACATCATGCAGATCACCAAGCTGCGCGGCCGTCTCGACAAGCTGGTCGACCGGCTGCCCTGGGGGCTGAACAAGGCGTTCAACTGATGCGGCCAGGCCCCGTCACCGGTCCTTCAGCCAGGTGACATGACCCATCTTGCGGCCCGGCCGGGCCTCGGCCTTGCCGTAGAGATGCAGCTTGGCGCGCGGATCGGCGAGATATTTCGGCCAGTCATGCGCCGCGTCGCCGATCAGGTTGCGCATCTCGGCCGGCGCGATCACCGCCGGGCTACCGAGCGGCATGCCGCAGACGGCACGCAATTGCTGTTCGAACTGGCTGGTGGCCGCACCCTCGATGGTCCAGTGGCCGGAATTGTGGGTGCGTGGCGCCAGTTCGTTGACGATCACGCGGCCATCGGCGGTCAGGAACATCTCGACGGCGAGCAGTCCGGTGACATCGAGCCGGGCCGTGATCGCCTCGGCGATGGCGGTAGCCGCCGCGGCGACGTCCTGCGGGATCCCCGCGGGCGCCAGCGTCACCGCCAGGATATGGTGCTCGTGCCGGTTCTCGACCGGAACATAGGAGGTGATCGCGCCGTCCACGCCCCGCGCGACGATGACCGACAGTTCGCGTTCGAACGGGACCCAGGCTTCGAGGATGCAGGGGGCAGGGCCTAGCCGCGCCCATGCCGCGCCGGCCTCGTCGCGCGCCGATATCTTGACCTGCCCCTTGCCGTCATAACCGAAGCGCCGGGTCTTCAGCACGGCGGGCAGTCCCAGCGCGTCGATCGCGGACTCCAGGTCGGCCAGGCTGTCGACCGCGCGATAACCCGCCGTGGTGCCGCCGGTCGCGGTGACGAAATCCTTTTCCAGCAGCCTGTCCTGGGTCACGCGCAACACATGGGCGCCCGGCCGCGTCGGCACCTGCGGGGCAAGATGATCGAGCGTGGCGGTGGGGATGTTCTCGAACTCCAGCGTCACCACGTCGACGGCCGCGGCGAAGCGGTCGAGGGCGGCCAGGTCGTCATACGCGGCGCGGGTCGCAGCCGTCGCCACCTGGGACGCCGGTGAATCGACTTCCTGGCCAAAGACATGGGTGCGCAGGCCAAGGCGCGCCGCCGCCAGCGCCAGCATGCGGCCGAGCTGGCCGTCGCCCAGGATGCCGACGGTGGCCCCGGGTCCCAGGATCTTCGCCGTCATCGTCATTCGTCCTTGGGGCTCAGCGCGACCTTCTTGGCCTGGGCCTTGCGGAATTCGGCCAGGCGCTGGCCGACCGCCGGGTCGCCCAGCGCGATGATCTGGGCGGCGAGCAGCCCGGCATTGGCGGCCCCGGACCGACCGATCGCCAGCGTGCCGACGGGAACGCCGGCCGGCATCTGCACGATCGACAGCAGGCTGTCCTCGCCGCGCAACGCCGCGCTTTCGACCGGCACGCCCAGCACGGGCACCAGGGTCATCGCCGCGGTCATGCCCGGCAGATGCGCCGCCCCGCCGGCCCCGGCGATGATCACCTTCAGCCCCCGCTTCTCGGCCGAGCGGGCAAAGGCGTAGAGGCGGTCGGGCGTACGATGGGCCGAGACGATCCGCTTCTCGAACGGCACGCCCATCTGTTCGAGCATCTCGCAGGCGAAGCGCATCGTCGCCCAGTCGGACTGGCTGCCCATGATCACCGAAACCAGCGGTGCCGGCACGGCGGGCAGGGCGGAACGCGACTTGCGGGCGGCGGGCTTGGCCATCGGGACGTCCTTCAGGGCGGAAAGCGCCGGATTATAGGGTCGGGGGGGCGGGTGTAAAGGCGGCAGGGCCCGCCGCCTCGGCCATCACCCAGTCGCGGAAGGCGACGATCTTGCGATCGCCCGCCGTTTCGGGTGGCGTGACGAAATAATAGGCGAAACGCGACGGCCACGGCAGGTCAAGCACCTGGACCAGCCGGCCTGCGGCGATCTCGTCGGCCGCCTCGACATGGCCGACCAGCGCGATGCCCTGGCCGGCCGTGGCCGCGCGCACCAGCAGGAAGCCATCCTCGAAGCTGGCGCCGCGGCGCGCCCGCGCATCGTCGATCCCCTGCGCCTTGAACCACAGGTCCCAGTCGATGCGGTCGCCATCCTGCAGCAGCGGGTAGCCGAGGCAATCGCTGGCCTTGGCGATCGGCGGCCGGTCGCGCAGCAGCGCCGGTGCCGCGACCGGGATCAGGTGTGGCGTGATGAACCGGGCGGCGGCAAGCCCGGGGTAATCGCCCAGGCCGTGGCGCAGCGCGACATCGATGCCTTCCCGCCGCAGGTCGCTCAGCCGGGCCGAGGTCTCGACCCGGACTTCGAGTTCGGGGTGCAGGGCGTTGAAGCGACCCAGCCGCGGCACCAGCCAGTTGGCGGCAAACGAACTGCAGGTCGTCACGGTCAGGGTGCGCGAGGTACCCGGCGCCCGTTCGACCGAGGCCAGCACGTCGTCGATCTGGCGAAAGGCGCCGTCGACCGGTGCCAGCAGCCGCTGGCCGTCTCGGGTGAGCCGGATTTCGCGGTTATGGCGCTCGAACAGGGTCAGGCCCAGGCGCAGCTCCAGCTGCTTGATCTGCTGGCTGACCGCGCCGGGGGTGACGCCCAGCGCGGCCGCGGCCTGCTTCATGCTGCCGCTGCGGCCGGCCTCGGCGAAGGCGCGCAACGCGGTCATCGAGATCGGACGGTTCATCACCCCATATTAGTTTTTCTAAAGCGAAGCGGCAAGCCATCTGGTTTGTCGGACCGGGGCTCCGTCCCCGACCATGCGGGGGTCCGACACTCCCTGCAGGATTTCCATAATTATGACATTCCATGGTGAAGATTTGAGGAATTGGTCGATTGTCTGTCTTGGATTCCTGACATTGTCGCTCGCATTCTCCAGCCGCCAGATCCTTGGCCTCGCGATGCCGGTCTGGGAGGTCGACCCGGGGTGGAGCCGGTCATTCGTGTCGTCAGGCGGTGCGCTCGCCCTGGTCACGATGGCTGTGGTGTCACCTTTTGCCGGCAATCTGATCGATCGTCACGGCCCGCGCCTGCTGCTCTCTGGCGGATGTTTCCTGATCTTTTCCGGCTTGATGATCGTTGCCATGGCCGACAGCCGCTGGGTCTTCCTGGCAGGTTTTTCCGGTCTCGCCGCGATCGGTTTCGGGGCGATCGCCACCCATGTCGTGGCCACCGCCATCGCGCTGCGCTTCCCTGACGGGCACCGTGGCCTGGCCACCGGCATCGGCACCGCCGGGGCCACGGCCGGCCAGTTCGTGATCGTGCCGCTGGCCGCGTTCCTGTTGCAGACCACCGACTGGCGCCTGGCGACGGCGGCGCTGGCGACCGCCTGCGCGGCGGTCGGACTCCTTGCGTTCATCGGCCTGGGCCGTGGGGGCGCCCGGGCCAGGGCCGAAGGGCAGCGCGCGGAAGCGCTGGGATCGCGACTGCGCTTCCTGCTTCGCAACCCTGTCTTCCACGTGCTGTTCTGGAGCTTCCTGCTCTGTGGTTTCACCACGTCGGGCGTGATCGAGACGCATTTCCTGCCTTATGCGGTGGCCTGCGGCTTCCCGCCGCTGCCGGGCGCGACCGCCTATGGCGTTCTGTCGGGCGTCAACCTCGTCGGGATGATCCTGTCGGGCTGGCTGACCGACCGGGTCAACCGGCCGCTGCTGCTGGGCGGCATCTACATCGCCCGGGCCTGCTGCTTCGTCCTGCTGATGCAGGTCGCCGACAGCTACCCGACACTGATTCTGTTCGCCGTCCTGTTCGGCCTGTTCGATTATTCGACGATCCCGGTGACGGCGAGCCTGGCGGCCAGCCATCTCGGTGTCCGGGTCATGGGGCTGGCCATGGGGCTGATCTCGGCCGGCCACGCCGTCGGCGGGGCGGCCGGTGCCTTTCTCGGCGGCTGGCTGTTCGATCAGTTCGCCCGCTACGACTGGGTCTGGATTGCCGCTGTCGGATTGGCCGGCCTTGCCGGACTGCTGGCATTGACTCTGCGCGAGCGCGCCTCGGTCAGGGCCGCTGGCTGAACGCGACTAGCTGGTCGGCGATGGCGGCGATCAGCAGCGCGGCGGCCCCGCAGCAGAAGACCGCCGCGTAATTCTCGCCGCTATGGGCGAACAGGAAAGCATAGCCATAGCCGCCGAGGGCCTGGAACAGGGCGAAGGCGATCGTCGCCCGGCTCCAGCCCAGGCGCTGCCCGTCCGGATTGCCGGCCGACAGTTCCTGGATCCGGCCGAGCACCAGCGGCGCGATGCCGGGGGTGAAGGCGCCGACCGCCGCCGCGGCGATGGCGACCACGGCCGGGTGCCCCGACACCGCGAGCGCGACAAGCCCCGCCGCCTGGCCGAGCAGGACCAGGCGGTAGCCGCGGCCGAAGCCGATCCGGTCGCCGAGCTGGCCGCACAGGACCGGCCCGGCGATCGAGCCGGCGCCATAGAGCACCCAGGTCATGGCGCCGGCATCGATGCCCCGTCCCAGACCGCGGGCGACGTAGTCGGCCAGCAGCATCATCACCGGCACCAGGCCCAGCGCGTTCAGCGCATATTCGCCGTAGAGGACGCGAAGCTCCACGCTTTCGCGCAGCCGCGCCGGCGCGACTGCCGCAGCCGGCCGATGCCGCCCCGGCCAGCCGAACCAGCTGACCGCGGTCAGCGCCAGCGACACCGCGCCGAGGCCGAGCCAGGTTTCGCGCAGGCCGAGCCGCAGCAGCGCCGGGACCAGCGTTCCCGAGGCGGCGATTCCCAGGCCGACGCCGAGAAAGATGATGCCGCCGACCAGCCCGCGCCGCCCGGCCGGGATATGCGGCAGGATCGAGGTCGCAACCAGCACCATGATCGCGCCGCCGGACAGGCCGGACAGGAAACGCCAGGCGAAGTACCAGGTGATCGAGACCGGCCAGGCGCAGGCAAAGAACGCCGCGGTGGCAACGATCATCATCAGCCGCAGGACCGAGGGGCTGGAAAAGCGCTGGGCCAGCGGCTGGCCGATCAGGGCACCGGCGAGATAGCCGGCGAAGTTCGCCGCGGCCAGCGCCACGACGTCGGAGGCGGGAAACCAGTGGGCGGCGATCAGCGGCGGCACCAGCGGGGTATAGGCGAAACGGGCGAGGCCGATGGCGACCAGGCTGGCCGACAGCCCGGAGGCCGTCGCAAACCAGGCCCGGCCGTCGAGACGCGTGGCCGGTTCGCCGACGGCGGTCATGGCCTCGTCTCCTCCGCCGCCGGCAGCGGCGGCAGGCCCAGAAGCGTCAGTACAGGCGCGACAGCGGCGCTCAGCCGGTCGCGGCCGGGACCAAGCCGGGCCAGCACCCGGATCCCCAGCAGCACCGCGGTCAGCATGGCCGCGGCCTGCGCCGGAGCGGGTTCGAGCGGGATCGAGCCGGCGGCGCCGGCGCGCGCCAGGCGACCGTGGAAGAAGGTTTCGATGACCCTGATTTCATCATCGACCACGGCGCGCATCGCCGGGTCGCGGGGACCCGCCTCCAGTGCCGAATTGACCAGGAAGCAGCCGCGCGCCCCGGGATCGGCGACCGAACGGTCGATGATCTCGACGAAGAACCGGGTGACCGCCAGCGCCGGGTCGGCCATCGCCTCGAGCCGCCGCACGCGGTCGTGCAGCGTTTGTTCGAGATAGTGGTCGAGCGCGCGCCGGAACAAGGCCCGCTTGTCGCCGAAGGCGTTGTAGAGGCTGGCGGGGGGCAGCGCCATCGCCTGCGTCAGCTGACGGGTCGAGGTGCCCTCATAGCCATGGCTCCAGAAGCAGTCGGCAGCGGCATCGAGCACTCGGTGCTCGTCGAATTCGCGCGGGCGGGGCATCGGTCCATCGTTTTAGAGCTTTCGTTCCAAAACCATATTGGAGCGATCGATCCAAAAGACAAGGCTGCGCGCCGCTCGCCTTGCGCGGGGGCGGCCCCCTCCCTATGCTCCGCCCGATGACGAGACCCCCCATTTTCGACGAATTTGCGCCATGAGCGACTTCCAACCCGGCCGCATCGACTCGTTTGCCGACGCCACCGTGCTGATCCTCGGCGATGTCATGCTCGACCGCTACATCCATGGCCGGGTCGACAGGATGTCGCCGGAGGCGCCGATTCCGGTGCTGGCGATCGAATGGGAAAACGCCATGGCGGGCGGGGCGGGCAATGTCGCCCGGAACGTCGCCGGGCTCGGCGCGCGTGCCATTCTGGTCGGCCTCGTCGGCGCCGACGAGGCGGGCCGCGAACTCGCCCGTCTGCTGAAGCTGACGCCGCGGGTCGATGCCCGGCTGGTGACCGATACGTCGCGGCCGACCACCGCCAAGACCCGCTTCGTCGCCGGGCGCCAGCAATTGCTGCGCGCTGACGCCGAGCAGACGGCGGTGCCGGCAGCGGCGGGGGTCGATGCCCTGATGGTGGAATTCCGCCGGGCGCTGGGCGAGGCCGACGTGGTCGTCTTGTCCGACTATGCCAAGGGGGTGCTGGGCGACGCGTTGCTCGGCCAAGCCATTGCCGCCGCCCGGCAAGCCGGCAAGCCGATCGTAACCGATCCGAAAAGCCGCGATTTCACGCGCTATCGCGGGTCGTCGATCATCACGCCCAACCGGTCGGAATTCGCCGCGGCATCGGGCGTGCACAGCCGCGATGCCGCGGCGATCGCGACCGGTGCCCGTGCGCTGATCGAGGCTGCCGGGATCGATGCGATCCTCGTCACCCGTGGCGAGGATGGCATGTCGCTGATCGCCGGCAGTGCCGGCGATCCCGCGCTCGACCTTGCCACCGAGGCGCGTGAAGTGTTCGACGTGTCGGGTGCCGGCGATACCGTCGTCGCGGTCCTGGCGGTCGCCCGCGCCGCCGGTGCGGACTGGGCCGAGGCCGCGCGCCTCGCCAATACCGCTGCCGGCATCGCCGTCGCCAAGGCCGGCACCGCCGTCGTCTATCCGGCCGAACTGACGCGGGCGCTGCATGCCACCGAGGTGCTGTCCACCGACGCCAAGATCGTCACGCTGGACGAGGCGATGGAGCGTGTGGCGCTGTGGCGGGCGCGGCGCGAACGCGTCGGCTTCACCAATGGCTGCTTCGACCTGATCCATCCCGGCCATATCTCGCTGATCGGCCAGGCGCGCGCCGCCTGCGACCGGCTGATCGTCGGCCTGAATTCCGATGCCTCGGTGCGCCGGCTGAAAGGCGAGACCCGGCCGGTGCAGAACGAGACCGCGCGCGCGATCGTGCTGGCCTCGCTGGCCCATGTCGACCTCGTCGTCGTCTTCGGCGAGGATACGCCGATCGAGCTGATCGCGGCGCTTCGGCCCGACGTGCTGGTCAAGGGGGCCGACTATACCGTCGACAAGGTCGTCGGCTCGGATCTGGTGCGATCCTACGGCGGCCGGGTGGTGCTTGCGGATCTCGTTCCCGGCCAGTCGACGACGCGCACGGTTGCACGCATCGCAGGAGGCTGACCCATGATCCTCGTCACCGGCGGGGCCGGCTTCATCGGATCCAACATCGTCGCCGGCCTGGCCGATCGCGGTGTGCCCGTCGCGGTCTGCGATCATTTCGGCCATGGCGACAAGTGGAAGAACCTGCGCCGGCACGAAGTCGCCGACCTGATCACCCCCGATGCACTGATGGCTTGGCTGGACCGCCACGGCGGCCGGCTGACCGCGGTCGTTCATCTCGGCGCGATCTCGGCGACCACCGAAACCGATGTCGATCTGATCGTCGCCGCGAACTTTCGCCTGTCGCTCGATTTGTGGGAATGGTGTGCCTATCGGCGGGTCCCGTTCATCTACGCTTCGTCGGCCGCAACCTACGGCGACGGCGAGGCAGGTTTCGCCGATGACGCGAGCCCCCAGGCCCTGGCGCGTCTGAAGCCGCTCAATCCCTATGGCTGGTCCAAGCTGGCGACCGACCGCCGCTTCGTCCGGCTGGTCGATTCGGGCGGCCCGGTGCCGCCGCAATGGGTGGGGCTGAAGTTCTTCAACGTCTATGGCCCGAACGAGTACCACAAGGGCGACATGCGGTCGGTGATCGCGAAGAACTACGAGACGATCGCGGCGGGAAACCCGCTGCGGCTGTTCAAGTCCTATCGCCCCGACTATGCCGATGGCGGCCAGAAGCGCGATTTCGTCTATGTCCGCGACTGCGTCGACATCATCGTCTGGCTGATCGGACACTCCAAGGTTTCAGGGATCTTCAATATCGGCTCGGGCCGCGCGCGCAGCTGGGTCGAACTGGGCGAGGCGATGTTCCGCGCCGTCGGGCGCGCGCCGGCGATCGAGTTCATCGAGATGCCGGAAACGCTGCGACCGAAGTACCAGTATTTCACCGAGGCGCCGATCGACCGCCTGCGCGCCGCCGGCTACGACCGGCCGATGACGACGCTGGAAGACGGTATCGCCGACTACGTCCAGCGCTATCTCGCGACCGACGATCCCTATCGCTGAAGCTGGCGCTGAAACTGGCCGAGAAAGGCTTCGATCGCGTCGTTGACGCGGGCGGGCTGCTCGACCGGTGCCAGATGCCCGGCCTGCGGGATGCGGATCAGCCGCGAACCGTCGATCACCTTGTGCAGCCATTCGGCCTTGGCCGGCGGTGTCGCCAGATCCTCGTCGCCGACCAGCACCAGCGTCGGCACGCCGATGCCGGCGAGGTCGGCTTCCGCGATGCCTTCCCGCTCGATGACGCCGTTGACCGCCCGCCAGATGCTGCGCCGGTTGCGCGCCAGCCGATCGCGCCAGGTCGCCTGGTCGGCGGCGCGCCGGGCATCGGTCAGGAAACTGTGCCCGAAGAACAGCGGCATCAGCCGGTCGGCGTAAAGGCCAAGCCCGAAAAACCGGGTCACCATGTTCATCCGGCGATAGCGCGGGGCGTTCGCCATCGGCTCGGACCCGCCCGTCGTCGCCATCAGGATCAGCGAGCGCAGCAGGTCCGGCCGGCGGACGCCCAGCCGCATCGCGACGTAGCCACCCATCGACAAGCCGACGAAATGGACCGGGCCGGGCGCCAGCGCCTCGAGCAGCGCCACCGCATCCTGGTAGACCGTCTCGATGCCGATGCTCCCGGCCCGGTCGTCGGCCGATCGCCCCTGGCCGCGATGGTCGTAGGCGATGCAGCGATAGCGCCCGGCGAAATGCGCGACCTGGGCGGCAAACAGCCGTGTGTCCCACAACAGGCCGTGCGCGAACACGATGGTCTGCCCGGTGCTGCCCGGCCCCGAATCCTCGTAGAACAGCTCGGTGCCGTTGACGGACAGCCGCGGCATGGCGCTCACATCGCCGAAATGCCGCCGTCCAGCCGCAGTTCGGATCCGGTCATGAACTTCGATTCCTCCGAAGCCAGGTAGACGATGGCGTGGCCGACGTCGGAGGCCTCGCCCAGCCGCCCCAGCGGCACCTGGCGCTCGAGCTTCTGGCGCACGACAGCCGGGTCCGGCCCCTGCGACAGCAGCATCTGCTGGACCATCGGGGTATCGATGAAGGTCGGGTGGATCGAATTGCACCTGATGTTGTAGCCCTTGCGGGCGCAATGCAGAGCGATCGACTTGGCCAGATGCCGTACCCCGGCCTTCGATGAATTGTAGGCGGCCATGTTGTGGCCGGCGATGATGCCGGCGATCGACGACAGGATGATGATCGAACCGGGCGCATACAGCCGCATCACCGGCAAGGCGGTCTTGGTGCCGTAGAACACTGCGTCGAGGTTGACGGCATGGCTCAGACGCCACATTTCCAGTGACGTATCCTCGATCGTGCCGCCATGACCGACACCTGCCGAATGGACCAGGGTGTCGAGGCGCCCGAACGCCGCGACGGTCTTGTCGACGGCGCCGGCCCAGGCCTCGAACTCGGTCACGTCGAGGGGCAGGGCGATCGCATCGCGGCCGATCGCGGCGGCGGCCGCCTCGGCGCCTTCGGCATTGCGGTCGGCCAGCGCGACCTTCGCGCCCTCGGCCACCATCATTTCCGCCGCGGTCCTGCCGATGCCCGATGCCGCACCCGTGATCAGCGCGACCTTGCCGTTCAAGCGACCCATGGCCATTTTTCCTCCCATTACCAAACCGGGGCCAGCATAGCCATACGACCGTACGGTAGAAAGAGGGAGAGGACGCCGAGATGCGCATTCGAATCGCCCTGGGCCTGCTTGGCCTTGTCGGCCTCGCCGCGTTGCCGGCGCTGGCCCAGAACGATCCCGTCGGTACCCGCTATCTGATCCGGCCGGCCGATCTGCCGAAGCCGTTCGCCACGCCCTCGGCCTCCAACAGCGGCCGGGTCGTGCCCCGCCCGCCCGGCCATCGCTTCTCGACGCTGCCCGGCTTTACCATGACGGTCTTTGCCGACGGCTTTTCGAACGCGCGCTACCTGCATGTCGCGGCCAACGGCGACGTCCTGCTGGCCGAGACCCGCGCCGGCCGCATCAGCGTGCTGCGCGACGCCGATGGCGACGGCCGGGCCGAGACGGTCGCGGTATTGGCCGAGAACCTCGACCAGCCGCACGGCCTGGTGGCGCGCGACGGCTGGCTCTATGTCGGCGAGGCGACCCAGGTTCGCCGCCTGCCCTACACCCCCGGTGATCTGAAGGCGCGCGGTGCACCCGAGGATGTCACCAGGCCGGGCAGCCTGGGGGCTTCGCCCGGCAATCATCGCACGCGCGAGATCCTGTTCGCACCCGACGGCCAGACGTTCTATGTCTCGGTCGGCAGTCGCGGCAATCTCGACGAGGAACCGTTGCCGCATGCCTCGATCCAATGGTTCAGGGCGGATGGATCGGGCCAGCGCCCGTTCGCGACCGGCCTGCGCAATCCGATCGGCATGGGATGGGAGCCCCGCACCGGCGCCCTCTACACCATCGTCAACGAACGCGACGGCTATGGCGACGAGATGGTGCCGGACTATCTGACCCAGGTCCGCGACGGCGATTTCTATGGCTGGCCCTATGCGCTGACCGGTGCGGTCGCCGACCCGCAGTTCGGGGCGAAGCGCCCCGACCTGGTGGCCCGCACCAGGACGCCCGACGTGCTGTTCCGCGCCCATTCGGCGCCGATCGGCATGGTGTTCTATACCGGCGACCAGTTCCCGGCCGACTACAAGGGCGATGCCTTCGTCACCCTGCAGGGGTCCTGGAATGCCCGGCAGCCGACCGGGTACAAGATCGTGCGGGTCCCCTTCCGCGACGGACGCCCGACGGGCGAATATGTCAACTTCGTCACCAATCTCTGGGTCTCCGGCACGTCGCGGGCCGAGATCGTCGCGCGGCCGGCCGGCATCGCCCAGGCCCGCGACGGCGCGCTGCTGGTCGCCGACGACGGTTCGCAGACGGTTTGGCGCATCGCCTACACCGAGTAGCGCATTTGCCGCGCCGCCACCGGATGCGCTAACCTTTTGCCATGATCGACAAGCTCGAGTTCATGCTCGCCTTGGCGCGTGAGCAGAACTTCGGCAAGGCCGCCGAAACCTGCGGCGTGACCCAGCCGACCTTCTCCGCCGGCATCAAGCAGCTCGAGGACACGCTGGGCGTCATGCTGGTCCAGCGCTCGTCGCGCTTCCTCGGTTTCACCGCCGAGGGCGAACGTGTTCTCGACTGGGCCCGCCGCATCGTCGGCGATACCCGGGCGATGCGGCAGGAGGTCGACGCGCTGAAGCGCGGCCTGGTCGGACATCTGAAGATCGCGGCGATCCCGACCGCCCTGGCCATGGTCTCTGCGCTGACGACGCCGTATCGTGCCAAGCATCCCAATGTGAAGTTCACCGTGCTGTCCAGTACCTCGATCGAGGTCCTGAGCATGCTGGAGAATCTCGAGGTCGATGCCGGGCTGACCTATGTCGATAACGAGCCGCTGGGCAAGGTGCGGGTGGTGCCGCTCTATGCCGAGCAGTACCGGCTGTTGACCTCGGCCGACAGCGCCCTGGGCGATCGGGCGCAGGTCACCTGGGCCGAGGTCGCGCAGATCCCGCTCTGCCTGCTGACCCCGGACATGCAGAATCGCCGGATCATCAACCGGCTGTTGCGCGCTGCCGGGGCCGAGCCGCAGCCGACACTCGAATCGAATTCGATGATCGTACTGTTCTCTCATGTCCGCACCGGCCGCTGGGCCAGCGTGATGCCGGAGAAGCTCGCCGATACGCTCGGCCTGACCGAACGGCTGCGCTCGATCCCGATCGTCGAGCCGGAAGCCCTGCACCGCATCGGCCTGATCGTGCCCAATCGCGATCCGATGACCCCGCTGGCCGCAGCCCTCGTGGCCGAGGCCAAGATCCTGGCCGCCGGCTACGCCTGATCCGGATCGGCGGCCGCCCGCCGCCTTGATAGGTTTTTTCTATCGCGTCATCCCAGCGCTTTATTGATGCCGGGCGCCGGGAAGGCGACACTGTCCTTCGATCAGATCGCTTGTCGACGGAGTACGTGATGGCCGTGGCCTGGGAAGAACAGCGGGCTAGCCGCATCATCGAGCGTCATCTGGGCACCGAGGGTGCCCTGTTGCCGATGCTGCATGACCTGCAGGAGGAATTCGGCCACGTGCCAGAGGCGGCGCTGCCGTTGCTGGCGGGCGCGCTCAACCTGTCGCGCGCCGAGGTCCATGGCGTCGTCACCTTCTATCACGACTTCCGCCGCGCGCCGGCTGGCCGCCATGTGCTGAAACTCTGCCGGGCCGAAGCCTGCCAGTCGGTCGGCGCCGATGCGCTGCATCAACGCCTGCTTGGTCGTCTCGGCCTCGACTGGGGGGCGACCACGCCCGACGACCGCCTGACGGTAGAGGCGACCTACTGCCTCGGCCTTTGTGCCTGCGGGCCGGCGGCGCTGATGGACGGCCGGGTGGTCGGCCGGCTCGACGACACGACCCTCGACGAACTGGTCGGGGAGGCACGCTGATGGCCCGTCTTTTTGTGCCTCGCGATGCCGCGGCGCTGGCCGTTGGCGCCGAAAAGGTCGTCGCCGCGATCGAGGCCGAGGCGCGCCGGCGCGGACTTGCCGTCGAGATCGTGCGCACCGGCTCTCGCGGGCTGTTCTGGCTCGAGACGATGGTCGAGGTCGCCACGCCGCTCGGCCGCATCGCCTACGGCCCGGTCAAGGCCGCCGATGTCGCCAGCCTTTTCGATGCCGGCCTGCTGATCGGCGCGGCCCACCCGTTGCGGCTGGGGCTGCCTGACGATCTGCCTTTCCTCAAGCGCCAGACCCGGCTGACCTTCGCCCGCTGCGGCATCGTCGATCCGCTGTCGCTCGACGATTACCGCACCCATGGCGGCTATCGCGGCCTGAAGCGTGCGCTGACGCTGGGACCTGCCGGCATCATCGACGAGGTGACGCGGTCGGGCCTGCGCGGTCGCGGCGGCGCGGGCTTTCCGACCGGCATCAAGTGGAAGACGGTGGCCGACGCGGCGGCCGATCGCAAATACATCGTCTGCAATGCCGACGAGGGCGATTCCGGCACCTATGCCGACCGCATGATCATGGAAGGCGATCCCTTCGTGCTGATCGAGGGGATGACGATCGCCGGGATCGCGGTGGGCGCGACCAAGGGCTATATCTACTGCCGCTCGGAATATCCCGATGCGATCCGGGTGACGCGCCGGGCGATCGAGATCGCGCGCGACGACGGCGCGCTGGGGGCAGACATCAACGGGTCGGGCTTCGATTTCGACATCGAAGTCCGCGTCGGCGCCGGCGCCTATGTCTGCGGCGAGGAAACCGCGCTGCTGGAAAGCCTCGAGGGCAAGCGCGGCGTGGTGCGCGCCAAGCCGCCGCTGCCGGCGCACAAGGGCCTGTTCGGCCGGCCGACCGTGATCAACAACCTGATCTCGCTGGCGTCGGTGCCCATCGTGCTGTCCGAAGGGGCCGCGGCCTATGCCGATCTCGGCCTCGGCCGCTCCCGCGGCACCATGCCGATCCAATTGGCCGGCAATATCCGCCATGGCGGGCTGTTCGAGGCTGCGTTCGGCCTGACGCTGGGCGAGATCGTCGACGACATCGGTGGCGGCACGCTGACCGGGCGGCCGGTGCGCGCGGTGCAGTGCGGCGGCCCGCTCGGCGCCTATTTCTCCCGCGCGCTGTTCGGCACGCCCTATGACTACGAGGCCTTCGCGGCAGCCGACGGGCTGATCGGCCATGGCGGCATCGTCGTGTTCGACGATACCGTCGACATGGCCCGCCAGGCCAGGTTCGCGATGGAGTTCTGCGCCATCGAATCCTGCGGCAAGTGCACGCCCTGCCGCATCGGCTCGACCCGCGGAGCCGAGGTGATGACCAGGGTCATCGCCGGCGAGCGGCGCGAGGCGAATGTGCAGCTGGTCGAAGACCTCTGCAACACGATGAAGTTCGGCTCGCTCTGCGCGCTCGGCGGCTTCACGCCCTATCCCGTCCTGAGTGCGATCAGGCATTTCCCCGAAGATTTCGGCCGTGCGCCCGTCGGCGCGGCGGCGGAATAAGGAGGCACCCATGGCTCTGGTCCACGAGACCGACTACGGCACCCCCGCCTCGAAGTCGACCGCGACGGTCGAGCTGACCATCGACGGCACCACGGTGCGCGTGCCGGAAGGCACCTCGATCATGCGGGCGGCGATGGATGCCGGCATCGCGGTCCCCAAGCTCTGCGCTACCGATACGCTGGACGCCTTCGGTTCGTGCCGGCTGTGCCTGGTCGAGATCCAGGGGCGCCCCGGCACGCCCGCCTCCTGCACCACGCCCGTCGCGGCCGGCATGACGGTTTCGACCCAGACCGAGCGGCTGAAGCAGATCCGCAAGGGGGTGATGGAACTCTACATCTCCGACCACCCGCTGGACTGCCTGACCTGCGCGGCGAACGGCGACTGCGAACTGCAGGACATGGCCGGCGCGGTCGGCCTGCGCGAGGTGCGCTACGGCCAGGGCGGCGAGAACCACCTCGACCTCGCCAAGGACGAATCGAATCCGTATTTCACCTTCGACGCCTCCAAGTGCATCGTCTGCTCGCGCTGTGTCCGCGCCTGCGAGGAAGTGCAGGGTACTTTCGCGCTGACCATCCAGGCGCGCGGCTTCGACTCGAAGGTCTCGCCGGGCATGAACGAGAGCTTCCTGCAGTCGGAATGCGTCTCCTGCGGCGCCTGCGTCCAGGCCTGTCCGACCGCGACGCTGACCGAGAAGACGGTGATCGAGATCGGCCAGCCCGAGCATTCGGTGGTCACCACCTGCGCCTATTGCGGCGTCGGCTGCTCGTTCAAGGCGGAGATGCGCGGCAACGAGGTCGTGCGCATGGTGCCGTGGAAGGATGGCAAGGCCAATCGCGGTCATAGCTGCGTCAAGGGGCGCTTTGCCTGGGGCTATGCCAACCACCGCGAGCGCATCCTCAATCCGATGATCCGCGAAGCGATCGACCAGCCGTGGCGCGAAGTGTCGTGGGAGGTGGCGATCGACCGGGTCGCGTCGGAATTCCGCCGCATCCAGGAAAAATACGGCCGCCGCGCCATCGGCGGGATCACCTCCTCGCGCTGCACCAACGAGGAAACCTTCCTGGTGCAGAAGCTGATCCGCGCCGGCTTCGGCAACAACAATGTCGATACCTGTGCCCGGGTCTGCCATTCCCCGACCGGCTATGGCCTCAAGACCGCCTTCGGCACCTCGGCCGGCACCCAGGATTTCGATTCGGTCGAGGAGACCGACGTCGTCCTGCTGATCGGGGCCAACCCGACCGACGGCCACCCGGTGTTCGCCTCGCGGCTGAAGAAGCGGCTGCGCCAGGGGGCCAGGCTGATCGTCGTCGATCCGCGCCGCATCGATCTCGTCCGCTCGGCGCATATCGAGGCGGCCCATCACCTGCCGCTGCGCCCCGGCACCAATGTCGCGATCCTCAACGCGCTCGCCCATACCATCGTCACCGAAGGCCTGGTCGACGAGGCGTTCGTGCGCAGCCGCTGCGACTGGGAAGATTTTCAGGATTGGGCGTCGTTCATTTCCGAGCCCGAGAACAGCCCGGAAACCGTCGCTCCGATGGCCGGCGTAGCCCCGGAGGAAATCCGCAAGGCTGCCCGCCTCTACGCGACCGGCGGCAACGGCTCGATCTATTACGGCCTCGGCGTGACCGAACACAGCCAGGGGTCGACCACGGTGATGGCGATCGCCAATCTGGCGATGGCCACCGGCAATCTCGGCCGGCCCGGCGTCGGCGTGAACCCGCTGCGTGGCCAGAACAATGTCCAGGGTTCCTGCGACATGGGTTCGTTCCCGCATGAGCTGTCGGGGTATCGCCACGTTTCCGACGATGCCACCCGGCAGATGTTCGAGGCATTCTGGGGCGTCGACCTCGACGACGAGCCGGGCCTGCGCATCCCCAACATGCTGGATGCCGCCGTCGACGGCACCTTCCGCGGCCTCTACGTCCAGGGCGAGGATATCCTGCAGTCGGACCCGAACACGCGACATGTCGCGGCGGGCCTGGCGGCGATGGAATGCGTCGTCGTCCAGGACCTGTTCCTGAACGAGACGGCCAACTACGCCCATATCTTCCTGCCCGGCTCGACCTTCCTGGAGAAGGACGGCACCTTCACCAATGCCGAGCGGCGCATCAACCGCGTGCGCAAGGTGATGCCGCCCAAGAACGGCTATGCGGACTGGGAAATCACCTTGCTGATCGCCAGGGCGATGGGCGTGCCGATGGATTACGACCATCCCGCCCGGATCATGGACGAGATCGCGGCGCTGACGCCGACCTTTGCCGGCGTCTCCTATGCCCGGCTGGACGAACTCGGCTCGGTGCAGTGGCCCTGCAACGAGGCCGCGCCACTGGGCAGCCCGATCATGCACGGCAACGGCTTTGCCCGCGGCCGCGGCAAGTTCATGATCACCGAATACGTCGCGACCGAGGAACGCTCGACCAGCCGCTTCCCGCTGCTGTTGACCACCGGTCGCATCCTCAGCCAGTACAATGTCGGCGCCCAGACCCGGCGCACCGCCAACGTCGTCTGGCATGACGAGGACGTGCTGGAAATCCATCCCCACGATGCCGAGGACCGGGGCGTGCGCGACGGCGACTGGGTGACGATCCAGAGCCGGGCGGGGGCCACCACGCTGCGTGCCCTGATCACCGACCGCGTGGCGCCGGGCGTGGTCTACACGACCTTCCACCACCCGGCGACCCAGGCGAATGTGGTGACGACCGACTATTCCGACTGGGCGACCAACTGCCCGGAATACAAGGTCACCGCGGTGCAGATCACGCCCTCGAACGGTCCGACCGACTGGCAGGAGCGTTATCGCGAACAGGCCGATCGCAGCCGCCGCATTGCCGCGGAT
The DNA here is from genome assembly GCA_017307375.1 of Alphaproteobacteria bacterium. Classification (GTDB taxonomy): domain Bacteria; phylum Pseudomonadota; class Alphaproteobacteria; order Ferrovibrionales; family Ferrovibrionaceae; genus JAFKFH01. The sequence goes on from JAFKFH010000016.1 coordinate 182,589, forward strand.
GCCGCCGAATGAGTGGGGAAACCGTCGACCGCCTGGTGATGATGGCAAACCAGATCGGCAAGTTCTTCGCGCCGCAGCGCAAGATCGATCAGGCCGCCGCCATTGCCGATCATCTGGAGAAGTTCTGGGATCCGCGCATGCGGTCGCTGATCGTCGCGCATCTCGACGCCGGGGGCGCCGGCCTCGATCCGATGGTTTTCGCCGCCGTGGAGAAGATGAAGGCGAGCATGGCGGCGCGGCGGTCGACGGGCGCTGCCGCGGCGGGCTGATGGTGGTGCCGGCGGCATGTCGTGCCGCCGGCGGAACCGTTGGTCAGTGATCGGCGCCGTGCAGGATGACGTCGCGCAGGCCGGTCTCGTATTCGATGCCTTCCCGGGTCAGCTTGATCGCCATCGGGAACATGCCCTGGGCGAGGCCCTTGCGCTGCAGCGCAACCCAGACCGCCTCGTTCTTCAGACCGGTCGCATCGGCCGACGAAACCACGGCGCGCCCGACATGGAAGTGGTCGCCATGCGGCTGCGGCAGGTGCAGGATGGTGACGCCCCCGTCATCCTCCATGCGCGCGCGGTTGCCGTCGCGGGCCAGTTCCTGCAGCAGGGTCAGGGTCTTGAGCTGCAGCGGGTTGAGCTTCAGCGGGTTCTTCTTGGCCGGCATGGCATTCTCCAGGTCTTCGAAAAAACGGGGCGGCACGCTACTGCCGCCCGCGGCTTCGCGCAACCGCACTGATCAGAAGCGGAACCGTTCGATGGTGACCGACTTGTTCGAGCGGCCATAGGTGATCTTGCCGGCAGTCGCGCTGGTGAAGCTGACGTCGATCTGGCCGAGATCGCGCGAAACGGCCGGAATCGGCGCGTTGGCCGAGCCGGCGCTGGTCAGCGTCGGCCCGGCCGCGAAGCCAAGCAACCGGCCGGTGAAGCTTGCCGGGCTGGTTACCTTGTTGGAAGCGATCGCCCAGGTGGCCTTGCCGACCGCACCGGGCTCGTCGCTGTAGGACAGGATGCCGATCATCATCGCGTCGTTCTGCAATTCCACGAACACGGCCCGCCCGCCCTCGTTCTTGGTCCACCACCAGCCGGTTTCCGGCGTGATCGCCGGGGTCGTGGTCGTTCCGCTGGTCGTGGTGCTGGCCACCGGCACGGTCGCGCCCTGGATCGGATAGCGGCGGATCGCAAACGACGCGTTCGTCCCGCCGGCGCTGTAGCTCATCGTGCCGGTCAGCGCGGTGTCGAACACCAGGCGCAGATTGGTCGCGACCGCGCCCGTCGGCGACGGTGGCAAATAGACCTGATCGAACGCCGTGCCGTTGGCGAAATCGAGCAGGGTCAGCGGTCCGTCCGGCGTCGGCAGCGAACTGTAGCCCGTGGTGCCGTCCTCGGTGCGCAGCTGGCCCTGCATCAGATACCAGCGGGCCAGGAACGGCTGGACCGGTTCGTACAGCATCGGCGTGCCGAGGAAGGCGGGGCCGGTCAACAGCGGGCTGTTGTTGCGGAACTCCATCGGGAAGGCGACGCCGGGAACATTGGTGTTGTACCACCAGCCCGATTGCGGCTGGAACGCGTCGGAGGTCCTGGGCGCAGCAAGCCCGACGCCGGCGGCGATGGTGAAAGGCCCTTCGTTCAGATAGGGCGGCTGGTTGTTGAAGATGCCGTCGACCTGAACCCGGTAGGTCGTGCCGGCCGCCGCGGCGAAGGTGACCGAGGCGTTGTAGCGCCCGGCCGGCGCGATATCCTGCACGAGCGTCGAGAGGCTGGTGAGTGCCGTGCCGGTATAAATCGTCAGGGCGGGCCGGAACCGGTTGGGGTCGAGCGAACTGGACGACACGGTGATCCGGGCATCGCCGCTGACGGTCGGCGTCCATTGCAGCCAGACCGTCCGGCCGGCCGAACCGGCGGGTACCGGTTCGCCGGTCGTCACCGCAGTCCCCTTGTTGGTCAGTGTCGCGCTCATGCCCGGCAGGACCGAGACGGCCTGGCCGCCGGTGCCGGCCGGGAAGATCGTGAAGGGGCTGGCGAACTTGCCGGTCGGGCCGGTCGTGGTCTGGGCGGTGGCCGTGGTTTGCCAGAATGCCAGGGTCAGCGCGAACGCGAGGAGCAGCGCGCGGTGCGCCAAAATCCGGAGATGACGTAGAGACTGCACGGCTGCCGACCTTCCTGGCGGATTCTTCCGAGGTTCAAGCCGGCATTCTACCACCGAGCGGTTAAAGGAGAATTTCTCGAGTCTTCTTGAATTGTCAGCCTATTTGTAAGGATCTGCCGCGTCGCGCAACCCGTCGCCGAGGAAATTGAAGGCCAAAACGACCAGAACGACTGGAATAACCGGCGCCATCAGCCATGGGTAGAGCGCGACAACATTGATATTCTGCGCCTCGTTGAGCAGCACGCCCCAGGACGTGATCGGCGGCCGCAACCCTAGTCCTAAGAACGAGAGCGCGGTTTCGCCGAGGATCATCGACGGGATCGACAGCGAGGCCGACGCGATCAGATGCGAGGTGAAGCTCGGCAGCAGATGGCGGCCGATGATGCGCTTGGGGCTGGCGCCCATCAGCTGGGCGGCGGTGCAGAAATCCTCCTCGCGCAGCGACAGGAGCTTCGAGCGCACCGCGCGGGCGAGGCCCGGCCAGTCGAGCAGGCCGAGAATGATGGTGATGCCGAAATAGACCAGAATCGGCGACCAGGTCACCGGCAGCGCTGCCGACAACGCCATCCACAGCGGCAGTTCGGGCAGCGACTTGATCAGTTCGATCAGGCGCTGGATCACGTTGTCGATCCAGCCGCCGTAATAGCCGGATATGCCGCCCAGCGTGATGCCGATCATGAACGAGATGGCGATGCCGACGAGACCGACGGTCAGCGAGATGCGGGTGCCGTAGATCACCCGCGACAGGATGTCGCGCCCCAGACGGTCGGTGCCGAACAGATAGAGCGTGCCGCCTTCGGCCGGACAGACGAAATGGAAGTTCGACGGGATCAGGCCCCAGAAGTCGTAGCCGTCGCCCTGGCAGAAATAGCGCAGTTTCTGGATCTTGGTCTTGTCGTCCTGGTATTCGCGCTTCAGCGTCTGGACGTTCAGCTTGAAGCGCATGCCATAGACGAACGGACCGACGAATTCGCCGTCATGGAACAGGTGGATGGCCTGCGGCGGGGCATAGATGTGTCGCGGATCGCGGCTGTGCAGGTTGTAGGGGGCGACCAGTTCGGCGATCAGGGCGACCAGATAGATCGTCAGCAGGAAGACCAGCGAGACGACGGCGACGCGGTGGCGCTTGAACTTCCACCACATCATCTGCCATTGCGAGGCCAGGAAATACTTTTCCTGGCCGGCGCTCATCCGTTCGACCGAATAGGGGTCGAAGGGTTCGCGGCTGACCCAGTGCTCGATCTTGTCGTCGCGGCGGATGTCGGTCATGTCGGCCCCTCCGTCACTTCTGCGCCCCGCCTTCGAGGCGGATGCGCGGGTCGAGGACCGCCAGCAGAAGGTCCGAGATCAATACGCCGAGCACGGTCAGCAACGCGAGGAACAGGAGAAACGAACCGGCGAGATACTGGTCCTGGCTTTCCAGCGCGGCCAGCAGCATCGGACCGGAGGTCGGCAGGTTCATCACCACCGAGACGATGACCGAACCCGAGACTGCCTGTCGGAGGATCGCGCCGATCTCGGCCACGAACGGGTTCAACGCCATCCGGATCGGATATTTGATCAGCAGGCGCAGCGGCGGCAGGCCCTTGGCCCGGCCGGTCACCACATATTGCTTCTGCAATTCGTCGAGCAGGTTGGCGCGCAGCCGACGGATCATCGCCGCGGTACCCGAGGTGCCGATGACGATAGTCGGGATCAGCAGATGCGCCATCAGATTCTCGACCTTGGCCATGGTCCATGGCGCGTCGATGTACTGCTCGTCGAACAGTCCGCCGATCTGCAGGCCGAAATAGACGTTGGAATAGTAGAGCAGCACCAGGGCCAGCAGGAAGTTCGGCGTGGCCAGGCCGAGATAGCCGAGCAGCGTGAAGCTGTAGTCACCGATCGAGTATTGCCTGACCGCGGAGTAGACGCCGATTGGGAAGGAGACGACGTAGACGAACAGGATCGTGGCGAAATTGACGATGAAGGTAAGCAGCAGGCGGTCGCCGACCAGTTCGCCGACCGGCCGGTTGTACTCCATGCTCCAGCCCCAGTCGCCCTGCAGGATCCCCTGGAACTGGCCGTCCTTCGGCCAGACGCCGATCCAGATCGCGTACTGCTCGATCGCCGGGCGGTCGAGCCCGTATTGCTGGCGCAGGAACTCGATCTTGTCGAGGGCGCCGGATTCACCCTGCGACTTCAGTTCCTGGATCCGGTTGCTGATGAAGTCGCCAGGCGGCAGCTTGATGATGCCGAATACCAGCGCGCTGATCACGAACAGCGTCGGGATCATGATCAGCAGGCGTCGGATGATATACGCGAACATCGCTGGCGGCCGCCCCCTTTAACTCGAAGACCTCAGCGGTCGAACCAGAAGCTCGACATGCGGTAGACGCCGAAGAAGGCGCCGGGATCGAAATTGTAGATGCCTTCTTCCGGCACGTTGCGCACGGCATTGCCGACCACGACCGGCTGCGGCACGCCCGAGACGATGCCGATCGAGAACTCGTTCTCGGTATAGATCTTCAGCATCCTGTGCCAGATCTCGGTGCGCTGCTGGTCGTTGGCGGCGTCGAGCCACTTGCCGTAGAGCTCGAACAGTTCCTTCGGGCCGGGCATGTCCGGCGCCTCGCCTGACTGGCCCTTGGTCTCGTAAAACTGGCCCCATTTCGGCCACTGCATGCTGTCCTGCAGGATCGGGGCGAGTTCGCCCGGGCTCATCTCGGCGGTCGGCACGCCGTTCTCCAGGCCGTACCAGATCGACATGATGGTTTCGCCGGCATAGATGCGGTTCTTCAGCACTTCGCGCTGAGACGGCTTGGTGAACAGCTTGATGCCGGCCTTGCTCCAGTTGTCGCGGATCAGTTCGAGCACGTCGGTCTGCTCGGTATCCTCGCCCGACGTCTCGACGATGATCTCGAGCGGGCGGCCGTCTTTCAGCAGGCGCACGCCTTCCGGGTTGCGCTTGTTCAGCCCCGCCTCGTCCAGAAGCTTGTTGGCGAGCTTCAGGTCGAACTCGGTCCAGGCCTTCTGATAGACTTCCTTGAACAGCGGGCTGTCGGGCAGCACCGTGTTGTTGCCTTCGATCGCCAGGCCGAAATAGAGCGACGCGTTGATGCCCTGCCGGTCGATGGCGAGCGACAGGGCGCGGCGGTACCGCACGTCGCGGTTCAGTTCGCGCCAGACCGGATCGTTGGCGTTCAGGTTGGGATAGAGCGCCATCTGGGAGCCGCGCGCGGTGCGCCACAGGAAGGTGCGATAGCCCGAACGCTTCTCGTTTTCCTTCAGGAAGGTGAAGTTGTTGAAGGCGATGTTGCGCGCCTGCACGTCGACCTCGCCGGCGGCCGACTTGGCCGGAATCAGCTTGCCGTCGGCCTGACTGACGATCAGGCGGTCGAAATAGGGCAGTTGCATGCCCTTCGGGTCGACGCGGTGGAAATACGGGTTGCGCACCGCGACGAAGCGGATCGCCGGCGGGCGGGTGGCGATGTTCCACGGTTCCAGCGTCGGCATGTCGGGGTTGGTGAAATGCCCCATCGTGTCGAGCCGGTTGTGCAACTCCGCCCAGGAGCGCGCATTGGCTTCCTCGGCCTTGGCTTCCAGCGCCGCCTTGTCGGCGTATTTGGCGTGGAACTGCTTCAGGTAGTGGGACGGTCGGTAGATATAGAGCGGGGCGGCGCCGGCCAGGCGCTGCAGGAAGAACGGGTTGCGATGCGTCCAGGAGTAGCGGACCGTCTCCTTGTCGAGGATCTCGACCTTCGGCAGTTCGCCCTCGATCATCAGGTCGACGATCGCGCCGGCCGGCGACAGTTCCTTGTTGTTGGTGACGTCCTCCCACCAGTAGCGGAAGTCTTCCGAGGTGAAGGGCTTGCCGTCGGACCATTTGTGGCCCGGCCGCAGATGCATGGTGAAGACCTTGTCGTCCTCGACGTCGATCGATTTGAGGATGTCCGGCTTCAGCTGGAACTTCTCGTCGTAACCGACCAGGCGGGAATAGCCGTAGACCGAGATCATCCGCACGTCGCGTGCGCGCCCGATCAGCATCCGGGCATCGCCGCCGGACTTGCCGACCTGGCGGATCTTGCCGTCCATGTCCTCGACCAGGGGTTCGCTCGGCAGGCGCTGGGCCACCGGCGGCAGCTTGCCGGCCGCGACGTCGGCCTGCAGCATCGCCGGTTCCTTGTAGTCGAGCGCCCAGGCGGGGAAGGCCGCCGCGCAGAGCAGGCCGGCGGCGACCGGCGCGAGGCGGGCGAGGGGCTTGAGGCGGGACCAGACGCTCATGACGCTTTCTCCAGGGCTTCCACCATGCGGACATAGTGGCCGTCGCCAAGATGCACGAGATGCGGCTTCTGGCCGCCATCGACGGTGAAGGGATGAGGCCAGTTGGCCGGGTTCGACGCCTTGCCCTCCATCAATGCGGTCAGGTCGAGCCGCGCCTGCGGATCGGCGACCGGCACCGCCGACAGCAGCGCCTTGGTGTAGGGGTGGATCGGATTGGCGAACAGGATTTCGCGCGGCGCCGTCTCGACCAGGCGCCCGGCACACATGACGGCGATGCGGTCGGCGATGTAGTCGACGACGGCGAGGTTGTGCGAAATGAACAGATAGGTCAGGCCGAGATCGCGCTTCAGGTCCTTCAGCAGGTTGAGAACCTGGGCCTGGATCGAGACGTCGAGCGCGGAAACCGGCTCGTCGCAGATCAGCAGTTCGGGCTGCAGGGCGAGGGCGCGGGCGATGCCGATGCGCTGACGCTGGCCGCCGGAGAACGAGTGCGGATAGCGGCGCAGATGGCGGACGTCGAGGCCCACGACGCTCATCAGTTCCTTGACCCGGTCCGCGCGCTCCTCCGGGGTGCCCAGATTGTGGATGACCAGCGGCTCGGACAGGATGTCGAACACGGTCATGCGCGGGTTGAGCGACGAATAGGGGTCCTGGAAGATGAACTGGACCTTGCGGCGGAAATCGAACAGCGCGGCATCGTCCAACGCCAGCACGTCGACCATCCGGCCGCGGTCGTTGAACGTGATCTCGCCCGAATCGGCCGACAGTGCGCGCAGGATGATCTTGGAGGTCGTCGTCTTGCCGCAGCCGGATTCACCGACCAGCCCCAGGCATTCGCCGCGGCGGATGAAGAACGAGACGTCGTCGACCGCCAGCGTCGAGGAGGAGGGCTGCTTGAACAGGAATCCCGACTTCTTGATGGTGAAGCGCTTGGTCAGGTTCTTGACCTCGAGCAGCACGGCATCGTCAGCCACGTCGGCCGGCCAGGGATCCTTGGCGGCCAGGAAGCTTGCCTGGCCCGCCGCCTTGATTTCGCGGATCGGGATCAGGCGTTCGCCCGGCTTCATGCCGAAGCGCGGCACCGCCCGCAGCAGCGCCTGAAGGTAGGGATGCTCGGGCGCGCGGAAGATGTCTTCCAGCCCGCCGCGTTCCATCACCTTGCCGTGGTACATGACGACGACTTCGTCGGCCATGTTGGCGACGACGCCGAGGTCATGGGTGATCATCACCACGGCCATGCCGAGTTCGGCCTGCAGATCCTTGATCAGCTTGAGGATCTGGGCCTGGATGGTGACGTCGAGCGCGGTCGTCGGCTCGTCGGCGATCAAGACCGCCGGGCGGCAGATCAGCGCCATCGCGATCATCGCGCGCTGGCGCAGACCGCCCGACAATTCGAACGGATAGGTATCGTAGGCCCGGGCGGGATTGGGGAAGCCGACCATGCGCAGCATGTCGACGACCAGCGCCTTGCCTTCCTCGGCGCTGACCTCGCGATGCAGGTGCAGCGCCTCGCCGATCTGGTTGCCGATGGTGTGCAACGGCGACAGCGACGTCATCGGCTCCTGGAAGATGATCGAGATCGATCCGCCGCGCAGCGACCGCATCTCGGCCGAATCCTGGCCGAGCCTGGCGATATCGACATCGGTGGAGGACCCCGCGCGCGGGTCGTGGAAGTGGATCTCGCCCCCGGCGATCGCCCCGGGCTTCGGGATGATGCCCATGATCGCCTGGCTGATCACCGACTTGCCCGACCCCGATTCGCCGACGATGGCGACGGTCTTGCCCGCCGGCACCCGGAACGAGACGCCGTCGACCGCCTTCACGACGGTTTCGTTGATGTGGAACTGGACCCTGAGGTCGCGGACATCGAGGACATCGGTGGTCATGGCCGGCCCCTCAGCGTGCATGGGCCGGGTCGAGCGCGGCGAGATTGCTGCGCGTCGTGTCGTCGAGTTCCAGCCCGGCACGTCCCGCCGCGCGGGCCGCAGCCGTGGCGATCCGGGCGAAGCCCTCCAGCGAGGAATCGATCGCAATCCGCCGCCGGGCGTCGCGCACCGTCAGATGCATCCAGCCTTCGGCCCGATCGCGCCGCGTCGAGTAATAGCGCACGCTCACCCCTCGCAGATCCTCCCATGCTATCCGGCGGGCGAACGGGCCGGCCACGGCCAGCCCCGCCTCGTCGAGCGTGAAGGTCGCCTTCTGGCGCCACACTGTCCGTGCGCCATAGGCAACGAACAGCGCGCCAAGTCCGCCCAGCACAACCGACATGATAGAGGAAAGCTCGACCAGCGCCACTGGCCCGATGGTCAGGGCGGCGCCCAGCGCGGCGCGTCCGTAATCTGGCAACAGGGCGTCGAGCCGATAGCGATGCACGCTCACCTCCCCCAAGGTCATGCGCAAGCCTCCGCGGCTGCGAGAAAGCGGGCCGCCCGATGAGCGGCGACCGTTTCGACGAGCCGGGGCAGAAACTGCCACAGCCCGGCGTCGTGCACCAGATGATGGGTGAGCAGGCCGGTCGGTTCGTCACGGTCGACCCGGCCCTCCCGTCGGTCGGCAAGATGGCGGCAGAACATCTCGATGGTCTCGTCCGCCCCGATGAAGCCGCGGGTTCCATGCCAGTCGATCGGGTCGACATGGGTGTTGACCTGGACCAGCCCGGGACAGGGCTGCCGCACCGGCCGCGGCCGGGCGGTCGACAGCGCGGTCAGGCCCAGGCGGGGCAAGGCCGGAACCACCGCGGGTGCGATCCGGTTCCAGGGGGGCACCAGCATCGGTCGGAACTGGCCGGCAAACAGCGTGGCGAGGCGGGCGAAGCCGACGGCGAGATCGGCCACGACCTCCGCGGCCGGTCGGCTGCCGCCGAGTTCGGCTTTCTTTCCCACCGTCTCGTGGTTGCGATGGGCCAATCCGTGCTGCACCGCAGCAATCTGCTCCTGGCCGGCCAGCCGGGCTGCCAGCGCCGGCTCGGCCAGGGCCGGGATGACGGCCAGGGTCAGCGGCGTGCCGGCGGCGACGTCGATCAGTCGATCCAGCGCCTCCGTCGGCGCCACGGCGTCGTCGTCGCGCCACCACAGCGTGGCGGTCAGCCCGGCATCGGCCCAGCGGTCGAATTCGCCGGTCAGCCGGGCAAAGCCGCTCATCGTCCGACCCAACGGCCGAGAAGTTCGACGCTGCGCGCCGCGCCGTTGCGATCGAGGGCCGCGGATGCCGGGGCGGGACCGGCTAGTGCACGGTCGATCGTCGCGGCGAGGGTTGCGGGGGTCAGATCCGGCTCGGCCAGCAGATGCAGCGCGCCCCGCGCCGCCAAGGCCTCGGCACGCAGTTGCTGCTCGCTTTCCTGGCCTTCCGAGAAGGGGACGACGACGGCCCGTGCCGCGACGGCGGTGATTTCCATGACGGTGTTGTATCCGGCCTGGCTGACAGAAAGACGACAATGTCGCAGCATCGTCACAAAATCGTTGCTAAGTCCTTCCACCGACACGCCTTGCGGTGCGATCGCGGCCAGGTCGGCGCGCAGCGCCGCTTCGCCGACCAGCAAGCGCCAGGGCAGATCGCGTGCGGCCGACAGCGACCGAGCGGCAAGCGCTGCCCGGAACAGCCCGGCGCCGACCGCGCCGCCACCGCCGGCCGAAACCAGCACCGTATCGCCCTCGATGCGGCCACCGGCGGGGATCGGCGGCACCAGATAGCCGGTATGTGATAGTCGCGTGGCGATCCTGTGGGCCTCGGGGAACGTCGCGGCGAAGGGAATGACGGCGGGATCGCCATGGACCAGCACGTGATCGAACTCGGCCTCGACCCGGGCGGCGGCCCAGGCCGTGCGCTCGGGCCTGTCCATGCCGACCAGCACGTCGCGCACCGAGGATACGACCATCGTGCCCGCCGATCGGGCCCGCGCGATCAGCGGCGTCAGCTCGAAGCGCAATTGCCGGCGACCGAACGGATAGTGCTCGGTGATCAGCAGGTCCGGCGCCGTCTCGTCGAACAGGGCCAGCAGCCGGTCGCGGCGGGCGATGCGCCAATCTTCGTCGATCGGTCGTCCGGTGTCGTCGAGCAGGGTCTTGAAGGTGGCATCGGCGGCACGGCAGGGCGGCAGCTGGACGAAACGAATCCCCGCCGCCGCCTGCCGGCGCGGCATGCCCCCGGAAGCCAGCGTGACGATGTGCCCGGCCCCGGCCAGCGCCTCGGCCAGCAACCCGGCGCGCTGCAGGTGGCCGGCCCCCAGCAGATGCTGCACCCAGATCAGCGCTTTCATCGCCGTGGGTCCAGCGCCAGGTTGGCCTCGTCGAGCTTCAACCCGCCATCGGGATGGAGAGTGAAGCGGTGCAAGGCTTTCCAGTCGAGCTTGACCGGCGGCTTGCCCATCATGTCCCAGCCGGTGGCAAGGCAGAGCGCGGCACGGATGACCCCCTTGTGGGTCACCGCGACGACGTCGCGGCCGTCGCCGGCTATTGCCGTCAGCCAGGGGCGCAGCCGGGCCTGGACGTCAGCCGGGCTTTCGCCGCCCGGCGGCCGGAAATGCAGGCCGAGATCTTCGGCGGCCGTGAAGGCGCTGCCGTACCGGGTCCGCAGGCCGGCGACGGTTTCGCCTTCATAGGCCCCCCAATCCATCTCGGTCAGCGCCGCGACCAACTCGGGCTCATGGCCCAGGGCGCGGGCGGTCTCGACCGCCCGGGTCAGCGGGCTCGCCACCCAGCGCCACCCCGCCGCCCAGTCCGGGGCGGCCAGTGCCGCGAGCATGTCGCGGGCTGCGCCCGACAGCGGAATATCGGTGCGGCCTTGCAGCCGCTTCGCCGCGTTCCAGGCGGTCGGGCCGTGGCGCAGCAGGGCCAGCCGGGTCATCGGGCGGCTCCGCGCAGGGCGTCGTCGAGAATGCGCGCGGCCGCGGTCACCGTCCGTTCGGCCGCCACCCGGGCGCGGCCGGCGGCGCCCAATCGGGCGCGCGCGGCCGGATCGGCGATCAGCGCGGCGACGGCATCGGCAAAGGCTTGCGGATCGTCCGGCGGCACCAGCCGCCCGGATATCCCGTCGGCCACCACGTCGGGCAGGCCGCGCAGATGGCCGGCGACGACCGGCAGCCCGGCGGCCTGCGCCTCCAGCGTCGCCATGCCATAGGCTTCGCCGACCCCGGGCCAGACGTAGAGGTCGGCCGCCGCATAGAGTGCCGGCAGCGCGTCGGGCGGGACCGCCCCGGCCCAGTCGACGCGGGACGCGATCGCGGCGAAGGCGGCCTCGACCTCTCCCCGCGCCGGGCCGTCGCCGACGATGGTCAGGCGCCAGGGTGGATCGCCGGGCAGCCGTTCCAGCGCCTGGCCCAGCGCCCGGTAGGAGCCGAGCTTGTCGCCTGCCCGCATCATGCCGACGGCGAGCAGCCTGGCGACGCCGTCGTGACCGGGGTGGGCGACGAGCTCCGGCACGCGGTCGAGGAACGGCGGCAGGTAGTAGAGCCGGGCATCGGCCCGCAGATGCGGCCAGATGCCGACGATGTCGTAGCGCGTCGGGCACAGCACCGCATCGGCGCGGGCAAGGGCCGCGAGTGTCGCACGATGGCCGGCGTCCCACGACCCGCCGGCCCGTTTCATCGCGACCGACGGTTCGGCGACCAGATAGGGCAGGCCGAGGGCATCGGCGACGGCCGGCCCGATCAGGTCGGGTGCCTTGTAGTAGAGATGGTAGGTCAGCCAGGCATCGGGCGGGTCGGCCGCAAGTGCCGCGGTCAGCCGCTCGACCTCGGCCGCGGCGGCACCGGCGATCGCGGCCTGGGCCATCGCATCGCCGCGGCCGTCGCGGCTGGCCAGGGTCGAGGCGACGACCGCTTCATGCCCCGCGGCCCCCAGCGCGGCCAGCAACAGCCGGGCGACGCGGCGGTCGCCCGAGGGGACGGGGTGACCGGGATGTTTCAGCGGTGCGTAGAAGGCGACCTTCACGACGCCAGGCCGAGCCGGGCGGCGATCAGGTCGAGGCCGCGATTCATGTCGAAATCCTGCCGCACCCGCCGTTCGCCGGCGCGGCCCAGCCGCAGCCGCAAGGCGGGATCCGCAATCATTCGTGCCAGTCCTTCGGCCAGGGCCGGGGGATCGCCCGGCGGCACCAGCATGCCGGTTTCCCCGTCGCGGATCAGTTCGGGGATGCCGGAGAACCGGGTCGCGAGGCAGGCCAGCGCCTGGCTCTGCGCTTCCATCAGCACGTTGGGCAGGCCGTCCCGGTCGCCGTCGCCGTCCTCGCGGCTGGCCAGCACGAACAGGTCGGCCTGGCGCAGCGCCCCGAGCACCGCGCCTTGCGCCTGTGCGCCCCGCCAGTCGATGCGGCCGGACAGGCCGAGGCGTTCGGCCTGGGCCGACAACGCGTCCTTCAGCGGTCCGCCGCCGATATGGACGAAGCGCCAGGCCAGGGGCGCCGGCAGCCGCGCCAGGGCATCGAGCAGGTCGTCATAGCCCTTCTTGGCCACCAGCCGCCCGACGGACAGGATGGTGACCGGCCGTTCCGGGTCGCTGCCGTCCGCGCCGGCCTCGCGCCAGGGGGCGGGGGCGAAGCGGGCGAGATCGAGGCCATGGTAGACCAGCGACACCTTGCCCGCCGGGGCGAGCGACGCCAGATGCTCGGCCCCCACCGCGGTGCAGGTGACGAGCCAGTCGAGCTCCGCCAGCTTTTCGCGCTTTTCCCAGTCGGGCGAGGTCCAGATGTCGCGGGCATGGGCCGAGGCCGCCCAGGGCAGCCCGGTCAGCAGCGCGGTATAGCGGGCGACCGAGGCCGGGGTGTGCAGGAAATGGACGTAGAGAAAGTCGATTCGCGGGTCGAGCTCATGGGCCAGCACCAACGCCTGGCCGAAGCGGCGGCCGCGATTGGGCGTGCGGTCGCGCCACCAATCCTTGAGAAACGCGCTCAAGGCGCGGCCGAAACCCGGCCGCCGGATACCGGCGAGCAGACCGCGCAGCACGCGGCCGGGTTCCTGGTAAAGATATTCGGGCAGGTAGCGCACGGGTGCCTTGATCGCCTCGTGCACCGGATGGCGCTTCTGGTCGGTCGGATGGCGCAGGGAGACGATCTCGGCATCGAGGCCGCGGCGTTCCAGCCCCAGGATCTCCTGCGCGATGAAGGTTTCCGACAGGCGCGGATAACCCTTCACCAGAATGGCGGCCCGGCCGCCGCGGCGCGTCATCGATCCGCTCAGGCCGGCTGGCGCTTCTGGTCCTGCGCCGCCTCTTCCCGGTCGTGCCGGGCAAGCCAGGGCGATGCCAGCCGGTTGACGTTGTCGAGGCCTTCGAGCAGGCCGGGCACCACGACCTCGGACGGCAGGCTCTGCTGCGGCAACTGGCGCAGGGCCGCGGCCATTGCGGCCGGGTCGTAAGTGCCGTCATCCTCCAGCATGCGGACCAGGCCGAGATCCTGGGCGCGGCTGGCGCGGATGTACTGCTCCATGCGCGGGGCGGTGCGCGGCACGATGATCGCCCGCTTGTCGAGCGACAGGATCTCGCAGAACGTGTTGTAACCGCCCATCGCGACGACGCCGACGGCGTTGGCCACCAACTCTTCCATGTGAGCGTCGAAGGTGATCGCCTCGACCCGCTTCAGCTTGGCGACGCGAGCCATGAATTCATTCCGGCGTTCCAGCTGCATGAACGGCCCCAGCACCAGCAGGGCGGGATAGGGCAGCCATTCATGCGTCTCGTAGGCGCGCAGCACCCAGTCGATCAGCCCCTCGCCGTCGCCGCCGCCGCCCGGGGTCACCAGGATATAGGGCCGCTGGGTCATTTCCGGCAGCTGATGCTGGGTCGGCGCCTCGACCACGCTGCGCTTCAGATAGCCGGTGTAGACCATCTTCTTGCGCACCTTCTCGGGGATCTCGATACCCTCGAGCGGATCGCAGATCTGCGGCAGGCCGTAGACCCAGATCTCGTCGTAGAGGTTGCGCAGGGACGGCATGACGTTCTTGCGCTTCCACTCGGGTTCCAGCGCGCGCGGCTCGTCCATCACGTCGCGCAGGCCCAGCACCAGCCGCGTCCCGCGGGCTTTCAGCATCTTCATCGTGTCGCCGCATTCGCCACGCAGGCCCAGCGGTTCCTTGTCGACGATGAAGATGTCGGGATCGAAGATCGAGGCGGTGTGCTGGATGATCGCCGAGCGCATCTTCAGCGTGTCCTCGATGTCGAGATGCAGGCTCAGCGAGGTGTACTCGCCGTTGCGCAGCTTGATCACCCCGGGCACGCGCACGAAATCGACGCGCGAGCGGAAATCGAAGCTGCCGATGATCGGCGAGCCCGACAGGATGATGACCGATAGGTCGCGGTGACGTTCGACCAGCGCATGGGCGATGGTCCGACAGCGACGCAGATGGCCGAGACCAAAACTGTCGTGGCTGTAGATCAGAACCCGCGACCCGCCCCTCTTGCTCCTCATGCGCGGACTCGACAACGTTGTGGACAGAACGATGGCTGTAAAGCTAACAGTTGTGTTGTCTGCATGCCCCCCAACCGGCATGGAGCGGGACTATCGCATGCCGTCGACCCCCGAGGAAAGCGGAAAAGGCCAAGCGGCTACCGGGCGCAATCAGGCCGCGTGGCCGCAGGCGCCGGCAACATCTTACCGCTGCGGCGAAATCAGATCGGCTGGCCCTGCACTTCGAGCGTCAGTTCCTTGACCTTGTCCCTGAGCCCGGCCATCGCCGGATAGACGGCGAGGGCGAGGCGGTAGGATTCCAGCGCCTCGGCCTTGCGGTTCAGGGCTTCAAGCACGAGGCCACGTCCGGAAAGCGCAGCGAAGTGCCGCGGCTCGATCGCCAGCGCCTTGTTGACGTCGATCAGCGCCTGTTCATAACGTCCGGCGTAATAATTCAGCGTGGCGCGCTTGTTCCACCCTTCGGCGAAATCGGGCGAGGTCTCGACCAGGGCGTCGAGCAGGGCACTGGCCTTTTCCGGATCGCGCTCGTTCAGCGCGGTGGCACCGTATTCCAGCAGCAGGTCGCCGGTCGGGCTGCCCGATTCGATCCACTGCTTCCAGATCATCGTCTCGACCAGCTTGGCCTCGCGCGCATCGCGCGTCAGGGCCAGGCGGTCGAGCAGGGTGTCGGTCTTTTCGCGGCGGTCCAGCGCGGCTTCCTCGGCCCGTTCGGCCCGGCTTTTCGGCGGGGTCTCGGCCTGGGGAGCGGCGGTCGGCGGCTGCGGTGGCGTCGGCAGCGGCGCAGGGGTCTGCGCCCAGGCCGGCAGGGCGATCACCAGGGTGGCCAGGGCTGTGACGATACGCATGGCACCTCCGCGAACGTTACTGCAGCGCCGGTGGCCTTGGCCCCCCGGTCGCCCAGTCGAGCAACTCGACCGTATGCACCACGGGCAGCACGGCGCCGCCCTTCTCCAGCCCCTGGCCGATCTGCACCAGGCAACCGATATTGCCGGCGGCCACCAGATCGGCGCCGGTCGACCTGATATTGCCGACCTTGCGTGCCTGCAGCCGGGCGGCCATGTCGGGCTGCAGCAGATTATAGGTGCCGGCCGAGCCGCAGCAAAGATGCGCTTCGGGTATTTCCGCAATCGTGAAGCCGACGCTGCGCAACAGGGTCTTCGGGACGTCGCGCACCCGCTGGCCGTGTTGCAGCGAACAGGCGGCATGATAGGCGACCTTCAGCCCGGAGGGCGTATCCGGCGGGGTGATGCCCAGTTCGGCCACGACCTCGGTCACGTCGCGGGCCAGGCCGGCAATCACGGCGGCGTCCGCCTCGTCGGCCAGCAGATGGCCGTAATCCTTGACCGTGGTGCCGCAGCCCGAGGCGTTGATCACGACGGCGTCGAGCCCGGCGCCGCGCCTCTCCGCCATCCAGGCCGCGACATTGGCCCGCGCCGACGCCTTGGCCGCCTCCTCCAGACCCATATGCTGGGTCAGCGCGCCGCAGCAGCCCGCGCCGCGGGCCACCACGACCTCGCAGCCATGGCGGGTCAGCAGGCGGATCGTCGCCTCGTTGATCCGCGGGTCCAGGACCTGCTGGGCGCAACCGGTCATCAGCGCCACGCGCATCCGTCGCGGGCCTTCCGCCGGGAACACTTGCGGCCGGTCGACGGTCGACGGCGCGGGCAATTGCCGCGGCGCCATGCGGATCAGCCCGGCCAGCCGGCCCGGCGCCAGCGCCGCGAACGGGCGCGCCAGCGTCGCCCCGATCAGGGCCAGCCGGAACAGCGCCGGCCGCGGCAGCACGCTCGCCAGCATCCGGCGCAACAGCCGTTCGGGCAGCGGGCGGGTCCGCGTCTCCTCGATATGCACCCGGGCATGGTCGACCAGATGCATGTAGTCGACGCCCGACGGGCAGGTCGTCATGCAGGAAAGGCAGGTCAGGCAGCGGTCGACATGGGTCGCCGTTTCCTCGTCGGCGGGTCCGCCCCGCTCGAACATGTCCTTGATCAGATAGATGCGGCCGCGCGGGCTGTCGCGCTCGTCGCCGTCCTCGACATAGGTCGGGCAGGTGGCGGTGCAGAACCCGCAATGGACGCAGGCGCGCAGGATCTGGTCGATCTCCCGGATATCCGGGTTCTGCAACTGCTCGGCGGTAAACTGGGTCTGCACCGGTCAGCCTCCCATCCGGCCCGGGTTGAACAGGCCCTGCGGATCGAACTGGCGCCGCACCCGCTGGCTCAGGGCCGCGATCGCCGGTGCCTCGGGCTGGAACACCGGGGTGCCGGCCCGCGCTTCCGCGCCGGCCCGGAACAGCATCGCGTGGCCTTCGCTGAAGGCGCCGCGCACGATGTCGGCCCGGGGGGCGCCATCCGGCATTTCCAGCCAGACCAGCCCGCCGCCCCAGTCGACCAGGCTGCGCCCGCCGGTTTCGGCGGCAAGCCGCGCCGCCAGCGCGCAGCCGCCGGCCGGCGGCACCGACAGGCGCCACAGCGCGCGGTCGTGGAACCGGCTGAACGCCGCGACGTCGCGGATCTCGCGCCAGAACTGCCGCGAGGCGGCATCGTCCAGCACCTCCGGTTCGCCGCCCAGCAGGTCGGTCAGCGCCCGCAGGCGGTAGGCGACCGAGGGTTCGGGTCCTTCGACGCGGATTGCGGTCACGCCGTCGGCCAGGGCCAGGCCCGAGACTTCATGGGCCGAATTGGCGGCCGCGACCATCGCCGCCTGGGCATCGACGCCCCGCAGCCGCAGCGTGCGCTGGCTTTCCGGTGCCGGCAATACCTTGACGGTCACCTCGGTCAGCGCGACCAGGGTGCCGTAGGAACCGGCGACCAGCTTGCACAGGTCGTAACCCGTGACGTTCTTGACGACCTTGCCGCCCGCCTTGAAGGCTTCGCCCCGGCCCGACACGCCGCGAAAGCCGAGGAAATGGTCGCGCGCCGCGCCGGCCTTGAAGCGCCGCGGGCCGGCGAGGTTGCAGGACAATGCCCCCGCCAGCGTGCCGCCGCCGGTTCCGAGCAGCGGGCCGAAATCCGGCGGCTCGAACGCCAGCGCCTGGCCGCGCTGGACCAGCAGCGCCTCGATCTCGGCCATCGGGGTGCAGGCCTGCGCGGTCAGCACCAGCTCCTCGGGCTCGTAGGATGATATGCCGCTCAGCCGCGACAGGTCGAGCACGTGGCCGGCGGCGACGGCATGGCCCAGCCCCGCCTTGCTGCCGCGCCCGCGCAGCTCCAGCGGGTGATTGCCGGCCAGCGCCCAGGCGACGGTCTCGGTGACGTCCCGCTCGTCACGGGCATGAAGGGTTTCGGTCATCAGAACCGCGGCAGGTCGGGGAAGGGCAGGGCGCCGCGATGAACGTGCAGGCGCCCCAGTTCGGCACAGCGATGCAGGGTGGGGAACACCTTGCCGGGATTGAGCCGCTGGGTCGGATCGAACGCGCATTTCAGCCGCTGCTGCTGGTTAAGGTCGACCTCGTCGAACATGACCGGCATCAGGTCGCGCTTCTCGACCCCGACGCCGTGTTCGCCGGTCAACACCCCGCCGACCTCGACGCAGAGGCGCAGGATGTCGGCGCCAAAGGCCTCGGCCCGGGCGAGCTGGTCGCCCTCGTTGGCATCGTAGAGGATCAGCGGGTGCAGGTTGCCGTCGCCGGCATGAAAGACGTTGGCGACGCGCAGGTCGTGCTTGCGCGACAGGTCCTGCATGCGGCTCAGCACCTCGGGCAGGCGCTTGCGCGGGATCGTGCCGTCCATGCACAGATAGTCGGGCGATATCCGGCCGGCCGCCGGGAAGGCGGCCTTGCGGCCGGCCCAGAACAGTTGCCGCTCGGCCTCGGAGGTCGAGATCCGGCGATAGGTCGCGCCGCAGGCGTCGGCGATTTCCGAGACCGCGCCGATCAGGTGGTCGACCTCGGCCCCGGGACCGTCCAGCTCGACGATCAGCAGCGCCTCGGCGTCGCGGGGATAGCCGGCCTGCACAAAATCCTCGGTCGCGTTCAGCGCCGGCTTGTCCATCATCTCCATGCCGCCCGGAATGATGCCGGCGGCGATGACGCGGGCGACGCAGTCGCCGGCGGCCTCGGACGACAGAAAGCCCAGCAGCACGGCGCGCGCCGTCTCGGGCTTGGGCAGCAGCCGCACGGTGACCTCGGTGATGACGCCGAGCAGGCCTTCCGAGCCGCAGACGACCCCCATCAGGTCCAGACCCGCCGCGTCCATGTGCCGACCGCCCAGCCGGATCACGTCGCCGGACATCAGCACGAGCTCGACCCCCAGGATGTTGTTGGTGGTCAGGCCGTATTTCAGGCAGTGCACGCCGCCCGAATTCTCGGCGACGTTGCCGCCGATGGTGCAGGCGATCTGGCTGGACGGATCCGGGGCGTAGTAGAAGCCCTGGCCTTCGACCGCCCGGGTGATGCCGAGATTGGTGACGCCCGGCTGCACCACGGCGCAGCGATTGGGCAGGTCGATGTCGAGCACGCGATTAAAACGGCTCATCACCAGCAGCACGCCGTCGGCCAGCGGCAGCGCCCCGCCCGACAGACCGGTGCCGGCGCCGCGCGGCACCACCTTGATGCCGAGGCGGTCGCAGACCTTCAGGATGCGGGCCACTTCCCCGGTGGTGCGCGGCAGCACGGCGCAGAGCGGCTCCTGGCGGTAGGCCGACAGCCCATCGGTCTCGAAGGCCTTGACCGAACGGCGCTCGGCGACGATCGCGCCGGCCGGCAGAAAGCTTTCGAGTTCGGCCAGCAGGGCCGGCAAGGCCGAAATCGCCGCCTGGTCGGGTGCGGGCATCTGCATCTGGCTGGGACCTCCCTCGGGCGCCTGGCTTGCGCGACAGTCTAGCGGTGCAGCACCGCCGGCGTCACCCCGGCAACGTCGCGAATGCCGGTCAATGCCATCGAGACGTCGAGTTCCCGGCGGATGATGTCGAGCGTGCGGGTGACACCCGCCTCGCCCTGGGCGGCGAGGCCGTAGAGGAAGGCCTTGCCGATCAGGCAGCCGCGCGCCCCCAGCGCCAGCGCCTTCAGCACGTCCTGGCCCGACTGCACGCCGCCGTCGAACAGGATCTCGGTACGCCCGCCGACCGCCTCGGCGATCGCCGGCAGCGCGGCGATCGAGGCCATCGCGCCGTCGAGCTGGCGGCCGCCGTGGTTGGAGACGACGATGGCGTCGGCCCCCGAAGCGGCGGCGGCCCTGGCATCCTCGACGTCGAGCACGCCCTTCAGGATCAGCTTGCCGGGCCACATCTTGCGCACCCATTCGATATCCTGCCAGTTGAGCGAGGGATCGAACTGGCTGGCGATCCATTGCGACAGCGTCGCCAGGTTGTCCGATCCCTTGATCTGGCCGGCCAGGTTGCCGAAGGTGCGGCGCTTGCCGAACAGCACGCCGGTCGCCCAGCCCGGCTTGCGCATGATGTCGAGCGCGTTGGCGAGCGTCAGCCGCGGCGGCACGGCCAGGCCGTTCTTGAGGTCTTGGTGGCGCTGGCCCTGAATCTGCAGGTCGAGGGTGAGGACCAGGGCCGAGCACTGCGCGGCCGCCGCCCGTTCGATCAGCGACCGGGCAAAGCCGCGGTCGCGCATGACGTAGAGCTGGAACCAGAACGGCTTCGTCGTCGCCGCGCGTACATCCTCGATCGAGCAGATCGACATCGTCGACAGGCAGAACGGAATGCCGAAGGCCTCGGCTGCACGGGCGCCGTGGATTTCGCCGTTGCGGTGGAACAGGCCGGTCAGCCCGGTCGGCGCGATCGCGACGGGCATGGTGGCCGCCTGGCCGGCCAGCGTGGTGGCCGTCGACCGGGTCGAGACGTCGACCATCACCCGCTGGCGCAGGCCGATGGCGGCAAGCCCCGCGCGATTGGCGCGCAGGGTGACTTCGTCATAGGAGCCGCGATCGGCATAGTCGAAGATCGCCCGCGGTACCCTCTGGCGGGCCAGGGCGCGCAGATCCTGGACATTGGTGACCACCGTCATCGGGGCATTCCTTGGTTCAACTTGTAGACCATTCCTATTTTGGATAAATCTTTTTACCAACACAGTCAATCGCGAGGTCAGTCCATGTCGGAAGCGGTCAAGCCGGTGCGTCTCGCCGACAGCATCGCCGAACGAATCGAGGCCATGATCCTGGAGGGCGTCTTGCGCCCGGGGGAAAAGCTGGCCGCGGAGCGCGATCTGGCCGAAAAGCTCGGCGTCTCGCGCCCGTCGCTGCGCGAGGCGCTGGCGCGGCTCGAGGACAAGGGGCTGCTGGTCACCGGCCGCGGCGGCACGACGGTGGCCCGGTTCGAGGCGGCGCTGGCCAATCCGCTGGCGGCGCTTTTCGCCGGCAACGAGCGGGTGACTGCCGACTATTTCGAATATCGCCGCCATACCGAGGCGGTCGCGGCGCGGCTGGCCGCGCTGCGGGCCACCGAGATCGACCGGGCGGCGATCGCCGCCTGTGCCGACCGCATCGGCCGGGCGCATGAACTCGACGATCCCGCCGAGGAGGCGGCGGCCGATGCCGAATTGCACGTGCTGATCTACGAGGCTGCCCACAACGTGGTGATGCTCCACGTGATGCGGGTGTTTCAGGAAATGCTGCGCCAGGGCGTCTTCTACAACCGCGACACGCTCTATCGCCGGCCCGGCGTGCGCGACGAACTGGCGCGCCAGCATCTTGCCATCGCCGGCGCCGTGCTGGCGGGTGATCCCGATGCCGCCGCCCGCGCCGCCGATGCCCATATCCAGTTCACCTTCGAGACGTCGGAGGAGATCCGGCGCGACGAGATGCGCCGCGCGGCCGCCCTGCGCCGGATCGAGCGCAGTGATCTTCTCGCGGATTAGAGTGTCAAAATATTATTGCGTTAAAGTGGATAGTATGAATATAATCTTCACTATATATAGCGTATTTCATGAATTTGATCGGAAATATGATATAAAATAGAGAGTATCTTTCTCGTTGTTTTGGCTAATCTCCCGGCCATCCAAATCACGGCCAGGGAGTGCCCCATGCTTCAGAAATTCGAACGCTACCCGCTGACTTTCGGTCCCTCGCCGATCGAGCCGCTGAAGCGGCTGTCGGCCCATCTCGGCGGCGGTGTCGAGATCTGGGCCAAGCGCGAGGATTGCAATTCCGGCCTCGCCTTCGGCGGCAACAAGCTGCGCAAGCTCGAATATATCGTGCCGGACGCCATCGCCTCGGGCGCCGATACGCTGGTGTCGATCGGCGGCGTCCAGTCCAACCACACCCGCATGGTCGCCGCCACCGCGGCCAAGATCGGCATGAAATGCCGGCTGGTGCAGGAAAGCTGGGTGCCGCATGAAGACGCGGTCTATGACCGGGTCGGCAACATCCTGCTCTCCCGCGTCATGGGGGCCGACGTCCAGCTGGTCGACGAAGGTTTCGACATCGGCATCCGGGCCAGCTGGGAAGCGGCGCTGGAAGACGTCAAGGCGAAGGGGGGCAAGCCCTATGCCATTCCGGCCGGCGCCTCGGTCCACAAGTTCGGCGGGCTCGGCTACGTCGCCTTCGCCGAGGAAGTCCGCGCCCAGGAAGCGCAGCTCGGCTTCAAGTTCGACTACATCGTCGTCTGCACCGTGACCGGCTCGACCCATGCCGGCATGGTCGTGGGCTTCGCCGCCGACGGCCGCGCCCAGCAGGTGATCGGCATCGACGCCTCGTTCACCCCGGCCCAGACCAAGGCCCAGGTCCTCGACATCGCCCAGCGCACGGCCGAGCTGGTCGGTGTGCGCCCGATCACCGCCGAGGACATCGTGCTGAAGGAGGACTATGCCTATCCGGTCTATGGCGTGCCGTCGGCCGAGACGCTGGCCGCCATCCGCCTGTCGGCGCGGCTCGAAGGCATGATCACCGACCCGGTCTACGAGGGCAAGTCGATGCAGGGCATGATCGACCTGGTCCAGAAGGGTTTCTTCCCGGCCGGCTCGCGCGTCCTCTACGCCCATCTCGGCGGCGCGCCGGCGATCAACGGCTACAGCTACACCTTCCGCAACGGCTGACCCTCGCCGGTGGAACCAGGCGCGTCCCCGGCAAGGCCGGGGGCGCAACCGGCCCCCAGTCCCTTCAGTCGCCCGGCCGTGGTACCCGGCCGCGGTAGGGGCAGCCTGCCGCACGCAGTGCGCTGTCCAGCCGCCGCAACCCGCAATCCCCCGGCGCTGCTGCGACCACCAGGCAGTTGCCCTCGAACATTTCGGCGTCGCCATAGATGCGGGCTTCGAGCCGGCATTGCCGCATCAGCGCGGCGATGTCGTCGGGCAGGACGTCGTCGGGCGTCTCGATCACCACGTTGACGATGATCCAGCCGCCGGGCCCGAGGCGGCGGGCGGCATCGGCCAGGAAGCCCCCGGCCATGAAATGCCCGGGCATCGCCTCGCCGTCATAGGCGTCGAGCATGATGACGTCCCAGCACCGCGTGTCGCGCACCAGGAATTCATGCCCGTCGCCGACCCGGCACTCGACCTCGAGCGGCAGGTGAAAGAAGCGTGTCGCCAGGTCGAAGGCATGCGGATTGACGTCGACCGTGGTCACCGCGACGCCGCGCCGGTGCAGCATGGTCGGCAGCGAGCCGCCGGCGCAGCCGATCACCAGCGCATTGGCGGGCTGGCGCGCCTCGATGATCCGGCAGGCCGCCAGGACATAGCGCAGCAGGCTTTCACCGGTCGCGTCCGCCCAGCTCTGCACGCCGGTGCCCTGCATGTAGATGAACGAACCGTCGGTCCGGCGGCGTTCCACGCGGATGACGCCGAATTCGGTCTCGCGCCGCTCGACAAGGTCCATAACCGCCAGATATAGGCGATTTGCGGCCTGAATCGTGGCTATTTTAGCGCTAACTTGGTGTTTCCCGTGACCTTTTGGCGGCCGCGACCGCCTGACATTTGCAAAGGCCGGCGCCTTCGGCTATCAGTCCGCCCCGACCCCACCCCAATTTTCCACCGCGGAAGAGAGCGATGAAGACGACGCGCAAGGTTCGTGAAATCCTGTCCTGGTACGAGAGCGACAACCCCGGCACCAAGGCCAATCTTGCCCGTATGCTGATGGCCGGCCGCCTGGGCGGCACCGGCAAGATGGTGATCCTGCCGGTCGACCAGGGTTTCGAGCACGGCCCGGCCCGGTCGTTTGCGCCGAATCCGGCAGCCTACGACCCGCACTACCACTTCCAGATGGCGATCGACGCGGGGCTGAACGCCTATGCCGCGCCGCTGGGCATGCTGGAAGCCGGGGCCGACACCTTCGCCGGCCAGGTCCCGCTGATCCTCAAGATGAACTCGTCGAACTCGCTGAGCCGCGAGAAGGCCGCGCCGACCCAGGCCCTGACCGCCTCGATCCAGGACGCGCTGCGGCTCGGCTGCTCGGCCGTCGGCTTCACCATCTATCCGGGCTCGGACGCGCAGTTCGACATGATGGAGATGGTCCGCGAGATGAGCGAGGAGGCCAAGGCCGTCGGCCTGGCCGTCGTGCTGTGGTCCTATCCCCGTGGCGGCGACATTTCCAAGGACGGCGAGACCGCGCTCGACATCGTCTCCTACGCCGCCCACAAGGCGGCGCTGATGGGCGCGCATATCATCAAGGTCAAGCTGCCGAGCGCGCATATCGAGCAGGCCGAGGCCAAGAAGGTCTACGAGAAGGAAGGCATCGACGGCTCGACCCAGGCCAAGCGCGTCGAGCATGTGGTGCAGACCCTGTTCAACGGCCGCCGCATCGTCGTCTTCTCGGGCGGCGCCACCAAGGGTGAGGATTCGGTCTATGACGACGCCCGCGCGATCCGCGACGGCGGCGGCAACGGCTCGATCATCGGCCGCAATACCTTCCAGCGTAAGCGCGAGGATGCGCTGGCGATGCTCGACCGCCTGGTCCGCATCTACCAGGGCAAGGAGTAAGCGGGTTGGCCGGGCAGCCGGAAGCTGACGCCGCCGGCTGCCGGCTGTATCTGGTCTCGCCGCCGGCCGTCGAGCCCGGCCCCTTCGCCGACCGGCTGAAGCGGGCCCTCGACGGCGGCGACGTCGCCTGTTTCCAGTACTGGGCGCCCGGCGCGGTGCCCGGCGGCGTGCCCGACGAGCAGCTGGCGCGTGCCGCCGAGATCCTGATGCCGATCGCACAGTCGCGCGACGTCGCCTTCCTGATCAACGACCGTCCGGCCCTGGCGCGCCGCCTGGGTTGCGACGGGGTGCATCTGACGGCCGACGAACCCGATGTCGCGGCGGTGCGCAAGGTGCTCGGCGACGAGCTGATCCTCGGCGTTTCCGCCCGCGATTCCCGCCACGTCGCGATGGAAGCGGGCGAGCATGGCGCCGACTACGTCTCGTTCGGCCCGTTCTTCGCCTCCGGCACCAAGCCCGGCGTCGAGGCGATCTCGCCCGGGATCGTCCAGTGGTGGTCGGAAATCTTCGAGATCCCGTCGGTCGCTATCGGCGGGCTGACCCCCGAGAACTGCGCAGACCTGGTCCGGTCCGGTGCCGATTTCATCGCGGCCGTCGGCTCGGTCTGGGATGCCGCCGACCCGGCCGCCGCCGTCGCGGCCTTCAACCGGGCGATCGCGGCCGCGCAAGGCTGATCCTCAATTCCTCCCACGTCCTGAACAGAGATTACGCATGGCCGTCGACAACGCCCGTATTGCCGCCACCATCGCCGCCGAAATCGCCGCCCGCCCCGCCCAGGTCGCCGCGGCGGTCGAGTTGCTCGACGGTGGTGCGACGGTGCCGTTCGTCGCCCGCTACCGCAAGGAAGTGACCGGTGGCCTCGACGATACCCAGCTGCGCACGCTGGAGGAGCGGCTGGCCTATCTGCGCGAGCTCGAGGCACGGCGCGAGACGGTCGTCGGCTCGATCCGCGAGCAGGGCAAGCTGACCGACGAACTCGCGGCCAAGATCGCCGCCGTCACGACCAAGGCCGAGCTGGAAGACATCTACCTGCCGTTCAAGCCCAAGCGCCGCACCCGCGCCGAGATCGCGCGCGAGAAGGGCCTGGGCCCGCTGGCCGAGGCGATCCTGGCCGACCGCACGGCCCTGCCGGGCGAACTCGCCGCCGCCTATGTCAACGAGCAGGTACCCGACGTGAAGGCCGCGCTGGAAGGCGCCCGCGACATCGTGGCGGAAGGCTTGGCCGAGAATGCCGATCTGATCGGCAAGCTGCGCGGCTACATGAAGGAGAAGGCGACGTTGCGCGCCAAGGTCGTCGAGGGCAAGGCCGAGGAAGGCGCCAAGTTCGCCGATTACTTCGACCATGCCGAGCCATGGGCCAATACGCCGAGCCATCGCGCGCTCGCCATGCTGCGCGGTCGCAACGAGGGTGTCCTGACCCTCGACCTCGAAATCGATACCGACGACCAGTCGCCGATCAAGCCGGTCGAACGCATGGTCGCCAACGCCTACGAGATCGGTTCGGCTGGGCCGGGCGATGCCTGGCTGCTGGAGGCTGCGCGCTGGACCTGGCGGGTCAAGCTGTCCTTGCATCTGTCGATCGACCTGATGACCGACCTGCGCGAGCGCGCGGAGGAAGAAGCGATCCAGGTCTTCGCCCGCAACCTCAAGGACCTGCTGCTCGCCGCCCCGGCCGGCTCGCGCGCCACGATGGGCCTCGATCCGGGCATCCGCACCGGCGTCAAGGTCGCGGTGGTCGACGGCACCGGCAAGCTCCTCGACACCTCGACGGTCTATCCGTTCCAGCCGAAGAACGACGTGATGGGCACGATCGCCGAGCTGACGCGGCTGATCCAGAAGCACAATGTCGAGCTGGTCGCGATCGGCAACGGCACCGGCAGCCGCGAGACCGACCGCCTGGTCGCCGAACTGATCGCGCCCTTGCCCGCGCCCAAGCCGATCAAGGTGGTGGTGTCGGAAGCCGGCGCCTCGGTCTATTCCGCTTCGGCGGCGGCCGCCGCCGAGATGCCCGACCTCGACGTCTCGCTGCGCGGTGCCGTCTCGATCGCCCGCCGGCTGCAGGATCCGCTGGCCGAACTGGTCAAGATCGAGCCGAAGGCGATCGGCGTCGGCCAGTACCAGCACGACGTCGACCAGCACCGCCTGGCCCGCGCGCTCGATGCCGTGGTCGAGGATGCGGTGAACGCGGTCGGCGTCGACCTCAACACCGCCTCGGCTTCGCTGCTTGCCCGGGTCTCGGGCCTGGGCGCGTCGCTCGCCGAGGCGATCATCGCCCACCGCAACCAGACCGGCCCGTTCAAGACCCGGCGCGATCTCCTGAACGTCGCGCGGCTGGGGCCGAAGACCTTCGAGCAATGCGCGGGCTTCCTGCGCATCCCGAACGGCGACGAGCCGCTCGACGCCTCGTCGGTGCATCCGGAGGCCTACGATCTGGCCCAGCGCATCATCGCCTCCTGCGGCCGCGACGCGCGCACGCTGATGGGCGACGTCAAGACGCTGAAGGCGCTGGACCCCGAGGATTTCGTCGACGAGCGTTTCGGCCTGCCGACCGTCAAGGACATCCTGGCCGAATTCGAGAAGCCCGGCCGCGATCCGCGCCCGGAATTCAAGACTGCGTCGTTCGCCGACGGTGTCGACGACATCAAGGACCTGAAGCCCGGCATGCGGCTGGAAGGGACGGTGACCAACGTCGCCAATTTCGGCGCCTTCGTCGATATCGGTGTCCACCAGGACGGGCTTGTCCATGTCTCGCAGCTGGCCGACCGCTTCGTCAAGGACCCGCGCGAGGTGGTCAAGGCCGGCGACGTCGTCTCGGTCCGGGTGGTCGAGGTCGACGTCAAGCGCAAGCGCATCGCCCTGACCATGCGCCGCGACGCCGAAGCGGCCGCGCCGGCCCGCCGCCCGGCCGAAGACAGCCGTCCGGCGAAGAACAACCGTGCGCAGGGGCCGCGGCCCGAAAGCCGCCGCGGCCCGCCGCCGCCCCGCAAGGAACAGCAGCCCGCCGGCCCCGGCTCGTTCGGTGCCGCGCTGCTCGAGGCGATGAAGCGCAAATGACCACCGCCGTCGTCCTGATCGATCTGCAGCAGGCGATCTTTCGCGGTCGCGGCGGTGGGCGGCAGGCCGAGGCGGATGCCGCGCTCGAAGCGGCCGGGGCCAGGGCGGCCGAGCTGCTGGCCGCGGCGCGGCGGGCCGGGCTGCCGGTCATCCATGTCCAGCATGACGGCCCCGCCGGCCACCGGCTGGCCAAGGGGTCGCCCGGCTGGGCGTTGCGCGACCAGACCGCGCCGGCCGGCGGCGAAGTGGTGATCCACAAGACCGCCTCCGACTCCTTCCTCGGCACGGCGCTCGAGGCGACGCTGCGCCGGGTCGGTGCCGGACGGATCGTGATCGCCGGCTGCATGTCGGATTTCTGCATCGACACCACCTGCCGCAGTGCGGTCGCCCATGGCTTCGACGTCGTGCTGGTCGCCGACGGCCATGCGACCGTCGACAACGGCGTGCTGCGGCTCGACCAGATCATCGCCCACCACAACGCCACGCTCGACGGCTTCGACGCCGGCAACCATGCCGTCAGCGTGCGGCCGGCGGCCGCGGTGATCGCTGGCTTCTAGGTCAGGCGACCGCGGTTTCCCCACATTTTGCGGCGATTCGCCGTTCGGTCGTCGCCGGATACTTGGCCAGGAATTTCGGATCGCGCCGGGGGCGGGCGACGAGGTCGCCGCCGCAATTGGGGCAGCGCCCGCCCAGCCGCGTTTCGGCGCAGCCGACGCAGAACGTGCACTCGAACGAGCAGATCATCGCATCCTCGGCCTGCTGGCCGAGGTCCTTGTCGCAGCATTCGCAGTTCGGGCGCATCAGCAGCATGTCGTGCTCCTCTTCAAGGGGTGGCCGTCGACCGGAAGCGGTCGCGGTAGTCGCCGGGGCTGATCCCGGTGCGGCGCTGAAAGGCGCGCCGCAGCACGTCGGCATGGCTGAAGCCGCAGTTGGCCGCGATGGCCTCGATGCTGCGCCCGGGTTCATCTTCGAGAAGGCGGCGGGCCGCGTCGATCCGCGCCAGTTCGACGAACTCGGCCGGCGTGCTCCCGGTATCGCGCAGGAAGGCGCGGGCGAAGTTGCGCGGGCTCATCCCGGCGCGGCGGCTGAGGGCTGCGACCGACAGGTCGGCCGTCAGATGGCCCAGGATGAAGCTTTGGACCCCGCCGATGCGGCCCGGTCCGGTCGCCTGGGCGGCGAGCGTCGCGCTGAACTGCGCCTGTCCGCCGGGCCGCTTCATGTACATGACGAAGTCGCGGGCGATGGCTAGTGCCGTATCGCGCCCGCAATCGGCCTCGACCATGGCAAGCGACAGGTCCATGCCGGCGGTGACGCCGGCCGAGGTCCAGACCGGGCCGTCCTGCACGAAGATCGGATCGGCCTCGACGGCGACATCGGGATGGCGGGCCGCCAGCGCGCCGCACCAGTTCCAGTGCGTCACCGCCCGCCGGCCGGCCAGCAGGCCGGCGGCGGCCAGCAGCAGCGCGCCGGTACAGACGCTGGCGGTCCGCCGCGCCCTGGCCGACGTCGCCGCGATCCAGTCGGTGAGGCGGCGGTCGGTGCAGGCGGCTTCGGTGCCCTGGCCGCCGGCCACGATCAGCGTGTCGCAGTCCGGTACGGCCTGGTCGCAGCCATGCTCGACCAGGACATGCAGGCCCGACGAGGTCGCGACCGGCCCGGCCGTCCCGGCCCACAGCTCGGTCCGGTAGAGCGCCCGGCCGGCGGGGTCACGCGCGGCGGCGAACACCTCCAGCGGCCCCATCGCATCCAGGTTCTGGAAGCCGGGAAAGACCAGGATGATGATCCGCCGCGCCGTCATGGGCGGCAGTGTCGTCCAGGCGCGTCCCCGTCCGCAATGCCAACCGCCAGACGATTCCTGCCAAATGGCAGGGGTCAGTCGACGATGAACAGCGTCGCCCCCTCGTCGGTCGACGAGCGGTGCGGCTCGGCCCCGTCCGCGACCTGATAGCTGATGCCGGGGGTGAGGGTATAGCGCCGGCCATCGGCCAGTTCGGTGTCCAGCCGGCCGGCGAGGCAGAGCAGGATGTGGCCTTTCTCGCACCAGTGGTCCGCCAGGTAACCCGGTGTGTATTCGACCATCCGCACCCGGATCGGCCCGAACTGGCGCGTACGCCAGAACGCCTTGCCGGTGATGCCGGGATGCTCGGTCGGTTCGACCGTCGACCAGTCGGTCAGGCCGAAGGGGATGTCGGTGATCTGCATGGCTTTATTGTGCGTGCCGATAACCCGATGGACAAGGGCCGGCCGGGCTGATAGCGTCCGCGCCCTTCCGTTCTTAGACATGGTGGCAAGAGGCGGCGATGGCTGTGCGTTCGGCCTTGATGAATGTTATGCAGGGCGCGGCCCGCAAGGCGGCGCGGGGCCTGATCCGCGATTTCGGCGAGGTCGAGAACCTCCAGGTGTCGCGCAAGGGGCCCGCCGATTTTGTCTCCGCCGCCGACCTGCGTGCCGAGAAGATCCTGCGCGAGGAATTGACGCGGGTACGCCCGAAGTTCGGCTTCGAGCTGGAAGAGGGCGGCCGGGTCGAGGCACCGGACGGCGAGCACTACTGGCTGGTCGATCCGCTGGACGGCACCACCAACTTCCTGCACGGCCTGCCGCATTTCGCCATCTCGATCGGGCTGAAGAAGGGTGACGAGCTGATCGCGGCCGTCGTCCACGATCCGATCAAGGACGAGATGTTCTGGGCCGAGAAGGGCGCCGGCGCCTGGCTGAACGAGCGTCGCCTGCGCGTGTCGGCCCGCACCAAGCTGCCGGACTCGCTGTTTGCCACGGGGATCCCGTTTCACGGCGTCGGCAACCATGACCGCGTCGCCGTCGAGATCCGCCAGGTGATGGATCAGGTCTCCGGCATCCGCCGCTTCGGCGCCGCCGCCCTCGACCTCGCCTATGTTGCCGCCGGCCGTTTCGAAGGTTTCTGGGAACACGGGCTGAAGCCGTGGGATCTCGCCGCCGGGATCCTGCTGGTCCGCGAGGCGGGCGGCAAGGTGACCGATTTCGCGGGGACCGAGAACATGCTGGGCACCGGCGACGTCATCGCCACCAACGGCGTTCTCCACGACGACTTGAAGGCTTTGCTCGACAAGGCACAAAATAGGGTAGCGCGCGGTTGAGCCACCGTCGCGGCTGGGCTATGGTTTCCGGCGATTTCACGTCAGGGGACAACAGCTTGCGGCGGCGACGGACCTTGCGCTCATGCCGGATCGCCGGCCTCGTTTGTGTCGGACTGGCCCTGGCGGCCGCCGGCACGGTGCCGGCTGTCGCCCAGGTCGTCATCGGGGGGACCGGGGTTTCCGGCCCCGAGGTCGAGGTCAATCTCGATGCGCTGAACCAGCTTGGCGGTACCCCTGCCGGCCAGGGACCGATCCGCCTGACCCCGCCGGGGGGCGTCAAGGCTTCCCCGCCCCCGGCCGATGGCACCATCCGCCTGATCCCGCCCGGTACGAAGAAGAAGGCCGAAGCCAAGCCGGCTGCGCCGAAGTCCACGGCCAAGAAGCCGCAGAAATCTGCGGCCGCCAAGCCCAAGACCCCGCCGGCCAAGGCAGTCGCCGCCGCCCCGGCCAAGCCTGCGGCACCGGCCAAGCCTGCTGCCCCTGTCCAGGCCGCACCCGTCCAGGCTGCGCCCAAACCGCCCGAGGCGACGCCCGCGGCCCCGGCCGTTGCCGAGGTCAAGCCCCCGGTCGTGGCTTCGGTGCCGGCCCCGGCGCCCATGCCTGCGCCGCCCCCGCCGCCGGTCGACGCAGCCAAGGCCGAGCCGCCGAAGGCGGAAGCGCCTAAGCCCGAGCCGCCTAAGCCCGTCGACCCGCCGAAACCCGCTGTGCAACCTGCCGCGCCGCCCGCTGCTCCGACGGCCGCCCCGGCCGCGGTTGCCGTGGCGCCTGCGGCCGTTCCGGCCCCCGCAGCGCCGGCTTCGCCGCCACCGCCGGCAGCATCCCCGGTGCCACCGGCACCGCCCGCGGCCGCCCCCGCAGTGGCTGCTCCGCCGGTCGTCCCGGCGCCCGTGCCGCCGCCGCCGGCTCCGGTCGCAGCCCCGCCTCCCGCTGCCAAGCCGGCGCCTGCGCCGTCGCGGACTGCGGCGGCGACCCCTGCACCCGCCGCCAGCCCCGCCCTGGGCGGGTCGGGCGTGACCCTGATGATGAGCGGGGTGGATACGACGCTGACCGCCGACCAGACCCGCCGGTTAGGCGAACTGGCCCGCCAGGTCGCCGACAAGGAAAGCCGGCTGCAGATCCGCGGCTATGCCTCGCCCAACGGGCCGGATGCCCGTTCCGGTGCCCGGCGGCTTGCGCTCAACCGCGCGCTGGCGGTACGCAGCGTGCTGATCGACAACGGCATCCGCACCACGCGGATGGACGTGCAGGCCCTGATCGAGGATGAGAAGGGCGGACCGCTCGACCGCGTCGATGTCGTGCTGGTCGGCCGCTGAACCGTCCAATTCCGCCTTGAGGCGGCCACAATCGGCCGCCACGGTCGCGTCCGGCTTGTTTCAGCCGCGTCCGGCCGGCTGCCTTGCCAGACCATTAGAGGGGTGTCGATGACGCGACCTGCCCGGTTCATCCTGCGCATGGTGCTGTTCCTGGTCGCGGCGCTCGCCGTGGCCATCCTGCTGTTCGGCCAGATCAGGGAAGCATTCCTGCATAACCCGGGGCTGAACGGGCTGATCCTCGCGGTCATGCTGATCGGCATCGGCTTCATTTTCCGGCAGGTGCTGCAGCTCGGCCAGGCCGTCGGCTGGCTCGAGGCCTATCAGCGTGCCTCGCGCTCGACCTCGGCGCCGGTGCCCGATGCTCCCTCGCTGGTCGTGTCGATGGCGCGCATGCTGGATTCGCGCAAACCCAACAGCCCGATATCGGCCCCGGCGCTGCGCTCGATCCTCGATTCGACGTGGTCGCGGCTCGACGAATCGCGCGACTTGTCGCGCTATCTGATCGGGCTGATGGTCTTTCTCGGCCTGCTCGGCACGTTCTGGGGCCTGCTGGCGACGGTGTCGTCGGTCGGCGAGGCGATCAAGGCGCTGTCCCTGTCCGGCGCCGGCGACCCGCTGCAGCTGTTCGACGGGTTGAAGAAGGGCCTGGAGGCACCGCTTTCGGGTATGGGCACGGCCTTTTCGTCCTCGCTGCTCGGTCTTGCCGGGTCGCTGGTGCTGGGCTTCCTCGATCTCCAGGCCGGGGCGGCGCAGAACCGCTTCTACAACGAACTCGAGGAATGGCTGTCGGGCATGACCAAGGTCGGCGCCTCCGGCGCGATGATCGAGGGCGACCAGTCGGTGCCGGCCTATGTCCAGGCACTGCTCGAACAGACCGCGGAAGGCCTGGAAAACCTGCAGCGCGCGATGGCGCGCGCCGAGGATAACCGGGCGGCTTCCAACCAGGCGGTGTTCCAGCTGGCCGAGCAATTGGCGGTGCTGACCGATTCGATGCGGGCCCAGCAGGACGTGCTGCGGCGGCTGGCCGACAATGGCGGGCAGACCGACGGGTTCGACGGTGCGGCGCGCAACCACCTGCGCAACATCGACGTCTATGTCACCCGCCTGCTGGAGGAGACCGCGGTCGGCCGCAACCGGATGATCGAGGAGGTCCGCTCCGAGATCAAGCTGCTGGCCCGCACCGTCGCGATGGTGGCCGACAACCGCCGCACCGGCTCCTGATCGTCCGGGCCATGGCACGTCCGCGCATTCCCTACGATACCAACCGGGCCTGGCCCGGCTATGTCGACGTGCTGTCGACCCTGCTGATGGTCATCGTCTTCGTGCTGGTCGTGTTCGTGCTGGCCCAGTTCTTCCTGGCCAACGCGCTCTCCGGCCGCGATCGCGCGTTGGAGCAGTTGAACCGCCAGATTTCGGAGCTGACCTCGCTGTTGAGCCTCGAACAGCAGGCCAATGTCGAACTGCGCCAGAACGTGGCCCAGCTTTCCGCCTCGCTGCGCGATTCGACCGCGGCGCGCGACCAGCTCGCCGCCCGGCTGGGCGAACTGAACCGGGCCAACGAGGATACGACGGCCCGGGTCGGGGCCGAACGCTCCAACGTCGTGACGCTGCAATCCCAGCTGACCGAGGCTGAAAATCGCCTCAAGACGGCGCAGGCCCAGCGCGACGATCTCGATACCAAGCTGCGCTCGGCCCAGGCCCAGCTGGCCGAGAGCGATGCCAGGTTGCGCGCGGCGACCGCCCAGAACGCCGAGGCGGCGGCGAAGCTGCGCGAGGCCGAGGGTCGGCAGACCTTCACCCAGGCGGAACTCGACGCGACCAAGGGGCGGCTGACCTCGGCCAACACCATGCTGGAGGACGAGAAGAAGCTGACCGAGATGGCGCGCAGCCAGGTCGATCTGCTGAATCGCCAGCTACTGGCATTGCGCGAGCAGATGGCCTCGCTGCAGAAGGCGCTCGATGCGTCCGAGGCCAAGGACAAGGAGCAGGAAGCGCAGATCTCCGATCTCGGCCGCCGGCTTAACGTCGCGCTGGCCCGCAAGGTCGAGGAATTGTCGAAGTATCGCTCGGAATTCTTCGGCCGGCTGCGCGAGGTCCTGGGCAACCGGCGCGACGTGCAGATCGTCGGCGACCGTTTCGTGTTCCAGTCGGAAGTGTTGTTCCCCTCCGGCTCGGCCGAGTTGAACGATGCCGGCAGGGAGCAGATGGCGAAGCTTGCCAAGACCCTGATGGAAATTTCGGCCGAGATGCCGCAGGACCTGCCCTGGATCCTGCGGGTCGACGGCCATACCGACAGGATACCGATCAAGACCGCGCAATTCCCGTCGAACTGGGAATTGTCGACCGCGCGCGCCGCCACCGTCGCGAAATTCCTGATCGGTCAGGGTGTGCCGCCCAATCGTATCGCCGCCGCCGGCTTCGGCGAATTCCAGCCGCTGGACGATCGCGACGACGAGATCGCCCTGCGCCGCAACCGCCGTATCGAACTCAAGCTGACCGAGCGCTGACCAGCCGCAGGCTGACCGCGATGGCGGCGACGCCCGCCATCGTGGCGACGGCAAACATCGGCCGGTAGCCTACCCCCTCCGCCACCGTGCCCAGCACGGCGATGCCGACGGCGAACCCCGACTGGCGCATCAGGATGCCGAGGCCGGCGGCGAGACCGGCGCTTTCCGGCGGTGCGGCCGCGATCAGCAGGCCCGAAAGCTGGGCCTGGATCAGCCCGACCCCGCAGCCGGCCAGCAGCATGCCCGCCAGGATGGGCGTCAGGCCCGTTCCGAGCGAAAGCGCCAGGTTGCCGGCCGCACCGATCGCGAGCCCGAGGGTCAGGAAATGCCGCGGCCCCAGCCGGCCGAGCAACGCCGCGGCCGCCCCGGGCAGCAGCAGCATCGGCAGTGTGGCGGCCAGCAGGGCCAGGCCCGATGTCTTGGCATCGAAGCCGAGCGCGGTCGCCAGATAGAGCGGCAGGTGCACCAGCACCGACCAGTAGGCGACGGAAAGCAGGATGGCGACGAGCCCGATGCCGAGGAAGCCGGGGCGGGTCAGCAGCGTCAGGTCGACCGCCGGGGCGGGCCGTCGCCGTTCGCGCCAGGCGAAGGCGGCCAGCGCCAGCGCGGCGACCAGTGCCGCGTGCCAGTCCCGCTGCAGCAGCGACCACACGATCAGCCCGAGCCCGGCGGTGAGCAGCCCGGTGGTGAGGATGTCGAGCGGCCGGTCGGGCCGGCCGGGGGTGGGGGGCACCGTCGCCGGCAGCATCGCCAGCAGCACGGCGCAGACCGGCAGGTTGATCAGGAAGATCGTCCGCCATCCCGCCAGTTCGGCGATCAGCCCGCCGCCGGCGGGACCCAAGGCCATCGCCGCGCCGACCAGGGTGCCGATCCAGGCGAAAGCCCGTCGCCGCTCGGCCGGGTCGGGGTGGAGCCGGCCGACCAGCGCCAGGCCGGCACAGGTGATCAGGGCGGCGCCGAACCCCTGGCCCGCGCGCATCGCGATCAGCCAGCCGAGGTTCGGGGCCAGGCCGCAGCCCAGCGAGGCCAGCGCGAAGGCCGCGGTCCCCGCGATGATGATGCGGCGCTGGCCGAAGCGATCGGCAATGGCGCCGGCAGCCACCAGGAAACCCGCGAAGACGAGGCTGTAGGCGTCCATGATCCAGGCGAAGCCGGCAAGGTCGAGGCCGAAGTCCCGCTGCACCTGGGGCATGGCGATGACCACCGCGGCGATGTCGAACTGGACCAGCGCCGAGGCCAGCCCCGTCGCGATCAGGGCGCCGCGGCCCTGCCGCCATGCCGTCGCTTCAGCCGTCATGTCCGCCTCCTCATGCCCGATGGCGGCAGCATGGCGGCGCCGGCGGCGCGCAAACAAATGATCGCCTCTCAAACCGGCATGAATTAGTTTCATGCGATCATGCGCCGCCTGCCGCCCTTCAGTCCGCTGGTCGCCTTCGATGCCGTGATGCGGCATCTGAGCTTCACGCGTGCCGCGGCGGAACTCGGCATTACCCAGAGCGCGGTCAGCCATCGCCTTGCCCAGATCGAGCGGCATTTCGGCACGGCGCTGTTCCACCGCCTCAATCCCGGGCTGGCCCCGACGGCCGCGGGACTTGCCCTGGCCCCCGCCTTGCGGGAGGCGCTTGATCGGCTCGCCGATCTCGACCGCCATGTCCGCCGGCCGTCGGCAGGCCGCAGCCTGCTGCGCGTCGGCGTCGGTCCCGCGCTGTCGCGCTGGTGGCTGGTCCGCCGCCTGCCCGAATTCGCCGCGGCGCATCCGGAGATCGGCCTGGAACTGACGACGGTGACGAGCGAGGCGGCGGCGCGCGGCGTCGATGTCTGGTTGCGCTGGCTGCCCCGGGGGGAGGCGCGGCGCAGCTCGGTCTCGCGGCCGCTGTTCGGCGAGCGGGTGTTCCCCGTCTGCCATCCGCGGCTGGTCGCGGGCGGCCGGACGCTCGGCGATCTCCCGCTGCTGCACAAGGGGCGCCCCGAAGCGCAGGGCGCCGAATGGAACTGGGCGACCTGGTTCGACCGGCTGGGGCTGGACCGGCCCGCGGCGCCCGCGCCGGGCGATCTCGGATTCGACGATATCGACACCGCGCTCTCGGCCGCGGCCGAGGGGGCGGGCGTCGCGCTCGGCCGTTCGCTGCTGGTGCATGATGCGCTGGCGGACGGGCGGCTGGTCCGCGTTCTGCCCGAGATCTTCGATCTGGCCTCGTCGAAGGTCCATGTCGCGGCCTGGCGGCCCGAACTGATCGACGACGCCGCGCTCGGCCGCTTCGTCGCCTGGATGGTGCGGGAAACGGCGCGGACCGTTGCCGCGCCGGAAACGGTCAGCCCACCCGCTTGAGCGGGGTTTCCAACAGGCTTTCGGTGGTGTCCTGGATGTGACGGGCGATCAGGCCGACGGCGGTAGCCGCGTCGCGGGCCATCGTTGCCTCGAAGATGCGTCGATGCTCGGCGTCGACATCGCGGCTCGGCACGCTTTGGGCCGAGAGGTGTCGGTAACGCTCGGCCTGCTCGTAGAGCGACCGGCGCAGGGTCAGCAGGCGCTGGCTGCCACAGGCCTGGACCAGTGCCTCGTGGAAGCCGCCATGGGCGACGGTCCACTGCGGGTTCAGCAGGTCGGTATCCTCGGCCACCCGCTCCGGCGTGCCCGACAGCTGGTGGAAGGCCGCGACCAGCCGCGATTCCCAGGCGAGGTCGCCGCGCTCGATCGCCCGGCGCAGGCAGACGCTTTCGATCTCGACGCGCATCGTGCCGAGATCGATCAGGTCCTCGCGCGAGATCGGCGAGACCTGGAAACCGCGCTGGGGCTCGGCGATCACGAGGCCCTCGGCCGACAGCCGCGACAGCGCCTCGCGCACCACGCCCAGCGAGACGCCGAGCCGCTCGCACAGCGTCGCTATCTTCAGGCGCTGGGCCGGCGGCAGGCGCCCGGCCAGGATCTCCCGGCGGATCACCTCATAGGTCGCAACCGTCTGGCTCTTGGCCTCACCCGGGCCCGGGGTCGGGTCCATGCGCATCGCTCCAACGTCGTCCTCGGCCGACAGGCTTTACGCCATCGTCGGCCGGAAGCATATCGCGGATCATTCGTCAGAAAATATATTTTTTGTCTTGATCTATGATTTTGCCCGTGAAAAAAAGATGCCTAGGGGAGGGCCGGGGTGGCCCCCGGATAAACAAGGGTGGGGCATGCGCTTCGTAACCTATGCCGTGCAGGGCAAGTCGGGTCTGGCGATCGAGAAGGACGGGCGGCTCTACGGCGTCCGGCAGGGGGGCGAGGGTTTTCCCGGCACGCTCGACGAGCTGTTGCAGAACGGCGGCGACCTCAAGGCCGCCCATGCCGCGATCGAGCAGCGGGGCGAGGCCCTGGACGCTGACGCGATCGCCTACCTGCCGCCGTTCCAGCGGCCTTCCAAGATCATCTGCGTCGGGCTGAACTATGCCGACCACACCAAGGAAAGCCCCTATGAGCAGCCGGCCTACCCGACGCTGTTCGCGCGCTTTCCATCGAGCCTGATCGGCCATCGCGCCGCCATCATCCGTCCGCGCGCCTCCGAACAGCTCGACTACGAAGGCGAGATGGTCGCCGTGCTGGGCCAGGGCGGGCGGCATGTCGCGCCGGAAAAGGCGCTCGATCTCGTGGCCGGTTATTCGGTCTTCAACGAAGCCTCGATCCGCGACTATCAGTTCAAGTCGCCGCAATGGACGGTGGGAAAGAATTTCGATGGCACCGGCGCCTTCGGCCCCGCCTTCGTCACGGCGGACGAACTGCCGGCCGGCGGCTCGGGCCTGCATATCGAAACCCGGCTCAACGGCCAGGTGATGCAGTCGGCGACGACTGCCGACATGCTGTTCGACGTCAGGACGGTGATCTCGGTGGTGTCGGAGGCGATCACGCTGTGGCCGGGCGACGTGCTGGTGATGGGGACGCCGGCCGGCGTCGGCTTCGGCCGCAAGCCGCCGCTGTTCATGAAGCACGGCGATGTCTGCGAGGTCGAGATCGAGGGCATCGGCAGGCTGGTCAATCCGATCCGCGACGAAACCGCCTGATACCGCCACAATGAAGCGACAGATCGCGGATCCAGCCGCGACGGCCGACCGGAGGAGGAAAACATGTCAGTCGAAACCCAGGACCGCCCGCTCGCCGTTCATTCGCTGAACCATTTTGCGCTGGCGGTACCCGACCTGCAGGCCGCACAGGCCTTCTATACGAATTTCGGGCTCAGGGCCCGGACCGAAGGCAACGTGCTGGCCCTGGAAGCCGCCAACGGGCTGACGGTGGCGCGCGTGGTCGAAGGGCCGCGCAAGCGTTTGCATCACCTGTCGTTTGCCGTCGATGCCGCCGACCTCGATCCGTTCATCGCGCGGCTGAAGGCACAGGGCATCGAGATCGAACGGCCGGACATGCGCGTCCATGACCAGGCGGTCTGGTTCCGCGACCCCGACGGCAACCTGTTCGAGGTGGCCGCCGCCCCGCGCAGCATGCCGGCCACCAAGAGCTACAAGGGCCCTGAAGTCCGCGGGCCGGGCGCGCGCACCGCCGAGGAGATGTACCAGACCACGCAGGCGCGCGGCGTGCGGCCGCTGCGGCTCGGCCATTGCCTGCTGTTCTCGACCGATGTCGGCCGCTCGATCGAGTTCTATGGCCGGACGCTGGGGTTGCGGCTGTCCGACCGGTCGGGCGACATCGTCGGCTTCATGCATGCCCCGCATGGCTGCGACCACCACATCCTCGCCTTCGCCAAGTCGCATCAGCCGGCCTTCCACCATGCGAGCTTCGAGGTCGAGGACGTCGACCGCATCGGGCTCGGTGCCGAGAACATGGTGCGCAAGGGCTACGAAAAAGGCTGGGGGTTCGGCCGGCACATGGCAGGGTCGAATTTCTTCTACTACGCGGGCGATCCCTGGGGCAGCTTCGCCGAGTACTTCTGCGACATGGACTATATTCCGGCCGGCGAGCCCTGGAAGGCGCAGGACCTGCCGCCCGAGCACAGCCTGCATCTGTGGGGGCCGCGCGTGCCCGATTATTTCCTGCATAACGCGGAGGCCGATCAGGACTGACGACCGATGCCGGCACGACTGCCGGCCGATAAAGAACGACCCTTGGGAGGAGCAAAAACAATGATCAAGTTCACACGCCGGTCGCTGCTGGCGGCCGGTTCGGCCATGCTGATGCTGGCGGGCATCGGGCTTGCCGCCCCGGCCCGCGCGCAGGAACCGATCAAGATCGGCTTCTCGATGGCGCTGACCGGCGGCCTCGCTTCCAACGGCAAGGCGGCGCTGGCCGCCATGCAGATCTGGGAGGAGGAGGTCAACGGCCGCGGCGGCCTGATCGGGCGCCCCGTCAAGCTCGTCTACTATGACGACCAGTCGAACGGCGCCACCGTGCCGGGCATCTACACCAAGCTGCTCGACGTCGACAAGGTCGACCTGCTGATGTCGGGCTATTCGACCGCGGCGATCGCCCCGGCGATGCCGATCGTGATCCAGAAGAAGATGGTCTTCCTGACGCTGCTCGGTTTCAACATGAACAGCGAGTTCAAGTACGACCGCTATTTCAGCATGATCCCGGCCGGGTCCGACGCCAACCGCGACTTCTCGAAGGGGTTCCTCGAGGTCGCGGCGACGATGAACCCGAAGCCCAAGACCATCGCCGTCGTCAATCTCGATGCCGAGTTTCCCAAGCGCGCCTCGGACGGCCTGAAGGACAATCTCAAGAAATACGAGCTCAAGGTCGTCTACGACCAGTCCTACCCGCCGACCACGGTCGACTTTCTGCCGATCATCCGCGCGGTCGCGGCGGCCAAGCCCGACCTGGTCTACTTCGTCTCCTACCCCGTCGATTCCGCCGGCCTGATCCGGGCCATCCGCGAGGTCGGGCTGAAGGCGATGATGGTCGGCGGCGGCATGGTCGGGCCGCAGATCGGCTCGTTCAAGACGATGATGGGCCCGGCCCTCAACAACATGGTCATCTGGGATACCTACGTGCCGGAGAAGACGCTGAACTTCCCCGGCATCGAGGAATTGCTGGCCAAGTACCAGCCGCGCTCGCAGGGCCTCGATCCGCTCGGCTTCTACGTGCCGCCGCTGGCCTATGCCAACATGCAGGTGCTGGAACAGGCGGTCACCAAGGTCGGCAAGATCGACCAGGGCGCGCTGGCCGAGTACATGCATGCCAACACGTTCTCGACCGTGCTGGGCGACGTGAAGTTCGACAAGATGGGCGAATGGAGCCAGGAACGGCTGCTGCTGGTCCAGTACCAGAACATCAGCGGCAACGGTCTCGACCAGTTCAAGAAGCCGGGGACCCAGCCGGTGCTGTATCCGCCGCAGTACAAGTCGGGCGACCTCGTCTATCCGTTCGAAGCCAAGCGCTGAGAAGGGT
The DNA here is from genome assembly GCA_017307375.1 of Alphaproteobacteria bacterium. Lineage (GTDB taxonomy): Bacteria > Pseudomonadota > Alphaproteobacteria > Ferrovibrionales > Ferrovibrionaceae > JAFKFH01. The sequence goes on from JAFKFH010000016.1 coordinate 223,601, forward strand.
ACAAGGCCCGTGGAATTCGATCCTGGCCTCCTGCTGAACGCCATCGTGTCGGGGCTGCTGCTCGGCGGCTTCTACGCGCTGGCGACGTCGGGACTGACCATCGCCTTCGGCATGCTCGACGTGGTCAACATCGCCCATCCGACCTTCATCGTGCTGGGCGCCTTCGCGACCTTCGCCCTCAACCAGGCCACGGGCCTCGACCCCATTCTCTGCTGTGTCATCCTGCTGCCGGTCTTCTTCATGATCGGCCGCGGGTTCTATGACGTCTATTATCGCTTCTTCGAACGGCGCGGCGATGCCGCGATCCAGGGCCTCGCCTTCTTCTTCGGCGTGATGTTCGTGGTCGAGGTGTCGCTGTCGCTGATCTTCGGCCCGAACCATCAGCATGTCGAAACGCCCTATGCCTGGAGCAATCTGGGCGTGGGGCCGATCGACCTGCCTGTCCGCATGCTGATCCCCTGCGGGATGGCCGCGATCGGCATCGGTGCGGTCACCCTGTTCTTTCGCACCACCTTCATCGGCCGGGCCGTTGCGGCGGTGGGCCAGGACGAGGGGGCGCTGCGCCTCGTCGCCATCGATCCGCTGAAGATCAAGCGGCTGGCCTTCGGCCTGTCGCTGCTGCTGGCCGGGCTTGCCGGCGGCGGGCTCCTGGTGATCCAGCCGGTGGATCCCTGGGGCGGGCACACCTTCATCGGCCGGGTCTTCGCGATCTGCATCCTCGGCGGTCTCGCCTCGATGCGCGGCTCCTGGATGGCGGCGCTATTGTTCGGGGTGATCGAGAACGTGACGGCCACCTTCATCGGCCCTTCCTGGTCGCCGGCGGTCGCCTTCGGCCTTCTTCTGCTGACGCTCGCGGTTCGGCCGCAGGGCCTGTTCGCGCGGTGACCGACATGCGGTTCTATCTCGGTGCGGTCGCTGTCACCGCCCTCCTGTTCGCAGCCTTCCATCTGGCAGGCATCGAATATCTCTGGTTCACCGCCTATGTGGTCGTCCAGTACGTGGTGCTCGCCACCGCCTGGAACATCCTGGGCGGTTATGCCGGCTACGTGAACTTCGGCAGTGCCGCGTTCTTCGCCGTCGGCACCTATGCCGCGGTTGCGCTGCACAAGGCGGGCATCGGCAATCTGTGGCTGATGATGCTGGCCGGGGGGGCGGCCTCGGGGCTGCTCGGCCTCGGCATGGGGTATCTGACCTTGCGGCTGCGCGGCGCCTATTTCTCGATTGCCACGTTGTCGCTTGCCGTGCTGCTGCAGACGGTGATCACCAACTGGAGCTATCTCGGCGGTTCGCGCGGCGTCTACGTGGTGCGCCCGGCCGAGGTCGCGGTGTTCTCCAGCTTCGTCGAATACCTGTTCGCGGTGATGCTGGCCCTGGCGCTGCTCGCCATCTGCCTCGCCCGCTACATCGAGACCTCGCGTCTCGGCTATGGCCTGGCCGCCATTCGCGACGACGAACTGGCGGCCGAGGCTTCGGGTGTGCCCACCCTGCGCCTCAAGCTGATCGCCACGACCATATCCGGCGGGCTGATGGGCATGGCCGGCGCGCCGATGCCGTATTATTCGACCTTCATCGAACCGGCCTCGGCCTTCGGCCTCAACTATGCGGTCAATGCGATGGCGATGCCGCTGGTCGGCGGTCTCAAGACCTGGATCGGCCCGCTGGTCGGGGCCCTGCTGATGGGCACGGCCCAGCAGATTGCCACCGTCACCATCTCGTCGGCGGTCAACCTGCTGCTGGTCGGGCTGCTGTTGATCGGGTTCCTGATGCTGGCGCCGCAGGGCATCGTCGGGCTGATCAAGGGGCGGACCGGGCGATGAGCGGCGGGATGCAGTTGGCCGTCACCTCCCTGAAGAAGCGCTTCGGGGGATTTACCGCGCTGGGCGGCGTCGATTTCGAAGCCCGCAAGGGCGAGCGCATCGGCATCATCGGGCCGAATGGTTCGGGCAAGTCGACCTTCGTCAATTGCCTGGCCGGCGCGTTGCGCCATGACGGCGGCACCATCCACTTCAATGGCGAGGACATCGGCGCCTTGCCGGCGCATGGCCGGGCCTGGCGCGGGCTGGCCCGCACCTTTCAGCTGCCGCGCCCCTTCGGCTCGCTCAGCGTGCGCGAGAACATCTACGTGCCGCTGGTCAATCTCGGCCATCGCCCCGGCCAGGCCGCGGTGCCGGATGCCGAACTGCGGGACCGCGCCGACGACGCGCTGGCCCAGGTCGGGTTGAAGCCCAAGGCCGACGAGCTTCCCAAGGCGCTGACGCAGGTCGAGCTGCGCAAGCTCGAACTGGCCAAGGCGATCGCCACCGGCCCGGAACTCCTCATTTCCGACGAGGCGATGGCCGGGCTGTCGCATTCCGAGGTCGACGAAATCCTCGATCTTCTCTTCGCGATCAACCGCACCGGCACCACGGTGATCATGATCGAGCATATCATCCGCGCCGTGACACGGTTCTCCGAGCGCCTGCTGGTACTCGTCGCCGGCGAGAAGATCGCCGACGGCGCGCCGCAGGACGTGCTGGCGCTGGCAGCGGTGGAGAAAGCCTATCTTGGCCAATAGCATCAGCGTCTCGCACCTCTCCGCCGGCTATGGCGCCGTCCAGGTCCTGGACGACGTCTCGCTCGAGGTCCCGTCGGGCCAGACCGTCGCCCTGCTCGGCACCAACGGCAACGGCAAGTCGACGCTGATGCGCTGCATCATGGGCATGATCCGTCCGGCCGCGGGCAAGGTCACGGCGGTGATCGACGGCGAAACCCACGATCTGACCGGCCGCGCGACCGAGGAGATCGTCGATCTCGGCATTGCCCTGGTGCCGGAAGGCCGCCGGCTGTTTCCCAAGCTTGCCGTCGAGGAGAACCTGCTGATCGGCGCCTATCGCCCGGCGGCGCGCGCCCGGATGGCCGAGAATCTCGACTATTGCTACGAAGTGTTCCCGCGGCTGAAGGAACGGCGCGGCCAGCCGGTCGGCTCGATGTCGGGCGGCGAGCAGCAGATGGTGGCACTGGGCCGTGCGGTGATGTCCGCCCCGCGCATCCTGCTGGTCGACGAGCCGTCGGTCGGCCTGGCTCCGATCCTGGTCAGCCGCACCATCGATCTGATCCATCAGCTCAAGTCCAGCCTGAACCTGACCGTGCTGATGGCCGAGCAGAATTTCCACCAGGCGGTGCGCATCGCCGATCGCGGCTATGTCATCGTGCATGGCCGCATCGCCTTCGAGGGCGCGTCGGCCGCGGCGCTGTCCGACAACCAGATGGTCCGCGATTTCTATCTCGGCCAATGAGGAGGCGGCGATGACGTCATTCCGCATCGGCTGGATCGGCATCGGCAACATGGGGGCGCCGATCTGCCGCAACCTTATCGCCGCCGGCCATCAACTCGTCGTGCACGATATCGATCCGGCACGGCTGGCCGAATTGCAAGGCGCGGGCGCGGCAGTCGCGACCGACGCAGCCGACCTTGTCGCCCGCGCCGACCTCGTCTTCTCGATGGTGCCGAACGACAAGGTGCTGCTGGCCGTGGTCGAAGGCATTGCCGTGCGGCTGCGGCCCGGCCAGACCTTCATCGACATGTCGACGGTTTCGCCGGCGACGTCGGCCCGCGTCTTCGAACTGCTGGCGCCGTCGGGTGCCGCCTACCTGCGCGCCCCGGTATCGGGCAGCACCGCGGGCGCGGCTGCCGGCACGCTGGCGATTTACTGCTCGGGCCCGCGTGCGGCCTATGACGCCGTGCTGCCGGTCTTCGGGCGCATCGGCAGCCGGCAGAGCCATGTCGGCCTGGCCGAGGAGGCGCGTGTCCTCAAGCTGCTGATCAACATGATCGTCTGCATCACCCCGGCGGTGGTTGGCGAGGCACTGGCCTTCGGCCAGCGCTCGGGCCTGGACTGGACCACGATGATCGAGGCGATCGGCGGCAGCGCCGCGGCCTCGCCGCTGATCGGCTACAAGTCGGAGATGATGAAGCGGCGCGACTGGACGGCGATGGCCTCGGTCGACCTGATCGCCAAGGATCTCGACCTGGCCCTCGACTGGGGCCGCGCCCGCCGCGTGCCGATGCCGTTCACGGCGCTGGCCCAGCAGGTCAACTCGGCCTTCCAGGCATCCGGCGATGGCAATGACGACTTCTTTTCCGTGGTGACCTGGCCCGAGCGGCTGGTGGGAGGGCAGACATGACCGCCGAAATCATGGCGCTGGAAGAGCGCCGCTATGCCGCGATGCGTGCGGGCGACGTCGCCGCCCTGCGCGATCTGCTGGCCGACGACCTCGTCTATACCCATTCCTTCGGCGACCGGGATTCGAAGGCGAGCTATCTCGACAAGGTCGCGGCCGGGGTTTTCCGCTATGGCGAAATCCGGCGCTCGGAGGAGAAGGTGCTGATCCATGGCGACAGCGCCACGGTGGTCGGCCGCATGGCCGCCGACGTCCATGTCGCCGGCACCCTGCGCCGCCTCGACAACCGCTTCCTGGCCATCTGGGTCAAGGTCGAGGGCCGCTGGCAGTTCCTCGCCTACCAGCCGACCCCGATGCCGGCGGGCGGCTGAGAGCGCCGCCGGTCGCAGCGAGGCTACTTCGCCTGCTGCAGGGCCGCGGCACCGTCGGCGAATTGCAGCCGGGCCAGGCGGGCGTAGAGGCCGCCTTGGGCCAGCAATTCCTGATGCGTGCCGATCGCGACGATCCGCCCGTCGTCCATCACCACGATGCGGTTGGCCTTCAGCACGGTCGCCAGCCGATGGGCGATGACCAGCGTGGTGCGGCCACGCATCAGATGTTCCATCGCGACCTGGATCTTGCGTTCGCTTTCGGCGTCGAGCGCCGAGGTCGCCTCGTCGAGCAACAGGATGGCGGGGTCGCGCAGGATGGCGCGGGCGATGGCGATGCGCTGCTTCTGGCCGCCGGAGAGGCGGACGCCCTTTTCGCCGAGGAAGCTGTCGAAGCCCTGCGGCAGGGCTTCGATGAAGTCGAGCGCCGCGGCGGCCTCGGCGGCGGCGCGCAGTTCGGCGTCGGTTGCCTCGGGCCGGCCATAGCGGATGTTCTCGGCGGCCGAGGCGGCAAAGATCACCGGTTCCTGGGCGACGACGCCGATGGTGGCGCGGACGGCCTCGGGCACGCAGTCGGTGATCGCGGTGCCGTCGATGGTGATGCGGCCTGCCTGCGGATCGTAGAAGCGCTGCAGCAGCTGGAACACCGTGCTCTTGCCAGCCCCGGACGGTCCGACCAGCGCCACGGTTTCGCCCGGCGCGATCGTCAGGTCGAAGCGGTCGAGGGCGGCGCGGTCTGGCCGGCTCGGATAATTGAAGGTCACCCCCGCGAAGGTCACCGCGCCGTTTGGCCGCGCCGGCAGCGTCACGGGATGGGCCGGCGCCTTGATCTCGGGCTCGGATGCCAGCAGTTCCATCAGCCGCTCGGCCGCACCGGCGGCGCGCTGGACATCGCCCCAGACTTCCGACAGCGCGCCGACGCCGCCGGCGACCATCACGGCATAGAAGACGAACGCGGTCAGCTGGCCGGCCGACATCGTGCCCTGGTAGACGGCGTGCCCGCCGATCCACATCACCGTGTTCACCGCGCCGAAGACCAGCAGCATCACCAGGCCGGTCAGCCAGGCGCGCGCGCCGATGCGGCGCCGGGCGGTGGCGAAGGCACTCTCCACCGTGCGGGCGAAACGCTCGCGCTCATGCCGTTCATGGGTATTGGCCTGGACGGTCTGGATCGCGTTCAGGCTTTCCTGGGCCTGGGCCGAGACGTCGGCAACGCGATCCTGGCCCGCCCGCGACAGGGCGCGCACCTTGCGGCCGAACAGCACCAGCGGCAGCACGACGATGGGCACCCCCAGCATGACGAACAGCGTCAGCTTGACCGAGGTGACGAACATCAGCACCAGGCCGCCGGCCAGCAGCAGCAGGTTGCGCAGGGCCAGCGAAACCGACGAGCCGACCAGCGACTGGATCATTTCGGTATCGGTGGTCAGCCGCGACAGCACCTCGCCGGTCCGGGTCGTCTCGAAGAACGTCGGCGTCAGGGTCAGGACGTGGTTGTAGACCGCCTTGCGGATATCGGCCACGACCCGCTCGCCGATCCAGGAGACGAGGTAGTAGCGCGCGAAGGTCGCCGCGGCGACCACGGCAACGATGCCGAACAGGGCCGCGAAATAATAGTCGAGGAAGGCCGGGTCGACACCGCCGAAGCCGTTGTCGATGACGCGCCGGATCGCCTGGCCGACAGCCAGCACCGCGCCGGACGACACGACCAGGGCGATCGTCGCCCCGGCCATCGCCAGCCGGTAGGGGCGGGTGAAGCCGATCAGCAGGCGCAGATGGCGCAGGTCGCGGGTGGGTTTGGCGTCGCGCGCCTCGGTGCCGGCCATGGTCAGTCGAACTCGACGATCACGGGCTCGTGGCCGGTCGCGCGGACGAAGCGCAGCAGATCGGCGGGCGACAACGCCGTGGTCGCGGCGTTGGTCAGGGGATGCACGTTGATGATGTCCTGGCGCAGCATCCAGCCATCCAGCACCAGCGTCACCCGCCCCTCGGTATCATTGACGACCGACAGCGGCGTGACCGACCCCGGGGCGATGCCCAGGACTTCCATCAGCAGTTCGGCCTTGCCGAAAGACAGCCGCTTCGATCCCATGCGCTCGGGCAGCGCCTTCAGGTCGATGGCGCGATCGGCCGGCACGGTGACCAGCCACAGCCGGTCCTTGGCATCCTTGAGGAACAGGTTCTTGGCATGCACGCCGGGCATGTCGTGCCAATGCTCGCGCCCTTCGTCCACCGTCATGATCGGCGGGTGGTCCTTGGTGTGGCTCGCGATCCCGAGGTCGTCGAAACGGGCCATCAGCTCGGCCCTGGTCAATGGCATAGGACTATCCTGAGATTGTCAGGTTCTGAAAAATCGGGCAGACCCTAGCCCCAGGGCCGGCCGATCGCAAGCAACGCGGCGCGAACTGCGGCATCACGCCGCCGCGACCGCGGCGACGAAGCGGTCGACCTCGCCTTCCGTATTGTAATAGTGCACCGAGGCCCGCACGACCTCCGGGATGCCGCGGGCCGCGAAATCGAGCAGCGTCGATGACGGGCGCGAGACGCTGACATTCATCCGAAGTTGCGCAAGCCTCGCTTTGAGCGCGTCGGCGCCCTCGCTGGCCTTGGTGAAGGTGACGATGCCGCAAGGGCTGGCGCCGAGGTCGCGGACGACCACGCCGGGGATCTCTCCCAGCGTGCAGCGCAGGCGCCCGGCCAGGGTGCCGATGCGGTCGGCGATCGCATCAAGGCCGACCTCCAGGGCATAGTCTACCGCGGTGCCGAGCCCCAGCCGTCCGGCGACATAGCTTTCCCAGTTCTCGAAGCGGCGGGCATCGGGCCGAATCTCGTAGCTGTCCGGCGCCGTCCAGGTCGCGGCGTGCAGGTCGAGGAACGGCGGTTCCAGCTGTTCGAGCAATTCCTGGCGGACATAGAGAAAGCCGGTGCCGCGCGGGCCGCGCAGATACTTGCGTCCGGTCGCCGACAGCATGTCGCAACCGATCGCCGTGACGTCGACCGGCATCTGCCCGACCGACTGGCAGGCATCCAGCAGGAAAGGCACACCGGCGGCGCGCGCCAGACGGCCGATGCCGTCGGCCGGGTTGACCAGCCCGCCATTGGTCGGCACATGCGTCACGGCAATCAGCCTGACACGCTCGTCGATCAGCCGCTCCAGGGCCGGCAGCGACACCGCGCCGTCCTCGTCGCATGGGATGGTCACGATCTCGGCGCCGGTGCGGCGGGCGACCTGGAGGAAGGCCAGGTAATTCGACGCGTATTCCGCCCGCGCGGTGAGAATGCGGTCCCCGGGCTGGAAGCGCAGCGCGTAGAAGGCCATGTCCCAGGCGCGGGTCGCATTCTCGACCAGGGCGATCTCCGACGGGGCGGCGTTCAGCATCGTCGCGACCGACCGGTAGACCCGGGCGAGCCGCGCAGCCGCCTCGTGTTCCGCTTCATAGCCGCCGATTTCGGCTTCGCGCCGGAGATGCGCGACCACCGCCTCGACGACGGGCCGGGGCGGCAGGGCGGCGCCGGCGTTGTTGAAATGGAGGATCTGGTCGCAGGCGTCTGTTTCGGCGCGCAGACGCGCGAGATCGATCGGCATGGTCCGCCTCCGGATGTCAAGGCTGGCACGGGATCAGGCACGCTGGCCCGCGGCGCGGCTGACGTCAAGTTATCGTTGGCTGTCGTCGGGTGGTATCCAGCAACCACGGATGGTGGATTACATCATTTTACATGATATTCCCGTAAGCCGCGTGCTGGTTTGTTTTAATCGGCCCACCGCCTCGGGAGGATGGAATGAAAATTCGTGCGTTTTTTTTGACCTGCATGGCCGTCATTGCGGTCATTACTCTGGCCCTTGCCGCTACTGTGGCGTCGTACGAGTGGAGGCGCTTGTCCGATAAGCGCGCCGGCATTGCCGCCGCTGAAAGCTTTCAGGCGACGCTCAAGCTGATCGAGATGCTGACCCTCGAGCGGTCGCCGACCAACAGTGTGCTGACCGCCGAGCAGGCTTCCGATCCCGAGACCGCGAAGCGTCTGGCGGATGCCCGCGCCAATGCCGATGCGGCGGTCAAGACCCTTGCCGCCATCCTGCCGGCCGATCAGAAAGGCCGGATCGATGCGCTGACCCGTGCGATGGCCGAAGCTCGCGTCGGCGTCGACGCCGACGCGGCCAAACCGCGCGCCCAGCGGCCGGCTGATGTCGTCGTTATACACACGCGCAAGCTTCTGGCGCTCGCCACCCATTACGACCCGATTCTGGGGCAGGTGTCGCAGGCGGTGACCGCGGCAGATCCGCAGCTCGCCATGCTGACGCTGCTGGCCGGCTATGCCGTCGAGCTTCGCGAATTCGCCGGCCGGAAGGCCTCGACGGTCGCACCGGCAAATTCGGCAAGCCGGCCGCTGACCCCCCAGGAGATTCTCGCGGCTGACCAGTTCGAGGGCCGCATCACCCAGCTGCGCCGCGACATCGAGCAGACGATCGCCAAGCTGGGCGACAAGCCCGCATTGGCGCAGGCGTTCGAGGTGGTAAAGAAGGAGTACTTCACCGAGGGTGCCGGGCTGACCGCCGCCGTGCTCGATATCGGCCGAAAGAGCGGCAACTATGGCGAAGCCGGCACGAAGTTTTCCGAGAGCATCGTTGCGAAGCTTCAGACCATTCTGGGCCTGCGTGACGCGGCGCTTAAGGTCGCGCTTGCCGAGGCCGATTCCGAGAAGGTGAAGGCCGAGACCAACCTGATGTTTGCGTTGGGCGCGATCGTCCTGGTGGTGCTGGTGATTGGCGGCGTCGCCGTACTGTTCTCGCGCCGCGTCGTCAGCCCGCTGGTCACGATCACCGGCCGGGTCGGCGATCTGGCCAGCGGCCGTCGCGACATCGAGATCCCCTATCGCGAGCGCACCGACGAGATCGGGGCGATGGCGCAGGCGGTCGAAGTTTTCCGGCAGAATGCGATCGCGGCGGAACGGGTGCAGCAGGAAGCGGCGGAAGGCCGGCTGCGCGAGGCCGAGCTGAAGCGCGAGCAGGAGGATCGGGAGCGCGCGGCGGCCGA
>JAFKFH010000034.1 GCA_017307375.1 Alphaproteobacteria bacterium
TCGGCCGCCGCGCGCTCCCGATCCTCCTGCTCGCGCTTCAGCTCGGCCTCGCGCAGCCGGCCTTCCGCCGCTTCCTGCTGCACCCGTTCCGCCGCGATCGCATTCTGCCGGAAAACTTCGACCGCCTGCGCCATCGCCCCGATCTCGTCCGAACGCTGCTGGTAGGGAACGCTCACATCCCGTTCGCCCCCGGCCAGGCGGCCGACCACGCCGGTCATGGCCGCCAGCGGGGCCACGACGCGACGGGTAAAGCCGATTGCGACCCCGCCGACGACCACGATCACCAGCACCATCGCACCGATGGCGATCAGCAAGGTGTTCAACGCCTTCTGGCGCTTGTCGTTGGCGCCTGCGACCGCTGCGCGCAGCGCCTCGTCGCGGACGCCGAGGATGGATTGCAGGCTCGGCACGACCTGACTGGAATACTGGACATACGGCATCGGATAATTGGCGCCGGTTCGCCCGGCGTCGAGTATCTGGGCAACAAGCGCGGCCCCCTTGTCGAAATAGGTCGACTTCGCCGTCGCCCACGCCCTGTTGATCCCCGCATCGGGTTCGACCCGGCCGATCTGCTGTTCGATATCGCGGTACAGCTGGACCATCCGGCCCTCGAGCTGATCGGCGGCGATTGCCTCCTGGGTGGTGAAGGCGCGCCCGGCCAACAGCGGTGCCGCGACCGTCGAGGCACGGCGACCCCCGGTCTCACGCCCGTCGGCAGCCGTGGACGCCAATTCGGCGAGCGTCGACAAATCGGGATCGATGCGCGACACGGTCTGCAGACCGTCCAGGACGATCGGAGTCAGCAGGTCGCTGAGCGCGAGTTGCTGCCGGCTGGACGCGGCAAGGGCTGCTGCCTCACGCTGGCTGCGTGGCTTGGCGGCCTCGCGGTCGATGACCTGGCGGCTTGCCGCGATCGCGCGCTCGAGCGCTGCAATGTTGTCGCGACCCTGCCGGCTCGTCCCCTTGGCCAGCTCTTTCAGGACTGCGTCGAGGCCGGCCCGTGCATCGGCGATACGCCTGGTCGCCGCGGCGTCGCCTTGCTCGGCATTGAGCAGGCCATTGCTGGGCGCACGCTCCAGGGTCAAGGCTTCCGACGCCTTCAGGATCAGGGCGAAATTCTCGATCGCGGCCAAGCCTGCCGTTTTCTCGTCGAGGCGTTGCCAGGCAACCTGAGCGATGATGGCAGCAAGCGCCAGGCTGATGACGGCCACGCCGGCCATGCACAACAGGAAGAAGCTGCGAATTTTCATGAAGTCTGGACCCCCCGGTCGAACGACGAGCGGCGATCGCCGCGACGAAAAAAAAATCAGGCGGCGGGATCGGCCGTCCGGCAGATCCCGCCGCCTGGGAAAACGCCTCAGCTGGCGCGAATACGGTCTAGGAAGCGGCCGACCTCGGTGCGCAGCTGCTCGGCCTGGCGCGACAACTCGCCGGAGGCGTCGAGGACCTGCCCCGCCGCCGAACCGGCCTCGCGCGCCGACTGGTTGACCTCGGTCACGTTGGCCGACGCCTCCTTCGTGCCGTTCGCCGCCTGCTCGACATTGCGCGCGATTTCGTTGGTCGCCGCCCCCTGCTGCTCGACCGCCGCCGCGATCGCCGAGGCGATCTCGTTGATCTGGCC
>JAFKFH010000017.1 GCA_017307375.1 Alphaproteobacteria bacterium
GCCGCCATCATCGTCGCCATGCAGAACTATCTCGCCTCCATCGGCGAATGGGTCCTCGTCGTCCAGGGCATCGTCTTCGTCGTCATCGTCATGGCCTTCCGCAAGGGCATCGTCGGCGAGATCGCAGACAGGTTGAAGCGCCGCTTCGCAGACTGACTTCCCGGCGGCTGCCTCCCCGGGAGAAACTCGCGCCGCCGCAAGCATTTGCGGCGGCGTTTTCTTGCCCCTGACATATCAATAAGTTGACGTGTTTCCGATTGCGTGGGACGATCCCCCGACGTTCGCGCCAATGGGAGGAAACCTATGAAGAAACTGGCAGCGCCGGTTCTCGCATCCGTTCTGCTCGTCGCCGGGCCGGCCATGGCCCAGGTCAAGATCGGCATCATGAACGACCAGTCGGGCCCCTATTCCAGCATCACCGGCGTCGGCTCGGTCGCCGCCGCCAGGCTCGCCATCGAGGAAGCCGGCGGCAGCGTGCTGGGCAAGCCGATCGAAATCGTCTCGGCCGACCACCAGAACAAGCCCGATGTCGGGGCCGGCATCGCCCGCCGCTGGTTCGATACCGAAGGCGTCGGCGCGATCTTCGACATCTACAACTCCGGCGTCTCGCTCGCCGTCCAGAAGCTGGCCGAGGAAAAGGACAAGATCCTCGTGGTGTCGATGGCCTCCAGCCGCGACATCTCCGGCAAGTTCTGTTCGCCCAACGGCATGCAGTGGGCCAATGACGGCTACGAGGTCGCCAACCTGACGATCAAGGGTGCCTCGGCCCCCGACGCCAATTCCTGGTATTTCATCACCGTCGACTATGCGGCCGGCCATTCGATCGAGAAGGATTCGACCAAGCTGGTCGAAGCCGCGGGCGGCAAGGTCCTCGGCTCGGTGCGCTTTCCGCTCGGCTCGAACGACTTCTCGTCGTTCCTGTTGCAGGCCCAGGGCTCGAAGGCCAGGTCGATCGGCCTGATCGGCGGCGGCGCCGACCTGATCAACGCCACCAAGCAGGCCGGCGAATTCCAGATCCGCGAGGCCGGCCAGCGCTTCGTGCCGTTCTCGATGACGACCGAGGACGTCTATGCCATGGGCAACAAGACCACCCAGGGCATGCCGCTGGTGCAGAGCTTCTACTGGAACGAAAGCGATGCCTCGCGCACCTGGACCGAGCGCTTCAAGAAGGCGGCCAAGCGCATGCCGACCGATCCGCAGGCCAATATCTACTCGGCGGTCGGCCACTACCTGAAGGCGGTCAAGGCGGCGGGCACCACCGACACCAAGGCGGTCCTGGCCAAGATGAAGGAAATGCCGGTCGAGGACTTCTTCACCGCCGGCGCGAAAATCCGCGCCGACGGCCGCCTGATGCGCGACGTCTATTTCGCCGAAGCCAAGGCGCCGGGCGACATGCAGGGGCCGGACGACCTGCTCAAGCTGGTCAAGAAATATACCGGCCAGGAAGCTTTCATCCCGGCCGATCAGAGCGAATGCCCGTTGCTGAAGAAGTGATCGGCTGACAAAAAAAAGGGGCCGGGTTCGCGATGGCGGACCCGGCCCCTTCGTTTTGAAGGGGATCAAAAAATCATTCGTCGCCCCGGCGAAGGCCGGGATGACGATCGGCGCATCCTCTCAGAGCAGCGCCTTCAGCTCTTCCTTCTTCACCTTGCCCGTCGCCGTCATCGGCAGCGCGTCGGCGATGCGGATCTCCGGGACCTTGTAGACCGCCAGCCGCTCGCGGCAGAAGGCCTTCAGCTCATCGGCCGAGACCCCGCCCTGCACGGTGATGAAGGCCACCGGCACCTGGCCCTTCTCATCGTCCTCGCGGCCGATGACGCCCGAGCCGGTGACGCCGGGATGCTGGCCCAGCACAGCCTCGATCTCGGCCGGGAAGACGCTCATCCCCTTGACCTTCAGCATCTCCTTGCGGCGGCCGAGGAAGTGGATGGTACCGCCCTCGCCGATCATGCCGAGATCACCGGTGCGCAGCCAACCGCCGACGATCGCCTCGGCCGTCGCCTCCGGCTTGTTCCAGTACCCCTTCAGCAGCGAGGGCGACCGGACGCAGAGTTCGCCCTCGACGCCCAGCGGCATCAGCCTGTCCGAACCGAATTCGAGGATCTTGAACTGGGTACCCGGCACCGGCAGGCCGCAGAACACCTGTGTCGCCTTCAGATCGGCGTCGCCATCCTGATGGCCGCGGGTGAAGCTGTCGAACGAATGCGTCTCGGTCATGCCCCAGGCGGCCTCGCGCAGGGTCGCCCCGGTCAGCTTGCGCCAGCCGTCGCGGAAGGTCGTGTTCAGCTTCTTGACGAAGGATGCGACCATCACCTCGCGCAGCGAATGCAGGTCGAACCGGCCGACGCGGGCGTCTTCCATGACCTGGACGGCATTGTCGACCAGCATCAGCGCCACGGTGACCTTGTGCCGCTCGACCGCCGCGGCCCAGGCCAGCGGGTCCCAGCGGGCCAGCAGCACGCAGGTCGCCCCGGTGACGATCGGCAGCAGGATGCCGCCATCCTGGCCCGCAACCCAGAAGATCGGCCAGAAATTGAGAACGACGTCGTCGGCCCCGATATCGGCGGAGATCGACGAAATCGTCGCCCCGGTATAGAGCATGTTGCCCTGGCTGTGGATGCAGCCCTTGGGCATGCCGGTGGTACCGCCGGTGTAGTTCAGCGCGGCCATGTCGTCGAGGCCGACCGCAACCGCCGGGACCGGCCCGGTCTCGGCCGCCAGCGCCTGCATCAGGTCGGCGACGCCGGGCGCCGTCGCGCGCGGCGCCGTCAACCCGGCCGGCAACGGCCCGACCGGGTCGTCAGGCAAGGCGTCGAGGAACGAGGTCGAGAAGACGTGGACCAGCCGGGTCTGCGGGCGGGCCGCCGCGGTGACCGCCAGCAACTGGTCGTGGGCGACCATCACCGTCGCGCCGGTATCGTTCAGCTCGTAGACGAGTTCCCCCTCGGTGAACATCGGATTGACCGGCACGTGGACACAGCCGGCCTTCAGAATGCCAAAGAACGCCACGTAGAATTGGGGGCAGTTGGGCAGGAACACCGCAACCCGGTCGCCCTTGACCAGTCCGAGCCGGTGAAGCAGCGCGGCGAAACGATCGGACAGGCGGTCGAGCTCGCTCCAGCTCAGCGCCCGGCCGTAGAACAGCACCGCGGCCTTGTCCGGCGTGCGCCGGGCCCAGTCCCGCAGGTAATCGGTCAGCGGCTTGCGGCCGAGGGGATAGCGCTGCTCGCTCGCCACGCCGGCGGGCCAGCCTGCCTTGACCAGGCCGGCAACATGGCCGAGATAGCTTTCCTCGTTCGCCAGATAGGCGTCGGTCATTCTTTCCTCCCTAGATTGGCTTCACCAGACGTCGACGGCCTTGCGCGGCCGGTCGCGTTGGGCCGGCACGGCACGCAGCCCGGCCAGGATGAGATCCCGGGTTTCCGCCGGGTCGATGACGTCGTCGATCTCGAGGAAGCTGGCGACACTCAGCGCCTTGTTCTCCTCGTAGGCCTGCGCGACCTTGGCGTCGAACCACGCCTTGCGCGCCGCCGGATCCTCGATCGCCGCCATTTCCTTGCGGTAGGCGAGCTTGACCCCGCCTTCGAGACCCATGGCGCCGAACTCGCCGGTCGGCCAGGCCAGCGTCATGAACGATGCATGGGTCGACCCTGCGGCCATCGCCAGCGCGCCGAGACCATAGCCCTTGCGCAACACGATGGTGAAATAGGGCACGGTCGCGGCCGAGGCCGCGACGAACATGCGGCTGACATGCCGGACCTGGGCGGTCTTCTCGACCTCGGGCCCCACCATCATGCCGGGCGTGTCGCAAAGCGAGACGATGGGCAGGCCGAAGGCATCGCACAGCCGGATGAAGCGCGCCGCCTTGTCGGCACCGTCGGCGTCGATCGCCCCGCCCAGGTGGCGCGAATTGTTGGCGATCAGCCCGACCGGCCGGCCGGCGATGCGGACCAGCGCGGTGATCATGCCGACCCCGAAGGCTTCGCGCAGCTCCAGCACCGAGCCGGTATCGGCCAGCCCCGCGATCACCTCGCGGACGTCGTAGGCCCGCAGGCGATTCTCCGGAACGACATGGCGCAGGATGCGCTGGTCGGCACATTGCCAGTCGTCGACACGCCCCTGGAAATAGCCGAGATACTTCCTGGCCGCGGCGACGCCCTCGGCCTCGTCGGCGACCAGAACGTCGACCACGCCGTTCGGCACCTGGACATCCATCGGCCCGATGTCCTCGGGCCGGAAGACGCCGAGGCCACCGCCCTCGATCATCGCCGGGCCACCCATGCCGATATTGGTGTTGCGGGCAGCGATGACCACGTCGCAACTGCCGAGCAGCGCGGCATTGCCGGCAAAGCAGCGGCCGGACACGAGCCCGACGGTCGGGACCAGCCCGGCCAGCGCGCCCATCCGGCCGAAGGTGGTGGTGTCGAGGCCGGCGGGCGTCGGCCATTCGTCACCAGGCCGTCCGCCGCCACCTTCCGCGAAGACCACAAGCGGCATCCGCCATTTGTCGGCCATCGCCAGCAACCGGTCGGTCTTGCGATGATTGATCACCCCCTGGGTGCCGGCGAACACCGTGTAGTCGTAGGCCGCCACCGCACAGCGCGCCTGCTCGTCGGCGAACAGGTCACCGTTGACGCGGCCAAGCCCGGTGATCATGCCGTCGGCCGGGCTCATCGCCCTGAGATCGTCGAGGCTGCGGCGACGGCGCTGGGCGGCGAGCGCCAGTCCGCCGAACTCGACGAAGCTGCCGGCGTCGCACAGATCGGCGATGTTCTCGCGCGCCGTTCGCTGCCCGGTCTTGCGTCGGCGCGCCACCGCCTCGGGCCGGCGATCGTCGAGCAGCGCGGCGCGCCGGTCCAGCACCTCGGCCAGGTCGGGGCGGATCAGGTCGAGGTCGATTGCCGCCGCGGCCGCGGCCTCGGCCTCGCCCGCCGCGTCGGGGTCGAGCCAGATCAGCAGGCTGCCTTCGAGCACGGTGTCCCCGACTGCGGCATCGATGCGCACGACCCGGCCGCCGGCGGGTGCCGGCACCGGATGCTCCATCTTCATCGCTTCCAGCACCATCAGTTGCTGGCCGCGCCGCACCATGTCGCCCACAGCGATATCGACGGCGATGACGGTGCCCTGCAGCGGCGCGGGGATGCCGTCCGCCCCTTCTGGCGCCGGCCCCGCGGCAGCCCGCAGGGTCGAGGCGCCCCCGAACACGCCGAGCGGATCGTCGGTCCGGCCGCGGGCTTCGCGAAAGAACAAGGCCGGCGCGGGCTCGGCCGCCACGAGATCGGCAATGCGCTCGTCGAGAAATCGGGTGTGGATGGCATTGCGGCGGAAATCGTCATCCGCCAACAGGGCCTGCAGCAGCGGGATGTTGGTGGCGAGGCCCTCGATGCGGAATTCGCGCAGGGCACGCTCGGTCCGTCTGATGGCATCGAGATAGCTGCCGTCGGGCGCATGGACGATCAGCTTGGCCAGCAGCGAATCGTAGCGCGGGCTGGTGGCATAGCCGGTATAGCCGAAGCTGTCGACGCGGACCCCCGGCCCGGAGGGCTTGTCGAAGGCGGCGAGCGTGCCGCCCGACGGTCGCGTGCTGCCGTCCGGTCCGACCGTCTCCATGTTGATGCGCAGCTGGATCGCGTGGCCGCGGGGGGTTGGCGCAGCTCGATCAAGGCCCAGTTCCGCCAGACGCGCCCCGGCGGCGATCCTCAGCTGGGCCTGGACGAGATCGACGCCCATCACCGCCTCGGTCACCGTATGCTCGACCTGCAGCCGCGGATTGACCTCGATGAAGGCGAAGTCGCCGCCATCCTGCGTGACCAGGAACTCGAAGGTGCCCAGCCCCTCATACTCGACCTTGCGCGCCATCTGCAGCGCCGCCTCCGACAACTGCCGGCGCATCGCCGCCGGCAGGGTCGGGCTGGGCGCGATCTCGACCAGTTTCTGGTTGCGTCGCTGGATCGTGCATTCGCGCTCGCCAAGGGTTACGACATCGCGCCCGTCGCCCACCACCTGGATCTCGATATGGCGGGCCGCAGGCATGAAGCGCTCGACATAAAGCGCGCCGTTGCCGAAGGCGCCCTGCGCCTCCGAGCGGCAGCGTTCGAACGCTGCCGGAATCTCCTCCGCGGCCCGGACCACCCGCATGCCGCGCCCCCCGCCGCCGGCGATCGCCTTGATCATCATCGCTTGGCCCGGCCGCAGCCCGGCAAAGAATGCCTGTGCCTCGGCCAGCGTCGTCGCAGCGGCGGTGCCTGCCATCAGCGGCACGCCGCAGCGCTCGGCCAGCGCGCGGGCCTGCGCCTTGTCCCCGAACAGGTGCAGCAGCTCGGGTCGCGGGCCGACGAAGGTCATGCCGGCGGCACGCACCGCGGCGGCGAATGCCGCGCTTTCCGACAGGAAGCCATAACCCGGATGCACCGCGTCGCAGCCGGCCTCGCGCGCCGCCGCCACGAGACCATCGACATCGAGGTACGCCGCGGGCCCTTCCTGCGCCAACGCGACCGCCGCATCAGCCGTTCGCACATGCAGCGAACGCGCCTCGTCGCGGGCATGGACGGCAACGGTCGGGATGCCGAGATCGGCCGCGGCCCGGGCGATCCGGATGGCGATCTCGCCGCGATTGGCAATCAGCAGTTTCGAGAAAATCATTGGCAAGCCCGCATCCTATGGGATGATCGCCCGGCCGCGCCACGGTCGCCGAACCGGATCGACGTTTGGTTCCTGGTTTCCCTTCGACCGTAGAAGCAGCGAATATTCATGTCAACATATTGACATGATATAGAGAGGGCGACAGGGACTGATGACGCGCAGCAAGACTGCCAAGGCGGTATCGCCACCGGCGCTGACGCCGGACGACGAGACGAACAACCGGCTGTTTTTCCGCCTGTTCCAGGCCTCCAACATCTACGAGCGGCAAGCCCAGCGCGAGTTGAACTTCTCGGCAATCCAGGGGGCCGTGCTCGGCGCGCTGTCGCGCGAGCCCGTCGACGGCATCGGATTCTCCGATCTGGTCGAGTACCTGGTGGTCAGCCGCCAGAACCTCGACGGCGTGCTGAAGCGGCTGGAAAAGCTCGATTATGTCGAGCGCGTCGAAAACCCGGCGAATCGTCGGGTCAAGATGGTCCGGCTGACCAAGGCCGGCGCCCGCGCCTGGGAAGCCTTGTTCGAGGCCTCGCTACGGTTCTATCGCCAGGGCACCGAGGGCGTGTCGCTGGAGGAAAAGGCAGCCTTCGTCGAGACGCTCGGGCGTATCGGGCGCGCCATGCGCGGCATCAGGCTTGAGCCCGCCCCGAAGCGGAAGCCATCTTCCAAATAATCAACATATTGATATAATTCGGGGAGAAGCGATAAAGGCGAGGAGGAAGCGATGCCCGGAATCAAGGCGGCCGTGCCGGACCGCGAGACCTGCGTCCTGCGCTATGTGCTGGAGCGGCGGGCGGCGTCGCACCCCGATCGGGACTTCATCCGCCAGGGCGACGGTTCGGCGATCACCTATGGCGCATTCCGGCAGCGGGTCGAACGCACCGCCGCGGGCCTGGCCGCGCTCGGCGTCGCCCAGGGCGACACCGTCACCGTCTGGCTGCCGAACGGCGTCGAGATGATCCGGGTGTGGTTTGCGATCAACTGGCTGGGCGCGACCTACGTGCCGGTCAACACGGCCTATCGCGGCAACCTGCTGGCGCATGTCGTCGCCAATGCCGGCTCGAAGCTGATCGTCGCCTCGGCCGACCTCGTCGGCCGGCTGGCCGATATCGACCGCGCCGAATTGCGGGCCTGCGTCGTCGTCGGGGGAACGGCCGACGCCGTGCCCGGCCTCGCCATGCACGAAATCGGTGCGCTCGACGGCGACCCGGCCACCCTGCCCGCCCTGACCCGGCCGATCGAGCCGTGGGACGTGCAGTCGATCATCTATACCTCGGGCACCACCGGCCGTTCCAAGGGCGTCATCTCCTCCTACGCCCATCTGCATGACATGAGCGGCCCGAATTCGTTCTACATGCTCGACGAAACCGACTGCTTCCTGCTCTACGGCCCGCTGTTCCATGTCGGCGGCACCCTGCCCGTCGTCGCCTCGCTGAATCGCGGGGGCGCGGTGGGTGTCGCCGGCGAATTCTCGACCGAGGGCTTCTGGCCGGCGGTACGGGCGACGCGGGCCACGTTCCTGATCCTGCTCGGGGTGATGACATCCTTCATCGCCAAGCGGCCGCCCGGCCCGGACGACCGGGACCATACCCTCAGGAAGGTCATGATGATCCCGCTGGCCGACGACTGGCGCGCCTTCGCCGACCGCTTCGGCATGACGGTCTGGACGCTGTTCAACATGACCGAGATCAACGTGCCGATCGTGTCGGAACCCAATCCGGCCGCGCCCGGCACCTGCGGCAAGGCGCGGGCGGGCCTGGAAATCCGCATCGTCGACGACAACGATTGCGAAGTCGCCGATGGCACGGTGGGCGAGCTGATCCTGCGCACCGATGCCCCGTGGGCGCTGAATTCCGGCTATTTCCGCGATGCCGAGGCGACGGCCCGGGCCTGGCGTAACGGCTGGTTCCATACCGGCGACGCCTTCCGCCGCGATGCCCAGGGCAACTTCTTCTTCGTCGACCGCATGAAGGATGCGATCCGCCGGCGGGGCGAGAACATCTCGTCGTTCGAGGTCGAGGTCGAGATCCTGGCCCATCCCCAGGTCCGCGAATGCGCCGTCGTCGCGGTACCGAACGAAACGTCGGAGGATGACGTGCTGGCAATCGTCGCGCCGATACCGGGCGCCACGATCGATCCCGTCGACCTGCTCGATTTCCTGCGCCCGCGCCTGGCCCATTTCATGCTGCCGCGCTACATCCGCGTGCTCGATAACCTGCCGCGGACCCCGACCCAGAAGGTCGAGAAGCACGTGCTGCGATCGGCCGGCATCAGCGACGACACCTGGGACCGCGAGCGCGCCGGCATCAAGGTCGCCCGCGAAAAGATCAGGGGGTAGGAAAGGCGTCGACTCCCCCGGGACGCGGTCGAGCAGAACCCGGAGCGCCGATCATGCCCTATGCGGGATCGCGGAACGCAGGCTTGCGCTTTTCGAGGTTGGCCGCCACGGCTTCCAACTGGTTCGGGCTGCCGATCAGCACGTCCTGCTCGACCGATTCGGCAATCAGGCCGGCGCCCGGCTCGACCACAGAGGCGCGATTGAGCAACCGCTTGGCCGCCCGCATCGCATCGGGACTCTTGCCGGCGATGTCGGCTGCGGCAGCCCGGGCGGCGGCCAGCGGATCGTCGATCACGCGGGTGACCAGGCCGAGCGACAGGGCCTCGTCGGCGTCGACCACGCGCCCGGTAAAGGTCAGATCGCGGATCACGTCGTCGCGCATTAGGTGGCGCAGCACCTGGGTGCCGGCCATGTCCGGCACCAGCCCCCACTTGATTTCCATGACCGAGAATTTGGTGCCCGGCGCGGCATAGCGCATGTCGGCACCCAGCGCGACCTGCAGCCCGCCGCCATAGGCGACGCCGTGGACCGCGGCGATCACCGGCACAGGCAATTCGCGCCAGGCCCAGGCGGCATACTGGAAACGATTGGCGATGCCGTGCGTGCGCGGGGCCAGCCCCTTGATGCCGTTGCCGCCGCCCATCGCCGCGAAGCTGGCCATGTCGAGACCGGCGCAAAAAGCCCTGCCCTCGCCGTGCAGCACGACGGCGCGCAATGATGCGTCGCCCCCAAGCCGCTCGGCGGCGGCGAGCAGACCGTCGAACATGCCCGGATCCAGCGCGTTCATCTTGTCCGGCCGATTGAGCCGGACTTCCGCAATGCCGTCCGCGACCGTGACGACGACCCGCCCGGTCATCGGCCGGGCAGCCGCTGGGCGCGGTCCTTCTCGTTCTGCGCCTTGATCGCGTCGCGCGCTTCCTGCCACCGGGCATCGTCCCAGTGGCGCAGTTCGTAGAAGCTGCCGCCCGAGGCATGCGCCTGGGCGCCGTCGAGCGCGATGGTCTCGCCGGTGAGCCAGCGGCAGCCGTCGGACAGCAGGAAGGTCGCCAGGTTCTGCAATTCCTCCATCGTGCCGATGCGGCCCATCGGATTGATGCGCGCGGTACGCTCGCCCGGCTGCTCGCCGGGGTTCAACCGCTTGCTCATCCCTTCGGTCGGAATCTCACCCGGCGCGATCGCGTTCAGCCGGATGCCGTAGCGGCCCCATTCGGTGGCCAGCGACATCGTCATCGCATGGACGGCCGACTTGCTCATCGCCGAGGGCACGACGAACGGCCCGCCATTGCGCACCCAGGTCGTGACGATCGAAACGACGCTGCCGGGCACGCCGGCCGCGATCCACCGCCGGCCGACCGCATGGGTCACGTAGAAGGTGCCGTGCATGACGATATTGGCGATGGCGTCGAAGCCGCGCGGCGACAGGTCCTCCGACCGCGAGATGAAATTGCCGGCCGCGTTGTTGACGAGGTCGGTCAGCGGACCGGTCGAGAAGATATCCTCGACCACCGCATCGACCGAACCGGGGTCGCGGATATCGACGCCGTAGGCTGTGACCTTGCCGCCGTGGGCCGCCATCAGCTCGGCCGCGGTCTCGTCGCAGACGGCCTTGCGCCGGCCGCAGATGAAGATTTCGGCCCCGAGCTTCAGGAAAGCTTCGGCCATGCCGCGGCCGAGACCGGTCCCGCCGCCGGTGATCAGAATGCGCTTGCCCTTGAACAGGCCGTCCTGGAACATTTTTTCCTCCCCGGGGCGCTCAGGCCCAGTACCGGTCGCGCAGGATCCGCTTCAGCAGCTTGCCGGTCGGCGTCCGCGGCAGCGTCTCCTGGAAATCGATGCTGCGCGGGCATTTGACGCCGGACAGCGACTGGCGGCAATAGGCGATCAGCTCGGCTTCGAGCGCCGGGCTGGCCTTGGCATGGTCCTGCAACTGCACCACGGCCTTGACCTGCTCGCCCATTTCCTTGTCGGGAATCCCGAAGACCGCGACATCGGCCACGGCCGGATGGTTGATCAGGACGTTCTCGGCCTCCTGCGGGTAGATGTTCACCCCGCCCGAGATGATCATGTAGGACTTGCGGTCGGAGAGGTAGAGATAGCCGTCCGCGTCCAGCCGGCCGACATCGCCCAGCGTCGACCAGCCGCGATCGTTATAGGCCTCGCGCGTCTTGTCCGGGTCGTTGTGATAGGAGAACTTCGGGCCGTCGGCGAAATAGACCGAACCGATCTCGCCGGGTGGGAGATCGTTGCCCTCGTCGTCGAGGATATGGATGGTGCCCACCACCGCCCGGCCGACGCTGCCGCGATGGCTTTCCCATTCGGCGGTCGTCGCGATGGTCACGCCGTTCGCCTCGGTGCCGGCGTAATACTCGATGAAGATCGGCCCCCACCAGGCGATCATCTGCTCCTTGACGTCGACCGGACAGGGGGCGGCGGCATGGACGGCGGCACGCAGGCTGGACACGTCGTGACGCAGCCGCGCCTCGTCGGGCAGTTTCAGCATGCGCACGAACATGGTCGGCACCAGCTGGGTATGGGTGGCGCGGTAGCGCTCGACCAGGGCGAGGTAGGTTTCCGGATCGAACTTCTCCATGATCACCGAGGTGCCGCCGAACACCACCGTCATCATGTTGTAGCGCAGCGGCGCGGCGTGATAGAGCGGCGCCGGCGACAGATAGATGCTGTTCTCGTCGAGGCCGCACATGTCTTGGCACAGGACGCGCATCAGCGGGTTGACCCAGCCGAGCTTCTCGTTGCCGAATGCCGGCTTGACGCCTTTCGGCCGCCCGGTGGTACCGGACGAATAGAGCATGTCGTAGCCGACGACCTCGTCGGCGATCGGCTGCACGGGCTGGGCGGCGGTCGCGTCCTCCCAGGAACGCCAGCCCGCCGTGGCCCCGCCCGCCATGAAGCGGACGACATCGGGCTTCAGCAGTGGTTCGACGGCCTGGGCGGTGGCCGCGTTCGCCGCCGAGGTGACGAAGACCTTCGCACCGCAATCGCCGACGATATAGGCGACCTCGGCCGCGGTCAGATGGGTCGAGATCGCGGTGAAATAGAGGCCCGAGCGCTGCGCCGCCCAGCAGATTTCGAGGAAGCGCAGCGAGTTTTCGAGAAGCAGCGCGATATGGTCGCCGGGCTTGAGGCCCAGCGACCGGAAGAGATGCGCGCCCTGGTTGGAGCGCGCCTCGAGCTCGCCATACGTCAGCGCGGCGCCGGAGCCGGCCATGATATAGGCCGGCTTGTCGGGCTGGCGGCGGGCATGGAACGAAGGATGAAGCATGGCCGCCGCCTCCGGCTCAGGACTTGACCAGCGGGCAGCCGCCTTCGGACAGCGGCCGGATGATCTCGTCGGCCTTGGCGACGCCCTTGACCTTGAGCAGGTCCCACTCCGCCTTGACCTCGCCCGGCTTCTTGACCTCGAGCAGCAGCATGTCGCGCATCAGGCGGCCATCCTCGCGCAGCTTGGCATTCTTGGTCATGAAGTCGTTGACCGGCATTTCCTTCATCTTCTTCATGACGGTCACGCCGTCGTCGCTGTTGGCCGCGCTCACGGCCTTCAGGTAGTGGTTGACCGCCGAATAGACCGCCGCCTGGGCATGGGTCGGCGGGCGCTTCATCTTCTCGGCGTAACGCTTGGAGAAGGCGCGGCTTTCATCGTCGGCGTCCCAGTAGTAGCCGCCCAGGAACTGCGTGCCCTGGGCCAGCTCCACGCCGATCGCCTTGACGTTGACGATGGTGAAGATCGGCGCCGCGATCGACACGCCCTTCGACACCAGGCCGAATTCGCCGGCCTGCTTCAGGGCATTCGAGGTGTCCGAGCCCGCGTTGAGCAGCGCCAGCACCTGGGCGTTGGCGCCGGTCGACTGCAGCAGGAAGGACGAGAAATCGGCCAGCGACAGCGGGTGGCGCACCGAGCCGACGACCTGGCCGCCCTGGGCCTGCAGCGCGTTGGTCATGTCGGTCTGCATCGCATGGCCGAAGGCATAGTCGGCGACGACGAGGAACCAGCGCTTGTGCTGGTCATCGTAGATCGCCCGGGCGAGGCCCTTGGCCAGCGAATAGCTGTCATAGAGCCACAGCGCGCCGGTCGGCGAGCATTCCTTGCCGTAGAGGTCGACATGGGCCGAACCGACATGGACCGCGATCTTGCCGGCATTGCGGGTCAGCTGCTGCACGGCCAGCGAGACCGACGAGTTCGCCATGTCGAAGAAGGCGTCCGCCTTGTCGACGTCGATCGCCTTCTTGGCCTGGGTGGCGCCGATATCGGCCTTGTTCTGATGGTCGATCGTGATGATCTCGACCGGCATGCCGGCAGCCTTGCCGCCATTGTCGGCGATCGCCAGTTCGGCCGACACGACCGAGCCCTTGCCCGACGTGTCGGAATAGGCCGAGGACTGGTCGTTCATCACCACGATGCGGACGACATTGTCCGAGACCTGCGCCTGCGCCGGCATGGCCAGCGGGGCAAAGGCAATAGAAGCGGCCAGCACGCCGCGCGTCAGGGTGTTTTTCACCTGTTCCTCCCACATGCATCCGGCCGCTGCCGGTGTGGTCGGTATGATCGCCAGGGCGTGAATTTAGTCAATCAATTAATTAATGCTAAGGTAGCGAAGCGTCGCACCAACGTTGCTTGACCCGGACGGCCGGGCTATGGCTCCTTTTCCGGGGGAATGAAGGACCTGATGACCAGTTCTGCCACTGCGCCGACCCGTCGCCGCACCAGCCGCAGCGATGCCGCCGCCCGCCTGCTGGCGGCCGCATCGAGCTTGATGATCGAGCGCGGCTCGACCGAGATATCGCTGGGCGACATCTCCGAGCGCTCGGGCGTCAACTCGGCCCTGGTCAAATATCATTTCGGCAACAAGACCGGCCTTCTGGTCGCGCTGCTGGAACGCGACGCGCAATCGGCCATGGAACAGCTGAATGCCTTGCTGCGGGCGGACCTGTCGCCGACCGCCAAGCTGAAGCTGCATATCGCCGGCGTGGTCAATGCCTATTACCGCACCCCCTACCTGAACCGCCTGATCCACGACCTGCTGCACCAGTCGAGCGACGAGGTGGCCCGGCAGGTCGCCGACTTCTTCGTCGGCCCGGTCGTCGAGTTCGAGCGGCAGTTGCTGGCCGAAGGCATCAGGCGGGGCGAATTTCGCGACGTCGACCCGATGATCTTCTATTTCACGCTGTTCGGCGCGATCGACCACATGTTCTATGCGCGTCACACGCTGCTCTACGGCTTCGGCGTTTCCGAGGTCACCGAGGACATGCGCCGCAAACTGATCGATCTTGTCACGGAGATGGTGCTCGGCGCGATCAAGCCCGGCTGAACCGAAGCGGCTGCAACCGCGTTCCGTTGCCCATGACGGCACGACGCGGCTCGAAATTCGTGATCTATGCGGCGCTGGCCGGCAATCTCGCGATTGCCGCCGCCAAGGGCGCGGCAGCCCTGTGGACCGGGTCCTCGGCGATGCTGAGCGAGGCGATCCACTCGCTGGTCGATACCGGCAATCAGGGTCTGCTGCTCTATGGGCTGCACCGCGCGTCGCGGCCGCCCGACGCGGCCCACCCTTTGGGCTACGGCCGCGAACTCTATTTCTGGACCTTCATCGTCGCGTTGCTGGTCTTCGCGCTGGGCGCCGGGATCTCGATCTACGAAGGCATCATCCATATCCGCCACCCCCAGGCGGTCGCGGACCCGGCGGTGACCTATGTCGTGCTGGGCCTGTCAATGCTGTTCGAAGGTGGCTCATGGTGGGCGGCACTCCGCGAATTCCAGGCGGCCAAAGGCGATGCGGGCTATCTCGAGGCAATCCGGCTGAGCAAGGATCCGACGACCTTCACGGTCCTTCTCGAGGACAGTGCCGCGCTGCTCGGCCTTGCCATTGCCTTCGCCGGCATCGTGGCCGCGGAGGTCTTCGCCCTGCCCGCGCTGGATGGCGCCGCCTCGATCGTCATCGGCATCGTGCTCGGCCTGACCGCGATACTGCTGGCACGCGAAACCAAGGGCCTGCTGATCGGGGAAGCGGCAGATCCGGCGGTCGAACGCTCGATCCTCGAACTCGCCGCCGCCGACAAGGGTGTCGAGCGGGTGAACGGCGCCCTGACCGTCCATATGTCGCCCGATCAGGTCGTGGTCAATCTGAGCGTCGAATTCCACGACGACCTGTCGGCCGACGAAATGGAACTGGCCGTCGAGCGGATGGAGCGCCGGATCAGCGAGGCTCACGCGCAGGTCTCGGCCGTGTTCGTCCGCCCGCAGCGTTCGGAAACCTACCGCCGCCGCCGACGTCTCCTCGAAGCGCCGATCAGCGAGTAAGCCGCCGCCTCGCCGCCCTCAGCGGTCGCCCCGCTCAAGCGCCGCAGCGCGGATCTTGCGAAGGTTGCCCGAGAAGAAGCGGCCGGCTTTCGACAACATGTCCTGCCCGACCATGCCGTCGAAGAAATAGGAAAGACAGGCGTGATCGATCGGCTTGCGCCATTCGGCCGACAGCCGCGCGCTCTGCTCGAGGCTCCAGCGCTTGGTCAGCGCGGCCGACGACATCAGGTCGGCATCCGAGAGCAGCCGCGCCAGCCGGAACAGACGGTGCGACCGGCGCAGCACGTCGAGCGCCGGGGGCAGGTCGACGCTGCCGGGATCGACGCTGTCGCGCAGGGCGTGCAGTTTCGGCCGCACCGTCGCGTCGGTCGACAGGATCAACAGGCGCAGATCCGCGCGCGCGTCCGCGTCGACGCCGGCAGCGCGGCAGATCTCGTCGACGGCATTGGCCGCGATGGTCTCCAGCCGGAACGGCGTATCACCGTTGGTGGTCCCGTCGTGGTCGCGGTCGTGACCGAGTGCGGCGACCAGCAGCAGCAGCACATCGGCGGGCGCAAGCGCCTTGCCCCGTTCCGCCGAGAGCCAGGCCAGGACCATCGCATTGTTGGCCACCTCGGCGTGGTGGAGCGACGAATGATAGGGGTGCCCTTCCCACTGCTTGAGATCTGCAGCCAGCCGGCGCGCCACGGTCTTCAGCGGGGACGTGTCGGGCAGGGCGATTTCGGCGAGATATCCATCGATCACCTCGCGCAGGTCAAAGCCGGGGCGCTTCCACGACCGATAGAGCGCCGCGATACGGCGCGCCAAACGATCTGGCGACGGCCGCCCGGTGTTGGCTGGGCCGGCACGCTGTCTCAGTCGGTGCAAAACAGATGCAGCAACCATGGAAGTACTCCTCCAGTTGCCGATGATGCCGCCTTCGGCTGGCTCGCGCCGTGACGGCGGTCACAGAGTCGTGAATCCCTGCACAACGATACAAGATTGAGTCAGATCCGATTCCATCAACCTTGCAGGGATTGCCGCGCGCCCGGACCAAGTCCGGCGATCGCGCCATTGGTCACCCTTTGCAGATGGGATGGCTGGCGCAGTCGATCAAGGCCCGGCCGGTCAGGCCGGCTGCGCCACCATCGCCAGCAATCCCGCGACCTCGTCGTCACCGGCCAGGCCATCGATCGCAGCACGGAGGGATTGCTGCCGCGCCGGCCCCAGCCCGGAAGTCAGACGGGTGAATTTGGCCGCCACCTCGTCGTTTGACAACGGCGCGGCCGGGTCGCCGCGCGCCGGCGTCACGTCTGAGACCAGCGAACGACCGTCGCGCAACGTGAAGGTGACGCGCGCCAGACGTTCGGCGGGAAAACGCGCGGCCAGATCCGGGTCGGTCACGAGATCGATGCGATGGCTGAGATCCAGAATCGCCGCATCGGCCAGTGCCGCCCCGCCGATGTCGGCGGCGCCCAGGCCGCCGCGGGTCAGGATCGCGGCCAGCGGAAAGGCGATCGCATATTGGGCAGCCTCGGTTGTCGCCGGTGCGGCACCGGCCAGCCGTACCCCCTCAGCGAAAGTTTCCACCTTGATCCGGGCGATCGCTTCAGGCGCCACGCGATGGCCGAGTTGCAGCGCACGCCCGGCCTCGATGGCCGGCTGGGCCCAGCGGCAGACCGGATAGGGTTTGAAATACTGCTCCATGATCCGCCAGCGGCTGCCGAGATCGGCCCAGAGATCCGCGACCGCCGCCTCCTCCAGCAGCACGGCGGGCGCGCCGGTGAAGCCGGCTGCGGCCAGATACCCGGCCGAGACGCCGGCCAAGGCCCCCCAGCCCGAGCCGTCCTTGACCATCGTCGGATGGTCGATGCAGCGCATCATCTGACTGCGCGGCCCGTGATACTCGGCAATGCCCGCCGCCTCGCGCGTATGGGCGAGGTCGAGGCCGAGCAGGCGCGCGGTCAGGACGGCACAGGCGATCGCGTTCCAGGCGCCGGAGGTGTGATAATCCAGAGCAGTGCGATGCAGCGCGATGCCTGCCCGGGTGGCGATCTCATAGCCAGCCACGACCGCGGTGATCAGGTCCCGGCCCCGCTGGCGGCCGCCTTCGGCGTCCATCACGGCAAGAACGGCCGGCAGGATCGCGACACCGGCATGTCCCTTGGTCAGTGCGTGGCCATCATGGGCATCGAAAGCGTCGATCTGCGAGGCGGCGGCGAAGGCCGCCCCCGAGGCGCTGACCGGCCGGCCGTCGAAGATCAGCCGCGCCGGGCTGCGCCCGGCCGCCATCTGATCCGCCGCGAAATCGCGCACGATGGCGGCCAGCGCGGTTTCCGCCCCCGCCGCGGCGACACCGATGAGATCGAGGATGCAGCGCGACGCCTGCGCGACCACCGGCGGCGGCAGGTCGGCATAGCGCAGTTCATGGGCAAAGGCGAACACGGTCATCGCAAGTTCCTCAGGGTTTCGGCCAGCAGCGCCTGCACGGTCAGCGGCGCGGCATCACGCATGGTCGGCAGGCGGTGGCGGGCCGCGCCGATGTCCTTCAGTGCGATATCGGCGGCAATGATTTCGGGCCCCTCGCCGGCCAGGGCAAGGCAGCGGCCGTCGGCATCGAGAATGCGCGAGCCGCCCCAGAAATCGAGCGTGCCACGCCGGCCGCAATGATTGGCCATCGCCAGCGGCATGCCGTAGGTCATCGCGATATGGCGCAGCGTGACCTCCCAGCCGCCGGGATTGTCGAAGCCGTCGCCGACGGCCGCCCGGGCCGAGGCAATCGGCAGCAGCATCAGTGCCGCGCCTTTGAGCGCAGCGAGCCAAGGCAGGGCCGGGTTCCAGGCATCGGCGCAGATCAGCGTGGCCGCCGGCCAGCCCGGCAGCGCCTCGACGAGATCGAGGCGCCGGCCGGGGGCGAAATGCTTGCCTTCCTCCAGCCCGCCGTAGGTCGGCAGGTTCAGCTTGCGGTGGCTGCCCACGACCGCACCGCCGCGCAGCAGCGCCGCGGCATTGTGGAACAATCCCGGCTGCCCCGCTTCGATGAAGCCGGCGAGCACCGCGACATCCCCGGCGAGTTCCACCAGATCGGCGGCGATGCAGGCCGCGGCCATGTCGGGCACGGTACGGTAGTCGGTAAGGGAAAGTTCGGGGAAGACCAGGAGGTCGACGCCGCGTGCGCCCGCCTCGGCGATGGCGGCGCGATGCAGGGCGAGGTTCTGGTCCTTGTCGGCGGTGCAGGCGATCTGCGCCACCCCCAGCCGGATCACGGTTTTCATGACGATGAGCGGGCCCCCGCCGTCAGGCGGGGACCCCGGAGATCAGACCAGGTTCTGCGACTTCAGGAAGCCGGCGGCGACATCCTCGACCGTCTTCTTGTCGACATCGACCGAAGCGTTCAGCCGGGCCATCGTCGCATCGTCGAGCTTCGCCGACAGGCCGTTGAGGATCTCGGCCAGCTTGGGGTTCTTGTCGAGGGTCTCCTTGCGCACCACCGGGGTCAGCGCGTAGGACGGGAAGAACCCCTTGTCGTCCTTCAGCACCAGGAAATCGAAGGCCGGGACGCGGCCGTCGGTGGCGAATACGAGGCCGACCTCGACCTGCGAATCCTTCAGCGCCTGGTAGACCAGCCCGGTATCCATGCGGACGACGTTGTCACGACCGAACGAGAAACCATAGGCTTCCTCGAGCGGCTTCAGCCCGTCGGGCCGCGCATAGAATTCGGCATTGCAGCCGAACTTCATGGCCGCGCCGCCCTTGACCTTTGCCGACAGGTCGGACAGCGAGGCGATGCCCTTCGACTGCGCATCGGCCTTGCGCATGGCCAGCGCGTAGGTGTTGTTGGCCTTGGACGGGTTGAGCCAGACCAGCCCCTTGGCCGCGTCGAGTTCCTTGACCTTGGCGTAGGTCGCGGCGGCATCGAGCTTGTCGGCCACCTTGTTGAAGGTGATCAGCGAGGTGCCGGTGTATTCCCAATAGACATCGACCTGGCCGTTTTCCTGGGCCTGGCGCAGCGGGGCGGTGCCGAGGCCGGCACGTTTGTCGACGGTGAAGCCCTTGGCCTTCAGCAGCTGGGTTGTCATCTCGGCCATCAATTGCTGCTCGGTGAAGTTCTTGCCGCCGACGACAACGGTCTGGGCAAGGGCAGCACCCGACAGCAAGGTCGCGGCAATGGCGCCGAGCGCGAAGGTCTTGAGGCTGTGCAGAATCATGGAAGTCCTCTCCTGTTTTTATCGCAACGGATTGACGCCGCGCGGCACCAGCCAGAACTGCAGCTGGCCCACGATGATGTCGACGAGCACCGCAAGCAGCGCGGTCGGGACGGCGCCGGCGAGCAGCAGGCCCGGCTCCATCAGATCGATACCGGTGAAGATCAACTCGCCCAGCCCGCCGCCCCCGATGAGGAAGGCAAGCGGCACGGTGCCGACATTGATCGCCAGCGCGGTGCGGATGCCGGCGAGGATCACGAACATCGCGTTCGGCAGCTCGACCTTCAGCAGGATCTGCGCCCCGGTCATGCCCATGCCGCGCGCCGCTTCGATCAGCGGCGCCGGCACGCTCTTCAGCCCCGCCACGGTGTTCAGCATGACCGGCAGCAGGGTCAGCACGACCAGCCCGAACAGCGCCGACGGGGTACCCAGCCCCAGCACCGTCATCGCCAGCGCGAGAATGGCCAGCGTCGGGATCGTCGTGCCGAGGTTGATGACCTGCCCGATCGCCGCCCCCAGCAATGGGAGGCGGCTGCGCGCGATCACGATCCCCAGCGGCACGCCGATGGCGATGGCGATGCCACCAGATATCGCAACCAGCATCATGTGCTGGCGGGCGAGATAGACGATATCCTCGCGGTATTTCAGGATCGCCGGCACGATGCCCGAGGCCTGGGCCCAGACCCCCAGCGCGAACACCGCCAGCAGCACCATACCCCGCCAGGTGCGATGGCCGGCACCGGGTTGAACCGCGCTAACGGTCACGGTAGGTCGCCCCCAGCAGATGGGTAATGCCGCGCTGGGTGACATAGCCACGGTAGAACCCGTCGTCGTCGACGCAGGGCAGCCAGGTCAGGTCGTGCATGAACATCAGCGAGACGGCCGTGCGCAGGTCGTCGCGCAGGTTCACCATGCAGGGCAGCTTTTCATGATGTTCGCCGACCGTGCCGGGACGGCCATGGGCGGCATCGAGGCGGACGAAGCCGCGGGCGCGCCCGCGCGGCCCGACCATGACGATCGAGACGTGGCCACGTTCCGCCATCAGCCGCGCGGCGGTCTCCAGCGTATCGTCGGCCCGCACCAGCGGCGGATCGCCGACCATCGCTTCGGCGACCTTGAGCAGGCGCAGGCGCTTGAGCGTACGGTCGGACCCGACAAAATCGGCAACGAAGCTGTCGACCGGATGGGCCAGGATATTGTCGGGCGTGTCGTACTGGATCAGCCGGCCGGCGCGGAAGATCGCGACCCGGCTGGCCATCTTGACCGCCTCGTCGATATCGTGGCTGACGAAGACGACGGTCTTCTTCAGCTCGGCCTGCAGCTTCATGAACTCGTCCTGGATCACCTCGCGGTTGATCGGGTCGATCGCGCCGAACGGCTCGTCCATCAGCAGGACCGGGGGATCGGCAGCCAGCGCCCGCACGACGCCGACCCGCTGCTGCTGCCCGCCCGAGAGTTCCTTCGGGTAGCGCTTCAGGAAGATGCCGGGGTCGAGATTGACCATCTCGAGCAATTGCGCCGCACGCTTGCGCGACTGCCGCCGGTCGTGTCCCAGAAGGTCCGGCACGACGCAGATGTTGTCCTCGACCGTCTTGTTCGGAAACAGGCCGATCTGCTGGATCACGTAGCCGATCGACCGGCGCAGCGTCACTTCGTCGACGGTCGCGGTATCGCGCCCGTCGACGAAGATCTTGCCCGAGGTCGGCTGGATCAGCCGGTTGATCATCTTCATCGTCGTCGTCTTGCCGCAGCCCGAGGGGCCGAGCAGCACGCAAACCTCGCCGGCCCCGACCTCCATGTCGACGCCGTCGACTGCGGTGATCCCGGCAAAGATCTTGCTGACATGGTCGAGCCTGATCATGCCCGGGCCCTCAGCGCAGGCCGGGCGACGTCAGCCGTCGCTGCAGATAGACCAGGGCGAGATCGGCCGTGATCGCCAGCACCGAGACGGCGACGGCCCC
The DNA here is from genome assembly GCA_017307375.1 of Alphaproteobacteria bacterium. GTDB lineage: Bacteria > Pseudomonadota > Alphaproteobacteria > Ferrovibrionales > Ferrovibrionaceae > JAFKFH01. The sequence continues at coordinate 21,433 of JAFKFH010000017.1, forward strand.
CGTCACCAGCTGCCGGAAGTCGGTCTGGGAGATGCCGCGCGAAATGAAGGTGCCGAGACCGCCGGCGCCGATGTAGGTCGCGATGGTGGCGATCGCGATGTTAAGAACGACCGCGTTGCGCACCCCGTTGACGATCACCGGCAGCGCGATCGGCAGTTCGACCTCGCGCAGCCGCTGCAGCGACGTCATGCCCATGCCCCGCGCAGCCTCACGCAGGGCCGGATCGATGTTCATGATCGCCGTGTAGGTGTTGCGGATGATCGGCAGCTGCGAATAGAGGATCAGGGCGATCACCGCCGGCAGATAGCCGATGCCATGACCGATCGGCGACAGCAGCGGGATCAGCACGCCGAACAGCGCGACCGAGGGAATGGTCATGACGATCGCGGCGACGTAGAGCACGCGATCGGCCCAGCCGCGGTGCTGGGTGATCAGGATGCCGATCGGCACCCCGGTGACGATCGCCAGGGCGACCGCGACCGAGACGAGCGACAGATGCTCGCCCGCCCTGACGGCGATGATCGGCCAGTTGTCGATGGCAAAGCGCAGCGTGTCCAAGATCGAAGCCCCCGTTTCTTCTTGGCGACCGACTTGTTCTGGCAACCCCGCCGGCTCATCGTCAGAGTGTTGCCTGCACGGGCGCCGCCTGCCCCCATGCCTTACGACCTGCTAGAGCAGGAACGCGACATCAGGCCCCGCCCGGCCGCCGCAGATCCGACGGCCGCGTCTGATAGGCCCGGCGAAACCAGCGGGCGAAATGCGACGTCGAGGCAAAGCCGGTCGCAACCGCGACGTCGAGGACCGGCACGTCGGAATAAAGCAGCAGTTCGCGTGCCCGCTCGAGCCGCAGGCCGACATAGTGCCGGGCCGGCGTCACCTTGAGATAGCGCAGGAACAGGCGCTCGACCTGGCGCGAGGTCAGGCCGACCCGATCAGCGATCTCGGCGATGCCGAGCGGTTCCTCGATGTGATGGCGCATCAGCTCGATGGCCGCGCGCAAGGCGTTGGGCAGGTTGGCGAGGCTCTGGTCCCGGCCGCCGCGCTGGTCGTCGCGCTCGTCGCGAATGCGCTCATGGTGGAACTGATTGGCGACGCCGCGGGCCAGATCGGCGCCGTGCTGTTCGGAAATGATCTGCAGCATCAGGTCCATCGCCGCGGTGCCGCCCGAACAGGTCATCCGGTCGCGGTCGATCTCGAAGATCTTGCCGGTGCAGATCAGATGGGGAAATTCCTCCTCGAAGGCCGGACGGTTTTCCCAATGGATGGTGCAGCGATAGCCGCCGAGCAGACCGGCGCGGGCAAGCAGGTAGGTGCCGGTGGACAACGACCCGATGACGATGCCGCGGCGGGCGGCCTGGCGCAGCGCGCCCAGCGCGCGGCGCTCGTCGGGCGCCTGGATCCGCAATCCCCCGCAGACGAAGACATAGGCGGCCTGCGCGACGGCCTCGTCGAAGACCTCGGTGCGGAACTCGACTCCGTTGGACGCCGTGACCGGCCGGCCGTCGAGACTGGCGAAATGCCAGCGATAGAGCGCGCGCTGGGCCAGCCGGTTGGCCGAACGCAGCGGCTCGACCGCCGAGGCCAGGCTCATCATCGACATGCCGTCGACCAAGAGGAACACGAAGCCGCATTCGAGCCCGCCCTTGGGCGGCACCGCCGTTCCAGCCATGGTGATAGCCTCCTTGTCCAAGGGTCTCCGATCGCTGGCGACACAACATAGGCAGATCCGACATGTGAGAATACAAATCCGACATATCGGGGCGAACCATGTCGTCTCCATCGCCGCAACGGTCGCAAACCGGCCGGCAAATGCCCGGGGATGGCGCAATGATCGGGCCTGTCGTCGTCATCAAGGGCCAGGCCAGATCATGATCCCAGCCGACCGCATCCAATCCCTGCTGGCCGAGCGCCGCGACGGTTTCAGCCTGCCCCAGGCCTTCTACGTCGACGAAGCCTTCCACGAAGCCGACATCGCCGCGGTCTTCGAGACCGAGTGGCTGTTCGCCTGCAATGTCTGCGAGATCAGAAAGCCCGGCGATTTCCTGACGCTGACGATCGGCCGCAACCCGGTCATCGTGCTGCGCGACCGCGACGGCCAGGTACGGGCCTTCCACAATACCTGCCGACATCGCGGTTCGCGCATCTGCCTGGCCGAGAAGGGCCACGCCCATCGCCTGACCTGCAGCTATCACCAATGGGTCTACGAGCTCGACGGCCGGCTGCTGCACGCCCGCCAGATGCCTGGCGACTTCGACCCGGCCGGCTACGGCCTGAAACCGGTCGCGGTCGAGGTCAATTGCGGCATGGTCTATATCTGCCTCGCCGAAACCCCGCCCGATCTGGCGCATTTTCGCCGCACCGTCGCGCCCTATATCGCGCCGCATCAGCCCGACCGCACCAAGGTCGCCCATGAGATGACGCTGATCGAGGAGGCGAACTGGAAACTGGTCATCGAGAACAACCGCGAATGCTACCATTGTGCGGGCAATCACCCGGAGCTTCTGGCCACGCTGGTCGAGTTCGCGCTGCCGGACGATCCCCGCGGCACTGCCGATTTCCAGAAGCTGATGGATCGCCAGACGGCCCGCTGGGAAAGTCACGGCCTGCCGCATCTGCCAGCCGACGGCGGGCAGGAATTCCGCTGCATCCGCCTGCCGTTCCATGACGGGGCGCTATCGTTCACGATGGACGGCGGCCCGGCCTGTCGCAAGCTGCTCGGCGACTTCACCGACCCGGATCTCGGCTCGGTCCGCATGTTCAGGGTGCCCAACAACTGGAACCATTTCCTGGCCGATCACATCATCCATTTCCGCGTCCTGCCCCTTTCCGCCGGCCGGACCGCCGTGCGCACCACCTGGCTGGTTCATGAGGATGCGATCGAGGGGGTCGACTACGACATCGAGCGCTTGACCCGGGTCTGGATCGCCACCAACGACCAGGATGCGCGGCTGGCCCAGATCAATCACGAGGGCATCGCCTCGATGGCCTATCGCCCCGGCCCTTATGCCCCGTCGGAATTCATGCTGCGCAATTTCACCAACTGGTATGCCGGCAAGATGGCCGCCTTCTTTGGCACGCCGCTCGCGCAGGCGGCCGAGTGAACGCCATGCTGCTCGACTGCATCGCGGTGCGCGACGAGACGCCGACGGTCAAGACCTTCGCCCTGCGTCCGCGGGAAACAGGGTTCAGCCATCTGCCCGGCCAGGCCGTGACGCTCGCCCTCGATATCGAGAGAGAGACGCTCTACCGGACGTTCTCCATCGCCTCGGCCCCGGGCGGCGAGACGATCGAGCTGACCATCAAGCGCCATCCGCAGGGGCGCGCGACCGGCTGGCTGCACCAGGTGCTCGGGCCGGGCATGACGGTCTCGGCCAGCGGTCCGATCGGACGTTTCGTGCTGGACGGCGCGGGGCCGGTCGCCTTCGTCTCGGCCGGCTCCGGCGCATCGCCACTGATGGCGATGCTGCGCCATCTCGCCGCCGCAGCGCCCGGTACCGATGTCGCCTGGTTCCATGCGGCGCGCGACGAAGAGGAAGTGGTGTTCGCCCGGGAATTGACCGCGCTGCAGCGGCAACTGCCGAAGCTGTCGGTCAGCGTCGTTCTGAGCAGGCCCGGCCCGGGCTGGTTCGGCTATCGCGGCCGGCTTGGCCGACGTCTCTTGTCGGTGGCCATTCCCGATTTTGCCCGACGGCGGGTCTATTGCTGCGGGCCCGATGGCTTCATGCAAGCCGCACGGTTGATCCATGCGGCAGAGGGTGGCGCGAAGGACGATTTCCGCATCGAGCATTTTGGCGCCGCGCCGAAGGCACCCGGCGTCCCTGTCGGCGAAACCGACGCCTCGACGGTCGAGGTGACACTGGGTGAGCGCAGCTTTCCCGTCGCCCCGACCGAGACGATCCTGGAGGCCGCAACCCGCCGGCAGATCGTGATCCCCTGCGGCTGCGCCAGCGGCATCTGCGGCACCTGCCGGGTGAAGATCGTGACAGGCGAGGTGACGATGCGGCACAACGGCGGCCTCTCGCCCGAGGACGAAGCCGCTGGCTACATCCTCGCGTGCTCGTCACGCCCGAGGACCGACGTGACGATCACGCTGTAATGGGCCGTCAATCAGACCCGCTCAGGCCGGCCGGGCAATGGCGGCCTTCTTCTCCATTTCATAGGCCTTGAGATCGAGAGCAAGGGCGAGGATGGCGCCGCCCTTCAGCCGGGCCGGATCGAGCGTGCCGCCGATGCCGTGACGCAGGAATATTTCCTGCACTTCCGGCGTACGCATGGTGCCGCCCATCGCCCATTCTGCGAACTGGCGATGCGGAATGCCGCGGGTTTCGACCAGCGTGATCGTGCCATGCCGCGGATCCCTGGCGATGCGATTGTACGTCGCCTCGATCCGCTCCATCTCGCCTTCCAGGATCTGCACGAACCACTGCTTGTCGAAGATCAAGGCCCCGGTGATTCCGTCCCGGCTGTTGTTGGCCTGCGACACAGCGACGATGTCGCGCAACTGGCGGAGCATCTCGCGGTCGTCGCCCGCTGCGGTGTTGCGGCTGTAGTAGATGAGCTGGTGCAGTGACATGGAACTGGTTCCGCCTGATGATTGCCTGTTCGTTACCCCTTACGTCAGGTTGCAAGCATCGGATCAGGCGGGCTGACGGCAATGGCGATCACCTCGTCGTGACCGGCCGCCAGCCCTGGAGTTCGCGCCAGTTGGGCTCCAGCCGGTCGAAGCGCGACAGGGCGAAGGTCGAGAGGTCGGCGAAGCTGCACCGGCCGTCGGTCACCAGTTCCTGAATCGCATGGCCGGTTGCCGGCGACAGGCCGAAGCCGACGCTGGACAAGGTTGCGACGATCGCGTTCGCGACCGTCGGCAGATGATCGATGATCGGCCTGCCGTCGGGCGTATTCTCGATGAACCCGGCCCAGCTGCGGATCACCTTGACATGGCCAGCCTTGGGCAGCAGGCGGACGAGCCGGGCGGCGATGTCGCCGGTCAACGGCGTCGATTGCGGCCGGTGCGCCTCGATGTCGTCGACGTTCAGCCATTCGTGCGGCCCACCGCCATAGGCGAGATTGCCGCGCAGGGTCTGGCGGCCATAGAGGCCATTGCCGTCGACGCCGCCCAGCGGCATCAGCGGCAGCGGCTCGGTCACGATCATCTCGGCGCGCGCCGGCATCACCGGCACCGTCGCGCCAAGCTGGGCGGCCAGCTGCTCGGTATATGGGCCTGCGGCGATCACCAGTTGGTCGCAGCCATACTCGCCACGATCGGTCTTCACCGCGGTGACCTTGCCGCCTGCCGTGACGAAGCCCTGCACGGCGGTATGCTGCAATACCTTGCCGCCGAGATCCTCGATCGCCCAGGCATAGCCCTGGACCGTGCGATGCGGGTTGGCGTGACCGCCGAAATGGTAGTGATAGCCGCCCACGACATCGTCGCCGGCCAGCGGCACCAGCTCGCGCACCTGCCTGGGATCGAGCGCGTCGGAATGGAAGCCCTGGTATTCGCCGTTTTCCAGCGCCCGGCGATACAGCCCCATCTGGTGCTCGTCGCAGGCCAGCCGGATGCGGCCGGGGCGAAACTCGGTCGGATAACCCAGCAACTCGTCCATCATCGGCCACAGGCGCTGCTCTTCCAGGAACAACGGGCTGTGATGATGCGAACAACCGCCGCCATTGCGGCCGGATGCGCCCCAGCCGACGATGCCTTTCTCCAGCACCAGGACGTCGACGCCCTGCCGGGCCAGCCACCAGCCGGCGCTCAAGCCCGTGACGCCACCGCCGACGATGACGACGCCGGCCCCGTTCACTGCCTCGCTGCTCATCGCCCCACCCTCACTCGCTCGCCACCGGCTCGCCATCGGCCTCGCGGCCGGAAGCGGTGTAATGCGACGGCACCTTCCAGAACGGCACCCATTGCGGCGCCATGCCGAACCACGAATCCCAGCCCCGCCCGACCGTCACCGGATCGGCCCCGAGATCCAGCCGGGCCAGCGGCAACGGCCGCACCGGCGCGCGGAACGAGGCCAGCGGCACCTGATCCAGCGGCTCGGACGCCCCCAGCGCCAACAGCGCGGCGACCTGCTCGCGGCAACGGCGCCCCTGACACGCGCCCATGCCGGCGCGGGTCAGGCGCTTGACCTGGTCCGGGTGCGGCGGGCCGGCCCCCAGCAGACTGCGCAGGTCGGCGGGCTTCTGCGTCGGCGGCGTCCAGCCGAGATAGCGCGGGGGCCGCACCTCGAGGATCTCGCGGGCCGTCACTTCCTCGCACTGGCAGACATAGGGCTCGCCCGCCGCCTCGACCACCGACGCGCGAACCCAGCCGCAGCGATAGGCGGCAAGGTCGACCGCGGGTTCGTCGGGCTGCACCGACGGGACGGAAGCATCAGCCGCGATCGCGGCCACCGCGGCCTCGGCCTCGGCCCGCACAACGGCGGTATCGCGGCTCTTGCCTGGCCAGATGCCGGCACAGTCGCCGATCGCATAGATGCCCGGGCGTGTCGTCTGTTGGCCGGCATCGACGACCGGCACATGGCCGCCCCGCGCCGGATCGAAGGCAACGCGCGCGCCCATCGCCTCCAGCAGTTCGATCGCCGGGACGGTGCCGACACCGAGCACGAGGGTATCGCACTCGAAGCGCTGCTCGCTGCCAGGCACATGGCGGCCATCGGCATCGACCGCCGCGACCACGACGGCCCGGATGCCGTCGGCATCGCCCTCGGCGCGGGCGACGACATGCCCGGTCAGCGCCCCTTCCGCGGCCTGATCGAGAACCCGGTCCGCCCGTTCGACGATCGCCGCGATCGCGACACCGGCATGCCGCATCGCCGCAACCGCCAGCATCGTCTCGGTCGAGGTGCCGAGCACCACGGCCCGGCGCGCCGCCAGCGCATCATAGGTCGTGGCCAGCCGCTCGGCCGCAACCGCCCCCATCACGCCCGGCAGTTCCCAACCCGGAAAGGCCAGGCCCATGTCGCGGCGACCGGCGGCGACGATGACGTTCTCGGCCCCCACGATCCACGAGCGCTCGTGATCGGCCAGCGCGGCGACGGTGCCGGGGATCCAGCCGGCGGTCGGCATCGGCGCATACAGCCCCCAGACCACGGTGCCCAGGCGGATGTCGACCCCGGCTTCGAACGCCTCGCTCAAGGCCGGGTCGGCCTCCAGCACGGCCTCCATCATCGCGTTACGGTTGCGGGTGGCCCCGGTCATGCGCTGGCCGAAATGCAGCGGCACTTCCTCGCCCATGGTCTCGAACGGCACCGGATTCTCGTCGACCAGCATCGCGGCGATGCCGCGGCGGCTTGCCGCCATCGCGGCGGCGATACCGGCCGGACCGGCACCGATGATCAGCAGCGGCGTCCGTTCGGTGATCGCCAGTTCCTTGACCGCGATCGAGGCTTCGTCGATGGGCATCTCACTCATGGGCTTCAACCCCGGCAGGAATAATGTCGCGGAAACTATGCGCCGCCCCGGCGCGGCTGCCCGTCGCAAATACGACCTCGATACACCCCGTTTGCGACTACAGCACCTGGTCGAGAAACGCGCGGGTACGCTCGTGGCGCGGGGCGCAGAGAAGGTCGGCCGGCGGGCCATCCTCGACGATCAGGCCGCCATCGGTAAAATAGACGTGGTCGGCCACCTCGCGGGCGAAGCCCATCTCGTGGGTGACCAGAATGCAGGTCATGCCCTCGCCGGCCAGCTCGCGGATGGTGACCAGCACTTCCTTCTTGGTCTCCGGATCGAGGGCCGCGGTCACCTCGTCGAACAGCATGACCGAGGGGTTCATCGCCAGCGAGCGGGCGATCGCCACGCGCTGCTGCTGGCCGCCCGACAGTTCGCCGGGATAGCTGTTCTCCTTGCCGGTCAGGCGGACCTTGGCCAGCAGGCGCCGCGCGCGTTCCTCGACCTCGGCCCGCTGCTGCCCCAGCACGTGGATCGGCGCCATCATGACGTTCTGCAACGCCGTCTTGTGGGCGAACAGGTTGTACTGCTGGAACACCATGCCGACCTTGCGGCGCAGGGCGAGCTTGTCGAGCTTGGGGTCGTTGACCTGCTGGCCGTCGACCGTGATCGATCCCTTCGTCACCGGCGCCAGCGCGTTGATGCACCGCAGCAGCGTCGACTTGCCCGAGCCCGAGGGGCCGATGATGCAGACGGTCTCGCCGGTCGAGACGGTCATGTTGATGTCGCGCAGCACGGTGACCGCGCCGAAGGCCTTCTCGACCCCCTCGATGACGACGATCGGGCGTCCGATGTGATGGCCGGTGGTCATGCGCTTGAATCCTCAGATCTTCACGGCGAAGCGGCGCTCGAGGCTCAGCGTCGCGCGCGCGATCGGGTAGCAGTAGACGAAGAACATCAACAGCAGCATCAGATACATCGGCACCAGCAGGTCGGTGCGCGCCTCGGCCACCAGGGCCGCGCGGGTCATCGTCAAGCCGTCCTGGATGCCCACGATCGAGATCAGCGTCGTCGCCATGGTCAGGATCGCATACTGGTTCATCCACGGCGGGATCATCCGCTTGACCGCCTGCGGCAGGATGATCATCCACAGGATCTGCCGGCGACTGAAGGCCAGCGCCTCGGCCGATTCCCATTGGCCGGTCGGGATCGAGAGCACGCCGCCGCGCACGATCTCGGCAATGTTTCCCATCACCGGCAGCGACAGGCCGATCACGGCCTTCAGCCAGGACGGCAGCGCGACCGGGCCGATCTGGAACGGCAGGATCAGCATGGCGTAGAACAGCAGTACCAGCCAGGGTGCATTGCGGAAGAACTGGGTGATGGCCCAGGCGGCGCGGCGCAAGCCGCGATAGGGCGAGACCTGGGCCAGCCCCAGGAACACGCCGAGCACGGTGCCGAGCGCCATCGTGCCGACCGAAACCAGCAGGTTGAACAGGAAGCCCTGGAAGATCAGCGGCGCCCATTTCCACAGGACCGACATGACGCTGGCCTGTGCGGCCGGCGCCGCGGCCTGCGCCCAGGCCGCGGATGCCAGGAAGACGAAGACCACGGCCGCAAGCGCGCGGGTCGAGGCGATCGGCTTCAGCCAGCGGCTGCCGCCGAAACCCTCGATGCGTGGCGTCAGCAGAACCTTCATTGCCCGAAGCCCGGCACGCGCATCATCCGCTCCCACTTGTTCATCGCGGCGACGAGCAGGGCGACCAGCGCGATATAGGTGACGAGCAGCACGTTCATCATCTCGCGCACGTTCAGCACTTCGGACCAGATCTGGGCAGCAGCGTAGAGCAGTTCCGGCACGCCGATCGCATAGGCGAGCGTCGTGGTCTTCACCAGGTTGACGAGATTGTTGTTGAGCGCCGGCAGGCAGACACGGATGGCGAGCGGCAGGATGACATGGCGATAGGCGCCGAGCCGGGTATAGCCGAGCGCCTCGGCCGCCTCGATCGTCGATTGCGGCACCGCCTCGATGCCGGACCGGAAGATCTCGACGTTGAAGGCACCGGCAAACAGCGAGAACGAGATGACCGCCCAGCCGAACGAGGAGATCAGCGGCGCCTGCCCGCCGAACGAGTCGCGCACCGTCGGCAACAGCGTTGCGAAGGCAAAGTAGAAGAAGGCCAGCTGGACCAGCGGCGGGGTATTGCGGAAGACCTGGACGTAGCCCTGCGCCACGGCGCGCACGACGGCGGATTTCGCCCCCTGCGCCCAGGCCCCGACGATGCCCAGCGCGATCGAGGCCAGGATGCAGATGACCGACAGCGCGACGGTCGTCCACAGCCCCGCCAGGAACCGGTCGCGGTCGAAGGGATCATAGAAGATCGAGAAATTGATCCCGTGGGCATCGTTGAGCCACGAGAAGAATTGGGCGACGTCCATGGCCCCGACGACCGCGCGGACGCGTCACTGCAGCTTCTTCTGGGTCTCGACCAGATAGGGGCTGGTCTCGATGCCCCACTTCTTCTCGAGCGCGACCAGATGGCCCGACTTGTGCCAATTGACCGACATGTCCTTCAGCAGCTTGCCGAACGGCGCGTCGAGATCGTCGAGCCGGACGCCGATCGCCCAGAGCTGCGGGTCTTCCGACGGCAGCGGCATCTCGTAGTTGGCCCACTGCGGATCGCCGCCCGCCAGGGTCGATACGATCAGGGTATTGTCGAACAGGAAGGCGACGCAGTTGTTGCCCTGCAGCGCCTTGAGAGCGTCGGGCACTGCCGGGAACACGATCATTTCCGGGGCGTAGAGCTGGCTGACCCGGCGGTTGTAGTAGGCGCCCTGCACGGCGCAGACCTTGCGGCCCTTCAGATCGGCCCAGTTCTTGAGGCCGGCCGACTTCGGCGCCAGCACGTTGGTCGCGCCGGCATAGTAGTTCGGCTCGATCATGCCGACCTGCTTGCGCCGCTCGGGCGTGTCGCCCATCGTCGCGATGACCATGTCGATGCGGCCCTGGCGCAGGAATTCCATGCGGTTGGCGGCAGTGACGGGCAGCATCTCCAGCTTGACGCCGAGCTTGTCGGCGACTTCCTGGGCCAGGTCGATCTCGAAGCCCTGGATCTTGCCCGAGGGGTCGAGGAAGCCCCAGGGCTTGTAGTCGTTCTTGACGCCGACGACGATGACGCCGGCCTGCTTGACCTTGGCGATCGTGTCCTGCGCGCGCGCCTCGGCGGCGATGCCGAAGGCGACGATGGCGCCGACCAGTGCCGTGACAATGCTCTTCACGTCAGCTCTCCCCTTGTTCGATTTGACCCCAGGGCTTCAGCATCGGCTGAAACCCGCCGGCGATTATTGCCTGGAAGCGACGTTTTCCGGCCTGTCCGCGTCAAGCCGGCCGCGAACGCGCCCTTTCCGCCCGCGGCGCATGGCCGAACCGCGTGCGATAGCAACGCGAGAAATGGCTGGCAGACACGAAGCCGCAGGCCACCGCGATCTCCAACACCGGCAAGGCGGTCTGCCGCAGCAAAGTCTGCGCCCGGTCGAGGCGCACGGCAAGATAATGGTCGGCGATGGTGAGGCCGAGATGGCTGGCGAACAGCCTCTCCAGCTGGCGAACCGAGATGCCGCCGAACGCCGCGAGCTCGTCGCGGTTCAGCGGCTCTTCCAGGTTCTGCTCCATCCGCTCCAGCACCTTGAGAAGCTTGGGGTGGCTGACGCCGTAGCGTTCGCGCAGCGGCATGCGCTGGGGGCCGGATCCCTGGCGGACCTGTCCGCGCAGGAACCAGTCCGAGACACCCGCCGCCAGTTCCTGGCCGTGATCGGCGGCGATCACGGCGTGCATCATGTCGAGCGCGGCGATGCCGCCGGCGCAGGTCAGGCGATCGCGGTCGATCTCGTAGATCGTGCGCGACAGCCGGATGCCCGGAAATTCCTCGACGAAGGCCGGCACATGCTCCCAATGCACGGTGCAGCGATACCCGGCCAGCAACCCGGCTCGCGCCAGGATATAGGGGCCGCCCGATACCCCGCCGATCCGGCGCCCCGACCGGGCGAGGCGGCGTAGCCAGCGCAACGTCGGCTGGTCGCGGAACAGGGCCGGGTTGCCCCCGGCGCAGACGAAGACGATATCGAGGTCGATGTCGTCGCCGACCCGGTGGTCGGCCAGGATCGACGCGTCGTTGGAAGCCTGCACCGGCTGGCCGTCGAGCGAGATATGCGACCAGCGGTACAGCGTCCGCCCCGACAGCGTGTTGGCCGCGCGCAGCGGTTCGATCGCCGAGGCATAGGACATCAGGGCGAAACCATGGAGCAGCAGGAAGCCGATCTGGCGGGGCGGCGTATCGGGCAGGACCATGGCGGCTATCTTAGCGCCGCGTCGCTCCTGGGCAAGTCGGTGTCGCTGACGGGCCGGAAAGCCGTTCGACTTCCGGCGACGCTGATGCCAGCCCAAGGAACGAGATGATGACCCGCTATTCGATCTTCAGCGTCGTGAAGAATGCCCTGACCGGCCAGCGCGGCTGGCAGCCGGCCTGGCGCGACCCGGCCCCGAAGCCGGCCTATGACGTGATCATCGTCGGCGGCGGCGGCCACGGGCTGGCCACGGCCTACTACCTCGCCAGCCAGCACGGCATCACCAATGTCGCGGTCATCGAGAAGGGCTATCTCGGCTCGGGCAATGTCGGGCGGAACACCACGATCATCCGCTCGAACTACCTGCTGCCCGGCAACACGCCCTTCTACGAATGGTCGCTGAAACTGTGGGAAGGGCTGGAACAGGACATCAACTACAATGCGATGGTCAGCCAGCGCGGCGTGCTGAACCTCTGCCATTCCGACGCCCAGCGCGACGCCTATGCCCGCCGGGGCAACGCGATGCGCTTTGCCGGGGTCGATGCCGAACTGCTCGACCGCGAGCAGGTGCGCGAGATGGTGCCGTTCCTCGATTTCGAGAATGGCCGCTTCCCGATCCGCGGCGGGCTGCTGCAACGCCGCGGCGGTTCGGTCCGCCATGATGCGGTGGCCTGGGGCTATGCCCGCGCCGCCGATGCGCGCGGCGTCGACCTGATCCAGAACTGCGAAGTGACCGGCCTGCGCCGGGAGGGCAACCGGATCGTCGGCGTCGAGACGACGCGCGGCTATATCGGGGCGAAGAAGGTCGGCCTGGCCGTTGCCGGGAATTCCGGCCGGGTCGCCGGCATGGCGGGCCTGACCCTGCCGATCGAGACGCATGTGCTGCAGGCCTTCGTGTCGGAGGCGCTGAAGCCGCTGATCGACACCGTCGTGACCTTCGGCGCCGGGCATTTCTACATCAGCCAGTCGGACAAGGGCGGGCTGGTGTTCGGCGGCGACATCGACGGCTACAATTCCTATGCCCAGCGCGGCAACATGCCGATCATCGAGGATGTCGCCGAATGCGCGATGGCGCTGTGGCCGGCGATCGGCCGCGTCCGCATGCTGCGCCAATGGGGCGGTGTGATGGACATGTCGATGGACGGCAGCCCGATCATCGACCACACCGGCATCGACGGGCTCTATCTCAATGCCGGCTGGTGCTATGGCGGGTTCAAGGCAACGCCGGCCTCGGGCTGGTGCTTTGCCCATCTGATCGCCCGCGACCAGCCGCACGAGGTCGCGACCGCCTACCGGCTCGACCGCTTCGCCACCGGCCGGCTGATCGACGAAAAGGGCGCCGGCGCCCAGCCCAACCTGCACTGACGCGGAACCGACGAGCATGCGCATCACCTGCCCCTATTGCGGCGAACGCGACGTCCGCGAATTCAGCTATCTCGGCGGCGAGCCGGGGCCACGGCCGGAGGGCCGAGACGCCGACATCGAGACGATGTTCGAGCATGTCTATCAGCGCCCCAACCCGGCCGGGCCGATCCGCGAATACTGGTATCATGCCGCCGGCTGCCACAGCTGGCTGATCGCCGAGCGCGATACCCGCACCCATGCCATCGCCGCCGTCACCGCGGCCGCAGACCGCGAGGTGCGGTCGTGACCTCGTTCCGCAGCGATACCGGCGGGCTGATCGACCGCGGCAGGAAGCTGTCCTTCCGCTTCGACGGCGAGGACTATGACGGCCATCCCGGCGACACGCTGGCCTCGGCCCTGCTGGCCAACGGGATCCGCCTGGTCGGCCGGTCGTTCAAGTATCATCGGCCGCGCGGTTTCCTGGCCGCCGGCGCCGAGGAACCGAACGGCTTGGTCGAACTGCGCGAGGGCGCGCGGCGCGAGGCCAATACGCGCGCCACCGTCGTCGAACTGTTCGACGGCCTGGTCGCCCACAGCCAGAACCGCTGGCCGTCGCTCAACTTCGACCTGCTGTCGGTCAATTCGCTGGCCGGGCCGATCTTCGCCGCCGGGTTCTACTACAAGACCTTCATGTGGCCGGCCGCGTTCTGGGAAAAGCTCTACGAGCCGCTGATCCGCCGCGCCGCCGGGCTGGGGCGCGCCGCCGGGACCGAGGACCCCGATCACTACGAGCAGGCCAACGCGTTCTGCGACGTGCTGGTGATCGGTGCCGGTCCCGCAGGCCTCGCGGCGGCACTTGCCGCTGGCCGCTCGGGCGCGCGGGTCATCCTGGCCGACGAGGATTTCCGGCCCGGCGGCCGCCTCTTGTCCGACCGGCGCGAGATCGACGGCCGGCCGGCGGCCGAGTGGGTCGAGGCCACGCTGGCCGAACTGCGCAGCCTGCCCGAGGTTCGCATCCTCAGCCGCACGACGGTCTTCGGCGTCTATGACCACGGCGCCTACGGCGCGGTCGAGCGGGTCGCCGATCACCGCCCGGAACCCCAGCCCTTCGAGCCGCGTCAGCGCCTGTGGCGCATCGTCGCCCGCCGATCGATCCTCGCTGCCGGCGCGATCGAACGGCCGATGGTATTCCCGGGCAACGACCGGCCCGGCATCATGCTGGCGGGTGCGGCCCGCAGCTATGCCAATCGCTATGGCGTCGCCGCCGGATCGCGCGCGGTCGTCTATACCGCCGGCGACGACGGCTGGCGCAGCGTCGCCGACCTCGCGGCGGCGGGCAGCGAGATCGCGGCGGTCGTTGATACCCGCCACGAGGTGGCGCCCGAGCACCGCGCGCTGGCCGAGCGCCTGGGCGCCCGGCTGGTCGCGGGCGGGCAGGTCTGCGGCACCGCGGGGGGCAAGTCGCTTGCCGGCGTCGAGATCATCGGTTCCGACGGACGCAAGCTGAATGTCGACGCCGACCTGCTGGCGATGTCGAACGGCTGGAACCCGGCCGTGCATCTCACCTGCCATCTCGGCGCCAAGCCGCGCTGGGACGGCGATGCCGAAATGTTCGTACCCGGCACCCTGCCGCCCGGCATGGCCGTGGTCGGCGCGGCCGCCGGGCAGATGGCGCTTGACCGGACGCTGGCGGAAGGCTTGCAGGCTGGCGCCGCCGCAGCGACCGAGGCGGGCTTTGCGGCATCGGCGCCCGCCGCACCGCCGGCCGACGCCGAGGGTCGCCCGGCCCGGGCGGTCTGGCGTGTGCCGGCCGGCAAGGGCAAGGCGTTCGTCGATTTCCAGCACGACGTCACGGCGCCGGATCTGGCTCTCGCCCACAGGGAAGGCTTCCGCCCGGTCGAACATCTGAAGCGCTACACCACGCTCGGCATGGCGACCGACCAGGGCAAGACGTCGAACGTGACCGCGATCGCGATCATGGCCGAGCTGACGGGCAAGTCGATCCCCGAGACCGGTACCACCGTCTTTCGGCCACCCTATACGCCGGTCGCCCTGGGGGCGCTGGCCGGCCATCATCGCGGGCGCGACTTCCGCCCGGTCCGACTGACCCCGTCGCATCGCTGGGCGACCGAGCAGGGCGCCGAGTTCATCGAGGCCGGCGCCTGGATGCGCGCCCAGTATTTCCCGCGGGCCGGCGAAACCCATTGGCGCCAGACGGTCGATCGCGAGGTGCTGGCGGTGCGCAACGGCGTCGGCGTCTGCGACGTCTCGACGCTCGGCAAGATCGACGTGCAGGGCCGCGATGCCGCCGCCTTTCTCGACCGGCTCTACTGCAACGGCTTTGCCGCCCTGCCGGTGGGCAAGGCACGCTATGGCCTGATGCTGCGCGAAGACGGCTTCGTCATGGATGACGGCACCACGGCACGGCTGGGCGACTGCCACTTCCTGGTCTCGACCACCACGGCCAACGCCGCCAAGGTGATGCAGCACATGGACTATTGCCACCAGGTGCTGTGGCCGACGATGGACGTGCGCATGGTCTCGGTGACCGAGCAATGGGCCCAGTTCTCGATCGCCGGCCCGAAGTCGCGGGCGGTGCTGCAGGCACTGGTCGATCCGGGCTGCGACGTGTCGGATGCGGGGCTGCCCTATCTCGGCGTGCGCGAGATGACGGTCGCGGGCGGGCTCAAGGCGCGACTGTTCCGCATCTCGTTCTCGGGCGAGCTGGCCTATGAGCTGGCGGTCCCAGCGGCCTATGGCGATGCCGCGATCCGTGCCATCGTCCAGGCTGGCGCCGCCCACGGCATCGTCCCCTACGGCACCGAGGCGCTCGGCGTCATGCGTATCGAGAAGGGCCACGTCGCCGGCAACGAGCTGAACGGTCAGACCACCGCCGCCGATCTCGGCCTCGGCCGGATGATGTCGACCAAGAAGGACTTCATCGGCCGCCTGATGGCCCGGCGCCCGGCGTTGTGCGAAGCCGACCGCCCGGCGCTGGTCGGCTTCAAGCCGGTCGATACCAGGGACGTGTTCGGCGGCGGCGCGCATTTCGTCGCCGTCGGCAAGCCGGCCGAGATGGCGCATGACGAGGGTTACGTCACCTCGGTCGCCTTCTCGCCGGTGCTGGGGCACATGATCGGCCTGGGCCTGATCAAGGGCGGGGCGGCCCGCATCGGCGAGCGCATGCGTGCCGTCGACCCGGTGCGCGGGCGCGACACCCTGGTCGAACTGTGCTCGCCCCATTTCGTCGACCCGGAAGGAGTGCGCGTCCATGGCTGAGCCGCGCTGGAAGCCTGTCACCGCCTGGGAAGGCATCGCCGCGCCCGGCCTGTTCGGCCGCATCGACGGCGCCCCCGGCGTGATCATCGAGCTCGGCGGCCATGTCGGCATGGCCAGCGTCTCGGCCCCCGCCGCCGCACTGGGTGCGCATTACGGCTTGGCATTGACCGAGGCGCCGCGGGCATACAAGATCGGCGACATGACGCTGATCTGGACCGCTCCCGCCCAGTGGCTCGCCACCTCGGACGACCGCAGCCTCGCCGACCGGCTGGGCGCGGCGCTGTCCGGCGTCGCGGCGGTCGCCGATCAGTCGGATGCGCGCGCCGTCGTCCGGCTGTCGGGACCGAAGGCGCGCGACGTGCTCGCCAAGGGTTGCCTGGTCGACCTGCACCCCCGCGCCTTCGGACCGGGCCAGGTCGCGATGACGGTGTTCGGCCATATCAACGTGATGCTGCGTCAGATCGACGAGCGGCCGACCTTCGAGATTGCCCTGTTCCGCAGCATGGCGGAAAGCTTCTGGCACTGGCTTGGCGCCGCCGCAGGCGAATTCGGCGCCGATATTCGAGGTTGATCGCCGCGCGCCTAGGCGCGCGGCACCTCCGTCTCCCGCCACATCCCAGTCGCCTTTTCCGATGGAACGCTGATCCATGACCAGCCCCAGCCATGTCCTCACGCTTGCCTGCCCGAACCGGGCCGGCATCGTCGCCGCCGTCTCGACCACCCTGGCCCAGCACGGCTTCAACATCCTCGACGCCCAGCAGTTCGACGATACCGAGACCGGCAACTTCTTCATGCGCGTCGTGTTCGATCCGACCGGATCGGACAGCGACCTGGCGGCGGCGCGCGCGGCGCTCGACGACGTCGCCGCGCGCTTCGCGATGCGTCTCAGCCTGCGCGACCGGCGCGAACGCCGGCGCGTGCTGATCCTCGTGTCGAAGTTCGACCACTGCCTGGCCGACCTGCTTTATCGCCGGCGCATCGGCGAACTGCCGATCGACATCGTCGGCATCGTCTCCAACCATCCGGCCGAGGCGGCGGCACCGCCGGATATCGGCGACATCCCGTTTCACTACCTGCCGGTGCGGCCCGACACCAAGCTGGACCAGGAGATCCGGCTGTGGGAACTGGTACAGCAGACAGGGGCGGAGTTCGTCATCCTGGCCCGCTACATGCAAGTGCTGTCGAGCGGGCTGGCCGGCAAGCTGGCCGGACGCTGCGTGAACATCCACCACTCGTTCCTGCCGGGCTTCAAAGGGGCCAAGCCCTATCACCAGGCGCATGAACGCGGGGTGAAGCTGATCGGGGCGACCGCGCATTTTGTCACCTCCGACCTCGACGAAGGCCCCATCATCGACCAGGACGTCGAGCGCATCAGCCACCGCGACACGCCCGACGACCTGATCCGCAAGGGCCGCGACATCGAGCGCCGCGTGCTGTCGCGCGCGGTACGCTACCTGATCGAGGACCGGGTACTGCCGAATGGTCGCAAGACGGTCGTCTTCACCGACTGACCGGCAAGTCGGCATGCGCGGCGACGGCCTCGGTGACCTGGCGGTATAGTGCAGGGGGCAGGTCATGCCCCATTCCTGCGATCAGCATCAGCCGGGCACCAGGGACCGTCGCCGCAATGTCGTGGCCGCAATCAGCCGGGATCAACGGATCGTCACGACCGTGGATGACCAGGGTGGGGGTCGATATCGTCCTGGTCAACGGTCGCAGGTCACCCGTTGCGGCAATCGCGGCAATCTGCCGGACGAACCCGGCGGGGTTGTAGCCCCGCTCCAACTCGCGCGCCGCCTGGGTCCGCGCGGCGATCTCGTCGAACGGATATCCCGGACTGCCGATTGCGCGCGCCAAGGCCACCGCATGGGCGAGATAATCGTCGCGATGGCGGCGCGGATCGGGCGCCGGGCGGGTCAGCATCGCCATGGCCGCCGGCGCAGGTGGCGGCAGATCCGGATTGCCCGTCGACGACATGATGGAAGTCAGCGAGGCGATACGCCGGGGATGTCGGGCAGCCAGGATCTGCGCGATCATGCCGCCCATCGAGCGGCCGGCGACATGTGCACGGTCCACGCCAAGGCGATCGAGCAGGCCGATCGCATCATCGGCCATGTCATGCAGGGTGTAGGGCACCGCGCCGACCCGGCCTTGCATCAGCGCCGCCAGATCAGGAACCGGCGCATCGTCGAGATGGGTCGACAGTCCCGCGTCACGATTGTCGAACCGGATCACCCGGAATCCACGATCCGCCAACAGGGCGCAAAACCCGTCGGTCCAGCGGATCATCTGCACGCCCAGGCCGGAAATCAGCAGCAGCGGGGCGCCAGACTCCGATCCGAAACAGTCATAGGCGATGGAAAGGCGGTTGATTTCGACATTCGGCATCGGGCTATTTTCACCCGGGTATAAATCAGTGTCAAGCAAAGCCCGCCTGGCGGCTTGCATCCTGCACCGGTTCGGCGCGACGCTCGCGGACCAACAGGGGGAGGAATCGGTCGATGCGGCGTGTCGCCATCGTCACCGGAGGGGCTTCGGGCCTCGGATTTGCAATTGCCCGCCGACTGGCGCGCGACGGCGCGGCCGTCATGCTGGCCGACCGCGACGCGGCGCAGCTGGAAGCCGCCCGCACCGAGCTTGGCGTTGCCGGCATGGCAGTCGACGTCGGCGACCCGGAGGCGGTGGCCGCCATGGTCGCGCGAACCGTCGACGATCTCGGCCGGATCGACATCATGGTCGCCAATGCCGGGATCGGCGAACTGCATCCGTTTCTCGACGAAACCTACGCCTATTGGCAAAAGGTCATGACGGTCAACTTGACCGGGGTATTTCTCTGCTGTCAGGCGGCAGCCCGCGCGATGGTCGCCCAGGGCCAGGGCGGCCGGATCGTCACCATCGCCTCGATTTCGGGCGTTCTCGCCGGCTCGGGCCGCGCTGCCTACGGCACCTCCAAGGCCGGTGTCATCCAGCTGACCAAGCAGATGGCGCTGGAACTGGGCGGGCACGGCATCACCGCCAATGCCGTGGCACCGGGTCCGGTCGAAACCCCGCTGGTCGCCGCCAACCACACCGCCGAGACCCGCCGCACCTACACCACCCGAATTCCTTCCGGCCGCTATGGCGAACCCGACGAGATCGCCTCGGCCGTCGCCTATCTGGCGAGTGCCGAGGCGGCCTATATCAACGGCGTCACCCTGTTCGTCGACGGCGGCTTTTCCAGTATCGGCGCGGTGGCAAGCGATATCGCGCCGCGTTTCGCGCCCGCCGGTCAGCCGGTAAAGGGATAGCGTTCCGCCAGCACGAAGGGCCCGCCCTCGTCCTGTCTGAACAGGCACACCGACCGCACCGCCACGGGCTCGGCCAGGACCGGAGTCAGCACCGGCGCGAGGGTTGCAATGACCGCCGCCCGTTCGCCGTCATCCAGCCGGCGCGTGAGCGTCATGTGAAAGCGGAAATCGTCGAAGACATAGGGGTAGCCCCAGTCGTCGACATGCCGGCGCTGCCGGTCGGTGAGGCTGACGGCCAGACGCTTCCGGCGCTCCGCCTCGTCGAGCGGTGCGCGGAAGCGATCGAAGGCGCGGACGCAATCGGCCGCCAGGGCGTCAAGCTCCGCCAGGTCGCGGACCGGACGCAAGGCCAGGAAGCCATGCAGGTCCTGCAGGCCGAGCGGCAGGTCGAAGGGCCGGCGCCGGGCGGCAAAGACCGCCATCGCCGCGCGCAGCGCGGCTTCGTCGACCTGCCCGGCCAGACGGAACGGCGCCTTCAGGGTCGCGTGGAAACCGTAGTGGCGGGCGTCGGCCACGAGTTCGGCCCGATCGGGCGGCAGCGGCCCGTACACGGTGGTCCGTGGCTGCCGGCCGAGCCAGGACCAGCCCCAATGCGCCAGGGGGGTATCGTCTTCCGGCGCGAAATAGACGGCAAAGCGGGGCTGGCCGGTCATGCGAGTTCGCGCGCGGCAAAGACCAGTCGCCCGGCGACGATCGTCGCAACCACCCGCGGCAACGCGGCATCGCGATCGTCGACCAACACCAGATCGGCGCGCTGGCCGGCGGCGATGCTGCCACGATCGGTGAAGCCGCCAAGCCGCGCCGCCCTGGTCGAGACCAGCGCCCAGGCGGCGGCGAAGTCGAGCACGCCGTCGCGCGCGAGGCGGAAGGCGGCCTGAACCGGGGCGGGGTAGTAATAGTCCGAGGTCAGCGCGTCGAGCAGGCCGACGGCGGCCATGTCGGCCGCGCGCAGGCCGCCGGCCTGGTGACTGCGGCCACGCAGCACGTTCGGCGCGCCGAGAATGATGCCGCCGCCCAGCCGCCTGCCCTCCTCGGCCGTGGCGGCGTTCATCGGGAACTCGCAGATGTTGCAGCCCAGCGCGTGGAAGTGCCGGCGCATCTCGGGCGTCTCGTCGTCATGCGAGGCCAGCGCCACGCCGTACTGCCGCGCCAGCTCGGCCAGCCGACGGTTCGTCGGATCGACCCGCTCGGCGCGTGTCGTCACGCTGCGCACCAGCGCGGCGAAATCCTCGATCGTCATCTGCGCCCGGTCGGCATATTTGGCCAGCCGCGTCGGCTGATCGACCAGTTTCGCGATCGCCGGCAGATGGTTGTTGAAGGCCAGCAGCCGGATGCGCCCGGCGGCGAGCCAGTCCGCGATCTCGTCCGCCACCTCGGTGTTGAAGGTCTCATGGCGCAGATGCAGATGCGTGTCGCAGGCGAGGGTCGGGCGCAGCCGGTCCAGCGCGTCGGCAAAGGCCAATGCGGCATCGCGGCCGCGCAACCCGGGTTCCCACGACCAGGTCAGGCCATGCAACGCCGTCGTGATGCCGTTCGCCACCATCTGGCGATCGGTTTCGATCAAGGCCAGGTCGGTCGGGAACCGGACGCCGGGCCGCGGCATCAGCTGGCGTTCGAAGGCATCGCCGTGCAGGTCGATGATCCCGGGCAGCAGCATCAGGTCGCGCGCATCGACGACGCGCCCCGACGAAACGGCGCCGATCGCCGCGATTTGGTCCCCCTCGACAGTCAAATCGGCATCGTCGACGGTGCCGTCGGGCATGAGGACACGGGCGTTGCGGATCTGCATGGCGGCGATGCCCCGGATATGTCGATCGAACCCGCAGTTAGCGCCGGGCACGACGCATGCTGCATGAAACTTTGGTGAAACATCCGGCCATCGGCGGATGACCGGCCGATTGGTCGGTCAGGTACCCGGCTCGAACACCATCTGCACCCGTTCCGATGCCCAGCGGGCGACAGAATATTCGACGGGCCGGCCCGCCGAATCGACATTGATACCCTCGGTCAGCAGGATCGGCTTGGTCGGCGCCTGCTGCAACAGGCGGGCATCGGCCGCCCGCGCCGCCCGCGCGGTGACCCGGGTGATCTTGCGGGTGTAGTCACCGACCCCCAAGCGCTCCATCGCGACGGTGATCGACCCGCTGTCGCGGATCGCTTCGGGCAATGTCGGAAATCTGGCCTTGGGAAAATAATGCGAGGCGACGCTGAGCGGCCGACCGTCGGCCTCGCCCAGCCGCTCGACCACCACGACGATCGTGCCCTTGCGGATCTCCAGCGCCTTGGCCACCGCCTCGCCGGCCGGCTCTTCGCGGATCGCCAGCAGCTTGCCCGATGGTTCGCGGCGATGGCCCTGAATGTTTTCCGAAAATCGCGTCCGCCGCTTCACGCGATAGTCGATGACGGTTTCCTGCACGAAGGTGCCGCGCCCCTGCTCGATCCTGACCAGGCCTTGTTCGGCCAGCGCTGCGACGGCGCGCCGGATCGTGTGGCGGTTGACGGCAAAATCGCCGGCCATCTGCACCTCGGTCGGCAGCCGTTCGCCCGGTGGCGGGCGCCCCGCGACGATGTCGGCCTTCAGCCGCTCCGCGATCTGGCGCCACAGCGCGGTGCCCGTGCCGCGCGATAGATCCTGGTCTGTCATCGAAACTTCACCTATCGCGCCTTGCGCCGCACCGATATCGGCCGCATAACTATGTCGCCGAGAGATATAGATGTCTAGACAAATTTGAGATTGATCCATGCCCGAGACCGATCATCAGGATCGCCGCCGCTGGATGGGGGTGCTGGCCAAGGCTGCGCCGGAGGAAGTCGCCGCCGCCTGGTCGGGCCTGCCCGCCATTCCGGCCTACGACTTCCTGCGCCGACCCGAAACCGGCCTTGTCATGGTGCGCGGCCGCATCGGCGGCGACGGAGCCGCCTTCAACGCCGGGGAAATGACCGTCACCCGCTGCTCGGTGCGGCTGGCCGGCGGCACGATCGGCCATGCCTGGATCGCCGGACGCCGGGCCGACCAGGCCGAGCGCGCCGCGGTGCTGGACGCACTGATGCAGGATCCCGCCCGGCGCCCGGCGATCGGCCGGGCGATCGACTGGCTGGCCGAGCTTCAGGAAGCGCGGCGGGACCGCGGCGCCCACGAGGCGGCGGCGACGCGCGTCGACTTCTTCACCATGGTGCGGGGAGCCGGATGATGGCCAGGACCGACATGCTGCTGCCCGGCCTGGCCGACCCGGTGCTCGATGCCCAGCAGATCTTTCGCGCCGTTCTCGATGCCATGGCCCGTCCCGGAACGATCGTCGACCTGCCGTCCCCGCCGGCCAGTCCCGAGCCGCTCGATCCGGCGACCACCGCCATCGTCCTGGCGCTGAACGACCAGGAAACCGTCGTGTGGCTCGACGATGCCGCCGACAGCGAGGCGGTACGCCAGCATCTGCGCTTTCATTGTGGCAGCCCGCTGACGGCGGATCCCGCGCAGGCTCATTTCGCGATCGTCGGCGATATCCGGGCCATGCCCCCACTGGCGTCCTTCAACCTTGGTGGCGACGAGTACCCGGATCGATCGACGACGCTGATCCTGCAGGTGCCCGATCTGACGGGCGGCACGACCTGGACTCTCGGCGGCCCGGGCATCCGCGATCGTGCGACGCTCGCTGTTGCCGGGCTGCCCGACGGCTTCCGCGATCAGGTGATCGAAAACCATCTCGGGTTCCCGCGCGGCGTCGACCTGATCTTCACCTGCGGTGCGCGGGCTACTGCGCTGCCGCGCAGCACGCGCGTGGAGGGCTGAGGCCATGTATGTCGCGGTCAAGGGTGGCGAAACCGCAATCGACAATGCCCATCGCCTGATGGCCGAAGCCCGGCGCGGCGATCCGGCCGTGCCCGAGCTTACGGTGGAGCAGATCGCCAATCAGCTCGGCCTCGCCGTGGATCGGGTGATGACCGAAGGGTCGGTCTACGACCGCGAGCTCGCCGCACTGGCGATCAAGCAGGCCCAGGGCGACCTGATCGAGGCGGTATTCCTGCTGCGCGCTTACCGCACCACCCTGCCGCGCTTCGGCGGGTCGGAACCGATCGACACCGGGGACATGGCGATCCGCCGCCGGATCAGCGCCGCCTTCAAGGACCTGCCGGGCGGCCAGGTGCTGGGGCCAACTTACGACTACACCCATCGCCTGCTCGATTTCGCGCTGGCCGCCGGCGGCGACCCGCCACCGGCCGCGCTGGCCGAGCGGCCGGTCGATGCCCATATGCCGCGTGTCGCCGACGTGCTGAGCCAGGAAGGGTTGATCGAGCGCGACCGGCCGGGGGAAGACGAAGGACCACCGTGCGACCTGACCCGGCAACCGCTGGAGTTTCCTGCCGGGCGCGACCTGCGGCTGCAGGCGCTGGCGCGCGGCGACGAAGGTTTCCTGCTGTCGCTCGCCTATTCATCGCAGCGCGGCTACGGCAACACCCATCCCTTCGCCGGCGAAATCAGAATGGGCGAGGTCGCGATCGAATTCCTGCCTGAGGAACTGGGCTTTCCGATCGAGATCGGCACGATCACCGTCACCGAATGCCAGATGATCAACCAGTTCAAGGGTACGAAGGACATCCCGCCGCAATTCACCCGCGGCTACGGCCTCGCCTTCGGCCATGCCGAGCGCAAGGCCATGGCGATGGCGCTGGTCGATCGCTCGCTGCGTGCCGGCGAGCTGGGCGAGGACGTCGCGAACCCGGTGCAGGACGAGGAATTCGTGCTGGCCCATGCCGACAACGTCGAGGCATCGGGCTTCGTCCAGCATCTGAAACTGCCGCACTATGTCGATTTCCAATCGGAACTGGAGCTGATCCGGCGCCTGCGCGCCGCCGCCATCCGGCGGGAGGCAGCGGAATGACCACCGCATCGGGCTACAACTTCGCCTATCTCGACGAGCAGACCAAGCGGATGATCCGCCGCGCGATCCTCAAGGCGGTGGCGATCCCCGGCTACCAGGTGCCGTTCGGCAGCCGCGAGATGCCGCTGCCCTATGGCTGGGGTACCGGCGGGATCCAGGTCACCGCGGCGGTGATCGGGCCCGACGACCGGCTCAAGGTGATCGACCAGGGCGCCGACGACACCACCAATGCCGTCTCGATCCGCCGCTTCTTCGCCCGTACCGCGGGTGTCGCCACCACCGAGCGCACGACGGCCGCCACCGTGATCCAGACCCGTCATCGCATTCCCGAAACGCCGCTGACCGAGGGACAGATCCTGGTCTACCAGGTGCCGATCCCCGAACCGCTGCGCTGGCTCGAGCCGCGCGAGACCGAGACGCGGCGCATGCACGCGCTGGCCGATTACGGCGCGATGCATGTAAAGCTCTACGAGGATATCGCCCGCTATGGCCGCATCGCCACGACCTACGACTATCCGGTGCTGGTCAACGACCGCTATCTGATGCGCCCGTCGCCGATCCCGAAGTTCGACAATCCGAAGATGGACATGAGCCCCGCGCTGCAGCTGTTCGGTGCGGGCCGCGAAAAGCGCATCTACGCGGTGCCGCCCTACACGAAGGTGCGCAGCCTCGACTTCAAGGACCATCCGTTCGCGGTCCAATCCTGGGACCGCCCGTGTGAATTGTGCGGCGCGACCGACAGCTTCCTCGACGAGGTCGTCACCGACGATCGCGGCGGCCGCATGTTCGTCTGCTCCGATACCGACCATTGCGGCACACGCCGCGATGCCGCGCAGGAGGCCGCGGAATGACCGGCCCGCTGTTGACGGTCGCAGGCCTTACCCGCCTCTACGGCGCCCGCGTCGGCTGCCGCGACGTCTCGTTCGAGTTGTGGCCCGGCGAGGTGATGGGCATCGTCGGCGAGTCCGGCTCGGGCAAGACGACGCTGCTGAACTGCCTCTCGGCGCGGCTGGAACCCAGTACCGGCCATGTGGTCTACGACACGCGCGACGACGGCCCGATCGACATCTACGCGATGAGCGAGCCGCGCCGGCGCCTGCTGATGCGGACCGACTGGGGCATCGTCCACCAGAATCCGCGCGATGGCCTGCGCATGGGCGTGTCGGCCGGCGCCAATGTCGGCGAGCGGCTGATGGCGGTCGGCGCGCGGCATTACGGCGAGATCCGCGCCCAGGCCGATGAATGGCTGCGCAAGGTCGAGATCGAGCCCGAGCGCATCGACGACCTGCCGCTGACCTTCTCCGGCGGCATGCTGCAGCGGCTGCAGATCGCCCGCAATCTCGTCACCCATCCGCGGCTGGTGTTCATGGACGAGCCGACCGGCGGCCTCGACGTCTCGGTGCAGGCCCGCCTGCTCGACCTCCTGCGGCGCCTGGTCACCGACCTCGGCCTCGCGGCGATCGTCGTGACCCACGACCTGGCCGTCGCGCGGCTGCTGGCCCATCGCCTGATGGTGATGCGCCGCGGCGAGGTGGTCGAGACCGGCCTGACCGACCAGGTGCTGGACGATCCGCACCACCCCTATACCCAGTTGCTGGTTTCCTCGGTGCTGCAGCCATGATCCGCGTCGAAGCCCTGTCGAAAACCTACGTCCTGCATACCCAGGGCGGCATCGAGATCCCGGTCTTCGCCGATGCAGAGATGAGCGTCGATGCCGGCGAATGCGTGGCATTGCATGGCCCGTCCGGGTCGGGCAAGTCGACGCTGCTGCGCTGCCTCTACGGCAATTGCAAGCCCGACGGCGGGGCGATCCGCATCCGGCACGGCGATGACCTCGTCGATATCGCAGCCGCGGCACCGCGTGTCGTCCTCGACGTGCGCCGGCGCACTCTCGGCTATGTCAGCCAGTTCCTGCGCGCCATCCCGCGCGTCCCCGCCCTCGACGTGGTGGCCGAGCCGTTGCGCGCGCTGGGCCTGCCGGTCGAGGCGGCACGGGCGCGGGCGGGCGACCTGCTGGCCCGACTGCGTATCCCCGAGCGTCTGTGGACGCTGGCCCCGGCGACGTTCTCGGGCGGCGAGCAGCAGCGGGTGAACATCGCCCGGGGGTTTGCCGCCAACCATCCGATCCTGCTGCTGGACGAACCAACCGCTTCGCTCGACCAGAAGAACCGCGAGGTCGTCATAGAGTTGATTGCCGAGGCCAAGGCCGCGGGCACCGCGCTGGTCGGCGTCTTCCACGACGACGAGGTGCGCGAGGCGGTCTCCACCCGTATCCATCTCATGCAGGGCTGATCATGGCCGACCTCATTCTCGGCAATGCGCGTATCGTCACGGAAGACGAGGTCTTCGCCGGCAGCGTGGCGGTGCAAGACGGCATGATCGCCGCGATCGATCGCGGCACCGGGCTTGTCCCCGGCGCCTTCGATTGCGAAGGCGACATCGTCGTGCCGGGCCTGGTCGAACTGCATACCGACAATCTCGATCGCCATGTGACGCCGCGACCGAAGGTGCGCTGGCATGCCGGCTCGGCGCTGATGGCGCATGACGCACAGATGGCGGCAGCCGGCATCACCACGGTGTTCGATGCGCTGGCGGTCGGCGACATCATCGACGGCTCGTCGCGCATGGCGACCTTGCGCGACATGGTCGCGGCGGTAACGGCCGGCGTCGCCTCGGGCTATCTGCGCGCCGAACACCGGCTGCATCTGCGCTGCGAAGTCTCGACCGCCACCGCCGTGGAGATGTTCACCTCGCTGGCCGACAACCCGCTGGTCGGCATCGTCAGCCTGATGGACCACACGCCGGGCCAGCGACAGTTCGTGCATGAGGAGCAGTACCGGACCTATTTCATGGGCAAATACGGCTTCTCGCATGCCGAAATGGACGAATTCTCCCGGCATCAGCGCGACAATGCCGACCGCTTCTCCGGCCTGCATCGGCGGGCGATCGCCGCGCTCGCCCGCGACCGCGGCTTCACCCTGGCCAGCCATGACGACGCGACCGCCGACCATGTCGCCGAAGCCGCCGAGCTCGGTACCCGCCTCGCGGAGTTCCCGACCACGATCGCGGCGGCCAAGGCGTCGCGGACCGCCGGCATGGCGGTGATGATGGGGGCGCCCAACCTGATCCGCGGCGGCTCGCATTCCGGCAATATCGCCGCCGCCGATCTCGCTGCCGCCGGCGACCTCGACCTGCTGTCTTCCGACTACGTGCCGGTCAGCTTGCTGGCCGCGGCCTTCCGGCTGCACCAGGGCCCGCTCGGCTTCAGCCTGCCGGCGGCGATCAACACCGTCAGCCGCAACCCGGCCAGGACCGCAGGGCTTGACGACCGCGGCATCATTGCCGTGGGGAAGCGCGCCGACCTGGTGCGCGTGCGCGCGACCGACGAAATGCCGATCGTGCGCGAGGTATGGCGATCAGGCCGGCGGGTCGCCTAGACGAAGTCGCCCAGCGCGGCGACGAAGGCCGATATCCCGGCCTCGAGATCGCCGTCATTGACGACGGTGCGGACGTCGGCGCCCGCGGGCATGACGGCGGTGGCGCGCTTCAGGCGCTCGCGGATGTCTTCGGCCCGCTCGCGCCCCCGCGCGGCAAGACGTGCCGCCAGCACATCGTCCGGTGCGGTGACCACGACGACACCGACCGGCGCAAGGCGCTTGCGCGCATCACCGACCACGGCGCGCGAGGCATTGACGACAACGGCGGTGCCGTCGGCACGGATCCGGCCGAGGCTTGCCGGCACGCCATAGGCAAGCCCGTGGGCGCGCCAGGACAGCATGAAGGCACCGCAGGCTTCCTGCCGTTCGAAATCGTCGCGATCGAGAGTGTCATGCACCTCGGCACCGGCCTGAGCCGGCCGCGTCACCACACGGCGGGCGAAATGGACATCGGGAAGCCGCGTCCTCGCCCCTTCGATCAGGCTGTCCTTGCCGGCGCCGCTTGGCCCGACCACCAGGATCAGCGCCGCCGTCATCCGTCGTATTTCTCCGCGAAGGCCTCGGCGCTCAAGGCGCGGAAATCGGACAGCGCGGCATCGATTTGCGCATGCGGCCAATCCCACCAGGCGATCCGCATCAGTTTCTCTGCGGTGCGATCGTCGACGCGCTGCCGCAGCGGCCGGGCGGGCACCCCGACGACGATGGCGAACGGAGCGACATCCCTGGTGACGACGGCGCCCGAACCGATGGCCGCACCGGCACCAATCGTCACGCCGGGCATGACGATGGCATTATGGCCGAGCCAGACATCCGGCCCGATCACCACCTGGTCCTGGCGGCGCCAGGCGAAGATCTCCTCGTCGTCGGGCAAGCCGAAACCGTAGGAAGCGGAGCGATAGGTGAAATGGTGCAACGTCGCCCGCCACCAGGGATGATTGCTCGGATTGATCCGTACGCCGGTGGCCAGGTTGGCGAACTTGCCGATCCGGGCATGGGCGATCTGGTTCTGCCCCATCGCGTAACCGTAATCGCCGATCTCGGCATTCGCCACCATCGAATGGGGCCCGAGATAGGTGTAGCGCCCGAAGGTCGAATTGCGCACCACGGCGGTCGGATCGATCTCCGGCGTCTCGGTCGTCGGCCGCCCGGCGGTCCAGGGATCGCGGCCCTCGCCACAATTGATCAGCATCACGACCTCAGATGAACAGCTTGCGCAATTGCGCCGAGACGACATCGATCAGCGAAACCGAGACGACGATGATGATCATCACCGCGCAGGTCTCGGCAAAATAGAAGCCGCGGATGATTTCCCAGAGGACGACGCCGATGCCGCCCGCCCCGACCATGCCGACCACCGAGGCCGACCGGACATTCGATTCGAAGCGGTAGAGCGCATAGGAAATCCACAGCGGCAGCACCTGGGGAATGACGCCGTAGACGATTTCATCCAGGGGATTGGCTCCGGTGGCGCGGATGCCTTCGACGGGCCGGGGGTCGATCGCCTCGACCGCCTCGGAAAACAGCTTGGCCAGCACGCCGGTCGTGTGGACGAACAGGGCCAGTACCCCGGCGAACGGGCCGAGACCGACCGCCACCACGAACAGCATGGCAAAGACCATCTCGTTGATGGCCCGCAGCGCATCCATCAGCCGCCGGACCGGCTGGCGGACCCAGACCGGCGAGATGTTCTCGGCCGCCGCCAGGCCGAAGGGAATCGCCGCCACCACGGCCAGCACGGTGCCCCAGATCGCGATCTGGATCGTGATCAGCATTTCTTGAAGGTAGAAGCGCCAATCCTTGAAGTTGGGCGGAAAGAAATCGGCAAGAAAAGTGCCCATGTTGCCGGCATCCTTGAACAGGATGTCCGGCCGGATTTCCGCCCCCCGCCACGACCACGCCAGCAAGGCGATGGCAAGGCCATAGACGCCGAGCTTGATCAGCGACGTCTTCGGCGGATGCAGCAGGTGGGCATGGTCGGCTGCAGTCATGGGCAGCGGCACTCCGTGAGCTGGTAAGACGTGGCTGGCAGCGCGAACGGTCGGCGCGGGGGGCAGAGCCGTGCCTGCCCCCCGCCCGGGCCCGGCTTGGCTCAGTTGCCGGCGACCTTGCTCTTCAGCTCGGCCAGCTTGGCGTCGATTTCGGCGATCTTGGCCTTCTTCTCGGCTTCCGGCATCGCCGCATCGGTCTCGTACTTGGTGCGGGTCTTGAACAGCTCGAGCTGGCGGATCGGCACGAGCTGGTCGTTGGTCGATTCGCGGAACGGCCCCCATTTCAGGGCGGCCAGCACGGCACCTTCCTGCTTCAGCTGCTCGGCGGTCTTGCCCGGCGCGGCGATGCCGTAGGTGAGGAAGAAAGTCTTCAGCTTCTCCTTCGACTTGGCGTCGAGGTCCTTGCGCCAGACGATCGGATCGGAGGGGATCAGCGGCGACGTCCAGATCACCTTGATCTGGGCGAACTTCTCCGGCTGGCGCTCCTTGATGCGGGGCAGCACCTCGGAATTGCAGGTGGCGACGTCGACCTGCTTGTTGGCGACCGCCATCGCGTTGGTTTCGTGGTTGGCGTTGATGACCCGCTTGAACACCTTCTTCGGATCGTCGATGCCGTTCACCGCGAAGACGTAGTAGCCCGGGACCAGGAAGCCCGAGGTCGAGTTCGGATCGCCGTTGCCGAACGCCAGGCTGCCGGCATTCTTCAACATGTCCTGGATCGAATTGATCGGGCTGTCCTTCTGGGCGAGGATATAGGAGTAGTAACCGCGATTGCCCTCGGTATCCGAGGACTGGACGAAGATCTCGCCGTTCGAGCGATCGACCGCTTCCATCGCCGCCTTGTTGCCGTACCAGGCGACCTGCACCTTGTTGAAGCGCATGCCCTCGATGATGCCGGCATAGTCGGAGGCGAAGAACGGCTTGATGGTCAGGCCGGTCTGCTTGCTCATGTCGGCCAGGAACGGTTCCCACTGGGACTTCAGGTTCTGGGTCGATTCGGTCGAGATGATGCCGAAAGTCAGCGCTTCCTGGGCGGCGGCAGGCAGCGCGGCACCGGCGGCCAGAAGCAAGGCGGCGGCGAGGGTCGCGATCTTCATCGGGTGATCTCCTTGGAAGGGTCGGTCGTCAGGCTTGGGCGGCAAAGGCCAGTTCGGGCGCCGGTCCGGTCACGAAGGAAGCCGAGCCCTGGACGCCATGCTCGAGTTCCTCGGCCTGGCTGCCATAGAGGTCGCGCAGCAGCGCGGGCGTCAGCGCGGCAGACGGGCCGTCATAGATGACTTCGCCGGCCTTGAGCGCGATCGTGCGCGGGCAGTAGCGGATGGCGAAGTCGACCTGATGCAGCGAGACGACGACGGTGACGCCGTCCTCGGCGTTGATCCGCGCCAGCGTCTCCATGACGCGGCGCGACGACACCGGATCGAGCGAGGCGATCGGTTCGTCGGCCAGGATCACCTCGGCCTGCTGGACCAGCGTGCGGGCGATCGCGGCACGCTGCTGCTGGCCGCCGGACAGGGCCGAGGCCCGGACCCAGGCCTTGTCGGCGATCCCGACACGCTCGAGCGCCGCCAGCGCCTGGCGCCGCTCGGCCAGCGTGAAGCGCCCGGTCAGCGACCGCCACAGCGGCACGCGGCCAAGCGACCCGGTCAGCACGTTGGTCATGACCGACAGCCGGCCGACCAGGTTGAATTGCTGGAAG
Source organism: Alphaproteobacteria bacterium (assembly GCA_017307375.1). Taxonomy (GTDB): domain Bacteria; phylum Pseudomonadota; class Alphaproteobacteria; order Ferrovibrionales; family Ferrovibrionaceae; genus JAFKFH01. The sequence continues at coordinate 53,083 of JAFKFH010000017.1, forward strand.
ACGAAACCGATACGGGCGCGGGTGCGGCGGACATCCCCGGCCAGCCGCCCGCCCGACTGGACGCCGACTCCGAGCATTTCGACCTGGCCGTCGCCCTCGTCGCCCAGCGCCAATCCGGTGAGATGACGCAGCAGCGTCGACTTGCCCGAACCGGAAGCGCCGATCAAGGCCACCATCTCGCCCCGCGCGATATCGAGACTGACGGTTTCGAGCGCCTTGCATCCCTTGAAGGTCTTGGACAGACCGCGGACCTTGATCGCAGGATTGACCACCGGGATGGCGGCATTCATCGGGGCCTCGCTCAGATCGCTGTGCCTGCGCGGTTCTAGCAGCGCCCGATGACGCAATTATTTGGGAAAAGTTGCGGTTATGTGTCGGTCGAGACTTTCCCCTACCGGCAATAAATTGCCATTGAATGAAACCCAGTAATACCTAACGCCGGATCAATCACGAATTCATCTATACATATGCCGGATTTGGCGTGACTGGGTCAATCGCGAGGCGGTCGGCGACATCGATCAGATAGTCGTCCTCGTGCCAGCGGCCGACGAGTTGCAGGCCGATCGGCAAGCCAGCCTTGGAAACCCCACACGGCAGCGATATGGCGGGGTGGCCGGTCAGGTTGAACGGGAACGTATATGGATACCACGCGCCGCGGATCGTCCCTGCCGGCCGGCCGGCGATTTCGACGGTGCCGAGCGGATCGAGGCCGACCGGCAGGGCCGGCGCCGACAGCGTCGGCGACGCGATGACGTCATGGGTGTCCAGGATTTCCTGGATTCGGGCGAAACAGTCGGTACGGGCGAACTGGGCCTCGCACAGATCGGCAGCACTGTAGCCGCGGCCTGCCTCGATCGTCGCGACCAGCGTCGGGTCGAGACGGTCCGGCGAGCGGGCTGCATGGGTGCCGAGCCGCGCCAGCAGGATCGATCGGAGAAAGACAAGGAAATGCGGCTCTAGCGCGACGAGATCGAGCTCGACCGGCTCGACGATCATGCCAAGCCCTTCGGCGCGCCGCATCTCCGCGACGACAGCGGTTTCGACCTCCGGGTCGAGGACATTGCCGCAACGTAGCAGGAAGGCTATGCGGGGAGGTGTCGCCGGATCGGCGGCGCGGCCGGGAAAGGCGGCGACCTGCCCATAGGGGTCGCGCCGATCCGGACCCGCGAGCACCTGGTACAGTGCCTTGACGCCGGCCACGTCGCGCGCCATCGGCCCGACATAGGAATTCGCGCCGAACAGATCCGGCGCCTGCAAATTCGGGATCGCGCCGAGGGTCGCCTTGAGCCCGACCACGCCGCAACAGGCTGCCGGGATGCGGATCGAACCGCCGCCGTCGCTGCCCAGCGCCAGCGGCCCCATCCCCGTTGCCACGGCCACCGCCGCCCCGCCCGAGGATCCACCGCAGGTATGGCCGGGGCTGTGCGGGTTGAGCGTACGTCCGAAGAGGGGCCCTTCGGTAAAAGGCTTGTGCCCGAATTCCGGCGTCGTCGTCTTGCCGATCAGGATCGCCCCGGCGGCACGCGCGCGGGCCACCCCGACCGCATCTGCCTTCGGCAGGCTGTCGGCGAACAAGGCGCAGCCCTGGGTCGTCGCCACGCCCTCGGTGTTCGTCAGATCCTTGACCGAGAACGGCACGCCTTCGAGCGGTCCGACAGCCTCGGCCCGCAGGATCCGCGCCTCGGCCCGCCGCGCCTCGGCCAATGCCCGATCGGCGCAGATGGCCATGAAGGCGTTGAGCTCGGCACGTTCTTCGATCCGCGACAGGGCGGCGCCCACCGCCTCTACCGGCGAAATTTCCCGACGGCGGATGGCCGCGGCAAGTTCGACTGCGGCAAGATCGGCTATGGCGGCCATCGGCGCCTCCTCAATTCATCCAGCGGCCGCCGTCGATCAGCAGCGTCTGGCCGGTGATGTAGCGGGCGTCGTCGCTGGCCAGGAAGGCGACGCAGCCGGCGACGTCTTCCGGCTCGGCGATGAAGCCGGCGGGGGTGGCATCGCGGATCCGCGCCACCACGTCGGGCGACAGCTGGTCATGCGCCCGGGTCCGGACGGCCCCGGGTGCAACGGCATTGACGGTGACCCCATGCGGGGCCAGTTCGCGGGCCACGGCGCGGGTGAAGCCGACGATGCCCATCTTGGCCGCGGCATAGTCGGCGAGGCGCGCATCGCCGACGAAGGCCGCGTCGCTCGACATGTTGATGATCCGGCCGCCGCGGCCCCGCATCGCCGGGGCGACCAGGCGGGTCATGCGCATCGTGGTCAGCAGCGAGACTTCGAGCACGAAGCGCCAGACGTCCTCGGTCGATTCATGAAACTCGGCGGCCCGCTCGCGGCCGCTCTGCCCGACATTGTTGAACAGGATGTCGACGGCGCCGAAGGCGGCGATCACCTGGCTGTGGAAAGCCGCGAGCACGGCGGCATCGGTGCAGTCGCCCGCCATCGTCAGCAGGCCGCCCGGCGGCCGGCCGGCGAGCAGCGCCGCCAGGCCCTCGGCCTCGCGATCGATGGCGGCGACCCGGGCGCCTTCGTCGAGAAAGCGACACACCGTCGCGGCACCGATGCCGTTCGCGGCCCCTGTCACCACCGCGACTTTTCCGGCAAAGCGGCCCTCGCCCATCGGTCTGTCCCTTCAGTGAAAGGTGCGTCCGCCGTCGACGGCGATCGACGTGCCCGTGACGTAGGAGGAGTCGTCGCCGGTCAGCCAGAGAATCGCCGCCGCGATCTCGGCCGGTTCGGCCACCCGCTGAAGCGCATAGCGCGCACGAACGGCCTCATAGGCGGCCTGGGGGTCGGCGGCGGCGTCGATGCTGGACCGGAACAGGTCGGTCTCGACCGCGCCGGGACAGACCGCGTTGACCCGGATGCCGAAGGCCGCCGCCTCGATCGCCAGCGCCTTGGACGCCATCTGCAAGCCGGCCTTCGACGCGCAATAGGCCGTCCGCCGGGCAAGCGGCGACAGCCCGGCGGCCGAGGACACGTTGACGATCGTGCCGCCGCCGGCCGCCTTCAGATACGGATAGGCCGCCTGCATCACCAGGACCGGGCCGGTCAGGTTGACCGCGATGACATGCTGCCAGTCGGCCAGGGTCATCGCCTCGATATCGGCCAGCAGATCGATACCGGCCGCGTTGACCACGCCGTCCAGGCCGCCCAAGGCCGAGACGGCTGCCTGCACTGCCGTCGCCACCGCAGCCGGGTCGGCCACGTCGCCGGGCAAGGTCACGTTGCCCGGCAGCGCCGCGGCCAGGGCGGACAGCGCCTGCTCGTCACGATCGAAGGCGGCGATCCGCGCGCCCTCGCCGACGAAACGCTCCGCCGTGGCCCGACCGATCCCCTTCGCCGCGCCGGCGATCAGGATACGGCGGCCGGCCAGCGCCCCGCTCACCGCCCGGACCCGGCCCGCGCCCGCAGCAGCGCCGGGCGCATGTCGTCGACCATCTCGTCGCACCGGCCGATCCAGACGTTCGGGTGCCCCAGCGCATACTCGATCAATCCCTCCAGCGCCTTGATGCGCGACGGCTGACCGATCAGTTCGGGATGCATGCCGACCATCATCATCCGGTCCTCGGCATAGAGGACATCGAACTCGCCCTTCCACGCTTCCAGGACGGCGGACGGCGCCTGCAGCGTGCGCCCCGGCAGCACGATCGAGTACTGGAAGAACGGGGCATCGTCGAGGACCCAGCGGAACGGCAGTTCGACGATCTCGGTCTCCCGGCCATCGACGGTGTGCAGATAAGGCGAATCGTCGTCGAAGAAGTTCGACGAGTAGTCGAAGCCGTATTCGACCAGCAGCGGCATGGTGATCGCGCTGATCTCCGCGGCCGGCGAGCGCCAGCCGCGCGGCGCCCGGCCGGTGACGCGCCGGATCGACTGGAAGCCCCGCTCCATCTCCTCGCGTTCCTGCTCGGGCGTGAGGCTCAGGATCCAGCTGTGGCTGTAGCTGTGATGGGCGATCTCGTGCCCGCGCTTCAGGATCTCTTCCATCAGCCATTCGCGCTGATCGATGATGATGCCCGGCACGAAGAAGGTCGCCTTCACCCCATAGCGATCGAGCAGGTCGAGCACGCGGCCGGTACCAACCTTCCAGCCATACGCGCCCTGGGACATCAGGATCGGTCGCGCCGCATAGGCTGGATCGCGGCCGGTCCACATCGTCTCGGCATCGAGGTCGAAGGTGAGGAACAGCGGAAAGCCCTTGGATGTCAGTGGCATGGGGAGCACTCGCCTACACGAAACGATGAAAGCCGAAGCGGCGTTCGGCCAGGAGGAGAACGATGCCGGTCGCAACGATCAGGATCGTCGAGACGGCGGCGACGCCGGGATCGATGCCCATCTCGACCGACGAGAAGATCAGCACGGGCAGCGTGGTCTGGCTGGCGCTGATCAGGAAGATCGTCACCGGCACGTTGTCGAGCGAGGTGATGAAAGCGAACAGCCCGCCGGCGACCAGCCCCGGCGTGATCAGCGGCAGGGTGACGAGGCGAAAGGCCTCGAAGCCCGTGGCGCCGAGGACGCGCGCCGCTTCCTCGACCGCAAGATCGAGGCCGGCGAGGCTTGCGAGCGCCGAGCGCACGACATAGGGCACGGTGATCACCACATGGGCCATCAGCAGGCCGACGAACGAACCGCGCAGGCCGGTCAGGCTGAAATACTGCAGCAAAGCGACGCCGACCACGACGGCCGGCACGACCAGCGGCGCCATCAGCACCGCGGTGATCGCCTCGGCGCCCGGCACCGATCGGCGAAACAAGGCATAGGCGGCTGTCACGCCGAGGATCAGCGACAGGGCGGTCGAGCCGCAGGCCAGGATCAGGCTCATCCGCAAGGCGGACAGATAGGTCGGATCGCCCAGCACCTTGCCAAACCAGGCCAGGGTCAGTCCTTGCGGCGGAATGGTCAGGTAGGAGGTCGTCGAGAAGGCCGCCAGCACCACCACGAGAACCGGAACCTGCAGGAAGACGACAACCGCCAGTGCCGCGATGGTCACGGCATGGCCGGGCCGGCCGTCGCGATCGGCGCTCACGGCTGGCCCGCCCAGCGCCGGGCCACGCGACCCGACAGCCAGATGATGGCAAGCGTGATCGCCGTCAGCGCAAACGACAGGGCCGAGCCGCTGGGCCAGTCGAGCAGCTGCATGTATTCGTCGTAGATCAGCGTCGCCATCACCTTGTAGGTCGGCCCGCCCAGCATGCGCGGTGTCACCAGCGCGCTTACGGTCAGGACGAAGACGAGGATCGAGCCCGCGAGGATACCCGGCGCCGACAGCGGCAGCGTCACCGACGCGAAGACATGAATCCGGGTCGAGCCGAGCGTTGCCGCCGCGGCCTCGACATCGCGCGGCACGTTGCGGATCGCGGCGACCAGCATCAGCACCATGAACGGCAGGTAGATGTGGGTCAGGCCGATCATCAGCCCGGTCATGTTGAACATCAGCTTGAGCGGCGTGGCAATGACGCCGAGCTGCATCAACAGGTTGTTGACGAGGCCGCGATTGGCCAGCAGGGCGATCCAGCCGAACGAGCGTACCACCAGGTTCAGCATCATCGGGAAGATGACCAGCAGGATCAGCGGCACGCGCCAGCGTTCCGGGCCGCGGGCGATCAGGTAAGCCAGCGGATAGCCCAGCACGAGGCAGGCGGCGGTGACCGCGAGGCCGAGGCCCAGCGTGCGCCAGATCACTTCACGGTAATAGTCGTCGGTGATGATCCGGGCGTAGTTTTCCAGCGTCCATACGCCTTTGGCAATGCCGGCACCGGGGACGTATTCGCCGAAACTGGTCGGCACCAACATCAGAACGGGGGCAATGAAGAAGCCGGCCAGCACCAGGCCGAGCGGCGCGACCAGCAAGAGGCCATGGCGCCGCCGGATCATGCGGCCGCACCCTCGACCGGCATGACCAGCACCGCTTCCGGCGCGATATCGAGAGCGACACCGGCACCGGGTTCGAGCGCTGCCAGAGCGCCATGCGACGGGGTCTCGGCGACAAGCTCGATCCCGTCGGCCAGCCGGACCACGTATTGCACGCGGGCGCCGCTGAACGACCGCAGGACGATGGTGCCGCCGACCGCGTCCTCGGCCCCACCGCCCGGACGCAGGCCGATCGCCTCCTGCCGGATCACGATCTCGATGGCCGCGCCGGAGGCCTCGTCGATCCGGGCCGCCGCCAGTTCGATGGAGCCCACCGCGACCCGGCCGCCGGCACCGGCGCGGAAAGCGACGCGCCCGGCGAGACGGTTCGGCTTGCCGATGAAGCTGGCGACGAAGGCGGTGGCGGGGCGATGATAGATTTCCTCGGGTGTCGCGAACTGCTGCATCACGCCCCGCGCCATCACGCCGACACGATCGGACATCGACAGCGCCTCACCCTGATCGTGGGTGACGAACAGGGTGGTGATGCCGAGTTCGCGCTGCAGGCGCTTCAGTTCGATCTGCATCTCGTCGCGCAGCTGCGCGTCGAGATTGGACAGCGGCTCGTCGAACAGCAGCACCCGGGGCCGCGGCGCGATCGCGCGGGCGATCGCGACGCGCTGCTGCTGCCCGCCCGAGAGCTGGCGCGGATGCCGGTCGCCGAAACCGGAAAGACGCACCATCGCCAGGGCTTCGCTGACCCGGCGATCGAGCTCGGCCCCGCCGACCTTGCGCCGGCGCAGGCCGAAGGCGACGTTCTCATAAACCGTCAGATGCGGAAACAGCGCGTAGGACTGGAAGACGAGACCGAGCCCGCGCCGGTTCGGCGGCAGCCGGGTGATGTCGTCGCGGCCGAGGAGGATACGGCCCCGGGTCGGTTCGACAAGACCGGCGACCATGCGCAGGATCGTCGTCTTGCCGCAACCGGAGGGGCCGAGCAGCGAGACGAACTCGCCTTCGCCGATAGTGAGCGAGACCTCGCGCACGACCGTGGTCTCGCCATAGGATTTGCCCAGCCCCTCGAAGACCAGCGCACTCATCGGCCAGCCCCGGCAGCGCGGGTCAGCGTGCCACTTCGCGTTGCCAGCGCCGGGTCCAGCCGGCCGAGTTGCGGGCGATCACCTCCGGGTCGATGAACCAGGCCTGCTGCAGGCTCTCGCCGTTCGGCACGATCTTGGCGACCTTGTCGGACAGCTTCACCTTGGTGTTGACGGCTCCGATATAGGCACGTTCGGAGAAGCAGCCTTGCCCCTCGGCCGACAGGATCTGGTCGAGGAACTGCAGCGCCAGGGCGGTCCGCGGCGTCCCCTTCGGGATGATCACCGCCGGCAGGATGCCGACGGCGCCTTCCTTCGGATAGGCCACCGCCAGCGACAGGCCCTTGTCCATCGCCACGCCGGCCCGATCGGGGTACCAGGGCGCGATCGCGATTTCCTCGCGTTCGAACAGCGACAGCAACTGGTCGGCCTGGGTGTAGAGCACGACCGAACCCTTGGCGATCGGCTTGATCGCCTCGATCCCCGGGTCGACGTTTTCCAGCGTGCCGCCCTTGATGCGGTTGAGCGCCAGGAAGTAATGCAGCCCCGAGGTCCCGGTGATGTCGCCGATCGCATATTTGCCGGCAAAGGCCGGGTCGGCGATGTCGAGCCACGAGGTCGGCGGCGTCTTCACCAGCTTGGGGTTGTAGACCAGCGCGGTGGCACTGACCATGGCGACGACATAGGCGTCGTCCTTGCCCCAGGCGCTGGGAATGACGTCTGCCGCGTTCTTCAGTTTGCTGCGGTCGATGGTTTCGGCCAGCTTTTCGCCGTGGATCTGAGCGGCCAGCGAATTGTCGATATAGACGATGTCCATGTCCGGCTTGCCGCCGGTGGCCCGGACCGCGGCAGCGAATTGTGACGAATTGCCGAGCTTGAGCGAGACGGTCGCCCCGGTCGCCTTCTCGAAGGCGGCGACATGGCAGGCCTTGACGTTGTCGGCGAACGAACCGCCGAAGGCGCCGACGACCAGTTCCTCGGCGCGGGCGCCGGTGGCAATCCCCGATCCGGCAAGGGCGATGGCGGTCGCGTAACGAAGCATCTGTCGCATGGTGGCTGGCTCCCGTCCGAGTGCGTGTCCCCGTGCCGCCCCTTCCCTTCGGGCTGCGGCCGCGCCGGCGAAGTAGCCCTCCGCCGACCTCGGACGAAGCATGGCATGCGGTCATTTATCTTTCAAGAAAGATACTGAAAAGATATTATCCGCGGCAACGGCGCGCCGGGAGCTGCCTTGCGCGGACCGGGGCGGCATGGAACAAGGCTCGGCAGGAGGTACGGCATGCGCGACGACACGGCGCGGAAGGCGCCCAACGAGACGCCGGCGGCGCTGTGGCAGAACGACCGGGTCGGCGCCGGCATGCAGCGCTGGGGCCGCGAATTCCCCGACATCGACTGTTCCGGCAAGGCGATCGTCGGCCGCCTGCTGCACCTCAACGAGGTGTTCCTGCAGGCGATCAACCGCACCCTTGCCCGACACCGGTTGAAGTATCCGGCCTTCGCGGTGCTGGCGACGCTGCGGGTCCAGGGCGCGCCCTATCGCATGTCGCCGAAGGCCCTGCTCGATACGCTGATCCTGACGTCGGGGGGATTGTCGAACCTGCTGCGGCGGCTGGAGAAGGCCGGCTATGTCCGCCGGATGGCAGACGAGACCGATGGCCGCGGCGTCATCGTCGAACTGACCGAGCAGGGTTGCCGCCGGGTCGAGCCGGCGATGCGCGACCATGCCGAGACCGAGCGGATCCTGGTCGCGATGCTGTCGCCGGCCGAACAGGCCCTGACGGCCGAGGCACTCGGCCGGATGATGCTGGGCCGCAGCTGATCGATTGCCCGGTCCCCGCCGGCCGGGTGCGACACCCTGGCGGGACGCCGGGATCGCCTGTATACGGCGCCTGCAGTTGCAAGCAGGGGATCAGCAGGATGGACGACCGATCGAACGGCACCACGGCAAACCGCATGTGGGGTGGCCGTTTCACCCGCGGCCCGGCCGAGGTGATGGCGCGCATCAACCCGTCGATCGGCTTCGACAAGCGGCTCTATCGCCAGGATATCGCCGCCTCGGTCGTCCATGCCCGGATGCTGGCCCGCCAGGGTATCATTCCAGAGGCCGATGCAGCCGCGATCGTCGACGGCCTGGCCCGCATCGAGCGCGAGATCGACGAAGGCCGCTTCGTCTTCCGCGACGACCTCGAGGATATCCACATGAACGTGGAGGCGCGGCTCAAGGACCTGATCGGCGACGCCGCCGGCCGGCTGCATACCGCGCGCAGCCGTAACGACCAGGCGGTGACGGACGTGCGGCTGTGGATGCGCGATGCGGTCGACCAGCGGCTGGACCCGGCGATGGCCGCGCTGCAGGCGGTACTGATGGACCGCGCCGACGAGCATGCCGCGACGGTCATGCCGGGCTTCACCCATCTGCAGGTCGCCCAGCCGGTCACGCTGGGCCATCACCTGATGGCCTATGTCGAGATGTTCGGCCGCGACCGCGAACGCCTCGCCGGGGCGCGGTCCCGCATCAACGTCAACCCGCTGGGGGCGGCCGCGCTGGCCGGCACGGCCTTCCCGATCGACCGCGACTATACCTCGGCCGGGCTGGGCTTTTCCAGGCCGACCGCCAATTCGATGGATTCGGTGGCCGCCCGCGACCATATCGCCGAATTGCTGTTCGTCTGCTCGATGTTCGCCGTGCACCTGTCGCGCCTGGCCGAGGATCTGACGCTCTGGTGCTCGGACGGGTTCCGCTTCGTCGCGCTGTCCGACGCCTTCACCACCGGTTCGTCGATCATGCCGCAGAAGCGCAACCCGGACGCGGCCGAACTGGTGCGGGGCAAGGCCGGCCGGGTCGTCGGCGCCCTGACCGCCCTGCTCGTCACCATGAAGGGGCTGCCGATGACTTTCATGAAGGACATGCAGGAAGACAAGGAGCCGATGTTCGACGCGGTGGATACCGTGGCGCTGTGCGCCGAGGCGACCGCCGGCATGATCGCCGACATGCGGGTGCGCGAAGCCGAGATGCGCGCCTTCCTGACCCGGGGTTTCGCCACCGCCACCGACCTGGCCGACTGGCTGGTGCGCGAGGCCGGGGTGCCGTTCCGCGAGGCCCACCACATCACGGCGCGCATCGTCGCGCGCGCCGAGGCGGACGGGGTGACCCTCGACCAGCTTCCGCCGGCAGTCATGCGCGAAATAGACGGGCGGATCGGCGACGGCGTGACGTCGGTTCTGTCGGTAGACCGGTCGGTCGCCAGCCGACGCAGCCATGGCGGCACGGCCCCGGAAACGGTTCGCGAAGCGATCCGCGCGGCGCGAAAGCGGTGGGGCTGAGCGGCCGGGGGTATGTCGCATTTGTCATAGTCAGGCGGGGCCGGCTGCCGCAGATTGGATGAGGGTATTTCCGTCCAAGCCAAGAAAAGGTCGCATGCCATGGCTGAATTTCCACAGAAGGCGAAGGTCGTCATCGTCGGGGTGGGCGGGATCGTCGGCGCCTCGATCGTCCATCACCTGGTCGAGCGCGGCTGGGACGACATCGTCGGCATCGACAAGTCGGCCGTGCCGACCGATATCGGCTCGACCGGCCATGCCTCCGACTTCTGCTATGCCACCAGCCACGACTTCCTCTCCTGCTGGACCACCCTCTACTCGGTCGATTTCTACGAGAAGATGGGTCACTACGTCCGCATCGGCGGGCTGGAGGTCGCACGCGTCGGCGACGATGCGCGGATGGAGGAAATCCGCCGCAAGGTGACCTCGGGCAAGGCTTTCGGCACCCGTGCCCGGCTGATCGATCCGCCCGAGATCAAGGCGAAGTTCCCGCTGATCGAGGAAAGCCTGGTGCAGGGGGGCCTGTGGGACCCCGATGCCGGCCTCGTCGTGCCGCGCTCGCAGACCGTGGCCGGCAAGCTGGTCGACCAGGCCGAGCGCAGCGGCAAGCTGCAGGTCTTCGCCAATACCCCGGCAAAGTCGCTGATTGTCGAGAACGGCCGCATCAGGGGCGTCGTCACCCATCGCGGCACCATCGAGGCCGACTACGTCATCGTCTGCGCCGGCCTCTGGGGCCGGCTGATCGCCGAGATGGTCGGGGAAGACCTGCCGGTGATGCCGATCGACCACCCGCTTACCTTCTTCGGGCCCTACAACGAATTCGCCGGCACCGGCAAGGAAATCGGCTGGCCGCTGCTGCGCGACCAGGGCAATTCGGCCTACATGCGCGACACCGGCGATCCGAAGACCGCCGAGGGCGGCCAGATCGAATGGGGCTATTACGAGGAGACCAACCCGCGGCTGGTCCATCCCCGCGACCTGCTGGAGAAGGAGCAGGCCCGTCTGTCGCCGTCGCAACGCGACCTCGACATGGAGCAGATCATGGCGCCGCTGGAGCGCGCCATGGAACTGACCCCGATCCTGGGCGAGCTCGGCTACAACGAAAGCCATTCGTTCAACGGCCTGCTGCAGGTCACGACCGACGGCGGCCCGTCGATGGGCGAAAGCCAGAAGGTGCGCGGCCTGTGGTACGCGGTCGGCATCTGGGTCAAGGACGGCCCGGGCATGGGCAAGCTGATCGCCGACTGGATGACCGACGGCCGTACCGCGATCGATCATCACCAGATCGACTATGCCCGATTCTATCCGCACCAGACGCGGGAACAGTTCATCTGGGACCGCTGCACCGAGACGGCGATGAAGGTCTACAACCCCGCCGTCCATCCGCGCGAGCCGTTCTCCAAGGGCCGGAACATCCGCCGCTCGCCGTTCTGGGAGCGCGAGAAGGAGCTGGGCGGCTATTTCATGGAGCTGGGCGGCTGGGAACGCGCCCACGGCTACGCCGCCAACGAGCATCTGCTGGAGAAATACGCCGACCGCGTGCCGGTGCGCGAGAACGAGTGGGACAACCGCCATTTCTGGCGCGTCTCCAATGCCGAGCAACTGGCGATGTCGGACGATTGCGGCATCATCAACCTGTCGCACTTCGCCATGTACGACATCGAGGGGCCCGACCACGTCGCCCTGATGGAATATCTCGCCGCGGCCAAGATCGGGGGCGACGGCAATATCGGCAAGGGTATCTACACCCACTTCCTCGACGAGGAGGGCATGGTCCGTGCCGACTTCACGGTATTCCGCTTCGCCGATCGCTGTCGCATGATCGACGGCGCCGATGCCGGCCCGCGCGACTATCACTACATGCGCCGGGTGGCCCAGGACCGCGGGCTCGACGTCACCATCACCGACGTGACCGAGAAATACGTCACCATCGGCATCTGGGGGCCGAACGCGCGCGTCAACCTGCAGAAGGTGGTCGAGGATCCGGCGGGCCTCAGCGTCGAGAACTTCCCCTTCGCCGCGATCAAGCCGATCCGCATCGCCGGCAAGCACGTCACTGCCTTCCGCATTTCCTATGTCGGCGAGCAGGGCTGGGAACTGCACATGGCCTACGAAGACGGGCTGGCGGTGTGGGATGCGCTGCGGTCGACCGGCGTCATCGCCGTCGGCATCGAGACCTATGCCAACAGCCGGCGCCTGGAAAAGAGCCTGCGGCTGCAGAATGCCGACCTGTTGACCGAGTACAACCTGCTGGAAGCCGACCTGGCCCGCCCGAAGGTCAAGGCCGACGACTTCTGCGGCAAGGCCAGGCATGTCGAATACCGCGCGCGCGCGCATCAGCCGGCGATGCTGTGCACCCTGGTGATGACCGACAATGTCGATTCCAAGGGCGTGAAGCGCTATCCGGTCGGCATCCTGCCGGTCCAGGATCCCGCGACCGGCGAGACGCTGGTCGACGCGCTGGGCCGCCGGTCCTATACCACCTCGATCGCCTTCGGCCCGTCGGTCGGCAGGAACATCGCCCTCGCCTACCTGCCCTGGTCGCACGCCCAGGTCGGCCGCAAGCTCAATGTCGAGTATTTCGGCGAGACCTATCCGGTCGAGGTCACCGGCGTCGGCTACAAGCCGCTCTACGATCCGGAAAACCTGAAGCCGCGCAGCTGAGACCGCTGCAGCAGGAAGCAGTTACGGCCGGGTCGAACCCGGCCGTAGCTTTTTCCGGGGACCGTCACTGCATGCTGGTGCGGCCGACATCGCGGCCCATCCGGCTCGCGACCCACAGGGCGACGAGGGTGCAGGCAGCCCCCGACAGCAGATAGGCGCCGGCCGAGATCAGGCCGAAATTGCTCGACAGCAGCAGCGCCGCCAACGGCGCGAACCCGGCGCCGAACAGCCAGGCGAGATCGGAGGTGACGGCCGAGCCGGTATAGCGGTAGCGGGCCGAGAAGCTCGATGCCACCACGCCCGAGGATTGGCCGAAGGACAGGCCGAGCAGGATGAAGCCGAGCACCATGAAGACGACCTCGCCCACCGTGCCGCCGTCGAGCAGCTGGGGCGCGAAGCCGGAGAAGACGGCGATGGCGATGCCGGTACCGAGCAGCAGCGAATGGCGCCCGATGCGGTCGGCAATCAGGCCAGACGCGATGATCGCCAGGATGCCGAACGCCGCCGAGATGACTTCGATGATCAGGAACCGGCCAGGCGCCTCGTCGGTGAACAGGAATACCCAGGACAGCGGGAACACCGTGACCATGTGGAACAGGGCGAAGCTGGCCAGCGGGGCGAAGGCGCCGATCAGGATGTTGCTGCCCTCGGACCGCACCACGTCGCGAATCCGCGAAGGCTGCAATTCGCCGTTCTCGAACAGGCGGGTGAATTCGGGGGTGACGACGATGCGAAGTCGTGCGAACAGCGCGACGACATTGATGGCGAAAGCGACGAAGAACGGGTAGCGCCAGCCCCAGTCGAAGAAGTCGGCGGCCGACAGGTTGGTCACGAAATAGGCAAACAGCGCCGAGGCGACGATCAGGCCGATCGGCGCGCCGAGCTGGGGCACCATCGCATAGAAGCCGCGGCGGTTTTCCGGCGCGTTGAGGGCCAGCAGCGACGGCAGGCCGTCCCAGGTGCCGCCGAGCGCGATGCCCTGCCCGATCCGGGCCAGGGCCAGCAGCCAGATCGCGGCCGGGCCGATCGTGTCGTGGCTGGGCAGGAAGGCGATGGCGACGGTGGAAATCCCGAGCAGCAGCAACGCCGAGGTCAGCTTGGCGCCGCGGCCATAGGCGCGGTCGACCGCCATGAAGAACACGGTCCCGACCGGCCGGGCTACGAAAGCCAGCGCGAAGATGGCGAACGAATAGACGGTACCCAGCAGCGGGTCGGTATGCGGGAAGACCAGCTTCGGGAACACGATCACCGAGGCGATCGCATAGACGAAGAAATCGAAGAATTCCGAGGTTCGGCCGATGATCACGCCGACGGCAATGTCGCCGGGGTTCACCCCCGCATGGTGGGAAACGTTCCGCGCATCGCGCTCGGCTGCCGTCACATGGGTCATCGTCAACGCCCGCTGCTATCTACTTAAGTATAACTATCCGGCCCGGCATTGCTCTGCCGCTCCCTCCGTCTATTTGCTGCAGTGCGGCAGAATGGGGGATTGGACAAATTGTCCAATGCCCTGCCATCGCGCTCCCCGCTATCTCTGGCCCCGATGCCGCAGTGCACAATTTGTCACTGCCGCCCGGAAACCGTACCAGGCATTCGAGTTTCTCATGAGACGTTTCGGCACGCTGTTGCTTCTTCCCATTCCGCTGCTGCTCGGCGGATGCGACCTCATCGTCCTCGCCCCGGCCGGCGACGTCGCGGCCCAGCAGCGCGACCTGCTGGTCATCTCGACGCTGTTGATGCTGCTGATCATCATTCCGGTGATGGCGCTGACCGTCCTGTTCGCCTGGCGCTACCGCCAGGGCAACCGCCAGGCTGCCTACGAGCCGGATTGGGACCACTCGACCAAGCTGGAGCTGGTCATCTGGGCCGCGCCGCTGCTGATCATCATCTGCCTGGGCGCGCTGACCTGGGCCGGCACGCATCTGCTCGACCCCTATCGCCGGATCGACCGGATCGCGGCGGGCAAGCCGGTGACGCCGGAACACGCACCGCTGACCGTCGAGGTCGTCGCCCTCGACTGGAAATGGCTGTTTCTCTATCCGGAATATGGCATCGCCACGGTCAACGAGATGGCGGCGCCAGTGGATCGGCCGATCGACTTCCGGATCACCTCGTCGTCGGTGATGAACGCGTTCTACGTCCCGGCGCTGGCCGGCATGATCTACGCGATGCCGGGGATGGAGACCAAGCTGCACGCGGTGATCAACCACCCCGGCCGCTATCTCGGCTTCTCGGCCAATTACAGCGGCGCCGGCTTCTCCGGGATGCGCTTCGCCTTCCTCGGCCAGTCGCCGCAGGAATTCGAGCAGTGGGTGGCGCAGGCCAAGGCCGAGGGCAAGGGCCTCGATCGCGCGCGCTATCTCGAACTCGAGCGGCCGAGCGAGAACGAGCCCGTCCGCCGCTTCTCGCCGGTCGCCCCCGACCTCTATCAGGCGATCCTCAACATGTGCGTCGAGCAGGGCAAGATGTGCATGAATCAGATGATGTCGATCGATGCGCGGGGCGGCCTCGGCATGGCCGGAGTCTATGCCACCGCGCCGCTCGCCTACGACAAGTTCGCCCGGCGGGGTGCCGCCGCGACCTACGTGGCCAGCATCTGCACCGTCGAGGAGGAAGAGGCCGCCTTCCGCGCCGCACGCGAAGCCTCGCGCCCGGGCCTCGTCACCTTGCGCGACCCATCGCCGCTGCGCGGTGCCGGCCTAGGCCGTCCGTGGACCGAGAACCGGCGCGTCGGCGGCCTCGTTCCCGCCGTGCAGCCGGCCCAGCCGTCAGCCCTGTGATCGTTCCATGACCGAGTCCAGTACGATGCAAACCTCCTTCCTGTTCGGCCGCCTCAGCTGGGAATCGCTGCCGCTGCACGAGCCCATCGTCGTCGTCACCTTCGGCGTCGTCGCCCTAGGCGGCATCGCGGTCGTCGGCGCGCTGACCTATTTCCGCCTCTGGGGCTATCTGTGGCGCGAATGGTTCACCAGCGTCGATCACAAGAAGATCGGCATCATGTACATGGTGCTGGGCATCATCATGCTGCTGCGCGGCTTCGCCGACGCGATCATGATGCGCCTGCAGCAGGCCTGGGCCTTCAACGGGTCGGAGGGCTATCTCAACGCCCATCACTACGACCAGATCTTCACGGCGCACGGCGTCATCATGATCTTCTTCGTGGCGATGCCGCTGGTCACCGGCCTGATGAACTACGTGGTGCCGCTGCAGATCGGCGCGCGCGACGTGTCGTTCCCCTTCCTGAACAATTTCAGCTTCTGGATGACGGTCGGCGGCGCGGTGCTGGTGATGGCCTCGCTGTTCATCGGCGAATTCGCCAAGACCGGCTGGCTGGCCTATCCGCCGCTTTCCAACATCGGCTACAGCCCCGATGTCGGCGTCGACTACTACATCTGGGCGCTGCAGATAGCCGGCGTCGGAACGACATTATCCGGCATCAACCTGATCTGTACGATCATCAAGCTGCGCGCGCCGGGCATGACGCTGATGAAGATGCCGGTGTTCACCTGGACGTCGCTCTGCACCAACGTCCTGATCGTCGCCTCCTTCCCGGTGCTCACCGCCGTGCTGGTGCTGCTCGGCCTCGATCGCTACGTCGGCACCAACTTCTTCACGAACGACTTCGGCGGCAGCCCGATGATGTACGTGAACCTGATCTGGATCTGGGGCCACCCCGAGGTCTACATCCTGATCCTGCCGCTGTTCGGCGTCTTCTCCGAAGTCACCTCGACGTTCTCGGGCAAGCGGCTGTTCGGCTACACCTCGATGGTCTACGCCACCGTCGTGATCACCGTGCTGTCCTACCTGGTCTGGCTGCATCACTTCTTCACGATGGGCTCGGGCGCCAGCGTCAACTCGTTCTTCGGCATCACGACGATGATCATCTCGATCCCGACGGGTGCGAAGATCTTCAACTGGCTGTTCACGATGTATCGCGGCCGCATCCGCTTCGAGCTGCCGATGATGTGGACCATCGCCTTCATGCTGACCTTCGTCGTCGGCGGCATGACCGGCGTGCTGCTGGCGGTGCCGCCGGCCGACTTCGTGCTGCACAACAGCCTGTTCCTGATCGCCCATTTCCATAACGTGATCATCGGCGGCGTGCTGTTCGGCCTGTTTGCCGGGATCGCCTACTGGTGGCCCAAGGCGTTCGGGTTCAAGCTCGATCCGTTCTGGGGCAAGGTCTCGTTCTGGTGCTGGGTCGTGGGCTTCTGGCTGGCCTTCACCCCGCTCTACGTGCTGGGCCTGATGGGCGTGACCCGGCGCATGCGGGTGTTCGACGATCCGTCGCTGCACATCTGGTTCATCATCGCCGGAATCGGGGCGTTGGTGATCGCGGCCGGCATCGGCGCCTTCCTGCTGCAGATCGCGGTCAGCGTCTGGAAGCGCAAGGAACTCGTCGACGTCACCGGCGACCCGTGGGACGGCCGCACGCTGGAATGGTCGACCTCGTCCCCGCCGCCCGACTACAACTTCGCCTTCACGCCGATCGTTCACGACAACGACGCCTGGGCCGACATGAAGCGCCGGGGCCATGGCCGCCCGCTGACCGGCTTCCGCCCGATCCACATGCCCCGCAGCACCGGCACCGGCGTGATCCTGGCGGGGCTCAGCGTCGCCTGCGGCTTCGCCCTGATCTGGTACATCTGGTGGCTTGCCGCGCTGAGCTTCGCCGGCATCGTCGCCACCGCGATCTGGCACACCTTCAACTACCACCGCGACTACCACATTCCGGCCGACGAGATCGTCCGGACCGAGGAGGCGCGGACGCAGGCCCTGGCGTCGCGAGGGTAAGGCAATCATGGCAACGAACCTCCAAACCACCGCAGGCGGCACCCCCGTCTTCTACGACCTGGACGAGCACGACCATCCGGAAGGCGGGTCGACCATGCTCGGCTTCTGGATCTACCTGATGAGCGACTGCCTCATCTTCGCGATCCTGTTCGCCGTGTACGGCGTGCTCGGCGCCAGCTACGCCGCCGGCCCCGCCCCGAAGGACCTGTTCGACCTGCCGCTGGTCGCGGTCAACACCGCGATGCTGCTGATGTCGTCGATCACCTACGGCTTTGCCATGCTCGAGATGCAGCGTGGCCGCGCCGGCGCGGTCCAGGCCTGGCTTGCCGTCACCGGGCTGTTCGGCCTGGCCTTCATCGGCATCGAACTCTACGAATTCGCCCACATGATCCACGAAGGGGCGACGCCGCAGCGTTCGGCGTTCCTGTCGTCGTTCTTCACGCTGGTCGGCACCCACGGCCTGCATGTGACGTTCGGCATCATCTGGCTGGTCACGCTGATGGTGCAGGTGGCCCGCCACGGGCTGATCGCCGCCAACCAGCGCCGGCTGATGTGCCTCAGCATGTTCTGGCACTTCCTCGACGTCATCTGGATCGGCGTCTTCACTTTCGTCTATCTGATGGGAATGCTGCGATGAGCGGTCATGCCGAAACCGGCCACGACAACGGCCATGCGCCCGTTACGCTGAAGGGCTACCTGACCGGCTTCATCCTTTCGGTCGTGCTGACCGCGATCCCGTTCTGGCTGGTGATGACCGGGGCGCTGGAAAGCAAGCAGGCGACGGCAATCGCCATCATGGCCTTCGCCGCCGTCCAGGTCGTCGTCCACATGATCTACTTCCTGCACATGCACCCCAAGGCGGAGGGCGGCTGGTCGATCACGGCGCTGCTGTTCACGCTGATCCTGGTCGTCATCGTGCTGTCCGGCTCGCTTTGGGTGATGTTCCACCTGAACACCAACATGATGCCGGGCATGCATGACATGAGCGGGATGCCGTGAGCGCCCCGGCGCGCTCAGGGGGGACGGACAGGACGAACCGGAAGAAGCTGGCCTTTGGCCTGGTGATGCTGATCGGAATCGGCATCACCACGGCCCTCGGCCTTTGGCAGCTCGACCGCCGCGACTGGAAACTGGCGCTGATCGCCCGGGTGACGGAACGGGTCGACCGGCCCCCGGTACCGGCACCGGGGCCGGCCGAGTGGCCCGGCGTGACGGCGGCCGGCGACGAATATCGGCATGTGACGATGACCGGCCGCTTCCTCAATGACCGCGAGACGCTGGTCCAGGCCGTCACCGCGCTGGGCGGCGGCTTCTGGGTGGTGACCCCGTTCCGCACCGACCAGGGGTTCACCGTGCTGGTCAATCGCGGCTTCGTGCCATCGGACCGGCGCGATCCCGCGACGCGGCCGGCAGGGCAGATCGAGGGTGATACCCGCGTCGCCGGCCTGCTGCGGATCAGCGAACCGGGCGGCGGCTTCCTGCGTGACAACGATCCGGCGGCCGGCCGGTGGTATTCCCGCGACGTGGCAGCGATCGCCAAAGCCCGCGACCTGGCCGGCAGCGCCCCCTTCTTCGTCGACGCGGATGCGCAGCCCAACGACGGCGGCTGGCCGAAGGGCGGGATGACCGTGGTGCAGTTCCGCAACAGCCATCTCGGCTACGCGCTGACATGGTTCGGGCTAGCGGCTATGCTGGCCGCAGCGCTGGCCGTCATTCTCCGCGGGCGGTAGCGGGAACAACGCGAAGGATGCCCTTGACCGCACGATGGGACCCCGAGACGTCGCTGTTGGGGGGCACCGGCCTCGTCTCCGATCCGGACGTCACCAACCGCAAGAACCTGTTCCTGCTGCGCCAGCTGCGCTGGCTTGCCGTGGCCGGCCAGGTGGTGACGATCCTTCTCGTCCATTTCTCGTTCGACATCCCGCTGCCGCTGGCGCCGATGGGCTGCGTCGTGCTGTTCCTGATCGGCCTCAATGCGCTCAGCCTGCTGGTGCTGCGATCGAGCCGGCCGGTTTCGCACGCCGAACTGTTCATCGCGCTGTTCCTCGACATGGCGGCGCTGACCGTCCAGCTCTATCTGAGCGGCGGGGCCACCAACCCATTCGTATCGCTTTACCTGCTCCAGATCGCGCTGGGTGCGATCCTGCTGGCGCCCTGGTCGACCTGGCTGCTGGTCGGGACGGCTGCCGTGGCCTTCGTCATGCTGACGATGTATTTCCAGCCGCTCGACCTGCAGCATCACGGCGAGGACGACCTTTTCGGCCTGCATATCCGTGGCATGTTCCTGTGCTTCCTGCTGACGGCCGGGCTGATCGTGCTGTTCATGACGCGGATCAACCGCAACCTGCGTGACCGCGATGCCTATCTGGCCGACCTGCGCCGCCAATCGGTCGAGGAGAACCACATCGTCCGTATCGGCCTGCTCGCCTCCGGCGCGGCCCACGAACTCGGCACGCCGCTCGCCACGATCTCGGTGCTGCTGGCCGACTGGCGGCGGCTCGACGTCGTCCGGCGCGATCCCGAACTGGCCGAGGATATCGACGAGATGGGCCGCCAGATCGACCGCTGCAAGCGGATCCTGTCGGGTATCCTGATGGCGTCGGGCCAGGCGCGCGGCGAAGGCACGATCCGCACCACCGTGCGCGCCTTCCTCGACGAGGTCATCGAGGAGTGGCGGGCAAGCCGGCCGGGCGCACATGTCGACTATGCCGGCGATTTCCACCCGGACGAACCGATCGTGTCCGATCGGGCGCTGAAGCAGGTGATCTTCAACGTGCTCGACAACGCCTACGAGGCGTCGCCGCGCTGGATCGGCGTCACCGTCGAACGCCAGGACGGCAAGCTGGTCATTGCGGTTCGCGATGCCGGGCCGGGTTTCGACAAGGATATTCTCGCCGGGCTGGGCCAACCCTACATGTCGAGCAAGGGTCGCGACGGCGGCGGGCTCGGGCTTTTTCTCGTGGTCAACGTGGTCCGCAAGCTGGGTGGCACCGTAACTGCGGAAAACACGCTGCGCGGCGCCTGCGTCACCCTGTCGCTGCCGCTCGCCAGCCTGACGGAAGGAGGCCTCGATGGCGACTGACCGTTCCCTGATCATCGTCGAGGACGATGCGACCTTCGCGCGGACCCTGAAACGCTCGTTCGAGAAACGCGGCTACGACGTCGCGGTCAGCGACGGGCGCGATGGTGTCGCCGACTTCCTGGCAACCCGCACACCGGGCTATGCGGTCGTCGACCTCAAGCTCGGTGCCGGTTCCGGACTCGAATGCGTCAAGCTGCTGGCCGCCCATGATCGGACGATCCGAATCGTCGTGCTGACCGGCTTTGCCAGCATTGCCACCGCGGTCGAGGCAATCAAGCTCGGCGCCTGCCACTACCTTGCCAAGCCTGCCAACACCGACGACATCGAGGCTGCCTTCGACAAGGCGGAGGGCGACACCTCGGTACCCCTTACCGACCGTCGTACCTCGATCAAGACGCTGGAATGGGAACGCATCCACGAGACGCTGGTCGATACCGACTTCAACATCTCGGAGACCGCGCGCCGGCTGGGGCTGCATCGCCGGACACTGGCCCGGAAGCTCGAAAAACGGCCGGTGAAATAGCGACCCGAGCCGCCAATTGTCATAGACTTGCGCTAGATTTTGCGCGCTTTGCCGATTTGCGGGAAGGGTTGGATCGATGACGCAGCCGACGAACGACACCGAGACGCGGTCCTGGCTCGAACTCGAGCTCGAGGACGACATGGACGAGGAGATCGAGCAGTCGATCGACGACGCCCGTGTGCCGCCGGAACTGCGCACGCTGCTCGACAAGCGCAAGAAAAGCAGCATCGACCGCCATACCTACTTCACCGAACTGATGCGGCTGCAGGGTGAACTGGTCAAGCTGCAGGATTGGGTGCGCCACAAGGGGCTGAAGCTCGTCGTGCTCTGCGAAGGTCGCGACAGCGCCGGCAAGGGCGGTGCCATCAAGCGCATCACCCAGCGCGTCAACCCGCGCACCTGTCGGGTGGTCGCCCTGCCCGCCCCGTCCGACCGCGAGAAGACGCAGTGGTACTTCCAGCGCTACGTCCCGCATCTGCCGGCGGCGGGAGAGATCGTGCTGTTCGACCGCAGCTGGTACAACCGCGCCGGGGTCGAGCGCGTGATGGGCTTCGCTTCCGAGGCGCAGGTCGAGGATTTTTTCCGCGACGTGCCGGATTTCGAGCGGATGCTGGTCCGCTCGGGCATCATTCTCGTCAAATACTGGTTCTCGATCACCGACGAGGAACAGCAGCTCCGCTTCCTGATGCGCATCCACGATCCGATCAAGCAGTGGAAACTGTCGCCGATGGACCTGCAGTCGCGCGTGCGCTGGGAGCAGTACACCAAGGCGAAGGAGGAGATGTTCGACCGCACCAGCATCCCCGAGGCGCCCTGGCATATCGTCGAGGGCAACGACAAGAAGCGGGCGCGGCTGAACTGCATCGCCCATCTCCTGTCGGTCATTCCGTATGGCGAGGTGCCGCACGAGGAGATCGCCCTGCCCGAGCGCGTCTTCAACCCGAACTACGAGCGCCGGACGCTGCCGCCGGAACTCTACGTGCCCGAACGGTACTGAGACGCGCGGCCCGGCCGGTGCCGCCTACCACGCCAGCGATACGTAGGCCTCGCCGTCGCGGCCGAGATTGGGGTTGTAGAATGGGTCGGCATACAGGCGGTCACGCCACATCCGCCTGAGATTTTCGAGTTCGCGGAAGGCCTGGCCGCGACGGGCCGGCGCGATATCCGTGCCGCGCGAAGCCGATTCCAGGTGATAGGCCCAGAGTTGCGGCAGCATCAGGATGCGCCAGCCATTGACGCCGAGACGGATGCAGAGATCGACGTCGTTGAAGGCGACGGGATAGAGCGTTTCCTCGAAGCCGTTGACGCGTTCGAACACCGCCTTGCGCATGAACATCAGGGCGGCGGTTACCGCCGATACCTGATGGGGGCAGATCAGCCGGTCGTCGTGCCCGGGCTCGCGGCGGTCGCAGTGGCGGAAGGCATGGTCTGCCGCACCATTCAGCCCGAGCACCACCCCGCCATGCTGGACCATGTCGTTGCCGTAGGCCAGCTTGATACCGACCGCGCCGACATCGCCGCGCATGACCCAGCCGGCGATTTCCGCCAGCCAGTCGGACGGCATCTCGTCGGGCAGCAGGATGTCGTTGTTGACGAAGCCGATGACGTCGCCGCGCGCTTCGGCCACGGCGTGGTTGTTGATCGCCGAAAAATTGAACGGTCCGGGATGATCGATGACGCGGATGCCCGGATCGGCCGCCAGCGAGCGGAAATAAGCAATTGTCGCCGGATCGCTGCTGCCGTTGTCGACGATCAGGATTTCAAGGCGGGGATAGACCGTCAGCCGCCGGATGCTCTCCAGGCACGGCCGCAGCAGGTCGAGTCCGTCGCGCGTCGGGATCACCAGGCTGACGGCGGGAAGATCGCGCACGGTCCAGCGCGGCCGCAGCAGGACGGGATCGGATGCGGGCTGCAACGTCACGGGCAGACGGCAACGGGCAACATGCCGGCCTGCGGCGGCATGGGCATCCCGGACCGACAGCCGTCGGCTGCGCGCGGTTCGATCGGCGGCAAAAACCGGTATGTGGCGGATCATCAGTCGGGTGCAACCCTCGACCGCGCGAAAGGGAACATCATCCCAGTCGTCGTCGGGTGTCCATTGCGACAGACAGTCGCCCCGATAGGCGGCCGCGGGCCCGAAATCGGGCTTGGCCAGGAAGAAGTCGTAGCTCCATGCCGCCTTGGCCAACGGCTCGCCCGCGCGGACATGGTCGGTATAGGCAATCGCGACATCGGGGTTCGCGAGGGCCTTGGCAAGATGGGCCAGCGCCGATGGCTGTAGTGTCTCGCCGCTTTCGAGCAGCAGCAGCGCGCGATCGCGCCGGCCGCTGATTGCCGCGAGCATCTCGGCCGGCCGCCGGTCCGCCAGCGACACGACGGAATAGCGCCGATAGAGCTGCGCCGCGATCGACGCCTGTGTCGCCTCGCCCCCCTCCCCATCGAGGATACCGATCAGGAATTGCGGCCCGTCCGTCACCTCGGGCGGCGACTGGTCGTGGAACAGCCGACGCCAGACCGGGAACTCGGCGAACGGAACCGACCGCGGCAGGCGCTGTTCATTGGCCTCGAAATAGGCCGCGACCGCCTGCAACAATTCGGCCGCCGCATTGGGCTGGGCCGCGATCAGACCCGGATCGGCCGCCCGGCGCAGGGCGGAACGGACACCGCTGGTCATTTCCAGCACCTCGACGCCGTCGCGCGCGAGCATGTCGCCGGTTTCGGCGACGCGGCAGGACAAGACGTGATGCCGCCCGTCGGCGAACCGCATCGGCAGCTTGATCTCGAAGGCATGGCGGCCGTCGCCGATACCGTTGTCGAGCAGGTCGCGGCGAAACCGGTCCGCGATCCCCGATGCGACGACCTCGTCGCCGTCCAGCAATTCGACGGTGAGCTGGCGATCCGGGTGCCGCTCGTCATAGACCCAGCCGCGGACGGCCAGTCCGGACTGCTGGTTGACCTCGCCGCGCATCACCGTGACATGCTGCTGGCCAGGCTCCAGCAGTTGCGGCGATCCCGGCAGAACAAACGCGGTGTTGGCGATGCGCACGCTGGCCTTCGTCGCCTCGGCCGGCGCCAGGTGATCGGGCACCATCAGGCGAAAGCCGTAGCGGCCGTCGCCCATGCCGGCGGCTTCGACGTCGCCGCGATAGATCCCGGCGATGCCGACGGCCACCGCTTCGTCGCCCAGCCACAGTTCGACGGTCAGACGCCGGTCGGCCTGCCGCCGGTCGGCAACCCAGCCGACCGCGACCAGGCCTTCGAACCGTTCGAAATAACCGCAGATGTGGTCTGGCGGCGCGATCATGCGCGGGTGACCGAGAAGGTCGCATCAATGGCCAGCGGCCAGGCAGGACCGACATCGTCCGGCGCGGCGGCCTGCGGTCCGAAGCGCAGATTGGGCGGCAACATCCAGGTTTCCAGGGTCCCGTTGCCCAGGTCGTGCAACAGCACCGCCAGATGATAGACGCCGTGCTGCAACGGCAGAATGCCGAGGGCGAAATCGAACAGCTGAGTCCCGCGTGCGAGCCGCGCGCCGCCCGGCGGCGTCCAGCGCCAGAGCAGCGCGCCCCGATCCGACAGCAGGTCGATCGTGACAAGGCAATCGATTCCGTCGTCGAGCGCCTCGACCTCGAGGCCCAGTGTCGCCGCCTCGCCCGTCGTCCAGCCGGTCGCCGGGCGGCCGCCGCTGCCGAGCCAGAAGCGACCGAAACGCAGCCGGCTTGGCGCCTGCGCGTCGGCTGTCGACTGGCGCACCGCCATATTGGCCTGATAGGCGGCGACCACGTCCGCCGGGGCCCCCTGCGCGGCAATGCGGCCGCC
Organism: Alphaproteobacteria bacterium; assembly: GCA_017307375.1. Lineage (GTDB taxonomy): Bacteria > Pseudomonadota > Alphaproteobacteria > Ferrovibrionales > Ferrovibrionaceae > JAFKFH01. Next base: position 78,233 of record JAFKFH010000017.1, read on the forward strand.
ATCGAGCAGATAGGCGTGCCGGCACAGCGTCTGGACCGCCTGCAGGTCGTGCGTCACCAGCAGGATGCCGGTCCCGCCGCGCGCGAGTTCATGAATACGTTCCAGGCAGCGTTGCTGGAATGCCAGGTCGCCGACCGCCAGCACTTCGTCGATCAGCAGCAGGTCGGGCGACGCATGCGTGGCGACGGCAAAGCCGAGCCGCATCTGCATGCCGCTGGAATAGTGCTTCAGCGGTTCGTCGATCACCGCCTCGAGCTCGGCAAAGGCTGCGATCGCCTCGGTTCCGGCGGCGATGTCCCGCCGGCTGAGCCCGAAGATGCCGCCGGCCAGGGCAATGTTCTCGCGGCCGGTCAGGTCGGGATGAAAGCCGGCCCCGACATCGAGCAGCGTCGTCACCCGGCCACGGACCGACAGCGCGCCGAGGGTCGGGGCGCTGATCCGCGACAGGATCCGCAGCAGCGTGCTCTTGCCCGCGCCGTTGCGCCCGATCACCCCGACGATCTCGCCGGCCCCGACGTCGAGCGTGACGTCGCGCAAGGCCCAGTCCCGGCGCAACGGCGCGGCATCCTCGCGCTTGCGCCCCAGGAGACCGGGCAAGAAGCCTTGGCGGCGACGCGCATAGCGCTTGCCAAGGCCCTGCGCGCGAACAACGATCTGCCGCTGCGGATCGGCCTGCGCCATCACGCGTACCCCAGCGCCGCCATGACGTCGGCAAGACGTTCGGAAACGATCTCGACCAGTGCGGCGAAACGCCCGTCGTCGCGCGCCCGCACCGACTGTTCGATCGAGGCCGAAGTCATGTGGGCCTTGTTCTCCGAGCGCGCCGCCGCGGCCATGGCATCGAGAACCGGCGACGACCGGTCGAGGCCAAGGAATTCGAGGACACGGAAGAATTCCGACGCCGGATTACCCACCGCATCCTCGTAACGGACCAGCGCGGCGCGCTGGCCCCGCTGGCGCCATTCGTCGTGCAGACGGCGGAAACTGACGCAGAAGGACCGCGCGAAATCGGCATCGTCGGCCGCGGCATGACGGCCGAATTCGCGATCGCCGCGCTTGTCGCTGAACCGGATCATCGAGACCAGGACATCGCGCGGATCGCGCACCAGGAAGACATAGGCCAGATTGTCGTGCAACGAGTCCGGATAGGCGGAATCGACGGGAAAGTCCGAATACTTCTCGACGTAGAAGGTCGGGTGCTTGCCCTGCTGCGACGCGATCCAGCGATAATAGGCTTCGCCAGCGCCAAGGCAGAAATCGCGCAATCGCGCCTCGTAATGCTGTTCGAACCAGCGATTGTGCTGGGCGCCCACCTGCCAGAAGGGATTGCGTGCGACAAGGTTCATCCGGCTATGGAAGCCGGCCGCATCCTGGATCTCCTCGTACGCCGCAGGGCGGCCGAGGACGTGGAACATGTGGGCCCAGTACAGGCCCGGGCGCACCTCATGCGGGTGCTGATCATTGCCGACGATCGCCGGATGGGCCATCAACGCGTTCATCATCATCGTCGACCCGGCCCGCCCTGTCGTGCGCAACAACAGCGGTCGCAGCCTGCCGGTCTCGACGAACGCCGACGGTGCATCAACCGTGCGCCCGCGCAACGTGCAAAGGTGGACCCGGTCGCCGGACCGCGTCACGGCGAAGACATCGAGGTCGTAGTGCGGCCCCAGCCCGGCCGCATCGACGATCGTCCGGAACCCGGGGTTGCGGGCAACGTTGCCGGCGCCGAAATGAGCCGTGACGTCGAGGCGCGGGATCGCCACCGTCAGGTTGCACAGGACGATCGCGCCGTAGCAGACCTGGACCGAGCCGACCTCGACGTCGGCGCCCGGGCGGGGCGAGACCCAGCCCTGCAGCTCGAACTGTCCGACATGGGGCACCGCACCCGGGCGGGGCGTGTCGATGTTCCAGATCAGCGCAGAACCCGGCGCTGCCATCTCGACATCGACGCCGATCATCTGACGTGCGGCCATCAGGCCTCCCCAACCGCGGTGTGAAAGAAACGCCGGCCATGCAGGTCGATATGGAACTGCCCGGGCGATCCGTCGCCAAAGGCGCGTATGCGCCGCGCGACCTCCTCGGCCGTCATGTCGGGCGACAGGGCGCAGGCCCGGGCATAATCGGCCGACGTTGCGCGCCGGCCCCCCCAGCGTTCGGCCAGCGCGCCGAGCGGCGCCGGCCGGCCGGCCAGGCGCGGTACCATCTGTCCAAACATCTGCCAGACCGCGCGGCCGGCGGCGTGGGCCAGTGCCATGCGGCCGAGACCGGGTGGGATCGGAAAGCGCAGCACGGCGACGATCGGCCCGTCATCGACCCGCGCGGTCATGCGATGGGCGGTGACGCCGAAGCTGGTCGCCCCGGCATAGAGGGCGAATGCTTCCGGCGCGATGCCCGGAAACTCGGGCGGGCCGGGATGGATGTTGTAGGCCGGTTCGTCCAGCGCATCCAGCAGCCGTGCCGGCAGCACGATCCGGTTCAGGACCGACAGGACCCGGCAGGCACGGGGCCGGGGCCGGGCCAGAGCGGCCTCGAGGCCGGCAAGGTCGGCGACCATCTCGACGCTGGCCCCGGTCGCGGCCTCGGCCCGCGCCGCCGCGCCGGGCGGCAATTGCTGGGAGATCACGACGAGGTCGCGGACGATCATTTCTCGCGCAGCGCCCGATCCCAGGCACGGGTCAGCGGGCTCATCATGTAGGCCAGCGCGGTGCGCGCGCGCAGCGGGATGATGACGTCCACGTTCATGCCCGGTGCCAGCGCCACGCCTGCCGCCGCCAGTTCGGCCACATCGACCGACGACGTGATCGAGAAATAATCCTGGTTCGTGCGCGGATCGTTGAGCCGGTCGGCGGAGACCTTGAGCACCTGGCCGCTGACCTTGGGCATCGCCGACTGCTTGAACGCCGTCAGCCGGACTTCGGTCGTCATGCCCGGCCGGATCTCCTCGACGGCATCGGGCGACACCCGGGTTTCCGCGACCAGCGGGCTGTCGACCGGCACGATCTCGAGCACCACGTCGCCGCGATTGATGACGCCGCCGACGGTAAAGATCTTCATCCCGACGACATAGCCGCCCATCGGTGCGACGAGCGCGACACGGGCCAGCACATCCTTGGCGGCATGCAGCCGCGGCCCCAGATCGAACAGCCGCGCGGTGACGTCGCGCAGCGATTCGGCGACTTCGCTCTGCCGGTCACGTTCGAGCTGGCCCAACTGGATCTCGGTCTCGCCGATCTGCTGGCTGAGCCGGGCAACCGTGGCCCGCAGATCCGCCGCGGTACCCTGGAGAGCTGCGACCGAGCGCTGGAGATCCAGCAGGCGGCTCTTGGTCGCATAACCTTCGTCGTAAAGCGATTTCACGTCCCTGGCCTGCTCGCCGGCCAGGGCGAGTTGCCGGTCGGTCGCCGCGATCTGGCCGCGCGCGCCGATGATCTGTTCCTTCAGCTGCTCGATGCGCTGCCGCTGGATATCGCGCAAGCCGCTGATCGACCGCCGACGGGCGGCAAACTGGTCGCGCTGGGATTGCAGGTACTGGGCGACGATCGGTTCGGCGGCGGCACGGGCCTGCAGCGACGCCGGAAAGACGACCTCGTCCAGGTCCTTCTGCTCGGCCAGCAGCCTCGATTCGAGTGCCTGCAGCGAGTCGAACTGGGCCTGCAGCGAATCGACATTCGCCCTCGGCCCGACATCGTCCAGGCGCACCAGCGTCTGGCCGGCGCGTACCTTCTCGCCTTCCTTGACCAGGATGGCCGCGACGATGCCGCCATCGAGATGCTGCACCGCCTGGCGGTTGCCCTCGACCTTGATCACCCCGACGCTGACCACCGCAGAATTCAGCGGCGCCAGCGCCGCCCAGCCGACGAGCACACCGAAGAACAGCACCAGGATCGTCACCCCGGCCAGTATCGCTCGGCGCGTGCCGCTGTTGCCCAGGATGCTGGGCGGATGGTGACTTTGATAGGGCAGCAGTTCCTGGCTCATGACGCCTGTACCTCGGCCGGGCCGATCGCTTCCGGCCCGGCCGGCCGGGCCGACGCGGCCCGGGCCTGGTCGATGGTACCGAAGAACTGAACCCCGCCATCGCGCAGCGCCAGAACGCGATCGGCCATGTCCATCAGCGCGCGCTTGTGGGTGATCAGCACCACGGTGCAGCCGGCGGCACGCAAGCCCCGCACGGCGTTGAGCAATGCCGCCTCGCCGAATGAATCGAGATTGGAATTCGGCTCGTCCAGGACCACCAGCTTGGGTTCGCCGAAAACCGCGCGGGCCAGTCCGATCAGCTGGCGCTGGCCTCCCGACAGCTGCGACGCGGTATCGTCCAACTCGGTGTCATAGGCCTTGGGCAAGCGGGCGATGGTTTCGTGAATGCCCACCATCTCGGCGGCGGCGATCACGTCCTCGTTGCTGGCCTCGCGGAACCGGGCAATGTTGTCGCGCACCGTTCCCGGCAGCAGCGAGACCGACTGCGGCAGATAGCCGACATGGTGGCCGAAATCATCCCGGTTCCAGCGGAAGACGTCGAGGCCGTCCAGCCGCACGGCGCCAAGGCTCGGCTTGATCACACCCAGCAAAAGCCGGGCCAGCGTCGTCTTGCCCGAGGCACTGGGGCCGACCACGACCAGGAGTTCACCGGGCTGCACCGCAAAGCTGACATCACGCAGGATCGGACGCTGGCGGGCGCTACGGGTGTATGAGACATGCTCGACGGATAGCCGCCCCTGCGGGGCTGCCGTGGTCACGATGCTGTTGCGGTCGCGCTCGGAGTCGCCTGTCAGCAGTTGATCTAGCCGCTCCAGGGCGCCGCGCGCCACGGCGAAGCTCTGCCAGCCGGTGATCAGCCTGTCGGTCGGAGACAGCAGCATGCGGAACAGGATCATCGTGGCAAACATGCCGCCATAGGTGATCTCGCCTCCGATCACCAGCAGCGCCCCGACCGCCAGCCCGATCGAGGAAAGGAACGAACGCATGAACTCGCTGAAGGTCAGCAGCGTGATCTCGGAGATCCGCACCGCTCCCTGCTCGGCCAGTGCCTCGTCACGTCGCGCGCGCCAGCGGGAAATGACCGCCGCCTGCATGCCGGTCGCCTGGATCACCTCGGCATTGCGCAGCAGGCCCATCGCCGCGACCATCGAGCGGAACCCCGACCCGCTGGCATTGGCGACCTGCTTGTTCTGGACCGCCCGGCGCACGATCGACACCCCGGTGACCAGCAACGCAGCCACCACGGCCAGCGCCCCGACATAGACGTGGATGGCGAAGGCCATTGCAATATAGATGACGATCCAGGGGGCATCGAAGAAGGCACGCGCCCCGGTATTGCTGGCGAAGCCGCGAACGCCGTCGAGATCATGCAACGGCCCGCCATTGCGATATTCCGGCTTTTCAGCCGTGGCCGCGATGGCGGCGTCCAGCACCCGCCCGGCCAGCAGGCGGTCGACATGCTCGCCGATCCTGGTCATCACGATCGAGCGGATTTCGTCGAGCACGGCCAGGGTGATCAGGGCCACGGCCAGCAAGAGCGTCAGTACGGCAAGCGTGACCACGCTGCCACTGGCCAGGACGCGATCGCCGACCTGGATCATGTAGATGACCGGGCCCAGCTGCAGCAGGTTGATCCCGGCGCTGAACAGCCCCGCCGCCCAGAAGGCGCCGCGGCATGATCGGATCGCCGCCCGGATCGGCGAGGCCTCAGCCACGGCCGTTCGCCCTGGTGATAGCGAGCGCGGCCGACACCGGTCCGGCCCAGTCGCCAAGCCCACCGGCGGACTCGATGCGCGCCAGCAGCTCATGCGCCGCGGGATAGTCGCGCCGGCCATTCAGCAGGTGATAGGCCCAGGCGACCAGCAACGGCAGGCGCCCGGCCTCGTCTTCTCCGGGCGGCGCGGCAATCGCCGGCTCGATCAGCGGAGCCAGCAGTGCGGCGGCCTCGTACTGGCCGGTAAAGACCGCCTGGCGAAACACGGCCTCGACCACCGGTGCGGACGGCCCGGCGTTGCCCTGGGCAGTCAGCGCGCCCGCGGCGGCCAGCGGCGCCTCGGCGAAACGGGCGAGCCAGGCATTGATCATCAATTGCCGCTGCAGCGCCAGCAGGTCGGCGCAATCAGGGTGCAGGGCCGCGCAGGCGGCGAGGATCGCGCCGGCCTCCTCGATATCGCCGCCCAGGCCCAATTGCTGGCGCGCCAACGCCACCAGCAGATCGACCAGTCCCGCCTGCAGCGCGGGGGCGACCGCGGAGACCGGCGGGGGCAGCGGTGCCGCCGGCGCCTCGCGGCCATCCAGAAGCGCGTGCCAGGCAAGCGCGCGCATCACGGTCTGGCGGGTCGCCACCGGGTCGCCGGCATTGCAGCGATGAATACCGAGGCCGGTCAGGAAACGGACATAGGCGGGCAGCCGCCCGGACCGGATGATCGTATCGGGGTTGCCGGCGGCCGCCGCATCGAACGACGCGGCGATGGCCAGGACCCGCTCGTGCGGAACCGATGCCAGCAGGTCGACGGCGATGGCCGCAGCCTCGGCGTCGCCGGCGGCGATACGCAGGGCGGCCATGTCAGCGAAGTCGCGCAACGCTGCCTCGTCGCCGCCATGGGCCAGCGCAAGCGACGCCAGCCGCCCCCGGACGGCAAGATCCGGATCGTCGCCGAGTTCGCCGGCGATATCCGCGACGGCCGCCCGGATCCAGCCGGAGGCATCCGGCACCGGCGGTATCTGGCACATGGCGATGAGCGCCGCGCGGGCAGCATCGCCGGCGGTGGCGTTCAGTTCGCCGTCGGCGATGTGCTCGCGCGCCAGGATGTCGTGATAGCGACGGGCATGGCTGCTGGCCGCAACCAGCATGCGAGCCGCCGCATGCGGGTCGCGAGCGTGATTGAGCAGCCAGACGCCCAGGTGATTGGCGACGACAGGCAGGTTGAGCGGCGCCCGATCGATGAAGGCACGCACGTCGCGGCCGTCCGGCGCGGGCCAGGTCTCGGGCGCATCGAGATCGATGGCATAGCCGTCGCGAAAATGGTCGCGCAGGCGCGGCAGCAGCGCGGCGGCGCGGTCGGTGGCGCCCGTGATCATCCATTGCTTGAAGGCGCGGTAGATGAAGCCGGAGGCCAGGGCCGGATCGTCGGCGCAGCGGGCAAGCCGATCTTCGAAATAGGCGCCCAGCGCGGCGGCGAGATCGTCGGGTGCGGCGACGAGGGCCGGGGGCGCGCCGGCCTTGGCCCAGACGATCGTGGTTTCCGGCCCCTGCTCGATGACGTGATGATGCAGCCCGGCCTGGTCCAGCAGGCGGCCGAGCCCGTCGCGCGAGAAGACGGCGAGATGAGCCCCCGGGCTCAGCGCCGCCAGCACGGTCGTCGGCGTATTGCCCTCGGCCACGGCCTCCACCGACGGTGTGGTCAGGACCAGCATGCCGTCAGGGGCAAGCCCGGCGGCGGCGACCCGCAGGAAGGCGGCGGGATCGTCGACATGCTCGATCAGTTCCGAGCAGTAGATGACATCCTGCGGGCCCAGCCGGGCGGCCAGCGCCGCGTCGAAATAGCCCGAGCGCACATCCAGGCCCAGCGCCGCGCGCCCCGCGGCCGCGAGCGGCGACGGATCGACGCCGATGCCGGCCAGGCCATGGCGCCAGCGCAGGAAATCGAGCGAAAAGCCGAAGCTGCAACCGATCTCGAGATAGCGGGTGGCCGCCGAGAACGGCACGCGCGCCAGCGGCGCCAGCATCACGTCGATGCCGGCCCCCTTCTCGACGTAGAACTTGACCGAAAAGCCGGCCTCGGTCGCATTCTCGTAAGCGACGCGGTCGCGCGGCAGCATGAACAGGCTGTCGCAATCGGGGCAGCGGTGAAGCTGGCGCAAGGCATGCGGCGGCGCGGCATCGTTGACCGCCAGCACCAGTTCGGCATCGACCGAGGCGCCGCAGACCGAGCAGGATGCCGGGACGCGCCGTCCGCGATACCAGGTGATGACGTCGGGCGCCGGGGCCAGCGCCCGGGCCGCGGCGGTCACAGCCACGCGCCGAGATCGGACGGGCGTTGCGCCGGCCCGCCCTGGGGCGGTTGCGGCGCCTGGCGGGGTGCGCCGGGACTGGCGGCGGCAGCGGTACGGCGGATCAGCCGGACCTTGATGCAAACGATGACGTCGCCATCGGGCACCCGGCAAGTGGCGCCGTTGCGCACCGGCGGCACTGCGCCGCAGCGGCGGCCGACCACGGCATATTCGACGTCGAGCCCGCGCTGCTGGAGTGCGGGGCTCAGCTTCAGCGCGATGCCGACCATGCCGAGCCCCTGCCCCCGGGTGCCGCAATAGCTGCCCAAAGGCATCCAGCGGGTTTCGCGCCGATTGGCGAATCCGGCACGATAGGTCAGCCCATCGGCGGGAAAGCGCGGGTCGACGGCTGTGACGGCGAAGCCTTCCATCTGCTGGCGTGCCTGCGTGTCGCCGACCCAGACATCGGTCGCGCCGCGCCGGTCACCCAGCATCGCATTGTGGGCGAGGAGTTCGAGCACGCCGGACACCGGCTGCGATTCGATGGCCCGGGGTGCCGCGGCACGCGGCTGTGCAGGCCGTCCCACCTGCGGACCAGGCGTCTGCGCCTGGGGTCCGGTGCCCGCGGCAGCCTGGTCCAGCAACGCGCTGAGCGGCAGGATCGCGATGTCGAGATTGCTTTGCGCCGCGCCCTGAGCCCGGTAGGTGGTGATCAGGATCTGTCCACCGCTGGGCGGCACGCGGAACACGACTTGGTCGCCCCTCTGCTGCAACCAACCTTCCCTGCCACCGCCACTCATGATCTCGATCGGCTCGCCCTTGCCGGCCGGCGGATGCAACCCGGCGATCTGGGCGCTCGGCACGGTGAAATGGCCGATAGCCTGCGGTGCCCGCGCCGTCGAGCGCAAGGTTGCCAGGTAGAATCCCGCCTGCAACGGGATGAACTGAACTTCCGCGGCGATTGGATTGATGCGGCGTGGCGATGACATGGCCGGTAAGCGCCCCCATTTATTCTGTGTCAACTTTATAGCCGCTACCGGGCCGCGTCGCGAGAGGCCTTGGCGACAGTCGCGAAAATCGCGGGCGCCCGGCAGGGTCCGGGCAGGCGCGATCAGCGTTGCGAACGGGCCATGCCCAAGGTTCGGATAGGCGAGCGCGGAGAGAAATCGTCATTTGTCGCAGGAAAAACCAGCCGAGCGCCCGGTGCCCCCCTACAGTCGGTCCGACAGGGATGCCTCCCGAAAGGCGAGATAAGAAATACCAGCTGAAACGACGACATAGGCAGCGCCGCACAGGGCAAACAGCCCGAACTTTCCATCGATCTGGCTTGAAGACAGGGCGATGCTGCGGAAAACCTCGAGGAATTCGCTGACCGGATTGATCTTGAACACCCACCGCAGCGCTTCCGGCGCGGCATCGGGGAAGTAGACCACCGGCGTCAGGAAGAACCAGAGCTGAAGCAGTACGGGAAAAACGTGCCGCAGTTCCTCGATCCACACATTGGCGACGGCAAGCAACATGCCGATCGCGGCAGTGCATATGCAGAAAAGCAGCAAGGCCAGGATCCCGGTGAAGATCTGGGCCGCGTCGATCTGGCCGGCACCGGTCGCCGCCAGCGCGATCGCCAGCATGACCAGCGAGACCGCCAGTTCGACCGTGCAGGCCGCGACCGCCGCGACGGGAATCGCCGGCACGCTGACCCTGACCCGCGACAGGATCGCCCGCTGATCGGTCAGCGAGGTCATCGCGCGCGATATCGCCTTGGCGAAGAACTGCCAGATGACGATGCCGGAATAGACATAAAGCCAATAGGGAGCGGCACCGGCCTCCGCGGTCCGGCCGCGGCCGAAAATACCTTCCAGGAAAACCGCGAACAGCCCGACATAGAGGGCCTGCTGAACCAGGAACCAGGCGAGGCCGCGATAGAGCGTCCGGTACTGGATCGTCAGATCGCGATAGGCGAAGACCCCCACCGTGCGCCAGAACAGGCGCCAGCCATCAGCCATTCTCGGGTTGCTCCACCCCGGGCCGACCATCGGGCCCGCGGGCAACCAGGAGGATGTCGTCCGCCGAGAGGATCAGCAGATCGTCCCTGCCGACCAGAATACGCCGGCCGGTCAGCGGCTCGTAGAAGACCTGGTCGCCGGCATGGATTGCCGACCCGGTCTCTTCGTTGAACCCGAGGCCGACGGCCAGCACGGTGCCGTGCTGCAGCCCCTCGAGCACGGCCAGCGCCGAACTGGCGAGGCGCTGGGCCGGCTGCACCAGATAGGCGAGGCCCGGGGGGCGCAGTTCGGCCAGGCGCCAGGCGGGGGCGCGCTTCATCGCCACCGGTTCCGCAGGCCGAGCTTGAGATGGTCGTCGACCATCGACACGTCGAAGTCGAACTGCTCGCGCACCACCTCGCGCCAGGTATGGACCTGGGGAACCGACTGGCGATTGTGCATCAGCAGGTCGCGCTTGATGAACGGGAAACCATGCCGGCGAATCATGTAGTCCCACAGGAAGTGAGTGACGTTGACCGGCACCGCCCCCGCCATCGCCTCGGAGACCCGACGCAGATAGATGCTGTCGACGAAGGTCGGATTGCGCAGGCTGGCGGTCGTCACCTCGCGCGCCAGCTGATCGTAGGAAAACCGGGCGCGGCAGCGCAGCCCGGCGCGCAGCAGCGCCTGGGTCAGCCCGATCTCGTAGCGCCGGACGACGAACTCCTTGTTCGCGCTGTGCCGGAATTGGCGCCAGAATCCAAGCCAGGCGTTGCTCTGCAAGGCGCGGCGATGCACCACCATGAAATAGCTCTGGAGGTGGAAATGCCGCTGCCAGCTGTCGGTGAGCGACCACAGATCGGCGCCGGCCGCATCCATCTCGGCCAGCATCTCGTCCAGCGGGCCGAACGGGCCGTAGACGCTGTCATTGGCCAGCAGCAGCGTGTCGAGCTGTTCTGTATCGGTCAGCCCGACGATCGCATCGCGCCAGGCGCCAAAGTCGTAGCCCCGATTGTGCCGGCGCACCACCGCATGGCAGCGCGGCGCCAGCGCCGCCAGGTCGTCCGCCGCCAGCCGGTCGGAGTTCGTCACGAAGATCACCGCGAACCCGGCCGCTGCCAGGGCATCCACCTGATGCAGCACATAGCGATGGATCATCGACAGGCGGTCGTAGTTCAGAAGGATCGCCACCTTGGCGATCCCCTTGACCGACAGTGTCCCGTGCGGCATTTCGGCGATATGGCTGGTGTCGTGCCACGCCATCAGGTGATGGCGCGCCACACCGGCGGCATACAGCGTCTCGGCTGCCGTCATCGCCGCCAATGCCCGCAGATGCCTCAGCTTCAAGATTGTCCCCGCCCCTATCGTCCCTTGACCGGCGATGCCGGGATCCGGCCAATCTATAGGATACTAGGCCAAAGGCCGGCAATCGGCATTCTCGGCCGGACGGTCGCCCCGGATCAGCGTCGCCAGCAGCGCTTCATAGCGCGGCAGGACGACCGAGCGAAAGTCGTATCGCTCCGCAATCAGCGTCCGTGCCGCCCGGCGCACCCCCGCAAACCGGGCCGGATCGGCCAACCCTTCCAGAATTCGCTCGGCGATCGCGGCGGGGTCATGGAAGTCGGCGAGCAGGCCGGTCTCGCCCTCGGTGATCACCTCGGCGACCGGCGGGGTGGCTGAGCCGACGACGAGACAGCCGGCCGACATCGCCTCCAGCATCGACCAGGACAGGACGAACGGATAGGTCAGATAGACATGGACCGCCGACACCGCCAGCAGCGACAGGTGTCGCTCGTAGGAAATCCGCCCGAGGAAATGCACCCGGTTGCGGTCGATCCGGCCGCCCAGTTCGTCGAGCATGGCCTGGACGTGGCTGCGGCCCGACGGGTGGCGACGGCCGTAGAAGACGTCGTCCTGGCCGGCGATCAGCACATGGGCGTCCGGACGGCGCCGCAACACCGCCGGCAACGCGCGCATGAAGCTCGGGAAACCGCGATAGGGTTCCAGGCCGCGGGCGAGATAGGTGACCACCGGGGCGCCGGGGCGAAAGCCGATACCGGCCTCCGGCACCACGAACCGGGCGGTCGGATCGGGACGCACCAGCGCAGTATCGATGCCTTCATGCAGCACGGTGATCCGGGATCTGGCGTGGTCCGGGAAGCGCGACCACTGCCAGCGGGTCGGGGTCTGGCCCCAGTCGACGCCGTCCAGCGCCAGCGCGGTGATCGAATTCTTGGCGCGCAGCCGCGGTCCGTCGTCGATCGTCGCCGGAACTGCCGGGTCGAAGCCGACATCGCTGCCGGCCAGGCGGTAGTAGAATTCGAAGTAGCCGAGTACCGGTACGTCGGGCCAGACATCCTTGACGAAGGACATCTCGCCCCAGCCGACATGGCCGACGACGATATCCGGCCGGAAGCCCCGGGCCTTCAACGCCATGCAGGCACGCAGCACCGCCTGGCCGTTCAGGATCGCGGCTTCGTAGTCGCGGATGTAGTGATGGATGCCGGGGGTGACGGCCCGCGCCGGCCGATAGGCCAGCAGCCGCACGCCCGCCATGCGGTTCTCGTTGGGCTGGGACAGGAACACGACCCGGTCGCCACGGTCGACCAGATGGCGCACGATGTTCTTGTACTGGCCGGGAAAGTTCTGGTGGATGAACAGGTAGTTCATTGCGGCTTGCGGCCCTGGGCGAACAGTTCGTAGCGGCGCGCCCGCCGCGTGACGTCGATCGCGGCGAAGCCGGCCTCGGCCAGCAGCCGGCGCAGCCGGGCCGGGGTGAAGCAGGTGCGGTGGGCCATTGCCAGGCGGCCCTGGGCCAGGGCCGGGGCGTGGCCATACAGCATGTCGATGGCGGTGACCGGGCCGGCCGGCGACTGATAGATCGTCTCATCCCCGCGGTCGGCGGCGACCAGGCCGGCCGCCACCGCCGCATCCGGCACCACCAGCATCAGGTTGCCGCCCGGCTTCAGCAGCCGGCGGGCCTCGCCCAGCACCACCGGGGTCTCGTGCGCGAACAGGTGTTCCAGGCAATGGGCGCACCAGATAGCATCGGCGCAGCCATCGGCCAGCATCGGTACGTGGGTGATCGAGGCGACGACATCGGGCTTGTGGGCAGGGTCGAGGTCGACGCGGATTTCCCGCCATTCCGGCCCGTTCAACGGCGCGGGCAGAAAGCTCTTGTCCTTCGGCCCGCAGCCGAGATGCAGCAGCACGCGCGGGAAGGCCTGCTCAGCCACGGGACAGTCCGGCGGCAAAGGCCAGGATCGCATCGTTCACCGCCGCGCCATCAGTGGTCGGCGGCATCGTCGCCGCCCCGGCACGGCCGGCAACGCGTTCGGGAAACGCCCCGATCGCGAAGGCCAGCACCGGCAGGCCCGCGGCAAGTGCCTCGGTCAAGGCATAGCACCAGACTTCCGGCCAGAGTGCCGGAAACAGCGCCAGGGTGCAGTTCTCGCGCGCGATCAGCGCCTGCGCCTCGCCGTACTCGTAGGGGCCGGTCACGAACGCGCGGCCCGACCGCATCAGCTCGATATCGTTCATGGTGAAGCCGATGATGCGAAATTCGAGCGGCAGATCCCGGGCGATCGCATCGGCGATGCAGGCCTTGACCACGGCAAAGCCCTTGTGCGCCGACAATCCGCCGACCAGCGCGACCCGCACCCGGCCCGATCGCGGCGCGACGACCCGGGGCGCCGCAACCGGCGGCGGCGCCGGAGCGTATTCCCACTCCTCGCGCCGCGGCACGACGCCGGGGAATTGGCGCGCGATGCGGCCGGCGACATCGGCTGTCGGTACATGCACGCTCGTCGCCGCGCGCATCATGGCAGTACCGCGGTCGCGCAGCCGGTCGAGATCGGCGTCCATCCCGTCTTCCGGTCCACAGGCGGCGAGGCAGGCGGCGCATCCGGCGGCGTCCGGTTCGCCGCAATAGCTGCCCGAGCCGTCGACCAGCACGATCCGCGGACAATAGAGGGCATAGTCGTGGACGAACAGGCGCATCGGCACACCGAGGGCGGCGGCCAGCCCGTCGACGGCCGCATCATGGCCGAGCAGGTGATGCAGTTCGATTTCGCCGACAGCGAGCCCGCGCAGCGTGGCGACCAGCATGTCGGCATCCTGCGGCAGGTCGAAGACCAGCGTCTCCTCGTCGTCGGGCCAGTCGGCGGCCGCCAGCACGGCACGCCCCGGACGGTCGGCCGCCGGGCGGAGGACCAGCGGCAGCACGTCGCGTGCCGCCAGGTGGGCCGCGCGCTTCAGGACATGCTGGGCGACGCCGCCGCCGTGACGATGGCCGATCATCAGCACCGCCGGCCGGCCGCCGCGCAGATCCTGCAGCAGCGCCAGGCCCAGCCGCGCGCGGGCCGCGGCCAGCGGGTCGGCCGCGACGAACTGCTCGATCAGCCGGCGATAACCGGGATAGCGCCGCTCCAGCCGTTCGACGGCCAGGCGCTCGCGCAGGCTGCGGCGACTGCCGAACGAGGCGCCGCCGCGATGGCCGACGACCACGTCGGCCGCGGCCACATGGCGCCAGCCGAGGCGGCTGGCGCGCAGGCAGAAATCGTTCTCCTCGCCATACCCCGCGCCGAAGGCGCGTTCGTCGAGCGGCCCGATCGCCGAGAGGCAGTCGCGGCGGATGTAGAGGCAGAATCCGTGACCGGTCGGCACCTCGACACACAACCCGGCATTGGCCTGCGCTGCGATCGCATCGAGGCGACTCAGCGCCGCGCCGTCGAACCAGGCGTCGTTGCTGGCATCGGGGCGGGGGAACGAAAAGATCGAGGCATTGTTCGACAGCGGCGTGGCCGTGCCGGTATCGTCACCGGCATAGGCGGCAGCGCGCAGGCGGTCGAGCCAGCCGGGCGAAACCAGCGTGTCGGAATTCAGCAGCACGACATCGCCGGCATCGCCATGGGTCAGACCGCGATTGGCGCTGGCGACGAAACCCCGGTTCTCGGGGTTGCGCAGGATTTCCACCGCGGGATTGCCGGCGGCGACCCGATCGAGCAGCAGCGGCACCGCCGGGTCGGCGCTGGCGTCGTCGACGATGATCAGGCGGAAGGGGGTGGCGGTTTCGGCCGCCATCACCGCCTGCAGGCAGGCCTTGACGTCGGCAAAACCGTCATGGACGCAGATCACGACGTCGACCGGCGCGGCCAAAGCAGGCGCGCCGGCCGGCCGCATCGTCTTCCATCCCGCCGGGGCCGCGACCGGATGACAGGTCCGCGCCAGGCGATCCATCAGCACGGCCCGCGCATCGTCGCCCAGCGCCGGACCGCCGTCGAGCCGCGCGACGATCTCGGCCTGCAGCGGCCGCAGCCTGTCGGCGGCGAAGGCGAGGACCGGGCTGCCGTCCAGCGCCTGGCCATCGACGGTGACGGCAATCCGTTCACCGCGCAGCCCGGCGGCGTCGAGATCGGCATGGAACTGATGGACCGGCTGGTCGAACATCTCGGCCGGGGTGCCGTCGATCGCGAGGCTGGCGCCATGCTCGTCGCACAGCACGAAGCGCGGGCGATGCCCGGCCCGCCGCGTCGATTGGGCCCAGCCGGCAAGCCGCCGGCCGCTGGCCAGCACCTCGCCGACCGGCGCGGGGCCGCGGCCGAGATCGAGCGGACTGCCCAGCAGTTCGGCCTGCCCCTGCAGGATGCGGATGCGGCCGCGCAACGAACTGTCGAATACGAAGTGCAGGCCGTCGCGCCTCAGCCGCGGCCGCTCGAGGATCTGGTCGGTGTCGGCGGCCCGGATCTCGAGCGGTCCGTCGCGCGTGGTGGCGCCGGCCAGGCTGCCGTCCGGCCGACGCACGACCCAGCCGGCAGCGGCTCCCTCGGGCCGGCGCCGCAGCACGGCATCGACCAGTTCGATCACCGCCGGCCCCTCATGCCCCGCCCGCAGCAACCGCCCCGCCTCCTCCCGCGCCCGGTCGGGCCGGTCGAGCGCTAGTTCGGCAAAGCCCAGCACGATGGCCGCCTCGACCAGGTCAGGATCCAGCGACAGGGCATGGCGCAAGGCCGCTGCCGCCTCGACGGCATCGCCGGCCCGCAGCGAGGTGCTGCCCAGCAGGAACCAGGGCGCGGCCAGTTCCGGGATCAGCCGTGTCCCCAGGTCGGCCCAGCGCACGGCGTCGACGAACCGCCCTTCGCCCAGCGCCAGCCGCGCGGCAGCGCGCACGCCGACGCCATAGGTCTCAGGACGCTCCAGCGCAGCCTGGATCAGATGTCTGACGGCAAGGTCGTCCGTCGCCGCGAACGCTTCCTCGATGCGGCGCTGGGCCTGTTCGGCGCGGGCCTTGCCCTGGGATTGGAAAGACCTGCGCCTGACTTTCGATCGATTGCCGACCATTATTCAGATACGCGGGAAATCAACGACAAAAAATGCCGGAGTGGCGACCACTCCGGCACTGCATGATGCGTCCGCGCCTCAGGCGAAGAAGCTGATGTCGATCTTGTTGATGCCGAGCAGGGTGACGGTCGAGCCGTCGGGCAACGTCAGGATGGCGTTGCCGTTGACATACTGGGCATTGGCGATCATCGCGCCGATGTCGATGTCCTTGATGCCGAAGGCCAGCTTGTCGGTGCCGTACTGGAAATCGGCCACAGTATCGTTCTGGCCACCGAGGAAGAACGAGAAGGTGTCGGCCCCGGCCCCGCCGACCAGCGTATCGTTGGCCGCCCCGCCGAACAGGTTGTCGTTGCCGGCACCACCGTCGAGCCAGTCGGAACCCTTGTCACCCAGCAGGATATCGTTGCCATCGCCGCCGAACAGCGTGTCGGCATTGTCGCCGCCGCTCATCAGGTCGTTGCCCGCGCCGCCGTTCATGATGTCGGAGCCGACCTCGCCGAACAGCGTATCGTTGCCGTCGCCACCGAACAGCGAATCCTGGCCGCCGCCGCCATTCAGCATGTCGTTGCCGGTGCCGCCACCGACCACGTCGTTGCCCTCGTCGGCGAAGACGATGTTGTTGCCGTTGCCGGCAAACACGTAGTCGTTGCCCCAACCGGCGAAGATCGAATCGTTGCCGCCGCCGGTAAGCACCGAATCGTCGCCAGCACCCGAGGCGATCGTGTCGCCCGGCCGGTTGCCCAGCGCCGCGGTCGCCGCCGAATCGGTGTGGTAGATCTGATCGTTGCCCGCACCGGTCAGGATGTTGTAGGCGATCCAGCCCTGGGTCGCCCGCGCCGCAATATCCGAGGCGTCGACGCCCTCCCCAGCATCGGCGCCGATGCCGTCGCCGAAGGTGATGATGTTGTTGCCGGAACCGGGCGCGGCGACACCGATCACCGCGGTCTGGCCCGGTGCCGGGGTGACGGTCGGGCTCGGGATACTGACCACCCCCCCACCGCTATTGCTGGGCAGGGTGAACAGCACCGATCCGCCGCTCACGATCGCATTCGGATCAGGCGCCGGAATATTGCTCAAATCGGTGATGTTCTGGGTCACCGGAATGATGCCGTTCTCGTCGATCATGCCCGCCGAGAATGCATTCAGCTCGGTCTGGGTGAAGACATTATCCTCGATGCCGAGTTGTATCCCGCCAGGTATCGTCGCCATGTCTTCTCCCCTTCGATCGCCGTAGGCTTAGCCCGGATACCGATCACCCCCGCCATGCCGGCCAAGACGATCGATTCCACCGTTCTAGTCCCTGTCTGGTCGAATCTTATACCGATTTGGCGCCGCTTGGCCATCAAATTGAGATAAAAACCCCGACCTCGGTCAATAGTAGGTGATCGAATGTAAGGTCGTGAAATCAACAGGAGCGGACGATCGTGCAGTGGACGTCCAAAACGGCATCTGCTTACCTTAGTTGCAAATGATCCGGCGTATTTGCAAGTAAAAAGCAAGCAGCCTGGCCCCTCTTTGCCAAACGCTTCTTTATATACTTTGGGCGTAGAAACCGGACCAATCTTGTGGTGAGGCCGGGGACGACGGCGGCAGGCGATTTGTCATCCGCCGTGCCGACCAGGGCCCTCTTCAGTCCCGCGCGCGGCCCGTTGATGAATCGTTCTCTTTTGTCGGTCATAAACGGGCGCGTTGCCGGCCGGACCCGGGGTTCGCCCCCCTTGAATCGGTGGTGGCGACTTGCTAAGCCGATAGCGTGGGAAGAGGGAGCGTCGTGTTGAAATCAGGCCGTGCCAGCTTGGGCGAGTTTGCGGGGATTTCGGCGCTTGCCGTGGCCATTGCGCTGGGCGCCGCCCCGGCGACCGGGCAAACCCTCACCGAAACCCTCGTCTCCGCCTATGGCGCCAGCCCGGTACTGGATGCCGGCCGGGCGCGGTTGCGAGCCACCGACGAAGGGGTGCCGCGCGCCCTCTCCGGCTGGCGGCCCAACGTCTCGGTGACCGGCCAGGCCGGACGTACCTGGGAGAATCTGCGGGTCTATTCGACCAACGGCGGGACCGTCTTCGAACCTAACGCCCGCAACCCATACAACGGGTACCTGATCGTTCGCCAGTCGCTCTATGCCGGCGGCCGCACCACCGCCGATGTCGCCCGGGCCGAGGCCCAGGTGCTGCAGGACCGCGCCAACCTGGTCGCGACCGAGCAAACCGTGTTCCTGGATGCGCTCGGCGCCCATGTCGACGTGGTGCGCGACCGGCGGGTTGCCGATCTGTTGCGCGAAGGCGTCGCCATCTTCGCCCGCCAGTTGGAGGCCGTGCGCCGACGCCGCGAACGCGGCGACGTCACCACCACCGACGTGGCCCAGGCCGAGGCGCGTCACGCCCAGGCGATCGCCGATTATCGCGCCGCCGAGGGCAATCTGGAAATCAGCCGGGCCAATTTCCTGCGCATCGTCGGCTCGCCGCCGCCCGAACCGCTGGCGCAACCTGCCGCGGCGAGCAGCCTGCCCACGACGCTGGCCGCCGCCCAGACCATCGCGCGGGAAGACAACCCGCGGGTCCAGGTGGCGCAGATCGCCCTCGATGTCGGGCGGCAGGAGATCGCGCTGGCGGAAAGCGAGCGGCGGCCGTCGGTCGATCTCGTCGGCCAGGCCGGCCGCGACGAACAGTATTCCAACCAGGTCGGTCGCGATCTCGCCCAGGTCATGGTCCAGGTCACCGCCCCGCTCTATACCGGTGGCGGAACCGAGGCGCGCATCCGCGCCGCCAAGCAGTCGCAGTCGGCCCGGAACAGCGACTATGCGGCCGCGATCCTCACCTCGGACAACGAATGCGCGCGCGGCTGGTATGCCCTCGAGGCGAATCGCGCGCGCATCGTCGCGGTGGTCGAGCAGGTGCGGGCGGCGCGGGCCGCGGTCCAGGGGTATGAAGCCGAGGTGCGCGGGGGAACCCGCTCGGTCATCGACCAGCTCAACGCCGAGCAGGACCGACTGAACGCCGAGGTCAATCTGGTCCGCGCGCAGCGCGAGGAGATCTTCGCCAGCTACCAGTTGCTGTCGGCGATCGGCCGTCTGAACGTGCCGGCCATGAACCTGCCGACACAGCCCTACGACCCGACCGCCTATTACCGGTCCGTGCGCAACAAATGGTGGTACGATACCGACGTACCGTAAGCCGGGCTTTTGAAAGCATGCGATGATCGAGTGGCTCGCCAACCGGACCGTCACCTGCCGATGCCCGGTCTGCGGCAGCCTCGCTGCCCATCAGGCCATGCTGCGCAGCCCCAGCATGTTCGATCCAGCCAAGCGCCTGCTGTTTCTGGCCTGCGCCGCCTGTGGCAGCGGGTTCTTCGACGATCGCCGGCCGCCTGACTACCAGGGCGACGGATCGGCCGATTTTCCGATCAAGTTCTATGTCGAGAAAGGGGCTTCGATCGACGCGATGCTGCGACCGATCGCGGCGCTGCCGTTCCCGGCGGGGACGCGCTATCTCGAAATCGGCTGCGGCTTCGGTTTCTCGCTTGATTTCGTCGCTCGCCACTACCGGGCCGAGGTGATGGGCATCGATCCCGCGGGCATGGCCGCCGAGGGAAGCCGACGGCTCGGCCTCGCCATCGTCAGCGACTATTTCGGCCCTGCGCTGCGGTCACGGGTCGGCCCGCGCGACGTCGTCTATTGCTCGGAACTGATCGAGCATGTCGAGGATCCGGCTCAGTTGCTGACCGACATCGCCGCAGTGCTCACGCCGGGCGGGATTCTGGTCCTGACCACGCCGGCCATGGAGGCGATATCGCCCGAGACGCCGGCAGGCGCCCTGCTCCCGGCGCTGAGCCCCGGCTCGCATCTGATCCTCTACAGCGCCGGATCGCTCGACCTGTTGCTGCGGCGACATGGCTTCACCGAGATCCGGATCGTCCGCGACGCCCATACGCTGGTCGCCCATGCCAGCCGCGGCGCCGCCCTGCCCCCGTGGCGCGAAGCGATTTCCGCCGAAGCCCTGATCGATTATCTCGCCGGTCGCTACGCCGCGTCGGCCGGCGATGCCCTGCTGGAAAACGGCTTTCTTTTCCGCCTGGTCAAGCACCTGGTCATTGCCGGCCGCTTTGCCGAGGCACGGACGCTCGCCCCGGCCGTCGACACGCAGTTCCGCGACCTCTACGGCATCGACATCGACCATCCGGCCGACCTCGCTCTCCCCGTCCTGGCACCCGGCGCGACGCTTCCCGAGGTCATCGCCCGATTGCCGCTGAACCTCGCCAACCATCTGCATTTCCGGGGGCTCGTCGAGTTGATAGACGGCCATGACGGGGCGCGGGCGGCGGCAAGCTTCATGGCCGCCGCCCGGCTGGCCGCCGGGATGCGCGACGCGCTGCATCGTTACCTGATCTCGGACGGGGAGTTGGAAGCCTGCGTCGGGGCCTGCCTGAAGATGACGGTCTTTGCCTTGCGCACGCTGCCGGCGGCGGCGGCGACCCGGCAGGTGCCGATGGTGGTCGACACGCTTCGCCGGCTGCTCGACGGCCGCCCTGTCACGGCGGTGCTGGGGACGGACGGACCATCCGATCTCGACGCGCTGGCCGCGCTGGGCCGGGATATCGGTGGCGAGGCGCGCGACCTGCTCGAGAGCCTGCCGGGGATCGCCAAGCCGGCAGGCGATATCGGCCTGGCGGCTGGCGCGGTGCAGGACGACGCGCGGGTCGATGGTTCTGAACGTGGCTTGTTGCGGGGAATGTTGCGGCGCGCGTCGGGATATTTGGGTTTGCGCCGATGAGATGGGCCGCGCGAACGACAAAACCCCGCGGTGATGCGGGGTTCTTTGTGCGGATTATCGATGTTTGGTAAAGTTGGTTGCGGGGACGCGCAACCACTTATACCGAACCAAGCTCAAACTTAGTTCGCGGTAATTAATTACCAAAATCAGCAGATTCTTCCGGCTTTCTTCGAGGCCGGCGCTCGCAGCATCGTTTGGGATCATTGCTCCGCCCCACATCGACGGTACATGGCGAAAACCGGCCGTCGACCAGCCCTGGCAGTCTAGTACTACAGTTGCGTATTTAGGCTATGCATCGTCGCTGATAGTGAGCGATGGCAGCTGAGAATTGATGCCGTCGTCGCCAGAGGGACCAGGCAATAGCGAAAGACGTAGCCTTTGGCGGTCGGAAGATGAGCCGAGCGATGAGGTATCGGATCTCAGCCGTTGTGGGGATCAGGGCGGCCATGATGGTCAGGCGGCGGTTTCGGCTGGCGGACTCGTTTCGTTCGGTTTGCTCCAAGCGGTGCGCCGCAAATCGGCAGCGAGCTTGGCGAGGAAAGCGGCAGCGGCCATGACTAGGGTCATATGGCGATACCATCCATGCCAGCAGCGCGCTTCGCAGTGATCGAGACCAAGATCGCCCTTGGCGCGCTCGAAGCACTTCTCGATCGTCCAGCGTAGCCCGGCGGCACCAGCCATTTCGGCAAGCGCCGTCGCCTGAGGCGCAAAGGCCAGGTAGTAGGCGAGTTTGTGCGGTTCCCGGCGATTGCGGCGGAACAGGAGCCATCGCTCGAAGCCCTCGCCCGCAGCCCAGGGCAGATTGACGCGCGCCCAGTCATAGAGCCGCAAGCCTTTGGCGCCTTCCCCGGCGGGAAGAGTCGTCCAGTCGCCAGCGAGAAGATTTTCCGCGATGCCCTTTGGATCGGTCTGGAAAAGACCGTGTTCATCGAAGAAGCGCAGGTGATGGTTGGATCTGATGGCCAGCACATATGGCTGGCGACGCGCCTCCAGCATCTGACGTAACCGATAGTCGCCGCCATACAGGGCGTCCGCCAACACCCATCGACAGGGCACACCGGCATCGAGGGCCGCGGCAATCAGATTGCGGGCGATCTCGATCTTGGTGGCAAAGCCGACCCCTTCGGGCACTTTGGCCTTGGCGCACCGCTCTGTATCCCGGGTCCAGGATTCCGGCAAATAGAGCTGCCGGTCGATCAGGGTCTGACCAAGGCGGCTGGCATAGGTCAGGAATACGCCAACCTGACAGTTCTCGATTCGGGCCGCCGTCCCCGAATATTGTCGCGAAACGCCAACCGACTGATCGCCCTTCTTGACGAACCCGGTCTCGTCGACCACAAGCACACCGTCCGGATCCGACAGCGCCTCGATCGCATAGCGGCGCACGACATCCCGCAACTCGTCCGCCGACCAGGAACTACGTCCCAGCAGCGATTGCATCCGATACGGACGATCGAGCCCGGCTTGTTCGGCCAGCAGCCAGCCGGTCTTACGTTCAATCCCGGACAGCAAGCCTTCCAGAAAGGCACTGCCGGTCTCCTGCAGTTCCCGACGGCCGAAAACCGGAAATAACAGCCCCTTCAAGGCGCAAAGCTCACGATCCCACGACAGCAGTGACCCTGACCACGTAGCTACAGCCATGCCACCCCTCTCGTCGATAAGAAGGGAATCATGTCAGTGAAAAATACGCAACTGTAATACTAGCGCGCTCACTGGTGGTCGCCGCGGCACGTGCCCTCGATGACGAGGCCGATGATGCCGGTCTGTTGGTCGCCGCTGCCAAGGCCAAAGCGGGAGACGCCGCAATCCTCGCAACGGACGAGGCCGTAAAAATGCGCGGCGGTATTGGGATGACAGATCAGCTCGACATCGGTTTGTTCCTCAAGCGTGCCAGGGTGGCGGCCGTTCTGCTTGGCGATTGCGATTTCCTGGCCGAGCGGGTGTCGATCCTGCGTGGGCTGTAGGGCTGGGCCGCGAACTTGGGCTCTGAGTAGCAGCGGAACAGAAAACTCAACGAGAGCAATCCTCACACATCCCTGGGGTTCCGGACGCCGGCCGAATTTGCTTCATCGGCCGGGGTTAACCCCGGCCGATGAAGCCGCCGGACTCTCGTCTCGGCTGGCGGAGAAACTGGGTCAGGGTCAGGGCGATCGCCACATCTCACTGTTTATCTGTCGCGGTCCTTCACCTCACCAGCGACGAAACGGCTTCGAAAGCCGCGTACTTTGGCCCGATTTCCGCAGCTATCCATGGAACACCAGCGCCTGGGCTTTGAGCGGCTGTTGTTCAAGAAGAAGCCGCCGCACGGGTCGCCCTCGCAGCGTCCAAGTTTGCGGTCTCCGGGGATGAGCTCGAGGCTCGCGATCGCCAAGGCGACGCGAGCGACCGGCAGGAAGAGGACATGCGGCTCTTTCTCACTTGCCCCGGCGGTCGGTGAAATCAGAAGTCGGGGATCACCTAGCGCCGAAGTTAGCAGGGGCGCCAGCGGTGCAGCCTGTTTCGATTCTGGCGAGTAGAGCGACCAGCTGCCGATCCGCTGCGCGAGATTCTGACGCCAAGCATTACGCAATGCGATTGCCGCACGGTGAGCCGCGTGAGCGTCCTGCGGATGGACGCGCGCTATGTCGACAAGGATACACCTCTCATCCTCTCTCAGGAGTCTCGCCGGGACCGACCAGTCGTTAAGGGCCCGGTAGTCTGGAAGAAAATCAACCTCAACCCCTTCGCGCCAATGGAGCGTGTTAGCGAAATCGAGCGCAGGATCGCCAGCCAGCATTCGTAAGCGCCCGATCGGCGAAAAAAACGCCCGGGTCTGGGAGATTGGCCTTTCATTTGCTGTCATGTAACTATTTAATAGGTTACAGACTCACATGGCAAGCTAGAACGGCATATCTCATGGCGTATCAGGTGACCTTCCATGCGACCCTCGCGCTAGCTTCGCCTGCCTGGGCAAACGGGGTCGACGGCACTTTCCGCGCGGATGCAATCGTAGCCGGACCGGGCGAGCACAATTGCAAATCGGGCTTTCAGATCGCCTCGATTCACCACTCGAGCGGACCAAGTCCGGTCAGCGACATTCCCCGACCATCTCTTGAAGATGAAGCTTTCGGGCGTCATTCGGCCGAGCGTGTAAAGCCCCTCTCAACGACGGTTTGCGGGCCATTGCCGAGATCGCAGTCGATTACGGATCGGCCGGGTCCCTGACGGATACTCCACCGGTTGAGGGTGACCAGGCATAGCTCCTGCGTGACAGTCGCGACGCTGAGGACGTCCAGGCCATTCGCAGAACCACTTCGTTCGATACGGTTATTCTCGTCGACGCTCCAAGACCAGCCTCCCTAAGCCATGAACCCACCCTGAGAAGGTAAACTATTGAACTCCCGAAGTTAAACCCTTCTGAAAAGAGGACAGAGAATGAAGATCTATTGGATCAAGGCTCAGGCACCTCGGCGTGTATTAGCGTTGGCGAAGCATCTTCAAATCGCCGCCGAATTCGTTGAGTTGGATCTGATGGTGGGCGAGCTTCAGAGGCCGCAATATGCGGCGATAAACCCCAACATGAAAGTTCCGACCTTAGTTGACGGCGAGACAGTGGTCTTGGAAGCCAGCGCTATTATGGCTTATCTCTGCATCCTTGCCCGCTCGGACATGTGGCCGGCAGACAGTCCTTTGGAGCAAGTTGAGATACTGCGTTGGTTGTCATGGGGGGATGGTCATTGGTCACCAGCGGTGGCCCCATTTTATTTTGAATATATTGTTAAATCTACTTTCGATATTGGAGAACCAGATCCAGAAGCACTAAAATCCAAAGTCACGGATCTAAGAAAGTACGCGGCGATTCTCGATCGGCATCTGGAAGAAACACCCTATGTGGCCTGCAATCGGCTTACTATCGCCGATTTCCAACTTGCGTCCATGGCGGCCTATTGGAGGCAAGCCAAGATGCCGCTTGAAGATTTTAAGCACATAACGACTTGGCTGGATCGGTTGATGCAGCTTCCTGCGTGGGCCGATCCTTGGCCGCAAAAAAATGTTGTCGGATAAGTTCAATCCGAACAACTGATAGAACGTCCAATCCTCCAATAGAATCGATGATGACTTGCGATTTGGGTCGTCATTTTTAGGCCGGATCGATTAATTCGATCCGGCCTCCTGAATGGCCTGAGGTGACCGCCTACCAGATACAAATGGACATCGTGTTTGGACGAAGATGCAGCGCTACATGGAGTGTTTTGATGTCAAAATCAGCTAAAGCGTTTTCACAATCATTCTTCCATGGAACGCGGGCCAATCTCGCGCCAGGCGATTTCATTGTCGTGGGATATTCCTCCAATTTTTCGACGTTAAGGCCACTTTCCTGGGTATACTTTTCAGCCACGCTTGACGCTGCAATTTGGGGCGCTGAACTTGCGGCCGGCAGTCAGCCGGAGCGTATCTACGTCGTGGAACCTACCGGGCCAATCTTTGATGATCCCAATCTTACGGACAAGAAATTCCCTGGGAATCCCTCGCTATCGTACCGGTCGCGCGAACCACTTAGGGTACTGGCAGAGGTGACAGAATGGGCAGGTCATACCGCCGAACAATTGAAATTGATGAGAGAAGGGCTGGCCCGTCTTAAAGTGGATGGCGTGCACCCGATACTCGATTAAAAGGCCTGGAATAATAAGCCGATCGATCAGTGCGGGCGATCTACTGTTGGGCCGGTCTCCAAGCTATTGCAACCATATTGAACAGTCACGCTGGCAGGATATCTTATTATCAATTTTCGCCTGACTCCGCGGTCAATTTGCACCGGACTGGCGATACCCTTGCCCACATCTCCGATCAGCTGCTGTGGAGCTGGACGAAACCATCAGCCGCGGGCAGGTGCTCTGACGACCGCGGCTCCCGATATCGTCTTCTCGATGGAACGCATCGTCAGCTTTCTCATTGGAACGAAGACGGGGCCGAAGTCGACTCTGTGCACATTCGCGGTGTCGTCGCAGGCAGCGCCATCGCCTCGACACGCGACGGGAGGCTTGCCGCCCGCCACCCCAAATCAGGCGATCAGACGCCGCAGGCGTCCATCAGACCCAGACGTCACACCACGGGGTCTCCCGCGATCGTGCCGCGAACGCAATCTCGCCCAGGCGATATCGCGTCCGCTGTAACGCCGAGTGCCGAGATGTCGGGCGGAACCCCTTCGCCGAGGGCTAGACTGGCCGCCAATCGCGCCGCAGCGGCACCGGCCATCACGCCATTGCCGCCTTGCCCTGCCAGCCAGATAAATCCTTCCGCATCGGGGTCGGGCCCGATCACCGGTTCATGATCGGGTGCGAAAGTCCTGAGCCCACCCCATTTGTGCTTTACGGCCGCGACCTCCATCGTCGTGTAGGTATGGATACGATCGATCGCAATCGCGACTTCCAATTCATCAGCCTGCGCGTCGCACGGCACCGACTCTGCCATGTCGACCGGGGAGACCATGATACGGCCGGCCTCGGGCTTGAAATAGAAGGTCTCCGCAACGTCGAAAGTCATCGGCCACGTCCGGATGTCACTGCCGACCGGTGGGTCGAATGTCACCGCGGTACGGCGGAAGGGGACGACGTTTCGCACAGGCAGCCCCGCGAGGGAAGCGACACTCTGGCACCATCCGCCTGCCGCATTGATGATCACAGGCGCCTCGAAGTCGCCCTGTGGTGTCGAGACTTTCCAGACCCCGTTGCGGCGCGCGAGCGCGACTGCCCTGGCGGACGTAACGATTTGCCCCTGGCGGCGCTGGAACGCCTTGAGATACCCGTTCATCAGCGAATTGGTGTCTATGTCCCGGCAGTCCGGCTCGTAAAGCGCCAAGGTGAACTCTTCTGACCGGATCACCGGGCAGTAGCGCAGCGCATCCTTGACGGAGACGAGGTCGACGGTCGCCCCGCGCCCGATCAATTCCGCGGCTTGGTGGCGAAGCTGTTCCTCCTCATGCTCCTGCGCCAGGAACATTGCCCCGCGCGGGGTCACCAGCGGAGCTTCCGCGAAGCCGTCTGGCGGCGTCTCCAGAAAGGCGCGCGAGGCGGAAACGAGGCGGCTCCAGAGAGCCGGGCCATAATTCTCGGACATGACGGCGGCCGAACGGCCTGTGGAGTGATAGCCCGTGGCGCTCTCGGCCTCGAGGAGCACGACCTTGCCCCTCGCACCGAGTTCATAGGCCACGGATGCGCCGGCAATACCGCCCCCGATGACAATGAAGTCGGCAATCTGTGATGACATGGCGCTCTCCCGCTCCTGCTTCAATGCAGAGGATACGGGGGCCCGTCCAGCAGACAGCGCTTAAATGCAGGGGCCGAACCGTTTCCTCGCCCCGACTGTGCCGGCTGAAACAGCATATCCTGCTGCGCCATGCCACTAGCGTCCTTTCTGGACCGATCTAGGAGCGACCATGCGCGCCATCTTCGTCGACTGCACCGCCGAACTGAGAGAAACGATCACCAGACAGGCCTTGCCGGTTCCATCGTTCCTTGCGGTCAATGACGGCAACCCGTCTGAAGCCGAACTTGCGGGCCTCTGTCGCGATGCTGAAGTGGTGTTGATCGAGCACACCAAGCTCCCTCCGGCCGTACTCGACTTCTGCCCGAACATCCGCGGTATCGTTTTCATGGGAACAGGGGCAGGCACCTATGTCGATCTGGCGGATGCCCAGCGCCGCGGCATCCAGGTCGCCACCACGCCCGGCTATGGCGACCGTGCGGTCGCCGAGCATGCGCTGGCGCTGATGTTCGCCGGCGCCCGCGGCATCGCCCGGATGGATCGCGACATCAGGACGGGTCGATGGCAGCCGCGAGGCGGGCTGCAACTGGGCGGACGCAAGCTTGCCGTCATCGGGCTGGGCGGCATCGGCGCCACCCTGGCCGACTTGGCCGGGGCGCTGGGAATGCAGGTCTCGGCCTGGAACCGAAGCTACCGCAATCACCCGGCCTTTGAACCCGATCTCGGCGGGGTCCTGTCGGAGGCGGACGTCGTCTCCCTTCATCTCACCCTTACCGAGCAGACCGCAGCCCTCCTTGACCGCCCGCGGCTGTATCTGCCCAAACGCGGCTTCCTGCTGGTCAATACCGCCCGCGCGGCTCTGATCGAAGAAACCGCTTTGCTGGCCGCGCTCGACGACGGCCAGATCGGCCACGCCGCCCTGGATGTTTTCCCTGACGAACCGCTTCCGGCCAACAATCCCTATGCCGGGCGAGACGATGTCACCTTGACCGCCCATGCCGCCTACATGACGGACGACGCCTATACGGCACTGTGGGCCAAGTCGCTTGAGGCGCTGGCAGCCCTGCTGGATGGCCGGGCTATGTAATAGGCATCGGCCGCGTCCGCGGCATCACCTGCCGAATCATGCTGCGGTCGCGGCAGGAAGCTGCGTTCAGGAGATCCATTCGGCAGCAACTGCCGCCTCGATACATCAGGCTTGCCGGGCAAGGACAGCTTCAGGGAGTTCATCTCATGTCGATCCAGGCCCGCCTCCGGGACAAGACACTTTTTCGCCAGCAGGCGTTTGTCGGCGGAAGCTGGACCGACACCCACGACGGCCCGGTGCTTGGCGTAGCCGATCCGGCAACGGGCGAGATAATCGGGACCGTCCCCGCGCTGGGCCAGGCGGAGACGATGGCCGCTATAAGCGACGCCGAAGCCGCGTGGCCGGCATGGCGGGCGCTGCCCGGCGCCGAGCGCGGTCGGATGCTCGAAGCCTGGCACGATCTGATGCTCGCCAACCTCGAGGACCTGGCCATCTTGATGACGCTCGAGCAAGGCAAGCCGCTGGCGGAGGCGCGGGCGGAAATCCGCTACGGCGCCGGATTCGTCAAATGGTTCGCCGAGGAGGCCCGGCGGGTCTATGGCGAGACCGTCCCGACACCGACCACGGATCGCCGGATCATCGTTTTCAAGGAGCCGGTCGGCGTTTCGGCGGCGATCACCCCCTGGAACTTCCCCAATGCGATGATCACGCGCAAGGTCGCGCCCGCCCTGGCCGCCGGTTGCCCGATCATCGTCAAGCCGTCGGAACTGACGCCCTTCTCCGCCCTGGCGCTCGCCGTGCTGGCCGAGCGGGCGGGCATACCGAAAGGCGTGCTGAGCATTCTGACAGGCATGCCGCAGGAAATCGGCATGGCCCTGACCGCTAGCGCCGGCGTGCGCAAGCTGTCGTTCACCGGCTCGACCGGCGTGGGCCGCCTGCTGATGCAGCAATGCGCCGGCACGATCAAGCGTGTCAGCCTCGAACTCGGCGGCAATGCACCGTTCATCATCTTCGACGACGCCGACATCGACCTCGCGGTGGCCGGGCTGATGGCCAGCAAGTTCCGTAACGGCGGCCAGACCTGCGTCTGCGCCAACCGCATCCTGGTCCAGGACGGCATCTACGATCGCCTGGTCGACCGGCTGCTCGGCGCGGTCTCCGGCCTCGTCGTCGGCAACGGCCTCGACGCGGGTGTGACCATCGGGCCGTTGATCAATCAGGCGGCCCTCGCCAAGGTGCAGCGCCATATCGACGATGCCCGATCGAAGGGCGCCGAGCTGCTTTTCGGCGGGCAGGCCGGGGGCAATGGACTGTTCGCGCAACCGACCGTCCTCGGCGGCGCGACGATCGACATGCACCTCGCCAACGAGGAAACCTTCGGACCCGTGGCGCCCCTGTTTCGGTTCAGCGACGAGCGCGAGGCCATCGAGATCGCCAACGCGACACCCTATGGCCTGGCGTCGTATTTCTTCACGCAGAACCTCAATCGCGCCTGGCGTGTCGCCGAGCGGCTGGAGTTCGGCATGGTCGGGCTGAATACCGGCTCGGTCTCACTCGAGGTCGCCCCGTTCGGCGGCATCAAGCAATCGGGGATCGGCCGCGAAGGCTCGCGGCACGGGATTGACGAATACCTGGAGCTGAAGTCCTTCCACCTGGCGGGCCTCGGGTAAGCGAAGGCTTCGTTCGTCAGATGTCCGGCAACAAGGTCTTCAGCGGCACCGCCGTCTTCACGATCGGCGATTTGATCACGATGTAGCTGAAGTATTTCGCGATGCCGATGTTGCGCTCCAGGAGAAACTCGATGCACTCCTGGTAGTGCGCGATGCTGCGGGTGATGAAACGAAGCAGATAGTCATAACCGCCGCTGACGAGGTGGCATTCCATGATTTCGTCGACGTCGCGGATGTTGGCTTCGAACTTGACGAAATCCTCCATCCGGTGGTCGACCAGCGTGACCTCGGTGAAGACGGTGACGCTTTCCATCAGTTTCGTGAGATTGATCCGCGCGCCATAGCCGGCGATGTAGCCGGCCTTCTCCAGGCGTTTCACCCGCTGCAGGCAGGGGCTCGCCGAGAGCCCCACCTTGTCGGCCAGCTCCAGGTTGGTCTGGGCACCGTCCTTCTGCAGTTGGACAAGGATGTTGAGGTCGATTCGATCCAGCTTGATTGCGTTCATCGGGTTGATCCAGGTTCGGTCAGGACCGGCGGGCAGGCAGACACCGTCCGGCTGAAAGTCGCAAGATCCGGCAAGCCAAGGTCGCGCACGATCAGGACCAGGCCGTCCTGCGCTGCGCTGGCCCCGCCTCGCAACAGGGTCGGCGGGCCGAAGCAATCGCCGACCGCATTGATCAGCAGCGGGCCCGGCATGTCGGCCGGCGAGATCATACCCTTCACCCGCAGCAGCCTTGCGCCGCAGAATGCCGCGATGTCGTCCAGCCAATCCTCGACCATGTGCCAGGCCGGCGGCACGCCCCATCGAGCCGTCAGGATGGTCAGGCGTGGATGACAGCGGGGTCCCACCCGCAAGGCCGGATGGCGCGGGTCGACCGTTTCGCCGCCGCCGAAGGCCGCGATCGCACGATCAGCCGCGTCAGCCACGACCACCTGGGCAGCAAGAGGATTGAAGCGCCGCACCTCCTCCTGCCTTGCGCCACGGCTCTCGCGCGAACAGCGGTCGAGCTTGGTTAGAACGACGGCGTTGGCCCCGGCGAGTTGGGCCGCATATTGCGGCAGCCCCTCGTCGCCGAAATCACCCCGATCGCAATCGAAGGTCGCGACGATCCTGAGATTGAAGCGGTAGCGTCGCGATCGCGTCAGCGACCGCACGATCGGCCCGGGTTCGGCCAGGCCGCTGGTCTCGAGGATGATCTGCCTGGGATCACCGAGGCCACGCTCTGCCCAGAGCGCGATCAACTCGTCGATCGCGTCGCCGAGCTCGGCCCCGGCCGAACAGCAGACGCAGCCATTGCCCAGCCGCGCGAACGGCAAGTCGCGCCTGCCGGACTCGATGATGGCGCCGTCTACGTTGATCTCGCCGACATCGTTGACGATGACCCCGGTATCGGCGGCCTGGGGCAGCGCCAGATAGGTCGACAGCAGCGTGGTCTTCCCGCTGCCCAGCGCACCGGTCAGGATGACGAACGTCGCGGTCATGCCGCCGCCCGCCGCGCGGCCACCATCGCCTCGACATCGGCAAGCAGTTCGGCCGGATCGTAGATGATCGATCCCTTGATCACGCGGTAGAGGCAGCGATCCCAGTCGACGGCGGCGGTCTCGTCGTTCAGCCTCATGGCGCCAGTACCGTAGAGCAGCTTGAAATCGGCAAGGGGATTGCGATCATGGATCAGGATATCCGCCGCCTTGCCCGGTTCCAGGGTGCCGACCTCCTCGCCAAGCCCCAGCAGTTCGGCGCCCCATGCGGTCGCGGCCCGCAGGACTTCCAGTGGATGGAAGCCAGCCTCCTGCAGCAATTCCAGCTCGCGCACATAGCCGAATCCGTAGGTCTGGAACATGAAGCCGGAATCGCTGCCGACGCCGATCCGGCCACCCCGGTTCTTGTAGGCATTGACGAAGGCCATCCAGAGACGGAAGGTCTCGCGCCACTCGGTCTCGTTGGTCGTCGACCAGCGGTACCAATAGGCGCCGTGCCCGCCGCGCTGCGGCTGGAAGTAGGACCACAGCGTCGGATCGGTGAAGCGCGGATGCCAGTCGGCCCGACGCGTCCGCATCAGATCGCGGTTGGCGTCATAGACGTTGAACGTCGGGACGAAGGCATGGCCGTGCCCGAGAAACGCGTCCAGCACCTGTTCCCATCTCGCACTCCCGGGCGGCGCCGCCTGCAGGAATGCTTGGCCCGCTGCCGAGAACCTCAGATATTCGTCGCCATAGTCGTAGTCCGCCGGGAAGGCCTGGAGGGTGTGGCGTTCCATCAGCGCCTCGGGGATGCCGTAGGAATGCTCGGTGGTGGTCAGCCCCCAGGATGCAGTCCTCAGGGCATTGGCCCGGCCGACCGCCAATTGCGCATGATGGCAACAGCTGCGCAGCCCGATCTCGCCGGCATGGGCCAGCGCCGCCTGCATGATCGCCGGCGGAGCGCCGAAGAACTTCACGCCATCCGCGCCACGGGCCTTGACCGCCGCCAGCCATGCTCGAGCCTCGTCGGGCGTGTGGATGGTTTTGGCATAGTCCGTCGTCGCCGGAAAAGCCGGGTAGGCGATAATGTTCGGGGCCGCGATGGCCGAGGCCCGGGCGGCCTCCTTCTGCTGCAGCGTCCATGTCAGGCCGTTGAAGCAGCCCACCTCGCGGATCGTGGTCACGCCATGGGCCAGCCAAAGCTTGTAGACATAATCGGCCGGCGGCACCGCCCCGTTCCTGGCATGGAAGGGGGCACCGACATGGGCGTGGCAATCGACGAAACCCGGCGTCAGGAATTTGCCGGCGCAGTCGATCTCGACAGCGCCATGCCCCTGCTCGCGATCGAGTTTTCCGGTCTTTGCAAGGGCGGCGATGCGCCCGTCTTCGACCAGCATATCGGCGGGCCCCCAGGGCGGCGCGCCGGTGCCGTCCAGGATCGTCGCCCGCCTGAGGAGAATGCGGGCGTGGGGTCCCGAGCCGCGATCGCGCGACGTTGCGGGCGCGGCCGCCACCAGGCCCGCCCCGAGGAAAGCCGCGGCGACCTCGTCGCCGACCGGTGTGGTCGAGGGCGTCATTCCCGCCGCGTCGAGTTCAGGAGTGGACATCGGCCGCCACCGGACGTGCGACCGGGCGGGTGCCGGCGCGCTGGTTGGTCATGCGGAACATACCGTCCGGCCGCCATTGGATGATCAGGATCAGGGCAACGGCGATTGCAAATTCCCTGAGTGCCGCAATCTCCACGGCGTCCAGTCCCGGAATGGCGGTCGCAGCGAGGCGCGAGGCTTCGAGGATCGTCATCACGGCCAAAGCCCCGGCCACCGCGCCCACCAGCCGGCTGTAACCGCCCGCCGTTGCGGCGAGGAAGATATAGATGGTGATCTGCACGCCGAAATTGTCCGGCGCGATATAGCTGGTGAAATGGGCGTACACGGCACCGGCAATGCCGAAAAGCGCCGCGCCGATGCCGAATGCCTGGCATTTCAGCCGCATCACCGATTTGCCGGCCACCGCGGCGACCTGCTCGTCGTCGCGCACCGCGCGCAGCGCACGGCCGAACGGACTGCGCAACAGGCGGGCCAGCAATACCACCGCGACCGCGACCACTGCCCAGGTGACGGCGAGATAAAGCGACGGAAAGGCATCCGGCAGCAGCGATTTCAGCGGCGCCCTGATACCCGAAATGCCATCGCTGCCGCCGGTCAGCCAGCGTTCGTTGGTTTCGACCAGCCGCAACCCTTCGGCAAAGCCGAGCGTGACGATCGCCAGATAGTCGCCGCGCAGCGTCCGGGTCAGCAGGCAGAATGCGATCCCGGCGGCAGCGGACAGGAGCGTCGCAAGGCACCAGGCCAGGCCGATGGGCACGCCAGCCCCCGACAGGATCGCCGAGGCGTAGGCGCCAAGCCCGAAAAACCCGGCGAGGCCGAGATTGACCATGCCCGCCTGGCCCCAGGAAACCACGAGGCCGAGGGCCAGGATCGCGTAGATTCCGGCCAGCGTGCCGAGAAACAACAGATAGGTAATCATCGCCTGACTCCCACGGCGGCGAAGAGCCCGTTCGGGCGGATCAAGAGAACGAGGAGGATGACCACGAAGGCGGTCAGCGACTGATAGACCGGCGGCATCACGATCAAGGCCACCTCGCCGACGATACCGACGACGAGCGCGCCGAGAACGGCGCCGGTAAGGCTGGTCAGCCCGCCGACGACG
This sequence comes from Alphaproteobacteria bacterium, assembly GCA_017307375.1. Lineage (GTDB taxonomy): Bacteria > Pseudomonadota > Alphaproteobacteria > Ferrovibrionales > Ferrovibrionaceae > JAFKFH01. Next base: position 112,404 of record JAFKFH010000017.1, read on the forward strand.
CTGGCCGCGAAGATGATCAGGATCAGCCGCGATCCGGTCGACGGGTCGACGCTGGTGTCGATCGCCAGCAGCGCGCCGCCGATGCCGGCCAGCCCCATGCCGATGAACGTCGCCAGACCGGCGAGCCGCGCCGGTTCTATGCCCTTGAGCCTTGCCAGGTCGGCATTGTCGGCCACCGCCCGCATCGCCTTGCCCCAACGCGTCAGCGAGAAGAAGGCGGCAAGGGTCACGGCGATCGTCAGCGCGGTGGCCAGATTGCGCAATTGCTGGGGCCCCATCGCGATGCCGGCCACCGAAACGTCGCGCTCGACCGCCAGATCGAAGCTGCGCAGATCGCCGCCGAACAGGAAGTGAAGGGCATTTTCGAGGGCAAGGTTGAGGGCGATCGAGACCACCGCCAGCATCAGCGGCGTATGGGCGCCCGGCCGGCGGCGCACAGGGGCCAGCGCCAAGCGGTCGGCCACGATGCCGAGGATGCCCGGGACCACGAAGGCCACGGGCATGATCAGGATCGGCGGCCAGCCCAACGCCGCGCCGGCCGCCCAGGCCGCATAGGCCCCGACCGTCATCTGGGCCGCCACGCTGAAATTGACGAAACCCTGCACGGAAAAGATCAGGGTCAGCCCCAGCGCCGGCAAGGCGACCAGCGCCCCCAGAACCAGCCCGTTGACCATGTACTGGGCGACTTCGGCGATGAGCATGGCGTGCTCCTCCCTTTCCGGACTACGCCACTTTCAGAAGGGCCATGGTCCCCTTCTGCATCTGTTCGTAGCGGAAGTAGACCCCCTCCACGTCGCCGTTCTCGGCGAATTCCAGCGGACCGCTGGGACCGTCGTAGTTCACCGCCTTGCCGGCGGCGACCAGCTTCAGGGCCGCCGCCGCATCGAAGACCTGCTGCCCCGACCGGTTCTGCGAGATGGCCCTGACATTGTCGCGCAAGGTCGTCCCGTTGATCGGCGCCGATGGTTCGTTGGCCAGGGCCAATGCGGCCAGGACCACGTGGTCGTACATCTGGCAGGAATAGGTGTTGAGCGACGGCAGGTTCATCTTGGCGATCAGGGTCTTGTAGGCGGTGGATTCCTCCGACGCCGAGGGGACCAGCGAGTAGGCGCCTTCGCCGACTTCCGCCGGTATGGCCTGGGCCAGCACCTGGTTGACTCCGAAGGAAAAGCCGATGCGGCCGCCGGCATATCCCGCCCGGAACAGATCCTTCAGGACCACGCCGGTATCCGGCACGTAGCCGCCGAGGATGACAACATCCGGCTTGGCGCGCAGCGCCTGGTCGACCTCGGTGCGATAGCTTGCGCGCTTTTCCTCGTAGATCAGCCCGCCGCCGGTGCCGCCGCCTTCCTTGAAGATGGTCGAGATAATGTCGATGTAGGATTGGGCGAACGGCGTCTGGGGGCCGAGGAAGAAGAAGCTCTTGGCGCCGATCTCGCGGGCGAACTGGCCGACGCGCGTGCCCTGCAGCGTGACGGTCGGCGAGGTGCGGAAGATGTAGCCCTGATGGGGCGTCCGGGTGATCGAATCGGCGCCCGAGGCGGTGAACAGCACCGTCCGGCTTTCCCAGCACAGCGGCGCGATCGCCGAGGTCACGGCCGAGGCGTAGGACCCGCCGATCGCGACCACCTTGTCGATGTCGATCAGCTTGCGGGCGGCCCGAACGGCTGCTTCCGGATTGCTCCGGTCGTCCTCGATGACGACCTCGATCTGGCGGCCGCCGACGCCGCCCGCCCCGTTGATGTCGTTGACCGCGAGCTTGGCCGCGATGCTCATCGTCGTCCCGTACTGGCTGGTCGTGCCGGTCAACGGGATGATCATTCCGATCTTGATGGGGCCGCTATCCTGCGCCCTTGCCCGCATTGGGCCGAAACCGGCCGCGCCGACCGCCGCGGCGCCGGCGGCGTGGATAAGGAATTCGCGACGTGTCGTCTTAGCCATTGAAGCCTCCTGTCTGTGATTGCCGGCGGGGTTGATCCACCGCCGATTCCGTGACCCGTACTCCGAGGAAGAGATGCCGGGCTTCGTCGTCGGCCAGCAGCCGATCGGCCGCGACGTCTCGTACCTTCCGGCCGGCCACGAGCACGATGCCGCGCGTGCCGTATTCGAGGGCCAGCAGCGCGTTCTGCTCGACCATCAGAACCGCCAGGCCGGATGCGGCGAGATCGCGAACCAGGGCGAAGATTTCGTCGGCCGCGGCCGGCGACAGCCCTGCGGTCGGCTCGTCGAGCAGCAGCACCGAAGGCTGCGTCATCAGCGCGACGGCCATGGCAAGGATCTGGCGTTGTCCGCCGGACAGATTGCCGGCGCGATCGCGAAGCCTCGATTTGAGCAGCGGAAACCGCATGACCTGCTCATCGATTCGCGCCTGCAGGCGGTTCCCGACGAGATAGCCGCCCATCTCGAGATTTTCCCGCACGGTCAGGCTGGCGAAGACATTGCGTTCCTGCGGCACGAAGCCGAGCCCGAGGCCGCAGGCGAGCCGGGCGCTGCCCGGCGGCAGCGGGCTGCCGCCCAGGTGGACATCGCCCCGGCTGGGCCTCAGCAGCCCGGCCACGAGTTTCAGGAAGGTCGATTTGCCGGCGCCGTTGGGACCGATGATCACCGCAAGCTCGCCCGGCCGGACGGCCAGGTCGATGCCCCGGACGATTTCCTCCGCATTCGGGTAGCCGCCGCAGATGCCCTGTACGACGAGATCGGTCATTGGCGGCGTAGCCCCAGATAGGATTCCTGAACCTGCCGGTTGGCGGAAACCTCGGCGAAGCTGCCGCGCGTCAGGAAACGGCCGGCAGCCATCACCACGACGTCGTCGCACAGGCGTTCGATGAGTTCCATTTCGTGCTCGATCAGCAGGATCGTGATGCCGCTCTGCCGGATCGCGACCAGGTGATCCGCAATCTCCTGCACCAGCGACGGGTTGACGCCCGCCATCGGTTCGTCCAGCAGGATCATTTTCGGCTCGGCCAGCAGTACGCGGCCGATTTCGAGCAGTTTCTTCTGCCCGCCCGAAAGCTTGACAACCAGGTTGTCGAGAACTTCCGACAGGCGCAGCCGCCGGGCCATGGCAAGGGCCCGTTCCCGCAAGGCTTCTTCCTGCCGCCGTACGGCCGGGCCGGACCTGAGGCCGCGCAGCAGCCCTTCACCCGGCTGCCGGGGCCCATAGAGCATCAGATGCTCAAAAACGGTCATCTGCTCGCAGCCGCGCGCCAGCTGAAATGATCGGACAAGCCCGGCGCGGGAGATCTGCTCGGGCCGTTGCCGGGTGATGTCGCGGCCGGCAAAGGTGACGCGCCCGCTCCCGGTGCCGAGCAACCCGGAGACGCGGTTGAAGACGGTGGTCTTGCCCGCCCCGTTCGGCCCGATGAGGCCGGTGGTGGCGCCGGGCATCACCGCGAAGCTGGCGCCGTCCAAGGCATGGACGCCGCCAAAGCTGATCCGCAGGTCGTGGACTTCAAGCAATGGCGCTGACGTTGACATGAACCGCTCCCTCCAGCCAATGCCCGCTCCCGCTTTCCAGGGATTGTGGACAGGCCACTCCTAATAGGTTACGTATCGTATTTACCTAAGACCATAGGTGCCGGACACTTAAGTGCGCGGCGCTGGACCGAGGATGCGATGCGCTCGAAATCGACGAAGACGGAACCGACGATCGACTACAGGCAAGCCTTCATCGACGCTCCGGTCGGCCAGGCAATCGCCAGCCGGCGCGTGATCATCGCGTGCAACCGTGCGTTCGCCGACATCTTCCGTGGTACGCCGGAGAACCTGACCGGCCGGACGTTCGAAGCCCTGTACCCGACGCAAACGCATTTTGAAAACACCGGCCAGCGCGTCGGCGCGCAACTGGCAAAGGACAGGATGTTCGCCGACGACCGGGTCATGCGCCGCCTGGACGGCGAACTGTTCTGGGTTCACGTGCGCGGCTTCACCTACACCCCGGGCGACCCGCACAAGGAAACCTTGTGGGTGTTCTCCGACCTGTCCGAGCGGCACCGCGCGACGAGCTCGATCCGCAGTTCGCTGACGCCGCGGGAACGCGACGTCGCCGCGCTGCTGATCGAGGGCAAGACCGGCAAGGAAATCGGCCTGGCCCTGGGCATAAGCCCGCGGACCGTGGATATCTACCGGACCAGACTGCTGCGCAAATACGATGTGACGAACTCGCCGGACCTCGTTCAGCGGCTGGTAAACGGCTGAGCCGAGACCACCGGCTACCCAGCCAAATGTTGCCGATGGGCTTTCACCAGGTCGGCCATGCTGTCGAACCGAAAATCGACATGCGGCAGCTCGCCTGGATGCATGGTGGCACCGAACCCCTGCTGGGCGTGGCGGCGATAGATCCAGCACGAGGCGAGACCGGCCGCATTGGCGGGCTTGTGGTCGTGGAACATGCTCTCGGCGGTGTGAAGAATCTTGTCCTTGCCGACTCCGATCGAGGCGAGATTCTCTAGCATATAGTCGAAGTTCCGCCCGCTCGGCTTGTAGGCTCCGATGTCCTCGGCGGTGTAGACGGCGTCGAAGTCGACTTCGAGCTTCCGGTTGGAATGGCGGAACGATTCGTTGTCGACGTTCGAGAGGATGACAAGCTTGTAGTACTTCTTGAGGTACTGCAGTGCACCGGCAGAGTCGGCGAAGGCTGGCCAGTCGCGCACGGACTGACCATAGGCGACACATTCGTCGTAGCTGACCGTGACGCCCCATTCCTCGGCGAGGCGCTTGTAGACGATCGTCAGCAGTTCCTGATAGCGCTTGGTTGGCGTATGGCGCTGCTGGCGCGATTCGTGGCGCGCATGGGCTTCGAGAATCTCGTCGCGGCTGAGTTCCCGGCCGATCCGGGCGGTCAGCGGCTGCAGGGCGGCGACCATGCCGGATTCCCAGTCGATCAGGGTGCCGTAGCAGTCGAAGGTCAAGGCGTCGAAGTCGGTCAGCAGCATGGTGGTCTCCAGGGTTCGCGATATGTCGGTCGGGGTCAGGCCGCGCCAACCGCGGCGTCGAAAATCTGCAGCGCTTCGTCCAGGTCCCGTTCGGCAATGACCAGCGGCGCGAGGAAACGAACGACGTTGCGGTGAACGCCGCATTTGATGACGAGGAGCCTACCGTCGCGCGCCCGGTCGACCACCCGCTGGGCGCGGTCCGCGTCAGGTGTCTTGGAAGCCCGGTCGGTGACGAACTCGATGGCCTGCATGAAGCCGAGCCCGCGCACGTTTCCCGCAAGGTCATGCCGGGCGGCGACCCTCGCCAGGCCTTCACTCAGCTTCCTGCCGAGCAATTCGGCCCGGTCGAGCAGGCCGTCCTGCTCGAAAGCATCGAGGACGGCATGCGCCGCTGCGCAGGCCAGCGCATTGCCGCCGTAGGTTCCGCCGAGGCCGCCGGGCAGCGGCCCGTCCATGATCGCGGCCTTGCCGACCACGCCCGACAACGGCAGGCCACCCGCCAAGCTCTTCGCTATCGTGACGAGATCGGGCCGGATGCCCGCATGCTCGAAGCCGAACATCCTGCCGGTGCGGCCGAAACCGGTCTGTATCTCATCGGCGATCAGCACGATGCCGTGCTTTTCGGTAACGGTCCTGAGTGCCTGGAGAAAATCGGCCGGCGCGGGCAGGAAGCCGCCATCGCCCTGCACAGGTTCGATGATGACGGCTGCGACGCGCTCTGGCGCAACCGCGGTCGCGAACAGATCCTGCAGGGCCGCCATCGCGGTTTCGGTGGTGATGCCGCGATACGGATCCGGAAAGGCCGTATGGTAGATCTCGCCGGCGAAGGGGCCAAAGTTCTGGCGGTAGGGCTGGGCGAAACCGGTCAAGGTGACACCGAGCAGCGTGCGTCCATGAAAGCCGCCGCGAAAGGCAATCACTGCCGGGCGGTTGGTGTAGCCGCGGGCGATCTTGACGGCATTCTCGACGGCCTCGGCGCCGGTCGTCAGCAGGACGCTCCTGTAGTCCTCGCCCTTGCCGATCAGCCGGTTCAGCCGCTCGGCCAGCGAGATATAGGGTTCGTAGGCCGCCACCTGGAAGGCGGTGTGGCTTAACCTCCCGAGTTGCTCGGTCACGGCTTTGACGACGCGCGGATGGTTGTGACCAACGTTCAGCACGCCGATGCCACCGACGAAATCGAGATAGCGGCGGCCGTCGGCGTCCCACAGCTGGGCACCCTCGGCGCGCACCGCGACGATGGGGTGGGCGATCAGCACGCCGCGGGCGACGTTCGCGGCGCGTGCCGCGAGCAGGTCTGCGGTCGATCTCGAAGCCGTGGGCATCGGCAATCCTCTTTCTCAAGGCAGGGCCTCACCGCCCCGTCTGGACATCCAGGCTAGCGGCGGCCCGCAGCGCTATTTGCCGAAGTCGGGCAAAATTCGAAGTTTCGATCCCACGGGCCGTCATAAAACCGCAGCCGATGTCGCGCCCCTCGAGCGACCATACCCGCTCGCGATGTCGGAGGCGTTCGGGATGGCCTTGGAAGCGTTGCTACATACACTTCGTAATTTGCTGGGGCCGTTCGGCGTGATCGAGGATCCGGCGCGGATTGAGGCCCATGTCGTCGATCAGCGAGACCTGCTGCGCGGCGTGACCCCCGCCGTCCTGCGTCCGCGAGCGGCCGAGGAGGTGGCGGCTATTGTTGGTATCGCGCGACAGCATGGATTTGGCCTCGTCGCGCAGGGCGGCAACACTAGCTATTGCGGCGGCGCGACTCCTGACCGCAGCGGAAGGCAACTCGTCGTCAGTTTCGAGCGCATGGCCCGTATCCGCGAGATCGATCCGCTATCCATGTGCATCTCGGTCGATGCCGGCGCCGTCCTCAGGGACGTCCAGGATGCCGCCGCCGCGGCCGGGATGCTGCTGCCCTTAAGCCTGGGCGCGGAAGGCAGCTGCCGGATCGGCGGCAACATCGGGACCAATGCCGGCGGTCTCTCGGTCCTCCGCTATGGCATGACCCGCGACCTGGTGCTCGGCCTCGAAGTGGTGCTGGCGGACGGGACAATCGTTTCCGACATGACGAAGCTGCGGAAGAACAACACCGGCTACGACATCAAGCAGTGCATGATCGGCAGCGAGGGTACGCTCGGCCTGGTGACCGGTGCCGTGCTCAAGCTTTTCCCCGCACCCGTCGCGCGCACGACGGCATGGATCGGGCTGGCCGAGGATGTCGCGCTGCCCGAGATGCTGGCTCTGGTCAGACGCGACTGCGCCGACCTCGTTTCGTCCTTCGAATACATCTCACCACGCGCCCTCAGGCTTTCGGTCGACCTCCAGCCCGAGCCGGCCGGGCTGCGGGCCGGTCCGGGCGGCGTGATCTTGATGGAGCTTTCCACGCCGTCGTCGCGCCTCGATCTCGACGCGCTGGCCGAAGCCGTGTTTGAAACGGCGCTGCAGCGGGGCTGGGTCGACGATGCCGTCATCGCCCAATCCGGCCGGCAGCGCGCCGCCATGTGGTCGCTGCGCGAGAGCATCCCGGAAGGCGAAAAGAGGCACGGCGGTTCGATCAAGCACGACATCTCCGTCCCCGTTTCAGCCATCGATGCCTTCATCGAACAGGGCGCCGCCGCCGTGCGGGCGTTCGATCCCGATGTCGAGCTGTCGGTATACGGCCACGTAGGCGACGGTAATCTGCACTACAATGTCCTGGTTCCTCGCGGCGCTGAGCGACTGAATTTCAGCCGGACGATCGAAGAAAGGCTCTCCCCTCGCCTCTACGATATTTCCCGGACGCTCGGCGGCACCTTCAGCGCTGAGCATGGCGTCGGCCGCCTGAAGCTCGATCTGCTGGAACGCTACAGCGATCCCGGACGGCTGAATGCGATGCGCCGGCTCAAGGCCGCTTTCGATCCTGACGGCTTGCTAAACGCCGGCTCCACTGTGCCGAGAAGCCCCACCTGAGCTCTAGGGAATTCTGGGTACGAAAGCGGATCATGGACCTCAGGCGCCGATCAGGTGAACTCTTCCCCGCATTCGCGAGTTCACCTTTTTCAGGATCGTGCTGCCCCGCCCGCGATTGGGCGGTCCTTTTTTAGAACTTGGATCCGTCCAGGACGGGATACGGAAATCCAGAGGCGGTGAAATTGCCGACGGGCTCCGGTCATATCAACCTAAGGATCGACCACTGACGGGAGGTAACTTCGGGCTCAGGTCAAGCCGCACATGGCCGGGCCGCGCGCGTCAGGTCGGAAAGGGTTTCCGCCGCGGATCGACCGTCCTTTTGCAGGCCACGCCGCTCGGACAGCCATTCAACGCGACAGGCGAAGCCCGCGTGTCGCCCGCGATGGCGTCGATCCGGTGTTCCAGTCTGCCAATGTCGTCGAGCATTTCATTGGCCAATGAAATTCGCCATCCGGCGCTCCCGGAAGCTTTCGACACCTTCGGCAGCCCTTCGGTTGCCATAAGCTCTTGCAGGATCGCATCGAAAGCTTGCGCGGCTCCAAGTGGCCCGGAGGCGGACCCTCTCTCCCTCGAGGTCGATCAGAGTCGCGCATCGCTCGATAGTGAGGTATTTCATACGAAGTATTATTGCATACGTTATTGATCAAGACGATAATTATGACTACCGCCAAACGGGAGGACGGCATCGTGGGAAGTTCAGTGACACGCGCGGGTATCGTCACCGGCGGTGCCAGTGGAATCGGCCGGGCGATCTCCCGGCGGCTGGCTGCCGATGGCCATGCGGTCGCCATCTTCGATCGCGACGGGATAGCGGCAGCGGAGTGCGCCGCAGAAATCACGCGGGCCGGCGGGCGGGCGACCGCCCACCAGCTCGACGTCACGCAGCGAGCCGAGCTGCAGGCAGGTACCGACGCCGCTATCGCCGCGCATGGCCCCCTGTGGTTCCTAGTCAACGCGGCGGGCTGGGACCGGCCGACGCCGTTCCTGGACAGCGACCCTGCACTATGGGCGCGGATCGTAGACATCAATCTGTACGGGCCCCTGAACACCCATCACATCGTCTGCCGCCACATGCGCGAACAGGGCGGCGGACGGGTGGTCAACATCGCCTCGGACGCGGGGCGGACCGGGGCCGGCAACGTCGCGGTCTATTCGGCGTGCAAGGGAGGCATGATCGCGCTGACCCGGTCGCTGGCGCGCGAATTCGCGCGCTGGAACATTCTGCTGAACACAATAAGCCCCGGCCCGACCGACACGCCGCTGCTGGCCTCATTTGGCGATACCGAGGGGCTGGCCCGGCAGATCCCGCTGCGCCGCCTTGGGAGACCTGAGGATTTCGCCGGCATCACCGCTTTTCTGATCGGCGACGATGCCGGCTATATCACCGGTCAGACCCTCTCGGTGTCTGGTGGATTGACGATGGTCTGACCTATCAGGGCAGGATGCCCGCGGCGATGATATTGCGCTGAACCTCGTTGGTGCCGCCGAAGATCGACCAGCAGCGGCCGTAGAGGTACTGATGCGCCATCATGCTGGCCTGACGGGCGGCATTGATGCGCGCATCGCCGGGCAGGTGCAGGTCGGCCGGATCATGCACCCCGGCATAGGCTCCTTGCAATGCAACGGCGAACTCCGACATCGCCTGCAGCACCTCAGTGCCGCGCACCTTCAGCATCGACGCGGTGCTGCCGAGGGGGGAGCCTGCGGCCCATGCCTCGACGCAGTGTTCCTCCAGGGCGCACAAGGTGTCGAGCCGCACGGTCAGGTCGACCAAGCGCGCGGCATGCTGCGCCTTGACCATCGGCAGGACGGTGGGATCGGCCTGAACCATGGCATTCATCGCCGACAACCGCGCCAGCAAGCGCAGCTTCGCCCCGGTATCGGCGATCGCCACCCGTTCATTGCCCAGCAGGAACTTCGCGATGCGCCAGCCGTCGCCCTCGGAGCCCACCAAGTTCCCGGCCGGCACGCGCACGTCGTCGAGAAACACCTCGTTGGTATGGTGCTGGCCGTCGATGGTCAGGATCGGGCGCACGGTGATACCCGGCGTCTTCATGTCGATCAGCAAGAAGCTTATCCCTTCCTGCCGCTTGCCGGTATTCGACGTGCGCACCAGGCAATGCATCATGTCGGCCCAATGCGCCTCGGTCGTCCACAGCTTGGATCCGTTCACGACATACTCGTCACCGTCGCGAACCGCCGTGGTCCGCAGGGCGGCCAGGTCCGAGCCCGCCCCCGGTTCGGAATAGCCCTGGCACCACCAGACCTCGCTCGACAGCACGCCAGGCAGGTGCTGCCGCTTCTGAGCCTCGCTGCCGAAGGTGTAGATGACCGGCCCGACCATGCTGACGCCATAGGGGATGATCATCGGCGCGTCGTTCAGCGCGGTCTCCTGCAGGAAGGCGAGCTGGCGGCGCAGATCCCAGCCCTGTCCGCCATGCTCGACCGGCCAAGCGCCGGCAAACCAGCCATGGCGGTGGAGGATCTGCTGCCAGCGGACATAGTCGGACTTGTCCAACTCCATCCCGCCGGCCACGCGGCCCGCGATCTCGAGCGGCAGTTCACGGCGGATGAAATCGCGCAGGTCGGCGCGAAAGGCGATAATGCTCTCGGCGCTCACATGCAGGCTCCGATCAGGGTGGCGAGCCGGGCCCGGCGGATGTCGGGGGCGCCGATCTGGTGGCGGATGGCAGCCAGGCGGCGGGCATAGTGGCTGACCACGAGTTCGTCGCTGACGCCCATGCCACCGTGCAACTGTACCGCGTCATGCCCGACCAGCCGCCCGGCCTCGTCGCAGGCGAGGCTTGCCGACAGCACGATGCGGCTGCGTGCCGGTGACGGCGGATCGTCAAGCGCGGCGATCGCCCGGGCAGCCATCGCCGCCGCCTCCTCGCCCGCCATCGCCATGTCGGCGGCGCGGTGGCGCAGTGCCTGGAAACTGGCGAGCGTCGTGCCGAACTGCTTGCGAACGGCGAGATACTCGAAGGTGATCCGGTTGGCCTGGGCGATGATCCCTGCGGTTTCGGCCGCAAGGGCCGACAGGCCCCAGTCCAGCGCATCGGCGAGCGCCACCGCCGCGCCGTCGCGCGGGGCCAACGGTTCGGCCGGCACGGCGGCGAAGACGAGGTCGGCAGCGCCGGCCCCGTCGATCAGCCGCAGCGGCGCCACGGTCAGCCCCGCCGCATCGCGCGGCACACTGAACAGCATGGCGGCGCCATCCTCGCCGCGGGCGCTGACCAGGAAGATCGTGGCCACATCGCCATGCCGCACCGCCGGCTTGGCGCCGTCGAGACACCAGCCATCCGGGCCGCGCCGCGCGGCCAGCCGCGGGGGCGCGAACGGGTCTGCCCCTTCCTGGTGGGCGATGACCGGCACCTCGGTGCCCGCGACCAGGCCGGCGACCAGCGCCAGGCCGTCGGTCGCATGCTCCAGCAGCCGGGCGCTCATCACCACCGCCAGCACTGGTTCGACGACCAGCGCGGCGCCCAACGCCTCCATGACGACGCCCAGCGCGCCTGGTCCGCCGCCCAGACCACCGGCGGCTTCGGGCACCGAGACACCCTGGACACCCAGCTCGGCCAGATCAGCCCACAGGGCCATGCGATCGGGCGCGGGCCCGGCCAGGCGCTGACGGCGTGTCTCGAACTCGTTGGCGGTGGCACCGAACCGGCCGATGCTGTCGGCCAGCAGGCGTTCGTCCTCGTTGCGCGCCAGTTGCGAGGCCGTGGTCATGCCCTGGTGCCCCCGGCCTTTGCGAAGAGATCGCGACCGATGATCTGCTTCATCACCTCGGCTGCCCCGCCGGCGATGCGGGTGATGCGGGCGTCGGTATAGGCCCGCGCGATCGGGTATTCGAGGATATAGCCGTAGCCGCCGAACAGCTGCAGGCACTGGTCGACCACCTTGCACTGCAGATCGGTCACGGTCAGCTTAGCCTTGGCTGCATCGACCGGGTCGAGCTTGCCCGCCAGAAAGCGGGTGATGCACCAGTCGGTGAAGACCCGCAGCGCGCTGGTCTCGGCCTCGAGCTGGGCCAGCACGAACTGGGTGTTCTGGAAATCGGCCAGCGTGCCGCCGAAGGCTTCGCGCTGGCGGGTATAATCGACGGTCCAGCCAATCGCGGCCTCGCAGACCATGATGCTGCGCACCGCCTGCGACAAGCGTTCATGGGCCAGCTTCTGCATCAGCATGCCGAAACCCTGCCCTTCCTCGCCCAGGCGGTTGGCCACCGGCACGCGCACGCCTTCGAAGAACAGCTCGGCCGTATCCTGGGCGCGCAAGCCGATCTTGGACAGGCTGCGGCCCTTGACGAAACCGGGCCGGTCGGCCTCCACCAGGATCAGGCTCATCCCCCGGCTCTTGGCGGCCATGTCGGTCTTGGTCGCCAGGACGATGATGTCGCAGTTCTGGCCGTTGGAGATGTAGACCTTCTGGCCGTCGATGACGTAATCGTCGCCGTCGCGCACCGCGCGGGTGCGGATATTCTTCAGGTCGCTGCCGGCACCCGGCTCGGTCATCCCGATTGCGCCAATGACCTCGCCCTTGACCATCCGCGGCAGCCAGCTCTGCTTCAGTTCCTCGCTGCCCCAGGCCAGGATGTAGGGCGCCACCATCTCGGAATGCACCATGAAGCCGGCCCCCGGCCCACTCATCCCGGCGCGCCAGAACTCCTCGATCACCACGACATTGTAGAGCCAGTCGCAGCCCGCGCCGCCATATTCCTCGGGCAGGTTGCAGCACAGCAGGCCGAGCTCGCCGGCGCGGCGCCAGATGGCGCGAGGTACCTTGCCCTCCTCTTCCCACTGGGCGTGATGGGGTGCCACCTCCTCTTCGACGAAGCGGCGCACGGTGGCGCGGAACAGTTCATGGTCGGCGGAGAAAAGCTCGCGGTCGATCATCGTGATGCTCCCTCGGCGGCCGCGGCATAGGCGGCGTTCAGCGCCAGCACCTGCCGTGCCTGGGTCAGATGGGGAATGTCGAGCATGCGGCCTTCCAGGCCGACCGTGCCCGCGCCCGGTGCTGCCGCGAAGGCCGCGACCACGCGGTGGGCAAAGGCGACATCCTCGGCGCTGGGCATGAAGCAGTCGTTGATGACGGCGACCTGGTCGGGATGGATCGCGACGCGGCCGGTGAAGCCTTCGCGCCGCGCCGCGATGCAGGCGGCACGCAAGCCGTCGGGATCACGAAAATCGACATACAGCGTGTCGATCGCCTGGACCCCGGCGGCCTTGGCCGCCATCAGGGACAGCGAGCGTACCAGGCGATAGGTGAAGGCCCAGCCGCCCGTCGCATCCTGGTTGGTCGCGGCCCCCAGCGCCGTCGACAGATCCTCCGCCCCCCAGGTCAGGCCAAGCAGGCGGCCGAGCCCGGCATCGGCATAATCGCCCAGCGCGAACGGCGCCCGTGCGGTCTCGGTCGCCACCGGCAGGATGCGCACCGAACCGGCGGCAACGCCGTCCCGCTGTTCCAGCGCGTCGAGGTAATGGCCGAGCCGCCGAACCTCGTCCGGTCCGTCCGCCTTGGGGATCACGATGCCGGCGGGTGCCCCGCCGGCGACGGCGGCGAGATCCGCCAGCCCTTCCGGCGTCGCCAACGGGTTGATCCGCACCCACAGCTGCGGCAGCCGCCCCGCCGGCCGGTCGCGCAGGAAGGCCGCTACGGCGCCGCGGGCGGCCGCCTTGTTGGCCGGCGCCACCGAATCCTCCAGGTCGAGGATCAGCGCATCGGCGCCGGCGCCCAATGCCTTGGCGAGCTTCTTCTCGCTGTCGCCCGGCACGAACAGCAGCGAGCGCAGCGGCAGGGCGTTCACCGCGCCCTCTTCAGCATCATGGCCGACCGCTTGCAGTGGGCGACCAGCTCGTTCTTCTGGTTGTAGGCACGATGGGTGAAGACGACGATGCCGCGATCGTCGCGCGACCGGCTCTCGCGTTTTTCCAGTACCTCGGACTGCACGCGGACAGTATCGCCGTGGAACAGCGGCTTGGGGAAACGTACCTCGTCCCAGCCGAGATTGGCGGTGGTGGTACCGAGCGTGGTGTCGCCGACCGAGATGCCGACCATCAGACCCAGCGTGAAGGCGCTGTTGACCAGGCGCTGGCCGTATTCGGTCTCGGTCCGGCAGTATTCCTCGTCGAGATGCAGCAACGCCGGGTTATGGGTCAGCGCGCTGAACCAGACATTATCGGCCTCGGTGATGGTGCGGCGGATCGGATGGTCGAATGTCTGGCCGATCTCCAGTTCCTCGTAATGCAGCCCCGGCATTTCCTCGTCCCTTTCTTGTCAGTTGTGCAGCCCCAGCACCGAGATCGCGGCGATGCCGAGATAGGGTACGCCGCCGAGATTGTGGGTCAGGCCAAGTGATGGATCCTTCAGCTGGCGCTCGCCGGCACGGCCGAGCAGCTGATTGTAGATCTCGTAGGCCATGCGCAGGCCAGAGGCGCCGATCGGATGGCCGAAGCATTTCAGGCCGCCATCGACCTGGCAGGGCAAGGCGCCGTCGCGATCGTAGCGGCCGTCCAGCACGTCGGTGACCGCCCGCCCCTCGGCCGAGACGCCGAGGTCCTCCATCGTCACCAGTTCGGTGATCGAGAAGCAGTCATGCACCTCGATCAGGTCGAGCTGCCGGGCGGGATCGGTGATGCCGGCCTCGGCATAGGCGCGGCCGGAGGCATTGCGGGTATTGCGCACATGGCTGCCGTCCCACATCGCCGTGCTCGATTCGATGCCGGACGAGATCGACAGCTGGATCGCCTTGATCGTCACGAAGTCGCGCTTGCCGAGCGACCGGGCGATCTCAGGGGTGGTCACGATCGCGGCGGCCGCGCCGTCGGACACGCCGCAGCAATCGAACAGGCCGAGCGGATCGGCGATCATCGGCGCGTCGAGGATCTGCTGCATCGACACCGCCTTGCGCAGATGCGCCTTGGGCGACAGGACGCCGTTCTGATGGCTTTTCCACGAGACATGGGCCAATGCCCGCTTCAGGTCGTCGCGCGACACGCCATGGCGGCTGCGGTAGCCCGAGGCCAGCTGGGCAAACCCGGCCGGGGCGGAGCCGAGCGGCAGCCACAGATCGTTGAACGTGCCTTTGTAGGCCGGCGGCAGGCCGCCATAACCGGTATCCTTCAGCTTCTCCGCGCCGATCGCCAGCGCGAAGTCGACGGCGCCCGAGGCGACCGCATAGGTCGCGCCGCGCAGCGTCTCGGTTCCGGTGGCGCACATGTTCTCCATGCGGCTGACCGGAATACCGTCCAGCCGCAAGGCCGTCGAGGCGGGTATGGCCGAGTTGCCGACGTTGACCCGGTCGACGCAGGAACCGAACCAGGCGGCCTCGATCTGCCGGCGCTCGATGCCGGCATCCGTCAGCGCCTCGTCGAACGCCTCGGCCAGCAGCGTGTCGGTGCCGGCATCCCAGCGCTCGCCGAACCGCGAGCAGCCCATGCCGATGATGGCGACCTTGTCCTTGATGCCCGTTGCCATGTCTTGATCTCCCCGTCAGCCGGCCGCGACCGGCGTGGCCTTCCAGAAATAGCGGTCGTAGCCGCGCTGGGTGTCGCGATCCTTGATGCGGAACACGGTGCGCAACGGCATGCCGACATCAATGCCGGCCGGGCCGATATCCACCATCTCCATCAGCAGCCGCGCGCCGACCGCGAACTGGACGAACCCGACGTAGAGCGGCGGAGCGGGATGGTAGGAGAGCCAATCGGCGGTATAGGTCAGCACCGCGGCCGGGCTGTCGACCAGGGTGAAGGGATCGAACTGCGCGGCCGGCGCGCAGCAGGCGGGATTGACGCAATAGGCCAGCTGCGGGAACTGCACCGCGCCGCAAGCCCGGCATTTGCCGGCATTGAACGCCATGATCTGGCCGGCCGAGCGATACTGGTCGGTCTGCGCGGTCTTGACCTCCTTCTCGCCGCGCATGCCCCATTCCAGCTCGATCGAGCCCTGAAAGGACAGCATGCGCAGATAGGCATCCGTCTTGACGGCGTCGGCCAGCACCGCCGCGACGCCGCGACGCGGCTTGAAATCGGCGATGGCGTCGGTCGCTTCCAGTACCAGGGCGTCGCAACCCTGGCCGAACCCGACCAGCAGGATGCGCTCGCCCGGGCGACAGCGTTCCAGCACCGCCGCCAACATCAGCAGCGGATGGGCCGCGCCGGCATAGCCGCAGCCGTCGTCGAGCGCATCGGCCGGCTTGCCCGCAAAACCGATCTTCTTGCCCACAGCATCGGCAATGCCGCGCAGCGGCGAGGCCATCACCAGATGGGTGATCGCGCCGATGCCGATCCCGGCCTTGCCCAGCGCCGCCCCGACCGCCTGCGGCACCAGCGCCAGGTAACCTTCGTCGCGAATCCAGCGCTCTTCCCAGAAGTAGTCGTAGCGCTGGCCCGACGCGCGGAAATGATCGACAAACATCGCCGAGATGCTGGCCGTGCCCAGGCAGCGCGCGATCACGCCCTCGCCGCCCAGCGTCAGCGCCGCGGCGCCGGCGCCGTAGGTCATTTCCTGCGTGCTGGCGGGCTTGCCCAGCGGCCGGTCGCTGGCGACCAGCAATGCCTCACCCTCACCTGCCGCCAGGGCCTGGGCCAGCATGGTGGTGGCCGCCCGCTGCGAGCCGCCGCAATCGGCGCTGCGCAGCGCCAATTCGAGATCGAGGGCGGCGGCAACGATCGAGGCGTTCTGCAGGTCGGCATAGGGGAAGTTGGTGGAGGCCAGCAGCAGCGTGCGGATGCCATGCCGCTGCCGGTCGTCCAGCGCATCGCGCGCGGCCTCGACCGCCATGGTCACCGCATCCTCGTCCCAGCTGCAGAAGGCCCGCGTGCCCCGGGCCAGGCCCTTCAGCGCCGGGGCCATCCAGCGATGCTCGGCCGCAATCACGGCCCGGTCGAGACGCAGGCGCGGCACATAGGCGCCGAACCCGGTGATTCCGTACTCCATTTTTCCTCCCCGGCGATGCGATAGCCTGTATGGCATGATCCATATAGTATGGTAACAGACTTGTTTGCAAGGGAGGAAACGATGCAACTGAATCTAGATGGCTACGACCATCTCAAGCTGACCAGGACTGGCACCGTGCTGACCGTCGCCTTCGACCGGCCGGAACGCTACAACGCGTTCAATCCGGCGATGCATCACGCGCTGGCGCGGCTGTTGGTCGACCTCGCCTATGACGAGGAGACGCGGGTGGTGGTGCTGACCGGCGCAGGCCGCGCCTTCAGCGCCGGCGGCGACATGTCGGCCGAACGCACGACGCCGGAAAGCTTCGCGCGGGAAGCGATCGACGGCCGCAACATCGTGCAGGGCCTGCTCGATTGCGAGAAGCCGATCATCTGCCGCCTGAACGGCGATGCCATCGGCCTGGGCGCAACCATCGCGCTGCTCTGCGACGTGGTGGTCGCGGCCGATACGGCGCGCATCGCCGACCCGCATGTCAAGATGGGGCTGGTCGCCGGCGACGGCGGCGTCGTGATCTGGCCGGCGCTGGTCGGGCCGATGCGGGCGAAATACTACCTGCTGACCGGCGACATGGTTGCGGCGCCGGAGGCGCAGTCGCTGGGCCTGATCACCCGCGCGGTGCCGGCCGAGGCGCTGGACGCGACGGTTGCGGCCGTCGTCGACAAGCTGGTGGCCGGCGCGCCGCTCGCCATCCGCTTCACCA
This sequence comes from Alphaproteobacteria bacterium, assembly GCA_017307375.1. Classification (GTDB taxonomy): domain Bacteria; phylum Pseudomonadota; class Alphaproteobacteria; order Ferrovibrionales; family Ferrovibrionaceae; genus JAFKFH01. The sequence goes on from JAFKFH010000017.1 coordinate 129,939, forward strand.
AACGATCAATCAATGCCTTCATGAAGGCGCAGGCCGCGCTGCAGTTCGACCTGTCGCTCGGCTATGAGGGCGTCACCATCCTGTCGGAAGACCACGAGGAGGCCAAGGCTGCCTTCCTCGCCAAGCGCAAGCCGCAGTTCCGCGGGCGCTGAACCGGTGGCGGCGAGGCCATGATGGCCTCGCCGCCCCTTGATGCCTCTATTCCACCCGTGCCTTGAATTCGGCCGCGGTCATGACATGGGCGGTCGAGAAGGCCAGGATGCGCAGCGTCGCCTGATGCACGTCCTCGGCCGCCATCGCGCCGTAGCCCATGTCGGGGTAGTCAAAAGTCCCCGTCGCATCGGACAGGAAAACGACCCTGTAATTGTGGAACATCGCGTCGCGCGCCGTGGCATGGCAGCAGTTCTCGGTGGTCGTGCCGGTAACGATGACTGTGTCCACGCCCCATTCGCGCAGGATGATGTCGAGGTCAGTGCCGAAGAACCCGCTGTAGCGATGTTTCTTGACCACATGCTCGCCAGGCGCCGGGGCCAGCGCCGCGAAGATGTCGACGCCGGGCGTCCCGTCCACCAGCGACAGGCGGTCGGCGATCGGCGGATAGAGATCGTCGTAGAGCCCCATGTCGCAGCCGTCCCGGCGGTGGACATGGGCGGTATAGATCACCTTGATGCCCTTCTCGCGGCAGAAGGCGAGCGTCTCGGCCAAGCGCGGCACCATGGCGGCGGCCTGGGCCGAGCGCAGCATGGCGCCCTCGGCGATAAAATCGTTCTGCATGTCGACGACGATCATCGCCGTCTTGCCGGGTTCGATCGCATTGCATTGATAGGGCATGGCCACCTCCTGCTGATATCGCCGGTATCAGGCTAGGATGCCGGGCCGGGCAGCGCTTTGCCGCGATTGCCACGGACTTGCCCCGCGCTGCCAAAGCGCGATTTCCCAAAGGCACACCCTTTCGCGGGAAAGGGATTCGAGGCAAGCTGATGCCACGCAGGGGGCGATCGATGAACCTCGAACCAGCCAGAATGGCCGTCAGGCCGGGCGACAAGTTCGATCACTGGCATCAGGTTACGTGCCGTGACTTCTCGCGCACCGAATGTCACCGCGTGCCGAGCCGGCGGTTCAGCGCCGCGGTCTCGATCCGCGAGTTTGCCGCGCTGAAGGTCAACCATATCGGGTCGTCGACCGACGGCGGCGATGCCATCCGGGTGGTCAGGACGCCGGAGGATATCCGCCGGGATCCGCGCGACTGCTTCATGCTGTGGCTCGCCGATGGCGGCGACACCGTCTTCCGCCAGCATGGCCGTGACGTGCGGATGCAGCCGGGCGACCTGGTGCTGCATGACCAGGCGCAACCGTTCAGCCTGTATTTCAGTGGCCATTCACGGGCAATCACCCTGACGATTCCCCGGCCGCTGCTGCTCGCCCGCCTGCCCGATGCGGCGGCCCTCACCGCCCGCAGCATCCCCGGCGACAGCCAGCTCGGCCGCTTCGCCGGCGCGATCGTGCGCCAACTGGACCAGTTCGAGGACGGCATCGCTCATCGCATGGTTGACCGCCTTGCCGCCTCAGCCCTCGATATCATCGCGACGTCGTTCGAAGCCAGGCTGCTCGCCGGGTCGGGGCAGGATCATGCGGCCGAGCGCTTGGACCGGGTCAAACGCTACATCCTGGCCAACCTGCATGAGGCCGCGCTGGATCTCGAGACGATCGCCGCCGCCAACGGCATGTCGCCCCGCACGCTGAACCGCCTGTTCGCGCCGGAGGGTATCACCCCGATCCGCTGGCTGTGGCGCGCGCGCCTGGCCACCGCGCATCGGATGCTGAGCGGCCCGCGCGCGGTTTCCGTCACCGAAGCGGCGTTGGCCTGCGGCTTCAGCGACGTTTCCCATTTCAGCCGGGTCTTCAAGGCCGCGTTCGGCCGAGCACCCCGCCTGTTGGCCAAGGGCTGATTCAGGCCCGGCGTTTCTGCATGAAGGCCTGGACGCCGGCGACGAATTCGTCCGACGCGGCGCTGCTGCCCAGTGCCTCGGCCTCGGCGGCTAGCTGCCCCGCCAGGTCACGGCCGGGCGAAGCCTCAAGCAGCGCCTTGGCACGCGCCATCGCCTGTGGCGGACCGTCGGCCAATCGGCGGGCCAGGACAGCCGTTTCCGCCGCAAGATCGGCATCGGCCACCACGCGGTTGACCAGCCCCATCGCCTCGGCGGCGTGGGCGTCGACGACATCGCCCAGCAGCGCCATCGCCTTGGCCCGCTTCATTCCGATGCTGCGCGGCAGGTGATAGGTCGCCCCGGCATCGGGCGAGGCGCCGATATGGACATGAGCCAACACGAAGCGCGCGCCCTTGGCGGCGATCGCCAGGTCGGCCGCGGCGACGAAACTCAATCCCGCTCCGGCGGCAAACCCCGCGACCGAGGCCACCACCGGCTGGGGCACACGCTGCAGCAAGCTCAGGACCCGGTTGCCGCGATGCACTCGCGTCTCGAACGCCGCGCGGCGCTGCAGGGGCGCCTGCTCGAGCGCCTCGGCAAAATTGCGCACGTCGCCGCCGGCCATGAAATGGCCCCCGGCCCCGGCCAACACGATGCAGCGGATGCCGGCATCGGTCTCGGCCGCCAGCAGGAAATCGGCCAGGCCGTCCATCATCGCCGCGCTGATGGCATTGCGCGCCGCCGGGCGGTTGAAGGTGAGACGGGCGACGCCGTCGGCAACATCGATCAGCAGATCCTCGGACATAGCATCCCCCTCATTCCGGCCAGTAGCGGCGCTTCAGGTCGCGTTTCAACAGCTTGCCCGCATCGCTGCGCGGCAAGTGGTCGACGAAGTCGACCGAACGCGGACATTTGATCGGGCTGAGCCGGTCGCGGCAGTAGGCCACCAGCGCGCGCGCCAGCGCCTCGCCGGCCGAATCCGGATCACGCGGCTGGACCACAGCCTTGACCTCTTCGCCGAACTCGTCATGCGGCACGCCGATCACCGCGACATCGGCCACGGCAGGATGCCCAACCAGGATGTTCTCCGCTTCCTGCGGGTAGATGTTGACGCCGCCCGAGATGATCAGGTTCGACTGCCTGTCGGTCAGGTAGAGATAACCGTCGGCATCGCGATAGCCGATATCGCCCAGTGTCGCCCAGCCGTTGGGATGACGGCTGGCCGCGGTCTTTTCCGGTTCGTTGAAATATTCGAAGCGCCGGCCGTTGCCGAGATAGATCAGCCCGGGCTGGTAGGGCGCGCACTCGGCGCCGCTATCGTCGATGATGTGCATCTCGCATTCGCTGGACGGGCGGCCGACCGAGCCCTTGTGGTCCAGCCATTCCTGCGGCGTGATCACGGTCTGGCCGATGCCCTCGGTGCCGCCGTACATTTCGTAGATCACGGGACCCCACCAGTCGATCATCGCCTGCTTGACCGATACCGGACAGGGTGCCGCGCCGTGCAGCGCACAGGCCATCGACGACAGGTCGGCGGCCTGCCGCACCGCATCGGGCAGGTTCAGCATGCGGATGAACATCGTCGGCACGAAAAAGCCATGCGTGGCGCGATACCGACCGATCGCCTGCAGCACCGCCGCGGCATCGAAGCGGGCGAAACCGACGACGGTGCCGCCCATGCGCTGGGTATGCATCATGAAGCGCAGCGGCGCGACATGGTAGAACGGGCCGGGGTTGAGATGGACGGTGCGATCGGACAGGTCATATTGGGCCAGCAGCATCGCATGGCGGGCCGGCGGCACGGTCGGCGGCACCTCGGCCAGCGCCACCCTCACGCCCTTGGGCCGCCCGGTCGTGCCGGAGGAATAGAGCATGGAGGAGCCGCGGCGGCGGCCTGCAGGCCGGATATCGGCCTCGGCTGCGATCGCCTCCTCGTATGATTGGAACGGCGTGGTCGCACCATCGATCATCAGGGCGACCGGCGGACGCGCCAGCAGCGCCAGCGCCTCGCCCGCGATGGCGGCCAGCGCGGCCGAGGTGATCAAGACCCGCGCCTGGGAATTCTCGACGATATAGGCGGCATCGACCGCGTTGCTCTGCCGGCTGATGCAGACGTAGTAGAGGCCGGCATTTTTCGCCGCCCAGCACAGTTCGGGATAGCGCACCTGGTTTTCCAAGAGAAAGGCGACCGTATCGCCCTCGCCCAGCCCCAGCCGATCGAACAGGGCCGACAGCCGGTTGGCCCGCGACATCATCTCGCCGTAAGTGACCACCGCGCCGGTATCGGCGATGATCAGCGCCGGCTTGTCGGGTGTGCGTTCCGCTTGTGTCCAGGGATGCTCGATCCTGGCCGCTTCCATCGTTTCTTCCCCGTCCCGCTTTTTAGTATGCTTCAATAAGGTATTGATACACACTTATTGTGTCAACGTATCCCGAGAGGACAAGCGATGACCGATAGTACCGACCAGCCACCCGTGCTGGTGACCCGGCCTGCCCCACATGTGGCGTTGGTGACGCTGAACCGGCCGGCCGCGCGCAATGCGGTCGATGCCGGCCTCGCCGCCGGGCTGGAACAGGCGGTGCGCGAGACCGAGGGCGACCGCGACATCCGCGCCGTCGTGCTGACCGGCGCCGGCGACAAGGCCTTCTGCGCGGGCGCCGACCTGAAGGCCGTGGCGGCCGACGGCGGACGGGGATTGTTCCGCGGGACTTTCGGCTTCGCCGGCATCACCGATGCGCCGCGCGCCAAGGCCTGGATCGCCGCCGTCAATGGCGTGGCGCTGGCCGGCGGCCTCGAAATCGCCTTGTCCTGCGACATGATCGTCGCGGCCGCGGGGGCGAGCTTCGGCCTGCCGGAAGTCAAGCGCGGCCTGGTCGCCGGGGCCGGCGGCATCTACCGGCTGCCGCGCCGCCTGCCGCGTGCCGTGGCACTCGAGCTGATCGCGACCGGCGACACGCTGGACGCGGCCCGCGCCCATGCGCTGGGCCTGGTGAACCTGCTGGTGCCGGTCGACCAGCTGCTTGACGAGGCCCTGGGCCTGGCCGGCCGGATCGCCGCCAATGCGCCGGTGGCGGTACGCGAGTCGCTGGCCATCGCCCGCCAGGCCGGCGACCTCACCGATACCGAGCTCGGCGCCCTCGCCCGCGAGGCGCTCGCACGCATCCGCCGGACTGAGGATTACCGCGAGGGCCCCCGCGCCTTCGTCGAGAAGCGCGCGGCCCGCTGGACCGGTGCGTGAACGATCGACCGGGGCAGGCGCCGACCCGAGATGAAGGCGCCTGCCCCGGGATCCGGCGCCGACTATTTGACGTCGACGCCGACCGGATCGCCGAACACCGCCCAGCGTTCGCCGTCGAAGCGGGCAAGGCGGAAGGTCTGGATCGGATAGAAATCGCTGGCCGAGGTATTCAGCGTGATGCCCGGCAGCAGCAGCGGCAGGGCCAGACGGTCGATCGAGGCGGCCTGGCGCATGATATTGGCCCGCGTCAGGTCATCGCCCGCCCGGCGCAGCACGTCGGCCATGGTCTGGGCCATGCTGTAGCCTGTGATGTAGAACTCGTTGGCCAAGCTGATGTCGGGATTGTACTTGGCCATCCATGCCCGCCATTCCTTGACGCCGGGATCGTCGGCCCACTGGTCCTGATAGGCATCCTTGCGGAAGGTGGTCGAGATCAGGCCGCGGGCATTCTCGAGCCCGGCGGGCCGCAGCACCACGTCGACATTGATCGCCGGGCTGATCAGGATGCGCATGCCCTGCCAGCCTAGCTCGGCCGAGCGCCGCACCGCCTGGGTCGCCGCCCGACCGACGGCTGCCATGACCAGCACGTTGGCGCCGCTGGCCTTCAACTGGGCGATTTCGGAATCGATGCTCGGCGCCGACGGCTCGTAGCCCAGCTCGGCCACGATCGTTTTCGCCGCGGCGTCGCCGAAGCCGTGGCGCAGGCCATCGCGATAATCCTTGCCGAAATCGTCGTTCTGGTAGAGCAGCGCCACCTTCGCGTCGGGCATCTGCTGCCGGATGTAGCGGGCATAGATATCGGCTTCGCTGGCATAATCGGGGTACCAGCCCATGGTCCAGGGGAAGCGCTTCGGGTCGCCCCATTTCGACGCGCCGCTCTGGATGAACAATTGCGGTACCTGCTTGGCATTCAGGTACTTGTGGACGGCGGTCGCCGTGGCGGTACCCGACATGCCGAAGATCAGCAGCACCTGTTCATGCTCGACCAGGCGGCGGACCGCCTCGACCGTCTTGGGTGGGGCGTACGCATCGTCGATCGAGACGAAGTCGATCTTGCGGCCGTTGATGCCGCCGTCGTCGTTGATCTTGCGGAAATAGGCGGCCATCGCCTGCGCCGCGGCGCTGTAGGCCGAGACCGGCCCGCTATAGGGCGCAGTATTGCCGATGCGGATCGTCGTGTCCGACGCACCGGGATCGTATTTCTTCTGGGCCAGGGTCGTATCCGGCAGCAAGGCTGCGACCAGGGCAGCCGTCACCAGCAAACGTCGGGACAGACGCATGTTTCCCTCCCCCGTATTGTCGCTCCGCCGTCAGGATGTCTTGCGCAATTCCCGCCGCAAGAGCTTGCCGGCCGCCGAACGCGGCAACTCGTCGACGATGCGGAATTCGCGGGGCTGCTTGATCCGCCCCAGCCGGTCCCGGCAGAAGGCAGCCAGTTCCTCACACAGCCGCACGGGATCGCGCCGCGCCGCGGCGGTCGCGACCACGAAGGCTACGGGACGTTCGCCGAAATCGGCATCCGGCAGGCCGACCACGCCGCATTCAGCTACGCCGGGCGCCTCGATCAGCGCGTTTTCGATTTCCTGCGGATAGACGTTTACGCCGCCCGAAATGATCGTGTCGTCCAACCGGTCGGCGATGAACAGGTAACCCTGGTCGTCGACATAGCCGACGTCGCCGAAGGTCTGGTAGCCCTGCGGCGAGGTGCGTGTCGCGGTCTTCTCGGGCTCGCCAAAGTAGGTGAAGGCGGGAATGCCGGAAAAGAAGATAGTGCCAGTCTCCCCGGTCGCAAGTTCGTGACCGGTTTCGTCCAGGATATGCAACACGCCCTTGCGCGCCCGCCCGACCGAGCCCGGCCGCTCCAGCCATTCCTGGCTGCTGATCTCGCATAAGCCGACGCTTTCCGAACCGGCATAGTATTCACGCAGGATCGGCCCCCACCAATCGATCATCGCGCGCTTGACTACGGGCGGACAGGGGGCGGCGGCATGCAGCGCCACGCGGTGGGCTGGCGCCCGATGCCCCGCGCGGCGCTCGGCCGGCAGGTTCAGCAGGCGTTGCAGCATGGTCGGCACCCACTGCGAATGGGTGATACGCTCGCGTTCCAGCAGGTCCAGGGCGAGGCTGGCGTCGAACTTGTCCATCACCACGGCGCAGCCGCCGGCGGCGAGCGTCGCCAGCGAGAAGCGCAGCGGGGCGGCGTGATACAGCGGGGCCGGCGACAGGTAGCGCATGTCCGGATCGAAATCGAAAAGCTGGAGAAGGTCGCGGGCGAAGGGCGGTGGGCCGCTGCCGACCGCCTCGGCCGTCGGCAGTGGCCGCCAGATGCCCTTGGGTGCCCCCGTCGTGCCCGACGAGTACAGCATCAGCGCGCCAGGCGATTCATCGCCGGCCGGCGTCGCCGGCAGCGCGGCAAGTTCGGGTTCCAGGGCGCGGAAACCCGGGATGGCACCACCCAGGGCATACAGCACCGGTCCGTCTGGGCCCAGCCCGGCGGCCAAGCCCGCCAGCGCCTGGCTGACTCGCTGGTCGGCCAGTACCATGCGGGCTTGGCAATTCACGATGACATAGGCGATCTCGCGTCCCGAGAAGGCGTGCGAGATCGGGGTCAAATACAGCCCCGCCCGGTAGGCGGCCCAGACCGCGGCCAGAATCGCCGGGCCGTTGCCCAGAACCACAGCAAGGTGATCGCCCCGCACCAGCCCGTGGCGGCGGAAGAGATGGACGAAGCGATTGGCCATCGCCTCCATCTCGCCATAGCTTGTCACCGTGCCGTCGACGAACTGGACCGCCGGGCGGGCCGGTTCACGGGTGGCCCAGTCACGCAAGCCGAACTGCATCATCCCCATGGTATCGTCAACCTCCGATCGGGGCGCCGACAGGCTCCCACTGCTTGCCGTCAAACCGCTGCATCTGGAACGTCTTCACCGGATCGTAGTCGGTCGGGGTGATGGTGAACTTGATGCCGGACAGGAACATCGGCGGCACCATGTCGATCTTCTGCGCCTGGCGCAGCACGTTCTCCCGCGACAGGTCCTGACCGGCGTTCTGCAGTACCCAGACCAGCATGTAGCAATGGGCGAACGAATAGACGTTGGCCATGTCGTCGGGATTGCCCTGCGGGAAGTATTTCGCCATCCACGCCTTGTAGGCGATGAAATCGGCATCGTTGGCCCAGCGCTTGTCGCCGGGATCCTTGACGACGGCCGTGGTGATCAAGCCTTCGGCGTTCTGCAGGCCCGCTGGCGCCAGCACCACCGGAATCGAGGAGGCGGCCCAGCTGATCAGCGTGGTCGGCTTCCAGCCGATCTCGCCCATCTTGCGGATCGCCTGGGCGGTATGCTTGGCCAGCGACCCCAGCACCACCACGTCGACGCCACGCGACCGCAACGCCAGGATCTGGGAATCGACGGTCGGATCGCTCAGCTCGTAGCTCAGCATCACCAGCTTGTCGGCGGCGGCGCCGAGCCCTTCGCGCAGGCCGTCGACATAATCCTTGCCGAAATCGTCATGTTGGTAGAGCAGGCCGATCTTGGCGCCGGGCTTGGTGTCGAGGATATAGCGGGCGAAGATCTTGGCCTCGCTGCGATTGTTGGGCAGGCCCTGGATGGTCCAGGGGAAGGTCTTCGGGTCGTTGAACTTCGAGGCGCCCGAATTGATCAGCATCTGCGGCGTCTGCCGGCCGTTCAGGTATTTCTGCACCGACGAGTTCGCGGCCGTGCCCAGCATGTTGAACATCAGCAGGACCTGGTCCTGCTCGACCAGCTTGCGGGTCTGTTCCACCGTCTTGGCTGGCGAGAACATGTCATCGGCAACGATCAGGTTTAGCTTGCGCCCGTTGACACCGCCCTGGTCGTTGACCATGGCGAAATAAGCCGCGTTGGCCGCGGCCATCGTGCCGTAGGCCGATGCCGGACCGCTGAGCGGGGCGGTCTGTCCGATGCGGATTTCCTTGTCGGTGGTGCCCGGCGCCTGGGCGAATGCCCGGGCCTGGACGAATGCCGTACCGCCGACGGCCAGTGCCGTCGACAGCACGAGGGCTGCAAGCCGCTCGCGCATGGTTTTTTCCTCCCGTGACCCGCCGGCGGCCTGTCGGGCCACCGGCGTGGCGGCGTTTGCCGCTACCGTTTTTGCCTACGCCGATCGTTTCGGTCGCGGGATAATGGTATGTATCAATACGATATTGATCAAGCGCTTTCGCGATGAATCAATCAATGTCGTCGGAATTTGCCATCTCCATGCGAGCCAAAGAATGCTTTACCAGTTCCAGCAGACGGACCAGCTCGTTGCGGGCATCCTCGTCCAACTCGCGCAGCACGATCTCGTTGTAGCTGCGCTCGGCTGCCTGCATCTTGCTCATGATCTCGCGCGCCTTCTTGGTCATGAAGATGCACTTGGCCCGCCGATCGATCGGATGCGGCCGCCGTTCGATCAGCCCGCTGACCTCCAGCCGGTCGACTACGGTGCCGAGGCTGGCCTTGCCGACGTCGAGCATGGTTGCAAGCTGGACCTGCATCATCCCGTCATGGCGCGACAGGTGAGCTATTACCCACCACTGGGCGCGGGTTATCCCGAGCGGCTTCATGAACTCGTCGAACGCGCGGCGGCGCATGCGCGAGACGTCGTGGATCAGGAAACCGAGACGCAGGTCGCGGTTGCGCTGGTCGGCTGGGGTTCGGGGCAGCGGGGCCAAGCCTTGCGCCGCGGCGGGGGCCGCCTGGTCGGGCGTCGTCGCCCGGGTTTTCGCCTTTGCGCTCATATCGTCTGCTTTGCTATCATATGATGCGCGATCTTGTTCGATCCGGCCACGCCCGTCAAGGTCGAGGCGTGGTAAACAGCTTGCGCACCTCGCCCCGCTGGATCTTGCCCGAAGCGGTGCGCGGCAATGCCTCGACGAAGGCGATCTCGCGCGGCAGCTTGTAGCCTGCGATCCAGGCCCGCGTCTCCGCAATAATTCCGGCCGCATCGGCCTGCTGACCGGGTCGCAACTCGACCACGCCGACGACTTTCTCGCCCCATTTGTCGTCCTTCACGCCGATGACGGCCGCGTCGTAGACCGCGGGATGGCGGCGCAGCGCCTCCTCGACCTCGACCGGATAGACGTTTTCGCCGCCCGAGACGATCATGTCCTTGATCCGGTCGGTCAGGAACAGAAAGCCGTCTTCGTCAATGTAGCCGCCGTCGCCGGTGCGGTACCAGCCATCGACCAGCACCTCAGCCGTCGCCTCGGGCAGCCCCCAATAACCGACCATGGCCGTCGGGCTGTGGATGTAGATCTCACCAGGCTGGCGCGGCGCCAGCAGCCGGCCGGCAAAGTCGCGGATCTCCAGCACCATACCGGGATAGGCCGTGCCGACCGAGGCCAGCCGGTCCGGCCGCGCCGGATCGTGGAACTCGGGGCTGAGGAATGTGGTCGCCCCGGTCGCCTCGGTCATGCCGTAGAACTGGCCGAATTCGCAGCCGAAGGTCGCCATGGCGTCGCGCAGCAGCCCCTCGCCCATCGGCGCCGCGCCGTAATAGATCGCGCGCAGTTTCGGCAGCCCCCGCCCCCGGGCGCGCACCCCGTCGACCAGCATGCGGATCACCGTCGGCACGATGAAGATGCGCGCTACGCCGTGCCGTTCGGACAACTCCAGCACGCTGTCAGGCGACGGGTCGGCGGTCAGCACGCAGGTACAGCCGCGCACGATCCCCATCAGCACCCAGGACAGGCCGCCGACATGGAAGTTCGGCATCGGTGACAGGATGACATCGTCGCCCCCGAACGAGGCGAAACCTGGGTTGACCAGCTCGGCTTGGCGCGCGAACGACCAAGCGCGGTGGTCCAGCAGCACGCCCTTGGGCCGCCCCGTGGTGCCGCTGGTGTACATCTGGAAGATGACGGCATCGAGATCGAAGGTGGCGGGCGCGGCCGCGCCCGCCTCGCCGTCGCCGAGCATCCGGCGCAGGCCTCCCTCGCCCTCGATCGAGTGCAGCTGCAACGGCGTCTCCAGCGCGCCGCGGGCCCGCAGGGCCGTGTCCATGAAATCAGCGTCGGCAAACAGCAGGCGCGATCCGCTGTCCTGCAGCATGTAGGCGATCTCGGGCGCGGTGCAGCGCCAGTTCAGCGGCACCAGCACCACACCCGCCTCGATACAGCCGAACATCACCGGGAAGAACAGATCGCTGTTGCGGCCGAGATAGGCGATGCGGTCGCCCGGCGCGATGCCCCATTCGGCCAGCAGCCGAGCGAAGCGGCGCGACATCAGATCGAGATCGGCATAGGTGATCACCGTCTCGCCGCAGATGAGCGCCGGTTTTTCCGGCCGCAGGGCGGCATGTTGGCGCGGATAGGCGCCGACGGCCAGCATGCTGGCGACGTCCCCAGGAGACGGCCCGGTCGAGCGCGCCACGGCCGCCTCAGAAATTGACATTGTCGCCCCCCTTTGTCTGCAGGATTTCGCGCGCCTCGGCCGGGGTGGCGATATCGAGCGACAATTCCTCGATGATGCGGCGGATCTTGGCCACCTGCTCGGCGTTCGAGGTCGCCAGCCTGCCCTTGCCGGCATAGAGGCTGTCCTCGAGGCCGACACGGACATGGCCGCCCAGAATCGCGCTCAGGCTCACGAACGGCATCTGGTGGCGGCCGGCGGCCAGCACCGACAGGTAGTAGTCGTTGCCGAACAACCGGTCGGCCGTCGCGCGCATGTGCAGCAGGTTTTCCGGATCGGCGCCGATGCCGCCCAGGATGCCGAACACGCATTGCAGGAAGAACGGTGGCTTGGCGAGGCCCCGATCGACGAAATGGGCAAGATTGTAGAGATGGCCGACGTCGTAGCATTCGAACTCGAATCGCGTGCCCTGGTCGCCCAGTTCCTTCAGGCCGCGTTCGATCTGGGCGAAGGTGTTCGACAGGATCAGGTCGCGCGTACCTTCGAGATATGGCTGTTCCCAATCGTGCCGGAAGCTTTGCACGCGGGCGCCAGCACCTGAGATGTTGAAGTTCAGCGACCCCATGTTCATCGAAGCGATTTCGGGCGCTGCCCACTTCGCCGGCGCCAGGCGCTGGTCGAGGGTCATGCCCAGGCCGCCGCCGGTGGTGATGTTGATGATCGCGTCGGTCTGCTGCTTGATGCGCGGCAGGAACTGGGCGAACAGCGCGGGATCCTGGCTCGGCCGGCCGTCGGCCGGATCGCGGGCATGCAGATGCAGCATCGCGGCGCCCGCCTCGGCCGCGGCGACCGCGTCGCAGGCGATCTCATCCGGCGTGATCGGCAGGTGCGGCGACATGCTGGGCGTGTGGATCGAGCCCGTCACCGCACAGGTGATGATGACCTTCTTGGCGCGCTTCATGCGCTTCTCCTCCCCAATAGGCTTGTCGCCGGCGTCTACAGGATGTGGGCCATCTCCCGCCACGCCGCCGTCAGCGCGCTGCGATGCATCGGTGCCGCCACCTGCACGATCGCCTCGGCCCGTTCATGGACCGAGCGGCCGCGCAGATCGGCAATGCCATATTCGGTGACGATCAGATCGACGTCGTAGCGCGGAATCGAACAGACTGCAGCCGCCCCCAGCCGCGGCACGATGCGCGATAGCTGGTCGCGCCCGGCCACCGCCGACAGCGCGACGATGCTGCGCCCGCCCTGACCCAGGCGGGCCGCCCTGGCGAAATCCGGCGCGCCGCCCGCCCCCGATATCGCGCGACCGCCGACGAATTCGGCATTGGCCTGGCCGAGCAGATCGACCTCGACCGCCGAATTGACGGCGGTGAAGCCAGGTATCGCCAGCAGCTGCGCCATGTCGTGGGTCACTTCGCAGCCGCGCACCGCGACGCGGTCGTAGCCGTCGAGGCGATAATAGAAGGCAGGGCTGCCGACCAGGGCGCAGGCGGTGTGCGCAAAATTGGGATCGAGGCTGCCGGCGGCATCGAGATCGAGGAGTTCGTCGCCGAGCATACCGGAAAACAGCCTGAGGCGGCGCCGGTCTTTGAGTGCCGCCAGCAAGGCCCCGGGTACCTTGCCCAGCCCGACCTGCAGTGCCGCGCCATCTGCGATCAACCCCGCGACATGGCCGGCGATGGCGATCGCGGCGGCATCGGGCGTGCCGAGGTCGTAGGCCGCTGGCGCCTCGTCGAACTCGACCACGGCATCGAGATCGCCATAAGCCACGGTCGGCGCATCGGCCGGCCGCGGCAGCGACGGGTTGATCACCCCCAGCACCGTACTGGCATGGGCCATCGCGGTGACGGCGAATTCCGCGCAGGGGCCAAGCGAGCAGCGGCCTGCGGCGTCGGGCGGCGTCAGCATCACGACGGTGCCGGCGAGGCCCGCGCGTTCGCGCAGATGGCGCAGGAACCCGCCATGGCTGGTCGATAGCATGCGGAACCGGCCTTCGGCTTGCGCCGCACGGAACGCCGGTTGGGCAAACAGGCCGGTCACCCGGGCCGTAGGGTGCAGCCGGTCGATGTCGAGCCGATTGATGCCCGGCACCAGGCTGGTCAGCAAGTCCAGGCCGGCACTGCGCGCCGGATCGCCGGCGAGATGGTCCAGCAGCCCGGCCGGCGTGCCGCTGGCGCCGGCGACGAACACCGGGCCGTGGCGGCGCAACCAGTCGCAGGCCCCGTCGCGGGTCAGCCGCTCGGGCATCAGAGCTGCATGCCGCCGTCGACGGCCAGCGACTGGCCGGTGATGAACCGCGCCCGCGACGACAGCAGGAAGGCCACTGCCTCGGCCACGTCGCGCGCCGCACCGAACCGGCGCAGTGGAATGGCCTTGCGGATTCGTTCGATCTGCTCGGGCGTCAGTTCCTCGGCCATCACCTGGGCGCCGAGCCCGGCATCGATCCAGCCCGGGCCGACGCAATTGGCGCGCACGCCGTTGCGCCCCTCTTCCTTGGCGACGCCGCGCACCAGCATCTCGATCGCGCATTTCGGCGCGGCCGACATGATGTCGCGCGCAGGTACCCGCTCGACCGCCGCGGTGATCACCGCCGCGAGCGCGCCCTTGGAGGCCCGCAGATGCGGCAGGGCGGCCCAGGTCAGGTTGAAGAACCCCTTGACGTCGGCATCGATCACCGCTGACCAGCGATCGGGGGTAAGCTCGCCGATCGGGATCATGTGCACCGGTGGGCCGGCGGCATAGACCACCGAATGGATGCCGCCGAAACGCTCGGCCACACCGTCTACCAGGCGCTTGACCGCCTCGGGTTCCTCCAACGACAGCGGTGCGATCTCGGCTCGGCGGCCGGCGGCTTCGACCGCCGTCGCCGCTACCTCGGCCGCCTCGCGGCCGCGGCGATAGGTCAGGGCGACATGGGAACCGCCTTCGGCCAGAACCCGGCAGACTGCCTGGCCAATGCCGCCGCTGCCACCGATGACAAGGGCCACACCCGTAGCCCAGGCCGAATCGGTCAACTCGCCCATCTCAACCCCTCCCCTTTCCTCGTTCGGTTTTGTCTCAAACCGGGTCCCAGGTGAAGACATGCGGCGATCGATCCAGCTTGTACATCGAGCCGCGCAGGGCCGGCAGGGCCCGCTCGATGCAGGTTTCCGGCGTCCAGCCCTCGTCACCGGCATGCACGGTGCGGATGGGCCGCGGCTGGCTGAAAAGAATGATCTCGTTCATGCGCACGCCGAAGATCTGGCCCGAAACGTCTTTGGCGGCATCCGACATCAGCCCGACGGCGAAGGGCGCGATCTTGTCCGGCGTCATCCGCTTGACCACGTCGAGGCGCTTGCGGTTGTACTCGGTATCCGCCGGAATGGTGCCCACCATGCGGGTGAAGGCGAACGGCGCGATGCAGTTCGACCGCACGTTGAACTTCTCCATGTCGATCGCGATGCATTTCGACAGCCCCGCCACGCCGAGCTTGGCCGCACCGTAATTGACCTGGCCGAGATTGCCGATCAGGCCGCTGGTCGAGGTCATATGGACGAAGCAGCCGCTTTCCTGCTGCTTGAAATGCGGGGCCGCGGCGCGCGCGACATAAAAGCTGCCCGACAGGTTGACGGCCTCGACCACTTCCCAATCCTCGGCCGACATCTTGTGGAACATGGTATCGCGCAGTACCCCGGCGTTGTTGACCACCACGTCGATGCGGCCGAAGGCATCGATGGCATCCTGGACGATGGCCTGCGCCCCGTCCCAACTGGCGACGCTGTGGAAGCTCGGCACCGCCTCGCCGCCGGCCGTGCGGATTTCGTGGACGACGGTCTGGGCCGGGCGCTGGTCGGCACCATCGCCATGCGGGCTGCCGCCCAGGTCGTTGACGACCACCTGCGCGCCGCGCGACGCGGCAAGCCGCGCGATATGCGCCCCGATGCCGCCGCCGGCTCCGGTGACCAGCACGACCTTGCCCTTCAACAATGTATCGACACTCATGACTTCGTTCCTTGTTTTGCTTGATGTCAGTCGGCCAGCTCGGCGCTGGCACGATCGAGCACGATGACGTCGCGTTCGAGCGCGCGGGCGCGGAAACGGACCTGCGAGCCTTGGCGGAAGAATTCGGTGCGGATGGTCTCGCCGGGAAACACCGGCTTGGAGAACCGCACGAACATCGAACGCAACCGTTCCGGCCGGTTGTCGCAGACGGCCTGCAGCACGGCGCGGCAGGCGAGGCCCATGGTGCACAGGCCGTGCAGGATCGGCCGATCGAAGCCGGCCTTGCGGGCGATGGCCGGGTCGGCATGGATCGGGTTGTAGTCGCCGCTGAGGCGGTAGATCAGCGCCTGCTGGGGCAGGGTCGGAATATCAAGCGTGATGTCGGCCGGACCCTCAGGCAAGGCCGTCGGCGCGGCCGGCGCCTCGCCGAACGCGCCCTGCCCGCCGTCGGCGCGCAGGAACAGCGTCGTGCGCACGGTGGCGATCAGGCTGGTATCGTCGGCATTCTCCAGCCGTTTTTCGACATGGAGAACTGCTCCCTTGTCGGCGCCCTTGTCTTCCAGCGCAACGATACGATGGGTCGACCGCACCCGGCCCTGCGGCGGCAATGGCCGATGAATCTCGAAGCCCTGCTCGCCATGCAGCAGCTTGACCCAGTCGATGCCAAGCGCGGGATCGCGCAGCCAGAAACCCGGATGGCCAAGCACGACGCACAGCGAGGGCACCGCGCGCTGGTCACCCTCGTACACGAAACTCAATTCCGATTCGTCGAGCGGATTGGCGCCGTATCCCAGGCCCAGCGCGTACAGCGCGGAAGCCTTCCAGTCGTAAGCCTGCTCGACAGGCGCGATCCGATAGTCGCGCAGCGTCTGCACCTGCATCTGAACCTTGTTCCCTCCCGGCGCGCCGGGCCATTATGGCACCCAGCTTCACGATCACGTCTGCGCACATATTGTCTGCCAACATACTACATGTCAAGATCGCGACATGCGGATCCGCACAGGCATAATTTCTTATCAAAGGAAGAAAAATGGCGGCATTAGCCAAGGTTCAGTCGCAGGTGCGGCTGCGGTCGCGGCCCACGGGCATTCCGGCAGCGGCGGATTTCCAAGTCACTCATGGCCCGGTCACCGAGCCGGCCGAGGGCGAGATCGTCGTGCGCAACCGCTTCCTGTCGGTCGAGCCGGCGATGCGCGGCTGGGTCGCCGATCTCGACAACTACGCCCCGCCGGTGGCGATCGGCGCGGTCATGCGCGCTTTTGCCGCGGGCGAGGTCGTCGCCTCGCGCCATCAGGGCTACGCCGAGGGTGACCGGGTGATGGGCATGTTCGGCTGGCAGGAATACGCGACCGTGCCGGCCGGCGCGGTTACCCGCAAGGTTGTCGAGACCGACCTACCGCTGTCGCTGTCGCTGGGCGTGCTCGGCATCAACGGCGTCAGCGCCTATTTCGGGCTGACCGATATCGGCCGGCCGGTCCGGGGCGAGACCGTGCTGGTCTCGACCGCGGCCGGCGCGGTCGGGTCGGCGGTCGGGCAGATCGCCAAGGTGATCGGCTGCCGCACCGTCGGGCTGGCAGGCGGGCCGGACAAGACCCGGATGTGCACCGACGTCTTCGGCTTCGACGCCGCCCTCGACTACAAGGCATTGGATGACGGCCTGGGCGCGGCCGTCGCCGCGACCTGCCCCGACGGCATCGACGTCTATTTCGACAATGTCGCCGGCGCGATCAGCGATGCCGTCGTCCCACATCTGGCACTGCGCGGCCGCGTCGTGGTCTGCGGCACCGCCTCGATCGCGCAGTGGAACCCGCGGCCGTCCGGCCCGCGGCGCGAACGCATCCTGCTGACCCGGCGGGCGCGCATGGAAGGTTTCGTCGTATTCGACTACCAGGACCGCTATGAGGAAGCAGTCGGTCACTTGGCTGGCTGGGTCCGCGACGGGCGGCTGCGCTATGCCGAGGATTTTCTGGACGGCATCGACGCCTGCCCCGACGCCATCGCCGGCCTCTATCGCGGCAGCAACCTCGGCAAGCGCATCATTCGTCTGGATTGAGGGGGGCATCATGGAAGACCAACCGCTGATCGTCCGGGAGCAGGACGCCATCCTGGAAGTGACGCTGAACCGGCCTCAGAAGCTGAACGCGATCAATCGCGCGATGGCCGAGGCGCTGTACGCCGAAACCCTGCGGTTTGCCGATCGCGCCGACCTACGGGTCATGCTGATCCGCGCAACCGGCAAGTTCTTTTCGGCCGGGGCCGACCTGACCGATTCGACGATGCCCGATCACGACCAGCGCAGCATGTCGGCCTTCCGCCAGTGGTACCGGCGCGGCGCCGGCAGCCTGCATCCTCTGTTCGACGAATTCGAGGCGATCGAGAAGCCGATCGTCGTCGCCCACCATGCCGCGTGTTTCGGCGGCGCGCTGGAAATGTCGCTGTCCTGCGATTTCCGCCTGGCGGCGGCATCGGCCCGCTATGCCCTGCCCGAGACCGCGATCGGCGCCCTGCCCGGCTCGGGCGGCACCAGCCGGCTGACCCGGCTGACCGGGCCGCATTGGGCGCGCTGGTTCATCATGGCGAACCTGGACATGACGGCCGACCGGGCGCTGGCTATCGGCTTGGTCCACGACGTCTATCCCGATGCGGAATTCGACGAGCGGGTGATGGCCTTCTGCCGCCACCTGGCGGCCCAGCCACCCGAAACCGTCGCCGCCGCCAAGCTCGCCATCGAACTGACCGCCGATCTCGACCGGGCTCAGGCCCGTAATGTCGAGCGCCTAGCCAATACCGCCCTGGTCTTCGGCGACGAGCATCGCGGGTTGTTCCGGGCGATGCTGGACAGGCTGCGGCGCAGCCGGCGCTAGCGGGCCAGCCGGGCGCGGGCCGCCGTACGCAGGCGGTCCAGCCCGCCCCACAGCCCGTCGGGCAGGCGATACATCAGCAGGATCAGGAACGCGCCGTAGACCGCGCCGGTCGCGGCCTTGGAAATATCGGCCGAGATATTGGGCACGATCATGATGAAGGCCGCGCCGAGGAAGGCGCCGGGGATCGAACCGATGCCCCCGACCACCAGCCCGACCAGCAGGAAGATCGACAGCATGATGGTGAAGCTGTCGGGTGCCACGAACTGGACGATGACCGCCGACAGCGAGCCGGCGATGCCGGTATACATGGCGCTGATCCCGAAGATCAGCGACTTGTAGAGGGCCGAGTTGACCCCCATGGTCTCCGCCGCCGACTGATGGTCGCGGATCGCCATCAAGGCCCGGCCGGTGCGGCCTCGCAGCAGGTTCCAGGCGCACAGGAACAGCACCAGGGTGATAGCAAGCGTGAAGTAGTAGAGCCACTGGTCCGCATTCAGCGGCAGGCCGAAGGGCGCCTCGGGCTTCATGATGACGATGCCCTGCACCCCGCCGGTCCAGGGTTCGAACAGCTTGTATTTCAGCAGCTGCGGCACGGCCAGCGCCAGGGCGAAGGTGGCCAGCGCCAGATAATGTCCCTCCAGCCGCAGGGCCGGCAGGCCGAACAGGAACCCGATGGCCAGGCACAGCAGCGCCGAGACCGGGATGGTCGCCCAATAGGGCACGCCGGCATGATCGACCAGCATCGCCGTGGCATAGGCGCCCATCGCGAAGAACGCGCCATGGCCCAGCGAGATCTGCCCGTTATAGCCGGTCAGCAGGTTGAGGCCGAGGATGGCGATGGCATAGATTAGGATCTGGGCCGCCTGGAACAGCCGGAATTCGGCGGCGACCGCCGGCAGCAGCAGCGCCACGGCCAGCACCAACCCGACCAGCAGCAAGCTGCGACGATTGGTTTGCGACGGCATGGCCATCTCCCTCAGACCCGCTTGACCATGACTTTGCCGAACAGCCCGCTCGGCTTGAAGATCAGTACGCAGATGACAATCGCCAACGCGAAGGTCAGCTTCAGTTCGTTGCCGATGACGAAGGTGCCGACCAGGTTCTCCATCACGCCGACGATCAGCCCGCCGGCCACCGCGCCGCCGGGGCTGGTGATGCCGCCCAGCAATGCGGCGGCGAAGGCGTAGAGCAGGATGCCCGCCATCATGTTGGGATCGAGGAACACGATCGGCGCCACCAGCATGCCGGCGACCGCGCCGATCGCGGCGGCCATGCCCCAGCCCAGCGCCAGCATCCAGCCGACCCGCACGCCAACGAGCCTCGCCGATGCCGGGTTTTGCGCCGCCGCCCGCATGGCCAGGCCGAGCGAGG
The DNA here is from genome assembly GCA_017307375.1 of Alphaproteobacteria bacterium. GTDB lineage: Bacteria > Pseudomonadota > Alphaproteobacteria > Ferrovibrionales > Ferrovibrionaceae > JAFKFH01. The sequence continues at coordinate 149,699 of JAFKFH010000017.1, forward strand.
TGTGGCGGAAGAACAGGAACAGCAGCACCAGCTCGGCCAGGGTGACGATCAGGATGAACAGGTCGTGGCCGCCGAACAGCGGCGTCCCGGTGGCGACCGCGCGCGCCGGGCTCGGGAATTCCTTCAGCAGGAAGCCCCAGATCCAGCCGGCCAGCGCGTTGAAGGCCAGCAACATGCCGATGAATACCACGATGATCGCCATGACCGGTGCATTGTGCAGCGGTCGGAGCACCACCCGTTCGATCAGCACGCCGCCGGCGAACGAGACAGCCACGGTCAGCACGAAGGCCAGCCAGTACGGCAGGCCGGCCGTGACCAGCGCCCAGGCGATGTAGGTCGAGAACATCGCCATCTCGCCCTGGGCGAAATTGATGTGTCCGGTCGTGTTGTAGATCATCACCAGGGCAAGCGCGACGCTGGCATAGATCGCGCCGCTGGCCAGCCCCGAGATGATCTGCTGCAGCAGGATGTCCATGATGCCCCTCAATGGCCGAGATAGGCGCGGCGGATGTTTTCGTCGGCGCGCACCTCGTCGGCGCTGCCTGCAATGGCGACGCGGCCGGTTTCCAGCAGATAAGCCCGATCGGCGAGATCGAGCGCCAGCTTGGCGTTCTGCTCGACCAGCAGCATGCCGACGCCTTCGTCGCGGTTGATACGCCGCATGATCTGGAAGATTTCTTGGACGATCCTGGGCGCCAAGCCGAACGAAGGTTCGTCGAGCAGCATCAGCCGCGGGCGCAGCATCAGCGCGCGCGAGATCGCGAGCATCTGCTGCTCGCCGCCCGACAGCGTGCCGGCCTGCTGGCGCAGCCGTTCCTTCAGCCGCGGGAAATAGCCGAACACCAGCTCGAGGTCGCGGGCGACCGCCCGGGCATCCCGGCGGATATAGCTGCCCAGCCGCAGGTTCTCGTCGACGGTCAAGTTGACGAAGGTGCCGCGCCCGTCGGGCACATGCGCCAGGCCCTGTCGTACGATATCCTCGGTGCCGCGTCCGTCGATGCGGTCGCCGGCGAAGCGAATCTCGCCCGCCCGCCGCACCATGGCGCAGACCGCGCGCAGGGTGGTGGTTTTGCCCGCGCCGTTGGCGCCGAGCAGCGCGGTGATACCGCCAGCCTCGACCGCGAAATCGACGCCAAACAGCGCCTGGGTGTCGCCGTAGAAAGCCTGCAGGCCCTTTACCTCGAGCAGCGCCGACATCAGCCTTCCCCCAGGTAGGCCCGGATGACCTCCGGGTCGGCCTGGACCTCGGCCGGTACGCCCTCGGCGATCTTGCGGCCGAAATCGATGGCAACCACCTTGTCGGAGATCGACATGACCAGGTTCATGTGGTGTTCGACCAGCAGCACGGTGACGTCGAGCTGATCGCGGACGCGGCGGATCTGCGCCTTCAGCACCTCGACCTCCTCATGGTTGAGGCCGGCCGCAGGTTCGTCCAGCAGCAAGAGGCGCGGGCGCGTCATCAGCGCGCGGGCCAGTTCGATCCGCTTGCGGATCGGGAACGGCAGGCCGCCGGCGGGCCGGTCGGCCCAAGACTCGACCTCCATGAACCGCATCATCTCGGCGGCGCGATCGCGCAACGCCGCTTCCTCGCGCCGCACCGACGGCAGGCGCAGAGCATTGCCCAGGAATGACGAGGTGCTGCGGCTGTGCCCACCGACCAGCACGTTTTCGGCGACCGACAGGCGGTCGAACAGCGCGACGTTCTGGAAGGTACGGCCGATGCCCAGGGTCGGGATCGCATGGCGCGGCCGCTTCAGGATCGAGGCGCCGTCCAGCAGGATGTCGCCGCCATGCGGCTGATAGAGCCGGCTGAGGCAGTTGAACAGCGTGGTCTTGCCAGCTCCGTTCGGCCCGATCAGCCCGACGATATCGCCGGGGTCGACATCGAACGACACCGAATCCAGGGCAACGATGCCGCCGAAGCGGACCATCACGCCCCGCACCGACAGCAGCGCGACGGCGGGGGCCGGATCCGGCCCGGCGCATCGCGCGCGGGCCAGCGGGTCTGCCGGCATTGCGGCCAGGTTCATTCTGTATTCCTCCCTTGCGGCGCCGGGGCGCCGCGCCGCCTTATGCCTAATAGGATTTCGGCAGGTTGAGCACGCGTTCGCCGATGAACGACAGGACCAATTGTTCGGTGATGGGTGCGATCCGCAGCAGGATCGATTCCCGGAACAGCCGTTCGACCTGGTATTCGCGGGCATAGCCCATGCCGCCATGGGTCAGTACAGCCTGGGTGCAGGCATCGAAGGCCGCCCGGGCGCTGAGGAACTTGGCGGCATTCGCCTCGGCGCCGCAGGACTTCCCGGCGTCGTAGAGGGTGGCGGCGCGCAAGCACATCCAGTAGGCCGATTCCAGATAGGTCCAGCGTTCGGCCAGCGGGTGCTGGATGCCCTGGTTCTGGCCGATCGGATGGCCGAACACGACGCGCTCCCGGGCATAGTCGGCCGCGCGCGCCAGGGCACCGCGCCCCAGCCCCACCGCCTCAATGGCGACCAGGATGCGTTCGGGGTTCAGGCTGTCCAGGATGTAGCTGAAGCCCCGCCCCTCCTCGCCGATGCGATCGGCATCCGGCACGAACAGATCGTCGATGAACACCGCGTTGGAATCGACGGCGTTGCGCCCCATCTTGGGAATGCGCCGCACCTCGACCTTCTTGCGGTCGAGCGCTGCGTAGAACAGCGTCATGCCGTCGGTCGGCCTGGCGCAGTCGGCCTTGGGCGTGGTGCGGGCCAGCAGCAGGATCCGGTCGGCGACCTGGCCCGACGACGTCCACATCTTCCGGCCCTTGACGATATAGCCGCCCGGCACCTTGCGGGCGAAGGTCGAGATCGAGGTGGTGTCGAGGCCGGCGTCGGGCTCGGTCACGCCGAAACAGGCCTTTTCCTCGCCGGCGATCAGCGGTGCGAGCCAGCGGCGCTTCTGCTCGGCCGTGCCGTGCACGACGATGGCATGCGGACCGAACAGATTCAGATGCAGGGTCGAGGCGGCGGAATAGCCGCCGCAGCTCGACGTCACCGTGTGCATCATCAACGCCGCCTCGGTCACGCCGAGGCCGGCGCCGCCCAAATCCTCGGGCATGGTGATGCCGAGCCAACCGGCATCCGCCATCGCCCGGTGGAATTCGTGCGGAAAACGCGGCTCCTGGTCGCAGGCGGTCCAGTATTCGTCATCGAAGCCGGCACAGACCCGGCCGACATTGTCGACGATGGCCCGCTGGTGTTCTGACAACTCGAAATCCATCGTCGCCTTCCATCCCACGCTGCTGTTTCTTGATCACAATTGGTATTGATACATACCATATGTGTCAAGCTCGCCTTTCGTCAGCCGCCGTCGACGATACCGCCGAACGGAACCCAGCGCTCGCCTTCGAACCGCTGCAGCTGCATCTGCTTGATCGGCCGGAAGTCGGTCGGACTGGTCTTGACGCGGATGCCGGGCAGCAGCATCGGCAGGTCGAAATCGAGATTGGTGACCTGGCGCATCACGTTCTCGCGCGACAGGTCGTCGCCGCATTGCGCGAGGACCCTGACCAGCAGTTGCGAGACGGTGTAGCCGTAGACGTTGAGGAAATCGCGCGGATCGCCCTTGGGGTTGTAGCGCGCCATCCACTCGCGCCATTTCTGCGTCGCCGGATCGTTCTGCCAGGCCGGATCGTTAGGATCCTTCAGGTAGGTGGCCGAGATCACGCCTTGCACCTTGTCGATGCCGGTAGGCTGCATCACCGCCGCGATCGACGACGACGAATAGATGACGAACTGCACCGGTTTCCAGCCGGTCTCGTGCACCTTGCGCATCGCCTGGGCGGCGGCCTTGGGCGTCGCGATATTGAACAGCACGTCGGCGCCCGAGGATTTCAGCGCCAGGATCTGGGAATCGATCGTCGGCTCGCTGGTCTCAAACGATGCCTCCCGCACGATCATTGCCGCAGCCTTGTCGCCCAGCCCTTCCTTGAAACCGGCCAGGTAATCCTTACCCAGGTCGTCGTTCTGCCACAGAATGCCGATCTTGGCGTCGGGCTTGCTGGCGAGGATATGGCGAGCATAGACCTTGCCCTCGGCCGCCAGGTTGGGCGACCAGCCCATGGTCCAGGGGAAGTGCTTCGGATCGTTGAACCGGGTTGCGCCAGTGCCGACGAACAGATGGGGAATGCCCTTGGCATTCAGGTATTTCTGGATTGCGGCATTCGCCGCAGTGCCAAGCGGCTGGAAGATCAGCAGCACATTGTCGCTCTCGACCAGCTTACGGGTCTGCTCGACCGTGCGCGGCGGGCTGTAGCCGTCGTCGAGCGAGATCAGGTTGACCTTGCGCCCGTTGACACCGCCCTCGGCATTGACCATAGCGAAATAGGCTTGTTCGGCCGTGCCCGAGACCGATAGCGACGATGCCGGGCCGCTATAGGGCATTGTCTGACCGATCTTGATCTCGGTGTCGGTGACGCCCGGTCCGTACTTCTTGTCGGCGGCGGCGACTGTCTGGACAAACATGGCCGCAACCAGCGCGGCGACGGTCATCGCCTGCGCAGCATATCCCTGCCTCATCGTTTCCTCCAGGGGGCGGCCTTTGCGATGCCCGAGAGAGACCGCGACCGCCATCGTTGTTGTCTGCTTACGTTTGATATGCTTGCATATCTTATTCGTACAGGCAAGACGATGATGTAAGAGGGAACGGGGATGCGCGGATTATCCGAACCGCCGGTATACGGCACGGCGATGCTGCCGGCCGGCTGTTATGCTGGCCAGGTGGTAATGATCACCGGCGGGGGCACGGGGCTCGGTCGCGCCATGGCTCTCGAATTCGCCCGGCTCGGCGCTCGTATCGCCATTGCGAGCCGCAAGCCGGAACACCGCGAGGCCGGTGTCGCCGCGATGCAGGAAGTCGGGGCTGAGGCGGTGGGTGTCGCCCTCGACGTACGCCATGCCGATCAGGTCGCGGCAGCCCTCGATGAGATCGAGGCCGCTATCGGGCCGGTTGACGTGCTCATCAACAATGCCGCGGGTAATTTTCCTGTGCCGGCCGAACGCCTGACGCCGAACGGCTGGCGCGCGGTGGTCGACATCGTGCTGACTGGCAGCTTTCTGTGTTCCCTGGAATTTGCCAAGCGTCGCATCGCCGCCGGGGCGCCGGGCGCGATCCTCAACATCCTGGCGACTTATATCGACGGCGGGGCCCCGGGTCACGCCCACAGCGCTGCGGCCAAGGCCGGTGTTGCGAATATGACTGAAACGCTTGCCGTCGAATGGGCGCCCGACGGCATCCGCGTCAATGCCATCGCCCCTGGCCTTTTCCCCCACGACGACCACGCTCCTGCGATGCGCGCCCGCCGACCGGACGGATATGAAGCGGAATGGACACGCATCCCGGCTTTGCGTGTTGGCCGCACGCGCGAACTGGGCTGGGCCGCGACCTATCTATGCTCGCCATACGCTGCCTTCATGACCGGCCATATCCTGGTACTGGACGGCGGCGACCGCCTGAACCGATCGATCCGCAGCCCGCTCTTCGTCCCGATCAGAGAGCAGTTGCCGGCAACGACAGCGCCCTGAATTCAGGCGTTCTCCCCTTCACCTAGCTGGCGTCACCCATGCGGGTCGCCGTGTGCTTTCGTTAGCCACGGCGTAATCCAGCTAGGACAAGCGCGACGGGCCGAAACGGGATCAGTCGAGCGAACACGTGGAAATGTGAGAGGACTCCAGAGCCGATCGTGCCACGTGGGTCAGATGATGATGGTGCGTAAAGAACAGCACCTGGGTACGGGTGGCCAGTTCGGCCAGTACTTCGAAACCCGCCCTCGCCCGCGCATCGTCATAGCTGATGAACAGGTCGTTGGCGAGGAACGGCAGCCTCGCTCCAGCTGCGACCGTGTCTTCGACGGCGGCCACGCGGAGCGCCAGATAGAGCTGGTCCCTGATCCCTTCGCTCATGCCCTCGACCGGCACGACTTCCTGATCCCGGGTCTGGCCGGAAAGGCGGGCCTTCTCTCCCTCGAGGTCGACCAACAGCTCGGTGTAGCGGCCGAGGGTCAGCCGGGAAAAGAGATCGGTGGCGCGCTTCAGCAGGGGCGTCTGCTTCTCGGCGCGATAGCGATCGATTGTCCAGCGCAGCAGGAGGACCTCCGCCCTCTTGCGCAGATAGGCTTCGGCCTGGACCGCCATCTCTGCGCGGGCCTGTTCGGCGTCGGCCGCGGCTATGGCGGCGTCCGGCCCGGCATCTAGCCGCTCGAAGTCGGCCTGCACGGTGGCCCGCTCATGCGTGTGGCGCTCGACCTCCTCCGACAGCGTTGCGATCTCCGTCTGCAACTCCTCAGCCCGGACGCCCAAGGCAACCTGGTCCGCGTCGGCACTTTCGGCGAGCAGGTCGGCAACGTCCTGGCCGCCGCCGGCCGACAGGATCTCGTTGATCAGACGGTCGCGCTCGCCGCGAAGATGCCTGGCGCGATCCGAGCGCGCGATTGCGTCGGCAAGCAATGCCGGATCCGCGATGCCGGAAATCTGGATCAGGGGCTCGAGCAGCGCGGTTGCCCGAAGGCGCGCCGCCTCTGCTTCGCTCAGTCGCCGGTCAACGGCCGCAAGTTGGGTTTCCTGGGCCGAGCGCCGCGTCCGGGTTTCGATCGCCTGGCCGGCCGCGCGCGCCAGTTCGGCAAGGGTTTCCGCCGCGGATCGACCATCCTTTTGCAGGCCACAGCGCTCGGACAGCCCTTCAACGCGACTGGCAAAAGCGCGGGTGTCGCCCTCGATGGCGTCGATCCGGTGTTCCAGCTTGCCAATGTCGTCGATCAGCCCGCGGACGGTGTCGATCAGCTCGATATGCGTACCGATGATCCCCGGTGACTGGGCACCGTCGAGCCCGGCCGCGGCAGCCCCGGCGGCCCAACTTGTCGCCGCCAGCCGGCGGTACTTCCAGTGCATAAAGGAACGATCCGGCCGAGGGCTGCGGCGTCCAGTGGTGGTCGGCATGCGCCGCCAGTTCGCGATTGCCCAGCACACCATCCTCGACATTGGCGACCAGAACGATATCGGGGGTCTTGCCGTAGGGGTCGGATCCGAGCACCGGGGCGTCGGCCGGCGGGGCGTAGACAGTGCCGAAGTAGCTGCTGAAGCGGAGATAGTCGGGATCGGCCACCGCCTGATCCTTGAAGATCAGGATCAGGTGGTCGCGGATCGCCTGCTTGAGCGCCAGGATCTGGGCGGCTGAAGGCGGCAGCCCAACGTCGAGCCCCCGGACTACAGCGCCAAGCGGCGCTTGCAGCGGCGTAATCTCGAAAGGCGCGGATGGCGCCGCGCGCCGTGTGGACGACGCCGATGTCAAATGCTGAACGCCCATTGCTGTCTCCGGGTCCGATGTCCTCCGGGAGGATTAGTCTACTAATATACTAAGTCAATAGGATTATTATGATGACAGGCATCGGCGGTCGGTCGATAATCCCCGGCGATGACAGACATGGGATCCATCCGCGTGACCGAGACGGCCACCCGTGCCGCGCCAGCCGGCCTTCCCGACATCGACCCGCTGCTTGCCGGCTTGCGGGAGAGTACCGCCGCCCGGGACCGGCGCGGCGGTCATCCGGCGGCGGAGAAAGCCTCGTTACGTGAGCTAGGCCTCCTGCGGCTGACCCTGCCGCGGCACCATGGTGGCTACGAGGCGGACTGGCGCCAGACATTCTCCATCCTGCGCCGCCTCGCCGCCGTCGATAGTGCACTGGCCCATCTGCTTGCCTTCCATTACCTCCAACTCGCGACGGTCGTGCTCTACGGCGACGCGGCCCAGCGCGACCGGCTGCTCGGCGTGACGGGCGCAGACGATCTGTGGTGGGGCAATGCGCTGAATCTCCTGGATCCGCGGCTGCACGCCGACGAGGCTGCCGACGGCGCGCTGGTCCTGGACGGCGTCAAGAGCTTCTGCTCCGGCGCCTATGGCTCGGACATGCTGGTCGTTTCCGCGCTGCACCGCCGCACTGGCAAGGCGCTGCTTGCGGTAGCGCCGACCGGCCGGCCCGGCATCACCGTGCACGACGACTGGGATCCGATCGGGCAACGCCAGACCGACAGCGGCAGCGTTTCCTTCGCAGCCGTCGGGATCCCGGCAACGGATGTCATCCGCGCGCCCGGCGTCGAACCGACGCTTTACCAGACGCTGCGGATCTGCCTGGGCCAGTTGATCCTGGTCAATCTCTATGCGGGTATCGCCGCCGGCGCGCTGGCCGAGGCCCGCGACTACGTGCGCCAGCAGGGCCGGCCGTGGATACTTTCCGATGCCGAGCGGGTCGAGGACGATCACGACGTCCAGCGCCGCTTCGGAGAAATGCATCTGCAGGTCGAAATCGCGGCGCGCTTCACCGAGCGCGCGGTCGAGTTGTTCGACGCGGCCTGGACGCGCGGCAACGCGATCACCCCGGCCGAGCGTGGCGCGGCCTCGCTCGCGATCATGGAGGCGAAGGTGCTGGCCCATCGCGCCAGCCTCTTTGTCGGGCAGGAAGCCTTCGAGGCCACCGGCGCACGGGCGACCCGCGCCGCACTGGGCCTCGACCGCTTCTGGCGCAATGCGCGGACTCACACCCTGCACGACCCGGTCGACTACAAGATCCGGGCAATCGGGCGCAGCGCGCTGCTCGATGAAGTACCGCCGCCCAGCCTCTATTCCTGATGTTCAGTCCACACTCCAGAACAACGGATCGATCATGTCTTCCTTCTTCCGTCATCTGCTTGCCGCCAGCGCCTTCGCGTTCGGCTTGATCACGGCCGCCAACGCGGCTGGCCCTGCGGTCATCCGCATCGGCACGCCGGACCAGAGCGTCGGCGGCACGCCGTCGGGCGGCATCGCGCTGACCACGCTGCTCGATGTCCGCAAGGCATTAGAGACCGAGTTCGAGAAAGACGGCATCCGGATTGAATGGACCTTCTTCAAAGGCGCCGGCCCGGCGGTGAACGAGGCCCTGGCCAACAAGCAGCTCGATTTCGTCTATCTCGGGGACCTTGCCGCGATCATCGGCCGCGCCGGCGGCCTTGAAACCCGCCTGCTGGTGCCGACCCGCGGTGCCAACGCCTTCCTGGTCGCCACACCTGACTCCGGCATCGAGAAGCTCGAGGATCTCAAGGGCAAGCGGCTTACCGTCTTCAAGGGCACGGCCTACCAGCTGTCGCTTGACCGCGCGCTCGCGCGCGTCGGGCTGGCCGAACGCGACCTGCAGGTGGTGAACCTGGACTGGAATGCGGCGCTGGCGGCACTCTCGGCCAAGCAGCTCGACGCCGACTGGGCCGGCGTCTCTGTCTTGACCCTGCGCGAGAAGGGCTTGGCCAGGCTGGTGACCAGCACCAAGGTCCTGGGTCGAGACAGTACTTTCCAGGCCGGTTTCCTGGGCACCCAGGCCTTCATCTCGGCGCAACCCGAGATCACCCAGCGCTTCGTCGACGTCATCGTCCGCCACCAGCACTGGATCTCCCAGGCGGAGAACCTGGGCGAATTCTTCACCGTCACGGCCGCGCGCAGCGGCGTGCCGCTGTCGCTCGGCCAGGCCGAATACGAGGGCGACGACCTGAAGTTCCGCTTCTCCCCGCGCATCGACGAATTCGTCATCGAAGGCCTGACCGCGAGCGTGGCGCAGGCCAAGGAACTCGGACTGATCCGGCGCAGCATCGACGTAAAGGCCTGGGTCGAGCCGCGCTTCGCCGACCGTGCGGTGGAGACGCTCGGCCTCGCCGGCTTCTGGCCGCTCTACGACCGGCAGGGCGCGCCCGTCGCGCCATGACGACCGACGCCGCCGAGTTGCCCCGTGCCGCGCGCCGATGGCCAGGGCGTGGTCCCGGCGCTGTCGGAAACAGGCTGTTGCCGCTGATCGTCCCTGCGGCACTGCTGGCGTTGTGGGCCATCGCCGCCCACCGGGGCTGGATGTCGGCGCAGGTGCTGCCACCGCCGTCGCTGGTCTGGGAAACCGCGCGCGAGCTCTGGGCCGACGGTCTGCTGCCCAATCTCGGAATCAGTCTGCGGCGTCTCGCCTTGGGTCTGGCCGGCGGTGCGCTCGCCGGCATCGCGCTGGGCTGGCTGATGGGATCGGGCCGGCGGGCCGAGGCCGCGATCTACCCGACCTTCCTGGCCCTGGTGCAGATCCCGACCCTGGCCTGGATCCCCCTGCTGATGATGGTGTTCGGCCTGGGCGAGGCGTTGAAGATCGCGGTGATCCTCAAGGCGGTGGCAACCCCGGTGGCGATGCAGGTTCACGTCGGCGTCCGCGACTGCGATCAGCGCCTGGCCGAAGCTGCGACCGTGCTGCGGCTGTCGCCGTGGCAACGCCTTCGCCGCCTGACCTTGCCGGCAAGCCTGCCGGCCCTGATGACCGGCCTGCGCCTTGGGCTCGCTCAAGGCTGGACCTCGCTCCTGGCCGTCGAACTGCTCGCCTCCGCAGAGGGCATCGGCTTCCTGGTGGTCTGGGGCCGCCAGTTGTTCCAGCTCGACATCGTCTTCGTCTGCATCGCGGTGATCGGGCTGGTCGGCCTGGTGATGGACCGGGCGGTACAGGTGGCCGACAATGCCCTGCTGCGCTGGCCGCGGCCGGCGACCGCCGAGCGGCAGGGAGCGGCGCGCCGCCTGCCGGGGCTGCCCTGGATATGGCTGCCCTTGGCGCTGCTGGGCCTCTGGTGGACGATCGCGCGGGTGGGCGCAGTCGATGCCAATTTCCTGCCTTCGCCGGCCGTCGTCCTGTCCACGCTGGCCGAGGGTCTGCTCGACGGCCGCCTGCCGGCCGCGCTGGCGGTCAGCCTCAAGCGCTATCTGCTCGGCGCCCTGCTCGGGATCGGCGTGGGCCTGGCAACCGGCCTCGCGCTCGGTCTGTTGCCAGTCGCGGGGCGCCTGTTCGACGGCACCCTGACGATGCTGCGTCTGGTCGCGATCTTTGCGTGGTTGCCGCTGCTGACCGCCTGGACAGGCATCGGCGAGGCGGCGAAGGTGATCTTCATTGCGCTGGCCTGCTTCTTTCCGATGCAGGTCGCGGTCCAGCGAGGGGTGATCAACCTGCCGGCGCGGCTGGCCGAGGCCGCGACCGTGCTGCGCCTCGGCCCCGTACAGCGCCTGCGCTATTTTGTCCTGCCCGGCGCGGCGCCTGCCATCTTTGCCGGGCTGCGCCTGGCGCTGGCCATCGCCTGGATCGGAACGATCGGGGCCGAATACTTCATGACATCGGGTGGCGGCATCGGCAGCCTGATGATCAATGCCCAGCAACTTTTCCGCATGGACGTGGTGATGAGCACGATGATCCTGATCGGCGCTGCAGCCGCCGCGATCGGCTGGGCCGGCCGCCTGGTCGAGGCCCGGGCAACCCGCTGGCGTGCGGCATGAGCGCGGCCCTGCAAGCCTTCGTGGGCTTTCGCCAGGTGGCCAAGGTCTTCGCCGTGGACGGCGCGCCGGTCACGGCCGTCCGGGATTTCAGCCTGGATATCGGCGAAGGCGAGTTCGTCGCCATCGTCGGCGGCAGTGGCTGCGGCAAGTCGACGCTGCTGCGCCTGCTGGTCGGGCTCGATTCCGCCCATGACGGCGATATCACCATCGGCGGCGCGCCCGTCGCAGGCGTCGGCGCCGATCGCGCCATCGTATTCCAGGAGCATCGCCTGTTTCCCTGGCTGACCGTGGCCGAGAACGTCGGGCTCGGCCTGGCCGACGAAAAGCTGAGCCGCAGCGAGCGCGACCGGCGCGTGGCCGAACATCTCGATCTGGTCGGCTTGCAGGGTTTCGCCCGGGCATTGCCTCACCAGTTGTCGGGCGGCATGGCCCAACGCGTGGCCATCGCCCGCGGCCTGGTCGCCAGGCCGCGCATCCTGATGCTGGACGAACCCTTCGCCGCGCTCGACGCGTTGACGCGGCGCCTGCTGCAGGACGAATTGCTGCGTATCCACCAGCAGCAGGCGCTCACCACATTGCTTGTCACCCATGATGTCGAAGAGGCACTCTACCTCGCCGATCGGGTGGTCGTGATGACACCGCGGCCTGGCAGCATCCGCCGCATTGTCGCGGTGGCGCAGCCGCGCCCGCGTGTCCGGACCGACGCCAGCCTGCAGGCGCTGCGCGAGGAGATACTGGCGCTGCTGATCTGACCCGCATCAGGCGGGGCGGAACATGACCTGTCCGCCCGAGGTCGCAGGCTCATCGACCGACATCATGGCGAGCGCCTCGCCCATGTCGGTCAGCGGATCGGCCGAGATGATTTCGAGTATGGCGGTGCCCGTGCAGCCGGATTTTCGGATCTGGTCCATTACGGCCGGCAACGGCACCTCACCCCTGCCGAACGGGTCATGCCGCCAGTTCGTCCTGGTGGTGTCGGACAGATGGTACTGACCGATCGATGCTGCGTGTGCCGCGATGGCCGCCACCGGATCCTCGCCGACGAAGACCGCATTGGCCACGTCATAGGCGATCAGTGCATCGGCTGATCCAAGGCTGCTTACCCAGGGTGCGAGCAGATCGGTGGTGGGCAGCGGTGTCTGCGGATGCAACTCGAAGTACAGCTTGCAGCCCAGCTGCCCGGCCCGCCGCAGCAAGATGCCCGCGGCATCCGTCAGGCGCGCGATGGTCTCCGCCCGGGGTGGAGGCAGCAAAGCCGAGACCCGCCCCGGCACCACCACCACGGCACCCGCCCCCAGTTCGGCCGCGAGTTCGATGGCCTGGACATAGGTCGCAACCGCATGATCCCGAACCTGCGGCACGACACTCGCCAAATTGAGGTCGATCGCCGGGAGGTTCAGCGAATCGAGCCGCAGGCCGTCGGCGTCGAGGGCGCGGCGCAATGCCCGCCGGCTGTTCGCGTCGAGGTCGAACCACAGATGCCCAGGTACCAGCAGGACATCGAAGTCGTTGAGACCGATCGCCGCCATCCGGCGCAAGGCGACGGCCGCCGGCTCGAGCCACATGAACGAGAAAGTGCTGCCGCCGGTCTTCATGCGGCGTCCGCCGGAAACCAGAAATCGAACATCGCGCCACGTTCCGCCTCGAACATGTCGACGCCGGTCGAGATCGCGCAACCCAAGCCCCGCGCGGCCTGCAGCAGCGGTGTGATCTCCGGTACGGTGATCGCGTCGGCGACGAAGGCATGCCGCTCCAGCCGTTCGACATCGACCGGCAGCGGATCGCCCGGGCCCATGCCGGTCGGCGTCGCGTTCGAGACGATGTCGAAGCCGGCGGGATCGGCTGATCCCGCCGAAACTTTGGTCCCGTGGCGCGAAGCGAGGCGTGCGATCAGCGCGTCGCGCCGGCCTGCATCCATGTCGTGCACGGCCAGGGTCGCGACCCCGGCGTCGAGCAGCGCCAGGCCGATCGCGCTGCCCGCCCCGCCCGCCCCCACCAGCAAAGCCCGGCAGCCCTCGATTCTGCCGCCCTTCGCCCGCATCGCCCCGACACTGCCTAGGCCGTCCAGCATGTCGCCATGCCAGCTGCGGTCCCGGTTGCGACGCATGATGTTGCAGGACCTCAGCAGTTCGGTCCGCGCCGACACGGTGGCGCAGCCGCACGTCGCGGCAAACTTGTGCGGGACGGTGATGACGAGGCCGTCGACATTGCGCGCAGCGGCCGCGACCGCGAGGAAATCGTCGAAATCAGCTGACGCTACATCCAGCGGCACGCAGATCGCATCGCGCCCGCGCTCGGCGAACATCCGGCTCATGCCGGCCGGCGCCTTCACCTGGGCGATGGGGTGGCCGACAATGAAATAAACGCGCGTGGCGCCGCTCAGACCTTCCAGCATGCGGCCTCCTCAAATCTTGAAAAACCGGGTGAGCAAGGCGGCCAACACCGCCGGCTGCTCCTCGGGGATGTAGTGTCCGCAATCGGCGATCTGCGCCTCCTCGACCCGCGCGGCGACCTGTTGCATCGTGCGCTCGGCCCCGCCGGCGTAGCCCTGCTCGGCCGAGACGGCCAGCACCGGCATGTCCAGCTTGCGCCGGCCGAATTCCTTGTTGTCGGCGGCATCGGCAAACAAGGTGCGGTAGTAGGCAAACATCGCGCGGGCCGCCCCGGGCTGGCGCATCGCAGCCGCATAGACCTCGATATCGGCGTCGGTAATGCGGTCGGGCCCCATGATGCCGACCTTGTCGCGGCGGATCATATGACCGATGAACAGCGCCTCGCGGTCGCGCACCAGCGCCTCGGCGATCTCGCCCGCCATGTTGAAGCCGAAATGCCAGCTGCCGCCGGTGCCGACATCCATTGCGCGCTCCTGCCCGAAACCCGGCAGTCCGCTTTCGATGAAGGCCATCGCCGTGACCCGGTCGGGATTGAGCGCCGCCAATGGATAGGCCACCTGCCCGCCCATATCGTGGCCGGCAACGGCGAACCGCTCATGGCCCAGCGCATCCATCAGGGCGACGAGATCGCCGGCCACCGTCTTCTTGTCGTAGCCGCCCTCCGGCTTCGACGACGCGCCAAAGCCTCGCAGATCCGGGGCATAAACACGGAACTGCCGCGCCATCAGCGGCATCACCTTGCGCCAGGCATAGGCCGTCTGCGGCCACCCGTGCAGCAGCAGCACGGGAAAGCCCGCCCCCGCGGCAGCATAGGCGATGCGCAGGCCGTCAACCTTGCGCGCGTGATGCTCGACGATCATGTCATTTCTTCCCAGAAACCAGCGGGTATCGGCGTCGCCAGCAGCGACAGATTGCGATCGAATTCGGCCGCCGACCGGCAGCCCACCACGACCGACGACACCGCCGGGTGCCGTCGGGGAAACTGCAGCGCCGCGGCTGCCAGCGGCACGCCGTGTCTGGTGCAGACGGCCTCGATTCCGCGCACGCGTGCGAGAATCTCGGGCGATGCAGCCACGAAGTTGTGCAGCGCCCCTTCGACGGCGCCGGTCGCCAGGATGCCCGAATTGAACGGCGACGCGGCGATTACGGCTGTGCCGCAGCCCTGGCAATGGTCGAGCAGCGGGAGGCAGTCGCGATGCAGCAGCGTGTACTGGCCAGCCGGCATCACCACATCGAAATCGCCGAGATTCAGGAGATCGAGGCAACTCGCCCAATCCATCGCCGCGACGCCGATCGCGGTCACCGTGCCGGCG
This sequence comes from Alphaproteobacteria bacterium, assembly GCA_017307375.1. GTDB lineage: Bacteria > Pseudomonadota > Alphaproteobacteria > Ferrovibrionales > Ferrovibrionaceae > JAFKFH01. The sequence goes on from JAFKFH010000017.1 coordinate 164,733, forward strand.
CGGCGGTATGCGGCCAGCACCTCGTAGGCGCCGCGCATCGCCTCGTCCACCAGGTATCGATAGCGCGCGCCGTGAAGGGTCCGGCTAAGGTCGTGGATCATGACGAGGTCGAGATGATCGAGCCCGAGCCGATCGAGGCTCGCCTCGACCGAGCGTCGGGTATGCCCGGCCGAGTAATCGAAATCCTGCTGGCGACCGGTCTTGGTCGAGACGACGAACCGGTCGCGAGGATGACCGCGCAAGGCATCGCCAAGCCGCCGCTCGCTGTCGCCGCCGAGGTACAGCGCCGCGGTGTCGAAATAGGCCACGCCGGCATCCAGCGCCCGATCGACCATGCCACGGAACGCGGCCTCGCCATCGGCGTTCGCCAGGCTGCCGCAACCGAGGCCCAGGGGCGGAAGCCGCATGGCCTAGACCGGTTGCGGCGCAAGCTGGGCACCGCCGCAAACATGCAGCACGTCACCGGTGATGAAGGAGGCGCGGTCGGAAGCGAGAAAGGCGATCGCCCCGGCGACATCCGCGGGCGTGCCAAGCCGATCAAGCGGCGTGAACTTGCGGAAGGCATCGGCCAGGCCCTTGTTGGCATCGACGATGCCCTTGTTGAACGGCGAGTTGAGGAAACTCGGCGCCACCGCATTGACCCGGATGCCATCCTTGCCGAGTTGCACCGCGAGCGCCCGGGTCAGGCCGATCAGCCCAGATTTGCTCGAGGTATAGCCGACGCCGGTGCCGCTCAGATAGACGCGGGAAGCAACGTTGACGATGCTTCCACCGCCGCTGCCGCGCATCAGCGCGACAGCCTCTCGCACCAGCACCATCGGTGCGGTCAGGTTGATGGCGAGGATCGCCGCCCATTCGTCGAGATCGACTTCCGCGATCTTCGACGCGCCGGTCCGACCGGCATTGTTCACGAGGCAATCGAGACGCCCGAACCGCGCGGCCACCCGGCCGATCATCGGGCCGAGGGTCGAGATATCGGCGAGGTCGAGCGCCTCGACGACGGCCTCCACGCCATGGTCGCGACGAATCTCCGCGGCCAGCGCTTCGGCCGGCCCGGCGGCACGATCGGCGAGGACGACGGAGAACCCGTCGCTCGCCAGCATGCGGGCGGTGGCGGCCCCGACGGCGCCGGCGCCGCCCGTGATCAAGGCGAGCTTCATGGAGTGCTGCTCCTGGAAAAACAACGATCGAGGAAGGGCAGCAGCGCCGCCAGGACCTGATCCGGCGCCCGCTCGGGCTGCAGATGGCCGTGGTCGATGCCGGTACCGGAGACGTCCATGGCCCAGCGCCGCCACACCGCCAGCGGCTCGGCTTGCGGCCGGTCGGCGGACCAGAGATGGAGCACCGGGCAGGCAAGGCGCCGCCCGGCCGCGCGGTCGGCCCGTTCATGATCGAGATCGATACCGGCTGCCGCCCGATAGTCGTCGAACATCGCGCGCCGCACCGACGGCCTGGCAATCGCCGCGTGATAATCGGCCAGGGCACCGGGATCGAGATGGTCGAGGCTGCCCGCCATGCCGGTCAGCACAAAATCGAGATAGGCCGCCGGCGCCGCGCCGATCAGCTGCTCCAGCAGGTCGGGCGGCTGGGCGAAGAAGAACCAATGTGGCGCGCGCAGCGCGAAACCGGCGTCGATCCCCTCCCAGACATCCAGCGTCGGCGCCACGGCAAGCGAGGCATAGGCAACGACGCGGTCGCTGAAATCCAGGGCGAGGCGATAGCCGGCGCGTGCGCCGCGATCATGGCCGACGACCGCATAGTGCCGATAATCCAGGACGTCCATCAGCGCTGCGAGACTTGCAGCGATCGCCTGACGCGACACAGCGCCGGGTCCCGCGTCGCTTTGTCCGTAACCCGGCAGGTCGGGCACCACGACCCGATAGCCCGCTGCCACCATGGCCGGCGCGATGCGATGCCAGGCGGCAAGCGTCTCGGGCCAGCCGTGCAGCAGCAGGACGGCCGGCCCCTCGCCGGCCGCGACCAGGCGGAAGGCCGTGCCGTCGGCGACTTCGATGCGCCGTGGGGCAAAGCCCGGGAAAAGATCCGTCAGCGCTGCCATGGGATCAGCCTCTTCTGCAGCCATTGCAGGCCATAGGTCAGCACCACCCCAAGCAGCATGACGACGATAAGCCCGGCATACATCTTCTCGGGGTTGAGAACTTCCCAATAGTAGAAGGTGATGAAGCCGACGCCCTGCTTGGCGCGCAGGAATTCGACCGAGATGATCACGATCATCGCAGTCCCGAGCGCGATGCGCAGGCCGGAAAAGATCACCGGCAGAGCACCGGGCAGGATGACATGGCGCATCATCTGCCAGCCCGTCGCGCCGTAGTTGCGGCCCGCCATCAGGTAGATCCGGTCGATGCCGCGTACCGCCGCCATGGTATTGATCGTCATCAGGATGAAAACGGCCAGCGCCACGACAAGGATCTTCGGCCCTTCGCCGAACGGGTCGGCGAAGATCAGCATGACGATCGGGAATATGGCGATCTTCGGGAGAACGTAGACGGCCGACAGCGTGGTATCGAGCATCAGCCTGACGGTCTGGTTGATGCCCATGACAACGCCGAGCAGGATGCCGGGAACGGCTCCCAGCACGAAACCGGCCAGCACGCGGCCGACCGTGGCCAGCACATGGCTTTCCGCCAGCAAGGTCCAGACACCGGCCAGGCCACCCTCGGCGAAATATTGCGGGATCAGCCAGGGGCGGCCGATCAGGCTTGCCTTGGAGAACCGGTCGTAATTGACCGTGAGATCCCACAGGCCCGCCAGGATCCGGCTGGGTTGCGGAAACCAGGTGGTGTTGATCAGGCCGGTGTCGCCGGCTACCTGCCACAACAGCAGCACGGCGGCCGGAAAGCCCAGGGCGAGCGCACGCTCATAGACGCTGCGACCGCGCATCGGCACCAGGCGCCCCGCCCGCTCGCAGATCAACACGAGCAGGACGAAGCTGGCGGGAATGACCAGCCAGGACAGCGTACGCCACAGACCGATCGCCGCCAGACCCAGGTTCAGCCCGATGCTCAGCACCAGCAGTAGAAGGATGGCACGGCGATCGGCGGTCATTGCTGCTGCTCCATCGCGCGGGCGACCTCGCCGCTCAGGCGGCTCCAGATCATCTCGCGGTACTCGGAAAAGCGCGGCGTATTCATCGTCGCGGCGCTGCGCGGGCGCGGCAGGTCGATATCGAAGGTGGCGAGCAGCCGACCGGGCTGCGCGCTCATCAGGATGACGCGATCGCTCAGCAGCACGGCTTCGTCGAGGCTGTGGGTGATGTAGACCACCGTCTTCCGCGTCTCTTCCCAGATCCGCATCAGTTCGTCCTGGAGTACCAGACGGGTCTGAGCATCGAGCGCGCCCAACGGTTCGTCCATCAGGAGAACTTCGGGGTCGTTGGCCAGCGCCCTGACGATGCCGACGCGCTGCTTCATGCCGCCCGAGATCTGATGGGGGTAGTAGGCGGCGAACTTCGCCAGTCCGACCCGGTCGAGCCAGCCGCGCGCCACCGCGAGCCGCTCGGGCCGCGATACCCCGCGCATCAGCAGCCCGAAGGCGACGTTCTCGATCACCGTCTTCCAGGGAAAGATGGCGTATTCCTGAAACACGACGCTGTTCAGCGGCCGTCCCGCCTTGCCGCGCGCGATCTCGATCGTGCCGGACGAGATGGTGTCGAGGCCGGCGACCATGCGCAGGAAGGTCGACTTGCCGCAACCCGAGGGGCCGATCACGCTGACGAACTCGCCGTCGGCGACATCGAGGCTGAAATCGTCCAACGCGACCATCGGCCCGTCCACACCGGGATAGACCTTGCACACATGGCGCGCCGCGATTTTCGGGGTGCCGATCATGCCGTGCATCAGCGGCGACCGAGCGTTTCGATGGCCTGGCTGACGAAGGTCGTGTCGATCGCGCGCGCGAGATCGAGCGGCTTGTCATATTCGGTCCGGCCATTCTCGCGATGGACGCGCTCGACATCGGCCAGGTCTCCGACCGGGATCCGGATATCGGGATCGTAGATCACCGGGCTGCCGTTGCGGATCGCCTCCTCGGTCGAGGCGGTGAAGGCGAGATAGCCGGCCATGTTCTTCGGGTCGAGATAGTCGGCCCCCTGCATCAGCCGCGCGGCCTCGGCCAGGGCCAGCACGAAGCGACGCGCCGCCTCGGGCCGTTCGCGGATGAACTTGCCCGAACCGACGAAGGCCACCGTCATCAGGCCAGGCGTGAAATCCTGGCCGAGCAGCTTGCCCGTGCCGGATTTGAGGATCTGGTCGGAGAAAGGTGAACTGGTCAGCACTGCGTCGACCGAGCCTGCCTCGATCGAGGCAGGCATGTCGGCATTGCCGACATTCATCAGGGTGACGTCGCGGATGGTCAGGTTCGCGCGTTCCAGCGCCTTGGCGACGAAATATTCGCCGCCCGAACCGGGGCCACCGGCCACCGCGACCCGCTTGCCCCGGAGATCGGCGATCTTGGTCACCCGGCCGGCCGCGGCCAAGTCCGCGCGCGCGATCAGCACGGTCGGGCCGTGTTCGACGGGATCGAGCGCACCGGGCGCGATGATGCGGATATCGAGCCCGCGCGCCCAGGCGGTCCACAGCGAAGCGACGATGGCGATGCCGCCGACATCGACGCTGCCTTTGTCGAGGAAGGCAATCGCCTCGGTGCCCGACCGGACGCGCTCGAAATCGACGTTGAGGCCATATTTGCGGAATATTCCCCGCTCCTGCGCGACGAAGGCGGTGGCAAACTTCATGATCGGCACATAGGCGACCTTGACGGTCTGCGGCGGCGCCAGCGGCGCCAGGTCGGCCGCGGCGGCCGGTATCGCCAGCAGCAGGCCGAGGCCCGCCACCAGCCATCGCACCAGGTTCTTCATCGTGTCGTTTCCTTCCCCGTCATTTTTATGGTTCAGCCCTCGGCGCTGAGAAACGCGCCCTGGCGCCGCAACGCAGCCTGCAACTGGTCGATCGGCACGTCGGCCACGTCGATCCCGCCGTTCGCGGCGATGGCCGCGGCGACACCCGCCCCATGGCCGGTCAGCCAGCATTGCGGGATCTCGCGCATGAACGAATGGCTGGTTGCATCGCACGACAGATGCCGCCCGGGCGCGAGCAGTCCGCGTACGCCCTGTGGCACGATCGCGCCGTAAGGCACGGAGACATTGGCGAATTTCGGCGACAGCGAAGGCGAGACCCCGATCTCGTCGGCCGCCACCCGGCCATCCCACATCGCGCGCGTCAGCCGACCGCGCGCGGCCAGCCGGCGGCCGTGGCGAACGCCGAGCTGCGGTGCCGAGAGCATGATGAAGGCATCGCCGAAACCCGGCGCGTTCGCCCGGTAGAAGGCGAGATGTTCCAGCATCAATTGATGGCTGCGGATCTCGACCTCCGAGAGGTCCTCCACCTTGAGGGCCGAGTAGCCGGCCAGCCGCGGGCCCATGAAGACCGCGACGTCGCGCCGCCAGGATACCACCGGCTTCTCGAAGAAGCGCAGACGTTCGCGCCCCTGCGCCATGAAGGACGAGAACTGGTCGGGCATCTCGGCGCGAAAGCGCAGGAAGGCATCCATATCGACACCGCCGAACAGCCAGGCCGTGTTCATGCAGCCGTGGATATCGCGGGCGTCGACCTCAGTCTCGAACTCGGCGCCGGCCTGGGCGTAGAGATCGCCGTCGCCGGTCGCGTCGACGGTCACCTTGGCCAGCACGGCGCGGCGCCCCTCCTTGCTCTCGAAGATGCAGCCGGCCACCCGGCCCTCCTCGATCACCGGTCGCGCACCCCAGGCGTGAAAGATGGGATGCACCCCGGCCTCGAGCACCATGGCGAGCGATTCCGCCTTCAACCATTCCGGATCGAGAGTGGGCGAATGGGTCACGGTGTCGTGATAGGCGGCGGTACGCAACGCCCAGTAAGCAACCTTGTCGGGATCGTGCGACCCCCAGTCGGCGCGCACGGGACCGGCGATCATCGCCGGCGTCAGCCGTTCCAGAACTTCTTCCGCAAAGCCCCGGATGACATGCCGGCCGTGCCAGTCGGTCATCCGGTCGATCCAGATGACAAGACCGCCGGTCGAGAGGCCGCCGAGATGGTTGTAGCGCTCGACCAGCACCACGTCGGCCCCAAGCCGCGCGGCCCCGACCGCCGCCGCGGTGCCCGCTGGGCCGCCACCGACCACCAGCACGTCGCACTCGGTATGCACAGGTACCGTACGGCCCGGTTCCTCCAGCGTACGACTGGAAAGCGTGCGCCGCGCGCGCCGCTCGGCCTCGAAGGTTTCCGAACGGAAGAACAGCCGTCCGCCCTCGTCGCTCATCGATCCCATCATGGTCCCTTGCTACCGGAAGCAGGCCGCGGCGAAAGCGGCTAGCTCGCTGTTGAAACGCGCCGGATCTTCCAGGAAAGGCGCATGGCCGATGCCGTCGAAAACGCTGAGCCGCGCGCCCGGAATCGTCCGCGCCGTATGCACGGCAGACGCCATCAGGCACAGCCCGTCGCAGGCGCCCTGGATGACCAGCGCCGGCAGGCTCAACCCGGCCATCAGCCCGTCGCGTTCCAGCGGCCGGCCGATCAGGTCGCGCAGGGTCCGGGGCGGCGTCAGCATGTTGCAGGCCGCGAACTCGCGCCGATCCGCCGCTGAAGGGGGCCTGGCGAAGCAGGCTTCGACGAAGGCAAGCCGGCCCGCGATCGAGACGGCGAGATCATCGCTGACCGCCTGCTGCAGGAAGTCCCCACCGGCCGTGTGGCCAGGCGCATTCTTCGTATTGGCATCGACGAAGACCAGACCGGCCAGGCGGCCCTCGCCATGACGGTCGAGGAAGTCGAGCATCACCCGGCCACCGTAGGACCAGCCGACCAGAATCGCCCGGCGCAGGCCCGCCGCGTCCATCACGGCCAGCAGATCGTCGGCCCAGCGATCGCTGATGTGGTAGGCCGCACGGCCTTCGGGCTTGGACGAGAAGCCGTGGCCGCGCAGGTCGTAGGCGACGAGGCGCCACCGGCCGAGGCCGGCATCGGCCATCTGGTGCTTCCAGCACAGACGCGCCTGAAGGATGCCGTGGATGAAGACGATGCCGTCGGCGCCGTCCGCACCGGCGACTGCCGCGGCAAGGGACAGCCCGTCCGGCGTCGAAACCAGCATCAGCGCCACCGTAGCAACCGGCGCTCGACAAGGCCGAGCAGCCCGACGAAAGCGAGACCGAGCACGGCCAGCACGACCACACCGCCGATCAGCTGATCCGTCTGGAACAGGTCGCCGGCCCGCAGGATATAGGCACCCAGTCCGCGCTGCGCCCCGATCATCTCGGCAGCGACCAGCAGCAGGATCGACACCGAGAGCGTGATGCGGAAACCGGCAAGCATCGAGGGCAAGGCGCCCGGCAGGATGATCTTGGTGATGATCGACCAGCGCGTCAGATTGAAGCTCTGGCCCAGGCGGATCAGATTCTTCTGCACCGCTTCAACACCCGCCGCGGTGCTGATCACGGTCGGGAAAAAGACGCCGATGGCGATGGTCGCGATCTTGGAGGCTTCGTCGATGCCGAACCAGATGACGAACAGCGGCACCAGTGCAATCTTCGGCACGGGGAAAAGAATGCCGACGAAAGCCTGCATCGGCGACCGTGCGAGCGTGAACAGCCCCATCGCGAAACCGGCCGAGACGCCGATCAGGGTGCCGAGCGTCCAGCCCAGCGCGATACGCCACAGCGAGGCCGACAGGTGCCGCCACAGCTCGCCGCTGACCGTCATCCGGTAGATCGCCTGGGCGACCTGCAACGGTGCCGGCAGGAATACCGGCGATATCCAGCCCAGCGACGAACCGATCTGCCACAGCAGGACGAGGCCAGCGATCGAGGCCGCGCCCATCACCGGCAGGTCGCGCGGCGCGAAGCCCCGGGCGCGAAATGGAACGACACGTTCAGTGATCGCCGGCATGACCAAGCTCCTTGTCCGCGATGGCGGCCTCGTTGCGGATCAGATCCCAGACATGCGCCTCGATCTCGATCAGGTCGGCGTCGCCCGCCCGCCGCTCGGTGATCGGGCGGTCGATGCCGATGATCTCCTTCACGCGGCCGGGGCGGCGCGAGAGGACGACGATCTGATGGCCGAGGCGGACGGCCTCGTTCAGGTTATGGGTGACATAGACCGTGGTGGTCCTGGCCCGGTCGATGATCTGGGCGAATTCCTCGAGCAGCAACAGCCGCGACTGGGCGTCGAGCGCCGACAGCGGCTCGTCCATCATCAGGCAGGCGGGCCGCACCGACAGTGCCCGCGAGATGCCGACGCGCTGGCGCATGCCGCCAGACAGCTGCGCCGGATAGGCATCCTTGAAATCGGCCAAGCCCGTCAGGTCCAGCACCTCGTCGATCCGCCGTGCCCGGTCGCGAGCGGACAGCCTGGCATCCTCCAGCACCAGCGAGATGTTGCCGCCGACCGTCCGCCAGGGCAGCAGTGCGAAATCCTGGAAGACGTAGGTGAACGGGTTGATGCAGTCATCGGCGATCTCACCCGCGCAGGTGACCTTGCCCGCCGTCGGCTCCAGCAGGCCGCCGATGATGTTGAGCAAGGTCGACTTGCCGCAGCCCGACGGGCCGACCAGCACCGCGACGTTGCCCGGTTCGATCGACAGCTCGATATCCTCGAGCACGTTGAGATTGCCGTAACGATGGCTCAGCCCCGCCACCTTGAGGGCCAGACCGCCGCGCGCCGGCGGTGCGACGACGGGCGCGAGCTTGACGCTGACAGCCACGGACATGGCTGCCTACTTCGCCAGCGCCGGCACGAACGAGGTATCGATCAGCCTGCTGCCGTCGATGCCGCGGTCGACCAGGTCGTTCGCCTTGAAGAAGTCAAGCTGGCTCAGGACGTTCTCGACATCGAGCGAGCCCTTGGGATGATAGTAGGTGGCGGACCCCTTGATCTTCTCGGCATAGGCCGGATCGTCCTGCAAGACGCGCTTGGCGATGATCGCCACGGCCTCGTCGGTCGCCGGCCCGTAGGTCGGACCGCCTGCATCGATGCCGGTCAGGAAGGCCTGACTATAGAACTCGATGCCTTTTGCGTAACCGGCGATGAAGTGCTTAACCAGCTTGCGGTCCTTCTCGATCAGACGGGCGCTGGTGAAGATCGCCGCTATCTGGAACGGAATGTAGTCGCCCTGCCAGCCGATGATCTTGACCTCGCCGGCCGCCTCCATGCTGCGTGCGGTCGCCGCGGCGGCCTGGGTGGCATCGACCTGGCCGGTTTTCACCGCGGCCAGCGCAGCCGACCATTGCTGCATCGGCCGGATCTGGATGGCCTGCGGATCGGCGCCCAGGCTCTGCGCCACGCGCAGCACGCCGTAGTGCAGCGACGAGCCGATGGTGGTCACCGCAAACATCCTGCCACCGAGCTTGGCTGGATCGGTCACGCCCGCACCATAGGCCTTCTGCGACACGATGAAGGCATTGCCGGTGTGATAGCCCTTGCGGTCGGCCAACATGCCGGCGATGACACGAAGGTTGCCTTTGTCTGCCAGGCTCCAGAACCCGGCAGTGAGCGAAGTTGCCCCGAACTGGATGTCGCCCGACACCACCGCCGTGGCGATGGCCTGGGCGGATTCGAAGAAGCGCACCTCGACGTCGAGATCCTCGGCGGCGAAGTACCCCTTGTCCTGGGCAATGTAGAGCGTGCCGGTCGCCGGCAGATTGACGGTACCGACCACGACCTTGTCGCGTGCCTCGGCAGCCATGCCACTCATGGCCAGTACGGCACCGGCGAGCCACGCCGTCCATTTGCGTGATGCCATCGATTTCCTCCCGAATGGGGTCCGCGTTGCCCGGACTTGATGACAGTCAAGCTAGCCCCGCCGAATTGCTTGAACAAACGAACCCCTTGAGTCTATTAATGAATGAATTTCATGAATAGGCGGAAACAGGAAGGCGCATGGACGTTCTCGGCCTGCAGGCGTTCATCCAGATCGCCGAATCCGGCAGCTTCCGCCGCGCCGCCATGGCGATGAACCTGTCGCAGACCGCGCTGAGCCACCGCATCAAGAAGCTCGAGGCCGACATCGGCCTGAAGCTGTTCCAGCGGACAACGCGCACCTTGGCGCTGACCCGGGCCGGTCAGGACTTCTTCCCCAAGGCGCGCGACATGATGGCGCGGCTTGGCGCGCTCTACGAGGATCTCAGGATCGAGGGGCGCAAGGCGCATGAGCGGGTCACCTTCGGCTGCCTCGGCTCGCTCGGCGAACTCTACCTGCCACGGGTCCTGCGCATCTTCCGCAAGCAGAACCCCGATACCCAGGTCGTGATCTACGACGAACATGCGGCAATGCTGAGCGAGCGGGTCGCCGCCGGCGAGGCGCAATTCGCCCTGACGATCCTTGGCACCCAGCGCTGGGCCGAGAAGCAGCGGGTGCTGTACGAAGAAGATTTCGTCGCGGCGGTGCCGGCCGACCATGTCCTCGCCGACCGCAGCCATCTGACCTGGTCCGATCTCGCCGGCCACAGCCTGGCCCGCATCTCGACCACCACCAGCCACGGCGTGATCCTAAGTGAAAGCCTGGCAGATGTGGCTGACCAGTTGAACTGGCGCTACGACGTGCAGCGCACCTACATGGCAGGAACGCTGGTGCTGGCGGGCCTCGCCATCACCGTGCTGCCGCGCGCGGCCATCCCGGTCAGCGACCGCGTTCGCGTCATCCCGATCAGCAATCCGACGGTAAAGCGCACTGTCGGCATCATCTCGCAGGAGGGCGTGCCGCTGCCGCCCAAGGCGATGCAACTGCACCGCATCCTGCTGCGCGAAATCGCCCAGGCGCAGAAGGAACAGCGCTGATCGTTGTTCGCCAAATGGAACTGGTTTAATAGAAAGAACCAGCGAGGCAGGACGGAGCAAGCGATGCCGGCTATTTCGGGAAGCGCGATGATCGCGTTGTGGAACGGCGTCGATCCAGCGCGGCAGGCCGAATACGACGTCTGGCACAGCCGCGAACATGTGCCGGAGCGGATCGGCGTGCCCGGCATGATCGGAGCCCGCCGCTACCTGCGCACGGCCGGGCCGCTGCCGCGATATCTGACGCTGTACGACATCGAGGACATCTCGGTCCTGGCCAGCGCGCCTTACCAGCGGCTGCTGGCCGAGCCGACCCCCTGGACATTGAGCATGCGGCCGTCGTTCCGGGGATTCATGCGCCTCTGCTGTCGCCGCGAATTCTCGGCCGGTGGCGGCATGGGCGGGGTACTCGGCGCAATCATGCTGGCCGAACCGCCGGCCGAGCCGCGGTCGACGCTGACGGCGCTGCTGGCCAAGCCCGGCGTCACCACCGTCCATCTGCTGCTGCGCGATCCGACCGTGGCCGACGTACCCTTCACGATCGGCGGCGACGCACCGGATTTTCCGCGCGGCGGCGCCATCCTGCTGGAAGGCTTCGACGAGGCCGGCCTGGCGTCGGCGGCCGAGAGCCTCACGATCTATCGGCTGGCCTATGCCGTCGACCGCGAAGATCTCGGCCGCCTGGTCCCGCCGGCTCAGTCGTAGCGGCGGGCCGGTATGCGCGTGGCGATGCGGTACAGCGTCGTGCCCGCGGTGACATAGAGCGACGTTTTGCCCTCACGCGTCAGCAAAGCGAGGTTGGTCGGAAACCGCGGCGTCGGCACCGTGGCGATTTCCTTGCCGACGGGATCGTAGACCCGCACGCCGAACCGGCCCGGCAACTGGACGGCGGCATAGAGATTGCCGTCGCGATCGACGGTGATGCCGTCGGCCCCCGGCTCATGCCCGTAATCGACAAAGACCCGCGGCCTGGCGACGTTGCCCTTGTCGTCGAGGTCGTAGGCGATGATCCGCATCTCGCCGATCTGCATCGGAATGCCCTTGGCGCGCAGGCGGATGTCACTGGTGCCGATATCGTTGTCAGCGACGTAGAGCGTGCGCCCGTCGGGCGCGACTGCGATGCCGTTGGGCCGAGTAGCGTCCGCGGCGATCAGGTCGACCTTTCCATCGGTATCGATGCGATAGACGCCGAACACCGGCTGCTCGATCGGCTCGTAGCCAAAATAGCGCGGATCGGTGAAATAGATGCGGCCGCGGGCATCGATGTCGAGGTCGTTGGGCGAATTGAACGGCCGGCCGTTATAGAGCCCGGCGACGATCCGGCTGAGGCCCGTGGCGGGATCGGTGCGGATCAGCTGCCGCCCGCCGAAATCGGCGCCTTGGGCGACGATCATGCCACCGGCGCGATCGAACTTGATGCCGTTCGACATGCCCGACGGCGAGCGGAAGACGGTGGTGCCACCCGTCGCCGGATCATGCACCCAGATCGCGCCCGCGCCCATGTCGGTCGCGAAGGTCATGGTGATGTCGCTGAAATAGAGCCGGCCGTCCGGCCCCGCCGCCGGCCCTTCCAGCCAGTAGCCCTTGTCGAACACGACCTCGAGCTTCGCGCCCGGCTCGACGATCGGGCCGGGCACCATGGCCTGCTGCGCGATCGAGGCCATCGGCATCAGCGCGACCATGGCGGCGGCCGCCAATATGGCGAGTTTCATTGCTGCATCCTCCCTCATGGTTCCATTTGCAGAACACATTCATAAGGGAGAACTGCGCCGAACTGTCAACGACGGCCGTGCGGGCGCCGATGGCGGCGCCGATCCGGTAAATCCTTGTTCGCCCTGGCGTTTGCGGCGCGGGCACCGGCTATTGATGAAACTGATTGCTCAATCAAGCGGTCAGGCCAAACGCTGTGAGATCGTGGCAACGGCCGCGGCCAGCACCGCGATGCAGGCGTCGCGCACCGCATCGTCGAAACGCGGCATCGGGACGGCGATGTTGATCGACGCCAGCGGATAACCCGTTTCATCCAGGATCGGCCGCGCCACGCCGGCGATGCCGGGGGTGAATTCCTCGACCACGAAGGCCACGCCGCCCCGGCGCACTTCGGCCAGTTCGCGCTTCAGTGCCCCGGCGCTGCGGATCGTCGCCGGGGTGATGCGCTCGAAGGTTACCTGCGCCAGATATTCCTTCAGCATCTCATCGGGCAGGAAGGCCAGCAGCGCCTTGCCGCCCGAGGTCGCATAGAGCGGCGCGGTATCGCCGAGCCGCATGTGATAGAGCAGCCGGCGCGGGCTGGTGGCGCAGGCCACGACCTGCGAGACATTGCCCTTGATGACGTTCAGCGCACAGGATTCCTGGGTCTGCGCGGTGATCCATTCCAGCACACTTTCGGCCACCGGAATGACCTCGTTGCCGCCGCGCGCATGCCGCGCCAGCCGCGACACGGCGGCGCCGAGCTCGTAGCCCTTCGAGGCCGGCACGTAAGCCAGGTAGCCGCGGTTGACCAGGGTCTTCAGCAACTGGGTCAGGCTGCTCTTGGGAATGCCGAGTTCCTCGGCCATTTCGGCATGGGTCTTCTGTGCACCCCAGCGGCCGAGATATTCGAGCAGATCGAGCGCCCGCGTCGCCGATTTGACCGCGCCCTGCTCGCCTGCATCCCTGTCCGCGACCATGCCCTATACCTTGCGTTGCCGCGCCTGCTCTATCACGGAACGCGCCGTCGTCGCAGCCAAACTCGCCTGCTCTGCCAGCGACAGTCCGGCATGAAGCGCCGTCGGCGCCTCGACCGCGATCGGCGTATCCGCGGGCAAGGCACCGATCAGATCGGTGAGCCACAGATCGCCCTCGCCGGGATAGAGCCGCGCCGACCGCGCCTCCCGGCGCAGGCCCGCCGTATCGGCCGGCGCCGCCGCCGGTGCGTCGCACAAATGCAGGTAGCGGAACAGCTCGGGCGGATAGGCGCCAAGATCGGCGGGCGCGCCGCCCGAGCGCGCCAGGTGCAGCGCATCGACCAGGATGCCTGCCCCATCGGCGCCGGCGCCCAGGCGCAGCGCCTGCGCATCGGCCAGCGAGCGCACGGTGGTATAGGGGATGAACTCCAGCATCGGCACCAGGCCGCAGGCGCGCGCATCGGCACAGGTGCGGCCGAAATTGTCGATCAGCCGTGCCGGGTCGGGATCGTTGCCTGCAAGCACCACATGGCGCGCACCGAGTTCGGCGCCGACCTCATAGGCCTGGCGCATCCGCGCGAGATCGCTGTCGGGCAGCAGCCAGAAGGCTTCGACATCGTACAGCCTGACCCCGGTATCGCGCAGGCGCCGGCGGATCGCGGCCTGCAGATCAGGCCGGTCGATCACCGGCTCGATCGTATCGGCCGATGTCGGCGCCCAGATCCGCAGCCCGACCGCGTCGAAGCCGGTGCCGGCCGCCAGGTCTATCAGTTCGAGCGGATGGGCCTTCAGGACGGTGAGATGGGCGAGAGACAGCAAGGCCGACATCGGGGTTTGCTCCGGGATTGCGGGTATGGTTTATATATGGAACTTGTTCATGTAATGGAACAATAGATATCAGGGAGGATGACCATGTCGACGCCGCAGGAAGACCGCCTCGCCCTTCGCGACCTGCTGGAAAACTGGGTCGTCTGGCGCGATGCCGGCGACTGGACGCGGTTTCGTACCGTCTGGCACGATGACGGGCGGATGATGGCGACCTGGTTCCAGGGCACCGCCGACGAATTCATCGCGGTCAGCCGCAAGGGATTCGAGAACGGCGTGCGCATCCTGCATTTCCTCGGCGGCACCTCGATCGACGTGGCCGGCGACCGGGCCATCACCCAGACCAAGATGACGATCAGCCAACGCGCCAAGGTCGAAGGCGTCGCCTGCGACGTGGTCTGCACCGGCCGGTTCTACGATTTCCTCGAACGCCGCGACGGGCGCTGGGGCCTGGTGCTGCGCCAGCCGATCTACGAGAAGGATCGCCTGGATCCGATCGACCCGGCCGAGGTGCCGCGCCTCGACCGCGCGGTGCTGGAAGGCTTTCCCGAAGGCTACCGCCACCTCGCCTACCTGCAGACCGGCATCGGCTACACCGTCAAACGCGACATGCCCGGTCTGGCCGGACCGGAGGTCGAGGCGCTTTACGACCGCGGCAAGGCCTGGCTGGAGGGGCACAACTGCTGATTCCCGCTGATCGCCTCGACGGTCAGACGCCGCGGCAGACGCGCGCCACGAGATCGGCGAGCCAGACGGTGGATACGGCGGTTCGGCATCGTCTGCGCGAGTTGGCGGCTGCTCGGCGGCGGTTCGGCTATCGGCGGCTCGGCCTTCTGTTGGCCCGGGAGAGGATTGTGATGAACCACAAGAAGCTGCGTCGGCTCTACGCCGTGGAACGGCTGCAGGTTCGCCGGCGCGGCGGCCGTAAGCGGGCCTTGGGCAGCCGTTCGCCGATCACCTTGCCGCAAGGGGTCAACCAGCGCTGGTCGCTCGACTTCGTGTCGGATGCTCTGACCGATGGTCGCCGCTTCCGGATTCTGGCCGTGGTCGACGACTTCAGCCGCGAATGTCTGGGGCTGGTGGCCGACACGTCGCTGTCAGGCCATCGGGTTGCCCGCGAACTCGACGCAATAATGGCCCACCGGGGCAAGCCGCTGACGGTGGTCTCCGGTAACGGCACCGAGTTGACCAGTACGGCGATCCTGGCCCGGTCCCAGGGACACCGGATCGCCTGGCATTACATCGCTCCGGGCAAGCCCAGCAGAACGCCTTCGTGGAAAGCTTCAACGGACGGCTGCGAGACGAATTGCTGAACGAGACGTTGTTCACCTCGCTCACCCAGGCCCGGCGCGTTCTTGCCGCCTGGCGCGACGACTACAACCGTGTCCGGCCGCATTCAAGCCTGGGCGGCGCGACATCGGCCGAGTACGCCGCCAGATGCCGCCGCAACCGGGTCCGGGGCATGCCCCGGACCCGGTTGCCATTACCCCCAACATCGTGATTCCATCAACCCAAGGACTCCAGCACTGACCGGAGGCAACTTCGGGCTCAGGTCACCGATCCAACGCCTGTGCGCAGATAGGTTATTTCGAAGGCTTTGACCTGACGATAAGCCTGCAACCGATTGGCTAGGCTGAAGGCGTCGTTCATCTCGAACTTCTGAAAGATGTCGAGTCCACGATCTAGGCTGATCTTCCAGCCTGCGTCGCTGACAATGTGGCGCGCATGGATGGTGTTGGTCCCGTCAAACTCCCAAGAGAAGTTGATCCCGGCAGCTGTGCTGGCATTCTCAACGGCAATCAGATTGGCCTGCTGCTTGTCAGGGTACGTGTCATCGAGACACGTGATGAGGTGCACCGCGACCTCATTCTCCGGTGCTTTGCGCACGGCGATCATCTCGATGAGCTCCATTAGATTCCGTATCTGATGGAACATACGGATATATGGGTCGGTGACGACGATCTTCGTGGCCCCCTCGATCCAGGGCCAGAACAGGTCGGCAAAGGTCACGCCCTTCTGGTTCTCGCTGAAAACCCTGTGTCCCTCGCTCGGGCCCATGGGCTTGGCCTTTACCTCGGCCGCAGCCGGTGCGGCCGGCGCCGCAGGCATACCGGCGGCATCGGACGCCGGTTTCACCGATGGCTCCGGCTCCTCGAGTCGGGCCGCACGCTTGTGGTAATATTGAGGATATTCCGTTTCCTCGAGCGTCGCGGCGACAATCTTGCGACCGTCACGCGCCGTGAAGGAGAAATCGGTTTCTGGGTAAGTGCTGTCGATCCGAAGCAGCTGGTCCTTGACCCTCTTCCGACCCTCCATTGCCAGATGCAGCATCTCCTCGACTTCGGTCTCAGTCGCATTGTCCGATGGGAAGAGCAGCTTCATCATGCCTGAGAAGGTCTTGTTCACACCGTCGCGGTCGCGCGTCGAGATATCCGAGGACAGGGTGAAAAGGCCCTGGTAGCGGTTTGAATAGTCGTCATTGCGCATGTGCCGAAGAATCTCAGCGAGGTAGTCGACGACAAACCCATAACCCGATGCGAACATCTCGCCGCGGATGACGTCGATCTCCCAGCCAGGGACATAGGTGTGGAGGCGATCGATGAATGCCGAGTCGTAATATTTCGCGGGAAGCTCCTCGAACAGGTCAGTGTGCTTGAGCATGTAGGGAACAGTGTGTTTGGTATTCCCGACAAAAACCATCGAAGCCTCAGCACCAAGCGTTTCCACGCCTCGCGAGAAGCTCTTGTTGGCCATGTAGTTTTTCATGATGTCGACAAGCGCCTTGTCGACTCGCTTCTGGCGACCCGCAAACTCGTCGAAGGCTGCCACGTCCCAGTAGCCGACCAGGCCGATCTTGCCCGAGCTGTTGTTGACGAACAGCTTGGGGACTGTGACCTCGCCGCCGGAAATCAGGATGCCGTGCGGCGAGAATTCCGAGAAGATGTGCGACTTGCCCGTTCCCTTGGGGCCGAGCTCGATCAGGTTGTAGTTGCGCTCGACGAACGGGACGAGGCGCATCAGCTGCAAGAGCTTGCTACGGCGTCCGAACATCTCCGGATCGAAGCCGACTGTCTGGAAAAGCAGATCGATCCATTCGTCGGTCGTGAACCCACCCCGCGCCTTCAGATAAGCGTCATAGTCGAACTTGGAGAGCTGGATCGGCTTGATGCTGCTGAGGACCCAAGGTGAGACGTTCTTGTCCTCGCTGTGCTCATACTCGACATCAGCGATGCACCAGACGCCGCTAACAAGCAGCTTCGGATGAGCCTTCACTGTACCAGCATCGATGATGACATTCTTGATGCCGAGATTGGAAAAAGTCGCCTCATAGGCGTCCTTGTCGGTGTTCAGATCGACGCTGATCTTGTCGATCACCTTCCACCTGCCCTTTTCGCGGATGTTCGACCGGATCAGGCCCGCCTCGTTGCGGTGCACATAATGCTTGCGTAGGATCTCCTTGACGGTCTCGATCCCCGACTGGATCGAGGCCTCGTCATTGGTCGCGCAGTATTGGCCCAGCAGGAATTCGAGGACGTAGGAAGGGACGATGGCATTGCCCTTCACCGCCTTGACCAGGTCCTTGCGCACCACGAGGCCGGGAAAGCGTTCGTTGATCTTGTCGTCCAGCGCGGTCATCGCTCGCTCCCTCAAAAATCAAAATCGTTGGAGAAGCTGCGCTTCAGCCTGTAGCGAGCCGTGCGGTATTCTCGGAAGTGGGATGTCTCTCCGTGACGCTCTTCGAGTTTCAGGATCACCTCCTGATCGTTGAACGCGTCGGCCTGGCGCGACAGCAGGAACCGGACAGAGACCTCGCGCTCGCGCGGATTGTCCGCACGTAAATCGAACACCAACTCATGGCTGTCAGAAATTAGCTCACCCGATTGAGCGTAGATGCCGGCCCGGAGCCGACGTGGCTGGGTTTTCTCGGTCACCGCAGTGATCTGGTAGAAGCGCACCGAAATCTGGCTGGAAGTGATCATCTGATTCGAACTGCCGATGATCTCAACCTCGACCGCTGAGGTGTCGCTCTGACGCTTCTTGTTGATCTTGATGACGGGCACAACGATTTCCTGCAGTGTCGCCCCGCCATGCACAAACCGGCTGCCCGAGCCCTGCCGGCGCAATCGGTTGATCGATTTTGGGATCAGAATTTCCATCGAGCCCTGAAGGTTGGCCTGGTCGCACGTGAAGCGCCGCAAGCCGTGATTGCCCTTCAGACCGTGCCCAAGGATGAAGCGCCGGTCGCGGAACAGGATCGTGTCTCCCTCCACCTGGGCCGAGGAGAAGTCGCTCTCCTCAATCGGCCGGTGCTGGTAGATGAAGCCGTGGTCGGCGGTGACGATCATGTTGGCGGCGTTGGCGCCGTTGAGCTTTTTCACCAGCCTGACGATCTCTTCGATCGCATCCTCCGCCGCCTCGAAAACGCGCTCCTCAGATATCAGTTTGTCGCCAATTGCGTCGATCAGGTTGTGGTAGACGTAGACGACGTCATGATCTCGGATGAGCGCGCGCGCCTGATCCTTGTCCATGCCCATCAGTTCCTCAGTCTTCAGGGCCGCGGCCCGGTCACCCGCCCGACCGGTCGCCAGGATCTTCTTGCGGTTCTCGAGCCCCTGTGAGCTCTGGCCGTTCACCAGAACGGTAGCAGTGTCATTGTCGGCGATCTGCAAATCGCCATTGGGCAGGAGCGAGGCCATGCCGAGCTGAGTGTAGCTCGGCAGGCTACCGAATATCGGCTCGATCTCGGCCTCGTAACGGTCGAGGCTCCGGATGCGCCCCAGTAGCTCCTCGGCGATCTCATATCGAAGCGCGTCGGAGATGATGACACAGATTTTCTGATCACGCCGCCGGAACTCGCCGACATGTTCACGGTAAAAGCTCCGCTGCGACGGAATGGGCGGGGCTGACCAGCTTTCGGCCGCGTCCACATGCACCTGCCAGGCGTCGTTCAGGCGCAAGAGGTAGGTGTTGACGTAGTGGTTCTCGACCTGCTCGGACAGCTCGCGCATCAGCGTCGCCTGCCCAGATTTCTGCATGTGCCGGATGAATTTCCGGTACAGCTGATCAATCCGGAACCAGCTCTTCGCATAGCGTTGCACGCCTTCGGCCAAGCTTGTCATGCCGAGCGTCACCTGCGCCATAGCCTGCTGGAATTCGGCGGCGAAGCCGATCGCCTCGTAGAGGTCGCGATAGCTGCCGTACCAGTGGCTCTGGCGGCGCCGGCGGATCCAGGCCAGTACATCGGCTTGTGCCACAGTCTGGGCGCTGAGCTCATGAACCAGCGCGCGGATGATCGCCCGATCCACCTCCTCGAAATAATCGATCTCGATCAAGGTGCGAAAGTCGCGTTTGGCCAGATCCCCAGCGACGTCCAACACCTCGGCGTAGTCGGTCGACAGTTTTGCAAAAACGTCTCCGGCGTTCCGGTTGTTCTTCCAGCGCCGGAAGAACACCAAGGCGTCCGAGGTTAGGATCGGCTCGCCGCCAACGGCTGTTTGGTAGCAGGACTTGAACAGCGTAATCGAGAAATCGCCGACGCTGGGTTTGTCGGCGCGATAGCCGAATATTCGCGCCATCTGATCCCAGAGGAATCCGTCCAATCCGACGCGGTCGATCAGACGCAGGCTATCGTCGCGGCCAACGGCAAGCTCCGCCAGCAGCGCCTCGACCACGGTGTCGAAACCGCCGTCCGCACCGACGCAGACGCCGAGCATCCGAAGTCGCATCGCGGGCCTGGTGTCGTCCCCCCGGATGACCGTCTTCAGCTTCTCCAGCCGACGGCTCGAGCGAAAGAATTCCTGATGCTCACGCACGAGGTCCTCGAACTTAAGCGGCAGCCCAAGATCGCTCAGCCAGATCGCCACCTGATCGGTCTTAAACACCCCGCTCGCCAGCTCAACGTCGAGCAGCCAGTTGTCAATGTCCGCCGGCCGCGATCCTTCCCGATAGAGCAGAAACCGCTGTTTCGGCGCCTCGCGCAGAATCCGGTGTTTCACCGCGAATTCGGTGTTGGCGACCTCAATCTTCTCGACGCCGTCCAGCGCCAACCCCTCAAACGCCTCACGAAATTCGCGGGTTGGGTCGTACCAGAAGACCACGCGATGCTTGTCGAACTGGGCCTCAAGGCCCTTGGTGATCCGGTCAAGCATGAGCTTAGTCTTCCGCGTCATTCAGGCCCTTGATGGGCTTCAGAGCGGCGCCCAACTTGGGATAGTTGGCCTTTACGCCATCATCGAGGTCGATCTCGATCTTCTGCGTCGCCAGCGGGAACAGAACATCGCGCTCCCAGACGTCGAGCTCCTCGATCTGCTTAGCCGTCGCCTCGATCTCCTTGAGCGCCTTGGTTTTCTGTGTCGGAGAAGCGTCGCCGCTGATGCTCAGTGCCTCCTGTGTCCGGCGGTGCGCCTCCAGCTTCGAGCGGAACTCGCGCAGATAGTCGTTCAGCACCACGCTCACTGTGTCGGAGCGGTAGCGGTGCATGTAGATCAGCGCATTGAACGTGCCCTTGGGGCTAGAGAACAGCCAGTAAATGGGACGTTTCTTGTAACGCTTCACATGGTCGTTGAAGAAGTCGCGGATGAAGTATTTGCGGATATCTTTGCCCAGCGCATCCTCGACGAAGGCCAAATTTTCCTGGAAATGCGCGTCGCCGAAAGTCACGCGCAGGAACCTGCGGAAGCGTGCGGCGATGTCGTCTGCGAACCAGTCACCGTCGAGCATGGGGATCACGTTGTCGCCGTCGGGCTCGAACGTAGGCTTCGAAACCTTGACCAGATAGTCTACAAGTCCATCGCCCTGGTTGGCGAGGATGAGGCCCGGCGCATCTAGGCTGTACCGACCGAACATGCAGCCCACAGCATAAGATACGAACTCGCGCATGGTGTCGGCGAGAAGCAGCATTTCCAGGTCGGCCTCGCTCTTCTTGCCGCCATAGCGATAGGCCGGGTTGCAGGTGAGCGTGATCTCCTCCAGAGCCACTTCAGGGGTCAATTCGTCTTGCAGACCATAGGCGTCAATGAAGATGCGGTTGTTCTCTTCTTCAAGGCGCTGCAACCGTTCCGTCATGTCGCGCCAGTCGGCGCGCAGACTCGCATAGGTTTCAGCAAGCGTTTCTGCCCGAAGCTCGGACGACAAGAGTGGGAGCGTCGCGAAATCCCAAGAAACCTCGCATGCATCCCAGTCTTTCTTAGAAATACCTATCGCGCTTTGCGAAATATCAACCGCCGTGCTCGAAACATTTATTAAAGGAAGCTTGCCAATAGCTCCTTCACTATAGTCAACGGTGGGTGAAATCGCCGATATTATACGATCAACTACCGATGAATTTAAGAAACCCAGAATCTTATCGGCTTTCCATTTGTCCCGTATCGGAGCAGCAGACCCCTTGCTCTCAAAGGCGAATTGAGACGGTAAAAGTCGTGCAGAGAAAGATCCAATGGTAAGGCTCGACCACGTCACACCGCCAACGAAAAAGTACTGTGTGTTCTGCGGTCTCGATCTCTGCCGACCATTTTCATCACGATAGTTCCGGATTTCTGAACCATCATTTTGCCAATTGAGCAAATAATCATTATTGCCGTACCAGCGACGGAACGGACCTCCTTTACTGCAAGGAAACCACTTAAACCTATCACGGATACGCTGACCGTCCTCTTCGAATAAGGCCGCCGCCCCGCAAGACACTTCATGCCAAAATCGCAAAAACTTATCGTTATTCCCAGTCTTGAGGCCCTGTTTCGGAGGCGCAATCTGCGCAAGTGGCTCTCCAACTTCAAACGATGAAATAGCCGCTTCGCTTAGCCAATACGCGAGAGGCGAATCCGGTATCTTCATGAATGACGCCTGCCGTGCTTTGTACTTACCAAAATCTGAACAGAGAAATAACCTCTCAATTTCTTCATTTGTACGGACGATTGAAAATTTCTCGAACAGCCTTCGACAAATTATTTTCGATTCATCGTGTGGGATCGTGTTCAGAGCGGAGAATGCCACGGCCCCAAAGTCAGCACCGAAGACCCCGCGCCCTAAATGGACCAAGGACGAAATATGCTGCTGCCGGAGGAACCATGATCGCAGGCCTTTATAAGAACTCAAGAACATCCACGATGGGAGGTTAATCATCCCCCAACTGCCGTTTTCGATACACAACAACTGGCACCGCTTCATGAAGGCAGTCATGAGATCGGAGCTTTCAATCGGAAACTCCTTATCCAGCCAAGCGGCCAGTCGATCATTTAGGCCTTTCACACCGGCATATGGCGGGTTCGCCACCACCGCATGGTATTTCGGGCCTAGATAATCGGCCATGCGCAGCACCTTCTGCACCCGCACATGTACATTGCGCAGGAACAGATTGCTGCCAACGTCCTTGCCCTCGATGATCTGTCGCACGCCGGAAACATCGGTGAGCGCTGGCCTGATCAGCGAGCCGAAATTATCGGATTCTTCGAACTGGCTCAGGGTGTGGCGCAGGGGCGCGGTGAACGGGTCGCGACCGATGGCGTCCATA
Organism: Alphaproteobacteria bacterium; assembly: GCA_017307375.1. Classification (GTDB taxonomy): domain Bacteria; phylum Pseudomonadota; class Alphaproteobacteria; order Ferrovibrionales; family Ferrovibrionaceae; genus JAFKFH01. The sequence continues at coordinate 187,547 of JAFKFH010000017.1, forward strand.
TAGTCATTGAGTTCACCGACTTCGAACTTAACCGGCTCCAGCACGCAGACATTGGGCTGAACGCCGCGCCGTAAGAACCGCTTCCGTCGCGCCGCCGCCTTCATCGTTAGCGCGAAGGCCGCCAGCGCCCCGGCGCGCTCATCGATCTCGATACCGTAGAGATTTTGGGTGAGGATGAGGCGCGGAATCTCGGCCGCGTCATAGCCCTCCTCCTCATAGATCGCGTACAGCAGATCGAAGGCGTAGGTCAGCATGTGCCCCGAACCGCAGGCGGGATCGCAGACCTTGATCTCCTCCGGCGATGAGATATGCAGGAAGTCCGTCTCCGGCTCATCGGGCGCGATGAAATAGTCCATCCGCTCCTTCAGCCGAGAGTTCGGGCGATTCAGCATCCACAACCGGCCGAGCGAATTTTCCACCAGGTAGCGCACGATCCAGTGCGGCGTGAAGAGCTGGGTGGCGGCGGGAATGTTCTCAGGCGTGATCTTCTTGTTCTTTTTCAGTCCAGCGAACACCTCGTCCTTCTTTTCCGAGATGTAGAACTGATAGAGCCAGCCGATGATCTCGACGTCCTGGCAGGCGTCCTCGGTCATCACCGTGCGCAGTCGGGCGAGGATACTGCCCTGCGACAGCAGGTCCTCGGGCATCAGCAGCTCGGTGTAGTCGGCTATCGTCTCGAACATGAACGGCATCACCGCGTGCCAGTGGTTGCACGTCGCAACCACCAGCAGGCGATAGGCCTCGCCCTGCGGATCCCGCGACGGCGTGCGGTTGTCGAGCAATGCGCGGACCTGCGCGGCGACGGATTCCGGAACTTCGTCACCGATAACTCCCGCCATCGCCTCCGACAGGATCTCGGGCCGCGTCTGCCCATCGGCCGGCGTCACGACCCGGACGGCCGCATAGCTATTGGCGTCCATGAAGCGCAGCGCGGTGAAGCGGTTGAACCAGGTATAGGCGACCCGCTCGATGACCTGATCGCGCGACGTGCGCCCGATTTCACCTGCGAGGTCCTGCACCGCCTTGGGCGCCTCGCGCCGCGCCGCGCTGTTTTCAGCCAGCACCTGAGCGAGTTTCGTCGACACTTGGTCGCGCAGCACTCGGCGGGCTTCCTGCGCGAATTTCTTCAGCGCACCGGTGTCAATCGATTTGCGCTGCGGGGTGCTCGTGGGAGTAATCGAATCCATCAGATCGTGATCCTTTTGCCCGCACGGATTTCCGTGATCAGCGTCTCGCGCAGGGTATCGAGGTAGGCGTCCACATCCCGCTCGTCAGCGAGGAAGGGCTTGGCGTAGGCGACGCGCAGGGCAGTGGCCGCGACGTATTCGGTTGGCGGCGGCGGCGCGGGGGCTGGGCTTTCACCCTCGCGGAAGCCCTGCTGCGCGTCACCGACGCCAGCGGCCTCGCGCGTAGGCTTCGGCGCCGCCGCAGTCACCCTACCGAGGAGCGCGGGATAGGCGGTCGACTTGAAGCCGTTCACCCGTTCGCGGATCACCGCGATTAGGCTGCTCTTGTCGATCGTCTCCAAGACGCTCGCGAACCCGGCTTCGATCTGCCGGCGATCGGGATCAGCCAGGACGGAATATTCAGGGAGCGCCCGCAGCCTCTCCCGCAGCGCCTCCACCTCCGAAAGCGCCGCCTTGCGTTCCGCTACGATCCGGGCGTCGACCTCGGCCTTCAGAGAATCGAGCGTGCGCCTCATCTGCTGAATGGCGTTGCCCTTGAGGCAATTCGAATCGTCCAGAATCGCGCGGATGGCGCCTGCCTTATCGTCGCCGCCATAGCCGAAATTGGCGCCCTGGTCCGAGAGGTAGGTGCGCGCTTCATCGTAGATTTTCTTCTGCGACCCGCCCATGAAGCGGCGGACCGGATCGAGGATGCTCTCCTTCAGATCCAGCAGACTATCCTCATGGCGGCCGAGCTCCTGCAGGTACCAGGCGTAGGGCTTGCCGGTGACTTCGCGCACCGCCTCCTGCACCTGCGTCAGGGCGGAGAGGAACGGATAGCGCGACGATTGCGCCTCCAGCACAGCGACCTCGTTCTTGAGCGCGGCAAAGGCCTCAGCCGTTTCAAGCCCCAGCGCCTTGCCCTCCGACCCGGCCGGCTGCGTGTCGAAGAACTCGCCGTAGAATTCCTTGAGCTTGCGCGTCTGCGCAGGCGTGAACTCTACCTGCAGCTCCAGCACGATGTTGCCGTGCGCATGGGAGTTCTGAAGTCCGCGTTGCAGGGCCTCACTCTCCAGCGGACCGCCGTCCTGGCGCGCTTCGATCTTGCCGCGCCCGATCAGGCTGGCGGTCGTGCACAGAATCGCCGCGTAGGACCAGCCGTAGGGCTTGCGCTCGAACCGCTCGAGGATGGCCTTCACCGTCGTGCGAATGCCGGTGCGGGCATTGGCCTGGGCGTAGTTCAGTATCTCCTGCTCGGCCTCGGTCAGGTTGGCGTCGTCGCCCCCGAACATGCCGTCATTGCCCTGCGCCAGGAACTTCCCGATCTCATTCTCGGAATAGGCGACGCTGCGCAGCATCCCGAGATTGATATGGACCTTGTCGACGAGGGTCTGGAACGCGCGCTCGATCCTGACCTGCGGGTCCTCCGACCGGACCTCGATCTCCTCGCCACGCACGAACAGGCGCGCGTCCGCCAGCAGCGATCGGGCGCGGAGAGTGAGATCGCGCTGGCGACTGCTGTTCTGCTCGCCCTTTTCGCGGATGATCCGCTCGATGGTATGCTGTTGCGCCACCGCGCGGGCCTGGCGAACATATTTGTCCGTGCGCTTGAACGTCATCAGGTCGGTGACGAAGCGGGCGTCGGCATTCAGGGCGATGGCAAGCTCGTCGCGCGACATAGTGCGCATGGCTATGGCCTCGGCGTTCCCGCTCTGCTCGTGGAACGGTGTGACGACATTGATCGCGAGTTCGTAGTCGCGGCCCAGCGGCCGATCATCGAGATAACGCGCGAAGGAATATTCCTGGGAGGAGGCTTCGTGTCGGAGCTTCCGGCTTTTGACAACTCCGTCGAAGATCAGGATTTCCAGTTCCTTGGCGATCTCGGCGGTATCGACCTCGATCGCCTTAATCTCCTGCTCGACGTCCTTTTCCTCGTCGGTCAAGAATTCGAACAGATCGCCGTTGCGCTGGATATAGGTGTTCTGCTCCAGCAGGCTTAGGGCCTCCTCCACGTTTCGCTTGTGCTTGGTTAGGTCGATATCGAACCGATCGAGCATCAGGATCGAGATATTGCGCGCCGTCGGCTTGAAGGCTTTGACGTATTTGACGAGGAACAGCGCCTTCAGAACCCGAGTCGCGAACTCGTCGCCGAGGTTTTTCTCGGCGATCAGAATCGATTGCTGGACATTCGATTTGAGCGCTGTCCGGATGCCTTCGAACATTTGGTCGAAGGTCGCGATCCCGCCGACCGGAATGTCCGCGAGCCTGACCGCCACCTCCTGGAAGACGCCCAGCATCGAGCGCTCGCCGACCGAGCTATGCTTACCCTCGAAGGCGTTGTGCTGCGACAGGTTCTGGATCGCTAGCTGGAACAGAGGATATTGGTAAGGAACAAACGGATAGCTATGGATGAAATGATCACGGTCCCTGAAGTTTTCCAAGCGGATGGAGCCGTCCGAGAAATCGAACAGTGTCTTCAGATTGTTGGCCTCGCGATGGTACAGGTCCGATAGGTCCGAGATGCCGGTTTCAGTCTTTTTCAGAAGCCGCTTTTGGATTACCTCCGCCACATCAGCGCTGTTGAGCGGCATACGGTTCGCGAAGCGCGCCTGGATCTTGGAGAAGTCGTTCTCCTGCCGGTGGTTCATATCGCCGATGACCGCGCCCATGTCCTGCTGCGCCGTCACGATGATCCAGGCCCGACCGCGGCACTTGGTGTTGAGGCTTTCCGCAATCGTCTGAAGATTCGTCATGAGCTTGACGTTGTCGGCGATGTACTGGCCGACCTCATCGACGAAGAAATTGAGCCTGAACTTGGGCTCCTGTGCATCGATGTAGGCCTTCACCTTGTCGGCAAAATCCTCGATCGACGACCGAAAATCCTGCCGATAACGCGTGAGAATTCCCTGGCCCTCTGACGGATCGGCCCCAGTCGCCTGCGCATAGGCCTTGGCGACGTTCGCGCTTTCCAGCAATGCCTGTTCGCGTCCGCGCTCCCAAGCCTTGCCGGAGATGGCCTGGTAGGCCGTCCGGAATTCCTCAAGAACTCCGCGACTGTCCAGATCGCGCTCGAATTGAGCGATGTGCGGCTGCTTTCCATAATAGCCGCACATCTCGTCGAAGACTTTCTGGAACACCGAAAGCAGGGCGTCGATCTGCTCCTTGGAAATCACATCGGCCTTCTGGTCGATGTTGAACAGAATGCTCTTCGAGGGGACCAAGACCGCCTTGCGCAGATCGGCCGCCAAAATCTCGTTGTCGGCGCACTTCTGCTTGAACAACTCATAGGCAGGCGTTCCTCCGACGTCCCGATTCTCCAGGAGGAGCGCTAGCATCTTCAGCAGATGCGACTTGCCAGACCCGAAAAAGCCCGAGATCCAGACGCCGTTGGCCGTCTCGTAGTTGTTGTAGGCGTCAAGGAATTTCTCGAGCTGGCGCTCGATCTCGTTGGTGATGACATATTCCTCGAGCTCGACTCGGAGGCTGGCTTCATCATCAGCCTTGATAACTCCCTCGATCGCGCGATCGACAGGCTTTTCGAAAATATCGCGAAGTTTGGTCATGCCCGCCCTCAGATCTCGTAATGCATTATATTGAATGCACGATAATATTTGTCGTCATGCAAAATACCGAATAGATCGAGCGAAGCGCCCGTAGCCAGACCATGTGTGTAGGTCCCCGGAAAGAACATCACCGTCGGCTTTTCCTTCGCAGTGCTTTGAAGATTGTTCAGCACATTGTGCGACCGAACGTAGGGAAAAACCTCACCTACCCCCGACAGGAACAGGACGTCGAATTCCTGGTCTGAAAGGCGCGCGCCGATTTCAGGAACCAAGTGAGTTTCGGGATCGAGAACCCCCTGCAGGAGCTCCTTGAGCTCGTCCTTACTGATGCCGGGCTCGGCCGCGAGAACCTCATCCCAGATGCCCCGTTCGTGCAGCAACGCGATGCTGAGGTCGTAAAGGTTGATCTCGAACGCGCGCACGCCTCGGCTTCCCAACTGATTGACGAGACTCGCTCGCATCGCCTCCATGGCGATGGCCTCATCCGCCGGATAGGGGCAGATGAAGAACGGCACCTCGTTGCCGAGACCCTGCTTATTCAGAAAGCGCTGACTCGCGATCACCCTTAGCAGGTGGTCGAACCGATCTTTCGGGGCGGCCATCGTCTTTCCCGTCCGTTGCATCGTCAATTCCTCCCCAACTGCCGATCGGCACCCGGGAAAAGCCGAAGGTCATCGGGATTGCCCGCACGGATCATAGCCGCCACTCGGGGTGACAGCATCGCACCGAGGATTCGGTCATCCAGAGACAGTACCTCTGCTTCGCGCATGAGCCGGAAAAGAACCGCGCGCAGCTTGGCCTTGGTGGAACTCGATAGGCCGGCCAGCTTCGGCGACCACTCTTCCTTGGCAGCCATAAAGGTATCGAAGTCGTCGTAAGTGAGATGGGTGCGAAGCGACAGGAATCGCTCGTTCAGCACCTCCACGGCGAACTCGCCAATAAATCGGTAGGCGCGGCACGCTGCGAGCCACAGAAGCGCGGCCTGTTCACTCCGCTCGCCGTCAACGAGCAATGCGAGTTCGTCGTCGGAGAGCCTTTTCAGTCGATTGACGATCTCGCGGATCGAACGCTGCGCTGAGCTCGCCTTGCGCACGGGGAACGCGCCGCTCTGCCGAGCTGTCGCAACCGTCGCATCCCAGTTATCACCCGGGGTATGAAGGCGAGCGACGGCCACGCTTTCGTTGATAAAGAGGCCACCAGTCCCGAAGGACATAAGATATGGGCGTTGCGCGGACCTCTCCATCAGGCGCCCCCGCTTCCTCTTGGAGCTTGTTCAGCTTCCCCCAGTTCGAACTCGGCCCGCTTCAGCGCACACTCGGTCTCACGCGCATTCAGCGCTACGATATGCTGCGTACGCGGGTTTTGCTGGCTTGCGTCCCCCAAAAGACCCAATCGCTTGAGCACATAAAAAAGCATCGCATATCGAACCGTCAGGACGGCACGCTCTTTCACCATGCCGTAGTCCTTTGCGACCACCGCACGCTGGCTCGACGTCAGACGTGGATGCGGTCCGATCTCAATGTTGAAGGTCTCATTCCATAGGGTATCTTGTTCACTGCCCGGCCCGGGAACGCCCATATCGCGCGTGCCGAGAATGCGGGGCAGCAGGAAATCTTTGAATTTGTTGTCGATGTGGCAATAGGCGCGAGTGTGCCAGCGAAATCCATCATAGCCGAAAGCATGGGGCGTCATCCGGCGCCACACTGGATCGGCCCGCCTACTATTCATTGATTGGTAGTAGACTTCGATCGAACGGCTCTCACGAACTGCACCGAGAATCGCCTTCAGAACGTCCGCATCGACATCGCGACGTGGCGTCAAGGCAATGTCTGTCTCGGGAGGGTGAGCGATCCAGGACTCCCCTGGATCAGCCAAGCCCTCCGCCAGCGATCGCAAGCGTGAGAGGTAGCTGTCCGGATCGGGCTTCAGGAAAATCGGCGAAAATTGCGCGCTAGCGACATAGCGCTTGGCGCTCTTGTCATAAATGGCGTTCTGGGGCGCACGCTCCTGGTAGTGCGTCAGATCCTTCGATGCCTGGGGCACCGATACGTCGAACATCTCAACGATGTCCGAGCGGTTTACCCCGCCCTCCCAGTACAGCCTGAACTCGATGAATTCGAGTCGGCGTTCAACGCCCCATTTCAGCACCGCTGCGGCTTCCGACATCGTCACTCCAATTTCAATCGCCGATACGTATAAAAACTATATGGACATATCGACGCGATCCGTATAATTATTATTCCCATCTGAGGTAGCCGTCAATGGTGATCGGCGCGAAATTCGTGAGGAAAGACAATGCCGAAGCGAGGTTCGAATCGGGAAGTCACGAGCAAGAAGGCGGCGAGCGCTGCCGCCAAGGTCCTACGGAACCCGAAAAGCAGCAAGGCTGCCAAGACGGCGGCCGCATCGGCGCTGACCCAGCGTCCGAACACCAAGTAGCGCCCGAAAGGAAGAGCGGCCATGTCCGTCGCAAGTCGATCCACCCTCGTCGTTCACGGCCGTCTCGCCATGCGAGAGCGCCGCCTGGCCGCGGCGCGCAACGGCCGTCATGGCCTGCGGGTCATGTCCTTCGAACAGGCGGCTGTGCGACTCGCCGGCGGTTTCGCCCGCCCGATCGATGACGAAAGCCTGCGTTCCGCGATCCAGGCCGTTCTGCCTGCAACGCCGATGGGCGAGCTGGAAAGCATTAAGTCGCTCCCCGGGATGATCGACGCGGCCGCCGATTCGCTGCACAAAGTCTGGCGCGCCGGCATCAACCTCGCGACGCGCGCGGCCGACCATCCACGAATCGACGCCATCGCTCGGCTTGAGGCGGCGGTCCTCGCGCAACTGCCCATCGGCATGATGCGCCCCGTCGACATTGTCGCCGCAGCCACCGACCGCATCACCCATGCGCCGGCCGTTCTCGGGCGGATGGAGATCACCGGCCTGACCGAACTCTCGCCCTGCTGGCGACCGCTGCTGAAGGGACTCGCCGCACATATCCCGGTGCAGTGGGTGGCCGGGCCGCGAACCGTACCCACCTGGCTCGCGGAGACCGGCGTCGGCATCTCGCACGGGGGTGCCGAATCGCCGTCGCTCAGCACCATCAGCGCGGCGACAGCCTATCATGAAGCCATCGAGGCCATGCGCTGGGTGCGGTCGCTGCTGGCCTCCGGCATCGCGCCCTCGGAGATCGCCATCGCCACTGCGTCGCCCGCGGACTACGACGATCACTTCCTGACCCTGCGCGCCGACGCAAATATCGACCTGCACTTCGTCCACGGCGTCGGGACCGTCACCACCCGTGAAGGACAGGCGGCCGCGGCGCTGGCGGACATCGTCGTTCGTGGCCTGTCGCAGTCGCGCCTCCGTCGACTTGCAGCGCTGTGTCGGGATTCTGCGCCGTTCGAAGTCCTGCCCGAAGGTTGGTTGCGCGTCCTGCCGACTGATGCGCCCCTGTCAACGTCCAGCGCCTGGAGCCGTCTGTTGGCCCGGCTGAAGCCCGAGGACTGGCCCGATGGCGCCGATCACGCCCCCGGCCTGTGCGCAGTGGCCGAACTGCTCGCGAAGGGACCGGAGGCTGCGTCCGAAATCGGCGATGCCTTCCTCAAGGGCCGGGCACTCGCCATCTGGCGCAAGGCGCTGCTTGCAGGACCTGCCGCCTCGATCGACGCGACCCTCGAAACCTTGAAGCAGGATGACGGGCTGGAAGCCTGTGTGTCCGTCGCCTGGATGCCGGCCAGCGCGCTCGCGGCCTCTCCCCGTCGCTTCGTGCGCCTGATCGGCCTCAACTCGTCACGCTGGCCGCGAGGAATCGCCGAGGATCGACTGATCCCGGACCATATCATCCCGACGGCTGAACTCGATCCGCTGCCGGTGAATCTCGCCGATCGCCGCGACTTCGAGACGATCCTGGCCACCACGTCCGGCCAAGTCGTTCTCTCGCGCGCCCGACGCGACAGCGATGGTCGTCTTCTGGGACGCAGTCCGCTGCTGGCCGGGCATGGTGAGGAGACGTATCTCCGTCGCAATGCCGTGCCTGGACATGCCTTCAGCGAAACCGACCGCCTCATGGCCCGGCCGCAGGAGTTCGGCAGCCACCCGCAAGCGATCAGCGCGCAAGCTTGCTGGCGCGATTGGCGGCGCGCGGAGATCACGGCCCATGATGGTCTCGTCCGGGCCGATCATCCGCTCATTCTTGCGATTCTCGCACGAAAACAGTCTGCAAGTTCGCTGAAGACCTTGCTCCGCAGCCCGATGGGCTTCGTGTGGCGGTATGCGTTCGGATGGAAAGCGCCGCAAAGCAGCGCCGAGCCCCTAGTGCTCGACGCGCTCGGCGTCGGCGATCTGATCCACATGGTGCTCGACCACGCCTTGCGCGATCTGGAGGGCGCGGGCGGACTGATGACTGCCGACGTCGCGGCGGTCGAAGCCGCGGTAGACAGAGCAGCGCGAGTTGTCGCGGCAGATTGGGAGAGCGAACGCTCGGTCCCGCCTAGCGTCATCTGGGGACGCACCATCGAGGACGCTCGGCTCCTGGCAGGGCGAGCTCTCACCTATGGTGATGATCGTCTGCCCGACGCCCGCTCCTACGGCGAAGTACCGTTCGGCGGGTCCGAACCGAAGTCGGAGGTCGAGACGCCCTGGGACGCAAGCGTCCCGGTCACAATTCCCGATACGGGATTCGACATCGCCGGCTATATCGACCGCCTCGACATTTCGGGCGACGGGAAACGTGCGCTCGTGCGCGACTACAAGACCGGTCGCCCGCCGCGAGGCGACATCCGGCTGAATGGCGGTCGCGAGCTTCAGCGCTGCCTCTACGCCTTCGCCGTGAAGGCACTCCTCGGAGAGGGCGTCGCAATCAGCGCGTCTCTGCTCTACCCGCGTGAACCGGTCGATCTCCAGCTCGACGACCCGGAAGCAGTGCTCGCCGAAATCACAAGGTATCTCCGCGCAGCGAGAACCAGCCTCGCTGGCGGCGCGGCGCTGCCAGGCCCCGACACGGGCGACGACTATGACGATCTCGCCTTCGCCCTGCCGGCCAACGCCGGTGCCACTTACTGCAAACGCAAGCAACCAGCGGCAACGGAACGGCTAGGCGAAGTCGCTCTGGTCTGGGAGGCGGAATGATGAGCAGCGTGTCCAAAGTTCTCAAGGATGACGGGGCTCGCCGCGACGCGATCAGCCGCCATGATCGCTCGATCCTGGTCGAGGCCGGCGCGGGTTCGGGGAAGACCGCCGTCATGGCCGGGCGTATCGCCATCATGCTGGCCGAAGGCGTCTCGCCACGCGCTATCGCCGCCGTCACCTTCACCGAATTGGCGGCGAGCGAGCTTCTCTCGCGTGTCCGCGAATTCGTCGCCGACCTCTCGGCTGGCCATCTCGGGGCCGAGCTGCGCGTGGCGCTGCCCAATGGCTTATCGCAGGCGCAACGCGACAATCTCGCCGCCGCAAGCGCTGCCATCGACGAAATCACCTGTTCTACGATCCACGGCTTCTGCCAGCGGCTGATCAAGCCGTATCCCGCCGAGGCGGACATTGATCCCGGCGCGGGGGTCATGGATCGGAATCAAGCCGATCTCACGTTCCTCGAAATCGTCGACGGCTGGCTGCGCGAGCGTCTGTCCGGCCACCAGGGCGGCATCCTCGCTGAAATGGTGCTGCAAAGCCCTGGTGAAACCGTGGGTCTCATGCACAAAATCGCCGAGAATCTGCGTCGCCGCCGCACCCTTGCAGCTCCTCCGGCGCCGCCTCTCGATCGTCACATGACGGCCTTCCGGCAGGCAGTCGCCGATTTTGCAACCTTCATGCGCAGCGCCGAGGCCAGCGAGCCGGAAACGGAAGCAATCGTCGCGCGGCTGGTCGAAATGGCAGCCGCGCTGGCGGTCGGCCCTGATCCCGCTACGCCCTCGGGTCTGGTTCGGCTTCTGGTCTCGCGTCCGCACCCTGACCTTTGCACCAAGGCCGGCGCTTTCGCCTCCTATCGCAAGAAGGGCAAGTGGATGGCTGCGGCAAAGCAGGCAGGCCTTTCCAAGACCGATGGTGATCGGCTGAACGATGCCGCCCAAGGTCACTACGATGGCTGCTGCGCTGCGTGGATCTCGCTTCTTCAGGCGGCGGCCAGCCAGGTTCTGGCAGCGCTGATTAATGAAGCGCGTCCGATCCTCGAGCGCTATCGCGAACACAAGCGCGCCAGCGCCCAGCTCGACTTCGACGATCTCATCTTCGCCGCGCGTGACCTGCTCCGCGACCATGACGATGTCCGACGCGCGCTGGGACAGCGCTTCGCCCGCGTCCTCGTTGACGAGTTCCAGGACACCGACCCTTTGCAGACGGAGATCTTCTGGCGGCTCTGTGGCGAGCCTGTCGATGCCGATCCCGACTGGACCTCCTTTCGGATTCGGCCGGGTGCGCTCTTCCTGGTGGGCGACCCGAAGCAAGCCATCTATCGCTTCCGTGGCGCCGATGTCGGCGCCTACGTGCAGGCGCGCGACGCCTTTCGGGTGCAGGATGCTGACGGTCTTCTGTCGATCTCGACCAATTTCCGCTCCTGCGCCTCGATCCTCACCTTCGTCAATGAGCGCTTCGAGGCTGTGCTGTCGGCCGACGGGCAACCCGGCTTTACCGCCCTCGACCCGTTTCACGACGATCGCGACGACAGCCTGTGTGTCGCGTCGCTCGACATTGCGGTGGCGGACGAGAACGGCAAGGCCAGCGCCGAGCAGCAACGAGATGCCGAAGCCGATGCTGTGGCCGAGCTGTGCGCGCGACTGATCGGCAGCCAGCCTATCCTGGATCGGCGCAGCCGTACTGAAAGAACTTGCCAGCCCGGCGACATCGCCTTGTTGGCGCCGACCGGTGCGGACCTGTGGCGCTATGAGGAGGCGCTCGAACGTCGGGGCATCCCCGTGGCGACACAGGCCGGGAAAGGCCTCTTCCGCAGGCAGGAGATCCAAGACCTGATCGCCCTGACCCGTGTTCTCGCAGACCGGCGCGACACGCTTGCGCTCGGCGCGCTGCTGCGCGGCCCGCTGGTCGGGCTCACCGAAGAAGAACTGCTGGACATCGTCTGGGCGCTTCCGCGCTCCGAGGAAGAGCCAGACCGGATCCCCCGCCTCGACCTCGGCGTCGATCCCGCGACCATCGGACATCCGATGGCGCGCGACGCCCTCGAGAAGCTGCAGGCGCTCTACCGGCGAGGCAACAGCACGACGCCGCATGAACTGCTCTCGCATGCCGTCGACGCCTTGAGGATGCGGCCTCTCCTTCTTGAGCGACATCGTGGCCAGGCCGAGCGCGCGCTCGCCAACGTCGATCTCTATCTCAGCCTGTCGACCGGTTATGCCGTGCGCGGACTCCGCGCTTTCGCCGAAGCGATGACGGCGGCCTGGACCGATGAGGCGCGCGCGGTCGAAGGTCGGCCTGACGCGCAGGAGGAGGCCGTCGCGCTTTTCACTATGCATGCCGCCAAGGGCCTCGAGTGGCCGATCGTCATCCCCGTCAATACCATGACCGGCGTCATGGCGCCCGACAGCGCGGTGATCGATCGTCAGACTGATACGTTCTACTGCCCGGTCCTGGGTGTTGCGCCCAATGGCTATGACGCCGCGCGCCAGGCGGAGAAGGACGAACTGGATCGCGAACGGATCCGACTCTGGTATGTAGCCGCAACGCGCGCCCGCGAACTTCTTATCCTTCCCCGGCTCGATACAACGCCCTCGAAATCGGCTTGGATCGGTCTCGTCGATCTGTCGCTCGCCGATCTTCCGGCCCTGGATGTCTCGCATCTCCCGCTCGACGCTGCTGCCGCAGCGGTCGGCGCGGGCAATGCCCAAACCCGCGACGGCTTCGCCGCCGAAGCGGCCGCTATCGCTGATCGCCAAACGCGCCTGATCTGGCTCGCGCCCAGCCGTGATGAGAACGCCGGCGGCTCCGTGCTGCGGGAGGAGGAAGCCGACATCTGGACCGGCTCAGCCGACGATCAGCCGCCGGAACATGAGACGAACATCGTAGTCCAAGGTGGTCGGGAGCGCGGGCTGATCCTTCACAAGTTGATGGAAGAGGTGCTGACCGGCGAAACCAGGGAAGTACCGGCAGCACTTACCGAACGCGCAGCCAATCTCATCCGTGCGCTCGGCGAGACTCCAGTCGCCGATCCGGCTAGGGGTCTGTCCGCCACGGAACTGGCGGGATGCGTCACGCGAACCCTAGCTTTGCCGGTAATCGCCGACTTGCGGCCTGGGCTCGTGGCCGAGTTTCCCGTCTATGCCATCCAAGCCGAGAAAGGTGAAGAGATCGCGACCGCCGGCATCGCGGACGCGCTGACGGTCACTCCGGATGGCTGCCCAGTCGTTGTCATCGATTGGAAGAGCGACGTCAGTCCCGCCGCCCAGACGCTGGATCATTATCGGGCGCAGGTTCGCACCTATCTCGACATGACCGGCGCCGAAAAGGGCCTGATCGTTTTGATGACGACCGGAGCGGTGATCACAGTCTCGCCGTCTCCACAGACCGTGGTAGCCTGAGGGAGGCGTCCAGATGTCTTCCCGCAAGCGGCTCGGCAGTTCCACCCAGGACGACCTCTTCGACGCGGAGGTCAGCCTGCTGCTTCCGCCGCGCTTTGCCGTCGACGGCAAGGTGCTCAGAAGCCCTGTGCGGCAACTGGCCTTTCCGGCGCTACGCACAAGCTGCCGTTTGCGAACCTTTTCCATCCGCCGGTTGGATGGATACGAGACCACCCTGAAATCCGGGGAGACGCTGAAGATCATCAGCAACAAGACCGCCACCCAACTTGAGGCCGATCTGGTGCTCCTGGTCCCCGGTGCGACGGGGCCGTCGAAGATCGCCGAGGCGCTCGAACTGGGCGAAGGCCGGTGGGTGAACATCGTGCCGGCCAATATCGGCTCGCTGGACACCGCTGCGCGCGCGGAGCGGCTGGCGGTCGTCTCCGCCTCCTGGCAGGAGGCGCTTCACCTGCGCGAAGGCCGCTCTTCCAAAAATGGCGTATCCGCGAAGCCCGGGCTCCGCCGTCCGCAGATTGGCGCGCTTCATGCCGCACTTGCGCATGCGACACGCTCGACCGACCCGGCGACCATCGTAATGCCGACGGGCACCGGCAAGACAGAGACCATGCTCGCGCTCAACGCCTATCAGCACTTCGAGCGGCTGCTGGTGGTGGTTCCCACGGACGCGCTGCGCGAGCAGATCGCAGGCAAGTTCGAGACCTTCGGCGTCCTCAAGCAACAACAATGCCTCGACGCCTCGGCGGATTTCCCGCTGGTCATACGGCTTTCCCATATCCCGACGACGCCCGCGGAAGTCGATGAGATCTTCGACAGCGCCAACGTCGTGGTCACAACCATGCAGATCGCCGGCCGCGCCGAGGCGCATGTGCAGGAGCAGATGGCGGCCCGCGCATCGGCCTTGTTCATCGACGAAGCCCATCATATTGGCGCACCGACCTGGGCGCGTTTCCGTGGCCTGTTCGTCGACCGCGATCCGCCTCTGCCGATCGTCCAGTTCACGGCGACGCCCTTTCGCGAGGACGGCCGCCGGGTCGACGGAGAGTTCATCTACACCTATCCGCTGAAGAAGGCACAGGCCGAGGGCTATTTCAAACCGATCCGGTTCGAGGCCGTCTTCGGCCTCGATCAGCCGGACGCGGATCAGGCGGTCGCGGAAAAGCTTGGCGAGGTTCTGCAGGCTGATTTGGACGCCGGCCTCAATCATCTCGCCATCGCGCGCTGCTCAACAATCGACCGCGCCAGGGACCTCCATCAACTCTACAGCGCGATGTATCCGGAGTTTCGGCCTGTCATCGTCCACAGCCAACAGCCACTGCGCGACCGCCGAGCAAACCTTGCGGCTCTTCGTCGCTTCGAAAGTCGGATCATCGTCTGTGTCGATATGCTGGGCGAAGGTTTCGATCTCCCGGAACTGAAGATCGCGGGCCTGCATGACCGGCACAAGAGCGTCGCCGTAACCATCCAGTTCGTCGGCCGCTTCACGCGGCAAGATCCCCGGCTCGGCGACGCCACGGTGATCGCCAACACAGGCGTGGACGACATCGACCGATCGCTGGCCAAGCTCTATGCCGAAGATGCCGACTGGAATGCTCTGGTCGAGGCGCTGAGCACGGCCAAGATCGACCGGCAGGTCCGACGCGCCGAAATGTTCAAAGGCTTTGTCGGCGAGATCACCGATATTCCCTTGCAGACCCTCGAGCCGAAAATGAATGCGGTCATCTACCGCACCTCCTGCGACGCTTGGGAGCCATTCTGTGCCGAGGATCTCTACAATGCCGGTGTTTATCTCGGCATGAAGGTTAACCAGCATCAGCGCGTGGCCATCTTCGTCACCCGCTCCGAGGAACAGGCCGGATGGACGACAGCGCAACATGCGACCAACGTCATCTGGGATCTGCATATGATGCACTGGGATCCCAGCAGAGGTCTCCTCTACATCAGCAGTTCGGCGAAAGGCCCCTATGACCGGCTGGCCAAAGCAGTTTGCGGCGACACCGCGCGCCGTGTCGAGGGAGAGGAAGTGTTCCGCAGCCTGCACGGCTTCAATCGCCTGATCCTGCGCAATCTCGGCCTCACCCATCACCAGGGACGTGGCGTGCGCTATTCCATGTATATGGGGGTAGATGTCGCCGACGGTCTGGATACCGCCAAATCCCAGTCCCGGATCAAGAACAACGTCTTCGCGACTGGATTCCTCGATGGCGTCCCGGCCTCGCGCGGATGCTCGGCCAAGGGCAAGTTCTGGTCGATCTCTCCTGTCCGCGATCTCACGGACTGGGTCGAATGGTGCGCCGACATCGGCCAGGCGGTGAATGATCCGGGCATCACCACCGACGGCGTCTTCAAAAGTGCGATGCGGCCGCGCCAGATCAGTGAACGGCCAGCCGTTCCCCCGGTCGCAATCCATTGGCCGGAATCGCTGCTGACGCAGATCGAGGACCGCGTCGAAATCAGTTTTGGCGACGAGCCGGTGCTGTTCACGGAATGCGACATCGAGCTTCTCGACCACGAACGGACGGGGCCGCTGCGGTTCGCGGTTCGCAGTGATACGCATGTTGCAGAGTTCGAAATCGTGTTTGCCGAAGGCGGCGCCCGCTATCCGCAGCGTTCCGGCCCCAAAGCCACCATCAAGATCGGCGGCAAGGTGAAGACCCTGTCCGAGTCCTTCGGCGATGACTCACCGCAGATCGACTTCGGTGATGGCTCGCTCCTGATCTACAGCCACCTATACGCTTTGCCGGACGGCGTTACCGTCGAGCCCTATCTCGCCGATCGGATCGAGGCTTGGGACTGGTCGAAGACCAACATGCGGGCGGAGGCGCAGGGTCTCGAAAAGCGCCCCGACTCCGTGCAGCGGCGCGTAATCGACATGCTGCTTGCTGACAGCGAAACCTATGATCTCGTTTTCGATGATGACGGCGCCGGTGAGATCGCGGATGTCGTCACACTTCGTGTGACCGAAGGGTTGGTGCAGGTCACGCTCCATCATTGCAAATACTCCAGCGCCGAAACACCGGGAGCCCGTGTCAAGGACCTCTACGAAGTCTGCGGCCAGGCCCAGAAATCGGCGCGCTGGCGCGATCGCCCCAACCGGATGCTCACACATATGCTGAAGCGCGAAAAGCTGCGGCTCGACAAGGGTCAAAGCTCCCGTTTCGAGCACGGTACGGCGGCGTTCCTCAAGAAGCTGAAGGCGAGCTGGCAGGACTATCGCTACGAGTTTGATGTCCGCATCGTTCAGCCTGGTCTTTCGCGCGCGGCCGTTACCGAGGAAGGGCTGCATCTTTTGGCGAGCGTTGAGACTTATCTTCTCGAAACGAGGGCAATGCGCCTGAAGGTAATCGCCAGCACCTGAACTTGGAGTTCCCACACACGCTCGATTCCTGCCTGACACCTGAAAGAGCACTGGACAGTGGCTAAACTCCCGCCGCGATGGCAAGCGCACTGCGCCAGCAACTACGACAGCGAAATGACTGCCCGATGCACCGTGCTCCTTAGCGAGATCATCGCGGACCCAAACCGTCGCCAAGGCATCCTGACCGATCCTCAACATCTCCACCGCGATCTCTTCGCGCCCTTCGCCCCGCCGGACCACGCGGACTTTGGCGGGACCTATCGCGGTACGCCGGGCACAGCACTCGTCGATCGCAGAGGTCACGTCCCGGGGCGTGGTATACCAGGGCGAGCCGGTTCAGGCCTTACGCCCGGCTACGCCGGTCTCCAGGCCTGACTTGGCGATCGTTCCGCTACACCACGAGCCAGAACGTGACCGTCGCATCCGCGCGTTGTCGTTCGCGGCGAAGCCAGCGAACCGCGCCAATCGCCGCGGACGACTGGACCACTCCGCCGGTGTTCTGGCCGACGGGCGCGCTGCGGACGATTGCCTGGCCGCCGTCGAACTTCTGGCCCGGCCGCTGCCGGTCTTGGGCGACCTGCATTGGCGCGCCTGCTTAAGGCGGCTGCCAAGTTCATCGCTGTTCCCGACGATCGAAAAGCGGCAGTGGTGTTCTTGCGGACCTACGTCTACGTCAACAAGACCCTCGACCCGGCCGCAGTGCGCATCAACGCCTATGACTAGTTATCTACATGGAGTTAGCCCTTACCTTAGCCGAGCAAGAATGTTGCCGGATAAGGCAATTTCATCCACTCCGCGTTCGCTTTCCCTGAACCGGCGATCGCGTCGGCTTTCGCCCCGCTCGCAGCGTTCTAGGCATGCTGCCTGTATCATCATGAACCGGAACAAACAGCGCCGCTGGGTCGACACCCAGCGCGTCAGCCAAACGATCAACTGTATCGAGATTCGCGTTCTGAAGGCCTGTCTCCAAGCGGCTCAGCCATGCCCTACCCACCGCAGCGTCGGCAGCCAGATCATCCAAGGACAGCCCCGCGCTGACGCGTAAGCGACGCACGTTGCCTCCAACCCTGACCTTGCTCTGCACCATTGATGCAAGAGCGCCCTGGACAGCCGCATTAATCCATGCCTTATAAGGCAACAATTATTGCGAGGGCCGTTATGATGAAGACCTTCCGCATCGCCGCGCTTGCCGCGGCCCTGGTCGCCTTCGCCGGCGTCGCGTCGGCCCAGGTGCCCCCGCCGCCGGTGATCCCGGTGATCCCGGTCGAGACGTATGTACCGCCGACCTACACCGTCGCCACACCGGTGACCGCCGGCACGATCTTCGCCAGCAACGGCATCTACGGCCAGATCACCTCGCCGGCCTGGCCGGTGGCGACGGTCGCCGCCGGGACGACGCTGACCTACACGCTGAACCAGATCTTCACGTTCGGCAGCGACCAGCTGCTGCCGGGCTGCAGCATGAATACCTCATCGATCGCGATGGGGCTCGACGCCGTGGGCGGTAACCCCTACGGCGGCAACTACACCGCCAACGCGAGCGCCGGCGGCAATGTAGGCATCGTCTTCACCGGCAAGCGCACGGGTCCGAACAACGTGGTGAGCGGCACCGGCGGCAACACCGCCGTCGGCGGCTTGGGCAACTCGACGTCGACGGTCGCCTTCACGTTCAACGCCGTCGGCACCTACGCAATCGCGATCAAGCCGGACGCGTCGGGCTGCGGCAACGGCGGAACGCTGGTGAACCCCTCGACCAACCAGCAGACCGCGGCCACCGCGATCATCCAGGTCGTCTCGGCGGGCGACTACGCCCTGCCGGAAACCGGCTGGTACTGGGAACCGAACCAGGGCGGCCGCGGCGTGGCCATCGAGTATTACCCCTCGAACGGCCGCATCTTCATGGGCATCTTCGGCTACGGCTCGGGCGGCGAATCGTCCTGGCTGGTCGGCGCGTGCACCTACAACGCAGCCGCGCGCACCTGCTCGGGCAATCTCGAGATGCATCGCGGCGGCGTGACCCTGGCCCAGGTCGAGGGCCCGGGAGCCCAGTACGTCGGCTCCACCGGCCAGTTCACGCTGACCTTCAACCAGCGCAACCAGCCGACCCTGCAGTGGATCGGCCCGACGATCAACCTGGTCCGCTACAAGCTGAACGGCGCCGCGACGGCCGCCAACGCGGTGTCGGGCGGCTTCCCCGGCGGCGCGGCGATGGCCAACGGCTGGTACTGGAACGCGTCGACCGGCGGCCGCGGCTGGTTCGTCGAGACGGCGCGCACGCCGACCGGCGGGCTGATAACCTTCACCGTGGGCTTCATGTACCGGCCGGACGGCTCGCCGGTCTGGTACGGGCTTGAGTCCGGCTCGACCGCCAAGGCGGCGCCGGCGCTATTCGAAGGCGCGTCGTTCAAGGAGTTCTCCGGCGGCTCGTCGATGACCGCCCAGACCTGGTCGCCGACGATCGTCAACGCCGATGTCGCGCCCGGCAGCCTGATGGCCGGCAATGGCACCGTCGGGGTCAACACCCCCGGCGGCACCATCCCGCTGACCAAGTTCACGGTCAACTGACGCCTGGGCCCCAGGCGTTCAGACGAGACGGCCGGCCGGTCCCGAAATCCAGTCCATTGGCCATTGCCTGCCACGCTAGTCTAGGCCGTCGCGGTCGCATCCTTCCTCGTGCCATGGAATCTGCGCCGGTCGCCGTCGCCGTCACCGTCGCCATCGGCACCGCCGGCGCGGTACTCGACCTAGCGCATCTGGCAAGTGCCGACGCAACCGGAGACAGGCGATGAGCCGGCGAATCGCCGCAGGTTGCGCCACAGTCGCCGCGATCTACGCCGGCGCCGCCGTGGCAATCGCAGGCATCGCCATGCACATGACCGACGCCCGAAAGCCCAACGACGAGACCGCCGGCCTCATCGTCCACTACGACGCCGACCGCATGACGGCCGTCGTCGCCACCGACACGGACGCGCAGACCACGCTGTCCTACCGCAGCCCGCTGCCGCGATCCATCCCGGCCGTTGTCATCGCCAGCCACGCCCACGCCGCCCGCGCCCGTCACCGCGACACCGGTACCATGATCATCGCCGCCGCCGACTGCACCGCCAGAACTGACTGAACCGCACGACACAGGACGCCGACCATGACACCGAAGCTGCCGCCAGCCCCGAACGCCGCCCGGCTAGCGACGACGAACTCGCCGCCGAGCGCGCCAACGCCAGCGAGGTGCTGCGCGGAGAGACCGCCACCGTCTGGTGCAAGCGCCGCGGCAAGAACACAGAACAACTGCGCATGGCGACCGACATCGGCGACGGCGCCTGCTTCACCGTCGCCGGAGTTGGCATCGACCTCGACCCGTTCGCGAACGGCAAAACGGAGTCGACGCGCTACCAAAACCACCTGACACTGAACGATGGCGACGTATACACGCTCGACATCAGCTGGGCGTGCAAGCTGCCGCTCCACCTGTTCACCCCGCTTGTCAACGAGCAGGACCTCGGCCATAACCGCTACGACCCGAACACGGTCGGCGATGAGCCCCGAAGACGACCCGCGCAGACACGTCTCTTTCATCCACGGCGAGCGCCGTGACCGCATCGTCGCCGCCGCCGAAACCACGACCGTCGGCGTCGCCGCACCGCTCTCGACGTATCTGCTGCGCAGAGGTGCAGCATGTCCAGTCGCGCGGCGCACGCAGGTTGCGAGCAGTCGTGCGCCCAAAACGAAAACATAAAATTCGTTAGATATTTTATAATTCGCGCATTGAGCAGCCTAACCCACTCGACCAGCCGGGCCCCATGTGCACCAGGCCGCTGGCGAAGGGACATTACGGCCATAATGCCGCACACAATACATCGCGGTGAGGACCGCCGTCAGGAAAATGCTTAACATGTTAATGCATGCAGAAGCGACCGACACGGCGACCGCTGCATGCACGGTCTCCGCAGCATGCTCGCCCGCCTTGACGCAGCTTGGAATTGTAACGGAGAGCATCCAGCACTTAGACGACGACAACACATGACGACGAAGCGCGCCGCCAGCAGCGATAAGAGCAACAGATTCGCGACGCCCCGGACCCGAACTCGTCGCCGTCCGTCCGAACCATCTCGACACACCGACATCGTCGGTGAACCAAACGACGATGGCAGTGACTCGCTACCGTCGTCACAGGCGACAAATCGAAGCGGTTCGAAACGCGACCAACATCACCAGTCGAGCGAAACGCGCGACATCTGACATCAGCGCAAACCAGCGACAGCCACGTCGGTGGCTGTCGCCACTGACAATTACCATAGCGTTGGCCGTCGCTCCTAGCGGACAAGAACAGCGACTCCTGGACGGATCGACACGACATAGAATGACGCTCGCCCTCATGACCGAGCGTCGATCAATGTCAGCCCACGACACAAATGTCGGGTCGACAAATCTCGACCTGCTGTAGTTTTGCGACAAAACTACCTTCAAATGAGCTCCGAACTAGCGAGTGAGCGACACATTGGCCTGACGACGTCGGTCGTCAGGCCAGCAGGCAACGACACAAAGCGGTGCAACCGCTGCAGCGACGACGCGACCTTAAAGGCCTGCGCATCGAACATTTTATACACCACAAATGATGTGTGTTATTAACGACTTATTAACACTATCAAACTCGGGCGAAAGAAGCGCAATACCGCAAACCTGGACAATTTAACGATGTCCAGGTTTGTAGCAAGCTTGGGCTTCGCCTCCCCTCGCTGGGCGTCTATCGAAAATATGCGGGCGGCGATAACGACATTAGCCGCAGATTCAGCAAATCGAGGCCCGCTCCGGCCTACTTACAGCGCCGTAAGAAAGGCCAACATTCCCGAGTTCGTCTACGGCTCTGCAGCTTGGAGAACAAAAGTTCTGGCCTTTGTCCACGCGGACACGGCAGGCTAAGCGTCCCTCCGGACCAACTTTACTTCTCGAACCGCCCAACACCGAATCAAGCTAGCGCTCTATTGCATGCGTCGGGGCGGGCGCATCCGGCCCAATTAAAGCAGGGAATTCATCGCGACGCCAGTCGCAGGGGCTCCCCGTATTGTGCTTGGCGCGCTAATCGATGGCCGAACGGGATGGCAACGGCATAGCAAAGAACGCGGATGCACAAACAACACCACACCGACCAGAAAGCCGTGCGGTCGCAGTGCCCGGTCATGTCCCCGGTCCTGATGGGCGTAAAGACGACCATTGGTTCACGGACGTTAGCAGGTAACAAATGATTTTTGCGATCTCGTACGGAGCTGCGCCTGCACTGAGCGAACCGCCCAAACGGAAGCTGGAGGATCGACAGCACTGACGTGGTCGGCGCCGATCATGGCTCGATTGGCGACCGTAGCTTCGCCTTCGCGGTGAGAACCAAGCGAGGTGATGTGCTTCGAAAAGCTGGCGGTCTCTCTGGCGAGGACCGTCCGGCGGCATCGCCGGCATTAGAGGTGTGCCGTTGTCGATCGACTCGATCGAGTGCCCGCACGGTCCTAGGCGATATGCCGGCGCCTTGCTGCGACCGGACTTTGCAGATTGCACAATCATCCTGCCTCACCCGAACGGGAAGGCCGCGCGCTGCAACAGCCCGGCGAGTACCACTTGGTGCTCGCTCGACAGGAGCCGAAGAACTCCTCGCGTGCTCGTCACGACGGTCGGCCCCAGTGACGCACCCGCCCCTTTCGCCAGATTCCGAGCCAGACTGGCGACCGCTTCTCCCAGTCGCATCCCAACGCCATGACAAAAAGGCACATCCATCAAACGGTCACACTGCAGCGCGCCGATCAGATTGGATCGCCGGCTCCTGAACAACAAGCTGGCATCCGGTCAGATCACGGCCAGAAGTTGCTCGCCCTGCGGCGACCAACGGGTAAAGCCGGCGCGTACTTCAGAACACGTGATCCACATCGCACCAGCCAGCGGCCGCAAGATCGGCGGCGAACCTTGATGGACAGGCGTCGAGCCCCCCCTCATATGCTGACTTTTGTCCCCCGCCTCGAGGCCCATCTACCGCTGTCCAGTCGTATAGACTCGATTGAGCCAGGGCCCGACAAACGCGGTGCTGTGCACCTGGCTCGATAACATCAGGTGACGTCGCGGTGGGCGCGCCCACTGAGCGCACACGATATATATAGAGAGGGAACTGAAGCAGACCGTCGGCGACCGTCGCCGCGGCAATATGGCTGGAGCCAGGAACCCGCCCCGACCGGGTAGTTCATCTTTCCTTCAATCGGCGCAACCAGCCGCCCCTGCGGTTACTCGGGCCGACAATCAACTAATCCGCGACCAGTTGGCCGGCGCGGCGATCGACGCCGACCCGGTTTCGGCCGGCTTGCCTGGCGACGCGGCGCCTAGTCCGGATGATGCCTGGCCGGGCCCACCGACGCTGACGCTGGTTCATCGAAACGGTGCGGACCCCGGCCGACAATCTAAAGATCTTCCCCGTCGGCGCCGTACCGGCCACGCGGCAGGGCTGTCTGGAGCGACTTCGAAGCGGTTCGACCGCCACCGTGGCACCCACTCGCTTTGGAAGTGCCGCGTGTAAGGAGTTCGCCGGGGGTTCATCAATGACGGCGCCGAACTGGGCCGGCTGCCATCACCAACGCGGATCGCGGCGCGGGCGGCTTGACGGCCGGCAACGGCGCGGTGCCGATAACACGCCTTTGCGGCACGATCCCGCCGACAAAGTTCAAGGCACAGTGATAGCAAGGTGCGCAGTGCTCGCAGGGCGGCGCACCTCTCGAAGAAGGCGCGAATGGGCCCCAACTCTCCAATGCGTGGATAAGTTACGCACGCGCGCCGGTCAATTGACCCGCGCCTGACAGTCTCGTTCCGGACATGTAGGGTTCGAGAGCGCAAATAATAGAACGGCAAGACGCTGACGCGTCTGGACTGATGCTCTCCCCCACCCCAAAACCACACGAGAGCAACATGTCCACCACCGACCCGATCCCGCTTACGCACCAAACCCAGGTTTCCCAGGAAATCCCGCGCGCCGCGATCTTTGTAGATCTTGACCACGCATCATCAGCCCTCCGCCTCGATCGCGGCTCGACAGACGAGCAGATTGGACTGCTAAAAACTTTCTGCGCCGACATCATCACCCACACACGCCAGGTTCTCCATCTGGAGCCCTTTCAAGTTTCGCTCCATGCAGCCCGTACGCTACCGCCGATTGCGCTCGACCAGATGGTTACAGATGGCCGGTTGACTTCATCCAATACGGTGACGGAAGTCGCACGTTGTCAGCGACAAAGCGCCGTGATCGACACTCTTCCGAGGCTGAAACTTGACGCACCTATGTCAATTTCCTGGGGTCATTTGCGATATCGCGGCCTGGGCAGCCCACCTCAACGCGGTCGCGTCAATTTCGCTGGTACCCAGCGCCCTCTCATCCCGATGTTCACCCAGTGTCGCGTCGACCTTGGTGTCGCAATGGCAATTCTACGAGCGACAATCCTTCCCCAAGCCAGCGGCGACCGCCGCGCCGCAAATGTCGTCGTCGTCTCGGGTGACGACGATCTCAATCTTGTTTTCAGGCGGTTGATCCCGCGAAGAATCGGCTGCCACTACATCACGCTTGCCGACGGCAGGAGCTCGACACGCCTGGTAGCAGCTGCATCGAGCGTAACTGCCCTCGCGCCGCAGCCTCGGGACAATCTTCAGACGATGTCCTGATACCCACACCGAGCACGAGCGGCACTCCCCGCTGGGGAATACCTAAACCCAGCGATACAGCCAGCACTGCGGGAAAGCTCACCAGGAGCTTACGACCGGCACCGAGTTCCAACACTCCCACGACGCGAAGCGACAACGGGGGGTAAAAAAGAACAAAACCTCTCGCGTTGCCGCGTCGCTACACCTCATCACATTCCATAGCAGGATTAACTACCTATGTTCGCACCCGAGCTGCGTTCCTCGCCGATCGTTGTCGATCTCGGCCACATGACGTCTGAATGCGAGATCGACTGGGCTGATCCTCATCTGGCGTACCGCCTGATTCAGCACAGATGCATCCAGCTACTCGCTCACGTGCGCGACACGCTGAAGCTACGGCCGCGATCGCTCACGCTGCACATGTCCAGGCCACTTCACTACCGGGTGCTCGACCAGATCAGTGCAGACGGCCGGCGGCAAGGTGTTGACGTTTCGCGCGAACTTTCGCGTCAACGCGGGGCATATCGCCTGGTCCCGCGCCTCCGCCGCATGGCGTTCTCCGTTCCCAGCGCGCTTGTCCTGAGCCCTTCTGTATACCACGGCGTCGGCATTCATCCCGCACGAGGGGCACGCCTCCAGTACGTCACGGATCATGGCGGCAAGCGCCCAGAGCCGGTGGTCGAGCAATCGAGCGTCGACATGCAGATTGCAATGACGGTGCTCCAGCGGACCATCATGCCGGTACATCATGTCCCCGCGCTGTACAAGTCCAAGGACATCGTCCTGATGACCGTGGACGACGACCTTCTACCTGTGATGCAGGTGATGCAGGAGGCCGGGATACGATGTCACGTCGTGCACTACTCGGCCGCAATAGTGTCGCGATTGATCCGCGAGACCGCGGCCAGCGTGACGGACCTGCCAGGCTGGCGCCGGCCGATCCCTCGCGCCTCGGGCGGACACGGACATTCGGTTCTCAACACCGTCGTCATTTAACACGCCGTAACTCGCCTCCCGGAAAAATCATCAACTCTTTCGCGGCCCCACTGGCCGCATGCGGAGCCTTTGTCCACATGTCATCCACCACCATCAGCACCACGGCGCAGCGCCCAGTCCTTCGCATGCCCGTGAACGGGCTGCAATTGCCTGCGCCCCCCACAAAGTCGATGCGGTTTCCTCCACCCGCTGAACAAGGCATTGTCCTCGGGCGCCGCGTACGCGGCCGCGTCGAGCGCCAGCCAATCGGATTTGCCATCCCCAGTAGTGGCGCGAGTTCCGCGGACCAGCTCGGCGATCTCATCACCATTGGTGGCGAGGGACACGCAATCGTTTCTGGAGCCACCGGCACCGGCAAAAGCAGCGGGATCCTGATTCCTACCCTTCTTCGATACCAAGGCCCTGTCATCGCCGTAGATATCAAGGGCGAGCTCGCCGCTGCGACCGCTGCCCATCGGGAGAGGTTCGGGCCCGTCCATGTCGTCGATCCATTTCGGGTGACCGGGGCCACCGCAGGCCTGAATGCCTTGGACAGTTTCGACTACAGCAGCGGCGACGAATACGAGCTGGCCGTCGAAATCGCCAGCGCAGTATCCACCAAGCTGCACACGCACGATCCGTTCTGGGACCAGGCGGCGCAGTCTCTGATCGCACGGTTCGTCCTGCTGCTCGGCGCCCATCTGCCATCCTGCCCGGCGCGGTCCTTGCCCGCCGTCCGCCGGCTCCTTCATTGCACGGGCAAGGATCTGGGTGAGTTGCTGGCATACGCGTGGATGTCGCCCGTGGCGGGCGGCGAGCTCCAATCGCTTGCTCGGATGTTTGATGCGGCTCCTGCTACGATCACGTCGATCCTGACGACCGCGCAGACTCAGCTGGCGCGGTTCGGCGGCGGCCTGGTGGATGCGAGCCTGGCGCAATCCTCGATCGAGATCGCCGACATCATCAGAGGGGCACCGCAGACGATTTACCTTGTCGTCCCCCCGGACAAACTGCACAGCCATGGGGCCCTGCTCCGCTCTTGGTTGACGCAGTTGCTTAACCTCATGTTCCGTCGGCGCGGCAAGGTCGATCTCGACACGCTGTTCCTGATCGACGAGGCAGCGCAGCTGGGAGAGCTCGAGATCATGCCCGCCCTGTATTCACTCGCCCGCGGGTATTCGGTGAGGACGGTGACCGTGTGGCAGGATCTCGAACAGCTCGCCCGGACCTATCCGGCCAGCTATCGCACCATGCTGAGCAATGCAGAAATCATCACGCAGCTCGGCATGGACCTAAAGGATGCGCATGCGACGCTGACACAACTTCTCGGCCACCCTCCTCGTGGACGCGCCACAACGTCGACCGCGCACCTTGCGGCGGAGCGCCGCGCGGTCAACGTCGCCCCGGCCTATTACTTCAACGACCCGGAACTGTCCGCGTTGGCCACGTCATCCGGTCGTCGCGAACCGCACGTCGCGAAGCGGGAGCACCCCCTCATGTTCGATACGGCGAGAGCAAGTTCGATACCGGCCTGGCCGACGAACGGCGATGAACGGGGCCATTTCGCCGCCATGGTCGACCTTCTCGATCGGTCGTCTCCTTCCCCGGTTTCACCGCGGCCCCTGCGGTCACGTCCCGAAGCCGGGTTTCGAGCCTTGTTGCGGCGATTGCTAGGTCCGGCGGCGTTGGCCTGATCGATTTCCCAAAGATCGCGAAGCGAATTCCGGGAGGGGCAAAGTGTTGCTTGCCCCTCCTCGATCGGCAACAGTCACAAGATGGTGCACGATAAAATCCGATCCGACCTTCGCCGTGATCCGGGCATTGTGGCTGGGGCACTTTGGCCGACGGCCAGCAATCGCCCGTCGGCTCGTGTCGTGCGCGGCTTGGCGACAGACCTGGAATCGATATGCGATCTGTTCGAGCATGAAGCTGAGGTCTATCGCGACAGCGCCACCGCTGCGGCGGTCTTCAAAGACCTTCGCGACATCACCGATCTCGCCGTCGCCCTGAGGGGCAAGCTGGCAGGCTTGCATGCCGATTCACGCGAAATCCTCGAAACGTTCGGCGGATTTCCTGCGGCCCCGGAGAAGACCGGCTTCCGATGGTTCATGGTCGAGAAGCCACGAACGCGCAAACTCGATGGTATTCCCAATCGGAAATTTGCCACGCCAGAGCGATCTCGCGAAACCCTGTTGCAGCTTATAAGCACGCTGGAGCGGCTAGATGAATCATCGCAGCGCGCCCAAGGAAATTTCAAGGAACAGTTTGGCTTCGGCAAAGGCCGAAATAGGCTGAAGATATCCCAAACAGCTGATCGATCACCTTTAAAACTAGTTGTTTATTTTGCGAGTTTCCTGTTGATCAAATATAGACCGGATACAAATTTTTCAGCTTCGGCAAACGGCCCACTTCACTCTATTGCTATGGCTTTATATGAATATCTTACTGGCGACGAAGCAGATGCCGCGGGAGCACCGGATCTTCTCAGATTTATAAAACAGTCGATCAAGTATTTTCGGGTGGCTAGGCAGAGATCATTCGACGAGGATTTTCACCACCCTGGCGACATACGAAACAGCATTAATCAGTATTGGGATTCGATACTTCTAGACTATTATCGTTACCCCTCAGCACGAATAGCCCGCGGTGCCATCAGTGTGCTCCAAGGTAAACCAGCGCCCCAGGTGGATCCATCCCACCTTCCAGCAAATACTGGAAAGATTCTTGAGAAACTCAGATACGATCGTAAGCAGTTAAATGCTGCAGCCCGGCTCGCGAAACGTGCAGAAGGACCAGTCTTAGGATAATTCTAAGAATCGCCGAAACTATCGCGTACACAACATGTGACCCTATCGGAACCCAAAGTTTGCCGCATACCGAGGTGCAGTCCTAGTTATCTTGACCTATTCTAACCTTATTCTTTCGGCGACTATGAAGGGCGTCCGGCTGCTCCATCGGCCTGATTTCTTCCCTTAACTACTGGCCTGAAATCCTGCTTTTAGTGTGGTGATTTTCCTGGCCCAGGGCCAGAAGGATGAGCCGTCGATGCGAAATCGACTCAAAGCATGAACATGAGACCAGCCCCCGGGTACTGAAGTCGGGCGAATGAGCCTGCCCCCGAGTTCCGTAGGTGCGACAGTTGACAGAAATATTGCGGTCTGCCGCTCCTGCCACCAGCGATGGCCTTTGGCACACTCGATAGATCCATTCGAGCTGTATCAGGCCCATGTCTTCGCGTCGTCCTCCTTCAGTTACAGATTCGCCCTTGCCTGAACGCGTCGGGAGCCGCGAGCATAGCGTACGGCTGAAAGGCCTCGTTCGTATGCTTGGTCGCCAAGCCGCGCGCGAGTCTGCAGCAATCGATGGCGCTACTCCAAGGTGCGATAGGCTCGAACAGCATCGCTCTGCTCGCGGCCGCTAACCTCGCCCGATACATCGGAAAACACTTCCCGCGCGATGTCGCAACTCGCGGGGACAAGATCATTTCTGTGGACGCGTTGGCACACTCCTTTGAAGGGTCCCGACGACATTTCCACCCAGCAACATCTCGGTAGGAAGGCTATCGCCGGGCAATGTTCGCGCTGGCGCCGCCCGAACATCCGAACGGCACCGGCGAGCAGGCTCATTGGCAGATATTGACATCGTCGTGGCTCGCGCCCCAATTTTCAATGCTCACTCGTAGAGGCCCCATGCGCACCGTGATCTACGCCCGGTATTCGACGGACCAACAGCGCGACGCGTCGATCGAAGACCAATTGCGCCTGTGCAGGCGGCACGCGGAACGCGAGGGCTGGACCGTAGTAGACAGCTACAGCGACCGTGCGATCTCCGGAGCATCGCTGCTCCGACCGGGGATACAAGACTTGATCGGCGACGCGCAGCGTGGTCGGTTCGAACTCATCCTGACGGAATCGCTTGACCGCCTCTCTCGCGATCAGGCAGACATCGCCGCTTTCTACAAACGAATGAATTTTGCCGGCGTGCGCATAGTCACCGTGAGTGAGGGAAAGATCGACGAAATCCATGTGGGTCTCAAGGGAACGATGGGAGCCCTGTTCCTGAAGGATTTGGCTGCCAAGACACGTCGCGGCCTGCAGGGGCGGATCGAAGAGGGAAGATCCGGTGGTGGTCGGGCATATGGATATGCCGTGGCCTGCGAAATCGACGCACACGGCGAAGCTGAACGAGGCCGGCGAAGAGTCGTTGAGTCCGAAGCTGAAATAGTACGGCGGATTTTTCGTGAGTTTTCAACGGGAAGGTCGCCAAGCGCAATCGCCAGAAAGCTCAACGCGGAGGGTGTTCCCGGCCCCAATGGTAAACAGTGGCTCGACACTACGATTCGCGGTCACCATGAGCGCCGCACGGGGATTCTCCGCAACGATCTTTATCAGGGCAAACTGGTCTGGAACAAGCTGAACTACGTTAAGGATCCAGATACCGGAAAGCGAATTTCACGACTCAACCCGAAATCGGAATGGACAGAGAAATACGTTCCGGAACTTCGGATCGTGGATGGAGAACTTTGGCAACAGGTTGAAGATCGGCTGGGTGCAGTCCGAAGTTCGGATCGAACACAGAAAATCCGGGAAAACCGATTTTGGGAAGCGCGGAGGCCCAAGCATTTTCTCACCGGGCTCGTGCGATGCGGTTGCTGCGGATACGTAATGAGCGCGGTCGGCAAAGGCTATCTTTCATGCGCCCGAGCCAAACGAAATGGCCTGTGTTCGAATAGGCGAAGCATCGCCAGGACATCGCTCGAGCGGATCATTCTCAACGGCCTGCAGCAACGGCTAATGGCACCCGAACTCGTGCGCGAATTCATAGCGGCGTACCACGACGAACTAAATCGCAGCCGTCGCGAGCAGGAAGCCGCCCAGCTCCTGGCGCGCCGTGAACTCGAGAACATTGGCCGTCAGATCAGCAAGTTGGTCGACGCAATTGCGGAAGGTGTACGATCGGCAAACGTGCAGCACCGGTTGGATGATCTGGAGCGGCGCCAATCGGAACTCCTGCGCCAGACAAATGAAGCTAGTGTCCCACCGGTCAGACTGCACCCCAATCTGGCTGAACTCTACAAACAAAAAATCGCTGATCTTCACGCAGCCCTCGCCCAGCCAGACTTGCAGGTCGAGGCAATAGAGATCCTGCGCTCGCTGATCGAGGGGGTGGTGATCCGTCCCGCCGAGCACGCCACCGTTGAGATCGAACTCATTGGCGAGATCGCCGGCATGGTCGAGCTGGCCCAGTCCGCCGCGGGAGGCGTTAACGACAAAACCCCGCGCGCTGGCGGGGTTCTGTCTGCAGGTATGCGTAGTTCGGTAAAAGTGGTTGCGGGGACAGGATTTGAACCTGTGACCTTCAGGTTATGAGCCTGACGAGCTACCGGGCTGCTCCACCCCGCGGAAGCGGT
>JAFKFH010000018.1 GCA_017307375.1 Alphaproteobacteria bacterium
ACGGGGATCGGCACGTTGACGCCGACCATGCCGACCTGGACCTTGTTGACGAAGTCGCGGGCGGCATCGCCGTCGCGGGTGAAGATGGCGACGCCGTTGCCGAACTCATGCTCGGTCGGCAGGCGGGCGGCGGCGTCGAAATCGGGGGCCCGGACGACCGAGAGGACCGGGCCGAAGATCTCTTCCTTGTAGATCGTCATGTCCGGGGTGACGCGGTCGAACAGGCAGCCGGCGAGGTAGTAGCCGTTCTCGTAGCCCTGCAGCTTGACGCCGCGGCCGTCGACGACGAGTTCGGCGCCTTCGCGCAGGCCGTGCTCGACATAGCCGGTGACCTTGGCCAGATGCTCGCGGGTCACCAGCGGGCCGAACTCGCTCTCGGCTGCCGTGGCCGGGCCGACCTTCAGCGCGCGGACGCGCGGGGCCAGCCGCTCGATCAGCGCGTCGGCGGTGCGCTCGCCCACCGGCACCGCCACCGAGACCGCCATGCAGCGCTCGCCGGCCGAGCCGTAGCCGGCCCCGATCAGCGCGTCGACCGCCTGGTCGAGGTCGGCGTCGGGCATGATGATCATGTGGTTCTTGGCGCCGCCCATCGCCTGGACGCGCTTGCCGTGCGCGGCACCGGTCGCATAGACGTACTTGGCGATCGGGGTCGAGCCGACGAAGGAGATCGCCTGGACCCGCGGGTCGGTCAACAGCGTGTCGACCGCGACCTTGTCGCCATGGACCACGTTCAGCACGCCCGGGGGCGCGCCGGCCTCCAGCATCAGCTCGGCCAGGCGGACCGGGACGCTCGGGTCCTTCTCCGACGGCTTCAGCACGAAGGTGTTGCCGGTGGCGATCGCCACCGCGAACATCCACATCGGCACCATCGCGGGGAAGTTGAACGGCGTGATGCCGGCGACGACGCCGAGCGGCTGGCGCATCGAATAGAGGTCGATGCCGCGCGAGACCGAATCGGAGAACTCGCCCTTCATCAGATGCGGGATGCCGCAGGCGAACTCGACCACCTCCAGCCCGCGCTGGATCGAGCCCTTGGCGTCCGAGACCACCTTGCCGTGCTCGCTGGAGAGCAGCACGGCCACCGGGAACGCCGCCTGCGCGTCGGCGATCGCCGCCTCGACCTCGGCCCGGGTCGCCAGCGGCACCCGCGCCTGCTCCTCGCCCGTCGACGGGTTGTAGACCGCGCCAGACCGATCCGAACTGCCGGAAACCGCCTTGCCGCCGATGATGTGGTGAATCTGCCTGGTCATGGTTTTCCGTCCCCGGATGATCTGGATATTTCTGCACAATTGACAGCTTGGAATCCCATTGGGTATGCGAAATTCTGCACAACCGATGTGGGGGATGCCACGAGTGACCGATCGCGAGCTGGACTGGAACGATCTGCGCTATTTCCTGGCCGTGGTGCGCGCCGGCCGGCTGACCGAGGCGGCGCGGCGGCTGGGCCAGGACCATTCGACGGTCGGGCGGCGAATCGCCGCGCTGGAGCAGGCGGTCGGCGCCCGGCTGTTCGAGCGGCGCCCGCAGGGGTATTTTCTGACGCCGGCCGGCCAGCGGCTGATCCCGACGGCGGAAACCATCGAGCGCGCGGCGCTGGGCGCGGCGCGTGCCGCCGGCGGCGAGGCGCGCATCGCCGGCATCGTACGCATCGGTGCGCCAGAAGGTTTCGGCGGGCATTTCCTGGCGCCGCGGCTGGGCAGGCTGGCCACCGCCCACCCGGAACTGCAGCTCGAGCTGGCGGCCCTGCCCCGCGTCTTCAGCCTGTCCAAGCGCGAGGCCGACATCGCCATCGGCCTGAGCCGCCCGACCGAGGGGCGCCTCTACGTGCGCAAGCTGACCGATTATCATCTGCAGCTCTATGCCGCCGCCGGCTATCTCGACGCCCACCCCGAGATCACCGGCACCGACGACCTGCACGCCCATCGCCTGATCGGCTATGTCGACGACTACATCTTCACGCCGGAGCTGGATTACCTGCCGCTGATCGCCAAGGGGCTGAAGGCGACGTTGCGGTCGTCGAACCTGCTGGCCCAGTTGGCCGCCACCGCATCGGGCGCCGGG
The DNA here is from genome assembly GCA_017307375.1 of Alphaproteobacteria bacterium. Taxonomy (GTDB): domain Bacteria; phylum Pseudomonadota; class Alphaproteobacteria; order Ferrovibrionales; family Ferrovibrionaceae; genus JAFKFH01. Next base: position 2,062 of record JAFKFH010000018.1, read on the forward strand.
CTCTGCGTGCTGCCCTGCTTCCTGGCGGCCGGCCGCAGCGACCTGCGGCCGGTGCTGCCCGACACCGTGCGGCTGACCCGCAGCTTCTGGCTGATCACCCATGCCGACCTGCACGACCTGGCGCAGATCCGGGCGACGTCGGACTTCATCGCCCAGGAAGTGCGCGAGGCACGGGGTCTGTTCCTCGGCTAGGCCGGCTCAGGCCAGTTCCTGCGCCACCAGGTTGACCCAGTAGGCAGAGCCGGTGGTCAGCACCGTGTCGTTGAAGTCGTAATGCGGCGTGTGGACATAATGGCAGCCGCCGGCCGAACCGTCGCCACCATTGCCGAGCAGGATGTAGGCGCCGGGCTTCTTCTCCAGCATGAAGGCGAAATCCTCGGCCCCGGCCAGCTTGGGCGTGTCGCCGTCGACGCGATCCTTGCCCACGGTCGCCGCGGCGGCGGCCAGGGCGATGGCCGTATGCTCGGCCGCGTTGACCAGCGGCGGATAGCGGCGCAGGTAGTGATAGTCGGCGGCACAGCCGTGGGCCGTGGCGATCCCCGCCGCCAGTTCGCCCAACCGGCGTTCCAGCAGGTCGCGGGTGGCCGGCGTGTAGCTGCGCGCGGTGCCGCGGACCACGACTTCCGAGGGGATGACGTTGGGCGACCCCCAGGCGCCGCCGTGGACATGGCCGACCGACAGCACCGCGGCCTCGAACGGGGTGACGTTGCGGGCGACGATCGTCTGCATCGCGATGATGAAATTCGCCATCGGCACGGTCGGGTCGGTGCCGCGCTCCGGCGCCGAGCCATGGCCGCCGGTGCCGGTGAACTTGACCGTCCAGGTGTCGGAGGCCGCCATCATCGCACCCGGGCGGATGGCGAAGCTGCCGGCGGGAAGGCCGGGCATGTTGTGCATGCCGTAGACCGCGTCGCAGGGGAAGCGGTCGAACAGTCCTTCCTCGATCATCACCCGGGCCCCGCCCTCGCCTTCCTCGGCCGGCTGAAAGATGAAATGCACGGTGCCGGCGAAATCGCGGTTGGCGGCAAGGTACTGCGCGGCCCCCAGCAGCATCGCCGTATGTCCGTCATGGCCGCAGGCATGCATCTTGCCGTCGTGGACCGAACGGTAGTCGAACTCGTTCTTCTCCTGCAGGTTCAGCGCGTCCATGTCGGCGCGCAAGCCGATGGCGCGCTGGCCCGGGCGGTTGCCTGCCAGCGTGCCGACCACGCCGGTGCGGGCCAGCCCCCGGTCGATCGGGATGCCCCAGCCGGTCAGCCGCTCGGCCACCACATCGGCGGTACGGCGTTCCTCGAAGGCGGTCTCGGGGTGGCGGTGCAGGTCGCGGCGAATGGCGACCAGCTCGGCCTCGTGGCCGCGCAGGGCGGCAAGAATCTTGTCGGTCATGGCCCCGACTCTGTCACTTCAGCGCGGCGATTTCCAGGATCAGCTTCTGGCGGATCGCCTCGCCGAAGGCGTCGAAATCGCGCGCCGGAATCATGAAGGCGCCGGGACCGCCGATCACCTCGTCCTGGTAGTAGCGATCGATATCGGGTTCCTGGTTCAGGATCGGCAGGCCGTTGATGGTGATGCCGGCCGCCACCGCCTCGTCACGCGCCGGCGGCGCCGGCCGGCCGTTGTTGGTGCGCCCGTCGCCCGAGACGTCGATCACCAGCCGCATCGCCTCGACCGGCAGCTGGCCGATGAGATGCCGGCCAAAGTCGATCGCGCCGCTGACCGAGGTGCCGCCGCCGAAGATGGTGCGCGGCGCGCCGGCCAGCTTGTCGGCAAAGGCGGCGATATCGGCCGGGCTGCGCAGGATCGTCCAGGTGACGATCTGGTTCTGCAGCGCCGGGCCCGACCATTGGAAATAGGTCACGGCGATGCCGCCATGCAGGCCGGACAGGATGGCCCTGATCACCCTGGGGTCGCGGAAGGCATCGGCATAGCCCTGTTGCTGCAGCCGATAGCCCTGCGTGGTGACCGAGCCGGAGCAGTCGGCCGCCAGCACCAGCGCCAGGTCGACCGGGGCGCGGTCCTCGGCCAGCGCGGGAAGCGCCGAAAAGCCGAGGAAAATCAACAGGAGACAGCGAAGAACTAGCGGCATCTCGGACAATACCCCCTATAGTTCCGGCCATCAGAGTGCCACAAACGGAACGTTCGAGATGTTGAAATTGGGGATTGCCGGCCTGGGCCGCTGGGGACGGGTTCTGGTCGATTCGGTGCAGGGCCGTTCGGACAAGGTCCGCTTCGTCGCCGGCACCACGGGCACCCGCGCCAAGGCCGAGGATTACGCCCGCCAGCAGGGCATCCGGCTGCATGACGATCTCGCCGGCCTGCTGGCCGACGGCGAGGTCCAGGCGATCGTGCTAGCCACGCCGCACAGTCAGCATGCGGCGCAGATGGCCGCGGCGGCGGCGACCGGCCGCCCGGTCTTCGTCGAGAAGCCGCTGACCCTGACCCATGCCGACGCGCTGGCCGCGACGAAGGCATGCGACAAGGTGGTGGTGGCGCTGGGTCACAACCGCCGCTTCATGCCGGCCTATCGCGAGCTTCAGTCGCTGGTCGCGTCCGGCGCGCTGGGCACCGTCCTGCACGTCTCGGGCAACTATTCGGCCAATGCCGTGCCGAACTGGAAGGAAGGCATGTGGCGGGCCACCCGGGCGGAGAGCCCCGCCGGCGGCATGACCGGGCTGGGCATCCATCTGGTCGATGCGATGATCGGGCTGGGCCTGCGCTTTGCCGAGGTCCATGTGCGCTCGACCCGCCGGGTGATGCCGGTCGACGTCGACGATACCACGACCGCGATGATCACTTTCGAAGGCGGGGCGCAGGGGGTGCTGACCACGCTGGTCGCCACCAGCCCGATCTGGCGCCTGGACGTCTACGGTTCGAACGGCTGGGCCACGATGGACCAGGAACGCCGCCTCGTGCATGCGGCGTTGGGGCAGCCGGTGCGCACCACCGAATTCCCGGCCTTCGATGCCGAGCGCGCCGAGCTCGAGGCCTTCGCCGCCGCGGTGGCCGGCACCGCGCCGTTCCCGATCACGGTGCCCGAAATGGTCCACGGGATCGCGGCGTTCGAGGCGATCATCGGCGCGGCGGGCGAAGCGGGCGTCGGGATGCGCAAGGTCGCCGGATGACACAGCCGACCGTCATCTACGTCGATGCCGATGCCTGCCCGGTGAAGGACGAAGTCTACCGGGTCGCAGGCCGCTACGGCCTCGCCGTCAAGGTGGTGGCGAACGGCGGGTTGGCCGTGCCGGCCGACCCGCTGATCGAACGCGTCCTGGTGGCGGAGGGGCCCGACGTCGCCGACGACTGGATCGCCGCGCGGGCCGGCCCGCGCGACATCGTGATCACCGCCGACATCCCGCTGGCCAGCCGCTGCGTCAAGGCCGGCGCCGAGGTGCTGGCGCCCACCGGCAAGCGGTTCACGCCCGAGTCGATCGGCATGACGCTGGCCAGCCGCGACCTGATGACCCATCTGCGGGATACCGGCGTGATCACCGGCGGCGGACCGCGCGCGATGAAGGCGACCGACCGGTCGGCCTTCCTGTCCGCGCTCGACAATGCCGTGGTGCGCCTGCGCAAGAAGCCGACATGATGAGACTGGCCAAGCCGGCCCTGGATCTCGGGCTCAATACCAACCGGCGCGACGATCAGCTCGCCTTCTGGCAGCAGCGGATCGGCCTGCCCTACGATCACATGGGCAAGCTGGGCGGTGGCATGCAGCAGCACCGCCACCACCTGCACGGCTCGATCCTCAAGGTGAACCACGCCCGCGACCCGCTGCCGCCGGCGGCGCCATCCGGGTTCCGGCGGCTGTGGATCGCCCGGCCGGGCATCGAGGAGCCGGTCGAGCTGGCCGACCCCGACGGCAATGCGGTGCGCCTGATCCCGCCGGGGCAGGACGCCATCACGGACATCGCCATCGAACTGGCGGCAAACGACGTCGAGGCCTCGCGCCGCTTCTATGTCGAGGCGATGGGGTTCACCGGCCTCGCCTGCGGCACGACGCGGCTGATCCTGATGCCGGGCCGGGTCGAGCCCTCGCCCGACTGGCGGGCACCCGGCTTTCGCTACATCACCGTCCAGGTCTTCGACGCCGTCGCCGCCCACGCCCGCGTGCTGGCCCGTGGCGGCACGGAAGCCGTGCCGCCACGCGTCCTCGGCGATGTCGTCCGCTTCAGCTTCGTGCGCGACCCCGACGGCAACTTCATCGAGATCTCCGAACGCACGACGCTGACCGGGCGGCCGCTCTAGCCGCGATAGCGCGCGGCCGGCTGCGACTGGGCGAAGTTCGGCAGCATGGCAAGCCGCGCGGCATTGAACGCCTGCCACTGGCCCTCGTCCGGCAGCGGCGGAATCGTCACCGTCTCGTGCCGGTCGAACCCGACCAGCGCGGCATCGACCAGGTCGCCGACCTCCATCACCCCGGCAAGATCGTCGACCGAACGGCCCGAGCGCTCCCAGATTTCGGTGCGGGTGGCCGCGGGCAGCACGGCCTGGACGTAGACGCCTTTCGGCCCCAGCTCGGTCTGCAGCGACTGGGAGAGGGCCAGGACGTAGGCCTTGGTCGCGCCGTAGATGCCGAGCGGGAATTCCGGGGCCAGCGCCACGACCGACGCGATGTTGACGATCGCGCCGGCGCCGGCGGCGACGAAGCGCGGAACGACGGCGCCGATCAGCCGCGTCACCGCCGTGACGTTGAGGCGGATCAGACGCTCGAAGGCGTCGAGATCAGGTGCCTCGAACCCGCCCGGCACCGCCGCGCCGGCATTGTTGACCAGCAGCGCGATCGAGGGATCGTCGCGCAGCCGCGCCTCGACCCGGGCCAGGTCGGCGGCCACGGTCAGGTCGGCCCGCAGAATGTCGACGGCAGCGCCGGTTTCCGACTTGAGCCGGGCGGCCAGATCGGCCAGCCGGTTCCCGTCGCGGGCGACGAGCACGAGGTCGAAGCCGCGCCGGGCCAGGCGGTCGGCATAGACGGCGCCGATCCCGGTCGAGGCGCCGGTGACGAGGGCAAGGGGACGCGCGGTGGTCATGGCAGTCATCCTATTCATGACGTTCATCAGCAGAAATTTTCATATTATGATCATAATATAAAAGTCAAGGAGTGCCGGATGAAAGTCAGCCGCGACCAGCTTGCCGAGAACCACCGGCAGATCCTCGACGCCGCATCCCGCCTGTTCCGCGAGCGCGGCATCGACGGCGTGACGGTGGCACAGATCATGCGCGCCGCGGGCCTCACCCATGGCGCCTTCTACGGGCATTTCAAATCCAAGGAGGCGCTCGTCGCGCAGGCCTGTGCCCACGCCCTGCAGCGCGACGGGATCGACGATCTTGCGCGCTACGTCGCCGGCTACCTGACGCCTCGCCATCGCGACGAGCAGGCTGATGGCTGCGTCTTCGCCGCCCTGGGGGCGGAAGTGGTGCGCGGCACGCCCGAAGCTCGCAAGGTCCTGACCCTGGCAGCCGAGCGGCAGATCGAGCGGCTGGCGGCGATCGCGCCGGGCCGCACGCAGGCGGACCGCCGCCGGGCGGCGATCACGACCTGGTCGGCCATGATCGGCGCCATGATCCTGGCCCGACTGGTCGACGACGGCGCGCTGTCGGCCGAAATTCTCGGCGCGACCGAGGCGGGGCTTCGCGGCTTCAGCCGAACCGGTTGACCGGCACGCCCGTCACCCCGGGATTGCCGACCAGCACCGTCCCGCCGACGGCGCGCCCGGTCCGATCGGTCGCGAGCGACGTCACGTAGAGACGGTCGAGCGCCGGCCCGCCAAAGCAGGCCATGGTCGGGGCCGGGGCCGGCAGATCGATCACCGCGGCGATGCGGCCGTCGGGCGCGAGGCGATTTAGGCGGCCGGCCGTCACACCAGCACTCCAATAGAATCCCTGCACGTCCACAGCCGCCCCGTCCGGCAGGCCATCCGCTTCGCCGAGCGTGGCGAGAATGCGCCCTGGTCCCAACGTCCCGCCGGCCGGATCGAACGGATAGGCCGAGACATGCGGTCCCCGGCTGTCGGCGTGATACATGATCCGGCCATCGGGGCTCCAGGCCAGGCCGTTCGAGACCTTCAGGCCATCCAGCACCTTGTCGGCCTGGCCTTGCGGCGTCACGCGATAGAGCGCCGCGGTCGGCTGGCGCGGCAGCGCATCATGCATGCTGCCGACCCAGAAGCAGCCATCGGGGCCGACCTTGCCGTCGTTGAGGCGGTTCATCGGCCGGTCGGGCTCAGGCTGCACCAGGAAATCGAGCGTGCCGCTGTCGGGGTCGAACAGATGCACGCCGCTGCGCAAGGCCGCAACCAGCCGGCCATCGATGCAAAGCCCGAGGCTTGCGACCAGATCGGGCATGGCGAAGCGGGAAACCGTACCACCAGCCGGATCCAGCCGGAAAATCGCCGGCGCCAGGATGTCGACGAACCACAGCACATGCCGCCGGTCGTCCCACAGCGGGCTTTCGCCGATCGCCAGTTCGATGTCGATGACCGGCGTGAACATGGTCATGACTGGCCGGCGGCAGCCCGCCGCTCCTTTTGCTTGATCGCGCCGATCGCCTCGTTGCGCTCGACCAGCGCGCGCAGGGCCCGCGGGCTAGTCCCGACGCGACGGACTACCCGCCCGCGCTCAGGCGGCATGAAGACCTCGACCGACCGCCGGCGGATCGCCGTCATGATGACCTCGGCCACCGTCTCCGCCGTGACCGACGGACCGGCAAAGGCCATCGCCACGGCATCATCCTGCGCCTCCTGCTCCAGCATCGGGGTTTCAGTCGCGGTCGGATGGACGATGGTAAAGACGACCGGGCCGTCGCGCTCCTCCAGCATCAGCGCGTGGTGGAAGGCGCGCAGCGCATGCTTGGACGCGGCATAGGATGCGATGCCTGGAAACGGCAGGAACGCCGTCATCGAGCATACGGTCACCAGGTGGCCCGACCCTTGCGCCCGGAAGCGCGGCAGCACCTTGAGCATGCCCGAAAGCGGCCCCATGAAGTTCGTGGTCATGGTCGCGCCGTGGCGTTCGATGCTGACGTCGCGGGCATAGCCGGTATGGACCACGGCGGCGTTGTTGATCAGCACGTCGACCCGTCCGAAACGGGCCCAGGCGGCATCGAGCGCGCTGTCCCATTGTGCGGGGCTGGTGATGTCGAGCGCCAGGGCCATCGCAGCGCCGCCGAGCGATTCGGCCAGCGCCGTGGCGCCCGCCAGATTGATATCGGCGACGACGACCTTGTGCCCGGCGGCGGCGGCGGCACGCGCGGTCGCCGCCCCGATCCCGCTGGCGGCGCCGGTGATGAAGAAGATCCGTGATTTGACGTGCTTCACTGAGGGCCCCCGAGCGAAATATCAGAAATAGGTCCGGATCGTGTCGACGACGCGGTAATCGTCGTCGACCAGATGGATCGCCCGCCATTTGTCGAAGGTCAGGCAGGGATGGGAGATGCCGAAGGCCACCATGTCGCCGACCTGCAGCGGCGATTGCGCCGGCACGGTGAGATGGCAATGCTGATCGTTGAGGCGGGTCACCACATGGCCTTCGCCGAGCGGCTGCGGCGTCGCGGTCTCGCCGGGCCTGTACCAGTGCTGCGCCAGCGGCAGGTCATCATGGGACAGGTCGCGCTTGCCCAGCCCGACGATCGCCTTCCCGGCCTCGGGCCGCGACTGCACGTAGCCCCAGACTTCCAGCGCCGGGCGCAATCCGCCATCGGTTGCCGCCAGCGCCGGATCCCGGGCGCGCAACGCGTCGAAGGCCTTCACGTACATGATCGAATCGTGGGTGATGTAACAGCCGCTGCGCAGCAGCACCGTCGTCGCACGTCCGAGGGCGGCGGCGCCGAAGCGTTCCGCCACCAGATCGTAAAAGGCGGATCCGCCGGCGCTGAGAATCACCGGTCCGTCGCCGAACAGACCTTCATCGCCGCAGGCACGGGCCAGGGCGACGACGTCGTCGAGAAAGGCGCTGACCCGCGCCGCCGTGGCCGCCGGCGTCGCTTCCTTGAACAGGCCTTCGAAGCCTTCGACGCCGGCAAGGGCCAGGGCGCCGTCCGAACCGGCGACGGCACGGGCGACTGCGAGCGCTTCCGCCTGCGTGCGGCAGCCGGTGCGCCCGCCGGCATAGCCGCGCTCGACCAGCACGGTCAGCGGCCGCGGCAGGCGCAATCGCCGTGCCGCCGCGGCAAGCGCCGCGACATTGGCGACCGAATCGACCAGGCAGTAGAATTCGCAATCCGGATGGTCGCGCAGCTCGGTGACCACGTAGTCGATCGCCGCCCGGCCGACCAGCTGATTGGCAAGGAACAGCCGCCGATAGCCGAAGCTGCGCGCAACCTGGAACTGATGCGGCGTACCGACCGTGATACCCCAGGCGCCGTCATCCAGCTGCAGGTCGAACAAGGCCGGCGCCATCGTCGTCTTGCCGTGCGGCGCGAGGGCGAGATTGCGGCGTGCGATGAAATCGCGCATCCAGCCGCTGTTGTGATGCAGCGCGCCGCGCCGGATCACCGCCGCCGGCAACGGCAGATCCTCGGCCAGCAGATTCCAGCCGCGGGCGCCGACGTCACCCAGCGGCGTCGGACCGGCCAGGCCCGGCACGCCCTTGTCGCGCAGATCGAGCGGCGCTTCGGCGGCGGCGTTACGACGTTGCGTCATGATCGAGGTTCCCGATGGTTGAGAAGAAAAAAATCACAGGCGTGGTTGATCCGCCTGCTGTACAATCCGCTGCAAGATCGCGGCAGTTTCGAGGAAGACGATGACGGCGCAGGAGGCACATGACGAGGACGAGCAGGGCATCATTCGCGACAGCCTGTCCGAAAAGGCCTATGCCCGTCTGCGCGCGGCCCTGATCGCCGGTGTCTACGAACCGGGCGAGCGCCTTTCGATCCGGCGCCTGGCCGCTGCCTACGACACCTCGCCGACCCCGGTGCGCGAAGCGGTGATCCAGCTGGCGCGCGAAGGTGCGCTGGAACTGCGCATCGGCCATCAGCCGCGCGTACCGGTGCTGACCATCCCGCAATACATCAACATCCGCGAAGTGCGCGCACCGCTGGAACGCCTGGCCGCCGAGCGTGCGGCGGCGGCGATGACCGATGAAATCCTGGCAAGCCTCGAGGCGCTGCATCAGCGGTTCGTGCAGTCCGAACAGCGCCACGACTGGAAGGAAGCGCTGGCCGCCAACAAGGAGTTCCATTTCACGGTGTACCGGGCTGCCGGCAACGACGTGCTGCTGGGCATCATCGAGAACCTGTGGCTGTTGATCGGCCCGTTCGTGACCCATCAATACCCCCATGTCGCCCGCGCCCATGCCGAGGCGCATCCCCATCTGATGCTGATCGACGCGCTGCGCCGCCGAGCCCCGGCCGAGGCGGGCGAGCTGATCGTGCAGGATCTGCGGCAGGGTTCCTACCTGATCCTGGAGCGGCTGAAGGCCGAAGGCTACGACGCCCGGCCCGCGCGGGGGCGGCGGTCTCAGGCATCGGCGGGCTGATCCAGGTGGCAGGCCGCCAGCCGGCCTGACCCCACCGCCCGCAATGCCGGTTCGTCGACCCGGCAGCGGTCGAAGGCAAGCGGGCAGCGGGTGTGGAACCGGCAGCCGCGCGGCGGATCGATCGGGCTGGGCAGGTCGCCGGCCAGCGCGGCGCGGCCGCGCCGCACCGCCGGATCGGGCACCGGCACCGCCGACAGCAGCGCCCGGGTATAGGGATGGGCCGGTTGCGCGAACAGGACATCGCGGTCGCCGATTTCCATGATCTTGCCCAGGTACATGACCGCGACCCGGTGCGCCATATGCTCGACGACCGCGATATCGTGGCTGATGAACAGCAGCGCCAGGCCGTATTCGGCCTGCAGATCGAGCAGCAGATTGACGATCTGGGCCTTGACCGAGACGTCCAGGGCGGAGACGGCCTCGTCGCAGACGATCAGATCAGCCCCCGGCGCCAGGGCGCGGGCGATGCAGATGCGCTGGCGCTGGCCGCCGGAGAATTCGTGCGGAAAGCGGTTCAGCGCGTCCGCGGGCAGGCCGACCCGGACCAGCAGGTCGCGCACCCGGTCGGTGATGGCCGAGCGCCCGTCGATCACGCCGAAATTCTCCAGCGGCTCGGCAACGATGTCGCGCACCTTCATCCGCGGGTTCATCGAGCTGAAGGGGTCCTGGAAGACCACCTGCAGCCGGCGGCGCACGCGCTTCATGTCCGCAGCCCCAATGTCCGCATAGTCGGTGCCGCCGAAACTGACCCGGCCCGCAGTCGGCGGGGCCAAGCCCAGCACGACCTTGCCGACGGTCGACTTGCCACAGCCGCTTTCGCCGACGATCGCCAGGGTTTCACCGGCATCGACACCGAACGAGACGCCGTCGACGGCATGGACCGTCTCGGCTCTCCGCCCGAACAGACCGCCGCCTACCGGGTAGTGTTTGACCAGGTCACGAACGTCCAGCAGCGTCGTACTCATGCGGCACCGGCGGCAAAATGGCAGGCGGCGCCGTGGCCGGGTCCGACCTCGCGCCAGGCCGGGGCCGCGCGCCGGCAGATATCGCCGGCCTTCGGGCAACGCCCGGCAAAGGCACAGCCGACCAGCGGCTTGATCAGCGACGGGACCGAGCCCGGAATTTCGGCGAGCCGCGTATTCGTGCCGCGCGATCCCGGCCTCGGCACGGCCCCCAGCAGCCCGCGGGTATAGGGGTGGCGCGGATCGGTGAAGATCGTGGCGACGTCGGCCTCCTCGACCTTGCGGCCGGCATACATCACCACAACCCGCGCCGCCATCTCGGCCACGACGCCGAGGTCATGGGTGATCAGGATGATCGCCGACCCGGTGCGGCGCTGCAGGTCGCGCATCAGGTCGATGATCTGGGCCTGGATGGTGACGTCGAGCGCGGTGGTCGGCTCGTCGGCCACCAGGATCTTCGGATTGCAGGCCAGCGCCATGGCGATCATTGCGCGCTGGCGCATGCCGCCGGACAGCTGATGCGGATAGTCGTCCAGCCGGCGTTCCGGCGCCGGAATGCCGACCAGGGTCAGCATCTCCAGCGCCCTGGCCCGCGCCGCAACGCGATCCAGCCCCTGATGCAGCATCACCGGCTCGGCGATCTGGCGACCGATGGTCAGCAGCGGGTTCAGGCTGGTCATCGGCTCCTGAAAGATCATGCCGATCTCGTTGCCGCGCAGATCCCGCATCTCGGCCTCGCCGAGTGCCGCGAGATTTCGGCCGCCGAAGCGGATCTGCCCGGCAATCCGTGCCGGCGGCTGATCGACGAGGCGCAGGATCGACAGCGACGTGACCGACTTGCCGCAGCCGGATTCGCCGACGATCGCCACGGTCTCGCCGGCATCGACATGAAAGGACAGGCCGTCGACGGCGCGCACCACGCCATTGCGGGTCGCAAAATGGGTCCGGAGATTCTCGACTTCGAGCAGGGCCGCCATCACGCCCTCTTGGCGACGCGGGGGTCGAGCATGTCGCGCAGGCCGTCGCCCAGCAGGTTGACGCCGAGCACGGTGATGCACAGGAAGACCGCGGGGAAGAACACGATATAGGGCTTGACCTGCCACAAGGCGCGACCCTCGGCCATGATGTTGCCCCAGCTTGGCACGGTTGGCGGCGTGCCGACACCGATGAAGGACAGGACGGCTTCGGCGATGACGGCCGAGGCGCCGATATAGGTGGCCTGGACGATGATCGGATCGAGCGCGTTGGGCAGGATATGGCGCAGCATGATGCGGCCGCCGCCGGAACCGCAGGCCAGCGCGGCATCGACGTAGGGCTGCTCGCGCAACGACAGGACCACGCCGCGCACCAGCCGGGCGACACGCGGGAATTCGGCCAGGGTAATCGCGACGATGACATTGACGACCGAGCCGCGGGCAATGCCGAGCAGGGCAATGGCGATCAGCACCGACGGAATCGCCATCAGCCCGTCGATCACCCGCATCACGATGGGGTCGAGCCAGCGGACGAAGCCGGAGACCAGCCCGACCGCCACGCCCGCAACCGTGGCGGCAAGGGCGACGACGATGCCGACCAGCAGCGAGGTGCGCGCGCCGTAGATCACGCGCGAATAGACGTCGCGTCCCAGGCTGTCGGTACCGAACCAGAATTCGGCCGACGGCGCGCGGATGCGCTTGGCCGGTGACAGCGCCTGCGGATCCCCGGTGCCGAGCCACGGGGCGCAGACCGCGATCAGCACCATCAGCCCGAGCAGTGCGGCGCCCAGCACGATGGTCGGATGGCGGCGAACGAAAGTCGCCACCCGGCCGCGCCGCGGCGGCTCGGCGATCAACGGGGGAAGGTCTGGGGCGATGGCGAAGCCTTCGCCGTCCGGCGCGGTCGCGGTCAATAGCGGATCCTCGGGTCAAGCAGGGTGTAGGCGAGATCGATGGCCAGGTTGACCAGCACATAGGTGAAGCTGAAGACGAGCACGACGCCCTGGATGACCGGATAGTCGCGGCGCAGCAGCGCGTCGACGACCAGTCGGCCCAACCCGGGAATGCCGAACACGGTCTCGGTGACGACGGCGCCGCTGATCAGGGTGGCGACGCCGATCCCGATGATCGAGACAATCGGCAGCGTGGCATTCCGCAAGGCATGCACGAACAGGATCACCTGTCGCGCCACGCCCTTGGCCCGGGCGGTGCGGATGTAATCCTGGGACAGCACCTCCAGCATTGCCGACCGGGCGATGCGCGCGATCAGCGCGATGTAGCCACCCGACAGCGCCAACGCCGGCAGGATCAGCCGCGACAGGTATTCCCAGACGCCGCCCGACGGCGGACGATAACCCTGGACCGGCAGCCAGCCGAGTTGCAGGGCAAAGAGATAGGCCAGCAGATAGCCGACCACGAAGACCGGCAGGGAGAAGCCGAGCACGGCGGCCGACATGAACAATCGGTCGATCCAGCCCCCCTGGTTGGCGGCCGCGACCACGCCGACCGGCACCGCCACGACGATGGAGATCAGCAGGGTCAGCACCATCAGCGACAGCGTCGGCGGGATGCGCTGGACGATCATCTCGCTGACCGGCGTGGCCGAGAAGACCGAGACGCCGAGATCGCCCTGCACCGCGTTCCAGGCCCAGCGTGCGAAACGCGGGACAAAAGGCTGATCCAGGCCGAGCGAGGCGCGAATGCGCTGCATCTCGGCCGGGGTCGCCTGTTCGCCGGCGATGATCGCGGCGGGGTCGCCCGGCGCCACGTAGAGCAGGCTGAAGACGAACAGCGCGACCACCGCCATCACCGGGACGGTCATCAGCAGACGGCGGAGGATATATCCCGTCACCCCGACGCCCTCAGTCGAACGGTCGGGGATCGAGGAACCGGCGCAGCACGTTGCCCGTCAGCCGGCTGACATTGTTGTCGTACCCGTCATGCGACAGGGCACAGCACCACGCGATCGAGCCGGTCGCGAACACCGCGCCACCCTGCGATGTCTCGAAGAACACGATGTCGGCCCGCACCCGCGCATTCTGGTCGCCGGTCAGGCCGCGATGGGTGGTGCGGAACTCCTCGGTCGTCGGCAGGCCGCCGGCGCCGATGCGATCGGCGGTGGCAAGCAGCATCAGGTTCGGCGGCGAACCCAGGGTTGCGTCGGCGCGATCGATCTCGAGGCCTGCGGCTCCGCCGAGGCGCAGGCCGAAGTCGCCGATCGCCTCGTCCGGCCCGATGCCCTCGAACGCGAAGGCGACACGCGGATCGAAACTGTCGCCGAGACGGCGATAGGCAGCCGAACGATCGAAGACCTGGGCATCGAAACCCACGCCGACCAGCCGTTGCGGCGGACGGCCGTTCGAGCGCCACAGGCCGCTCGGCTCGCCGGTGAAGGACAAGGTATTCTCGCCCGCTTCGCCCTCCCAGGTACGGGTACCGGTGATGCCGCGGCGCACCTCGATGCGGCCGGGCGCGGTCGGGTGGAAGGCGATACGCCAGTAGAAGCCGTTGCCACCGAGATACATGTGGCGGCCGCCGGCATTCTGATAGGTTTCGAAGGCGTCGAGCATTGGCCGCGAGAAATATTCAGGGTGCGAGCCGGTGATGACGACGCGATAGGGCTTCAGCGCGCGGGCCCCCTCGCGATCGATATCCTCGTCGGTCACGATGTCGTAGGGGATGCCCTGCTCCTCGAGCCAGTCGAGCAGATGGGTATCGTTGACGTAGTTGAACGTGTTGCCGCGCGGCCGCATGTTCAGGATCGGCCGGGCCCCGGACGAATAGCAGACCCCGCTGCCATCGCTGTGCGTGTCGTAGGTCGACAGGCCGAGCTCGCGATGCGCGCTCAGGTAACAGTCGTCGCCGCTGATCAGCACCAGCCCCTCGTTCATCGCCTCGAAGTGGCTCTGGTCGAGGCGCAGGCAGGAATTCGCATAGGCAAGGAAGGTGGCCGTCGAGGCGACGACGGCAAGTGGGGCCGTCGCCCGGTCGCGCGGCGCGCGCACGAAGAACGGCACATAACTCTCGACCGACACGCCCTCGCCGGTCGCAGCCGTCAGTTCCAGTGCATAGAAACCCGATGGCCAGTCCGCCGGCACGGTCAGCTTGCGATCGGCCTTCCAGCCGCAATCGGCGATGTCGTCATCGTGAAAATGAATCGCCCCGTATTGCCAGGGCACTTCGGTCCAGCTGTTCGACCGGCCATCCCAGTTGGCGCCGGTGGCGGCACGCATCGGCAACTGGTGCAGGATGCCGTCATGGCGATGGCCGGACAGGTCCCTGATGGTGTCGCCGCCGATATCGCGGCTGAAATCCCATGCCGCGATCAGGGCCGGATCGGTATTCGGCGGATTCAGCGCATCGACCAGCGCGCCAATGCGGCCGGCATCGAGGGCGGCGGCGTAAAGCCGCGGGCGATCGATCTTGCCGTTCAGGTGGTGGCTGGTGGCGCGCAACGGCTTGTCGAGGCCGGTACCCTGCGCCGCCAGGACCAGTGGCGTGGCCGTCGGCCAGGCGATGGCGGCCGGCCCCGCGGCCGTCGCCGTGCCGGTGCGGTCGCGTCCGCCATCGCGCGCCAGGCTGGCCTGATGGACGGCAACCGTGCCGCCCGTGAGGTCGACCGTCGCGGCGGCGAGCACCCATTCACGCTCCAGCAGCGGCTTCGGTGCCCGCACGTTCCAGCGCCTGCCGCCGTCGGCAATGGTCAGCAGAAGATGCGCCTCCTCGTCGAGCTCGAGCTTCCAGCCGCATTCCCGCAATTCGTTCCAGCGCGCGGCGATCGTCTGGCGCCGCCCGCCGATCAGCGTCGGGAACAGGTAGCAGCCGAACGTAAAATCGCCGAGACCGGCCAACTGCGCACTGTCGGCCACCACGGCGCAGGAACCGGGGTGGATCGGCTGATGGCTCAGGTCGATCGGGCCGTCGATGGCGCTGCTCGGCCCCGTCGTACGGATACCCGGCCCCGCCGGATCGGCATCGGCGCAGCGGACGCGGACGACGCGCAGCTGCGCCTCGGCAAGCGTCTCGCTGCTGAGATGGAAGCTGACGGTTTCACCCGGCGCCACGGCCATCGGCCAGGCGTAGCCGAGCACGGCGGTCGTATCGATCATCGCGGCATCCCTTACACAGTACGCTCAGCCGGCAGCACGCGACCGGTGATCGCCTGCCAGCGTCGGCGGAAGACTTCCCATTCGGCATCCGCCGGATCGGTGAACACATGGTCGGCCAGGCGTTCGATCTGCCCGCCGCGCCGTTCGGGCAGCCGCCCCAGCATCCAGCGGCGCCCCGGCTCGATCACGATCAGGACGTAGCGCCGCGGCTCTCCGGCCCAGCGCATGCGATGCAGCACTTTCTGTAGCGCATCGCTGTGCGGGCCCTTGGGTGCGCGGCGGAATTCCTCGACCAGATCGAGCCGGTCGGGATCGATCGGATAGTGGGCGGCATTCGGATCGTTCTCGAGCATGGGACGATCAGGCGCGGCGCAGGCCGTAGAACAGCGGCGTGCCCTTCAGCATGCCGGTGAGATCGGCGCGGAAGGCGGTCGGCTGGTAGTAGAGGCCGAGCGGGATATAGGGCGTCTCGGCATAGGCGACCTTCTGGATCTCCTCGCAGATCTTCTGCTGCGCGGCGAGGTCCGGGGCATCGAACCAGTCGTTGCGCAGCTGCTCGATCGCCGGGATGGTCGGCCAACCGAACAGGGCCTTCTCGCCGTTCGACCGCAGGTAGCTGTGCGCGGCCGGATTGAACATGCCGATGCCGGCCGCGAAGTTGCAGGTGACGCTCCACCCGCCCTTGTCGATCGGCTCGCGCGACTGCAGCCGCGAGGAGACCGTCGCCCAGTCCTGGACCTGCAGGTCGAGGTTGACGCCGACCTTCTGGAACATGTCGGCGGCAATCTGGCTCATCAGGTTGATGACCGGAAAATCGGCGGTGGCCAGCATCACCACGCGCTCGCCCTTGTAGCCGGCGGCCGCCAGGTCCTGCTTGACGCGGGCGAGATCCGGCTTGCCCGCCGGGATCGCGGCCTTGCTGGCCATCGGCGAATCCGGGTGGAAGAAGCCGAGACCGTCGCGCCACAGCGCCTTGTCCTCGCCGACCGCGGCGATCAGGTAGTCGGACTGCAGAATGCCACCGAAGAAGGCCCGCCGGATCGCGGGGTTGTCGAAGGGCTTCTGCAGGTGGTTGAAGCGCATCACGCCGGCGAAGCCTGTCGTATCCTGGACCTGCACCCGGATGTCGGCGTTCCCGCGCAACAGCGGCGTCAGATCCGAGGTCGGCTGCTCCCACCAGTCGATTTCGCCGGCCTGCAGCGCCGCCGCCGCGGTCGAGGCGTCGGGCAGGGTATGCCACTCGATCCGCTCGAAATGCGCGACCTTGCCGCCCGACAGATAGTTGGCCGCCCCGTCGCGCGGCACGTAGCCGGCGAACTTCTCATAGACGTTGAGGGCGCCGGGGTTGCGCTCCTTGGCGAGGAACCGATAGGGGCCGGAGCCGACGATCTCGGTGATCTGCGTCGTCGCCTCGGTCTTGGCCAGGCGTTCCGGCATGATCGCGGCAATCGTCGGCGCCCCCTTGCCCAGCACCGCAGGCAGATGGGCGAACGGCTTCTTCAGCCGGAACTCGACCACGCGGTCGGAGGGGGCGGAAAGATCGTCGATGACCGCCATCAGGGCGCCGCCGTAGATGTCGCGCTTGCCCCAGCGATTGATGCTGGCGACGACGTCGCGGGCGAGCACCGGGGTGCCGTCATGGAACTGGAGGCCCGGGCGCAGGGTCAGCCGCCACAGCTTGCCGTCGTTCTCGACGACATGGCCTTCGACCATCTGGGGATGCGGCTGGTTCTTGTCGTCCACGCCATAGAGCGTGTCGAAGACCATCAGCGCATGGTTGCGGGTGACATAGGCCGTGGTGCCGATCGGATCGAGCACCGCAAGGTCGGCCTGCGGCACGAATTTCAGGACGCGGCGATCAGCGGCGCCCGCCGGGCGGATCGCCGGCATGGCGAAGAGCCCCATGGCGGCGGCGGTCGTCGAAAGAAACTGGCGACGGTGCATCGGACACTCCCTGCAGTTCGGCGCGGCGCGGCGCATGCGATTTCGGACGGCTTCCCGGCTCGATCGGTCGGCAGACCGATGATGTCCGTCCTTCGCAATTTAAAAGATCATATATCAAAAATGCTGTCCAGGGGGTTATTCAGCCGGAAATACGTCGGCAAATGGCCGAAAACTGGGCTTACAGCCTCAATTTTTGACATATCAAATGTCACAATATCGGGTGATGGCGGATAAATCCCGCCCGCAGAACAAAACTGGGCGCCGATGGGCGCCCAGAAAATCAGCAATCGCTATATCAAATTCAGCTAACGGCGCCGCCGGGGTCGGGCCGATGGACGACGACCTTGGCCTGCCGCCTGGCGCCGGTATGTCGGGCTGCCAGCATCAGGTACATCGCCGGCACCACGAACAGGGTGAAGATGGTGCCGATGCCGATGCCGGCGAAGATCATCAGCCCCATGTGATTGCGGCCGGTGGCACCGGCGCCCGAGGCCAGCACCAGCGGCACCACGCCGAGGATCATCGCCGCCGTCGTCATCAGGATCGGGCGCAGGCGCACGGCCGAGGCTTCGACGATCGCCTCCATCTTCGACATGCCCTGGCGCTGCAGGTCGTTGGCGAACTGCACGATCAGGATGCCGTGCTTGGAAATCAGCCCCACCAGCGTCACCAGCCCGACCTGGGTATAGATGTTGATGGTGGCCAGCCCGACATTGGTGCAAAGCAGCGCGCCGAACACCGCCATCGGCACCGAGGCCAGCACGACGATCGGATCGCGGAAGCTCTCGAACTGCGCCGCCAGGGTCAGGAACACGACGATGATCGCGAAGGTCAGCGTGATCAGGAACCCGCCGGTCTCCTGCACGTACTGGCGCGACTGGCCGCCATAGTCGATCGCATAGCCGCCCGGCATCTCGTCGGCTGCGACCCCCTTCAGGTAGTCGAGCGCCTGGCCGAGCGTGATGCCCGGCACCGCGACGCCGGTGATGGTCGCCGAGTTGAGCTGCTGAAAGCGGTTGATCGATTCGGGCACCACCGAACGCTCGATATGCGCAACCGTCGAGGCCTGGACCAGACTGCCCTTGGCGGTCCTGATATAATAGCCCTCCAGCTGCGCCGGATTGAGCCGGTCGACCTGCAGGACCTGCGGGATCACCTTGTAGGAGCGGCCCGAGATCGAGAAGTAGTTGACGTAGCCGCCGCCCAGCGCCGCGGTCAGCGACGAGCCGACATCCTGCAGCGACAGGCCGAGGCTTGCGACCTTGTCGCGGTCGATCACCAGCTGGGCCTGGGGCTTATCGATCTTGAGATCGGAATCGATGAAGAAGAAGCGGCCGGACTGGCTGGCCTTGGCGACGATCGCCTTGGCCACCTCGTCCAGGTTGCGGAACGGTTCGGTGGTGGTGATGACGAACTGGATCGGCAAGCCCTGGGCGCCTGGCAACGCCGGGAACTGGAAGGCGGCGATCCGCGCCCCGGCGACGGTGTCGAACTTCGCCTGCAATTCCTGCTGCAGCTGCTTGGCGCTCTTCGTGCGGTCGGCCCACGGCTTCAGCAGCACGCCGGAAATGCCGGAATTCAGCGTCGGCTGGCCGTCGAGCTGGAACAGCGCCTCGTATTCCGGCATCGCCCGGGCGATCTGGTAGACCTGATCGGAATAGACCGCCATCTGCTCGATCGTCGCATCGGGCGCCCCCTGGGTCTGGGCCAGAACGATGCCCTGGTCTTCCTCGGGCGCCAGTTCCTGCGACGAGTTGATGAAGAGATAGGCGTTGCCGAACAGGACCAGCAGGCCGAACACCACCAGGACCGGCCAGGTGCGCAAGGCACCGGCAAGCATCCGACGATAGCGTTCGCGCACGCCGTCGAACACCTTGTCGATGATCCGCACCAGGCGGCTTTCGCCATGGCTGGCCGAGAGGAATTTTGCGCACATCATCGGCGACAGGGTCAGCGCGATGACCGCCGAGACGGCGACCGCCCCGGCCAGGGTGAAGGCGAACTCCGAGAACAGCGCGCCGGTCAGCCCGCCCTGAAACCCGATCGGCACGTAGACCGCGACCAGCACGACCGAGATCGCGATGATCGGCCCGGCCAGCTCGCGCGCCGCGACCAGCGCGGCGTCGAGCGGCGCCATGCCGTCCTTGATGTGGCGATCGACGTTCTCGACCACGATGATCGCGTCGTCGACCACGAGCCCGATGGCGAGTACCAGCGCCAGCAAGGTCAGGAGATTCACCGAGTATCCGAGGACCAGCATGATGAAGAAGGTGCCGATCAGCGACAGCGGCATGGCGATCACCGGTATCGCCACCGACCGCAAGGTACCGAGGAACAGGAAGATCACGACGGTGACGATGACCAGCGTCTCGACCAGCGTCGAGACCACCTCGTCGATCGAGGCATTGATGAACTCGGTGGCGTCGTAGACGATCTTGCCCTCGAGGCCCGCGGGCATCTGCGCGACGATCGGCGGCCAGGCCCGGCGCACCCGCTCGACCACCTCCAGCACGTTGGCGTCGGGCGCCACCTTGATGCCGACGAATACCGAGCGCTGGCCGTTGAAGGCGACGTTGAAGTCGTAGTCGTCGGCACCGAGCGAGACGGTCGCGACATCGCCGAGCCGCACCAGCACCCCGTTGTTCTCGCGCACGACCAGCGTCTTGAACTCATCGACCGTATGCAGCGACGTCGCCGCCGTCAGGTTGACGGTGACCATCGTGCCCTTGGTGCGACCCAGCGCCGAGAGATAGTTGTTGCTGCCCAGCGCCGAGAACACGTCGGAGGCGGTGACGCCGAAGGCGGCCATCTTCATCGGATCGAGCCAGGCGCGCAGGGCGAATTGCCGGGCGCCCAGGATCTCGGCGGTCTGCACCCCGTCGAGCGCGTCGAGCTGCGGCTTGACCACGCGCAGCAGGTAGTCGGTGATCGAATTGGTCGCCAGGGCGGTCGACGAGAAACCGAGATACATCGAATCGGTCGTCTCGCCGACCTGCACCTTCAGGGTCGGCTGCTGCGCCTCGGGCGGCAGCTGGTTCAGGACCGAATTGACCTGGGTGTTGATCTGGGTCAGCGCCTTGTTGGCGTCGTAGTTCAGCCGCAGCGTCGCGGTGATCAGCGATACCGACGTGGTCGAGGACGAGGTGAGATAATCGATGCCCTCGGCCTGGGCGATCGCCGATTCCAGCGGCTGGGTGATGAAGCCCGCCACCGTCTCGGCATCGGCGCCGTAATAAGTGGTCGTCACGGTGACGACCGCGTTCTCGGTCTTCGGATACTGCCGGATCGACAGCGAATCGAGGGCGCGCAACCCCAGGACCAGGATCATCAGGCTGACGACGGTCGCCAGCA
Organism: Alphaproteobacteria bacterium; assembly: GCA_017307375.1. GTDB lineage: Bacteria > Pseudomonadota > Alphaproteobacteria > Ferrovibrionales > Ferrovibrionaceae > JAFKFH01. The sequence continues at coordinate 22,873 of JAFKFH010000018.1, forward strand.
CCGGGCGCTTGATGAAGATGTCGGTGAAATTCATCGCCCGCGCCTCACTGTTCCTGCGGCGTCGGGTTGGGGTTGTTCGACGGCTGCACGCTGTTGTTGATCACCAGCGGCGTATCGTTCTTCAGCTTCATCAGCCCCGACGTCACCACCGTCTGGCCGGCATCGAGGCCCTTGAGCACCGCGACCTGGTCGCCGCGGCGGGCGCCGAGCGTCACGAAGGTCTGTCGCGCCTTCAGCCTGGGCTTGCCCTCGCCGTCGCGGCCGTCGTCGATCACCAGGTAGACGGTGTCGCCATAGGGGTTGTAGGACACCGCGGTCTGCGGCAGGGTCAGCAGGTTTTCGGGGCTGCCGACCGTCAGCCGCAGATCGACATACATGCCGGGCATCAGCTGCGCTTTCGGGTTCGGCACGCTGGCCTCGACCTGCACATTGCGGGTATTGGCGTCGATCCGCGGATTGATCGCGGTGATCCTGCCCTGGAAGGCCTGGCCGGGGAAGGCATCGGCCGTCAGCGTGACCGCCTGGTCGACGGCCAGCCGCCCCAGTTCCTGTTGCGGCAGGAAGAAGTCGACCAGGATCGGATCGAGCTGCTGCAGGGTGACGATGACGTCGCCGGGATTGACGTACTGGCCGGGATTGACGGTCGTGATGCCCAGGCGGCCGGCGAACGGCGCGCGCAGCACGCGCTTGGTCAGCAGCGCCGCCTGCTGGTCGAGCGCGGCGCGGGCACTGTCGAGCGTCGCCTGATCGTTGTCGGCCTGCGACTGGGCGACGGCCTGAACGGTCAATTGCTGCCGCGTGCGGCGCAGGTTGATCTCGGCCAGCTTCACATTGGCCTCGAGCTGGCGCAGCTTCGCCGCCTCGTCGGTGTCGTAGAGACGGGCCAGCACCTGGCCTGCCTGCACCTCCTGGCCCGAGGTGAACTCGACCCTGGTGACGAGCCCGCCGACCTGGAACGAAAGATCGACGCCGCGCACCGCCCGCAACGTGCCGATCGCCGCCAGTTGCCGCACCCATTCGGAAGATTGGACCTGCATCGCCGTGACCGTCTGCGGCGGCGCGGTGCGGCTGGCCAGGAACTGGCCGATCATCTTGGCGCGGAACATGTTGAAGCCGACGATGCCGCCGCCGATGATGGCGACCACGACCAGCATGATGATCAGGCGCTTGATCATGCCTCACACTCCGCTGAAGACGATCGGGGTCATTGGCCCAGCCATGGGCGGGCAGGCGGTGCGGCGACCGGCGGCGCCAGCGCCGCGGCATCCCGCCAGCCGCCGCCCAGCGCGGCGTAGAGCGCGGCCGTATCCTGCAGCCGCGCGGCACGCGCCTGGATCAGGGAGATGCGCGACTGCAGCGCCTGGCGCTCGGCATCCAGCACCGACAGGATGTTGATCGCCCCGGCCTCGTACTGGCTGCGCACCAGCCGCAGCGAGTCCGACGCGGCCAGCTCGTAGGCGGCCTGGGCCCGCAAGGTCTCGGCATCGATCACCAGCGCGCGCAGGGCGTTGGCGACGTCCTGAAACGCCGTCAGGACGGTGACGCGGTAATCGGCGACGGCTTTCTGCAGCGCCGCCTCGGCCGCCCGCTGGCGGGCGGTCAGCGTGCCGCCCTGGAAGATCGGCTGGGCCAGGTTGAGCCCGAGGCTCCAGACGCCGCTGCCGGCACCCAGCAGGTCGCTCATCGACGTCGCCTGGCTACCGAGCGATCCGGACAGGACGATGTTGGGCAGCCGGTTGGCAGTCGCCACCCCGACCTGGGCCGTCGCCTGGTGCAACTGGGCGTCGGCGGCGCGGATGTCGGGCCGGTTGGCGACGACCGTCGACGGCAGCGAGACCGGAATGTCCGGCGGCAGGGTCAGCGCGTCGAGCTGGAGCGGCGCCAGGTCCGCTTCGGCGGGCAGGCGGCCGAGATAGGTAGCCAGCTGGTTCCCCGTCTGCTCCAGCCGCTGCTGCAACGGCGGCAGCAGTGCGCGCTGGGCGGCAAGCTGCGAGCGTGCCTGCAGGACGTCGGCCATCGAGCGCGCGCCGAAGCGCTGCTGGGCTTCGATCAGCTCCAGCTGGCGTTCGAAGGCGGCGATGATGTCGCCGGTCGCCCGGATCTGGGCACGCAACGATGCCTCCTGGACCGAGGCGGTGACGACATTGGCGACCAGGGCCTGGTAGGTCGCGTCGAGTTCGGCCTGCTGGACGTCGGCCAGCGCTGCCTGCGCCTCGACCTGGCGGCGGACCGCACCGAACAGGTCGATGGTGTAGGAGACGCTGACCGAGGCGTTGTAGAGCGTGTAGATCGGGCTTGGCGCCTGCGAATTCTCGATGCCGATGCCGGCCAGCGACGACTTCTGCCGGGTGGCGCCGAGTGCGCCCGACACCGCCGGAAACTGGCCGCCGGCCGCCGCATTCAGGTTTTCCTGCGCCTGGCGCAACGCCGCCTGGGCGGAGGCGACCGACGGGTTATGCTCGAGCGCGATCGCGATCCGCCGGTCGATCTCGGGCGAGCCGAACACCGTCCACCAGCGGGCCGGCACGTCGGCACCGTTGAGGAAGCGCTGGGCATCGCCGGTCGGCGCCGGCGAGGACGCGGTCCGGTCCGGCATCACCGTCGCGGTGAAGCGCGCGACCTCGGGCGGCCTGGGCGACAGGAAATCGGGCCCGACATTGCATCCGGCCAGGAACAACGCGACGCTCAGCGCGGCAGTCGACGACACCGGCAGACGACGACGATCGACGGATCTCATGACATCGCGCACCGCGTTGGGAAAGACTGCACCGGCACCCGAAGGTGGATGGAGTCCGTTGATGACACGTGGCGCGGCATGTGACGGCGATCCGGCAAAGCTGTCAATGACTTCAGGATTTGTAAGGTTTGGATTCGTTCCTTTGTGCAATCGCGGAGCGGCGCTGATGGCGGTGACCCTGACCATGCTGCTGGGCCAGCCGGCATCGGCGCAACAGGCGATCAGGTTCCCATCGCCTGACCGGGCCGGCACGGCGGTGAGCGGCTGGCTGTGGCAGCCGGCCGGTCCCGGCCCGCATCCGGCGGCCGTGCTGCTGCATGGCTGCGGCGGGCCGACGACGTCGTCGGGCAGGCTGAACAGCCGGATCGTCGACTGGGCCGGCCGGCTGGCCAAGGCCGGCTACATCGCCTTGGCCATCGATTCCTTCGGGCCGCGCGGGATCAAGTCGACCTGCGGCAAGAACGCCGACCGGCTGGCCACGAGCGTCCGGGTGGACGATGCGCTGGACGGGCTGGCCTGGCTGCGCCGCCAACCCGCCGTCAGGGGCGACCGGATCGCCGCCTTCGGCTGGTCGGCCGGCGCCCAGGTGGTGCTGAGCCTGGTCAATGACGGCGCCGGCAAGGCGGCCCGCCTGCCGGAGGGCAACTTTCGCGCCGCCGTCGCGTTCTATCCGGGTTGCCGTGGATTCAACGAGAATGGCGCATGGCGGAGCCGGATCCCCCTGCAGATCGAGATCGGTGCCGCCGACGACTGGACGCCGGCTGCGCCCTGCGAGGCGCTGGTCCGGCGCCGCCAGGCCGCGGGCGACCCGATCGCCATCACCGTCCATCCCGGCGCCTACCACGATTTCGACGCCCCCGACATGAAGATCCGGGTGCGCGAGGGGCTGGCCCATTCGGCCGACGGCACGGGGCGCGCCCATCTCGGCACCGACCCTGCCGCACGGGCGGCCGCGATCGTCGAGGTCATGGCCTTCCTGCAACACCGCCTGAAGGATTGAGTAACGGTTTGCCGCCATGCTTTCGCCATTCTCGACGCGCAGACCGATGACATGGCGGAAGAGATGGAGAGAGGGGCACGCCGGGGCCTGAGGGCCGATCCGAAAGATCGGCCGGAACTGGCCGCCGGGGGCGAGGAGAAGCCGGCAAAGCGGGGCCGGCAGAAGGCAGCCAAGCCTGCCGAACCGGCGCGGGCCAGGCGCAGGCTGAGGCTGTGGCCGCGCGGTCTCGCCGGAAAAGCCCTGCAATGGGCCGCGGTGGCGATGATCTGGGGCGGCGTGGCGCTGGGCCTGGTGCTGGCCTGGTTCGCCTACGACCTGCCGCCGGTTTCCGGCCTGCACGACATCGATCGCCGGCCGTCGGTGACGCTGCTGTCGAGCGGGGGCGCGGTGATCGCGACCTACGGCGATCTCTATGGCGAACATCTGACGGCCGAACAGATCCCGCTGACCGTGCGTCAGGCGCTGATCGCCACCGAGGACCGGCGCTTCTATCACCATTTCGGCCTCGACCTGATCGGGCTGGCCCGTGCCGTCTATGTCAACCTGACGTCGGGCCGACTGGTCCAGGGCGGATCGACGATCAGCCAGCAATTGGCCAAGAACGTCTATCTCTCCGGCGACCGGACGCTGAAGCGCAAGGTCCAGGAACTGCTGCTGGCGATGTGGCTGGAGCACAAGTTCACCAAGGACGAGATCCTCGAGCTTTACCTGAACCGGGTCTATTTCGGGGCCGGTGCCTACGGTGTCGAGGCCGCCGCCCAGCGCTATTTCGCCAAGTCGGCCAGGCAGTTGAACCTGACCGAATCGGCGATGCTGATCGGGCTGTTGCGCGCGCCGTCCAAGCTGTCCCCGACCGCCAATCTGACGGCGGCGCAGAACCGCGCGGCGACGGTGCTGGCGAACATGGCCGCGGCCGAGTACATCACCGACGAGCAGGCCAAGGCCGCCCAGGCCCAGCCCGCCCAGCTCGCCGCCGGCCGCGAACCGGCCCGCGGGGCGCGCTATTTTGCCGACTACCTGCTCGACGAGCTGAACGACCTGCTCGGCCGGTCGGCCGACGACCTGGTCGTGCAGACCACGCTTGATCTCAACCAGCAGCAGGCGGCCGAGAAGGCGGTCTCCGACGTGCTCGACCGCGAGGGCCAGAAGGCCGAGGCAGCGCAGGCCGCGCTGGTCGCGATGTCGCCGGACGGCGCGATCCGCGCCATGGTCGGCGGCCGCGACTGGCGCGAAAGCCCGTTCAACCGCGCCACCCAGGCGCGGCGCGAACCGGGCTCGGCGTTCAAGCTGTTCGTGTTCCTGGCGGCGCTCGAAGCCGGCTATCGCCCCGATTCGACCTTCGTCGACGGGCCGATCTCGGTCGGCAACTGGCGGCCGCGCAACTACGAGGGCGGCTATATGGGCGAGGTCAGCTTCCGGACGGCCGCCGCCCGCTCGATCAATACCGTCGCCGTCCAGCTGACCGAGAAGGTTGGCCGCGGCCGGGTCATCGACATGGCCCGGCGGCTGGGCCTGTCGACCGACATGATGGCCGTGCCGTCGATCGCGCTGGGCGCCCTGGGCGTCTCGCTGGTCGAACTGACCGGCGCCTACGACACGGTGGCCAATGGCGGCATCGCGGTCGAACCCTACGGCATCGTCTCGATCAAGGATCGCCGGGGCAATCTGGTCTACAAGCGGCCCGCCCCGCGCGCGCTGCGCGTGCTCGACACCTCGATCGTGGCGGAGGCCAATGCGCTGCTGACCGGCGTCATCGAGGGCGGCACCGGCCGCGCCGCCCAGTTGGGGCGCCCGGCCGCCGGCAAGACCGGGACGTCGTCGGATTTCCGCGACGCGATGTTCATGGGCTACACCGCCGACCTCACCGCCGGCGTCTGGGTCGGCAACGACGATGCCAGCCCGATGCACAAGGTCACTGGCGGCGGCCTGCCGGCGCAGATCTGGAAGCAGTTCATGACCGCCGCGCTGAAGGACCAGCCGGCCAAGCCGCTGCTGGTCGCAAGCCCTCGGCCGGCCGGCCTGTTCGAGACCCTGTCCAGCACTGCGGCGGCCGCACCGCCGCGCAGCATCGTGCCCCCGGTGCTGCAGCCGACGACGCCGAACGACCCGGCCCGCTGGAACCCGTCGGCGGCGAACCGCTGAGGCGTCAGCGCCGCGCGATCAGGTGATAGGCGCCGGCGCTGACCAGGCCGCTGAGTGCAAGCGACAACGCCATCGGAAAAGCCGTGCCGTCGAAGCCATGGCCGCCGATCGCGCCGACGATCGCGGCGATGGCGAACTGCAGCGACCCCATCAGCGCCGCGGCCGATCCCGCCATCTGCGGGAAGGGCGACAGCGCGCCGGCCTGGCCCTGCGGCATGACGAAGCCCAGCCCCACCGTGAACACCATCATCGGGGCCAGCAGGGCCAGCGGCCCGTCCAGGTGCAGCAGCACCAGGGCCAGCATCCCGACCCCGCCCAGCGCGATCACGCCGGTGCCGATCGTCATCATCCGCTCCAGCCCGAGCCGCATGCCGAGCCGGGCCGAGGTCAGCGTGCCGACGATGTAGCCCAGGCAGATCCCGGCGAAATAGAGCCCGAAATGCTGCGAAGGTACGCCGTAGACGTCGATCAGCACGAACGACGAGCCGGAGATCCAAGAGAACAGCCCGGCATAGCCCGCCGCGACCGCCAGGGCGAAGCCGACATAATGGCGCGAGGTCAACAGCGTCGCGTAGTTGCGCAGCATCCGCCGCGGCGACAAGGCATGGGGATCGGGCGACTGGTTGCTTTCCGGCAGCTTGCGCCAGGCCAGCACGAACAGGACCAGCCCGAAGCCCGCCTGGGCGACGAAGACCGATTTCCAGCCGAGGGCCAATTGCAGATAGCCACCCAGGGTCGGCGCGATCATCGGGGCGAACGACATCGCCATGCCGAGATAGGCCAGCATGCGGGCCGCGCGCTCGCGAGTGAACAGGTCGCGCACCACCGCCCGGCCGAGCACCACCCCGGCGCAGGCCCCCAGCGCCTGCAGGAAGCGGCCGGCGATGAGCGCCTCGATCGACCAGGCGAAGGTGCAGCTGAGGGTGCCGACGACGAACAGCGCCAGCCCGAACAGGATCGGTTTCTTGCGGCCCAGGCGATCGGACACCGGGCCGTATATCAGCTGGGTAACGGCGAAGCCGACCAGGAACAGGCTGAGCGTCAGCTGGACGCGGCCGACATCGGCGGCGAATTCGAGCTTCAGCGCCGGCAGGGTCGGCAGATACATGTCGGTCGACAGCGGGCCGAGCGACGTCAGCGCGGCCAGCAGCAACAGGAAACCCAGGGATTCGGTGCGGAGCATGGCGCGGAACTTAGCAAGTTCGGTATCCGCCGCCATGGTATTTTCGGCCAGGCATAAGAACAGGGATACCAGCCATGCTCGACCATGTTTCGATCGGCACCAGCGACTTCGCCCGGGCGCGGGCGTTCTATGACGCCGTCCTGGCCACCCTAGGCTACGCGCCGGTGATGGTGCTGGAGCAGTACGAGGTCGCGGGCTACGGCCAGGGCCAGAAGCCGTCGTTCTGGGTACACGGTCCAGCCGGCTGCCCGATGCCGGGTCATTCGGTTATCGGTTCCGGGCCAGGCCAGCATGTCGCCTTCACCGCACCTGACCGCCACGCGGTGGACGCCTTCCATGCCGCAGGCACCGGCCTCGGCGCCAAGGACAACGGGGCGCCGGGGCTGCGACCGCACTATCATCCGGCCTATTACGGCGCCTTCCTGGTCGACCCGGACGGCCATCGCATCGAAGCCTGCTGCCACCATCCGGAATAAGCCGTGCTCCTCCCGGCGGGCCCCACCACCTACTGAGCTAATATTCCTGTCGATACGGTGGGCAGCCTGGCGGAAATCCATTACGGGCGGGTGGAACCTTGATTCTATCCGCCCGTTTTTACGGGTATCGGTGCGCGACGTTGCGCACCCGGCAAATGGGGAAGCCCACCGGACAGCCCAGGAGTTCGACATGACCGAGATCCGGACCCACGCGAAGACCCAGGCCTCCATCGTCCACGACGGCCATGTCTGGACCGTGACAGGCGATACGCTGACCAGCCTGCTGCTGCGCCGGCCGCGCGTGCCGGCAAATCCGACTTTAGGCTATGTCTACGAGACCCTGGCCAAGGATCCGGTGATCGAGGCCCATAACGACAACCGCGCGCAGGCGATCTGAACCGCCTCAGCCGATGCGGTGAAGCGTGGCGCCGTTGCGCTTCAGCCAGGCTTCGCCACTGCGGCGATGCGGCGTCAGACGGTCGACGGCGGCCCAGAAATCCGGGCCATGATCCATGTGCAGCAGATGCGCGACCTCATGGGCGACGAGATATTCGGCAACGGTGTCTGGCGCCAGGATCAGCCGCCAGGAAAACGACAGCTGTCCCTCCGAGGAACAGGACCCCCAGCGCGTCTTCATGTCCCGCACGCTGACCCGGCGGACACGCTTGCCGACGGTTCCGGCGAGTGCCAGTACGCGAGGCTCGAACATCGCGCGTGCCTCCCGCTTGAGCCAGTCGGTCAGGCGTCGCGGCAGGTGTTCGATCGCCCCGGCGACGTGAATCTCCGCCCCTTCGATCCACACCGTGCCACGGCTGTCGGGGCGGTGGCGGATCCTGTGCGGGACACCGCGATAGGGCACCACCGCCCCGTCGATCAACGGTTGCGCGGCGGGCATCGTGGCCAGGCGGCGGGCCACCCAGTGGCGTTGTTCGGCAAGGAAGCGTTCGCCGGCGGCGACGCTGGCCCGCGGCGGCAGGACCAGCGTGACGGTGCCGGTGCGCAGATCGACCTTGAGCGAGATCCGCCGGGCGCGCACGCTGCGCCGGATCACGACGGCAGAGGAGAGATCGGCGGACGTCATCATGGCGGCTTAGCAGTCCCGCAGGCGACATGCAAGGCGGCTTCGGATCGGCATGGGCAGGATGGTCGATTGCGTCTAGAATCGATCTCGCAAACTGCGCGTGACCGCTGAGTGGACGACCCCGAATGAGCAAGGCCTTCACCAAGGAAACCGACAACGATACCGACGACGATGTCGAGGATGCCGCGCCGGCCCTGCCCGCCGGCACGAAGAACTACATCACGCCGGCAGGGCTGCGCATGCTGCAGGAAGAATTGCGCGAACTGAAATACGTCGAGCGGCCGAAGATCGTCGAAGTGGTGTCCTGGGCGGCGGGCAACGGCGACCGGTCGGAAAACGGCGACTACCTCTACGGCAAGCGCCGCCTGCGCGAGATCGACCGGCGCATCCGCTTTCTGCTGAAGCGGCTGGAAATTGCCGAGGTGGTCGATCCCAAGCTGCAGAAGAACCACGCCCAGGTGTTCTTCGGCGCAACCGTCACCTATGTCGACATGCACGACGAGGAGCGGACGATCCGGATCGTCGGCATCGACGAGGCGCGGATCGAGCAGGCGGAGGTCTCGTGGATCTCGCCGATCGCGCGTGCGCTGTTGAAGGCGCGCGTCGGCGATACCGTCGACGTCCGGACACCGGCCGGGATCGAGCAGGTCGAGGTGCTGGCGATCAGCTATCCCGACGCCTGACCGTCAATGCGGCCTTGCCTGGACGACGAGGCTGACGATGGTCTCCTCGCCCAGTGCCTTGCAGGCTTCTAGGCGATGCAGCCCTTCGACAAGCACCAGCCGCTCGCCGTCGCGCCGCACCTGAATCGGGGTCAGCTGGCCCACCTCGAGCATGCTTTCGGCGATCGCCTTGACGCTGTCGGGGCGCAGGGTGGTGCGCCGCTTGGCCGGCACGTAGATGTCCTTGATCGGGAAGACATGGTTCTTCAGCATCACCAGCCCCGCTATCCGCGCTGGGCGCGAGTCTAGCATGCCGGGATCGCAATTGTCTCGGCCGCCTCCCTCCGCCACAATCATCGGCGATGAGCGCGGAACGACCATCCCCGCAAGCCCTGGACGTGGCGATGCGCGCAGCCCTGTTCGACCTGGTCGTCGACCATGGCGATGCGGCTTATTGTCTCTATGATGCGGACGAGGCGATCCTCTGGTGGAACGACCGCTATGTCGAGTTCTTCCCCGAGGTACGCGAGATCCTGGCACCCGGCCTGCCCTTCCTGGAAACCGTGCGGCCGTTCCTGCGGCAGCAGCACCCCGACCATGCCGAACCCGACAAGCTGCAGCCCTATCTCGACATGGCCATGCGACGGCACCGCGAGGAACAGGGCCCGCTTGAGTATCAACGCGCCAGCGACGGCCGCTGGGTCGAACTGCGCATGTTCCCGCTGCCCCAGGGCGGCCGCTTCAAAATCTGGCGGGATGTCACCGCACGGCAGAAGCAGCAGGCCGTCGACCACCGGCTGTTCGATCTGCTGACGACGCTGAACGCCGGCCTGCTCTACTATGGCCCCGACGGCCAGCTGGGCTTCTCCAACATCCGCTTCTTTTCCGAACTCTTCACCGCGCTGGTGATCAAGGTTCCGACACTGCGCCAGCGGCGGGACCGCGCGACCTATTGGCGGGGCTTCGCCAGCGTTTTCGTAGCCGACCCGGTCTTCACGGCCCTGACCGAGGAAGTCGACGGCCGCGGGCCGCTTGCCCAGACGGTGATGCTGCAAACCCTGGACGGTCGCTGGGTCCGCATCGAGGAGCAGGACTGGGCGGGCGGGCTGGTATCGCTGTGGGTCGACGTGACCGCCCTGAAGCGGCAGGAGGTCGCGCTGGCGGAATCGCAGGCCGCGTTGATGAAGGCCAATGCGCGGCTGACCGACATGGCGGAACACGACCCGCTGACCCGGGTGTTCAATCGCCGCAAGCTTCTCGAACTGGCGGATGCGGGAATCGCCGCGGCGCGGGCGGAGGGAAGGGCCGCCGCGCTGATCCTGCTCGACCTCGATCACTTCAAGGCGATCAACGATCGCCACGGCCATCAGGCCGGCGACGAGGTGCTGCGTGCCGTGGGCCGCTGCCTGCGCGGCGCCGTCGCCTCGGATGTCGCGGTCGGGCGCCTGGGGGGCGAAGAATTCGCCGTCTTCCTGGCGGACACCACGCGCGCCGCCGCGGCCGTGCTGGCCGAGACGTTGCGCGACCGCATCGCCGCGCTGGCGTTTGCCCAAGGGCAGCTCGCCAGTGCGTCGTTCGGCGTGGTCGAACTGCGACCGGGCGAAGACATGCGGTCGATGGCGGCCAGGGCCGATCTGCTCCTCTACGAGGCCAAGCGCGCGGGCCGCAACCGCGTCGCCGTCGACCGCGACTGACCGTCAGGGCAGATGGGTCAGGGGTAGCGGCGCGCCGAGCTTGATGCGGCGCAGCGCGAAGTTCGACCGGACATCCTTGACCATCGGCAGCTTGAGCAGCGTGTCGAACAGAAGCCGCTCGTAGCAACCGAGGTCGGGCACCACGACCTCGAGCAGGAAATCCGCTTCGCCCGACACGATATGCGCCGCCACCACCTCGGGCATCTGCCGCACCGCCGCCTGCAGCGCCTCGGCATCCGCATCCTGATGGCGGTCGACCTTGATCTCGACGAAGACGGTGAGACCGAGCCCGACGCGGTCGCGATCGAGACTGGCCCGATAGCCGGCGATGACCCCCTCCTGCTCCAGGCGCTTCAGCCGCCTCAGGCACGGCGACGGCGACAGGCCGACCCTGTCGGCAAGGTCCACGTTCGAGACGCGCCCGTCGGCCTGCAGGGTGTCGAGAATGCGGTGATCGATGGCATCGAATTCAATTTCTGGCACGAATTTATCCTCTTAAGCCATTTCTTGGCACGATCGCGTCGCCAAGGGCTGAAATCAAGGAGAGAACGCAAGGACACGCCCTGCCGCGGCGCGCGATCATGCGCGGCACCAGCAGAAGGAGCCCGACCATGACGAGCAACCACAGCGGTTTTGCGACCCGTGCCATCCACGGCGGATATGACCGCGATCGGCACCACGGCGCGCTGAACCCGCCGGTCTACCTGACCTCCACCTATGCCTTCCCCTCGATCGGCGAAGGGTCGGCCCGTTTCGCCGGCGAGACCGACGGCTATGTCTATGGCCGTGTGGGCAACCCGACGGTCGCGGCACTGGAAGCGCGGCTCTGTGCCTTGGAAGGGGCTGAGGCCGCCCTTGTCACCGCGTCGGGCATGGGGGCGATCACGGCAGCGATCTGGACGCTGGTCGCGGCCGGCGACGAGATCGTGGCCGACAAGACCCTTTATGGCTGCACCTACGAATTCTTCACGCACGGCCTGGCGCGGCTCGGCGTGACGACGCGTTTCGTCGACCTGTCCGATCCGGAGAACCTGGTCCGCGCGATCACGGCCGGCACCCGCATCGTCTTTTGCGAAACCCCCGCCAATCCGAACTTGCGCCTGTGCGACATCCAGGCATTGGCCGGGATCGCGCATGCGGCAGGGGCGACGCTGATCGTCGACAACACCTATTGCACGCCCTATCTGCAGCAGCCGCTTGCGCTGGGGGCCGATCTGGTCGTGCATTCGGCCACGAAGTATCTAGGCGGCCATGGCGACCTGCTGGCCGGCGCCGTGCTCGGCCGGACCGAGATGCTCGGGCGGATCCGCTTCTTCGGCCTGAAGGACATGACCGGCGCGGTCGTCTCGCCCTTCGATGCCTATCTGATCCTGCGCGGCCTGAAGACACTGGCCCTGCGGATGGAACGGCATTGCGCCAGCGCCGCGACGATCGCCCGTCTCGTGGCCGCGCACCGCGCGGTCGCCTCGGTCGCCTATCCCGGCCTGCCCGACTTCCCCCAACGGCCGCTCGCGGCGCGGCAGATGAGGCATCCAGGTGGCATGATCGCCTTCGAACTGAAAGGGGGGCTGGCAGCCGGCATCCGCTTCATGGACGCGTTGAACCTGGTCACCCGCGCCGTCTCGCTCGGCGATGCCGAAACCCTCGTCCAGCACCCGGCCTCGATGACCCACGCCCCCTACGCCCCGGAAGTCCGGGCACGGCACGGCATTTCGGACGGCCTGGTGCGGCTCTCGATCGGGCTGGAGGAGGTCGAGGATCTTTCGGCCGACATCATATCGGCGCTGGATCAGGCGCGTTAGCCTTTCGGTCCAGCTTCGCTTTGGGTTTCATTTTGACGCTGGATTGTCATGAAACTTTCATATTAGTGTCTTGACCTGGAAATCGGCTGCCGCCAAAAGCGGGCAGCCCAAGAACATCGCTAGGGGGAGATCCTAATGTTCACGCGACGCCTGCTCGTTACCGCCGCCACGGCCGCCCTGATCGGCGCCGCGGCCCCCGCCTATGCCGCCCCGGTCGAAATCCAGTGGTGGCATGCCATGGGCGGCCCGCTCGGCGAGAAGCTCGTCTCGATCGCCGAGGGCTTCAACAAGAGCCAGAGCGACTACAAGGTCGTGCCGGTGTTCAAGGGGTCCTACCCCGAAGCCATGACCGGCGCCATCGCGGCGTTCCGCGCCAAGCAGCAGCCCGACATCGTCCAGGTGTTCGAAGTCGGCACGGCGACGATGATGGCCGCCAAGGGCGCCATCTATCCCGTGTACGAGCTGATGAAGGACGAGGGCGAGAAGTTCGACCCCAAGGCCTATGTGAGCGCCGTCACCGGCTACTATTCGGACTCGAAGGGCAACCTGCTCTCGTTCCCGTTCAACTCGTCGACCCCGGTCTTCTACTACAACAAGACCCTGTTCAAGAAGGCGGGCCTCGACCCCGAGAAGGCGCCGAAGACCTGGCCGGAAGTGGCCGAGGCCGGCAAGAAGCTGCGTGCGGCCGGCGTCGCCTGCGGCATCACCACGACCTGGCCGTCGTGGGTCAACATCGAGAACCTGTCGGTCTGGCACGCGAAGCCGATCGCCACACTGAACAACGGCTTCGACGGCCTGGGCACCAAGCTCGAGATCGCCACGCCGCTGCAGGTCAAGCATATCGAGGCGCTGGCCGAGTGGCAGAAGGACAAGGTGTTCGATTACGGCGGGCGCACCAACCAGGCCGGCTCGAAGTTCGCCTCGCAGGACTGCGCGATGCTGATCGAAAGCTCGGGCGGCCAGGCCGCGATCCGCGCGAACGCGGCCAAGGCCGGCTACGAATTCGGCATCGGCATGATGCCCTACTGGCCCGACGTGCAGGGCGCCCCGCAGAACTCGATCATCGGCGGCGCGACGCTGTGGGTGCTGAAGGGCAAGCCGAAGGCCAACTACAAGGGCGTCGCCAAGTTCTTCACCTACCTGTCGAAGCCTGAAGTCCAGGCCGACTGGCACCAGTCGACCGGCTACCTGCCGATCACCAACGCCTCCTACCAGCTGACGCTGGAATCGGGCTTCTACCAGAAGTTCCCGGGCGCCGACATTCCGTTCCTGCAGATGTCGAACAAGGCCCCGCTGCCCTACACCAAGGGGCTGCGGCTCGGCTACATGGTGCAGGTGCGCGACGTGATCGAGGAAGAGCTCGAGGCCGCGTTCTCGGGCAAGAAGACCGCCAAGGCCGCGCTCGAGGATGCGCAGACCCGGGGCAACGCCCTGCTGCGCAAGTTCGAGCAGGAAAACAAGTAAGCTTCGACTGACCCAACGCTCCCGGGAGGGGTTTGAAACCCCCTCCCGGGTTGATTTCGTTCCAACCGGGATTGCGCCTGCCGATGCATAAACGGGTAACCTTCGACAACAAGCTCTTGCCCTATCTGCTGGTATCGCCGCAGATCCTGGTCACCCTTGTGTTCTTCTTCATCCCGGCCGGCGAAGCCGTGGTCTATTCGGTGTTCAGCCAGGATGCCTTCGGCATCGAGATCAATTTCGTCGGGCTGGACAATTTCCTGTTCCTGCTGAACGACCCGCATTACCTGCGATCGTTCGGCATCACGGTCTTCTATTCGGTCGCGGTCGCGGTCAGCGCGCTGATCCCGGCACTGATCCTGGCCGTACTGGCCGACGGTGTCGCCAAGGGCGCGACAGTCTACAAGACCCTGCTGATCTGGCCCTATGCGGTTGCGCCGGCCGTCGCCGGCGTCCTCTGGGTCTTCATGTTCAATCCGGCCGTCGGCATCGTCGCCCAGTGGCTGCGCGCGGCGGGCATCGACTGGAACTACAAGCTCGACGGCGACCAGGCCATGGCGCTGGTCATCTTCGCCGCCGCCTGGAAGCAGATTTCCTACAACTTCCTGTTCTTCCTGGCCGGGCTGCAGGCCATTCCGAAATCGCTGATCGAGGCCGCGGCGATCGACGGCGCCGGGCCGATGCGCCGCTTCTTCACCATCATCCTGCCGCTGCTGTCGCCGACCACGTTCTTCCTGGCCGTCGTCAACATGGTCTACGCGTTCTTCGACACCTTCGGCGTGATCCACGCCGTGACGCTGGGCGGCCCGGCAGGCGCCACCAACATCCTGGTCTACAAGGTCTTCAACGACGGCTTCATCGGCCTCGACCTCGGCTCGTCCTCGGCCCAGTCGGTCATCCTGCTGCTGATCGTCGTCGTGCTGACCGTGGTCCAGTTCCGCTATGTCGAGCGCAAGGTGCAGTACTGATGTCGGGCTCGGGCCGCCTTTCCTCGCTGCTGATCCATGGCGTGCTGATCCTCGGCATCGCCGTCATCGCCTTCCCCATCCTGATCGCGCTGATCGCCTCGTCGCACGACCAGATCACGCTGGTCGGCAAGTTCCCGTTCTATTTCGGCGAACATTTCATCGAGAATTACCGGACCGTGCTGGGCGAGGGCATGAAGCGCGCCGGCGGCGGCGCGGTCGGTCCGATGCTGATGAATTCGTTCGTGATGGCGATCGTCATCGCGGTCGGCAAGATCGTGATCTCGATCCTCTCGGCCTTCGCGATCGTCTATTTCCGCTTCCCCTTCCGCATGGGCTTCTTCTGGATGATCTTCATCACCCTGATGCTGCCGGTCGAGGTGCGGATCCTGCCGACCTACCAGGTCATCGCCAATCTCGAGCTGCTGAATTCCTATACCGGCCTGACGCTGCCGCTGATCGCCTCGGCCACCGCGACCTTCCTGTTCCGGCAGTTCTTCCTGACCGTGCCCGAGGAACTGACCGAGGCGTCGCGCATCGACGGCGCCGGGCCGATGCGCTTCTTCTGGGATGTGCTGCTGCCGCTGTCGCGCACCAACATCGCGGCGCTGTTCGTGATCGTCTTCATCTACGGCTGGAACCAGTATCTCTGGCCGCTCCTGGTGACCCAGGAGGAGAGCATGTACACCGTCGTCATGGGCATCCAGCGCATGGTCACGGTCGCCGACGCCCAGGCCGAGTGGAACCTCGTGATGGCGACGACGATCCTGGCGCTGCTGCCGCCGGTCCTTGTCGTCGTGCTGATGCAGCGCTGGTTCGTCAAGGGCCTGGTCGAGACCGAGAAGTAAGGAACAGATACCGATGGCCGCAGTCGCCTTTTCCGCCGTCAGGAAGTCCTACGGCAACAACCCCGTCATCCACGGCGTCGACATGCAGATCGCCGATGGCGAGTTCATCGTCATCGTGGGTCCCTCGGGCTGCGGCAAGTCGACGCTGCTGCGCATGGTCGCCGGCCTCGAGGCGATCTCCGCCGGCACGATCGCGATCGG
The DNA here is from genome assembly GCA_017307375.1 of Alphaproteobacteria bacterium. Lineage (GTDB taxonomy): Bacteria > Pseudomonadota > Alphaproteobacteria > Ferrovibrionales > Ferrovibrionaceae > JAFKFH01. Next base: position 39,125 of record JAFKFH010000018.1, read on the forward strand.
CGAGCGGGTCGTGAACAACCTGGAACCCAAGGACCGCGACATCGCGATGGTGTTCCAGAACTATGCGCTGTACCCGCATATGTCGGTCTTCGAGAACATGGCCTACGGCCTGAAGATCCGCGGCTTCTCGAAGTCGGACATCGAGGCGCGGGTCAAGCGCGCAGCCGACATCCTGCAGCTCGACCCCTACCTTGCGCGTCGCCCGCGCGAACTGTCGGGCGGCCAGCGCCAGCGCGTCGCCATGGGCCGCGCCATCGTGCGCCAACCGGCGGTGTTCCTGTTCGACGAACCGTTGTCGAACCTCGACGCCAAGCTGCGCGTGCAGATGCGCATCGAGATCAAGCGGCTGCATCGCGAACTCGGCGTCACCTCGATCTACGTCACCCACGACCAGATCGAGGCGATGACGCTCGCCGACCGCCTGGTCGTGATGAACGGCGGCCGGGCCGAGCAGATCGGCCCGCCGAAGGAAGTCTACGAACGCCCCGCCACCACCTTCGTCGCGACCTTCATCGGCTCGCCGGCGATGAACCTGATTCCGGCGCGGGTCCAGGCGCCGGACCTGTTCGAGCTGGCCGGGGGCCTGAGCGTGCGGCTGCCCGCGCCCCGTGGTGCCGCCGCCGGTACCGACCTGACCTTCGGCATCCGCCCCGAACATGTCGCGCTGGCCGACGACGGCGCGCCGCTGACGGTCGAACTGGCCGAGGAGCTGGGCGCCGACACCATCGTCTACGGTCGCCTCGACGGCGGCCAGGAACTGGTCGTGCGGGTGCCCGGATACCTCGAACTGAACATCGGCGATCGCGTCGGCATCCAGATCGACACCTCCAAGGTGCATCTGTTCGACAAGGCCAGCGGCCAGCGGCTGTAGCCGTTCCGTCACAACGCTTGCGCAGCCCCCCGGAAGTACGCTAACGCCTCGTTGATTGGACGCAGGCTGGCGTCCTTCTGGAGGGGAAATGATGAAGCGCTTGATGACCTGCGCGGCGGGCCTGCTGGCCGCCGTCGTTCTGGCCGGCTCGGCCACTGCCCAGACCAAGGACTGGTCGACGATCCGCATCGCGACCGAGGGCGCCTACAAGCCCTGGAACTTCACCGACGCGTCCGGCAAGCTCGTCGGCTACGAGCTCGACCTCGCCGCCGATCTCTGCGCCCGCATCAAGGCGAAGTGCGAAATCTCGGCCCAGGCTTTCGACGGCATGATCCCCGGCCTGAACGCGGGCAAGTTCGACGCGATCATGGCCGGCATGAACATCAGCCCGAAGCGCCTCGAAGCCATCAACTTCTCGCTGCCCTACGGCCGCACCCCGTCGACCTGGGCGACGACCAAGGACAGCGCGCTGGCCAAGCTGCCGGATGCCGACAAGGTCTATTCGCTGGTCGGCGGCGCCGACCTCGCCGCGGCCGAGAAGGCCGCCGCCGATCTCAAGCCGCTGCTCAAAGGCAAGATCATCGGGGTCCAGACTTCGACGATCCAGGCGAACTTCATCGAACAGTACTTCAAGGACGTCGTCGAGATCCGCCAGTACAAGACGACCGAGCAGCACGATCTCGACCTGCTCGCCGGTCGCCTCGACGCGGTGTTCGCCTCGATGTCCTACCTGAAGGGCGTGACCGAGGAGAACAAGGAGATCGTCATGGCCGGGCCGCGCTTCACCGGCGGCATCCTGGGCGCCGGGGTCGCGGTCGGGCTGCGCAAGACCGACCCGGAACTGAAGGAGAAGTTCGACGCGGCCGTCGCCGCCGCGATCGCCGACGGCACGGTGGCCAAGCTGTCGGTCAAGTGGTTCGGCTTCGACATCACGCCGAAGGGCTGATGCGCCCGGGGCGCGCCCCCGCGGCGCGCCCCGACGACCTCTCGGGGGCGGGATGGGTTATTTCGAACTGATGGGCTTCGGCCCAAAGGGCTGGGGCCTGCTGCTGGCGCAGGCCACGCTGATGACCATCGCGGTCTCGGTCACGGCCTTTGCCATCGGCGCCGTGCTGGGCGGTCTGCTGGCCTGGGCCCGCCTCGCCGGCGGGCGCGGCATCGGCATCGCGGCCGAGACCTACGTCACCGTGCTGCGCGGCATCCCCGACCTTCTGGTCATCTATCTGCTCTATTTCGGCGGCTCGTCGGTTCTGACCAGCGTGATGCGCTGGCTCGGCAATGACGGCTTCGTCGGTGTCAATGCCTTTGCCGCCGGCGCGATCGCCGTCGGCATCATCTCGGCCGCCTATCAATCGGAAGTCTATCGCGGCGCGTTCGGCGCGGTGGCCAAGGGCGAGATCGAGGCGGCGCGGGCGGTCGGCATGGGCCGCATGCTGATGTTCCGCCGCATCCTGGCCCCGCAGATCCTGCGCTTCGCCATTCCGGGCCTCGGCAATGTCTGGCAGCTGGCACTGAAGGAATCGGCACTGATCTCCGTCGTCGGCCTGACCGAGATCCTGCGCCAGGCCCAGGTCGGCGCCGGGTCGACCCGCCAGCCCTTCGTCTTCTTCATCACCGCCGCCCTGCTCTACCTGCTGTTGTCGACCGTGTCGGGCTGGGGCTTCAACCGGGCCGAGGCAGCCGCGATGCGCGGCGTCAGGCGGGCCTGATGGATCTCGTCTTCCTCGCCGATACCTTCGTCACGCTGCTCGGCGGCGTACCGCTGCTGCTGCAGCTCACCGCGATCTCGGTCTCGGTCGGCGCGGTGCTCGCCGTGCTGCTGGCGCTGATGCGGCTGTCGGGCAACCCGCTGCTCGACTATCCGGCGCGCGGCTACGTCTTCGTCTTCCGCGGCACGCCGCTGCTGGTGCAGATCTTCCTGATCTATTACGGCCTGGGCCAGTTTCCGGAAATCCGCCAGTCGGTCGCCTGGCCGTTCCTGCGCCAGCCCTACTGGTGCGCCATGCTGGCCCTGACCTTGAACACCACCGCCTACGCGACCGAGATCATCCGCGGCGGCATCCTGTCGGTGCCGTTCGGCCAGATCGAGGCTGCGCGCGCCTGCGGCATGTCGCGCCTGCTGATCTTCCGGCGCATCATCCTGCCGCAAGGGCTGCGCACCGCCCTGCCCGCCTATGGCAACGAGATCATCCTGATGACGCGAGCCACCGCGCTGGCCTCGGTGATCACGCTGATGGAGGTGACCGGCATCGCCTCGAAACTGGTGTCCGAGACCTTTCGCGCCATCGAAGTCTTCGCCTGCGCCGGCGCGATCTACCTGATCATCAACTTCCTCATTTCGCGGGCGATCGCCCTGGCCGAACGACGCCTGTCGCCGCAGCTGGCCGCGCCCCCTGCCGCCCCGGAGCCTGCCCGATGACCACCCCCGCCATCAGCCTGAAGGGCATCCGCAAGCGCTTCGGCGACCTCGAGGTGCTCAAGGGCATTTCGCTCGACGCGGCCGAAGGCGACGTCATCTCGATCCTCGGCGCCTCCGGTTCGGGCAAGTCGACGCTGCTGCGCTGCATCAACCTGCTGGAGGTCGCGGACGCCGGCGACGTCGTGATCGGCGGCGAGGCCATCGCCTGGAAGCCGAAGCGGGACGGCGGGCGCGAGGCTGCCGACCGCGCGCAGGTCGAGCGGATGCGGGCCCGCCTGGGGATGGTCTTCCAGAACTTCAACCTGTGGTCGCACATGACCGTGCTGGAAAACGTCATCGAGGCACCGGTCCACGTGCAGAAGCGGCCGAAGGCCGAGGCCATCGCCGAAGCCGAGGCGCTGCTGGACAAGGTCGGCATTGCCGACAAGCGCAACCATTACCCGGCGCATCTGTCGGGCGGCCAGCAGCAGCGGGCGGCGATCGCGCGCGCGCTGGCCATGCACCCCCGGGTCATGCTGTTCGACGAACCGACCTCGGCCCTCGACCCCGAACTGGTCGGCGAGGTCCTGCGGGTGATGCGGGCGCTGGCCTACGAGGGGCGGACGATGCTGGTCGTGACCCACGAGATCGGCTTCGCCCGCGAGGTGTCGGACCGGGTGTTGTTCCTGCACCAGGGCGTGATCGAGGCCGACGGCCGGCCCGACGAGATTTTCACCGCGCCGAAATCGGACCGCCTGCGCCAGTTCCTGGCCCGGACGATGCCGGCCTGAGCGGTCGTCATACGCCCGCCAGCATCGCGCGACCGCGCAGATCCGGATCAGTCGAACCAGTCGACGACGTGATCCTCGAGCTCGCCGGCCAGATGTTCGGCGACGGCCCGCCCCCGGACCGAGACCCCGGCCTGATGGACGGTCTCGGAGTCGCCCGAAACCAGCGGGTGCCACCAGGGCAGGTCCTTGCGTTCGGCGACAAGACGGTAGCCGCAGGTCGACGGCATCCATTTCAGCGCATCGACCAGCGTCGGATCGAGCGAGATGCAGTCCGGCACCAGCGCCTGGCGCTTGGGATAGTTGCCGCAGCGGCATGTGCCGAGGTCGAGCAACCGGCAGGCCACGTTGGTGTAGTGCACCCGGCCGGTATCCATGTCCTCGAGCTTGTGCAGGCAGCATTTGCCGCAGCCGTCGCACAGGCTTTCCCATTCGTCGCGGGACAGTTGGTCGAGCGTCTTCGCACGCCAGAACGGCTGGTCGGTCATCGGCCGAGGCTAGTCCCGATCGAGGCGGCCCGGCAAGCGGTCAGCCGCCATGGGCCCGGATGAAGGCGGCGACGCGCGGCTGGATTTCCGAGCGCCAGCGGCGGCCGTTGAAGACGCCGTAGTGGCCGACCCCCGGCTGTTCGTAATGGCCGCGCATGTCGTCGGCCAGATTGACGCAGAGGTCGTGCGCCGCCCGGGTCTGCCCGATGCCGGAAATGTCGTCGAGTTCACCTTCGACCGTCATCAGCGCGGTGCGGGTGATGGCGCCGCAATCGATCAGTTCGCCCCGGCAGCGCATGACGCCGCGCGGCAGCTGATGCTCCTGAAAGACCTGGCGGATGGTCTGCAGGTAGTATTCGGCGGGCAGGTCCATCACGGCGCGGTATTCGTCGTAGAAATCCTTGTGCGCCTCGACCGAATCCCCGTCGCCCTTGATCATGTTGTGGAAGACGCGCAGATGCGCGCCGACATGCCGGTCCAGGTTCATCGACATGAAGCCGCTGAGTTGCAGGAAGCCGGGATAGACCCGGCGCATGTAGCCGGGATAATTCACCGGGACGCGGGTGATCACCGACTGCTCGAACCAGGCCAGCGACCGTTCGGTCGCGAGCTTGTTGGGCACGGTCGGGTTGCGGCGGGTGTCGATCGGCCCGCCCATCAGCGTCATCGTGCGTGGCGTGGCCGGGTCGTTCATCGCGTTCATCAGCGCGACGGCTGCCATCACCGGCACCGATGGCTGGCATACTGCCATCACGTGGGTGCCGGGTCCGAGGAAGCGCAGGAAGCCGATGACGTAGTCGATATAGTCGTCGAGGTCGAAGGCCCCTTCCGCCAGCCGGACCAGCCGGGCGTCGCGCCACTCGGTGATATAGACCTCATGATCCGGCAGCATCGCCTGCACGGTGCCGCGCAGCAGCGTGGCGAAATGGCCCGAGAGCGGCGCGACGATAAGGAGCTTCGGGTCCTTGCCCGCCGGCACGCCCTGACGCTCGAACTGCCGGAGTTGGGCGAAGGGGCGACGATCGACGATATGTTCGACGACCGGAACCTCGCGGCCGGCGATCATCGTGGTCTTCAGGCCGAAATCTGGCTTGCCTTGCGGCCGCGTCGAATGCTCGAACACGTCGAAAGCCGCGGCAACCGTGCGGCCGGCCGGGGTGTAGGACAACGGATTCAGCGGGTTGCGGAAAAGCTGCATGCCGGCTTCGGCCGAGAGGCGGAAGGGAATCAGCGCCGCCTGCTGGAACTCGTGCATCTGGTACAAAAACGTCATGGTACGCGACACTCCTGACCTGATCTGCGCCGGGGAACGCCCTACGCTCGGCGCCAGATCGTTCGCATACGGATAGCATCCGGCTCGTTTGCTTAACAAGCCGTATAGCTGTGCAAATTCGTGACGGAAATTACAGCAGAGAGCGTATTTTTTCGGCGATCGACTGCGGCTCGACCTGCGGGCGGAAATGGGCGCGATAACGACCGTCCCGGCCCATCAGGTAGACGAAACCCGAATGATCCATCAGGTAATCGCTGGATCCTGCAGTTTCCTTCGACCGGGCATAGTAGACACGGTATGCCTTTGCCGCCGCCTTGACCTGCTCTGCCGTACCGCCCAGGCCCACCATGTCGTTGCCGAAATTGCCGACATAATCCTTCAGCACCTGGGTGGTGTCACGTTCGGGATCCACGGTGATGAAAACGAGCTGGACCTGTTTGCGTTCCGCGGGCGTAAGCAGATCGTAGGCGGCGGCCATGTTCGCCAGTTCGGTCGGGCACACATCCGGGCAGAAGGTGTAGCCGAAATAGACCAGCATCAGCTTGCCGGCGAAGTCCTTGTCGGTGACGGTCCTGCCGGTCTGGTCGACCAGCGTGAAGGGACCGCCCAATTGCAACTGCTCGGCCCCCATGCCGGCCATCTGGCCGCCGCGGTTGAAATAGCGCCAGGCGGCGAAACCGCCGAGCGCGGCGGCCAGCACCAGCGCCAGCAACAGGCCGCGCTTCAGGCCCCGCTTCATCGGACTGTCGGCCATGACGAACCCTCCTAGAACCGCGCGGCGACGAGGTCGCCGGCAAACCACAACAGCACCAAGGCGTTGACCGTCATCAGCACGGCGCCAATGCGCCGCGCCGGCGCCCGCACCCTGGCGATCGCCAGATGGCCGAGCACGCCGACCGCCACCAGCCCCGGCACGGTACCCAGCGCGAAGGCCCCGGTCAGCAGGGCACCGGACAAGGCCCCGCCGCTGGCCGCGGCCGTGGCCAGCGCCGCATAGATCAGGCCGCAGGGCAGGAAGCCGAGCGCCAGGCCCAGGGCGAAACCACGCCAGCCGAGCGGTCGGGCGAACAGCGGCCCGGCGACATCGGCCAGGCGGCGCCCGAAGCCGCCGAGGCCGGGCAGGCTGAGACCGAAGCCGCCCAGGGCATAGCCAAGGAAGGACAGCCCGGCAAGCGCCAACAGCCCGGCCGCGATCCAGGTAAACCAGTTTTGCCCCCCGACCAGCCCGCCGATGCCGCCGGCGACGGCCCCGAGCCCGGCATAGGTGACAAGCCGGCCGAGGTGGTAGGGCAAGGCCGCCGCGCCGACCAGGCGCGTCCATTCCCCCATCCGGTCGGCCGGGGTCGCCCCCAGCCGGGCGGCCGCCTGGGCCAAGACGAACGGCCCGCACATGAAGGCGCAATGGGTCAGGCTGCCGACCAGGCCGGCGACGAACAGGCTGGCCGCCAGCGGCTGGCGTCCGGCCATCGCCGCGCCGCAGGCGGCAAGCAACGCGCCGAGCAGGTCAGACAAGGTGCCAGATGCCGATTGCCCCGGCGGCAGCCATCGGCCAGCAGACCACGGGACGGATCAATTGCCGCAGAAAGCGGTGGCCCGGTTCCCAGCCGAAGCCGTGGAACAGGCAGGAAACCCCGCCGACCAGCAGGAAGGCGAGCGCGATGCGCGTCGGCCAGTCGGCCCCGTCGCCCAGCACCTGCGGGTGGCTGCCGAGCAGCGCGATGGCCACGGCGACCAGCAGCAGCGAGACGACCGCCGGCAGGCTCGGCAGATGCTGGCGCTGCGGCGGCCGTTCGTCGGTCACGGCGCCTCGGCCGCCTTCAGCGCCTGGCGCAGCGCGTCCGACCCCATGCCGTCGACATTGCCGGCGAGGATTTCGCGCGGCGTCACCGGCTTGGCGTAGTAGGTATCGTTCCAGCGGTCGCGCGGCTGCAGCACGGCGCCGTCGATCGAGATGCCCGCCGCCAGGCCCTTGGCGCGGCTGAAGGTGACGATGTCGGCACCGACGTTCGACGTGGTCGAGGCCGCGAGGCCCTTGCCGATGGTGCCGAAGGCGACGGTTGCGTCGGCCCCGACCTTGAAGCGGTTCTTGAGCACCGCGTCCAGCCCCTTCTCGGTGCGGATGACCAGCATGATCTCGGAAATTTCGCCGCCCGCCTGCAGGCCGAACGAACCGCCGCCCATCAGGTAGAAGACCGGGGCCGACCACTGGCCGCCCTGGGGGTCGCGCGCCAGCAGGACGCCGCCGCCGCCCTCGCCGCCGATCAGGAAGCTTGCCTTGATGTACTCGGGGAAGATGATGACGCCGCGTGCAGTCGCCAGCATCTTGCGCAGGTCGGCCATGTCGGACTGGGCGGCAAAGGCGTCGACCGAAACCTTGGCGCGGTCGATCAGCACCTGCTCCTCGCCGGCGCGCGCCGCCGGGGCGGCAGCGACCAGCAGCAAGGCCACGGCCAGTGCGATGAAACCACGAATCATGGGGCACCTCCTGTTTCCAGGCGTAATATAGGGGGCTCACCATGACGACAATGGGGCAAGGCCATTTACCACCGCCCGCCGTCCGCGGGGCCGTGGCGAAATGACGCTGAGTGGGTTAGACCTGACGGCGTCGATTTTCCCCTCTCCGATCAGGTCACCTGCGCCCATGAGCCGTTTCTGGAGCCCCGTCGTCCGCACCCTCACCCCCTACGTGCCGGGCGAACAGCCCAAGCTCGCCAACCTGATCAAGCTCAATACCAACGAGAACCCTTACGGCCCGTCGCCCCGCGTGCTCGAGGCCTTGCGCGCCGAAGCCGCCGAATCGCTGCGCCTCTATCCCGACCCCAGCGCCGACCGGCTGAAGAAGACGCTGGCGGCCTATCACGGCGTCAGCCCGGCGGAAGTGTTCGTCGGCAACGGCTCGGACGAAGTGCTGGCCCATGTCTTCCTCGGTCTGCTGAAGCAGGATGCCCCGCTGCTGTTTCCCGACATCAGCTATTCGTTCTATCCGGTCTATTGCGGGCTCTACGGCATCGAGTACCGCCAGATACCGTTGAACGCCGCGATGGAGATCGACGTCGACGGCTATGACGGGTCCTGCGGCGGCGTCATCTTTCCGAACCCCAACGCGCCGACCGGGCATCTGCTGCCCCTCGATGCCATCGAACGGCTGCTGACCCGCCACGCCGACCGCGTCGTCGTCGTCGACGAAGCCTATGTCGCCTTCGGCGGCGAAAGCGCCATCCCGCTGGTCGCCCGCCATCCGAACCTGCTGGTGGTGCAGACCCTGTCGAAATCCCGTTCCCTGGCCGGTCTGCGCGTCGGCTTCGCCATCGGCCAGGCCGAACTGATCGAGGCGCTGGAGCGGGTCAAGAACAGCTTCAATTCCTACCCCCTCGACCGCTTCGCCATGGCCGGCGCGGTCGCCGCCTTCGAGGACGAGGGCTATTTTCAGGAAACCCGCCAGGCGGTGATCCGCAGCCGCGAGAAGCTGGCGGCCGACCTGCAGGCGCTGGGCTTCCGGGTGCTGCCCTCGGCCGCCAACTTCGTCTTCGCGACGCACCCGAAGCAGGACGCGGGCAAGCTCGCCGCGGCCTTGCGCGAACGCGGCATCATCGTCCGCCATTTCCGCCAGCCCCGCATCGAGCAGTATCTGCGCATCACCGTCGGCACCCCGGCCGAATGCGACGCGCTGATCGAGGCGCTGGGCGAGCTGACGAAGGACTGACTATTCGGCCGGCGACGCGACGGCCTCGCGTCGCTCGGCCTGCTCCTGCCTGCGGCCGAGCCAGTAGCTCAGGCCGAGCCACAATGCGGAGACCGGCACGGCGATCCAGGCAATGCCGGTCAGGGTGAGGCCCACCGCCAGCAGACCGGCATAGGCCCAGCTGCCGACCTGATCGCCGCCGCGATAGACGACGGTGTCGATGAAATTCTTGGCCTTGTAGCGATCCTCGCGCGGGACCGAGGTGAACAAGACCTCCCGCGTCGGCCGGGCCAGGGCGAAATTCGAGACACGGCGGCCGACCTGGACCGCCACGAAGACCGCCACCGTCGGCATCGAGGCCAACGCCGCGAACCCGGCGATGCTGACCAGCGGCAGGATGCACAGCGTGAGAGCGACGCCGAGCCAGCCCATCACCCGGCCGGTCAGGAACAGCTGGATCGCCAGGGTGAAGACGTTCACCCAGAAATCGATGTCGGCGAAGAAGGCGGTGCGCGCCGCGCGATCGGCAAAATTCGCCTCGGCGATCTGGGCCTGCTGGAAATAGAGCACGGTCGAGGTGATCGAATAGAGCAGGATGAAGACCGCGATGCCGAACAGGTAGGGCGAGCGGAAGGTATGGGTGAGCCCCGCGAAGATGCCGCCGCCGACAGCGCGATGCGGATCGTCGCCCTGCACCGGCTGCCGGAACGCATCCGAAAGCCGCGACAGCCGGCGCGTCGCGAACACGGCCACTTCGAGCAGCAGGATCGAGGCGAGCAGCAGCCAGGTCTGGCCGACATGCTCGACGAAACCTGAGGTCAGGGCCGAGCCCGCCAGGCCGCCGAGCGTCGCCCCGGCGGCCAGGAAGCCGAACAGACGCTTGCCCTGGCCGCCGTCGAAGACGTCGACGATGAACGACCAGAACACCGAGACGACGAACAGGTTGAAGACCGAGACCCAGATGAAGAAGGCGCGGCCGATCCAGACATGCTGTTCGGGCGTCGCCAGCGCGAGCAGCCCCATGAACACCAGCAGGTTGACCATGAAGAAGCGGTAGGAGACCGCAATGAACTGCTCGCGCGGCCAGCGGCGCACCGCGGCGGCAAACAGCGGATTGACCGCGAGCATCGCGACCAGCGTGCCGGTGAACAGCCAGGGCAGGTTGCGCACCCCGCCGGCGACGCCGAGTTCATCGCGGATCGGCCGCAATACGTAATAGGCCAGGAACAACGCGAAGACGTAGAGCCATGACCAGGCCAGCGCCCGGCCCTCGCCGGGCCGGATGTCGATCACGCGGCGGATGAGGGCGGCCGCGCCGTCAGAGCGCATCGATGAACTGCTCCATCCGCCGGCGCAGCGCCGCGTCGGGCATGCGGCCCTGGGCGGCCTTGAGGTTGTCGTCGACATAGCGGGCCTGGGCCATGCCCGGCACCGCGCAGGTCACGGCGTCATGGGAGACGATGTACTTGAGGAACACCTGGGCCCAGGTCGTGCAGTCGATCTCGGCCGCCCAGTCGGGCAGCGGCCTGCCCTCGGTCGCCTTGAACAGCCGGCCCCGGCCGAACGGCAGGTTGACGAACACCGCCATGCCGCGATCCCGGGCCAGCGGGATGATGCGGTCGGCCGAGCCGCGATCGTCCAGCGCATAGTCGATCTGGATCGAATCGAGCGGTTCGTCCCGCATCATCGCCTCGAAATCCTGGTACTGGCGATCGAACGAGGTGGTCGCGCCGACATAGCGGATGCGGCCGGCGGCCTTCAGGTCGCGCAGGGTGGCGAGCTGGTTTGCCGTGTCGCGCAGGTTGTGGACCGCGATCAGGTCGATCCGGTCGGTCTGCAGGTTGCGGAAGGCCTGCTCGATCTGGGCGCGGCCGGCTTCCTTCGAATCGGCACCGACCTTGGTCGCCAGGAACAGCCGGGGTCGCAGCCCGAGGTCGGCGACCAGCCGCCCCATGATCGCCTCGGCATTGCCATAGGACGGGGCGGTGTCGATCACCGTGCCGCCCAAGGCGCTGAACCGCGCGAAGGTCTCGCGCAACGGCGCCATGTCGGCGTCGGTGCGGGCTTCCTCATAGCGGCGGGCGGTGCCCAGGCCGATGACCGGGATCCGCTCGCCGCTCGACGGAATCGGCTTGGTGATCAGGGCCGGACCCTGGGCCAGCGCCGAACCACCCGGCACCTGGCCGCCCAGCGCCAGGGCCGCGCCACCAGCCAGCAGGCCACGTCGGGTAATCTGCATGACATCCTCCCATTGCGAAGGATTATCATGACATTTTTATGACAGTCGACAATGCCGTCCGGACGGCGAAACGGCCTGACGTTTGCGTGATCAGGCGCCGACGCTGATGCCGTGGCTGGCCGCCCAGTCGAGCAGGCGGTCGCGGATCGAATGTTCGTGGCTGTCGAGGATCTCGGCCATGAAGCGCTGGATCTGGCCGGCATCGAGGCTGCGCAGCATTTCCTTGACCGGCCCGACCGAACCGGCCTGCATCGAGAAGCCGTCGAGGCCGATGCCGATCAGCGCCATCGCCTCGAGCGGCTTGCCGCCCATCTCGCCGCACAGCGTCACCGGCCGGCCGGCGGCGCGGCACTGGTCGACGACGTCCTTGAGAAACTTGAGGAACCCCGGCGCCAGGCGATCGTAGCGGTCCATCACCTTGGGATTGCCACGATCGACGGCGAACAGGAACTGCATCAGGTCGTTCGACCCGATCGAGATGAAGTCGACGCGCGGCAGCAGCGCGCCGAGCTGATAGGCCAGGGCCGGCACTTCGAGCATGGTGCCGACGCGCAGTTCGGAAGGCACTTCGCGGTTGTGCTTTCTGACCCAGGCCACCTCGGAATCGAGCATCGCGCGGGCGCGGATGAATTCCTCGACCTCCGACACCATCGGAAACATGATGTCGAGCCGGCGGCCGGCACCCGCGATCAGCAGCGCGCGCAGCTGGCTGCGCAGCAGCACCGGGCGGTCGAGGCCCATCCGGATCGCCCGCCAGCCCAGCGCCGGATTTTCCTCCTCCGGGTGCGGCATGTAGGGCAGCCGCTTGTCGCCGCCGATGTCGAGCGTGCGGAAGACGACCGGCCGCCCCTTGGCACTGTCGAGGATCGAGGCGTAGATGCCGGCCTGGGCATCGATGCGCGGCAGCGACGAGCGCACCATGAAATGCAGCTCGGTACGATAGAGACCGATGCCGTCGGCACCGGTCTCGTCGAGATGGTCGAGATCGGCCAGCAGGCCGGCATTCATGTAGAGCCGGATCTTGCGGCCGTCGCGGGTGACGGCCGGATCATCCTTCTGGCTGGCATATTTGGCGAGGCGGGCGGCGCGCACCGCCATGTTCTGGCGGAAGGCGGCCTGCACATCCTCGCGCGGGCGAATGAACAGCTGACCGCGATCGGCGTCGACGATGACCTGGTCGCCCAGCTCGACCGCCGCGATCGCCCCTTCGGCCGAGCCGACGACCGGCAGGTTCAGGGCGCGGGCGACGATGGCCACATGGCTCATCGTCGACCCTTCCTCGAGCACCAGGGCCTGCAGCCGCGCGCGATCGTAGTCGAGCAGCTCGGCCGGCCCCATCGAGCGGGCGAACAGCACCGCGTTGTCGGGCATCTTGCGCACATGCTCGTTCGGGTCGCGCCCCGATAGATGCAGCAGCAGGCGGTTCGCCAGGTCCTCCAGATCGGCCAGCCGCTCCCGGATATAGGGGTCGGTGATCTGGTTCATGCGGTTGCGCATGTCGGTCTGGACGCGCTGGACCGCCGCCTCGGCGGTGAGGCCGCTTTCGACGGCCTCGTGCAGCTTGGCGTTCCAGCCCTTGTCGTAGGCGAACATCTTGTAGGTTTCGAGGATGTCGCGGCTTTCGCCGGTGATGCCGTCGCCGTCGAGCATCAGGTCGATCGAATCGCGCATCGACAGGATCGCGCGCTCGAGCCGTTCCAATTCGTGGCCGGTATCCTCGGCCACGGTGCGCGTCACCTCGATACGCGGCTCGTGCAGATGGGCGGTGCCGATCGCCAGCCCTTCCGACAGCGCCCGGCCCTCGATCCGGGTCGGCAGCAGGCTGGAGCGGCGGACGCGGGCGAGGTCCTCGGGCGCCAGGATGCCGGACTGGCTGACCAGTTCGGCCAGCACCATGGCGATGGTCTCGAGGACCTCGACCTCTTCCTCGGCATATTGGCGGCGGGTGCGGTTCTGCACGACCAGTACGCCGATCGACTTGCCGGCGCGCAGGATCGGCACGCCGAGCAGCGAATGGTAGATCTCTTCGCCGGTTTCGGGGCGATAGGCGAAATGAGGATGCGACTGGGCATCGGCCAGCGCCAGCGGCCGGGAATTCATCGCGATGTCGCCGACCAGACCCTCGCCGACATTGAGGCGGGTGCGATGGACGGCCGAGGGATTCAGGCCCTCGGTCGCGTAGAGCTCGAGGATCTCGCCCGGCCGCATCAGATAGACCGAGCACACCTCCGACACCATGTTGGAGGCGATGACGCGCACGACCTCGTGCAGCCGGTCGTCCGGGCTGCCGGGGCCGGCGAGAAGTTCGCGTAGACGCTTGAGAAGGAGACGCGGCCCCGCCGCCGCCGGCCGTTTCATGGCGCGGCCGGCGCCGTCAGGGCCGAGGCTGTGGCCCGGCTATGTGGCCGCTCAGGCGGCATCCAGCCCGAAGGCGGTGTGCAGGCTGCGCACCGCCAGCTCGGTATATTCCGCCGCGATCAGCACCGAGACCTTGATCTCGGAGGTGGTGATCACCTGGATGTTGATGCCCTTCTCGGCCAGCGCCTTGAACATCGTGCGCGCGATGCCCGAATGGCTGCGCATGCCGACGCCCACGACCGAGACCTTGACCACGTTCTTGTCGAGGACGAGGTTGGCGTAGGAGACGGTTTCGCGGGCGGCCTCGATCGTCTGCTTGGCGCGCTCGGCATCGGCGCGGCCGACGGTGAAGGTCAGGTCGGTCAGCTTGCCGTCTTCCGAGACGTTCTGGACGATCATGTCGACGTTGATGCCGGCATCGGCCAGCGGCCCGAAGATCGACGCGGCGATGCCCGGGCGGTCCGGCACGTGCAGCAGCGCGATCTTGGCTTCATCGGTCGAATAGGTCACGCCGCTGACGATTTGCTGTTCCACGATCTCTTCCTCATCAACAACCAGCGTGCCGGGCTTGTCCTCGAAGCTCGACAGCACCTGTACGCGAACACGGTGATTCATCGCCATCTCGACCGAGCGGGTCTGCAGGACCTTTGCGCCCAGCGATGCCAGTTCCAGCATTTCCTCGTAGGTGATCCTATCGAGTTTGCGGGCAGCCGTCACGATGCGCGGATCGGCCGTATAGACCCCGTCCACATCGGTATAGATGTCGCAGCGATCGGCCTTGAGGGCGGCGGCCAGCGCCACGGCCGACGTGTCCGAGCCGCCGCGGCCGAGCGTCGTGACCCGCGGCTGATTGCCACCGGTGACGCCCTGGAAACCCGCCACGACCGGGACGATGCCGGCCGAGAATTCGGCCTCGATCATCTCGGCGTCGATCGATTCGATACGGGCCGAGCCATGCATGTCGTTGGTGCGAATCGGGATCTGCCAGCCGGTCCAGGAGCGTGACTTGACCCCGAGTTGCTGCAGCGCGAGGGCGACCAGGCCGATGGTGACCTGCTCGCCGGTCGCGACGATCTGGTCGTATTCCTTCTGGTCGTAGACCGGCGCGATCTGGCGGACATAGTCGACGAGCTTGTTGGTCTCGCCCGACATGGCGGACACGACGACCGCGACCTGGTTGCCGGCATCGACCTCGCGTTTGATCTTGGTGGCGACGTTCTTGATCCGATCGATCGTGCCGACCGACGTCCCGCCGAACTTCAACACCAGACGCGCCATAGTCCCGTTCCCTGCCAAGACGTGCCGCCACGCGGCACCAAACAATCATAGGCCTCAGGCGACGCGGGGAGCCCGGCCGCACCCCAGATGGATCCAGCCCAGTCCCTTCTTTGCCTGAAGCCTTGTCGGAAAGAAGCGCGCTATACATACTCCGCGCCAGCCACTTTGGGAAGTCGCCATGCTCGTCTCCGCCACCGGCCCGACCGTCGACCAGGACGAGGTTGCCCGCTTTGCCGCCCTCGCCCAGAAGTGGTGGGATACCAAGGGCGAATTCGCGCCGCTTCACGCGCTGAACCCGGTGCGGCTGGGGTTCATCCGCGATCGCCTCTGCGCCCGCCACGGCCGCGACCCGGGCGCCCAGCGGCCGCTGGAGGGATTGCGGCTGATCGACGTGGGCTGCGGCGGCGGGCTGCTGGCCGAGCCGCTGGCCCGGATGGGCGCCGAGATGGTCGCTATCGATGCCGCCGCCGAAAACATCGGCACCGCCCGCGCCCATGCCGAGCAGGCGGGTGTCGCCGTCGACTACCGCTGCGTCACGGCAGAAGCGGTCGCCGCGGCCGGGGAACGCTTCGACGGCGTCGTGGCGATGGAGATCGTCGAGCATGTCGCCGATGTCGACGCCTTCATGGCCGCGCTGGCCGACCTCGCCCGGCCCGGGGCGCCGGTCTTCATGGCCACGCTGAACCGCACGCTGAAGGCCCGGGCCCTGGCGGTCTTCCTGGCCGAACGGGTGCTGCGCTGGCTGCCGCCGGGCACGCATGACTGGCGCAAGTTCCTCAAGCCGCACGAACTGGCACGCGCCATGCGCCATGCCGGGCTCATTCCACGCGCGCTGGTCGGGGTCACCTACAACCCGCTCGGCAATTCCTGGCGGGTCAGCCGCGATACCGACATCAACTACATGATGATGGCCGAAAAGCCCGGCGAATGACCGGCGATCCGGCGCCGCGGCTGGCCCGCAGCCGGCGGATCGCCCTGGGGCTTGCCGCCGGATTCGTTCTGGCCTTCGTCATCGGCGCCGCGCTCACGGGCCGTCTCGATCGCGTCGCCGCCGAGGTTCTGGCCTTGCCGCCGGCCCTGGTACTCGTCCTTGCCGCGACCTCGCTGGCCAATTTCGCCCTGCGAGCCCGTCGCTGGCAGATCGCCCAGGCACGGCTCGGCCTCGACCTGCCCTATCCCCGCACCCTGCTGTATTTCATGGCCGGCTACGCGCTGCTCCTCACCCCGGGGCGGATCGGCGAGGCGGTGCGGCTGTGGCTGCTGCGCCGGGGGCACGGCGCACGCTACGAACACAGCTTCGCGCTGCTGGCCCTCGACCGGCTGTCAGACGGGCTGGTCTTCGTCCTGTTCATCCTGGCGGGCCTCGCCTCGTTTCCCGGCTTCGCCGGCCTGGCGGCAGGCATTGCGACCCTGCTCGGGCTCGCGCTGTGGCTGTTCTTCCGGCCGGCGCCGCTGCTCGCTCTCGTCGGCTGGGGCTATCGGCGGCTCGGGCGCTGGCCGCGCGGCTTCGCGCGCCTGCGTGTCGCGTTGCGCCAGGGCGGGCGGATCGTCACGCCGGCCCTGGCTGCGGCAATGCTTGTCCTGTCGCTCGCCGCCTGGACGATCCTGGCCGGCGGCCTTGCCCTGTTGCTGCGCGGACTGGGAACCACGGCCACCCTGATCGACGCCATGTTCATCCTCGGCGCGGCCTCGGCCGCCGGTGCGCTGATCGTGGTGCCCGGCGGCCTCGGCGGTACCGAGGGGGCGATGCTGGCGCTGATCACCGGCCTTGGCACCAGCGCCGAAGCGGCGATCGCCGCGACGCTGGTGTTTCGCGCCCTGACCCTCTGGCTGTCGGTCGCGATCGGCTTTCCCACACTGGCTGCCGCAATCCGGCTCACGGGCCGGCCGTGACCGGCATCCGCGAAGCGATCCCTGAAGACGCCCGGGCGATCGCGGCCGTGCACGTCGCGGCGCATCGCCAGACCTATGCCCGCTATTTCGGGACAAGCTATGCCGCGCCGGACCTCGGCGACCGGCAGGACCTGTGGGGTCGGGCCCTCCGCGGCCCGGGCCGGGCATTCGTCGCAGTCGAAGATGGAGAGATCGTCGGATTCGGCCACCACCTCGGCGCGGAGATCACGACCCTCTACCTGCTGGCGGCCTGGCAGCGGCGCGGCATCGGCCAAAGGTTGCTGCAGCATTTGGCCGCGTCGATCGCCGCCGCGGGTTTCGCCGATGCGCGGCTCGCGGTTCTGGCCAGAAACGAACCGGCCATCGCCTTCTACGAGGGCTGGGGCGCACGACGCATCGGCGTCGCGACGGATCCCGGGAGCGGCGAGGAAGATATCCTGTTCACCCTGAATACCGCAGCGTGCCTCGGGCGTCGTCGGTGACGGCGGCTTGCTGTCAAAAGGATAAGCCGGCGCGGTATCCTGTTATTGGTGACCGTCAAATCTTTGCGCACCAATGGACAGATCAAAATTCTTCCGGTATCGCGATTGTAAGGCCGGCCAAGAATTCTTGACGCTTGATCAGTTGATCGATCCGCCATGCAGAATGGAGCGGTTTGTTGGCAAGTAAATTTGAAACCCTGCATGGGCGGATAACCGGCAACGGCACGCGGACCGTCGTGCTGTCCCACGGCTTCGGCACCGACCAGTCCGCCTGGGACGCCCTGCGCCCGGCGCTGGACGCGCATTTCCGGGTGGTTTCCTACAATCTCGCCGGCGCCGGGCCGAACGGCGAGGCGAGTTACGATCCCAGGCGCCATTCGTCGCTCTACGGCTTCGCCGACGATCTGGTCGCGATCCTCGACGAACTCGGCATCGACAGCTGCATCTATATCGGCCATTCGGTCAGCGGCATGATCGGTGCCGCCGCGGCGGCTGTCCGACCCGAGCCGTTTCGCCGGCTGATCCTGATCGGCGCCTCGCCGCGCTACCTCGACGAACCGGGCTACGAAGGCGGGTTCACCCGCGAGGGCCTCGAGGCCCTGCACGCCGGGATGGCGGCGAATTTCCAGGCCTGGGGCGCCGGCTTCGCCCCGGCCGTGGTCGGTGTGCCGGGCCACAAGGCCGTCGACGAATTCTGCCGGACGCTGTTCCAGATGCGGCCGGACATCGCCCTGGCGATCTCGCGCACCATCTTCCAGTCGGACATGCGCGAGATCGCGACCCGGCTGGAACGGCCGACGCATATCGTGCAGGCCAGCCGCGACGTCGCCGTGCCGATGTTCGTGGCGCAATGGCTGCACCGCCATATCGACGGCTCGACCCTCGATGCGATCGAGGCGGAGGGCCACTTCCCGCACATGACCGCGCCGGACGAGGTGCTGCGTGTCATCGAGCGGCGGCTGGACCTGGCAGCCTGACGCCATGGCCGACCACACCGACGGCCTGGAAGCCCTGACCCGTTTCGCCCGCATCGCCTCGGGCGCCGATATCGCCATCGCCTTCGAGGCGACGGAAGGCGGCATGGCCCTGCCGCTGGCCGCCGCCCCCGAACCGCCGCCGGCACCGTTTTCGCTCGGCGACTGCCGCCTCGACGCCACCGACTGGCGCCTGGGCGCCATTCCGGCCGAAGGGGTGCGCCTGCCTGCCGCGGTGCTCGCGGCGCTGGGCCGGCCGGCCCGTGAAGTCCATTTCATTCCGACGCCGATCGCCGAGGCGCCGCGCAGCGGCATCCTGCTGCTCTGGGCCGCCCAAACCGCCCGGCGCTGCGTCTGCCCGTTCCGCTCGGACGTCGAACAGGGCATACCGATCCTGACCAGCGTCTTCTCGCAGATGCTGAGCGACCGGCGCCAGGCGATGCTGCGCCGCGTGATGAGCGATCGATTCGACGACCTGATCGGCAGCGTGCCGGCCGGCGTGCTGGTCATTCCCGGCGACGGCGGCCCCGCGCTGGTCAATCCTCCGGCCTCGGCGCTGCTGGGGCTCGCCACCGGCGAGAACGACGCCGCGACCCTGGCCCAGGCGATGCGGCGGCTGCGCGAATCCTGCGTCAATGCCGACGCGTTGCAGACGACCTACGCCGCCGTGGTCGCCGACGTCGGCTTTGCCGTCAAGGCGGTCTGGGACCTGGGCGACCGGCAGTTCGAGGTCGACAGCCATCCGGTCCAGGGCGACGGCCGCAACGGCCGCATCTGGGTCTTCGACGAGATCACCGCCCAGCATCGGCTGGAGCAGGAATTGCGCCGCCTTGCCGCGACCGACCCGTTGACGGGGTTGTCGAATCGTCGCCAGTTCGCCGAATCCGGCGGCGCGATGCTGCGCCAGACCCGGGCCGATGCGCTGCCATTGGCCGTGCTGATGCTCGATATCGACCACTTCAAATCGATCAACGACCGTTTCGGCCATCCCGTCGGCGACGTCGTGCTGCAGGCGACCGCCCAGCGCTGCCGCGCCGAACTGCGCCAGCAGGACCTGATGGCGCGGATGGGCGGCGAGGAATTCGCGGTGATGCTGCCGGGTGTCGGGGCCGACGAGGCGGCGGCAACCGCCGAACGGCTGCGAGCGGCGATCGCGGCGGCGCCGGTCAGCGCCGACGAGTTGCGCATCGAGGTGCGGGTCTCGATCGGCGGCACCGGACGGCTGGCGGAGGACCGGACGCTCGACGAACTGCTCGGGCGCGCCGACCAGGCGCTCTATACCGCCAAGCGGACCGGCCGCAACAAGGTGGTCTTCGAATAGGCCCGGTTCAGGCGTCGCCGCGATCGACCCAGGGCACGACGCCGAATTCGACGCCTTCCTCCTGCAGGGCCTGGGCTTCGTCGGCCGTGGCCTCGCCGTAGATCGAACGCTGCTCGGTCTCGCCGTAATGGATCTTGCGGGCTTCTTCCGGGAACTTGTTGCCGACATAGTCGGCATTCTTCTCGACCTGCTCGCGCAGCTTGACCAGCATCTCGCGCGCCTTGGCCCGGGCCTGGCGGGCCTCGTCGTTGGAGAGTTCGCGCGTCGTCTTCACCGCCGGGGCCATCGGCGCACGGGTCACCTTGGTCGAGCCGCATTCCGGGCAGGTGATCTTGCGACCCTTGGCCTGCTTCTCGAAATCGTCGCTCGACCGGAACCAGCCTTCGAAGACGTGCTCCTTGGCGCATTTGACGTCGTAGACAATCATCGTCGACCCGGAAAACAATGGATCCCGTCATGCAACGGTCACCTGTAGATGGCACGTCCGTGCCGGCCCGACAAGGGCGGGGCGCGCCCTCGCCCTGGATATCCGACCATGCCGGGCTGGTCCCGGCCGGCGGCCCGGTGCTCGATCTCGCCTGCGGGTCGGGCCGGCATGCCCTGCTGTTCCTCGGGCGCGGCCATCCGGTCGTCGCGGTCGACCGCGACATTTCCGGGGTTCGCGACCTGCCCGCCGAGCTTGTCGAGGCCGACCTGGAAGACGGCCCCTGGCCGCTGCCGCACCGGCGTTTCGCCGGCATCGTGGTGACAAATTACCTTTGGCGGCCGCTCTTGCCGCGGATCGTCGCCGCCGTGGCACCGGGGGGCGTCCTGCTCTACGAGACATTCGCCCAGGGCCAGGCCCGATTCGGCCGCCCGGCGAACCCGGATTTCCTGCTGCGGCCGGGCGAATTGCTGACGGCGGTGGCGGGCCAGCTCGAGGTCCGCGCCTATTTCGACGGCGAAACGAGCGAGCCGGCCATGCGCCAGCGGATCGTCGCCGTCAGGCGGCCTTGAGCCGCGGGGTGACCGCGGCGGGCGCCGGCCGGATCGACGCCAGGGCGATCCCGGACAGGACGACGACGGCCCCGACGACCTCGCGCAGCCCGACGGTCTCGCCCAGCACCGCCACGCCCAGCAGGATCGTCCAGACCGGCACGAGATAGCCGTTCATCGACCCGCGGGTCGGGCCGGCCAGCCGCAGGATGTTCATGTAGAGGGCGATCGGCAGGGCGGTGGCGAAGACGCCCAGCAGGATCAGCGTGCCGGCATGCGAGGGCATGGCGGCAAAGGCCGACGACCCGCCCAGCCCGAACGCCAGCGCGGTCAGCGGCAAGCCGGAGAAAAGCTGCTGGCCGAAGGCGAGACGACCGGGCCGCGGGTTGGGGATGCCGCGGACATAGAGGTTGCCGACCGCATAGGACAGGGCGGTCGCCGCCATCGCCAGGACGCCGCCGAGGCTGCCGCCGCGACCGGCCAGCACGGCGGGGGCGAGCAGGATGGCCATGCCGGCAAAGCCGAGCAGCACCCCCGCGCCGCGCCGCCAAGTCAGGCGTTCCTCGGCAAACATGACATGGGCGAACACGGCGACGATCAGCGGCGTCGAGGCCTGGATCAGCGAGGTCATGCCGGCCGAGATCTGGGTCAGCGCATAGACGGTCAGCGTATTGGGGATCGCGCCCTGGACCAGCCCCAGCACCGCCCAGTCCCGCCATTCCCGGCCCCGCGGCAGGATGTTGCCGCCGCAGATCAGGAACCAGCCGCCGATCAGCCCGGCCCCCATCAGCCCGCGAACGGCTGCCAGCGGCACGGCGCCGATATCGGCGCCGATCAGCTTCATCAGCAGGAAGGCCGTGCCCCACAGGAACGAGCAGGCCAGCAATTGCAGGGGCAGCGGGGCGGATGCGAGGCGGGACATCGGGACTCATCCTGGTCAGCGCGGGACTACGGCCCCAGGATGGTGCCGGATGCGGTGCTCAAAAAGCGCCGCATCCGGCTATTTTCAGGGTGCCAATTCGAAATCCCGGTCGGCCTTCCAGGCCGGGACGTTGCCGCGGGCCTCGGCGACCTTGGCAAGATCGAGATCGGCGACGATGAAGCCCGGCTCCTCGCCGCCATCGGCCAGGACCTGACCCCAGGGATCGACGATCAGGCTGTGGCCGTAGGTGCGCCGCTTGCCCGGATGCTCGCCGCATTGCGCGGCGGCGAACACGAAGGCGCCGGTCTCGATTGCCCGCGCCCGCTGCAGCACGTGCCAATGGGCCATGCCGGTGGTGCGGGTGAAGGCGGCCGGAATCGAGATCAGCGCCGCCCCGGCCTGGCCAAGCCGGCGGTAGAGATGCGGGAAGCGCACGTCGTAGCAGATGGTCAGTCCGATCAGCCCCCAGGGGGTGTCGACGGTGCGGGCGAGCGCGCCCGGCGCGAAACTCTTCGATTCGCGATAGCTCTCGCCGTTGGCGAGATCGACGTCGAACATGTGGATCTTGTCGTAGCGCGCCGCGATCGTGCCGTCCGGCCGGATCAGGAATTGCCGGTTGCGGATGCGCGGCTCGTCGCCCTCGCGGATCCACAACGACCCGATCGAGAGCCAGCGGCCGAGTTCGGCGGCCAGCGCCCGATAGGCCGCCAGTGCCGGATGCTCGGCCTCGCTGCGGCCGGCGGCAAGCACGCGGTCGCTGGAGGGTTGCATGCAGCCGGTGTTCTCCGGCGTCGCGATCAGCTCGGCGCCCGCGGCCGCGGCCTGGCGGATGAACCCGCTGCAGGCCGCGATGTTGGCGTCGAAATCCTCCTGCGCGTTGAGCTGGACGCAGGCCAGCCGCAGCGTCCGGCTCATCCCAGCAGCGGATCGAGCTGGCCGGCGCGGTCGAGCGCGTAGAGATCGTCGCAGCCGCCGATATGCTTGCCGTCGATGAAGATCTGCGGCACCGAGGTCCGCCCGGCGGCACGGCCGGTCATCTCGTCGCGCTTGGGCGGATCCACCGTCACGTCGTACTCGGTATATTCCTGCCCCTTCTTCTGCAGAAGCGACTTCGCCCGCGAGCAATAGGGGCACCAGGCGGTGGTGTAGATCTCGATATTGTGGGCCACGGGACAACCTCGTTTCGGCGATACGGAAACGTTTATATCGTGCGCCGGTCGTCCGAGACAACGCGGGCGGGCGTCAATGCTCGTATGCATTGCAGGAATTGCCGCGACTTCAGATCGACCGATCGTCGTCCCGGACAACCCGCGCCAGCGTCAGCACGTCGACCCGGGCCGCGCCGGCCTGCAGCAGGACGCGAGCACAGGCGGTGACGGTTGCGCCGGTGGTGAACACGTCGTCGATCAGCAAGACCCGCAGGCCCGTCACCGCCCGGCCGGGACGCAAGGCGATCGCCCCGGCCACGTTGCGCCGGCGCGCCTCGCGGCCGAGGCCGCCCTGGGTCGGCGTCGCCCGCGGCCGGATCAGCAGGTCGACCGCGGCCGGCCGGCCGGTTTCGCGGGCCACGGCTAGGGCCAGCAGGGCCGACTGGTTGTAGCGCCGGCGCCACAGGCGCCAGCGATGCAGCGGCACCGGCACGACAAGATCGCAATCGGTGGTCAGGTCGATAGCGGCACGGGCAAGCCATCGCCCGTACGGAACCGAGCGCTCGGTTCGGTCGGCATGCTTGAACGAAAGCACCAGGTCGCGGCTATGCTCGTCATAGACGAATACCGATCGCGCACGTTCGAACAAGGGTGGTTCGGCGATGCAGGACGGGCACAAGGTTCCCACGCCTTCGTCCCGGCCGAAGGGCAGGCCGCAGCAGGCGCAGAACGGCGGGGCGATGAAGCGGATGCGGCCCCAGCAGTCGGGGCAGAGCTGGCCGGGGCGGTCGACCAGCCTGCGGCAGCCGAGGCATTGCGGCGGCAAAAGCACGTCGAGCAAAGCTGACCCGACGGTCAAAATTTTACGCTTGGCCCATGTCGATATCGCCGCTGTCATGTTAGGGTCCGGCCGAAATGACCTCCGGGACCCCCATATTGTTCGATCGTGCCGCGCTGCGCGCCCGCCGGGCGCGGGCCGCGGGCAATTTCGCCGCGCACGACTTCCTCTATCGCGAGATCGCCGACCGGCTGGCCGACCGGCTGGACGACGTGGTGCGGCAATTCCCGGTGGCGCTCGACCTCGGCACCCGCGGCGGCCTGCTGGCCGAGGTGCTGGGACGCCGCGGCGGCATCGAGACGCTGGTGCGGATGGACCTGGCGCCCGGTTTCGTCAGCCCGGGACCGGGCGTGGTCGGCGACGAGGAATTCCTGCCCTTCGCGGCGGCCAGCTTCGACCTGGTCTTCAGCGTGCTGGGGCTGCACTGGGTCAACGACCTGCCCGGCGCGCTGCTGCAGATCAACCGCGCGCTGCGCCCCGACGGGCTGTTCGTCGGCGCCTTCTTCGGCGGCGCGACGCTGATGGAACTGTCGGACGCCCTGCGCCGTGCGGAAAGCGAGATCGAGGGGGCGCTGAGCCCGCGCACCGCGCCGCTGGCCGATCTGCGCGATGCCGCCGGGCTGATGCAGCGCGCGGGGTTTGCGTTGCCGGTCGTCGATTGCGAGACCGTCACCGTCACCTACGCCGACCCCTTCGCGCTGATGCGCGACCTGCGCGGCATGGCCGAGACCAATGTCGGCGCGGCACGCCGGCGCAGCTTCAGCCGCCGGGCCACGCTGTTCCGCGCCGCCGAGATCTACATGGCCGAGCATGCCGGGCCGGACGGCCGCATCCCCGCCACCTTCGACGTCATCACCGTGATGGGCTGGCATCCCGCCGCCAACCAGCAGCAGCCCGCCCGCCGCGGCAGCGCCAATGCGCGCCTTGCCGACGCCCTCGACGCGATCGAGCATTCCACGGGCGAGAAGCCCGGCAGCCACTGACCCCAGCCTCATGGACGAAAGCATAAGAGGATCATGATCAAGCAGACCAGCTTCTATTTCCTGCGTCATGGCGAGACCGAATGGAACCGGCTGCGCCGCTGCCAGGGTCGGAGCGACATTCCACTGAACGAGACCGGCATCGCGCAGGCCCACGCCGCCAAGGAACGGATGCGCGGCCTGGAGATCGGCACGATCTGCGTCAGCCCGCTGATCCGCGCCCGCCAGACCGCCGAGATCGTCAACGAAGTGCTGCAGCGCCCGATCGTCGTGATCGACGACCTGCAGGAAATCTCGTTCGGCCCCTATGAAGGGACCGAGCCGGGGCCGTGGTACACCGACCTGCTGAAGGGTGTCGCCCACGAGGGCGTCGAATCGATCGAAGACTTCTTCGCCCGCGCCCTGACCGGGCTGAACAAGGCGCTGGAACACGAGGGTCCGGTGCTGATCGTCGCCCATGGCGGCGTGTTCTGGTCGGTGCAGCATCATGCGGCCCTGGGGCCGCGCAACGTCATTCCCAATGCGGTGCCGCTGCGCCTCGACCATGGCCCCGACGGCTGGATCAGCGAGCTGATGGAGGCGGTCGAGGCGGCCTGACGCCCCGGCAGACTTCATGCAGTTCTACGAGCGCCTGTTCGGCACCGGCACCCGGCGCGGCGTAGCCTCGATGACGCTGAGCATGATGCTGTTCATCGTCAACGATTCGCTGGTCAAGGTGGTCAGCGCCTCGCTGGGGGCTGGCCAGCTGATCGCGATCCGCGGGCTGATCGCCTCGCTGATCGTGCTGGCGCTCATCGCCGGCACCGGCGCGGCCCGCCATCTGCGGCGGGCCTGGAGCGGGCCGACGGTGTGGCGCGGCGTGCTCGACATGGTCGGCAGCCTGCTCTACCTGCTGGCCCTGTTCCACATGCCGATCGGCAATGCCACCGCGATCAACATGACCTCGCCGCTGGGCATGACCGCGGCCGCCGCCCTGTTCCTGAAGGAAAGCGTGGGCTGGCGGCGGTGGAGCGCCGTGGTCGTCGGGTTCTGCGGCGTGCTGATGGTGGTGCAGCCGCGGGCCGACGGTTTCAACTACTGGTCGCTGCTGGCGATCGGCGCGGTCTTCTTCGTCGTCGCCCGCGACCTGATGACCCGCCGGATGCGCGCCGACATCCCGTCGCTGATCATCGTCCTGTCGGCCTCGGTCGTAGTGATGCTGGGGGCGCTCGGCTTTTCGCTGGTCGAAGGCTGGAAGCCCGTCGGCTGGAGCGATATCGCGCTGCTCAGCCTCGCCGCCGCCTTCGTCATCGGCGGCTATTACCTGATCGTCGACGCGATGCGCCATGGCGCGCTGTCGGTGGTCGGGCCGTTTCGCTATACCGCGCTGATCTGGGCATTGCTGTCGGGCTATCTCGTCTGGGGCGACGTCCCCAACCTGCTGGCCGTTTCCGGCATCGCCGTCATCGTCGGCAGCGGCCTGTACGTGCTGCATCGCGAACGCGTCGGCCGATAATCAGCCCCGGCAGCCCCAGCCCAGCGTCACCGCCCCCTCCTCCGCCACCGGAATCAGACGGTCGAGCGGCATGCAGCCGCCCTGCCAGCACAGCCGGTAGTCGGCGGTGAAATGCGACCGGGTCAGGCGCAGCACCGCCTGCGGCGGCAATGCGGGGTGGTAGGTCCAGGCACCGTCGACCAGCACGGCGTCGGCCGGCGGTTCCATCCCCGCGCCGGAGCCGCGGATGCGGGCGGCGGCAACAGTCAGCCGCCCGTCGTCGCGGATCCGCCAATCCTCCTCCCACACGATCTTCTCGACCGAATGGGTCCAGGCCAGGGTGAAATCCCGCACCGGCACCGCCGCCTCGGCCAGGCCGAGCGTGGCACCAAGGCAGAGCGACAGGATCACGCAGGCTGCGCCTGGCGGCGATTCTGCCACCAGTGCCAGCCGATCACGGCCGCCGACAGGGCGAACCCGATCTCGTCGGTCCAGGCCTGGTTGGCGACGAGGAACAAGGCGGCGATGCCGGCCAGGATCCGTTCGGGCCACGACATCGGGCCGATCAGATAGCCGATCGCGGTGCCGCCCCACAGCCCGACGGCCAGCAGGGCCTTGACCAGCACATAGGCGACCGCCGGGACCGTCACGTTGTTCCCCTGCAGCATCAGTTCGGGCGCATAGACCGCCATGAACGGCACGACGAAACCGGCCGCGGCAATGCGGGTGGCCATCCAGCCGATCTCCTGGTGGCCGGCGCGCGCGATCGGCGCGGCGGCGAGTGCCGCCAGCGCCACCGGCGGGGTCAGGTCGGCCATGATGCCGAAATAGAACACGAACATGTGCGAGACGATCAGCGGCACGCCGAGCTTGAGTAGCGCGGGCGCCGCCATCGCCGCGGTGATGATGTAGGACGGGATCGTCGGCAGGCCGGTGCCCAGCACGATCGAGATGACCATCGTCAGCACGAGGCTGAGGAACAGGCTTTTCTCGCCCAGCGCCATGGTGACGCCGGCGACCGAGGTGGCAAGGCCCGTCAGGCTGAACACGCCGATGACGGTACCGACCAGCGCGCAGGCGACGCCGACCGACAAGGCGCTCTTGGCCCCGTCGACCAGGCTGTGCGTCAGCAGCATCAGCGTGTCGCGCCCGCCCTTGACGACGAACGAAACCGCGACCAATGCCGCTATCATCAGCATGATCGGGCCGATGCCGTAGGCCTGGAACAGGCCCCAGGAGGCGATTCCCAGGATCGCCCAGAACACCATGCGGGCGACGGTGCGGTTCAGGTTGCCGGCGATGGTCGAGCCGATGATGAAGATCGCGGTCAGCGCCAGCCCCGCGGTGCCGGCAAACAGCGGCGTGTAGCCGGAGAACAGCAGGAAGACCAGCGCCCCCAGGGGCAGCAGCAGGTGCCATTGCCGCTTCAGCGCGGCGATCGCGCTGGGGCATTCCTCCTTGGTCATCCCGCGCAGCCCGGCCCGGCCGGCCTCAAGATGCACGACCCAGAAGGCGGTGGCGTAATAGAGCATCGCCGGGATCGCCGCGGCGATGCAGATGTCGACATAGGGCACGTTGATGGTCTCGGCCATGATGAAGGCGACCGCGCCCATCACCGGCGGCATGATCTGGCCGCCCATCGCCGCCGTCGCCTCGACCGCGCCGGCAAAGGCCGGGCGATAGCCGAAGCGCTTCATCAGCGGGATGGTGAACTGGCCGGTGGTGACGACATTGGCGATGCCCGAGCCGTTGATGGTGCCCATGAAGCCCGAGGCGATCACCGCCACCTTGGCCGGACCGCCACGGGTATGGCCGACGGTGCCGAGCGCCACGTCCGAGAACAGGTTGATCATGCCGGCCTTCTCGAGGAAGGCGCCGAACAGGATGAACAGGAAGATGTAGGTCGCCGAGACCAGCGTCGGGATGCCGTACACCCCTTCGGTCGACATCGCCAGCTGGTCGATCACCTGCTCGTAGCCGTAACCGCGATGGTTGAGCGGCGACGGCAGGTACTGGCCGAGGAAGGCATAGGCGATGAAGGCAAGGCAGAACAGCGGCAGCCCCATGCCCATGATGCGCCGCGACGCCTCGAAGATCAGCACGAGGTTGAGCGTGCCGACGACGAGGTCGAGCGTCGACGGGTCGCCGGCACGCTGGATCAGTTCGCCCTCGAAGGCCATCTGATAGGCGCCGAGCGCGAAGGCGACGATTGCGAGGATCCAGTCGTACCAGGGCACGTGATGGCGCGGAACCCCGGGCCGGGCACCGAAGAAGGCGAAGGTCAGGAACAGCAGGAAGCCGACATGGTAGGCCCGCGTCACCAGGCTCGAGAACGGCGTGAAGGCCGCCGTGTAGATCTGGAATGCCGAGAAGATCAGCGCCACCACGAACAGCACCTTGGCGCCGGTGCCGATGATCTTGGCCGGGATGCGCTCGACCTCGGCCAGGATTTCCTCGGCCGTCGGGACCGGCGGTTCGTTCGGGTTCAGGGCGGCTTGATTGGTCATGACGATCCTGGCGCTTCGGGCAACGGCAAAGGCGCGCGCCCCGTCCGGGGGCCGCGCGCCTCGATCGGTCGGCGATGGCGACGTCCGCGGCTACTGGCGGACGCCCACTTCCTTGAAATACTTCTCGGCGCCGGGATGCAGCGGCACCGGGTACTTGCCGCCGGCATCGGCCCGGTTGATCGCCTTGGCAGCGGCATGGGCCGCGGCCAGTTCGGGCAGGTTGTCGTACATCGCCTTGGTCATGGTGTAGACGGCATCGGCCGGCACGCCCTCGTGGGTCACGAGATAGTTGACGATCGCGGCGGTGGCCACGTCCTTCTCCTGACCCTTGTAGGTCCCGGCCGGGATGTTGACCGCGACATAGGCGGAATCACCGACCTTGGCCACGGTTTCGGCCGGCACGGCCACGACGGTGATGTCGATCGAGGTGGCGAGGTCGCGGATCGAGGCGACGCCCAACCCTGCCGACTGCAGCGTCGCATCGAGCTGGCGGTTCTTCATCAGCTCGACCGATTCGCCGAACGGCAGGTACTCGGTCTTGCCGAGATCCGAATAGCTGAGGCCGGCGGCCTTCAGGATGGCGCGGGCGTTGAGCTCGGTGCCCGATTTCGGTGCGCCGACCGAGACCCGCTTGCCCTTGAGGTCGGCGATCGACTTGATGCCCGAATCGGCCGAGGCCACGATCTGGATATAGTTCGGATAGATCGGTGCGATCGCCCGCAGCTTGGTCAGCTTGGCCTTGAAGCCGGCATCCTCGACCCCGTTCCAGGCATCGGACAGCGAATCGCCCAAGCTGAAGGCGATCTCGCCCTTGCCCTGCTGCAGCAGGTTCAGGTTTTCGACCGACGCCTTGGTCGCCTGGACGGTGACCTTCGATTTCGGCAGCGCCTTGCCGTAGATGTTCGACAGCGCGACCCCGAGCGGATAGTAGACACCCGAGGTGCCGCCGGTCAGCACGTTGATGAAATCCTGGGCCTGGGCCGGCAGTGCGGCAGCCCCGAGCGTCAGGGCCGCGACGGCGGCGACGATGTGACGGCGCATGGTTCCTCCCCCGATATTCACGAATTGTTTGGCCTTCCCCCGAACGATAGCCGATGCGACTGGCTTATGCCAGACTGCGGCCCGGCCCCGATCGGAGTAGCCCTTTGCATTTCCGCCGTTTTCTGGCCACGCTCGGCCTGTTCGCCGTCGCTGCGGCCCAGCCCGCCGCGGCCCAGGACATCTCCTGGAGCATCTGGACGCTCGACGACATCACCGCGCTGATGCCGAAGCTGGACGGCAAGGACTGGGACATCCGGCTGGGCGCCGGTACGGTCGTCGTTCCGAAGTATGAGGGCGCGAAGAACTTCAAGGCCATGCCGCTGCCGCTGATCGACGTGACCTGGAAGGACCGGGTCTATCTGAACCCGGTCAACGGTGCCGGCGTCTATGTCGTCGACACGCCTGAATTCGACCTCGGCGTCGGCGTGACCTACCGCTTCGGGCGCGACCAGGACGACAGTGCCCGACTGAAGGGCCTGGGCGACATCGACGGCGGGCTGGCCGGCAGGATCTTCGCCGCCTACTGGGCGGGGCCGTTCAGCGTCTATGCCAACGCCACCTCGGATTTCGGCGGCCGGCAGAGCGCGACCGGCGAGGTCGGCGCGCTCGGCCTGATGCCGCTCTCGGAAAAGCTGGCGCTGCGCGCGACCGCCTTCACGACCTGGGCCGACGACCGCAACATGGAAACCTTCTACGGCGTCACGGCCACGCAATCGGCCAAGTCCGGCCTGCCCCAGTTCAACGCCAAGGGTGGTTTCAAGCGGGCCGACGCGGCGATCGCCCTCAGCTATCGGTTCGCGCCTTCCTGGTCGCTCGACCTCTCGGTCGGGACCGGCTACCTGCTTGGCGACGCGGCCGACAGCCCGGTCACCGAACGCCGCTGGCAGCCGCTGGGCACCGCCTTCATCGCCTATCGGTTCTGAGGCGGTTACCCCAGGGGTAATTGCCGCTGCCCGGGTAATTCCGGAAGGTCGCCGGCAGGAGGATCCTGCCGATGAACGCTCATGACCGGACCTGGCGGCTGCTCAACGCCCCCGTCGTCCCGACGCTGCTGCGTCTGGCTGCCCCCAATCTGGGCGAGGCCGGTGCGCGTGTCGCCTTCATTGCCGCCGATGCCGTCTTCGTCGGCTGGCTCGGCACCGATGCGCTGGCCGGGGTCTCGCTGGCCTTCCCGATCTTCCTCGTCATCCAGATGGCATCGGCCAGCGGCATCGGTGCCGGCGTCGCCTCCGCCATCGCCCGCGCGCTGGGCGGCGGGCGGCAGCGGGATGCCTCGCTGCTGGCCGCCCAGTCCGTCATGCTGGCCCTGGCCCTGGGAATCGCCACGACGGCACCGATGCTGGCCGCAGGGCCTGCGATCTACCGCGCCATGGGCGCGACGGGCATCGCACTCGACGCGGCCGTCAGCTATTCGGCCGTGATCTTCGGCGGCATCGCGGCGGTCTGGCTGATGAATACGCTGGCCAACGTGGTGCGCGGCACCGGGGTCATGACGGTGCCGGCCGCGGCCGTCGTGATCGGCGAGGCCGTGCATCTCGGCCTGTCGCCGGCCCTGATCCTCGGCCTGGGACCGTTTCCGCGGCTGGGCGTGGTCGGGGCCGGGCTCGCCGTCATCGGCTGCTATGTCGCCGGCACCCTGGTGCTGCTTGCCTGGCTGCTGGGCGGCCGCGGGCTGGTGCGGCTGGCGCCCGAGGGTTTCGCGCCGCGGCGCCGGCTGCTGGCCGATATCCTCAAGGTCGGCGGCCCCGCCGGTCTCGGTATCCTGCAATGGCAGATCGCGACGGTTGCCGCCACCGGGCTGATCGCCGGTTTCGGCAGTGCTGCGCTGGCCGGGTACGGCGCGGCCACGCGGCTGGAACTGCTGCAGATGCCGCTGAGCTTTGCGCTGGGCACCGCGGTGATCACCCTGGTCGCCACCGCGACCGGTGCCGGCGACCATGGCCGCGCCGCCCGGGTCGCGCGGGCCGGCACGCTGGTCGCCACCCTGATCGGCTGCCTGTTCGGGCTGGTGGCGACGCTGCTGCCTGCCGGCTGGATCGGCATGTTTTCCCACGACCCGGCGGTTGTCGCCGAGGGCGCCGCTTATCTGCAGGCCGTCGGCTGGAGCTATCCGCTGCTCGGTATCGGTCTTGGCCTGACCTTCGCGGCGCAAGGCACGGGCCGGGCATTGGGGCCGTTCCTGGCAGGCACCGCCCGGCTGGTCGTGATCGCCGGCGGCGGCTGGATCGTGGCGACGCTGGGCAGCGGCTTCACCGGGATGGCGCTCGCCATCGCCGGCGGCACCGCGGTCTATGCCGGCTGGATGGCCGCGGTCAGAAGGGTCAGTGGATGAGGTCGCGCAGCATCGCGACCAGCGGCAGGTCGGCCGGCGGCATCGGCAGCTTGCCCATCTCCATCGGCCGCACCCATTTGAGCCGCTGCCCCTCCAGCGGCCGCACCATCCCCTCCCACCGCCGGCAGAGATAGAGCGGCATCAGCAGGTGGAAGGTTTCGTATTCGTGCGAGGCGAAGGTGAAAGGCGCCAGGCAGGTCGGCGGCACGGTGATGTCGAGCTCTTCCTTCAGCTCGCGGATCAGCGCCGCCTCCGGCATCTCGCCCTCGGCCACCTTGCCGCCGGGAAATTCCCAGGTCCCGGCCAGCGGCTTGCCCTCCGGCCGTTCGGCCAGCAGGACCCGGCCGTCCGCGTCGATCAGCGCGGCCGCGACGACCAGGACCAGCTTCTTCACGAACGGTAGTCGGCGTTGATGTCGATGTAGCCGTGGGTCAGGTCGCAGGTCCAGACCACGGCCTTGGCCTTGCCGACCCCGACATCGACCGCCAGGCGGACTTCCGAGCCGCGCACATGCTCGTTAGCACGGGCGTCGTCGTAGTTCGGCAGCACCGTGCCGTTCCTGGCCACGAGCTGGTCGCCGATCCACACCGCCAGCTTGTCGCGGTCGGCCTTCTCGGCCGACTTGCCGACAGCCATGACGATGCGGCCCCAATTGGCGTCGCCGCCGGCGATCGCCGTCTTGACCAGCGGCGAGTTGGCGATCGCCCGGGCGATGACGCGGGCCGACGCCTTGGTCGCGGCACCGGCCACCTCGACGGTGATGAACTTGGTGGCACCCTCGCCGTCGCGGGCGACCAGCTGGGCCAGTTCGGTCAGCACCTGGTTCAACGCCGCCTTGAACGCCTTCAGCCGGGGATCGGCGGCGCGCTCGACCTTCTTGTGCTTGACCGCGCCGGTGGCAAACAGAAGCAGCGTGTCCGAGGTCGAGGTGTCGCCGTCGACCGTCATGCAGTTGAACGAGACGTCGTTGCCCTGCTTGAGCAGCGCCTGCAGCACCGGCGCCGGGATCGCGGCGTCGGTGACGACGAAGGCCAGCATCGTCGCCATGTCCGGCGCGATCATGCCCGAGCCCTTGCAGATCCCGGCGATCGTCACCTTCTGGCCGTCGATCTTGGCGGTGGCGAAGGCGCCCTTGGCGAAGGTGTCGGTGGTCTTGATGCAGGCGGCGGCCTTGGCCCAGTCGGCATCGCTGAGCGACTTGGCGAGCTTGCCCGCCGTCGTCACCAGCTTGTCGGCGGGCAGCTGCTGGCCGATGATTCCGGTCGAGGCGAGGAAAACTTCCCCGGCCTTGCAGCCGAGCGCCTTGGCGACGCCGGCGGCCGACTGCTCGACCGCCTGCTTGCCGGCCTTGCCGGTAAAGACGTTGGCGATGCCGGCATTGACCAGCAGCGCGCGGGCCTTGCCGCCCTTCAGCTTGGCCCGGCACCAGTCGACCGGAGCGCCCGGCATCGACGAACGGGTGAAGACGCCGGCGACCGTGGTGCCCTTGGGAAAGGACATCAGCAGGGTATCGTCACGCCCCTTGTAGCGAATGCCGCTGTTGCCCGTCGCAAGCATCAGGCCCGCGATCGGCGGCAGGACGGGAAAGCTTGCGGGGGCAAGCGGCGATACGGGATGCTCGGCCATCGGCGGCTTCTCCTTCAAGCGACGCGGGTCAGTTGGCCGGCTTGACCGGCGAACCGTCCTGATTGAATTCCTCGACCTTGGCGCCCTTGCGCAGCTCGGCCATCTTGGCGACGATCAGCTCTTGCGCCATGTCCTGCTTGATCTGCTCCTTGACCTCGTCGAAGGCCGGCGGCGGGGCGGTGCGCTTGTCCTCGAGCAGGATGATGTGATAGCCGAACTGGCTCTTGACCGGTGTATGGGTGTAGTCGCCCTTGTTCTTCAGGGCGAAGGCCGCGGTCGAGAATTCCGGCACCATCACCTCGCGGGTGAAATAGCCGAGATCGCCGCCCTGGCCCGACGACCCGTCGATCGAGTACTTCTTCGCCAGCTCGGCGAAATTGCCGCCCTTCTCGAGCTCGGCGATCACCTTCTTGGCCTCGGCCTCGTCGCGCACCAGGATGTGGCGGGCGTGAACCTCTTCCTTGGCCGGCTGGGCCTTGATCATCTCGTCGTACTTCTTCTTCAGCACGGCGTCGGTCAGCTCGGCCTCGACCGCGCGGGTCAGGTAGACCTGCTGGATGATGCGCTCGCGCACCTCGGCCATCTGGCGCTTGACTTCCGGGTCGTCGCCGAGCTTGGCCTTCTCGGCGGCCTGGTCGATCAGCTTGGCGGTGACGAGCTGGTCGCGCATGCGGTCAAACAGCACTTCCTTGGGCAGCTGGCGGTACTGCGCCGGCAGGGTCTCGATCGCCCTCATGACGTCGTCGCGGCGAATCTCGGCGCCGTTGACGCGCGCCACCACGGGATTGCCGGCAGTCTGGGCCGATACGGCGATCGGCGCGACCAGGAGGCCGGCGGCGAGGCTGAGCGCCAGGAGACGCACGCGGACGGGGGAAGTCATCTCAGGGGATCCTTGCAGTTCTACAGGCAGCCGGATGCGGAAGGCCCGGCGGGCGCGGGCAGCATAGCGTCTTCCCGCGCCCGCACAAGCGGCGGGAATCGGGCGGTTTCATGACCAAATTCAGCTTTTTGCCGGCACCCGCGCGAGCGCCTGGGCGATATCGGCAGAGACCGCGGCGAAGGCCTTGGACAGCGCGGCGGCGGCGGCCGGATAGTTCGGCTGGCCGGCCGGTGCCCCCGTCGCCTCGGTCAGCGCGAACCGCGCCCCGGCCAGTTCGCGCTTGCTGTCGCCGTCGACGACCGACCAGCGCCCGGCCAGCACCGCCCGCCCCTCGGCGTCGATCTCGCAGGCCATCAGTTCGACGAATACCTCGATTTCGACGCGGGCGCCGGTGCGCGTCGGCAGCATGACGACCCGGTCGGAGGCGAGCAGCCACGACAGGTTCTCGGTCACCACCCGCTGGGCGTTGACCGCCAGCCCCTCGGCCCAGCGCGAATCGGGGCTGAGCAGGATTTCGTTGGTCCGGGTGCGCGAGACGATCTCGGCCCGGTCGAGATATTCGGGCACGGCGGCGGCGGCCACGCCGATCGAGGGCCCGCGCGGCTGCGGCCCGGACGGTACCGCCGCCGCGGTCAGCACATAGAGCCGGGGCGGCGGGGTGGTCGAGCAGGCGGCGGCGGCAACGGCGAAGGCGAGCGCCAGGACGAGGCGGAGGACGATCATTTGCGACCCGTGATCAAGGCGTTGGGATTGCGTTCCAGGGTTTCGGCCAGGCCGCGAAGGGCCCGGGTCGTCGAGGCGAGGTTGCGCAGGATCTGGTCGATGTCGGCGCGCGACGAGGTCCCCTCGCCGAACACGGTATTGACCCCGACCAGGGCGGTGTCGGCATCCTTCAGCGCCTTCTCGACCAGGCGGAGCGAGCGCTGCAGGTCGCGGCCGACCGCGTCGCCCTGCGTCTCGTAGACCTTCATCGTCCGCTTGAGCTGGTCGAGCGTGGCGCCCAGTTCGGTCTTCAGCTCGCGCACCACGACCTGCATGTCGCGCATCGCGTCGGCGGCCGAGGCCGAGGCACGGCTGAGGTTGTCGCCGACCGGCTTGACCTGGGTCCGCACGTCGCCCAGCGTCGCCCGCAGTTCGGACGACGAGGCGGCGAGGTCGATCATCATCTGCCGCGTCTCCGGCGAGGAGAGCAGCCCGTCGAGCGAGGTCAGCACCTTCAGCGCGGTGTGGCCGATATCCTGCAGCGGCAGCTTCGACAGCTCGTTCTTCAGCGTGTCGAGCATGGTGTCGACAGCCGGGATCTCGGGCACCGACTTGTCGGTGCCGATCAGGCGGATCGGCGTGCGCGGCATGAAGTCGAGTTCGACGAACAGCTGGCCGGTCACGATCGACTGCATCTGCAACTGGGCGCGCAGGCCGCGCCGCACCGCCTCCTCGATCGTGGTCGAGAAATGCTGGCCGTCGTCGCCGATCAGCTCGGCCCGGCCGGGTTCGAAGGCGATGTAGACGGGAATGCGGGCCCGGTACTGCTCCATGTCGATCTCGATCTTGACCTGGGTGACCTCGCCGATCTTGACGCCGCGCAGGCTGACCGGGGCACCGACCGACAGGCCGTTGACCGAACCGTCGAAGAAGACCACCGCCTTGGCCCGATTGTCGACCAGCCGGCCCGCTCCCAGGATCACCACGGTGGCCACGATAAGGACGATGGCGCCGAGGACGAAGCCGCCGATCAGCTTCGGATTGGCCTTCTTGCTCATTGGGTCTCCATCTCGCCGCGGCGCAGGAAGGCGCGGACCTTGGCGTCGGGGCAGTTTTCCAGCATGTCGCGGGGCGAGCCGGTGGCGATCATCGTGCGCCGGTCGGCACAGAGGAACACGCCGTTGTCGCCGATCGCGAAGATCGAGGCCAGCTCGTGGGTGACGATGACGATGGTCGCCCCCAGGCTGTCGCGCAGTTCCAGGATCAGGTCGTCCAGGCGCTTGGCGCTGAGCGGATCGAGGCCGGCGGACGGTTCGTCGAAGAACAGGATGTCGGGATCGAGCGCCATGGCGCGTGCCAGCCCCGCGCGCTTCTTCATGCCGCCCGAGATTTCCGACGGATAATGGTTCTCGAACCCGCGCAGGCCGACCAGGGCGAGCTTGAGCCGCACCACGTCGGCGCGTTCGCGCGGCGACAGCGGCGAATAGAGCTGCAGCGGCAGCGCGACGTTCTCGGCCAGCGTCATCGACGACCACAGCGCGCCCGACTGGAACAGCACGCCGAAGCGCCGGCTCATCGCCTGGCGCCGCTCGTCGTCGGCGGCCCAGAAGGCTTCGCCGTCATAGTGGACGTCGCCGCGGCCCGGGCGCTGCAGGCCGATCAGGTGGCGCAGCAGCGTCGACTTGCCGCAGCCCGAATCGCCCATGATGACGAAGACGTCGCCGGTATTGATCTGGAAGGTCAGGTTGCGCTGGACCGCGAAATCCCCGAACACCATGTCGAGGTCGCGCACGTCGATGCGGGGCTGGCCGGTCATGGGCGTCACCAGCCGAGGATGTTGAACAGCACGGCGAAGATGCCGTCGGCGACGATGATGAACAGGATGCCCATGACGACGGCGGTGGTGGTGGCCTGGCCGACCGCCGCCGCGCTGCGCCCGGCCTTGATGCCCTGCAGGCAGCCGGAGACCGCGACGATGATGCCGAAGATCGCGCTCTTGCCGATGCCGATGGCAAAATCGCCGAGCGAGGCCGCCCCCTGCGTCTGCAGCAGATAGCCGTTGACCGAGACGTCCAGCATGCCCATCGCCACGATCAGCCCGCCCAGCACGCCCATCAGGTTGGCGTAGATGCAGAGCAGCGGGGTCATCAGGATCAGGGCCAGCATGCGCGGCAGGACCAGGAATTCCATCGCCGAGATGCCGAGCGTCTGCAGCGCGTCGATCTCCTCGTTGCCCTGCATCGCGCCGATCTGGGCGGCGAAGGCGGCGCCGGTGCGGCCGGCCAGCACAATCGCGGTCATCACCGCCGCCATCTCGCGCGCCATCGCGATGACGACGAGATTGGCGACATAGATGTCGGCGCCGAACTGCGCCAGCTGCACCGCGCCCACGAACGCGAGGATCAGGCCCATCAGCAGCGAGATGACGGTGACGATCGGCAGCGCCTCGGCGCCGCATTCCTGGATCAGCAGGGCGAGGTCGGAGCCGCGGAAGCGGGCCCGGCGGGTGAACAGCAGGGCGAAGGCGCGTGCGGCCTCGCCGATGAAACCGACGGTATCGCCGATGTCGCGGCCCGCCTGGATGGTCGACCGGCCCAGCCGCTCGATGAAGCCGGTGCGCCGTTCGTCCTTGCCGGTGCCCTTGCGCTCCGGCACGGCGATCGCCACCGCCAGCAGCTTGGCGGCCCCGGCCGGCAGGCCCGACAGGTCGAGCGGCGTGCCGCGCGCGCGGCAGGCCTCGGCCAGCACCAGCACCCAGCTGGCCAGCGACGAATCCCAGGCGCCGACGGCCGCGCCGTCGACGCGGACCTGCGCCACGCCCTCCAGCGCCGGATCCACGCCGTCGTGGCCGGGTACGCCGTCCTTGATCTGCCAGTCCCCCGCGAGCCGCACGATAAGGCTGCCCGCGTCACCCCTGTCGAAAGTCACGCGTTCCATCGCGGCGGACTGTCGCACAAAAGGATGACGTTTTGAACGGTGCCGAACGCCGCGG
Organism: Alphaproteobacteria bacterium; assembly: GCA_017307375.1. GTDB lineage: Bacteria > Pseudomonadota > Alphaproteobacteria > Ferrovibrionales > Ferrovibrionaceae > JAFKFH01. The sequence goes on from JAFKFH010000018.1 coordinate 77,587, forward strand.
GGCGCAATCAGTTGCCGAGCTGTTCGAGCACCATTTCAGCCGCGACCAGATCTTCCAGCGCCGCGCCGACCGATTTGAACAGCGTCATCTCCTCCGGCTGCTGCCGGCCGCGGACCCGGCCGCGGGCCAGGTCGAACAGGTCGCCCTGGATATGGCCCTCGCCGATGATGCCGCGCCGGATCGGATCGACCAGGTCGCCGGCCTCGGCCAGGGCGCCGCTGCGGGTATCGACGAAGACGCGGGCGATGCGGATGCCGAGATCGTCGATCTCGCGCATCTTCGGGGTGAAGCCGCCGACGAGGTCGACATGCTGGCCCGGGCGCAGCCAGGTACCCTTGATCACCGGTTCGGCCGACAGGGTCGCGCAGGAAATGACGTCGGCCTGGCGCACCGCGCCTTCGAGATTGTCGGTGACGATGAAGGCCGGGCCGCGCATCCGCTGCGACAGGTCGGCGGCCAGCGCCCGGGCGCGGGCGATCGAGCGGTTCCACAGCAGGACCTGGCGGATCGGCCGTACCGCGCAATGAGCGCCGATCAGATGGGGGGCCAGCGCCCCGGCCCCGATCATCAGCAGCACTTCCGATTCGAGCCGCGACAGGAACCCGGAGGCCAGCGCCGAGGCCGCCGCGGTGCGGCGCAGCGTCAGCGCCGTGCCGTCGAGCAGGGCCAGCGGCATGCCCGTCCGGCCGTCGAGCAGCGTGTAGTTGCCGATCACCGAGGGCAGGCCGACGCGGGTATTGCCGGGAAAGATCGTCACCGTCTTGATGCCGATATGCCGGCCGGGGATCCAGGCCGGCATCACCAGCAGCGTGCCGTCGGGTGTCGCCCGGTCGACCGGGACGACGTGGTGGTGGCGGGGCGGTACCGAGGCCCCGTCATGGAAGGCACGCCGCAGACGCTCGATCAGCGGGCTGTAGGCGAGCACGCGGTGGATGGTTTCTGCATCGACCTGGCGCAGCATCTGGTCCTCGTTTCCCGGCGCGCCGTCCGCTTCGGCGGTAGCGACGTGCCGGCCTGTCCCCGCACCGGACGATGTCCGGCCGTGCCCCTAGTCCAGGTGCAGGGCCTGTCTCATTCCGGCGCCGGCAGGGCGGCCGAGGCCGGAAGGTGGGTACGCAGCTGCGCCACTTCTCGGCGCAGGGCCTGGGCCTCGCGGGCCAGCGCCTTCTCGCGCCGGCGCCGCGCCGCCTGGGCCAGGTAAAGCGACAACGCCCCGGCAAGATAGCCGAGAAACGCCGCGCCGAGCAGCAAAAGGATCAGCGGCGCCTCGAGATCGAAGGGCAGCGGGCTGAGGGACAGCAGCGCCGGCGCCCGGTTGGCGACGGCCAGCAGCGCGACGATCAGGAGAACGGGGGCGAGCCCCAGCCAGAAGCGCCAGCCCATCGCGGGCCGTCAGCCGGTCTTGTCGTCGGGCGCGGCGTCCTGCACGTCGTCCGAAATGTTGAGCTTTTCGCGCAGTTCCTTGCCGGTCTTGAAGAACGGCACGCATTTCTCGGCCACCTCGACGGCGGCGCCGGTGCGCGGGTTGCGGCCGGTGCGGGCCGGGCGGCGCTTGACCGAGAAGGCGCCGAAGCCGCGCAGCTCGACCCGGTCGCCGCGGGCCAGCGCGGCGCTGATCTCGTCGAAGATCGTGGCGACGATCCGCTCGATATCGCGCTGGAAAAGATGCGGATTGCGCTCGGCCAATCGCTGGATCAATTCCGACTTGATCACGCCGATCCCTCCCGCTCGAGATGACCGACGCCGGGGCTCTCCCGCCCGCCAGGCACGCTCAGTCGGAGCGAGGTTGCCAAACCGAGACCAGCCCGTCAAGGGTAAGTCGTTCTGGAATAAGCGATTTTCCGATCAGGGCCAGGGCGCTCTCGGCCAGCACCCCACGTTTGCCGTTATAGTCGTAGTCGTAGACCGGCAGGCTGCGCGCCACATTCTTCGCGCTGGCCAGCCAGGCCCGCGCCTCGGGCTCGGCCCCGATCTCGTCGACCAGCTTGAATTCGGCGGCCCGGGTGCCGTTGTAGACCCGGCCGTCGGCCAGCTCGACCACGCGGTCGCGCGGCAGCGCCCGGCGCTCGACCACCCGGTCGATGAACCAGCGGTGGGTCTCGTCGACCAGGCCCTGCAGCGCCTGGCGCCCGGCCGCGTCGAGCGGCCGGGTCAGCGACGGCTGGTCCTTCAGCGCGCCGGCCTTCACCGTCTCGGCGGTCACGCCGATCTTGTCGAGCAGGCCCGAAACCTCGGCCGACTGGATGATCACGCCGATCGACCCGGTCAGCGAGGTGTCGCCGGCATAGATGCGGTCGGCCGCGACCGCCGCGAGATAGCCGGCGGAAGCGCCGAGCGTGCCGATGACGGCGACGACCGGCTTCTTCTCCGATACCCGGCGCAGCTGGCGGTAGAGCGCCTCGCCGCCATAGGTCGAGCCGCCGGGGCTGTCGATGCGCAGGATCAGCGCCCGGGCCTTCGGATCGTCGCGCACGTCGGCCAGCGCCGCGTCGAGCCGCCGGTTCTCGGCGATCACGCCGCTAACGGTGATGCGCGCGACATGCGGCCGCTCGAGCCAGGTGCCGTCGGGATCCCAGGCAAAGGCCGCGGCGACGCAGGCGGCCACCGCCAGCACGACGGCCGCGACCCGCCACGACCGCAGGCGGCGGCGCAACCGCCGCCGTTCGATCAGCCCCTCGGCATCGAGCGCCATCCGCCGTCAGTGCCCGTGGCCGTGGCCGGCACCGTCCTTCAGCCGATAGCGCCGCCCGCAATAGGGGCAGTCGATCTGGGTCTTTTCGCCCATGTTCAGATAGACGCGGGGATGGCCGAGGGCCAGGTTGCCGCCGTCGCAGGCGACGACATGGTCGGTCACCTCGATCTCTTCCAGAACCTCAGACACTTCCGAATTCTCCCCCTGGGCCGCGAGCCCAAGATTGACCTGTCACTGGCGCGGATGATACCGATGGCGCCGCCGGACGCAACCCAAGCCCTGCGGCCGGTCAACAACGCCGTCGCAAAGCGCCCCAAAATCCGTGTCCCAGTCGCATCCGCCAGCCTCGAACGAGGCAAGCCTGCCCGCCGCCGCCATCTCCGCCAGGGGCCTCGTCAAGGTCTATCGCGGCCGGCTGGGCGAGAAGCGCGCGCTGCAGGGCATCGACCTCGACATTCCGCGCGGCTCGATGTTCGGCCTGCTCGGCCCCAACGGTGCCGGCAAGTCGACCTTCATCAACATCCTGGCCGGCCTCGTCAACAAGACCGAGGGCCGCGTGCGCGTCTGGGACCGCGATATCGACCGCGACCCGCGCGGGGCGCGGGCAGCCATCGGCATCGTGCCCCAGGAACTCAATATCGACCCGTTCTTCACGCCGCGCGAGCTGATGGAGCTGCATGCCGGGCTGTACGGCGTGCCCCGGCGCGAGCGGCGCACCGCCGAGATCCTGGCCGCGGTCGGGCTGGCCGACAAGGCCGACGCCTATGCCCGCACGCTGTCGGGCGGCATGCGCCGGCGCCTCCTGGTTGCCAAGGCGATGGTGCACAACCCGCCGGTACTGGTGCTGGACGAGCCGACCGCCGGCGTCGACGTCGAGCTGCGCCAGCAGCTGTGGGCCCATGTGCGCGAGCTGAACCGGGCCGGGGTGACGGTGATCCTGACCACCCATTACCTCGAAGAGGCCGAGGAGCTGTGCGATCGCATCGCGATCATCAACAAGGGCCAGCTCGTCGCCTGCGACACCACGCCGAACCTGATCTCGCGGCTCGACCGCAAGGACCTGCGCATCACCGTCGCCGAACCGCTGGCGGCGGTGCCCGAGATCCTGTCGGCCTTCGGCGCGACCTGGGACCCGGAGGGCAAGGCGCTGCATTTCAGCTATCGCCCCAGCGAACAGCCGATCCAGCGCCTGCTGGCCGCGGTGCAGGCCGCCGGGCTCTCGGTCACCGACCTGTCGACGCGCGAGGCCGACCTCGAGGACCTGTTCCTGGAGATGACGCGCGGCAACTGACGCCGCCCCCCGGCAAAACTTGCCGATCGCCCGACTGCACGACCGTGCCAACCCCTTGAATTTGCAGGGCAGACCGGCTGGCACGCCGCCTGCATCGCCCACCCCGTAGCTTTACGAGTACGAGGGAGCGACCATGTCCACAGCCCTGCTGCGCGCCGCCATCGAGCGCGCTGCCCAGAAGCGCGGCGGCGGCGATCTGCGCCAGGCCGAACCGACCCTGTCGATGCGCGAGGCGGTGGCCGCCGCGACCGCGCCGCGGCAGGCCGCGCCGCGCCGCGCCGCCACCGCCCCCCAGCCGCAGCAGCCTCAGCCGGCCCCGGCCCCGCCCGCACCGCCGCCCCCGATCGTGCTGGTCTCCGAGCAGCAGGCGGCCGGCCCCGGCCGCCCGATCGGCGCGGCGCAGTTCGCCCGCTCGATCCTCGATGCCGAGCGGCGCGAATGCGCGCGTGCGATGCGCGAGACGGTGACCGGCGTCGATGCCGGCGAGTTCGCCTCGCTGGTCCAGGTGATCGCCAAGCTGAAGGCGCGCTACGCGGCGATGGTGCTGGAACTCGGCCGGTCCGAACGGGTCGGCTCGAACTCGATCGTCGCCACGATCAAGACGCTGCGCGAACAGATCGAGGAACTGGAAAAGGGCCTGGGCTTCCTGCGCCAGGCGGTGGCCGACGGCGAGATCCGCGTGGCCGGGGTGCAGCCGCCCGCCCACTGACGGCGCCCACGACGCGGCCGGCGGCGAAAGGCAAGCAAAAGAATCGCTTGCCGAATCGCCCTGGCCCGGCGTGCAATACCCGTGATCGGCTGCTTACGAGGAGCGTGAACGCGATGGCGTCGGGGATGTCGGGTACGCCGCGACCGGGAAGGCCGGCTGCCCCTGGCGGCAGGCGCCCCGACGTGCTGTCGGCGGTGACGGGCGGGGCCGAGCTCGACCGCGTCACCCTGAAGGCCGTGGCGATTCTGGCCGGGGCCGTCGAATCCTGCGCCGGCCCCTCCAACATGGCCAGCCACGCGCTCCAGGCGGTGCTCAAGACCCGCTCGCGCCCGGCGCTGGCCTTTGCCGGCCGCGCCTTCGACCTGCTCGAGCCGCGGCTGCGCCGCCGCATCGCCGACACCGCCGACCGCGCCGCGCAGGACCTGGTCCGCCCGGCCCTGCCGCGCTTCCTCTCCGCCCCGCTCAAGCCGGTGCACTGGGAAGTCGACTACCGCAAGCCCGGCGTGATGGTGACGAAAAAAGAGCCCTGAGCGAAGCCGATCGGCGCCGTTGCAACCCGGGAACAAACCCGCTAAGGTCCGCGCCACATCGACCGGCCGGCATGCACCCGTAGCTCAGCTGGATAGAGCGCTGCCCTCCGAAGGCAGAGGTCACAAGTTCGAATCTTGTCGGGTGCGCCACTTCGGTACAGAAGTCTGACCGTCGGCTACGCTTGGTTTGCTCCCTCAGGCGACGATAGCCGAGTTCCCCTTCCAGCTGTTCGGATGCGGTCAGCGGGCGTTCCTTGCGAGATCTGGCCATTGGCCCGGAATCGCCGAACGAAGCTCTGGAAAGTATGGCCTTTTCCACGCTGGAAGCCTCTGGGCGCCGTGGCGCAAAGGTACTTGCGCGTGACGGCGCGGGATGAAAGCGCCGCAGGGGCGGAGGCGGCCGTCATGACGATATCAGGCTCGCCGCCGTCGTCACCGGCAGATAGAGGGTGCGCGGCCGCCGGACCAAAGGTGTGAAGCCAAAGGCCGCATAGAAGGCCGCCGCGCTGTCGTCTATGACGTCGGCGAAGATGGCATGCGCCCCGATAGGCGCAGTCGCCACGGTCTTGATGGCGAAGCGGACGCTCACCGGCGCTCAATCTACTCGGCATGACGCTGCGCGACGCGGGCCAGCCTCTCGTTCGGCTTGGGCGGATCGATCAGCGCCTCGGCAAAGTGGATTTGATCCTCGCGCGCGAGACGCAGGATCTCGGCGTCCTCGACGACGCGCCTTGCGTCCTCGCCGGCGGTGGCGATCAGATAGCCGGTCAGGGTCAGGCCGCGCAGACCGGCGGCGCGCTGCATCAGGTCATAGACCTGGACCGGGATACGCGCTTCCAATCGGGCGGTCTCGGCTTCAGCTGGGGGCTTGGGCATCGGAGCCTCCCACGGAGTGCATCGTACACGGCAAAATGCCGTAAAGTTCAAGAATGCCAGTCGATCCGGTGTTCCCGGGACCAAGCCGGGATAGCCGTGGTGCGCGAAACCACGGGGCGGCAACGCGGCCGGCTTCATACCTATTCGGAGTATCTGGCCTTGCTCGATTGCGGCACGGATCCCTTGCCGGGCTGACGCATCTACGGCCGCAACGCCGCCCCGCTCTGCGCACCGCTGACCTCGGCCTCGCATTTGCGACTATCAGCAGCCAGCTGGTCGCGGCACACGCTCCGCCGCCATGCCTGGCCCGTCGCGGAGAGCTGCTGCGGCGTGCAGGCGGCAAGCGCCGAGGTCGCGGCGGTCAATGCCAGGGCCAGCAGCAGGCATCGGGTTCGGGTCAGCATCGCCGTCACTCGCCGGGGGCTTTCGGGTCGGTGTCGCGTTCGAAGCGCAGCAGGTCGCCCGGCTGGCAGTCGAGGTATTCGCAGATGCGCTCGAGCGTCTCGAACCGGATGCCCTTCACCTTTCCCTGCTTGAGCAGCGAGAGGTTGGCCTCGGTGATGCCGACGTATTCGGCCAGCGCCTTGGACCGCACATGCCGTTCGGCGAGCACGACGGCGAGCTTCACCCGTATCGGCACCGCCGGCCCTCACACGAACTGCTGGTTTTCGTCGGCGATCTCGGTCGCCTCGGCCAGGATCCACGCGATCAGCCCCACCATCGCCGCGAACAGGAGCGACAGGAGCGTGTCGGACCCGACATTGATCACGAGGCTGTGCCCCCCGGTCGGGCTGGCCCCGCTGAGCACGACGCCGAGCGCCGCTCCGGCCAGCGGCTGGAGCAGGGCCGAGATCGCCGCGGCCACCGCGAAGGCGCGCAAGCCGCCGATCGCTTCCCGCGAGAAGACATGCCCGGCGGCGAAGGCGGCAAAGCAGCGCCTGGCCGCGAACAGGCCATAGACCAGGGCGGCCAGCGGCGTCATCGCGATGGCAAACGTGCCGAGGCGCAGCGTCGTCGCCAGCTCGGCCGGCGGCGCAAGCTGCAAGCCCGCCTGCCGGAACAGGCCTTCGGCCGGCGTCACCCACCAATAGACGGCCAAGCCGAGGGTCAGCAGCGCCGCCACGGCGAGACACGCATGGGCCATGATCGCGCTGACCCGGCGGATCCGGTTCATCCGGTCGGCACGCGCCGCGGCCGCGGGGTCGGGACTGTAGCGTCGACGATTCATGGTCAGCTCCTTTGACGCGCCGAGGATATGTGGCTTATTATTGTTTTACAATAATTTCTTATTGTTAGGCCGTTATCCGCCAGGAGGTGCCCATGCCCGCCCGTCACATCGGAGCAATCGCCGCGCTCATTGCCGGAACCTGCTGCCTTGCGGCGGCACCGGCCGGCGCCCAAGGCCCAACCGCTGCCGGCGGCATTTCCGTCGCCCAGGTCATCCAGATGGTCGACCAGGCACCATCCAATGCGGTGGCGCGGCAGGTCCTGGCCGCCTACCTCGCCGGTGTCGGCGAAGCGGCCGGCGTCGTGGTTGCCGCGGCCGGCGCGGCCTGCCAGCGGCCGCTCAGCCTCGCCGCCGACGATGCCGGTCGTGTCGTGAAAGCCGCAACGGCCGGCGGCGCCGCCGCGGCGACGCCGCTGATCGTCGGCGACATGCTGGCCCGGGCCGCCTGCCGGTTGCGCTGACCCGGGCCGCCACGGTTACCTCTTCAATCCGATCAGGCCGATCGCCGCGAGCAGGCCCAGGGTGAGCAGAGCGAGCCCGGCAACCTGCAGCAGCGTCGGCAGTTCGCCGGTGAGCGGCACGCCGACCAGGATGGCCACGGCCGGCACCAGGGCCGGAAACACCGCCGCACGCGCCGGCCCGATCAGTTCCACCGCCTTGGTGAAGGCGATGACGGCGACGACACCGGACAGCACGCCCTGGACCACGATCTGCCCGGCCAGCATCGCCGGCGCGGTCCGCGCCAGCCGGTCGAGGCCTTCGACCGCAAGATAGCCAGGAACGAAGGCAGCCGCCGACAGCACCGAGACGGCGGCCGTCGCCGGCAGCGGCGCGACCTTCCACAGCTTGGTCAGCAGCGTGAACAGCGCCCACATGCCGCCGGCAACGATGAACATCGCATCGCCCAGCGGGGTCAGCGAGCCGCCGGCGAGCAGGCCGGGACCGGCAATCACCGCGAGGCCGGCGAGCATGACGGCGACCCCTGCCAGCCTGGCTGCGGTCGGCCGATCCTTGAGCACGACGGCGGCGAGGGCGATGCCGAGGATGGTCAGCGCCGCCGGCTGCATCACCGCGCCATGGGCGAGCGGCGCGAAGCGATAGCCGCCGACCCCGATCAGGATGAACAGCGGGCCAACCAGCAGCGACAGGATCGCCGCGCGCCCCCAGCCGACGCCGCCGCAGCGGCGCAGCCCCTTGCCCAGCAGCCAGGGCAGCATGATCAGGCCGGCGACGCCGTAGCGGATGAAGGCGATGTCGGCCGGGGCCAGTCCGGCACTGACGCCGGCCTTGGCCATCGCCAGATAGGAACCCCAGATGGCGGCCGCCGCGAGGCCGAGGGCAATGCCCCGGGCCTCGGGCGTCGTGAAGGCCGACGGCTGCAATGCCGCAGCCGGGGAGATGTCGGTGGCGCTTTTCATGATGACCTCGCTGTCCGATCAGATGGCGGCGAGTTCGCGCAGCACCGCAATCGCCTCGGCCGGATCGAGCCGCCGGCGATAATCGGGGTCGACGGAGGCCAGCGCGATCCGCCCGCCCCGTTCGACCACGTAGCTCGCCGGCATCGGCAGCGACCAGCGATCGTCGCCGTTGCGGGCAGGCAGGTCGTGGCCGAACTTCCGATAGAGCTCCCGGATGGCCGGCGACAGCTCGAAGCGGATGCCCAGCCTGTCGGCCAGCCGGCCGCGGTCGTCCGACAGCACGTCGAAGGCGAGCGCATTCTTCTCGGCGGTCGACAGGGTATTGTCCGGAGTCTCGGGCGAGACCGCGACGAGGCGGGCGCCAAGGGCCGCGATCTCGGCCAGGCGCTGCTGGTAGGCGCGAAGCTCGAGGTTGCAATACGGGCACCAGCCGCCGCGATAGAAGGTGACCACCAGGGCGCTTTCGGCCGCCAGCGCCGCGAGATCGACCGCAACCCCGTTCTGGTTGAGCAGCGTCACGGCGGGGAACTGCGCCCCTTGCCCGAGCGACCGGGCCGCCAGCGGCAGCAGCGCGGCATTGTCGTCCGCGACGAGCCGCGCGGTTTCGGCGCCCACCCGTTCGAGCCAGGCCGCCTTGAAGGAATCGAGTTCGACTTGCAGCGACATAGGTTGATCTTCCTTGTATCGGGATCGGGTATCGGCACGCCGGGTCAGGCGGCCGGGTTCATCTGCCGGACCAGCGCGTTCGCGCTGGCCCCTTCGAGGGCCAGGCCATAGCCGACCTCGCGGACGATCCGCTCCTTCAGCGGCTGGATGAAATGGATGCGGGTGTTGCGCCGCGTGACCTCGGGCTGCCGCAGACAGCGTGCGGCCAGTTCGCGGGCGGCGCGCACCGCCTGCCCGTCCTCGACCAGGACGTTCACCACGCCCCAGGCGGCGGCGGTCTCGGCGCTGACCGGCGCCGGATCGAGCAGGAACGAAGCGGCGCGGCCGGCACCGGCGCGATAGGACCAGGTGGTGAAGATGCCGTCGCCGGGGACGATGCCGCCGGCAAAATGCGGCAGATCGGCAAAGCTCGCCCCCCTGCCCGCCACGATCACGTCGGCGAGCAGGGCGTATTCGGTATGGACATGCGCCCGGCCCTCGATCGCCGCGATCATCGGCACGCGGATGTTGGCGAGGTTTTCGAGGATCTGGGTGCCCTCGTCATGCACCTTCGACCAGATATCGGCGTCGCCGACCTTGCCGAAGCTGCCGAAATCGATCTCGGCCATCCAGTCGCCGATGCCGGTCAGGATGACGACCTTGTTGGCCCGGTCGCGGCCGATCGCGTAGAACGCGTCGACGAACTGGTCGTGGTCGCCGGCGTCGAACCGGATCGGCCCGCCGCCGGTATGCATCTCGACGAGCAGGACGCCCTGGTCGTCGCGGCTCATGCGCAGGTGGTCGTACTGCCCGAAATAGTCCGGGGCCGGGTTGTTCGTGGTGCTCATGATCGTCGCGCGCCTCGCGGCGCGGCTCCTTGTTGCGACCGTGCGGCGGACCGTCCGGGCCGCCGTGCGCCCAAGGTGCCCCATTCACCCGGCTTGATGTATGCCCAGCGAATTCATATCATTCATACATGAAACGTATGAATACCCTCGACCTCATCGCCCCGATCCGGACGTTCGTGCGCGTGGTCGAGACCGGCAGCTTTACCGCGGTGGCGGCCGAGCAGAATACGACGCAGCCGACGATCAGCCGCCAGATCGCCGGGCTGGAGGACCATCTCGGCACCCGCCTGCTGACCCGCACCACCCGGGCACTGGCCCCGACCGACGACGGCCGGACCTTCTACGACCACGCCTTGCGGGTTCTAGAAGCGGTTGCCGAGGCGGAAGGCGTGGTCGGGCGCCGCCGCGGCCGGCCGTCGGGCCTGCTGCGCCTGGCGACGCCGGTGGTGTTCGGGCGCCTGCATGTCGTGCCGCGCCTGCCCGCCTTCCTCGCCCGCCACCCGGAGGTCGCGGTGGACCTGATCATGAGCGACGGTTTCGTCGATCTGGTCGAACAGGGCATCGACGTCGCCATCCGCGTCGGCGAAGTGACCGACCCGGGCCTGATCGTCCGGCGCATCGGCATGGTCCGCCGCGTCACCGTCGCCACGTCCGCCTATCTCCGGCGGCGGCACGCCCCGGCCTGCCCCGCCGATCTCGCCGACCACGACTGCATCGTCTATACGCGGCTGGCGACCGGCAACCGCTGGACGTTCGAGGGGCCGAAGGGGCCGGTCACGGTCGACGTGGCGGGCCGGTTCAGGGCCGACAATTCGGAGGCGGTGCGCGACGGCGTGCTCGGCGGTCTCGGCATCGCCGTCATTCCCGCCTTCGCCTTCACCGACGAGATCGCAACCGGGGCGGTCCAGGTGCTGCTGAAGGAATTCGAGCCGCGGCCGTTGCCGATGCACGCCGTCCATCCGTCGCGCCGCTTCGTGCCGATGAAGGTGCGCGCCATCGTCGACTATCTGGCCGACGAGTTCGCCCGCGATCCGCTGATGTCATGACACGCGGTCTGAGGTGCCCGCCGATGCCGGTCGTTCACGCGCCGCGCCCCTTGCGGGGCCGCGCGACCAACCCCGCGATCAACCCTTCCGCCGCCCGCATCAGCTGCCGCCGGTCGCCATAGACCCGTTCCATCACCGCGATGCCGCGGGTGAAGGTGACGACCACCAGCGCGGCCTGGGCCGGGTCGACGGTCAGTTGCCGGCGCACCGCCGGGCGCGACAGCGCGGCCGCGACCGCGGCGGTCATGCCGTCGAGCAGGTCGCGCAGCCGGGCCTGGATCGTCGCGCTGGCCAGACTGCCGTCGGCCGCGGTCTTCGTCGTCAGGCAGCCGCGCGGCGGTGCGCCGGCCGTCATGTTGGCGATGATCGTCTCGAAGAAGCGCGCCAGTATCCGGCCGGCATCGTCGCCCTCGAGACTGGCGCGGCAGAGGTCGAGCAGGCCCGCGGCATAGCGGTCGTAGGCGCGCAGGAAGATCGCTTCCTTGTCGCCATAGGCATTGTAGAGTGAACCGCGCTGCACCCCGGTCGCCGCGGCCAGATCCGGCATCGAGGTCGCGGCCACGCCCTGGCGCCAGAACAACGCCAGCGCCTCGGCCAGTACCGTTTCCTCATCGAACTGCCTGACGCCCGCCACCCGGACCTCCACCCAACATTCTTGACAATACCGTCAAACATGACAACCCTGACAAAGATGGCGGAAAAACCGCGCTGAGGCGAGAGCGATGATGGCCCCGGAGACCAGGCACGAATTCCGCCGCGAACTGCTGGTGGCGCTGGGGCTGTCGATCGGCGCGGCGGTGGCGCTGGGGCTGTCGCGCTTCGCCTATGGCCTGCTGCTGCCGCCGATGCGCAGCGATCTCGGCTGGAGCTATGTCGAGGCCGGGGCGCTCAACACCGCGAACGGCGCCGGTTATATCGTCGGCGCGCTGCTGTCGGCCTGGGCCGCCGGCCGCTGGGGCGCCCGGGCCGGCTTTCTGGCCGGCTTCGCGGTCAGCGTGCTGATCCTGTTCGCGACCGCGGCCACGACGAGCTTTACCGCCCTGTTCGCGCTGCGCACGCTGGGCGGCGTCGCGACGGCGCTGACCTTCATTCTCGGCGCGGGTCTCGCCGCCGCGATCTGCCCGTCCCAGGATCCGCGCCGGCGCAGCACGCTGATGGGCCTCTATGTCGCGGGCGTCGGCCTCGGCACGGTGGCCGCCGGCGTCGCGATCCCGCTGATCCTCGGCGACGACGCGCGGCGCTGGCCGGCGGGCTGGATCGTGCTGGGCATTCTCGCCACCGCCGGGCTGCCGCTCGCCTGGTGGGCGTCGCGCGCGGTGCCGGTGGCGGCCGGGCGCGGCAGCGCGCTGCTGCAGGCGGCGGAATTGCGCCGGCTCGCCCCGACCTTCCTGGCCTATGGCCTGTTCGGCGCCGGCTATGTCGGCTACATGACCTTCATCATCGCGCTATTGCGCAACCAGGGCGGCAGCGGCGCGCAGATGGCGTGGTTCTGGTTCGTGCTGGGGCTGATGTCGGCGGTGTCGACCATGCTGTGGGGCCGGGCGCTCGGCGCGCTGCACGAAGGCCGCGGCCCGGCCCTGGTCTTTGCCATCGCCACGCTCGGCACCCTGCCGGTGCTGCTCGCCACCGGGCCGGTCGCGATGTTCGCCTCGGCCTTCCTGTTCGGCGGCAGTTTCCTGGCCGGCCCGGCGGCGGTCGCGATCGTCGCCCAGCGCCAGCTGCCGCCGGCGGCGTGGACCGCGGCGATTTCGCTGCTGACCGTCGGCTTCGCCTTCGGCCAGGCGGTCGGGCCGATCCTGGCCGGCGCGATTTCGGACGCCACCGGCAACATCGCCGCGGGGTTCTGGGTGTCGCCGGCGCTGCTGGGGCTTGCCGCCTGCGCCAGCCTGATGCAGCGGTCGTCGGCAAAGGGCTGAACGGCAACCGGCCGCCGGCGATCGTCAGTCGGCGGCGGGCAGGCCGTCGCGCAGCACGGCGATCGCCGCGTCGACCACACGGCCGCGCCGGTCGCGGGCATAAAGGCCGTATTGCACGGCAAGCACCGCGGGCAAGCCGGCATCGGGCCGCAGCACCCGCATCGTGCCCGGCCGGATCGCATCGCGCGGCAGCAGGCCGATGCCCAGGCCGCATTCGATCCCGGCCTGCAGCGCGGTCAGGCTCTGACTGGTCAGGACGATACGATAGGCGCGCCCGCCGGCGGCCAGCGCCTCGACCATCCGGCGACGCCACGGGCAGGTCGCGCCGAAGGCGGCAAGGTCGAGCGGCTGCCGCGGATCCGGCACCCGGTCGGCCGCCCCGACCCAGAGCAGTTCGACGTTCCAGGTGAACAGCGCATCGCCGGCCACGACCGAGGTCGGGGCGATCATCAGGTCGAGATCGCCATCATCCCAGGTGCGGCCGAGCGCCACGCTGTGCTCGACCGTCACGTCCAGGGCAAGATCGGGAAAGGCACGGCGCAGGCGGCCGAGTGCCGACGGCAGGGTCGAGGTGGAAAGCTCCTCGGCCAGACCCACGCGCACCGCGCCCGAGAGTCCGGCAAGGCTGAAGCGCGCCGCGGCTTCGTCGCCAAGGGCCAGCATGCGGACGGCATAACCGAGGAACAGCTCGCCATCCGCGGTCGTCACCACGCCGCGTCCGGTGCGCTGGAACAGGCGGCGGCCGAGCATGTCCTCCAGCCGCCGGATCTGCATGCTCACCGCCGATTGCGCCCGGCCGGCCTGCGCGGCGACCCGGCTGAGGCTGCCCTGCCGGCAGACGGCGACGTAAAGCCGGAGGAGGTCGAGGCTGATCTGGTCCGATATCATCATTTCCTGATGTCTGATCTCACTGATATCAGTCTGCATGAATAGCTTCGGATCCACTATCTCGGCCGTCATCGGCAGAGAAGGAGGAATTTCCGATGCAGGCAATCCGCGTCCACCGCCATGGCGGCCCCGAGGTCATGACGCTCGACGATGTCGCGGCCGGCCCGCCGCGCGCCGGCGAGGTCCGCGTGCGTCACCGCGCGATCGGGGTCAATTTCGTCGACACCTATTTTCGCAGCGGCGCCTATGCCCCGCCGGCCCTGCCGTTCATTCCGGGCAACGAGGCCGCCGGCGAGATCCTGGAGGTCGGCGCCGGGGTCGAAGATTTTGCGCCGGGGGATCGCGTCGCCTATGTCGCGGTGCTCGGCGCCTATGCCGAGGCGCGCAATGTCGACGCGCGCCTCGTCGTCCGCCTGCCGCACGCCATCGGTTTCGAGCAGGCCGCGACGATGATGCTGAAGGGGCTCACGGCACATTATCTGCTGCACCGGACGTTCAGCGTTGGCGCCGGGCATACGGTCCTGATCCACGCCGCCGCCGGCGGCCTCGGCCTGATCCTGACGCAGTGGGCCAGGCATCTGGGCGCGCGCGTGATCGGCACCGTCGGCTCGGCCGCCAAGGCCAGGCTGGTCCAAGCCCGCGGCGCCGACCATGTGATCGACTACGAACGGGAGGATTTCGCGGCCCGCATCCGCGAGATCACCGGCGGCAGGGGCGTCGACGTCGTCTATGACGGGGTCGGCCGCAAGACCTTCGCCGGCTCGCTCGCCTCATTGCGGCCGCTCGGGCTGCTGGTCAGCCATGGCGCCGCATCCGGCCCGGTCGAGCCGTTCGACATCGCGCTGCTGATGCAGAAGGGGTCGCTCTATGCGACCTCGCCGCAGCTCTTCACCCATCTGGAGAACCGGGAGGACGTGGTGGCGATGAGCCGGCATCTGTTCGATGTGGTTGCCAGCGGGGCAGTGCGCATGACGATCGAAGCCAGCCTGCCGCTGTCCGAGGCCGCCGAGGCGCACCGGCTGCTCGAAGGGCGGGCGACATCGGGTGCCATGGTGCTGATACCCGACTGATCGCCGGCGACGGCCGGCAACATTCGAATACCTATAATAGTGGTGGTTATGTAAAGTTATTATCTTACTTGAGTGAAATAAAACACGCCTCGTTTTACCTATTGAACGCAGCAATGAAAAGATCATGCCACAGTTTGTTGTGCGGCGCTTTGTCATCTGATCAAAAGGAGGAAACCACCCAATCTTAGACACATGCATCGCAACCTTCGCTTTCTCTTGCTCTTCTCCGCGATGGTCGCGGTAACGGTGTCCGGAACGCTGATCGTCGTTGTCGGGGACTATCTCGCAACACTTGATTACCACCATCGTGTGGCCACCAGCATGGCCCAGGTGATCGACGTCCATCTGCGGCGGCTGACGCAAGGTGCGGAAATCGCGCTGAAACGCACCGTCGAGCTGGCATCGGCCGCCGGCGGCAGCGCCGGGCTGCACGACCAGGAGGCGTGGCGGCAGATCCGCGACTATCTCGATCCGGTCACCGGCGGCGACACCATCTGGATCGTGGATCGCGACGGCAAGGTGGTGCTCGATTCATCGTCGTTTCCCGGCAGCGGGGCCCGCGTGGCCGATCGGGCCTATTTCGCGGCCGGCCGGCAGGACACGGGGGTGTTCGTCGGCCCGGCGATCCGCTCGCGCCTGACCGACCGGATCGTCATCACCTTGACCCGCGGGCTGCGGGACGCCGAAGGCCGGTTCGACGGGGTCGCCGGCATCAACATCGATGCCGACTGGCTGCTCTCCTTCTATGCGCTGCTGCAGCCGGAGATGAAGGCCGAGATCGCGGTCTTCCGCCGCGACGGCAGCACGGTCATCAACAATCGCGACCTCATGGCGATGATCGACCCGGCGGCCGACCCGGTCCCCCTGTGGTATCATGGGGGATCGATGCCGCCGGCCGGCCTTCTCGCCGATTTCGATCCCGACGCACATCTGGTGGCGCGCGCGGAAGTCGAGGGCTACGACCTGGAAGTCGTCGTCCGCCTCGACCGCGGCGAGGCACTGGCGCGCTGGCAGGTGCGCACCCGGAACAACGCCATCGTCGCGGCATTGGGCGGCATGACGCTCGCCGCCGTGGTGCTGCTGGGCATACGATCGTTCGAGCGCGAGCGCGCAGCACTCGCCGCGGCCAGGGAGGCGTCGGCCGAACTGGCGCTCGCCCGGCACGATGCGCTGACCGGCCTGGCCAGCCGCGGCCTGTTCCTGGAACTGGCGAACGCGGCGGCGGCGCATGCCGCGGGACAGGGCGATCATGTCGCGGCGCTCTACATCGACCTCGACGGCTTCAAGCTGGTCAATGACCGCTTCGGTCACGATCGCGGCGACGCGGTACTGATCGAGGCCGCGCGCGTCATCGACGGGGCGATCCGCAGCGCCGATATCGCCGGCCGGATCGGCGGCGACGAATTCGTCGTCTGCCTGATCGGCCCGGCGGCCGCGATCGGCCGGGCGATGCAACACGCCGCCGAGCGCATCCAGGCCGGCGTCGCCGGCATCGGCGACGGCGTCGCCTGCAGCATCGGCATGGCCAGCGCCGCGGCCGACCGGGTCGACCTGCCGGCACTGCTGCGTCAGGCCGACGAGGCGATGCGCGAGGCCAAGGCCCAGGGCAAGAACCGGATCGTCATGGCCCCCCCCCCCGGCGGCACGGCACCGCAGAGACGAGACGGGCAAGGCCGGCGACCATAGCCCCCGGTGAAGCCGCAGCTACCCACCCCTACGATCGCCTGCATCACGCCTAAGCGGCGCGGCGGAAGAAGCCGGCATTGGCCACGAGGGCCCGGGCAGCCTCGGCCATCGCGGCGGCTTCGTCCGGCGGCAGCCGGCGGGCGAGCAGACCGAGCGAACGGCCTGCCTGCTCCGGCTGCCGGGCCACGCGTCCGAGCCGGCGGAGAACCGCCGCGATCCGCGGGGTCGTCGGATACTCCCGCAGATGCAGGATCGCCTGGCCCAGCCCGAGCACGGCAAGGCCGCCATCGAGCGGCGCCGGCTCGGCCTCGCCGGCCTTCTCGCTCCAGCGCGCGAGGCGCAGCAGGCGGTGATGCAGCCGGGCACGCCAGGCGAGGCGGCGGGCCGGCGCATCGGGCCGGCTGGCCATCGCCTGCAGATCGTGCACCATCATCGCGATCAGCATGTCGCGCCGGCGCCGGGCATCGGCCGGCCAGGCCAGGCGGAAGCTGATCCAGGCGACCAGCGGACCGGCGACGACGGCCGCGGCGGTCGCAACCGACGTCTCGACCGTGCCGGCCAGCGGAAAGGCCGGCTGCAGCAGCAGGAGCATGGCCAGGTTGACGTCGAAGCCGGCGGCCATGGTCCGGCGGTGGGCCACCGGCAACGCGCCCGCCAGCATGAACGGCAGGGTCAGCAGGATGAGATCGAGCCCGGAACCGCCATGCGGCCAGACCAGCCAGCGGCAGGCCAGCGCGGCGATGACGCCGGCGAGCTGGCCGGCACCGACGAAACGCATGGTTCCGGCCGGATCGTCGAAGGTCGAGAACAGCGAGATCATCACCGAGGTGCCGAGCAGCATGTAGGCACCGCCCGGCCAGCCGGTGCCCTGCCACAGGGCGCCGACCAGCAGCATGGTCAGGAGGGCGCGGCATGCCGCCCGGCGCGCGCCCAACCAGTCGCGATGCAGGACGATTTCCGGCCTGTCGGCAAGCGTCACGTTACCGAGCGCCGCGGCGACGGCCTCGAGCCCCGCGACCGGCTTCACCAGCGACGCGACTTCCGCCATGTCGACGGCAGCATCGAGTGCGTCGGCGGCCCGGTCCAGGCGATCGGCATCGGCCGCAGCGACGCGGCCGGGCGCTGACGTCAGCAACGCCACCTGGGCGACCACGAGGCCGCGCAGACCGTGCGCGGCCCGCCGCAGGCGCAGCGAGCCGGCGCCATGGGTATCGAGCAGATCGTCGACCGCGGCAAGTTCCGACAGCAGGGCGCGGCGCGCGGCCGTATCGGCAGCGGCACCGCGCAGCCGGGCGGCGAAGTCACGCAGGCAACGAGCCACCAGCCGCCGGATCCGGCCGGCAACATCGCTCTCGGCCGCCTGCGGCGTGAACACCAGGCCGACCAGTACCGCGACGACGACGCCGGTCATGACGGTGAGGAAGCGGTCCAGGCCCAACCCCAAGATTTGATCGGGGTGCGGTGTGTCGAGCAGCGCGACCATCGCGGCGGAATAGCCGGCAAGAATGCTGCCATAGGAAGAAAAGCCGCGCAGCAGGTTGCCGAGACCGGCACAGAGGCCGATCCACAGGCTGAGGCCCGTGATCATCGGGACCGGCTGGCCGCCGGTGGCGACCACCAGGCCGATGCCGACCAGCACGCCGACGGCGGTGCCGAGCGCACGGAACAGGCCTTTCTCGATCAGCAGGCCGCGAACCGGCTGGGCCGCGGCCCAGACCGTCATCGCCGACCACTGCGGATGCTGCAAGCCCAACGCCCAGGCGACGACCAGCGCCGCGCAGGCGGCGAGCGCCGTGCGCAAGGCAAAGCCCAGCCGCGCGGGATCGAAGCCGAGCCGCGACAGGAAGCCTGCAGGGGACGCGTGCGGTGTCATGCGCGATCCTCGCCCAGCGGGGGAAGGCGGCGGGCGATCCGGGCGAAAACGTCCATCACCCGGGTAAGATCGGCATCGCTGACATCGGCGAGGATCTCGGCTTCCCGGCCGTTCAACAGGCGCAGGATATCGGCCACGGCGACGCGCCCGGGGCCGGTCAGATAGATCAGCCTGGCACGACGGTCGGCGGGATCGGTCCGCCGCTCGACCAGCCCGCGCGCGACCAGGATGTCGAGCAGGCGAACGAGGCTCGAGGCATCGAGCCCGACCAGCGCCGCCAGCGCCTTCTGGCTGATGCCATCGCCAGATTCATGCAGATGGACAAGCGGCGCCCAGGTCGCGTCGGTCAGCCCGGCCTCGGCCAGCCGGGTGTCGAGCGTGCGTCGCCAGCGCCGGGCCAGCAGCGCGAATTCGAGACCGAAACGGGTACGCGGATGAGGGTCCATGAATTCATTTGTGCATTAAAATGATTTGAATTGCAAATCAAATTGTCTGCCCGGCGCGCTGGCCACCCCCGGGCGGATACAGGAACCAGTCACGCCACCTGGCGTTCTACCGGCTCGAAACCGCAATCCGTAACGGGCCGAGAGGACATCATGCCTAAGAAGCATCTTATTGCCGTCTGCATCCTGGCCGGTCTCGCCGCCGGCACCGGCGTCGCCCCCGCCATCGCCCAGTCGAGCCCGCCGGTCGCCGTCAACGCACCGGACATGCAGGAAAGCTTTCTGCAGAAGGTCGTGCGGTCGAACGCGTTCGAGATCCAGACCAGCCAGCTGGCGCTCGAGCGCACGACGAATACCGAAGTCAAGGCGTTCGCCCAGCAGATGATCACCGATCACACCAAGGCCAAGGACGAGCTGGCGGTGCTGCTCAAGGCGCTCAACATCACCGAACCCTCGGCCGCCCTGGAACCGGCGCAGATCCAGGAGATCAAGCTGATGCAGGCCGAGCAGAACCAGGATTTCGATCGTCTCTACATCAACGCGCAGAACAACGCCCATGTCGAGGCGGTGGCCCTGTTCCGGCAGTTCAGCGCATCGGGCTCGCCCGCCGAAGTCCGGGCCTGGGCGGCCAAGACCCTGCCCACGCTGGAGCAGCATCTCGCCCACGTGCAGAAGCTGAAGAAGTAAGCGGCCACGCCGGCACCGGCGTCGGGGGGAAGGATCCGGCGATCCTTCCCCCCGACGTGTTTGCAGCGTTATAAATTGTCACCGCTCAGCGGAGCGGGCCATGGCCGGGGAGATCGTTTTCTATACGCATCCGATGTCGCGTGGCCGCATCGTCCGCTGGATGCTCGAGGAAGTCGGCCAGCCCTATCGCACGGAAATCCTCGATTTCTCGACGACGATGAAGGCGCCGTCCTATCGCGCGGTCAACCCGATGGGCAAGGTGCCGGCGATCCGCCACGGCGATGCCGTGGTCACCGAAGCGGCTGCCATCTGCGCCTATCTGGCGGATGCCTTTCCGCAGGCCGGCCTTTGCCCGGCAAGCGGCCCGGCACGGGCCTCCTATTTTCGCTGGATGTTCTTTGCCGCCGGCCCCCTGGAGGCGGCCACGACCAACAATGCCCTGGGTTTCGTCGCACCGGCCGAGCGCGCGCGTATGCTCGGCTATGGCACGCTCGCCCAGGTGCTCGACACGCTCGAAGGCCCTTGCCGGCGGCAGCTACATCGCCGGTGACGACTTCAGCGCGGCCGATGTCTATGTCGGCTCGCAGCTTGGCTGGGGCATGATGGTCGGATCGATCGAACCCAGGCCGGCATTTGCCGGCTACTGGCAGCGTCTGGCCGACCGGCCGGCCGCAATCCGTGCGAAGGACATCGACGATGCGCTGATGGTCCCCGCCGGCCCCGGCCAGGCGGGCTAGGGTCGGCCGATCTGACGTCAGCCGATGTCGCCGCGGCGGTCGTAGGCCAGGACGATCGGCCGGCTGTCCGCCGGAGCCCGGCGCAAGCTGCCGGGCGCTGCCGCATCGGACTCGATCTCCACCTCTTGCCCGATCGTGGCGCCGAACGCGCTCATCGCTTCGCGCAGCCGTTCCTGCGCCATCCTCCTGCCCGCCGAAACCGCCTGCCCCCGGTTGGCCGAGCGGGCGAGCGTGTCGCTCAACCTGGCAAATGCGTCGGACACGGCTCCGCCTTTCGACGCAAGACACGATTTTCCCGGGACAACAGGTTGTTGCGGCATCGGTTCTCCTCCACCCTAATGGTCTGGAAGCTACCCGGTCGGGCAGCGTCAAGTCTGGCGCTCCGACCGTGCAACCTTGGAGACATCGATGAACACTCGGCCACGCGGGCCGCGCGCCCATCTGGACGCGGCGATCGCCAGACGCCTGATGCCCAACAGCGAATTGACGATGCGGGCCCTGGCAAAGGCTTCGGGCTACAGCGAGGCGACGATCAGGCGCGCCCGCAACGGCGAAACCGGCCATATCGACGCCGAGATGCTGTTCGCCCTGTCCGAAGTCTTCGCGCGCCGCGGCGATCACGACTTCCTGGTCGAGATCTTCGGCATCACCGTCGCCACGCCGGCGATGAACGGAGGCGATCTCTGCTACTGGATCACCGAGGACGGGGCCGTCAATGCGGCGCCGTTCGGACATGCCCGATTCGTGCGCGACGCGTTGCGGCTGGGCCCGGACGAGGCCTTCGACGCGATCGCCTACGGTATTCGCGCCATGGGCTGGATCGAAATCACGATCCGGGCCAATGGCCGGCTGACGGTGCGCCGTCACCTCGTCAACGCCGCGGCCGACGCCGGTCGGCGGGCCGCCGACTGGCTGGCCGAGCAAGGCCGCACCTTCAGCGAGATCGAGATCCTGAGCCTGCAGGGCGACAGTTGGAGCCGCCGGCGCTACGACACGATCCGCGCTGCCGCCCAGTCGCTGGCCGTGCCGGTCGGCGATGCCATTTCCGATCATATTTCGGTCCATATCGCAACCAAACGCCTGTCGTTCAACCACATCGCCGATCCGGTGCAGATCGCGGCGCTGCGCCACTGGAACGGGCCGGATACCGAGGTCGACAGCCTGATGCGGGCGATCACCGCGGCCGGCGGCTCGGCCAATTATTCGCTGCTGAGAAAGGAGGACGATGGCTACACGCTGCTGACCCTCGGCGCCGCCAACCGGCTGCGCCACGATCTCGCCGGGCGCTCGCTGCGCCTCCTGCGCGATCAGCACTATGTCGACCTCGTCGAACAGCAGTTCGACACCCTGCCCAGCGAAGGGGTGCGGTTCGACGACCTCGACATCCAGGCCAGGACCGATCGCGGCGGCTATCGCCGGCTCGCCCTGTCCGCCAGCGG
The DNA here is from genome assembly GCA_017307375.1 of Alphaproteobacteria bacterium. Classification (GTDB taxonomy): domain Bacteria; phylum Pseudomonadota; class Alphaproteobacteria; order Ferrovibrionales; family Ferrovibrionaceae; genus JAFKFH01. Next base: position 99,609 of record JAFKFH010000018.1, read on the forward strand.
TCCCGGCGGTGACCGCTATGCCGTCACCGTCACGGACATCTATCGGAAACCACAACAAGCGGTAATCCAATGATACCTGACACAAGACATTTCCTCGACGCCCTGACCTGCAGCGCGCTGCCTGCGATCGAACGCCCGTTCATCGCCGGCCGCATCGCCCCCGCCCTGGTCCGGGCCGCCCGCGAGGCCGACCTGGTGCCGATGGTCAGCCACAGCCTGGACACACTGGTCGAGATCAAGGCGATCGACCCCGAGCGGGCATTCCTGTCACAGCTTTCGACCCCGGCGCTGCATCCCGATGCGGGACCTGCCGATACCGCGATCGTCCTGTTGATGCGGGATGGCCAACCCGTGGCATCGGCGTCGCTGCGGCTGCGCTGGATCGAGGGCAACCTGCAGGACGCGATCGAGACCAAGTCGCTGTTCTATGCCGATCCCGGCCAGGCGCCGGAGGCCGAGCTGATCGTCTGCCGCGCCACCAAGGCACGGGATATCCGGGCCTGCCATGTCATCGTCGCCGGCGCGCTCTGGGTGGCCAGGTCGGCGACCACGGTCGACAGCCGGATGATCAAGCTGCTGGTCCGCTTCCTCAATCTGCTGGCCATGGCGAACTACCACTGGTCCTGGTGCATCTCGTTCTCGCTGCCGCCACTGATGCGTCAGGCCTTTCCGATCTATGGCGCCGACGGGATCGAGCATGGCGTCTACATGGATATCGGCAATCGCCGCGTCGAAACCGTGCTGGTTCATGCAAGCCGCGCCCGGTTCCTCGACAACCTGCTGTCCCCGGCCTATCTCGACCTCGGCCACGACCTCGATGGCCTGACCGACCACGACCTCGCCCGCGCCAGCCGCGCGGCCGCGGAAACGCGTCTGCGCCGCGTCCATCTCGACGCGATGCACTGACCTTCCGGGCCTGCAGGGCCCGAACCTGACCACGGCCAGCGCCTGTCTCGCGGCCCCGTCGACCGTCTCCAAGCCGACACACGCCCCCCGATTCTTTCAGGCAGAAGCCATGCCGGCCCGTCGCTGACGGCGAGAAACGGCGCCCGCCCCCGTCGCGTCGCCGGGCAGGGCCTTTGCCCGGCGACGATCTTCATTTGTTGCGAATAATTCTTATCCACACTAGCTTGCGGCCATGCAGGATTCGGTACTGCACCGCAGCTTCCGCGACCACCAGCGCGACTTGCTCCGCTTTCTGATGCGGCGGCTGCGCTGTGCCTTCACCGCGCGCGACCTGGCCCACGACCTCTACCTGAAGCTCGACGATGTCGACGGAGCGACCGGCATCGGCAACGGCCGCGCCTATCTGTTCCGCATGGCCGCCAACCTTGCCAGCGACCACCTGCGCGGCGAGGCACGCCGCGGCGAGATCCTGCGCGAGGCACAAGACCTGCTCGACGGCGGCGCGGACTGGCGGACGCCCGAGCGCGACGTGATCGCGCGCGACGAACTGCAGCGGCTGCACCGCGAGGTGGCGGCCCTGCCCGAGCTCAGCCGCCGCATCTTCCAGTTGAATAGATTCGAAGGTCGTACTCATCGCGAAATCGCGGCGCGACTGGGCGTCTCGGTGACGACGGTCGAGAACCACATCCGCAAGGTGATGGACCGCCTGGCGGCGGCGCGCGACCAATGACGACCGACCGGACCGCGCGCGGCTGGGTGGTCCGCCTGGCGTCGGGCGAGATGGACGAGGGCGAACTCGACCGCTTCAAGGCGTGGCTCTCGGCCGATCCGTCCCACCGGGCGGCCTTCGAGCGGGAGCGCCTGAGGTGGCGCGACCTCGCCGCGCTGGCGCCGGCGTTTGCCGCTCCGCCGCAATGCCGGCGGCAACGCCGCCTGGTCCTCGCCGCCGCGCTGGCCGTCGCCGCCTGCCTTGCCGTCTTCGTCGCCTGGCCCCCGCTACGCCTGGCGCTGCTGACCGACCACGCGACCGGGCCGGGCCAGCGCGCCAGCATCACCCTGCCCGACGGGTCGGTCGTCGAACTCAACACCGACAGCGCCATTGCGGTCCACTACTCGCCGGGCGAGCGGCGCATCGATCTGTTGCGCGGCGAGGCCCTGTTTGCCGTTCGCAGCGACAAGACCCGGCCGTTTCGCGTCGCGGCCAGGGGCGGAACCGCCCAGGCCGTCGGCACGGCCTTCGTCGTGCGCGACCGGGACGGTCTCGTGGTCACGACCGTCACCGAGGGCACCGTCGCGGTCGCCTCTCCCGAACAAGCGGAACCCGGCGGCGTTCTGCTCGCAGCCCCCGGCGACCAGATCGCCTATGCCGAGGGCCAGCCGCCACGCCGCCTCGGCCGCGCCGATATCGGCGCGGTGACCGCCTGGCGGCAGGGCGGCATCGTGCTCGACGGGGCACGCTTCAGCGATGCGCTGGCCGAACTCGAGCGTTACCGGCCGGGCAGGATCTTGCTGCTGGGCCGCGATCCGGCAACGCTACGGCCGGTCAGCGGCATCTTCGCCACCGACCGCATCGACGCCGCAATTGCCGGTCTGGCCGCGACCCATGGCCTGACGGTAAGCCATGTCGGCAGCCTGCTGACGATCCTGCGCTGAAAAAAAAACCTTCGGCAGGTTGGGGTTTTCCCCTCCCCACCCGTCACATCTCTGCCGGTTCATGCAAATGCGGGGCATTTGCATATGTGTTTCTTTGCTTTGGGGGATTTCCAGTCGATGGCACGAGGTTCGAGGGTATTGGTTCTGTCGGCAGCGCTGATGGCCGGCTTGCCCGGCCTGGACGGCCCGGCCATGGCGCAAGTCCAGCCGCCGGGATCGAGCCAGGCGGCGGCACGCAACTTTGCGATCCCGGCACAGCCACTCGGCCAGGCCCTGCGCCTGTTCGCCGACCAGTCCGGCTACCAGCTCGCCTATGCCACCGAGGACATGCAGGGCGCGACCACCCGCGGCGTCAATGGCAGCCACACGCCGGAAGCCGCCCTGCAGATCCTGCTGAGCGGGACTGGCATCGGCTATCGCGTGACGGCGTCAAATACCGTCACGCTGTCACGCCAGGCAAGCCAAGGCAGTGCCGACGTCACGACGCTCGGCGCCGTGACGGTTCAGGGACAGGCCTATCAGGATGCCTGGGGCCCGGTGCAGGGCTATGTCGCGCAACGCAGCCTGACCGCCACCAAGACCGACACCCCGCTGATCGAGACGCCGCAGTCGATCTCGGTGGTGACCCGCGACGAGATGGAGGCGCGTGCCGCGCGCACCGTCGGCGACGCCCTGTCCTACACGGCCGGCGTCAGTACCGGTCGTACCGGCGAATCGTCCTATTTCGGCGGTGACGGCATATCGATCCGCGGGTTCGGCGGCGACGGCACCACCGGCGTCTCGTTCAACGAATATGTCGACGGCATGCGGCTGCGCGGCTCGGGCTACGTCACCGCGGGTCTCGATCCCTTCCTGTTCGAACGCGTCGAGGTGATCAAGGGTCCGGCGTCGGTACTGTACGGCCAGTCGACGCCCGGCGGCATCGTCAACATGGTGTCAAAGCGCCCGACGCTGACGCCGCTGAACCAGGCCGAGCTGCAGGTCGGCAACTACAACCGCCTGCAGGGGTCGTTCGATCTGTCGGGGCCGGTCGACAAGGGCGGGGAATTCCTCTACCGCCTGTCCGGCCTGGCCCTGCGCACCGACACCCAGACCGACTTCTCGCATCGCCAGCGCACGGCATTGGCCCCGTCCTTCACCTGGCGGCCGACCAACGACACGTCGCTGACCTTGCTGACCAGCTACCAGCATGACGACTTCGCCGGCTCGCCGCTGAACTTCCTGCCGACGATCGGCACGGTGGTGAAGAACCCCTACGGCAAGCTGTCGACCAGCTTTTTCGCCGGCGATCCGAACTACAACAAATGGGACCGCACGACCTACGCCGGCGGCTGGCTGTTCGAGCATCGCTTCAACGAAACCTGGACCGTGCGGCAGAACACCCGCTATGTCCGCAACAACCTCGACTACAACGGCGTCTATCAGAACAGCCTGCAGGCCAACCTGCAGACCGTCACCCGCTCGGCCTTCAGCCTGATCGAGCATTCCAACGACCTGACGGTAGACAACCAGGTTCAGGCGAACTTCGCGACCGGCGGCCTCTACCACACCGCGCTGTTCGGCGTCGACGGCCAGAGCTTTGCCTTCGATACCTATCGCGGCATCGCGACGGCCCAGCCGCTCAACATCTGGCGGCCGGTCTATTACCAGCAGATCCCGATGCCGGTGCTCTACCAGTCGAACCGGCAGACCGGCGGCCAGGCCGGGCTCTACGCCCAGGACCAGATCCGCTACGGCAATACCCAGCTGCTGGTGGGCATCCGCCAGGACTGGACCGGCAACACCGTCAAGAACCGCCTGAACGGTGCCAAGACCGATTCCTCGGCCGATGCCTTCACCAAGCGGGCCGGGCTGATCCATGTCTTCGATGCCGGGCTGGCGCCGTATGTCTCCTACGCCGAATCGTTCGAGCCGACCGCCGGCACCGACTATTCCGGCCAGCCGTTCAAGCCATCGAAGGGGCGGCAGTATGAAGCCGGCGTGAAGTACCAGCCGAACGGGGTCGATGCCTTCGTCACCCTGTCGGCCTTCAATCTGACCCGCACCAACGTGCTGACCACCGATTCCGCGCACCCGAACTACAACGTACAGACTGGCGAGATCCGCTCGCGCGGCATCGAGCTCGAGGGCAAGGCGACGCTGGCCGCGGGCCTGAACCTGACCGCCGCCTATACCTTCCTCGATGCCGAGGTGACGCAGAGCAACGATACGGTCACCGGTCTCTACGGCGTGCGCGCGCCGATGAAGGGCAAGACGCCGGTCGCCGTGCCGCGCCATGCCGCCTCGGCCTGGGCGGACTACACCATGCCGCGCGGCAAGCTTGCCGGCCTCGGCCTCGGCCTCGGCGTCCGCTATGTCGGGGAAACCTACGGCGATCCGGCGAATGTGACCAAAGTGCCGGCCTTCACCCTGTTCGACGCCGCCGTCCACTACGACCTCGCCGGGCTGTCCGACGCGATGGCGGGCTGGCGTGCCTCGGTCAATGCGACCAACCTGTTCGACAAGGAATACGTCTCGGCCTGCACCGCGGTCGACCGCTGCTACTACGGGCTCAGCCGGACGGTCATGGCGACGGTGCGCTACCGCTGGTGAAGGCGCTCGACATCGCATCGCGCGTCGGTGCGGCCGTGGTCGGGGGATATGCCCTGGCCACGGCCGCGGCGCTTGGCGCGACCGCCCTGCCCGGGACCCGGGCCGAGGCGGTGCAGATCGGCATCATGCTCGGCTTCCTCGCCTATGCGGCGGCCATGATCTGGGCCTTCGCCGCGCGCAGCGCCATCCGCGCCTGGGCCGGCCTGATCGGACCGGCCGCCGTGCTGGCCCTGATCGGCTGGATCGGCGCATCATGAAATACGGCTTTCGTCGAACGATGGCCTGGGCGCATGGCTGGGCCGGGCTGGTGGTCGGCTGGCTGCTGTTCGCCGTGTTCCTGACCGGGACGCTGAGCTTCTATCGCCAGGAGATCACCGCCTGGATGCGCCCGGAATGGCGGCCCGGACCAGCCATCGAGCGCAGCCTGGCGGCCGATCGGGCCGAAGCACGGCTCAAGACGATCGGCAGGCAGGCCAATCGCTGGCTGATCGACCTGCCTGACGGCCGCGACCGTGCCGCCCATCTCGCGGTCTGGCGCGACCCCGGACAGGCCCCGCGCTTTCAGCGCGAGGAATTCGATCCTGCCGCCGACCGCCCCGTCGATGCCCGGCGGACCTATGGTGGCGACTTCCTCTACTACTTTCATTTCGACCTGCAGATGCCGTCGATCTGGGGCCGTCTGCTGGTCGGGCTCGCCGCCGTGATCATGCTGGCGCTGATCGTCTCGGGCATCGTCGTGCATGTCCGCATCTTCAAGGACTTCTTCACCTTCCGGCCGCAGAAGGGAGGGCAGCGTGCCTGGCTCGACGCCCACAACGCCGTCGGCGTGATGGCCCTGCCCTTCCATCTGATGATCACCTATACCGGCCTCGTCACGCTGATGTTCCTCTACCTGCCCTGGGGCATCGACCTCGCCTATCGCGGCGACCGCGCGGCATTCTACGCCGAGGCCGCCCTGGCCCAGTCGCCGCCGGCCCCCACGGGCAAGGCCGTTCCGCTGGTGCCGCTGGGCCCGCTGGTCGCCACGGCGGAGGCGCACTGGGGCCTGCCCGCCGGCCGCATCGACGTCTACCGGCCTGGCGATGCCGCGGCAGTCGTGCGGATTCATGCCGCCGATTCCTCGGGCCTGGCCCATCGCCGTCACCAGATTGCGTTCGACGGCACGACGGGCGCCATCCTGGCGGTGGAAGACGGCCGGCCGGCCGGCATCGTCAGGGCCGTGATGTACGGCCTGCATCTCGGCCGCTTCGCCGGACCGACCCTGCGGCTGCTCTATGTCGTCGCCGGCCTGGCCGGAACGGCGATGATCGCCACCGGCCTGGTCCTGTGGCTGGTCAAGCGCCGGCCGCGCCGCCAGCGCCTGATCGAAGGATTGAACGTCGGCGCGATGGCCGGCCTCGTCATCGCCATCGCAGCCTTCTTCTGGGCGAACCGTCTGATCCCGGCCGAACGGGCCGGTCGCGACGATCTCGAAGCCGTCGTCTTCTTCGCCACCTGGGCAGTGGCGGCCGTCCACGGCGCCTGCCGGCCGCACCTCAGGGCGTGGACTGAACAGCTTGGCTTCGCCGCCCTGCTCTATGGAGGCCTGCCCGTCCTCAACGCGGCTACGTCCGGCCGCCATCTCGGCCACAGCGTGGCCCAGGGGGACTGGATGCTCGCCGGCTTCGATCTCGCCGGTCTCGCCATCGGCCTGTTCCTCGGCTGGCTGTCGCTGCGGGTGGCGCGATGCTCGCGCTGATCGGCCTGGCCTATGCCGGCCTGGCATGGCTATGCTTGGCGATGGATCGCCACCACCGCCAGGTGACGGGTGCCGCGGTCGGCGCCGCCTTCGCCCGCTCGCTCCGGCTTGCCGGATCCGTCGCGCTGGCCCTGTCGTTTGCCGCAGCGGTCGCCGCCGACGGCTGGAGCTTCGGCCCGGTTGCCTGGTTCGGCGGCGTGACCGCGGCGGGCCTTGCGCTCGTCCTGCTGCTGCCCTACCGGCCGAGGCTGGCGGTCGGGCTGAGCCTGGCGGGATGCCTGGTCGCCATCCTCGATGTGGCCGCCGGCGCGCTTCTACGCTGACACGTGATCTGCTATCTCTGACGACCGGACCCGGTCCTGCAGAGAGCGATCAGATGAAACGGCGCCGGCTTCTCTCGCTTCTCGCTGGCGCCGCCATGGCCCCGCATCTTTCCTTGCCCGCCGATGCGCAACCTGCCGGCGGCTGCAACGGTCCGGCCGTGCTGGACGATGGCTGGCCCGTAGCCGGCCGCGACCGCCATGTCGACCACGATGCGCTGTGCAGGATGGCCGACCGCTTGGGCGGCGGCAGCGCCAACATCCATGCCGTCGCGGTCGTCCATGGGGGCAGCCTCGTGTTCGAGCGATATTTCAGCGGGCTCGACGAAGTTCCCGGCCACTTCTACGGCCGCCGCGTCGAAGACGTCGCCTTCGGCACGGACACGCTGCACGACATGAAGTCGGTCTCGAAGAGCGTTGCCTCGCTCGTCGTCGGCATCGCGATCGACCGCGGTCTCATATCGGGCGTCGACGAACCGATCTTCAGCTTCTTTCCAGAATTGTCCGATCTGCGTTCGCCCGAAAAGGACCGCATCCGGCTGTCGCATGTGCTGGACATGTCGATGGGTCTGGCCTGGGTCGAGGCGACACCGGCAACGGGCAATTTCGACAACGACGAAGCCCGCATGAACATGGCGTGGGACCCGTGCCGCTACGTCCTCGGCCGGCCGGTCACGGCCCCGGCCGGCCAGGAATTCTTCTACAATACCGGGGCCCTGAGGCTGGTATCGGCCATTATCCGCAAGGCCACCGGACAGCCGCTGGACGACTTCGCCCGGTCGGCCTTGTTCGACCCGATCGGCATCACCGGCGCGGTCTGGGACCGGGTCAGGGGCGAAACCGATGCCGGTGGCGGGTTGCGCCTGCGCCCCCGCGACATGGCCAGGATTGGCCAGCTCGTCCTGGCCGGCGGGCGCTGGAACGATCGGCAGGTCGTGTCCCGGGACTGGCTTGCCACATCGACGGAAGCGAGGCGCAAGGCCGTCGACAACATGTCCTACGGATTCCTCTGGTGGCTCGGCGATGCCCGGCTCCAGGGGCGGGATTTCCGCTGGATCGGCGCGCTGGGACGCGGCGGCCAGTCGATCCGCATCGTGCCCGAACTCGATCTCGTCGTCGTGGTGACGGCAGGCTATTATCAGGACTACAGTCCCCGCGCGTTCCAGACGCAGTACGGCGTGTTTCGCGATGTCCTGCGTGCCGTGGCGCCGACGGGCTGAGCCGATTGTTGAACAGCACCTGTCACCCGAACATCCCCGAGGTTCGACCATGCAGCGACGCGTTCTGGGGGCCGGCGGCCCCGCAGTCTCGGCCATCGGCCTCGGCTGCATGGGAATGTCGGAGTTCTACGGACCGCGCGACGACGAGGGTTCGCGCGCCACGCTCGCCGCGGCGCTCGATCACGGCATCGATTTCTTCGACACTGCCGATACCTACGGTCTCGGCCACAACGAGACGCTGATCGGCGGCTTTCTGCGCGGGCGGGCGACACCGGTCACGATCGCCACGAAGTTCGGCATCGTGCGCGAACCTGGTCGCTATGATCGCCGCATCGACAATTCGCCGGCCTACATCGCCCAGGCCTGCGAGGCATCGTTGCGCCGGCTGGGGATCGAGACCATCGATCTCTATTACCTGCATCGCCGCGACCCGTCGGTACCGATCGAGGACGCGGTGGGCGCGATGGCCCGGCTGGTGGAAACCGGCAAGGTTCGCCGGCTTGGCCTGTCGGAAGTTTCGGTCGACAGCCTGCGGCGTGCCCATGCTGTCCATCCGATCGCGGCGGTACAGAGCGAATATTCGCTGTGGTCGCGCGAGCCCGAGCGCGGCATGCTCGCCGCCTGCGCCGAACTCGGCGTGGCCTTCGTCGCCTATTCGCCGCTGGGCCGTGCCTTCCTGACCGGCTCGATTGCCGGTACCGGCGATCTGGCGGCAGACGACTTCCGCCGCCACAGCCCGCGTTTCCAGGGCGAGGCGCTGGACCGCAACATCGCCCTGACACGGCAGCTGGCGGATTTTGCCGCGATGCGCGGGGCGACGCCGGCGCAGATCGCCCTGGCCTGGATCCTGGCGCGGGAACCGCATGTCGTGCCGATTCCCGGCACCAAGCGCGTCCGCTACCTGGCAGAGAACGTCGCCGCGGCCGAGATAGCGATGTCGGCCGCCGAGGTCGCGACGCTCGACCGGATCTTCGCACCCGAGGCGGTCGCCGGCGCGCGCTATCCGGCGGCGGGCATGACCGGGATAGAAACCTAGCCCTCGACCGCGCGCCGGGACATGAACAGCTTCAACCCTTCCTCCATCTCGGTCCAGACTTGGCCGAGATGGGGATCGGCCTTCGCCACCGCGTCATACCCGGCGATGGCCGGATGGTCGGCGAGCAGATCCGGCCTGCCGGCAAAGGCCATCAGCCCGCCGATGGCAAAGCGCATCGGGGTCAGCCAGGCATCGGCGGTGGTCAAACGGTCGCCGAACGCATAGCGCCCGGGCGCCAGCAACGGTTCAAGCTGTCCCAGGGCTTCGTCGAACTTCGCAAACTGCGCCGAAACCGCCGCATGATCCCGGTGCTTCGCATCGAGCAGGCCGAACAGCGGCATCATCGCCGTCGTCACGTAGTTTTCCGCGATCTGGGTGATCAGGCGGACCCGGGCGCGGTCGGCGGCCCCGGTCGGGCGCAGCGGCGGACTGGGGAAGGCGTCTTCGAGGTATTCGACGATAACCCCGGATTCCGGCAGCGCGGTACCATCGTCCAGTATCAGTACCGGCACGCGGCCGAGCGGATTCAGCGCACGATAGTCGGGGGATCGGGCCCAGTCGGCCGGCGCCTGGACGATTTCGACGTCGAGGTCCTTGGCGTGGATCACCGCCCGCACGCGGGCGGCGAACGGCGACAGCGGCAGGGAATAGAGTTTCACCGGCATTCCTTCGCGGTTTTGCTTACTGCTGCCGTCATAGCGCATCCGCACTGAGCCTTGATTGGAAAAACGCGGCAAGCCGTGTTTGACTTCCCCCATGACCGATCCGGCCGACTTCGTCCTGCCGCCCGGTGCCGACAGGAAACTGGCGGCACTTCATGACTTGTGGCTGGACCGGCGCGGCGCGCGCCGTTGGCCGGCCCGGGCCGATTTCGACGTGATCGAGTTCAAGCCGTGGATGGGCTGGCTGGCGTTGCTCGACGTCATCGAGGGCGGCACGGACCTGCGGTTCCGGGTATTCCCGAGCCTGCATGCCCAGCGCATCCACGCCGATCTCACCGGGCAGACGGTGCGGGACAATCCCGCCATCCGCGAGATGACCAAGCGATCGTATTTCGAGTGCATCGCGACCGGTCGGCCGCTTTACGGCAAGCTGGCGGAAGACCTGACGGCGGCGCGCTTCCGCTATTCCTGGAACCGGATCATCCTGCCGCTGGGCACAACCGAGGCTGCGGTCGACATGATCATGGTCTGCGTGACCGAGGACTATTACCGCGCCTTCTGATCAGGCGCGGATGTCGATCGACTGGCCCACGCCCTTGCCGGGTGCGGACTGCACGGCAGTCGGCTGCTGCACCGGGGGCGGGGCCGGCGGCTGGTTCTCTTGCCGGCGCTCGACCTGGCGCGACTGAAGCTGGGCCTGATAGGCCCCGGACAGGCCGGGCGAATTGGCGGAAATGGCGTTCATGGCGGTTCCCCCTAATGGCGTATCGTCGGGGCGCACACTAGTCGCTGTTGCGGTAATCCGGGGTCAACCCTCGTCACGAATCGTCATCGGGCGGGCTTTCCGATACTGCCGGGCTGGCTTAGACTTGCACCCATCACGCGATCGGGGTAGCCGACCATGGCCGAGATCATCAACCTCAACCGGTTCCGCAAGGCGCGCGCCCGCGCCGAACGCGAGGCGCAGGCCGACGCAAACCGCCTGCTGCACGGCCGCACCAAGGCCGAAAAGACCCAGACCACCGCCGAACGGCGGCTGACCGACCGCCGGCTGGACGGCGCCCGGCTGGATCCGGAGCCGGACCCGCCCAAGGCGGGCTGAGCGAAGGGGCCTATTGCGGCAGGATCTTGCCGGGGTTCATCAGGTTGGCGGGATCGAGGGCCTGCTTGATCGCCCGCATCACCGCAACGGCCTCGCCATGCTCGGCGATCAGGAACTTCGACTTGCCCAGGCCGATCCCGTGCTCGCCGGTGCAGGTTCCGTCCATCGCCAGCGCCCGCATCACCAGCCGGTCGTTGAGCCGCTCGGCCTCGGCCAGTTCGCGCGGGTCGTTCGGATCGATGATGAAGGTCAGGTGGAAATTGCCGTCGCCGACATGACCGACCAGCGGCGCGATCACGAAGCTGTCGGCAATGTCCTTCTTGGTTTCCATGATGCATTCGGCCAGACGGGAGATCGGCACGCAGACGTCGGTCGCCCACATCCGCGAGCCCGCGCGCAGGGCGCTGTTGGCATAGGCCGCATCGTGGCGGGCCTGCCATAGCCGCGTCCGCTCCTCGGGCTTCGTCGTCCAGCTGAAGCCCTGGCCGCCATTGTCGCTGGCGATCGCCTGAACGATCTCGGCCTGTTCCTTGACCCCGGCATTGGTGCCGTGAAATTCCAGGAACAAGGTGTTGCGCACCGGCAGGTCGAGCTTGGAATAGCGGTTGATCGCATCGATCTGGACGTCGTCGAGCAGTTCGATCCGTGCCACGGGAATCCCCGACTGGATCGTCTGGATGACGGTGTCGACGGCTCCTTCCAGTGTCGCGAAGCCGCAGACCGCCGAGGACATCGCCTCGGGGATGCCATAGAGGCGCAGGGTGATCTCGGTGATGATGCCGAGCGTGCCTTCCGACCCGACGAAGATGCGGGTCAGATCGTAGCCGGCAGCCGACTTGCGCGCCCGCCGGGCGGTGCGGATGACCCGGCCGTCGGCCATCACCACGGTCACCGACAGCACGTTTTCGCGCATCGTGCCGTAACGGACCGCATTGGTGCCGGAGGCCCGCGTCGCGGTCATGCCGCCGATCGAGGCATTGGCACCCGGATCGATCGGAAAGAACAGGCCGGTATCGCGGATATGTTCGTTCAATTGCTTGCGGGTGACACCAGGTTCGACCACCACGTCGAGATCCTCGACGTTCACCTTCAGCACCCGGTTCATCCGCGTCGTGTCGATGCAGATGCCGCCGGCGACGGCCGTGACATGGCCTTCGAGCGAGGTGCCGGTGCCGAACGGGATGATCGGCACGCCGTGGCGGGCGCAGATCTTGACCGCGGCCACGATCTGTTCGGTCGAGGTCGCGAACAGCACGCCATCCGGCGCCATCGGCTCGTGCCAGCTCTCATCCTTGCCGTGATGGTCGCGCACCGCCCGGGCGGTCGAGAAATCATCGCCGGCGAGCGACCTCAGTTCGGCCACGCAGGCTTCGACGGCGGCGGTTTCGGGGCGGGCGACGGCTGCGGTGGCCATTGGCGGCGTTCCTTGCGCAGGTAATCCGGAAGACCAAAGACCCTACATCACCGGCAGCGCCAGCGCCAACGCCGCTTGGAGAAGCCCGCCGCAGCCACTAGATTTGAGGGATGACGCGCATTTTCCCACTTGCCGCCCTGCTCATCCTTTTGACGCAGCCCGCCTGGGCCGCCTGCACCGAGATCGCGGCGCCCAAGGTCGACTGGGGCGACTGCACCTTCGATCGGACGACCCTGACCGGCGTCGACCTCACCGGGGCCAGCCTGCGCAACACCAGCTTCAACTCGGCCAACCTGCGCGGCGCGACGCTCAGCGGCGTCGACGCCAGGCGGGCCAAGTTCGTCGCCACCGACCTGGGGCAGGCACGGCTGGATCGCGCCCGGCTCAACGAAGCCGACTTCACCCGCGCCGACCTGACCGAGACGCGCTTCGCCGAGGCCGATCTGCGCCGCGCCCGCTTCTACGGCGCCAGCCTGAAAGGGGCCAATTTCGCCGGGGCACGCCTCGACGGTGCCGATTTCTACGGCGCCGACCTCTCCGGCGCGATCTGGACCGATGGCCGGCTGGTCTGCGCCGAAGGGTCGGTCGGCCAGTGCCACCGCCCACCGGGATCCTGACCTTCCGGCTCCCGGCGGGGCCGAACAGTGGCGCATGGACGTTTGCCGCGTGTCACGGTATCAGCATTGCAACCAGCGCCGACGACTCGGCCTCCGAACAACGGCACAAGATACCGATGGCTGACCTGAAATCATCGCCCAACCCGCTGTTCCTGCGCGAGGAGGAATTGCGCCAGGGCATCGAGTTGCTGTTCTACGCCTATCGCGACTTCACCGCCGACCCCGACGCCATCCTCGAACGCTACGGTTTCGGACGCGCCCACCACCGGGTCCTGCATTTCGTCGGCCGCAACCCCGGCATCACCATCGCCCAGCTTCTGGCGATCCTGCGCATCACCAAGCAGAGCCTGTCGCGTGTCCTGGGCGTGCTGCTGGAGGACGGCTACGTCGAACAGCGCCAGGGCCTGCGCGATCGCCGCCAGCGCCAGCTGTTCCTGACCGAGAAGGGCCAGGCGCTGGAGGAGGAACTGCGCCAGGTCCAGCAGGCCCGGGTCGCCCGCGCCTACCGCGAGGCCGGGGCCGAGGCGGTCGCAGGCTATCGCCAGGTGCTGGCCGGACTGATCGACGAGGAGGATCGCGAGCGGATCCTCAAGACCATCCTGCGCGACGGGAGCAGCCGGCGATGAGCGTCAGCGACGGCGAAGCCCACCTGCTGGTCGTCGACGACGACGAACGCCTCGGCCAGTTGCTCAAGCGCTATCTCGGCGACAACGGCTTTCGCGTCACCGTGGCCGGCGACGCGGCGGCGGCGCGCGGCCAGCTCGCCGCCTTCCACTTCGACCTGCTGATCGTCGACGTGATGATGCCCGGCGAAACCGGGCTGAGCCTCGTTGCCGACCTGCGCCGCACCAGCCGCGTGCCGGTCCTGATGCTGACGGCGATGGGCGAACCGTCGGACCGTATCGCCGGGCTCGAGGCCGGGGCCGACGACTACCTCGCCAAGCCGTTCGAACCCCGGGAACTGCTGCTGCGCATCGGCGCCGTGCTGCGCCGCGCCCACGCGGTGCCGACCGAGGCGCGCAGCCTGCGTTTCGGGCCCTTCGAATTCGATCCCAAACGCGGCGAGCTGACGCGGGACGGCCAGCCGGTCGCGCTGACCTCGGGCGAAGCGATGCTGCTGCGCCTGTTCGCGGCCAATCCCGGGGCGACGATCAGCCGTGCCGACCTGGCCCAGAAGACCGGCGGCGGCGAAGGCCGCGCCATCGACGTGCAGATCACCCGCCTGCGCCGCAAGATCGAGGACGAACCCAAGAACCCCCGCTACCTGCAGACGGTGTGGGGCGAGGGTTATGTCCTCTGGGCCGACTAGCGGGCGCGCAGGCCATGGGCAAGGTCAAGCGCGGCCTGCCCCGCACGCTGTTCGGCCGGGCGCTGCTGATGCTGACGGTGCCGCTGGTGGTGGTGCAACTGGTCACCAGCTTCATGTTCTACGACCGCCACTGGCAGACGATCTCGCGCCGTCTGGCGCTGGGGCTGGGCGGCGAGATCGCGGTGCTGATCGAGGCGCGCGAGCGCCTGCCGCGCGAGGACCAGCGGTTGATCGCCCACCAGCTGCGCACGCAACTAGAAGTCGAGACCAGCTTCGATCCCGGCGCACGGCTGGCCGACAGCGGCTCGGCCCTTCTGCCCTATCGCTCGGTGATCGAGCGGGCGCTGGCCGAACGTATCCTGATGCCGTTCGTACTGGACGAGACCAGCGACGGTTTCATCGCCATCCATGTCCAGCTGCCCGATGGCGTGCTGACCGCGGTCACCACCGACAAACGCGTCTTCTCGACTACCACCTGGCTGTTCACCGCCTGGACCATCGGGCTGAGCCTGATTCTGCTCGGCATCGCGATGTTGTTCCTGCGCAACCTGGTCCGCCCGATCACCCGGCTGGCCACCGCGGCCCAGGCGTTCGGCAAGGGCCAGGGCATCGGCGATTACCGGCCGTCCGGGGCGGCCGAGATCCGCCAGGCCGGCACGGCCTTCCTGGCCATGCGCCAGCGTATCGAGCGCCAGATCACCCAGCGCAACGCGCTGCTGGCCGGCGTTTCGGCCGATCTGCGGGCACCGCTCGCCCGCATGGCCGGCACGCTCGACGCCCTGGCGCCGGTCGCCGAGGTGGCCGAGTTGCAGCGCGACGTCGCCGAGATGACGCGGATGATCGACGGTTATCTCGCCTTCATCCAGGGTGGCGCAGGCGAGCCGCCGGCGCCGGTACGCCTCGATCTGCTGTTTGCCGAGCTGGCTGCCGATGCGCGCCGCCAGGGCCGCCAGATCATGACCGAGGTGCCGGCCGGCCTGGCCCTGACCGCACGGCCCCAGGCCCTGAAACGGTGCCTGGCCAATCTCGTCGACAACGGCCTGCGCTATGGCCGCAACGTGACCCTCACCGGCTGGGCGCAGGACGGCGGCGTCAAGATCGCCGTCGACGACGACGGCCCGGGCATCCCACCCGAACGGCGGGAAGACGTATTCCGGCCGTTCGTGCGCCTCGACCCGTCGCGCAACCAGGCAACCGGCGGCATCGGGCTGGGCCTGACGATCGCGCGCGACGTGGCGCGCAGCCATGGTGGCGACCTGACGCTCGGCCGGGCACCTGCGGGTGGTCTGCGCGCCCTGGTCTACCTGCCCGCGTAACTGGACAATTGCCCACGAGATGGTCGTTGCATTTCAACGGCCAAGCGCCAATATCTTTAAGTACAATTTAATGGGTCGCGCCGTTGCGGGCGGACAGGAACGATGAACCAGATGGCGGCACCCCAGGACGGCGGCATTGCGCTCACGCGCATTGACCAGACTCGCCTGAACGACATGCTTTACGCCCATCAGCTCTATGTCGCCAAGAAGCAGGGTGGCAAGCGTGCGATGCTGTCGTTCCATGACCTGTCCGGCCTCGATTTCAGCGATCGCGACCTCAGCCAGGCGGACTTCTCCTCCTCGCGCCTGTCCGGCGCCAACCTGTCGAATGCCAGCTGCCAGGGGGCGAGCTTTCTGGGCGCGGACCTGACGCTGGCCGACCTGACCGGCGCGGACCTGACGCGCGCGGACCTGCGCGGCGCCTGCCTGCACGGCGCCACCCTCGACGCCGCCAATTTCACCGAGGCCGATTTCCGCGAGGCAAGCCTCGCCCGCTATGGCAACGACGCCGCCAAGCGCCTGACCTTCGAAAAGGTCACGACCGACCTGAGCCAGCTGTCGGCGCGGGGCGCCAACCTGTCGGGCGCCCGTCTCGCCAACATGGCCGTGATCGATTCCGACCTGTCCGACGCGATCCTCAGCCACGCCGATCTGCGCCGCACCGACCTGCGCAATTCCGATCTCAGCCGCGCGCGCCTCGATTCGGCCGATCTGTCCGGTGCCAACTGCCAGGGCACGCGCATGGTCGAGGCGTCGCTGATCGACGCCAAGCTGACCGGCACGCGCTTCCGCGGCGCCGATCTCACCGGGGCCAAGGTCGATCCGGCCGCCGCCGAGCGGGCCGATATCAAGAGTGCCCTGGGCCGCGCCGAGGAGCAGGAGCGCGAACAGGAACTGGCCGAGACGCTGGCCCGCCACGATGTCTGGGTCCAGTCCGGCAGCCGCGACGGCGCCCGGGCCGACCTGCGCCGCATCGATCTTTCCGGCCATGCGCTGCGCGGCGCCAATCTCGCCGCCGCGCTGATGCAGGATTGCCAGTTGCGCGGCGCCGATCTCAGCCGCGGGATCCTGGCCATGGCCGACCTGACCGCCGGCGACCTGGCCGGCGCCAATCTCGCCAATGCCGACCTGCGGGGCATTACGCTGGTCGGCGCCCAGTTGGCCGATGCCAACCTGTCGGGCGCCGATCTCAGCCCGGTGCAGAACATCGGCGGCCGGGGACAGAGCATCGCGTCCAACCTCGACCGCGCCGACCTGACCGGCGCGCGGCTGCGCGGCACCGTGCTGCGCGGGGTCAAGCTGGTCGGTGCGAAGCTGACCAATGCCGACCTGCGCGATGCCGACCTTACCGGCGCCAACCTCTCCGAAGCCGACCTCACCGGCGCCCGCCTCGACGGGGCCCGCCTCGAGGAAGCGCTGCTGCGCACCGCGACCGGCCTGCCCGACGCGATCCGGGCCCAGGTCATATAGGATAATTTTCCAGCTACCAGCCAGCGGGCCTGGCCCGGCGGTCGAGGAAGCGGCCCACCCCGGCGGCAATCTCCGGCGTAGTGGCCAGCGCCTCGAACTGACCGGCCTCGATCGCCAGCCCCTCGCCGATCGCGACATTCAGCCCGCGGGTCACCGCGGCCAGCGCGGCGGCTACCGGACGCGCGCCCTTGGCAATGATGCGCCGGGCCAGGGCGCGGGCTTCGTCGAGCAGCCGGCCATGCGGCACCACGTCGTTGATCAGCCCGATGTCGCGCGCCGCGGCGGCCGAAATCGAATCGCCGGTCAGGATCATCGCCAGGGCCCGCTTGCGGCCGATCAGCCGGGGCAGACGCTGCGATCCGCCGAATGGCGGGGGAAAGCCCAGATCGATCTCGGGCTTGGCAAAGCGGGCCCGGTCGGAGGCGATGGCGAGGCTGGCGGCCTCGACCACCTCGCACCCGCCGCCATAGGCGAGACCGTTCACCGCGGCGATCACCGGCTTCGGATAGGCCTCGATCCGCGCCGTGAAGCGCTGGCCGCGCTGGACGAAATCGCGCATCACGGTGGCGATGCCCTGGTCGAGGCTGCGGGCAAGCCCGTGGATGTCGGCCCCGGCGCTGAAGGCATGGTCGCCCTGCCCGGTCAGGATGACCGCGCCGATCGCGGGATCGACGACGATCTCGTCGAAGGCCGCCATCAGCCGGTCGATGACCTCATGGTCCAGCGCGTTCAGCCGTGCCGGGCGGTTGATGCTGAGAAGCGCGATGCCGTCTTCGTCGGTGCGCAACAGGACAGGATCTTCGTTCATCGGATCGCTCCGTCGTTGGTGACGGAGCGATGATTCCGCCCGCCGCCCGCGGCGGCAAACGACTAACCCTGCGGGGCGGGTGAAGCCCGCTCAACCTCGGCCTTCAGCCAGCGGGCGAAAGCGGCGACCTCCGGGCGGTCGCCGGCCGACGGGCCGGTGATCAGCCAGTGGCTGGTACCCGCCGCCACCGTGGGGCCGGCGGCCACCAAGCGGCCGGCAGCCAGGTCGCCATCGATCAGGGGCCGGCGGCCGATGGCGAAGCCCAGGCCGGCCGCAGCCGCGTCGATCGCCATGTGGATGGTATCGAAGGTGATGCCCGGCCGGCCGGCAGGCAGGGCAAGACCGGCAGCTTCGGCCCAGACCTCCCAGTCCTCGGTTACCGAGGCGACGTGCAGCAATGTCCATTGGCCGGAATCGGTGCCGGCCAGGGCCGGCGCGCAGACCGGCAGCAGCGTTTCGTCGAACAGCTTGACCGAGTCGAGCCCCGGCCAGGGGCCGCGGGCGACGCGGACGGCAAGGTCGACATCGTCGACCGGAAAACCGACCTGCCGGTGCGCGGTATCGAGGGTCAGGGCGATGTCGGGACGCAACCGGCGGAAGTCGTGAAGCCGCGGCAGCAGGAAGCGCGCGGCGAAGGTCGGTGCCAGGCTGACCGAGACCTGGCGCAGCCGTTGCGGTCCGGGCAGGCGCCGGGTGCCCACGGCGATCATCGCCAGCGCCTCGGATACGAAGGCCAGATAGTCGCGGCCGGCGGCGTTCAGCACTACGCCATTGGCGCGGCGGTCGAACAGGTCGGCACCCAGCCAGCGTTCGAGGGCCACCACGCCGTGGCTGACCGCCGACGGGGTCAGGCCCAGTTCCTCGGCCGCGGCCTTGAAGCTGCCCAGCCGGCCGGCCGCCTCGAACAGGCGCAGCGCCGGCAGGGGCGGCAGGCGCAGGGCCACGGGCGTCGGCTCAGAACAGGCGGCCGCCGTCCGGCACGGCCTGGGACGGGCCGATCAGCACCACGCCGCCATCCGCATCGGGAAAGCCGAGCGTCAGCACTTCCGACATGAACTTGCCGATCTGGCGCGGTGGAAAATTGACGACCGCGGCGACCTGGCGGCCGATCAGC
Organism: Alphaproteobacteria bacterium; assembly: GCA_017307375.1. Classification (GTDB taxonomy): domain Bacteria; phylum Pseudomonadota; class Alphaproteobacteria; order Ferrovibrionales; family Ferrovibrionaceae; genus JAFKFH01. The sequence continues at coordinate 118,886 of JAFKFH010000018.1, forward strand.
GTCTCGGGCGTATAGTGGGTGGTGATCTGGGCCGACGAACGGCGGGTACCGATCTCGGCCCCGAAGTCGATGGTCAACTTGTAGGCCGGCTTGCGCGCCTCGGGGAAGGCGTCGACGGCGACGATGGTGCCTACGCGGATGTCGACCTTCAGGAAATCGTCGAAAGTGATCTGTGCCGGCCGGCCGATGTCTGCGCCCATGTCCTGCTTCCCCAAAAAGAACCGGGGCGGGACCTTATGGGTCCCGCCCCGCGGAAGCAAGCCTATGCGCCGAAACGCTTACTTCTTGGTGACCTTGGCCGCGCTCTGCTTGACCTCGTCCATCAGCTCGACGGCGCGCTTGTTGAACAGCTCGAGTACCTCGGCCTGGGCCTTCTGGGTGATCTCGCCCAGTTCCTTGACGTTGGCGACCGCCTTCTCGAACGCCGCCTTGGCATATTCGGCCTGCTTGGCCGCCGAAGCCTCGGCGCCGCCGGCGGTGAAGACGTCCTTGTAGGTCGACTGGAATTCCTCGATCGCTTCGCGGAAGATCTCGGCCTGGCGCTTGGCCACGGTCTGGAAGCTCTCGGCGGTCAGGCGGTTGGCCTGGGTCAGCACCTCGAAGTTGCGCTTCTGCACGGCCATGATGCCGTCGGCGTCGAACGTCGGCAGCTTGTCGAAGGTCGGCAGCTTGAAGTCGGCAAACATCTTGGTGAATTCGTTGGTGAAATTGGCGAACGGCATGTCGGTCTTGGCCATCGGGCGCTCCCCTCGGTTCGATCGGGTGGACGCAACGCGTGATGTTGCGTTGCAGCATCGCATTTGACGCTCTTTTACGCAGGACCAGCCGGGTCGTCAACCCGATTTGTGCAGTGCAGCAAGAAATGGATAATTGGACGACCCGCTATTTGCCGTCCAATCAGGCAGCGCGGCGCCGCCCCTGCCAGCGGCTGGCGAAGGCTTCGGCGCTCTTCAAGCGCTTGTCCAGCACCGCCATCGTCCTGGCCATATCGACACTGTCGTCGTCGCGCCAGGTCTTGAGCACGTCGAGATAAACGAGGCCGAGGCCCTTGCGGCGGGCAATGCCGGCGAGCCCGCCGGAATCGAGGCCCGCGGCCTCCAGCATCCACATCAGGCTGCGCTGCAACCCCTTCAGGCCGGCACACAGCGCCAGCGGATCCCGCCGGGTATCGCGCCAGATCGCCGTCAGCGCCTGGCGATGCGGCGCCATCGCGTCGAACCGCCGCATGATCACCGCGAACAGCCGGTCGCGCGGACTGTCGCCGGCGGCGTCATCGTCAGGGCCGGGCAGCATCTGCTGGTCCATCCGTCGCTGGAAGTCGTCGAGCAGGGCCAGCTTGGTCGGATAGCGGCGCAAGACGTCGGACAGCGGCAGGCCAGCAGCCTGGGCGATATCGCCGAGGGTCAGCCCGGCCCAGCCTTGCGCGGCGGCCAGGTCCATCGCGGTATCGACCGCGTCGCGGCCGGCGGGTTCTGCGGGCTGCGCGGGGGTGTCGCTGGCCATGGCAAACCTCCTCGACGGTGATCACCGGCCCAATAGATAGGGCGGAACCGGGCGGATGCCCAGTGCCGCCAGTCGATTTTTCCGGCCCTCAGTCCCCCCGCCAGGCCCGCGCGGTCGCCGCGCTCAAGGTTTCGCGCAGCGGCGCGGCTTCCGGCAGCTTGCCCTGCGGGCGGCTCGAAAGCGCCCGCAGATCCGTCCCGGCCCCGTAGAGCGCATTGTTGCGGGGCAGATCGACCGAAGTCGAGGTCGCACCGAGCGCGCCGCCGGCGAACAGCCCCTCGCCCTCGGTCACCATCAGCACGTCGATGCCGGTCGCGGCCGAACCCGAGGCCGCGGCGCCGACACCGAGGTCGGCCAGCGCGACCGAGGTGGTGCCGCCGACATTGATCGAACCGTCCAGCAGGCGCTTGGTACCGCCGTCGGCCATGATGGCAAGCACGCCGGCCGAGACCTGGGCGCCGGCCTGGAACCCGATCGAGGTGGTCGACAGGGTGATCACGATCGGGTCGCTCCAGTCGGTGCCGTGGCGCACGAGCAGGACGCCGCGGCCATCCTCGCCGGCAATGATGAAGCCGCCCCGCTTCAGTTCCGGAAAGATCGCAACCGCACGGGCACCGCCCAGCAGGTTGCGCAGCGCGCTCCAGCGGGCATCGTCGATGAAATGCTTCAACGCCCCGTTGGCCTTGCCAATCAGCGCCACGGCATCGGCGCGATCATCGGCGCGCACCGGCCCGGTCGCCAGCGCCACGGGCAAAGACAACAGCAAGGAGAGCGACAGGAGTGTACGGCGCAGCATCGCGGTTCAGGGCCTTTCACAGCGATCCGAAGACGGCGGCAGCGTAACACGCCGCACTCCGGCGCCAATGCCAATACCGCGGCGATGTGCTACTATTACGCGAGATGACACAAAGCCACGTCGCGACGCCCAGCCGCTGGGCCGATATCCTCGCCTTTACTGCCTACTGGCAGGGAAAACGTCCCGCCGACGGGCGGCTGCCGGGCCGCGCCGACCTTGACCCGCTGGAGATGAAGCCCTGGCTCGGCCACCTGTCGATTCTCGAGGTTGTCGATGGCGGTCGCGACTTCGTCTTCCGTCTCTACGGAACCGACCTGGCCGAGGCCGTGGGCTTCGACATGACGGGCAAGAGCGCGGCCGACTATCCCGGCGCGCGCAGCCAGGTCCTGGTCAGGACCTATCGCGCGGCGATTGCCGCCCGGCGCCCGTTGCTGTCCGCCTTCGTCGTCCGCTTCGCCGGCCGTATCGTCATGCCGGCCTGGGAACGGGTGGTGGCCCCGCTGGCCAGCGACGGCAACACGGTCGACAAGCTGATCGTGCTGGCCTACCGGGTCGGGCTGGAGGGCGATATCGCCGCCTATCTGGCGGCGGCTGAGGCGGCCGAAGCCGCCGTCGCGGTGGTCGACGACCCGCCGGTCGAGTGGTTGTAGGCGGCGCAGCCTGGGCGTGGCCTGGCTGCGCCGCCCCCGGTCACATCTTCTTGTAGGCGTCGATCACGGCCTGGCCCGAAGCCCCGGCCTTCTTGATCCAATCCGCAGTGAGGCTTTCGCCGATCTTCTTGAAGCCGGCCTCCAGTTCCGGCGAGGGCGGGCCGACGACCATGCCCTTCTCCTTGAACTGGGCGAGGTACCAGGCCGACTTCTCCTCCGCGACCTTGAGACCGCGGGCCTCGGCCTCGGCGGCGGCCTTCAGCACGCCCTCCTGGGTCGGCTTGTCGAGCGCCTCGAACGCCGCCTTGTTGACGAAGGTGATGTTGCGCGGCAGCCAGGCCTGGGTGTCGTAGAAGTATTTCAGCGATTCCCAGACCTTGATGTCGTAGCCGGTGGCACCCGACGAGGCGAAGGAATCGACGACCCCGGTGGCCAGCGCCTGCGCGAGTTCGGCGGCCTGCACGGTCACCGCCTGGGCGCCGACCGCCTCGCCGATGCGCGCGGTGCCGACATTGTAGGCACGCCACTTCAGGCCCTTCATGTCGGCGGTCGACTTCAGTTCCTTCTTCGAATAGATGCCCTGCGGCGGCCAGGGCACCGAGAACAGGACGAGCAGGCCCTGCGCCTCGAGCTTCTTGGCGATCTCGGGCTTGGCCGCCTTCCACAGCTTGACCGAGTCCGGGAAACTCGTCGCCAGGAACGGCACGACGTCGACGCCGAACAGCGGATCCTCGTTCTCGTGGATCGACATCAGCACTTCGCCCATCTGGGCCTGGCCGGTCATCACCGCCCGCTTGATCTCGGGCGCCTTGAACAGCGAGGCGTTGGCATGGACGGTGATGGCGAGCTTGCCGCCGGTCGCCGCCTCGACGTCCTTGGCGAACTGCACCAGGTTCTCGGAATGGAAGTTGTCGGCCGGATAGGCGGCCGGCAGGTTCCACTTGGCCTGGGCCAGCGCCGGGCCGGCAGCGGCCAGCAGGGCCACGGCGGCACCGGCCAGGGCGACGGCGACACGCGCCTTGGTCAAACGAGCAATCATCGAATCCTCTCCCCTTGTTGAAGCCTTGCAGTCTCAGCCGAACGCGAGGTCCGGCAGGATGGTGACGATCTGCGGAAACACGGTGATGATGGCGACCGCCGCGACCAGCAGGAAGAAGAACGGCAGGGCGGCCTTGGCCACCGTGTTGGAATCCTTGCCCGACATGGTCTGCAGCACGAACAGGTTGAAGCCGACCGGCGGCGATACCTCGGCCATCTCCACGACCAGCACGAGGAAAATGCCGAACCAGACGAGGTCGAAGCCGGCCTGCTTGACCATCGGGATGACGACGGTGGTGGTCAGCACGATCATCGAAATGCCGTCGAGCGCGGTACCCAGCACGATGTACATGACCGTCAGCGCCGCGATCAGGCCATAGGGTCCCAGATGCAGCGAATCGACCCAGCTCGCCAGCGCGGCCGGGATGCCGGTATAGCCCATCGAGATCGACATGAACGAGGCGCCGGCCAGGATCAGCATGATCATGCAGGTGATGCGGGTCGCCCCCATCACGCTGGCCCAGAACGCCTCCCAGCTCAGCGCCTTCTGCCACCAGGCGATGGCGAGCGAGCCGGCCACACCCCAGGCGGCGCATTCGGTGGCCGTGGCCCAGCCGAACAGCAGCGAGACGAAGACCAGCGTGATCAGCGCCAGGCACGGGATGAGATTCAGCGACTCCTTCAGCTTTTCGCCGAAGCTGCGCCGCGGCTCGGCCGGCGGGGTCTTCCCCGGATTGAGCAGCGACCAGACGATGATGTAGCCGGAATAGAGCGCCATCACCAGGAAGCCCGGCAGGAAGCCGGCCAGGAAGACCTGGATGATCGAGACGTTGGCCGCCACCGCGTAGACCACCATGGTGATCGAGGGCGGAATCAGGATGCCGAGCGTGCCGGCACCGGCAAGCGAGCCGAGCGAGACGGTCTGGTCATAGCCGCGCTTGTTCAATTCGGGCAGCGCGATCTTGGCGACGGTGGCGCAGGTTGCCGCCGACGAGCCGGAAACCGAACCGAACAGGCCGCAGGCCAGCACGTTGACATGCATCAGCCGGCCGGGCAGCCAGTTCAGCCAGGGGGCGAGCCCCCTGAACATCTCTTCCGACAATCGGGTGCGGAAAAGAATCTCGCCCATCCAGATGAACAACGGCAGCGCAGCCAGCGTCCACGAGGCCGAATTGCCCCAGACCGTCGTCGCCAGCACCGAGCCGGCGGGAATGCCCCCGCCGACGAACTGCATGCCGACCCAGCCGCAGGCCATCAGGGCGATGGCGATCCAGACACCGCCGGCCAGCAGCAGGATGAGGAAGCCCAGCAGCAGGGCGGAAATCTCGAGCATTTCCATCGGGTCAGACCCCGCTCTGCACGGCGCGCTCGACCGCTTCCTCGGCGGTCTGCGGCGGCGGCTTCTCGTAGCGCGGCTCGCCGCCCATGACGACGTGGACGAACTCGTCGACGAAGGCGATCATCAGGATCACCAGGCCGCCGGCATAGCCGAGTTGCGGGATCCACAGCGGCACCGCCAGCACGCCCTGGGCCATGTCGTTGAAGCGATAGGACATCCAGGTCATCTGCACGGCGTGCCAGGCGAAGAACCCGACGAAGCCCAGCCCGATGATCAGCGACGCGATCTCGAACACGCGGCGCGAGCGGCCGGAGAACCGGTCGATCAGCAGGCCGACGCGGATCATCTCGCCCGACTTGAAGGTATGGGCGAGCCCCAGGAACGCCGAGGCCGCCATGCACCAGGCGACGAAGTCGTCGCCGGCCGGCACGTTGAGACCGACCTCGCGCCCCAGCGACATCACCATCATCAGCAGGAAGATCGCGACCAGGAAGGCCCCCGCCAACCAGCCGGATACAAGATAAATGCGGTCGAGCGTCGACCGCAGAATCGAACCCATCATCGTGAATGCCCCCTTTATTGCCGACAGAGTGCGACGGCGACGGGGTCAATGCAATAACCACGCCGGGGTTGTGGATTGGATTTGTCGGCACCCGGGATCCGTGCCAGCCTTCACCGAGCGGGATGAGTTGGAGGGCAGGATTACGGTGTCGTCGCCCCTCGATGCGGTCCGGGACGGTCCGGTCACGCTGGATGTTGAGGACTATAGCCTGCTGTCGCCGTTCCTGGGCGGGTTCGCACGGTACTGGGAGGCGCGCCGGCGCGGCCGCGACATTCCCGACCGCGCCGACCTCGATGTCCTCGACCTCAAGCCCTGGCTGGGCTGGATCAACGTGCTGGACGTGATCGACCAGGGCGAGGATTTCCGCTACCGCGTCTTCGGGACGCATCATGTGGCGCGGCTGGGTGCCGATCTGACCGGCCAGCGCGCGAGCGAGACCAAGCTGGCGGTGCGCGCCAACTTCACCCGCTTCCTGGGCCGGATCATCGCCGCCCGCCGGCCGGTGCTGACCGTCGTCAACCAGAAGAACCTGGACAGCGACCACGTCTACGAATGGCGGCGGCTGGGCGTGCCGCTGACCCGCGGCGGGACGGCGGTCGATACGATCATGGTGCTGGCCGAGGCCGGCGACCTGACGCTTGTCGCCGCCGGCCCGGTCCTGAGCGCCTGAGCCCGGTCAGCCGGCGCCGATCGCGTGGACGATCACCTCGGCAGCGCGGATGCAGCGCGCGCGGTCGACATCGAGGTGGGTGGCGACCCGGATGGTGCGAGGCGCGAAGGCAGCGAGCAGCACGCCTTCGGCGCGGGCACGCGCCACCACCGTCGCGGCATCGGGGGCCGTGTCGGCCAGATGGAAGACGACGATGTTGGTCTGGACGGTCGCCGGATCGAGGATGACGCCGGGCACCCCGGCGAGGCCCTCGGCGATCGCCCGGGCGTTGGCGTGATCGTCGCCCAGCCGGTCCAGGTGGTGGTCGAGCGCATGGAGGCCGGCGGCCGCCAGGATGCCGGCCTGGCGCAAGGCGCCGCCGAACATGCGCCGCGCCCGCACGCCCCGGGCCATGTCGGCGCGGGTGCCGGCGAGAACGCTGCCGACCGGACAGCCCAGCCCCTTGGACAGCGCCACCGAAACCATGTCGGCCGGCGCGGCCAGCTCGGCAAGGCTGATGCCCGTCGCGGCGGCGACATTGAAGAGTCGCGCGCCGTCGAGATAGACGCCGAGGCCGCGGTCGTGGGCGGCAGCGGCGATCGCCGCCACCTCGTCTTGCGGGAACACCACGCCGCCGCCGCGGTTGTGGGTGTTTTCGATGACCACGAGGCTGGTCGGCGGCTGGACGATATGGTCGCGCGGCTTGCAGGCGCGGACCATATCTGCGGCGGTGAACAGCCCGCCCTGCCCGACCACGGCGAACTGGACGCCGGCATTGGCGGCGGACGCCCCGCTTTCATGCCAGACGATATGGGCTTCGTCGCCGACGACGACCTCGTCGCCCGGCCGGGTCATCAGTTTCAGCGCCAGCTGGTTCGACATCGTGCCGGACGGCATGAACAGGGCCGCTTCCTTGCCCAGCAGCCCGGCGATCCGTTCCTGCAACAGGTTGACCGTCGGGTCCTCGCCGTACTGGTCGTCGCCGACCGGTGCCTCGGCCATGGCCCGCCGCATCGCGTCGGTCGGGCGGGTGACAGTGTCGGAACGCAGGTCGATCGGGGTCATGGTTTCCTCCTGGCGGCGCGATACGCTGCCCGAGGCCGCGCGGCAGTTCAAGACGCCGCCGGACGCCACCGGCATTTTCGGCTGACGCCGCGCGCGGCAACGCCTAGGCTGTCGGGCTGGGGAGTTTCGAGCGTCGGGGGACGAGGGTGGGACATGTCGTGCGGATGATCGCGTTGATCGCGATCGCGGGGCTGCTTGGCAGCATGGGGACTGCAGCGGCGGCGACCGGGCCGGATGGTGCCACACCGATGCCGATGCCGCGCTCGCTTCCCGAGACGTCCGGGGCGGATCGCGGGCCGCCGCCGGAATTGCTGCGCATGGATCACGCGACCGGGGAAATCACCACGATCCGTCCGCCCGCTTTCGATGCCGGCGCGCCGCTGTCGGGCGCCCCGGGCATGGCCGCGGATCCGAGGCCGGCGGAACGCGGCGCCAGCAGCTATGTCGCCGTCGCGCGGGATCCCCGGGTCGTGCTGATCCTGTTCAACAACGCGACCAACGGCGCCCGGAGCTTGTGCTCGGGGGCGGTCGTCAATCGCTATGTCGTGCTGACGGCAACGCACTGCATCGCCAACGGCAGGACGGCACATACCAACGTGCAGATCATACCTGCCTATGACCGGACGGCCAGTTCGCCGGAACCCTACGGGCGATACAGCGTCAGATCCAGCACGTGGTATCCGCAGGACTTCTCGGGCGGCAGCCTGCCGGCGTCCGCCTTCGACTACGACATCGGGTTCTATACGACCAATGAGCCGATCGGCACCCGGACGGGGTGGTTCGGCTGGCAAAGCCAGGTGGCCGACCCGTTCTACGGCTCCACCGTGTTCCGGACCCAAGGCTATCCGGCCGAGGTCGTCGGCGATGGCTCGCGACAGCTGGCGCGCAATCTGATCTACGATCGCGTACTGTCGCGCCGCCAGCAATATTGCTACGACGGCGTCGGCTATGGCGGCTCCAGCGGCAGCGGCGTCCAGGCCGCCGACATCGTCCACTCGGTCAGATCGAACGCCAACAGCGCCGAATCCTGCGACGTGGTCATTTTCAGCGACATGGCCAGCACCCTGGTGCAGGCGATCAACCAGACCAATCCATCGACGATCGTGCCGGAAAGCGGGTTCTGGTGGAACGCCAGTCAAGGCGGCCGCGGCTACGCCGTCGAGTACAATGCCACGACCGGCAACCTGTTCATGGCCAGCTTCGTCTACTCGGCCGATTCGGCGCGTTCACCGCTCTGGTATGTCTCGACTTGCAGTTTTTCGATCACGACCGGCAGCTGCAACGCGACGCTCGAGCAATATGCCGGCGGGCAGAGCATGAACGGCAGCTATCGCCCGCCTACCCCCTTGGGCTCCCAGGGCACGATGCGCATCGCCTTTTCCAGCGCGACCGCCGGCACGCTGACGCTGCCCAACGGCACGTCGGTCGCAATCGTGCGATATCCGTTTGCCGGCACGGCGACGCCTGTCCCCGGCGATGCCGGCGTGCCGCAGACCGGCTGGTGGTGGAATGCATCACAAGGCGGGCGCGGCTGGTTCATGGAGGTCCAGAAAACGCCGGAAGGCCGCAACACCCTGTTCCTGGTCGGCTACATGTACGATGCCGGTGGGCAGGCCAGCTGGCACGTCGCCACCGGCGTCCTGAGCGCGACCAACCTGTTCGAGGGGACGCTGACCCGGCATGAGGGCGGTTCGCCGATCTCGGCGACGACCGTGACCGGCCCGACGAGCACGAGCAGCCTCGGCTCGGCCACGATCCTGGCCACATCGAGCACGACGGCCCGCCTGTACCTGCCTGGCCCGGGCGGGCCGATCGAACTGACCCGCTACAAGCCTTAAGGCGCTGCGGCGATCAGCCCTTCGCCGCGCGCGAGGTAGTCGGCGAACACGGTCGAGGCGATATTGGCGCCGCAGACCACCAGCCCGACGCGCCTGCCCCGCAGCCGCGCCCGCAACGGCCCGAGCAGGGCGGCGATCGGCGCGGCCGCCGCCGGCTCGACCGCCAGCTTGGCGTCGCGGAACAGCAGCGCGAGGCCCCGGCACAGTGCATCGTCGGAGACGGTGACGAGGTCGTCGAGATGCCGTCGGCAGAGTTCGAAGGGCAGTTCGACCGTCATCGGCGGCGCCAGGCTGTCGGCGATCGTCGCGGTCTTGTCCATCCGTGCCGGCGCCCCCTGGTCGAACGAGCGGCGCATGACGTCGGCCCCCTCCGGCTCGATGCCGAAGACGAGGCAATCGGGCTTGACCAGCTTGATCGCGGTGGCCGCCCCGCTGGCCAGCCCGCCACCGCCGACGGCGATCAGCACGGCGTCGAGGTCCTTGACCTGCTCGACGAATTCGAGGCCGAGGGTGGCGGTGCCCAGCACCGTCGCCGGGCTGCCGAACGGATGGACGAAGGTGCGACCCTCGCTGGCGACCAGGTCGTCGACGGTGGCGAAGGCATTGGCGCCGTCGGTCGCCACGATCACCTCGGCGCCATAGCCGCGCACGGCGGCGAGGCGCGCGGGATGGGTGGTCGGCATCACCACGACCTTGGCCGAGGTGCCGACCGCCTGGGCGGCGAAGGCCGCGGCGATCGCGTGGTTGCCGGCCGAGACCGCGGTGATGCCGCGGGCACGCTGGCCCTGGTCGAGCTGCAGGCAGTTGTTCAGCGCCCCGCGCGCCTTGAACGTGCCGGTCTTCTGGAAGATCTCGAGCTTCATGTGCACGTCGATCCCCTCGGCCCGCAGCGCGGTGGCGACCGGCCCCTGCAGCGGCGCCACCGGTGTGACCGGCAGATGGGCCGCCAGCGCGCCGGCGGTCGCGCGGATGCGGTCGAGGGTGATCTCGTCGGCGATGCTCATGCGGCGGCTCTCCCGGCTACCAGGCGAATCGATGGGGCGCGGAGTGTAGCAGGGCGCCTATAGCCGCGCGAACCAGCCGGGTATGTCCTCAAATCCGCCGAGCGTCGCGGGATCGCCGTAGAGCCCGGCCAGGAAGGTGCCGCGATGGCTGCCGCCGGCGACGGGGACTCCGACGGCAAGCGCGCCGCCGGCCGACAACGCCCGGGCGACCATCGCCGGATGGATCGCCTCGTCGGCCAGGCCGTAGTGGAAGCGGATCGGGGCATCGTAGTCCCAGTAGGATGCCCGGTTGGCGGCAAGCCGGCGCAGGAAGGCGCTGTTGCGCGGATCGGTGAAGCGGTCGAGGAAACCCGGCACCAGCAGGTCGGTGCCGGTCGGAAACGGTGCGGCCGGATCGAAGTCGGTCTTGTAGTCGTGCCAGTACTTGGCCGCCATTGCCCGGAATTCCGGCCGCACGGCGCTGGCCAGCAGGCCGTCGAGCCGGTATTGCAGTTCGTAGCTGCCGAGCGCGACGATCATGCAGAGCGATATCCAGGCCGGCAGCGCCGGATAGCTGGTCACCCCTTCGGGCAGCGGAAAGCTGCCGGTGCCGGTCCAGAACCGCCAGGCCTCGTTGAGATCGTTGAACGGGCTGGCGACCGCGGTGCCCGCGATCTGGCGCGACCGGGCGCGCAACGCCTGATGCAGCCATTGGGTGTTGAGCGCCCCTTGCGACCAGCCGTGCAGGAACAGCCGCGACGGCCGATGGCCGAGCGCGCGCAGCGCCGCCTGGCCGGCCGCCAGCATGTCGAGGCAGGTGCGGACGCTGACGCCCTTGACCGCATAGGCCTCGCCGCGGCCGTCGCGAAACGGCCCCTTGCCGACATAGTCGGCGGCGACGACCGCGTAACCCCGGGCGGCGAAGCGATGGAGGTTGAACAGAGTTTCCAGCGAATCGGCTTCGTCCGAGGTTTCGTAGGCCGGGTCGGCCAGCCGGGTCAGGTTCGACGGCACCTGGTCGAAGGACAGGATGGTGCCGTGCTGCCAGGACAACAGCGGCAGGTCGCGGCCCTGCCTGCCGGCAGGCAGGGCCAGGAGGCCGCTGAGCTTCACCGTCTCGCCGGTCTCGGGCAGCACGGTCGTGGTGACGAGGCGATGAAGATCGACATCGAAGCGGGCGCCATGTCTTGCGGCATCGAAGGCCGGCAGGATGGCGGGGTTGTTGAAGCTCGGAAACGCCTTGGCGACCAGCCGGTCCAGCCGGTCGGCCGCCACCCGGCAGGACCGGTCGATCAGCCGCGTCCCGGCGGCGGAGCCGGACGTCGCCGCCAGCGCCGGCAGCGCGGCGGCGGAAGCCGCGGCACCGAGCAGGAAGCCGCGGCGGGTCGCAGGTCGACGGATGGACGGCATGGCAGGTTTCTCCCCGATCGCAGCCGCCAGTTTCGGCCGGCGCCACGGCATTACCAAGTGCAGGGATGCCGCACCGCGGCGGGCATCAGAAAAAACGGGCCAGAAACGTCGCCGCGGCCGGCGAAATCCCGCCGATCTTGTCCGTCGCCTGCCGGTAGAACTTGAAGTTCAGCTCGGTTTCCGGCCGGCCGTCCTCCCAGTCGGTGAAGGGTTTGAGGTCGCCGCGGCCGAGCGGGCGTCGCGCCGGGGCGAGGCACCGGACCGAAACGTCGACCAGCGGCGTCTGGCGCGCCACGCCCGTCCGGGGCGGAATCGCGCGGGCGGTAATGGCCACGCCGCGGGCGATCAGGCCGCAACCGCCCCGGGTCTCGCTGTCGAACAGGAAGACGCTGTCGCCGGCGGCGATCATCTTGCCGCCGTACATCGTCCGCTGGCGGACGAAATCGAAGATTTCCGCCGCACGGTCGGCAATGGGTGCCTTGATCACATAGGCGGCCGGCCGATCCATCCCGTTGTCCCCCGTCGCGCAGTCGTCAGTTCAGCAGGCTGTTGGCTCTGAGGCGTGCCACCGCCAGATCGACGAAGGCGCGGACCTTGGCGGGGGCATGGCGCCCCTCGGGATGGAGGACGTGGATCGGCAGCGGCGGTTCCTCGTAGTCGGCCAGCACGATGCGCAGCTTGTCCTCGAGCAGCGCGGGGCCGATCTGGTAGTGCAGCACCCGCGCCAGGCCGAGCCCCGTGACCGCCGTGGCGATCGCCGCCTCGTTGGCATTGCACTGCAGCCAGATATTGATCGTGACCCGGTGGTCGCCGGCGAAGCGCCATTCCGGCGAGGCCCAGGCCCCGGTCGAGGCGACGATGCGGTGGCCGCGCAGATCGGCCGGCACGGCCGGCACGCCATGCCGCTCGAAATAGCCGGGCGACCCGCAGACGACCCGGCGCACCTGGCCGACCCGGGTTGCCGAAAAACCGGAATCGGGCAGATGCCCGATACGGATGGCGACGTCGACGCCCTCCTCGATCAGGTTGACCGGCCGGTCGACGAACAGGAGCCGGCCGGATACCGCCGGATAGGTCTGCAGGTATTCATGCACGATCGGCAGCACGTACATCTGGCCGAACATGCCGGACGCGGTGATGGCGAGCGTGCCGGAGGGCTGGGCGTAGGAACCGGCCGCGGCGGCCTCCGCCTCGGCGATGTCCGCGAGGATGCGGCGGCAATCGTCGAGATAGCGCCGGCCCGGCTCGGTCAGCTTGACCGAGCGCGTGGTGCGGACGAACAGCCGGGCGCCGATCAGGTCCTCCAGCGCGGCGACCGCGCGTGTCACTGCCGGCGCACTCATGTGCAGCTGGCGCGCGGTCTCGCCGAAACTGGCGGTCTCGGCCACCTTGACGAAGATGCGCATTGCCTGCCAGCGATCCATCCGACGCCCCCGCCCGTTCCGCTCCTCCATAGCAGATGCGCGGAACCGGCAGAAGGCGGCAGAGGCTGCGGCGGGCCGGCCGGCTAGAACCCGAAGTGGCTGAGGCCCGGGTGATCGTCCGGCCGGCGGCCGAGCGGCCAGCGGAACTTGCGGTCGGCCTCGGCGATCGGGTGTTCGTTGATGCTGGCATGGCGGTGGCGCATCAGCCCGTCCTCGGCGAATTCCCAGTTCTCGTTGCCATAGGCGCGGAACCACTGGCCGCTGTCGTCGCGATATTCATAGGCAAAGCGCACCGCGATGCGGTTGCCGGTGAAGGCCCAGAGTTCCTTGATCAGCCGGTAGTCGTGCTCGCGGTTCCACTTGCGGGTCAGGAACGCCTCGGCCTCGGCGCGGCCACGGGCGAATTCGGCGCGGTTGCGCCAGCTCGTATCCTCGGTATAGGCCAGCACGACCCGGGCGGGATCGCGGCTGTTCCAGCCGTCCTCGGCCAGGCGGACCTTCTCGATGGCGGTGGCTTCGGTGAACGGCGGCAGTGGCGGGCGTGACATCGGGTATCTCCTTGGAACGGGTCGAAGACCCGGGACGATCGGGGTGATAGGAACTTGAACCTGGTTGCGTGATCAGAGTGCGAGCTGGAGACGGTTTTCGCCGTCCGGTCCGGCCTCGGCCGGCACCGCGCTGCAGATCAGCACCTCGCCGTCGGCGACGCCGGCGCTCGTCTCCCTGACATAGGTGACCGCACCTTTGAGCAGCCTGGTCCGGCAGGTGCCGCAGCTGCCTTCGCGGCAGCCGAACTCGGGCGTCAGGCCGCGCGCCTCGGCCAGCTCGAGCAGCGTGCCCGAGCCCGGCGCCCAGCGCGCCTCCTTCAGCGAATCGACGAAGGTCACGGCCACCGGCACGGTCGAGGGGGCGGCGCGCGGGGCCGCCGGCGCGGCGCCGGCATCGGGCAGGCGCTTCAGCGACGACGGCCCGAACGCCTCGGCATGGATCCGCCGGTCGCCGATATCGAGCTGCCGCAGCCCGTCATAGAGCGCCTGGGTGAAGGGTGGCGGACCGCAGAGGTAGAAGTCGTAGTCGTCGAAGGCCAGGTAATGCTTCAGCAGCGCCATGTCGATGCGGCCGGCGACGTCGTAGTCGCGCCCTTCGATGGCGCCGTCGGGGTCGCTCAGCACGCGGATCCAGCCGACGCTGCCTTCGGCGGCGCGGACCAGCGCGGCGATCTCGCGGCCGAACGGCATCTCGGCCTGCGACCGCGCCGCCTGGACCAGCACGACCCGGCGCATCCGCTGGCGGCGCAGGCCGTCATAGACGACATGGCGCAGCATGGCGAGCAGCGGGGTGATGCCGACCCCGCCGGCCAGCAGCACCGCCGGCCTGGCCGCGCCGCTATCGATCGTGAACTGGCCGGCGGGGGCGCGCGCCTCGATGATGTCGCCCACCCGGACATGGTCGTGCAGGTGGCTCGAGACGACGCCCTCGCGCTTGACGCTGATGCGGTAGAAGCCGTCCGACGGCGCCACCGACAGCGTGTAGGTCCGGATGACCGGGTCGGCCACCCCCGGCACGGCCACCCGGATCGGCAGGTGCTGGCCCGCGGCGTGGGGAACGAGGCCCGCCCCGTCGGCCGGCCGCAGATGGAACGACCGGATCGACGCGGTCTCCTCGACGATCCTGGTCACCTCGTAGGGCCGCCAGGCCCGGGCCAGCGCGGCAGCGCCAAGCCGGGCGGCCGCCTCGTCCCAGTCGCCGGTCATCAGCGTGCTGGGCGACCAGCCGTCGGCCTGGAACGTCCAGCGCAGCGGCAGCGCGCCACGCCGGCGCAGGATCCGGCGCGGGCGGAAGGTCCACAGCCGCTCGGCCCCCTGGAAGGCGGCGATGTCGGGCGAGTCCAGCACCACCGCGGCCTCGCCGGTCATCTGCAGCAGCTCGCCGCTGGCATGATCGACGAAGACCAGCCCGGCACGGCCGTTGAGGATGATGTTGCCGAGGGTGGAGAAGAACAGGTTGCCGTTGAAATCCGGCACGGTGAGGGTGCCGTCGGGGCCGAGCCGGACGAAACCGGCCTTGCCGCCGCGGTGCGAGACATCGACCTGCCGGCGGCTTTCGCGATCGGCATAGGTCGCGACGAAGAAGGTGTCGGCCGCGGCGATCAGCGCCCGGGCGGGGGCATCGAGCCCGGCCAGTTCCTCGACGGCGGCAGGCGCCGCCGCGGCCGGCGCCTCGGCGGCGGCGACATCACGCAGCTGGATATAACGCGGGCAGTTCCCGAAGCTCTGGTCGACGTCGACCCGGAAGCCGGACGCGAGCGGCGCGACGATCCCGTTCATGCGGTTGCGGCGCCGGGTATGCATCTCGATGCCGAGGAGGCCGACGGGGTCGCCCGCCGCCATGCCCGCCCCGGCCGGGTCGCCGGCATCGGGCGTCGCGGCAATGTCGAGCGTGGTCGGCGTCGGCGAGGTCATGAAGCCGGGCCGGCCGGCCAGCAGCGTCGCCCAGGGATCGCCCGCGGGGTCGACCGCGCCCAGCACGACGAACGGCAGCTGGGCGTAGAAGTCGCGATGCTGGTCGGGCATGTGGTCGCGGATCACCCGCTCGCCGGCGATCGCCATCCGCTCGGCCACGCCCAGCCGTTCCTGGAGATAGGTCTCGCCCGGGTGCCAGGTGGGCAGCTTTGCCAGTGTCGTGCTCATCGCGGTCATCCCCCTCGGGAAGCGGGCTCGTCGGGCGCGCCGGCCGGCGCGCCCGGCTTCGGGTTTCAGGCGGCGAGGCCGGCCGGGGTGCGGGCGAAGGGCACGAAACCCGGCAGCGCCTCGACCCGGCGCAGGAAGGCGTTGACGGCGGGATAGCCGGCCAGGTCGACATTGCCTTCCGGCGCCCGGGCGACGTAGCTGTAGATCGCGACATCGGCGATGGTCGGCCGTGCCCCGGCCAGCCAGTCCTGGATCGCAAGCACGCTTTCCAGCCGCTGCAGCAGGACATGGGCGCGGGCGATCACCTCGTCGGCATTCAGCCTGGCGCCGAACACGGTGATCAGCCGGGCGGCGGCGGGGCCGTAGGCGACCTCGCCGGCCGCGACCGACAGCCAGCGCTGTACCGCGGCGGCCCCGGCCGGATCTTCCGGCAGCCAGTCGCCACGGCCGGCCTTCTTGGCGAGATAGACCAGGATCGCGTTCGAATCGGCGATGACGACGCCGTCGTCGTCCAGCACCGGTACCTGGCCGAACGGGTTCAGCTTCAGGAACTCGGGCGCCTTGTGGGCGCCGGCCTTCAGGTCGACCTCGACCAGTTCATGCGGCAGGCCGAGCAGCGAGACGAACAGACGCGCGCGATGGGCGTGGCCCGACAGCGGATGATGATAGAGTTTCATGTCCAGGTCCTGCGATGTGATGGCCGGGACCATTCCCGGGCCGCATCGCGAGACTGCTGGATTGCCGCCCGATCGAGAATGACCGGGCTCGACACTTCATTGTTTCATTCAGCGGAATTATCAGCCGTGGCTCGCCGGCAAAAGCAGGTCATTCCGCCTTGGTGCTGATACGTGCTCCGGGCGGCAAGACTTCGAGGCTGCGACGATCCAATTGCGCCAGCACCTCCTCGAAGCCGAGACGGGCTTGCCAGCCCAGGCCGTTCCCGGCCCGGCTCGAATCGTAGACACGATCGATGCTGCCCGGCAGGCGCCATCCCCGCCGGTCGAACGCGGCCGCAAGGTCCGGCGCGCGGCGCCTGATGACCGAAGCCGCGTCGGTCGCAAGTGCGTCACGGTCTTCCTGCGCGAAGGGAGTGGGCGCAGAGACGATGTAGCGCTGGAAATGCGCGCCGCCGTTCGACAAGGCGGCCGCGTGGGCGTCGGCGACGTCGGTAACATTCCCCATTGCAACCCTCAGGCCGGAGTGTTACCGTTATCTCATGAGCCATGATGCAGCGCTTGAAATCCTAAAATCGGAACGCGACAACATCGCGGCGGAAATTGATGCGGCTCGGGCAAAGCTGAAGACGCTGACATCGCGGCTAAGTTCGCTTGAAGCATCAATTGCAGCGCTTGTTGGCGCTCCCGAGATTGCCAAAGAAAAGGGACCAAGCGGCCCTGGGCTCAAGGCCACGATTTTGCAGATTATCCACGAGTCATCGGGCGGCATCTCCCGCGCCAACATCATGAAGGCGTTGGCAGAAAGGGGAGTTGAGTCCACCGATAATGCGGTCGGAACGACGCTGTCTCGGCTTAAAACAAGTCAGCAAGCCAGCGTCAACGACGGGCTCTGGTCAGTTATGGGGGGCGAAACAAAATCGCCCCCCGATAACGAATCAGGGGGCGATCAAGATTTTTTGAACTAATCGGGGCCGGAACTGGTCGGGGCACGGGCCATCCACCTTTACCCCCGAGGGTTCGATTCCCTCCGGCTCCACCGCAATTCTACCAAACACCGAGGCAAAGCCCGGAGAAAGGAGAGAATGACTACCAAACTAAGCCTCGCGGCAGGCTTTAATCAGCCGCTCATCTTAATATGGTAGTTTGATTTAGATGGGGGCGGATTGGAGCCGCCTCCATCGTTTTCTAGTATACCTCATCACGTGCTGTGATCAAGCTCAAAGAACGATTCATGTTATGAATCCAATGGCTTGTCGTTTCTATGCAGTTGATTTTGTCCTAAGCAGCAGCATCGAGTCGGCTTGAAGAATTTATGCGGCAGGAGGAGGCCGCGGCGTCCCGGCCGTAGACTTTCGCGATTCCAACGGCGC
This sequence comes from Alphaproteobacteria bacterium, assembly GCA_017307375.1. Taxonomy (GTDB): domain Bacteria; phylum Pseudomonadota; class Alphaproteobacteria; order Ferrovibrionales; family Ferrovibrionaceae; genus JAFKFH01. The sequence goes on from JAFKFH010000018.1 coordinate 136,880, forward strand.
GATATCCGTTTTCCTCACACCGCCGCAAGCAGAATATTTGATATCGCCACCCCACGTCACAGTGGTTTGCGTAAAAAGTGAACTGGTCGATATAACGCCGCATGCACTTTTGCGAAACATGCACATGCAACACCACACCACTCCATGGTCGCTGCCAAAATCGACTCAATGCGGCGAGCGTTATGCGTCATGCCTTCGCGGTTGACGCAATACAACCATGCTTACGGCCGAGCTGGCGACATCGTGGTTAATAACGACATATACCCCGCCCGCTGCGATATGTCATTGCAGGGTCGAAAAGCTGTACACGTTGGATAACACTTTGCAGATTTCGTGTCCCATGCGCCATACCGTCGCGTAAGTGACGCATCGCGTAAATGACACCTAGCGTGCTCTTGAGCTCGTTGCCGGAAACGCTATACGCGTCGCCACAAAAAACAAACTTCAGCAGGACCACAGCTTCAACGCGGCTGGGCGTTTTTCAAAGATCAAGTCGGCGCAAGGTAACATTAATCGCCATAGCGAGTGCAATAGCAGACCAGCCGGTCATGCGATGGAACTACGCGTCAATAGCGCCAAACATCTTGCAATCACGCAGCATTCCGAACCGGACCGTCACAAATGACGGATAGGCATCATTTGTCGGAAATTTTAAAAAAGTATCGAGATCTAATTTTTCGGGCATGGGCATCTCGTACATGCCCGAAGTGTGTCAAGTTACCCTACTTGCTTCGAAGGAAATCCCCAAACAGCATGAGGATTTGCGGAGAAAGGCTAACCGGACTCGTAGATCTCGAAGCACGGCCATACGGAAACAGAACACGCCGCCCCTCCTAACCAGGTGACGGATGCTGTGCAGCGACACCCGACTAGCCTCCTTGCTGTCCAAGGTGATGTACCAGGGACCGAGCCAAGCGTCGGTGTAGCGCAGGAGCCTTATGGTCTAAGCCACTAGGCAGAGAGAATGGCGGAGAGGGTGGGATTCGAACCCACGGTACCCTCGCGGGTACAACGGTTTTCGAGACCGCCCCGATCGACCACTCTGGCACCTCTCCGCGGTAGGGTCTCGTTCGGGCCGGGGGTTAGTAGCCGAAACCCCCGAGGATGGCAACGACGAATTTCAGCGATAATACCCGGCCGGAATCGGGTCGGCGTAATAGACCGAGCGCGGGGTCGCCACCGTCAGGTAGGAGCCGGGCGGGCAATAGGCGGTGCCGTCCTCGCGGAACTTGACGGCCCGGGCGCGGGCCGGGTCCCACACCGCCTCGCGCTCGACCGCGCAATAGCAGTTCAGGGTCTGGCAGGCACCGGCGAGCTTGGCCTGCTGTTCGGGGCCGGGCGGCGGCACGCAGGCGGAGAGAACCGGGGCCAGCAGGGCGGCGGCGAGAAGCGGCAGGAGGCGGGGGGCGATCGACATGGCCGGGACGCTACCATTGCGGCCAAATTGCGGCAATCGCCGCGCCGCGCCCCCGCCCACGGATTCAAAAGTTGACCGCACCCCCGCGAGCGGCCATGTTGCGCCGCCACAAGGCTCGCCCAATCCGCACAATAATCGACCGAGACCGTCAGCGATGAGCAACGTCAGCCACAACGACATGGCAAACGCCATCCGCGCCCTGGCCATGGATGCCGTGCAAGCGGCCAATTCCGGCCATCCCGGCATGCCCATGGGCATGGCCGACGTCGCGACCGTCCTGTTCTCGAAGCATCTGAAGCATGCCCCGGCGCAGCCGCACTGGCCCGACCGCGACCGCTTCGTGCTGTCGGCCGGCCACGGCTCGATGCTGCTCTACGCGCTGCTGCACCTGACCGGTTACGCCGACCTGACGCTCGACGAACTGCGCAAGTTCCGCCAGCTCGGCTCGCGCACCGCCGGCCACCCGGAATTCGGCCACGCCGCCGGCATCGAGACCACCACCGGCCCGCTGGGCCAGGGCCTGGCCACCGCCGTCGGCATGGCGCTGGCCGAGCGCGTGCTGAACGCCCGCTACGGCGATGCCCTGGTCGATCACCGGACCTGGGTGATCGCCGGCGACGGCTGCCTGATGGAAGGCATCAGCCACGAGGCGATCTCGCTGGCCGGCCATCTGAAGCTCAACAAGCTGATCGTGCTGTTCGACGACAACCAGATCTCGATCGACGGCCCGGTCGACCTGACCTGCAACGACGACCAGATCGCCCGCTTTGCCGCCTCCGGCTGGGCGACGCGCAGCGTCGACGGCCATGATGCCGCCGCGATCGACGCGGCGCTGGCCTGGGCCAAGACCCAGGATCGTCCGGTGCTGGTCGCCTGCCGCACCGTCATCGGCTATGGCGCCCCGACCAAGGCCGGCACCGCCGCCACCCACGGCTCGCCGCTGGGCCCCGACGAGATCAAGGGCGCGCGCGAAAAGCTCGGCTGGGCCCACGCCCCGTTCGAGATTCCGGCCGAGATCCGCGCCGCCTGGGCCGCCACCGCGGCCGCCGGCACCGCGGCCGCCAAGGATTGGGAAGCACGGCTCGCCGCCTCGGCCGATGCCGCCGAGTTCGACCGCGTCACCGCGGGCCGCCTGCCCGCCGGCTACGAGGCCGCCTTCGCCGCCTACAAGGCCAAGCTCGTCGCCGACAAGCCGAAATGGGCGACGCGCAAGTCGTCGCAGATGGCGCTGGAGGCGATCAACCCGGCCGTGCCCGAAACCCTCGGCGGTTCGGCCGACCTGACCGGGTCGAACAATACCCGCACCGCCGGCTGGAAGCCGGTCGGCCCCGGCGCCTACGGCCAGCGCTATGTCCATTACGGCGTGCGCGAACATGCGATGGCCGCGGCGATGAACGGCATCGCGCTGCACAAGGGGCTGATCCCCTATGGCGGCACGTTCCTCGTGTTCTCCGACTATTCGCGGCCGGCGATCCGGCTGGGCGCGCTGATGGGCCAGCGCGTGGTCCACGTCATGACCCATGATTCGATCGGCCTGGGCGAGGATGGCCCGACCCATCAGCCGGTCGAGCACATGGCCGCGCTGCGCGCCATTCCGAACCTGCTGGTCTTCCGCCCGGCCGACGCGGTCGAGACCGCCGAGGCCTGGGACGTCGCCCTGCGCCAGGACAGCCGGCCGTCGCTGCTGGCGCTGACCCGGCAGGACCTGCCGGCGGTGCGGCTGGAGGACGGCCCGAACCTGGTCGCCCGCGGCGGCTACGAACTGCGCGCCGCCGACGGCCAGGCCCGCGTCACCCTCTTGGCCACCGGTTCGGAAATCGCCATCGCGCTCGAGGCGCGCGACCTGCTGCAGGCCGGCGGCGTGCCGACCCGCGTGGTTTCGATGCCGTGCTTCGAATTGTTCGACGAGCAGCCGGAAGCCTACCGCGCCGAGGTCCTGGGCCCCGGCACGGTCAAGGTGGCGGTCGAGGCGGCGATCCGCCAGGGCTGGGACGCCTATATCGGCACCGAAGGCGGCTTCGTCGGCATGACCGGCTTTGGCGCCTCGGGACCGTTCCAGGAACTCTACAAGCATTTCGGGATTACGCCGGAAGCGGTAGCGGAGGCCGCGCGCCGCCGCCTCTGAGCGGTTTCAGGCGACTGACACGACCGGACATCTGGCAGGGCGGGGGCCGAGCCACTATCTTATTGGCGCCCGATTCGCATGGTCGGATCGGGCCCATGCCGAAAAGGGAGACCGCCATGAGCCTGACCCGTACCCTCGTCGCCGCCACCGTCGCCGCGTCGCTTGCGCTGGCCCCGGCCCTGGCGGAGGCCCGCGCCGGGTCCAAGTCCTCGGGCGGCAGCAAGGGGTCGAAGACGACGACCACCGCGCCGTCGACGACCTATCCGTCGAACAACCTGTCGGGTTCGAGCAGCGGGTCGACCTCGTCGACCCCGGTCTATCCGACGCCGCAGAAGGCGCCGCAATCGGCGGTTTCCGGCGGGCAGGCCCTGCCGCCGCCCAGCTCGACCACGACCAATTCGTCGATCAACCCGCAGGGGGCGACGACCGCGGCGCCCTCGACCGCGGCACCGGCCACCAGCGCGGCGCCGTCGACCGCCGGCACCAGCAGCACCGCGACCGGCGCGATGGGCGCGCCGCGGGTGGGCACACCCGCGACCCCGGCGCCCGCCGCCCAGCCGTCGTTCATGCAGCGCAACCCGCTGCTGACCGGCATCGCCGGCGGCCTGCTCGGCGCCACCATCGCCAACAGCCTGTTCGGCAACCATGCCGAGGCCGCCCCGGCCCAGGGCACGGAGACCGGTTCGCTGATCGGCACCGTGCTGAAATGGGCGCTGATCCTGGGCGCGGTCGCCCTGGTCGTCTCGATGTTCCGCCGGCTGATGCGCCCGGCCGTCAACGGCCCGGCCGAGCCGAGCTTTCGCATGGGTCCCCCGTCGGCCAACCCGGGCGAGCCGCGCATCGCGGTCCCCCAGGCCGGGGCGGCCGGCGCGGCGCCGCCGGTGACCGACATCGCCAAGCGCATCGCCGGCCCGGACTATGACGCCTTCACCCAGATCCTGACCGGCCTGCAGAACGCCTGGAGCGCCGGCGACATCGGCGCGATGGCCCGCTGGGCGACGCCGGAGATGCAGCGCTTCTTCGCCGCCGAGCTGTCGCGCAACGAGGCGCGCGGCTTCGTCAACCACATCGAGGATGTCGAGCTGGTGGCCGGCGACGTGGTCGAGGCCTGGAGCGAGGGGCATACCGAGTTCTGCACCGCCCGCGTCACCTTCGCGGCCCGCGACTACGACGTCGCCATCGGCAAGCAGCGCGGCGAGCCCGGCTGGATCGTCGACGGCGACCCGAACCGCAAGGTCGAGGCGACCGAGATCTGGACCTTCGCCCGCCAGCCCGGCCAGGCCTGGCAGCTGTCGGCGATCGAACAGACCGAGACGGTCTGAGCGGAGATCAAGCCGGCGGCATGGACGCGACAGCGAACTACGCCGCCGGCATCGACGCCTACCGCCGTGGCGACACCGCCACGGCCGAGCGGCATCTGCGCCAGGCCCTGGCCGCCCGCCCGGCCTATCCCGAGGCGCTGAACGCCCTGGGGGTGATCGCCACCCACCATGGCCGGCCGCGCCCGGCCCGCCAGCTGATGCGCCTGGCCCTGGCGGTCGATCCCGGCTTTGCCGCCGCGATCATGAATTTCGGCCTCGCCCATACCGCCGAGGACGATGCGGAAGGCGCCCTGCCCTGGCTGATCCGCGCGGTGCTGCTGGCCCCGCACCACGCCCCCGCCTGGAACAACCTGGGCCTCGCCTTCAACGCGCTGCACCGCCCGGAAGCGGCGGTCGGTGCCTATCGCATGGCGCTGGAACTGCAGGCCCTGCCGGAAGCCCGGATCGGCCTGGCCGAGGCGCTGACGGCTGCCGGCCAGTTCGGCGAGGCCGCCGAGCTCCTCGGCACGCTGATCGCCGACGAACGCGACGCGACCCGCCGCCGCCGCGCGGTCGCCACCCTCTTGGCCCTGCGGGTCAAGCGCGACGGCCCCCATCCGCTGCCGCCCGCGCAGGCCGCGACGCGAAGCGCGCCGGCCATTTCGATCGTCACCTGCTCGATCAAGCCGGAGCGCTTTGCCGCGCTGAAGGACACCTATGGCCGGGTGCTGCGCGGCCTCGACCACGAGGTGGTCGGCATCCACGACGCCCGTTCGCTGTGCGAAGGCTACAATCGCGGCCTGGCCCAAGCGCGCGGCGACATCATCGTGTTCAGCCACGACGATATCGAGATCGCCGAGCCCGCCTTCGCCGACCGGCTGCTGGCGGCGCTCGACCGCTTCGACCTGGTCGGCGTGGCCGGCTCCACCCGCTGCAGCGGCGAGACCTGGGGCCATGCCGGACCGCCGAACCTGGCCGGGCGGATCACCCAGTACGATGCCGCGGCCGGCAAGTGGGCGGTGCATGCCTTCGGCGGCGGGTGGCCGCATACCGCCGATATCCAGTGCCTCGACGGCGTCTTCCTCGCCTGCCGCCGCGCCTTAGCCGAGCGGCAGCGCTTCGACGAGACGACCTTCGACGACTTCCACCTCTACGATCTCGATTTTTCCTATGCCGCCCACCTGGCGGGGTTCCGCGTCGGGGTGGCCGCCGATCTCGGCATCATCCACTGGAGCCACGGGCGGCTGGACCAGCGCTGGCGCGTCCAGGCCGACCGGTTCCTGGCCAAGTACCGGGGCCGGCTGGCCGATCCCGGGCCGCGCCGGCCCGATCTGGCCTGGCCGGCGGTCGATTTCGCCGCCGCCGGCGACGCGCAGGCCTATTCGGCCGCGCTGGCCGGCCACCTCGCCGGCTACGGCATCACGGGCTGATGCGCGTGCACTGCGCCTGATCCGGCAGGATCTGGGCGCAGGCCATGTTGCTGGTGGTGTGGAAGGTGCCGTCGCTCATCCGCCGGATGCCGATGCCGTTGGAAAATTCGAGCCAGCCGAACGAATCGAACCGGCCGGTGATGCCGTTGGAAAAACCCAGCGCGATGCCGTCGGCCGCCTTCTTCAGGGTCACCGCGCCGTCGTCGAAGGCGAAGCGCCCGTCGGCCAGCAGCCGGGCGGCATGGCCGTTCGAGCAGGTCACCGCATTCTCGCCCGCCGCCTTGCAGTCGAACGGCTGGTCGAGGCGATAGAGCGCCAGGATGTAGATCACCAGTTCCAGCAGCAGCATCGGCTTCACCCTTTCCGTTCGGCGCGCAGGGCGGCGAGGCATTCGGGACACAGGCAGCGCGCGCCCTCGTCGTCCGGCTTCGGCAGGGCGACGTCGTGCGGCAGGTCCATGCACCAGCAGCCACCGGCCGGACGGCAGCCGAATTCGGCGCCGCAGCGTTGGCAGACCAGCAGTGTCGCAACCGTCTCAGTCATCGAGGACATGGCCGAGCGCATCCTGCCACGCCCGGCGCTTGGCGTCATAGCCGAGCGTATGCGCCGGGCTCGACGACGGCAGGACGACATGGCGAACGCCCGGCGGCAGCAGGCGGGCGCCCGAGCCGGCCTTCAGGCCGTTGAAGGCGACCAGCCGAAGTCCGGGCAGGTGGGCGCAGAGCCCGGCGAGGTCGTTGGGGCGGCCGTCGCGGATCGCGGCATCGAGGCTGCCCTGCCGCACCGCCTCGGCATAGACGTCCCAGAGGCCGACGCGGCGCGCGGCCAGGCGGGCGAGGCGGTCGGCATAGTCCAGTCCGGCGATGTCCTCGCCCAGCACCGCGCCGATCAGCCGCCAGAACTGGTTGCGGGGATGGGCGTAATACCGCCCCTCGGCCAGCGAGCGATCGCCCGGCAGCGAGCCGAGCACGAGCAGGCGGGCATCGGCGGGGATGACGCCGGGCAGGCCGGCGCGGGACAGGGGCGACAAGACGGGGTCAGCTGCGCACGCAGCGCACCGCCTTGTCGCCTTGCGGCGTGCAGGACAGCTTGGTCGAGGCGGCGAATTCCTTCTCGCCCAGCCGGCGGATGCCCATGCCGTTGGAGAACCGCACCCAGCCGAACGAATCGAAGCGGCCGGTGACGCCGTTGGAGAAGGTCACCTCGCCATCCTTGCGCTTCTCGACCTTGACCTTGTTGTCGATCGTCAGCGTCTCGCCGGCACCGAAGGTGGCGCTGTGGCCATGGCTGCAGACCACGACGGTCGGGGCGGAACGCTCGCAGACGAACGGATTTTCGGCCGTCGTGACCACCAGGATGAACAACGTCGCCTCCAGCAGCGTCATGCCGGCATGACCTCCTCCTCGTCCTCGTCGTCATGCGGCCGCCGCCGCTTCTCCTTGGCCTTGGCCGCCGCGGCCTTCTTGTCGTCGCGATTCTTCTGCGCCGCCTTGGCCGAACCGGTACCGCTGCGATAGCCGGGAAACACCGCGAGCCACCCCGGCGGCACGAAGCCGACCCAGAAGGCATAGACCCCGATCATGCCCAGCATGGTCAGCAGGAAGCGGAAGAACAGCACCGACCAGAATTCGACCGGCGAGGCCATCGCCAGATAGGGATCGGTCGAATAGGCCACCACCGTCGTCGTCGCCGCGATCACGAACAGCGGCGCGCGCGCGCCGTTGATTTCGCGCCGGTCGAGTTCCTTACGCCAATCGCTCTGCGTCGTGAAGGTCATGCCAGGACTTGCAGCCCGCCTCGTTTGCATTACGCTAGCATCAAAGTCATGGGCCGGGCAGTCGAATCAGCCGAATCCAGCGTTTCCGGCCCGGAGACGGTTGCGGTCGGAGGCGCTTTCTGTTTCATTACCGGCCCGATTTGACCCCAGGTATGTGAGGGCCGGCCCGGCGCCGGCGCGTGGCTTTCCCGCGATGACCGAGCAGATCTACGACCAAGAGGGCCAGCGGCCCAGAGGCTATGACGGCGTCGGCATGTCGCTTGCGGCGGCCCGTCAGCGGCTTGGCCTGTCGCGCGAGGAGGTCGCCGACCGCCTGCGCATCCGCTCGGCCTTTCTCGAGGCGATCGAGCGCGGGCGGTTCGAGCAATTGCCCGGCCGCACCTATGCGCTCGGCTTTCTGCGCGCCTACGGCGAATTCCTCGGCCTCGACCCCGATGCGGTGATCGAGGCCTATCGCCGCGAGGGCATCGAGGGCGCCCAGGCCTCGCCCTACCAGTTCCGCATGCCCAAGGCCGAGCATCGCACGCCGCGCATCGGCCTGGTGCTGGTGATGCTGGCGGTCGCCGTGCTGGCCTATGCCGGCTGGCGCTATGCCCAGGAATTCGGCCTCGGCGAAACCCTGGGCATTCCCGCGGTGCCCGACCGCCTGGCCGAACTGGTGCCGCCGCCCAAGCCGGTCGAACCGGCCCACACCCCGCCGGCCGACGGCACCGCGGCGACCAGCGCCGCGACCCCGCCGCCCGACGCCGCGACGGCGACGGCCACGCCGCCGGCCGTCCCGTCGGCCCCGGCTGCGACCGCACCGGCTGCGACTGCACCGGCCGCACCCGCGCCGGCCACCACCGCACCGCCGGCGATCGAGCCGACGCGGCCCGCGGCGCCGCCGCCCGCGCCCACGGCCGAGGTGCCGCCCCCGCTGCCCGCGACCGGCGCGGTCTATGGCGGCGAGAACGGCGATTCCCGTGTCGTCATCCGCGCCAAGGCCGACAGCTGGGTCCAGGTCTTCGGCCCCGGCGAGGAAATGCTGCTGTCGCGCATCCTGCGTGCCGGCGACAGCTACAAGGTGCCGAACCGCCCCGATCTGCGCCTGACCACCGGCAATGCCGGCGCGCTCGAGATCCTGATCGAGGGTCAGGCCCTGCCGCCGCTGGGCGCCCAGGGCCAGGTCCGCCGCAACATCCCGCTCGACGGCGAGAAGCTCAAGGCCGCCGCCGCCAATCCGCCGCCGCCCCCGGCGCCGGCCCGGCGCGAGACCCCGTCCGCGTCGTCGGCCGCCCCGGCCCTGCCCGTCCAGCCGCAGAACTAGGCCGGAACCTTGCCAACTCCGAGCCTCGGGGCCATGTTAGGCGCCGGCAGCCCTATGGGACCCCGAGACCGATGACCGTTCGCGCCTATCGCCAGATCATCCGCCGCAAGAGCCGCCAGATCCGCGTCGGCTCGGTCCTGGTCGGCGGCGATGCGCCGATCACGGTCCAGACCATGACCAACACCCCGACGGCCGATGCCGCCGCCACGATCGAGCAGATCCGGCGGGCCGAGGCGGCCGGCGTCGATATCGTCCGCGTCTCCTGCCCCGACGAGGACTCGACGCGGGCGCTGAAGGAGATCGTGCGCGCGGCCAGGGTGCCGGTCGTCGCCGACATCCATTTCCACTACAAGCGCGCCATCGAGGCCGCCGAGGCCGGTGCCGCCTGCCTGCGGATCAATCCCGGCAACATCGGTTCGGCCGAACGGGTGCGCGAGGTCGTCAAGGCGGCCAAGGATCACGGCTGCTCGATGCGCATCGGCGTCAATGCCGGCTCGCTGGAAAAGGACCTGCTGGAGAAATACGGCGAGCCCTGCCCCGAGGCGATGGTCGAGAGCGCGCTGGACCACGCCCGCATCCTGGAAGACAACGACTTCCGCGAATTCAAGATCTCGGTGAAGGCCTCCGACGTCTTCCTGGCGGTCGCCGCCTACCAGGCGCTGGCCGAGGCCTGCGACTATCCGCTGCATCTCGGCGTCACCGAGGCCGGCGGCTTCCGCACCGGCACGGTCAAGTCGTCGATCGGGCTGGGGTCGCTGCTGTGGGCGGGGATCGGCGACACGATCCGCGTCTCACTGTCGGCCGAGCCCGAGGAAGAGGTGCGCGTCGGCTTCGACATCCTGAAGTCGCTGGGGTTGCGCCATCGCGGCGTCAACGTGATTTCCTGCCCGTCCTGCGCGCGCCAGCAGTTCAACGTGATCAAGACGGTCGAGGTGCTGGAACAGCGCCTGGGCCACATCACCACGCCGATGACCGTCTCGGTGATCGGCTGCGTGGTCAACGGCCCCGGCGAGGCGCGCGAGACCGATATCGGCCTGACCGGCGGCGGCAACAACGTCCATCAGGTCTACATCAACGGCCTGCCCGATCACCGGCTGCAGAATGCCGACGTGGTCGACCATCTGGTCGCCCTGATCGAGGATCGCGCGCGCCAGATCGAGGAAGCCAAGGCGGAAGCCGAGCGACATTCCGCCGCGGCCGCCGAGTAGCGGCCGTCGCTTCTCCCCTGCCCGCCTGCATCGATCCGCCTTTCCGACTGAAGAGATTCCCATGGCCAAGTTCCAGTCCGTCCGCGGCACCCATGACCTGTTGCCCGAGGATTTCCGCCGCCACGCCCATGTCGTCGGCACCGCGCGCGAGGTTGCGGCCAGCTACGGCTTCGCCGAGATCGCCACGCCGATCTTCGAGGTGACCGAGGTCTTCGCCCGCTCGATGGGCGAGACGTCGGACGTGGTGTCGAAGGAGATGTATTCCTTCACCGACAAGGGCGGCGAGAACCTGACCCTGCGGCCCGAATACACCGCCGGCATCTGCCGCGCCTTCATTTCGAACGGCCAGATGCAGAACGTGCCGTTCAAGGTCTTCGCCCATGGCCCGATGTTCCGCTACGAACGGCCGCAGAAGGGCCGCCAGCGCCAGTTCCACCAGATCGACATCGAGCTGATCGGCGCGGCCGAGCCGGAGGCCGACGTCGAGGTCATCACGCTGGGCGCCGACATCCTGGACCGCCTGGGCATCCTCGACAAATGCAGCCTGGAGCTGAATTCGCTGGGCGACCTGGAAAGCCGCGACGCCTATCGCGCGGCGCTCAAGGCCTACTACGCCGGCCATCTCGACGCGCTGTCGGAGGATTCGCGCCGGCGGCTCGACAAGAACCCGCTGCGCATCCTCGATTCCAAGGACGAGGGCGACCGCGCCATCAACCAGAATGCGCCGCGCATCGGCGACTACTACACCGATGCCGCGCGCGACTTCCTGGCCCGGGTGCTGGACGGCCTGGCCGCGGCGGGCGTATCGGCCAACGTCAATCCGGCGCTGGTCCGCGGCCTCGACTACTACACCCACACCGCCTTCGAGTTCGTCACCACCCATCTGGGCTCGCAGGGGGCGGTGATCGCCGGCGGCCGCTATGACGGGCTGATCGAGCAGTTGGGCGGCCCCTCGACCCCCGGCATCGGCTGGGCCGGCGGCATCGAGCGGCTGGCGATGCTGGCGGCGGCCGACCTGGCGGCGCCGCGCCCGCTGGCGCTGGTGCCGATGGGCGAAGCGGCCGAGCGCCAGGCGATCGCGCTGGCCCGCACCTTGCGGCGCGAGGGCCTGGCCGTCGACCTCGCCTATCGCGGCAACATGCAGAAGCGGCTGAAGCGCGCCAACAAGGTGCAGGCCGCGGTCGCGGTGCTGATCGGCGACGACGAACTGGCCCGGGGCGTCGCCACGGTCAAGGACCTGGATCAGGGCAGCCAGGAGAGCATCGCGCTCGACCGCCTGATCGATTATCTCAAGACCCGCTGATGCTGCCCGAGGCCAAGCTCGACAAGGTGCTCGACCGCCACCGGCTGTTGCAGGCGCAGTTGGCGGAAGGCGCGCTGGGGCCGGAGGTCTTCGGCAAGGCCTCGAAGGAATATGCCGAGCTGTCGCCGCTGGTCGACGGCATCAACGCCTGGCGCAGCCTGAACCGCGAGGTGCGCGACCTGGAGGAACTCGCCGCATCGGGCGATCCGGAAATGAAGGCGCTGGCCCAGGCCGAGCTGAAGGAGAAGCGCGAGGCGCTGCCCGAGACCGAGCGGGCGCTGAAGATCCTGCTGCTGCCGCGCGACGATGCCGACGAGCGCAACGCCATCGTCGAAGTCCGCGCCGGCACCGGCGGCGAGGAGGCAGCCCTGTTCGCCGGCCGGCTGTTCCGGATGTACCAGCGCTATGCCGAGATCAAGGGCTGGAAGGTCGAGGTGCTGTCCTATGGCGAGACCGACCTGGGCGGGCTGAAGGAGGGAGTTGCCGAAATCAGCGGGCGCGGCGCCTTCGGCCGGCTGAAGTTCGAATCCGGCGTCCACCGGGTGCAGCGGGTGCCGGTGACCGAGGCATCGGGCCGCATCCACACCTCGGCCGCGACGGTGGCGGTGCTGCCGGAGGCCGAGGAAGTCGATGTCCGCATCGAGGACAAGGACCTGCGCGTCGATGTCTACCGTTCGTCCGGCGCGGGCGGCCAGCATGTCAACACGACCGACAGCGCGGTGCGCATCACCCATCTGCCGACCGGCATCGTGGTCACCCAGCAGGACGAGCGCTCGCAGCACAAGAACCGCGCCAAGGCGCTGAAAGTGCTGCGCGCCCGGCTCTACGAGATGGAGCGGATGACCAAGGATGCCGCCCGCGCCGCCGAGCGCAAGGGCCAGGTCGGTTCGGGCGATCGGTCCGAGCGCGTGCGCACCTACAATTTTCCCCAAGGGCGCGTCACCGACCATCGCATCAACCTGACGCTCTACAAGATCGACAAGGTGATGGAGGGCGAGGCGCTCGACGAGATCGTCGAGGCGCTGATCCACGAGGATCAGGCCAGCCGCCTGGCCGCCGCCGAGGCCGAGGCCTGAGGCGCGCGGGGCATGACCCTGCCCCAGCCCCCCCGCCGCGACACCGCGCTCGCCTGGGCGACCTCCCGGCTGCGCGATGCCGGCATCGACGAGCCGCGGCTGGATGCGACGCTGCTGCTGTGCGCGGCGCAGGGCATCGGCCGCACCGCGCTGATCAGCGCGCCGGAGGCACCGCTCGCCGCCGACGAGGCCGCGGCCTTCGCCGCCATGGTGGCGCGCCGCGCCGCGCACGAGCCGGTATCGCGCATCCTCGGCCATCGGGAATTCTGGAGCCTCGATTTCCGCCTGTCCGCCGCGACGCTCGATCCCCGGCCGGATTCGGAAATCCTGGTCGAGGCGGTGCTGGACCGTCTGGACGACCGCGCCCGGCCCTGGCGGCTGGTCGATCTCGGCACCGGCAGCGGCTGCCTGCTGCTGACGCTGCTGCACGAACTGCCGCAGGCCCGCGGTCTCGGCATCGACCGAGCGCCCGGGGCGGTGGCGATGGCGGCGGAGAATGCGGCAATGCTCGGGCTTGCCGGCCGCGCCGCGTTTCGCGAGGGCGACTGGCTCGCCGGCGTGACCGAGACCTTCGACGTCGTCCTGTCGAATCCGCCCTACATCGCCTCGGCCGAGATAGCGACGCTCGCCCCCGAGGTGCGGCTGCACGACCCGCAGGGCGCGCTGGACGGCGGCGCCGACGGGCTCGACGCCTATCGGGCGCTGCTGCCCCAGGCCGCCGCCCGGCTGGCCCCCGCCGGGCTCTGCGCGGTCGAGATCGGCCATGACCAGGCGGCAGCCGTCGCCACGCTGATGCAGGCCGCGGGATTCGCCGTCGAGCCGGTGCTGACCGACCTCGGCGGTCGCGACCGGGTCGTCGTCGGGCGGCGCAAAAACTTGTTGGAATGAGGCGGTAACTGGACTAGCTTCTCCCCGCGCCTGATGGATATCGCCGGGTTCTACCCGATGCGAGCTAGCGGCCGAGATGCCGGTCCATCACGCAACGGCTCCGACCTTTTGTGGTGTTTGCGCCGGCAGGGCCTTTCAGGCTCTGGCCAGCATTCGATTGACGAGCGAGTCGCGCCCGGTACTGTTCGGCGCCTCGCCTGTCCGGGGGCGGAGCCCCCATCGTTCACAACAACGGTTAGCAAGTACGTCGCAATGAGACCGATGAATCAGAAGCGCCTGCGCGGGGGACGGAACAGCGGAGGCGGTGGCGGCGGCGGTGGTGGCGGAGGCGGTGGTGGCGGCGGTGGTCGCCGCTCGCATGCCATGGGGTCGAACCGGAACTACGATTCGAACGGCCCCGATGTGAAGATCCGCGGCACCGCCAGCCATATCTACGAACGCTACTGCCAACTGGCCCGTGACGCCTCTTCGGCCGGCGATCGTGTCGCCGCCGAGAACTACCTCCAGCATGCCGAGCATTATTACCGCATCATGCTCGCCAATGGCCTGGTCCAGCCCAAGCAGAACGGCCAGGGCCAGGGTCAGGACGGCAATGGCGCCGAAGGTGGCGAGTCCCAGGGCGAACAGCCCTTCGCCGCCGACGGCAATGCCGGCACCGAGCAGGCCGATCCCCAGGCCGAACAGCCGGTGATCGCCGAGGCGCCCCAGCCCGAAGAAGTGACGGCCTGAAGACTCCGGCTTGAAGATTCCGGCTTGAAGTTTCCGGCCTGATACCGGCTGCCGAGGGTGACCCAAGGTCCCCTCGGTCCGCCTGGGTGCTATGCCGATTGACCGGATGCGTCGCCCTGTCACAGGGCGAGGGACTGGCCGCGGCCGCTTGTTCGACCCATTTTTCTCTCCAGGCAAAAATCGCCTCGCCCTCCTTGTGTGGTGGAATTGTCACACCCACATAGCGGGTACGGGGCAGGTCCGGATCGCCGATGGCGGGGTCCGGCCGATGCTGCCGACAGGAGGAGAGAGATGGATTTCGAGAAATACACCGAACGCGCCCGCGGCTTCATCCAGGCTGCCCAGCAACTGGCGCTGCGTTCGGGCCACCAGCAGTTCCAGCCGGTGCACGTGCTCAAGGTGCTGCTCGACGACGAGGAGGGCTTCTGCTCGTCGCTGATCACCAGCGCCGGCGGCCAGCCGGAGGCGGCGCGCGCCCAGGTCGAGCAGGCAATCGGCCGCATCCCGAAGGTCGAGGGCGGCTCGGGCCAGCTCTATCTTCAGGCGGATACCGCCAAGCTGTTCGAGACGGCCGCCGAGCTGGCCAAGAAGGCCGGCGACAGCTTCGTGACCGTCGAGCGCCTCTTGCAGGCGCTGGCCATGCTGCCCGGTTCGTCGGCGACCGAGGCGCTGAAGGCCGCGGGCGTCAACCCGCAGGGCCTGGAGAAGGCCATCGGCGCGGTGCGCAAGGGCCGCAAGGCCGATTCCGCCGGGGCCGAGGGCGCCTATGACGCGCTGAAGAAATATGCCCGCGACCTGACCGAGGCGGCCCGCGACGGCAAGCTCGACCCGGTGATCGGCCGCGACGAGGAAATCCGCCGCACGATCCAGGTGCTGTCGCGCCGCACCAAGAACAATCCGGTGCTGATCGGCGAGCCCGGCGTCGGCAAGACCGCGATCGTCGAAGGCCTGGCCCTGCGCATCATCAAGGGCGACGTGCCCGAGAGCTTGCGCGACAAGAAGCTGATGGCGCTCGACCTCGGCGCGATGATCGCCGGCGCCAAGTTCCGCGGCGAGTTCGAGGAACGACTGAAGGCCGTGATGTCGGAAATCCAGGCGGCGGCCGGCGAGATCATCGTCTTCATCGACGAACTGCACACGCTGGTCGGTGCCGGCAAGGCCGACGGCGCGATGGACGCCTCCAACCTGCTCAAGCCCGCCTTGAGCCGGGGCGAGCTGCATTGCGTCGGCGCCACCACGCTCGACGAATACCGCAAGTACATCGAGAAGGACGCGGCGCTGGCCCGGCGCTTCCAGCCGGTCTTCGTCTCCGAGCCGACGGTCGAGGACACCATCTCGATCCTGCGCGGGCTGAAGGAGAAATACGAGGTCCATCACGGCGTGCGGATCACCGATTCCGCGCTGGTGGCGGCGGCGACGCTGTCGAACCGCTACATCGCCGACCGCTTCCTGCCCGACAAGGCGATCGACCTGGTCGACGAGGCGGCTTCGCGGCTGCGCATGGAAGTCGATTCCAAGCCCGAGGCGCTGGACGAGCTCGATCGCCGCATCATGCAGCTCAAGATCGAGCGCGAGGCACTGAAGAAGGAGACCGACCAGGCCAGCCGTGAGCGCCTCACCAAGCTCGAGACCGAGCTTTCCGACCTCGAACAGGATTCGGCCGCCCAGACCGCGCAATGGCAGGCCGAGAAGGACAAGCTCGGCTCGGCCCAGAAGCTGAAGGAACAGCTCGACGCCGCCCGCATCCAGCTGGAGAAGGCCCAGCGCGACAGCGACTGGGGCAAGGCCGGCGAGCTCAGCTACGGCGTCATCCCGGCGCTGGAGCAGCAGCTGAAGGATGCCGAGGCCTCGTCGGGTGCCAATGTCCGGCGCGAGGCGGTGGGCGAGAACGACATCGCCGCCGTGGTCTCGCGCTGGACCGGCATCCCGGTCGACAAGATGCTGGCCGGCGAGCGCGAGAAGCTCCTGCACATGGAGGAGCGGCTGCGCGAGCGTGTGGTCGGCCAGGACGAGGCGCTGGTTGCCGTGGCGAATGCCGTTCGCCGGGCGCGGGCCGGCCTGCAGGACCAGAACCGGCCGATCGGCTCGTTCCTGTTCCTGGGTCCGACCGGCGTCGGCAAGACCGAGCTGGCCAAGACGCTCGCCGCCTTCCTGTTCGACGACGACCAGGCGATGGTCCGCATCGACATGTCGGAGTTCATGGAGAAGCACGCGGTCAGCCGGCTGATCGGCGCCCCCCCGGGCTATGTCGGCTATGACGAAGGCGGCGTGCTGACCGAGGCGGTGCGGCGGCGGCCCTACCAGGTCGTGCTGTTCGACGAGGTCGAGAAGGCGCATCCGGACGTGTTCAACGTCCTGCTGCAGGTGCTCGACGACGGGCGGCTGACCGACGGCCAGGGCCGCACGGTCGACTTCCGCAACACGATCATCATCCTGACCTCGAACCTCGGCTCGGACATCCTGGCCTCGTCGCCCGAGGACGAACTGCCGGAAATCCTGCGCGAGCGGGTGATGGCGGTGGTGCGCGCCTCGTTCCGGCCGGAATTCCTCAACCGGCTGGACGAGATCACCCTGTTCCGGCGGCTCGGCCGCAAGAACATGGGCGGCATCGTCCAGATCCAGCTGGGGCGGCTGCGCCAGTTGCTGGAAGACCGCAAGATCACCCTGGCGATGGAACCGTCGGCGATCGACTGGCTGGCCGAGGCCGGCTACGACCCGGTCTACGGCGCCCGGCCGCTGAAGCGGGTGATCCAGCGCAGCTTGCAGAACCCGCTGGCCGAGGCGATCCTGGCCGGCCGGATCAAGGATGGCGATACCGTCCATGTCGGGGCCGGCGAAGGCGGCCTGGTGCTGAACGGCGAACTGGTCAAGGCCGCCTGACCTGTCGTAAGACGCGGGCCCGCGATTTACCCTTGCGGAACCGGGCCCGCGTCGTTATGGTCCGCGCCGCTTCCTCCTAGAGCGTGCCGACGTAGCTCAGTTGGTAGAGCAACTGATTCGTAATCAGTAGGTCGCCAGTTCGAGTCTGGCCGTCGGCACCACTCAGGCTATCTGATAGTCTAAGGACCACTCGGTTATCCCAAGGAAGCTGCCCGGCGGGCTGCATGGCCGACCGTATCTTTCCCGACGATGCTGCGCTGACCGACTTGTGCCGGCGCTACCAGATCAGGCGCCTGTCTGTAGCGCGCCGAGAGATTTGGGCAGCGGCGCAAGGAGATTTGGGCAATTTTCCTCGCCTCACCTGACCGCTGCCACATCAACATCTAGCGGCTGCCCGGTCCTGAGATGAGAACTTCCCGAACCTTCTTGCCCTGCCCACCAGCCGCCGACCAGGTGGTTTCGAGGCTCTCGAACGAGAACCGCTTGAAGACGTCTCGAACGCCCTTGGTGTCGTTCAGGGACATGAGAAACCGACCCTGCAGGCCCGCCAGCACCTCGGCCATCCGCTCGTATTCCGCCCGGCTGAACAGCTCCTTTCCGTAATAGCCTTCAGATCCCCAATACGGCGGATCCAGGAAGAAGAGCGCGTCCGGTCTGTCGTACCTGGTCACGAACTGATCCCATGGCAGGCACTCGATCACCACGCCCGCCAACCGGCTGTGAACCTCCTCCAAAATCGGCCCAAGCTTGGTTGTATCGAAGCGGGCTGAAAGGCCCGGTGAAACCCCGAACGATCGGCCCTGAACCTTGCCCGCGTAGGTAGTCCGCTGGAGGTACAGGAACCTGGCGCGGCGCTCCAGGTCGGTCAGGGTTTCGGGATCGGTGGCCACGAGGCGCTCGAAGTCGGCTCGGGTGGTCAGCTGGAACTTGATCGTATCGAGGAAGGCCGCCAGATGACGCTGCAGGATCCTGAAGAGGGTTGTCACATCCCGGCTCAGGTCGTTGATCGCCTCGGCCTTGGGCATCACCCGGCGCTTGAGGAATACGCCGCCGAGGCCCACGAACGGCTCGTAATAGGCAGCGTGCGGTATCTTCTCGATCCTCTCGACGATCCGGCCGGCCAGGTTGCGCTTTCCTCCGATATAGGCGGCCGGGGTACGAACTGGCCGGACCGCCCGGAAATGACTCGACTCTTGCACTACTCGACATCCATAAATCCCGCGCCGTCGCGACGGTAGGCGGGGCAGCTTAGGCTGTGCGGGTCGCAACCCCGCGGTTAGGGGCGTTCCCGCGCCCCTACCCCCGTCATTCCTGACGAGGGAATTTCTCACTGGGCCGCGACCTGGTCGGCGAGCAGCTCGGCCGCGCTGTTCCCCGGCGGGGTGTAGACGAGCGATCCGGCGGGCGAGTAGTAGGCGCCGCCGCAGCGGACGAACCCCGGCCCCACGGGCAGTGCATTCCCCTCCGCGTCTTCCCCGTCCGAATAGTAGACCGACATAGCGCCGGCCTCGGGCGCGTCGGGCGTCGGCGCGGTATCGGCCGGCCACATCTCCACGTTCAGAACCGTCTCGATCGCGGCCCCGACGTGCATGATCTTGATCCAACGATGAGCCATCGGCCCCTCCTCTTACGATAACTGGATGTAGGCGCCGCCATAGCCCGAGCTGGGATTTCCGCCTGCGTAAGATCCGGCGCCGCCCCCGCCCCATCCGCCATCAGCCGACACGTTCACCCATGTATTCTGGGTGAAGCACATGCCCTGATTACCCGGGCCGCGGATGCCGGCATCAGGGGGGTTCCCCGGCTGAATGGTCGGGGTCAGGCCGGGCCAATTGACCCAGCCGCCATAGGCGCCGACGCCGCCACCGCCTGCGGCCCAAACGTTGGCCGTCGCGGTGTTGCCGTTCGCTCCGTTGCCACCTGCAGCGAATTCGAGGCCACCCGCGGCACCGCCTCCGCCGCCGTCGTTGCCGCTGCCGCTGTTGCCCGCCGACCCGGTCTTGCCCGTATTGTTGGCCAGCCCGCCGCTGGCAGGGACGCCGACCGCCCCCGCGTTGGTCGTTGGCGCGACGCCTCCTGGGGCCGTCAGCGTGAGCTTGGCAGCGGGCCAGGAAATGGTGGTCGTGCCCCCGGCCGCACCAGGCGCCCCGGCCGCGCCGATAGTCCAGCTGATCGTGGTACCCCACAGGTCGGGGGTGACGTCATAGACGCCGGAGGCATTCGACCCGCCGGAGGCGCCGCCGCTGGCCAGGTTGGTGCCGTTTCGCGGACCGCCGCCGCCGCCCACTGCCATGAGGCGCACCTTGCGCGCGCCATACGGCACGGTGGTCGACGACGACAACGTGGAGAGGATCAGGACCGGCGCGATCGTCGCGACCGCGTCGGCGGTCCTGCCGATGCCGACCAGCTGAGGCAGCATCGGCATGGCGGTCGCCCGCTTGATGACCCGTGGCTGCATCGCCGGCCTCAGTACAGCAGGGACACGGCGTTGCAGTCGAGCCGCGCCGGCAGCGCCGAGACGGCCGCCTGCGCTGCCACGATCAGCACGTCGGCGGGGCCGAGCGACAGGCCGCGGTCGGCAGCCGCCAGGCTGGTGATATCGGCCTCATTGCTGTTGCCGAGCAGCGCCACCGACGCCGTTGCCGCCGCATTGCCGGCGCTCGCCGCCACCGTGAACCGGCAGACCTGCGCGACGCGGACCAACCGGCAGCCGGGCCAGCTCTCGACGGTAAGCGGCGTGCCGTTGGCCGTCAGCGTAGTCGCCGCGACCGCGGTGATCTGCACCGCCACGCCGCCGCTGGCCAGCGCGGCCGGCGTGCTCGAATGTTCGGGCGTGCCCTGGCCACCCAGCACGGTCGGGCCGGGGCCGAACACCATCAGCGTGTCGCCAGGCGTCCAGCCATCGGTGATGAACGATCCGGTAGCACGGCTCACGCTCGACGTCGTCGCGGCCTGCAATGCGCCGGTCGCCCCGGCCGACTGGGTCGTCAGCACCTGGCCGCGGTAGAGGATCACGTCCTTCGTGCTGGCGTCGGTTGACGCGATGGTCCCGCCGATGATGCGCTGGCCGCCACGGGTGACGATGGGCGTGCCCGAGGGCGCTGCGGTGCCTGGCGTCTCGATCAGGGTACTGTCGGGCAGGCGCAGGCCGCCCGGGGCCTGATCGACGAGCATGCGTGCACGGGTGCCGGTGGCGGCGATGATGCTGGTGACATACAGCCGCTGGTGAACGACGTTGTTGGCGAACGATGCCATTCTGGTCTCCTAAGTCTGGTCAGGGCAGGAAGGACTGGATGCGCGACATGTGGGCCAACAGCGCCTGGCCGCGCGCATCGGCGAGGGTCGAAAGGCCGGCCGCGCCGGTATCGCCCTTTGCGCCGATCGCGCCCGTGGCGCCAGGCGCGCCACACGACTGCACCCGCCATGCGCCGAACGTGCCGGTGCCGCCGATCGCCGACGCCAGCCCTACGGGCACGGTGATGTTGAGCGTGGTGCCGACCCGCGACGCGATCAGCCCGACCATGTAGTTGGCTGCCGACGCATTGCTGGCGACCGTCACCCAGGTCCCTGGGATCAGCGGCAACGGATCGGTCATCACCAGGGCCTGCGCGCCGACGCCGATCGTCAGGACAGAGGCGGACGTGGTCGACGTGATCGCGAACGCTTGCGCCGCCGCTGCAGCCTCGGTCGCGGTAGTCGCCGCCCCGGCCGCCGTCGAAGCGGCGTCGAGTGCCGCGGCCCCGACGTCGATATGTGCCTGGCACATATCGAACCAGTTGACGTCGGTGCCCCCGTTGGCCATGCCGTCAGGGTTGGTGACCGGATCGTAGTTGCGGCGGTTGAAGCTTCGGCCGCCCGGATAGGTGACGCTATCGACCGGCATTCAATACTCCTTCAGGGTCCAGGTAAAAGACGCGCCATTCCCGATGCGCCGGGTGAACGGCTCGGGCGGCATCAACCGGGCGAAGACGACGTCGCGCAACCAGTGCTGCGGCTCGCCGGGATCAGGCACGAACGTGAACGGGCGGACCGCATCGTGAGACCGGATCAGGTCGAAAGCGCGGACCATCACTTCATCGCGCGGCATGTCGTCGATGCTGATGCGGTGAATGAGGCGCTGCGGCCGTTCGTCGAAGATAGGTTCGCCGCTTTCGGTCTCTTCGACGCGGGTCTGGACGCTCGGCCCGAACTGGTGGCCCCAGTTGAAATTGACGCTGGTCTGCCAGCCCCAGGCAACGTCGCACAGGCCGACCTGCAGATAGCCGGCCGGGTTGGCCTCATCGATCAGCCGCAACCGGAACGACTGGACGCGGAACGTCTCGGGCAGCCAGATCGGCCGGATACGGCGATAGGCTGCCAGCTCCGCGTCGCTGGGCCGCCCGCCGAAAAAATACGGATCTTCCCAGCGCCTGATCACCCAGGGATAGATGCGCGGATAGACGTCGTCGCGCGTCGAGAACATCGGCGACCCGGTGCGCGTCGGGTTGTCCCACAGGTCCAACTCGAACTCGGCCACCGACGTGAGGTTGTGAGCGACGATGCTGATGCAGCGGACCGGGCGCCGCTGCGGCAGCGTGCCGACGAACCAGGTCCGGTCGGCATCGACACCCGTCGTGCGCCAGACATAGAGCAGCGGCAGCGTGCCGAGGTTAGAGAGCGGATAGGCCGCCGCCGCATAGCCGGCGTCCCCGTCCCAGGTAGCCTCGGCCGACCAGCGCGGGATCGCGAAGACGCAATTGCGGGCGGTGCGGCCTACGCTCATCCCCACAGCTCCAGATAGGCGACGCCGCGCAGCGCGTTGTACTCCATGCCGGTCACCCGGAAGAACTTGCCGCCGGCCAGGCCCCAGCGCGGGTAGATGATGCTGACCACGCGCCCCAGCTCGACCGCCGTCGCCGTGTCTTCGTCGAGCGCGACCGTCGCCCGGAAACGCTGCCGGCGCCCGAACAGTGCCAGGCGCCGGATGTTCTCGGTCTCGGCCGCACCTCGATCGAGGAACAGGGTCGCCGGCCCGGCTACGCGGGGACCGGTCGCGTCCTTCTCGTAGCCGTCACCGAACACCAGCTCGGCCGCGCCAGGGTGCTGCAGCAGGACCGATGCCTGCTCGTAGCTCGCCCAGCGCCAGGCGTTGCGCAGCCAGCCCAGGCGGTCGGGATCGGTGACCGACGCGGCCGGCTCGGCGATGACGTTCGGATTGTTGTCGAACGCCAGGCGCGAGGCCCAGGCGGGGATCGCAGCCGGGCGCGGTTCCAGCGCCAGCAGCTGCAGTTCGTCGATGCGCGCGGCATCGCCGCGCTGGAACATGCGGAACGTGGCGACGGGCACGCCGGCCGGGGCATCGAGGCGGGCCAGGCGGAACATGCCGAACCGGTCGAACCCCCGCCAGCCGCCGATGGTCTCGGCAATCCGGTCGAGCGCCGACGCATAGCTGGTGTCGTCGTTGACGTAGATCCCCAGCTCGGCCGGCTGCAGCGCGTCGACCAACGCGATATCGGCGGCGCTGATCGTGGCGAGCGTCGCGACGCCCGAGGCCAGGACCAGGCGCTTGATGATCTGCGCGGCAGTCCGGTCGGCCACCGAGGCGCCTTCGACCACGTCGGCCGTCACGGTGCCGACCGGCTCGCTACCCGCCCTGGCATAGCCGCCGACCAGACAGGCACGGTACTTGCCCGCAGCCGGCGCCGTCGCGATCATCTCGGCGACCGAGCCATAGTCGGGCAACTCGCGTTCCCAGGCCGCGCCGTTCGCATAGAAGCCGGGCCAGTCGCCCAGCGCGCCGTCGTGCGCCTGGAAGATCGGCATCTTCGCTACGCGCATCGGCGCGATGTTTCGGACCTTCCCCCAGCAGCGCGGCTTGCGCTGCCCCTTGATATCCGCAGGCAGCCCTTCGACGCCGAGCGGCCCGCCGTTGGTCCCCGCATACTTGCTCGGGCAGACCGGCTTGGCGAACAGCTGCTCGCGGTCGCGCAGCCGGATCGAGAACTGGGTACGGGTCGACGTCGGTTGTTCGGCGACGCCGGCCAGCAGCGGCGAGAACGCGGCGTAGGGTGCGCGATCGTCGCCGACCAGCACGCGGAAGGGCTGGCCGGTCCAGCCGGCATCGAGCAGCGCATCGAGCGCGCCATCGTCGTTGCGCACCTCGATCCCGCCGCCGCCGACGTCGCTGCCGCCGCCGATCCGGCCCGCGCCGAAGATGTCCCTGCGATAGCTCGCCGCCTGGATCAGCCGGGCATCATAGGGGCCGGCAACGCTCGGGTGGTTGTAGCCTGCGCCCGAGGCCCAGCGGATCGGCTGCAGCGTGCCGAGCGCGTCCACCGCGACCGCGGTTTCGAAGAGGTAGATCCTCATGCGGCCACCGTCATGTAGCCGGTCCACTCGGCCGAACGGACCAGGGTCGAGAGCGTGCGGATCAGGGTGGTGTCGCTGTCGTGCTGGACGCTGGCGACGTCGCCGATCAGGCCCAGCAGCGCCTGCAGCAGTTCGTTCGATTGGCCGGTCTGGCGCAGCTGCTCGGCCAGCAGCACCGCCAGGCGCCCGTCGCCGCCGGCCTGGCGCATGCCGCGGGTCTGCTCGGCGTTGTAGATCCGGGCCGGCCCGCCGAAATACGCGTATTCCGGGCCGCGCTCGCCGACCAGCGCCCAACCGCCTGCATGATCGCCGCCGGACGCGAAGGCCGGCGTCGGCGGCGCCATCACCGTCACCGATACGATCGGCGCCGGCATCGTCCGCATTGCCGCCGCCAGGTCGCCGATCGCGGTTACGGAAGCTTCGGTCGCCTTCGCCGTCCTGCCCTGGTCGGCCGCGATCGCGCTGGACTTCAGCAGCACGGCCGCCGTGTCCCTGGCCGTGTTGTCGTTGGCCAGCTTCGAGCCCGCCAGGTCGACCGCCATCGCCTTCTGCTTGTCGAGCTGGTCGCTCGCATATTTGGCGATCTTCTCGGTCTCGCTGGCCGTGGTCTTCGCGGCGGTCAAGGCCGGCTCGGCCGTGCTGGCCACCGTGGCGATCGGCCGCTCGATATTGCCCAGCGACGACGCCATGCCGCCCAGCACGACCGCCTGGGCGGCGAGCGTGTCGAGCTGCCGTTGCGCCGTCGACACCTGGCCCTCCGCGCCCAGCTGCAGCGCCGCAAGGCCCGCGTCGACCTGGGCGAAGATGGCCGCGTACTCCTGGTTGCCGCCATAGGCAGCCTGGGCCAGCTCCAGATAGGTCTGGGCCTTGCCCGTCACCTCGGCGATGGCCGTCTTGTCGCCGGTTGCAGCCTTCGCCGAGACCGCTTCGAACTGGCTTTTGGCATCGGCGAGTTTCGCCATGCCTTCGAGCGGCGACAGCTGGCTGGTCCGCAGATCGTCGCGGAACTTCTTCACGTCCTCGGCGAACTTCTTGAAGTTCTCGCGGGCGTCGGCGCTGGCGGCTGCAGCCTGCTGGATCGCCAGCGCCTGCGTCTCCATCGCCTGGGTCTCGATCATGCGCGCCCGCACCGTCGCATCGGTCACGGTCGCCAGTTCCTGCTGTTGCTGGATTTCCAGCAGCCGGCGGTCGATCGCGTCGGCGGCGGCGACGTTCTGCGCCCCGCCTACGGTGCGCAGGATCGAGGCGGCGGCCTGGCCGCGCCGCTGTTCCAGCGCGATCTGCTGATTGTAGACGTCCATGGCCCGCCGATAGGCGACCACCGCATCTTCGACCGCGGCGGTGCGCTGGATCTCCGCGCGCTCGGCCTCGGTGGTGGCATCTTCCAGGGCACGGGCCTGCCGGATGCGGCGCTGATCGTCTTCGGCCTGCTGCCGGCTGATCAGGCCCATCTCCGCGTACATGTCCTGACGCGACAGGGCCTGGTCTTGCCCCATGCGCCGGTCGGCCTTGGCGCGCGTCTTGGCGACCGCCGCGTTCTCGGCCGCATTGGTCTTCTCGATATCGCGTGCTTCGGCCTCGGTGGTCGCATCCTCGACCGCGCGCCGCTGCCGGGCCGCACGCTGGCGGTCTTCCAATTCACGCTGCGACAGGTCGCCGGTCTGGACGGCATAGCCGTCGCGGGTCAGCGCCTGGTCTTCGGCCGAGCGCTTGTCCGCCTTCTTCCGGGCCGCCGCGACCGCCTCTTCCTCCTTGGTCTGCGTCTTGCGGATCTGGTCGAGCTGGGATGCCGTTGCCCCGCTGTTCTGCGCGTCCACCAGTTCCTGGCGCTGCGCCTCGGCCCGCGCCTTGTCCTCGGCCTCCCGCGTCCGGCGCGGGTCAATGACGACGGCCGCATTCATCGCTCGCTGGTCGAGTGCTGCCCCGAAGCGCTTGTCCTGCTCGGCCCAGGCATCTTCCTGCCGCTTGCTGCGCCAGGCGATGAAGCTTTCGGCCTCCTGCTTGGCGCTGTCGGTACCGAGCTGGCCGGCCTCGGCGCGAAGCTGATCGTCCTGCGCCTTCATCTGCCGCCGCGCCAGGCCGCGCGGATCTTCGACCGCCGCTCGCTGGTCCTGCAGGTTCTGCGACCAGTCCTTCTGCATCTGCTGCAGGCGTGCGGTCAGCTTGGTCGAGATGGTCGCCGCCGCCTCCGAGGCCGAGACGCCCGCGGCTTCGAGCACGGGGCCAAGCTCGGCGAACTGGGCCTTGATCGCGGCGACGTCGGCGGCGAAGCCGGTCAGCGGCTTCTTCGCATCGTCGGTCACCGTCTCCAGGCTGGCCAGCGCCTGCTGCCTGGCGGCGGTCTTCGCGTCCTTCGCTTCCTGGCTGTCGGCGCCGTAGATCGCTTCGGCGTTGCCGATGTACTCCTTGATGCCCTTGGCCTGGGCCTTCGCGGCGTCCTGGGCCGCGTATTTGAGCGACAGCGCCTGGGCGTCGCGCGTGCCGACGCCGGCCGCCGCCAATGCCTTCGAGCGGTCGAAGCCCTGGGCGAAGTCGAGATACTTGGTCAGTTGCTCGGTGCTGTCGGCCTTCAGCGCGCCCGAGGCCAGCCGGTCCAGTGCCTTCTGCAGTCCGGCATTGTCGCTCTTGAACAGCGAACCGCTGTCGGTCGGGCTGGCCGCCGAGCTTTGCGCGGTGCGCCAGTCGCCGTAGTTTTTGTTGTAGGTCTCACGGTCGATCGCCCGGCCGTCGCGGTCGTAATACGACATGCCGTTGTCGCGGTCGAACCAGGTCGTGATGCCCTGCGCGCGCTGATAGGCAAACTCGCTCATGCCGGCGTCGCTGGCATTGGCGCCACCCGACTTCGAGCGATCGGTGGTGAACCATCGCTTGGCCAGATCCTCGGCGTTCGCCGCGCCGCCGTACATAGTGCCGATCGTCAGCAGGCCGTTATAGGCACCGTTGGCGTTGATGGTATCCTTGTTGACGGCGAAGGAGAGGTCGTACCGGTCCATCGCCGCGTTCATCCAGGTGGCGAACTTGGCCATTTCCTGGCGATCGGCGGCGTTCGAATAGCCGTCGAGACCGGCCTGGTGAACGTCCGAGGCGGAGAACCGCCCATCCGTCCCGATCTGTCCGCCGGCATAGCCGCGCGGGCTCTGCTTGTCGCCCCCGAACATGCCGCCGACCAGGTTGCCGAGCATGCCGCCGACCATCGTGCCGATACCCGGCAGGATCATCGTCCCGACTGCCGCGCCGAGACCGCCGCCGATCGCCTGGCCGTAGTTGCCCGACAGCAGACCGGGCAGGACCGAGCCAGCGATACCGAGGATGTTGGAGAACGACGAGAAGCCGGCCATGGCGCTGCCGCCGTTGAGCAGGCCGGGGGCCGCCGCCGTCGCCTGGATCATCTCGGCCGCGGTCGCGCTGGTTGCCCCCGACACCGCGTTAGGCACGCCCCACCCTATATTGCGCATCGCCCAGGCGTCGATCGCGGGGGAAAGGCTCGACCCGTTGGCGCTGAAAAGGCGGTCGATGCTGCCGAGCGAGAAGCCACCCCCACGATCGGGGCTGGCAACCGAGGAACTGGCCGAGTTCGCGCCGGCATAGCCTAGGCTCACCAGCCACGACTGCGGTGCGCCGACCGCAGAGAGGACGTTACCGATCACCGGCTTGAAGACGAAGGCGGTGGCGATCTGGCTGGCAGTGCTCAGCAGGAAGGACTTCAGCACCTGGCCGAACGAGAAACCCGCGCGCTTCGACTTGTCGAACGCGGCTTCAAAGGCGCTCGAAAGCGCGTCCTGGATGCCTTCGGCGGCGCGCGTCCAGATCCGGCCGGTTTCCTCGGCCGCGCGCTGCTGCTGCTCGGTCGCGACCTTGATGCTGGCCCGCGCGTCGGCGATCTGCAGCAGTTTCTGGCGCTCCTCCTCGCCCAGCCCCGGAAACTGCTGCTGGATGCGCAGCTTCTCGCGCATCAGGGCCAACTCGCGCTCCCGCACGTCCGGCAGCGCCTGGGCCAGTTCCAGTTCCCGGCGCTGGATCGCCAGATCGGCCTCGGCGTCGACAATCTCGCGCCTGGCGCGGATCGTCTCGTTCAGCCGCTCTTCGTCGCGCAGCTGGCCGGTCAGCGTATCGCGCCGGGCCTGGGCTGCCTGCAGCGCCGCTTCGTCGCCGGTGGCGCGCGCCGCCTCTACATCGGCATAGGAGCGCGCGAGCGCGTCGACCTGGATCTTGGTGTCCGCATAGGCGGCCGACGTGCCCTTGGCCGCCTCCGCCACCAGGCCGAGGCGGTACAGCTCGGCCTCGTTCGCGCCGATGGATTTCGCCGCCGCCTCGCCGGCCGCCTTCGCGCCTTCGTCGAGCAACTGGCGGGCGCGGGCCGCGACGTCGACCTGCTTGTTGTCGAGCTGCTCCAGGCTGGCCTGCCGCGCCGCGTCGGCCTTCAGCCCCTCGCGCAGCGACTTCTGGTACGAGGCGATTACCGCATCGGTGGCCGTGACCTGGACGAAGCTGGCCTGGTTGCGGTCGCGGATCGCAGCGGCGTCGGCCGCGGTCGCCTCGGCGACGCGCAGCCTGATCAGGCGCTCCCGCTCGGCGCCCGTGATCCCCTTTTCGTCGGCCTCGGCCTTTGCCTCGGCGGCGGCACGCGCCGCGTCGCGCGCGTTCTTCTCGGTGCCATAGACGCTCGCCAGCTTGGCGACCGAGGCGGCGACGTCGTCGACTTCCTTCTTCTGGCGCTCGTTCTCGTTCGCCGCCTCGGCATCCTTTGCCGAGGCCCTGGCCGCCTCGACCTTGCGCAACTGCGCTTCCAGGCTCATCAGTGCCGCTTCTTCGACGGCCGCGTACTGCGCCCGCCGCTGCGGGTCGATCGCGTTCGAGGCATCGTCGGGGCCGGGCTGGCGCAGGCGCTCCAGGCGGGCGCGGCGCTGGGCGATCTGCCCTTCCAGGTCGGTCACCTCGGCCGCCGCACCGCCCTTGGCGCCGCCACGATCGAGGAAATCGGCGATCTTGCCCACCGCCGACGACAGCAGCTCGATCGTCGCGATCACCGGCCGGCTGGTGGCGATGGCGTCGACGAAGCGCGACCAGGCCCGGCCGAGATTGAGCCAGGCCCGCTCGGCCTGGCTCATCGATCCTGCCTGCAGGCCGGTGAAGCGGCGATCGAGCGCGGCATAGGCGATTTCCAGGGCGCTGGCGCGTTCGCCGTGCTCGAGCATCGTGCGGATCTGCGACCGCTCGGACGCCGTCAGGAAATTGACCGCGTTATCGAACTGCTTCAGCGCCGAATAACCGCCGCTCAGCGCATCCGAAAGCTTCTTCGCCGCGTCGGCCGCCGAATTGCCGAGGCCGGCGCCCACGTCGGCCGACAGCCCGGCAATCCGGCCGCGATCCGACTGGCTCAGCAGCTGGTTGCGCTGCAGGTTGGCGACGGTGCCGCGCGCCTCTTCCTTGGAGACGCCGGCATCCCGCATGGTCTCGACCATCTGGTGCAGCTGCTGGGTCGAGACGAAGGCGTCCTGGCCCATGCCCTTCAGCACGGTCGAGAAGGCGCGGGTCTCGGCCGCCATGTCGGAGATGCGGCTGATCGCGAAGCCGGCAACAACCAGCACTGCACCGATACCCGTACCGGCCACGGCAGCGCTTAGGGGGATGGCCCTGAGCGCGCTGCCGACCAAGCTGAATGCCTTGCTGATCCCGCCGACCGCGTCGGCCGCCTGCGGTCCCTGCTGCAGCAGCACCTGCAGCGGAGGCATGCCGAGCATCAGCGACTGCGCGGCATCGCTCGCCTGCATCGCCAGCTGGCGCTGCTGGTAGGCTGCCAGGCCCGAGGTCCGGGCCAGGTTGTCGTTGGCGCCGGCCGTCTTCGCCGCCTGCTTGCCAGCCCGGTCCAGTTCGCCGGCCAGCATGCCCGACAGCTGGGCATGACGTTCGGCCGTCAAATGGCCGGCCTTCAAGGCGCGGTCGAGCTGGGTTTGCGCCTCCGACGTTCGCTGAAACGCGGCGGCAACCGGGTCGATCGCCGCGACCAGGCGCTGCAGGTCGGCGATTTCCGACCTGGTCGCCTCGGCGACCGCCTGGGCGCCAGCCCGCGCTGCCGCCGCCTGCGCGGTCAGGGCCGTGGCGGTCGCATCGGCGGCGCCGGCCATGCCCCGCATGTCGCCGGCCGCCGCGCGGGCGGCATCGCCGGCCGAGACCATGCCCTGGGCGGCCGACCTGGTCGCCGCCGAGGCATCGCTGGCCGAAGCCTTGACACCCTCGATGTCGCCGCCGATCGCGCGCAGCCCGGCGCGGGCCTGCGACGCATCGGCGGATACCTCGATCTTGAGCGCCAGGTTGGTCAACGGTCCTTGTCCTCTTCGGCCTGGCCCTGCCGGGCCTTCGACTTGGCCTGCCGATCCTTACGGATCGCGTCGAACTCGTGACATGCGACCCCGGCCATATGACGCATCAGCCGGTAGCGGTGACGGTTGAGACGGATGCCTTCGAGGCGGCCGATGGTCGCGACCTTGTCCCAGTCCAGCCCTTGCGGGATCGGCTCCATGCCCGGGATGTAGGACCAGGCTTCGCCGCACCTCACGAAGAGCTGCCAGGCTTTCCAGTGTTCGGGCCAGATCCCGATATCCTGATCGGCTTTGAGACGGTCGGTCTCGGCATCGAACGCGGCCAGTTCTTGGGCGGCAGCCTCTGGCCCGATGAGCGCTTCCATGTCTTCGAGCTGGCGGACCTTGTCCGCCCGCTCCTGCTCGCGGTTCGCGAGGTCATCTTTCGAACCGCGAGCCCAGCGCCGGGCTGCCGCTTCTAGTTTCCCAGTTTGGCCTTGCCCTCGTTGACCATCTGCCAGAAGTGGTCATAGAGCGCGTTCACGGCGCACGGATCTTCGAGCAACACGTCCTTCGCATCCGCGTCGAAGGCCACGGCCTGCCCCTGCTCGTCGACCATGCCTTCCACATTGACCAGGATCAGCCGCAACCAGGCCACCCGGCCGTTGGCGGGTTCGCCCTCGGCAGTGAGGCGGGCCTGTTCGGCCAGGACCGCGTCGAACTCGCTGCGCGGCCGGCGCTCGTAGGTGACGGTGAGCGCCGACTTCGAGACCTTGTCGCCGTCGACCGGCTCCCGGATGTTGACCAGCGACTTGAATGTTTTGCCGCGCGAAAGGACGTAAGCCATCGGTGTTTCTCTCTTCGTTGCTTTGGGTTGGAGGCGGGTTGGATCAGGCGACGTCGAGAATGATTTCGTCGTCGCCCGCGTCGGGCTGAGGTTCGAACGGCATGTCGTAAAAGACGTCGCCGTCCTGGTCCTGGTACTTGGGCCGCAGCAGCTGGCCGCGCGTGCCGCTGAGCATCACGATGTTGCCGGCCGAGCGGCCGTGCCGCAGGTAGAAGGGGACCATCGTGTGGTTGGTCGCGTAGGCGTAGGGGTTGAAGTCGCCGAGGTTCAAAGCGGCGACCTTGATCGAGCCGCTGGGCTTGCGGTCGTCGATCGTCACCTCTTCCTGGTTGACGCGGTTCTTGTACTTGACGTCGTTGGCCAGGTTCAGCTGCAGCGACTGCAGGATCATGTCGCGGCCGGCCAGCCGGAAATCCGGCGTGTTGCGGTCGGACACTTCGAGCGGGTCGACCCAGCCCGCCCGGTTGAACGCGCCCGGCGCCAGGTCGACCGGCTCGGCATAGAGGCCGGTGTACTCGAAGGAGAACATCGGGATCTGCTGGACCGTGAACTCGACGCCCACGGTGCCGCGGGATCCGCGGATCCGGTGCAGGATGCCGTCGACGAAGGTGAAGAACACCACCGAGGCGAAGCTGGACGAGACCGGCCGGTAGCGGACACGCGGCGAGCGCAGCTCGATCGTGAAGACGTCGCCGAGGACGAACGCGGTCCCGATCGCCGCAGGCGTGATGGTCGCACCATTGGCCAGGGCAAAGGCCATCCCGGTGGTCATGACCACGCCGGCTGTATTGACCGCCGCCAGGCCCAGCCCGGCCGGTGACGAGACGGTGAACGTCGCGACGCCTGACGCGCCGGCTGTGGTGCAGGTCAGGGTGACGACACGATCGACCGCGCCGGTATAGGGCGCGGTCGCGGCATAGGTGAACCGGCCCACCGCCGTCTCGGCCGGGACCGCCGCGGCGGCCGTCGTGCCCGCCGCCATCACGGTCGGCGACAGGCCGCAGCCCTGCAGCAGCGGATCGTAGAGCGGCGCGGTGCCGGCAGCGCCCGAGCCTGCGATTTCCACCTTGAAGGTGAGCTTGGTGTGGTTGCCGGTGAGCATCTTGCCCTGGTTGCCATAGGCCGGCTGGACCAGGCCGCGCTCGACCGTCTGGCCGTCGATCGGCGTCAGGTCGACGTCCTTCAGCAGGATCATGTTCGAGGCCGACGTGGGGGTGGCGGCGGGGTCGGCATAGGTCGGCTCGATCATGCCGAGGACCATCCGCTTGGTCATGCGCTTGGTGATGGCCATGGCCGGTTACTCCTTGCTGCTTTCGCTGGTCTCGGTGCCCTCGCGGTCACGGCGGGGCGGGTTGCTGGGCGCGCGCGGCAGCTTGCGCGCCGGCTGGGCGGGCGGATCGTCGCCGGCCGCGGTCTCGGCCGCCTGCATCGCCCGGCGCTCTTCGAGCGACGGCATGCGGGTCTGGCTGCCGGGCACCAGGTCATCGGCGCCGGTTTCGGGGTTGTAGACATAGGTGCCGCCGCTGCGGGCCATCGGTTTCTCCTAGACGTGGTGTCGGGTGGTCAGGGCCATCTGGCCGAGATGGACCAGCGCGCCCGCGAACATCGCGGGCTGGCTGTCTTCGAGCTGCAGGCCGATGGTCGACCCGGGGCCTTCGCCCGCGCCGGTCGTGGCCACCAGGCCGCCCAGGTCATCGTCGGCGCGGAAGGCGTCGCGTGCGGCCTCGATCAGCCGGTCGAACTCGGCGGCGCTGTCCTCATCGTTCCAACCGACCACCAGGACGATTTCGAATACATGCTGAACGTGGTTCCGGCCGCGCCCCTGGGCGGTTTCGAGGGTCGAGCGGCGCCGCACGGTCCAGCCGCGCAGCCGGCCGGCCGAGACGAACAGGTCCTTCAGCCGCTTGGCATCGGCCGCATAGCGCAGCCGGTCATGGACGATGCCGGCATCGGGCAGCGCCTGCAGGCGCGTCACGATGGCGGCGATGATCTGATCGACGGTCGGGCTGCTCATCAGCGGGCCGCTTCGGCGAGCGCGTCGGTCAGCGACTGGGTCAGGATCCGCTGCGCCTGGGCCTGGTGCCGGGCAAGCGCATTGGCGAACACCTTCGCGGCCGGCGTCCCCCGCTGCGCGATTTTGCGTGCGATCCGGAAGGCGATCGAGCGGGCCTCGGGTTCCTTGACGCCGAAGCGAACCTTCACCCACGGGATAAGCGGGCTGACGGGCGGCATGTGAGGCTTCGAACCCAGTTCGAGCGGCACCGCATAGGCGATGGACGAGCCGACCGCGCCGACGATCACACCGTCGACGATCTCCATCGGCTGGGACGCGATCGACTGGCCGTACATGCCCGAGGCGCGCGGAGCGGTTTCCTTGGCCTCGCGTTCCAGCAGCAACTGCACCTGCAGCACGCCGGCCAGCAGCTTCCGCTGGGCGGTCTGGGGCAGCGCGTCGAAGGCGACGCCGGCATTGCCCTGGACGAGGATCTCCATCAGTAGCCGCTCCAGCCCAGGCCGCGGCGGTTGCGCAGCAGGCCGGCATAGCCCTGCGCCTGCTCGCGATCGAACGAGACGACGACGCCGGCCGGCGCGGCCCGGTCGGCCGCGACGCCGACATGATCGAGGTACTGCTGCCGCAGGCTCTTGGCCCGTGCGGCGTAGTCGCGGCTGGTCGATCCCGCGTCGACCTTGACGACGTCGAGCGTCGGCGCGGTATCGCCCGACCTGGCTGCGGCAAGCTGGTCGAGCAGCGTGGCGGCAGCCCAGCAGGCGACCGCCTCGATATCGGCGGCCGGGATGGTCGAGCTGTCCTCGGCCACCTGGTGCTGCGCGGTCCAGTGTAGCCAGCAGGCGGTTCCCGCCTGCAGGCTGTCGCGCAGCATGATGACGATGCCGGCGGGCGTCTGCCGCAGCTCGACGCCGTCGAGCATGGCGGCGGGAACCAGGCCGGGCGGACACTCGACCGCGGAGAGGGTCGAGAAATCGGCATCCCAGCCCGCAGGCAAGGCAATCGTCGCGCCGCCCGGCGCCACGGCCGCTTCGGCCACGCGCAGCAACGGGCGATCGAGCGAGTAGCGCTTGATCGCGCCGTCGATGGCGCGTTCCCGCGCCTCGTCCGAGACCGTGTCGGCCGAGGCGCGGTCGCGATCGGCGACCAGGGTGCGCAGGGCGGCGCGGGTCATGATCAGTCCGCCACCACCGACTTGTAGAACGCCCGCCAGTCAGTGATGTTGCCGCCGTAGATATGGCGGATCTTGTAGGTCAGCTTGTCGGCCACAAACATCGAGCCGACGTTCGGCATGTCCTGGACGAAGATCTCCGGCTCCTCCTGGCCATCCAGGAAGCCGACTTCAAGGCCCGGGATGTCCAGGGGATCGGCCGCCATCGCCCAGTCGCTCGGGTCGGTCCAGTACCAGATCGGCAGGACGTCGAGCACGAGCGACTGCACGAAGGTCTTGTCATTGTTCGTGCTGCGCGCCCACAGGTCGACGGCGGGGCCTTCCTGCTCGGACGAGACCAGGATCGACTTAGGACCGATCCCGAGACGCTCGCCGGAACCCAGTTCAGGCTGGTTCAGCATCGCCAGGCGCCCCGCCGCCACAGCCCCGGCCGACAGGGCGGCGTAACCGAGGTTGCCATGATCGGCATGAAACAGGGCCTTGCCGTCGTAGATCACCGGGTTGCCCCTGATGAAATCCAGCACGAACTTCGCCAGCGTGCGCTTGGTCGCGCGCGACAGCTTGACCGGCACCTGGCGGATCGCGCCGACGTCGTCGTTCTTGACCATCTCCAGCGTGATGGTCTCCAGGCCGCCGCGCTTGGAGGCGGCATAGGTCGCCTTCTCGTCGCCGGGGCTGGTCAACGCGGTGTAGTCGGCCGACTGGTTGACGGCCGGCAGATCGCCATAGCCGCCGATGCGGGTACGTTCCTGGGTCCGAAAGTCGGCGACCGGAACGATATGGGCGATGCGGCGCCAGACGTCGTACTGCGACGGCTGGCGATAGTCGGCCAGCAGGCGGCGGGTGATCGAGTTGCCCAGGACGTTGGCCCAGCTTGCGCTGCCCAGCGCCTCGCGCAGCCGCACGGGATCGCCCTTCGACATGTCGCCGGTGACGCGGGCGTCGCCCGAGATATCGACGTAGATATCGCGGAACGAGCCGGCCGCGCGGTGATCCTTGTGGGCCGGATCGAAGAAGGCGTCGAGCCGGTCCTTGACCTTCTCGTCCTGGCCTTCGGTGATGCGCGCCTCGGGCAGGTCGCCCAGCTCGACCCGGCCGCCCGTGGCGAACTGGCCGAGATAGTCGGCCTCGGCCTTGATCGCCTCGGTGATACGCGCGTCGGTAAGCTGCTCGTCCGCCAGCAGGCCGGCCAGCACGCGATCCTTCGCCGCCTGCGGCAGCTTGGAGGCGGCGACGCGGGTGCGGGCCTCGGCGCGCGCTTCGACCAGGCGAAGATCCGCCAGGGTCACGACCTGGTCATCGCCGGTCTTCTTCGTCGGGGCGGGCGACGGCGGGTTGAGCGCCTCGGCCAGGCGCAGCTGCAGCTCTTCGTCGGAAAGCTTGACCAGGTCGGCGCGGGGATGCCGCGCCTCCAGCAGCTTGATGATGGCGTCGCGGTCCATGATGTCTCCGGTGGTGGTAGTGGTGGCTTTGGCTTCGAGCAGCTGGACGACTTCGCCGCCCGCGCCCGGATCGATGATCAGGTCGACGCTATGGACCTTCGTCACCCGCTGGGCTTCGAGGATCCGCTGGCTGCCGACTTGGCGCTTGACGGCACGGGCGTTGGCGTCGATCGAGAAGCCGAACAGGTCGGCCATGCCCCGATCCCACGCCTCCCGAAGCTTCACGGCGATGCCACCGGTCGGTTCGATCAGGTCGAGCACGGCGAGGATCTCGCCTTGATCCTTGCCCTTGCCCGGAACGAACTGGGCCTCGGTGAGGCGGCCGATCAGGTTGTCGAAGCTCTTGCCCCGGGCCTTCAGGTGGTCTTCATCGGACTTGTTGAAGACGCGCGCCCCGTTGAACATGGGCGCCGCCTCGCGCAGCACCGCGTCGGGATAGAAGACGCCGTTGCCGCTCAGGCCGGCCTTGATGACGCGGATGCGCCAGCCCTTTGCGGGCTTGGCCTGGTCGCCGCCTACGGCCTCACGGATCGCCTGGGCTTCCGTGACACGGACGCTGCCGGCCGGCCCGAAATTGCGGACCACCTCCTCGGGCTGGCCGAGAGTGACCTGGTTGTCCTCGCCCATCGTGTAGGGATAGCGGTAGAGCCTGGCGCCCTTCTGGGTCACGACGGCGTCGGGGAACACCGCGACGATGTTGCCCCACATATCGCCGACGATCGGCCTCAGCGCCTCGCGCAACAGGTCGATGATCGACTGAAAATCGCCAGCGGCGGCCTCGCGCAGGGCAACCTCGCCCCAGATCCCGCTGGCCGGCAGGATCTTCATTCGCCTTCACCCTGGCCGTCGCCGTGCTGCTCGCCCTCGATCAGCTTGCGGCCGTCGACGGTCACGACGCCGATACGGCCATCGGTCCGGCGCTTGGCGCTGAAAACACGGTCGATCGCGATGCCGAGCGCGTCGGCCGCTTCCCGATGGTCGACGCGCGCCATGTCGATGCCGACAACGAGCGGCGAGCCGCCGATCTCCGGGCCGGCCGTGCCGACCAGGTGCCCGACCACACCGCCGGCCTGCAGGTCGGCGACGTCCTGGCGCAGCTCGGCCTGGTCGGCGCGCATCTGTTCCAGGCCCGCGGCCAGGCGCGGATAGTCCTCGCGAAGCTGCTGCACCGCGCGCGCGGTCAGTTCGGCGGCATCCCGCGTCGGCAGGCCGTTGAAGGCCACCACGAGGTCGTCGACACGCGCGGTCAGGGTCGCGACGTCCGCGACCACGGCGTTGATGCGGTCGATCAGGGCCGCAAGCGGGTCGGCGGGCGGGGTTTCGGTGTTTGCGACAGGCGGCTTGGCCATGGGGCGCTCCAGGTGGACGTTGGAGCGACCCTATCGACGGGCCGAAGCGCTGATCATGTGACGGGGGCCAGGTGGCGGCAGTTTTTCGGCGCGACGGTCGCGCGCCTGGCCCGCTGGCTGGTCCGGCGGAGGCTAACCCGCCGATGCCGGCCTGTCGACCTGCGTTTCGGCCTGGCCGCGGCCTCAGCCCGGACCGTCACGCGGGCGGGCGGTTTATCTTCGCCGGCAACCCGTCTCAAACCGTCCCAAACTGGCGGGTCCAAATTTTCCGGGGGCTGACCGCGGCCAGCGCCCGAGGGGCCTGTACGGGGCTGGTTTTCGGGGGCGGGTTGAATGCCGGGCGACCAGGCGCTAGATTACCACCCTGACCGCCGCGGCAGCGGTGAAATCGGTGTTGCCGTACTGCGCACAGGCTTCGGCCTGGCCGTGGGCTGCGGCCGGATCTCCCGGCAGGCAGGAAGCGGGTGTTGCGACCCGACGCGGCGGTCACATTTCCCCCATCACCAGCTCGTACTGAGCGCCTGGCCCGACGCCGAGGCGCCTGCCGTCGACCAGTCCGCCGGTAACGATCCAGTTGTGCCGCTGGATATCCAGCCGCTTGTCCCTGTCCCTGAGCTTGACCACCAACTTGCCCAGCCGCTGTTCGCCCGGCACCTCGAACAGGTAGAGCAGCTGCGGGACGGCGCCGCCTTCCCACAGAACCGCCTTGGGTCGGCCGAGAACGTCGGCCAGGCGCTTGGCCTGGCTCGCCGGCAAAGCCTGGCCGCGCCCCTGTTTGGCCGGCCTGAACATGTGGGCGATCTGCCGGTCGCCGATGCCGATGTCGCGCGTGACCAGGTCGACGCCCTTGCGCGCCAGAAACTCGCTCACGGCCGGCGCCAGGCTGCCGATCGTCCGCGCCTCGCCGGTGGCCCGCTGCTCGCCGCTGGCGACCGCCGCCGCCCAGTCGGCCGCGTCCCGTTCCTGCACCTCGGCCGCCTGGCGGGCGCCGGGGTTGGCCAGTTCATCAGGCGTGTGCGGCTTGGCGCCGGGATGGGTGACTTCCCAGCTCGCCATCATCGGCAGGCTCTCGCAGCCGCAGTTGATCGTCTCGCCGGGCGGGGCCTTCGGGTCGCGCGGGTGCATGATCGCGCGGCCGCCGACGTCGAACGCCTCGGCCGGCTTGCGGATCTGGCCATCGGCCAGATCGTGGGTGACGCGGCTGTGACGCTTGCCTGACCGCCGCCATTGCTTCTTCAGGCCCGGCAGCAGGTCGGTCGCCTGCAGCTGCCGCTCCTGCGCCGCAACCGAATAGGCCCGGCCGACCTCGGTGCGGACGATCGCCGTGGCCCGCGCCCGGCCGCCGTCGACCACGCGGGCGATGCTGGCCACCGCCTCCTCGGGTGCCTGCACGCCCATAACCACCAGCCCCAGGTCCGAACGGATCTTGCGCGCCGTCTCGGTGCCGACGCCCTTCAGCCGGTCGACCATGAAGGTCTGCATCGCCAGCAGCTGCTCCTGGTCGATCGCCGGCAGTGCCGCCATCAGCTGCAGGCCGGTCCGGTTGGCAGGCTCGACGGTCAGGCCGGCGCGGATCGGCACGTCGACCAGGTCGATGCCGGCCTGGCGGGCCTCGCCCGCAGCCTCGGCCGCCGATCGCCCGGCCGCGTCGCCGAACCGCGCCATCTCCCGGTCGACCTCGCCGGCCAGCTGCGTCAGATACCAGCGCTTGTAGTCGCTGGGCTGGCGCTCCAACGTGGCTCGAATGGCCTTCCCAGCCTCCTCCAGATGCCGCTGCACCGCCTCGATCGCCCCCTTGATCAGCCCGGTACGGCGCTTGAGCTGGACGCGCCGGGCCGCCCCGAAGGCGCGGTCGCGCCCGCGGTCCTTCACGGACCCTGGCCTTCAGGCACCTGGTTGCCGGGCGCCTGGTCGCCGCTGGGATCCGGCGCCAGGTCGCTGAAGGCGTCCGCCTCCGCCTGGGCGGCGGCCTCCTCCTCGGCCGCCTGCAGCTCGGCTTCGGGGTCGATCGTCACGCCGAGGCGCTCGGCGATCGAAGCGATCAGCGCCAGCGCGGTCTGCCGGGACATGAGCTTCTCGCGGACGGCGACCATTGCGCCGGACACGACCTGCTGCAGGGCAGCGGCATAGGCCGTCGTATCCTTGCGGGACAGCTCCGGGAACTCGGCCGTCACGACGATCGGCGCATCACGCTTGCCCAGGCCCAGCTGATCGCGCCGCCGCCAGATCACGTAGGTCCCCACTTCCTGCAGGATCAGCCCGATGAGCGCCTGGCGCATTTCCAGGGTCTTCAGGTACGGCTCGGCCATCTCGCCGGCCGTGGCGCGGTTCACGTCGGCGCCGCCACCGAACCAATGCTCGGGCAGCGACAGCCCGCCCAGGATGTGGTTGCGCAGCAGCCGGGCCAGCAGCGTGCTGTCGTAAGCGCCGAGCGCAGGACTTTGGGGTTCCCATTCTTCGGCGTCGTTGTGGACACGCACGGCGCCCGGCTTCGGCGGGCTGATCTCCTTCGCACGGGCCTTGACCTGTTCCGGGGTCGCCCCGTTCAGCGTGACGTCATAGAAGAAGCTGCGCATGAACCGCGCCCGGTCCAACTCGCCGAACAGCAGTTCGTCATAGCCGTCGACCCAGTCGATGGCGGCCAGCAGGTCGGACCGGCCGCGCCGCGAATTGCTCAGATCGTTGACCTTGAAGTAAAAGCATTCGCCATCGACAAAATCCGCCCGGATTTTCTGTGTCCGGGGCGTGAACACGTCTTCCGGGCCTGCGACGATCACCCGCATCTTGCGCTGTTGATGACGCTTGTTGCGGACCGTGACGATGCCAATCGGCTGCTCGGTATTGTCGGGATCGTAGATCACCTCGGCGATCTGCGCCGGATCGAGATAGCCCAGCCGGACGAACCCGTCAGCCTCATTCACGAAGGTCGGCCAGCACACTTCGCCATACAGGGACAGCTCCCGCACCTTCTTCGGCAGCTTGGCGTCCATCCGGTTGATCGGGTCGAGCCAGAATTTATCCAGCCATTCCTGCTCGCTCGGATCCTCTGTCTTGAGCCGCACGCCGCCCGCCAGCAGGAACGCGATCGGCAGCTCGATCATCGCCCGGCCGAGCAGCGTGCGCTCCCAGACGAAGTAGGCCATCTGCTGCATGCGGGCCTGGGTCACTGGCGACAGATCGCGGCCATCGTCGCCGGAGAGGCGCCGCCAGCCTTCTTCGTCGCCGTCGACGTTCCGGCCCGCCGCCTCGGTGACGCGGACCGTCTCCGGTGCCGCAGTCCCGACCGCCGGGGCGGCGGCCGTCGCCTTGAGGAGAGGCGACGTCGCCGGCCCGGTGTCCCAGGTGAACAGGTCGCCGATCCAGCGGAAGGGGTTCATCAATGGCTCCCAAACATCTGCAGGCGCCGCCGAAACGACTGCCCCATCATCAGGCCCCGGCCGGCCTCGTCCCGCGCCGGGACGTCATCGTCACGGCGGGCGTCTTCATCGACCGTCTCACCCATGGCCGGCTGCCAACCGCCGACCGATGAGGCGATGCCGAGGAACGCGGCCCAGGTACGGTCGGCATGGCCATTCGCGTCCCGGTCCGCCGCCAGGCGCAGCGCGCCGGTCGGACCGATGCTCGATTTAAGCTGGTGCAGGTCGGAGCGCAGGACCGGATCGCCCATCGGGATCCTGACCTTCCGGTCCTGGAATGCCTGCTTGGCGGCCGTGGCCACGTCGAGCCGCCGCGACGATGAGAGGATGACGCCCTCCACCCGCAGCGAGCCATGGCGGGCTTGCGCGTCTTCAACGGGCTTTTCGCCCATGCCGGTCTGGTCCATGGCCACGCGAACGACGTTGTATCGTCGCATGACGTCGTCGAGCAGCGCGTCCTGCTCGGAGAACGGAATGCGCTGACGGGCGATGATCTCACGGGTCCAGAGCACGTCGCCGACCTGCTCCCAGACCCAGATGACGTACAGATCCTTGCGCCGGCCGATATCGACGCCGACATAGCACGGACCGCCCCGGTAGCCGTCGCCGACCAGGCTCGCCGCCTGGTCCTCGCAAGCCCCGATCAGTTCATAGGTCAGCCAGGCCGAAGCCTCGTCGAGCCATTCCAGCTCGTACTCCTGGCGCCAAAGATCCTCATCACCGCACCCGGCCCGCAGTTCGTCGATATCGCGCGGCAGGCCCTCGGCCACCGCCTGGTAGATGTTCACGACATGCCGCGACCAGGTCGCGTCGCTGCCCGACATGATGTCGTAGAACTTGTTGCCCTTGCCGTTCGGCGTCGAGATGACGCGCAGCTTCAGCCCGTCTTTCGAGACCACCGGGAACACTGCGGCCCAGATCGCCCGGCTATCCTTGTGGAAGGCGAATTCGTCGAGCATGACGTTGGCGCTGAAGCCGCGCGCGGTGTCAGGGTTGGCCGGCAGGGCGGTAATACGGCTTCCGCCTGGAAAGGTTACTTCCAGCGACTTGTAGACCGCTTCCTCGCCGCGAAAGTCGGTTTCGGTGTAGCGCGGTTCCCACTGCCGGGCGACCTTGGCAAGCTCTGCCCGGTAAAGCTCGTAGAAGGCTTTGATCTGCGGCTTGATCGCCTCGTTCATCGCCTCGGCCGCCTGGCGCTCGCCACGGCTGAGGATGACCCAGCGGGTCCGCCGGCGGGCCATCTCCGCCAGGATGCAATCCTTCACCACCTCGCCCGACGTCGAGTACGTCTTGCCGGACTGGCGGCCGAACATGCCGGCCTTGAAGCGGGACGTGTCGTCGATCCACCGCTTCTGGTAGGGATAGAACCGGATCAGGGCCAAGGGTCAAAGCCCCAGGTGGCGAAGGGCGCGTTCGGCAAATTCGGCGGCCAGCACATTGCCATCGGCCCGCTCGGCCGCCGCCATCTCTTCCAGCTTCCTCTTCTGCTCGGCTTCCCACTCGCGCTTCTTGCGGATCTCCACGTCGAGCGACGTCCGAGCGGCGATGCCGATGTTCTTCTGGATCTCCGACAGCGACTTGATGTCCTTGACGTCGGGAACCTCGCCGCGGGCCATCTTGGCGATGATCTTCGAGACGAAGATGTCCAGTGCTTCGAGGTTCGCGCGCCGGACCCGATCGTCATCCCCGTCGCCCAGCTCGGCCGCCAGGGTATCGTTGACGCCGCGAACCTCGCGCATCATCGAAATGAAGGCATCGTACTCCTGGGTGTGCCGCCCGATCGTCGCCCGCGACGGCATGCGATCCTCGGAGAGGCCGAGGACGTTCAGCTCCTCGCGCATCGCCGCCATGATGTCGTCGATCGAGGCGCCTTGCTCGCGCAGTTCGGTGATCAGCGCCTTGATGCGCCTGGGCAGCTTGTCGATCTTCGTCGGGCGCGCCATCGGATCAGCCGACGATCTGCGGGCGCTTGATGCCTTCGACCGTGACGCGGCCCTTCGCGCAGTCGATGCCGCGGTCGGTGATGCGGGCAACCATGACCGTTTCCTGGAACATCGACGTGGTGATCAGGGCCGTGCTGCGCAGGAATTCGAGGTCCTCGCGCAGCGTCTCCTTGGTCTCGCGGATGTGGCCGTCCAGGTGCAGCGCCGTCAGCAGCGACCGCTCGTTGGCGTGGCCGTCGAGATCCAGCAACGTCAGCAGCAGCATGCGGCGACGCTCGGCCTTCAGATGATCGGCGAAGCTGGTCATGGGTCAACGCGCCTTCAGCAGATAGTCTTCGATCCGGGTGACTGCACCTTCCATGCGCGCCTGGCTTTGAGCCAGGTGCGTGTGGCCCGACTTCAACTCGGCTAAGGTGGTGGTGATCTTCGCCACGTCGTCCTTACTCGGAAGGTGCTCCATCTCGGCCTGGATCACCTTCAAATCGGCTTCGAGCGAGACCACCTTCTCGCTCAATTCGTCGAAGCGGTTATCGAGCGCCTGTACAGCCTTGGTGCTGTCTTCGCTCGTGGCGAGCTGCTTGGCCATCAGATCCATGCGGGCCTGCATCACTTCGAAGTCGGCGCGGGCGGTGAAGATCCCACGTAGCCGCCAAAGCAGTGCCCCGAACACGAGGCTGCTGACCCCGAGGATCAGTCCGAAGCCGTCATTGGCGATCTTGATAATTTCCTGGAGCATCAGGGCTTCTTCCGGGTGAAGATGTTCTTGATCGAGCCGACCGCGTTGCCCAACTGGGCGATCAGGTCGACGCCGGCATCGTCCTCGCCCCGGCCGGTCCGCTTCGAAACTTCGCGCAGCAGGATGTAGGCCAGAACGATGGTGGTGGCCGGCCAGACGGCGCTATCGAACAGGTAGCGATAGACCGAGCGCTCGCCGAACAGTGCCGGCCCGAGCAGCGGCAAGGTCTTCTCGCTGCCGAACCAGGCGGCAACCCCGTTCAAGAGGATCGTGAAGGCGTCGATCGCCAGGACGTAGGCCGGGACGAGCATGACGTGGCTCATCCGCAGCACGACGCGCGGGCGCGTCGTCATCCGCAGATAGGCGACCTCGGCGGCGGTCTCGGGCGGCAGCGCGTGCAGCAGCTCGGGCGTCACCTCGCCCTGCTCGTTGGCCAGGCGCTCGGTTTGCGCACGGTAGCTCTCGATTTCCACCTGCATCGCGGCGATCCACGCCGCCTGCTGGTCGGGCGGGGCCGCCTCGATCGCCGTCTGCAGCTCGGCCGGGGTCGATGCGGTCGACGGCTTGCCCGTCACCTGCTCGTAGACCCGCTTGCCGGCCGAAAACAGGTCGGCGACGGCCGAGACGGCACCGATGACGCCCGCGATCACCGGCAGCATCAGGGCACCTCGGCGATCGTGACGCGGACCAGGTCACCGCCGACGCGGCGGGCAACGGCCGCCATGTCGCGGTCGAGCAGGCGCAGGCAGCCGTAGGTCGGCACCAGGCGCCCGTCACCACGCCCGCCATGCACCCACAGCCCCGCGCGCTCAGCCATGGCGGCGAGCGCCGGGCCGGCCTCGCCGATCAGCTCGATGCCGTAGAGGCCGAGGCGCGGATGCGGGGGCTGGAACGTCGTCAGCCGGGCCGGCGCGTAGCGGCCCAGCGGCGTATCGCCGTAGGGTCGAACCGGATTGCGGGAAGGGTTGCCAACCTTGGCGGCCTGCTGCCCATCGGCCTTGCCGAGGCAGGCGCCGACCAGGACGGGCGACCCTGCCGGGTCGATCAGCCGGAATTCACCGGGCTGGGCGCGGTCGTGGCGCAGATGGGCGGTCAGTAGCCAGGGAGTGTCGCTCATGCACGCCACCTTGCCCGGTGACGCGCGCCCCGATCATGTGACCGGGGCCATGTGGATCAGACAGGCGACGCGAACAGATCGAGCTGCGGGCTGGCTATCGGGGCGGCCGGCTCATCGGCACCGCCTGCGGTGCCGCCGCTCTCGGCCGCGGCGATCATGCGCTGGACGGTGCGCTGCGCGCAACGCAGTCTCGCGGCGATCCGGGCGCCCGTCCAGCCCTTCGACGCCAGCCACAGTACCATTGCGCGACGCGAAAGCGGCAGCTGCAGATAGTCGCCGCCGTATATCGGCGCAAGCGCCTCGGCCAGATCCTGATCGATAAGCTGGCAGATCGAACTGTCCGGCGCAACGATGTGCGGGACGTAGGTCGGCAGACCGCCCAGCGTCTCCACCAGGCGCATCGCCCGCTCAAGCCCGATATGGTCCGCCAGCTCTCGGACCTGGGGCCGCAGCGCCTCGCGGACCATCGCCTCGGTGATGTTGCGCTCGGCCATGTCAGTCCCGGCCGATCAAGGCGACCGGCCCGCCGGCTTGGCCGACACCGTCGTTGATGGCGGTGTTTAGCCCGGCGATATGGCCGGATACCTTCGCGTTCTCGAACTTCTTGATCACGGGTGCGATAGCCGTGGCCGTCGAGAGCGTATAGCGCCTGCCCATCTCGGCGTCGGCCACCAGGCGTAACGCCACGCCCTCGGGGTTATCGCCCTTCATCCGCCGGAGTTTCGCCGCAACGCCGATGGCGAAGCCTTCGAGGAACGCGGCGACAGCTAGGCGCTTCGTCTTCGTGGCTCGCCTGCGCCGATATTCCGCCGAGCGCTTGAACATACGAACCTCATGGGCGGCGGCGGCCTCGCAAAGATCGTGGA
Organism: Alphaproteobacteria bacterium; assembly: GCA_017307375.1. Lineage (GTDB taxonomy): Bacteria > Pseudomonadota > Alphaproteobacteria > Ferrovibrionales > Ferrovibrionaceae > JAFKFH01. The sequence goes on from JAFKFH010000018.1 coordinate 181,862, forward strand.
TGTAGTGGGCAATCAGCGGGCGCGGCTCGAAGCCCGCGTAAACGATCTCGATCGGCATGCCGCCGCCGCGGCGGGTGATCATCGCGCAGTCGCAGTACCACGCGATGGTTGGCCAGAGGCGATCGAGCTGGTTGCGGCGGGTGCGGCCCAGGCCGACAGCTTCTTCCTCAACCATCAGTCCATCCAGATGATCAGGGTCGATGCCGTTCTCGTCCAGCAGCCGGCGCAGCTTCTCGGCCGCGGCCATCGCCTCGGCCTCGGTGCAGCCGGCCGCCGTCGTCATGGCCATCAGCTTGCGGATCCGCGCGAGCAGGGCTTCGCGATCAGTTGCGCTCACGACGTTGCCCCCGCCTGCGCACGGCGACGCATCGCCTTCAGCCCCTCGATCATCTTGTTCGCGCCGCTGGGCGTGAGCGCGCCCAACTCCTGGCCCGACATGCGCCGGATATAGGCATCGAGGGCGGTTTCAGACCGGTCGCGCACCACGCCCATATCCGCCAGTTCGATCCACAGGCCCCGCATCATCCGGTGCTGATCGTCGTCGGCGTAGCGCGAAGCCTGGGGGCCGGCGCTGGGCCGGCCGCCCTGCTTGCGGACCTTGTCGAGCGTGCGGGCCAGCTCGCGCGCCGACATGGCCCGCAGGCTGTCCTTTCCGATCTCCCGCTGCAGCCAGGCGCGCCAGGTGTCATCCTCGGCCAGGCCGGCCACCTGGCGGCGGCTCACCTGGATCGCCTGGATCACGCGCTTGTTGCTCTCGGGCGAGCCTGCGGCAGCGAAGCGCGGCTTAGCCATGGGCCACCTTCCGCTTCCTGGCCTTCCGGCGCTTGCGCGGCGCCTTGTAGGTGCCGGCTTCGACGGCTCGAAGGATCGCGGCCAGCCGTTCGGAGCGGCGCACGAACCGCATATGGGTTTCCCACTCCCGGACCTGATCGACCGCCTTCTCGACCGCCTCTTCCGCGCGGCGGCGAGCCTCCGGCGCGGGATGCAGATAGATGAACGGCGAGAGCACGAGGCTATAGGCGAACGACAGCGCGATGGCTTCGCGACTGCCCGCCTTCGTCAGGCGCTCACTGGCCTTGCTGCAGATTTCCCGCATCTCGGCTGGCGACATGCGCTCGACAAGGGCCTGGTCGACCAACGTACCGGCATCGACAGCGGCGTCAGTCATGGCGCACCCCGGCCTGCGGCGTGAAAAGCATGGCGCGATGCTGGTTCGCTGCAGCGGCGACCATCTGATAGTCGGACGGGCGGGCGAACACCAGGCGCGGCGGCTTGCCCACCCGCTGCTCGACCATCGCCTTCACCCAGCCGTGACCGGGAACGAGCCAGGACATGACGTCGCCAAGCGGCCGTTCCAGCGGGCCGCGATAGTCGGCCCAATGACGCGGCCCGACGAACACATGGGCGAAGATGCGGCGGCCGATGTCCGAGGCCGGGCACGGCAGCATGGAGACGAACGACAGCGACGCGCGAGGCGCGGCGGCGGCGGCTTCGGTCATTGGTGATCCTTTCGGGGGGGCAAGGGCGCGGGCGTGCGGGCGTGCGCATTGATCGCTGCCACGACCTCGGACCGGGGCAGGCCAAGGTCATCGCAGGCGTCCAGCGCGGCACGAAGGAAGGCGCGCGCCAGGCCATCGTTGGAGAGAGGCGCCAGGCCGGGCGGCAGCGCGTTGGCGTAACTGCCGCCGATAGCGAACAGGCTTTCGCGGATTGCTGCCCGCAGCATCGCCTGACGGTTGGTCTCTCCGACCGGCATGCTGCTCAAGCCGCCCCGCAGGAACGGGACCGCGGCCAGCACCATCCCCACGAGGAGCGTCCGTTCGACGCTCATGGCCGGCCTCGTGCGTGCACGCGCGATAGCAAGGTCTGTGCCATCAGCGCCCCTCCGCTTCGGCCAGGCGCTCGCGGTACAGGTCGAGTAGCGCCTTCTTCTCGGCAAGCGCCGCCTTGTCCATCCGCCGCTCGGAGATGACCGTCTTCAGCGTCGGGACATGGAAGCCCATCGATTTGGCTTCGGCATAGATCACCTTCTTGTCGTTGTTGCTGGCGCGGATCTCCTCTTCGACCTGCTCGACACGCTGGACGAACCCCAAGAGCTGCTCGTCCGCAAAGGCAGCCGCGTTGTGGCCTGGGCCGGCATCGGCTGGCGGGGTGGCGTCGGCCACGGCTTCCAGCAGTTTCGCCACGCTGTCGGCTTTGCGCTTGTTCATCTTCATCCCCGCACTGGCTTGAACTTGTCGCTCATCACCGCGCCGATCGCGGGCTTGGGCATCGCCCAGGCCGGCAGCGTGAGGATGATGCCCTTGCCGTCCTTGACCATTCGGACGGGCACTGCCTTCCGGTCACCGGGATCGACGCCCACCGGCAACGGCAAGCGGCAGCTGCCCCGCGTCGTCTTGCGGCCCATCCGGGCGAAGGTGAACAGCCCCGCTTCGGAGGGTGCCAGGCGAACCTTGCCCAGGTGTTCGGCCTCGCCGTAGAAGGCATCGAAGCGGGCATCGTCTGACCACTCGGGCGGCAGGGCCGACAGCTTGAGCGAAATCAGAATGCGATCGCATTTGCGGCCGCCCGACCCGACCAGAACATCGGGCGCATCTTTCGCCACCCGACTGATCGGGCGCTCGATCTTGGTCCAGCTCATGCCACACCTTCCCGCGCGATCCGCGCTGCCACCTGGCGCCGCAGCTCGGCGGCCCCATAGAGGCTGCTGAGCGGGACCGGGTCCGCCTGGTCGGCGATGCCGACCAGCACTGTGTCTGTCCCCGGCGCCACGCGCGCCTCGGCCGTCAGGATGGTTTCCCGATAATCGTCAAGGGCACCGTCGTTTGGGCCGATCCAGATGACCGAGGCGCCTACCGGATGCCGCTGGTTCCATTCAGCGCAGATCCGGTCGGCGACGTAGCGCCGGCTAAGGTCGGTCATAGGAGCCTCCCGGACGAGACAGGGGTGGACCGGCTCAGGTCGCGCTTGATCCACTCGCCGAACCGCTGCAGCGCCTTCAGCGCCGCAACTTCGCTCTCGGCCTCGGGAATGCCGGGGACCAGCATGGTCGTGTTGTCGTAGGCAAGCCGCGCTCGCGCCTCCACCAGGCGCCGCAAGCGGCGCCCGGGACCAGACACAATGGTGATCGTGCCTCGCGGCGCCCGCCGGCCGAGGCCGATCTGGCCGGTACGCCAGCAGTAGGCGATCATGCTGCACCTCCGGCAGTCGCCTTGGGCCAATACTCATCGATCTCAACCTCGGTCGTCGTATAGAAGCGGTTGATGATGGAGCTGGCTCGATAGCGACCTAACGGGCTATCGGAACCATCAGTGCGGACTTCGATGAACAATGGCTCGGCGGTCACGTCGGACTTATCGCCATGCTCGCCCTGATCCCAAAGCTCGACCGCTCGTTGAGCGGCGCTCTCTGGGTCCCACGCTTCGACTTGAAACGTCGCCTGCGCGGATACGACAATTTCGCCGCCTGCATCTTCTGCCTCGGTGATGATGCAGGTGAAGATTGCCTTGGCGACGGTGCGGAGGTTGCGATCACTCATGTGCCGGCCTCCTATGCCGCGTCCGCAGGCGACAGCGGCTCGCTGCCGGTCACCGTGTCGGGAAACCACTGGAGCGAACCGCCTGCAGCGATCAGGGCCTTTGCCGCGTTCAAGACGCAGGGAAAGGCATGGCCGGTCACGCTGTCGTGCGTCTCACCGGCCGTGTGCATCTCGTCAAGCAGCCACTGCAGCGCTTCCTTCATGTGGGCAAGCTGATCGGTCGAGAGGCCCTCCCACCGCGCCGCGGCGTCGAGCCAGGCAACGAAGTCCTCGGGCGAGACAGCGGGCTTCCCCAGGGCCTTGAGCGCGTTCTGCAGCCGAGAGGCGGCGAGGGTGAACAATCCCGCCTGCAGCGCCCCTACGGCCACCGAAACATCATCACCGGCCTCTTCGACCGAACGGCGCAGCGAGCGGCGGTCGAACGCGACCGGCGTCACCTCGATCGCGGCGAGGTTCATCGGGATCATGCGGTATTCTTCCCCCGCCTCGCGGCGCGCGTAGAACCGCAGGTAGCCCTTGGAGCCGACCACCCGAATGCTGTCGTCGATCGCCCGCTTGATATCGGCCCAGCGCGGATCCGGCAGTTCGCGGCGCCGCAGCGCCAGGATTGCCTGCACGTCGACCCGGCCTTCCTGCTCGACGCCGAATGCCTGGTTGACCAGGCTGACCAGCAGCGGGTCGGCGCCCTCGGCCCGTTCGAGGATCAGCGCGTCGAGCAGCTTCTTCGCCGCCTGCAGCTCGGGGCCGAGCTGGATCCGGTCGGCGACGGCAACCTTCACCATCATGTTGCCGTCGTAGCTGGTGAAAGTACGGTTGCCCTTGGTCTTTTCCGGCCGCTTGACGCCGTATTCCTGGTCGATCAGGGCGTCGAAGGCCGCAATATCCGCGTTGGAATGCGACAGGAACCGGGCCAGCTCGGCCGACAGATCCTCGGCATAGCCGACCATCTTGCGGACCATCTCATCCATGAGCAGGTCGACCGGCTTGATATTGTCGATCGGCACGAGCGACCCGCTCGCATCGCGCAGATAGTGCTGCCCGTGCAGCTCGATCGCGCCTTCGGGGATCTTCCGGTTGGTCATTTGAACAGGCTCCTAAGCAGTTTTGAGAGAGAGGCGAGGACGCCGCGCCGACGACGCGGCGGGCAGGACATTGCACCCGACATGAGGAGGCGGTCGGTCAGGTTCAGACCCATGGGGCACCTCGGTTTCGGTGAAGCGCGGCTGCGCCCGGTCGATGCCGATCAGGACGCGAAGCAATGCGGCGGCATGGCTGTCGTTGGCGAGGCAGCGCGTGACGGCCGCATCGACGTCGGCCTGCACCTGGTCGGGCCGGCGGCCGAACCGCCTGCCCAGGCCGCGATAGCTCGCCCGCGTCGTCAGGCGCATGAGCAGCAGCACGTCCTGCCGGGCGCGGTTCGCCAGTGTCTGGCCCGTGCTCGCCGCCAGGGCCGCGGGCTGGACGTGGTACAGACCCGCGACCCGCAGCGCGATTTCTTCGAGCGGAGACGGCGCGCTGCTCATGCGGCACCGTCCCGCGACGTGACCGGCGTCACATCATCCGCCCGTGCCGCGACGACCAGGCTGCGTAGTGCGTCCGCCATGGCCTGGATCGTCACCGGCTGCATCGGCGACCAGGACGTGGCCTTCGCGCGCTCCCGCATGTCGAAGGCGAACCGCCACAGCGTGACGCGCAAGGCGCTGTCGCTATGGCTCCGGCTGGTCACGCGCGCCAGTTCGTCGGCGCACGAGAACAGCAGGCCGGCCATCGCGATCTGCTGGCCACGGCACTGGTCGCCGTTGAATGCCAAGCCCTCCAGCTGGCGGACCAGCCACTCGACGCGGGCGCGGGCGGTGTCGATGTCAGCCATTGGCCACCGCCCGGCGGCCTTCCAGCCGCTCGACCTCGATCGAGACCAGGCGCAGGCACCCGGCCAGCGCCAGCAGTTCGCCTGCCGGTATCGTGACCAGGTCGACACCGACCGCCACCGCCGAGACGCGCTCGGCCAGATAGGCGACCGCCTCGGCCGGATGCAGGCGGGGATCGGGGATACGCTGCTCAAGCATTGTCGCCTCCCTTCTTCTGCGGCATGAAATGCGCGCAGGTCGGGCAGGTCCGGCGGAACCTCGCGCGCAGTTCGGTATCGGCACCGAAGCGCCGCCGCTGTTCCTGAATGCAGATCTCCCGGCCGAGCATGTCGCCGATCACCGGGCACCTGACCTGGGCGGTCCGGTAGGCGCCTTCGACACTGGCCTGCACACGGTCGGTACTGGCCCCGTAAGTCCCCTTCAGAACCGCGTCGATCGACGTGCGGGAATATTCGATCTTGCGCTCGACCGTCTCGTAGCCTTCGCGCCGAACCGCGTCGCGGAGGGTCGTGATCCATGCCGGCTCAGTCATGGGCCACCGCCGGCATCGTGATGTTCCGGCCGGAGTTCGGGTCGAACAGCTCCCGCTTGGCCGGGCGCCAGACCGGCGCGCGCGGCCCCAGGTCGGTCACGATCAGCCAGCGCTTCTCGCCGTTGGACGTCGGGCTGTTCGCCTCGGCCCGCTGCCGCATCTCGACGATCACGCCGGCCCGCTTCAGGACGCGCAGATAGGCGTAGGCGTTCGCCGCCTCCTGTTTCGGCCGGCCTTCCCCGGCCAGCCGCACCAGGCGCGAAATCGTCGCCTTCGGATTGAGCCGCAGGAAACGCCATAGCCGGTCGCGGAACGTCGTCTTGGCGTTCGGCTTGCGCCGGCCCGTCAGGCGCCGCTGCGGGCCGCTGCGCGCCGGCTCGGCCGCCGCCTGGCGGGCCACCTGGCCGATCGCCGTCAGGCGATAGCAGCCAGGCTTGTGCTGGACCACCATCTGCCGCCGCTTCAGGATCCGGCAGGTGGTCGAGACCTGCTTGGCCTCAAGTCCAGTTTCCTCGGCCAGTTCGGCGATGGTGCGGCAGCCTTCCGTCACTGCCAGCGCGTCGAGCAGCTTGCGGCCGTGCCAGTTCTTCGCGCCGCTCATGCCGCGCTCTTTTCCCCGCGGCTCTTGCCGCGGACCATCTCGGTCATCGAGGCGCCGCCCCGGCGCTGCCATTCGTGGATCAGCGTCTGGTCGCCGACCTCGGCCATGGTCACCGTCTTGCCCCGCTGGCGCTTGCCGATGCGCTCGACATTGCCGATGGCCTTGATCACCTCGCGGATATAGCCATCCGACTGGAGGGCGATTTCCGCCACCACGTCGTCGCCGATCGGCACCTCGGCCAAGGTGCTGCAGACCGTGGCAACGTCGGCCAGCGTCAGCGGCCCGAAATCGGCCGCGCCGCTGATCCGGGTCCAGACCTCGCGCTTGCGGCGCAGGACCGGCTTCACGTGCTCCCGGCCGCACAGGATCACGGTGATCTCCAGCGGGTCGACCAGGTCGCGCAGCGTGTCCAGCACCTTGACGTTGGCGCCGATCGCGTTCTCGACCTCGTCGATGACGATCGGGCATTGCTTGCGGGCCAGCAGGCCGTATACCTGGCCGAACAGCACCTCGGTCTTGCTGGCCGGCTCTTCCCCCAGCTCGCGGACCAGGTCGGTCAGGAACCAGTGCGGATTGCCCGCCGCCTTGGCCCGAACGAACACCGCGCCATGGCGCACGCCCCACCATTGGCAGGTCTCGGTCTTGCCGAAACCGGCATCGCCGGAGACCAGCAGGAACTTGGCCTCGGTCGCCGTCCGCTCTTCCACTGCGGCCGTCGCCACAAGGAATTTCTTGACATTCTCGGTATGGACGAAGTTATCCTTCACGGCATTGCTCCACTTTTTGATTACGCTGATAGGGCCGCGCGGTGTTCCAGACCGCGCGGCTTCGTCATTTCCCGCCACTGCGGGAACTGGGGCTCGACCTGCATGCGCAAGGTCGGGGATTTCTTGAGCATCTCGGCCACCACCTGGCGGTCGTAGTCGTCGACGCACTCGGCATCGGCATGGCGCAGCACCCACAGCGCGAACGTCTCGTCCGTCGCCGAGGCGCCAGGGCGTTCGTCTGCCACCTGGGCCGGGGCCGGCATCGCCTTGGCCTCGATCCGTGCCAGCTGCTCGGCCGCAACATCCTGGTCGGCCTCGGACAGCGCCGGGGCCTGGCGCGGCGCGGCAGCGGCCAGCACCGCCTCGGCGGCGGCATCGAGGGCGTCGGTCCGATGGGTGACGGTGCGCGCCGGGAAGGCGACGATGTTGCGGGCCTGCTCGGCCGCGTCGGCGCGTGCGGCGGCCGACAGCGCGGCGGGATCGAGGCCGCGGCCGGCGGCGCGGATCTGGCCGACCGTCTCGCGCAGGGCCTTCTCGTGGCGCTGGCGGGCCATCACCGCCACCTGGCGCCGCGCCTCGCCCAGCCGCGACAGATCCTCGGCGATGCCGATGAACGTGCCGCCGTCTTCCGAGAAGACATGGACCCGGCCCAGGTCGTGCGGATCCTGGCGCACCATCACGCGCTGCCCGACCGGCAGCCCGTCGCACCAGTATTCGCCGCCGTCGACGCGGATGCCCTTCTTGCCGACGACCGAGCTGCCCCGGCCCGCCAGCGGCGCCAGCAGCACGTCCAGGGCGCGTTCGTCGCCGATGCGGCGCAGCGCGCCGGTCCACGAGGCCGCCTGCTGGAAGGGTGACAGCCCGCCCAGCGCCGCATGCTCGCCGTTCTGGTGGTAGGTGCCGTCAACCCAGTTGTCGATTTCGGTCTGCAGGCCGTGATGGTCGAGCGCGACGGCGAAGACCTCGCGGTCCTTCTCGCCCATGCGGGCGGCAAAGGTGCGGCGCGACCGGATCGCCTGGGCGGTCGCCACGTTGTGCCCGACATAGCCGGGAAGGGTCGGCATCAGGCTGTGCTGCAGCGTGCCGATCGCCCGCTCGACATGCGGCTTCTGGTCGGGCTGGTAGGCGTCGCAGACGTCGGGCTTGATCTCCAGGTCGACGAAGACCTGCTGGACGTGGCGGGCCTTGAAGTCCGAGCCGTTGTCGGTCTTGATCACCTCCGGCACGCCCCAGGCGATCATCGCCCGGCGCACCAGCGCCACCACCGCGGCGGCGCGCGGCGTCTTGGTCACCAGCACCATCATCCGGCGGGTGTAGACGTCGACCGCGACATAGACCGAGAAGCGGCCCTCGGTCAGCAGCACGTCGGCCGGGCTGGCGTCGATCTCCCACAACTGGTTTGGCCTGACGATGCCGGCGTCGCGCTCGCCCAGCGCCAGCTTGTACTTGGAGCGCCAGGCATCCGGGTTCGTCATCCGCAGCCAGGCTTCCTCGTTCCGGGCCTTCCACTCGGCCAGGCTCCGCTGGGCGGTGCGCAGCGACACGTCGAGCGCGGCGACTTCGCCGGTGTCCGCCATCATGACTTCGCAGCCCGCGCCCAGCGCGCGGCTCAGCTGGCGCAGCAGCTCGGCCACCGGCGTCTGCGGCTGCTTGGCATGCAGGCTGATCAGGACGTCGAGAACCTTCCGGCCATCGGCCGTGACCGCATGTTCCAGCGTGCCGCCCTGGCGGGGCGCGTAGCGGCCGGCCAACTCGTCCGTGCATCCGGCCGACCGCGCCTCACGATAGCGGCGCAGGCTGTTCAGGCTGGTGCTCGGGCGGGCGGCGCGCACCCAGGCGGGGATGCCGGTGATTTCCGGCAGGTCTGCAACCGTCTTGGAACCGCCGTTGAAAGCGTTGTAGAGGGCCGCGAAACGCCGCTCGGCCTCGATCTGGCCCAGGCCCGTGCGCTTGCGGAACGCTTCCACCGCGACCAGCAGCTGCAGCTTGGCGTCGCGCCGTGCCTCGCCCTTAGTCGTCGCCTCGTCGGGCGCGGGCAGCGTCGGCAGCTCGACCGCCTGGCCGGCCGATGTGACCGCGGCCAGGTCATGGGCCAGGATCGCTTCGCGGACATAGGCGGGCAGGGTCTTGAACGGATATTCCCGTCCTCCGCCGCGCCCCTCTCTTGCCTGCCAAGCCCATTGTTCCCGGCTTGCCAGCCGGATCAGGGCGCTGGTAGTGGACGGCAAGCCGTCGAGCTTCAGCGCTGCCAGTTCGGCGGCCGTGTACTTCGCTTTCATGCTGCCCCCGACTTCGCGCGCTTCTTGGCGGCCTTGGCCCGGCGGGCCAGTTCGTCGGCCGCGTCCTGGTACTTGCCGACTTCGATCCAATGGGCTTCCTTCGCGTCGACCACGACGCAGCCGATTTCGTCGGCGATGAACTGCAGCAGCCGCTTGTCGCGGGTGACGCGGACCAGCGCGACGAACCGATCCAGGCCGATCGCGTGTTCCTCGGCCGCCTCGGACGTGTAGCGATCGAGCATGTTCTTGGAGACCGCACGGCCCAGCTCGGCGCTCATCGCCGCCGCCACCTGACCGCGGTCCAATCCCGTCAAGGCACCCTTCAGCGCCCGGCAGATCCGGGCGGGGATCGAGACCAGCCGAAACATGGTCTCGTCGAACCGCTGCACCGCCGGGGCAATCTCCCGCCCCAGCAGATCCAGCGTCCGATCGTCGCCCTTTAGCCGCACCATGGTCAGGCCAGCGCCTGCCGGCTACGGGCGGCCGTCAACCTATCGTGGTCGACGGCCGCCCGCGCTCCCTCTACCATCATCGGTGCGACTCGAACGACGGAGGGGAAGATGAGCAATTCGTATCCCGAATGGGCTGATTGGCAGATCAAGGCCCAGATTGAGATGCAGACGGCGCAAACGATGGCTGTGCTTTTGCTTGCCGACGCGATCGATCGGCATGCCGATCCAGCCGCCTTCATTGCGTTGATGCGTGAGCGGATCGACAACACAGCCGAACTCATGACTGCCAATTCTCCTGGCGACCCTGCGATAATTGCTGAGATGACGGAATGCGTTCGCGTTCGCCTGCACCGGATGCTTGACAAGGCACCCTTCCGCTACATGCCTCGACGAGGATCGGCATGACGTCGACGTCCGTGCCCCCACGGAAATCGGATCGCCCATAGAGCGCACGCTCCTGCTCGCGGTACCGTTCCCGCTGGCTGGACATGCCTTCTTCGACGATCGGCAGCACGAACGGCCGCAGCAGCGCGATGATCAGCTTGCGCATCAGCGCGTCTCCGCCTTGACGGTGGCGGGCGCGATCGTGAGCGTGTCGCGGATGCGCCGCGCCAGGTCGACGGTGGCGAAGGCATCGTCTTCCCCGAACCACCGTTTGGCGCTGCTGGTGTCGATTACGACCTGGTGCTGGGCAACCTTGATCAGCTCGATCGAGACGCCTGAGGCCAGGTAAATCGAGCAAACCCGCAAGGCCCGGTCGGCAAACTCGGCAGTAGAGATTGCCGGGGGGTAGTTCTTGACGAGCACCGGACCCACCAGGCTCATCAGCTGTGCAGCATGTTCCTCGCCCGCCCGAAGTCGCGCGTCGGCCAGCAGGTCGTTTTCGATAGCGCTGCGGATCTTGTCCATGACGCGCGCCCTGATCGCCTTTTCGGCGCCGCTGGCCGCCAGCAAGGCTTCCGCGATCGAATAAGCCTTGCTGTCATGACCGCCGGCCGGCGCCGGCCAGACCGGCCACGGGCCGGAACCCTTGGCGGGCGGGTTGCCCTGCTCGATGGCGCCGCTCAGCAGCTCCAGGTTTTCGATGCGGGTCTCGGCGTCGAGAACCATGCCCGCGATGACCACCGTAACGTAGTCATCATCGGCGCCGATCGCTTCCCGCAACTCGGTCAGGCCGTCGTTGACGACCAGGGCCAAGCCGGGCTGGGTGCGGGCCTGGGGGATCAGCTTCATCATCTGGCTGGCGACGACCGCCAGCGACAGGGCATCGCTCGACTGGTCGGCCAGGACCGACACCCAGGCGCCGTCGTTCAGATCCACCCGCCAGCGCTTCGTCTCGGGGTCGTGGGCGACATAGCCGACGATCTCGCCGGGTGTGTTAACTGACGCTTTATGGTTGTCGATCATGTTCAAGCGGCCTTTGCTTTTTGACGTGTCGGGGAAGGGGTGGCGGGGGTACTCTCGGCACTGCCGCCGCGAACGCGGTGGAGGCGATTACCGGCCGCGTCGAAGCGGTCGGCGAAGAGGGTCGTGACCTCGACGCCGACCGCCTGGGCGATGGCCAGTTCGATCCGGGCATTCGGCCGCCACATCGTCTGAGCAACGGTTTGGCGACTGACACCCAGGTCCCTAGCGATGTCAGAAAAGGAGGTGCCCGCGCACTTGAGCTTAGCCTGAACCCAGGCGGCTCGCGGCAACGTCTCGGCGGGGATGATGTCAGCTTCCGTGGTGCCCTTCATGGAAGCCGACCGTAATAGCAAAAGCTATTGATGGCAATAGCTATATGTTGTGTCCGGCCGCTGTGACCGCGCGCAAAAGTTGGCGCGTGCTTAGATCGTGGATGGAAGACGAAAAAAGCCAAATAGATCAGGTGGTTAGCGGAACTTTGTCCGATGGCACCAACGTTGACCATGGCGACACTGATGGCGACACGGGGTTTCCCGCCCGTCTACGCGCGGTGATGGGGAAAGATGGCCCCTATATCTGGGCGAAGCGCCTCAACGTCAGCGCAAATGCTATCCAAAAGTGGTTGTCCGGACAGACTGAGCCAGGAATGAAAAATCTTGTGACGCTGGCCGAGATCGGCCGCGTCCAGATTGACTGGCTCGCAACTGGTCGCGGTCCTATAAGAGCAAAAGTTGGTGATGCGGAGGATCCTGCCGTAAGCGAGGCAGCAATCGAAGCGCCTGAGGCAGACCCGAAGTTGGTCCGCCGCCTGACGCGGGAATTTATCAAGGTTTACAAGGGGCTTGGCATTGCCGTGGATCAACTCGACGTGGTCGAGATGGCGACCGAGGAACACAACCGCATTCGCCGCCACGCGGCGGCCGGCCAGGCGCTGGACGCGGTCGTTGGCTACGCCGTCGACCAACTGCGCCAGCGGCTGCTCCAGGCGAACGACGAGGCGGCTTCGAGGAAACGCCCGGCGTGAGGTTGATTAAGACGCAGACTGTATGGTTGTCTAGGGACGATGAAAGGCGGGTTAATGGCGTAGATGCTCGGCAACCTGACGCACCGCCAGGCCGTCCGCGCCGCGCTCGACCGCCGTTGCCCAAAATTTACGTCGCGGGCCGTCAGATCGCCGCCGATTGCCCAATTTGCCTGTCACCGGCCAACGACGCCGCCACCGCCTACCTGCTCGCCGCCAACGGCAGTTTTCCGGGGTTTCCGTCGCACGACGTCTCACCTGGTCGCACCAGGTCGCACTCCCCCGGATTGCCCAGACTGTTTGTCGTGTCACACTGTCCTTGTTCGGCTCGCGGCTGAAGGGCACCGCGCGCCCCGACGGCGCTGCTCGGTGGTCGACCGGTCGACCTGCGGACGGCCCAGGATCTCAGCCGCTATTTCCGCGACGACGTGGTGCGCACCGCCGAAGTGCAGTATGCGGCCCGATGACCGCATCAGGCTGCAGCATGTCGCCGGTGCGCTCGAAGCGGCAATGAGCTTGCAACTGTCACGAAGTCGGCGCCCCACCTGTTGGACTCGATTGCTGTCGCCTGGCGAGACACCGTGGCACATTGCAAATCGCAGCATGCCCCTGCTACATGACGGCACGGCCCGTCCTTTTCAGCATGAACCAGGAAACGACCCAATGACCGACGTCCGGGACAGCAACGGCACCAAGCTGAGCGACGGCGATTCCGTCACGCTGATCAAGGATCTGAAGGTCCGTGGCACGTCGGTGACGCTGAAGCGCGGCACGCTGGTCAAGAACATCCGCCTGACCGACGATCCCGCCGAGATCGAGTGCAACGCCGAAAAGGTCAAGGGACTGGTGCTCAGGACCGAGTTCCTGAAGAAGGCCTGAACCCAGCCGTGCGGGGCGGCGGCGACCGCCCTGCGCAATCTCGACATCCCGTCCGACAATCCGGTCGTGGATCCGGTCGTCGTCATGCGGCTGTTACATCGGCGGCAGACCATGCCCGCAAGTTCAACCACCTTGGTCGAACATCGCGGGGATTGATAGATGACCGATCAGATACGCCACGCCAGCCATGTCGATCTGCCGGCGCGGCAAACCACCAACGAAAAGCTGCTCAACCTTGGCGTCGCCGCCCTGCTGGTGGCGGGGATCGCCTATGTCCTGGTCGCGCTGGTGTCCGACATCGATCACGGCGCCAAGGTCGTCTCCTGGATGCCGTTCATCCTGCTGGGCACGGCCCTGCTGATCGCGCTGGGCTTCGAGTTCGTCAACGGTTTCCATGATACCGCCAATGCGGTGGCGACCGTGATCTACACCCATTCGCTGCCGCCGACGATCGCGGTGGTCTGGTCGGGTCTGTGCAATTTTCTCGGCGTGCTGACCTCGTCGGGGGCCGTCGCCTTCGGCATCCTGGCGCTGCTGCCGGTCGAACTGATCCTGCAGGTCGGGTCCTCGGCCGGGTTCTCGATGGTCTTCGCGCTGCTGATCGCGGCGATCATCTGGAACCTCGGCACCTGGTATTTCGGCCTGCCGTCGTCGTCGTCGCATACGCTGATCGGCTCGATCATCGGGGTCGGGGTCGCCAATCAGCTGATGGCGCCGGCGTCGAGCGGCACCTCCGGCGTCGACTGGGCCCAGGCCGCCGGCATCGGCCAGTCGCTGCTGATCTCGCCGGTCGTCGGTTTCGTCGCCGCGGCGCTGCTGCTGCTTTCCGCCAAGGCGCTGATCCGGTCGCCCCAGCTCTATCGGGAGCCGCAGGGCCGCAAGCCGCCACCGTTCTGGATCCGCGGCCTGCTGGTGCTGACCTGCACCGGCGTCTCGTTCGCCCACGGGTCCAACGACGGCCAGAAGGGCATGGGGCTGATCATGCTGATCCTGATCGGCACGGTGCCGACGGCCTATGCGCTGAACCGGTCGATGGATGCCCAGGATACCGTGATCTTCCGATCGCTGTCGGAAACCACCGCGGAAGCGATCGGCCGCTATGTGCCGCCCGGCGCGCCGGCGCCGTCGGCCCAGCCGCGCGACGATCTGACGGCCTATGTCCGGGACCGGCAGATGAAGCCGGAAACCCTGCCGGCGCTGCGCGGGGTGGCGCTCGAGATTGCCGGCGACGTCGCGCGCTACGGCTCGTTCGCCCAGGTGCCGACCGACCTGGTCGGCAACGTGCGCAACGACATGTACCTGGTGTCGGAAGCGTTGCGCCTGATGCTGAAGAACAACGCGGTGCCGTTCAGCGGCGACGACCTGGCGCTGGTCAAGCAGTATCGCGGCCGCCTCGACCAGGCGACGAAGTTCATTCCCGACTGGGTCAAGGTCGCGGTGGCGATCGCGCTGGGGCTGGGCACCATGGTCGGCTGGCGGCGCATCGTCGTCACCGTCGGCGAGAAGATCGGCAAGAGCCATCTGACCTATGCGCAGGGCGCCTCGGCCGAACTGGTGGCGATGACCACGATCGGCGCGGCCGACATCTTCGGCCTGCCGGTCTCGACCACCCACGTCCTGTCGTCGGGTATCGCCGGCACGATGGCCGCCAACCGCTCGGGCCTGCAGATGGCGACGATCAGGAACCTGATCCTCGCCTGGGTGCTGACCCTGCCGGTCTCGATCGTGCTGTCAGGCGGCCTGTACTGGCTCTTCCGCCATCTGTTCTGAAGCGGAAGGAAGGGCGGCGGGGATCATTCCCCGCCGCCCCGTCACCCCGCCACCGAAACTCCCTCAGTTCGGCGGCTGAACACATTCCGCGGTGCCCGGCACCTTGTCGTAGTAGCAGGTGCCGCCAGCCTTGCCGTCCGGCAGGGTCGCGGTGCGCGAGAACAGGGTTTCCCAGCCGCGGTCGCCGCTGCCCGGGGCCAGCGACATCACCGTCGGACCGGGGAAGGCCGTCGGCTGCGGCCGGCGCTGGACGTCGTCGGCGACGAAGTCCGAACCCATGGTGATACCGACCGCGTAGCAACCGCCGATCGGGCAATCCATGTCCTTCATCGCCCAGTGGCCGCAGGCCCGGTTGCACGATGCCTTGATGCCCGGATTGGCCAGGACCAGCGGGTCGTCATCGGCCAGCGAGCAGACGCAGTTGTCCGACGCGTTCATCGTGCAGAACGTCTGCGGCTGGCACGAGCCGTTGGCCTTGGACGGCTTCAGGTCGGCGGCCAGCGCGAAGTCGATGTTGATGGTCAGGATGCCGTTGGCGTAGTCGGTGGTCAGCCACTTCGAGACGTTGCTGTCCGCGCTGAAGGTGGTCGGTTTGGTCAGGATGGCGCCGCGCAGCGCCCGGACGTCGGCATCCTTGTTGAAGTTGTTGCCGACATAGAGGCGGTAGGTCTGCCGGGTCGAATTCTTGGCGAACAGGAACATCAGCGCATAGGTCTTGCCCGCCTGGAACACGTTGACCGCATGGTCGCCGGGCTCGGTGGTGAACGCCTCCTTCTGCTGGGTCGCCAGCGAGACGGTGGTGTCGATGTAATAGCTGCCGTAGTTCGCCGTCAGGTTCGAACGCTGCCAGGTCTTCTGCCCGGCCATGCGCAGGAACGGCCAGCGGCAGGCCGGGGTGCCCGGGTTTGTGTCGCAGCCATTGGCCTTCCACTGCGCCCACTCGCCGCTACCGTTCGCGGGGCTGCCCTTCAGGTACTGGCGGAAGATCGGCACGCCGTAGCAGAACGGGCCGGCGCAATCCTCCGACCAGGTCGGGTTCCTGTCGGTCGTGCAGACGCCGGGCTGCGAGCAATCCGGGATCAGCGCCGTGGTGACGTAGTCGTAGGGGCTGGTCTTGGCGGTCGAATCGACGCCCTTGGGCGTGGGCTGGCCGTTGCAGGCCAGCACCGGATCGACGCCGATGTTGGAGCGGCACTCCGAGGTCTCGACCGGCGCGTTGAAGAACGGATCCTCGTTGACCGAGATGGTCTGGGTGAAACCGGTCAGCGAGCCGTCGTCGTCGTTCAGCTCGGTCTGCCGGTCGATGTCGGTGAAGTTGTTGAAGCCGTTGTCGGGGAAATAGCAGTACTGCTGGTCGGCCTTGGTGAAGTCGGTCAGGTAGGAGCCGCCCTGGCCGAAATTCGGCACCACCGCCCCGCCGATCGGTTGCGTCGGCTTGAAGACCGGCGCGATCACGTAATGGCGGATGTCGACATTGTCGAAATAGAGATTGGCCGAGTGGAAGGCCGGCGGATAGTAGAAACCGTTCGGCTGTTTCCAGGCGATCGCCGCATTCGGCGCATAGCAGGCCGCATTGCCGGTCTTCGATGCATCCTTGCGCACGCCGATCGTGTTCGTGTCGGCCCAGATGCAGCCGTTGTCGACGCTGCAATCGCGGGTCCTGATGTCGAGATAGGCGTTTGAGTCCTGGTAGTTCGGGCCGTCGTAGATGCTGTAGAAGCGCTGGTTCACCCCCCAGTTCGATTTCTGGAAGGAGACGCCCGAATTCCGGACGACACAGGAATTTCCGGCCTTGTTATCGCAGCGCAGGCCGCTGTCCTTGTTGGTCGGGCCGATCGAATAGGCCAGCGGGTTGCCGGGCTGGGTCTCGCCGACGAAGATCGAGTTCGAGGCCAGCGCCCAATAGCCTTCCGGCGACGACGACTTGGTATAGTCGCCGCCGGAGACGAAGGTGATGCCCGCCGTCATCACGTCGGTGATCGCCGAATTGTCGAACAGATACCAGAACTGGCGCAGCCAGATCGCGGCGAAGTTATGGGCCGCCCAGTTGAAGCTGGTGGTGTAATGGTCGAGCACCGTGGCACCGCAATTGTCGCGGCCGTTCGAGCAGGTCTCGACCTTGCTGCAGTCGTAGACCGTGGGCATGCCCGGCGTCTGGCGGTCGGCCGAGGCGACCGGGCAATGGGTCGAATGCGGCACGTCGCCGATCTTCGGATAATAGGCCGGATCGGCGACGGCGGTCGGCGCCAGGCTCTTCAGGATCTGCAGCTCGCCGGGCTGCGGCGTCTCGGCGGGGCTGGCGACACCCAGGCAGGCTTCGGTGATGTTGATCGAGATGAACGAGTTCATCGCCGACGAACAGGTGTTCTTGTAGAACGCCTTCAGCGGCGTGGTCCCGGCCTTGGCCTGGCTGTTCTGCAGGGCGGCATAGCCTTCCCACTGCATGCCGCCGTGATGGGCCCCCTCGGCGTAGGACGGCGCCACCCAGTAACAGGCGCCGCAGGTGCCGGCACCGATCGCGGCATTGCCGATGAATTCATTCCAGTTGTTGGTGATCCAGAACACCGACGGATGATTGCCATCGGTCAGGAATGGGAAACTGTCGCCGGTCTTCGAATTGTCGACCAGGATCCCGGGAATGCGCCGGGGATTGACCGCGCTGTCGGTGGCGGCGCGGGCGTGGATGCCGATGTTGGAATGGAAGCGGTTGTCGATCTCGGTCGAATCCTCGAGATAGAAGCCATGCCCGATCGACAGATAGCCGACGTTGCGCGCGATCGTCAGGTTCTGCGTCGAATGCACCACGACCCAGCGGGTCATCGATTCGTTGATCGACGAATCCTTCACCCAGCTGCCCGGCGGGGCGATGCGCGCCATGTGGAAGTGGACGGGATAATGGCCCTTGCGGCCGCCCTGGCCCAGCTGCTTGAACTCGACACCCTGGACCTGCAGCTTCTCGAAGCCCTGGCGTATCACGAGATGGCCGCCGAAGGCGTATTTCGGATTGCGCGCGGTCGCCTGCGCGAAGCTTTCCCGGTAATTGTCGCCTTCCGACTGGATCGTGATGCTGCGGGTCAGCAGCGCCACGGCCGCGCGCGTCTCCAGCCCCTCGGCCTGCAGCTTCGGATCGATGGTCAGTCGCGGCTTGCCGTCGGCGCCCAGCGCCTTGTCGAGGCGGGCGGACAGCGGATAGCGTTCGCCCTGGTGGCGATAGAGCACGCCGCATTCGGCATCGGGCTTGTTCGCGTCGCAATTGCTGCGCCGGAACGAGACGACGTTGCCGCTGATGCCGGTGATCGTCAGCTGCTCGGAATGATCGGGCAGGTAGTCGGTCGTGGTCACCACGATCTCGTCACCGACCGTCCATCTGGCCGGCGCCCAGGCCGCGCCCGGCACACGGTCGAGCGTCAGGCTGGTCGCCCCGGGCTGCAGCGTGGCACCCAGGCGGATCCAGCTGTTGCCGCTCGATGTCGGATCCTCGGTCTGGCCGTCGGCGGGCGGCGGCAATGCCCCCTTGGCCCCGTAGAGTTCGAGCGACGCGCCGTAGGCGAGGCCGATGCTCTTGTAGCCGAAATAGCCGATGCGGCCGAGGGCGTCCTTCTTCCCGTCACCCAGCAGGGGATCATACTGGTAGAAGTAATCCTTGAAGCCGCCGCCGCCGGGCATCGTGCCCTTGACCATGCCGTTCGAATCCCAGGCCTGCGGGTTGATGCCACAGGGGCGCTGGCCGGGGTCAAGTTCCTCGCTACGGCAGACCGCGCCCTGGGCCTGGACCGTCGGGTCGCCGTTGCTTTGATCGGCGCCATAGAGATGGATCCGTAGCCGGCCGCCGAGTTCGCCGAAAGCGGCGACCGCCGACGACAGCACCGGCTGCAGCATCTGGCTCTCCGACTGGCCGTTGCCCGGTATCGGCGGCGGCAGCGATGGGGTGGAGCGGCCGGCGATCATCCGGCCACCGGATTCGACGATGATCGCGCTCGCCCAGAAATCGGTAAGCGAATTCCGCTTCTCGACGAATTCGAGCACGCCGCCGCGCAGGATGTTGACGTTGGCGAACTTCCATTCGCCGCTGACCTCAAGGGCGCTCGGCGTCGTCACCTGGCACGGGCCGTTGACGATCAGGTTCGGCGCGCCGGCCTTGAGGTCGGGTATCGGCAGGATCGGAATCGGATCGCCGTCGATGTCGGTGCCGCAGAAGACCGTCGGTGTCTCGGTCGATTGCGCCAGGGCCGGCGCGCCGGCAAGCGGGACGCCGAACAGCAGCAGAAGGACGGTTGCGGTCGCGGCATGACGGCGACGGTTGATCGGCGGGGCGATCGGGGGCATGGCTGGTCTCCTGACGAGCGGTTGGCCGGCCATGTCCGTATCGCGCCCGCAACAACGCGCCGGGATGGCACGTCATAGTAGACGGTGATCCCGGGCGCCTTGCGCGCTTTGGTTGGAAGATTTTGACGACTATTGGAAATTCCTGGAAACAGGAATTTCGTCCAATATCCTCACGCCCGCCTAGACGCCGACATATCGGTGGGCGATGTCGGGGTTCTGGTCGAGTTCGGCGGAAGTGCCGGTCCAGACGGTGCGTCCCTTCTCGACGATGAAATGCCGGTCGGCGAGGCGCTTGAGCACGGCGAGGTTCTTGTCGACGATCAGGATGGCCTGGCCGGCGGCCTTCAGCGTCTCGACGCAGCGCCAGATCTCGGCGCGGATCAGCGGCGCCAGGCCCTCGGTCGCCTCGTCGAGGATCAGCAGCTGCGGGTTGGTCATCAGCGCCCGACCGACCGCCAGCATCTGCTGCTCGCCGCCCGACAGCGTCGAGGCCATCTGGCCGGCCCGCTCGCGCAGACGCGGGAACAGGCCGTAGACCTTGTCGAGATCCCAGGGCGAGCGCGCGTTCAGCCGGTTCGACGCCGTCGCCACCAGGTTCTCGCGCACCGTCAGCGTCGGGAACACCTGCCGCCCTTCCGGCACCAGCCCCAGCCCCAGCCGAGCCAC
>JAFKFH010000019.1 GCA_017307375.1 Alphaproteobacteria bacterium
GTCACCAAGGGTTCGGTCGAGTTCCAGGGCGGGCGGGTCGACGACCTCGACCCGTCGACCCTGGTCCGGCGCGGGCTGATCCAGGTGATGGAGGGGCGGCACTGCTTCGGCCATCTCACCGTCGAGGAGAACCTGCTGACCGGCGCCTATACCCGACGGGACGGCCGGGCCGCGATCCAGGCCGATCTCGACCGGGTCTACGACTACTTCCCGCGGCTGAAGGTGCGGCGCAAGTCGGTCGCCGGCTATACCTCGGGCGGCGAGCAGCAGATGACGGCGATCGGCCGGGCGCTGATGAGCCGGCCGCGGATGATCCTGCTCGACGAACCCTCGATGGGCCTGGCGCCGCAGCTGGTCGAGGAAATCTTCGAGATCGTCGACCGGCTCAACCGCGATGCCGGGGTCTCGTTCCTGATCGCCGAGCAGAACACCAACCTCGCTTTGCGCTATGCCCGCTACGGCTACATCCTCGAGAACGGCCGCATCGTCCTCGACGGCGAGGCCTCGACCCTCAGGGAAAACGCCGACGTCCGTGAGTTCTATCTCGGCCTCGGCACCGAGGGACGCAGGAGCTTCAAGGACGTCAAGCACTACAGGCGGCGCAAACGCTGGCTGGCGTAGGGTAAGATCATATTCTCATCAATGTCGGAGAAGTCATGCTGATCGTCCGCCCCGTCCGTCGCGACGACTTCGATTCCTGGCTGCCGTTGTGGGATGGCTACAACGCGTTCTACGGCCGGTCGGGCGAGACCGCGCTGGCGCCCGAGATCACGCGCGCCACCTGGGCACGGTTCTTCGATGCCTATGAGCCGATGTGGGCGCTGGTGGCCGAGCAGGACGGCCAGATCCTCGGCCTTGTCCACTACCTGTTCCATCGGTCGACGATCGCCCTGCAGCCGTCCTGCTATCTGCAGGACCTGTTCACCGTGGCCGCCGCCCGCGGCAAGGGCGTCGGCCGGGCGCTGATCGAAGCGGTCTATGGCGAGGCGGCCAAGGCCGGCATTCCCAGGGTCTACTGGCAGACCCACGAGACCAATGCGGCGGCGATGCGGCTCTACGACCAGGTTGCCGAGAAGTCTGGCTTCGTCGTCTACCGCCGGATGATCGTCGCGCCGGTGCCATAAAAACGTCGGTTGACAACAAGCCGGTGGTTCTGTCTTATCCGCGGCGGGACACGCCTCCCCAACGGGGCGCGCCTTATCTGGAAGGGTAAGCTACATGACAAAGCCTGCTACGCGACCCGCGGTCGCGCATTTCTCGTCCGGTCCCTGCGCCAAGCGCCCTGGCTGGACCCCCGCACTCCTCGAAAACGCCATGGTCGGCCGTTCGCATCGCGCGAAGGAGCCGAAGGCACGCCTGGCCAAGGTGATCGAGGATCATCGCAAGATCCTCGGCATTCCCGCCGACTACCGCATCGGCATCGTGCCGGCCTCCGACACCGGTGCCGTCGAGATGGCGATGTGGTCGCTGCTGGGCGAGCGCGGCGTCGACGTGCTGGCCTGGGAAAGCTTCGGTTCCGGCTGGGCCGGCGACGCGACCAAGGAACTCAAGCTCGCCGACACCCGGGTGATCAAGGCCGGGTACGGCCAGATCCCCGACCTGTCGAAGGTCGATTTCTCGCGCGACGTCGTCTTCACCTGGAACGGCACGACCTCGGGCGTGCGCGTGCCCGACGGCGACTGGATCCCGGCCGACCATGACGGCCTGGTGATCTGCGACGCCACTTCGGCCGTGTTCGCCTACGACATGCCCTGGTCGAAGCTCGACGTCGTCACCTGGTCCTGGCAGAAGGTCCTGGGCGGCGAGGGCGGCCATGGGATGATCGTCCTGAGCCCGCGTGCCGCCAGGCGGCTCGAGACTTACAACCCGGCCTGGCCGATCCCCAAGATCTTCCGCATGTCCAAGGACG
The DNA here is from genome assembly GCA_017307375.1 of Alphaproteobacteria bacterium. GTDB lineage: Bacteria > Pseudomonadota > Alphaproteobacteria > Ferrovibrionales > Ferrovibrionaceae > JAFKFH01. The sequence continues at coordinate 1,910 of JAFKFH010000019.1, forward strand.
GCAAGCTGATCGAGGGCATCTTCAAGGGCGAGACGATCAACACCCCGTCGATGCTGTGCGTCGAGGACGTGCTGGACGGCCTGGCCTGGGTCGAGGGCATCGGTGGCCTCAAGGCCACCATCGCGCGCTCGGCCGAGAGCTTCGCGGCGATCGACGCCTGGACCGCGGCGTCGTCCTGGATCAAGAACCTGGCCGACGAACCCGCGATCCGCTCGACCACCTCGGTCTGCCTGAAGGTCGTCGACCCCTGGTTCACCGCCCTGGGCGAGAAGGACCGGGACGCCGTCTGCAAGGCGGTGGTCGCGCTGCTCGACAAGGAAGCCGTGGCCTACGACATCGGCGCCTATCGCGACGCGCCGGCCGGTTTCCGCATCTGGGCCGGGGCGACCGTCGACCCCGCCAATATCAAGGCGCTGCTGCCCTGGCTCGACTGGGCCTACGCCGAGACCAAGGCCGGCTACAAGCCCGCCACGGCCTGAACGAAGGATTGAATTCATGCGCAAGACGCAAAAGACGTCGGCGGTCAAGGTCCTGATCGCCGACGAACTGTCCCCCGCTGCCGTCGACATCTTCAAGGAGCGCGGGATCGAGGTCGACCTGAAGCCCGGCATGAAGCCGGAAGAGCTGCTGACGGTCTGCGACCAGTATGACGGCATCGCCGTGCGTTCGGCCACCAAGATCACCGCCAAGGTGGTCGAGACCGCCAAGCGCCTGCGCGTCGTCGGCCGCGCCGGCATCGGCGTCGACAACATCGACATCCCCGCCGCCACCGCCCGTGGCGTCTGCGTGATGAACACCCCGTTCGGCAATTCGATCACCACCGCCGAGCATGCGATCGCGATGATGATGGCGCTGGCCCGCGAGATCCCGCAGGCCGACCACTCGACCCAGGCGGGCAAGTGGGAAAAGAACCGCTTCATGGGCACCGAGCTCTATTCGAAGGTGCTGGGCATCATCGGCTGCGGCAACATCGGCTCGATCGTGGCCGACCGCGCGCAGGGCCTGAAGATGCGGGTCATCGCCTTCGATCCGTTCCTGTCGCCCGAGCGCGCCAAGTCGATCGGCGTCGAGAAGGTCGACCTGGACGAACTGCTCGCCCGTGCCGACTTCATCAGCCTGCACACCCCGCTGACCGAGCAGACCCGCAACGTGCTGGACAAGGCGGCCTTCGCCAAGTGCAAGCCCGGCGTGCGCATCGTCAACTGCGCCCGCGGCGGCCTGGTGGTCGAGGCCGACCTGAAGGATGCGCTCGATTCCGGCCATGTCGCGGGCGCCGCCCTCGACGTGTTCCTGGTCGAGCCGGCCAAGCAGAACATCCTGTTCGGCCATCCCCGCCTGATCGCGACCCCGCATCTCGGCGCCTCGACCGCCGAGGCGCAGGAGAACGTGGCGCTGCAGGTCGCCCAGCAGATGTCGGACTACCTGCTGCTCGGCGCGGTGACCAACGCGATCAACATGCCGTCGGTGACCGCCGAGGAAGCCCCGCGGCTGAAGCCCTACATGAAGCTGGCCGAGCATCTCGGCGCCTTCGTCGGCCAGGTCACCGAGACCGGCATCAAGAAGGTGACGATCGAGTACGAGGGCCACGCCGCCAGCCTCAACACCCGGCCGCTGACCGCCATCGTGCTGCAGGGCCTGCTGTCGCCGCTGATGGACTCGGTCAACATGGTCAACGCGCCCGTGGTGGCCAAGGAGCGCAATATCGACGTCTCCGAGGTCAAGCACGAGCGGCAGAGCGACTATCAGACGCTGATCAAGGTGACGATCGAGACCGAGCGCCGCACCCGCGACGTCTCGGGCACGCTGTTCGCCGACGAGAAGCCGCGCCTGGTCGGGATCAAGGGCATCAAGGTCGAGGCCGAGATGGGCCCGCACATGCTCTATGTCACCAACGAGGACAAGCCCGGCTTCATCGGCCGGCTGGGCACCGTGCTGGGCGATGCCGGCATCAACATCGCGACCTTCCACCTCGGCCGTTCCGGCCCGGGCCAGGACGCGATCGCCCTGGTCGAGGTCGACGGCGAGGTGCCGGAAGCGGTGCTGGCGCGCATCGGCCAGCTGCCGAGCGTCCAGCAGGTCAAGCATCTGCGCTTCTGATCGTCATTTCTTTGTGCCAGACTGAGACGGGGCGGCCGGTGACGGCCGCCCCGTTTGCTGTCGTGCCGCCGACCCCCGCCACCCTGCGGGACGGCGCCGCGCCCAGGGAGGATGGCCGATATGAGAAGCAACAACGACCGGGGCGCAGCATGAGCGTCCGTGCCCGCCAGTCGGCAGCCAAGATCGTCGCGACCCTCGGCCCCGCCTCCTCGACGGTCGAGGTCATCCGCGCCCTGGCCGAGGCCGGGGCCGACCTGTTCCGCTTCAATTTCAGCCATGGCACGCCCGACGACCATCGGGCCCGTGCGACGATGGTGCGCGCGGTCGAGGCCGAGATCGGCCGACCCCTCGGCATCCTGGCCGACCTGCAGGGGCCCAAGCTGCGGGTCGGCACCTTCGCCGGCGGGCCGGCCCTGCTGGCCACCGGCGCGACCTTCCGCCTCGATCTCGACCAGAAGCCGGGCAGCGCGGCGCGCGTCAACCTGCCGCATCCGGAAATCTTCAAGGCGCTGAAGCCGGGCGCCGAACTGCTGCTCGACGACGGGCGCATCCGGCTGCAGGTCGAGACCTGCGCCAAGGACCATGCCGTCACCCGGGTCGTCGTCGGCGGCCTGTTGTCCGACCGCAAGGGCGTCAACGTCCCCGGCGTCGTGCTGCCGCTGTCGGCGCTGAGCGACAAGGACCGCCGCGATCTCGCCGTGGCGCTCGACCTCGGCGCCGACTGGATCGCGCTGTCCTTCGTCCAGCGCCCCGACGATCTGGCCGAGGCGCGCAAGCTGATGATCGGCAGCCGCGCCGCGCTGCTGGCCAAGCTGGAAAAGCCGTCGGCGATCACCGAGCTCGACGCGATCGTCGAGCAGGCCGACGCGGTCATGGTCGCGCGCGGCGATCTCGGGGTCGAGATGGCGCCGGAAGAAGTGCCGGTGCTGCAGAAGCGCATCGTGCGGGCCTGCCGCCAGGCGGGCAAGCCGGTCGTCGTCGCCACCCAGATGCTCGAATCGATGATTCATGCCCCGACGCCGACCCGTGCCGAGGCCTCGGACGTGGCCACCGCGGTCTATGACGGCGCCGACGCGGTGATGCTGTCGGCCGAGACCGCCTCGGGCGCCTTCCCGGTCGAGGCGGTGACCATGATGCAGCGCATCATCGCCTCGGTCGAACGCGATCCGCTCTACCGCCAGCTTCTCGATGCGACGCACCAGATGCCGGAGGCGACGGCATCGGACGCGATCTCGGCCGCCGCCGCCCAGGTCGCCCATACCGTGGCCGCCAAGGCGATCGTGACCTTCACCACCTCGGGGTCGACGACGCTGCGGGTCGCGCGCGAGCGGCCGGCGGTGCCGATCATCTCGCTCTCCGAATCGCAGGCCGCCGCCCGGCGGCTGGCCGTGGTCTGGGGCGTGCACCCGGTGGTCGCCGAGGACATCAAGGATTTCGCCGAGATGATCGACAAGGCCCGCCGCGCCGCCAAGCGCTCCGGCTTTGCCGGCGACGGCGACAAGATCGTGATCACGGCCGGGGTGCCGTTCGGCACGCCGGGGGCGACCAACGTCTTGCGGATCGCGCTGGCCTGAACAACGGATCTTCTCCTTCCGGCGGTAGTTCTGCTAGGCTGACGATGCAAGCCAGATGCGTCATCGGGCCTGCATCGTTTCCCGCCCTTCCGCCGCTCCGAGACGGACCTCATGATCAAGACCTGGACAGCCGGCCTGATGGCCGGTGCGCTGCTATTCAGCCTTGCCGTGTCCTCGCGCGCGGAAGAAGCCGTCGAGATCTTCGGACCCTTCGGGGGCGCCGTGCCGATGCCGGAGGAGCATGTCGACGAGGCGCTGCAGGCGCAGGATCGCCGGGCGGCGGCCGATGCGGTCGTGCGCCTGCGGGCGGATGGCCGGCTGCCAGCGCGCGATTCGAAGGCCACGCCGGGCGGCTACACGTGGCCGCTGCGCCCGGCGCCGGGTGTTGCCGATTACGGCTATTACGCCCTCTATAATTTTGTCGACCACGACGCGCGCGGCCCCAACCTGCTGCAGGACTACAATTGCGGCACGCGCAGCTACGACAGCGCGACCTCGGGCCATGCCGGCACCGACATCTCGATCTGGCCGTTTCCCTGGGCGCGCTTCGAGCGCAGCGAGATTCAGGCGGTCGCGGCGCAGTCCGGCGTCATCGTCTTCAAGGCCGATGGCTACGACGATCGCTCCTGCACGATGGGCGACAAGCCGGCCAACCGCGTCCTGGTGCGCCATGACGACGGCCTGACCGCGTCCTACTATCATTTCAAGGCGGACACGATCACGGCGAAGGCAGTCGGCGAGCGGGTCGCCCAGGGCGAATATCTCGGCGTCGTCGGCTCGTCCGGCTCGTCGACGGCGCCGCATCTTCATTTCGAGCTGCGCGATGCCGCCGACCGGGTCGTCGACCCCTTCACCGGCGCGTGCAATCCCGGCACGTCGCTGTGGGCGGTGCAGCCGCCTTATCGCGACAGCCGGATCAACAAGCTTTCCACCCATTCGGCGCCGGCGGTCTTCCCGAGCTGCGCGACGCCCGAACAGACCAATCTCTCCGACAATTTCGCGATCGGCGCCCGGGTCTATTTCTATACCTATTTCCAGGACCAGCAGGCCGGCCAGCAGGCGGTCTACACGGTCTACCGGCCGGATGGACGGGTCTTCGCCTCGTGGCTCTATCAGGCCACGGAGACCTACGATGCCGCCTATCGCTACTGGTACTACACCCTGCCGACCACGGCCTCGGTCGGCACCTGGCGAATCGACGTGGCCTATCAGGGGCGGCTCTACAGCCATGCCTTCACCGTCGGCGTGCCGACCGCCGCGGTGACACCCGCCTCGGGCTGGTGGTGGAATCCGAACGAAGGCGGCCGCGGCTTCAGCCTCGAGGTGCGCAACGGCCGCGCCTTCTTCGCCGGCTTCCTCTACGACGATGCCGGGGCGGCCGACTGGGTCGTGGCCGACGGCGGCGTGGCCAACGGCAGTTTCACCGGCACGTTGCAGCATTACCGGGCGGGCCAGACGCTGGGCGGCAGCTATCAGCCGGCGGCGACCGGCAGCCCGGCCGGCACCGTCAGCCTGACCTTCGACACCCCGACCTCGGGTGTTCTCAGCTGGGCCGGCGGCACGATGCCGATCGTCCGCTACGGATTTGCCAGCCCCGCCGTGACGGCACCGGCGACCGGCAGTCCCGAGGCCGGCTGGTGGTGGACCCCGAACCAGGGGGGCAGCGGCTATTTCATGGAGGTGCAGGGCAGCCAGATGTTCCTGGCCGCCTACATGTATCGCGATAATGGCAGCCCGGTCTGGTACACCAGCAACGGGGCGATGGCCTCGACCACGCTCTACGAGGGCGATCTGACCGAATTCGCCGGCGGCCAGCCGATGTCGGGCACCTATCGCCCGCCGACCGCCTCGACGCCGATGGGCCGGATCGCGGTCCAGTTCACCTCGACGACCACCGGCACGCTGACCCTGCCCAACGGTCAGAAGCTGCCGATCGCCCGCTTCAGCCAGTTCTAGATTGGCGGCGGTCCCGATTCATGATTTAAACGGTCACCGCCATGATAGACACGACTTCTGCTGCCGTAGATCAAGCTGCCGGCCTGCTGCCGGCTGGCTTGCGCGACGTCCTGCCCCCGCGTGCCGGTTTCGAGGCGGCGGTGACCGAGCGGTTGCTGGCCGGGTTCGCCCGCCAGGGCTACCGCCGGGTCAAGCCGCCGCTGATCGAATTCGAGGACACGCTGCTGGCCGGGGCCGGCAAGGGCCTGACCAGCCAGATGTTCCGCCTGATGGACCCGGTGTCCCAGCGGATGATGGGGCTGCGCACCGATACGACGCCGCAGGTGGCCCGTATCGCCGCCACCCGGCTGCAGAACGAACCGCGCCCGCTGCGCCTTTCCTATGCCGGCCAGGTGCTGCGCGTGCGCGGCAGCCAGCTGCGCCCCGAACGCCAGTTCGCCCAGGTCGGCGTCGAGCTGATCGGCAGCGCGGCGCTGACCGCCGATGCCGAGGTCGTGCTGCTCGCGGCCGAGGAACTGGTGGGCCTCGGCGTCACCGACCTGTCGATCGACCTGACCCATCCGCGGCTGGTGCCGGCGGTCTGCGCCGGGCTGGGCATGGACCCGGTCCACGCCGAGGAATCGCGCAAGGCCCTCGACCGCAAGGATGCCGTCGGCCTGCGCGAAGTCGCCGGCCAGGACGCGGCGCTGCTGATCAAGCTGATGCAGTCGGCCGGGCCGGCCGAATATGCGATCCACGCCCTCGACCGTCTCGACCTGCCGGGCGAGGCGGCGTTCCTGGTGCGCGAGCTGAGCGAACTGGTCGTCGCGATCAAGGCGGTCGCCCCGGCGCTGCAGGTCACGGTCGATCCCAGCGAATTCCGCGGCTTCGAGTACCAGACCGGCATCTGCTTTGCCCTGTTCGCCAAGGGCGTGCGGGGCGAGCTGGGCCGCGGCGGCCGCTACACGGCCGAGGCGGCGACCGGTTCGGCCGAGCCGGCCACCGGCTTCACGCTCTATCTCGATTCGCTGATGCGCGCCCTGCCCACGGCCGAGCCGGGGCCAAGCGTCTATCTGCCTTATGGTACCCGGCGCGACGAGGCGGTCGACCTGCGCGCCGACGGCTGGACCACCATCCAGGGCCTGGAGCCCGTGCCCGACACGCTCGCCGAGGCCCGCCGGCTCAACTGCACCCATCTGTTCACCGGCGTCCGGGTCGAACCGGTCTGACCGCCCCAGTCTATCCAAGCTTTCAGGAATTGAAGACATGACCAATGTCGCGGTGGTCGGCGCCCAGTGGGGCGACGAAGGCAAGGGCAAGATCGTCGACTGGCTGAGCCAGCGCGCCGATGTCGTCGTGCGTTTCCAGGGCGGCCACAATGCCGGCCACACTCTCGTCATCGACGGCGTGACCTACAAGCTGTCGCTGCTGCCCTCCGGCGTCGTCCGGCCGGGCAAGCTGTCGATCATCGGCAACGGCGTGGTGTTCGACCCCTGGGCCTTCCTGGCCGAGGTCGAGAAGATCAAGGCGCAGGGCGTGTCGGTGACGCCCGAAACCCTGAAGATCGCCGACAACGTGCCGCTGATCCTGCCGCTGCATCGCGAACTCGACGGCTTCCGCGAGGATGCCGAGGGCAAGGCGGTCAAGATCGGCACGACCCGCCGCGGCATCGGCCCGGCCTATGAGGACAAGATCGGCCGGCGCGCGGTGCGGCTGTGCGACCTGGCCGACCGGGCGACGCTCGAAGCCAAGCTCGACAGCCTGCTGGCCCATCACGATCCGCTGCGCCAGGGCCTGGGCCAGCCGGCGGTCGACCGCGAGGCGCTGATCAACGACCTGCTGGCGATCGCGCCAAAGATCCTGCCCTTCGCCGACATCGTCTGGCGCTGCCTCGACCAGGCCCGCCGCGACGGCCGCCGCATCCTGTTCGAGGGTGCGCAGGGCGCGATGCTCGACGTCGATCACGGCACCTATCCCTACGTCACCTCGTCGAACACGATGGCCGGCAACGCCGCCGTCGGCGCGGGCATCGGGCCGCGCGGCGTCGGCTATGTGCTCGGCATCGTCAAGGCCTACACGACGCGAGTCGGCGGCGGGCCGTTCCCGACCGAGCTGACCGACGAGATCGGCCGCGGCCTCGGCGAGCGCGGCAAGGAATTCGGCGTGGTCACCGGCCGGGCCCGCCGCTGCGGCTGGTTCGACGCGGTGCTGGTGCGCCAGTCGGTGATCCTGAACGGCATCGACGGCATCGCGCTGACCAAGCTCGACGTGCTCGACGGCATGGACGAACTCAAGGTCTGCGTCGGCTATCGCCTCGGCGACCAGGTCCTCGACTACTTCCCGGCCAACATGACCGACCAGGCCCGGGTCGAGCCGGTCTACGAGACGCTGCCGGGCTGGAAGGATTCGACCCGGGGCGCGCGTTCCTGGGCCGACCTGCCGGCCGCCGCGATCAAGTACATCGTGCGGATCGAGGAACTGATCGGGGCGCGGGTCGCGCTGCTCTCGACCAGCCCCGAGCGCGACGACACCATCCTGGTGCGCGACCCGTTCTGGGACTGAGGTTTCCCGGACGCAGGCCGAACAAAAAAGCGCCGGCTTCTGCCGGCGCTGACTTTTTGTGCCCTTGGCGGGGCAGGGGGGCGGAGGGAGTTACGCCACCAGCCCCTGTGACTTCGCGGCCGCAGTCATCGCCTTCTGCAGCTTCTCGAAGGCACGGACCTCGATCTGCCGCACCCGCTCGCGGCTGATGCCGAAACGCTGGCTCAGGTCCTCCAGCGTCGACGGCTCGTCCTTCAGGCGCCGCTCGTTCAGGATTTCGCGCTCGCGTTCGTTCAGGTCGGTCATCGCCCGGGTCAGCAGGGCCCGGCGCTGGGTCAGTTCCTGATCGTCGGCCAGCCGGGTTTCCTGGCTGGGCTGGTCGTCGACCAGCCAGTCCTGCCACTCGCCCTCGCCGTCGACGCGCAGCGGCGCGTTCAGCGAATGGTCGGGCGCGGCCAGCCGGCGGTTCATCGACACCACCTCGTCCTCGGCGACGCCGAGCTTGGTGGCGATCTGCCGGACGGTGTCGGGCGACAGGTCGCCGTCGTCGATCGCCTTCAGCTGGCCCTTGATCCGGCGCAGGTTGAAGAACAGCTTCTTCTGCGCCGCGGTGGTGCCGAGCTTCACCAGCGACCACGAACGCAGGATGTATTCTTGAATCGAGGCGCGGATCCACCACATGGCATAGGTGGCCAGGCGGAAGCCGCGATCGGGTTCGAAGCGCTTCACCGCCTGCATCATGCCGATATTGCCTTCTGCGATCAGTTCGGAGACCGGCAGGCCGTAGCCGCGATAGCCCATGGCGATCTTGGCGACGAGGCGCAGATGGCTGGTGACCAGCTGGTGGGCCGCGTCGACATCGCCATGCTCGCGCCAGCGCTTGGCCAGCATGAACTCCTGCTCGGCTTCCAGCATCGGGAAGCGGCGGATTTCCGCGAGGTAGCGGGCGAGGCCCGATTCCGAATTCAGGACGGGCAGGGTGGCTGCGCTCATTGCACGCACTCCTTCCAACTGTTCCGCAAAGGCCCGGTTTTCGACAACCACATGCGAAAACGCCCCCTTGCTGGACTTAAGCCTAGTGACAGCGACGTCACGCCGTCAAGAATACCCGACGAAACTTGTCGGAAATTGGGCAACCCCTGTGATCGCCGTCACAAGCCGGTCACCGCAGGGATCTATCGTTCTATACGGGCGAGAAGGTCCTGCAGATCGGCCGGCGGCGCGGTTTCGAAGCGGAGGGCTTCGCCGGTCGCCGGATGGGCAAAACCCAGGAGCCGGGCATGTAATGCCTGGCGCGGGAAATTCAAGGCCGCCTCCCGGCCTTCGGCGCCCAGCGCCTTCAGCCGCGCCGCGGTCGCCCGGCCATAGACGGGATCGCCGATCAGCGGGTGCCCGGCATGGGTGAGATGGACGCGGATCTGATGGGTGCGGCCGGTCAGCAAGCGGCATTCCAGGGCCGCGGCGGCCAGGCCGAAGGCGCGCTCGACCCGATAGCGGGTGATGGCCTCGCGCCCGCCGCGCGAGACCACGGCCATGCGCTTGCGGTTCTTCGGGTCGCGGCCGATGGCGCCGGATATTTCGCCGGACGTCGGCGCCGGCAACCCCCAGCACACCGCCAGATAGGCGCGGTCGATATCGCGCGCGGCGAAGGCCGAGGTCAGCGCCTGGTGGGCCTGGTCGGTCTTGGCCACCACCATCACGCCGGAGGTGTCCTTGTCCAGCCGGTGGACGATGCCGGGCCGGCGCACCCCGCCGATGCCGGCCAGGCTGTCGCCGCAATGGTTGAGCAGCGCGTTGACCAGCGTCTGGTCCGGGTTGCCGGGCGCGGGATGGACGACCAGGCCCGCCGGCTTGTCGATCACGATCAGATGCGCGTCCTCGAACAGCACGGTCAGCGGAATTTCCTGGGCCACCGGCTCGGCCGGGGCGGCCTCGGGCATCGACAGACGATAGGCCGTTCCCGGTTTGACCCGATGCGAGGGCTCCGTTATCGTCCGGCCGTCGGCCTGTGCCAGCCCCTGTTCGATCAGGGACTTGACGCGCGAGCGCGACAGCCCGGCAATCTCGGGGCCGAGCCGGCGGCTGAAGAAGCTGTCGAGCCGCTCGCCCTGATCCTCGGGCTGGGCAATGACGGAATGGATCGGGGGCATGGCGATGGAAACGAACGAGGGAGCCGACGCGGCGGCCCCCAACATACGCGTGCTCAAGGCCGTCGTCATCGGCCTCGGCCTGCTCATCGTCGTCGGGGTCGTCGCCCTGATCGTCGGGCTGTTCTGGCGGGCCTCCAAAATGGGCGAGCCGGCCGGGGCCAAGGTGGCGCCGCCCACCGCCCTGACTGCGCCCGCCCTCCCGACCGGACCCGTCGCCCTGCCGCGCGGCGCCGTGCTGACCGACATGGCCGCGACCGGCGACCGTGTCGTGCTGCGCCTGCGCCTGGCCGACGGCACGACCCGGCTGATCTTCGTCGACCCGCGCGCCGCCGCGGTGGCCGGCCAGCTCGATCTCAAGGCCGAGTGATGAGCCTGCGCCTCGCCGCGGCCGACCTTCGCCAGCTCGTCGACCTGGCCGAGCGCACCGCGCCCGACCAGGCCTGCGCGCTGCTGGTCGGCCGGCGGGGTTTCGGCGATGCCGGGGTGGTCACCCGCATCGAGGTCTCGCCCAACCGCGCCGCCGACCGCAAGCGGCGCTACGAGATCGACGGCGGCCTGCGCATCGGGCTGGAGCGCGAATTGCGCGGCCAGAACCAGAAGGTCCTGGGCCTGTGGCATGCCCGCCCGGAAGGCGGGCCGGTGCCGGGCGAGGCCGACGTGCAGCTCGCCTACGAACCCGACCTGTTCCTGGTCATCACCGCGCTCGTCGCCCGCCAGGCCGTGCAGACCCTGGCCTGGCGCGCCTCGACCGCCGGCGCCTTCCGCCCCGTTCCGCTACTCATCGATTTCTAGAAAGGGATCGACCGATGGATTTCCGCAGCGACAACGTCGCCGGCGCCCACCCTGCCATGATCGAGGCGCTGATCCGCGCCAACCAGGGCACCGATACCTCCTATGGCGGCGACGCGATCACCGGGCGCGTCGAACGACGCCTGCGGGACATCTTCGAAACCGACTGCATCGTCTTCCCGGTGGCGACCGGCACGGCGGCCAATGCCCTGGCGCTCTCGACCCTGGTCAGCCCGTGGGGCGCGGTCTATTGCCATCGCGACGCCCATGTCGAGGTCGACGAGGCCGGCGCGCCGGAATTCTATACCGCGGGCGCCAAGATGGTACTGGTCGACGGCGCCCATGCCAAGGTGACGGCCGCCGCGCTGTCCCAGGCGCTGGGCCAGGCCGGCTTCGGCGTCGAGCATCATGTCCAGCCCCAGGCGGTCTCGATCAGCCAGGCGTCCGAGCGCGGCGCGGTCTACCGCCCCGGCGAGGTCGCGGCGCTGGCCGAGATCGCCCGCGGCCACGGCATGCGCCTGCACATGGACGGCGCGCGCTTCGGCAACGCGCTGGTCTCGGCCAATGCCACGGCGGCCGAGCTGACCTGGAAGGCCGGGGTCGACGTGCTCTCCTTCGGGGCGACCAAGAACGGCGCGCTCGGCGCCGAGGCGGTGATCTTCTTCGACCGCGGCCTGGCCGAGAATTTCCAGTGGCGGCGCAAGCGGGCCGGCCACCTGTTCTCCAAGATGCGCTTCCTCTCGGCCCAGCTCGACGCCTATCTCGACAACGACCTGTGGCTCGCCAATGCCCGCCACGCCAACGACGCCGCCCGGCGCCTGGCCGAAGGCCTGCGCGCGCTGCCCGGCGTGCGGCTGGTCGACCCGGTCGAGGCCAACGAGATCTTCGTCGAACTGCCGGAAGCGATGATCCAGGGCCTGGAGGCCGCCGGGGGCCGGTTCCATCGCTGGGGCCCGCCGGGCACCCGGCTGGTGCGCCTGGTCTGCTCGTTCGCCACCTCGGCGGCCGAGGTGGAAAACTTCGTCGGTCACGCAAAAGCCCTTGCGTGACCCCCGGCGATCGACTAAAAGGCGGGCCTCACGGCCCTCTGGTCCCCATCGTCTAGAGGCCTAGGACGGCGCCCTCTCACGGCGCAAACAGGGGTTCGAATCCCCTTGGGGACGCCACAGGCCGCCTAAAATCCCGAAATCGCTGGTTCAATGTCGTGTCGCGCTGGGTTAAACGTGTCGCGCTGGGTTAAATCCGCTGCGTGACTATAAACGGGCGTGACTGCCGCAATGGCGCAGAGGGGCGACGGTAGACTGGAAAAGGTAAAACCGGCTTATATCCAAGTGTAGATGGCTATAAGAGCTATTATCACCAGTAACTCTTGATGCCGGAATCCGGCCGGAGCACGCTGCGAACATTCTACACCTGCCTCTTCTTCGCGCCATTTCCTGCCGCGCACCGGCAAAGGCAGGGCAGGGTAGCCGCAGTTGTCGCCTCAAGAGTTGCCGGCCTGCAGGCCGGAAATGACGGTGCTCGACCGCGGCTCCAGGCGTCGCGACACCGGCCGAGGATTCGCGAGATTGCCGCCGCAACCGGGCCGGTGAATATCCCGGACCGGGTTGCCACTACCCTCAACATCGTGATTCCATCAACCCAAGACTCCAGCGCTGACCGGAGGTAACTTCGGGCTCAGGTCATCACCGCTTACGCTTCCTCCGGAGGATAGCGCTGCCTGAGCACATTCTCCATTTCGTACAGCACTGCCGCTATTCCAGAAAAATCATAGCCACTGCCATGTAATTTGGCTTTCATGAACTTACTCGTATACTGCTCTTTTTGAACTAACTCTCCCTGGTATCGTTCGCTGGACTTATCAAAGCTTGTCCATCTCACCTTGGGCTTCTCCCTCATCTTGTAGTTCAAATCGAGATAGCACTCGATAGCTGCGGCTCGACCATTGATATCTTCTATGGTTTCGCCTTGAGGACCAAGGGTCGGCATATAAGACAGGCGGCGCAAATCTGGCAACCGCATGACCATCATATTGTTTGGAAGCGGCAGCTTCTTTGTCTGAAGATACTTGTTGCACCCTTCCGTGTCGTTGTCATATATCACCAACACCCAGACTGAGATGCCAATTTTTACTAAGCCCTGACAGAATTTATAAAGGTTTCCCGTTCCAGAAAAAGGATAACCTTCGTTCATATCTATAAAACGATAAAAATCACTGGTATTTGGTCGCAACAACTTTAATGCCCTTTGAATGATGTGTGAGTCAGAACTCCCTTCGGTTACAACCAGAATCTGGTTCGATAGAGATAAGGGCGACGTAACTGATTCTTCAGTGTCAATTCCTTGCTCTACCACGTCCATGAAGCGCCACTCGACCATCAGATCGAGGTTCTTTGGATTGAGAGCAAGCAGGCTCAGGATCCATTCCGCAGAGAAATTCTCAGCTATCTCTCTCGTGTCTCGAACGTCCCGCGCGAAATCACCGACAAAAACTCTGGGTGCTATTTCATATTGGAAAAACTCGCCAAAATTATAGTCAATTCTATATTTCGCTGTCCCGAAATTAACGTCAGCGTTTATGATCGCAGCACTGATTTTTTCGAAGTCCAAAGGGTCTTCGTAGTCGCTAGATGTCGGACGTTCGCTCAAAACTTCGTACACGTGCTTTGCACGGGCCGGGGTATACCCCAGCATTTCCAATCGAGGAACCATATCTCTCAGTTTTCGGGAATAACCTACTTTTTGTTCACTCCGAATATCTTCTTCACAACCATCCCAGTAGTGATAGGTGATCAGCTGACGATCTTGTGGCTGAAACAAGTCGGAATAGGTCGAGGTATTCCATAGCTTATTCCAGGCAAGCTCAAGGTTGCCGATCCCGAGATAAATAGTGCACTCCATATCTTGCCTCTAAATCCTGTCTGCAGCCGAATATAGCAGCGCAGGCCAGCTATCTCAGGGCTTCGTCGAAAATCCTGCCAGCGCCCACAACAGCGCCCAGCCGGCCACCAGCACGGCCAAGGGAATGCCGATCGCTATCCCGACCTTCTCGGCCAGGAGAATCCACAAGCTTCTTCGCTCATTGACCGGTAGGCCGCGTTTTCGATATAGGCTGTCGATCAGCTTCTGATTAGGCATGTTGCCGTATTCGGGATAGACGGCCCGGAACTTCGGAAGGCCGTACCAGCAGAAGCCATCGGCCTGCCGCTCGAAGTCGTGAGTTTCTTGTCCACGAGCCTCGGCGCAATCGGTCGGCACCATGGTCACGTCTCCGTTCGCATCGAGGAATGCGATGAGGCGTTCGATCTCAAACGAGTTTCGAATCTCGCTATAGGACGTGAACGAGACGGCAGCGACGAACAGGACCGTGGCCAATATCCAGAACCTGAACAGTCCCCGCCTGGCGTTCATGGCCGAGCCCTCCCGTGTTCAGCTCCCCGCGTTCTTCGGCCTACCCCGACCCCTCGTCCCCAGCCCAATCACCTTGGCCATCTCGGCGCGCATGGCAGCATAGTTCGGCGCCACCATCGGATAGTCGGCAGGCAGGCCCCACTTCCCGGTAGTCGTCCGGGGTCATGCCGTAGGTGGTGCGCAGGTAGAGCTTCAGCATCTTCAGCTTCCGCCTGTCTTCCAGGCAGGCGATGTATTCCGGGGTGACCGACTTCTTGACCGGGGCGGCGGGCTCGGCCTTTTCCTGCGGCGCCGGCAGGGCGGCTTGGCCCAGTCCCGAGAGGGCGGCGGCCGCCGATTTGAGCAGGGCAGGGATTTCGTTTGGGGCGATCTGGTGGCTGCCGACGTAGCTGGTGACGATCGTGGCGGTGAAGGTCGTTGTGTGTTTAATCACAGCATCGCCCTCGAAGAATTTATCTGATCTGTTTTAGATACCGACAAGTACAATTTCGCTATCTCCAGTTGATATGGATTCTATTTCGTGGACGATCTTCAATTTGATCGCTTCATCTGGCTGAACAAAGGTATCTGTTTTCTGCCCGAAATACCTATTAATATGTTCATCATTCCAATCTAGCTCGATACGAAATGGAATTGAAATTACTTCAGTTGTTGGCGCGATTGAACCCTTAAGCGGACCATCTGAGAAGGAGGCAGCGTGCAGACTGAATACCCCTGCCTTAGACATAGTTCGTCGTTCACCAGCAAGGAACATTGTTGCCGCAATCGATCCAACTATACCGAAGCAGTGGGTGTTTATCCGTATAGGTAAGATCTTAAGGAAATTGTATGCTCCAAGACCTGCGTTTACATCACCACCTTCACTGCAAAGCAACAATGTGATCTCGCGCGCACCATTGCTCATGCAGCTAACACACAAGACCTCAAGATTCCTGATGCCTTGTGGTGTGACTGCTCCGTGATAAACAATAAATTTGCGCATTACCACTTTCTGAAAGTTGCGTATTTGCAGAATAGTGAATGTAAACATAACACTCAAGCCATTCTGATTGAATGAACAATTCTCTGTCGGAAGGAGGCAAAATGCGGATCTATCTCGACCTCGACGGTGCGTTGGCCGATTTTGAGGCTGGGGCCACAAATCTGCTGGGCGTGCCGCCACGCCAGTTTGAGCAGGAGAATGGGGCCGGCGTGTTCTGGCGCCGCTTGGCGGAGGCTGACGGCTTCTATCGCCAGCTGCCTTTGCTACCCGATGCTCACCCCCTGTTCGATGCTGTGCAGCACCTGCAGCCGACTATTCTGACTGGCCTGCCCAAGGCCGCCGATCGATGGGTGGCGGCTGGTGGGCGGTTCGTCCGTCATCAGGATGCCGGCTCGACGATCAAGGCGCTGGCCGACATGGGCGTCCTGGGCAGCGCGGCAGCCTGATGTCTGGCCCTCCGGGCAGGGGCCGGCAGCTGGGCTGCCGGCCGGGCTGCCGACCGCTCAGCTGGAGGTGGGGCGGTCGACTAAGCACACAGACGCTGCACGTGGGTGGGTAACCGGCAAGCCGGGGCCGGCTTGGCTCAGCGTCGGCGCGCCGGCGTGGCCATCCCGCCGGGGTGCGGGCATTAGGATGCAGGAGAGCTGGCGATAGGTCGTTTCGGAAGTTGCCCACTCCACGTGCCGCGGGCGACGTTGCTAGATCGTGGGACGATCTGCCAAACTACGCAACCGAAAGGCTGATTTAGAATAGCTGCACACGAATGGTCCAGCGCGACATGTTTTTGGGGAGGTGGCATGAACGTGACAACTCATTCCGGAAAAGTGTTGTCTCTCGGGCAGGAAATCGGTCGCGGTGGCTTCGGAGTGGTCTATTTAGCGACAGACGCGAATGGCGCAGTATTTGCGGTCAAGTTAATCGGCCCTGTTGCAACCGAGGATGACAGGAAAGCATTCCATCGTGAGCTCGAAAATTTTCGTGTTATAGATAACGAAAACGTATTGAAAATATTAGATTTTGGTCATTGTGATATGAATGGGAATATATATCTATTTACAGTTGCTGAATTCTGCGCCCAAGGTGATTTTAGGAAGAGAATTGCCTCTTACGAAGCGGGAAATCTCGATATTGCTCTTATTCTTAATGATTTTGATGAGATACTGGGGGGGCTGGCGGCGATGCACTCCGTAATGGTGCATCGAGATCTTAAGCCGGAGAATATCCTTATAAAAGATAATCGACTAAAGATTGCTGATCTTGGTCTCTCTAAGCTTGTAAATCAGGCAACCGCCAGCCTGACATTTAAGGGTAGTGGATCTCCCCGGTATATGGCTCCGGAAGTCTGGGATTATCAGCGGGCATCTCCCGCAACAGATCTCTATGCTATCGGAATTATGTTGTTTGAGGTCTTTACTGGGGGACCCCCGTTTAAAGCCGCCGATATTCTAAAGTTAAGAGATGAACATCGCTTCATCCCAGCGCCGCGGGTGAGGAAGGTGAATCCTCTCGTTCCTGAGTGGATTGATGGAGTGGTAAAGCGTCTGCTCGATAAAGAGCCAACAAGACGGTACTCGTCAGCAGAAGAACTTAGGTCTGCCTTAAAAAAGGAAGCTGAAAAATTGCCGTCGAATATAAATGCTATATTGAATAATGTTAGAGAGCACGTGGATCTTGCTGAACAGAGGAACTTAGAAGCACAAAAAAAGAAAGATGAAGTCAAGAATGATTTGGCGAGAATTTCGTACAAAGAGTTGGAGGTTGTCGATATGTTTTCTGATATTGTCTCCAGGTTAAATGATAATTTAGCAGAATCCCGTGTGGATTTCAAGAGAGGGCCTAATGGATGTCGCTGCGTGTTCGGGCGACGGCAGTTACTGGTGTCTTTTTTCCGTCAGGGTGAGCTATTCAAAGATTCTCGACATCAGGGGCTAGTGGAGCGCCTTCGACAGAGACACTTAGTTCACGGCGGCATAATTGAAATACAGGAGAATGGAGAGGACAGAGAGGGTTGGAATATCGCTCTCGTTCGTGGGCCAGAAGAGATTTATGGGAGGTGGCTTCTAATCGAAACTCGGGCATCGGGCCTCTCTAGTATTTCGACACGGTACGAGCCCGTTGCCACTGAAGCGGAGTTATTTGCGAAAAATTTAGCTCATCACTGGGGGCGTGCGATGCATGTCTGGAACTTGAAGGAGAAAGATTTGGACGAAGATGATGCGGTAGCCATCTTCGAGAAATTTATAGGGAAGCCCGTTTAGGAGCTCGCAATTTCCGGCAGACCTCATCCACCGATTTCGTGGGCTCCACCTGGCGCAGTGCAAAGCCAATCTGCTACGCCGTGAACGTCGACTTCCTCATCGGCACGATCTCCTTTCTTGCCATCTATCGTGCCGGAAGCCACACTTTTGCCTGGAGGAGATCTGGGTCAGGATCATAAGTCCATGATGAAGACTGGCGGGCTCGACCCTACCGGCGCAGCGCCGCCACCTGGGATCAATTAGTGATAGCGGATGTTATCGCCAGTTGACCTGAGCCAGAAGGCGCCCCCGGTCAGTGCTGGACTTCCCTGAGTTTGATGGGATCACGCTGTTGGCGGTATTGGCAACCGGGTCCGGGGCATGCCCCGGGACCCGGTTGCGGCGGTAATTCGGCGACGTACTCGGCCGGGGGCGCGCCGTCTAAGCTCGAATGCGGCCGGACGCGGTCGTGGTCGTGGTCGTCGCGCCCGGCGGCCATCCGCCCTATTGCCCCCGCTCAACCTCGCTCAGGCCGCATTGCCTTCGGCCAGGCGGCTCCCCCGCACCGCCGGCACCACCTGGTCGCCCCAGGCGCCGCCGCCGTTGTGGTGGCGGGTCACGCGCACCAGTTCGACCGAGATGCCTTCGCTGACGGCGCGCTGCACCGCCTCGTTCATCCGGTGGACCGCGTCGGCGACGCGCTGGATCGCCCGGGTCTGGACGTCGGTTTCGGGTCGCTCGACCCGCTGGAATTCCGTGCTGGCGTTCATCGCAGATCTCCCTTCGCTGTGGTTGCCCCCGCCCCGCATGGGGCGGGGGTCGTGATCCGGCCTCAGGCGGCCGCGAACTGGTTCATCGTGTTGGCGTGGCCGCCCGCCTTCAGCGCGCGCTCGCCCGATACCATTTCCTTGAAGCTGTCGCCGAGGTCCGAGCCGACCTCGTGCTGGTGCTTGACCGCCGAGACGCCGCGGCGGATCTCCTCGCGCTGCACCGTCTTGACATAGGCCAGCATCTTGTCGGCCCCGAAATAGCCGCGGCTGAGCTCGTCGACCGACTTGGCCGTGAGGTGGAAGGTCGGCAGGGTGATCAGGTTGTGGAACACGCCGGCGCGGGTCGAGATGTCGTGCTGGAAATTCTGCAGGCGGGTATCCGCCTCGCGCCCGAGCGGGGTGTCGTCGTAATCGGGCTTCATCAGCTCGTTGCCGTCCGGATAGTCGCCGGCCGCGATCCGGCCCTCGGCCAGCCACTGGGCGCGCACCTGCTTGCGCAGGTTCAGGGTCCAGTTGAAGCTGGGCGAATTGTTGTAGGCGAGCTTGGCCTTCGGCGCGGCCTTGCGGATCTCGGCCACCATGCCCGCGATCTCGTCGACGTTCGGGGTGTCGGTCTCGATCCACAGGAGGTCGGCGCCGCCCTGCGTCAGGTTGGCGATGCAATCCTCGATCACCCGGGCGCGCCCCGAGCCTTCCTTGAACGGGAACAGGCCGTTGGCCAGCCGCACCGGCTTGACGAACCGGCCGTCCTGGTAGATCGCCAGCTCGCCCTCGCGCATCGGGTTCGTGTCGGTGATGGCCTCGGTCTTCAGCCACTTGATGTAGTCGGCGGCGAGGTCGCCCGGCCCCTGCGAGACCGGCACCTTCTGGGTCAGGCCGGCGCCGAGCGAGTCGGTGCGGGCCACGATCACGCCGTCGTCGACCCCCAGTTCCTCGAAGGCCAGGCGGCAGGCGCGCAGCTTCTCGATGAAGTCCTCGCGCGGCACGGTGACCTTGCCGTCCTGATGGCCGCACTGCTTGGCGTCGGAAACCTGGTTCTCGATCTGCAGGCAGCAGGCGCCGGCCTTGATCAGTTCCTTGGCCAGCAGATAGGTCGCATGCTCGTTGCCGAAGCCCGCGTCGATGTCGGCGATGATCGGCACGACATGGGTTTCGAAATTGTCGATCCGGGCGATCACCTCGGCCCGCGCCTTCTCGCCCCGCGCTTCCTTCAGTTCGCGGAACAGGTCGTTCAGCGCGACCTCGTCGGCCTGGCGCAGCGAGGTGTAGATCTCCGCGATCAGGTCGGCCACGGCGGTCTTCTCGTGCATCGACTGGTCCGGCAGATGGCCCCAGCGGTTGCGCAGCCCGGCGACCATCCAGCCCGACAGATAGACATAGGTGCGCTTGCTGGTGCCGTGCATCCGCTTGACCGCCTTGATCATCTGCTGGGCATGAAAACCCGACCAGCAGCCAAGACTCTGCGTGAACTTGGTGGCGTCGAGATCATAGGCCGCCATGTCGGCGCGCATCACGCGCGCCATCTCGCGAGCAATGTCGAGATGCGTGTTCCAAGTATTCTGCAATTTCAACTGCACGATATCGTCGATCGAGACGCCGCCGGGCGTCTGGCCCGAGGGATAACGCGCGAGTACTTGGTTGCGCAGGTCGGCGAATGTTTTGCGGCTCATGGCGAAGTCTCCGTGTTGCGTTGCACCATTCTTTACAAACGCAAGCCGCCAGAGCAATCTTCGTTTCGAGAATTAAGGTTTTGATGTCAAAGTCTTAACAAGGCTTCGCCGCCGTTTGTAAAACCTGTAAAGGTGCCGATGTTCCGGGAAAAGAAGGTCTTCGCCGGTAGCCGTATCCGGCAGCTGCGTCAGGCCATGGGGCTGAGCCAGGCCGCCATGGCCAAGGCGCTGGACGTGTCGGGCAGCTATCTCAACCTGGTCGAGAGCGACCAGCGGCCGCTGTCGACCCAGCTGCTGCTGCGGCTCGCCGAGGTCTACGACCTCGATCTGCGCGACCTGCGCGGCGATGCCCAGGCGCGGCTGGCCGCCGAGCTGACCGAGATGCTGACCGATCCGGTCTTCGGCAAGAAGATGCCGGCGAAGGCCGCCATCGTCGAGCTGGCGGCCGGGCTGCCCGATCTCGCCACGGCGTTCCTCACCCTCTACGCCGCCTATCGCAAGTCGATCGTCTCGCGGCGCGACGACGTGCGGCCGGAAATGGACCGCGGCCTGCCGCCGCGCGACGAGCGGTTCCCGATCGAGGAGGTGCGCGACCATTTCCAGCGGAACGGCAACTACATCGAGGAACTCGACGAGGCGGCCGAGCGGCTCTACGCCACCTTGTCCGGCACCGACGAGATGTACACCTGCCTGCGCGCGCATCTGTGGGACCGGCACCGGGTCAAGGTGGTGGTGCTGCCGCTGCATGCCATGCCGGACGTGCAGCGCCGCTTCGACCGGCATTCCCAGCGCCTGTTCCTGTCGGAGATGCTGCCGATCCCCAGCCGGATCTTCCAGCTGGCGGTGCAGATCGCCGTGCTGGAGCAGGGCGAGTTGATGAACCGGCTGATCGACGGCGCCGAACTGAAGACCGAGGAGGCGCGGCGGCTCTATCGCATCGGCCTGGCGAATTACTTCGCCGGCGCACTGATGATGCCTTACGAGCCTTTCCTGCAGGCTGCAGAATCCGTGCGCTACGACGTCGATCCGCTGGCACGCCGCTTCGGCGCCTCGATCGAGCAGGTGTCGCATCGCCTGACCACGCTGCAGAAGCGCACGCGGCGCGGTGTGCCTTTTTTCCTGCTGCGGCTCGACAATGCCGGCAACATCTCCAAGCGGTTTTCCGCCGGCGGTTTCCATTTCGCCCGCTTCGGCGGCACCTGTTCGCGCTGGCGCGTCCATGACGCCTTCTCGATGCCGGGGCAGATCATCGTGCAGCCGGTCGAAATGCCGGATGCGACCCGGTATCTGACGATCTCGCGCACGGTATCGACGGCGCAGGGCGCCTATCCCGATCGCGGCCGCAAGCTGGTGGTCAGCCTGGGTTGCGAGGCCGCCTATGCCGATCGCATCGTCTATGGCGACGGCATCGACATGACCGGCGAGCATGCGGCGACGCCGATCGGCGTCACCTGCCGGATGTGCGAACGGCCCAACTGCAGCGCCCGGGCGTTTCCGCCGATGACCCGCACCCTGACCATCGATGTCGAGCGCAAGGGGTTCTCGGCCTTCGAGTTCGGCTGAACCGTCAGGTCGTCCGGCCGGCGGCCTCGCCGGACAGGACGGCCTCGAAGGCTTCGGCGACGCGCAGCAGGCGGTGATCGGACAGGCGCGGCCCGGCGATCTGCAGGCCGACCGGCAGGCCGTCGCGGCCGTGACCGGCGGGCAGCGACAGCGCCGGGCAGAAGGCATGGTTGAAGAACGGGGTGAAGACGGCGTGGCCGCGCTCGCCCACCGCCTCGCCGCCGATGCGCGGCGGCGCGAACTGTGCGTGCGGCCAGGCGACGCACGGGGTGGTCGGGCCGATCAGCAGGTCGTAGCCCGAGGCGAAGAACCGCGCCGCGGCGCCGGCCAGGGCGCGGCTGAGATCGATCGCGCGGGCGACGGCCGTGCCGTCGAGCGCCAGGCCGCGTTCGATCTGCGCGGCCACGCCGGGCGAGAAGCGGTCGGGCGTTTCCCGCCACGCCTCGCCCCAGGCCGCGGCGAGGCCGGCTTCCTGGATCGGGGCGATGCCGCCTTCCCGCGCGCCCTCGGGCCAGGCGGGGTCGGCCCGGTCGATGACGAAGCCGGCGGCGCGCAACTGCTCGACGGCGCCGTCGATCGCCTCGGCCACGTCGGCGTCGACCGGCACGTCGAGCCCGAAGCGCGGGCTGTAGGCGATCCGCAATGCCGTCGGCGGGCGGCCGTCATCCTGCGCCAGCGCGACCGACCCCGGATCCTCCGGATGCGGCCCGGCCAGCGCCGCGAAGAACAGCGCGGCATCGGCGACCGACGTCGCCATCGGCGCCAGCACCTCGGTCGGCGACAGGATGCGCGGCGTCGGGATGGCGCCGGCCGACGGCTTGAAACCGACGACGCCGCAATGCGCGGCCGGCCGGCGCCCCGATCCGGCACCGTCGCTGCCGAGTGCCAGCGGCACGAAGCCCGCGCCCAGGGCGGCTGCCGCACCGCCCGAGGAACCGCCCGGCGTCAGCCGCGGGTCCAGCGGATGCCGCGTCACGCCGTAGACGAGGTTCGAGGTATGGCCGGTGCAGCCGAATTCCGACATGTTGGTCGCGCCGACCAAGATCGCGCCGGCGGCACGCAGCCGGGTGATCGCGACGTCGTCCTGCGCCGGCACGAAATCGCGGAACATCAGCGAGCCCAGGGTGACGCGCTTGCCGGCTATGCGGATGTGATCCTTGATCGCGACGGGCACGCCGGCCAGCGGCGGGCGCTCGCCGGCCTTGAGCCGCCGGGTCAGCGCGGCCAGCTGCGGCTCGACCTCGCCGGGCGCGAAATCGACGATGGCGTTGAGCGCATCGTTGCCCGCGGCGATCGCCGCGAGCGCGCGGTCGACGGCGGCACGCGGGTCCTGTCGCCCGTCATGGATCGCGCGGGCGATCGCGCCCGCCGGCATCGGCGCCGTCATCAGGGGGCCGGACCGTCGATTTCGACGATCAGCGAGGTCTCGAAGCAGTAATTGTCGGACAGCGACGGCGCGCCATAGGTGGCGCGCGCACCCAGCCCGATATCCGGCCCGAACACCTCGTCGAACAGGTCGGTCATGCCGTTGGTGACCTTGTAGTGCTCGAAGAAATCCGGCGTGCAGGCGACGAAGTTGATCGAGCTGACGATGGCCGTGACGCGGTCGAGGTCGCCGATCGCCCGCTTGATGGTCGAGATGCAGTTGATGCCGGTATGGCGGGCGGCGAGGTAGCCCTCCTCGATGCTGACATCGGCGCCGAGGCGTCCGGGATAGCGCACCAGGCCGTTCTCCATGCCCGGGGAATGGCCGCTCAGATGCAGCACGCGGCCGCTGAGGACGAACGGCTTCATCTTGCCGTAGCGCTTGCCATACTGCCCGGGACCGGCCATCGGCACGGTCAGGGCGATGCCGAGCGCCTCCAGGCGCTGTTCGATCTTCATGCTGTCTTCTCCATCACGAGGGGCTAGAGGCCGAGGGCGCATCCGTCCTTGCGCGGGTCGGAGGCGGCGGCGAGCACGCCGGTTTCCGGATCGCGCCAGATCATCTGGCCGCCGCCGATCATCGCCGGCGACCATTGCGCGTCATGGCCGCGCGCCCTGAGGTCGTCGAGGATCCCTGGGTCGTCGCGGCGTTCGATATTGAGCACGCCGCGATAGGCGAAGCTGCGCGGGGCGTCGAGCGCCTGCTGCGGGTTCATGCCGCGGTCCAGGATGTTGGACAGCAGCTCGGCATGTCCGGCTGCCTGATAGGGGCCGCCCATGACGCCGAACGGCCCGACGCAGGCGCCGTCCTTCATCACCATGCCGGGAATCAGGGTGTGCAGCGGCCGCTTGCCGCCGGCAATGACGTTGGGATGGCCGGGCTCCAGGCTGAACTGGGCGCCCCGGTTGTGCAGCAGCACGCCGGAGCGCGGCGCCATGATCCGGCTGCCGAACGAGTGGAACAGCGAATTGATGAACGAGATCGCGTTGCCCTCGGCGTCGACGACACAGGCATAGACCGTGTCGCGCTGGGTCACCGCGGGCCAGACGACCGGCGCGGCCGCCCGCCGCATGTCGATGCGGTCGCGGGCGAACGCCGCCCAGCCGGGCGACAGCAGTTCCCGCACCGGCGTCGCGGCGAAATCCGGGTCGGCAAAGAGATGATCGCGATGGTGATAGGCCAGCTTGGCCAGCTCGGCGAGGATGTGGATGCGGTCGGCCTCGCCGTAGCCGGGATCGGCGAGGTCGAGGCCGTCGAGCACGTTCAGCATCATCAGCGCCGCCAGCCCCTGGCCGCTCGGCGGCAGCTCCAGCACGTCGTAACCTTTGTAGCGGGTCGAGATCGCGTCGACCGTGTCGGCGCGCGCCGCCGCGAAATCGTCGAGCGTGTGCAGCCCGCCGAGCGCGCGCAGGCAGTCGACCATGTCGGCGGCGACCGGGCCGGTATAGAAGCCGTCGCGGCCCTCGCGGGCGATGATCTCCAGCGTGGCGGCAAGCCGTGGCTGGCGGTGGACCTGGCCTTCCGGGATCGGGCGGCCGCCCGGCAGGAACACCGCCGCCGCCGTCGGATGATCGGCCAGCAGCGGCGCCTCGCCGGCCCAGTCGAGCCCGACGACCGGCTGCACCACATAGCCGTCGCGGGCATGGCGGATCGCCGGCTCCAGCACGGTGCCGAGCGACAGCCGCCCGTGCTCGGCCAGCAATTTGCACCAGGCGGCGATCGCGCCCGGCACGGTGACGGTGTGGGCCGAGTCGAGCGCCAGCGTCGTGATGCCGGCCTGCGCGTACCAGCCGGCGTCGGCCGCGGCCGGGGCCCTGCCGGCACCGCTGAGGCCGATCGGCGTGCCGGTGGCGGCGGGCACGTAGAGGGCGAAGCAGTCGCCGCCGATGCTGGTCTGGTGCGGCTCGACCACGCATTGCACGGCGATGGCGGCGACGGCGGCATCGACGGCGTTGCCCCCGCCGCGCAGCATGTCGAGCGCGGCGACGCTGGCCAGCGGATGCGATGTCGCCACCGCCGCGGTCGCGGCGTAGACCAGTGAGCGCGTCGCCACGTGGCCGGCGCGGGCCTTCCACCTCGGATCAAATGCCATGTCCGGCCCTTTCCTCGCACGCGGCCCGTCGCCGGGCGGCGGCCTTGCGGTTCAGTTCATCTCGAGGCTGAGTGCGCGCAGCCGGGCGGTCTGCGGTTGCTGGGTGCGCCCGGCGCGCAAATCCTCGGTCGACAGGATCTCGACCATCTCGCCGTTGCTCATCACCCCCACCGTCGCACAGAGATGCGCGACGACCGCGAGGTTGTGGCTGACCATCAGGTAGGTCAGCTGGCGTTCGGCGCGCAGGTCGGTCAGCAGATTGAGGATTTCCGCCTGGACCGAGACGTCGAGCGCGCTGGTCGGCTCGTCGAGCAGCAGGACCGAGGGTTCGGAGATCAGGGCCCGGGCGATCGCCACGCGCTGGCGCTGGCCGCCCGACAGCTGATGCGGATAGCGGAAGCGCGCCGCCGCCGGCAGCGCGACGTCGGACAGCATCTTGCGGATCCGCCGGTCGACGTCGCCGATCCCCTGGACCAGCAGCGGCTCGCTCAGCGCGCGGTCGACCGTCTGGCGCGGATGCAGCGAGCCATAGGGGTCCTGGAACACCATCTGGACGCGGCGGTGGAGATCGGCGTTGCGGCCCCGGCCCAGCGGCACGCCGGCGACCTGCAGATAACCGTCCCAGGCGTCGTTGAGGCCGGCGAGCGCCCGCATCACCGTGGTCTTGCCCGATCCGCTCTCGCCGACGATGCCGAAACTGCCGCCGGCCTCGACGCTGAAGCGGACGCCGCGCACCACGTCGTGGTCGCCAAAGCGGATCCTGAGGTCGTCGACGACGATCATGCCTGCCACCCCCGCCTCAGGCCAGCCACGCCGGATCCCGGGTCATCACCGGCAGGCGCGGCCGCGGATGCGCCAGGCTCGGCAGGCAGTCCAGCAGGGCGCGGGTATAGGGGTGACTGGCCTGGGCCAGCCTGTCCGCCGCCAGGTGCTCGACGATCCGGCCGGCATACATGACCGCGACGCGGTCGCAGAAATGGCCGACCAGCGGCAGATCGTGGCTGATCAGCATCAGGCCCATGTTCCGCCGCGACACCAGGTCTTCCATCAGGTTCAGGATCTCCATCTGGACCGGCGCGTCGAGCGCGGAGGTCGGCTCGTCGGCGATGAGCAGCGCCGGATCCGGGGCGAGCATCATGGCGATCATCACCCGTTGGCCCATGCCGCCGGACAGTTCGTGCGGATAGCAATCGGCAACCCGCGCGGGATCGCGGATCTGCACCTGGGCCAGCAGGTCGATCGCGGCTTCGCGCGCCTCGCGCCGCGTGCCCTTCCTGCGGTTGCGCCAGGCCTCGGCGATCTGCGCGCCCGCGGTCATCACCGGGTTCAGCGCGTATTTCGGGTCCTGCAGCACCAGCCCGGCGCGGTGGCCGCGGATCGTCTGCATCCGGCGCTCGCTCGCCTGCAGCACGTCGGTGCCGTCGACGCGCAGCACCTCGGCCGTCGCCGTCGCCGCCGGCGGCAGCAGGCGGAGCAGGGCGCGGGCGGTCAGCGACTTGCCGCTGCCGCTCTCGCCGACGATGCCGAGCTTTTCGGTGCCGAGGGTCAGCGAGACGTTGCGCACCGCGGTGTGCGGGCCGTTGCGGCCGGCGAAGACGATGTTGAGACCGGCGATCTCGACCAGCATCGCGCCCCTCAGTCCTGCTTGGGGTCGAGCACGTCGCGCAAGCCGTCGCCCAGCAGGTTGAAGGCCAGCGAGGCGACGAGGATCGCGATACCCGGGATCAGCGGCACCCACCATTGTTCGAGCAGGAAGCGGCGCGCCGTGGCGATCATCGCGCCCCATTCCGGCGAGGGCGGCTGCGCGCCCATGCCGAGAAAGCCGAGACTGGCGGTGAAGATGATGATCGAACTCATGTCGAGCGTGACCCGCACGACCAGCGAGCCGAGGCAGAGCGGCATGATATGGCGCAGGATGATCCGGCGATGGGACGCGCCGGCCATGCGGACGGCGGCGATGTAGTCGGCGTCGCGCAGCACCAGCGTCTCGGCGCGCGCCAGCCGGGCATAGGGCGGCCAGGTGGTCAGGGCGATGGCGATGACGGCGCTGCCGATGCCGGGCTTGATCGCGGCGACGAAGGCCAGCGCCAGGATCAGGCGGGGAAAGGCCAGGAAGATGTCGGTCACCCGCATCAGGATCGCATCGGTGGCGCCGCGGTAGTAGCCGGCGATGCAGCCGATCGCCAACCCGATCGGCGCGACCAGCACGACGACGGCGAAGACGATGCCGAGGGTGACGCGGGCGCCGAAGAGCAGGCGCGAATAGACGTCGCGGCCCAGTTCGTCGGTGCCCAGCCAATGATCGGCCGAAGGCGGCTGCAGCCGCTGGCCGAGGTTCTGGATCAGCGGATCATGCGTGGCCAGCAGCGGCGCGAACGCGGCCGCCAGCAACAGGATGACGACGACCACGAGGCCGAGGAACGCCGGGCCGTTGGCCCGGAAATCGCACCACAACCGATAGGCGCTGCCCAGCGCCGCCTGGGCGCGCGATTGCGGGCTGTCGCTCAGGAGCCAGGCACGGTCGACGAGGTGCGCGATCATACGCGGGGATCCAGGACGCGGTAGACGATATCGGCCAGCATGTTCATGACCATGTAGACAGACCCCACGACGAGCGTCGCGCCGATCACCGCGTTCATATCCGCGTTCATCAGCGAGACCGTCAGATATTGCCCGATGCCCGGCCAGCTGAAGATCATCTCGGTGACGACGGCGCCTTCGAGCAGGCCGGCATAGGTGAGCGCGAGCACGGTGACGAGGCGGACGGCGATGTTGCCGAAAGCGTGCCGCCAGATGACGCGTGCGGCCGACAGGCCCTTGGCGCGCGCGGTGATCACGTATTCGCCGCTCAGCGCCTCGATCATGAAGGCCCGCGTCATGCGCGAGATGTAGGCCATCGAGAAATAGGCCAGGACGGCGGCGGGCAGGATCAGATGTGCCAGGGCATCCCAGAACACCTCGAGGTCGCCGGCGATCAGGGCATCGACCGTCAGAAAGCCGGTCACGGCCGGGATGAGCCCGACATAGGCGACACCGAGCCGGCCGGTACCCGGCGACCAGCCGAGCCAGGCGTAGAACAGCAGCAGCGACACCAGCCCGAGCACCGGGATCGGCAGCGAATGCCCGAACAGCGACACGACGCGCGCCACCTGGTCGATGCGGCTGTTGCGCCTGACCGCCGAGATCACGCCGAGCGGCACGCCGATCAGGGTCGAGAGGATCATCGCCGTGGTGCCCAGCTCGACCGTCGCGGGAAAATAGAGCCTGATGTCGTCGAGCACGGGATTGGAGGTCATCACCGAACGGCCGAGATCGCCCTGCACCAGCTTGCCCAGATAGAGCCAGAACTGCGTCGTCAGCGGCTGGTCGAGCGCCAGTTCGGCGCGCAGGCGGTCGACCAGCTCGGGGCGGGCGTGATCGCCGAGAATGGCGATCACCGGATCGATCGGAATGACGCGGCCGATGAAGAACGTCACCACCACCAGGCCGAACAGCGTGATGGCCAGGCTGGAGGCGGTCGCCCCCAGCTTGATCATCGCGCGCATGGTCCGACCGGGCCGCTGTCGGGACATCGTCACGCTTTGCGGATATCGGCGTACTGGGTAAAGCCGGTCTGCGGCCCGATGGTGAAGCCCGAAACCCCCTTCGCCATGACGGCGGAGGCGATCTTCTGCAGCATCATCACGAACGGCGCGCGGTCGGCGAACTTCAGCTGCATGTCGCGATACATCGCCATGCGCTTGTCGGTGTCGAGCTCCTTGCTCGCCGCCACCGACATGTCGTTCAGCTCCTTGTCGACATAGTGGCTGCGCCACGCCATCGTCTTCAGCTTGGTATCATCGCCGTCATTGGGGTTTTCGCAGAACGTCTGGCTGTTCGAATAGGGGTCGAAGTAATCGGTGCCCCAGGGCATCAGCGCGAGTTCATGGCTGCGCTGGCGGGTCTTCGTCATCACCTGGCGCATTTCCCCGGTGACCAGCTTCACCCTGATGCCGACGGCGGCGAGGTCGGCCTGCACCGCCTGGCCGATATCCGCATAAGGCGCCGAGGAGGGGACTTCCAGGGTGACGTCGAAGCCGTCCGGATAGCCGGCCGCGGCCAGCAACTGCTTGGCCTTGGCGACGTCCTTCTTGAACAGCCGGTCGGTCAGCCCGCCCGGCAGCCCCGGCGGCAGGAACCCTTGCGCGACGGAGAACATGTTCGGGGTGATGTTGGTGGCGATGCCGTCATAGTCGATCGCCCATTTCAACGCCTGGCGCACCTCGACCTTCTGCAGCGCCGGCACCGCCTGGTTCATCGCGATATAGACCGAGACCGCCTGGCCGGCCGACACGATGGTCATCGACTTGTCTTCGCGCACCTTCTTCAGCAGATCCGGCGTCAGGTTGCGGGCGATGTCGGCGTCGCCCTTCTGCAGCATCAGCAGCTGCGCCGACGGATCGGGCACATGGCGCATGAAGATGCGGCGCGGCTGGTTGGGCGTGCCGTGATGCGGATTGGCGTCGAGCGTCAGATGATCGCTCGCGACCCATTCCACCATCTGATAGCCGCCGGCGCCGGCCGAGTGCAGCTTGAGCCAGCCATTGCCCATGTCGCCGTCGACCTCGTGGGCGAGGGCTGTGGCCTTCTCGACGACACCGCCGACCGGCGCGGTCAGGCAGAACAGCAGGAAGGTCGGCGCCACCGGCGCCGGCAGCTTCATCACCAGCGTTTCGTTGTCCGGCGCGGTGATCAGCGTCTCGACATTGTCCTTGGCGAAGCCGAACTGCGTCAGGATGAACGCCGGCAGCTTGTTCAGCTTGACGGCGCGCCGGAACGAGAACGCGGCGTCCTCGGCCGTCACCGCCTTGCCGGAGGCGAACTTGATGTCGGTCTTCAGCTTGAAGGTGAACGTGGTCCCGTCCGGGCTCACCGTCCAGGACTTCGCGAGGTCGCCGACCACCTTGGTGTTGTCCGCGGCATCCGGCATGACCAGGCCGCGATAGAGATTGGGCACCACCTCGAGATTGGTGATGTCGTAGGCCTCGGCCGGATCGAAGCCGCTGACGAGATCGTCGATCTGCTTGGCCATGACGATCACGCCCTTCGGCGTGGCCGCGCGGGCCGGCGATGACAGGAATGCCGCGCTGCCGAGAATGGGGCTGGCGGCGGTCAGTGTGAGCAAAGTCCTGCGCGTCAACATGGTTTTGTCTCCCTGTGTTGCTTTCAAGACAAACACGCTGTGCCTTCCCTGTGAAGGCCCTAAGTGGCCAGAAATTAGGAAATGCGAACTTTTGTTTGCGGAACTGAAGTGTAAGGCTGTGGACTTGGCGGATGGCACAATTCGCCGTTTCGCGCCGCTGTGCCGGCGGCGCGACGGAAGCTGAAAGGCTGCGGCCGGCCGACGCCGAACGGCGCCGGCGCCCCCGATTCAGGCGAGGCCGACGTCGGCGGCGAAGCGCAGGATGGCGCGTTCCAGCGCGGTGATGATCATCTCGACCTCGGCGCGGCCGGCGGTCAGCGGCGGACCGAATTCGACCACCTGGTAGGTCCGGACCAGCACGCCTTCGTCGCGCATGTACGCGGTCATGCGCGGCGCCATCTGGTCCTGCGGCCCGAACGGCGCCCGCGTCTCCTTGTCGCGCACCAGTTCGACGGCGGCGAGCAGGCCGCGCCCGCGCACGTCGCCGACCAGCGGCAGGCGGCGCAGCGAGTCGAGACCGTCGAGCAGGTACTTGCCCATCTCGCGCGAGTTCTCGACCAGCTTCTCGCGCTGCACGATCTCGATGTTCTTCAATGCGGCGGCGGCGGCGACCGCGTGGCCGCCGAAGCTCAGCACGTGGTTCAGCCCTGCCTCGCGGCCGCTGGCCTCGTCGAAGCGCCTGGCGACCCGGGCGCTGGCGATGGCCGCGCCCATCGGCACGTAGCCGCTGGTCAGTCCCTTGGCGACGGTCATGATGTCCGGCACCACGCCCCACTGTTCGCAGGCGAACATGCTGCCGGTCCGGCCGAAGCCGTTGATCACTTCGTCGATGATCAGCAGCACGCCGTACTTGTCGGCGATCTGGCGCAGCATCGGCAGGTATTCGTCCGGTGCCGGGTAGATGCTGGCGGCGGCGGGGACCGGTTCGGCGATGATGGCGGCGACGGTTTCCGGCCCCTCGTGCAGGATCTGCTTCTCGATCATCGTCGCGCACAGCGTGGCGCAGCTCGGGCGCGTCAGGCCGTATTCGCAGCGATAGCAATTGTTGTGCGGTACGTGGACGCAGCCGGGCACCAGCGGCCCGAAGATCTTGTTGTTGAAGTCGTGGCTGGCGCCGCTGATGCTCATCGCATATTGCGTCGAGCCGTGATACGAGCCGCGCCGGCTGATCACCTTGGTGCGCTTCTGGTCGCCGCCGAGCCAGTGGTACTGCTTGGCGATCTTCATCGCGGTCTCCACGGCCTCGGAGCCGCCCGAGGTGAAGAACACGCGGTCGAGGTCGCCGGGGGCGAGGTCGGCGACGACGCCGGCCAGCTGGACCGTCGTCGGTGCCACGAAGTTGTAGGGCGAGACATAGGCCAGCTCGCGCGCCTGCGCCGCCATGGCCTCGGCGATCTCGGCGCGGCCATGACCGACATTGGTGACGAAGGCACCGCCCGACAGGCCGTCCAGGTAGCGGCGGCCGTCCTCGTCGATCAGATAGCAGCCCTCGCCCTTGTTGAAGACGGTGAGGCCGCCGGCAGAGCGCAGGGCCTGCGGGCTGGTGGCGTGAAACCAGACATGCTTGAGGGCTTCAGCGGCTACGGTCATCGTTGGCTCCCAGAGATCCCTGTGTTCGAGAGTGACGGTCGTGTCATGGCGGCGCGGGCCGCCTGCAGCCAGCGCATCAGCCAGTCGGCATAGCTGGTCGCGACAAGAAGCGTGTAGCCGCCCGCGGCCTCGGCCCGGAGCAGGACGGGCACGCGGGCGCACAATGTCGCGGCCCCGTGTCCGGGCGCAAACTGGTCCGGCGCCAGGTCGAGGTCGATGCCGCGCTCCAGCAGCGACCGCGCCGCCGGCCCGTCGATCGCGATCGGCTGCCAGCCATGGCTGACATCGACCCCGCGGCCGCCCCGTGCCGCGATGGCATCGAGACTGCCGGCCAGGTCGGCGGCGTCGCCGGCCAGCAGAATGCGCCGCTCGGGCGACAACGCCACGACGGTTTCCAGCGCCGTCAGGCCGCCTGACCAGACATCCGGCCGCGCGGTCACGTCCAGGAGCGCCAGCGGCGGCCGGCGGGTGACAAGACAGGTTTCAGCCACGCAGCCTCTCCCCCTCCGGATCGACGAACACGGGCGGGCACAGCGTCACCGGCACGGTCTCGCCGGTCAGCGGCGACGCGGCGACGCGGGTCTCGCCCAGCGCGGCACGGCCGCCGGCGACCAGGGCCAGGGCGATCCACCGGCCGAGTTCCGGACTATAGGTGACGGAGGTGACATGGCCTTCCATGGCCACCGGCGGCGCGCCGCCGAGGTCGCGCACGATCTGTGCCCCGCGCGGGATCGCCTGCGTCCGGTCGACCGCCATCAGGCCGACCAGCTGCTTGCGGTCAGGCGCGACGAAGGCCGGGCGCCGCAGCGAGCGGCGGCCGACGAATTCCTTCTTCGTGCTGACCATGCGGGCAAGGCCGAGATCATCGGGCAGCGTGCGTCCGTCGGCCTCGAAACCGGGCACGAACAAGCCCTTCTCGATGCGCAGCGTCATCATCGCTTCGGTGCCGTAGGGCATCAAGCCGAAGGATGTGCCGGCCGCGAGGATCGTGTTCCACATCGCGAGGGCATCACCCGCGGCCGTATAGATCTCGTAGGCGCGCTCGCCGGAGAAGCTGACCCGCAGCACGCGGGCGGCGATGTCGCCGATCCGCCCCTCGGCCAGCGCCATGAAGGGCAGGGCTTCGTTGTCGACGGCGAAATCCGGCCGCAGCGCGGCCAGGAGATCACGGGCGCGCGGCCCGGCGACGGCCATCGCCCCCCACTGTTCGGTGACCGGCGTGATGGTGACGTCGAGCCCCCGCAGATCGATCTGCCGGATACGTTCCAGATGGGCATGGATGCG
The DNA here is from genome assembly GCA_017307375.1 of Alphaproteobacteria bacterium. Taxonomy (GTDB): domain Bacteria; phylum Pseudomonadota; class Alphaproteobacteria; order Ferrovibrionales; family Ferrovibrionaceae; genus JAFKFH01. The sequence continues at coordinate 35,203 of JAFKFH010000019.1, forward strand.
CTCGGCATTGCCGGTAGTCGTGGTCATGAACCAGCGCTCGGCCGTGAGCCGGGTGACGGTGCCGTCATCGAGGACCATGCCGTCCTCGCGCAGCATGACGCCGTAGCGGCAGCGCCCGGGCGCCAGGCTCGCGAAGCCGTTGATGTAGGCATGGTCGAGCAGGCGGGCGACGTCGGGTCCCTGCAGGTCGATCTTGCCCAGGGTCGAGACGTCGGTCAGGCCGACGGCGCGGCGCACGTTGCCGGCCTCGCGGATGACGGCCTCGAGGTCGCCCTCGGCCTCGCGCCGATAGAGCTGCGGTCGCCGCCAGCTGCCGACATTGGCCATCAGTGCGCCGTGCGCCTCGTGCCAGCCGTGCATCGGCGTGGTGCGGGCCGGGCTCGACAGCGGTCCGACGAAGGGTCCGGCCAGCGCCCCGAAGGTGACCGGCGACAGCGGCGGCCGCGGCCGGCTGTTGCCGAGATCCGCCGGCGCCAGTCCCTGCGCCGCGGCGGCGACGGCGACGCCGGTCAGGCCGGCGAGCTTGCCCTGGTCGGTGCCCATACCGAGCGTGGTGTAGCGCTTGACGTGCTCGATCGACCGATAGCCTTCGCGGACCGCGAGCGCGATGTCGGCGACGGTGACGTCGTTCTGCAGGTCGACGAAACATTTGCCGGTGCCGCCCAGGACGATCGGCGACCGCGCCTCGCTTCCGCCGATGCCGAGGGGCGGCTCGCCCCGTCCGGCGGCCTGCCCGCTGGCCAGGCAGCCGGCAACGTCATAGACGCCGGCCGCCGCGCCGACCGCGATCATGCCGGTCGATGCGCGCCCCGCCCACGAGGTCGCATCGGGTACGAGCGCGGCCAATGCCGGGTCGTGGCGCAGCCGGCCGCCGGCATGGGTGAAGAGCTGGGCCGCCGGCGTCCAGCCGCCGGCCGTGAGGATCAGGTCGCAGGTGAAGCGCCGCGGCTGGCCGCCGGCGATCGGGCGGACCGTGCAGCCGGATACCCGCCGCCGGCCGTGGCTCGACTCGATCCGATGGGCGGCCAGCAGCGTGATGCCGGCGGCGGCGCAGCGCCCTTTCAGCGCCTCGCCCACCTCTGCCCGCGGATCCACGATCGCGGCGATGGCGACACCCGCCTGACGCAGATCGAAGGCGGCCTCATAGCCGCTGTCGTCGGAGGTGAAGACGACGGCGCGTCGTCCGGCCATGGCGGCGTGGCGGGTGGCGTAGAGCCGCGCCGCGCTCGCCAGCATGACGCCGGGCCGGTCGTTGCCGCCGAACAGCAGCGGCCGCTCGGTCGCGCCGGTCGCCAGCACGATACGATCGGCGTGGACAAGCCAGCGCCGTTGCCGCACCGGGCCGTCGCACTCCTCGACGAGGCCGACGAGATTGCCGTCGTAATGGCCGTAGGCGGTCGTCCGCGGCAGCAGCGTGACGTTCGGCACGGCCGACAGGGCGGCAACGGCATCGGCGACCCAGTCCCGGTAGTCGCGCCCGTCGACGACGGCCGTGTCGGCGGTGCCGAGCCCGCCGAACTCCGCCAACTCGTCGACCACCAGGATCCGCGTGCCGGCATCGGCCTGGGCGGCGGCGCGTGCGGCCGCGAGCCCGGCGAGGCCGCCCCCGATCACCAGCAGGTCGACCGACCGGTGCACGCTGTCATAGGCGTCGGGGTCGGCCGCCGCGGGCGCCCGCCCCATTCCGGCGGCATTCCGGATCAGGCGTTCATAGAACGGCCATGCCGACACCGGCCACTTGAACGTCTTGTAATAGAAGCCGGACGGCATGAACGGCGCCAGCAGGCCGGTGATCGCCATAATATCGAAGTTGACGGATGGCCAGCAGTTCTGGCTGCGTGCCACCAGCCCCGGTACCAGCCGCACCTGCGTCGCCTTCAGGTTCGGCGTCCGCCTGCTGCCCTCGCCGACCTCGACCAGCGCGTTCGGTTCGTCGGCGCCGAAGGCGACGATGCCGCGCGGCCGGTGGTACTTGAAGCTGCGCGCGACGATATCGACCCCGTTGGCGAGCAGGGCGGAGGCGAGCGTATCGCCGTCATGGCCGGTATAGGCGCGGCCATTGAACCGGAAGTCGATCGTCCGCGACCGATCGATGCGCCCCCCCGTCGGTGCGCGCCAGCCGGTCATGGCGTCACCTCGGCGATAAACTCCAGCGACCGCGTGTCCCGCGTCGCGACGAACCAGGCTCGACATCCGGCGGCATGAAACCAGAGTTCGCGCAGCGGGCCGGCCGGATTGTCGCGGCGATAGACGAAGTCGTCCCATGCCGGTGCTGTCTCGGGCGACGGTCCGATATCGCCGGGCGGGCGGTCGAGCGCCGCGCCGCCATAGCTGAACTCGGCAAGCGACCGCGATCCGCAGTTCGGGCAGGGGATCCGCATGGTCAATGCATCCAGGGGCTGGAGCCGGCACCACGTTCGTCGAGCAGATCGCCCGTATCGAAGCGGGTCAGCGTAAATCGGTCGGCGATCGGATGCGGCGTGTCGGTGGCGATCAGGTGGGCCAGCGCGGTTCCGCCGGCCGGGGTCCCCTTGAAGCCGCCATAGCACCAGCCGCCGTTCAGGTAGAGGCTGTCGACCGGCAGCCGGGTGATGATCGGGCTGCCGTCCATCGACATGTCGACCGTGCCGCCCCAGGCGCGCATCAGGCGCATCCGTCGAATGGCCGGGAACAGCGCGATGGCGGATTCGACCACATGGTCGATGATCTCGGGATCGCCGCGCTGGGCGTAGGAGTTGTGGCCGTCGATATCGCCGCCCATCACCAGTTCGCCCTTGTCGGACTGGTTGATGTAGAAGTGCAGCGCGCCGGAGACGGCGACGACGTCGAGCATCGGCTTTACCGGTTCCGACACCAGGGCCTGCAGCACATGGCTCTCGATCGGCAGGCGCAGGCCGGCCATGGCGGCAAGACGCCCGGAGTCGCCGGCGACGCAGAGCGCCACCTTGTCCGCCCCGATGAAGCCACGCGATGTCTCGACGCCGGCGACCCGGTCGCCGTCGCGGCGGATCGCCGTCACCTCGCAGTTCTGGATGATGTCGACGCCGCGCGCATCGGCGGCCCGCGCGTAGCCCCAGGCGACGGCATCGTGGCGCGCCGTGCCGCCGCGCTTCTGGATCAGGCCGCCCATCACCGGAAAGCGCGCCTCGGGCGACAGGTCGAGCGCCGGCATCAGGCGGCCGAGGTCGTCGCGCGACAGCAGTTCGGCATCGACGCCGTTGAGCCGCATTGCGTTGCCCCGCCGATGCAGCGCCGACAGTTCGGCGTTGCTGTGCGCGATGTTGACCATGCCGCGCTGGCTGAACATCACATTGAAGTTCAGTTCCTGCGTCAGTCCCTCCCACAGCTTCAGCGAGTGCTCATAGAAGCGGGAATTGGCGGCGAGAAGGTAATTGGAGCGGACGATGGCGGTATTGCGACCGGTATTGCCGCCGCCCAGCCAGCCTTTCTCCAGCACGGCGACATCGGTGATGCCATGTGTCCGGGCGAGATAGTAGGCGGTCGCCAGCCCATGTCCGCCGCCGCCGATGATCACCACCCGGTAATGCCGACGCGGCGCGGGATCACGCCAGGCCGGTGCCCATGACCGGTGGCCGTCGAGTGCGTGGCGAAGCAGGGACCAGGCGGAATAATGGCTCATGCCGCGACGCCCGGCAGCAGGATCTTCGGATCGTAGGCAAACAGGGCGGGCGAGCCGCCGGTGTGCAGGAACACCACCGCTTCGTCCTTGCCGACGCGGCCGGTCCTGATGGCGTCGATCAGCCCCGCCAGGGCCTTGGCCGAATAGACCGGGTCGACGAAGACACCCTCGGTCCGCGCCAGCAGATGGATCGCCTCGCGCGCCGCCTCGGTCGGTGCGCCGTAATGGGCGCCGATCTGGTCGTCGACGATGGTGAGCATCTGGGCCGTCGGCGCGTGCGGCAGGCCGAGCAACCGGCCGGCCTCTGTCGCCTCCGCCGTCACCTTCTCGACGAGATAGTCGGCCTTGCGGCTGACGCTGACGCCGGTGACGCGGTAACCCGGATCGAGATTGCTTGCGCCCAGCATGAGGCCGGAATAGGTGCCGCCGGAGCCGATCGCGACGAAAAGATGCTGCGGGGCAAGGCCGATCTCGGCGAACTGCGCCTTCATCTCGGCGGTGGCGAGGACGTAGCCGGCCATGCCGTCGGGGCTGGCCCCGCCGAGCGGCATGATCAGCGCCCGCCGCCCCTCGGCGGCGAGCCGCGCGGCGAGATCCTCGAGCACCGTGCCGAACTCCCAGCGTGGCTCGGTCTCGACGAGATGGACGTTGGCGCCGAGCAGATGCGACAGCAGCAGGTTGCCGCAGATCGGGCGCGGTTCGCCGGGGACGCCGCCAAGCACCAGTTCGATGCGCAGGCCGGCGCGCGCGCCCATGGCGGCGGCGATGCGGGCCAGGTTCGACTGATAACCGCCACAGACGATGACCGTGTCGTAGCCCTCGGCGATCGCCCGGCCGAGGATAAATTCGAGCTTGCGCACCTTGTTGCCGCCGAGGCCCGCCGCGGTGAGGTCGTCGCGCTTCAGGAAGATGCGCGGTCCGCCGAGCTGGCGTGACAGGGCGCGGGCTTCCTCGAGCGGCGTCGGTCCGGCCAGGACGCGCAGGCGCGGCAGGGCCTGGATCCGGTCGAGGACGGCTGCTGCTATCGACATGGTCAAGCCCTCGCGACGGAGATCGTCTGCAGGTCGGTGTAGGCGAGGAGGCCCCACAGGCCGTTCTCGACGCCGATGCCGGACCACTTGTGGCCACCGACCGGGGCGATCGGCAGCAGGCTGAGATGCTGGTTGATCCAGACGGTGCCGCTTTCCATGGCGGCTGCGAGGTCGGTCGCGCGATCGGCGGATCCGCTCCACACCGAACCCGACAGGCCGAATTTCGTCGCGTTCACGCGGGCGAGCACCTCGGCCTCGTCGCGGAACGGCAGGATCGGCAGCAAGGGGCCGAACTGCTCCTCCGCCACCAGCGATGCCGTATCGTCGAGACCGGTGACGAGGCGTGGCGGCAGGAAATAGCCGCTGCCCTCGGGCACGGCAGCTTCGCCGAGCAGCCTGGCACCGGCGTCGCGCGCATCTTCGGTCAGCGCGCGCACCCGGTCGAACTGGGGCTTCGTCGACAAGGGACCCAGATCGATGCCGTCGGCGAAGCCGTTCCCGACGCTGGCTGTGTTGACCCGCGCGAGCAGCGCGTCCGTCACCCGGTCATGCACCGCCTCGTGCACGTAGAGCCGCTTGATGGCGCAGCACACCTGGCCGCTGTTCTGGAACGCGCCCCAGAACAGCTTCTCGGCTATCGCATCGGGATCCACGTCGTCGAGCACGATGGCGGCATCGTTGCCGCCGAGCTCCAGCGTCACGCGCTTCAGATCCGCTGCAGCGGCGGCCGCCACGCTCTTGCCGGCCTCGATCGAGCCGGTCAGCGAAATCTTGCGGATGGCGGCGTGCCCGGCAAGGGCGCGGCCGAGCCCATCGCCGCCGGAGACGATGGCGAGGACGCCGGCGGGAATGATGTCCTTCAGGATCGCGCCGAGGCGGAGCGTCGCCAGCGGCGTGAACGGCGAGGGCTTCAGCACCATGCAATTGCCGGCAAGCAGCGCGGGGGCGATCTTCCACACGGCCGAGATCACCGGATAGTTCCACGGCGCGATGCCGGCCACGACACCGAGCGGGCGGTGATGGACCGAGATGTGCATCGCCTCGTCGTCGCGGATCACCTCGACGGGAAGCTCGATGCCGGCCGTATGCTCGAACCAGCGCGCCGCGCCCATCACCTCGCCGATCGCCTTCGGCAGCGGCCGGCCCTGCTCGCGGCAGATCAGCCGGCCCAGTTCGTCGGCATGGGTCCGAACGGCGTCGGCGCAGGCGCGCAGAACCTGGCGCCGCACCGTGATGTCGCGCGCCCATGCCGGGAACGCGCGCTCGGCGGCGGCGATCACCTCGTCCAGCTGCGCCGCGCTGCAGTCGGGTGCGGTGGCGAAGGCCAGTCCGGTCGCGGGGTCGACGACGTCGAAGGCCTCGTCGGCGCCGACGATGTGTCCAGCGATAAGCATGCCCTCACCCATCCTGCCCTCACGCCTTGCCCGCATCCGCGGTGCTCTAAGATGGACACAACGCTACATAATACGAACTAATGTTCGCAATACTTAATTTTGGCGATGCGCGCCGCCTGTCGGCGGAAGGCCGATTTGCCGATATCGGTAATCGCCCTGCGACCAGGTCCGAGGCCGGCGAGAGGCCGGGCGGACTGTTGTCGCCGAAGCCGTCTTGCGTTCTGCCGAAATGCGCATAAGTTCGAACATAAGTTCGCCATGTGCCCATTTCATGGTGATGGTCTCGACCGGTCAATGAGGGGGCAGTGCCATGACGAGGCGATGCAGAACAACCGGAAAGCACCCTCTGTGCGTTGCCGGTCGCTGCCGGGATCGCCACGCGATGCCGCTCAATGCAGAAATGGCGGATCGGGAACGCGATGACTAGCTGGCAGCATTCCTATGGCGCCGGCATATCGATTCGGTGCCGGATGGATTGCGCCATGCCACCATCGGACCGTTGACAATCCACGGAAAAGTCGGGAATCGACATAAGCCGCACGCGTCGCCAGGATCGGCGACCGAAGGGAGGGAAATACGCATGCAGGACGACAGTGCCACCGCCGACGGGAAGCCGCGCGACTTCGTCACGTCTCTGGAGCATGGCCTGAGCGTCCTGTCCAGTTTCGACGCCGCCAATGCCAGCATGAGCTTGTCGCAGGTTGCCGACCGCGTCGGCATGACCCGGGCCGGCGCGCGTCGCTACCTGCTCACGCTCGCCCATCTCGGCTTCATCCGTCGCGATGGCCGTTCGTTCCGCCTGACCTCGAAGGTACTCAGTCTCGGCTACTCCTATCTGTCGGCATTGCCCTTCTCGGATTTTGCGATGCCGCTGCTCGAGCAGGCCAGCGCCGCGTCGGAGCAGACCATTGCGCTGGCCGTCCGCGACGGTGCCGAATCGGTCTATACGGCGCGGGCCATCGCACAGCGTTCGCTGGCCGTCACGGTGCCCGTCGGCCGCCGCCTGCCGCTCGTCTCGACGTCGACGGGGCGGGCGATGCTCGCCTTCGACACGCCGGAGGCCATCGATCAGCTGATCGAGAGCAGCCAGCCCGTGCAACTGACGGACAAGACGACCGTCGACCCGCAAGTGCTGCGTCGCCAGCTCGATCTGGTTCGCAGTCGCGGCTATGCCCTGGTCGAACAGGAGGTCGAGGTCGGCGTCCGCTCGCTGGCCGTGCCGATCTTCGACAACAAGCACAAGGTCGTCGGTGCGGTGACGGCGCTGACCAGCATGAGCGCAATCACATCGCGGCAATTGCTGTCGGATGTTTTCCCGATCGTGCGCCAGACCGCGAATGAACTGGAAAGCGCCCTTAAGGCCGGCCGCGGCGACGTGCGAACCTGACGGGCTTCTGTCACAGAAGCCCGTTCAGCAGCACCTGCCTTGGATCGTACCCTCTCGATCCGGTCATTGCCGGGGTTCCATGGCTGCCGACCAAGATCAGATCAGGCTGAAGCCGCCATCCACAGTCACCACTTGGCCGGTCAGATAGGGGTTGGTCATCAGGAACAGGGCGGCGTGCGCGATATCTTCGGCCTGGCCGAAACGTGCGACAGGCAGTGCCCGTTCTGCCCAGTTCCTGACCTCTTCGCGGTGGTGCACGTGGATCGCTGTATCGATGACCCCGGCCATCAGCGTATTGACCCTTATCGGCGCGAGTTCCAGGGCCAGCGCGCGGGCAAATCCGCCAACCGATGCATTCTCGGCCGCAAGCAGGGCAAAGCCGCGGCGCGGAGGCCTGATAGCGGATGCACCGCACCAGAGGGTTATCGAACCGTCGCTGGGCATCTTGGGCAGAACGGCCTGAACGGTGCGGACATAGCCGCGAAGGCGGTCGAAACTGCGCTCCAGCTGATCCTCGGTGGCCGACCCTATGTCGACTTTGCGTTCGAGTTCTCCGCTCACGGCGGAGATCAGCATGTGGTCGACCTGGTCCATGACCGCCGTCGCTTGCACCATTGCGCCGGGCCGGGCCATATCGGCTACAGCCCACGTCGCCGACCCGCCAATCCGACCGGCCGCTTCCTCCAGCGCTGCCGGTGAACGCGAAACCAGATGGACGCGGGCGCCTGCTTGCGCCGCAAGCCCTGCGGTTGCTTTTCCCATTCCCGAACCCGCGCCGACCACGATAACCCGTCGACCTTGCAAGCTTTCCATTGCGATCACCGTCCTTGTCGCCCGGCCGACGTCACTGTCGCTCGGAAGCGCTATGATGGGTGCCTGCCCAGCGGGAGTGAATGCCGGCATGGTCGATCTGATTACCAATTCGTCCGATCCAGTCCTCGGACCCAGGCTGAGCAGGGCAGCTTGCTTGACGGGGTCGAGTAAAGGCGGCCGGCTATGGCTTCTGCGACTTTGCCGGCGCCTGGGGGGTGTCGATACCTGCGCACCCCACCGCCCGCCTGCATGCGGTTCTGAACGGCAGATGCCTGGTCAGGATCGACCAGGGTCCCTGGCAGGAACTGGCCCAGGGGGACGTCGTCCTCATCCCGCAAGGGAACGGGCACGATCTGGCCAGTAGACCAGGCACCCGGCTTCGACCGCTGGCCGAGTATCCGCGACGCGCAATCGATGACCAGACATATGCGATGAGGATCACCGGGGCCGGCGATGCACACTCGACGCTCTCGTGCAGCGAGTTCGAGCTCGCGGACGACGCTTCGATGCTGCTGCGCCTGTTCCTGCCCCCTCTCGTTATTGTGCGGGGGCACATGGGCAGGGACCCGATGTTTCCGCTGCTGCTGAAGGCGATGGCGGAGGAGATCGGGCAAGCGCGGCTGGCTCGCGGAACCGTGCTGAGGCGATTGGCCGATCTGCTTCTCGCCAAGCTGCTCGAGGTCTGCGTCGATGATCCTGGGGTAGCCGATCAGGCTGGCCTGGTGTTGCAGGATCGGCGGGTTGCGCGCGCTTTGGATGAATTGATGCGGCAACCGCCCGTGCAATGGTCCGTCGCAAATCTTGCGCTACATGCCGGTCTGGCACGCGCGACGCTGACCGGACGTATGCTGCGCACGGTCGGTATGTCCCCCTCCGGGTTTCTGCGGAAATTCAAGTTGGCGCGGGCCAGCCACGCCGTTCGCTTCAGCGGCGAAGCGCTGGAAAACGTTGCCGAAGCAGCGGGGTATGGCAGTGCTGCGTCTTTCAGCCGCGCGTACCGGGCTCATTCGGAAGGCCTCCCGGGGCCGATCGCCGCGCAGCCAGCCGGTGGGCCGGCGGACGCCGTGCGCGGGTGGCGAAACCATGACCCGCTCTTCCTCGCGTGGCTGCCGGCGTGATGCCCGGTCCGCGCTCAGCTGCTAAATTTCGCCTTGGACAGAGGCAGGCTGCGGATGCGGCGCCCGGTCAGGGCCGCGACCGCGTTGACGACCGCCGGCGGAACCCCGGGCAATCCGGGCTCGCCGACGCCGCCCATGGGGGCGCCGCTCTCGACAATTTCGACATGGACCTGTGGCATCGATGCCCGGGACAGGATCGGATAATCATCGAAGTTGTGCGACTGGCGCAGGCCGCCGTCATAGACGAGTTCCTCGAACAGCGTGGCCGAAAGACCGAGCGCCGCCGCCGACTCGACCTGCGACTTCACAATCGCGGGGTTGACGATGCTTCCGGGATCGAAGGCGATCCACAGGTCATGGACCTTGATTTCCGCCCCGTCGAGCGAGACTTCGGCAATCGTTGCGGTTTCGGAACCGAATGGCGAGGCCATGGCGACGCCGCGCGCCCGCTTGCCGCCCTCGGCGTCATAGGGTCCACGCTTCCAGCCCCCCGACATCGCAGCGACGGTTTCGAGCAGCTGCCGATGGCGCGGCTTGTCCTTAAGCAGCTCCATGCGGAGGCGGAACGGGTCCTGTTTCCCCGCATCTGCCATCTCGTCGAAGAAGGCTTCGTAGAAATAGTCGTTCATCGAGTGGCCGACAGAACGCCAGAAGGCAATCGTCACCGGGTGGGGAAAGCGGACATACTCCATCGCCCTGTTCGGGATGGCGTATGGCTTCTCGACGATGCCCTCGACCGCGGAGCTGTCGACGCCGCCGTTCGCACCGACGCCGAAATAGCGGCCCAGCGGCCCTTCGCCCACGGTGCGGACCTGGATGGCCGTCGGCTTGCCGTCAGCCCCGATGGCGCCGCGAAACCGGCTGAAGCTCAGCGGCCGCAGCGCGTCCCGCTTGAACTCTTCCTCGCGCGACCACAGCACCTTCACCGGCTTGCCGGTTTCCTTGGCCAGCAGGATCGCCTGCTGGAAGGGATTGCCTGGACCATAGACGAAATGACGCCCGAAGAAGCCGCCGAGCATCGGTGAATGCAGGATCACTTTCTCCTGCGGCAGGCCGGCCGTTTCGGCCGCGACCGACTGAAACAGCTCCGGCATCTGGTTGGGCAGCCAGAGTTCCAGCGAGCCGTCGGCATTGAAGCGCGCGATCGACGACGGCGGTTCGAGCTGGCCATGTGCCAGGTACGGCGCGTCGTAGTCGGCCTCGACCACCTTTGCGGCCTTGGCGAAGGCAGCCTCGGCGTCGCCCTCCTTCTCCGCCGTGATCGCCTGGGCGGTGCTGGCCTTAAGCGCCGCGAGCATCCGCGGGGACGAGTAGTCTGCTGCAATGGCGCCGAAGCCGTTCGCCGGCGGCGCGGACCACGCGACCTCGGCCGCCTCCGCCGCCTTTCGGGCGCGATACCAACTGTTCGCGGTGATGGCGATTGCGCCGGGCAGGCGGTGCACGCCATGGATACCGGGCATTGCCTTGAGCGCGGCCTCATTGGCGATAGCCGTGGCTTCGGTGCCGAGATGCGGTGCGTGCTGGACGGCGGCGTAGAGCATGCCCTCGACCTTCTGGTCGATCGCATAGATCGCCTTGCCGGTCGACTTGGCCCGGACGTCGAGCCGCGGCACCGGCTTGCCCAGCCAGCGGAAGGTTGCCGGATCGCGAAGCATGACGTCTTCGGTGGGCGCAAGCTTCATCGCGTCGTCGGCGAGGTCACCATAGGCGAGGCGACGGCCCGAGGCGGCGTGCACCACTTGACCGTCATCGGTCGCCAGGCTGTCGGGCCGGACGTTCAGGCGGGTGGCGGCTGCCCGCATCAGCAGGTCGCGCGCGGTGGCCCCGAGCCGGCGCATCAGCATGTAGCTGGAGCGTGTCGAGAAGCTGCCGCCGGTCATGCGCAGTCCGTTGATCACGGCATAGTCAGGCCCGGGAGGTGCGCACTCGACTGCGAAACGGGCCGGATCGACATCGAGTTCCTCGCCGATCATCTGCGCCATGCCCGTGTTGATGCCCTGGCCGCCTTCGACGAACGGGCTGAGGATCTTGAAGCTGCCGTCCTTGCCGATGACGAGGAAGGCTGGGACACGCGTGCCCGGCTTGACTGGCCCGACGGGCTGCGCGCGCGTCGGCGGGGCAGGTAACAGGGCCCCGAGCACCAGGGAAGCCGCCCCCGCGAGAACGCCTCGGCGCGAGAGATTGGCGATACCTTCGATCGGTTTGATCGTCAGTGCGGTGGATTGCCCAATTTTTGCGAGCATGTGCGTGACGACCTCTTCTCAGCCTGCTGCCTGATGGATCGCCGCAGCGACCCGGTTATAGGTGCCGCAGCGGCAGAGATTGGTCATGGCGTCCCGGATGTCCGCATCGCTCGGCTTTGGTGTCTGCCTGAGAAGGGCGGTCGCCGCCATAACCTGTCCCGACTGGCAGTAGCCGCATTGCGGCACTTCCTGTGCCACCCAGGCCTCGACCACCTTATGGCCGATCGGGTCCTGCTCGATCGCCTCGATCGTGCGAATCTCCGACGTGCCGACGCCGTCGAGCGGCATCTGGCAGGACCGTACGGCTTGGCCGTCGATCAAGACGGTGCAGGCGCCGCATTGCGCGATGCCGCAGCCGTATTTGGTCCCGGTCAACCCCAACGTGTCGCGCAGAACCCAGAGCAGGGGCGTCTCCGCCTCCGCATCGACTTCGTACCGGGTCCCGTTGACCTGGATGCTTGCCATGACCGCATCTCCGCTTCGCGATTGAGGCGCCAGTTTAGAAGCGGGTGCGCCCACCGGGCAGGACGAAGACGAGGCGATTTCGGACAAAGCGGCATCGTGACAGGGAGCCCGCCCGACGCGTGCCGGCCGCAGCCGCGGCCGCGCACCATGCTGCTGGACATGCGTGTCCCGAAACACCAATATCGGGCGAAAACAGTCATGTTGGGATCGCTGATGCGGCATGTCGGCTTCATCATGGAGGATGGCTTCCAGGTCATGGGCTTGGCAGCTCTTTCCGCTTTCGAATTCGCGAACCTGCAGCTTGGCCGGAAGGCATATTCAATGTCCGTTATGTCGGAGAAGGGCGGTGGGATTCTCTCGACATTGGGTGTGCGTGTCGAAACTTCCCCGCTCGGGGATTTCCCGGACACGCTCATGGTCCTGGGCGAGCTGGCACCGCGCCCGCTCTCGTCCGGCCTGCGCAACTACATTGCTGCGGCGGGGCAGCATTCGCGGCGCGTCGCGGGCGTCTGCACCGGCGCCTTCGCGCTGGCGGAAGCCGGCCTGCTCGATGGGAAATCGGCCACGACACACTGGGCGCACGCCAAGACCTTGCAGGAACGCTTTCCTGCCGTTCGCGTCGACGACGACCGCATTTTCGTCAAGGAGGGCAATGTCTGGACATCCGCCGGCATGAGTTCGGCCCTCGACCTGGCACTTGCGCTGATCGAGGAAGACCACGATGCGAATCTGGCCCGATCCATCGCGCAGAGGCTTGTCATCTATCACCGCCGGCCGGGAGGCCAATCGCAGTTCTCGGCGCTGCTGGAACTCGAGCCGCGATCGGATCGGGTCAAGCGCGCCCTGGTCTACGCCAAGGAGCATCTCAGAAACCCCCTGACAGTGGAGGAACTCGCCGATGCGGCCAGTTTGAGCCCGAGGCAATTCACGCGCGTGTTTCGCGAGGAGACCGGCCAGTCCCCGGCCAAGGCCATAGAACGGCTGCGCCTGGAAGCCGCCAGGGCGATGCTGGAGGACGGGCGGCATTCGATGGACATTGTCGCCCGGGACACGGGTTTTGCCGATCGCGATCGCATGCGCCGCGCCTTTCTGCGTTTTTTTGGTCAGCCGCCGCAGGCGCTGCGCCGCAGCCTGCGTCTGATGGACGCCGAGATCGAAGGGTGACGCTTCTCGAACCTCGACATCAGCCCTATGGCTGAAATCGTCGCTTTGTTGACATAGGCGACTCGCAACGCGGCGCCTAGCCTGGATCGACCGACAATGGTTGGGTCCAGGAGACAGGAATGACCGCGAACTCCGAAATCAAGACGCTCGAAACGTCGTTCGGCCGCCTCGCTTGGCGGGACGACGGTCCGACCGGCGGCCTGCCGCTCATCCTCTTCCAGCGGTTTCGTGGAACGATGGACGACTGGGACCCCGCCTTCATCGACGCCATTGCCAGGGACCGGAAGGTCGTCCGCTTCGACAGCGCGGGCATCGGCCGCTCCGCGGGAACCGTGCCGGATACGATCGCGGGCATGGCTGCCGTCGCTGCCGAAGTCATCCAGAGGCTGGGCTATGACCAGGTCGATATCCTCGGATGGTCGCTGGGTGGCGTCGTCGGCCAACAATTCGCGATCGACTTTCCCCATCTCGTCCGGCGCCTGATCGTGGCGGGATCGAGCCCGGGCATGGTGGCGGACGGTCCACAACAGCATCCGCGCGTCCCACAGATCATGACGAAGCCCGACAACGGCGAGGACGACTTCCTGTTTCTGTTCTATCCGGAAACCGAAAGTGCCGTCGCAGCGGGTCGAGGTTCACTCGCGCGTCTCGCGGCATCGCCGGATCGCGGGCCCAAGGTCAGCGCCGTCGCATTCATGGGGCAGGTGAAGGCCATATCGAGCTGGCCCGGTGTCTTGCACCGCGTCAAGGAACTGAGATTGCCGATGCTGGTGGCGAACGGCGCCCATGACGTGATGCTGCCGGCCTACCGCTCCTACGTACTCTCGCAGCAGGCACCGGATGCCAAACTGGTTCTCTATCCGGATGCCGGGCACGCCTTCCTGTTCCAGCATATCGCCGACTTCGCCACCGAGATCGACCGGTTCCTCGAAGGCTGAGCCAGGCTTCCGGCGATGCGGGACTTCGGCGGGCCGAGAGACTGCACGTTGTTTCCGCCCTTCGGCACCGCGCGTCAGCACGGCGGCCTCCGGCGCTATGGCTTAAATGGACGTTTATATGACATTTGAGACATGGGGTTGCCGGTGGATGATCGTGCCATTGGCGGGGGGCGGAGCCCGTTCCGCTTCAACAAGGTAAGTCAGGTGACGACAATGCAGATGAACGGCAACACGATCCTCATCACCGGCGGGACATCCGGTATCGGCAGAGGGCTGGCGGAAGCCTTTCACAAGCTGGGCAACAAGGTCATCGTCGCGGGCCGCCGCCGGGCGCTGCTCGACGAGATCTCGACCTCCAATCCAGGCATCGACGCGATCGAACTCGACATCGCCGACGCCGATGACATCGTTCGCGTGGCAACCCGCCTGACACGGGCCTATCCTGCGCTGAACGTGCTGATCAACAATGCCGGCATCATGCCATTCGACGATGCGGGCGGCGCGATCGACGATGCCGTGTCCCGGGCCATTGTCGATACCAATCTGCTGGGGCCGATCCGGCTGACGTCCGCGCTCATCGAGCATCTGAAGAAGCAGCCGCGCGCCACCATCGTTCACAACACCTCGGTTCTGGCCTATCTGCCTCTGGCCACAACGGCAGTCTATTCGGCCACCAAGGCCGCCCTCCACTCCTATGCGATGTCGCAGCGATTCATGCTGCGCGATACCAGCGTATCGGTTCAGGAGATCGCTCCGCCCTGGGTCGATACGGACCTGATCAGGAAGAGCGGCGATCCCCGCGCCATGCCGCTCGACATCTTCGTCGAAAAGACCATGGCGGGCCTCGCTACGGACGCCGTCGAAGTGATCGTCGACGAGATCAGGCCGATCCGGGACAACCCCGGCAGCGGCGAGCACGCGCTATTCAACGCGTTCAATCTCGATCTGGTCGCCAATCCCATTCCAGTCTGATCCAGGGCATGCAGCCACGCCGGTCTTGCGTGGTTGCATGCCCGGTCTGGAGGAGCATCGATGATCAATACCGCACAGGCATCGGTACCACGTCCTAGGCGCGAAACTGATGTGCCGGCCTCGGTGCAGGGACAAGCGGCAGGCGCCAACGGTCCGCACCATGCCGCATCCGGCTCGTTGCTGCCTGCTGTCTTCCTCGCGCTTGGCACGTTCGCCATCGGCACCGAGGGGTTCATGATCGCGCCGCTGTTGCCCACCATCGCGGCCGATCTGGGGATGAGCCTGTCGGCGACCGCGACGCTCGTCGTCGTCTTCACGCTC
Organism: Alphaproteobacteria bacterium; assembly: GCA_017307375.1. Taxonomy (GTDB): domain Bacteria; phylum Pseudomonadota; class Alphaproteobacteria; order Ferrovibrionales; family Ferrovibrionaceae; genus JAFKFH01. The sequence goes on from JAFKFH010000019.1 coordinate 50,689, forward strand.
GTCCTGGCGGCGAGCTCGCCGGTTTCGACGGTTCTGACGGCGACGATGCGGCGTCGCGATACATTGCTGCTGGCCATGCTGATCTTCACGGCAGGCAACCTCATCGCCGGGTTCTCGTCTTCGTTCGGGATGCTGATGGTTGCCCGCATCATGATGGCGGTTGCATCCGGACTCTACATTCCCGGCGCGAACTCGCTGGCCGGGGTGATCGTCCCTGCGAGCAAGCGCGGGCGTGCGCTGGCCATCGTCAGTGGCGGCATGACGATCGCGATCGCGCTCGGCCTGCCGCTGGGTGCGATCGTCGGGCATGCTTTCGGCTGGCGGACGACCTTCATGGCTGTCGCGATCATGGGGCTCGTCGCGATCGTCGGAATTCTTTCCGGGATCAGGTTCGACGCGGGATCCGATATCGCGGTGGCGAGTTTTTCGCAGCGGATCGGCGTGGCGCGGCGCCCGGCGATCCTTCGCCTGCTCGGCGTCAGCCTGTTCTGGGCGATCGGTGCCTTCACGGCCTATCCTTATATTGCCCCCTACCTGAAGGCCGTACTCGGCTTCGGTGCCGGTCCGATCAGCGCGACGGTCTCGATGTGGGGCATCGCCGCAGCCATCGGTGTGACTGTTGGCGGGGCGCTTAACGATCGGTTCGGCTCGAACCGAGTGGTGTTCGGGTCGCTTGTCGCACTTTCGCTCGCGTTCGCAGCAATGGCTGGAACCACGCTCCTGCCGGCGGGGCATGCCACCGTGATCGTGCTGGCCGCCATTGCCGTCTGGGGCTTCAGTGTCTGGTCGCTTTTTCCTGCGCAGATGGCGCGGCTGATCGCGGCCGGCCCGGCTTCCGAAGCCTCGGTCGCACTCGCGCTCAACACGTCGACGATGTACTTCGGCTTTTCCATCGGTTCGGCGATCGGCGCCGTCATCATCGCCATGGGCGCGGTCTGGCCGATCGGGGCGATGGCGGCGTTGGCGGAGATCGCGGCGCTGGCACTCGATCGGCTCCGGGCGGCCGGGGTCGGCAAATGACCCGCGAGGCGGGTGTCGGCCGGGCCACCGCTGGTCTCTCGACCGGCTTTTTGGGACAGTCCGGGTTGGCGCCAATCATGGCGCCGGCGCTGGGTCATCGGGGGTGACCATGCCGCGCCCTTCGGCATGCAGCGCGGCACTGACCGATGCTCTTGCCCCGACTCGCCGTAGGAAAGCAGCTAGTTTCGGATGGGTATCCAGTGCGATCCCGTAGAAGCGCGTCCAGCTGGCGATGACGAAAAGATAGGCGTCGGCGGCGGTGAACGTATCGCCGGTCAGGAACAGACCTGCCATCCCCTGTTCGACAAAGGCGAGGCGGCTGCGGATACGGGCGGTGACGAGCTCGCGCATCGGCCCATCGATTGCCCAGTTGAGCGGGATGAAGCTCTTGTGCAGCTCGGCGGCGACGAAACTCTGCCATTCCATGACCCGGTAGCGCGCCATGCTGCCGGGGGCTGGCATGAGGTCGCGGCGATCCGCCCGGTCACAGACGAACTGCGCGATCACCATGTTCTCGGTCAGCCGCTCGCCGCCGGAATGTTCGAGCACCGGCACCATCCCCCTGGGCGCGACGTCGCGATAGTCCGAGCCGTCGGCGCGCTGCTTTGCCGTCACGTTGACGACCTCCAGGTCGAAGGGCTCGCCGATTTCGCGCAGCAGAATGTGTACTGACAGCGAACTCGCACCAGGGTGAACATAGAGTTTCATGACGATTGTCCCAGGATGGCAGGCGTCCCGGCTGGTTGGTCCAGGCGCTGCGTCGGACCGTTGTGGCGGCGAGAAGATCCGGGTTGATCGCGGCGGCATGGGACGTGGGCATGCCTTGCGGATAGCCTTTGTCGAGTTTCGATGTGCCGTTCTTGAGCGGCTTGGCTGCCTTGAGAATTACTTCCTGGAACACAATCGACCGCGCATTCGGAAGGACCACGTCTTCTAGAAATATCGCCTCCGTCGCTAGTGGTGATGCAGGCAGGGCCCACGGCATGCATTCCTTTCGATGTTTCGGTCCGCGTGGCGGGTGCGCCGAAGGGTGGAAACATGGCCCGCATTTAAGGCTGTTCTTTCTCCGATTATCAATACAGGGGGTGCGACATAACGGTCGGACATAGACGCTGAAGATCGGGACATTCCGAAGCGTGGTGGCCGCGTACGTTTGACGGTACGGCGGTCGCGTCGATCCCGGATAGGATGGGGCCGGTAATACGGTGGCGCCGGGGCAGGCGCTCCATGACGGGCGCCAGGATCCGGCGCTGCTGGAGATGGCGCGGGCGAATTCGCGGATCGGCGACATATTGCTCCTCGACAATCAAATCGCGGCGGATGTGGACGACGCGATGGTCCAGGGCTTGTCCCCGGTGGCCGACAAGTCGGGGCGGTGGTCAATCTGACTGCCGGCATCGCCGGACAGACCAATCTGCTGGCACTGAACGAGACAATCCAAGCCGCATGGGTCGGCGAGGTCGGCAAGGACTTCGCGGTCGTGGTCTCCGAGATCAAGTCGCTGGCCAATCAGACGACCAAGGCGGCCGAGGAGATCAGCCAGCAGATCACCGGCGTCCAGGAAGCAACGCGCAAGGCAGTCGAGGCGATCCGCTCGATCGGTGGCACGATAGGCCAGATCAGCGAGATCAACGGCTCGATCGCCTCGGCGGTCGACGAGCAGGCCCGGGCTGAGGCAACAACAGCAAGGCCGGCAGGACATGCCGGACCGATCGGCCGGCGCTGGGCTGCCCCGCGCCGGCCTTTCGGGCAGCTTTCAGCTCAGCTTGTCTTGTGTCCTGGTGTCGAAATCGCTGGCGTCATGGCGTTCGTGCAGCTGGCTCGATGGCTCGCCGCTGGTCCGGTTGACCTTGCGGCCGCGCGCCACTGCCGGCCGGGCGAAGATCTGGTCGGCCCAGCGCTGGACGTTCTTGTATTCATGCACCGACAGGAATTCGCCGGCGCCATATTGCCAGCCCTTGACCAGCCCGCCGTACCAGGGCCAGATCGCCATGTCGGCGATGGTGTATTCCGTGCCGACGACGAACTCGTTGTCCGCCAGCCGGCGATCGAGCACGTCGAGCTGGCGCTTGACCTCCATCGCATAGCGATTGATCGGGTATTCCTGCTTGGTCGGGGCATAGGCGAAGAAGTGGCCGAAGCCGCCGCCGAGGAACGGGGCCGATCCCATCTGCCAGAACAGCCAGGACAGCGTTTCCGCGCGGGCCGGCTGATCGACCGGCAGGAAGGCGCCGAACTTCTCGGCGAGGTACATCAGGATTGCGCCCGATTCGAAGACGCGGACCGGCGCCGGGCCGCTGCGGTCGACCAGCGCCGGGATCTTGGAGTTCGGGTTGATCGCGACGAAGCCGGAGCCGAACTGCTCGCCCTCGCCGATCTTGATCAGCCAGGCGTCGTATTCGGCGCCGGCATGGCCGAGGGCCAGCAGTTCCTCGAGCAGTATGGTGACTTTCTGGCCGTTCGGCGTCCCGAGCGAGTAGAGCTGCAGCGGGTGTTTGCCGACCGGCAGTTCCTTCTCGTGGGTGGCACCGGCGATCGGCCGATTGATGCTGGCGAACGCGCCGCCGCTGGCCTTGTCCCAGGTCCAGACTTTGGGCGGTACGTAGTCGGTATTGTCGGTCATCTCTGACTCCGCGGATTGAAGCAGGCTGCAGACGGGTGGTCGCAACGATATAGCGCGCCCTGTTCCGTTGTCGTCTACCCGTTTGCGAAAAAGTTCCAGGCCTTCCGCCTGCCGATCACGTGCTGGACATGGCGTCGGGTCATTTCATGCCCAGCCTGTCCCGCACCCGCATCTTGATATGCTTCTTCTCCCTGAAGGCTTTGATGCCTTCGGGGCCGAGCTCGCGCCCGATGCCGCTGAGCTTCCAGCCGCCGAACGGGGCCTGCAGTTCCGACGTATCGTTGACGTTGACCCCGACCGCCCCGGCCTCGATGCGCTCGGCAACGTTCCAAGCGCGCTCGAGGTCGCCGGAATAGACGTAGGCGGCAAGCCCGAAGGGCAGTGCATTGGCGACGGCCACGGCCTCGCGGTCGTCGGCGACACGGCGGATGGCGGCGAGCGGTCCGAAGGTTTCCTCGGTCGTCGCCAGCGCGCCGTCCGGCACATCGTCGACCAGGGCCGGTTCGTAGAAATAGCCGCGGTCGTAGTCGTCGCCCGTCGGGATCCGTCCGCCGATCAGCAGGCGCCCGCCGCGCCGGACCGCGTCGTCGACATGGCGTTGAACCCGGCTGCGCACGGCATCGTCGAGTACCGGGCCGTATTGCACGCCCGGCAGGATGCCGTGGCCCAGCCGGATCTTGCGTACCTCCGCCATCAGCGCCTCGACGAAACGGTCGTGGATGCCGGCCGAGACCAGGATGCGGTTCACCGCGATGCAGATCTGGCCCATGTTCGAGAAAGATCGGCGTGCCGCTGCCGCGGCGGCCTCGGCCGGATCGGCATCGTCGAGCACGACGAACGGGCATTGCCCGCCAAGCTCCAGCGACAGGCGCTTCAGGTTGCCGGCCGCCGCCCGCATGATGCTCTGCCCGGCCGGTACCGATGCGGTGGCCGTGATCATGCGCACGCCGTCATGCGCGGCCAGCGCCGCCCCGACCGCCGGGCCGGTGCCCGGAATATCGTTGAGCACGCCCGGCGGCAGGCCGGCTTCGGCGAAGCAGGCGACGACGAGGCCGATAGCCAGCGGCGTCTCGTGCGGCGGCTTGGCGACCAGCACCGACCCGGCCGCCAGCACGGGGGCGACCTTCCAGCAATACAAGTCGACCGGATAGTTCCACGGCACGATGCCGGCGACGACGCCGACCGGCGCCGTCGTGACGATGTTGCGGATGTCGGCGCGCGAGGCCGGGCGCAGCGTGCCGCCGAGGCGCCGGCCTTCCTCGGCGTAGTAGCGGATGACCTCGACGCCGAAGGCGATCTCCTTGCGGGAATCGGGGATCGGCTTGCCCTGTTCGCGGGTCAGCAGCTCGGCGATCGCCTCGATGCGCTGTTCGATCAGCCCGGCGGCACGATGCAGGATCCCGGCGCGGGCGTCGGCATGCAGCGCGGCCCAGCCGGGCGCCGCGCGCGTCGCCGCCGCGACCGCCAGGTCGACGTCGGCCGGGCCGGCCAGCGCGCTGCTGCCGACGACATCGCCGGTCGCGGGGTCCCTGATGATCAGCGTTTCGCCTGCAGCGGCGTCGCGCCAGGCGCCATCGATGTAGAGCTTGCGGTCCATCGCGGTCATCGTGCCTTCAGCCGGGCCCACAATGCCTCGTAATTGGCATCGTTCTGGCGATTGGCGGCCTCCTTGCCGGTCGTGTTCGGGCTGACCATCACGCCGGGCGTGATGCCCCGGGCGACCAGGGCCTCGGCTGTTGCCGAGACGATGGCATGGGCCACCGCGATGGTGACGCTGGTCGACGAGGCACCGACCGGATGTTCGAGCCCGTCGATACGCAGCGCGGCATCGGCCAGCGGGATGCCGGTGTCGATGACGACGTCGGCAATCTCGTAGAGCCGCTTGCCCGAGGAGTGGCGCGACGGCGTGCTGCTCGAATGGGGCAGCGAGGTCACGGCAACCAGGCCGATGCCCCGTTCCTTGCATTCCAGCGCGATGTCGAGGATCACCGCGTTGATGCCCGAATGCGAGAACAGGATCATCGTGTCGGCGGGATCGAGCTGATGCGAGCGCAGGATGGCGCGGCCATAACCTTCCTGTGCATGAATGAACCGGTATTGCCGCGCCCCCATGTCGCCCCAGACGTGGTGGAACGAGATCATCGTGCTTTCGACGATCGGGCGGAAGCCGACGATGGTCCCGGTGCGGGGAAACGTTTCCAGGGCCGGCAGCGCGCCGTGGCCGGTACCGAAGGTGAAGGCAAGTTTGCCCGCCGCGATCGAGGTGGCGCACAGCGTTGCCGCTTGCCGTATCGCATCGGCCTGGGTGTCGCGTACCCGGGCCAGCCGCTCGATCAGCGTGTCGAAATAGCGGTCGGTCAGGCCGGTCATGGCGTGGTCTCCCCGATTGCCGCGACCAGCGCGGTCAGCCCGTCCAGGGCCACTTCGAACAGGTCGCGTTCCACCCGCGCCATCGTCGCCTCGTCGATCTTCTTCTGCGTGTTGGCGTCGACCGTGGCGACGCACAGGGTCGAGGCACGGACGCGCAGCACGCGCGCGGCGGTCAGCAGGGCGGCGGTTTCCATGTCGGTACCGATCAGGCCCAGGCGCCGGATGTCGTCCTTCAGGGCCTGGATCATCGCCCGCCGGTCGCCCGACAGGGCGAACATCTCGGTGTAGAAGCCGTCATAGGTGCCGAAGATGCCGGCATGCCAGGCGCGGCCGGATCCGGCCAGCCGCTGGCGCAGCCGCAGGTTCAGGTCGAAATCGGCGATGGCGGGAAAGCCCGGCGGGGCATAGCTCGCCGAGGTGCCGTCGCCGCGCAGCGCGCCGTCGGCCAGCACGAAGTCGCCGATCTTCGCCGGCGGCACCGCCATTGCCGTCCCGATCCTGAGGAAGGTGCCGATGCCCAGCGACTGCAGTTCGTGCAGCACGATGGTGGCGATCGGCGCGCCCATGCCGAAGGCCGAGACGGTGACGCGCTGGCCGGCGCGGCTGCCGGTGATCGTGCGCAGCCCGCGCTGCTCGGGCAGGAAGCACACGTCGCTCAGATGTTCGGCGATCCGATCGATCCGCTGGGGATCGCCGACCAGGATGGCCGATTGCCCGACATCCTCGCGTCGCGCGCCGATATACCAGGCCTTGGCCGCTTGTCCGTCGTCACTCATGACCCAAAACTCCGGGTTGTCGTCATTCATCGGGCGAGCAGCATGCGCCGCGCCGCCAGGTTGCCGGCCGCGGCGATCGCGGCCGGTTCGGTCTCGCCGCCGATCAGCGCCGCGACGGCGCCCCCGGCAAAGGTGTCGCCCGCGCCGGTCGGGTCGGCGACGCTCACCGCCTCGGCAGGAACAAAGGTCATCCGGCCGCGACAGGTGACGGCGGCACCCCGCCGGCCTTGGGTCTCGACCAGGATCTGGCCGTCGCGCCGCCCTGGCGCCGCGGCAAAGGCCGCGGCGAGGAATTCGGCCTCGGCGGCGCTGGCGAAGATCGCGTCGGCGCGGCCGGCCAGCCTGGCTGCCTGTTCCGGCGTCAGGGCCCGCGGATCGTTCTTCACCACCCAGGCAAGCCGAGTCCGATCGCCGATCAGGGCCAGCACGGCGTCGGTGATCGCCCGGGGGCCGATGGTCAGGCAGACCCAGTCGGCCGCGGCGACTGCGTCGCGCTGGGCCGGCGTCAGGCTCAAGTCCTTGGGCAGTCCCGGATGGTAGAGGCAGGCGCAGCCGCCGTCGGGATCGTAGGCCAGGATGGCGACGGGGGTGCGCGCACCGGGAACGATCGCGATGCCGTCGCCGGACATGCCGGCGGCTGCGAGCCGCCGCAGGTAGTCCTGGCCCGCCTCGTCATCGCCGACCCAGCTGACCGGGGTCACCGTTCCGATCCCGGCCTGCACCAGTGCGGCGGCGACGAAGGCCGGGCTGCCGCCCAGCCGCGGCCAGGCGTCGCGGGGGCGGTCGAGGATCGTGGTGGTCATGCCCGGTCGCACCGCCCCGTCGAGCAGCACGACATGGTCGAGGCTGGCATAGCCGGTAACGGCAACCCGGGTCATGCCAGCATCGCCAGCGCATCGTCCAGGGCGACCACCCGGCCCATGTAGCGGTCGATGTCCTCCAGCGAAGCCTCGGCGAGATGCGGGCGGTTCGAATTGGTCGCCTCGCGCGGGATCACCGGCTCGAAGCCGTTGGCGAAGGCGTCCTGCGCCGTCGCCCGGATGCAGACATTGGTCTTGACCCCGGCGATGATCACGCGCTGCACCGCCTGTTCGGTGAGGAACAGGGCGAGGTCGGTGGCAAAGAAGGCGCTGAACCGGCGCTTGTAGACGACGGTCTCGCGCGGGCCGTTCGGGACGAATTCGGCGAAGAAGGCGGCATCGTTGGCTTCGGCCAGGTGGTGGATCGGCAGCTTGCGCCATTCGAAGTCGTCGAAGCCCGGCCGGTGGCGTTCGACGGCATGAACGACGATATGGCCGCCGGCATTCGCCGCCGCGCGCAGCCGGCGCAGCGGTCCCAGCACCTCCTCGACCGCCGGGTAGTAGTTCGGCTGGCCGGGCTCGAAGAACGAATTGATCACGTCGACCAGGATCAGCGCGGTGGCCGGGCGTTCAGTCATGGACATCCACCTTCTGGGCACGGCGCCGCGCCGCCACGGCAACCAGGGTCAGGAACACGATGACCATCGCATAGGGCAGCATCTGCACCAGTTCGGCCGGCACGCCGCGGCCCTGCAGGCGGATCTGGATGGCGTCGAAGAAGCCGAACAGCAGGGCACCCATCGCGGTGGCCACCGGCCGGTTGCGGCCGAAATAGAAGGCGGCGAGCGCGATGAAGCCGCGGCCGGCGACGATTCCTTCGTTGAAGATGCCGACGACGCCGATGGCGAGATAGGCGCCGGCCAGCCCGGACAGGAAGCCGGCATAGACGCTCGAGATATCGCGGATCGCAAGCGGCGCGAGGCCGAGAGCGCGGGCCGGGCCCGGCGCCGCCCCGGCGGCGCGCAGGCGCAGCCCGGCCCGGGTCCGCGCCAGGAACCAGACGGTCGCGGGCACCAGGACCCAGGACATCCAGGTGAGGATGTCGTGGCCGGAGAAGATCGCGCCCAGCACCGGCAGGTCGGCGATGCCCGGCAGGTCGTAGCGCGGCAGCATGGTGACGGCGGGCAGGCCCAGCGTGCCCGAGGTGTGGAAATGCGATTTCAGGAAGAAGCGCACGAGGCCCGCGACGACGATGTTCAGCCCGAGTCCGACGATGATCTCGTCGGCGCCGAGCCGCGTGACGATCAGCGACATCGCCAGCGCGGTGACCGCGCCGGCCAGTCCGGCAGCGGCCAGCGCCAGCGGCCACGAACCGTCGTCGGCGGCGACCAGGAACCCGACCAGCGCGCCCGACAGCATCATCGCACCGAGACCGATATTGACCAGTCCGCCGACGCGGTTGATCAGCCCGCCGAGTGCTGCCAGCAGGACCGGTGTGGTCATGATCAGCGCCGAATGGATGATGTTGTCGATCATGACGCCTTCCGCCGGGCGAACAGCAGGCCGAAGCGGGCGACGGCGAAGATCATGACCATGCCCTGGAGGATGTTGACGATCTCGACCGGCACGTCGGTGAACAGCTGGATGGTGGCCCCGGACGTCGCCAGCGCCCCGAACAGGATCGCGGCGAGCAGGATGCCCAGCGCATTGCCACGCCCGAGCAGGGCTACCGCGATGCCGGTGAAACCATAGCCCGGCGAGAAACCGGCGACGAAGCGGTGGACGTTGCCCAATGCATGCACGGCCCCGGCCAGCCCGCCGATGGCGCCGGACATCAGCATCATGCGGATGATCAGCATCGGCACGTCCAGGCCGGTCGCGCGGGCGAAGCGGGCGTTGAGCCCGGCCAGCCTGGTCTCGAAACCGATCGCGGTCCATCGCCCCCACAGCCAGTACAGCACGACCAGGGCCAGCGCGATGGCGAACCCGGCGTTGAGATTGATGCCGGAAAACAGGCGGGGCAGCCGCGCGGCATCGGCGATCATCGGGGTGGCCGAATTGGCCGCGCCTGGTGCCAGCAGCGGCCCGTTGACGAGGTAGGAGGTGAGGCTGATGGCGATGAAGTTGAGCATCAGCGTCGTCACCACCTCGTCGACGCCGAGCCGCGCCCGCAGCAGGCCGGGCAGCAGCATCCACAAGGCGCCGGTCGCGATGCCGGTGACCAGCGCGACGGGCAGCAGTGCAGGTCCAAGGCCGGTGAAGGTGAAGCCGGCGAAGGCGGCGGCCAGGCCGCCGACATAGATGCAACCCTCGACCCCCACGTTGAAAGCACCGGCGCGGAAGGCCACGGCGATCGCCAGGCCGCTCAGGATCAGTGGCGTCGACGCCGCCAGTGTCGATGCGATTCGCTGGCGGCTGCCGAAGGCTTCGGTCAGCAATTGCCCGTAGACGTCGACCGGGTCGTGGCCGGCCAATGCCAGCACGATGGCGGCCAGCGCGAACGCCAGCACGACCGGCAGCGCCGGCAGGGCGAGCGTGCCGGCCCGCCGCGACCATCCCGAGGCCGCCGATGCGGCGAGGGCGGTTTCAGGCATCGCCGTCATGCCGCCCGCTCCCCCAGCATCATCCGGCCGATCGCCTCGATATCGCCGTCGCCGCGGCGGATTTCGCCGGTCCGGCGACCCTCGAACAGCACGACGATGCGGTCGGCCAGCGCGATGATCTCGTCGAGTTCCTCGGAAACCAGCAGCACCGCCCCGCCGCGGTCGCGATAGTCGAGCAGGCAGCGATGGATGAAGGCGATGCCGCGGATATCGACGCCGCGCGTCGGCTGGCAGGAAACCAGCACCTTGGGCGCGCCGTCCAGTTCGCGGGCGATGGCAACGCGCTGCTGATTGCCCCCCGACAGGCTGGAAATTGGCAGGTCGGATGCGGCGCGCTGCACCGAATAGCGATCGAGCAGGGTTTCGACGTGGCGGGCAATGGCGCCCCGCCGCAGGATGCCGCCGGCGCTGAAGGCCGGCCGCCGATGATGGCCGGCGATCGTGTTGTCGGCGATCGACGCCGCGATGCAAAGCCCCTCCGCCTTGCGGTCCGGGCTGAGATAGGCGAGGCCCCGAGCCCGGCGGGCGGATGGCGGCAGATCGGCGATGTCGACACCCGCGAGCGTCACGCTGCCGCGCAGGCGGCGGCCCAGTCCGGTGACGGCGGCCACCAGTTCGTCCTGGCCGTTGCCGGCGACGCCGGCAACGGCGACGATCTCGCCGGCATGGACGGTGAGGTCGACGCCTCTCAGCTTGACGATGCCGCGCGGATCGGTCGCCACGAGGTCGACCACCGACAGCACGGCGGTGCCGGCGCTGGCCGGGCGCGCGGCCGGGGCATCGACGATCTCGCCGATCATCATCTCGGCGATCGCGGCCTTGCTGGTCGCGGCCGCGGCCAGGCTGGCGACGACCCGCCCCTGGCGCATGACCGTGATGTCGTCGGCGACGCTCATCACCTCGTCCAGCTTGTGGCTGATGAACAGGATGGTACGGCCGTCGGCCTTCAGCCGCTGCAGCAGGCCGATCAGGTCGCGGACCTGCGACGGCGCCAGCACCGCCGTCGGCTCGTCGAGGATAAGGACATCGGCACCGCGATAGAGCAGCCGCAGAATCTCGACGATCTGGCGGACATGCACCGGTGCGTCGTCGACCGGCATGTGCCAGTCGAGCGTCACCCCGGCCTGATGCTCGAGCGCGCGGGCGGCGGCGAGCGCTGCGGGAATGTCGAGCCGGCCGAGGGCATCCGCCGGCTCGCGCGCCAGGATCAGGTTTTCCAGCAGCGACAGTCCCGGCACCAGCATGAATTCCTGATGCACCATGCCGATGCCGCGGGCGAAGGCGTCGGCCGGGTGGCGAAACGCCACCGGCTTGCCGTCGACGATCACGCTGCCCTCGTCGGGCTGGTCGACACCCTGCAGGATGCGCATCAGCGTCGACTTGCCGGCGCCGTTGCCGCCGACGATCGCGTGCACGGTGCCGCGCCGGGCGGCGAAGTCCACGCGATCGTTGGCGGTCAGCGTGCCGAAGCGCCTGACCAGGCCGCGCGCGCCGAGGCGCACGGCGCCGTCGCCTCCGGTGCCCGTCATCTTACTTCAGATAGTCCGGATAACCCTGCTCGACGACGTTCCATACCTTGATCCGCCCTTCGATGATGTCGGCCTTCGCCGCCTCGACCTTGGCCAGGATCGCGGCCGGAATCAGAGTCTTCGTGTATTTCATCTCCGACAGGCCGACGCCGTTCTCCTTCAGGCCGAAGGCCATCGTCGTGCCGCCGATCTTCTCGCCGCGGCCATAGGCCTTGACGACGTTCTCGACGGCGACGTCGGTGCGCTTGATCATCGAGGTCAGGACGCTGCCCGGCGCGATGCCGTCCTGGTCGGCGTCGACGCCGATCGCGTAGCGCCCGGCTGCCTTGGCGGCCTGGATGACCCCCATGCCGGTGCCGCCGGCCACGTGGTAGACGATGTCGGCGCCCGATTCGAACATCGCCTTGGCCATCTGCTGGCCCAGGGCGGGATCGGCGAAGTTGTTCGAATAGGCGACCAGGACCTGGGTGTTGGGGTTGGCGGCCTTGGCCCCGGCGATGTAGCCGGCGATGAACTTGTCGATCCCGGCCGACTTGGTGCCGCCGATGACGCCGATGATCGGCTCGGGGTTGATGCCCTTGATCGAGGTGTCGGTGGTGACCGACGCCGCCAGCAGGCCGGCGAGATACGAACCTTCCTGCTCCTGGAACAGGACCGAGACAATGTTGGGCGCCTTCCGCACCTGGTTCAGGATGCCGTAGAGGGTATTGGGATAATCCTTGGCGACTTCCAGCATCGGCGTGCCGTGGGAGTATTCGAGGTCGACGATCAGCCCGAACTCGGCATCCGAGGCCCGCCGCAGGATGTCGTTGGCCTGGGCCACGACATCCTTGGATTCCACCGTCCGGCCTTTCAGCCCGGCGGCTTCGAGGCCGCGCTTGAACCCGGCATTGGCGAGGTCGTTGTAGGATTGATCGCCCAGCCCGCCCTGGGCGATGATCAGGGCTGCCGGCTTCTCAGCGGCCTGCGCCCCGGTCACCCCAAGGGCCGAGGCGAGGGCCATCATGGCGATCCATTTCATTGGCTGCGTCATCATTCGCGGTCTCCCCTGTTGTCTTGTGTGATTTCGGTTCGTGCTGGCGTTCCAGCCGCGCCGAATAGGAATAGCGGCGGGCGTCGTAGACGGCGTCGACCGCATCGAGCGGCGTGCCGTCGGCGGCGAAGGTATGGCGGCGGACGGCGACCACCACCGCGTTGCGGGGCAGTTCCAGAAGCCGGCGATCCTCGGTGCCGGCCAGGCAGGCGACCAGCTGTTCCTGAGCGTTCGCCACCTTCAGGCCGTGATCGTCGAAATGCCGGTAGAGGGAGAAGCCGGGGTCGTCGATGACCGCCCGGGTCAGGCCGAGCCGCGCGACCAGCGCCGCCGACAAGATCGAGGTGTGGCGGGCGACCGCCGCCCCGTCGACATAGCGCAGGCGGTCCAGCCGCATCAGCGCCGTGCCCGCCTCATAAGGCAGGCCCGGCACCCATCCTGCGGGTTCGAAGGCCAGCACACGGTGGGTCGCCGCATGACCCGCGGCCGCGACCGCCTCGGTGAACGACAGCAGATAGCCGGGTTGGCGGCGCAGCGGTGCCTCGGCCACGAAGGTGCCGCTGCCCTGGCGGCGGACGATCAGCCCGTCGCGCACCAATTGCTCGACTGCCTTCGCCACCGTGAAGCGGCTGACCCCGAAATCGGCGGCCAGTTGCGGTTCGCTCGGGATCTTCTCGCCGGCGCGCAGGCCGGCGACGACGGCACGCAGCCGCTCCGCGATCTGAAGGTAGAACGGCTCGTTGCCGGAAAGCAGCCGGGAGGTCATGCGCGCCCTCAAGTTGTCCAGTCAACTGTACATATATCGACTGGGCGCGCAATCGCTTTTGTCCGGCTTGGCCGGTGGTCAGGTCATGTGGCTGGCCCGCTTGGCGGGACGGCGGCCGGCATGGCCGGCGGCTCGGGATTCCCACCCCGTGGCATCGCGATCACGTCACGCCAGACCTGCCGGATGCTGCGGCTGGTCATGCTGGCCACAAGGCAATAGCCGCGTCGGTCAAGCAGATAGCAGGTCGCATGGGCGTCGCCGCGCACCCGCCGCACCGCCTCGTCGATCGCCTGCAGGCAGGCGGCCAGCTGGTCCAGCGTTTCGAGGCGGGTATGGCGCATCATGTCGGCCAGCGCATGGGCTTCGATACCGTCCTGGCCGGTCGGCTGGCCCTCGCGGCCCAGTTCGAAGAACAGGTTGGCGACCGGCAGGACATCGCGGATCAGGTCGAACACCGCGGCGGCTTCCTCGACGCGGCAGGCGACGAGATGATCGGCGGCACCGGTTTCATCGGCCGAAGGGCGGGCCGGCTGTCCCAGCGCGGCGGCAAGCTGGCCTTCCAGCCAGCGTCGCACCTCGGGCGGGGCGGCGCGAATCTCGTCGAAAGTCAGCGTGATGCCGGGCATGGCTGCGGTCTCCGTTCCTGGACTGGGCAGGCCGCAGAAAAGCAGCCGGCATCGTGTCCGGCCTTGATCCTGATCAACGATCGGCGTCCGACCGCGATGCCGGCGAAGAGGCTGCTCAGCGGTCCGGGACGAAGGGACGGCCCAATGCCGCCGGCAGCCTGGTCGAGCGGGCGACGACGACCAGCGCCGCCACCGCCACGACGTAGGGCATCATCACGAACAGCTGGTAGGGAATATGGGGGGCGATCAGCTGCAGGCGGATCTGCGCCGCCTCGGCCGCGCCGAACAGAAGGGCGGCACAGAGGACGCGCAGCGGCCGCCACTGGCCGAACACGACGCAGGCGATGGCGATGAAGCCCCGGCCCGAAACCATGTTCTCGACGAAACCGCCGACCTGCGAGACCGACAGATAGCAGCCGCCCGCCGCCGCCATCGCGCCACCGAACAGCACGCAGCCATAGCGCCGGGCAAGGACGCCGATGCCGGCCGCATCCGCCGCGGCAGGATTTTCGCCGACCGCGCGGATTTCCAGGCCCCAGGTCGTGCGCCGCAGGAACCAGGCGAGGGCGAAGGCCAGCGCGATGCCGAGATAGACCATCGGCTGGTGCTGAAACAGGATCTGGCCGACGACCGGCAGGTCGGAGAGACCGGGCAGGTCGAGCCGGGGAAAGGGGGGCGCCTTGGGCGGCGTGCCGGTGCCGCCGAGGGTCAGGCGCCAGCCGAACCCCGACAGTCCGGTGCCGAGTACGATGAGCGCGATGCCCGACAGGATCTGGTCGACCCTGAAGGTCAGGCAGAACAGGGCATGCAGCCCGGCCAGCGCCATGCCGCAGGCCATGGCGATGACGAGGCCGCCCCAGGGCGAGCCGGTCCAGACCGCGCCGACCATGCCGGCAAAGGCGCCGACCAGCATGATCCCTTCGAGCCCGACGTTCAGCACGCCCGAGCGCTGCGCCATCGTCTCGCCCAGGGCGGCGAAGAGGATCGGGGTGGCGAAGCGCAGCGCGGAAGCCGCCAGTCCTACCAGGAACAGCGTGTCGATCATGCCGTCACCTTGCGCCGGCCGACCGCGGTCACGCCCAGGCAGCCGAAGATCACGATCGCCTCGAAGATCCAGACGACGGGGAAGGGCAGGCCGATCTCGCGCTGGACCGCGCCCGAGCCGACATGCAGGATGCCGAACAGCAGCGCGCTGAACGGGACCGCCAGCGGTTCGAGCCGGGCGAGCAGCGCGACGGCGATGGCAAGCAGGCCGAACCCCGGTGCGAAATCGTCCTGCAGCCGGTGGTGCAGCCCGGCGATTTCGACCGCGCCGGCCAGCCCGGCCAGGCCGCCCGAAACCAGCATGGCAAGCAGCACGATGCGGCGGTCGCGGATGCCGGCGAAGCGGGCGACCAGCGGATTGCGCCCGACGACCGTCACCTGGAAGCCGAAGCTGGCGTGGCGCATCAGCACATGGATCGCGCCGGTCGCAGCCAGCGCAATCACGATACCCCAGTGGACCCGCGTGCCCGTGACCAGGATGTCCAGCATTGCCGCGCCGGGAATGGCGTCGGAACGCGGGAACATCCCCATCTTCTCCTGCATCGGGCCGCGCACCATCCAGGTCAGCAGCTGGATCGCGATGTAGTTCTGCATGATGGTGACAATGATCTCGCTGACGCCGAAGCGCGCCTTCAGCCAGCCGGCGATGCCACCATAGGCCGCCCCGCCGATGATGCCGCAGACCAGGAAGCCGACCAGGGCCAGGGCCGGCGGCAGCATGGCGGCCGCGGCTGTCGCCAGGATGGCGCCGACGACCAGCTGGCCGTCGGCGCCGATATTGAAGACGTTGCAGCGGAACGCGACCGCGACGCCGAGCCCGGCAAGGCACAGCGGCACGGCCCGCACCATCACTTCGGCAAGGCCGGGGCCGGTCGCGACGGCATGGCCCAGCATCACGCGAAACACGGCCGCCGGGCTCTTGCCCGCGGCCAGCACGAACAGCGCGGCGATGATCAGGCCGGCTGCCACCACTGCCGCCATGCCGAGGCCGCCGCGCCAATCCGTCACGCGGTCATCCACGATCCGACCTCTTCAACCGTCACCTCGTCGATTGCCACCGGCCCGCGCAGGCGCCCCGACGCCGCGACCATCACCCGATCGGCCACCCGCCAGATCTCGGCGAGGTCCGATGACACCAGCAGCACCGCCCCGCCGCGGTCGCGATGGTCGAGCAACTGGCCCTGCATGAACGCGATGGTGCGCAGATCGAGCCCGCGCGTCGGATGCGCCGCCAGCAGCACGCGGGTGGCGTGGTTCAACTCGCGCCCGACCACCAGTTTCTGCTGGTTGCCGCCGGACAGCCGGCCGATCGCGGTTGTCGTACTTGGCGTACGCACCTCGAAACGCCCGATCAGCCCCTCGGTCAGCGATGCCGCCGGCTGGCGCCGCAACAGGCCGGCCCGTGCAAAGCCCGGCATGTGGAAATGGGTCAGCATGACATTGGCTTCGAGGCTCAGATCGCCCAGCACCGCCATGCCGTGGCGGTCGCCCGGCACATGGCCGAGGCCGCCCTGGCGCAGGCGGCGCGCATCGGGCCGGCGGCCGTGCAGGAAACCGTAGTCGATCCGGCCCGTCGCCGGGGGCAAGAGCCCGGCCAGCGCCTCGATCAGCTCGGCCTGGCCATTGCCTTCGACGCCGGCCACGGCCAGCACCTCGCCGCCGCGCAGGTCGAAGCTGACATCCTGCAGCACGATCGGCCCACCCGGGCGCCGCAGGGCCAGGTCGCGCACCGAGACCAGCGGCGCGCCGGGCGCGGCGCCTGTCCGGCGCCGGGGCAGGTCGAGCGTGCCGCCGACCACGAGGCGGACGAGATCGTCGCGTGCGGTATCGGCGACGCGCCGCTCGCCGACCACCCGGCCGCCGCGCATCACATAGACGCGATCGCAGACGGCGAAGACGTCATCGAGCTTGTGGCTGATCAGCACGACGGCCACGCCGCGCGCGGCCAGGCGCCGGATGATCTCGTAAAGCTGGTCGCATTCCTGCCGCGACAGGATCGCCGTCGGCTCGTCCAGGATCAGGATGCGGGCATCGCGGAACAGGGCCTTCGCGATCTCGACCTTCTGGCGGGCACCGAGGTCGAGATCGCCGACTGGCGTGCCGGGGGCGGCCGCCAGCCCCAGTTCGGCGCAAAGCCCGTCGATGCGGGCGGCGTTGCGCGCCGGCCGCAGCAGCAGCCGGCCGGCGCGATAGTCGCCCAGCACGATGTTCTCGGCCACCGTCATCGTCGGCACCAGCTTGAAATGCTGATGGACCATGCCGACGCCCAGGGCCGCCGCCTCGCGCGGCGATCGCGGCCGCACCGGCCGGCCGTCGATCAGCATGTCGCCGGCATCGGGGCGGATCAGCCCGGCGATGACGTTCATCACCGTCGACTTGCCCGCCCCGTTCTCGCCCAGCACGGCGACGACCTCGCCGGCCGCGACCGTCAGGCCGACGTCGTCGTTGGCCAGCACGCCCGGATAGCGCTTGGTGATGCCGCGCAGTTCGAGCAGTGCGGCCATCGGCGCCTACTGTATGGCCGGCAGGTCGGTGACCTTGCCGGCCTTGATGTCGGCGATCAGGTCAGTGATCTTCTGCTGGTCGGCTGCCGGGATCTTGTCGGCGAAATTGCGATAGGGCGCCAGTCCCAGGCCATTCTCGTTGAAGCCCAGCAGATAGTTCTTCGGCTCGATCGTGCCGTCGACGATCTTGCCGATGGCCATGTCGATATTGGTATCCATGTTGATCAGCGCGGTGGTCACGACGGTATCCGGCGCGATTGCCGCGGCGTCGAAGGCGGTGCCGATCGCCATCACCTTGGCATCCTTGGCCGCCTGGATCGTGCCCAGCACGTTCTCGTTGCCGGTCGAGGTGACGACGTCGGCGCCGCCCTCGATCATCGACGCGGTGATCTCCTTGCCCTTGGCCACGTCCGAGAACGAGCCGACATAGGCCGACAGTACCTTCACGTCTGGGCGCATGCGCTTGGCGCCACGGCCGAAGCCGTCGTTGTATTCCTTGATCACCGGCACCGGGATGCCGCCGACATGGCCGACCGCGCCCTTCTTGGTGACCAGGCCGGCCACGGCGCCGGCGACATAGCCGGCATCGCCCCAGCGGTTGTCGAACGAGGCGAGGTTGGGTGCCTCGGCGACCTTGGCGGTATTGACGATGAACCAGGTCTTGGGGAACTGCTTGTGAATCTTCATCGCCGGCTCGGCGAACTGGAAGCCGTGGCCGATGACGACGTCATAGCCGTCGCGCGCGTAGGACAGCAGCGTCTCCTCGATCTCGGCGAACTGGGTGTTCTCGCGCAGCGAGACCTGGATGTCGTATTTCCCCTTGGCCTTCTCGATGCCCTGGTTGGCGGCCGAGTTGAAGGTGCCGTCGGTGATCGGCCCGGGCAGGACCAGCGCCACCTTCAGCGTCTTGGCTTCGGCGGGCAGCGCCGCCAGCAGGGCGGCCATGGCAAGTGCCATCATCGTCTTCATCGGGCAAGCCTTTCCTGTCTGTCTGTTCTGGTTACGCGCCGGTCTGGCGCTTCTTGCGGTACTCGTAGGTCGAATCGAAACGCTGCTTCAGATAGTCGCCCCAGGTGATCGGCGGATATTTCGGCGCCTCGCCGTCGCGATTGCAGCCGGGAATGCATTCGACCAGCGTGTGGTAGGTCGGGTCGAAGAAGAACGGGATCGAGTAGCGCTCGCGCCCCGTGGTGTTGATCACCCGGTGCGGCGTCGACGCCCAGCGGTCGTTGGTCCACCGCTTCAGCATGTCGGCGATGTTGACGACGAAGGTGCCGGGAATGTAGGGGGCGTCGATCCAGCCGCCGCCGCGCCGGCGCACCTGCAGCCCGCCGACCTCGTCCTGCGCCAGGATGGTGACGAAGCCGTAGTCGGTATGCGGCGCGATGCCGAATTCGTTCTCGGCGCGGGTCGGCGGTTGCGGCGGATAGTGCAGCAGGCGCACGAACGGCATCGGCTTGCGGAAATAGGGCAGGAAGTAGTTTTCCTCCAGCTCTAGCGCCATGGCGAAGATGCGCAGCATGGTTTCGCCGACGCCCAGTAGCGCGCCGTAATAGCTCTCGATCTCGGTGCGCAGGGCCGGCATCGCCGCCGGCCACTGGTTGGGCCCATGCAGCGGCACCCCGGCGCGGACATCGGGGTCGTCGGGGCCGAGGTCCAGGCCGGCCAGGAACGTCTCGTTGAAGTTCGGCTTCAGATCCGCCGTATAAGTAGAATTGTTGAACGGCATGTAGCCGCGGTGCGACGCGTTGACCTT
This sequence comes from Alphaproteobacteria bacterium, assembly GCA_017307375.1. Lineage (GTDB taxonomy): Bacteria > Pseudomonadota > Alphaproteobacteria > Ferrovibrionales > Ferrovibrionaceae > JAFKFH01. Next base: position 70,139 of record JAFKFH010000019.1, read on the forward strand.
GACGCTCAGCTTCTCGGCTTCGGGCAGCGCGAAGAACGCCTTGGACGCGGCGAAGGCCCGGTCGATCAGCGCCTGGTCGACGCCATGGCCGGCGATATAGAGGAAACCGACGGTCTCGGCCGCCTGCTGGACGGCGCGGGCGACACCATCCTTGTCCGACCCGTCGCGGAATCCGCCGATGTCGATGATCGGGATCTGGTCGATGGCGCTGCTGCTGTCTGACATCCGGTGTTCCTCCAAGAAGCTCACAACCCCAGGAACGCGGTCCGCACGAACGGCTCGTCCAGCAGGGTGGGGCCGTCGCCCGAGAGGACGACGCGGCCTTTTTCGATGACGAAGGCCTGGTCGGCCAGTTGCAGGCTCTGCCGCACGTTCTGTTCGACCAGCAGGATGGTGATGCCCTCGACGTTCAACTGGCGAATCAGCCCGAACATCTCGGCGACGATCTTCGGCGCCAGGCCGAGCGATGGTTCGTCGAGGATCATCAGCCGCGGTTCGGCCATCAGCCCGCGGGCGATGGCCAGCATCTGCTGCTCGCCGCCCGACATGCTGCCGCCGAACTGGTGGCGGCGCTGGGCAAGCCGCGGGAACAGGGTGAAGACGCGCTCCAGATTGCGGCCGAGGTTGCGGGCGGCGCGCCGGTTGATCGCGCCCATCTTGAGATTCTCCTCGACCGTCATGCGGCTGAAGATCAGGCGGCCTTCCGGCACCAGGGTGACGCCGCGCTCGACCATCACCGGGCAGTCGCGGCCGGTGACCGCTTCGCCGGCAAAGCGCACGGTGCCGCCGCTCGGCCGCAATGCACCGGCGATGACCTGCACCGTCGTGGTCTTGCCGGCGCCATTGGCGCCGACCAGTACGGCGATCGATCCTTCGGCAACGGCGAAATCGAGGCCGCGCACCGCCAGCGCGCCGCCATAGCCGGCCGCCAGTCCCTCGACGCTCAGCAGGGCCGTCATGCGTCCTGCCCCAGATAGGCTTCGATCACCCTGGGGTCGCGGGTGACCTCCTCGGGCCGGCCGGCAGCGATCAGCCGCCCGGCCTCCAGCACGATGACGCGGTCGGAGACCTTCATCACCGAGGGCATGTCGTGCTCGACCAGCAGCACGCCGGCGCCGCGCGCGGCGACGGCCTTCAGGCTGGCCAGGATCTCCTCGCTCTCCGCCGGCACCAGCCCGGCCAGCGGTTCGTCGGCAAGCAGCAGATAGGGGCGGGCGGCGAAGGCGCGGGCCAGTTCCAGCTTGCGCAGCTGACCGATCGTCAGCTCGGCCGCCGGGCGATCGGCCAGGTCGGTCAGCCCGGCCAGTTCCAGCGCCTCGTCGATGATGGCCGGGCCGCGCCCGGCCTTGTTGCCGAACAGGGCGCCGACGCGGACGTTGTCGCGCACGCTGAGGCCGCGGAACGGCCGGGCGATCTGGAAGGCGCGGGCGATGCCGAGCTCGGCGATGTCGCAGGTTTCCATGCCGTCGATGCGCTGGCCGCGGAAGGTGACGCTGCCGGCGCTGAGCGGCAGATAGCCGGTCAGCAGATTGAAGATCGTCGACTTGCCGGCGCCGTTGGGGCCGATCAGGCTGACGATCCTGCCGGCCTCGGCCGCGAAGGTGACGTCCTCGACGGCGGCGAGCTGGCCGAAGCGGCGGCCGATCCCTTCGGCCAGCAGGAGCGGTCCGGTCATCGCCGGGTCCTCCGCCACAGCCCGGCGACACCGTCGGGCGCGACCAGCACGACAGCGACGATCAGCAGCCCGGTGATGGCGAGGTGATATTCCAGCAGGTCGGCCAGCACCAGCTTGGTGACCCCGGTCATGATCGCGGCGCCGATCACCGGGCCGAGCAGCGAGCCCATGCCGCCGACCAGGCTGTTGACGATCATCTCGAGGCTGAGCGACCCGCGGAACACCGAATCGGTGGTGATGTAGCCGAGATTCAGGGCATAGACCGCGCCCAGCGCGCCGGTCAGGCCGCCCGACAGCACGAAGGCGACGACCTTGAAGCGGGTGGTGGGCACGCCGAGCATCTGGGCCGCGTCCTCGTCCTCGCGGATGGCGGCAAGGCCATAGCCGAGGCGGCTGCGCGAAATGATCCAGGCGATGGCCATCACGATGGCGAGCAGCGCCAGGGCGAGCCAGTAGAAGAAGGCCTCGACCCGCATGCCCGAGGGCGCGATGTTGGGCAGCGACAGGCCGGCCGAGCCGCCGAACACCGGAAACGCCGAGACGGCTTCGCCCAGCACCAGGGCAACGGCAAGCATGGCGATGGTGAAATAGTGGCCGCGCAGCCGCAGGATCGGCCAGGCGATCGCCGCGGCGATCACGGCGGCCGTCACCAGCCCGGCGAGCAGCCCGGCGGCGAGTTGCAGGCCGGGTGCCGCCGCCGCGACCGCGCGCAGCGTCAGCGCCGCGGCGAAGGCCCCGACGCCGACGAACGCGGTGTGGCCGAAGCTGTAATAGGCGGTGAAGCCGGCCAGCAGCCACCAGCACACCGCAAACCCGGCCGACAGGAAGATCGACAGCCCGACGCGGATGTAGAAGGCCTTCAGGAACAGGGGCAGCGTCGCCAGTGCGGCGAACAGCAGGAGCGCCAGGACGACGACGAGCAGCGTGCGCGCCATTTCAGCGGCTCGCCTTGAAGGCACTGCCGAGAATGCCGTTCGGCCGCAGCAGCAGCGTGCCGAGCAGGATCAGGAACATCACCATGTTGGTGAACACACCGCCGAGATAGGTCTGGGTGAGGGCCGAGACGAGGCCGAGCAGCACGCCGCCGAGCATCGCGCCGCCGAGGCTGCCGACGCCGCCCAGGGTGACGACGATGAAGGCGTAGACGGTCCAGGTGACTTCCTCGGCCGGGGTGAACGGCAGCATCATGCCGATCAGCACGCCGGAGGCCGCGGCGAAGGCCGAGCCGACGGCGAAGGTCAGCGCATAGACGGCACGGGCATCGACCCCGCACAGCCGTGCCCCCAGTTCCGACAGCGCCGTCGCCCTGATGATGCGGCCCCAGCGCGAAAAGCGCAGGAACGAGCCGAGCCCGCCGATCAGCAGCAGGCCGCAGGCAAAGGCGACCAGCCGCACCAGGTCGAACGACACGTCGCCGAGCCGGAGGTTGATGAACGAGTACGATGGGCTGATCGAGCGTACCGACGACGAGAACGCCACCGTCAGCAGGTTGAGCGCGACCAGCGTGAAGCCGAAGGTGACCAGCAGCGCCGCCACCGGGTTGCCGCGCTGGACCGCCGGCTGGATCACCAGCCGCTGGCACAGCCAGCCCAGGATGAACGCGATCAGCATCAGCGGCGGGATCGAGGCGAGTGGGTCGATGCCGAGGGTGGACCAGGCGACCAGCGCGCCGTAGGCCCCGCCGATGACGAAGATGCCGTGGGCCAGGTTGATCACGTTCATCACGCCGAAGATCAACGAGAAGCCGACGGCGGCGATCGACAGGATGCCGCCGTAGAGCACGCCGTTGACCAGGGTCTGGAGCAGGGTGATCATGCCCGCCCCGCCGCAACCGATACGGTCATTGCCCGGTGCCCGGCCGGGTCAGCGCTTCGACCAGGGCTCGATCGGCCAGAGCGGTGCGGCCTCGCGCAGGCGCTCGGGCGAAATCACCTTGATCTCGCCTTTCTGGACCTGGGTGACCGCCGACCCCATCAAGACCGGATCGCCGTCGCCTTCCGGCGTGAACTTGATGCGGCCGTAGAGCGATTCGATGTCGAGCTTGGCCAGCGCATCGCGCACCGCGATCGGATCGTCGATCCGGCCGACCTGCTTCAGGACCTCGACATAGGCGACGATGCAGGCCGCCGCGGTGCCCTGATGGTAGATCAGCGGCAGGGTGTTGTTGGCCCGGTAATATTCGGCGAACTTGGCGGTCGAGCCGAAGATCGGATCGGTATAGGGGAAGCTCGGCGACCAGGTCGAGATGCAGGTGATGCCGTCGGCATACTTGCCCAGGGCTTCGCGGAAGCTCGCCGCCTGCGGCCCGAGCGAGGTGAACAGCATCTTCACGTCGGTGCGGCTTTGCGCCATCTGGCGCGCGATCAGCAGCGAGTTCTGGTCCGAGGTCAGGCACATCACGACGTCGGGCTGCTCCTCGCGCACCGAGGTCAGCACGGCCGAGACGTCCTGCAGCTGTGCCGGCAGCTCGAACACCTTCACGACCTGCATGCCCTTTTCCTTCAGGCGCTCGATGACGCCCAGGCCTTGCGGCTTGGAGAAGGGGTCGTTGGTGTAGACCACCATGAAGGTCTTCGGCTTGGGCGTCAGCGCCTCGAAGGCATCGACCGCCGGGAAGGCCGAGCGCGAGGCGCGCGGATACATCCCGAAGACGAACTTGTAGCCCTGGGTGAAGATCGGATCGCCGCCGCCGCCGCCGCCGGCCTGCACCATCGGGCGCCGCGCCCGTTCGGTCAGGGCGACTTGCGGCAGGATGATCGGCGTCGAATAGGAACCGAGGAACAGCTGGACGTCGTCGTCGATCTGCTTTTGCAGCAGCGTCGTCGCGCGCTGCGGGTCGGAGGCGTCGTCGACCAGCTTCAGGTCGAGGCGATGGCGCTTGCCGCCGATCTCGACGCCGCCCTGCACCTCGTTGACGTATTTGACGACGGTCTGATAGCCGGCATGGACGCTCTGCCCGATTTCGGCCCAGCGGCCGCTGAACGGGATGGTGCCGCCGAATGTGACCGTGGGCTGCGATTGCGCCGCGCTGCGGCCGGCCCGGCCGAGTGCCGCAATGCCGATGGCGCCGGACAACGCCTTGATCGATCCGCGCCGCGAGATGCGATACGCCATGAGTCTCCCCCTCGTTTGCCAACGCCCCTGAAGCGCTTATCGGCCGATCGCTCATCCGGCGACCTGCTTTGGTAGTCGGCGTTGTGTTTCAATCACCGCTACGTCGATATTCTATTTGACATGCCGGAACGCGGCAAGGCAAATTTCAAAAAGAATATTGCGGTTCTCGTATATGATACGAAGGACCAGACAGGGGGCATCGGATGGCTAGCCAGAAACAGGCGCCGGCTGCGAAGGGGCGACCGCAGGGACGCCCGGCGGGCTTCGGCGAGGAACAGCTTCGCTCGCTCGGCCGGCGGCTGCGGCAGCTGCGCGAGGCGCGCAACTGGTCGCTGAAGAAACTTGCCGCCGAAAGCGGCGTCAGCGTCGCGGCAATCCAGAAGATCGAAGTCGGCGACGCGAACCCGAGCCTGCTGACCGTGCTGGCCATCACCGAGGTGCTGGGCGAGCCGGTCGACCGCCTGATCGATGCCTCGCGCGAGGCGGGACGCACCGTCAACCTGGTGCGCGGCACCCTGCCGATGCGGACCGGCGAGGCCGCGGGGCTGACCGGCGATCTCGCCAAGCCGCTGATGGAGGCTTACCTGATCCCGGTCGGCGCGCAGGAAACCGTCGACCTGCGTGGTCGGGGCGTCGAGGGGGCGGCCTTCGCCTATGTGCTGGACGGCACGGTCGGCATCGCCGACCCGTCCGCCGGACTGCGCACCTTGCGGGCCGGCGATGCCGTGCATCTCGACGAGGATGTCGCCCTCACCCTGACCGGCCAGGTCGCGCGGCGCAGCCATGTGCTGTGCCTGGCCGATCGTCGCGACCCCACCGAGAGCATGGAGCCGAAATGACCGCAGCCGCCAGGAAGTATCTCGTCGCGACCGACGTCGGCGGCACCTGCACCGACACCATCGTCTTCGCGGCCGGCGAACCGGTCAGGCTGGGCAAGGCCTTGTCGACACCGCCCGATTTTGCGACCGGCGTGCTCGATTCGATCCGCTCGGCGGCGACCGGCATGGGCATGACGCTCGAAGCGTTGCTGTCGCAGACCTCGCTGTTCATGCACGGCTCGACCGTGGTGGACAACACCGTGCTGACCCGCGACGGCTCGCGCACCGGCCTGCTGACGACCGAGGGCTTCGAGGATACCGTGCTGGTCACCCGCGGCGCCTATGGCCGCTGGGGCGGGCTGACCGAGGATCGCATCAAGCATCCGGTCAAGACCGAGCGTGCCCCCGCGCTGGTCGATGCCGACGCCATCGTCGGGATCGCCGAACGCGTCGACTACAAGGGCGCGATCCTGCGCGAGCTGGACGAGGCGCAGGTCGAGCAGGCGGTGCGCTACCTGATCGATCGCCAGAAGGTCGAGGCGATCGCGGTCTCGTTCCTGTGGTCGTTCTACAACCCGACCAACGAGCGCCGGGTCAAGGCGCTGATCGAGCGCGTGGCGCCGGGCGTCTACTGCACGCTGTCGAGCGACATCGCGCCGGTGCCCGGCGAATACGAGCGCAGCTCGACCACGGTGATCAACGCCTATGCCGGCCAGATCACCCGCGCCTATCTGTCCAGCCTGGAAACCTTGCTGGCCGATACCGGCTATCGCGGCCCGGTGATGGTGATGCAGGGCTATGGCGGCTTGCTACCGGCACAGGAAGCGGCCGAGCGCTCGATCGGCATGCTGGAATGCGGCCCCGCCGCCGGCGTCATCGGCAGCCGGGCGCTGGGCCAATTGCTCGACCAGCCCGACGTGATCGCGACCGACATGGGCGGCACCACCTTCAAGGTGTCGGTGATCCAGGGCGGCACCATCGAATATGCCAGGGAGCCGATGGTCGACCGCTTTCACTATACCCAGCCCAAGATCGAGGTGGTGTCGATCGGGTCGGGCGGCGGTTCGATCATCTCGCTCGAACCCGGGTCGAACGCGCCGCGCATCGGGCCGCGCTCGGCCGGCTCGCGGCCCGGCCCGGTCTGCTACGGCCTGGGCGGGACCGAGCCGACGCTGACCGACGTGTTCATGCTGATCGGTTACATGGATCCCGGCATCTTCCTCGGCGGCAGCATGAAGCTCGACCGCGAGCGGGCGCGTGCGGTGTTCGACGAGAAGATCGCCCGGCCGCTCGGCCTGTCGGTCGAACAGGCCGCGATCGGCGTCTATCGCGTCGCCACCGCCCAGATCACCGATTTGATCCGCCAGATCACCGTCGAGCGCGGCCTGGATCCGCGCGACTTCGTGCTGCACTCCTTCGGCGGGTCCTGCGGCATGGTGGCCGGCATGTTCGGCGCCGAACTCAACGTCCGCCGCATGGTCGTGCCCTATACCGCGTCGGTGAATTGCGCCTTCGGCCTGATTTCGGCCGACATCGTGCACGAATACGCGACGACCGCGCTGCTGCCGGTGCCGTCGCCGGCCGATGCGGTCAACCGGCTGTTCGCCCCGATGGCCGAGAAGGCGGTGAAGCAGTTGGCCGAGGAAGGCTTTGCCGGCGACCGCGTGCGTCTCGACTGGTCGATCGACCTGCGCTATTCCCGCCAGGTGCACGAGGTGACGACGCCGGTGCGCGGGCGCGGGCCGCTCGACGAGGCGGCGCTGGCCCAGGTCGTCAACGACTTCGAGGCGCTGTACGAACGCAAGTACGGCAAGGGCTCGGCCTATCGCGAGGCCGGGATGGAGATGACCCAGTTCCGCCTGACCGCGCGCGGGCTGATGGAGCGGCCGCAGATCGAGGCCGAGGCGACCGGCGGCCCCGATGCCGCCGCCGCCCGCATCGGCCGCCGGCCGATCTTCGTCGAGGCCGCCGGCGCGATGGTCGAATCCGACATCTACGATTTCGAACGGCTGAAGCCCGGCAATGTCGTGACCGGGCCGGCGGTCATCCATACCCCGATCACCACCATCGTGCTGCAGCAGGGCCAGACCGGCACGCTGGACGGGTACCGCAACGTCATCGTCGACTTCGTCTGACCGGAGGACAGCCCATGGATCCGATCACCTTCTCGATCATCCGCCATCGCCTGTTCCGCGTCGTGGAAGAAGCGGTGATGACGCTCAAGCACGTGTCGGGCAGCGCCATCACCAACGAAGGGCACGACCTGATGGTCTCGCTCTATCGTGCCGACGGCTCGCTGCTGATGGGCGGCGTCGGGTTCCTGCACCACCTGACCAGTGCTGCCGAAGCCTGCAAGGCGATCATCCGCCGCTTCCAGGGGCAGATCCACGAAGGCGACCTGTTCCTGCTGAACGATCCCTATACCGCGGCGCTGCATACCTCGGACATCTACCTGATCGCGCCGATCCACTATCAGGGCAGGCTGGTCGCCTGGAGCGCCTGTTTCGTCCATGTCTTCGACATCGGGGCGATGAACCCCGGCGGCTTCGCCCCGGACGCGCAGGACATCTTCACCGAGGGGTTCTCGTCGCCCGGCCTGAAGCTGATCGATCGCGGCGAGATGCGCCAGGACGTCTGGGACACCATCCTGAACATGGTGCGCGGGCCGGAAATGGTCGCCCTCGACCTGCGCTCGATGATCGCCTGCAACAATGTCGCGGGCGAGCGGCTGGTCGCGCTGTTCGAGAAATACGGTACCGACACGGTCGACGAGGCCTGCCGGATGCTGATCGAACAGTCCGAGCAGCGCCTGCGCGAACGGCTGCGCGAGCTGCCGGACGGCCAGTGGCAGTCGCGGCAGTATCTCGAGGTCAAGGGCGAGACCTACAAGGTCTGCCTGACCATGCGCAAGCAGGGCGACGAACTGGTCTTCGACTTCACCGGCTCGTCGCCGCAGTCGAAATACTCGGTCAACTGTTCGAAGTGGGCGTCGCTCGGCGGGTTGTTCGCGCCGCTGTTCCCGCTGCTCTGCTATGACATCACCTGGAACGAAGGGGTGATCCGGCCGATCCGGATGATCGCGCCCGAGGGAACGATCGTGAACTGCACCCGGCCGGCGCCGGTCTCGGTCGCCACCGTCGGCGCGATCCAGTCGGTCAACAATGCCGCCTGCGCCACCATCGGCAAGATGCTGGCGGCCAGCGAGCGTTACGCCGAGGAATCCACCGCGGTCTGGCATGCCAATCATTTCGCCATCTTCATGTTCGGCACCAACCAGCGCGGCGGGCTGTCGATCGGCATCCTGACCGAAACCTTCGCCGGCGCCGGCGGCGCCCGCCATGTCGGCGACGGCGTCGACATCGGCGGTGAAGTGCCGAACCCGATCTCGCGCATGGCCAATGTCGAGACGATCGAGGCGACCTTCCCGATCCGCTATCTGTTCCGCCGCCGCCTGAAGGATTCGGGCGGGCCGGGGCGGCATCGCGGCGGCACCGGCGGCGAGATGATGATCGTCGCCCATGACGCGCCCGACGGCGGCATCGACTACGTCGTCTCGGGCAAGGGCACCAGGTTCCCGCAGAGCGACGGGCTGGCCGGCGGCTATCCCGGCGCGCTGAACGACTATGTCTGGGTCCATGCCGACGACGAGGCGGGCGCGCCGCTGTTCGCGCGCGATCTCGGCGGTGCCGGCGGCCGGCAGGAACCGATCTCCTGGGGGGTGTTTCCGCTGCGTGGCCGCGACGGCCTTTATGTCCGCTGGAACGGCGGTGGCGGCCTGGGCGATCCGCTCGACCGCCCGGCCGATCAGGTCGCGCGTGACGTCGCGGCCGGGGTGGTCTCGCGCGAGGCCGCGGCCGAGGTCTATGGCGTGGTGCTGGCCGATGGCCTGGCCGACGCGGATGCCACCGGGGCGCGGCGGGCGCAATTGCGCCAGGCCCGCCTGGCGCGGGAGGTCGCGTGATGTCGCGCCGGCGTTTCTCCGACACCCTGGTCCTGGTCGACGGCCAGATCTGCTGCCGGGCCTGCGACCGCGCCGTCGCGCCGGCCGCCGGCTCGTGGAAGGAGGCCGCGGCGCTGACCACCGTGCCGGTCGCCTCGCTGCCCGGCGCCGGCCTCGGCACGGACAGCCGGATCGTGCTGCGCCGCTTCGCCTGCCGGGGGTGCGGGGCGCTGCTTGAAACCGAGGTTGCCCTGCCCGAGGATCCGTTCCTCGAAGATCGAATCGACCTGGTGGGGTAGGCTTATGGTACGGCGCAAGGCGGGGCAGGCGGCAGAGGCGCTGTCGCCCTATGAGACCGAGCAGGTCGGCGAACGGCTGCGCGCGTTGCGGCTGGGCCGGGCGCTGACCATCAGCGCGCTTTCCGAGCTGTCGGGCGTGCCGTCCTCGACCATTTCCAAGATCGAGAACGGCCAGTTGCGCCCGAGCCTCGTGCACGCGATCAACCTGGCCGAGGCGCTCGAGGAGAATCTGGGCTTTCTGATCAGCCGCTATCGCGACCGGCCCGAGCCGGTCGTGGTGGTGCGGGCCCGCGAGCGGTCGACGATCCATTACGGCGACATGGGCCTGACGCTGCAGGACCTGAACGGCCACTTCAAGCCGGGCGTGCTCGAATCCCGCGTCGGCATCCTCGAGCCCGGCGCCCATTCCGGTATCGACGCGATGACCCATCAGGGCGAGGAATTCTGCTACGTGATCGCCGGGGCCATCCGCTATCGCGTCGCCGACGAGATCGTCGAGCTGACGGCCGGCGACTATCTGCAATTCAAGAGCGACATCCGTCATTCCTGGGAAAACGCCCATGCCGGCGAAACCCGGGTGCTGTGGGTGTTCTCCAACGGCCTATCGTTCTGAGGAATCCCTCTCATGCACAATGTTTCCATCCGACCGGAAATCGTCGCGCGCGTCATGGCCCGCCGCGGCCGGGTCCACTGGTTCGACACCCTCGATCCGGCCAGCACCGCGCTGGTCGTCATCGACATGCAGAGCACCTTCTGCGCCCCGGGCGGCCCGGCCGAGGTGCCGACCTCGCGCGGGATCGTCGACAACATCAACCGCCTGTCCGCGGCGGCGCGCCAGCGCGGCATGCCGGTCATCTGGGTCCTGCACGCCAACACCCACTGGCAGGGGCGCAGCGACTGGGAACTGTTCTTCAACAACGTCGTCGCCGACGAGGTGAAGGCCCGCACGATCGAAAGCCTGGCCGCCAATCGCCAGGACGTGTGGTCCGGTCTGGTCACCGAATCGCACGACCTCGTGGTGATGAAGAACCGCTACAGCGCGCTGATCCAGGGCGCCTCGACGCTGGAGCGCCAGTTGCGCAACATCGGCATCGACACCGTGCTGATCGCCGGCACCAAGACCAATGTCTGCTGCGAGGCGACGGCGCGCGACGCGATGATGCTCGACTTCCGCACCGTCATGGTGTCCGACTGCTGCGCCGCGCTGTCGGACGACGAGCACCGCGCCACGCTCGAAACCTTCATCCAGCAGTTCGGCGACGTGATGACGGCCGACGAGGTCATCGCCTGTCTCGACCGCAAGCCATGACCGCGGTCGCCTACCACCGCCCGGCCTGCCTCGACGACGCGCTGGCGCTGCTGGCCGCCGACGAGGATGCCCGGCCGCTGGCGGGCGGCCAGACGCTGGTGCCGATGCTGAATCTCGATCTGCTGGCGCCGACGGCCATCGTCTCGCTGGCCGATCTCGCCGATCTGCGCGGCATCGCCGCCCTGGCCGACGGCAGCATCCGCATCGGCGCGATGGAAACCCATGCGCGTATTGCCGCAAGCCGCATCTTTGCCGCCGGGCAGGCGCTGGTGCCGCGTGCCGCCGGCCATATCGCCAGCCCGGCGATCCGCAATTTCGGCACGATCGGCGGTGCCTGCGCCCATGGCGATCCGGTCTCCGACTGGCCGGTGGCGCTGGTCGCCGCCGATGCGCGGATCGAGATTGCCGGCCCGGCCGGCCGGCGCGGCGTGGCGGCCGCCGATTTTTTCCTCGGTTTCCTCACCACCGCCCTCGAACCGGGCGAGATCGTCACCGCGATCGTCGTTCCGCCCGTGCCCGGCCGGGCGATCCATCTGCGCTATTCGCGCATCGATTCGGACTACGCCACCGTGATCGTGGCCGGCGCCGCCGATATCCGCGACGGCATTTGCCGTTCGGTGCGACTGGCGGTCGGCGCCTGCGGCCCGGTGCCGGTGCGCCTCGCCGCGGTCGAGGACTTGCTGACCGGCCGCCCGCTCGAACCGGCCCTGGTCGCCGCGGCCGGCAGGATGCTGGCCGAGGCCATCGATCCGCTGGACGACGTGCGCGGCAGTGCCGCCTATCGCCGGCGCATCCTGCCGGGCCTGGTCGCCCGCGCGCTGGCCGGCGTGGCATGACCGCGCGCCTGACCGTCAACGGCCGGCCTTGCGACCTGCCCGAACAGGGCACCGCCACCTTGCTCGACCTCTTGCGTGACCAGCTGATGCTGACCGGGGCCAAGCGCGGCTGCAATTATGGTGTCTGCGGCACCTGCAGCGTCCTGATCGACGGGATGCTGGGGCGCGCCTGCCTGACGCTTGCCGCCGATTGCGCGGGGCGATCGGTGACGACGGTCGAAGCCCTCGACGCCGATGGCAGCCCCGATCCGATCCAGCGCTGCCTGGTCGAGGCCGGGGCGGTGCAATGCGGCTTCTGCACCCCGGCGATGGTGCTGGCGGCCCGGGCGCTGCTCGATGCCAATCCGCGGCCCAGCCGGGCGGAGATCGTCGCGGCCATCTCGGGCAATATCTGCCGCTGCTCGGGTTATGGCGCGATCGTCGAGGCGATCGCGGCGGCCGCCCATGGCTGAGTTCGCGGTCGTCGGCAGTTCGGCCCCGCGGCTCGACGGGCTGGAGAAGGCGACCGGGCGCGCCGTCTATGTCGACGACATGACGCGGCCGGGCCTGCTGCACGGCGCGGTGCTGCGCTCGGCCTACGCCCATGCCCGGATCGTCGCGATCGATACCGCGGCGGCGCTGGCCCTGCCCGGCGTGCATTGCGTGCTGACCGGCGAGGATTTCCCGCATCGCTATGGCGCCTTCGTGCAGGACGAGGTCGCGCTGGCCCGCGACCGCGTACGCTATGTCGGCGAGCCGGTCGCGGTGCTGGCCGCCGAAACCCCGGCCCTGGCCCGCCAGGCCGCCGCGCTGATCGCGGTCGACTACGAGGAACTGCCGGCGGTGATGACGCCGGAGGAGGCGCTGGCCCCCGATGCCCCGCTGGTGCACGCGGATTTTGCCGGCTATGCCCGGCGTGTCGCCGTGCCGCTGCCGCCCAATGTCTGCGCAGCGACGACGATCAGCGAAGGGGATGTCGACGCGGCCTTCGCCGGATGCGACGTGGTGGTCGAGGGCACCTACCGGACGCAGGCGCAGGTGCATTGCTATCTCGAACCCTGCGGGGCGCTGGCCGAGGCCGATGCCGCCGGCAAGGTGACGATCTGGTCGTCCTGCCAGTCGGTCTTCCGGGTCCAGGCGACGGTGGCCGAGATCCTGGGCCTGCCGATGGCGCGCATCCGCGCCGTCGCCGCCAAGGTCGGCGGCGCCTTCGGCGGCAAGTCCGACGTCACGGTCCAGCCCTTGGCCGCAGCCCTTGCCCTGCGCACCCGCCGGCCGGTCAGGCTGGTGCTGACCCGCGACGACGATTTCATGATGATGCGCACCCGCCATCCGGCCACGGTCTGGATGAAGACGGGCGCGATGGCCGACGGGCGCCTCGTCGCCCGCGCCGCGCGGCTGACCCTGGACGGCGGTGCCTATGCCGAGGATTCGTCGGCGGTGCTGGGCTTTGCGCTGCTGATCGCCCGCGGCCCCTATCGCATCGAGCATGTGCGGATGGAAGGCCGGGTCGCCTACACCAACCGGCTGCGTGCCGCCGGTTTCCGCGGCTATGGCAATCCCCAGGTGACGTTTGCCGGGGAATGCCAGATCGACGAGATCGCCGCCCGGCTCGGCCGCGATCCGCTCGACCTGCGCCTGCAGAACGCGGTGCGCGCCGGCGACGACTGGGTCGGCGGCCAGCGCATCGAGGCCTGCGGCCTGGTCGACTGCCTGGAACGGCTGCGCGCGGCATTGCCGCCGGCCGCGCCCGGGCGCGGGATCGGGGTTGCCTGCGTCGCCCATATCTCCGGCATTCTCTCGACCAGTGCGATCGTGCGGGTGCTGGAGGATGGCACGGTGACGCTGTCGACCGGCGCGGTCGACCTGGGCGAAGGCGCCGATACCGTGCTGGCCCAGATCTGTGCCGAAACCCTCGGCCTGCCGCTCGACCGCATCAACTATGCCGTGCCCGACACCGACGGTTCGCCCTACAACTGGTCGACCGGCGGGTCGCGCGTGACCTACATGGTCGGGCGCGCGGTCACGGCGGCGGCGGGCCAGGCCCGCGACCGGCTGTTCGGCCATGCCGCCGAGATGCTGGAATGCGCGGCCGGCGACCTCGAGCTGCGGCCGGGCGGCCGCGTCGGCATCGCCGGGGTTCCGGGGCCCGAGATCACCTTCCGCGACATTTCGGCCCGCGCCCATTGGGCGGTCGGCGGCCCGATCATCGGCAGTGCCTCGGTGATGTTCGAGGGCGGCGGCTTCGACCCGAAGCGCAGCGCGGTGACCGGCAACGGCATCGGCAAGCTCGGCGCCTTCGTCTTCGGTGCCCAGGCCGCCGAGGTCGAGGTCGACGCGGTGACCGGCCGGATCGCGGTCAGCCGGCTGTGGGCCGCCCACGATGTCGGCCGTGCCATCAACCCGACCGCGGTCGCCGGCCAGATCGCCGGCGGCGTCGCCCAGGGCCTGGGCTATGCCCTCTACGAGGATCTCCGCTTCGACGGGCCGAACCCGGCCAACCCGACCCTGATGGACTACAAGGTTCCCGGTGCGACCGAGATGCCGGAGATCATCCCGATCATCGTCGAGCATCCGGAACCCTCGGGCCCGTTCGGCGCCAAGGGCATCGGCGAACCGCCGCTCGTGCCGGTGGCGCCGGCGATCGCCAATGCGGTGGCCGCCCTGCACGGCGTCAGGCTGCGGACCCTGCCGCTGACGCCCGAGCGCGTGCTGGCCGCGCTGGACGAGGCCTGAACCGGACCTTCGCCCCGGGGCGGCCCCCGCATTAACAGGTGTTATGGCGGCGCCGCCGGGCATCGTGCATGATACCGGGTTGGCCACCGGCCGGCAGGAATTTCATCTCATATTTGCAGGGTTCCGCCAGGAACATCGCGCCCCCGGCGGAGTTCGCCTTCCGCAGACATCGTGGTCGGCGACACCGGAGGTTTCATGAGAGCGCTATGCTGGCACGGCAAGACCGACATCCGTTGCGACAACGTCCCCGATCCGGTCATCGAACATCCGCGCGACGCCATCATCAGGATGACCAGCTGCGCGATCTGCGGCTCGGACCTTCACCTTTATGACGGTTTCATCCCCGGCATGAAGACCGGCGACATCATGGGCCATGAATTCATGGGCGAGGTGGTCGAGGTCGGGGCCGAGAACAAACGTCTGAAGGTCGGCGACCGGGTCGTCGTGCCGTTCACCATCATCTGCGGCGAATGCGACCAGTGCCGGCGCGGCAATTTCTCGGTCTGCGAGCGCACCAACCGCAACAAGGAAGTTGCCGACAAGACCTTCGGCCATTCGGGGGCGGGGCTGTTCGGCTATACCCATCTGACCGGCGGCTATCCCGGCGGCCAGGCCGAATATGTCCGCGTGCCCTATGCCGATGTCGCGCCGGTGAAGGTGCCCGATGGCATGACCGACGAGCAGGTGCTGTTCCTGGGCGACATCCTGCCGACCGGGTGGCAGGCCGCGGTGCAATGCGAGATCGAGCCGACCGATACCGTCGCCGTCTGGGGGGCGGGCCCGGTGGGGCAGTTCTGCATCCGCAGCGCCATCCTGCTGGGCGCCCGCCAGGTCGTCGCGATCGACAACGTGCCCGAGCGTCTCGCGATGGCGGCGGCCGGGGGCGCGGTCACGATCAATTTCGACGAGGAAAGCGTCGTCGAGCGGCTGAACGACCTGACCGGCGGCAAGGGCCCCGAGAAATGCATCGACGCCGTCGGGCTCGAGGCGCATGCGACCAGTTCGCTCGACGCGATCTACGATCGGGCCAAGCAGGCGCTGATGCTGGAAAGCGACCGGCCGCATGTGCTGCGCGAGATGATCTATGTCTGCCGGCCGGCCGGCATCCTGTCGGTACCGGGCGTCTATGGCGGCTTGGCCGACAAGCTGCCGATCGGCGCGCTGATGAACAAGGGCCTGACGATCCGCACCGGCCAGACCCACGTCAACCGCTGGACCGACGACCTGCTGCGCCGGATCCAGGACGGCCAGATCGATCCTTCCTTCGTCATCACCCATACCGTGGCGCTCGATCAGGGACCGGAGATGTACAAGGTGTTTCGCGACAAGCAGGACAGCTGCATCAAGGTCGTGCTGAAGCCGTAGCCGCCGGCGTTCACCGCTGGCGGCGGCGCCCCTGGCGTTTGTCGTCCAGTGCGCAGGGCGTCTTCTTTCCGGGCGGCGCGCCGGCGACGGCGACCGACCCCATGAAGCATGGCGGATCGCTCGCCGGGAACGACAGGGCCGAGGCGTCGTCGAGGCGGTCTTCCGCCTGCTGCCGGTCCTGTGAGTCGTCGGTGAACTTCATCGGGCATCCTCGCGCTGACGGGGCTGTCGGTGCGCGGTCAACCCGGTGGCCTCGGGCATGTTCCGGCTTAGCCGGCCCCGGTCGAGGAATTCGTTCAAGGCGGCATCGGTCACGCCGCCGATCGGGAACGTCACGGCTGCGGTCACGTTGGCCTGCACCATCCCCTCAGCGAACGACAGACAGGAACCAGCCGATGTTCATGCACAACAAGCGTCTGATGTATACCGTGCGGGTGGCCGAGCCGAACCCGGTTCTGGCCAATTTCATGCTGGAGCAGTTCGGCGGGCCGCAGGGCGAACTGGCGGCGGCGATGCGCTATTTCACCCAGGCGGTGGCCGAACTCGATCCCGGCCGCAAGGACATGCTCTACGACATCGCGACCGAGGAGTTGAGCCATCTCGAAGTGATCGGCTCGATCGTCTGCATGCTGACCCAGGGCGTCAAGGGCCGCCTGGCCGAGGGCACGCAGGCCGAGGGCGAACTGTTCATGAGCCTGAACCAGGGCGGCGACAGCCATACCACCGCGCTGCTCTACGGCGGCGGGCCGGCCCTGACCAATTCGGCCGGAGTGCCGTGGACGTCCGCCTATATCGACACGATCGGCGAGCCGACCGCCGACCTGCGCTCCAACATCGCCGCCGAGGCGCGGGCCAAGATCGTCTACGAGCGGCTGATCAACACCACCGACGATCCCGGCATCAAGGAGGCGCTGGGCTTCCTGATGACCCGCGAGGTCGCCCATCAGAAGGCCTTCGAGAAGGCGCTCTATTCGATCGAGCCGAATTTCCCGCCCGGCAAGCTGCCGGGCATGCCGGAGTTTGCCGACAAGTTCTACGACATGTCCCAGGGCGACGAGCCGACGCCGCGCGGCCCGTGGAACAAGGGCCCGCAATGGGAACTGGTCGACGACCGCGAGCAGCAGTCGGCCGTCGACGGCGGCGACGGCATGGCGAGCGTCATGCTCACCCGGGACGAGGTCTCGGCGCTGGCGGCGCTCAAGGCGCGGGGCGCCTCGCGCACCGACATCGACCCGACGACCGGGGCCGATCTCGGGGCCGGGCCGGGCGCCGGCAGCACCAAGGCCGTGGACAAGCCGGCCGATCCGGTCTGAACCACCAGGCGGCAGGGGCGCGCCTGCGCCCCTGCCGTCAACGCGCGGGCGCGCCCGGTGGGGCCGCCCAGCCGTCGGCCTCGGCAATGAACGCGGAGCGGCTCGCCTTGTCGTAGAGACAGAGCTGGCTGCGACCCTTGGTGCGGTCCGAGATCAGGATGGCGGCCTTGCCCGCGCGGTCGTCGAAATCGAGCACGGCGGAGGCTCGCGGCTCCTTGATATCGCTGGCCGCGAGGCAACTCTCCGTCGCCCGCCGATGGAACTCGGCCCAGGCTTCGTCGCTCGATGCCGCGGCGGAGGTGGCAACGGCCAGGATCGCGGCGATCGACCCGGCCGCGATGATCGATGAAAATGCGTGCATGAACTTCTCCGTCCCTGTCGAGCCGACGGCTTAACTGCCGGGCTGCAGGATCGGATGCGATCGCTGGCCTGAAAATGTCGGTGGACGCCCATTTCCGCCCCGCGCGCGTCGCTGCCGACCTTGATAACTTCTGATGGGCTGCAAACTCTTCGGCAGTCATGATCACGCCGGGAAAGGCCGCTCTGACGGTAATACTGTCCGCGTCGCCGGTGATCGGCGTGGCAAGCCTGAACCTGGGGTAGGCGAGGACTCGCAGCAGCTCACCCGCCGTCTCCCGGCAGACCAGTGGCTGCAATTGCTGGCGCTGCCAGGCATGGCGGATCCAGGCCAGGCGAACGGAGGTGCTTCGGCCTATCCGTTTGGCCAAGAAACATGTTACCGGCGGCTTCGATATGCCCGAAAGGTCTGATCTTGTGGGGAAGTGGCACCGGAGGATTTGGAGCGGGTGAAGGGAATCGAACCCTCGTCGTAAGCTTGGGAAGCTTCTGCTCTACCATTGAGCTACACCCGCGCCGGGCGACTGGCGCGCGCACGGTTTGTAGCCGGTTTCGCTGCGCGCTGCAACCCTGGCGAAGGGCGCCGATCCGGGCTAGAAAGCATCCGCCATGCTCGACGACGCGCTGTTTGCCATCGACCTGCCCGACCTTGCCGCGACCGAACGTTTCGCCGCGCGGCTGGCCGGCTGTCTGCGCCCGGGCGACGTCGTCGCCCTGGAGGGTCCGCTGGGCGCCGGCAAGTCGGCGCTGGCGCGGGCGGCGATCCGCCGGCTTGCCGGGGCCGAGATCGAGGTGCCCAGCCCCACCTTCACCATCGTCCAGACCTACGAGACCCCGGCCGGCGAGGTCTGGCATGTCGATCTCTACCGGCTGGGCGATCCGGCGGAAACCGACGAACTCGGCCTCGACGAGGCGTTCGAGCATGCGATCTGCCTGGTCGAATGGCCGGGCATCCTGGGTTCGATGCTGCCGCGAGATGCCTTGACCATCCGGCTCGAGGCCGGTGACACTGGCGAGTCGCGCCGCGCCATCCTCAACGGCGGCGGCGACTGGCGCGCCCGGCTCGGCGATTTCGACCCGGCCGCCTAGCGAGACAGACGGAACAGGGGCGGAGACGAGGGCAGATGGCTGAGCGCAGCCAGGCGATCGCGGGATTCATGGAAGCAAGCGGCTGGGGCGCGGCGCGGCGGGCCAATCTGGCCGGCGATGCCTCGTTCCGCCGCTACGAGCGGCTGACCGCGCCGGACGGGCGCGTCGCCGTGCTGATGGATGCCCCGCCGCCGCACGAGGATGTCAGGCCGTTCCGCCGCGTCGCCGGCATCCTGACCGGGCTGGGCCTGTCGGCGCCGCGGGTGATGGCGGCCGACGACGAGGCCGGGCTGTTGCTGCTCGAGGATCTCGGCGACGATACCTACAATCGCGTCATCGCCGCCCGGCCCGAGCTGGAAGCGCCGCTCTACGACCTGGCGACCGACGCGCTGATCATGCTGCATCGCCGCTTTCGCCCGGCGCTGCACCAGCAGGTCGCCCGGCTGGACGACGCGCGCGCCCTGGCCGAGGGCGAGCGGCTGCTGGACTGGACCTGGCCGGCGCTGAAGGGCGGGCCGGCCCCGGCCGGGGCGCGGGCCGAATTCCGCGAAAGCCTCGCCGCCGCGCTGCCGGCGATGCGGGCGGTGCCGGAAACCCTGGTGCTGTTCGACTACCACCAGGACAACCTGCTGTGGCTGCCCGGCCGCGACGGGGCGGCAGCCTGCGGCCTGCTCGATTTCCAGGATGCGGTGCTGGGGCCGGTGCCGTTCGACCTGATGTCGCTGATCCAGGATGTGCGCCGGGTGGTGCCGCCCGCCTTGGGCGAGCGGCTGATCCGCCGCTATCTCGATGCCTTCCCGCGGCTCGACGAGGCCGAATTCCGCGCCGCCTACGCGGTCGCCGGGGCGCAGCGCAACATCCGCATCCTCGGCACCTTCGTGCGCCTTGCGCATCGCGACGGCAAACCTACCTATCTCGGCTGGATGGATCGCACCTGGGCGATCGTCGAGGAAAACCTCGCCCATCCAGCGCTCGACGATCTGCGCCGGTGGTTCGACCACTACCTGCCGGCCGATCTGCGCCGGCGGGCGATCGACCCCGTCCGGCTGGTGACGACGGAGTAGCCTGCAATGACCAAGATCGATACCGCCATGGTTCTGGCCGCCGGCCTCGGCCTGCGCCTGCGTCCGCTGACCGAGCGCACGCCCAAGCCGCTGATCCCGGTGGCGGGCAAGCCGCTGATCGACTACGTGCTGGACCGGCTGGCCGGGGTCGGCGTCGAGAAGGCCGTGGTCAACGTCCACTGGCAGGCCGACAAGCTGCGCGCCTATCTGAGCGGGCGGACCAAGCCCAGGATCGAATTCTCCGACGAGACGGCGGAACTGCTGGAAACCGGCGGCGGCGTCGCCAAGGCCCTGCCGCAGCTGGGGCCGGGGCCGTTCTTCGTGCTGAACTCCGACATGATCTGGCGCGACGCCTACGAGGATTCGCTGAAGCGCCTGGCCGCCGCCTGGGACGGCGAGCGGATGGACGCGCTGCTGCTGGTGGTGCAGACGATCAACGCCATCGGCTATGACGGCCTGGGCGATTTCACGATGGACCCGGACGGGCGGCTGACCCGCCGCGACGAACGTTTCGTCGCCCCCTATCTCTATGCCGGGGTGCAGATCCTGCATCCCCGGCTGTTCGAGGGGGCGCCGGCCGGCCGCTTCTCGCTGAACCGCCTCTACGACAAGGCGGCCGAGAACGGGCGTCTCTACGCCATCCTGCACGAGGGCGACTGGATGGATGTCGGCCACCCCGAGGGGCTGGCCGCGGCGGAGCGGGCCCTTGGCCCCGGCTGAGCGCCGGCCGACCGTTTCCTACATCCCCGCCGGCCGGCCCTTCGTCGACCGGCTCGCCGCCGGGCTGCTGGCCCGTCACGGCGACGACCCGCTGGCCTTCGCCCGCGTCACCGTGCTGCTGCCGACGCGGCGGGCCGTGCGCTCGCTGCGCGAAGCCTTTCTCCGGGTGGCCGACGGCCGCGCCCTGATCCTGCCGCGGCTGACCCCGCTGGGCGATGTCGACGAGGACGAGCTGACCCTGACGGCCGCGCCGGGCGACGCCGCGCTCGACCTGGCCCCGGCGATGGCCGAGCTGCGCCGGCAATTGCTGCTGACGCGGCTGCTGCTCGGCCGGCCCGACCTGGTGCCGCAGCCAGCCCATGCGGCGCGGCTGGCCCGCGACCTCGCCGGCCTGCTCGACGAGGTCGAGACCGAGGGCCTCGACCTCGCCCGGCTCGACCGACTGGTGCCCGACGAATTCGCCGGCCACTGGCAGGAGACGCTGACCTTCCTGGCGATCATCCGCGAAACCTGGCCGACCCTGCTGGCGGCGGAAGGCGCGCTGGACCCGGTCGACCGCCGCAACCGGCTGATCGCCGCCCTGGCCGCGCGCTGGGCGGCGCAGCCGCCGCCCGACCCGGTCTATGCCGCCGGCTCGACCGGTTCGATCCCCGCCACCGCCGCGCTGCTGGCGATCATCGCCCGCGCCCCGCGGGGCGAGGTGGTGCTGCCCGGTTTCGACCCCGACTTTCCCGCCGCGGCGCTGGCGGCGCTGCGCGACGATCCCTGCCATCCGCAGGCCGGCATGCAGCGCCTGCTCGACCGCCTCGGCGTCGGCCGCGACGAGGTCGTGGCCTGGCAGGGCGAGGCCGGCGAAAGCCCGCGGGCGCGGCTGCTGAACGAGGCGCTGGCCCCGGCCTCGGAAACCCATCGCTGGCGCGAACTCGCCCCCGTGCCGGCGGCGGCGCTGGCCGGGCTTTCCCGGCTCGAGGCCGCCGGCCCGCGCGAGGAGGCGACGGCGATCGCGCTGATGCTGCGCGAAGCCCTCGAAACCGCCGGGCAGACCGCCGCGCTGATCACCCCGGACCGCGCGCTGGCCCGTCGGGTCGCCGCCGAACTGCGCCGCTGGGACGTCACGATCGACGATTCGGCCGGCCGGCCGCTGGCCCATTCGCCGCCCGGCCTGTTCCTGCGCCTGCTGATCGAGGCCTGCGCCGAGGATCTGGCGCCGGTGCCGCTGCTGGCGCTGCTCAAGCATCCGCTGACCGCCGCCGGGCTCGACCGCGCGGCCTGCCGGCGCCTGGCCCGCCGGCTGGAGCGCAAGGTGCTGCGCGGCCCGCGCCCCGCGCCGGGCATCCACGGCCTGCGCGTCGCGGTGGCGCGGCTCGGCGACGAGGCCGAGCTGCCCGCCTTCGTCGACCGGCTGGAAGCGGCGCTGAAGCCGCTGCTGGACCTGATGGCGCTGGCGGCGCCGCCGCTGAAACAGCTGGTCGAGGCGACCACCGCGGCCGCCGAGGCGCTGGCGGGCGAAGCCGGGGAAAAGGGCGAGGCGCGGCTCTGGGCCGGCGATGCCGGCGAGGCGCTGTCGGGTTTCCTGCAGGAACTGGGCGAAGCCGCCGACGTGCTGCCCGAACTGCCCGGCCTGTCCTGGCCGCCGCTGCTGACCGAACTCCTGAGCCGCCAGATGGTGCGGCCGCGCCAGGGCGCCCATCCGCGGCTGGCGATCTACGGCCTGCTCGAAGCCCGGCTGCAGCAGGCCGACCTGCTGATCCTCGGCGGCCTCAACGAGGGGACCTGGCCGCCGGAGGCCGAGGTCGATCCCTGGCTGTCGCGGCCGATGCGCGCCCGCTTCGGCCTGCCGCCGCTGGAACGCCGCGTCGGGCTGACCGCGCATGATTTCGTGCAGGCGGCTGCGGCCGGGCGGGTGGTGCTGTCGCGCGCGATCAAGGTCGGCGGCACGCCGACCGTGCCGTCGCGCTGGCTGGCCCGGCTGGAAACCCGCCTGGCCGATGCCGCGCGCTGGAAGGCGACGCTGCTGGCCGAACCGCCGGCCTGGGTCGAGGCGCTGGACCGCCCGGCGGCGGTCGCCGCCAGCCCGCCGCCGCGGCCGCGCCCGCCGCTGGCCGCGCGGCCGCGCGAACTCTCGGTCACCCGGATCGAGACGCTGCGCCGCGACCCCTATGCGATCTTCGCGGAATATATTCTGAAGCTGCGCGCGCTGCGCCCGCTGGACGAGGATGCCGGCGCGGCCGAGCGCGGCACCCGCATCCACAAGGCGCTGGACGACTGGGCCCGCGCCCATCCCGGCGACGCCCTGCCGGCCGATGCGCTGCCCCGGCTGATCGCGGCCGGCGAGGAGGCGCTGGCCGACATCGTCGACCGCCCGACCGTGCGCGCCTTCTGGCTGCCGCGCTTTCGCCGGATCGCGGCCTGGTTCCTCGAGTTCGAGCGCGGCCGGCGCCAGCACGCCCGCACCCTGGCGACCGAGCTGAAGGGCACCGTCACGATCGCGGCCCCGGCCGGCCCCTTCGTGCTGAAGGGCACCGCCGACCGCATCGACCGGCTGGCCGACGGGCGGCTCAGCATCGTCGACTACAAGACCGGCCGGGTGCCGAGCGTCAAGGAAGTCGAAAGCTTCCTGGCCCCGCAATTGCCGCTGGAAGCGGCGATGGCCCGGCGCGGCGCCTTTCCCGGCATCGCCCCGGCCGACGTGGCCGAGCTGCTCTATGTCCGGATGACCGGCGGCGACCCGCCGGGCGAGGCGCTGCCGGTGCAGCGCACGCGCGAGCCGATCGACGTCACCGCCCTGGCCGAGGAAGCCTTCGCCCGCTGCGAGGCGCTGATCGCCGAATACGATGCCGAGGCGACCGCCTATCTCAGCCGGCCGATCCCCGAGCTGGTCAAGGCCGTCGGCGATTACGACCATCTCGCCCGCGTCGCCGAATGGGGCGGCTTCGCCGGCTGGGACGAAGACGCATGACCGGGATCGAGGTCACCCGGGGCCTCGCCGCCCAGCGCGTCGCCGCCGACCCCGCGCTGTCGGCCTGGGTCGCGGCCAATGCCGGGGCCGGCAAGACCAAGGTGCTGACCGACCGGGTGCTGCGCCTGCTGCTGGCCGACGTGCGGCCCTCGGCGATCCTGTGCCTGACCTATACCAAGGCGGCGGCGGCCGAGATGAAGCTGCGCCTGGCCCATCGCCTCGGCGCCTGGGCGATGATGCCCGACGCGGAACTGGGCCGCGAGATGGCGCAGCTGAACGGCGCCATCGCCGACCGCGCACTGATGCAGAAGGCCCGGCAGCTGTTCGCCACGCTGCTCGACGCGCCCGGCGGCCTCGCCATCCAGACCATCCATTCGTTCTGCGGCGCGCTGCTGCAGCGCTTTCCGCTGGAGGCGGGCATCGCCCCCGATTTCGCCATCGCCGACGACCAGGCCGCCGCCGAGCTGGCCGAGGCGGCGCGGGCCGGGGTGTTGTCCGACCCCGATCCCGATCTGGCCCGGGCGCGGGCCGACATCGTCGCGCTGCTGGAAGAGACCGGCTTCGCCAGCCTGCTCGACGGCCTGATCCGCGAGCGCAAGAAGCTGAAGGGGCTGGTCGCCCGCCATGGCGACGACCCCGCCGCGCTGATCGCGGCGACCGCGGCCGTCCTGGGGATCGATCCCGGCGACAGCGAGGCGGCGGCCCGCCAGGCCTTCGCCGCGGCGACCGATCCGGTCGATCTCGGCCGTATCGCCGCGGCGCTCGACTGCGGCAACGACAACGACCGCGGCCGCTGCGCGGTGCTGCGCCAGTGGCTGAAGGCCGACGGCGCCGGCCGGCTGGCCGGCTGGGCCGACTACCAGTCGCTGTTCCTGCGCGCCGACGGCGAACCGAAGGCGCTGAAGAGCATCGCGACGAAGAAGGCCGTCGATGCCGAACCGGGGCTGGAGGCGCTGGTGGCGGCCGAGCAGGCGCGGCTGGCCGCGGTGCTGGAGCGGATCCGCGCCGCCCGCACCCTGGCGCGGTCGGCGCTGCTGATCCGGCTGGGCCTGGCCTTCCTGGCGCGCTACGAGACGGGCAAGGCCGCCCGCGGCCTGCTCGACTACGACGATCTGATCCTGCGCACCCGCGACCTCCTGCAGAAGCCGGGCATCGCGCCCTGGGTGCTCTACAAGCTCGACGGCGGCATCGATCACCTGCTGGTCGACGAGGCGCAGGACACCGCCCCCGAGCAATGGGAGGTGGTCGCGGCGCTGGTCGAGGAATTCTTCGCCGGCAGCGGCGCCCGCGAGGCGGTGCGCACGGTCTTCGCCGTCGGCGACCGCAAGCAGTCGATCTATTCGTTCCAGGGCGCGGTGCCCGCCCGGTTCGAGGAGATGCGCCAGGTCTTCGAACTGAAGGCGCGCGCGGCCGAACTGGCCTTCGAGGACGTGGCGCTGGCCATCTCGTTCCGCTCGGCCCCGCCGGTGCTGGACCTGGTCGACCGCGTCTTCGCGCAGCCCGCCGCGCGCGGCGGCGTGGCCGAGCACGAGACGGTGCGCCATATTCCGTTCCGCGTCGACCAGCCCGGCCGGGCCGAGATCTGGCCGCTGCTGGAACCGGTGGTCCGCGAGGCGGCGACCGACTGGCGGGCGCCCACCGAATATCTGCCGGAAGACAACCCCAAGGTGCGGCTGGCCCGCGATATCGGCCGCCAGGTGGCGATGTGGGTCGCCGGCGGCACCGATCCTGGCGACGTGCTGATCCTGGTGCGCCGGCGCGGCCAGCTTGCCGCCGCGATCGTCACCGAACTGAAGCTGCTGGGCGTGCCGGTCGCCGGTGCCGACCGCCTGGTGCTGACCGAACAGCTCGCGGTGATGGACCTGATCGCGCTGGGCCGGTTCTGCCTGCTGGCCGACGACGACCTGACGCTGGCGACGGTGCTGAAAAGCCCGCTCTACGGTTTCGACGACGACGACCTGTTCGCGCTGTGCCATGACCGGGCCAAGGCGCGGCTGTGGCCGACCCTGCGCCGGCGCGCGGGCGAGCAGCCGAAATGGACGCGCGCCGCCGCGGAACTGGCCGAATTGCTGGCCCGCGCCGATTTCGTCGCGCCCTACGAGTTCTACGCCGACCTGTTGTCGGCCCGGCGTGGCCGCGATCGCCTGGTGGCGCGGCTGGGGACCGAGGCGCTGGACCCGATCGAGGAGATGCTGGAACAGGCGCTGGTCTTCGAGCAGACCCACGCCCCGTCGCTGGAAAGCTTCCTGCACTGGCTGGAACACCAGGCGATCGAGGTCAAGCGCGACCTGGACCAGGCGCGAGGCGAGGTGCGCATCATGACGGTGCACGGCGCCAAGGGGCTGGAGGCGCCGATCGTCATCCTGCCCGATTCGCTGTCGGCGCCCGACCATACCCACGACCCCCGCCTGCTCTGGCCCGGCGGCAACGAGCCGCGGGCGCTGATCTGGCGCGGCCCCAAGGCCGAATCGCCCCGCCTGGTCGGCGAGCTGATCGCCGCGGCGCGCGACGAGCAGATGCAGGAATACCGCCGGCTGCTCTATGTCGCGCTGACCCGGGCGCGCGACCGGCTGCTGGTCGCCGGCGCCAAGGGCGCCCGCCCGCCGGCCGAGGGATGCTGGTACAACCTGGTCGCCGGTGTCGCCCCGGAACTGGTGGTCGACCCGCCGGAACTGGCGGCGGTGCGGCTGGCCGCCACGCCCGAAACCCCGGCGGTCGGCGTCCCCGCCTGGAGCCGCCGCCCGCCGCCGGAGGAGCCGGTGCCGTCGCGGCCCCTGGCCCCCTCGCGCGAGACCGAGGCCGATCCCCCGGCGCTCAGCCCGCGGCTGGGTGCCCAGGCCCGCTTTCGCCGCGGCCGCATCGTCCACGACCTGCTGCAGGTGCTGCCCGACCTGCCGGCGGCCGACCGGGCGGCGGCGGCGCGGCGGCATCTGGCCAAGCCCGGCCTGGCGCTGGCCCCGCCCGACCAGGCGGCGCTGGCGGGCGAGGTGCTGGCGGTGCTGGAAAACCCGCGCTTTGCCGCCGTCTTCGGCCCGGGCAGCCGCGCCGAACTGCCGATCGTCGGCCGTGTCGGCCCCCAGGTGGTGTCGGGCCAGGTCGACCGGCTGGTGGTGACCGAATCGCGGGTGCTGGTGGTCGATTTCAAGACCAACCGGCCGCCCCCGGCGGTGCCCGAGGCGGTGGCGCGGGTCTATCTGCGGCAGATGGCGCTCTATCGCGCGGTGCTGGCCCAGGTCTTCCCGGGCCTGCCGGTCGAGTGCGCGCTGATCTGGACCGACGGCGCCCGGCTGATGGAATTGCCGGCCGACCTGCTCGACCGGGTCTTGCAGGCGTCCTTGACCTGACCTTCCCGGGTTCCTACCTTTAGCCCAACCAGCAGTGATACGAACGAGGAACCAAATGGCGACCAATCCCGTGACCGATGCGTCGTTCGACAGCGACGTTCTCAAGGCGACCGGCCCGGTCCTGGTCGATTTCTGGGCCGAATGGTGCGGGCCGTGCAAGCAGATCGCCCCGGCGCTCGAGGAAATCGCCAAGGAGATGGGCGGCAACCTGACGGTCGCCAAGATCAACATCGACGAGAACCCGACGGTGCCGACCAAGTACGGCGTGCGCGGCATCCCGACGCTGATGCTGTTCAAGAACGGCCAGGTCGCGGCGACCAAGGTCGGCGCCCTGCCGAAGAGCCGTATCGTCGAATGGATCAATTCGTCGATCTGACGACGGGTTTCCCGCGTTGACGGGCGGCGGCCGGGCAACCGGCCGCCGCTTCGCATTTCAGCCAGCTTATATTTAAGGCCCGGCGCTTCAGCCCTGGAACAGGGCGCTGACCACCAGCCCGGTGCCGACCATGCCGGCCAGCCAGGCCGGCGGGCGCAGCCAGCCGGCCCCGGCCAGCGTGACGGCGGCATGGGCAAGCCTTGCCGCCAGGAACAGCTGCGCGCCCATCGCCGACAGCATGGTGGCCTCGCCGGTCGCCGCCACCGCCAGCACGCAGAGCGCGAAGGGGATCATCGCCTCGGCCAGGCTGGCCCGGGCCTCGCCGGCCCGCCCGACCCAGCCGCCCGGTGCCGGCCCGCCGGCCGGAACCGCCGCCGCCATCGATCGCGACGGCATCATCAGCGCGGCATACAGCACGCCGGTCGCCATCAGCATCGCCAGTTCGGTCTTCATCGCGCGTCACTCCCCCGTTCGGTCGTCGCGGCAGTTGTGGGATCGTGTCTTCTGGGCGTTCAGGGCTGGCTGGCGACGATGCGGATGCGGGTGCCCGCCGGCCTGTCCGCCGGGCCGGCATCCAGCGCGCGGATCGCCTTGTCGCTCATCTGCCGCCAGATATCGGCGATCACCTGGTGCAGATCATTGCGGCCGCCACCGCTGACCGCGGTGCGGATGGCATCGTCGAGGCGCTGGTCGTGGGCGGGCATGGCTTGATCCTCCAGTCGGTGACCGGAGTGTCGCGCGGACCCGGGCGGCCGGACATGCCGGCCGTCACATCCCGGTCATTCCGCCGGCTTGCCCGACCGCAGCGGCAGTTCGGGCAGCAGGAAGACCAGCAGGAAGGCCAGTCCGATGATGCCGATGCCCATCAGGAAGGTGGTCGAGATCGCATCGCGATAGGCGGCGACGACGGCCAGCCGCTCGGGCTCGGCCAGCGCGCGGATCTGGTCGATGCCGCCGGCCAGCGCCGCCTCGCCATGGCCGCCGAGGCCGGCCAGCTGGCCGTGCAGCTTGCCCGACAGCACCGCGCCCGAGGCGGCGACGCCGACGACCCCGCCCAGCGAGCGGAAGAAGGCCAGCGTCGCGGTGGCCGCGCCCATGTCGCGCAGCGGCACGGCGTTCTGCACCGCCGTCGTCATGTTCGGCATGACCAGGCCGAGGCCGAGGCCCACGGCCAGCAGCGCCGGCTCGATCACCCACAGCCCCTTGCCGGTCAGCGCCCCCCAGCTCAGCCCGACGAAGGCCAGCGAGGCGGCGCCCAGCCCGACGATCTGCGCCGGCTTGTAGCGGCCGGTCCGCTGCATGACGCGGCCGTTGGTGAACGACGAGATGACGATGCCGAACATCAGCGCGCTGATCAGCAGGCCGGACGAGGCGGCATCGACCCCCAGCACCACCTGGAAGAACAGCGGGAAGAAGACGCTCGCCCCCATCAGCCCCATGAAGGTCAGCGCCAGCACGATGCAGGCGACGACGAACAGCCGGTTGCCGAACAGCGTCATCGGCAGGATCGGCTCGGGCGCCGCCTGCTCGCGCCACACGAACAGCACGGCCAGCACCAGGGTGGCGGCGGCAAAGCCGAAGATCTCGGGCGACAGCCAGGGCAGGGTGGCGCCGCCCAGGCTCAGCACCAGCAGCAGCGCGGTGGTGGCGGCCGCCAGCAGGATGGCGCCGGCATAGTCGATCTGGCGCCGGGTTTCCTGGTGGCGGCGGCGCAGCGCCGTGCCGATCATCACGATCGCGATCAGCCCGACCGGCAGGTTGATGTAGAAGATCCAGTGCCAGGACAGCGCATCGGTGATGATGCCGCCGACGATCGGCCCGGCGACGCTCGAGACGGCGAAGACCATGCCGATCAGCCCTTGGCGCCGGCCGCGCTGGCGCGGCGGCACCAGGTCGCCGATGATGATCTGGGCCAGCGGCAGCAGCCCGCCGGCGCCCAGGCCCTGGATGGCGCGGAAGACGATCAGCTGGGTCATGCTCTGGGCCAGGCCGCACAGCGCCGAACCGGCCAGGAAGATCAGGATCGCCGCATAGATCATCGGCTTGCGGCCGTACTGGTCGGACAGCTTGCCGTACAGCGGCATCGTCGCCGTGGTGGTCAGCACATAGGCGGTGACGACCCAGGACAGATGGGTGACCCCGCCCAGGTCGCCGACGATGCGGGGCAGGGCGGTGGCGACGATCGACTGGTCCAGCGCCGACAGCGCCAGGGTGATCATCAGCCCGTAATAGACCCGGCGGATCTCGCGCCGGCGGACCAGGGCTTCCGGGCTGTCGTCGGTCTCGTCGGGCGCGCTCATTCACTCAACCTTGCAAGGGGGGCGATGGCGGCGGCCAGCGCGCTGCGTTCGGCGTCGGACAGATGGGCGATGCGGCGGGCCAGCCAGTCGACGCGGCGGCGCTGCATCTCGTCGATGACCGCCTGGCCCTTCGCCGTGACGGTCAGCCCGACGCGGCGCCGGTCCTCATGCTCGCCGGCGCTGCGCACGATCAGCCCGGCGGCCTCCATCAGCCGCACATGGCCCGAAATCGTCGGGCCGCGCAGCCGTTCCATCCGCGCCAGCTCGGCGGTGCCGATGCCCGGGTTCTTGCCGATGATCGCCAGCAGCAGGAATTGCAGCCCCGTGACCCCCAACCCCTCGCTCTCCCGCCGCAGCAGGCGATAGAGGCGATAGAGGGCCGGGCGCAGGGCTTCGGCGAGGTCGTGGGCGGTATCGGGCATGGAGACTCGGAAAGTAGGTAGGCTTTCTATCTATATTGTGCCAGTTGCCCTCGCGTCGAGGCACAAAAATTGTTTTCTCAGTCACCACCAACCGAAAGACAATGGGATGCCAGCGAGGCATCCCGATGAAACCCGTCATCATGAAACCGGCAGATCTGCGCGCGGAAATGCGCGCCGTCGCCCATGGGGAGGCGACCGCGCCCGTCGGACGCTCAAACTTGATCTTCGAATCAGAAGAAGCGGTGTTCGCCTATCTGCGCCGGCGGCAGCATGGTGCTCAGCCGTTCTCGCTGAGCACTGTCCCGGCCAGATAAAGCGACCCGCAGATCAGCACCCGCGACGGCCCGTGCGGGATGGCGGCCATCGCCGCCTCGACCGACGGAGCGACGCGGGCCTCGAGCCCGGCCGCGCGGGCGAAGCCGGCCAGGACGTCCGGGGGCAGGCTGTTCGCCTCTTCCGGAATCGCCACCGTCTGCACGTCGGTGGCGATGCCCTTCAGCGGGCGGAAGAAGCCGGTGGCGTCCTTGGTGTTCAGCATGCCGGCGATCAGATGCAGCTTCCGGTCGCCGCCGCCCGCGAAATGGGCGGCGAGAATCTCGCCGGCTGCCGGGTTGTGGCCGCCGTCGAGCCAGAGTTCGGCGCCGGGGCCGAGGCGTTCGACCAGCGGGCCGCGGGTCAGGCGCTGC
The DNA here is from genome assembly GCA_017307375.1 of Alphaproteobacteria bacterium. Taxonomy (GTDB): domain Bacteria; phylum Pseudomonadota; class Alphaproteobacteria; order Ferrovibrionales; family Ferrovibrionaceae; genus JAFKFH01. The sequence continues at coordinate 100,840 of JAFKFH010000019.1, forward strand.
AGCCGGGCGGGCCATTCGACGCGGGCGATGCCTGCCGCGATCGCCCTGTCGTCGAGCGTGCCCAGCGTGCGGGCGCAGGCCACCGCGCTGCCGGCATTCTCGATCTGGTGATGGCCGGGCAAAGCGGGGCGGGGCAGATCCAGGGCGCCGCCCGGGCCGTCCCAGCGGAAGCCGGCAGCGGTCGGGGTCACCGTCCAGTCATGGCCGTGGCGCACCAACGGGGCGCCGAGTTTCGCCGCTTCCGCCGCGATCACCCCGGCGGCGGCGGGCAGCTGCGGCCCGACCACGCAGGGCACGCCGGGCTTGATGATGCCGGCCTTCTCGGCGGCGATCAGTTCGACGGTGTCGCCCAGGAACTGCTGGTGGTCGAGCGAGACCGGGGTGATCGCGGTCAGCACCGGCCGGTCGACCACGTTGGTGGCGTCGAGCCGGCCGCCCAAGCCCACCTCGAGCAGCAGCATGTCGGCCGGCGTCTCGGCGAAGGCGAGGAAGGCCGCGGCCGTCGTCGCCTCGAAGAAGGTGATGTTCTGGCCTTCGTTCAGCGCCTCGCAGCGCGTCAGCAGGTCGGACAGCGCGTCCTCGGCGATGAGTTTGCCGGCGACGCGGATGCGTTCGTGGAAGCGCACCAGATGCGGCGAGGTGTAGACATGCACCGACTTGCCGGCTGCCTCGTGCATCGCGCGGAGATAGGCGACCAGCGAACCCTTGCCGTTGGTGCCGGCCACATGGATCACCGGCGGCAGCCGCCGCTCCGGGTTGCCCAGCGCATCGAGGAGCCGGCGCAGGCGATCGAGCGACAGGTCGATCACCTTGGGGTGCAGCGCCAGCAGGCGCCGCAGGATCGCGTCGCTGGGCATCAGGCTACCGGGGCCGACGGGATCAGGGCAGGGCGGCGCCGTGCGGGATCTCGCCCGGCGGCGGGATCTCGACCTCGGGTCCCGGATGCAGCGTGCCTTCCCGGTTGATGATCTGGTCGATCAGCCGGGCCAGCGTCTCCTTCAGCTTCTTGCGGTGCACGACCATGTCGATCATGCCGTGCTGCAGCAGGAATTCGGCGCGCTGGAAGCCGGGGGGCAGGGTTTCGCGGATGGTCTGCTCGATCACCCGCTGGCCGGCAAAGCCGATCAGCGCGCCGGGCTCGGCGATCTGGATGTCGCCCAGCATCGCGTAGGAGGCGGTGACGCCGCCGGTGGTCGGGTCGGTCAGCACGCAGATATAGGGCAGGCCCTTGTCGCGCACCCGTTCGACCGCCACGATCGAGCGCGGCATCTGCATCAGGCTGAGAATGCCTTCCTGCATGCGCGCGCCGCCGGCGGCGGCCACGACGATCAGCGGCAGATGCTCGGCCACCGCGCGGTCGGAGGCCACGACCAGCGCCTCGCCGGTCGCCATGCCCATCGAGCCGCCCATGAAGGCGAAGTTCTGCACCGCGACCACGGCGCGGTTGCCGCCGATGCGGCCTTCGGCCACCTGCACCGCGTCACGCTCGCCGGTCTTGGCGCGCGCCTCCTTGATGCGGTCGGTGTAGCGCTTGGAATCCTTGAACTTCAGCGGGTCGGCCGCGACCTCGGGCACTTCGAGGCGGGTGTAGTCGCCGTCGAACAGGATCTCGAACCGCGCCGCCGGCCCGATGCGCAGATGGTGGTCGCATTTCGGGCAGACATGGGCGTTCTCGGCCATCTCCTTGTTGAAGACCATCTGGCCGCAATTCGGGCACTTGACCCAGAGGTTGTCGGGCGTGTCCGACTTCCGCGCGAACGAACGGATCTTCGGCAGGACGGTTTCGGTAAGCCAGCTCATGCTTTGTGCAACCCTTTATGCGCGGGCGCCGCGAACGCCGGTGGCCAGCGCCTTGACGCGGTCGAGCACCAGGGCGACGGCATTGCCCTGGCCGGCCTCGGCCTGGGCGACCAGGTCGACCAGCGCCGAACCGACCACGGCGGCATCGGCGAAACGGGCGACCGCCGCGGCCTGTTCCGGCTCGCGGATGCCGAAGCCGACCGCGACCGGCAGGTCGGAGGCGGCGCGGATGCGCTTGAGCGCGCCTTCCACGGCGGTGAAGTCGGGCGCCCGGGTGCCGGTGATTCCGGCGATCGAGACGTAGTAGACGAAGCCCGAGGAATTGCCGAGCACGGCGGGCAGCCGCTTGTCATCGGTGGTCGGCGTCGCCAGGCGGACGAAGTCGATGCCGACCTCGCGCGCCGGCAGGCAGAGATAGTCGTCTTCCTCCGGCGGCAGGTCGACGACGATCAGCCCGTCGACGCCGTGGGCCTTGGCGTCGCGCAGGAAGCGTTCGACGCCATAGGCGTGGATCGGGTTGAAATAGCCCATCAGCACGATGGGGGTTTCCTGGTCGTCGTCGCGGAAGGTGCGGACCAGTTCCAGCGTGCGCGGCAGGGTCATGCCCTTGTTCAGCGCGCGCAGGCCGGCGGCCTGGATCGCCGGGCCGTCGGCCATCGGGTCGGTGAACGGCATGCCGACCTCGATGACGTCGGCGCCGGCCGCGGGCAGGCCCTTGAGGATCTGCAGCGAGCGGTCGAAATCGGGGTCGCCGGCGGTGATGAAGGTGACGAGGCCGGCGCGGCCTTCCGCCTTCAGCCTGGCGAAGCGCTCGGTAATGCGGCTCACAGCTTCTCTCCCAGCGCTTCGGCGACGGTGAACACGTCCTTGTCGCCGCGGCCCGACAGGCAGAGCACCATGACATGGTCCTTGGGCAGCGTCGGGGCCAGCTTCACCGCATGCGCGATCGCATGCGACGGCTCCAGCGCCGGAATGATGCCCTCGATCCGGCTGAGCAGCTGGAAGGCGTCGAGCGCCTCCTTGTCGGTGGCCGAGACGTATTCGGCCCGGCCGATATCCTTCAGCCAGGCATGCTCGGGCCCGATGCCGGGATAGTCGAGGCCGGCCGAGATCGAATGGGCCTCGGTGATCTGGCCGTCGCGGTCCTGCAGCAGGTAGGTGCGGTTGCCGTGCAGCACGCCGGGCACGCCGGCGGTCAGCGAGGCGGCATGCTGGCCGGTCTCGATGCCGTGGCCGGCGGCCTCGACGCCGATGATGCGGACGCCGTCGTCGTCGAGGAACGGGTGGAAGATGCCCATCGCGTTCGAGCCGCCGCCGATGCAGGCGATCACCGAATCGGGCAGGCGGCCTTCCTTCTCGATGCACTGGCGCTTGGCTTCCTCGCCGATCACGGCCTGGAAGTCGCGCACCAGCTGCGGATAGGGATGCGGGCCGGCGACGGTGCCGATGATGTAGAAGGTATCCTCGACATTGGCGACCCAGTCGCGCATCGCTTCGTTCAGCGCATCCTTGAGGGTGCGCGAGCCGGACACCACCGGCCGCACCTCGGCCCCCATCAGCTTCATGCGGAACACGTTGGGCGCCTGGCGGGCGATGTCGACCTCGCCCATGTAGACGACGCAGGGCAGGCCGAACCGGGCGCAGACCGTGGCGGTGGCCACACCGTGCTGGCCGGCGCCGGTCTCGGCGATGATCCGCTTCTTGCCCATCCGCATGGCCAGCAGGATCTGGCCCATGCAGTTGTTGATCTTGTGCGCGCCGGTGTGGTTCAGGTCCTCGCGCTTCAGATAGATCTTGGCGCCGCCCAGATGTTTGGTCAGCCGCTCGGCGTAATAGAGCGGCGACGGCCGGCCGACGAAGTCGCGGAGATAGCCGTTCAATTCCTCGTGAAAGGCCGGGTCGGCCTTCGCCGCCTCGTAGGCCTCGTTCAGTTCGAGGATCAGCGGCATCAGGGTTTCGGCAACGAAACGGCCGCCATAGGCGCCGAAGCGGCCGCGTTCGTCGGGCTGGGTGCGCAGGGAATTGGTCAAGGTCATGGGTGTCACATAGATCAAAGAGTGCGCAGCGCGTCAAGAAAGGCGGAAATCCGGGCCGGCGACTTGTGGCCGGGCCGGTCCTCGACGCCCGAGGAGACGTCGACCGCCGTGGCCCCGGTCGCCCGGACCGCGGCCACGACGTTTTCGGGGGTCAGGCCGCCGGCCAGCATCCACGGCCGGGCAAAGCGCCTTCCGGCCAGCAGCGTCCAGTCGAACTGCAGCCCGTTGCCGCCGGGCAGGCCCAGCACGCCGGGCGGCAGCTTGGCGTCGAACAGCAGCCGGTCGGCCACCGCCTCGTAGCCCGGTACCTCGGCCAGGTCGTCGGCGGTGGCGAGGCTGATCGCCTTCATCACCGGGATGTTCCAGCGGGCGCGGATCGCCGCGACCCGGGCCGGCGTCTCCTTGCCGTGCAGTTGCAGGATGTTGAGCGGCACCTGCGAGACGATGTCGTCGAGAAAGGCATCGGTCGGGTCGACGAACAGCCCGACGACGCTGGTGGTGGTCGAGGCCAGGCGCGAGAGATTGGCGGCGGCTTCGGCACCGAGGTTGCGCGGGCTTTTCGGGAAGAAGACGAGGCCGATATGGCGCGCCCCCCCGGCCATCGCGGTCTCGACCGCGACCGGATCGGTCAGGCCGCAGATCTTGGCCTCGACCCTCATCGGTTGGCCTCGGCGACGAGGATGTGCTGGGCAATCGCGCGTGCCGCGGCCGCGGGATCCGCCGCGCCGGTGATCGGCCGGCCGATCACCAGCCAATCGGCCCCGGCGGCCAGCGCATCGCGCGGTGTCATCGTGCGCTTCTGGTCGCCTGTGGCAGCGCCCGCCGGGCGAATGCCTGGCACCACCAGCAGGGTGTCGCGGCCCAGCCGCGCCTTCAGCACCGCGATCTCGGTGGCGGCGCAGACGAGGCCGTGGGCGCCGGCACCGCGCGCCAGCGCGGCCAGCCGGGCCACCTGATCCTCGACCGTGCCGGCAACCCCCGCCGCCGCGAGATCGTCCTGGTCGAGCGAGGTCAGCACGGTCACCGCCAGGATCCTGGTATCGCCGGCATTGGCCACCGCCGCCTCGACCATCGCCCGGCCGCCCGAGGCATGGATGGTCAGGAAATCCGGTCGCATCGCGCCGACGGCGCCGCGTACCGCGCCGGCCACCGTATTCGGGATGTCGTGGCACTTGAGGTCGAGAAACAGCGGTACGCCCGACGGGACCAGCGGGCGCAGCGCCGCCGGGCCATGGGCGTTGAAGATTTCCAGCCCCAGCTTGACGCCCATGCCGGCCGCCGCCGCTGCGGCGACGGCGCGGTGGGCCTGATCGAGATCGACGGTATCGACGGCGACGAAGACGGGAATGGAAGCGGTCATGGCGCCGCCGCTTATACCCCTTCCATGCCCGTCATGCAAAACGCCGGATCGTCAGGTCGCTTGTCTCCGGGCGACGACCGGCATTTTCAGGACCAGCGGTCCATCGCCCGGTCCAGCCGCATCGCCAACGCCGGCGTGACCGCCTGCATCGGCAGGCGCATCTCCGGGCTGTCGATCAGCCCGGCGCGGTGCAGCCAGTACTTGATCGGGGCTGGGCTCGGCTCGGCAAACAACAGCCGCGGCAGCTCGGCGATCGCGTTCCAGGCGGCGAGCGCCGCGGGCTGGTCGCCGGCCGCCAGCAGGCCGGCCACCCCGGCAAACCGCGCGGTGGCGATATGGGCCGAGGCGAGGATCGCCCCGTCGGCGCCATGCACCAGCGCCTGGTAGTAGCCGGCATCCTCGCCGGTCAGCACCGCGAAGCCCGGCGGGCGGTCGCGCAGCAGCTCCGCCGATTGCGCGGCATCGGCGGCGCAATCCTTCAGCCCGACGATGTTGGGGCAGGCCGCGGCCAGCCGCCGCATCGTCTCGTTGGTGATGTTGACGCCGGTGCGGTAGGGAATGTTGTAGAGCGCGATCGGCCGCCCGGTGCCGCCGGCGATGGCGGCGAAATGCCGGAAGATGCCTTCCTGCGACGGGCGGACGTAGAACGGGCTCGAAATCAGATAGCCGTCGACCGGCCAGTCGGCGGTGCGGCCGATCATCCGCTGCACCTTGCGGGTATCGGCGCCGGCCAGGCCCAGCAGCACCGGCAGGCGCCGCGCGCCCTCGGCCATCGCCGCGGCGACGATGGCGGCGATGTCGGCGGCCTCGTCCTCGTCGATCGTCAGGCCCTCGCCGGTGGTGGCGCCGAGGATCAGCCCGTCGATCGGCTGGGCCGCATAGTGGCGCACCAGCCGGCGCAGCGAGACGGCATCGAGCTGGCCGTCGGCGAACGGCGTGATCAGCGGCAGCCACAGGCCGGCAAGCGGGGTGGAAAGGGTGGTCATCGCGTCGTCTCCCTCTGGGGTTGGGGCCGGCGACGGGATGGCGCACAAAAAGAAAGACCCCGTCCGAACCGGCGGGGTCCTGATCGATCAATGGCGCAAAGGCCTAGCGCGCGCGACGATCTCCGGTCCCCGTGAAGGGACCTTTTTTGGCTTTCGCGTGGGCGCTGTGACCGAACATGGCGCGATCCTGGGCGCGGCCCGCGGTCCTGTCAAGCCTTGCCGCAGATCAGGTCGAGCCCGGCGGCCACGATTGCCTCCAGTTGCGCGCGCGTCTCGCCGGCCCGCGCGCGGATCGCCAGCGTGTGCAGCAGCGCCGCCGCCATCCAGGCCAGCGCCGCCGGATCGGCCGCGGCGGGCAATTCGCCGGTCTCGACCGCCCGGCGCAGGCGCGCCTCCAGGCCGGCATCGAGCTCGTGCAGGCCGTCGGCCAGCGCGGCGCGCACCTCGGGCCGGGTCACCGCCTCGGCCGCGCCGGTGCCGATCATGAAGCAGCCGCGGCCCCCGGCCTCGCCCGACAGGTAGAGCGACAGCGCGGCCTGGTAGACCCGCCCCAGCCCCTCGCGCAGCGGCCGGTCGGGGGCCAGGGCGCGGGCCATCGCTTCCCGCGCCGCCGCGCGATAGCGGTCGAACACCGTCAGGTACAGGGCCTGCTTGTCGCCGAAGGCACCATAGAGGCTCGGGCGGTTCATGCCGGTCGCCGCGCTCAGTTCGTCGAGCGAGGTGGCGGCGAAGCCCTGGTCCCAGAACGTGTCGCGGGCGCGGGCCAGCGCGGTATCGGCGTCATAGGCGCGCGGCCGCCCGCGGCGTCGGCTGTCCATTTTTATACCACTTCGCAAAAAATTCTTGACCACCTTAATTTATTGCGAGACGGTACAAAAATCAAACGATGGAGGATGCGACCCGATGGAACTCTTTTTTTCGCCGCTCGCCTGCTCGATGGCATCCCGCATCGCCTGTTACGAGGCCGGGGCCGAACCGCGCTTCGTCCAGGTCGATCCCCGGCGCAAGCGCACCGCCGACGATGTCGACTTCCACAGCGTCAACCCGATGGGCCAGGTACCGGCGCTGCGTCTCGACGACGGCGCGGTGCTGACCGAGAATGCGGTGGTGCTGCAATATCTCGGCGATCGCTTCCCGGCTTCGGGCCTGGTGCCGCCGCCCGGCAGCCTCGCGCGCTACCGCCTGCAGGAATGGCTGAACTTCATCGCCACCGAACTGCACAAGGCGATCTTCATCCCGCTGCTCGACCCGAAGGCCCCGGCCGGCGCCCGCGAGTTTGCCTTGGCCAAGGTCGAGCGCAGCTTCGGCCGGCTCGATGCCGCGCTGGCCGGGCGCGAGACGCTGCTGGACGGTTTTACCGTCGCCGATGCCTATCTGGTCACCGTGCTCAACTGGGGTGCCCATTCCGGCATCGACCTCGCCCGGTGGCCCGCCGTGCAGGCGTTCTATGCCCGGACGCTCAGGCGACCGGCCGTCGCCCGCGCGCTGGGCGAGGAATTCCGCCTCTACAAGGAAGAACTCGCCCGCCACCAGGCGGCCTGACGATGGCGCCGCCATGACGGTGGCGGCGACAAACTCCAAAATGCTAGCGTGGATTCACTCAGGGAAGGGGACAGCCCGGTGAATCCAGAACGTGGTGTCGCTGCCGGCCGTTGGGCCGGCGGCGCCGACAGTGCCTATGCGTGGATGCGGCTTGCCGTCGCCGTGATCCTGTCGACCATCGGCGGTGTCGGCATGTGGTCGGTGGTCGTGGTGCTGCCGGCGGTGCAGGCCGAGTTCGGCGCGGGACGGGGTGAAGCCTCGCTGCCCTATACGCTCGCGATGATCGGCTTTGCCTTCGGCGGCATCGCCATGGGGCGGATGGCCGACAGGCTCGGCATCGTGCTGCCGGTCGCCATTTCCGGCGCGGCGCTGGGCCTCGGCTATATCGGGACCGGCCTTGCCACCGCGCTGTGGCAGTTCGCCGCGATCTATGGCCTGGTCATCGGGCTGGGATCGTCGGCGACCTTCGGCCCGCTGATGGCCGATACCTCGCACTGGTTCGTCCGGCGCCGCGGCATCGCCGTGGCGATCTGCGCCTCGGGCAACTACATCTCCGGCACCATCTGGCCGCCGGTCGTGCGCTACCTCGTCGATACCGTCGGCTGGCGCGACACCCAGATCGGCATCGGCATCTTCTGTGCCGCCACCATCATTCCGCTGGCCCTGATCCTGCGCCGCCCGTCGCCGATCCATCGCCTGGCGCCGGGTTCGGCCCCGGCCGCGATCGGCCGGGGCACGCTCGGCCTCAAGCCCGCGGCGCTGCAGTGGCTGCTGGCGGTGGCGGGGCTGGCCTGCTGCATGGCGATGTCGATGCCGCAGGTCCATATCGTCGCCTATTGCGGCGATCTCGGCTATGGCGTCGCCCGCGGGGCCGAGATGTTGTCGCTGATGCTCGGCTTCGGCATCGTCAGCCGGGTGGCCTCGGGCTTCATCGCCGACCGGATCGGCGGCCTGCGCACGCTCTTGCTCGGCTCGGCGCTGCAGGGCGTGGCGCTGCTGCTCTATCTCGGTTTCGACGGCCTCACCTCGCTCTACATCATCTCGGCGCTGTTCGGCCTGTTCCAGGGCGGGATCGTGCCGTCCTACGCGATCATCGTGCGGGAATATTTTCCGCCGGCCGAGGCCGGGGCGCGGGTCGGCGTCGCCTTGATGTCGACGCTGTTCGGCATGGCGCTGGGCGGCTGGATGTCGGGCGCGATCTTCGACCTGACGCTGTCCTACCATGCCGCCTTCCTCAACGGCGTGGCCTGGAACCTGGTCAACCTGTCGATCGTCGGCTGGCTGCTGTGGCGGCTGCGCGGGCGGCGCGGTGGGGCGCTGGCGGCCGCCTGATCGGTCTCACGGCGCGATGGTCAGCCGGTTGCGGCCGGCATCCTTCGACTGGTACAGCGCCTCGTCGGCGCGGGCCAGGATGTCGTCCAGCGTGTCGCTTGCCGCCTGCCGGGTCGCCAGCCCCATCGATACGGTGACCGAGGGCAGGGCGGCGCCGTTCCCGGTGATCTTCAGCCGGGCGATGCCCTTGCGCAGGTCCTCGCAGCGCCGGGCGGCGTCGTCGGGTTCGGTTTCGCGCAGCAGCAGGACGAATTCCTCGCCGCCCAGACGGAACAGCCAGTCCGATTCGCGGATGGCGCCGTGGACATGGTCGCAGATCGCCACCAGCGCCAGGTCGCCGGCGGCGTGGCCGTGCATGTCGTTGTAGCGCTTGAAGTGGTCGACATCGATCATGACCAGGGCGAAATCGCGCCCCAGCCGGTGGCATTGCGCCAGTTCCTTGCGCCCGACGATGTCGAAATGCCGCCGGTTGAAGGTGCCGGTCAGCGGGTCGCGGATCGACTGTTCCTTCAGCGTGTCGCGCAATTGCAGGTTGGCGATCGCCAGCGCCAGATGGCGGGCCGCGCCGTCCGCCACCCGGCGCACGCCGACATCGGCGGCGGCCGTGCCGGTCAGGGTCAGCAGCCCGATGGTCTCGCCATGCGCGATCAGCGGCAGGCAAAGTGCGGCGCGCTCGCCGCTGCCCGCATGGTGTGCGCACTGAGGCACGCCCGCGGCCACGCGATGCGCATGTGGCCCGCCGCGACGCAGGCCCCAGCATTGCTCGGGTGTCAGCCGCGGCAGCAGCGAGCCGCCGCCGAAGGCTGCCGCAAGCTGCAGGTCGTTGCGCGACGGCGCGAAAATGTACAGCCCGCCGGCCAGCGACGGGAACGAGCGTTCGAGGAAGGCGCCGACGGTCTTGCCGAGTTCGGCGGCCGAGTGGCAGCTTTGCAGAAAGCTCGCCATCTCGTTGACGTCGGCGACCTCGTTGCGCTCGTGCTCGATCTGGGTGACCGTCCGCGTGATTTCCTCGATATACCGTGCGTGATCGGCCGCCGCCTGGATACGCTGCCGCTCGGCCCGGCGGATCATGGCCAGCAAGGCCGCGACCAGCGCGATGCTGGTCGCGACGAAGACGCCGAGCGACAGCATGGTGATCTCGCGCGTGCGGTTGTAGCTCGCTTCCAGCGCGGCCAGCCGCCGGGTCTTGTCGCCGGCCATCGACTGCAGGACCGCACGGATCTCGTCCATGTCGGCAACCCCGGCATTGCCGGCGACGAACGCGCGTGCGGCTTCGGGGCCGTCGCGCAGGCGGATCGCAATCGATTCCGCCATCTCGTCCAGCTTGCGCCGGACCAGCGGTGCCAGGGTCTCCACCCTGGCCAATTGGATGGGGTCGTCGGCAAAGTCTTCGCCAAGTTGGTCCAGCTGCTCGTCGACCAGGCCGACCGCGCGCAGATAGGGTCGAAGATACTGGCCATCGGCGGTAAGCACGTAGCCGCGCTGTCCGGTTTCGGCGTTCAGCAGGGTTTCGAGGAAGACCCCGATGCGCCGCTCCGTATGCTGCACGGCCCGGACGGCATTGCCGGCGTCGAGCAGGGCGTTCAGGTAACTGTAGAAGACCCAGGCGTTGACCAGCACAGCGGCCATGCCGGCTGCCAGCAGGATGTAGGCTGTCGTGTCACGCCAACGCCACCTGCGCCCCGGCGACGAGGCCGGGGTTGCCGGAGACCCACTGTGCTGTTCGTCGGGGGCGTGCATGGCTGACCGAAAGTCTAAGAGACTTGTACAATCGTCCCGAGCGCTTCAGGTTCCAAGGAAATTTAGCTGACAGTTCAGTAGGCTATGGCGCAGCGTGCGCGGTCGGCGGCCTTGCCTAGCCCGCCGCCGGCGCCTGGACGATGCAGCCGTACCAGCCGAGGCCGCGATAGGTTTCATAACCCGGGGTCGCCGCGAAGGCGATCGTCCGGCCATCGGCTTCCTGATAGGCGCCGTGGCTTCTGCCCTGGGTCTTGAGCGGGACGCGGTCGGTCAGGATGCCGCGGCCGTCGGACGCCGCGATGACCCGATGCTGGGCGTCGAGCAGCAGCACGCGCGTGCGCCCGGCCTCCTCGGCGGTCAGGCGCACGCCCTTGACGATGGTTTCCGCCTGCGGGCCCCAGTCGAAATGGATGCCGAGCACGCCCAGCGGCGTGCCGCGCTTTTCGGCGCCGGCCCGGATCGCGGTGGCGTAGGTCGCGACCAGCGCATTGTTCAGGGCGCGCGACGGTGCGATATCGGCGACCGCGTAGTCGTCGCCGGTCTTGGTCGCCATCGCCTGGCGGAACCAGCTTTCACCCGACACGTCGGTGCCGATCACCTGGCCATAGCGCTGCGGGCGCCCGCCGGCGATGACGCGGCCGTTCGCATCGGCGATCCACAGGTCGAGATAGACGGTATAGGCGTCGAGAATCACGCCCAGCCGCGACGCCGCATGGCGGCAGCGTTCCGGCGTCGGATCGGCGACCGCGTCGACCACGGCCGAGTCGGTCGCCCACCAGCGGACGTCGCAGGTCCGCTCGTAGAGATTGCGGTCCATGATCTCGATGCCGTTCAGCGCCAGGTCGGCGAGGCGGGTGCCACGGTCGCGGTCGACCATGCGCGCTATGCGTGTGCCGAAGCGATCGAGTTCCTGGATCTTGCCGTCGAGGTCCGCCTGCAGTTCGCGCGTCACCTGCTCGATCGTCGCCGACACCTCCTTGACCTCGCCGGCCACCACCGAGAAGCCGCGGCCGGCTTCGCCGGCCCGCGCCGCCTCGATCAGCGCGTTCAGGGCCAGGATCCGGGTGCGGTTGGTGATGTCCTGGATGGCTGCGACGCGGGTCGCGACGGTCTGCGAGACCGCTGCCGCCAGGTCGACGATCAGGGCGGGTGACAGGTTTTCGTCCTGATCGTCGGTTCGCACGGTATCGGCGGTCATTTCGCTCTCCAGTTGGCGGGGACGCTTTGTCTGCCTGAAAACTAGGCGTTCCGCAACCTTGATATTTAATGACTAAATTTTGTGCATTGGGCGTTTCCTTCGGCATCCGGCAATCGAGCGGCGTCGACGCGATGGTGCTATTGTCCCGACCGGTGCTGCATCAGGCAGCCGTACCAGCCGAGGCCGCGATAGGTTTCGTAGCCGGGTGTGGCCGCGAAGCCGATGCTGCAGCCGGTCGGATCGACATAGGCGCCCATCTTGCGGCCCTGGGTGGTCAACGGCACCTGTTCGGTCAGGATGCCCTGGCCGTCGGACGCCGCGATCACCCGGAAGCCGGCGTCGAGCAGCAGGACACGGGTGCGCAGCGCCTCGTCGGGCGTCAGCCGCACGCCCTTGACGATGGTCTCGGCCTGCGGCCCCCAGTCGAAATGGATGCCGAGCACCCCCAGCGCCCGGCCGTGCTTGGCCGCGCCCTCGCGAATCGCCGCCGAATAGGTCGCCACCAGGGCGCCGTTCAACGCTCGGACCGGCGTGATATCGGCTACCGCGTAGTCGTCGCCCGATGCCGTGGCCAGGGCCTGGGTAAACCAGGGCTCGCCGGAGACGTCGAGCCCGGCGACCTGGGGGTAGCGGTCCGGCCGCCCCGAGGCGACGACCCGCCCCTGCAGGTCGCAGATCCAGAGGTCGAGATAGACGGTGTAGGCATCGAGGATGACGGCGAGGCGCGAGGAAGCGAAGTGCGCCCGCTGGGCTGAAGGCGCGGCCAGCGCGTCGACGACGGCGGAATCGGTCGCCCACCAGCGGACGTCGCAGGTCCGTTCGTACAGATTGCGGTCGATGATCTCGACGCCGTTCAGCGCCAGGTCGGTCAGCCGCTTGCCGCGGACCTCGTCGACCATGCGGGCGCCCAGACGGTCGAGCGCTGCGGCCTTGCCCGCCAGTTCGGTCTCGAGGTCGCGGGCGACCTGCTCGATCTGGCTCGAGACCTCCTTCACTTCGCCGGCCACGACCGAGAAGCCGCGGCCGGCCTCGCCCGCCCGCGCCGCCTCGATCAGCGCGTTCAGGGCCAGGATCTTGGTCCGGCTGGTGATGCCGCGGATGGCGGCAACGCGGCTGGCCACGGCTTGGGACACTTCGGCCGCGAGGTCGACGATCCGTTCAGGGGCGGCGGAATCGGCCGCCGCGACGCTGGTTTCCGTCTGGCGCTTCAGGTTCTGCACATACATCGGCGCTCTCCCGTTTGCTTGTTGTCATGACGGGATTTTCAAGAAGCATGCCAGGCGAGGTACCAGTATACGTGGGGATATTCATTATGTTGCAGCGCACAAAATCGTCTTATTGTCCAAATGCTAGGCGATGACTCGCCGATCATATCGGCAGATGCTGTTCGTATATCTTTGATAGTGTCGCTTTTGTGCGTCTATATCGGCTATTTACGACAAATTTTGCTCAATATTGATTGCGCGAGGTAATCCAGGCCCCCCAGAACAGGCTGGAAAAGAAACGCTGCGGCGTGTCGAACCCGGCATCGGCGAGCAGTTCGCCGATCGCACTCTCGCCTTGCGGTGGATCGGCGGCGCGCAAAATGGTGTTCAGGCGTGCCTCGACGACGATCAGAGTACGTTCGTGCCGGCCGCCGACCGCGATGGCAAACGGGTCATGCTGCTGGCCGCTTGACGAAGCCGTCGATCAGCGCCGCGATCTCGCCGGGGCGCTCGAGGCTGGGCAGGTGGGCTGTGCCGGGCAGTTCGTGGCCGACGGCCTGCGGGATCGCGTCGACGACATGGCGGGCCCGATCCTGGATATGGGGAAAGTCGAGATCGCCCCAGATCACCAGCGTCGGCACCCTGATTTCATGGAGCCTGGCGTAGCAGGAAACGGTGTCGGTGTTCACCGCCGGGGCGGTGCGCAGGATCCGGCCGTTCATCTCGAGAAAAAGCCGTCGGGCGTCGCCCCCGACCCGGCCTTCCGGTGCGAGCGGGCCGTCGAGCCACAGGCGGGCCTTGATCGCGTTGAGGCGGTCCAGGTCGACGGTCGCCTGCTGCAGGGCGAGCAGCGCGGCGATGGCCGGGGGATGGACCGGATCGGGTGCGCCGCTGATCGTCGGGGCGATCAGTACCAGGCCCCGGACCCGTGCGGGATGCAGTACCGCCGCATCGAGCGCGATGCGCCCGCCGGCCGAGCAGCCGACGAGAATCGCGGGCTCGGCCACCATGTCCATCAACTCGGCGACGGCCGAGCCGGAGCCTCGGCGGTCATAGGCGACGGCCCGGTCGCCGACGGCCGTGATCTGGGCCTGCCACATGCGGCTGTCGCAGACGGCGGCATGGAGGAAGACGACGGGAGCATCTGTCATCGGCCGATGATAGCCCGGGTTCGGCGCGGCGGCATCCGCACCGAACCGACCGCGGCGAGGATCAGCAGCGCGCCCAGCGCCTGCAGCCAGCCCGGCACTTCGCCGAGCAGCGGCCAGGCGATCAGCGCCGAGATCGCCGGCTGCAGCAGCAGCACGGGCGACGAGCCGCCGACCGGCAGGCGGCCGAGGGCCGCGGCGGTCAGGCCCTGTCCGACGACGTGTACCGCAAGCCCGAGGCCGAGCAGGGCCGACCAGCCGCCGAGGCCGGCGGGCAGCAGCGTCTCGCCCCGCGCCAGGGCAAGCAGGGCCAGCATCGCCGCGCCGCTGGCGCTGCTCCACAACATGACGGTCGCGGCATCGAAGCGGCGGCGCAGCCGGGCCACCAGCAGCAGATAGCCGGCAAAACAGGCCGCCCCGCCCAGCGCCCAGAGGTCGCCGAGGTGGCTGGCGCCCGGCCTGGCCGCACTGTCCTGCGCCATCAGCCCGACGCCGGCACCGGCAACGGCCAGGATCGCCAGCGTCCGCCCGTGCGGCCGTTCGCCCAGCAGCGGCCAGGCCAGCAGGACGACCAGCGCCGGGGCCAGATTGCAGATGAAGGTCGCGTTGGCGACCGATGTGAGCCCGACAGCGGCGTGATAGCAGGCGAGGTCGCCGGCGAAGGCGGCGCCGGCGGCGACCAGCATCCAGCTGTCGGCGCGGCTGCGCCGCGCCCCGCCGGTCGCCCCGGCCCCGGCGACAGCCGCCCAGGCCCACAAGGCCGGCACCGCGATCGCCAGGCGCCAGGCGGCGCTCGCCACCGGTCCGACTTCGGTGAAGCGCACCAGGATCGGCGAGGCAGCCACGATCAAGGTGCCCGCGATCAAGGCGATCCAGGCCTGGCTGGAGGCCGGGGCGGCGGGGTGGAAGGCAGCTGTCGTCATGGCGGATATCCCTCGGGCAAGCCATTGCGGGAATGATCCCGCTTGCCTGACGATCAGGGAAACGAATAGAGTTGATCAAATCATCAAGGATTTTGATATTGATGAGTCCGACGCTCGATCTCGACTGTCTGCGGGCGCTCGTCGCGGTCGTCGAGGAAGGCGGCTTCACGGCCGCGGCCGCCCGTCTCAACCGCACGCAGTCGGCCGTGTCGATGCAGATTCGCCGGCTGGAGGACCAGTTGGGCCAACGTCTGCTGGCGCGCGACCGCAAGCCCGTCGGCGCGACCCCGGTCGGCAGTGATCTGCTCGGCTATGCCCGGCGGATGCTGGCGCTGAACGACGATGCGATGGCCTCGCTTGCTGCTACCGGGCTTGCCGGCCGGCTGCGCCTCGGCACGCCCGACGACTACGCCCTGACCTTGCTGCCGCCGCTGATCGCCCGCTTTGCCGCATCGCACCCGCGCGTCGAGATCGAAATCGTCTGCGGCATGTCCAACGACCTGGAACATCGGGTACAGACCGGCCGGCTCGACATCGCGCTGCTGACCCGCCGGCCGGGTTCGCCGCCGGGCGATCTGCTGCGCCGCGAACAGCTTGTCTGGGTGGCGGCCGCCGACCATCGCCCGGAATGGCTCGATCCGCTGCCACTGGCCCTGTTTCCCGAGGACTGCACGTTCCGGCCGCTGACGACGGCGGCGCTCGATCGCGCCGGCCGGGCCTGGCGGGTCGCCTATACCGCCGCCTCGATCACCGGGGTCCTCTCGGCGGTCGCCTCCGGCCTTGCCATCACCCCGCTCGCCGCGGCGACCGTGCCGCCCGGCTATCGCCGCCTGGGACCGGCCGAGGGGCTGCCGCCGCTGCCGGTGATCGAGATCGCCCTGCGCCGGGCCGACGGCGCCGGGCCTGCCGCCCGCTTGCTGGCCGACCAGTTGCTCGACTCGCTGCGCGCCACGGATCGCGCCGCATGATCCGCCGCCTTGCCGCCAGGCTGGCGACGATGGCCGGCGACGTCGCCGACTGGGTGGCCTATCGCCGCGCCGCCGATACCAGCGCGATCGAGGAGGTCGTCTCCGGCAGGCTCGACGCCGGCGGCGTCGCGCGGCTGGCGATCTTCATGCATTTCGATCGCGACGGCGCCATTGCCGGCTATGTTCGCCACTACCTGCGGGCATTGCGTGCGGCCGGGTTCGAGATCGTGTTCGTGTCGAATGCGCCGCGCCTCGACGCCACGGACATCGCCCCGCTGTGCCGGGCTGTCGTCCGGCGGCGCAATATCGGGCTCGACTTCGGCGCGTGGAAGGATTGCTGGCTGGCGCTGGAGGGGCGCGACGGTCTCGACCTGCTGCTGCTCGCCAACGACAGCGTCTATGGCCCGCTGCACGACCTGGCGCCGCTCGTCGCCCGTGCCGATCCCGCCGTCGCCGATGTCTGGGGAGCCACCGACAATTGGGAGGGCGGCCCGCATCTGCAGAGCTATTTTCTGCTGATCCATGCCAGGGCGTTGCGCCATCCGGCCTTCGCGGCGTTCTGGCGCGGGGTGCGCCATGTCGCGTCCAAGCGCTGGATCGTGCGCCGCTACGAGATCGGCCTGACCCGCGGGCTCGCCGCCGCCGGGCTCAGATGCGCGGCCCTGTTTCCCTACGATCGCGTAGCCGCGGCGGCGCCGGTCCGGCATGACCGACCGGTGAATCCGACCCACTTCTTCTGGGACACGCTGATCGCCCGGGCGGGGTTTCCCTTCCTCAAGCGCGATCTGCTGGCCCGCAATCAGCATGGCCTGCCCGTCGAAAACTGGCGCGCCGTGGTGGCGGCGGCGAGCCCCTATGACGCCGGGCTGATCGACCGCCACCTGGCGGAGAACCGTTAGGCCGGCGGGATCGCGGCCTTGCCCGCCTTCAGCGTCGCGATCACCTGCGCAGCCTGGTCGCCGACGACGCCGGGCCGGGTCTCGACCGCAGCGATCAGCATGTCGTAGATCCGCTGCGCCTCGGCATGGCGCTGCTGGTGATGGCCACGATAGGCGGCCAGCGCGCTGAGGAACGACAGCGCATCGAGGTCGAAGGCCAGGCGCACGGCGTCGCCGGCCAGGGCGCGCACGGCGGTATGGCCGGCCAGGGCCGGCTCGAAGCGGGCCGCGTCGGCCATGTTCCCTTCGGCGACGTGCCGGACGAATTGCGGCCAGGCAACCGCGGCCTTCATCGCGGCATCGTCGCTGGCGTCGAGCCAGGCGAGGCCGGCGGCCGGGTCGTGGCGGACGAGGAAGCGGCGCAACTGCACCAGCCGGTCGCGCAGGGCGGGGGTGGCTGATCCGGCGCTTGCCGCCCAATCCTCGGCCAGTGCGGCCAGTTCGGGGGCAGCCTCGATGTGTCCTGTATTGATCGCATCGGCGGCCAGGTCGCAGGCCAGCAGGCTGAAGGCTTCAAGATCGGCTGCGACCCCAGGGCCGAGGTTTGCAGGGCCGTCGGCCGTCGCCAGCAGATCGTCCAGCGTGGCGGCGGCGAGCGGCAGGGCATCGCGCGCCGGTCCGGCTGGCAGGCTGCGCAAGGCGTGGACCATCAGGTTGATGCAGGTCCCCACGGTCGCCTCGAGCTCGCCATCGGCCACCCGGTGGGCCTGGAGGATGTCGCAGGTGGCGCGGGCGAGACGGGCGGCGGCGGCGAAGTGCTCCAATGCCGTCCTCCCGTCCTGGCGATGCAGCAATGCGGCCAGCCCGCGGAAATGGAGGTGGCTTGCAAGATTGAGCGGCAGCCGTTCCAGCACCGTCGCGAGATCCGCCCCGGCCAGCGCCGGCAGGGCCAGGTTGCCGGGCGTCGAAAGGTCGAGGCCATAGCCGTCCCGGAACTGCGCATCCACGGCATCGCGCAGCGCCTCGACCTCGACGAACCGGCCGGCAATGGCGAGGTGCTTGACCAGGCGGAACAGGAAACCGTTTCGCAGCATTGCGTCATCCGACGCGGCTTCGTAGCGGCCCCGGAAGTAGTCGATCAGGCTGTCGGCCGGGATCGTCGCGTCGGCGGCGGGCAGGCGGCCGTCGCGGGTCGCGTAGGCGATCAGGCTGTTGGCATCACGTACCACCCGCACCTCGGCGAACCCATGGCGGCGCAGCAGCGATTCCAGCGCGCCGGCGGTATAGAGCGTCAGGTGGAACCCGGGGCTGAGCGTGCCGAACAGCATGCCGGCCGGCGCCGCGGGATCGACCGCTTCCATCGCCGGCGTCGTCAGCATCAGCAGGCCGCCCGGTGCCAGCGCCGCACCGATATCGGCAAGCAGCGTCGCCGGATCGGCCACATGCTCGATCAGTTCGGAGCAGTAGACCACGTCCTGCGGACCGATCCGCGCCGCCATGGCGCGATCGAAATAGCCGTCGACGATGTCGAGACCGAGCCGCCGGCCCCCGTCGGCGGCCAGCGGCGAGGGATCGATGCCGCGCACCGTGGCGCCATGCCGGCGCGCGACGAAATCGAGCGAGAAACCGAAGCCGCAGCCGATTTCGAGATAGCGGCTGGCGGCGCTGAACGGGATCCCCGCCAGCGGCTGCAGCATCGTATCGATGCCTGCGCCTTTCTCGACGTAGAACTTGACCGAATAATGGGCGACGTCGTCGTCGCCGTAGCCGTGCGGGCTGCGGTCGTCATAGAAGCCGCTGCCGCAGGTCTCGCAGGCCAGCAGCGTCAGCCGCTTTTCCGGTTGCGCGGCGCTCGGCACCGCCAGGACGCGGCGATGGTTGCCGGTATGCCCGCAGGCGGGACAGGTCGTGGTGCCGGCCTGGCCATCAAGCCACTCGATCATCGGACGGTCTTTCCCTTGCCGGCCGCGGATTCGGTGCGGCCGGCGCTGTTATAAACCGGCGCAGGCCCGAAACAAGATCCGGTGGCTGCCGGCCGGCTTTCATATCATTGTGCTGATCCGCAGCCATACCCGTGATCGGTCCGATGAATTACCTGTTCCTTCACCAGAATTTTCCCGGACAGTACAAGAATATCGCCCGCCACCTCGCCGCTGACCCGGCCAACAGGGTGGTGTTCGTGACGCAGCCCAATCCCAACCGGTTGCAGGGCGTTATCCGGGTCGAGTACCAGCCCGCCCGTCCCCCGACGAAGGACGTCCACCACTATGTCCGCGACCTCGAAGGCGCCGTCCTCAACGGCCAGGCGGTCTGGCGGGCCTGCAAGCGCCTCGCCGCGGGTGGCTTTCGCCCCGATATCGTCGTCGGCCACAATGGCTGGGGCGAAACCCTGTTCGTCAAGGATGTCTGGCCGGACGTGCCGCTGGTCGGCTATTTCGAGTTCTTCTACGGCGTCGATGGCGCCGATGTCGGCTTCGATCCGGTCTACCCGGTTCGCGATGACGACGCGCCGCGTCTCAGGATCAAGAATTCGATCAATCTGCTCGGCCTGACCGCCTGCGACTGGGGGCATACCCCGACCGAATGGCAGCGCCGTCAGTTTCCGGCGCTCTACCGGCCCCGCATCTTCTGCATTCACGAAGGTATCGACACGGCGGTCGCGGCACCTCGCGACGATGCCGTCGTCGCGCTGGACGACACGACCCGGTTGACCCGCGCCGACGAGATCGTGACCTACGTGTCGCGCAGCCTCGAACCCTATCGGGGCTTCCACGTCTTCATGCGGGCCTTGCCCGCGCTGCTGGCGCGGCGACCGCATGCCCGCGTGCTGATCGTCGGGGCCGATGACGTGTCCTATGGCGGCCGCCATCCTTCCGGTCGTTCGTTCCGCGAGGTGATGCTGGAGGAACTGGGCGATCGCCTCGACCTGTCGCGTGTCCACTTCCTCGGACGGGTGCGCTACGAAACCTATCTTGCCGTCTTGCAGATCTCGTCGGTGCACGTCTATCTGACGTTCCCCTTCGTGCTGTCCTGGTCGATGCTCGAGGCCATGTCGGCCGGCTGCATCGTCGTCGGCTCGGACACGGCGCCGGTGCGCGAGGTGCTGGCCGACGGGCAAAATGGCCTGCTGGTCGATTTTCACGATGCCGAGGCGCTGGCGGCCAAGGTAGCCGGCGTCCTGGCCGAGCGTGGCGACCACGCCGCGCTGGGACGAAATGCGCGCAAGTCAGTGCAGGAACGCTTCGATTTCAACCGGGTCGTGCGGCCGGCCTTTACCGACCTGCTTGCCGGCATAGCGCGGGGCCGCGTGGCCGCGGCCCCGTGAAAAGCCTCCGCACCGGCGGGCCTGGAGTTGGGGACTTGCCCCAGGTCCGCCGGTGCGGTGCTCAGCCGGTGCGGCGGCCGCGTCCGCCCGCCGCACCAGGAGGGAGCCGAGCGTTACTCTTCGCGCTGGCCGGTGAAGCTCAGCAGGATCTGGAACAGGTTGATGAAGTTCAGGTACAGCGACAATGCGCCGAACACCGCCATCTTCTGGGTCGATTCGGCATCGTAGTTCTCGGCGTACTGCTCCTTGATCGACTGGGTGTCGTAGGCGGTCAGGCCGGTGAACACGATCACGCCGATCACCGAAATGACAAACTGCAGCATCGTCGAGCCGAGGAAGATGTTGACCAGGCTGGCGATGACGATGCCGATCAGGCCCATCATCAGGAACGAACCCATCTTCGACAGGTCGCGCTTGGTCGTGTAGCCGTACAGGCTGGTCGCGCCGAACATCACCGCGGTGATGAAGAAGGTCCGCGCGATCGACACGCCGGTATAGATCAGGAAGACCGACGCCAGCGACAGGCCCATCACCGCGCAGAACACCCAGAACAGGGTCTGGGCCGTGGCGGCCGAGATCGCGTGGATGCGGAAGGACAGGAAGAAGACGAAGGCCAGCGGCGCCAGCATCACGACCCATTTCAGCGGGGTCGAGAAGATCGGCACGAACAGCGCCGGGGTGGTGCCGACGACGAACGCCACGAGGCCCGTCAGCGCGAGGCCCAGGCCCATGTAGTTGTAGACCCGCAGCATATGCCGCCGCAGCCCTTCGTCGAACAGCGCGCGGTCGGTGCCCGCGGCGCTCGTGTTCCAGGCGTAGTGGGGGGAGTTCATGACGCTTCAAATCCTCCGTTATGCTCAGTGCAGGCTGGCGGCAAGCTGCTCGGCGGCCTGCGCGATGGTCTCCGCGGCGGTGCTGCCGCCGGTCAGCGCGTAGGCATGTTCGCCCATCTGCCAGTAGACGACGGCTTCGTCACCCTTGCGCAGCGGCGTCGGGTTGATCACCCGAAACGCGTCCGACCGGACGGCATAGAGCGACATGCTGCCGGCGCGGCCGGCAGCGAGCTCGACCTCGACGCTCGGCCCCGAGCTGGCGGGTACGAGCTGAACGTCGCGGATCGTCCAGTCGCGCGGCAGGTCGGGCAGGGCAATGCCCGTCGCCGTGCCCAGTTCCTCGCGATCGTAATCGACAACGGCATGGAACGAGTGCAGCCCGGCACGCAGCTGGGCGGTGCGATGCGACATCAGCGCGTCGTCGACGAAGGCAGGCGGCTTGGGCGAGGCGATCGAATTGCCTACCCCGAGCGGGGCCAGTTCCGCATGCGCAAACCAGCCGATGGCAAGGAACGCCGCTACCGCCGCCACCCGTCGAAATCGCGCGAACAGGCGCTGGCCGGCCAAGGCGCGCGCCAAACGACGGCCGGCGGCCACGGTCAACTCCGGTGCCGGGCTGGCCGGTGCCGGCATGGCCAGGCGCAGCGCGTCGCGGCTGCGCAGATCGGCCATCACCTCGGCCGCCCGCGCCGGGTGCCGGGCCAGGAAATCCTCGACCTCGATCCGGCGTGCCGGGTCGAGCTGGTCGTCGACATAGGCATGCAGGTCGAACTCGGAAATCGGTTCATCAGGCTGGTTCATCGGACCCTCCGACGATGCGCAGGCGAACCGGGGCCGTCCCCGATCCCTGCTCCTCCATCATCCTCAGCGCCGCGCGGGCCCGGCCCAGCCGCGACATCAGCGTGCCGAGCGGCACCCCCAGCGAATCGGCGGCTTCCTGGTAGGACAGCCCCTCGATGGCCACGAGATGCAAGGCGGCGCGCTGTTCGTCGGACAAGGCCAGGAAGGCTTCGCGGATCTGGCTCAGCCGCACCGCATGGTCCTGGGCCGGGGCGGCGGCGGGTTCGGCCATCGCCTGGACATGGGCCAGCCTCGAGGCCTCGACCTTGCCGCGACGCCACTGGCTGACGAACAGGTTGTGCAGGATCGACATCAGCCAGACCTTGAGGTTCTGGCCGGCGTGGAACGTGCCGCGCTTTTCGTAGGCGCGGAGCAGCGCGTCCTGGACGAGATCCTCCGCATCCGCCTCGCTGCGGGCAAGCGACCGGGCATATCGGCGCAAGGGGCCGATCTGGGCCAGGACGTCGAAAGGGGCGGCACGATTGGTCATGACCAGTATACGCCCGCCGGATCCCAATTCATCCCCGACCGCCGAAAAAAATCTTCCGGCGTCGATCGATCAATGCGCGCCGGTCGGGTTGCGCCCTTCCCGCGCCTCCATGCGCATGGCCAGGATGGTCTGGGCCAGCAGCCCGACCAGGGCAAACAGCGTCAGCACGGTCGCCGCAGCGAAGGCGCCGACCACGTTATAGTCGTGATAGAGCACCTCGATGTGAAGGGGCAGGGTGTTGGTCTCGCCGCGCACGTTGCCCGATACCACCGAGACGGCGCCGAATTCGCCGATGGCCCTGGCGGCACAGAGTACCGCGCCATAAAGCAGCGCCCAGCGCACATTGGGCAGGGTGACCCGCCACAGGATGGCCAGGCCGCGGGCGCCGAGCACCGCAGCGGCTTCCTCCTCCTCGCGGCCCTGCGCTTCCATCAGCGGCAGCAACTCGCGCGCGACGAAAGGCGAGGTGACGAAGATCGTCACCAGCACGATTCCCGCCGGCTGGAACATCAGGCTGATGCCGTGGGCCTCGAGCCAGGCGCCGATCGGGCTCTGCCCCCCGTACATCATCAGATAGGACACGCCGGCGACGATCGGCGATACCGAGAACGGCAGTTCGATGATCGAGACCAGCAGGCGCTTGAGCGGAAAGTCGAACTTGGCGATGGTCCAGGCTGCGGCGATGCCGAAGGCGATGTTGACCGGCACGGCGACGGCCGCGACGATCAGGGTCAGGATCATCGCGTGCAGCGTGTCGGGGTTGGTCAGCGAGGCGGCGTAGACCGCGACGCCCTTGGCGAAGGCCTGCTCGAAGACGATGACGACCGGCAGGCCGATCATCAGCGCGGTCATGGCCAGCGCCAGGCCGATCAGCATCCGGCGGGCGAGCGGGCTTTCGCTGCGGCCGGGTCGATAGAGGGCGGTCATGACCGCGGCTCCGCCCAGCGGCGGTTCAGCCCCTGCAGCGTGTTGATCACCAGCAGCATGGCCAGCGCCGAGGCCAGCACGACCAGGGCGATCGCGGCCGCTGCCGGATAGTCGTATTCCTCGAGCCGGATGAAGATCAGCAGCGCGGTGATCTCGGTCTTGAACGGCAGGTTGCCGGCGATGAAGATCACCCCCCCGAACTCGCCCAGGCAGCGGGCGAAGGCCAGCGATCCCCCCGCCATCAGCGCCGGGGTGATCGCCGGCAGGATCACGCGGGCGAAGACCTGCCAGTCGGTCGCGCCGAGCGAGCGGGCCGCCTCCTCGACCTCGGGGTCGAGGTCTTCCAGCACCGGTTGCACCGTGCGGACCACGAACGGGACGCTGACGAAAGCCATCGCGATCGACACGCCGACCTGGGTGTAGGCGACGCTGATGCCGAGATCCGCCAGCGGCTGGCCGAGCCAGCCGTTCTTGGCATAGAGCGCGGTCAGGGCGATGCCGGCGACCGCGGTCGGCAGCGCGAAGGGCAGGTCCATCGCCGCATCGACCAGCCGGCGCCCGGGAAAGCGGTAGCGCACCAGCACCCAGGCCATCAGCAGGCCGTAGAGAACGGTCAGGATGGTGGCGAAGAACGCGGCGCGCAGCGTCAGCAGGTACGAGGCGACCGCGCGCGGGCCGGACACGATGCGCCAGAAATCGTCGAGGCCCAGCCCTGCCGCCCGCCAGCTCAGCGCGGCGAGCGGCAACAGCACGACGAGCCCGACATAGCCGAGGGTGATGCCCATGGCCAGGGAGAAACCAGGCAGCACCGAGCGCTGCCGCGCCCCGGTCCCCTGCCGTGCCGGGGCGCTAGCGTTCATGCGATGGGGTTAGCGCTTGGCGTAGATCTGGTCAAGCACCCCGCCGTCGCCGAAATGCACCTTCTGGATCTCTTCCCACGATCCGAAGACGTCTTCGACGCGCAGCAGCTTGACCGCCGGGAACAGCGCGGCGTTGCGTTCCATCACCGCCTTGTCGTTCACGCGGTTGAAGTTCTTGGCCAGCATATCCTGGGCCTCGGGGCTGTAGAGCCATTCGAGATAGGCGGTGGCGACGGCCTTGGTGCCGCGCTGGTCGGCGACCTTGTCGACCACGGCGACCGGGAATTCGGCCAGCAGCGAGGTCGAAGGGGTGACGAGATCGAACTTGTCGTTGCCGTACTCACGGCGGATGCCGTTGGTTTCGGCCTCGAAGGTGATCAGCACGTCGCCGATCTCGCGCTCGACGAAGGTCGTGGTCGCCGCCCGCCCGCCGGTGTCGAAGACCGGGACGTTGGCGAACAGTTGGCGCACGAATTCCTTGGCCTTCTCCTGCTCGCGCCCGTTGGTTTCCAGCGCGTAGGCATAGGCGGCGAGGTAGGTGTAGCGCGAATTGCCCGAGGTCTTCGGGTTCGGGAACACCGACTGGACATCCTTGCGGATCAGGTCGTTCCAGTCCTTGACGTTCTTCGGGTTGCCCTTGCGCACCAGGAACGAGGGCAGCGAGTAGTAGGGCGAGGCATTGTTGGGCAGCCGCTTCTTCCAGTCGGCGGCGACGAAGCCGCGCTGGGCCAGCACGTCGATGTCGAGCACCTGGTTGAAGGTGACGACGTCGGCCTTGAGCCCCTCGATGATCGCGCGCGCCTGACGCGACGAGCCGCCATGGCTCTGCTTGATGTCGAGGGTTTCGCCCGACTTGGCCTTCCAGGCGGCGACGAAGACCGGATTGAGCTGGGCGTAGAGTTCGCGGGCGACGTCGTAGGAGACGTTCAGGATCTCGACTTTCTTGTCCTGTGCCGCGGCGGGGCCGGCCAGCAACGCCGCGAGCCCGAGCCCGGCGGCCAGCCGCTTGGCCGCGGTAAACATCGACGTCGTACGCATGGGTGATCCCTTCCTGGTTGGACTGGCGCGTAAATTTCCATGCCGTTCGACGGTATTCAACAAAAAACACACTCGATACGCATCAGCAGAATATTAAACACATTAATTATGTTCTTACTGGCGGCGAGCGGCCTCCGGTATGATGGAGGCATGTCCGACCGCTGGTGCCGCCGCCTCGCCATCCTGCTGCTGCTGGTTCAGCCGGCGGTGGCGGTGGCGCAGAATCGACCGGGTTGCCTGAAGCCCGACGAGGTCAACGCCGAGGCGGTCGTGCGGACAGGCGTCGACATCCGCGAGGTGCTGAAGGCCTGCGCCCGGCGCAACTTCGCCGCCGCGGGCGATACCGCGGCCGAGGCCCTGGCCAATTTCCGCAGCTTCGACGACGCATACGCCGCCAAGATCCAGAGCGAACTGGAGATCCGCCGCCTGGCGCTGCAGCGCAACTATCCCGACCGCAAGGCGGTCGAACGCCAGATGGACGGCGCGATCATCTCGGTTTATCAGGGCCGCGAGATGAGCGATGGTGAATGCATCGCCGCCATGCGGGTGATGGACCAGATCGAGGCCGAAGGCTGGCAGGCCTTCCAGCGTCAGGTCGAGATCACCCGGCGCTATATCGAACCGAACGTCGTGCCTTGTTCGGCGCCGAAATAGGGAATGATCGAGATGAGCGACCAACAGGACCAGGCGCCGATGGTGGAGCCGATCGAGGCCAGCGCCGAGGAATTTGCCGCTTTCGGCTGGCAGCCGGAAGGCGATGCTTTCGTGCGCGACGGGCTGCAGGCCAGCCGCGACGATGATGGCTGGCAGGTCGCGGCCGCGGGTTGCGGCGCGCTGCTCGGCCGGTTTCCCACGGTTTCCACCGTCCGGCGTTTTGCCAAACGCATCGGTGTGATCACCGACTGGGCGGCGCCGTCCCCCGATGCCAGCGCGCTGGAGGCAGCCCGGATGATGGCCCTGGCGGTGATCGAGGAGGAGGTCGCGACCGCCCGCGACACCGTCGCCGCGCTCGAGGATGCGATCGCCGACGCCGAGGAGCGGGTCGAGGACATGCAGGCCAAGGCCCTGTTGTTCACCTTTGCCGATGACGACGACGAGGATGAGGAGGCGCCGGCCCGGGCCTGACGGCTCAGGTGGCGAAGTGGTAGAGGCCGCCCCAGATCACGCCGAGCATCAGCGCCGCGCCGATCGCCAAGGCGGCGACGAACGCCGCCCTCGGCAGGACGCGCTGGGCAAGGGCCGACCAGGCAACGGCCACCGAGACCGGCAAGTAGAGCAGCGTGGCGGTGATCAGGCCGGGCGAGAAGCGGTCGAAGATCGCCGTGGTGGCCAGATGGAACACGAAGTTCCAGAACAGATTGCCGGACGCCCAGGACAGCAGCAGGAAAGCGGAGAGGGCCGAGGGGCGGGCCGACGCCCAGGCGGTCAGCCCAAGCAGGATGACCATGAAGGCCGCATTGTTGACCAGGAATGTATCGGGCGTCATCGGCTGGCCGAACATCGCGCTGACCCAGCCGGGGAACCCGGCACCATATTCCTCGACGATATGCACGGCAAAAACGGCAGGCATCAGCCAGATCAGCCGGCGGAACGAAAACAGCGCCTCGCGCATCAAGCGGTAACCTTCTGCCTCTCGTGCTTGAACGGTGTCTGGGTGAACCAGCAGTCCCAGGCCGGTTCGCCGGCATAGGCGTCGGCGAAATAGTCGATGAAGGCGCGAACCTTCGGCGTCAGATGGCGGCGCGACGGGTAGACGGCGCTGATCGACAGGGGCGGGACGGCGAAGTCGCACAGCAGCGGTTTCAGCCGGCCATCGGCCAGCGCGTCGCCGACGATGAAGCTGGGCGAACGGATGATGCCGATGCCGGCGATGCAGGCTTCGCGCAGCATCTCGCCGTTATTGCCGATCAGGTTGTGGGAAACCTTGATCGACTGCAGGCCGCTCGGCCCGTCGAACACCCATTGGTCCATCGTGGTGGGCGTGTGGGAGTAGCCCAGGCAGTTATGGCCGGCCAGATCCTGCGGCACCTGCGGTTCGCCATGGGCAGCGAGATAGCTCGGCGCGGCGCAGACGACGAAACGGCAGATCGCCAGCTTGCGGGCGACCAGCGACGAATCGGGCATCGAGGCGATGCGGATGGCGACGTCGAACCCCTCTTCGACGAGGTCGACGACGCGGTCGTTCAGGGCGACCTCGATGCTGACGTCCGGATAGCGCGCCATGAAGTCGGGCAGCAGCGGGGCGACATGCATCCGTCCGAACGTCATCGGCAGCGAGATGCGCAGGAACCCGCGCGGCGAGGCGGTCAGGTTGGTGACGGCCGCCTCGGCCTCCTCGGCCTCGGCCACGACCCGCAGGCAATGGGCATGGAAGACGGTACCCGTCTCGGTCAGGGCCAGCCGCCGGGTCGTGCGCTGCAGCAGGCGGGCGCCGAGGATCTCCTCGAGTCGCGCGACATGCTTGGAGACGGCCGATTTCGACAGCCCGAGCTGGCGGGCGGCGGCGGAAAAGCTCTTGGCTTCCACCACGCGGGCGAACACGGCCATCGAGGCCAGGCGGTCGAGAGTGGTGCCGGCGGAACGCATGGCGGCACTCTGTAAGGTGCGTGTGTTTCCGTCAACAATCCGCTTTGTTGCGCGCCGAACGCATGATATTTAGCCAGCATGATCACGAGGGTCACGATCCAGCGACGACGAATGCCGCGCGCTCCACAAGAGCGCAAGGCCGTCGTGCGCGCGTAACCCGGATCGCCGTCCCTCCTGAGAGCTTCTCTCATCAACGGCAGACCCCTTCCCGGGCAGCGTCAGCGGCGGAGCAAGCAACCGCCAACAGTCGCCCAAGTCGTCCCAGGAAGCACGTCAATGCTGCCCATCATTTCCGAACCGCCGGGCACCGAGCCCGCCATCGAAGCGCTGCTCGACCAGTCCTTCGGCCCCGATCGCCATCTCAAGACCGTCTACAAGCTGCGTGACGGCGTCGACCCGATCGCCAGCCTCTCGTTCTGCGTCTTCGAGGGCGACAAGCTGCTCGGCTCGATCCGCTACTGGCCGATCGAGATCGGCGGGCGCTGGCCGGCGGTGATGCTCGGACCCGTCGCGGTCGATCCCGCCCGGCGCGGCGAGGGTATCGGCAAGGCCTTGATCCGCCACAGCCTGTGGGCCGCGACCCGGCTCGGCCACAAGATCTGCATGCTGGTCGGCGACCGGCCGTATTACGAGCCCTTCGGCTTCCATTCGGCGCTCGATCACGGCCTGGAACTGCCGGGCTGGGTCGACCCCGGCCGGTTCCTGGTGATGGAACTGGCGCCAGGTGCCCTCGACGGCGTCTCCGGCATGATCGGCAAGCCATCGCTGCCCGTGACGAAGGCGACGCGCGCAGCCTGATTTCCTTGCGCCCCGCCGCTTGCTACTCTGCTGCCGGCGGCGGGGCAGGGGGAGGGCCGACATGTCGGGCGACGCGGACATGCTGCTGAGGCAGCGACATATCCTCGAGGAAATCGAGCACGGCATCAGGCTCGCCAATCGCGAGGTGCTCAACCAGGTGCTGCCCCGCATGGGACGCGACCATGTGCTGGCACTCGCCGTCGCCGTGGCCAAGCTGCGTGGCGCCTATCTCGCCGCGGCGATGCGTCTGGTACGCCCGGCCGCCGCCGATCTCGCCGAGATCAGGGCCAAGCGCGAGGCCTATGACGAGGCTCGCCAGGCTTTCGAGGCGCTGGAGCGCGCGATCGAGCGGGGTTACGTCGAACTGCAGGACTGACGGGTTTCACGTCGCCGTGACGTCGCCGGTTCGTGACGTGCCGAATTCGGTCCCGGGTTTAGACTCGTCGCGCACACAGTCGGAGGCCTGTTCATGTCCAAGATCTATCCTGCCATGGTCGTCGGCGCGCTGCTGCTGGCCGGCATCGCGTTCCGCACGTTGCCGTCGGCGGCGGAAGATGCCGTGGTCATCGCGCCGCCTGCGGTCGACCTTGCCGCCGGACCGGTCGCCACCGCGACCGCGGTGTTCGCCGGCGGATGTTTCTGGGGTGTGCAGGGCGTTTTCCAGCATGTCGACGGCGTCAGCAATGCCGTGTCGGGTTATGCCGGCGGCAAGGCCGAGACGGCCGACTACCAGAAGGTCAGCCGCGGCTGGACCGGCCATGCCGAGGCTGTGCGCATCACCTACGATCCCCGCAAGATCTCGTTCGGCCGGCTGATGCAGATCTATTTCTCGGTCGCCCACGATCCGACCGAACTCGATCGCCAGGGACCCGATGTCGGGACGCAATACCGGTCGGCGATCTTCCCGCAGGACGACGAGCAGGGGCGGGTGGCGGCGGCCTATATCGCCCAGCTCGATCAGGCCCGTGCGTTCCCGAAGAAGATCGCGACCAAGATCGAACCGGGCCAGACCTTCTACCCGGCCGAGGAATACCACCAGGATTACCTGATCCGGAATCCGCGCCAGCCCTACATCGTGATCAACGATCTGCCGAAGGTCGAGAACCTGAAGCGCCTGTTTCCCGGCGTCTACCGCGAGAAGCCGGTGCTGGTGGCTGATGCCGGCCAGTAACGCGCGGGCACCTTGGGGGCGGTTCGCGCCGATCAGCGGCCGACGGCATCCGGCCCCGGCCGGCCCGCCGGATAGCTGGCGGCGAGATAGATCCGCGCGATCATCTCGATGCCGGCCTGGTCATCCGGATCGAAGCGGGCCGGGGTCGGGCTGTCGAGATCGATGACGCCGAGCACGGCGCCGTCGCGCATGAGCGGCACCACCAGTTCCGAGCGCGAGGCGGCATCGCAGGCGATGTGGCCGGGGAAGGCATGGACGTCCTCGACCAGGATCGAGGCCCGGCGGGCGACCGCCGAGCCGCAGACGCCGCGGCCGACGGGAATGCGCACGCAGGCCGGCTTGCCCTGGAACGGGCCGACGACGAGACCATCGCCACGCATGAAATAGAACCCGGCCCAGTTCAGCCCGGGCATCGCGTCGTAGAGCAGGGCCGAGGTATTGGCGGCGTTGGCGATCGGATCGGTCTCGCCGTGCAGCAGGCCTTCCAGCTGCTGCGCCAGCTCGGCATAGAACGTCGGCTTGTCGGCCGCGGATATCGCGTGGGCCTCGAACATCTGCTGCTCTCCTTCTCGGCAGTCCAGATAGGGTCTGTTCACGCCAGGCGCAACAGCGCGATGCCGGCGACGACGGCGCCGGCGGCCAGCCAGCGCCAGGGTCCGACGCGCTCCTTCAGGATGAAGGCCGCAAACAGCGTGGCGAACAGGACCGACGTCTCGCGCAGCGAGGCAACCAGCGGCACCGGCGCCCGCGTCATCGCCCACAGCACCAGGATGTAGGAGGTGACCGACGCCGGCACGGCGAAGATCATGATCCGCCACTGGCGCGTGACCAGCAGGACCGGGTTGCGGCGGCGCACGCCCTGCATCGCGGCGAACATGCAGCCGTTGAGCACCGAGACCATCAGCCCGTAGCCGGCCGCCGAGCCGGATTGGCGCACGCCCATCGCATCGATGAACGAGTAGCAGCCGATCAGCACGGCCGACAGCAGCGCGGGCAGGACCGCCTTGACCCCGCCGCCGCCGCGCCGCCGCCCGTCCAGCGCCAGGATGGCCATGCCCGCCGAGATCGCGGCGATGCCGGCCAGCATCATCGGCGTCGCCGGCTCGCCGATCAGCAGCGCCGAAAGTCCGGCGACCACCAGCGGCGCGCCGCCGCGCGCCAGTGGATAGGCCAGGGCGAAGTCGCCGAAGCGATAGGCCGTGGTCAGCGCCTTGATCGAGGCCAGGTTGGCCACGACCGCCAGCCCCATCCAGGGCAGGGCGGCCGTCTGAGGCAACGCGACGAACAGCAGCAGCGGCACCGAGACCAGCCCGCAGCCGATCACGACGGCGGCGACCGCGTCGTCGCGGGATGCACTGACCTTGACGCCGGCATTCCAGCCGGCGTGCAGCGCGGCACTCGCCAGCGCCGCGAGGAAGACGATCAGTTCCATTCGTTCAGCGGGCGAGGGTCCGTTGCAGGAACACGAGGTCGAGCCAGCGGCCGAACTTTTCGCCGACTTCGCGGAAATGCCCGACCTGGACAAAGCCGTGGCGGTGATGCAGGCGGATCGACGCTGCGTTGCCGGCTTCTATGCCGGCCACCATCACATGTTTGCCCAGCCTGCCCGCCGCCGCGACCAGCGGGGCCAGCAGGGCCGACCCGATCCCGCGGCCACGCCTGTCGGCGCGGATGTAGATCGAGTTCTCGACGGTGAACCGATAGCCTTCCCAGGCGCGCCAGTCGCCGAAACTGGCATAACCCGCGACCTCGCCGGCCTGTTCGGCCACCAATACCGGGTAGCCCGCCTGGCGGCGGGCGGCGAGCCAGGCGCGGCGGTCTTCGAGGTCGACCGCGGTCGAGTTCCAGATTGCCGTCGTGGTCAGCACGGCATCGTTGTGAATGGCCAGGATCGCCGGCAAGTCGTCTTCGTGGGCGTCGCGGATAAGCATCGTCTTTGGTCCAAGGAATTTGACAAGCTCATATGACTGCCGATTCCGTCGTGCTTCAATGGGGCTCTACCCATGGCTTGCATTAGGAACTCTCATAGATGGATGTCGACCTGCTGCAGGCCTTCGACCAGGTGGCCCGCGAAGGCAGCTTCACCCGCGCCGCCGCCCGGCTCGACCTGACCCAAGGCGCGGTCTCGCTGCGCATCCAGGCGCTGGAGGCGCGGCTGGGCGGGCTTCTGTTCCGCCGCGGCCGCCGGCTGCAATTGACCGATCGCGGTCGCCGCTTCCTGCCTTATGCGCGGCGCCTGCTGGCGATGTGGGGCGAGGGGGTCGAGGCGGCGCGGCTGGCCGGGCGCGGCCAGGGCGGGCATCTCTCGATGGCCGTGCTGCGCTCGCAATCCTCGCTTCTGATGGGGCCGGTGGTCGAGCGGCTGCTGGCCGAGGATCCCGGCATGACCCTGGTCTTGCGCGAGGGGCTGCATCATGAGCTGGTCGCGGCGCTGCACGACCGCGCCGTCGATCTTGCGATGCTCGCCTGGCCCAATCTCGATCCGCTGCTCGATCAGCCGTCGGTCGCGCTGACGGTGGCCGAGCCGGTGGTGTTCGCCGTCAGCCCCGCGCTGTGGCCGGCAGGCGGGCCGGCCTCGATCGATGCCGTGCTCGATGTGCTGCCGAGTTTCCTGCTGATGCGCTGGTGGCAGGTGACTCCCGACGTGGTCATGGCGGTGGCCGGACGCGCCCGGCATCACATCGAGGTCCCGATGGATGTCGGGCTGCATCTGGCGCTGGCCGGTCGTGGTGGCGGCTTCTTCCTGGCCCAGGAGGTCGCCCCGCACCTCGCCGCCGGGCGCCTCGTCGCTCCGGTACTGCGCGATGTGCAGGCATTGAGCCGAGATATCGCGCTGGTCGCGCGCTCGGCCATGCAATGGGAGGAACCGGCGGTGCGCCGGCTGGTCGCCGCCATTCGTGCCGAGCTGGCGCGGCAGGGCATTGCCGTGGCCAATCTGCTGCCCGAACTGCTTTGACTTCGGCGCCGGTCAGGCTATGTCGTGGACAGTGTCTGCAGGAGTAAAAGCCGATGTCCCCCAACGCCGGAACGATCGCCACCTGGTATGTCGATCCCGATGCCGAAAATGCGATGGCCGATGGTCATGCGCCGATCTGGCGGCATCTGATCGGCCTGGTGCCCGAGCAGGATCTGTCGACCCGCACGGTCCTTGATTTCGGCTGCAACCAGGGTGGCTTCCTGCGTCACCTGCATGCGCTCAGGCCGTTCCGCAAGGCGCTCGGCATCGATATCGCCGAACAGTCGATCGCCCAGGCGAACGCACTGAAGGGCAACCTGCCGATCCAGTACCAGACCGCGGCCCGCCTGGTCGGCTGGATCGACGAATTCGATCTCGCCTTCAGCCATGAGGTGATCTACCTGATCGAGGATATCGCGGGGCATGCGCGGGACATTCACGCGGCCCTGAAGCCGGGCGGCGTCTACTATGCCGTCACCGGCTGTCACACCGACAATCCGCTGTGGCCCGAATGGCGCAAGCTGGTGGCCGAGCGGACGAATACGGTGGTGCAGGACCGCTCGATCGCCGATTACGCCCGCATCTTCGCCGAAGCCGGGTTCAAGGTGGCGGCGCGCAAGCTGGGCTTCACCGGTTTCGTGCCTTATCTGCCGGACGGCTGGATGCCGGATTTCGCCGACGCGCTCGACTACTACACCGAAACCAAGATCGTCTTCCGCCTGGTCAGGCCGCGCTGACGCCGGTGCGGCGCCGGGCCAGCTCGACATCGAAATGGGGCAGCGCGTCCGATGCCAGCGGGACGAAGCTGCCCCGCACCTTGAATACCTGTTCGACCAGCCCGCTGGCGGCCAGGTCGGCGGGCAGCCCGTCGAATACCGGGCGGCCTTTCTCCAGCAGGGAAATCCGGTCGCACACGGCCATCGCCTGGTTGATGTCGTGGATCGACATGACGATGGTGACGCCACGTTCCTGCGACAGGCGATGGACCAGGTCGAGCACCTCGACCTGGTAGCCGATATCGAGGAACGAAGTCGGCTCGTCCAGCAGCAGGATCGTGGCTTCCTGGGCGATGGCGGCCGAGATCCAGGCGCGCTGGCGCTCGCCGCCCGACAGTTCGCGCAGCGACCGATCGGCGAAGTCGGCAAGGCCGGTGCTTTCCAGCGCCCAGTCGACGACGGCCCGATCATGCCGGCCGAAGCTGCGGAACAGCCCGACATGGGCGAACCGCCCCTGGCGCACCAGCTGTTCCACCGTCATCCCGTCCGGTGCGGCCGGCTGCTGCGGCAGATAGGCGAGGCGGCGGGCCAGCGCGCGGCGCCCCAACGCGGCAACCGGCTCGCCGCCGATGGTGACGGCGCCCGCCTGCGGCCTGACCAGCCCGGCCAGCGCCTGCAGGGCCGTGCTCTTGCCCGAGCCGTTCGGCCCGATCAGGCCGCGCACCTCGCCCGGGGCGAGCGCCAGGCCGAAGTCCTGCAGGGCGATGCGGCGACCATAGGCGACTGTCAGTTGCGAGCAGGCAAGCGGCATGGCGTCCTCAGGGCACGCGGCGCAGCAGCGCGATCAGGACCGGGGCGCCGCAGATCGCGGTGACGACACCGATGGGAATCTCGTCGGCGCGGCCGGCCAGCCGGCCGACGAGGTCGGCCAGGGTGACGACGATCGCGCCCAGCGCGATCGCGGCCGGCAGGACCAGGGCAGGGCGACCGCGCGTGACCGTGCGGGCCAGATGCGGCACGATCAGCCCGACGAAGACGATGGGTCCGACGACGCCCACCGCACTCGCGGCCAGGCCGCAAGCCAGCAGCAGCGCCAGGGAGAAATGCAGGCGATAGGACAGCCCGAACGAGCGCGCGACCGCCGGATCGAACTGCAGAAGGTCCAGTGCCCGGCGCAGCGGGTACAGCGCCAGCAGGCCCGCCACGGTGAACGGCGCCAGGAACAGCGCATGGTCCCAGCTGCGGGCATAGAGGCTGCCGGCCAGCCATTCGAGCAGCACGTCGATTCGCGCCGAACCCCAGCCGGCGATCAGCCCGATGGCCAGCGCATGCAGGATGCTGCCGACCGCGACGCCGCAGAGGGTGACGCGCAGGGGGCCGAGATCGCGGCGGAAGGCGAGCAGGTAGATAAAGGCTCCGGCGAGCAGCCCCCCCAGCATGCCGACCGCGGGCAGCCATTCCAGCGGCAGGGCCGTGACCCGCGCCGTGCTGCCGGGATCGTTCAGATAGACACTGAACAGCAGGAATAAGGTCACACCGAGTGTGGCGCCCTGCGAGACGCCCATGACGGAGGGGTCGGCCAGCGGATTGCGCGTGATCGCCTGCAGCAGCAGTCCGGCAATGGCGAAATGGATGCCCGCCAGGACGCCGGTGACGATACGCGGCAGGCGGATATCCAGGATGATCGAGCGCGCCTCGCCCGATCCCTTGCCGGTCAGTACCGCGACGATTTCGGCCGGGGCGATCGCCACGACGCCGAGGAACACGGCCAGCAGCACCGCGCCGACGGCCAGCAAGCCGCAGGATACGAGCAGCGGGACCGGATTGCGGCGCGGCCTTGTCTCGACGACCGCGGTACTCAACGCGCGACCCCGGATAGCGCCGACCGGCTCTGGGCCAGATAGACGAAGACCGGGCCGCCGATCAGCGCCGCGACGATGCTGACCGGCAGTTCGCGGGGCAGGGCGACGGTCCGGGCGACGATATCGGCGGAGACGGTGACGAAGGCGCCGATTGCGGCGCTCAATGCCAGCATGGCGCCCGGTCCTTGCGGCTGCAGAAAGCGCGCCAGATGGGGCGAGGCCAGGCCGACGAAGGCGACGGGGCCGGCAACCGGGGCGATCCCGGCGACGGGCAACACCGCCAGCAGCAGGACCACCGGCTTCCAGAAGGCGAGATTGACGCCCATCCCGGCGGCGGCATCCTCACTGAGCAGCAACAGGCCGATGACGCGCCGGCAGAGCAGCGCACCGGCCAGGCCGATGGCGACCCAGGGCACGACATGGGCAAGATGCGACCAGCTGCGGCCCTGGAAGCCGCCCGACAGCCAGAACAGCAGCGAGGGCACCTGCGGGCCGCTCAGCATCAGGAAATAGGTGGTCAGCGCGCCGAGGAACAGCGAGACGCTGATGCCGCCGAGCGCCAGATGCAGCGGACGCCCCCGGCCGCCGCGGGCGATCCAGAAGGTCACCGCCGCGGCGGCGAGGCCGCCCAGCAGCCCGATCGGCGGATAGAAGGCCGATGACAGCCAGGGCATGAAGACGAAGCAGAACACGATCGTGGCCACCGCGCCCGCCGAAACGCCGGTCAGGCCAGGGCCGGCGAGCGGATTGCGCGTCAAGGTCTGCAGCAGATAGCCCGAGACGCCGAGCCCTGCGCCGGCAGCAGTCGCAACGAGGCTGCGCGGCAGGCGCAACGTCCAGACCAGGATCGAGTCGATCTTGCCGTCAGGGGTGAGCAGGACGCCCAGCAACTGGCCAGGGGTCAACGGCCGGGCGCCGGCCATCAGCCCGAGGACGAGCGCCAGTGCGGTGGCGCCGGTTATCGCGATCGCCCAGGCCGTGGGCCGCAGGCTGCCGTGCGACCCGAGGCGCGCGGCAGCCCGTTTCACTTGACCAGCTCGGCCGGGATCAGCCTTGCCGCTTCGCTACGAACGTCGACGGCCGGAAAGGTCTGGGGATAGAGATAATGGGCGGCTTCGCGCAGCACGATCTGGCGCGCGATCGGGCCGTTCGATTCGACCCAGTGGTCGCCGACATAGAAGACGCGCTTGTTCCGGACCGCAGACAGCTGCGACCAGATCGGATTGTTCTCATGCGGGCGGTCGGGTCCGCTGTCGTAGACGAAGATGACCTCCGGGTCCTTCTCCAGCATTTTCTCCAGGCTGAGTTCGACGCCGAAGCGGCCGTTCTGCGTCATCGGCCCGGCGATGTTGTCGCCGCCCAGCGCCGCCACGATCGAGGCTGCGGTGTTTTCGGTGTGGAAGGTGAACGGCGTGTCGCCGGCCCACATGATCTGGAAGCGAGGATGCACGCCCTTCGGCGCCTTGGCCGCGAATTCGGCCAGGTCGCGCCTGAAGCCGTCGTTGAGCAGTTCCCCCCGCTCCGGCTTGCCCAGCAATGCCGACAGGGCACCGACCTCCTGGTAGCTCTGCGACAGCAGTTCGATATTGTAGGCGACGAAGGGTGCGATCTTTTCCAATTGCGCCGCATTGGCCGCGGTATAGCGGCGCATGGCGATGATCACGTCGGGCTTGGCGGCCGAGAGCAGTTCCAGGTTGGGCTTGGCGCGCTGGCCCAGCGGCTGCATGCCCTTGGTCAGGCCGAGCAGGAAATCCGGATCGCGCCCGGGCGCCATGTAGGTGGTCGCGACCGGCATGACGCCGAGGGCCAAGGCGACATCGACGCCGAGATAGGAAATCGCGGCGATGCGCTGGGGATTGACCGGCACTTCGACGCGGACGCCGCGGTCGTCGGTGATCGACATGGTCCGCGCCGGCTGCGCCACGGCGCTTCCGGCAGAGAACGCCAGCAACAGGCCGACAACGGAAACCAGCCGCAAACAGCGCCGCATCGCATATCCCTTTGATCAAGGTCGGATGCGGAACGTCCTAGTCCCAAAAGATGATAATGGCAATCAGTTTCAGATAGCGGCGCGTCAGGCTGACCGCACCTGGCCCAGGAAACGCACCACTTCCGATTTCAGCCGGTCGGCCTGTGCCGCAAGCTCGCTGGAGGCGGACAGGACCTGAGCCGCCGCGCGCCCGGCTTCGCCGGCCGAGTTGTTCACGTCGGCGACATTGGCCGATGCCTCCTTGGTGCCGCCGGCGGCCTGTTCGACATTGCGCGCGATCTCGTTGGTTGCCGCGCCCTGCTGTTCGACGGCGGCCGCGATCGCCCCGGCAATCTCGTTGATCTGGTCGATCACCCCGCCGATTTCGCGGATCGCCGTGACCGCCTCCTGCGTCGCCGTCTGGACCGAGGCGATCTGCTGGCCGATCTCGTCGGTTGCCTTGCCGGTCTGGTTGGCGAGATTCTTGACCTCCGAGGCGACGACGGCAAAACCCTTGCCGGCCTCGCCCGCCCGCGCCGCCTCGATGGTGGCGTTGAGGGCAAGCAGATTGGTCTGGCCGGCGATGGTGTTGATCAGGTTCACCACCTCGCCGATCTTTTCGGCCGAGGCCGCAAGGCCTCGGACGATCGCATCGGTCCGCTGGGCCTGGGCGACGGCGCCGCGGGCGATGCGCGACGAGTTGGCGACCTGGGCGGCGATCTCGCGGATCGAGGCGGACAGTTCCTCCGACGCCGAGGCGACGGTCTGGACATTGGCGGCCGCCTGCTCGGTGGCCGAGGCGGCGGCCAGCGACTGGCGCGACGTGCGATCGGCGATGCCGGTCATGGCCTGGGCGGTGGCCTGCATCTCGGTGGCCGCCGAGGCGACGACATCGACCACGCCCCCGACGGCATTCTCGAAATTGGCGGCCAGCTTCGTCATCTCGGCCTTGCGGCGCGCCTCCGCCTCGGCGCGCAGCCGCTCGGCCTCGTCGCGGCGCTGGGCTTCGGCCCGCTGTTCGGCCTCGGCCAGTTCGCGCTTGCGGGCTTCCTCGGCCGCGCGCGCGGCTTCGTCGCGACGCCGCTGGGCCTCGGCCTCGCGCCGCTCGCGCTCGGCCTCTAGGTGCTGGCGCTCGACCTCGCGCAGCCGGTTCTGCTCGGCTTCCGTCGCCAGCCTGACGGCTTCGGCGCCGTTGCGCTTGAACACCTCGACCGCCTCGGCCATCGCGCCGATCTCGTCGCCCCGGCCAGTCCCCGGAACCGCGATGGCGAAATCGCCCCGGGCCACCCGGCCCATCACCGCGGTGATGCCGTTCAGCGGGCCGGTGATGTAGCGCGCGGCCAGGATCAGGCCCAGGATGGTGCCGACGAGGATGCCGCCGGCCGAGATCCCGATCATCTGAGTGACGGTCGCGGCTTCGAGCCGATCGGCACTCAGCGATGCTTCCTGCATCGCCTTGGCGCTGCGCTCCTCGATCCGGCGCATCGCCTCGCGAGCCAGGGCGATGACCGCAGCACCCCGGAACGCGGCATCCGCCGCCTGGTCGAGATTGCCGGCGCCGGCCAGCCGCTTCACCTCGCCATGGATCTCCTGCTCGTAGCGGGTGAGCGTGGCGCGCGCCTCGGCCACATCGCGCCGGTCTTCATCGGCCGGCACGTTCTGCGCCAGCCAGTCGAGGCGGACGCGCATGCGCCGCAATTCGTCATCGGCCGCAGCCTCGAGCCGCGTGCGCTCGGCCGCCACCAGCTTCAGCGAAAGGAATTCCACGTTGCGCGCATAGGCCAGCAGATTGGCAGTAGCGCGACCGGCGTTGAAATTGCGGTCGCCCGCGGTGGCGACCATGTTTTCCGCGCGCCCCATCGAACGGACCGACGCCACGCCGACCCAGGAGAGGGCGACGGAAACGAGGGCGAGAACCAGGATGATGCTGAGGATCTTGAACGAGATCCGCCAATCGCCGAAGCCGGACATGACGTCCCCCCTGCCTGCTGGACCCGATCGGGAAAGGCTACGCCTTCCTTGCCGGACCGTCGAGCAGTTTGGGAATTCATCCCTGTCAGGTGGGTGTCAGCGCCCCTCGCGCCGCCAGGCCAGCATCAGCGTGGCGAGCGCCAGCGCCAGGACGGCCAGGCCCGGCATCAGCCCGATCCGGCGAATGCCGGTAACGAGGTAATCGCCATGGGCGACCATGCCTAGCCAGCCTCGGCCCTCCGCCGGACGGTCGGGGCTGACGCGGCGGAAATCGGGCATGCCGTCCTTCAGCCAGCGCACGCCGCCCCGCGTCGCCTCCGCCACCGGCGTCATCTTCGCCGTGGTCGCGCGCGGATCGGCGAATTCCTTCGGGTTCAGCGCGCCCACCGCGGCAATGGCCTGGAAGCGCCCGTCGTCGAACCGCCAGACGCCGGGCTGGTCGGCGGGTATCGTGGCGGTCGACCGACCGGGGTTCTGCTCGGCCAGCGTCATCGTCGTGCGGCGTTCGTCCGGCATCGTCACGTTGACCGGGCGCTCGTCGGCTTCCAGGGCCCGGCGGGTGACCTCGATGCGGTTGCCCTTGACCTGCGCGGACAGGCCTTCCTCCTCCAGCTCGGGCTCCTTCATCAGCCAGTGGGCGGTACGGCGCAGCAATTCGGCCTGCGGCCCGCCGCCGTCGAAGCCGCGTGCCCACAGCCACCCGTGATCGGACAGCACCTGGGCCACGCGCCCCTTGCCGACGCGGTCCAGGACCAGCGCGGGCCGATCCATCGGGCCGGCCAGCAGCGTCTGGCGCGGCCCGGCCTCGGCGTCGACCAGGCGGAACCAGGCGCCCCAGGTGGGTTCGCCGCCGTTCTCGCCCGAGCCCTCGAGGCCCTCGGTCACCGGATGGCGGCGGCCGATCTCGGTCAGGTGGGGGCGATAGCGTTCGACATGCACGCTGCCGGTCGGACGGGAGGGCAGGATGTCGGCCAGCGGCGACCGGAACAGCGACAGGGCCGTCGAGTAGGCCGGGCCCGACGCCTCCAGCAACGCACCGCCGTTGCGGACGTAGTCGACGATGTTCTGGAAATACTGGTTGGGCAGGATGCCGCGGCGGCGATAGCGGTCGAAGATGATCAGGTCGAACTCGGCGATCTTCAGCTCGAACAATTCGCGGATCGGAAAGGCGATCAGCGACAGTTCGCGGATCGGCGTGCCATCCTGCTTCTCGGCGGGGCGCAGGATGGTGAAGTGGACCAGATCGACCGACGGGTCGGCCTTCAGCAGGTTGCGCCACACGCGCTGGCCCGGATGGGGCTCGCCGGTGACCAGCAGCACGCGCAGGCGGTCGCGCACGCCATTGATGGTGACGACCGCGCGGTTGTTCAACAGCGTCAGCTCGCGCTCGCCCGGCGGCACGCCCAGCTCGACGATCGTCGGCCCGCCATGGTCGAGACGCACCGGCAGATCGTAGGTGCGGCCGATCGGCACCTGGACGATCCGGTTCTCGCCGTTGTCCACCCGGATGGTCAGCGGCGCGCTGGCCCCGGGGGCCGCCCCATCATCCTCGATCTTGAGCTGGACGGTGACGTCGTGGCCGACCAGGCCGTAGGCGGGCGCCTGTTCGACCACCAGCCGGCGGTCGCGTTCGTCCGGCGCGCCGACCAGCAGGGTATGGACGGGGCCGCCGATCCGCTGCGCGGCGGCGGCCTCGGGCGCGTCGTGGACCTGGCCGTCCGAGATCACGACCACGCCGGCGACACGCTCGCGCGGCGTGTCGGACAGGGCGCGCTGGGCCGCGTCGAACAGCCGCGTGCCGTCATCGCGGCCATCGGGCGAGGCGGCGCCGGCCTCGATCGTGCGGACCTCGAGCCCCGGCAGGGCTGCCAGTTTCTGCTTCAAGGCCGCTTCGGCCTGAGTGGCCTGGGCGTTGCGTTCGCCGATGCCCATCGACGGGCTGCGATCGGTGACGATCAGGGCGATATCGGGCTCGGGCTGGCGCTGTTCCTCGACCAGCGACGGATTGGCCAGCGCCGCCAGGCCGATGGCGAAGGCCGCCAGGCGCCACCAGGCGCCCCGGGCACGCTGCCACAGTGCGTAGCCGACCAGCCCCAGGGCCAGCACGGCCATCAGGGCCAGAACCGGCCAGGGCAGCAGCGGATCGAGATCGACGCCGGTGAAACCGCTCATTGCCCCAGACGCTCCAGCAGGGCGGGAACATGCACCTGGTCGGCCTTGTAGTTGCCGGTCAGGGTATACATCACGAGATTGATGCCGAAACGGTAGCTCATCTCGCGCTGGCGCTCGCCGCCCGGCACGACTGCGGCCATCGGCCGGCCCTGGGCATCGACCGCCCAGGCCGAGGCCCAGTCATTGCCGCCGATGACCAGCGCCGAGACGCCGTCGTTCGACCCGCCTCCATGTCGTTCGACCCAGACCTGCCCCCCGGTATAACGGCCGGGGAAGTCCTGCAGCAGATAGAACGCCTTGGTCAGCACGTGGTCGGGCGGGATCGGCACCAGCGGCGGCACGTCGAGCTTGCCGAGGATCGCGCGCAGGCGCTGGGATCCGGGCCCCGAGCCGCCGAACTGCTGGTCGCGGGTGTCGAACAGGATCAGCCCACCGGTCTTCATGAACTGGTCGATGCGCGCCAGGGCCTTGTCGGACGGCGTCGGCGAGGATTCGGTCAAAGGCCAGTAGAGGAACGGGAAGACCGAAATCTCGTCGCGCTCGAGATCGACGCCGAGCGGCGGCGCCGCCTCGATCGAGGTACGACGCCACATCGTTTCGGTCAGCCCGGTCAGGCCGGCACGGCTCATCGCGTCGATCCTGCCGTCGCCCGACAGGACATAGGCCAGCCGCAGGTCCAGGGCGCCTGACAGCACCAACTCCTCCGGCGTCTGCGGATTGTCCAGGCGCTGGTTCTGGCCCTGCGCCCTCGCCATGTCGGCCGGCAGCAGCAGCGCACCGGCCAGGACCAGGCCCGGCACCAGCACGGCGGCGGCGGCCCGGCGGGGCCGCAGCAGGCCGCGCAAGGCCAGGCCGATCAGGAAGTCGACCAGCAGCAGCGCCATCGCCAGGCCGAGCGCCCAGGGCTTCAGTTCGACGCTCGATGCCGCCTGGTCCAGGCGACGCTCGGCCGTGCCCGACGGCCAGCGGGAAATCGGCGTCAGCGCCGTCCAGCCGGTCGACAGGTTGAGCGCCCGCCGCGCATCCTCGGTCCCGTAATAGCCCGGCGGGCTGGCGGGGGCTGCCCGGGTCGCATTGAAGCTGCGCGCCGGGATCGGCCGTGCCGCGCCGCCGGGCTGCACCATCCGCCCGAAGCCGTCGAGCAGGCTGAGCGGCGCCAGCGTCGCATCCGGGGCCGAACCGGTGATGCCGCGGCCGAGATCGATCAGCCGGCGCAGCATGTCGATATAGAGGCCGGAGAAGGCCAGCGTCGACCAGTCGGCATTCGCCGA
The DNA here is from genome assembly GCA_017307375.1 of Alphaproteobacteria bacterium. GTDB lineage: Bacteria > Pseudomonadota > Alphaproteobacteria > Ferrovibrionales > Ferrovibrionaceae > JAFKFH01. Next base: position 143,741 of record JAFKFH010000019.1, read on the forward strand.
GGTATGGACCAGCACGACCCAGCCCTGGCCGCGCTTGGCGGCGGTGACCAGCGGGGTGCCGTCCTCCAGCCGAGCCCAGGTCCGTTCCGGCAGGTCGGCATCGGGTTCGGCCAGCACCTGCTGCGAGACGGTCACGTCATCGGGCACGGGCAGGCCGGCAAACGGGCTGTTGTCGGAGAACGCGGCAAGCTTGGCCGGCTGGCTCCAGCTCATCGCGCCGCCGAGCTGGCGCCCGCCCTGGCGCAGCCGGACCGGCATCAGCTCGTCGCCACCACTTTCCGCCAGGCGCGGCCCGGCAAAGCGGATGACGACGCCGCCTTTCTCGACCCAGTCGGCCAGCGCCTGCCGGTCGGGCCCGACCACCTGGCCGACATCGGCCAGGATCAGGACCGAAAGGTCCTCGCCCACCAGCGTGCCGATCTGGCCGTGCCGCAGTTCGTTGAACGGGCTCAGCGCGCGGTCGAGATAGTACAGGTCGGACAACAGCGGTGCCTGGTTCTCGGCGCTGTCGCCGGAAACGACGCCGACCGGCCGGCGGCGCCAGCGTTCGTCGAGCAGGACGACGGTGCCGGCCGAGGCGCCTTGCTCGATCTCGGCGCGCACCAGCCGGTTGCGGACTTCGAGCGGCAGTTCGACGGTCAGATCGGCCGTGGTGGCGCCGGCGGCGAAACGGATGGGTTCGCGTGCCAGCAGATTGGCCTGCTGGCCCGACAGGCGCAGCCAGCGGTTCTCCTCCGGCCCGCCCTCGGGCCGCAGCGCGCGAAAGCGCAGTCCCTGCCCCTCGGCCAACGGCGGGGTGAGGGCGCGCGCCTGTTCGACCGGTCCCGGCGTGACCACGGTCAGCGGACCGAAGCGTTGCAGCCGCTCGGCCAGGGCGAAGGCGCCGTTGGCGGCATCGCGTTCGGGTTCGATGCCGTCGGCGATCCAGGTAACCTCGGTGCCGGCGGGCAGCGTCCGGTCGCCCAGCACCTTGGCCAGCCCGGAGCGATCGGTAGGCCAGGGCTTGGGCTGCAGCGCGGCGACGGCGGCGCGGGCATCGGCCGGCGTCGACTGGCTGCCGGTGCCGGGGGCGGCGCCGTTGCCGACCGGGGCGGTGGTCAGCAACACGACGGCGCGGTCGGCGCGGTCGGCTGCAGCAATCTGTTCGAGGGCGGCGGCGCGGCGGGCATCCCAGGCCGACGCGGCCGCCCAGCCGTCGTCGATGACGAGGACCAGCGGCCCGCCGCCGGCGGCGGTCGGTTGCGGGTTGACGATCGGCTGGGCCAGGCCGAACACGACCAGCGCCGCGATCAGCAGCCGCAGCGCCAGCAGCCACCATGGCGTATGCGCCGGCGTTTCTTCGCGCGGGACCAGTTCGCGCAGGATGCGCAGCGGCGGAAAGGTCGAGCGCTTTGGTGCCGGCGGGGTGACCCGCAGCAGCCACCACAGCACCGGCAGCGCCCCGAGCGCGAGCAGCGCCCATGGTGCCGCGAAGCCGAGCGCGCCGAGGCCCAGCATGCCGCTCAACCCCGCCCGCGCAAGGCGCGTTCGCCGCCCAGCGCGGCATAGAGCGCCAGCAGCGCGGTCTGCGGCGCCAGGTCGGTCCGATGCAGCGCATAGGTCCAGCCGGCCCGCCGGCAGAAATCGGCCAGCGTCTCGCGCCGCGCCTCCATCCGGCGGCGCCAGTCGTCGGCGAGCAGTTCGACGCGCGGCACCACGTGGCTCCCTTCGCCTTCGAGGCCGTCGAAGCGCACCCGGCCCTCGAACGGCAGGTCGAGTTCGGCGGGATCGAGCACCTGGACCAGGTGGCCGTCGACGCCCATCGCGGCAAAGCCGCGCACGAGGGCCTCGACCTCGGCCAACGGCGACAGGAAATCGGACACCATCACCACCCGGGCAAAGCGCGGCAGCTCGCGCAGCGGCGGCAGGCTGCCGGCCTGATCGGGCTTGCGCAGGGCCAGTGCCTCGACCAGCCGGTCCAGGGCCGGCTTGCCGGTAGCGGGCGCGCGCGGGCTGTCCAGCAGGGCGATACGCTCGCCGCCGCGGACCAGCAGCGCGGCCAGGGCGAGGGTGAGGATCGCGGCGCGTTCGGCCTTGGTCGGGCGTGCCTCGGCACCGCGCCAGTTCATCGACGGTGAGGAATCGGCCCACAGCCACACGCTCTCGGCTGCTTCCCATTCGTTCTGGCGGACATAGAGGCGGTCGCGCTTGGCCGACTGGCGCCAGTCGACGGCGGTCGACGGATCGGTCTGCTGATAGCTGCGATATTGCCAGAAACTGTCGCCGACGCCGGTGCGGCGGCGGCCGTGCACCCCCTGGGCCACGGTCGCGGCGACACGTTCGGCAGCCACCATCAGCGGCGGCAGAGCCGCTGCAAGTTGCTCGGCCCGCTGGCGCAGGGCCTGCATGCTATCTCAGTTTTTCCAGCAGCCGGGCGATCACCAGGTCGAGGGTGACGCCGTCGGCGCGGGCCGCGAAAGTCAGGGCCATGCGATGCCGCAGGATCGGCGGCGCCAGGGCGACGACGTCGTCGATCGACGGGCTCAACCGGCCGTCGAGCAGTGCCCGGGCGCGCACCGACAGCATCAGGGCCTGGGCGGCACGCGGGCCCGGACCCCAGGCAATCTGCTGCTTCAGTTCGGGCAGGTCGGTCGATTCGGGGCGACCGCGGCGGACCAGATCGAGAATGGCCTCGACCACGCTGTCGCCGACCGGAATGCGCCGCACCAGCTTCTGCGCCGCGATCAGCCGCCCGGCATCGAGCACCGGCGACACTTTCTCCTGTCGCGAGCCCGTCGTGGCGATCAGCATCGCGCGTTCGGCCTCGCGCTCCGGATAGGTGACGTCGACCTGCATCAGAAAGCGGTCGAGCTGTGCCTCGGGCAGCGGATAGGTACCTTCCTGTTCCAGCGGGTTCTGCGTGGCCAGAACGTGAAAGGGCGAGGGCAGTTCGAGCCGCTTGCCGGCGATCGAGACCTCGCGCTCCTGCATCGCCTGCAGCAGCGCCGACTGCGTGCGCGGGCTGGCGCGATTGATTTCGTCGGCCATCAGCAGCTGGCAGAACACCGGGCCTTCGATGAAGCGGAAGCTGCGCCTGCCCGCTTCGCCTTCTTCCAGCACTTCCGAACCGAGAATGTCGGGTGGCATCAGGTCGGGCGTGAACTGGATACGGCGATCGTCGAGGCCCAGGACCGAACCGAGCGTCTCCACCAGCCGGGTCTTGGCCAGGCCCGGCACGCCGATCAGGAGGCAGTGACCGCCGGCGAGCAACGTGACGAGTACCTGCTCGATCACCTCCTGCTGGCCGAAAATGACGCGGCCGACTTCGGCCTTTACCGCCGCGACACTTTCGCCGGTACGTTCGACCTCGGCGACGATCGCGTCGCCGCCCTCGCTGAAGCTCTGCATCAGGCTTATATATCCCCTGTTCTGAGGAAGGCTAGGGCTTGGAGGGTCGAGCCTACGCCGTTTTGCGTTGCACGCAAAGTGTCCCCACGGGAACGTGACCGGTAGCAAGCAGGAAGGGAAAGCATGACGTCGACCGCAAGCGGCCTGCCCCAGCCAGCCTTCGACCTTGGACGGCTGTTTGCCGAATTGAAGGATCGCCGACTGCCGCCGGTCGAGAAATGGGAGCCACCGTTCTGCGGCGACATCGACATGCGCATCGCCCGTGATGGTAGCTGGTTCTACCTGGGCACGCCGATCGGCCGGCGCGAAATGGTCAGGCTGTTCTCGACCGTACTGCGCCGCGATGCGGATGGGCGTTATTATCTGGTGACGCCGGTCGAGAAATGCGGCATCACCGTCGACGACGCACCCTTCGTGGCCGTCGAACTGCTGGTCGAGGGTCAGGGTCCCGAACAGCGCCTCAGCTTTCGCACCAATGTCGACGACGTGGTCAGCGCAGGCCCCGATCACCCGTTGCGGGTCGAGGTCGATCCGGTGACCGGGGCGCCCGCACCTTATGTCCATGTGCGCGGGCGGCTCGAGGCGCGGGTCAACCGGCCGGTGTTCTACGAACTGGTCGGGCTGGCCGAACCCGATCCCGGACATCCCGATGGCATCGGGGTGTGGTCGGGCGGGACATTCTTTCCACTGGGGTCGACGGTTGCCTGAGACGATGACGACGAGACGATGCAGACCGAATCGATAACGACCGACCGGCCGGACGCGCACGGCCCCATGCTCGACAGGTTGCAGCGCATCCTGGCGCCCTTGCCGGCGTTGAGCGATCTGCCGCGCAGCTTCGATCCCGCTGCCGGCGGCGATCACGCCTTAAATCCCGGCGCGCCGTCGCTGATCCGGCCCGGCCTGCTGACGCCGGCCGCGGTACTGGTGCCCGTCATCCGCCATCGGGCGGGGCCGAGCGTGTTGCTGACCCGACGCACCGACACGCTCGCCAAGCATTCCGGCCAGGTCGCCTTTCCCGGCGGGCGGCTCGACGACACCGATGCCGATCTTGCCCAATGCGCGCTGCGCGAAACCGAGGAGGAGGTCGGGCTGGCCCGCGACCGTGTCGGCGTCATCGGGGCGCTCAGTCCCTACATCACGGTGACCGGATATGTCGTGACGCCGGTGGTCGGCATCGTCGAGCCGGGCTTCGACCTCGTGCCCAACCCGGCCGAGGTCGCCGACGTCTTCGAAGTGCCGCTGGCTTTCCTGCTCGACGATCGCAATCACAAGCGCCACGGCGGCAGTTTCAACGGCACCCGCCGCGAGTGGTGGGCGATTCCCTACGGCGCCCATTATATATGGGGTGCCACCGCCGGCATGCTGCGCGACCTGCTGCGGCGCTGGAACGACGCCGGCTGACCGTGCTGCCCGCAACCCGCATCGCGCCCCCCGACTGGATGACGGGTCCCGCCGCGACAGCGGTGGTCGCGGCGCTGGGCGTGGCGCGCTTCGTCGGCGGTTGCGTGCGCGATGCGGTCCGCGGCGACCGCCCGCAGGATATCGATATCGCGACCCCGCATGATCCGGGCAGCGTGATGGCGCGGTTGGCTGCGGCGTCGATTCGTGCCGTCCCGACCGGCATCGAGCACGGGACGATCACCGCGATCGTCGAGGGCGAGCCGATCGAGGTGACAACGCTGCGCCACGACATCGAGACCGATGGCCGCCATGCCCGGGTCGCCTTCACCGACGACTGGACCGAGGATGCCCAGCGGCGCGACTTCACGATCAATGCGCTCTACGCCGATGCCGACGGCACGATCTACGACCCGACCGGCGGGCTCGCCGATCTCGAGGCCGGCATCGTGCGATTCATCGGCGATGCCGCGCGGCGGATCGCCGAAGATCACCTCCGGATTCTCCGCTTCTTCCGTTTCCATGGCCGCTATGCCAAGGGGCCGCCGGACGGGCAGGCGAGGGCAGCGATCATCGCGGCGGCACCGCTGGTGGCGCGGCTGTCGGGCGAACGGATCGCGATGGAGACCGTGCGGCTGCTGCAGATGGCTGATCCGATGGAACCGGTCGGGCTGATGATCGATTGGGGTGTCTGGGGCTCGATTGTCGCGGCGCCGCCGCAGCGCGACCGGCTTGGCCGCGTCGCGCGACGGGAAGCGTCGCGCGACGATATCGATCCGATGCGGCGCCTGTCGGCGCTGCTGCCCGACGATGCCGGCGCCGTGCAGCAGATCGCCGCGCGGCTTAAACTGCCGGTCAGGGATCGCGATCGGCTTGCCGCCGCCGCAGCGGACGATCCCGGCAACTGGTTCACCGATGCCCGGGCGCGGCGCGCGGCCTTCTACCGGCATGGCATCCAGCGGGTGCTCGATCAGGCCTATCGCCACGCCGACGAGCGCGCGCTCGATGCCGTGCGCGCGACGGCCGCGTGCTGGTCCAGGCCGCGGCTGCCGGTCGGGGGCAAGGACGTTCTGGCCCGCGGGGTCTCCGGCCCTGCCGTCGGCACGGTACTCGCCGCAGTGGAAGAATGGTGGATCGATGGTGATTTCGCCGCCGGTCGCGATGCCTGCCTGGAACGCCTCGACGCCGTGATCGGCGCCTGATCGGGGCCATGTTCACCGGTCGGCCGTGTCATAGGCCATTTTTTCGATGCCCTGGGCATCGGACATGAAAAAACCGCCTGAGCGGCGGTTTTTCTCATGAAGACTAGGCCAATAGAATCGCCGTCCTTAAAGGACTCGAGCCCCACGCCCATAATCGCCGTCCGGCGACCATCGGCGTGGGGCTCAGAGAACTTTACTTCTTCGCCGCGGCCTTCTTGGCCGGCGCCTTCTTGGCAGCAGCCTTCTTGGCCGGAGCCTTGGCGGCAGCCTTCGGGGCGGCAGCCTTCGGCGCCGCGGCCTTCGGGGCGGCGACCTTCTTGGCGGCGGCCTTCTTCGCCGGCGCCTTCGCGGCGGCCTTCGGAGCCGCGGCGGCCTTCGGCGCCGCTTCCTTCTTCACTGCAGCCTTCTTCGCCGGCGCCTTCTTAGCAGCGGCTTTCTTGGCCGGAGCCTTCTTTGCAGCCATGATGCCCTCCATAGCAAGTTACGGTTAAGAACCGATATGGTCTGTCGATGGTTGGTCCCCTCCGACCGTCAAAACTTAGCATGACCATGGCGAATGAACCACAAAATATGGAGAAGGAAGCCCAGTTACGGCTAAGTGTTGCGGTGAGGCATCATTCCGGGACGGCCGTAGAGTTATTAATTATGGCCATTTTACCTCTGGGGGTAGTGACATCAGAATGGCGTCGATATTCCCCCCGGTTTTCAGGCCAAATAAGGTCCCGCGGTCGTAGAGCAGGTTGAATTCGACATAGCGGCCGCGGCGCAACAATTGGTGTTCACGCTCGGCCTCGCTCCAATCCTCGTTCATCCGCCGCCGTACGATCCTAGGATAGATTTCCAGAAATGCAGTACCGACGTCGCGGGTGAAGGCAAAATCCGCTTCCCAGCTGCCTGTGTCGAGGTAGTCGTAGAAGATGCCACCGACCCCACGGGGCTCGTCCCGATGCTTCAGGAAGAAATACTCATCGCACCATTTCTTGAATCGCGGATAGTATTCCTGGTCATGCGCGTCGCAGGCACCGCGTAGTGCCGCGTGGAAGGCGTCGGTATCGTCGGCGGAAGGCGTCATCGGCGTCAGGTCGGCGCCGCCGCCGAACCACGATCGGGTCGTAACGATGTGGCGGGTGTTCATATGCACGGCAGGCACCCGGGGCGATCGCATATGCGCCACGAGGCTGATGCCCGAGGCCCAGAAGCGGCCGTCGTCGCCTGCGCCCGGGATCTGCTGACGAAATTCCGGGCTGAATTCGCCGTGCACGGTCGAGATGTTGACGCCGACCTTCTCGAAGACTCGTCCCTTCATCACCGACATCGTGCCGCCGCCGCCGCCGGGGCGGGTCCATGGCTTGCGCTCGAATCGGCCGGCCGGAAGATCGCCATGACGCGTGCCGCCAAGCTCGTCCTCGATCGCTTCGAAGGCGGCACAGATGCGGTCGCGCAAATCGGCGAACCAGGTCTCTGCGGCCTGCTGCCTGTCGCTGACGGTGCTGGCGCTGCTCATGGCTGGCTCCTCTCTTTATATATATGGGGCTGCGCAAGGTCGGGCGCGAAGCCCGCGGTCTGGCGCAACGCTTCGCCCAATACCATCGCGGCGGCCACCGCAACGTTGAGCGAGCGCATGCCCGCCATCATCGGGATCACGACTCGGGCATCCGCGGCGGCGGCCACGTCGTCGGGCACGCCGGCGGATTCCCGCCCGACCATCAGCGTGTCGGTGTCGGCGAAGCGGAAGTCGACATAGGGCATGTCGCCCCGTGTCGTCAGCAGCACGATCCGGCCCGGCCTGCCGGCGGCGCGGAACTTGTCCCATGACCGGTGCTGGACGATCTCGGCATGGGCGAGATAGTCGAGCGCGGCACGCCGCACCCTCCTGTCGTCATAGGGAAAACCGCAGGGCTCGATCACGTCGACGGGCACGCCCAGACAGGCGGCCAGCCTGAGCAGGGTACCCACATTGGGCGGCATATCCGGCTGGTAGAGGGCAAGGCGCATCGGCGGACCGGCAGTGGACAAAAAAAGGGCAGGCGAGGCTGCCCGACAGGCTTCTGGTTATAGCGGAAAACCGTCGCGAATCCCGGCTTTCCCGCGCCTTACCGCGTGGGGATGCGGCAAGACGTCGCAGAGAAATAACTTCTGGACATTACAAGGGCATAGTGGAAGAAATGCAGCGGTTTGTGACACAGGTTTCCGGGGGATTCATGGCGACGACGCATGGCGCCGCTCACGCCGGGCAGACGCGGCGTGACTTCCTATTTCTCGCCGCTGGGGCCGGCGTAGGGATTGGTGCCGCTCTTACTGTCTGGCCGTTCATCGATTCGCTCAACCCGTCGGCAGACGTGTTGGCGCTGGCCTCGACCGAGGTCGATATCGGCAAGGTGCCGCTCGGCCAGCAGCTCACCGTGCTGTGGCGCGGCAAGCCGGTGTTCGTCAAGCACCGCAACCCCGAGGAAATCGAGAAGGCGCGCGCCGACGACAGCGCCTCGATGCCCGATCCGCAGAAGGATGCCGAGCGCGTGAAGAAGCCCGAGTGGCTGGTCATGCTCGGCGTCTGCACCCATCTCGGCTGCGTGCCGCTCGGCAACCAGGGCCCCTATGGCGGCTGGTTCTGCCCGTGCCACGGGTCGGCCTACGACACCTCAGGACGTATCCGACAGGGACCAGCGCCGCGGAATCTCGAGATTCCGCCCTACGCGTTCCTGAACGATACCCGCATCAAGATCGGCTGAGGGCAGGGCCATGGCATTCCAGTCCGACAACAAGGTCATCAAGTGGATTGAGTACCGCTTGCCGATCTTCACGCTGCTCGACCACGCCGTCGGCACGTACCCGGCCCCGAAGAATCTCTCCTATTGGTGGAACTTCGGCTCGCTCGCCGGCCTGATGCTGGTGGTGCAGATCGTCACCGGCATCGTGCTGGTGATGCACTACACCCCGCATACCTCGCTCGCCTTCACCTCGGTCGAGCACATCATGCGCGACGTGAACTATGGGTGGCTGATCCGCTACATCCATATGAACGGCGCGTCGTTCTTCTTCATCGCCGTCTACTTCCACATCTTCCGCGGGCTCTATTACGGGTCGTACAAGGCGCCGCGCGAACTGCTGTGGTTCCTCGGCATCATCATCTACCTGCTGATGATGGCGACCGCGTTCATGGGCTACGTGCTGCCGTGGGGCCAGATGTCGTTCTGGGGCGCCACCGTCATCACCAACCTGTTCTCGGCGATCCCGGTGGTCGGCGAAAGCATCGTGACGCTGCTGTGGGGCGGCTTCTCGGTCGGCAACCCGACGCTGAACCGTCTGTTCAGCCTGCATTACCTGCTGCCGTTCATCATCGTCGGCCTGGTCATCCTGCACATCTGGGCGCTGCATCAGCACGGGTCGAACAACCCGCTGGGCATCGACAAGAAGGACAGCCGCGACACCATCCCGTTCCATCCCTACTACACGATCAAGGACCTGTTCGGGATCGCGGTGTTCCTGCTGGTTTTCTCGATCTTCCTGTTCTATTCGCCCAACTTCTTCGGCGAGCCGGACAACTACATCGAGGCCAACCCGCTGGTGACGCCGGCCCATATCGTGCCGGAATGGTACCTGCTGCCGTTCTACGCGATCCTGCGGTCGGTGCCGTCCAAGCTCGGTGGCGTCATCCTGATGTTTGCCGCCATCCTGATCCTGTTCGTCCTGCCCTGGCTCGACACCTCGCGGGTCCGCTCGGCGAAGTTCCGCCCGGTCTACAAGCAGTTCTTCTGGATCTTCCTGGCGAACTGCCTGCTGCTCGGCGTCGTCGGCGCCAAGCCGCCGGAGGGCATCTGGGTGCTGATCGGCCGGTTGGCGACCGTCTACTACTTCGCCCATTTCCTCGTGATCTGCCCGCTGGTCGGGTGGTTCGAACGGCCGCGGCCGCTGCCGACCTCGATCAACGAGGCGGTGCTGCCCAAGGCCGCTGCGGCGGCGGGGGAGTAAGACCGATGCGCAAGACCATTCTCTCGCTCGGCCTCGCTGCCGTCATCGGGCTCGTCGCACCGGCCGCCCAGGCGTCGGAAGGCTTGGCGCTGCCCAAGCTGTCGTGGAGCTTCTCGGCCCCGTTCGGCACCTACGATCGCGCGGCGCTGCAGCGCGGCTTCCAGGTCTACAAGGAAGTCTGCGCCGCCTGCCACTCGATGAGCCTGCTGGCCTATCGCGATCTGCAGGACCTCGGCTACAACGAGGCCGAGGTCAAGGCGATCGCGGCGCAGTACGAGGTCACGGACGGCCCGAACGACCAGGGCGAGATGTTCCAGCGCCCGGCGGTCCCCTCGGATCGTTTCAAGGCGCCGTTCCCGAACGTCCAGGCGGCCAAGGCGGCCAACAACGGTGCGGCCCCGCCGGACCTGTCGTTGATGGCCAAGGCCCGCGTCGGCGGCCCGGATTACATCCACGCGCTGATGATCGGCTACGAGAACGCCCCGGCCGGCTTCGCGATGCAGCCCGGGCTGAACTACAACAAGTACTTCCCCGGCAATCAGATCGCGATGCCGGCGCCGATCAATCCCGATGGCGTGACCTTCGCCGACGGGACGAAGGCGACGGTCGACCAGCAGGCCAAGGATGTCGCGAACTTCCTGATGTGGGCGGCCGAGCCGAAGCTCGAGCAGCGCCATCGGATGGGCGCACAGGTGATCCTGTTCCTGCTGCTGCTGTCGGTCGTGCTCTACATCGCCAAGCGCAAGATCTGGTCGGACGTGCACTGACCGCCTGATCCTTGCACCGACTCGAGGGCCGCGGGTACATCCCCGCGGCCCTTTTTCATGTCGGGACCGCCCGCTATTTTGTAGAAGAGGGTGCAAGTCGCCGGCCGGGGCCGGCGCCGGTGAAGGGGGATCGCCATGGCGGCGAAGAAGAAAGTGGCGGCAAAGACTGCCGCGAAGACCACGAAACCCAAGGCGGCGGCGGGCAAGGCATCGGTCAAGGCCGCGGCCATCGCCACGCGGCCCGCGCGGACCCGCATCGGGGTCATCGGCGGTTCCGGCCTCTATGCGATGGAAGGGCTGACCGCCACGAAGTGGCGCAAGGTGTCGACGCCCTGGGGCGACCCGTCCGACGAACTGCTGTTCGGCCGCCTCGGCGATCAGGAACTGGTGTTCCTGCCGCGCCACGGCCGGGGCCATCGCATCCCGCCCTCCGATATCAACTATCGCGCCAATATCGACGCCCTGAAGCGGGCCGGCTGCGTCGACGTGATCTCGGTCTCGGCCTGCGGCTCGCTGAAGGAGGAGCATGCGCCCGGCAAGTTCGTGCTGGTCGACCAGTTCATCGACCGGACTTTCGCCCGGGTGAAGTCGTTCTTCGGGCCGGGCGTCGTCGCGCATGTGTCGATGGCGCACCCGGTCTGCCTGCGGCTGCGCGACAAGCTGGCCGAGGCCGCCGCGGCGGTGGGCATCGAGCACTCGGTCGGCGGCACCTACCTCGTCATGGAGGGGCCGCAGTTTTCGAGCCTGGCCGAAAGCCGGCTCTATCGGCAATGGGGCTGCGACGTCATCGGCATGACCAACATGCCCGAGGCCAAGCTCGCCCGCGAGGCCGAGCTTTGCTACACCACGGTCTCGATGGTCACCGACTACGATTGCTGGCATCCCGATCACGACCATGTCGACGTCGCCTCGGTGATCAAGGTGGTGCATGACAATGCCCACAATGCGCAGGCCCTGATCAAGGCGGTCGCGCCGCTGCTGGCCGATCGGCCCGAGGCCTGCCCGCAAGGCTGCGACCACGCGCTCGACAATGCGGTGATGACCGCGCCGGCGGTGCGCGACCGGAAACTCGTCAAGAAGCTCGAAGCGGTCGCCGGCCGCGTGCTGAAGGGATAATGCCGATGGAATCGATCAAGGACAGGATCCGCACGATCCCGGACTACCCCAAGCCCGGCATCATGTTCCGCGACATCACCACGCTGCTGGCCGATCCGCGCGGCTTCCGCAAGACGATCGACGAACTGGTCCAGGCCCATGCCGGCGTGCGTATCGACAAGGTCGCCGGCATCGAGGCGCGCGGTTTCATCCTGGGCGGCGCGGTTGCCCATCAGCTGTCGGTCGGCTTCATTCCGATCCGCAAGAAGGGCAAGCTGCCCTGGCAGACCATCGCCCAGGAATACCAGCTGGAATATGGCACCGACGAGGTCGAGATCCATGTCGACGCGGTCGAGAAGGGCGACAACATCCTGCTGGTCGACGACCTGATCGCGACCGGCGGCACCGCGGAGGCCGCGACCAAGCTGATCCGCCGCGCCGGCGGCGAGGTCATCGGCTGCTCGTTCATCGTCGACCTGCCCGAACTGGGCGGCCGCCGCAAGCTGGAGGAAATGGGGCTCAAGGTCCTCACGCTCTGCGAGTTCGAGGGGCATTGAGGCGATGTCGCGCGCGCTGACCGGTCTCGACCATCCGCTGGTCGGCGTTGCCGACCTCGAGGCGGCGCGCGCGGGGTGGATCCGCCTGGGTTTCACCCCGACCCCGCGCGGCCGGCATGTCGGCTGGGGCACGGCGAACTATTGCATCATGTTCCCGGACAGCTATCTCGAACTGCTCGGCGTGGTCGATCCCGGCCAGTTCACCGCCGGGCTGGCCGAGCGGCTGGCGGCCGGCGGCGAGGGGATGCTGCGCTTCGGCCTGGGCAGCCCCGATGCGGCGGCGGCCGGCGCGCGCCTGCGCGCGGGCGGGGTCGCCGCCAGCGAGGCGCAAAGCCTCACGCGGCTGCTCGAGCTGCCTGAAGGCGACGTCGAGCCGTCATTCACGCTGGTTCACCTGCCTGACGATGCACTGCCCGGCCTGCCACTGTTCGTCTGCCAGCATCTGACGCCGCAACTGCTGCGGCGGCCGGAATGGCTGCGCCATCCGAACGGCGCGACCGGCATCGTCTCGATAACCGCGGTGGTCGAGCGGCCGGCGGACTGGTTCGACCGCTACCGGCGCATCTTCGGTGCCGGGGCCTGCACGATGACGGACGACACGCTGACCGTGCAACTCGGCAATTGCGCGCTGGTGCTGGTCGCGCCGCACGACCTCGATACCATGCACCCGGATGCGGCGCTGCCGGCTGCCGCGCCGCCGTATTACGCAGCGCTGCGCTTCTCCTGCCTCGATACCGACGTTGTCGAAGGGGTGCTGACGCGCCACGGCGTCGACTACGTCACCGACCTCGACGGTACCGTTCGCGTCGCCGCGGGCGACGCGAACGGCGTCATCGTCGAATTCGGCCGCTGATCAGTCGAGCGCCGCGCGGAACCAGGCCAGCGTGCGGCTGCGGGCCAGCGCCGCCGAATAGGCGTCGTAGGAACCGCGCTGGTCGCAGTTGAAGCCATGGTCGGCGTCATAGACATGGGTGACGATCTGCGGGTGCAGCGCCTTCATCTCGGCCGCCAGCGCGACCGGAATATGGGCATCCTTGGCGCCGAAATGCAGCATGGTCGGGCATTTCGGCGTCAGCTCCTTCAGATCGCCCCAGCCGCCGCCGTAGTAACCCGAAACCGCCGAGACGCCGGCGATGCGGCCTGCCGCCATCCAGGCGACCCGGCCGCCGTAGCAATAGCCGGTCATGCCGACCTTGACCCCGCTGCGCCCCGCCTCGGCCACCGCCGCGGCGACATCGGCTGCCTCGCCTTCCGGCTTCAGCTGCATGCGCAGGCCGCGACCCTTCTCGATCTCCGGCGCGCTGTAGCCGCATTCGAAATCGCGTTCGACCCGGTCGTACATCGCCGGGGCGATGGCGAGATACCCCTCGGCGGCGAAGCCGTCGCATACCGCGCGGATATGCGCGTTCACGCCGAAGATTTCCTGGATGACCACGATGGCGGCCCGGGGGCTGCCGGCGGGTGCCGAACGGTAGGCCGACAGGCGGTGACCGTCGGCGGCTTCGAGGGTGATCGTTTCGCGCATCTGGACTCTCCTTGGGGCATTGGCGGCGGCGAGCCTAGTGCAGGCCCGAGGGCGCCTCAATAGCTCGAAAACGCCGGGATGCTCGGCTATCCTCCGCCCCGGACCTGTCGCCCGGAGGAACGATGTACCGCCTGTTCTACTATCCGTCCAACGCCAGCCTGGCGCCCCATGTCCTGTTGCGCGAAATCGGCGCCCCGCATGAGCTGGTGCTGGTCGACCGCAAGCAGAATGCCCAGAAGCAGCCGGACTACCTCGCGCTCAACCCGCTCGGCCGCATCCCGGTCCTGACCGACGGCGACCTCGTGCTGTTCGAGACCGCCGCCATCTGCCTGCATCTGGCCGATCGCCATCCGGAAGCCGGGCTGGCGCCGCCGCCGGGGACGGCCGCGCGCTCGACGTTCCACAAATGGCTGATCTACCTGACCGGGACGATCCAGACCGACTATCTCGCCTTCTACTACCCGGAGCGCTATACGACCGATCCGTCCGAGGCCGCGCGCGCCGCCGTCAAGGCCGCAACCGAAAAGCGGCTGAACGCCTGGTTCGACGTGATCGAGGCGGAATTGTCGGCAAACGGTCCCTGGCTGCTGGGCGAGAGCTACAGCCTGCTCGACCCCTATCTTCTGCTGATGACCCGGTGGGGCCGCGGGATGGCCCGTCCCCCCAGGACCCTGCCGGCGATCGGCCGCCACGCCGCGGCCGTTTTCGCCCGACCCGCGGTCCAGGAGGCGGTGGCGATCGAGCAATTGCCCGATCCGGTCTACTGATGGCGGATTTCCGCCGCGCGGTGGCCGAGGCCCCTGTCATCCTGACCGATGGCGGCATCGAGACGCGCATCATGTTCGAGGCCGGCATCGCGCTGGACCGCCCGTGCGGCGCCGCGGCCCTGCTCGACGATGCGCGGGGCCGCACGGTGCTCGAAGGCATCTATGCCAGCTATCTCGACGCCGCGGCGGACCTGCCCATCGTCATCGGCACGCCGACCTTCCGCGCCCAGGCCGACCGGCTGGCCGCCTCGGGGCGCAGCGAGGCCGATGCCGTGACCCTGGTCAACGCCGATGCGGTGGCAATGCACAGGGCATTGCGTGCCGCACGGCCGGGCGCGGCCGATCGCATCTTCATCGCCGGGGTGATCGGGCCGAAGGGCGACGCCTTCATTGCCGCCGAGGCGCCTGACGCGGCAATGGCCGAGATCTATCATCGCCCGCAGATCGCCGCGCTGGCTGCGGCCGGTGCCGATTTCCTGTTCGCGCCGACCCTGCCGGCGCAGGACGAGGCGATCGGGGTGGCGCGCGCAATGGCTGGGACCGGCCTTTCCTACGTGCTCAGTTTCGGTCTGGCCCCGTCGGGCCGGCTGATGGATGGCCATGACCTCGGCGAGGCGATCGCCGCGATCGATGCGGCGACGGCCGAGCCGCCGCTCTACTATCTCGTCAATTGCATCCACGCCTCGGCCGCGGCCCGCGCCTTGCACCATCCGCGGCTGTTCGGGGTGAAGGCGAATGGTTCGCGCCTGACGCCCGAGGAACTGGTGGCGCTCGATCGTCTCGACAGCGAGCCGCCCGAAGTCTTCGCGCTGGCCCTGCGCGACCTGCATGCCCGCGGCGCCCGGGTGCTGGGCGGCTGCTGCGGTACCGACCAGCGCCACATCGCGGCGCTGGCCGGGTTGCTGCGGCCGCCTACTTGATCGTCTGCGCCGACTTCTCGACGAAGCGCCAGTCGACGGTCTTGGCCAGGTCGACCTTGGCGTTCTTCACCTCGTCGTCGAACTTGACGAGCATGTCGAGCGCACTCTTCAGCCCGCTCTCCGGGGTGATGCCGGTGACCGAGTAGGTCGGCAGGTTGGCCTTGACCGCGGCGATGTAGAGCGGCTTATCGCCCAGCCAGTATTCCTCCGGCACGGCGGCCGCGATCTGCTCGGGGGTGGCCTTCTGGATCCAGACCAGGGTCTTGTAGAAGACGTTGGTCAGCGCCTGGACCGTGTTCGGGTTCTTGGCGATGAAGTCCTGCTTGATGTAGAGCACGGCGGCCGGGTTCGAGCCGCCGAACACCGCCTCGGTGCCGGCGGTGGTGCGCGTGTCGACGACGACCTTGATCGCCTTGTCCTGCTCCAGCTTCGAGATGACCGGGTCGAGATGCGAGATCGCGTCGATTTCGCCCTTCTGGATCGCGGCGACCGCCGACATCCCGGCACCGACACCGATATAGGAGGCGTCGTCGGGCTTGAGGCCGGCCTTGACCAGCAGGTACATCGCCATGAAGTTGGTCGACGAGCCCGGCGCGGTGACGCCGATCTTCATGCCCTTGAGGTCGGCGGGTGATTTGTAGCTGCCGGCCTTGTCCGCCTTGACGCCGATGACGATGCCGGGATAGCGGCCCAGTTCGATCACCGAGCGGATGTCCTGGTTCTTCACCTGCATCCGGATCGTGTGTTCGTAGGCGCCGGTGACGACATCGACCGACCCGCCGATCAGCGCCTGCAGCGACTTGGCGCCGCCGCCGAAATCGTTGATCTCGACGTCGAGGCCCTGTTCCTTGAAGAAGCCCAGCCGTTCGGCCAGCGTCAGCGGCAGGTAGTAGAGCAGCGGCTTGCCGCCGACGCCGATCGTCAGCTTGGGCTTCTCCACCGTCTGGGCCTGCACCGCACCCAGCCCCCATCCCAGGGACCCCAAACCCAGGGCCAGTGCGGCGACGGCCGCGATCTTCAGTGCTTTCATCTCACTTCCTCCCCAATGCGGCTCTCAATTCTGGCCGGCGGCACTTTGCGGCCGCCAGACCAGCAGCCGATCCTCGACCAGCGTGACCAGCCAGTCGATCAGCAGCACGAAGGCGGAGAGGATGACCATGCCGGCAAACACGCCGGTCACGTCGAACACTCCTTCCGCCTGATGGATCAGGTAGCCGAGGCCGGCGGCCGAACCCAGGTACTCGCCGACCACCGCGCCGACCAGCGCGAAGCCGACCGAGGTATGCAGGGACGAGAACATCCACGACAGCGCCGACGGCCAGTAGACGTGCCGGAACAGCTGCCGCTCGTTCATGCCGAGCATCCGGGCATTGGCCAGCACGGTCGGCGAGACTTCCTTGACGCCCTCATAGACGTTGAAGAAGACGATGAAGAACACGAGGGTCACGCCCAGCGCCACTTTCGACCAGATGCCCAGCCCCAGCCACAGCATGAAGATCGGCGCCAGCACGACGCGGGGCAGGGCGTTGATCATCTTGACGTAGGGGTCGAACACGAGTGCCATCAGCGGCTTGCGCGCGAACCAGAAGCCGACCAGCACGCCCCCGGCCGAACCGATGACGAAGGCCAGAATGGTTTCCCACAGGGTGATGGCCAGGTGTCCCCAGATCTTGCCGCCGGCAAACATCGACCAGACGCGCGTGATGACGTCGATCGGTGTCGAGAAGAAGAATTTCGGCAGGAAGTAGACGCCGCCGATCGGCACCGACGACCCGACATGCCAGATCGCGAAGAAGGCGACGGCCACCAGGGCCTGCAGGCCCAGAAGCTTGGCGCGACCGATCCTCATGCCGGAATCTCCGCATAGGCCTTCACCACCTCGGCCTTCAGCTGGTTCCAGATCGCGCGATGGATCTCGTGGAACTGCGGATCGAGGCGGACGTCCGAGGCGTCGCGCGGCCGGTCGATGCCGATGGGATGATCGCCGATGTTGCGGGCCCGTGGCCCCGCCGACATGATGATGACCCGGTCGGCCAGGGCGATCGCCTCCTCGAGGTCGTGGGTGACGAACATCACCGCCTTGCGGTCGCGCGACCACAGGTCGAGCAGCAGGTTGCCCATGATCTGGCGGGTCTGCGCATCGAGCGGGCCGAAGGGCTCGTCCATCAGCAGGATCTTGGGGTCGCGGATCAGCACCTGGGCAAGGCCGACGCGCTTCTTCTGCCCGCCCGAGAGCTGGTGGGGATAGCGGTCGCCGAAGGTGCCGAGGCCGACGCGGGCCAGCCAGGCCTGGGCCGCCTCGAGCGCCTGGGCGCGCGGCGTGCCGGCGACCTCGAGCGCGATGGCGACGTTGTCGCGCGCCGTCTTCCACGGCATCAGCGCGTCCTGCTGGAACAGGTAGCCGGCCTGGGCATTCAGGCCATTCAGCGGCGCGCCGAAGATCCGGACCGTGCCGGCCGCCGGTTTCAGCAGTCCGGCGGCGGCGTTCAGCAGGGTCGACTTGCCGCAGCCGGTCGGCCCGACGATCGCGACGAATTCATGGGCGCGCAGGGACAGCGAGGCAGCTTCGACCGCGACATAGGTACCGCCATCGGCCAGGCGGTAGGCGATGTCGACATCGGCAAGGGCGACGACGGCATCCTGCGGCGGACCCGCATTCACCCCCGCCGCGGCGTTGATTGCGCCGGCGGCCATTCTTCCTCCCTCGTGAACCGTGACTATCGGATGACGATTTCCCCGGACCGCCGTTTATACTGCCTCGGTCCGGGACCTGCAATCGACCGGCCGGGGACGATTCGTCTGTTGCCGGCGCCGGGTTCGCGCTAGGACTGGAAGACGATGGCCCAAGCCCCGTTAGCCGAGACCCTGACCGCGCTGTTCGACGACCTGCCCCAGCAGTTGCAAGCCGGGGCGCGCTGGGTGCTGGATCACCCGGCCGATGTGGCCCTGCTGTCGATGCGCGACCAGGCGCGGCGGGCGGGCGTGCCGCCGGTCACCCTGACCCGGCTGGCCAAGCGGCTCGGCTTTGCCGGCTTCGACGAGATGAAGGCGCTCTATGCCCAGTCGATGCGCGGCCGGCCCGACAATTTCCGCGACCGGGCCGAGGAACTGGTGGCCCGCCGGGGCATCGAGGGCGATGCCGGGCTGGTGGCCGATACCATCAGGGCCCAGACTGCGCATCTGCAGGCGCTGGCCGCGCCGGAGGCGGTCGCGGTTCTGACCAGCGCGGCCGACCGCATCGTCGCCGCGGACCGGGTGTTCTGCCTGGGGCTGCGCTCGGCCTTTCCCGCGGCCTACGTGTTTCACTACGTCCACGCGCTGTTCGGCGCGACGTCGGTACTCCTCGATGGCGCGGGTGGGGCGGGTGGTGACCAGTTGAAGGGGATCGGCCCGCGCGACGTGCTGCTGGTCGTGTCGGTCAATCCCTATGCACGGGCGACCGTCGATGCCGCCCGCTATGCCGCGGGCCGCGCCGCCGCCGTCGTCGCGGTGACCGACAGCGGGATGTCGCCGGTAGCCCGACTGGCGGCCGACAGCATCATCGTGGCCACCGACACGCCGTCCTTCTTCCACACGATGGCCCCGGCCTTCGTCGCCGTCGAGATGCTCGCGGCGATGGTCGCAGCCCGGCGCGGGCCGGAGGCGCTGGCGGCGCTGACGGCGGCCGAGGATTACCTGGCCGCCTTCGATACCTACCTGTTGCCGCCGAAACGTTAGGTCAGGCTGCCGGCCGGCGTCCGAACAGGCCCATGCCCTTGAGCGTGATGACGACATCGCCGTTCTGGTTGCGGCCTTCCCAGTCCGAGCGGACTAGGCCGCGATCGGGTCGCGAGCGCGACGGGATCACCTCGGTGACCGTCATCTTCAGCGTGATCGAATCACCCGGCCGCACCGGCTTCAGCCAGCGCACCTCGTCGACGCCGGGCGAACCGAGGCTGGACGACCGCTTCAGATAGCCATCGACGATCAGCCGCATGCAGACGGCGGTCGTATGCCAGCCCGACGCGATCAGCCCGCCGAAGATCGACTGCTTGGCTTCCTCGGGGTCGACGTGGAAAGACTGCGGGTCGTAGTTGGTGGCGAAGGCGCGGATCTCGTCCTCGCCCATCACCCGCGGACCCATGCTGAGTTCCCAGCCGACGTGAAAATCCTCGAAATAAAGCCGCTCGGTATTGGCACTGCTCATCGGGCAAAGGTCCCTTTCCAACGCCACGCCACTGTCATGATACGCCTCAGGTGTTGAAGCGGAAGTGCATGACGTCGCCGTCCTGCACCACATACTCCTTGCCTTCCAGGCGCAGCTTGCCCTTGTCGCGCGCCCCGGCTTCGCCGCCGCAGGCCACGTAGTCGGCAAAGGCGATGGTTTCCGCGCGGATGAACCCCTTCTCGAAATCGGTATGGATCACACCGGCCGATTCCGGGGCCTTGGCGCCCTCGGTTACGGTCCAGGCCCGCGCTTCCTTCGGCCCGACGGTGAAGAAGGTGATCAGGCCGAGCAGTTCGTAGCCGGCGCGGATCACGCGGCTCAACCCGGTCTCGGACAGGCCGAGGTCTGAGAGGAACATCTGGCGCTCGTCCGGATCGGTCAGCTGGGCGACCTCGGCTTCGATCGCGGCCGAGACGACGACGGCTTGAGTACCCTCGGCCTTCGCACGTTCGGCGACCTTGGCCGAAAGCGCGTTGCCCTCGGCAGCCGACCCTTCCTCGACGTTGCAGACGTAGAGGACGGGCTTGGCGGTCAGCAATTGCAGCTCGCGGAACATCTTGCGTTCCTCCGGCCGGATCTCGGTAGTCCGGGCCGGGCGGCCGTCGCGCAGCACGGCGAGGGCGCGGTTGATCAGGTCCAGCCGCGCCTTGGCTTCCTCGTCGTTGCCGCGCGCCTTCTTGACCAGCGGATCGATCCGCTTCTCCAGCGATTCCATATCGGCGAGCATCAGCTCGGTATCGACGGTCTCGGCATCCGACAGCGGATCGACCTTGCCCTCGACATGGGTGATGTCGTCGTCGTGGAAACAGCGCAGGACGTGGATGATCGCATCCACCTCGCGGATGTGGCTGAGGAACTGGTTGCCCAGGCCCTCGCCCTTCGAGGCGCCGCGCACCAGACCCGCGATGTCGACGAAGCCGAGCTGCGTCGGCACGATGCGCTCGGACTTGGCGAGCGTCGCCAGCGTGTCGAGCCGCGGATCGGGCACGGCGACCAGGCCGGAGTTCGGCTCGATCGTGCAGAACGGATAGTTCGCCGCCTGGGCCGCGATGGTCTGCGTCAGGGCGTTGAACAGGGTCGACTTGCCGACATTGGGCAGGCCGACGATGCCACAGCGGAAACCCATGCTATTTCTCCGGCGCGGGCTGCCTGGTCAGCAGCGCCACCTTGGTCATGAATGCGGAATCGTTGCCGTCCGCCAGCAGCGGGGCGGCATCGGCGACGGCGTCGAGCAGCGGCACCAGCCAGGCCTGCTCCTCCTTGCGGAAATCCTCGAGCACGTAGGAAAGCACGCGGTCGCGCCCGGGATGGCCGATGCCCAGGCGCACGCGGTGGTAGTCGGGGCCCATGTGGCTGTCGAGCGAGCGGATGCCGTTGTTGCCGGCAGCCCCGCCACCGACCTTGACGCGCACCTTGCCGGCGGCGAGGTCGAGCTCGTCATGAAAGACGACGATCTTGTCGAGGGGGATCTTGTAGAAGCGCGCGGCTTCCGACGCGCTGATGCCGGACCGGTTCATGTAGGTCATCGGCTTCAGCACGAGGACCTTGTGCGGACCCAGCCGGCCCTCGGAAATCAAGCCGTGGAAACGGCTCTTCCACGGACCGAAGCCATGGCGGCGGACGATCTCGTCCGCCGCCATGAACCCGATGTTGTGGCGGTTCTTCGCATGCTCCGGCCCTGGATTGCCGAGGCCGACCATAAGCAGCATCGCGACACCACCACCTGTGGCGAGGGACCGAACGGTCCTTTCGCCTTACTTCTTCTTCGGCGCCGCAGCGGCCTTGGCGGGCGCGGCGGCCGCGGCCTTGGCCGGGGCAGCCTTGCCGCCCTTGGCGGGCGCAGCGGCGGCTTCCGGCTTCGCGGCCTCGGCCTCGCCCGACGGCGGGGCCAGGGTCGCGACGGTGAAGTCACGGTTGATCACCGGCTTGACGCCTTCCGGCAGCGCGATCTGGCTGATGTGGATCGAATCGCCGATCTCGGTCGCGGCCAGATTGACGGTGATCGCGTCCGGGATGTTGTCGGGCGCGCAGAAGAACTCGATTTCATGGCGCACGATGTTCAGCACGCCGCCGAGCTTGACGCCACGCGACTGGTCGGCGCCCTCGAAATGGACGGGGATCCAGATGCGGATGCGCGAACCGGCGGTCACGCGCATGAAATCGGCGTGGATCGGCATGTCGCTGACGGGATGGAACTGAACGTCGCGCGGCAGCACGCGCGTCTTCTGGCCACCGACCTCGATTTCGAGCAGTCGGTTCAGGAAGCCGCCCTTGTGCAGCTCCTTCAGCAGGGCCTTGGTATCGATCGAAATGCTCTCGGGGGCGGTCTCGCCACCATAGATCACGGCAGGAACTCGCCCCGACTGACGGGCAGCCCGGGCGGTCCCCTTGCCGGCCCGCGCGCGCGCCTCGGCGGCGAACGTCACGACTTCACGCATGGCAGTCTCCTTTCTCGAGACTTGAGGCCGCCAGGCATGCCTGCCTGCGGCCCCGGGTTGGCGCCGGCCTCCAGGGGTGCCGCGCGCCGTTATGGTCCCGCGGGACGCGGGACCGCATTCCTCAGTCGAACAGGCTCGACACCGAGGATTCGTCGGCGATCCGCCGGATTGCCTCGCCGATCAGCGGGGCGATCGTGATCTGCCGGATGTTCTGGGCGACCCGGACCGCCTCGGTCGCGAGGATCGAGTCGGTGGTGACCAGGGTCTTGAGCTGGGACGAGGCGACGCGGGCCACCGCCCCGCCCGACAGGACGCCGTGGGTGACATAGGCGGCGACCGACTTCGCGCCCTTTTCCATCAGCGCGTTCGCGGCGTTGCACAGCGTGCCGGCCGAATCGACGATGTCGTCGATCAGGATGCAGGTGCGCCCCTCCACGTCGCCGATGATGTTCATGACTTCCGAGACGCCGGCCTTCTCGCGCCGCTTGTCGACGATGGCGAGGTCGGCATCGATGCGCTTGGCGACGGCGCGCGCGCGGACCACGCCGCCGACGTCGGGCGAGACGACCATCAGGCTTTCGTTCTTGAACCGCTCCTTGATGTCGCGCACCAGGACGGGGGCGGCGAACAGGTTGTCGGTCGGGATGTCGAAGAAGCCCTGGATCTGGCCGGCATGCAGATCCATCGTCAGCACGCGGTCGGCGCCGGCCGTGGTGATCAGGTTGGCGACCAGCTTGGCCGAGATCGGCGTGCGCGGACCCGGCTTGCGGTCCTGGCGGGCATAGCCGAAATAGGGGATCACGGCGGTGATGCGCTTGGCCGAGGCGCGCCGCAGCGCGTCGATGATGACCAGCAGCTCCATCAGGTTGTCGTTGGCTGGATACGACGTCGACTGGACGACGAACGTATCCTCGCCGCGCACGTTCTCGTGCACCTCGACGAAACACTCCATGTCGCTGAACCGGCGCACCGACGCCTTGGTCATGGGCACACCGAGATAGGCGGCAATGGCCTCCGCCAACGAGCGGTTGCTGTTCCCGGCGATGACCTTCATAAGTGAACCCCTTCGCGCGCCAGACGCACGACAGACCGAACATGGCGAAGAAAAAACGGCGGGCACCCCCCGCCGTTGCGCGCGGACACTATCAAAGCGTCATCGGCCTGTAAACCCGAGTCAGAGCGCCGCGTTCAGGGCGCCCGGACGCGGTTACCGGGGCGGGCGTACCGGGCCGAGCGCCTCGAGAATGCGCGACAGCCCTTCGGCCGCGCCTTCGGCGGCGGCGAAGGCGATATCGCCCCATTTCCCGTCCAGGCTGCCCTTTGGCACCACGTTCTTCTGCCCGACCGTGCCGATCTCCTTGCCCGCCGCGTCCGTCACGATCCACTGGATCTCGATGGTCTGGCCGTTGCGGGGGCCGTCGGTCATCTTGACCTTGCCGGCCACGACATAGGCGTCGGCGGCGTTCGGGGCGAGCTGGGCGACCTTGCGGTGTTCGAGTACGGCACCGAGGGCCGACGGCAGGGTCTGGTCGCCGTCGCCCGGCGCGCCGGTCACGGCGGCGACGCGGACCTTGGGCGGTCCGCGCTGCAGGCTCGCATCCTCCTGCAAGGCGGGTTCGATCAGCGCCGCGGCGGCAACCGCCAGGCTGCTCAGGCTGACTTTCGCCTCGGCCAGCGAGGCGGCCGGCGCCCCGATCGGCTGGGTCAGGGTGCGGAACGTGACGCCGCGCGGGTCGACCACGGTCCAGACGATCTGGCTGCCCCCGCCGGCCGACTCGCGCGCCTCGCCGGTCAGCACATAGCTGGCCTTGCTTGCCGAATGGCTCGATGCCGGGATTTCGCGGTCCTGCAGTGCCTGGGCGACATCGTCGGCCATCTTCTGGCCGTTGGTGCCGAGCCCGCGGACGGGGGTGACCAGCAGGCTGAAGCTCGGCCCCGGCTGCAGCAGCGGGTCGGTGGCCGAGGTCAGGCCCTTGTTGTCGGGCTGGAAGGGCTGGGGCAGCGGCTGGCAGGCGGCCGTCAGGGCCAGCGCCGCCAGGAGAATTAGACTACGCCACCACACAGGACGCCACCATGCCGAGCAGACAGAACGCGAGGAAGAAGATCAGGTAGGGCATGACCGGACCTTACCCCGTAATCCCGTCCGTCGGAACCAGGGCGATGGCGGAAAGCTGGCGCCCGTAGTCCGGCTCGTGGGCGAGCGTGGTGCGGCGGTAGCTGAAGAAGCGGTCGGGCTGGCTCAGCGTATCCTGGTCGAGATCGTCGACCGCGGCGAGACCCAGCCGTCGCAGGCGCTGGCCAAGATAGCCTGGCAGGTCGAACATGTGATGGCCGGCTCGCGCCGCGGGCCGGAAGAAACGGGCGTTTTCCGCCGATTCGTCGAGGAACGACGCCGGGAACTCCGGCCCGACCTCGTAGGATTGCGACCGGATCGTCGGCCCGATCGCGGCCCGGATCCGGCCGACGCTGGCACCCAGCCCCACCATTGCCTCGACGGTGGCGTCGGTCACCCCGGCCAGCGCCCCGCGCCAGCCGGCATGGGCGGCCCCGACGACGCCGGCCTCGGGGTCGGCGAACAGGACCGGGGTGCAGTCGGCGGCAAGCACGCCGAGAGCAAGCCCCGGCACCGCCGTGACCATGGCATCCGCCTTCGGGCGCTCGTCCCAGGGGGCGACGGCGGTCACCGCGACCCGGCCATGGACCTGATGGACGGAAAGCAGCCGGTCGGGCCGGACGCCGACGGCGCGGGCGACCCGCGCCCGGTTCTCGGCCACATCCTCCGGCCGGTCGTTCGAGCCCTGGCCGCAGTTCAGCGTCGCGTAGATCCCTTGCGAGACGCCGCCCGAGCGGCCGAAGAAGCCGTGCGCGATGCCGGGCAGGCCATCCAGGGCAGGACTTCTGAGGGCTGGCGTCATCGCTGCATCTCCGTCAGGGAAAGCCGGCGGGCACGACATCCGGACCGCCCGTCAGGGCCAGCGTCTGGAACAGCGTGCCCATCTGGTCGGGGCCGGTCAGCCGGGACATCGCGGCATCGAATTCCGCCTGCCGGCCCGGATTGGCCCGGGCCAGCGTCGCGGCCCGGGCGTCGATGCCCAGCCGCTGCAGCAGCTCGCCCTGCGCCAGCGGACCCCACACGGTCGCGCCCGCATCCCGCGCGGCGTCGGCCAGGGCGACGAAATCGACATGCGCGGTCAAGTCTGCCTCGCCGGGCGTCGCCAGCACGTCGTGAAAGGCGTGGCGGCGCACCGCCTGCAGGCTGTCGCCGGTACCATGCGTCGGCGGGCCGTAGTCGACGATCAGCGCGCCGCCGCCCTGGGCGACCAGGCGATGGCCAAGCCCGGTGGCGATGGCACGCCCGGCCGGGCAGATTTCGACGATGGCATTTGCCGGCGCGGCCGCCAGCAATCCGGCGGGCAACATGCCGTCCAGGCGCTCGGGCCCCGGCGACAGGGCGAAGGCCAGTTGGCCGGCAGCGTCCAGCCCCACCAGCCGCTCGTGCCAGCCGGTCTCGCGCCGCACGTACTGGCGGATCGGCAGGGCGTCGAAGAACTCGTTGGCGATGACGATCAGCGGCCGGTCGCCCGGCAGGCCGTCGAGATCATCGGCCCAGCGGGCACCGCTGCCGGCAAGTCGATCCGCCTGGATCTCGCGCAGCCGGGGGCTCGCCTCGACCAGCCAGGGTTCGAGGGCGGCGCGGAACGGCGGCAGGGCGCGGGCGGCGCGCAGCGCATCGGCCATCAGCGTGCCGCGGCCGGGGCCGAGTTCGGCCAGCGCCACCCGCGGCGGCATCCCCAGGCGCTGCCACAGATCGGCCGCCCACAGCCCGATCAGCTCGCCGAACATCTGGCTGATCTCGGGCGAGGTCACGAAGTCGCCAGCGGCGCCGAAGGGGTCGCGTGTCGTGTAGTAGCCGTGGCGCGGGTCGAGCAGGGCGAGCGTCATGTAGCGCGCGACGGAAATCGGCCCGGCCTGGGCGATTTCCGCGGCGATGACGCGCGCCAGCGGGTTCACGCCGGCCGCTTGGCCTGCGCCGACCGCCAGATCAGGTAGATCCCGAAAGCCGCCATCGGCAGCGACAGCAGCTGGCCCATCGTGGTGCCGCCGGGCAGGAAGCCCAGGAACCAGTCGGGCTGGCGGAAAAGTTCGCCGATGATGCGCGCGACGGCATAGCCGACCAGGAAGGCGCCGGACAGGAAGCCCGGGCCATAGGCCGGCGCGATCCGCTTGCGCAGGACCCACAGCACGCAGAACAGGATCACGCCCTCGAGGCAGGCCTGGTAGAGCTGGCTGGGATGGCGCGGTTCGGGGCCGCCATTGGGAAAGATCATGCCCCAGGGCACGTCGGTGACCCGGCCCCACAGCTCGCCATTGATGAAGTTGGCGATACGGCCGAAGAACAACCCGATCGGCGTCACCACTGCGACCAGATCGTGCAGCGCATATTGCGGCAGCCGGCGGAAATGCGAGAATATATAGAGCGCGGCGACGACGCCGATCATGCCGCCATGAAACGACATGCCGCCGTGCCACATCGCGAAGGCTTCTTCCGGGTGCTCCAGATAGTGACCCGGGCGGTAGAGCAGCACATAGCCGAGCCGGCCGCCCAGCACGACGCCGATGGTCGCCCACAGCATGAAGTCGTCGACGTCGCGGCGGGTGACCAGCGACCCCGGCGCCTCCGCCATCATGACCACGAGGCGCCAGCCGATCAGGATGCCGGCGATGTAGGCCAGCGCATACCAGCGGATCGCGAACGGCCCGATCTGGAGCAGTACCGGGTCCATGGTGGGAAAGGCGAGGGCGGCCAGGGTCTGGAACATGGCGTCCGGTATAGAAGCTGGCGCGCCCTGCGGCAAGGCGGCCGGTTGCAAGGTGGCGCGATCCTAGTCAAGCTGCCCCCAGCCCGCAATCGATGCCGGAGATGCCCGTCGTGACCAGCCCGTTGAACCGACCCGACCTCGCCGCCGGGCTCAATGCCATCCGCGCCAAGTGGGGATGGTTCGTCGGACTGGGCGTCGCGCTGCTGGTGCTGGGTTTCGTTGCCGCCATCCATCTCGTCGCCGCGACCGTGGTCTCGGTCTATTACGTCGGCGCGATCATGCTGGTCGGCGGCATCGTCCAGCTGATCCATGCGTTCCGCGTGACGGGGTGGAGCGAGGGGCTCTACTGGGGCCTGGGCGGCGCGCTCTATGCCGCGGCCGGCGCGATCGCCTTCTTCAACCCCTTGCTCGCCTCGGCCGTGCTGACCCTGATCCTGGCGGCGTCGCTGGTGGTTTCCGGGCTGTTCCGGGTCTGGGGCGGCATCAAGGCGCGGCCGCATGACGGCTGGGGCTGGATCGTCACCGGGGGCGTCGTCACGCTGCTGGCCGGGCTGGTCATCGCCGCCGGCTGGCCGGTGAACTCGCTGTGGATTCTCGGTTTGCTGCTGGCCTTCGACCTGATCTTCCAGGGTTGGTCGGTGCTGGCCTGCGGCATGATGCTGCGGCGGCGCCAGGGCTGAAGGGCTTGCCCCGGACGCATCGCCCGGGGCAATATCGGGTCATGCAGACCGACAACAAGCTGTTCGACGACCTCTCCCGGCTCGGCACCTCGATGCTGGGCGGCCTCCAGGGTGTGAAGGGCGAAATCGACGGGGCGATCAAGCGCCAGCTCGAGCGCCTGCTCGTCGACATGGACCTCGTGACGCGCGAGGAATTCGAGGCGGTGCGGGCCATGGCCCAGGCCGCCCGCGAGGAGAACGAGCGGCTCGCGGCCCGACTCGCCGCGCTCGAAAGCCCGGCGGCGGTGACGCCGGCTCAGGACACGGCGAGCCGCGGCCAATAGGCGCCGCGCGGTAATACGCCCGTCACATTCTTCTGGGGATAACCGGCGCCGCGGGCCCCGCGCCGCTGGCGCGTGGCGCGTTGCCGTGCTAAGCGGCATGACTAGCCCCGCATCCGGCATGAGTCGGCTGCCTTCGTCTTAATTCTTTCTTCACTCTCTGCTTGCGCCTGAACTCGGAAGTCGTAACTTACAGATATGGTGGTTGACGCGATGCCGCACCACAAATCCTGGCAGCGTGACGAGAGCGCGCCGGGTAAATCTGTACCCCGACACAATCCAGGTCGCACCAGTTCCCAGGGGGCGCCATGCCAGCTTTGATCCATGAATGGCAAGAAACGCGGCTTAATCCGCTCGACCTGATCGAGCAGATCGTCAGCGATCATGAATGGAGCTTCGATCGCCAGGGCGACGACGAACTGACCGTCGCGCTGGCCGGCAACTACTGCGAATATCAGCTCTGGTTCTCCTGGCGCGAGGAATTGTCGGCGCTGCATTTCTCGTGCGCCTTCGATCTGAAGGTGCCGCTGAACCGGCGGCGTGACATGCACAGCCTGATCGTCATGCTGAACGAGAAGCTGGTGGTCGGCCATTTCGACCTGTGGAAGGACGAGGGGCTTTGCCTCTATCGCCACGCGCTGCTGCTGCGCGGTTCGCGCGGGGCGACGCCGGAGCAGATCGAGGACCTGGTCGAAATCGCGCTGTCCGAATCCGAGCGTGCCTATCCGGCCTTCCAGTTCCTGATCTGGGGCGGCAAGTCGCCGGAGGACGCGGTCGCCGCCGCACTGCTCGAGACGGTGGGCGAAGCCTGATGACCAGGCTGCTCCTGCTCGGCTGCGGCAAGATGGGCGAGGCGATGCTCGCCGGCTGGCTCGAAGGCGGGATCGCCCAGGGCGATGTCGTCATCGTCGAACCCCATCCGCCCCAGGCCGAAGCGGTGCGTCGCCGCGGCGTGACCGTCGTCGCTGCGGTCGGGGAAATTCCGCCGGCATTCCAGCCGGACGTCATCGTCCTTGCGGTGAAGCCGCAGGTGATGGACGCGGCGGCCCCGGCGCTGGCCCGCTATGCCGGCAAATCCTGTTATCTGTCGATCGCAGCCGGCAAGACCCTGGCCAATTTCGCCCGCTATTTCGGCGATGCGGCCGCGGTGGTCCGGGCGATGCCAAACACGCCGGCCGCGGTTGGCCGGGGCATTACCGTGGGTTGCCCCAATGTCCATGTGACGCCGGCAATGCGTGAGACCTGCGAAAAGCTGCTCTCCGCCGTGGGCGAGGTCGGTTGGGTCGAAGACGAGGGGCTGATCGACGCCGTCACCGGTGTCTCGGGATCGGGCCCGGCCTATGTCTTCCACATGATCGAGGCGATGGCCGCCGCTGGTATCCAGCAGGGGCTGGCCCCCGACCTGGCGATGCGCCTGGCCCGGGCAACGGTATGCGGTGCCGGCGAACTGGCCCATCAGTCGCCTGAAAGCGCCGAACAGCTGCGCAAGAACGTGACCAGCCCGAACGGCACGACCCAGGCCGCGCTCGACGTGCTGATGGCCGACGACGGCCTGAAGCCGCTGATGGCGCGCGCGGTTGCGGCGGCGACACGCCGATCCCGCGAACTTGCTGGATAATTGATACAAATCAATACGTGTGGTGAACCACCCGTTACCTTCGGCCGTATAAGATTGGCTCATCACGCCAGTTGCCGAAGGAGCTTAATCAATCATGATGCCGACAGTCGTAAAGAAGCGGTCGGTGGTCGTTGCGGGTCACCGCACAAGCGTTTCCCTGGAACGCGCCTTTTGGGAGGCGCTGCGCGACCTGTCGCAGCTTCAGTCCAAGACCATCAACCAATTGGTCAGCGAAATCGACGTCAGCCGTGACGGCAA
Source organism: Alphaproteobacteria bacterium (assembly GCA_017307375.1). Taxonomy (GTDB): domain Bacteria; phylum Pseudomonadota; class Alphaproteobacteria; order Ferrovibrionales; family Ferrovibrionaceae; genus JAFKFH01. The sequence continues at coordinate 173,672 of JAFKFH010000019.1, forward strand.
CCTGTCGAGCGCTATTCGCGTCTACATTCTCGGCCAGGCACGTGCCGGCGTGCTGCCGCGCCCGCTGGACGGTGCCGGGACGCCGGGCGATGGTGTTGCCGCACCCGAGGTCGAGCAGGGCGAAGCCGCCGCCCCGGCCGCGGGCTGACGGCGTCCCGGGGCGCACGCCAGCGTCCCGGTCTTGCAATATCTATCCTGTCCGGGCGTCGCGGCATCTGCCGCGACGCCCGGACAAACACCCTCAGTAAGCCCGCAACTCCCTTATCCAGCGGCGCAACGCGGGATATCGTTCGTCGCCCGGCAGGTCCCGCTCATGACGGGGCAGCGATCCCCGCAGCGCTCGTGCGTCGCGCGGGGTCAGCCCGAATGCCTGGCGAAAGGCGCGGCTGAAGGCCGCATCCGATTCGAAGCCCCAGCTATAGGAAATATCGGTAACGCGGCGATGCGCCAGCGCCGGCGAGATGAGATCGGCGAAGGCGCGGTCGAGCCGGCGGTTGCGAATATAGTCGGCGACGCCGCCGAGCGGCTGGAACAGCCGATAGAGATTGGCGCGCGACAGCCCGAAGGTGCGGCAGATGCTGTCGGGCGACAGGTCGGGAGAGGACAATTCTCCCTCGATATATCGCTTGATGGTGTGCAGCGACGCGGTCCTCAGCGATTCGCCGGCCGCCGCCGCCGCCGCGGCCGCCGGGCCGAAGCAGCCGGCTATCAGGGCCGCCGTCGCCTGCCTGGTTGCCATCGCCTGCGGTTCGGTCATGCGCGGGGCGGCTTGGCGCAGGCTGAGCAGGTGGTCCCCGAGCAACTGGCCGAGCGACGAGGCGCGCGGCAGCACCAGCCCGTGCAGATTGTCGGGATCCTTCAGCAACGGTGCCAGGGTCTCGCGCGGCAGGACCAGCGAGACATTGGCGAAATCGGGCGCTTCGGTCGACAGCGTCTGCGACATGTCCAGAACCGATACGTCGCCGGCCTCGACGCGCATGTCGCGCGTGCCGGCGACGCCGGCGAAACCGCCTGCGGTGTAGATCTGGACCAGATAGTGATCGACGGCGCTCCGCGCCACCACGCTGCGGTCGCGATGGAAACCTTGGGCGACCGAGCGGGTGTAGGCCAGCACCATCTGGCCGAGATGGTGGCTGTCGAGCAGCAGCCGGAAGTTTTCGATCTTGTCGGGATCGCGGAAGCTGATGTCGAACAGGGGCCCTGACGCTTCGCGCCAGGCTTCCATCGCGGCCGCGGCGGTGCAGTCGCGGCTGTCCAGGCGGAAGGTCGGCAGCAGGTCGCGGCCCGCAGGGTCGTCGGTATCGACCCAGCCGTTTTCGATCCATTCCTTAACGGAAGTCATTTGGCAGTTCACCCCTCATGCCAGGTGACGACATTAAGGATCGCGTCCCACCGGCTCAATACGCCTTTCGGAGAGTGAAAGCCAGCCGCGGTCCCGACAGGACAATGCGGCGGGTGGCCTATGGGGTCGGTGTTCCCGGTCACATTGCGGGGGTAGGGCTTAGCGCGGCTCGACCTTTGTGTCGCGGGCGATGCGTTCGAGCAACACCGGCATCGACTCGGCGTCGCCGGCACCACCCCCGCTCAGCGCAAACGGGCCGAAGATCTGGCGGTCGAGCGGGCCGCGGTCGAGGCCGAGCGTGCGCAGGATCCGCTGGTAGTCGGGGCCCGACCCCTGCAGCGACAGGTCGTAGCCGAGCTTCTTGTCGCGCGACTCTACCTTGCCGGTCAGCGCGAAGCTCGCGCCGGCGTACTCGCCGACCGAGGCCTGACGGATCGTCGCCGCGCCGGCGACCAGCGACAGGTCGAGTTCGACATCGGTCGCAGGCGTCTCGCGCAGGTCCATCCGTTCGATGGAGACGCGCAGGTTGCTGTCGAAGCTCTGCAGCCACGCGGCATCGGGCAGCCAACCGTCCCGCGGCCAGTAGCCGTCGAGGTTGAGCCGGTCGAGCAGCAGGTCGATGCTGAAGGACGGGCGGGCGCGCAAGGCAAAAGCCGCAGCGCCGCTGCCGTTGGTCACATCGACGCCGAACGACAGGTCGGCCAGCTGGGCTACCTCGTCGGCCACGGCCAGCTTGGCTTTCAGCCAGGCGGCGCGCAGCCGGTCGCCGGGCACGGCCGAGACCTGCCAGCCCAGCCAGCCGCACAGCGCCCGGGCATTGTCGGTCGTCAGTTCGATCGCACCGTCGAACCGCGGCTTGCCTTCGGGCGCGGCTAGCTGGCCCGACAGGCCGAGCTCGCTGCCGCCGGGCAGATAGGCGGAAAGCTGCTTCAGCGTCAGGCCTTCCGGCCCGGCCTCGCCGTTCAGGGCAAGCTGCCGCACGACGCCACCATTCAGCAGGGCGGCGGCGATCTGCAGGTCCAGCGTCGCCCGCCAGGGCGCGGCCGGCAGCAGAGCGGCGAAGGGCGGCAGCGCGCGGGCCTGGCCCGAAAGCTTGTCGAGGTCGAGCTGCGCCATCTTGAGCGCCAGGTCGACGCGCGGCGCGTTGCCCGTGGTGATCTGGGCCACGCCGGTTGCGGTGCCTTCGGCCATGACCAGCCGCAGTTCGTTCAGTTCGATCTGCGCCGAGGTCGCGTCCAACTGGCCGATCAGCGACAGCGGCCCGGTCCATCCGGGCAGGATCTTGCCGATCTCGCCGATCTCGAGCGAGGCCTGGCCGCGCCAGCGCGGATCGATACCGTCTTCCAGGTTGCCGACCAGGCGGGCCTGGGCGAGGCCGGGGCCGAAATTGGCGACCAGCGTGGCGGGCAGGGCGGTGGCGCCGGCCGCCGGCCGGCCGGCCGTCGCCTCGACCTGCAGCGCATGGGCCTGCCAGTAGACTTCGCCGCGGAACGAGAACGGCCCGGAGGGTTCGACCTTGAGCAGGCCGCGGATCCGCTCCAGCTGCACCGGGCGGCTGTCGCCGCGCGGCAGCCAGGCCAGTCGGCCACGGTCGATGACGACATTGTCGAAGCGTACGGCGTCGGCGAGGCGGGCGCTGCCGCCGCTCTGGGTCTGGGCGCGCCAGTTCGGGCTGCCGTCGGCCAGGCGCTCGAGCGTCAGCACCGGTTCGACGAGCGCGACGCGGGAAACCTGGAGGCGGCCCTGCAGAAGCGCAGCCCAGTCGAGGCGAAGGTCGAGACGCTGGGCGGTCAGAAGGTTGCCGGTGCGCCCGCCGGGCGGGGCGGCGACCCGGACCTGTTCGGCCGACAGCGTGGGGGCGGGCAGGAATTCGACGCGGGCAGCGCCCTCGATCGTCACGGGCCGGGCCAGCGCCGCGCTGAGGCCGGCCACGATCTCCTCCTTATAGCGGCTGGTGTCCAGCCAATAAGGTGCGGTCAGCGCGGCCATCAGCAGCGCACCGATCACGACAAGCAGGAACCCCAACAGCCGCAAAACGGCCCCCTTCCCCTCACGCAGAGGCTGTCAGCCCATTAAGCAAAGACGGGGCGGTTTTGCAAACGAGTTTCGTAGGTTAGCGATGCGCGCCGCGGCTCGGCCCCGCGTTTTCCGGATTGGCAAGGCCCGGCGGCGCGCTATTCTGGCCCATCAATGATCATCCAACCCGCTTCAGCGAGGGCTTGGCAACCGTGCTTTCGGTCGAAACCGAACTGTTCCGCAAGGGCATGCGCCATCTGGCCGGCGCGGTCACCATCGTGGCGACGAGTCATGAAGGTCGCCGCGGCGGCCTTACCGCCACTGCCGTGTGCTCGCTGTCGGCCGAGCCGCCGCGGGTGCTGGCCTGCGTCAATCTGCGCGGCACCACCTTCGGCATGATCGCGCAGAGCCGGAAGATGTCGGTCAACGTGCTGGCCCGGCATCACGAAACCCTGGCCCGCCGCTTCGCCAAGATGGAAGGCGATCCCGGGGAATCGCCGTTCGTCGACGAGCACTGGGAACAGGCGGTCACCGGCTCGCCGGTGCTGTCCGATGCGACGGTCGCCTTCGATTGCCTGGTCGACGAGATGCTGGTCGCCCACAGCCACGCGATCCTGATCGGCGAGGTCAAGGCGATCCGGCTGAACCCCGGCGCTGCGCCGCTGGTCTATCTCGACGGCTGCTTCACCTCGGTCGTGAGCCCCGAGGCAGGTTAGGCCTGCCGGGTGAACGCAACAGAAACTTCTTGCCTGACACTGTCCGGGCCTGATAGGCGAGTGACCGGTTTAACCATAAGCCATCAAGTCGCCCCGACATGACCACACTGGTGCTCGCCCTCCGTCATCCGAAGCTCAAGGCGCTCCATGCCTTCTGGCTGCAGCAATGCGCCGGGGCCAGGTTGCCCATGGCGGCCGACCTGCAGCCGGCGGACCTGCGCCCCTGGCTCGACAATCTCGTCGTCATCGAGGTCGGCGAGGGCGACGACTTCGTCTACGCCTATTACAGTCAGGCCTTTGCCAAGGCGTTCGGCGAGGATCGCGTCGGGCAGAGCATCGACGACCTGCCGCCCGAGCAGGCCGAGATTCTGCGCAACGAATATGCCCAGCTCCAGGCCGATCGCCAGCCCCTGTCGCGCATCTATACCGCGCGCTTCGACGATGTCGACCGGACGTGGGAGCGGCTGGTGCTGCCGTTGTTCGCCGAGACCGGCGAGGTCGAGAAGCTGCTGGTCGCCGCCTACGAACTGACGGAATGATCCTGCCGCGGTGCGCCGCCGGCATGCTTGATCCCGCGACTCCGACAGGGATAAACCTGTACGGACGCCTTTTTCATCGAACAGCAGGGCAGATAACGTGCTGAACGGTCAGACCGCCAACATGGCCGGCGACGAGTTGTCGGCCGACGAGTTCAATCTCTGGTGCGCGCTCAACAACAAGCCGTACCGGCTGTCCAAGCATATCTGGCCCGACGGCGCCGCCGAGTGGGATATCGAGCAGCTGACCAACGTCGCCGACCGCACGATCGTCTACGGCACCGGCCAGTCGGACGAGCGGGTCGCGGCGGTCGCTGCCTTTGCCTTCGTCGCCGGTATCGAGTGGCATGAGAATGCCATTCTCGACGCCGAACTCGAGGTCGACGGCGACGAGGAGGAGGTCGAGCTCGACGAGGAGGAAGCTCTCGAGTTCGAACTCGATGAGGCCGTCGACGACGAAGAAGACGAAGAGGAAGACGCCGAACTCGTCGAGGACGACGAGGGAGAGTACGACGGCGAAGAAGACGCCGAAGACGACGAAGAGGGGGACGCCGAGGACGAAGGCGAGGCGGACGAGGCCGACGAGGAGGCCGAGACCGAGGGCGAGGAAGACGCGGACGTCGCCGAGGGCGGCGAGGCTGGGGAGGAGGACGAGGAGGAAGAGGAGGGCGCGGAGGAAGGCGAAGGCTATCGCCTGCCGTCGCCCAAGCTGCTCCAGCGTCCCCCGCCGGGCGACGATCAGGTCGATGACGAGGCGACGCTTGCGGCCAATGCCCGCGCCCTCGAAATCGTGCTGCGCAACTTCAAGGTCCGTGGCGAGATCATGGAGGTCCGCCAGGGCCCGGTGGTCACGCTCTACGAACTCGAGCCGGTGCCGGGCACCAAGTCTTCGACCGTCATCAACCTGGCCGACGACATCTCGCGGTCGATGCGGGCCATCACCGCGCGTATCGCCGTGGTGCCGGGGCAGAGCGCGCTGGGCATCGAGCTGCCCAACGACAAGCGCGAGGTGGTCTACCTGCGCGAGATCCTGACCTCGCCGGCCTTCACCGACGCTGCGGCCAAACTGCCGCTGGCACTGGGCAAGAACATCGGCGGCGAGCCCGTCGTCGTCGACCTGGCCAAGATGCCGCATCTCTTGATCGCCGGTACCACCGGGTCGGGCAAGTCGGTCGGCGTCAACGCGATGATCCTGTCGCTGCTCTATCGCCTGCCGCCGGACAAGTGCCGCTTCATCATGGTCGATCCGAAGATGCTGGAGCTGTCGGTCTATGACGGCATCCCCCATCTGCTGGCGCCGGTCGTGACCGACCCGAAGAAGGCCGTGCACGTCCTGAAATGGGCGGTGCGCGAGATGGAGAACCGCTACCGCTCGATGGCGCTGATCGGCGTGCGCAACATCGAAAGCTTCAATCATCGCGCCTCCGAACTGCGCGAGGCCGGCGAGACCGTGACCCGCCAGGTCCAGGTCGGCTTCGACCGCCAGACCCGCGAACCGATCATGGAAGACCAGGCGATCAGCCTGGACGACCTGCCCTATATCGTGATCATCGTCGACGAGATGGCCGACCTGATGCTGGTCGCCGGCAAGGAGATCGAGGCGCTGATCCAGCGGCTGGCCCAGATGGCGCGGGCGGCCGGCATCCACCTGATCATGGCGACCCAGCGCCCGTCGGTCGACGTCATCACCGGCACGATCAAGGCGAATTTCCCGACCCGTATCTCGTTCCAGGTCACCTCCAAGATCGACAGCCGCACGATCCTGTCGGAAGCCGGTGCCGAACAGTTGCTCGGCCAGGGCGACATGCTCTACATGCAGGCCGGTGGCCGCATTACCCGCGTGCACGGGCCGTTCGTCGCCGATTCGGAAGTCGAGGATGTCGTCAACTTCCTGAAGACGCAGGGCGAGCCCGAGTACCTGCACGACATCATCGCCGACGACGACGACATGGACCTGCCGCTGGCCGCGCCGGGCGGTGACGAAGGCGGCGGCCCGGAACCGTCGGGCGACGATCTTTACGACCAGGCCGTCAACCTCGTGCTGCGCGAGGGCAAGGTTTCGGTCAGCTTCATCCAGCGCTACCTGCAGATCGGCTACAACCGCGCCGCCCGCATCGTCGAGCGGATGGAGACCGAAGGCGTGGTGGGCCCGGCCAATCACATGGGCAAGCGCGATATCCTGGGCGGGCGCCGCGGCGGTTTCTGACGCCGCGGCCTGTCCCATGGCATAATCGGCTGCCATGGACGGTCAGGACAGCCAGCGCGCCATCACCCGTCGGGCCGGCGTGGTCGCCGCGATCGGCGTCGTGCTGGCGCTGGCGGCGGCCGGCGCCAGCTATCGCCTGGCGGCCGGCAGTGCGCTGCAGGAGATTGCCGCGGCCGGCCAGGTGCGGCTGGCTGCCCAGGCACGGGCTCTGGCCGACACCGTTGCCCGGTTCGAGCAGGTTCCGTTCGTCCTGTCGCTCGATCCCGACGTTGCCGATGCCCTGGCGCAGCCGGGCGATACCGGGCGTCTCGCCACCCTCGATGCCAAGCTTGCCCGGATCGCCGAGGGCTCGCGCGCCGACGCCATCTACCTGACCGACGCCGGCGGGCTGACGATCGCGGCCTCGAACTACGACAAGCCCTGGAGCTTCGTCGGCGACAACTATGCCCAGCGCCCCTATGTCGGCGATGCGCTGGCCACCGGGGCCGGCCGGTTCTATGCGATCGGCCTGCGGTCGCGCGTGCCCGGCTTCTACCTGTCGCGCTCGGTGGGCGGGGCCGGGGTGGTCGTCGCCAAGTTCCTGCTCGATGCGGTCGAGCGCGAGTGGGAGAGCGCGACCAATGCGGTGATGGTCACCGATGAGCATGGCATCGTCATCCTGTCCAGCCGCGCGGGCTGGAAATACCGGGCGCTGATCCCGCTTTCGGTCGAGGATCGCGCGGCCGTCATCGCGCTGCAGCAATATGGCGACCACGCTTTCCCGGCCCTCGGGCGGCTGCCCGGCCTGCGATTGTCCGAACCGCTGCCTTTTCCCGGCTGGACCATCCACTACGTCGCCGACACGAGGCCCGCGACGGCGCGGGCGACCGATGCCGCGCTGGCGGTCGGTGCGGTGATGGCGATGGGCGTGCTGGTGATCCTGTGGCTCGACCAGCGACGGCTGCGGGCCGCGGCCGAGATGCGGGCGCGGGCGGCCGAGACGCGGGCGCTTGCGGTGGCGCGGGATGCGCTGGAGGCCGAGGTGGCGGCGCGCACCTCGGCGCTGAGGGCGACGCAGGACGAACTGGTTCACGCGGCGAAAATGGCCGCGCTGGGCCAGATGTCGGCGGCAATCGCGCATGAGGTCAACCAGCCGCTTGCCGCCATCCGCACCTATATCGCCTCGGCCCGCCTGCTGATCGAGCGCGGCGGCCTCGCCGAGGCGACCGCCAATCTCGGCCAGATCGACGACCTGGTCGGCCGGATGGCCGCCCTGACCGGCGAGCTGAAGGTCTTCGCCCGCAAATCCGACCGCCGGCGCGAAGCGTTGCCGTTGTCCCGCCCGCTCGGCCGGGCAATCGCCCTGGTCGAACCCCGGCTGCGGCACGACGGCGTCGACTTCCAGCCCCGCATCGACGAGGCTGCCTGGGTCGAAGGCGACGAGTTGCGTCTGCAGCAGGTGTTCGTCAACCTGCTGCGCAATGCGCTCGATGCGCTGCAGGGCCGGCCGGGTGCTGCCCTGCGCCTGATCGCGGAGGCCGAGGGAACCATGTGGCGCGTCAGTGTCGAGGATAACGGGCCGGGCATCGCCGGCGATGCGATGGGCCGGCTGTTCGATCCCTTCTTCACGACCAAGCCGATCGGCGAGGGGCTCGGCCTCGGGCTGTCGATCTCCTACGGCATCGTCGCCGAGCATGGCGGTCAGATCCGGGCCGAAAATGTCGCCGGGGGTGGTGCCCGCTTCATCGTCGAACTGCCGGCGCTGCTGCGCCATGCCGGGATGACGACCGATGGCTGAGCCGCTGGTCCTGTTCGTCGATGACGAGGCGGCGATGCGCCAGTCGGTGGCGCAGTTCCTGGCCCTCTCGGGCATCGCGGCAGAGACGCTGGACAATGCCCCCGCCGCCCTGGCGCGGTTGGCGGCCGATTTTCCCGGTATCCTGGTCTCGGACGTGCGAATGCCCGGCATGGATGGCATGGCGCTGCTGAGCGAAGCCCGCGCCCGCGATCCGGAATTGCCGGTCCTGCTGGTCACCGGTCATGGCGACGTGCCGCTCGCCGTCGCCGCGATGCGTGCCGGTGCCTACGACTTCATCGAGAAGCCGTTTGCCCCCGATCGGCTGGTCGACACGATCCGCCGCGCGCTGGAGAAGCGCCGCCTCGTGATCGAGAACCGCCGGCTGCGCCGCCAGGTGGCCGGCGGGCCGGAGATCGCCCGGCGGCTGATCGGCACCGCCCCGGCGATCGAGGCCTTGCGCCGCGACATCCTCGACCTCGCCGCGACCGACGTGAACGTGCTGATCCACGGCGAGACCGGCACCGGCAAGGAGCTGGTGGCCCGCTGCCTGCACGATTGCGGGCCACGCAGCACCCAGGCGTTCGTGGCGCTCAACTGCGGCGCCATCCCCGACACCATGGTCGAATCCGAACTGTTCGGCCATGAGAGCGGCGCCTTCACCGGGGCGCAGGCGCGCCGGATCGGCAAGTTCGAGCATGCCGCCGGCGGCACCGTGTTCCTGGACGAAATCGAGAGCATGCCGCTCGCCGCCCAGGTCAAGGTGCTGCGTACGTTGCAGGAAAGGACGCTGGAACGGCTGGGATCGAACAAGGTGATCGCCGTCGACCTGCGGGCGATCGCCGCGACCAAGACCGATCTGCGCGCACTGTCCGACCAGGGGCGTTTTCGCGAGGATCTCTATTACCGGCTGGGGGTGGTCGAACTGCGCCTGCCGCCCTTGCGCGAACGGCGCGAGGATATCCCCTTGCTGTTCGAATTCTTCGTCGGCGAGGCGGCGGCCCGGCACGGCCGCACGGCCCCGGTGCCTGCCCCGGGGCTGCTGGACCGGCTGATGGCCCAGGACTGGCCGGGCAACGTGCGCGAGTTGCGCAATGCGGCCGAGCGCTTTGCACTGGGCCTGCGCAACGGGCCGGCCCAGATTGCGGAGACCGTGGGGCCCGGCCTGGCCGACCGGGTGGCGGCCTTCGAGCGCCAGGCGATCGACCAGGCCTTGCGGGCGGCGGGCGGCGATATCGCGCTAGCCATGGCAACCCTCGACCTGCCGCGGCGGACGCTGAACGAGAAGATGGCGCGCTACGGCCTGGAGCGGACCCAATACCTCAGGAAGTGACGAGGCGGCCGAGCGTCTTCGGCGCGATCAGGCTGTAGGAACGGCGGACGAGGCCCGCGACCTCCCGCCAGTCCGGCCGCCGATCCAGCCGCATGCCGATCCAGCCCTTCGCGCCGACATAGGGCGGCACGAAGAAGCGGTCGGGATCGGCACCGATCAGCATGTCCTGGGCGCCCGGCGCCGCCTTGCACCAGACCGAGATCCGGCCGTCGCCGCGTTTGGCCATCGCGAAGATCCTGCCGCGGATCCGGAAGGTCGGGTCGCCCCAGGTCTCGTGCTCTTCCGCCTCGGGCAGGACCAGGCAAAGGCGGCGGAGCTTCTCGATCGCGGCAGCGGACATGGCGGCAGACGCTATCACAGGCATAGGCGGATTTCCGCCGAGCCGTTCTGCGCGATCGGCGGATTCATGCCGCGCTGCAATGCAGCAAGCGGCGGAAAACGTGATCTCCGTCACTTGGCACGCCGCTTGCTGAACAGCGGCCGACAACGAAGTCCAACGGAGGAAACGTCATGCAGGCAGCGGCCCCCACCGCCCGCAAGCCGCTCTACAAGCGGCTCTACGCCCAGGTCCTGTTCGCGATCGTCGTCGGCGTCATTCTCGGGGCCGTGGCCCCCGATCTCGGCACGGCGGTCAAGCCGCTGGGCGACGCGTTCATCAAGCTGATCAAGATGATGATTGCGCCGATCGTGTTCTGCACGGTCGTCGTCGGCATTGCCAAGATGGGCGACATGAAGGAAGTCGGCCGTGTCGGCCTCAAGGCGCTGCTCTATTTCGAGGTCGTGACGACGCTCGCGCTGGTCATCGGCCTCGTGGTCGTCAATGTGGTCCAGCCCGGCCACGGCATCAATGCTGATCCGGCGCATCTCGATACCAAGGCGGTGGCGAGCTATGCCGCCGGCGCCAAGTCGCTGTCGACCGTCGATTTCCTGGTCAACATCATCCCGACCACCTTCGTCGACGCCTTCGCCAAGGGCGAGATCCTGCAGGTCCTGCTGCTCGCCGTGCTGTTCGGGCTGGTGCTGGCCAAGTTCGGCGACAAGGGCAAGCTGCTGGTCAACGTGATCGACCAGACTAGCCATGTCCTGTTCGGCATCATCGGCATGATCATGTATTTCGCGCCGCTGGGGGCCTTCGGCGCGATGGCCTTCACGATCGGCAAATACGGCATCGGCTCGCTGGTCCAGCTGGGCCAGTTGATGGCCTCGGTCTATCTGACCTGCTTCCTGTTCGTCGTCGTCGTGCTCGGCCTGATCGCGCGGGCGACCGGGTTCTCGCTGTGGAAGTTCATTCGCTACATCAAGGAAGAACTGCTGATCGTGCTGGGCACGTCGTCATCCGAATCGGCGCTGCCGCGGATGATCGCCAAGCTCGAAAACCTCGGCTGCGCCAAGCCGGTCGTCGGCCTGGTCGTGCCGACCGGCTATTCGTTCAATCTCGACGGCACCTCGATCTACCTGACGATGGCCGCGATCTTCATCGCCCAGGCCACCAACGTCGATCTGAGCCTCGGCCAGCAGCTGACCATCCTCGGTGTCCTGCTGCTGACCTCGAAGGGGGCCGCGGCGGTGACCGGCGGCGGCTTCGTCACCCTGGCCGCGACCTTGTCGACCATCGATACGCTGCCGGTGGCGGGGTTGGCCTTGCTGCTCGGCATCGATCGCTTCATGTCGGAGGCGCGCGCCATCACCAACCTGATCGGTAACGGCGTCGCCACCATCGTCGTCGCCAAGTGGGAAGGCGCGCTCGATCCCGCCCGGATGACCCGCGTCCTGGACAGCGAGACGGTGCTCGATGCCGACGCGCCGGAGATCCTGGCCGAGGGCGTGCCAGCGACGGTTCAGCCGCGCCACTACAGCGCGGCGGAATGAGCTTGCGGCCCGTCGGGCGGGGGGAGGCATTGATCGGCCCTGATCGCCTCCGCCACCCGGCGGGCCGCAAGGCCCTGAGGGAATGACTTCTCCGGGCGGCTAGTTGCCGTTGCGGATGTCCACCACCTTCAAGGTCATGTCCTTCTGCGCCTCGGCCAGCAGCCGGTCGCCTTCCGCGCCGCGCCGCGCGCGCAGGACATCGCCGGCTTCGGCCAGCGCCAGGTAGGTGTGGCTGACCGGGAGTGCCTCGATCACCGGATCGAGGCTTGCGCCCAGGTGCCCGAGTTCGCTGCGGGCCTGCGCCGCATTGCCCGCGTTCGCCGCGGCAATCGCAGCCGCCAGGGCCTGCCGGGCCGCGGCCACGTCGGCGACGCCGGCATAATTCTGGATCGTCGTCGCCAGCGGCATGATGTCGCGCTGGAACTGGGCCAGGAACTGGCCGTCCGGCGCCTGCCGCGTGGTTTCGACGGTGGCGCGGGCCAGCACGATCGGGTCGAGCGACTTGACCCCCTGCAGGATCGACAGCGCGCTTTCGACATGGTCCTGGGCCAGCGGCAGGTTGCCGCGGCCGATCTCGGCCCGCGCCTCGCTGATCAGCCGCAGGGTATCGGCCGAGCCGTCGCGCATGGCCTGATAGTGCTGCGGGGTCGCGTCGCGCCAGGTTCTCACCATGACCTGTTCGATGACCATGTAGGTCTGGGCGAAGGCCGGAGTGGCGAGCGCGAGGCTCAGCGCGACGCCGCAGCCGAGGCGGGCGAAGGGGTGCATTGCGGGGCTCCGTCGAATGTCGGTTCGCCCCGAAGAACGTGGATGCCAGCCGCCCGGTTGCATGGCCCGGACAAGTTTGCGGCCGCGCAGGACCCCGTCGGGGTCCGGCGCGGCCGCGACAATGCGTAATCGTCAGGCCTTCTTGGCTGCCGGCTTGGTCGCCTTGGCCTGGGCCGGTGCCTTGGCCTTCGCCTTCACCGGCACGGCGGTCACGCCGACGCGGCGGATGTCCACCACCTTGACCACGATATCGTTCTGGGCCTCGGCCAGCAGGCGGTCGGCGGTGCGCGGCTGCTTCTTGCGCAGCGCCTCGGCCGCGGCCGCGACACGATCGAAAGTCTTGGTCACAGGCATTTCGGCGATCGCCGCATCGAGCCGGGTGCGGACCTTGATCAGTTCGGCCTTGGTCGCCGCACCGTTGCCCGAGGTCGCGGCCTGGTCGGTCGAAGCCATCGCCGCCTTGACCTGGCCCAGATCGGTGATCGTCTCATGGGCGCTGACGACGGCGGCCACCGGCACGACGTCGCGGCGATAGAGGGCGATGGCATCGACTTCGGCGCCGTTGGCCGCGTTGTCGACCTTGGTGCGGACCGAGGTGATCGGTTCGAGCGACTTGACGCCTTGCAACGCCGTCAGCGCGGTTTCGAGCTTGGCGCGCGCCGCCTTGTCCTGCTTCTTGGCGATGTCGGCGCGGGCCGCACGGATCAGGCGCAGCGACTGGACGGCACCATCGCGCATCGCCTGGGCCGATTCCGGCGTGACTTGCCGCCAGGTGCGAACCACGACCTGTTCCTCGATCGTGGTCGGTGCGGGTTTCGCGGCGGTCTTGGCGGCGGCCGGCTTGGCCGGGGCGGCTGCCTTCGGCGTGGCCTGGGCCCAGGCGCCGACCGGCAGGCTGAGGGCGAGGCTGGTGATGGCGGCAAGCCCGAGGCGATTGAAGTTTTTCATGATCAAGTCCCCACTTCTCCGTTTATGGCGCTTATCGTTTTCCCCGTTCCGGCGGCATGCCCCGGTCGGATCCTGACAAGAGTGCAGGACCCGACGATTGGCGAGAAGAGGAAAAACGTCACACGCCTATAAGTGGCGACCTGCTATCGGTTCATGCGGTTGTTGACGAGATCGTCGACGACGGCGGGATCGGCGAGAGTGGAGGTGTCGCCGAGGCTGCCGAACTCGTTTTCGGCGATCTTGCGGAGGATGCGTCGCATGATCTTGCCGGAGCGTGTCTTGGGCAGGCCGGGGGCCCATTGGATGAGGTCGGGTGTGGCGATCGGCCCGATCAGCTTGCGGACATGGGCGACGAGTTCGGCGCGCAGGGGTTCGGCGGCCTCGACGCCGGCCTTGAGGGTGACGTAGGCGTAGATGCCCTGGCCCTTGATGTCGTGGGGATAGCCGACGACGGCGGCCTCGGCGACCTTGGGGTGGGCGACGAGGGCGCTTTCGACCTCGGCGGTACCCATGCGGTGGCCCGAGACGTTGATGACGTCGTCGACGCGGCCGGTGATCCAGTAATATCCGTCGGCATCGCGACGGCAGCCGTCGCCGGTGAAGTACTTGCCGGGGAAGGTCGAGAAATAGGTTTCGACGAAGCGCTGGTGGTCGCCGTAGACGGTGCGCATCTGGCCGGGCCAGCTGTCGCTGATGCACAGATTGCCTTCGGTGGCGCCCTCGAGCAGGTT
>JAFKFH010000004.1 GCA_017307375.1 Alphaproteobacteria bacterium
ACCAGGCCCGACTGGGCGATCGCCGCCGACCCGACCTTGGTGATGTCGCGGCCGTTGTACATGATCCGGCCGCCGGTCGGGATCAGGAACTTGGTCAACAGGTTGAAGCAGGTCGTCTTGCCTGCGCCGTTCGGCCCGATCAGCGCATGAATCGTATGGCGCCGGACCTGCAGCGCCACGTCGCGTACCGCGAAGAAACCCTTGAACTGCTTCGTCAGGCCCGTGGTTTCAAGAATGTAGTCCTGTCCCATACGCGCCCTGTACCTCCCTGTCAGCGTGTCGCTGTACGTCGTTTTCATTTCTCGGGCGCATGAGCATATGCCAGCCGACCGCGATCCTGGCAAGCATTAAGGTGACGATCGGTTCAGGTATGTGAGGCGGAGCCGGCAAGTGCCTGAAAAACCGGCAGTTCACGGAGATTTTACGGCGTCTGCCCGAATCATATCCGCTGCTTTTTCACCGATCATGATCGTCGGCGCATTGGTGTTGCCGGAGACCAGCCGCGGCATGATCGAGGCATCGGCCACGCGCAGGCCGTCGACGCCGTGGACGCGCAACCGATGGTCGACGACCGCCTGGGTATCCGCACCCATCCGGCAGGTGCCGACCGGGTGGTACTCGGTCTCGGCGGCGCGGCGGACGAAGTCGGCGAGCTCGGCGTCGCTGCGGATATCCGGGCCGGGAAAGCGCTCGCCGGCGACGACGCGGGCAAGCGGCGTCTGGGCAAAGATGTCACGCCCGACCTTCAGGCCTTCGACCAGCGTCTGCAGGTCGGCCGGATCGGCGAAATAGTTCGGGTCGATTGCCGGGGCCTGGCGGGGATCGGACGATTTCAGGCGGATCTCGCCGGTGGAACGCGGGCGCAGCGTGCACATGTGCAGCGTCAGGCCCGGGCCGCCCGGCTTCACCCGGGCATGGTCGATGATATAGGCCGGGATGAAATGATACTGCAGATCGGGCGTGGCCTGGTCGACGCCCAGGCGGACGAAGCCGCCGGCCTCCGCCGCGTTCGAAGTACCCGGGCCGTTTCCCTTCAGGTAGAAGTCCCAGGCGACCTTGACCGATGGCAGCGGCTTGTCCAGCCCGTCATAGGTGCGGGTGCCCGGGCGGCAGTCGGCGATCAGGTTGACGTCGATATGGTCCTGCAGGTTGCGGCCGACGCCCGGCAGGTGATGAACGACCGGCACCCCGACCTTTTCCAGCTCCGCCGCCGGACCGATTCCCGACAGCATCAGCAGTTGCGGCGAGTTGACCGCGCCGCCGGCGAGAATCACCTCGCAGGCCGCCATCGCCTGACGGGCCGGGCCGCCGCGGCGGGAGTATTCGACGCCGATGGCCCGCCCGCTGGCGGTCAGCACGCGCAAGGCCAGCGCCTCGGTGATGACCGTCAGATTCGGGCGGGACAGGGCCGGACGCAGATAGGCGGCCGCGGCGCTCCAGCGCCGGCCCTTCTTCTGCGTGACCTGGTAGAAGCCGAACCCCTCCTGCTGCGGCCCGTTGAAATCGGGATTGAGCCGATGGCCGGCGGAAACGGCGGCATCGAGGAAATCCTGCGTCAGCGGGTTGCGATGGATGTGGTCGGCGACGTTGAGCGGCCCACCGACGCCATGCAGCGCATCCTCGCCGCGCTCCTGATTCTGCGCCCGGCGAAAGAAGGGCAGGACGTCGTCGAAGCTCCAGCCCTCGTTGCCAAGCTGGCGCCAGACATCGTAATCCTGCGCCTGGCCGCGGATGTAGATCATCGCGTTGATCGAGGACGAGCCGCCCAGCGTGCGACCGCGCGGCCAGTACAGCTTGCGGCCGTGCATCTGCGCCTGCGGCTCGGTCCAGTAGGCCCAATCGTAGCGCGATTCCATCAGCTTGACGACGCCGGCCGGCATGTGGATGAACGGCGAGCGGTCGGCCGGCCCGGCTTCGAGCAGCAGGACGCGGGCATTGCCATCCTCGCTCAACCGATTGGCAAGCACGCAGCCGGCCGAGCCGGCACCGACCACGACATAGTCGTACATCGCCGTTTCCTCCCCAAGGTTATTGGGGAGGACGGTAGCCGATGCGTAGCCGTGTGGCTACAGCGTGATTATGAAAAAGCCTTGAAGGTGATCAGCGTGAACGTGTCGCGCACGCCCGGAATGGTCTGCAGGCGCGAGACGACGAAATGCCCGATATCCTCGCCTTCCGGCAGGAAGCACTTCATCAGCAGGTCGTACTGGCCGGAGGTCGAGTGGACCTCCGACACCTGCTCGACATTCTCGACTGCCTCGCCCGCCACGTCGTAGGAGCGGCCGAGTTCGCATTTCACCATCACGAAGATCGTCTGCATCGTCAGGCGCTCTTGCGGATCACCGGGCGCAGCAGGAACGCCGGAATATGGTCGCCGAAGGCCAGCACCGGCCGGTCGTC
This sequence comes from Alphaproteobacteria bacterium, assembly GCA_017307375.1. Taxonomy (GTDB): domain Bacteria; phylum Pseudomonadota; class Alphaproteobacteria; order Ferrovibrionales; family Ferrovibrionaceae; genus JAFKFH01. Next base: position 2,401 of record JAFKFH010000004.1, read on the forward strand.
GGCCTCGTCATTGGCCCGTTCGCGCGGGCGACGGCGATTGGCCTTGGCCTCGTCCAGCGCGATGGGGCGCGACGGTTCGCGCTCGGGCGCCGCCTTGGCAGCGGCAGGCTTGGCGGCGGCCGGCTTGCGCTCGGCCGCCTTGGGGGCGGCAGGCGCCCGCTCGGCCCGCTCGGCGGCAGGCTTGGCCGCGCCACGGCGCCCGCGACGGTCGCGCGAACGGGGGGCTTCGTCTTCGGTGCCGGGTTCGTAACCGTCCAGCGTGACCACCGGAATCGCCTTGCCCATCATCCGCTCGATCGCATTCACGTATTTCGACTCGTCGGCCGTGGCGAGCGTGAAGGCATGACCCTCGGCGCCGGCGCGGCCGGTACGCCCGATGCGGTGGACGTAATCCTCGCTGTGGATCGGCACGTCGAAATTGAAGACGTGGCTCAGCCCCTGGATGTCGATACCGCGCGCGGCGACGTCGGAAGCGACCAGGATCGAAATCTCGCCGGCCTTGAAGCGGGCCAGCATTTCCATGCGCGCCGGCTGGCTCATGTCGCCGTGCAGCGCGCCGACCGAGAACTGATGCTTTTCAAGCGACTTCCAGAGGATCTGGACGTCGCGCTTGCGGTTGCAGAAGATGATCGCGTTGCGGACGTTTTCCTTGCGGATCAGCTGGCGCAGCACCTCGCGCTTGTCGGCGGTCGAGACGCGCAGCAGGCCTTGCGCGACGGTCTCCGCCGCGGTGGCCTGGCGGGCGACCGAAATCTCCTTCGGGTTCGACAGGAACTGCTCGGTCAGCTTGCGCATCTCGGGCGCCATGGTGGCCGAGAAGAACAGCGTCTGGCGCATCTGCGGCAGCAGCTTCACGATCCGCTCGACATCGGGCATGAAGCCCATGTCCAGCATACGGTCGGCTTCGTCGATCACCAGGATCTTGACGTCGTTGAGCATGATCCCGCCGCGCTCGAAATGATCGAGCAGGCGACCCGGGGTCGCGATCAGCACGTTGACGCCGCGGTCCAGCGCCTTTTCCTGGTCGGAGAACGAGACGCCGCCGATCAGCAGCGCCTTGGACAGCTTGGTATATTTGCCGTACTTGTCGAAGCTCGACGCGACCTGGTCGGCCAGTTCGCGGGTCGGCTCGAGGATCAGCGCGCCGGGCATGCGGGCCCGCGCACGGGAATCGGCCAGGATGTCGATCAGCGGCAAGGTGAAACCGGCCGTCTTGCCGGTTCCGGTCTGGGCGACGGCGAGCAGGTCGCGGCCCATCAGAACATAGGGAATTGCTTGAGCCTGTACGGGGGTCGGCTCGACGTAGCCAGCCTCGGTGACCGCCTTCAGGACGGGTTCGCTGAGGCCCAGGTCGGAAAATGTCATCGCAGGTTCCAGGAAACGGCGCCATCATTGGTGCCGTAGCCAGCGCAAAATGCGCGATTTCCGCCAGTTTGTCAAATCGATGCTGCATTGCAACATGAAATTTCCCCGGCAATCGTTGCCGTTTAGCCGCAGGTGGGAGGAAAAATGCTGATCGAACGGTCAAATTCTTTGCTGCTGGTGGTCGACATCCAGTCCCGGCTGATGCCGGCGATCCATCAGGCCGAGATGGTGGAACTGGGCGCGGTGATCCTGCTCGACGCCGCCGCGCGGCTCGGCGTGCCGCGGCTGATTTCCGAACAGTATCCGAAAGGTCTGGGGCCGACCGTCCCGGTTGTCGCCAATGCGGCCGGCGATGTCGTGCCGCTGCCCAAGATCACCTTTTCCTGCGCCGCGGATCCCGGCATCGCCGCCGCGATCCGTGCCGCGGGCCGCCAGCAGATCGTGCTGGCCGGCGCGGAGGCCCATGTCTGCGTGCTGCAATCGGCGCTGGGGTTCAAGGCCGAGGGCTACGATGTGGTGATCGTGGCCGACGCCACCTCGTCACGCCGGCCGGAGAGCAAGGCGGTCGCCTTGCGCCGTGCCGCGCAGGCCGGCATCGTCGTCGCGACGGTCGAGATGGTGCTGTTCGAGTGGCTGGGCGCCGCCGGCACCGAAGAATTCCGCGCGATTTCGCGGCTGATCAAGTAAAAGCCCGTCGCTACTCGATCGTCATGGCCGCTGGCGGGGCACGCCCGGCAGCGGCTTCAAACATTGGATTCTTCGTATGGATCGCATCCCCCTGGTCCTCCTGCCCGGCGTGCTGCTGCGCGACGATCTCTGGACCGAACAGAAGCGCCTGTTGGCCGGGCGAGCCGAGCCGATCGTCTACAACGACCATTCCAGCCACGACGATATGGGCGCGATCGCGCGGGCGATCCTGGCTAAGGCGCCGCGCCGGTTTGCGCTCGCCGGCCTGTCGATGGGGGGCTATGTCGCGATGGAGATCATGGCCCAGGCGCCCGAGCGGGTGATCAAGCTGGCCTTGCTCGACACCCATGCCCGCGCCGATGCCGACACGGTCAAGGTGCTGCGCCAGCAGCGCATCGACCTGTCGCGGCGGGGCAAGTTCGTCGGGCTGTCGCGCAAGCTGTTCAAGGAATGGGTTCATCCCGACCGGGCCGAGGACGAGACCCTGCGCAACCGCGTCGCCGCGATGGCCCAGGCAACCGGCCGCGACGGGTTCGTCAATCAGTACACCGCGCTGATGAACCGCCCCGACCGGCGCGCCGACATCGCCGGCTATCGGCTGCCCACGCTGGTGCTGTGCGGACGCGAGGATGCGGTCACGCCGCTTGAGCTGTCGCAGGAGATGGCCGGGCTGATCCCCGGCGCCGAACTCGCCGTCATCGAGCATTGCGGCCACCTCTCCACGATGGAAGAGCCGGAGGCGGTGGCCGCAGCGCTCGATCGCTGGCTGGCCGATTAGGACAGCCGGGTCATCGCCTTCGCCCCCGCGGCGACCTGGAACACCGCATCGGTGGTCGCGGTGTAGCTGCGGGTGAAGACGTTGTTGAATGCGACGTATTCGGCCCGGGCGGCCGACGGCGTCAGTTCGATGACGACATAGCCGCGCCGCGCGGTATCGGCATAGACCAGCTTGTCGAGGACGGAGCGGTTGGCGGACGTCTCGATCAGCAGGCGGGCCAGCTTGGCCGGATCGACGCCGATCAGCGTCTGCTCGAAACCGGGCGATGTCACGCTGGACGTGCCGAACTCGACGCCCAGCGGGCGGATGCCCTGGGTGGTCGCAAGCGACAGGTTGGCCGCCCAGGCATTGTGGCTGTCCCCGGCCAGAACCAGCGGATTCTTTGCCGCGGCCAGCATGCGGCCCAGGCGCAGCTTGGCGGCGGGATAGCCGGTCCAGGCATCCTGGGCCGACGGGCTGGGCGCCCCGGCGGCGCCGAGGGCGGCGAACTGTGCGCCGGTGCCCTTGCCGAACAGCTGGTCCAGCAGGCCCGAAAGCTGTGCCTTCTCGGCCGTCGTCAGGATCGCCGACGACATGTAGTCCGGCGTCGGCTGGTACTGGTAGAGCATCTGGCTGCCGATGACCTGCCAGGTCTGCGTCGACGTGGCGATCTGGTCGGCCAGCCAGGCTTCCTGGGCCTGGCCCAGGATCTGACGCGAGACGCCGGCGGCGGTGACGTCGAGCGGGAATTCGCCGGTGGCGGTCATCCCGGCATAGACGGCATAGAGCTGCGGGCTGGCAATCTCGTCGGCCGTCTCGAACTGCGCATCACGCCCGACCAGGCGGGTGTCGAGCATTGCCAGCCGGGCGAGATTGCCGAAGTCGAAACGGCGATAGATCGGGGCCGGGTTGCCGGCCGCATCGATGCGGGTACCACCGGCCGGCTCGCGGATCGGCAGCCAGTTGTAGAAGGCGTTGACGGCCGCGATCTTGCGCGCGACCCAGCTGCCTTCGGTCGCCGGCTGGTGATTGTGGGCACCATCCTTCCACGCATTGTCGGCGGTCTCGTGGTCGTCCCAGACGACGATCCACGGCGCCTTGGCATGCAGCGCCTGCAGGTCGGGGTCGCTCTTGTAGGTGATGTAGCGCTGGCGGTAGTCGTCGGCCGCGACGATCTCCTTGCGCGGCAGGACGAGGTCGGCGCGCGGCTCGGTGACCGCGCCGGCCGCCATCGCGGCAGTGACGTAGCCACCAGGGGCGTATTCGTAGATGTAGTCGCCCAGCGCCAGCACGAAGTCGATGTCACCACGCTGCGCGGCGTGGCCGTAGACGTTGAAGAAGCCCTTCTCGTAATTGGCGCAAGAGAACATCGCCAGGCGGAGCTTGGCGACGTCGCCGGCGGGAAGGGTGCGGGTCGTGCCGATGGCCGAGCGCTGATCCTGGCGGTAGAAGCGATAATAATAGGTCGTGCCGGGTTCCAGGCCCTGGACGTCGACCTTGACGAGCCAGTCATTGGCGGCGGTGACATTGACGACGCCGCCGGTGAAATGGACCGACATGTCGGGCTGGCGCGACACCTGCCAGACCAGCTGGAAATCGCTGCGCTGGTCGTCGGGCACGGCGCGCGTCCAGATGATCACGCCGGTGGTCTGCGGATCGCCCGAGGCGATGCCCTGCGGGAAGGTGAGGCTCGGCGCGGCCTGTGCGAAATCAGGGGTGAAGGTCGCGGTCGCGATGCCGGCGGCTGCGGCGGCCTTCAGCGCGTCGCGGCGCGTGATGGCGGCGGCGTGGCGGGGGTGGCTCATGGCTGGGTTGTCTCCGCTGACGGGTGATGACCCCGTCTAGCGAAGTTCCAAGACGTTTCCGTTCCGGTTCTATGAAGCTTTTAGCAATAGGGTCCGCACATCGGGCTCATGCCCAGCGTGGGGTCGTAGGGCGGCAGCATCGAGACCATCATGTCGGCCATCAGGCTGCGATAGGCCGGGTCGGCCAGCGACTGCACCGGGCCGGTCTTGCCCTCGGTATAGGCGATCGCCCGGTTGACCGAACAGAACGCGGCCATGATCACGGTTTCCTGCCCGTTCGGCGGGCGGACCGCGACGCCGTTGATGTCGCTGCACAGATTGTCGAACGACTGGTTCGGATTGACCGGGTTGAAGGCGAAGGCCAGCCGGAAGTTCATGTTGGCATCGGCGTTCGGCCGCGTCGTCGGCTTGGTCGGCGGCAGATAGCCCGGCAGCGGCACCGCGTTGGCGATCGCTTCCGGCTCGGTCGGTTGCGGGAACGGGTTGCCGACCAGCTGGACGGGCAGGGTGCCCGACTGCCCGGCATAGCCGACCAGCCCCGGCGAATAGGGCGGCAGCTGGTCGGTGAAATAGATCGTGTTCAGCCCGCCACAGCCGGCGAGACCGAGGCCGAGCAACGCAAGAATGGCGAACCGACGCATCCGACTGCTCCCAACACGACTTCGAGCGCCGCCCATGATATCGGGCGGGCGGCTCAGATGTCGACTTCGCCGACGAAGCTGGCGTTTTCCTGGATGAACTTGAAGCGCAGCTCGGGCTTGCGGCCCATCAGGCTTTCGATGAGGTCGGCGGTTTCGGCGGTGTTCTCCTCGGGCACCACGACGCGCAGCAGCGTGCGGTTCCGGCGCGACATCGTCGTCTCCTTCAACTGGGCGACCGGCATTTCGCCGAGGCCCTTGAAGCGGCTGATCTCGACCTTGCCCGATCCCTTGAACTCCTTCTTCAGGATCTCGTCCTTGTGCTTGTCGTCGCGGGCATAGACGGTCTTGCCGCCCTGGGTCAGGCGATAGAGCGGGGGCAGCGCCAGGTAGAGATGCCCTTCGTCGATCAGCTTGGGCATTTCGCGGCGGAAGAAGGTCATCAGCAGCGAGGCGATGTGGGCGCCGTCGACGTCGGCGTCCGTCATGATCACGACCTTTTCGTAGCGCAGGTCTTCGCCGCGATAGCGGTTGCCGGTGCCGCAGCCCAGCGCCAGCACCAGGTCGGCCAGTTCCTGGTTCTGGGCAAGCTTGCCGGCGGCGGCCGACGCGACGTTGAGAATCTTGCCGCGCAGCGGCAGCACCGCCTGGCTTTCGCGGTCACGCGCCTGCTTGGCCGAGCCGCCGGCCGAATCACCCTCGACCAGGAAGATCTCGGTGCCGTCCGCGGCATCCTTGGAGCAGTCGGCGAGCTTGCCGGGCAGGCGCAGCTTGCGGGTCGGGGTCTTGCGCCCGACCTCCTTCTCCTGCTTCTTGCGCAGCCGCTCCTCGGCCTTCTCGATCAGCCGGCCGAGCAGTTCGTTGGCCATCTGCGGATGGCCGGCGAGCCAATGGTCGAAATTGTCCTTCACCGCCTGCTCGACCAGCCTGGTCGCCTCCGCGGTCGCGAGCTTCTCCTTGGTCTGGCCCTGGAACTGCGGCTCGCGGATGAAGACCGACAGCAGCGCGACGCCGCCGCCCAGCACGTCGTCGGCGGTCAGAAGCTGGGCGCGCTTGTTGTTGGTCAACTCGCCGTAACCCTTCAGCGAGCGGACGAGGGCCGAGCGCAGCCCGGATTCGTGGGTGCCGCCCTCGGGCGTCGGCACCGTGTTGCAGTAGGAGGACATCATGCCCTCGCCGTCGTCGGGCCAGCCGACGGCCCATTCGACGCGGCCCCGCTCGTCACCGAACTTGACGCGGCCGACGAACGGGGTCGGCGTGGCGCAGGGCCGGCCGGCGATCAGGCTGTCGAGGAAATCGCCGAGGCCGCCGGGGAAATGCAGCACGCCTTCCGCCGGGGTCTGGTCGTCCCCTTGCAGCTTTTCGGCGGCGCAGCGCCAGCGGATCTCGACGCCGGGATAGAGATAGGCCTTCGAGCGGGCCATGCGGTAGAGCCGCGCCGGCTTGAAGGCGGCGCCCTCGCCGAAGATCGTCTCGTCGGGATGGAAGCGCACGGTGGTGCCGCGGCGATTGGGCGCGGCGCCGACCTTGATCAGTTTCGAGGTCGGGGTGCCGCGGGCATAGGTCTGGCGCCAGAGTTCGCGATCGCGGGCGACCTCGATCTCCAGCCGGTCGGACAGCGCGTTGACGACCGAGGCACCGACGCCGTGCAGGCCGCCCGAGGTCTGATAGACCTTGTCCGAGAACTTGCCGCCCGAATGCAGTGTGGTCAGGATCACTTCCAGTGCCGACTTGCCGGGAAACTTCTTGTGTTCGTCGATCGGCATGCCGCGGCCGTTATCGGCGATCGACAGCGTGCCGTCGGCCTGCAACTCGACCTCAATGCGGTCGGCATGGCCCGCCACGGCCTCGTCCATCGCATTGTCCAGCACCTCGGCGAACAGATGGTGCAATGCCCGCTCGTCGGTGCCGCCGATATACATGCCGGGGCGGCGGCGCACGGGTTCCAGCCCCTCGAGCACCTCGATATGGTCGGCGGTATAATCGGACGCGCCCTTGCGCCCGGCTTGGAACAGATCATTCATGCGACTGGACTTTGCAACAGGTTGCTTGGAATAGACTGACGTTCCACAATATGTCGTGGCGGCGTCGCCGGGCGAACCGCCTGAACGTATGGAGGACAGTGTGAGCGACGTCAAGCTGAGTGCGCATGAGCGCGGCGAGCCGGTGATCCGGACCGTGCCGCTGCCCGCCGATCTGAATGGCAACGGCGACGTGTTCGGCGGCTGGGTGCTGTCGCAGATGGACATCGCCGGCGGCATCATCGCCGCACGCCGGGCCCAGGGGCGGGTGGTCACGGTTGCGGTCGCCGCGATGCGGTTCAACCAGCCGATCAAGGTCGGCGACGTGGTGACGATCTACGGCCGCGTCACCAAGGTCGGGCGCACCTCGATTTCGGTCGAGATGGAAACGATCGTGCAGCGCCGGCTGGATCCCGACGAGATCCTGGTCACCGACGGCACCTATGTCTATGTCGCCATCGACGGCGAGGGGCGCCCGCGGCCGCTGGAGCCCTGAGGTCAGCGCTCGAGGCGCTCGTAGACCTTCTGCGCCACGGGCAGCAGCCGGGCGCGGTCCGTCGCGCCGATCAACGCATAGGCGACATCGCGGTCGAGCCAGTAGAACACGGCGGTTTCGCCGTCCTGCAGGAAACGGAAGGCGGTCTCGGTCGTGCCGGTAGCGGCGGTCGCGTAGAGCGTGAGGCGGTCGCCGGTCGCTGTCTCGTACATGAATTGGGCCGCCGGACCGTGCTGGCCGGGCAACAGTCGCCCGCCGACGAGGTGATAGCCGAGATCGCCCAGCGGCGGTGGGCGCACCGGTACGCCCAGGCGCCGCGACAGCCACGAAACCAGATGGCCTTCGTCGGAGGCCGGAACCTCGACCGGATGGCGCACTTCGACCGCGAAGACCCGATGGGCCAGCGCCGCGCCCCGGGCCAGGGTGGCGAGGTGCATGCCGTCGTCCGGCCGCGACGCCTGGTACTGGCCATGGGCGAGCCAGCCCAGCCCGCCGCCCACCAGAAATACGGCGAGGCCGGCCGCCGTCCGCCACATCAGCCGGCGGCGGGACGGGCGGTCGACGGCCGCTATCAGCCGCGCGGGAACCGGTTCGTCGCCGATCGGGCCGAACAGCGCCTGCAGTTCCGCATCGATGGCGCGATCGCCTGGTGGCAGCACGGGTTCGCTCATTTCACGCGCCTCAATCCCGGCGGTTCGCCGCTGTCCGACCGCAGGCGCGCCCGGGCGCGCGACAGCCGTGACATCACGGTGCCGACAGGCACGCCCTGCACCGCCGCCACCTCTTCATAACTCAGCCCCTCGACCGCGACCAGCATCAGCGCGGCGCGCTGGTCGTCGGGCAGATCGCCCAGCCTGGCCAGTACCTCGCGGGCCGCGAGGCGCTCGTGCTGGTCGGCGGGCGCGATGCTCAGCGCCGCCTCGACCAGCGCCTCGTGCGCCGGCCGGGCGCGGCCGGCCCGGACGGCATTGAGATGCAGGTTGTGCAGGATGGTGAACAGCCAGGCGCGGAGATTGCCGCCCTGCCACAGATGGTCGCGCTCGAGCGCGCGGGCGATGCAGTCCTGGACCAGATCGTCGGCACGGGTCGCGTCGCCGCACAATGTCCGGGCGTATCGTCTCAGGCCCGGCAGTTGCGCGACGAGCGCGTCCCGCATCGATCTATAGTCCTACGCTTACGGCCTGGCCACGTGCCAGACGTTGTTGAAATTCTCGCCCGTGGTGTCGCCGGGCTTGGCATCCTTGGACCAGGTGTAGAGAGGCTTGCCCTTGTAGGCCCACTGCTCGCGGCCGTCTTCGCGCAGAACGAACGAATAGGCGCCAGTGGGGAAGGTCGAATCGTCGGATACCAGCGGCGGCCAGTTGGTGGCGCAGGGGCCGTTGCAAGCCGACTTGCCGTTGGGGTCGCGATCGAAGGTGTAGAGGGTCATGCCCTTGGCGTCGGTCAGGACAGGCCCGAGGCTGGTCTGCCCGACCGTCGTCGGGGGCGGCGGGGTATGGCCGCAAGCGGCCAGGGTGACGGCGGCAACGGCGAGGATCGGCAAGGCGAGCGTCAGTTTCATGGTCCCTCCTGAAAGGGCCCTACTCCTGGGCCCCTCCAAGACGAACACCGCGCGCGGCCGTTTATTCCGTCACTGCGCGACGATTTTCCACGACCCGTCCGGCTGGCGGCAGGCGGTACCGTAGGCGCGCTCGGTCTGGCCGCCGACCGTCACGGTCTGCTGGTATTCGCGGCAATACTGGCCGCCGGCGGTCTGGTAGGCCGCCTGCGGCACGACGGTCCCGTAATTGCCGTTGTCCGGGTTGCGCCAGGTCGCAACCTGACCCGACGGGGCGGTTTCGAGCGTATGCTGGGTAGTCTGCGCCATGTAGGCACGATCGGCGCGATCGAGCGACTTGCCGACCTCGCTGCCGATCAGCGCGCCGAGCAGGGTGCCGGCGGCAACGCCCACGATCTGGCCGGTCCCCTTGCCGAACTGCGAGCCGATCGCGGCGCCGCCGATGCCGCCGAGCAGTGTGCCGGCGGTCGCCTTCGGATTGTTCTGCATGTCGGCGCAGCCGACGGCGGTGGCGGCGAGTGCCAGCGCCAGGACGGAGCGGGTCGCAATGCGGGTGATGGCAGCCATGACGTGTCGATCCTTGAACGGTGCCGACGCGAATCGATCGGCCCGCCGATTAGGGCGCCGGATCCTGGCGAAGTTGGGGCAGGCTCACGGCAGGGTTGCGGCGGGCCAGCGTGCAACAAGCCTGGCAAGACCTTCGCAAAGCTGCGCTTCGCCATCGCCGCCAGTACCTTTCACGCGCCGGTGGTGCAGCAGGCTCAGCGACTGGGCGTGCGCGAGCAGGGCAGGGGGATCCACCTGACCGGCCGCCCCAAGGCGCTCGGCCAGGTCGCAGAGGCTGCCGGCGATGTCGGACACCAGGACATAGCCGAAAGCACCGCCAAGTCCGCGCAGCGTCGCGGCCACACGGTAGATCGCCTCGACATCCGGCTGGGCCGCGCCGCTCAGGACGTTCAATTGGGCGATCAGCCTGTCGGCCTCGGCGATGTAGTCGCCTTCCATCGTGGCAAGCTGGCTTTCCGCCGCCTGGACGGCGTCGCTGCGTTTCCTGCCCCCGTCGCGGGTGGCCAGGGCGGCAAAGCGGCTCTTCCTCACAGGCTGTCCGCCTGGCGCAGGATCGCCATGATTTCATCATGGCTGACCGATGATTTGGTCTGGTCGGCAAAGCGTTCGCGGTCCATCTGCCGACGCGCCACGCCATTCGGCGGCTCGCCGACGTTGTGGCGCCGGTCGGGGCCGGCGTAGATCGCACTGTCGACGAAGGGGCGGGGATCGCGCGCGATCCAGGCCAGCCGGTCGTAGAGCGCCTTCGGCGCCACCGGCTTGGCCAGGATCAGACTGGCGCCGCAATCGCGCATGCGGATGACATCGGCCTGCCGGGTATGGCCGGCCAGCAGCAGGACCGGGATGGACCGGTAGGTGGCACCATTGTCGTGCCTGATCATGCGGGTAAGGGTAATGCCATCCGGATTTTCAACCAACGTGTCGCAGATCAGCAGATCGACCGGCCCGCGCTTTAGCGCGTCAAGCGCAGTCTCGCCGTCTTCCGCTTCGAGGATCGTGCCGACGCCGAACTCGGCCAACATCTGGGCCACCAGCTTGCGGGTGAACTTCGACCCGTCGGCCAGCAGGACCGTCACGCCATCCAGCCGCAGGCCACCGCTGCGAATCATGCCGACCTGCCGCCTTCCCCCGAATCGACCGGAAGATCAGGCTACCCATGCTGGTGCCTGCCGTCCAGTCGCCGGCGGCGGAAGGTCGGTCAGATGCAGAACAGGCGCGGCAGTTCGGCCTCGAGCTTGACCAGGGCATGCAGCGCGGTCGAGGACGCCAGGCCGAGCGAGCCGACATCGGCGATGACCATCGCCGTCTGGCCGCATGCCGACGCCTCGGCAAAACGCAGGCAGGTGCCGTCGAACAGCGGTAGCGTGACGGGCAACTCCAGCACGTCCGCGCCGGCCGGGGCGGCGAAGGGATCGGCAAGCGCCGGGGCGAGACGGCGCCAGAGCCCGGCGCGCGCGCCATGCCGGCCGAGCTCGGCCAGGTCGCTCAGCGGCAGGTTGAACCAGGTGTGGAACCACGACGGTTCGATCAGCGTGATCGCGCCATCGGCATCGCCGCGCAGGATCGAGAAGCGCAGGCCGCTCGCGGCGGTCTGGGCCAGCAGCGCGTTACGCTCAGCAGCCACGTAATCCTGGGTCACGTCTTCCCAGCGCTCCAGCCGGAAGCCGCCTTCCAGCGCCTCGGTCGACCGCCGCATCCAGCGGCCGGTCTGGGGATGCTGGCAGTCGATGACGCCGGACAGGCGGCGATGCAGCCGCGTCTGTTCGGGCTGCGGAAACATCTGCCGGTAGGACGGGCTGGTCGCGGCGATGCGTTCGGCGGCATCATAGAGGCAGAGCGGCTCGGCGCTGGGATCGTCGAGTGCGAAGAACAACCCGCCCCAGTCCATCGTGTCGCCCATGATCTTTTCGGCCGCCATGCCCATCATCGCCTCCTTGGTGTCGGGCAACTGATAGCGCGGTGCCGTGAAACCGTGTCCAACCCCTTGTAAAACTTTGTCGAGACCGTTATCGCCGATGAACGCGTTCTGCAGGGGCCCCCGATGAAGCTGGTATTTGCAACCTTGATGCTGCTGCTGGGCCTCGGACCGATGACCGGGGCGCTGGCGCAGGACAAGCCGATCCTGACGGTCTATTCGTATGCCTCGTTCGTCGGCAAGTACGGGCCCGGCGCGAGGGTGAAGGAGCGTTTCGAAGCCACCTGCGACTGTACGCTCAACTGGGTCGCGACCGACGATGCCGGTACCTTGCTGGCCCGGCTGAAGCTGGAGGGGCCGGGATCGAAGGCCGACGTGGCGCTTGGCCTCGATGCCAATCTGGTGGCGGAGGCCGGGGCAACCGGCCTGTTCGCCCCGCATGACCGCGACCTGTCCGGACTGGATCTGCCGGTTGCCTGGACCGACCGGACTTTCGTGCCGTTCGACTGGAGCTACCTCGCCTTCGTCTACAATGCCGAGCGGTTCAGCCGTCCGCCGGCGTCGCTGCGCGAACTCGTCGAGGATCCCAAAGGGCCGACCGTGATCATCGAGGACCCGCGGACCAGTGCGCCGGGCCTCGGCTTCCTGCTGTGGATGCAGGCGGTGCAGGGCGATCAGGCCGGTGCCGGCTGGAGCCGGCTGCGCCCGCGCATCGTGACCTTCACCAAGGGCTGGTCGGAAGCCTATGGCCTGTTCCTGAAGGGCGAGGCCGACATGGTGCTGAGCTATACCACGTCGCCGGCCTATCATGTCGCGGTCGAGAAGAAATCGAATTTCCGGGCGGCAGCCTTTGCCGAAGGCAACTACGTCCATGTCGAGGTCGCCGGCGTGCTGAAGACGGCGCGGCAGCCCGGGCTGGCCCGTGCCTTCATCGACTTCATGCTGTCCGACGCCTTCCAGGGCCTGATGCCCGAGGGCAACTGGATGTATCCGGTGCGCCGGCCGGCGGCGGGGCTGCCCGCCTCGTTCGACGGCCTGGCCCAGCCACCGCGAGGGCTGATGATCGCGCCGGAGGCCGTGCGCGAGAATCGGCGGTCCTGGACCGACGGCTGGCTGGCGGCCACGAGCCGCTGATGCCCCGTCCGGGGCTCGTCGCAGCGGGCCTGGCTGCCGCCGGGCTCGTTGCGCTCGTCATCCTGGCGGCGTTGACCGGGCTCGGGCAGGGCGGTGGCAGCGTCGACTGGAGCGTGCTGGTCGGACCCTATGGCCGGCGTGTCGTCGTCTTCTCCTGCCTCCAGGCGGGGTTGTCGACCTTGCTGTCCCTCGCGCTCGGCGCGCTGCTGGCGCTGGGCCTGGCGCGTCGCGCCAGCTTTCCCGGCCGGCAGTTCGCGCTGTCGCTGATCGCGACGGCCACGGCCCTTCCCGGCATCGTCGTCGTGTTCGCTGTTGTGACAGTCTACGGCCGGGGCGGCTGGATTGGCGCGCTGGCGCGGTCGTTCGGCTTCGATCCCGGCACCTGGCTCTACGGCCTGCCTGGCATCCTGATCGCGCATGTCTTCATGAACGGTCCGTTCTGTGCCCGCGTCTTGCTGCAGGCGTTGGAGGCTGTGCCCCCTGAGCAGCATCGTCTTGCCGCGCATCTGGGCCTGACGCCCCGGGCGGTCTTCCGCCATCTCGACCTGCCGATCCTGGGGCGCGAGATGCCCGGGCTCGCGGCCTTGGTCTTCCTGCTCTGCTTTTCGTCGTTTGCCGTCGTCCTGACGCTGGGCGGCGGGCCGGACCGCGCGACCCTCGAGGTCGCAATCTTCGAGGCGCTGCGGGTCGATGCCGATTTCGCCCGTGCGGCAATGCTGGCCACCGGCCAACTCGGTTTCGGGCTCGTCCTGACCGTTGTTTTCGTCGCGTTGGCCCGGCGCCCTGCCGAGATTGCGGGTGCCGGCCGCGCTGCAACGCGACCTGATCGCGAGAGCCGGGGACTGAGGCTGTTCGATCTCGCCGCGCTCGCCATCGGCGCCCTGGTCGTGGTGCCGCCGCTCGTCGCCGTGGCGCTGGCGGCCCGCCGGCTGGACACCCTGATTGCCCGGGACGTGATGGCCGCCGCCGCGACCAGCGCCTGGGTCGCGCTGGCCGCGGCAAGTCTCAGCGTGATGCTTGCCGTGGCGATCGCGGTGGCGGCCCGTGATCTGCGCCGCCACCGGCGCGCCGGCCTGGGCCGCCTGGTCGCGACCATCGCCTATGCCCCCCTGGCGTTGCCGTCGTTTGCCTTGATTGCCGGGCTGTTCGGCGTGCTGCGGCGCGTGGTCGACCCGCTGGCGATCGGTCCCGGCATGGTGGTCCTGGTCAATGCGCTGATGGCCTTGCCCTTCGTCGTCCGGCTGGTCGAGCCGCCGCTACTGTTGGCGGGGGAGCGGCATGGGCGGCTGGCCGATGCGCTGGACATGCGGGGGCTGGTGCGCCTGCGGCTGGTCGACTGGCCGCTGCTGAAGGTACCGTTGCGCAGCGCGTTTGCGCTTGCGGCCGCCTTGTCGCTCGGCGATCTCGGTGTCATCGCCTTCTTCGGGGGACCGGATTTCGAGACGCTGCCCTTTCTGCTCTACCAGCGGCTCGGCGCGTATCGGCTGGACGAGGCTGCCGCGGTGGCGCTGCTGCTGGCCCTGATCGTCTTTCTGCTGTCGCTTGCCGCGCATTCGGAGCCGAGGCGCGATGCTGAAGCTTGAACGATTGACGGTCGCCTATCCGGATTTTGTCGGCCGCTACGACCTTGTGGTGCCGCGCGGCGCTCTTTGCGCGGTGGTCGGCCCCTCCGGCGGGGGCAAGACCACGCTGTTGTCGGCCATCGCCGGATTCGAGACGGTCGCCGCGGGCCATCTCGCCTTCGACGGCATCGATCTGTTGCCACTGCCGCCGGCGCGTCGCCCGGTCGGCCTGCTGTTCCAGGAGTTCAACCTGTTTCCGCATCTGACGGCGGCCGAGAATGTCGGGCTGGGGCTGCGGCCCGATCTTCGCCTGTCGCCGGCGCAGCACGCCGAGGTCGAGGCGGCGCTGGACCGGGTCGGCTTGGCCGGCTACGGCCCGCGCCGGCCGGCGGCGCTGTCGGGGGGGCAACGCCAGCGCGTGGCGCTGGCCAGGGCGCTGGCAATGAAGCGGCCGCTGCTCCTGCTCGACGAACCCTTCGCGGCTCTCGATCCGGGCCTGCGGCGCGGCATGATCGCGCTGGTCGACACCTTGCGCCGCGACCAGGGCCTGACCGTCGTCATGTCGATCCACACCCCCGAGGATGTCGTCGACCGGGCCGACCTGATCGCGTTCGTGGATGGCGGTGCGGTTGCCGCCTGCGGACCGCCGGCGGCGGTCATGAACCTGCCGGCGCTCGATGCTTTTCTCGGGCGTTGACGCCTGAGCCGCGCCGCGGCGATCAGGCCTTGAGCAACTGGCGCGGCGTGAAGCCGTGCGTGCGCTTGAAATGCCGGTTCATCGCCGCCTGATCGTAGAAGCCGGCCGCGGTTGCGGCCTCGGCCATGCCGAGGCCGCCGCGCATCAGTCGGATCGCCGCCCGTAGCCTGATCTGGGTCACGTAGCCATAGGGCGGCATGCCCAGCGCGCGGCGAAAACTGCGGCAGAGCTGGAACGGCGACAGGTCGATCTGGCGGGCGAGGTCTTCGAGGCTCAGATCCTCGGCGTAATGCGCACGGACATAGTCGATGACCCGGCCGATCCTGTCATCGCTCGGCAGTTGCGGGCGCCGGCCGCTACAGTGATCGGCCAGCAGGCGCGCCAGCGCCGCGTGCAACGCATCGCCGGCGGCCAGCCGATCTTCGCCGGCGCAGGCTTCGTGGGCTCGCCCGAAGGCTGCCACCAGGCCTTGCTCGTCGATCTGATTGCAGGCGAACGCGGGCAGCGCGCGAAATCCCAGCGTCTCCGCCACCTCCCGTACCAGTTCGCTGGCGACATAGAGCGCGCGATAGCGCCAGCGCCGCCGCTGGTCCAGGCGGCTTGCATGCGCCTCTTCCGGGTTGAAGACAAGCAAGGCACCCGGTCGTGTCTGGTCCGTCCGGTGGCGTGTCCGGAAGCTGGCGCCACCGGCCTCGGTCACGGCGAAGACGAAGGTGTCGTGGGCGTGCGTGGTGTATTCGTGGGTCGTGAAGTCGGCGGTCAGCAGACTGACGCCGGGCATCCCGGGGGCCACCCGGAACACCGCCCGGTTGCGCGGATCGGTTCTCGCCATGCCTGCATCCCTGAAGCTACGCCAAGCCGGTTCCAATCCTGCCAGATCGGCAGCGCGCCGTATTGGCAGGTCTTGCGCATCGTTTTTCGACAATACGCAGTTTCTCGTCAGCCTCATCCTGCTCGCGTCGACCGAGGAGGCACACGGCGTCATGAAGCATATCGGCATTCTCGCTCATTCGGCCGAGGGTTCGGCCCTCTGCTACCTGACCGCCTGCCACGAAGGCGGGGCACGTCTCGGCGAATACGATCATCCGGAAATCACGATGAGCATCCTGCCGATGGGGCCGGTGCTGGCGGCGTGGGAGCGCCTGGACCTGCCGGCCGTCAACCGGGTGCTCGCGCGCAGTGCCGGGCGCCTTGCTGCCGCCGGCTGCGACTTCTTCGTCTGCCCGGACAACACCGCCCATATCGCCCTCGAACTGACGGGCCTGCGGCTGCCGCTGCCGGGGCTGCATATCGCGGAGGTCGTGGCGGGCGAGGCCGCCGCGCGCGGCCACCGGCGGGTCGGGCTGCTTGGCACCCGGTGGACGATGGAAGGGGCAGTCTATCCCGCCGCTTTTCGCCGCCATGGCCTCGGGTATCGCGTGCCCGCGCCTGCCGACCGCGACCTTGTCGACCGCGTGATCTTCACGGAACTGTGCGCCGGCCGGTTTCTCGATCAATCGCGGCGCGACTATGTCCGGATCATCGCCGAACTGAAAGCCGAGGGCTGCGATGCGGTGGCCCTTTGCTGTACCGAGATCCCCCTGCTGGTCGCGCCCGCGCAGTCGCCGCTGCCCGTGCTCGATTCGACGCGGCTGCTGGCGCGTGCCGCCGTCGAGGTGGCGCTCGGCGATCGGCCGATGCCCGGCTGGATAGGCGGGCCGGTCTAGAAAGAAAACCCCCGCCATCGCTGGCGGGGGTTCGCTTGCCGGATCCGTGCGGGGATCAGACGCTGTAGTACATCGCGTACTAGGATCGGCATTTAAGCTATTGATTTTATTGATATCCGTTAGCCGTTTCCAGAAGCCGCGTTAGACTTTTTTCGCCGTTTGGCCTCGTGGCGTTCCAGCTTGTCGATCGCGTTTTGCCCCATGGCGAACGTGCGCGGGATGTAGGTTTCCAGGATCTTGGTCGTTTCCTCGATGGTGTGTCCGCTGATCGCGGCGATCTCGATCGGGGTGGCGCCGGCCTCGGCCATGTTGACCATGGCTGTGCGGCGCAGGTCGCGCGGCTGCAGGTGGCCGACGCCGGCGGCGGTGGCGATCTGGTGGAACCGGGCGCTGAAGGAGGCATAGGGGATCGGCCGGCCCCGATTCGCCACGATGCGCCGGCCCTCGGTCTGGGCCGGGCGAATCGCCTCGAGATGGCGGCGCAGATTGCGATGCAGGGGCGGTTCTACCAGTTTCCCGGTTTTTTGTTGGCGCAACCGGATGCGGTCGCCCAGATGCTGCGACCAGGTCAGCTTCAGGACGTCGGCCGGCCGCTGGGCGATGTAGCGCAGCAGCGTGAAGGCCGTGACCATGTCCTGGCCGTGCGGATGCGTCGCGGCGGCCGACAGCCAGGCCTCGATATCCTCGGGCGACCACAATTCCTGCCGGCGCGGCGGCGCGCGCAGCTTCAGCCGGGCGGCGTGGTTCTCCCGGACCAACTCGTGATACATGGCCACGTTGAACAGGTTCCGCAGCACCGCGGCGGCCTTGCGCCGCTCGCCCCGGCCCTCGATCGCCGAGATGTAGTCGACCACGCGCCGGCGCGTCAGCAGCTTGAACGGGATGGCCAGGCCCAGCCGGCCGATATCGGCCAGCCACTTCCGGTAATAGTGGGCGGTGCCGGGGGCGAGGTCGCGGAAGTCGTCCGATGCCTGATAGGTCTCGATCACCCAGCCGATCGAACCGGGTACCGCCAGCGCGCCGGCCGATCGGTCGGCATCGGCATTGAGGCGCAGCGCCATGGCGGCGCGGTCGGCCTCATCGTCCGGCAGGCGGACCAGCGGGTGGCCGCGGCGCTGCCAGTACCAGCGATCGCCGGCCTTGTCCCGGCGCCTGGTCACATATTTCAGCCGCAGATCCACATTCGCCCCCGGGCGCCGCCATGATCATCAGCGATTGAAGCGCCGGGCGAGCGCCAGATCCAGCGCCTCTTCGTCCCGCTGCTGGCGCTCGGCCTTGCGCCGCGCCGCCTGGTCGGCGATATCGGGCCGGCGGCCGCCGATTCGGTCGAAGGCGTCGTCGATGGCGCTGCGATCCCAGATCAGCCGCCGGCGCCCCAGCTGGATCGGCGGCGGCATCAGGCCATCCTTGACCGCCTGGCGGAACAGCGGGGGTGAGACGCCGACATAGGCGGCGGCTGCATCCTCGGCGAGGCCGCGCGGCACGACCTCGACACGGTCCGGCCGGCTCACGTCGGCTCGGCGATGCGGTCGGCCAGCCGCCGGGCCGCCTCCGCCGCCACCTCGCGCAGCATGGCGGTCAGCGGCCGTCGTGCCGGGCCGGGGTGCAGGCTGCAGCCGAAGCCCGCCGGCGGCAGGAATTGCTGGGCGGCGAGGTCGGGGTGTTCGCAGGCGTGGCCCGGCATGTGCGGGCAGGTGTCGCAGCGATCGGTCATGGCAGTATCCAGGGGCAGGGTTTGGCCAGGGGGTTGCGGCAGTCGGGGCAGGGCTCGGCGTCCGGCTGGGTCGAGGGCAGCAGGATCTGGCGCCAGCCGATGCCGTGGCAGGTCGGGCAGGGCGGGTTGGCCATCTCGATCAGCACGTCGGCGTGGCAGGGGTCGCCGGGCTTGCACCAGCAGGCGAGGTTGTGGCCGCGGAGGGCCGCGATCAGGTCGCAGGCCCGATCGGCATGATCCGTAGACTGTCGCAACTCGTTGACCAGCACAGCGCGGAACAGGGCCACCGCCGTGGCGGCATCAGGCACGACGCCTTTATGAAATGCGGCATAAAGCCGATGCGCGTCCTCGCCGATAACGAAGGGATTACCGTAGGGGGACGGCCTGGCCACGTTGACCGCCGGCAGCCCGTTGGCTGCCAGGGACAGGGACTGCAGGTTGAAGCCCTTCTTGCGCGACAGTTGGAGTCGGATCGGATGCGCGGTCATAGCTCGAGCGCTCCTTGCCGCGACGCGGAGGCCGGTTGCCGCGGCGCGTCCTTCGCCGGTTCCGGCGCTGGTGCGTCAAAGTTCGGGACGAAGAAGCCGAGTTGCCCGCGGCAGGGTTTGAAGGCCACGGGTTCGGGCTTGGCCAGCACCAGCCCGTAGGGTCCGAAGAACCAGGGCGACGGATGGCGGGTGACGACGTCGGTGATGACGGCTCGCCCGACGATGCCGCCGCGGTCGTAGCGCTCGGAGTCCTGGGGCAGGTCGATGCCCATGTCGAGGGCGAAGTCGACGCCGTCGGCGTCGAAGCCCTTGCCGGCATGGACCCAGATCGGCCCGCGCATCTTCAGCCCGTGATTCCACGGCTTCCAGTTGCGGTTCTCGACCGCCTTGTGCCCGTGGACGATCAGCCAGGCCCAGGGCTGCAGGATCGACAGCGCGTGCGTCGGCGTCCGCAGGTTGTCGGGGCCGGACATCAGGCGGCCACCTTGCGGGCCGGGCGCCGGTCCCATACCTGCCCGTCCAGCTTCCGGCCGGCGGCGTGCTTGCCGCTGGGCACGACATAGACCAGCCGGTCGCCGTGGAAGCCGTGCCCGCCGGCGAGATTGAGCCAGCGCCCGCGCGGGTTGCGCCGGGCGATCTCGCCGCTTTGGCGCCAATCCGGGTCGTCGGCATCGCGGTCGTAGATCACCCGCCAGCCGCCCCATTGCTTGAAAAAGAAGGCGACGCCGGCGGCGAGGCACTGGTCGCGGATCGACCGGACCCAGTCGGGATGAACCGGCCGGGCGTTGGGGCCGCTTTCCCCGCCGACGATGACCCAGTCGATGCCGGCGAGATCGATCGGCCCGAGGTCTTCGAGCAAGGGCTCGATGCTGATCAGGCGGACGGCCGCCGGCGTGCGGCGCAGCTGATCGATGCGACCGAGCTGGGCGCGGTTCTCGACGCTGACGCCGAGCCACAGATTGGGCAGCGGCCAGGCGGGTACGGTTTCCACCCCGAACGTGGTGAAGGCCTGCATCTGGTCCTCGATCGCCATCAGTCGGCGCGGCGTGCCCCTGTCGGACAGCCCGGCCTCGAAATGGGCCTGCATCCGGTCGGCGCGCTTGGTCAGCAAGACATAGTCGTGCCGGGGCGTCAGCGCGGCCACCGCCAGCACGCGATCGACGGCCTCGGCCGGCACGCCCTCGAGGAACAGATCGCCCATCGAATTGACGAAGATCGTCGCCGGCTTCTGCCATCGGAACGGCAGGTCGAGCGCGGCCGCGTCGAGCGCGAATCGCCCGTTCCACACCGGCCCGGCCCGGCCGCCGCGCGTCAGCCCGGCGTACTTCGCCTGTCCCATCGCCGCCAGCCGCGGCGCCAGGCGCATCGCATAGCAGTTGGTGCAGCCGGGGCTGATCACCTTGCACCCGACGATCGGGTTCCACGATTTGCCGGCCCATTCGATCGCTGTATCAGCCATGGCTGGTCGCCTTCGCCCTCGCGCCCAGGCCTGCATCGCGCGATCGCGTGAGTCCGGAGGCATCGTTGTGCTTCAGCTGCGGGCCGATCCGCCCGGCCTTGCCATCGGCGGCCCGGTCGATCGCCGCGTCATCGACGTCGCCGCACGCGGCCATCAGTCTGATGGCGACGTCCAGGTCGCCCAGTTCGCGTTCAAGTCCCTGGGTCCCTGTCTCTCCGGTTGCCGGGTGCGTGCTGTCGGCGCCGAATCGGAGGATCTTGGTCGCGGCCTGGATGACCTCGCTCGATTCCTCGATCAGCAGCGCCAGCCGCTCGAGCTGGGCCGGCGCGCAGGTGGCGGGCGGCGGCCCGAATTCCTTCATGGCGAACAGCCGGCCCTCGCCCCGGTCGAGGTCGTGCGCCGGCAGCAGCCAACCCGGCAGCGGGTGCCATTTCGTGGTGCCCCAGAACGGCGCGCCGGTCGGGATGATCCGGCGCAGCGACCATTCGCCCTGCCAGTTGGTGTAGCCGATGACAAGCGGGTGCTGGTTCGTGCTCATGCTATGGCCCTCATGTCCGGCATCAGGCCCAATGCCTTCAGCGCGGCTGCCGCGTTCAATTCGCTCAACTTCTCCGCCATGTCGGCCGGCACGCTGTTGCCGATCAGCCGCATCGCCTCAGTCTTGTTCAACGGGCGGCTGATCATGATCGGCATGCCGTCGCCGTCGAACAGCCGGTTGCCCTTGCGGTCCCGCTTCTGGAGCGTGATGGCGTCCGGCATCGTCAGGTTGTGAGCCTTGGCGGCTTCCCAGTGCTTCAGCATCCGCATCCCGAGGTCCGCGATGATGTAGTTGCCGACCGTAACGATCTCGCCGCCGTCCCAGCATCCGAAGCGCCGCAGGAAATCGGCGACCTGGCGGGCGCGGGCGTACTGTGCCGGCGTCAGCGGTGGCGACTGCAGTCCGGCGCTGGTTACGCTGAAGCGATCGACTGACGGCAGGGTGTTCAGCGCGTCGCCGACATCCTGGTGCTGGCCGCCTGTGCCGTAATACTCGGTCAGATGGGCAACCGTGATGGCGTGCTTTACTTCGCTGGCGACCTGGGTGCCGATCGCCTCTTCGATGTCGAGGGCGCGCGGTTCCTGACCGTCGCGCTCGCCATAGCCGACCTGGACCATGGACGCGGCGACGACACCGAGCGGAATGGCACAGCCTGGACGGGTTTCGCTGTTGCCGTTGGCGGTGACGGTCGGCAGCGCGTCGTTGACGTCGCCGCCCACCGAGTTCTCCCGGAACTTGGTCAGATGCACCGCGGCGACGTGGATATTGTCGCCGCCGCGTCCGCCTCCCGTCGCGAGTGTCCGCAGGCTTTCCTCGATCGACGTCGGCGCGCCCGTGCCTCGCTGATGCACGAGATAGGCGGCTGCCAGGCCCTGCGGTCCCATGGTGGCGACGGTGGTGCTCAATGCCTCCTCCGCCGAGTGTCCGATCACCCCGGTATTGTTTTGCACCAGCCAGGCGCCGGCGACGGCAAGCTCGCCGCCCTTGACGTTCGCGGTCAGTGTCGGCAGGGCGCCGGCACCTTCATGTGTCCGGTTGTCCGAGCCGGCGCCGCCACGATGCGTCGTCGATACCAGTGAGGGCGCCACAAGGGCCATCTCGCCGCGATGCGCACCGGTGATTGTCGGTACCGGGAGGTCGACATCGATCGGGTTGCGCTGACCGTGATGGGTCAGCGCGACCAGAAACGGTTTTTCGGCGTCGATGACATAGCGCTTAGTGCCGAAGGCGATTCGGCGCTGGGTGGCGATGACCAGGTCCTTCTTGCGGTCGAATATGCTCGGGATCGGGATTGACCAGTCGAGGATTGTGGCGGCCGCGACGTGCGGAAGAAGGCGCCCTGAGAGGACTGTTTCGCGGTGTCGACGGTCGTGGGTCTGCTGCGGCCAGACCGGCGCTGCCCCGCTGAAATGGCCGATCCCGAACAGTCGGGTCCTGGTGGTCGGAATGCCGTAGTTCGCGCAGCAGAGGTCGCGATCCTCGTAGGTGGCGCCCAGTCCGCGCAGGTGCTTCAACCAGGCGCGCCACCGCTGCCCGGCCCGCTTCGGGTCGCGGACCAGGGCCTGTTCGCGTACCGGTACGACCTCGCCCTTCGCTGCCACGGTGCCGTCGAGCTTGACGACGCGGCCGGTCGCCTTGCATCGCTTCGCGATCAAAGGCCCCCAGCCACGGATCTCCTTGACGTTTTCGAGGTATACGACTTCAGGCCCCAAGCCTCGCTTTCGCAGGACGCCGACCCAGCGGCACATCTGCCACGGCAGAGACCGTCGGCGCGGTGATCGCGGCGCGTCGCCCTTGGCCACGCTGAAATCGACGCAATCCGGGCTGCCCCATAGCTGGAAAACCCTCTGGCCGCCGACGGCAAGGTAGGGATCGACTTCGAGAATGTCGGCCTGGATATGCCGGGTATGCGGATTCAGGGCGCGGTGCGCCGCGATTGCGATCTCGTCGTGGTTGACTGCGACCGCTACGGGAAATCCCGCCTTTTCCATGCCCTGGCAGGCGCCACCCATGCCGGCGAACAGCACCACATTGATCCCGACGCCGAGGGGCCATTGCCTACGTCGCCGTTCCCGCGCCGACGCGGCGATGCGCGGCGCCTGGCGTGCGGCGTTCCGGCGCGGCTCGCGGAAACTTTGCCGGCGGCGGCGCTGCGGCTTGGGCGGGGCCGGGTCAATCTGCTCGGGCAGGTCGGTGAACAGTCCGGTGTCGCTCATCGGTCGGGCCTGAAGAACGGGATTTCATCGTCGAGGCCGATCGGGCCGCCGCCATAGCCGCCGCCCGATGCCGCGCCGCCGCCGGCCGAGCCGGTGCGGCTCGGGGTGCCGCCGGCGGTGCCGCGGCTGGTCGTGGTACCGTAATCGTCCTCGCTGGGTCCGCGGCCGCCGCCACCGCCGTCGAGCAAGGTGAGCGCGCCGCGGAAGCGGGGCAGGGTCACCTCGGTCGAGTATTTCTCCTGGCCGGCGGCGTCGGTCCATTTGCGGGTGTGAAGCTCGCCCTCGATGTAGACCTTCGATCCCTTCTTCAGGTACTGGTGCGCGATCTTGCCCAGGCCCTCGTTGAAGATGACCACGCGGTGCCACTCGGTGCGCTCCTTCCGCTCGCCCGAGTCCTTGTCCTTCCAGCTTTCCGACGTGGCGATCGACAGGTGGACGATGTCGGCGCCGCTGGTGGTTGTGCGCATCTCGGGGTCGCGGCCGAGATTGCCGATCAGGATGACCTTGTTGACGCTGCCGGCCATGGGGTCAGACCCAGGCCGGCGCGGCGTCGCCGAACAGCCGGGTGATCGCGGCGTCGAACACGACCGCGGCCTGCCGCCAGTTCAACGGTTCGATCCGCGGCACGCCGGCGGGGTCGGGGTAGTCGCCTTCCCAGGCCGGGCCCGGCTTCAGCAGGTCGCGGCGCTCGGCCATCAGGGCCAGCAGGTCGGCCGCCTTGACGGCGAAAGTGATGCCCGCGCCGGGCCGCGGGGCGAGGCCGAAGGCGCGGTGGACCGCCTCGTCGATGCGATCCTCGATCATCCCGCGGGCGTCGACGGCAATGCTGCCGAATTCGCGCAACGCCCATTTCACCGGCGTCGCCACGTCGCCGAGATAGGCCTCGTGCGCATCGTGCAGCAGCGCATAGCGCGGCGCGTCCGGGTGGTCGCTGAACTGGGTGACCAGCTCGGCCACCAGCACCGAATGCTGCGCGACCGAATAGGGTTCGCGCGTGTGGCCCGTGAACCGGTTGATCTTGGCCAGCGCCGCGACCAGGTCGGCGCGCCGGATATCCGCCGCCTCCGGGTTGATCAACGGGAAGGCCAGGCCTTCGTGGGTCTGGATCCATGGGCCGCGGGTGGCGGCGGGCGCGGCGATGCTGGGGCTGGGCTGGGTCATCGTCTGGTCCATCGTCGGGGTGGTTGGGCTCGGCACTCGGCGGGCGGCGGAGGGAGGGCACGCCGCCCGCCGTCGGGGCGTCAGCGGGTCTGGGCCGCCGTCGGCACCGTCTCGGGTTGCCCGTAGAACAGCGGCAGGCCGGTCTTTTCCCCCGCCAGTTCCGCGGCCTCGCGGAAGGCATCGTCGAAGACCAGGTCGGGCCGGTGGATCTGGTAGAACCAGACCAGCTTCGCGCCGGACTTGCGGTAGCGCAGCCGCACCGGGATGCGGTAGGGGCGGCCGTGCAGGAACACCGGGATGCCGACCAGGAACAGGCCGGGCACCACCAGCGGGGCGCCGTCGCTGCCGAGATGCTCCTCGGAGAACACGACCTGGGCGGCGCCCGACTGCAGGTTGACGATGTTCTTGACCTGGCCGGTCGAATGCACCGCCATGCCGCGCGACAGTTCCAGCAGCTTCGATGCCGTCGCCACCGTGGTGCCGAGCTGGCCCAGCAGCTCCATCAGCTTCTGGTCGGCGATGCGCTCGGCCTCGCTGGCCTGGGGCGCGGCGGCGCCGAGATCCTGGCCGGACTGGCGGGCCAGGATCAGCGCCGGCGGGTGAACGACGTCGGTGATGCGGTCCTCGAGGAAGGCGGCGAAGGCGGCCTGTTCCATCGGCTCGCCGTCGTTCGCGGTCCAGGCCTGCCATTCGTCGGACAGCGGAAAGGCGTAATGGCCGCGATGGTCGCCGTATTCGGCCTGGCCGTCGGCGCCGGCGCGGTGATAGTTGATCACCGCCGTCAACGTCGGGGCCTTGCGGTCGGGCAGGGCATAGAGCGCGCTGTGTTCGTTCTTGAAGCGATTGGCGAAATCGATCAGCGAGGCGACGGTGTCGAGCCGGGCGGTGCCCTGGCGCCGCTCGGGGTGCAGGCGGAACGGGTCCAGCAGGTTGCGCAGCGGCTGCAGCGTCAGGCCCTGGGGCAGGGCAAGCGCGGAGATCGGCGCGACCTGTCCGTTCGGGTCGTGCAGATTGACGATCGCCGGCTGCATCCGCTTCTCGATCGTCTCGATCAGCGCGGTGGTGCCCTCGCCCAGGATCAGCGGGGCCGAGGCGGCGAACAGGCCGCTGACGCCCTCGGCGCCCGCGGCGGCGGTATCGTTCTGGTTCATGTGACTATGCTCCTAGGTCAGACCGCGCGCATGCCGTCGGTGTTCGCGAAGCTCACGTCGCGGAACAGCTCGGTCTGGCGCGGGTTCTTGTGGGTGAAGTTGTGGCCGGCGGTCGACCACATCATGGTCCGTCCGCGCGGCGGCGACGGGATCTTGACCTTGTAATCGCCTTTGATCTCCCAGACGCCTCCCTCGAGCAGGAAATCGACGGTGATGGTCAAGGTGGCCTTGACCTTCTTGGCGCCGTTCAGCGCCAGGTCGGAGACATCCTCGTTGATCTTGACCAGGGCCTTGGACAGGTCGCCGTGCAGGACGCCTTCCTCCAGGCCCGCGAGGAACACGCTGAAGGGCGCGGTGCCCTCCCTCGTCGCGCTGGGGCCGAGGCCGGGATCGGTATCGGGGGGCATGTGGGTCTTGCCTTTCTTGCTGGGGGCTGGGTTGGCCGGGCGCGGCGGGTCAGACGCGCATCGGCATCACGACGACCAGGATGTCCGGGTCGTCGGGATCGGTGATCAGCGCGGGGCTGCCGGCGGAATCGCCGTGGAAGGTGACGCTGTCGCCGGCCAGGGCCTCGAGGCCGTCGATCAGGTAGCGGCCGTTGAACCCGATGGTCAGCGGCTCGCCGGCATAGTCGGCGAGGTCGAGCGTATCCTCGGCGCTGCCGTGCTCGGGTTCGGTGGCGCTGACCGTGACCGCGCCGGGGCCCAGCGCCAGGCGCACCGACCGGGTACGGTCGGTGGCGACCGCCATGACGCGGTCCAGCGTGGTGGCGAGCGGCTTGCGCTCGATGCGGGCGGTGACCGATTGCTGGTCGGCCTTCGGAATCACCCGCTCATAGTCGGGGAACTGGCCGTCGATCACCTTGGTCATCAGGGTGATGTCGCCCCAGGAAAACGACACCCGCGTCGGCGTCGCCGCGATCGTGACCTCGCCTTCGGGTTTGAGTTTCAGCAGGTTGGCCACGGTGTCGCGCGGCAGGATGACGGGGTCGATGCGTTCGGCCCCGGCCGGCGCGGCCAGGGTGGCGCGGGCGAGGCGATGGCCGTCGGTGGCGACGGCGGCCAGCCGCTCGCCCAGCCGGTGCAGATAGACGCCGTTGAGGTAATAGCGGGTTTCCTCGCGCGACATGGCGAAGGCCGGCCGGCCCAGCAGCGCGACCAGCTGCGGCGCGGCCAGGCTGAACCGGCTGGGTTCGTCGCCGCCCTCGCCCGGCGCCTTCATCGCCGGGAAATCCGCGGCCGGCAGGGTCGGCAGGTCGAAGCGGGCGCGGCCCGCCGTCAGCCGGGCGCGCTGGGCCTGGGCATCATGCGTGATCTGCACCGGCGCGCCGTCGGGCAACTTGGCCAGGATCTGGTGCAGCATCCGGCCGGGCAGGGTGGCGCGGCCGGGCTGGGCCATGTCGACGCCCAGCCCGACGGTGACCAGCTGGTCCAGGTCGGTGGCGGCAAGGCGCAGCCGGCCGTCGGCGGCCTCGACCAGCACATTGGCCAGCACCGGGATGGTCGTGCGGCTGGCGATCGGCGCGGTGGCGGCGGCCAGCAGCGGCAGCAGCGCGTTGCGGGTGGTCGAGAACATCATGTGCGGGTCACCCAGCCATAGGTCACGCGCACCGGCGCGGCCTGGCCATACAGAAAGGCGGTGCGGACAAGCCGGGCATGGCCGAGATCGGCCAGCACGACGGTTTCGAGGGTGCCGTCGGCCAGCCGCAGTTCCGGCCGGCCGATGCTGCGGCGAAAGGCGGCGAGGTCGCGCGGGGGCGCGGCGGGGGCGTTCATGCCGGTTCCCGCGCGGCGGGCGGCGCCGCCAGCCAGGCGGCCATCGCCGCGATCGCCCGCTCGGCCTCCTCGTGGCGGCCCAGCCAGCGATGTTCGAGGATGTCGCGCAGCCGCCGCCCGATCTCGGCGACATCGGGCGCCCAGGGCCGCGCCGCCGGGCCGGGCCCGGGGGCGCAGGTGGCGGCGATGCGCTCGGCGGCCAGGTCGATGGCGCGGGCCAGCGCGGCGGCGGTCATGTCGGCGGCCAGCGGGTCCATCGGCCGGCGATCGCGGGCGGCGGCGCGGGCCTCGCCGCGCCCGGTCTCATGCGCGGTCAGCCGCAACCGCTCGATGGTGTCGGCGGCAACGGCGAGGCGGGTGGCGAGGTCACGCGGCATCGGCCGCCCCCTGCGGCTTCAAGGCAGGGGCGGGCGCGGCCGAGCGGCAGAAATCGACCAGCGCCACGGTGATCGCCCGCCGCCGCTCGCCGCTGGCCGGCGCCCCGATCGCCATGTTGCTGACGATCGTCGACAGCCGTTCGCCGTCGCGGGCCGACAGGGTCACGCCGAGGCAATGGATCTGCCGGCACAGCTCGACCTCGGCCGCATTCAGGGCGCGGCCGATGATCAGGTCGGCGCGCTGGTCGATCGACCCGGCATAGTCGCGGTGCAGCATCGCGACATGGGCGGCGGTGCGGCGCCGGTGGCTGAAACCGGCGCGCAGCAACCGCTGGATCCGCGCCGCCTCCTTGACCAGCGGCACGAAGATTTCGGCGATATCGGCCTGACGGGGGCTGAGGCCGCGGGTCAGGGCGAGGGTGCGGATCCTGGTCATGGCGCGTCCGCCTCCGCCTCAGGCCGCAGCCCGGCCGGCGGGGGCCTTGGGGGCCCAGGCCTGGCCGGTCAGGTCGCGGCGCGTCTCGGTCAGCAGGTCGATCGCCTCGTCCAGCGCGTCGATGGCGCGGGGCGCGGCCGGGCCGCGGCGGCCGGTGCCGCCGGCGGCGATCAGCTTCTGGACCAGGAAATCGAGACGGGCGCGGGCGGTGCCGATCTGGCTCGAGGCGCGGCGCGCACGGGCCGGGGTCAGGTCATGGGCGGCGGCCCGGTCGGCGCGGCCCGCCGCCTCGGTCTGGTCCTGCCAGCGCCGGACCAGCGCGGCGGCCGCCTGACCGTGCTGGGCGATGTCGCCATCGCTCCAACCCAGGCGATGCATGTCGGCCTCGGTGCAATCGCCGTGCTCGGCGATGGCCGCCTGCATGTCCTGGGCGAGGTTGACGACCGGATCGGTAGATGTCGTTCGACGGGCCATCTCTATCCCCCTGCGGGCCGCCGACCCGCTAGAGGGTCGGGTCGGCGGCGGGTTCTGCCGGTCTGCCCCGGCGGCACCGGAGCGGGGCTCAGGTGGATAGATCAAACAACATGTTTGATGACGGTGTCAAACGGAATGTTTGAATTCGTGGTGTGTGCGATGTTCTCTTGCCGCTTCGCCCGTTCTCACCTTGATCGAAGTCGTCGTGGCGCAAAATCCTGGTGCCCGAACGAATGGGGGGCGACGGAAGGCAGCAAGCAGACGTAACGTCTATGTATGCGTTTTTGCTTGCTCAGTCGGTTGGCCTGTGCTGTCCTGTATGCACCTATAGCGCGAATCTGCGAGGAAGCATGAAGAGTCCACAAAGCAAAGGGGGGGCGGCGCGCGCCGCTGCTCTTACCCGCGAACAACGCAGCGAGATCGCGCGCAAGGGGGCGCTAGCCAAGAAAGCCGTGGCGGAGGCCGGAGATCTGCCCAAGGCGACCCACGCCGGTGAGCGCGAGGTTGGAGGCTATGTTATCCCGGTTCACAATCTAGACGACGGCAGGCGAGTGCTTTCCGAGAGGGCTTTTTTGGCCGCGATCGGCGCTAAAGGTCGCGGTTCGTCTAGTGGACATCGACTCACTCGGATTGTCGCGGATCCGATTATCAAGTCATTCTTTTCTAAGAAACTTTTAGTGGACATTGGTAGGCCGATCGCATTCCTGTCGCTCACCAACGTCCTCACAAATGGCTATGAAGACGAAGTTTTGCATGAATTCTGCATCTCAATGCTCAAGGCAAAGGGTGCCCGTGCGCTCACAACAGAAGCACAGATTCGATATGGCGAGTATTGCGAAGCTCTTGTCTTTGCGTTCTCCAGGCTTGGCATTGCCGCCTGGATCGACGAAGCTACCGGCTTTCAGCGCGATCGCGCCCGGGATGCCCTTCACCAGATTCTTGACAAGTACATTGCGGATCACTGGGCTAAGTGGTCAAAGACATTCCCGGATGAGTTCTATGAGAACATTTATCGCCTGAAAGGCCATAAGTACGATCCAGATAGCGCGGCTCGGCCTGGGTTTATCGGTCGCCTTACTACAGACATCGTATATGCGCGCTTGGCGCCGGGTGTGCTTGAAGAGCTTCAGCGGAAAAATCCGGTGATGGATGAGACACGGCGTCGGCAACGAAAGCACCACCAGTGGCTGACGAGAGACTTTGGTCATCCGAAGCTCAAGGAGCATATCGGCAACGTCACCTTCATGATGAAGGGGGCAGCGAAGTGGGAGACTTTTTACCGCAATCTGCAGCGCGCGGCGCCCCGGCTGCATGAGACCACGCCTTTCGACTTCGGCGAGGATTAAGGGATATTCTTTTTCTTCCGCCCTCGCTTCAGCGCGGCTGGGGTTGCCGCTGTCGCGGGTTCCTCGAGCAATCGCGATAGCGTCACCCCCAGCGCCTCCGCGATCGCGTCGAGCTTGTCCAACCCAACGCTCGCCCCGCCGCGCTGGATCCGCCAGATGTAGGTCAGATGCACCCCTGCGGCCTCGGCCAGGCGCTCGGCCGACATGCCTCGCTCCATGCGCAGCGCCACGATGTTCACCGCAAGAATCTGTCTCCCCTGCATCCCGGCAATCGACCACGCGGGCCGTCGCGGAAAAATGTAGACAATCGTCTGTGGTTTACGGGACCATTGGGTGGCCGTAGCGGGTGCGGCCCATGCGGCACGCCGCTTCACTCGCTCGCTGCGCGAGTGTAATCAACTGTAATTCCCTGAGAAATCCTGAAAGGATGCGATCCGTTACCGCGCTGTCAAAAAACTTTCGGCAACCTAGCAGATTCCCCTATGCGGCAACTAAACGTCATGCTGCAATTGGACTATGGGGAGCGCAGAGACTGATATCGCGACATTGCCGGCGGGGACTGGCGACGGTCTAAAGGGGCTGGTGCGGGCTGGTGCGACGATCGACGCTGCGATGCAGATCATCGACGCCGACGAAAACATCGTATGGGCGAATGGCGGCCAACGCCGATTGATGCCTGTGGTCGACTACGACGCGGGCGCGACCTATGAGAGTCTGTTTCATGCATTGCTGGCAAAGGGCCTCGTTGGGAACCCGTTGGCGCGCGCCCGGCCGGCGGAGTTCCTTGCGTCGGTGCGCTGGCATCGCGCCGAATCCCCGCTGGCGATCAGCGTCAACCGATACCCGTGGGGCGATATGGTTGTGTCGACCCGGCGCATAGACGAGAACACTTGCCTGCTACTGCGATATTCGACGGATGCAGCCACGCTCGGCGAACTGCCGGAGCATGCGCTGATCGCGGCCGAGCAGGCGCGGCGACATGCGCAAGCTCTACGCGCAGGCCTCGATCAGATCTCGCTCGGTATTGCCTTGGTGGACGAAGTCGGCCGGGAGAGTTACCGCAACGCCGCTTTGCGCGCGTTGGCTGACCGGGAGCTCGGCGTGCGACGGGTCGACGGCATCCTGCAGCCAGTCCACGCGATCGACCGTGCCGGCTGGGCGATGGCGCTTGCGGCAGGCGGCGGTCGGGCTCAGACGATGCTGCTTCGCGATACCGACGGCTATCCCTGCATCGGCGTCACGATCTCGCCCGGCGCGCACCCGGGCGCCCGGCTCGTCCTGGCCGGGCCACTGCGCCCTTCGGCCGACATGCTCACGCGAAAGACGCTGGCCGCATCGCTCGACCTGACGCCGGCTGAAGCACGCATCGTCGCGGCCCTCGGTGCGGGCTATTCCATCGCCGAAATCGCCGAGGACAAGGGGCGGTCGCGTAGCACGGTTCATAACCTTCTCGCCAGCGCCAAGCGGGCGTTGAGCGACATCGGAATCGCGGGCGTCCACGCTGGCAGCATTGCCGCGATCGCCAGCCAGATTGCCGCGATAACCCCGCGCCCGGGGTGGGCGCCGAAACAGGGAGACGACGATGCAGGTAGTTGACCAAATCCAGGCCCGCGCGGATCTCGAGATCATCATGGCCGAGCTGGCGCGCGATCCGTCCTCGCCGGTGGCGGTGACCGAGGCGGCCGACCAGGTGCTGCATGACGCGCTCGATGCCGGGACAATCACGGTTCTTCACGATCCGACTGCCTGGGGCACGGACCAGTACCGCGCCGCCTGGCGCCGCACGGTTACCGCGTTCGCGCGGCGCGGGATTACGCTCGACGCCGATCCTGCGGCGCCCCGGGCAGATGGCCGCGCCGGC
Organism: Alphaproteobacteria bacterium; assembly: GCA_017307375.1. GTDB lineage: Bacteria > Pseudomonadota > Alphaproteobacteria > Ferrovibrionales > Ferrovibrionaceae > JAFKFH01. The sequence continues at coordinate 34,305 of JAFKFH010000004.1, forward strand.
GCAATGTGCTACGTGGCGGTCAAGGCTGCCGCGTAATCGATGAGGCGGGGGCGGGGGACTGGAGATCCCCCGCCACGCAATCGGGGTGTAGCCCGACCACCGGCCTTAGTGATCGCGTCCGATTACCAAGACCGATGTCCGCCAAGCCCGCGGGCTTGGCGAACCATAACCGGAGGTCGCTGTGACGGTACCGCTTTGGATTGTAAGAATTTGCGAGAGAATTCGCCCCATAAGTGGCCCTCTTAGGCGAAGTTAAGAATATGGGCGCGAAGATGAGCGGGCCTTTTGCCCTATCTCCAACACGGATTGTGTCAACATTTGACAGGATTTTATTGGCAGCCCTTGCGGATGGGCATGCATTTGCTAATGCAGAGTATAAATCGCTGAAGGCGTGCGCAGCCTTCTACGATATATCGGTCGAAAATCTGGTTTTTCTGGTCAATCTGCGCTACCCGAAGAAACCAGTTCACTTTGATAAATCTGGATAGCTTTTGCGGCTATTTTAGAGGCGTCGGTTTCGGAAACTTCGAAGAACACCAGCGCGGCTTTGATTGAGCGCCGCAACATGTCGTGGTCAACGCCAGCGTTACCGGCCTGAGTAACGACAGGTTGAACCTCCGACCCGCCGCCGCGCATCAAGGCCGAGGCGGGCACGCCGAGATGGGGTGCAAGTCTTGCCATCCATTTGTCCGTCAGGCGCCGCGCACCAGACTCCAGGTGGCCAATCTGCTGATTGGATGTGTCGGCAAGGTCCGCCAAATCCTGCTGCGTCATGCCTCGTGCCGAACGGATCTCGGCGATCCGGTTCGGCGGCTCATCAAATGCCTTGATTGGCCTGGGTTTGGACAGGTTTTTGCGGGGCGGCATAGCGGCATGGTCCAACAAATAGTGCGGTCGTTCCACCAACGACCTGTTTGACATTTCTTCAAACAAGATGTTTGATGGCGAGTATGAAGCTCGCCGAGTGGATGACCGAAACCGGTACTACTATCCCCCAGCTCGCGGAGGGGACGGGCGAGGGTGTTGAAACCTGCCGGCTATGGGTGAAGGGCAAGCGAACCCCTCGCAAGGAGGCAATGGTAAAGCTCTTCGCTTTTACCCGCGGCAAGGTTTCTGCCAACGATTTCTTCGACATCCCGCACAACCCCACACCGACAGAAGGCGCGGCCGAACGGGCCGCGGATGCAGCATGACTTACATGCTCAAGGACAAATCGCTCACCGAGCTGAAGGCCCGAATGAAGGCGCTTGATCAACGCTCGCTGTCCTGCGCTTCCGCGACTATCTGCTTGCTGGCCGAAGCGATGACGTCGACCACCAGTCGCGCGTCTTCGCCTGAAAGGCGCGACGCGGTGTCGGCGGCAAGTGTGCAGATCTGCATCAGTTCGTCGGGCGGCAACGAGCCTCGGGCGACGAGCGCGCCGGCCATGAAGCCCGTGAAAGTGGCTATGCCGCAGACCTGTGATTGCAGCGTCTGCCGCATGTCGCCGATGGCTTTGAGCATTTCCTGTAGCGCTTCTGACGGGGTTTCGGCCACGGTTCATCTCTCCTTCGATGTCATGGCGCGCGCTGCTGGTGCCCAATGATGTCCGGCCCCAATTGGTTGTCGTTCTCGCGCGCGGCGTCTAGCGTAGTGACGATGATAACGCCGCCCCCGCCGCCGCGTCTGGCCGGGTGGCCGGCCAACACCGGGAGGTTGCCGTCATGACCACGATCGTTGCCCGTCTCGCCGCCGCGCTCGAATCCCGGCTGGGTCCGGCCTCGCCGATGACGCTGGTCGGCCTTGCCCAGGCCTCGGGCTATGGCGAATCCACCGTCCGCCGGCTGCGCCACGCGGAGACCACCCATATCCACGTCGCCATGCTGGTCGCCCTCGATCAGGCCTGTGTCCGATTCGGCCTGCCCGGGCTGATGGCCGAGGTGCTGGGCGGCGATGTCAGCCTGCCGGTGGTTGCCGCCGGCGATCTCGCCATGTGGTTCTCCGAGCGGGGCGAGGCGTTGCACGCGCCGCAGGGCCTGCGGGCGCTGGCGGCGGCCCAGCTCGGGCTGGGCCGGGTCGAGGGCGACGCGGCCGGTTATGCCCGCCGCATGCTCGGCTGGGTCGGGGCCACGCTGCGCGAGGATGGCACGCTGCTGGTCGAGGTCGAGCGCGGCGCGGTCGAGGGCGCGGCGCTGGCCCGGCTGCGCGAACATGCCGCCCGCCACGGCCAGCGGGTGCGGCGGGTGGTGATCACCCTGCACCAGGGCGATGCCGCGGTCAGCCGCGATTACGCCCGGCTGGGCGAGGCGCTCGAGGCGCTCGACCGCGCCGCGGTGATGCGGCCGGTGGTGGGCCAGCATCTGCTGGTCTCGGCGGCCGAGGTGCCGCTGTCGTTCGACCGGCTCGACGCGGAGCGGCGCTTCCTGCTGGACCTGCCGCTCGACGTCCATCCCGGCGAGGTGCTGGCGGCGGCGTCGCGCTGCGGCATGCTCGACCGTACCGCCATGGTGCGGGTGGGCGACGATGGCTCGGTGCGGCTGCTCTATGCCGGCGATGGCGTGCGCATCCGCGCCGACGCGGTCGGGCGCGAGGCCGGCGAGATGGACGATCTGGTCTATGGCGAGGCGCTGCGGCGCGATATGCGCCGGGCCTGCGCCGCCGGGCGGTCGTTCACCCGGGTCGATCTCGCCGCGGCCGATGCGGCGGCCCGCTACACCCGCTCGGCGATCCGCGCGGCCGGCGGGGTCGTCGTCACCACCAATCTGGTCGATCGGGCGCCGCCGGGGTCGAGGGTCGGATGATCAGCTATCTCGATGCCGTGCGTGCCGATTACCTGCCCGGCCGCCTGCGCGGCGAGGTCGGGCGCCATGTCGTGCCGCCGCTGCTGCGCGCCGCCGCCGCGCGTGGGCTGCAGGTCGAGGTCAGCCACGCGCTGAGCGACTTCTGGCAGGTCTGCGAGGCCGATCCCGGCCGCGCGGTGGCCAGCCAGTTCGTCAATCCCGCCGTCAATCCGGGGGCCGGCCCCGAGGATACGCTGTTCGTCATGCTGACCCGGGCGGGCCGGCCGGTCGCCTCGTCCGGCGCGCGGCTCAAATGGGTGCCGGGCACGCTGGCCGAGGCGATCGACGATGGCTCGCTGCTCTATCCCGCCGGCACGCCGGTCGGCTACCAGGGCTATTGCCACGCACCGGCGGCGCGGCGCATCGGCGGCTGGGTCGCGGTCTATACCGCGTTCTGGCGCCACCCGAACGAGAATGCGAACGATCCGGTGCCGATGCATCTGACCGTGCGGCTGCTGCACGCGCTGACGCTGGGCCGCTGGGGCTATGCCTGGGCGGTCTCGTTCGCCGAACCGCCGGTGGCCCGCCGCTATGCCCGCCAGGTCTGGCTGGCCGAGGTGGTCGAGGCCGGGGCCGGCTGGTCGATGATGGGCCGGCATTTCGATCTCAGCCTGGTGGCGGTCGACCGGGCCGGGCTGCTCGGCCGGCTGGCCGATCCGCGCTATGCCGATCCGGCCGCCCGGCTGCATCTGCCGCCCGATACCGGGCCGGTGCCGTCATGACCGCGGCGCACAGCCTCGGCGGCGACCGGCAGTTGCCGTTGTTCGCGGCGCTGCCCCCGTTGGCGCGCCCGCGGCCGGTGCCCCGCCCGGTGCCGCTGCGCGGCGGCAATGCCGCCCGCGCGGGCGCGGCGGCGCTGGCCGGGGTCGATGCGGTGCCGGCCTGGCGGCCGGTGCCGCTGGCGCTGATCGCCGGCCTCGGCCCCGACGACGATGGCGCCGGCGCCGGCCCCTATGCCGATGCCGACCTGCGGGCCGAGCGTGAGCGCAACCGGCGCCTGGCGGCGATGATCAACCGGCGCTGGGCCGCCATCGGCGTCGATGCCGGGGCGCGGGCGGTGCCGGTGGCCGAGCGCGGCGCGGTGATCGGCTGGGCGGTCGAAACCGGCGGGCTGTGCAACGGCGTGCCGGTGGTGGCGACCTGACGATGGGGTGATGCCGGGCGCCACCCGCCCGGCGGTCTGACGCGGGAGATTGAGACATGACGGCGATGACGATTGCCCGGCCCCTGCCGGGCGATGACGGGGAACACGTGCCTGACGCCACCTTGACTACGCCATCGCGCGGCCCGGCCGACAGCCGCCCGGCGACACGCGGGCCGGCCCGGCCGGCCAACCGCGCGCTCGGCACCTGGTCGGATCAGCTCGTCGCCCGGTTGCTCGAGCTGGCCGGCGCCGGCCAGTCGAACGGCGCGATCGCCCAGGCGCTCGGCCCGGGCTTCACCAAGAACATGGTGGCCGGCAAGCTGCACCGCCTGGGCAACCCGGTGCCCAGGTCACCGCGCCCGGCGGCCGAGCCGCCGCAGCAGCAGCCGAAGCCGACGCCGACGTCGAAACCGCGGGCCGCCCGCGCGCCCAGGCCCGGGCGCGAAGGCCGGGCCGAGGCCGACCGCCGGCCGCTGGCGGTGCTGATCGATCTCGACGCCCGCCGGCCGCGCCCGAAACCGCGCCCGGATCCGGCCGCGACGCCGCGCCGGCGGGTCAGCGATTTCCGCACCTGCCAATGGATCGCCGGGGCGCCAAGCTGGGACGATGCCTGCAAATGCGGCGCCCCGACCGTCGAGGGATCGAACTACTGCGCGCCGCACGAGGCGCGGGCCTGGCAGGCCCGCGACCCGGATCTCGACCGGATGATGAAAAGCGGGGCGCGGCGGATCGGGGACCGGGAGGCGGGGCGGTGAGGGGTCGGTCAGTCGTCTGGCTGAATGCCGCTGCCGTCGAACTGCAGTTCGATCGGACTGTGTGGTATGCGATTTTGGCGGCGCACCCGGCGCGCCACGATTGTCTGGTCGTAGGCTTCGGTGACTTCGTCGGCCGCGCCCGCCCGGCCATAGGCGGCCGCGACGGCGATGCTGCTGTGGTATCGCTTCATTGCCTCGAGGATGGCGATGCTGTCGTCGATACAGAGGAATACGGCATATTCGGCCGGTCTTCGGGCTTCCTCGCGCTCTTGCCCCGTGAGGTTGGCGGCGTTGGCGTGGAAGTGGCTGGCCTTGCGCTGAAGCAGTTCGATTCCAGTCCGAAGGCCTTCGATCTTGCCCACGATCATCGGGTCGTCGATCGGGCGCCGTCGGATGAAGTCGATCAGGTCTTCATAGCCCTTGGTCACAAGATGCAGCCGTCTCGGAAACGCGCCCCAGTCATCGGGCGTGCCGGTATTCGAGACGTCGGTGATCTGTCGCATCCAGTCGCAATGGTCGATGATCGGCAGGATCTGGTGAAGGGTGCTGCGCATGGCGCTGATCTGCGCCTTTGCGTCGGTTGCCAGTCGTTCGGTCCGTTGTTCGTTGGCCTGCTTCTCCGCCGAGCGGAGGGCGAGCCAGCCGGCCAGGATCGTCATCGCGCCGCCGATGATCGCGGCAACGACTTCCTTCCAGTCGCCCCACTCGGGCGCGAAACCTTGGAACGTCCTGAAGGCCATGGCGGCCAGGATCGTCGCCAGGCACCCGCCGGCAAATCCGATCGCGACATCAAGCTTTCGACTGTTTGCCATCACGCCGGCCATCCCCGAGGCGTCAACCCTTGGTTGTCGATGGTGGCAGCGTGACCGGCGCCGTGCAAGTCATCCACGGCGACAGCCGGGTCGAGCTGACCCGGCTGGCCGACGCCTCGGTCGATGCCGTCGTCACCGACACGCCCTATGCGCTGGAATCGATCGTCCGGCGCTTCGGCGCCGCCAATGCCGCGCCGGCCAAGGGCGGCGTCTACGGGCGCTCGGCTGCCGGCTTCATGGGCCAGAAATGGGATACCGGGGCCGAGGCGTTCGACCCGGCTTTCTGGCGCGAGGTGTTCAGGGTGATGAAGCCGGGCGCCTCGCTGTTCGCCTTCGGCGGCACCCGCACCTATCACCGCCTGGCCACCGCGATCGAGGATGCGGGTTTCGAGATCCGCGACCAGTTCCAGTGGCTCTATGGCCAGGGCTACCCGAAGTCGCACTCGCCGCTCGAAAGCATGCTGGCTCTGCCGCGCACGCTCGACCGGGCGGGCTGGCGGCGCCTGCATCGCCTGGCGCGCCAGATGTCGGGCTCGGCGGTCAAGCCGTCGGTCGAACCGATCGTGCTGGCGCGCCGCCCGATGATCGGGAACACGCTGGAAAACCTGCTGGCGTTCGGTGTCGGGGCGCTGAACATCGACGGCTGCCGCGTACCGACCGACGACGACCTGCGGGCCGGTGCCGGCGGTCTGCTGAGCCACGTTCGTGATGGCAAGCCCTGGCCGGGCGCTCGCCAGCGCGAGGGGGTGCCAAGTGCGGGCCGGCGCTACCATGCGTCGAGCCGCGAGGGATTCACGATGTTGCCCGGCGCGCGGGAAGGCCATTCGCTCGGCCGCTGGCCGGCAAACGTGCTGCATGACGGCTCGCCCGAGGTGCTGGCGCTGTTCCCCGAGGCGCCGGGGGGCGCGTCAGGCGGTGACGGGCGAGGAACGGTCACCGATCACCGCTGGCATCTTCGGCGACATGGGCAACGTGCGGCGGCCGGCGCTGCCGCGCGATGCCGGCGGTTCGGCCGCGCGGTTTTTCTATTGCGCCAAGGCCGACCCGTCGGACCGCATGGGGTCGCGGCACCCGACCGTCAAGCCGCTCGGGCCGAGGGCATGCGATCGATCCTGATCGAACGCGAAACCGCCTATGTCGCCGATATCCGCCGGCGGCTGGCCTGGGTCGAGGGCGAGGCACCACACAGCCGCCGCCTGAAGGCGCAGCGCCGCGCCCATGTGCCGGTACCGCCGACGCCGCTGTTCGGCGAGGCCGTGTCGTGACGGCGGCCGCGATCGCCGTGCCGCTGTCGCTGGTGCCGCGTCCCGTCCTGCGCTGGTTCGGCGGGAAGTGGAAGCTGGCGCCGTGGATCATCGCCCATTTTCCGGCGCATCGCGTCTATGTCGAGCCGTTCGGCGGCGGGGCGTCGGTGCTGATGCGCAAGCGGCCGGCCGAGCATGAGGTCTATAACGATCTCGACGACGATGTCGTGAACCTGTTCCGGGTGCTGCGCGATCCGGCCTCGGCCGCATCGCTGGTGCAGCAGCTGGAACTGACGCCCTATGCCCGGGCGGAATTCGAACTGGCCTATCAGGCCAGCGATGATCCGCTCGAGCGCGCCCGGCGGCTGCTGATCCGTAGTTACATGGGATTCGGCGCGAACGCGCATAATTCGGAACTGACCGGCTCGCTGTCGACCGGCTTCCGCTCGTCGACGTCGGCGACGCGGGGCGGCTCGACCATGGTCGCCGACTGGCGGAACTATCCCGGCCGGGTGCCGCATTTCGTGCAGCGGCTCAAGTCGGTCTATATCGAGAATCGCGACGCCCTCGAGCTGATGCAGCGCCACGACGGGCCGGACACGCTCCACTATGTCGACCCGCCCTATCTGTGGGAGACGCGCAGCCGCGGCAACCGCTACGACCTGGTGCGGCGGATGTATCGCCACGAACTGGACCGGGGGGGGGCATGCCGACCTGCTGACCGCGCTGCGCGGCCTCGCGGGCATGGTGGTGCTGTCGGGCTATCCCGACCCGATGTACGACGACATGCTGCCCGACTGGCGCCGCGTGACCTGCGTCGCCCTGGCCGACGGCGCGCGCGAGCGAACCGAGGTGCTGTGGATCTCGCCGCGCTGCGCTGCAGCCCTGGATGCGCGGGACCGGGCTGTCGTGCCGTCGCTGTTCGATCGGGTGGCGCCGTGACGTCACCCCGCCAGCAGCCGTTCGGCCGCCTCGGCCAGAAAGCCGGAGCGATTGCGGGAAACCGCGTCGATCCGGGCCAGCAACTGGGCGTCGAGGGTGACGTTGACGCGCACCGCGCGGCCCTCGGGCGGCAGCAGCGGCACCAGCACCGCGACGGCGCCTTCCCACACGATCCAATCGTCGCCGGCCGCCCGGATCTCGGCGAGGTCGCGCGGGGCCGGCACCGGGGCGCCATCCTCGCGCAGTCCTTCGACGTGCAGCGCCAGGGCCTCGGCCCCGCCGCGCACCGCCTCATCGACCGTTGCGCCCGCCGAGACGCAACCGGGAAAGTCGGGGAACGAAATGCCGTACTCGCTATCGGCATCCTTGTGGATCAGGGCGACATAGTAGGTCATGGCGATCTCTCCTTATTTCAGCCCGGCTTGCCGCAGGATCGAGGCGATCGTGCCGGCCGGCAGCGTCTTGTTCGGGTGCGGGATGGTCACGCGGCCCGGCTTGGTCGGATGTTTGAACTGGACGTGGCTGCCCTTGGTGGCGACTTCGTACCAGCCGTCGGCCTGCACCATCTTGATCAGTTCGCCGCTCGACTTGTTCCGCATCGCAACCCCCGTGTTGTGTGTATTAACATACACATCATTGGGCTGGTCGTCAAGGGTTTGTGTGTAGAAAAATACACACAAAATGGCAGGCCGGCATGAGCTTCGATCCGGCTTTCCTCGATGATCTGCGCGCCCGCACCCGGGTGGTCGATGTGGTCGGCCGCCGGGTGACGCTGCGGCGCGCCGGCCGGGAATATCAGGGCCTCTGCCCGTTCCATGCCGAAAAGGGGCCGTCGTTCACGGTCCGCGAGGACAAGGGCTTCTTTCATTGCTTCGGCTGCGGCGCCCATGGCGACGCCATCGCCTTCCTGATGCGGCTCGACGGGCTGTCCTTCGTCGACGCGGTCGAGCAACTGGCCGGCGAGGCCGGGCTGATGCCGCTGCGCGATGGCCGGCGCGAGGCCCTGGCCCCGGTGGTCAAGCGGCGGTCCCCCGAGGAACAGGCCGAATCGGATGCCTGGGCGCGGCGCCATGCGGCCGGGCTGTGGCGCGCCGCCCGGCCGGTGGCCGGCAGCATCGGTGCCGCCTATCTGCCGTCGCGCGGCATCACCATCCCGGCGCCGCCGACGCTGCGGTTCGTGCCCCGCCTCAAGCACCGGCACCGGCCCGAGGATGGGCCGGAACAGGTCTCGCACTGGCCGGCGCTGATCGCCGCGGTCTGGGCGCCCGATCGCTCGCTGATGACCTGCCATCGCCATTACCTCGCCCTCGACGGCGCGGCCAAGGCACCGGTACCGGCGGCGAAGAAGGCGCTGGGCGCCTATGCCGGCGGTGCCGTCCGCCTGACCCGGCCAGCGCGGCGCCTCGCCGTCGGCGAGGGGGTCGAGACCTGCTTGTCCGTCGCGCAATCGTTCTGGGACGACGCTGCCGGCGGGCCGGTCTGCGACGGCGAGCGGCTGGCCGTCTGGTCGGCCGTCTCGCTCGCCAATCTGGCCGGCGGCGGCGACGATCGCTCGACCCCGCACCCGACGCTGCCGGGCAAGCGCGTGCCCAGCCCGTACCCCGACCCCGAGCGGCCGGGCCTGATCCTGCCCGACTGGGTCGAGGAAGTGATCCTGCTGGGCGATGCCGACGGCGACATGCCGACGGCCGAGGCCCTGATTGAGCGCGCCGCCCGCCGCCACCACGCCGCCGGCCGCCGCGTCCGCATCGCCTGGCCTGCGCCGGGCACAGATTTCAACGACATGCTTCAGGGGGCCGCCGAGTGAGCGAGGATCGTATCCGGCAGTCGGTGCTGGCGGCCAAGGTGGTCAGCTTTCCCGGTGCCTCGCCGGCACCGGCATCGGCGGCCAACGACCTGTTCGGCGCGGGACGCGACGGGCAGGGCCGGGGCGAGGGCGGGGGCGAGGCGCCGGCCGCCATCGACCTCGACCTGTCCTATCGCGAGCGCAACGACATCGGTAATGCCGAACGGCTGCTGGCGCGCCATGGCGACGACCTGCTGTTCGTCCGCGAACGCGGCTGGATGGTCTGGACCGGTACCCATTGGGACGGCGAGGGGGCCGACCACGCGGTCGAGCGCCGCGCCCAGCTCGCCGCCCGCGCGATCTTCGACGAGGTCAAGGCGCTGCAGGCGCGCGGGCCTGAGACCTGGCAGTCCAAGGCCGACTTCAACAAGGCGGTCGAGGATCTGTTCAAATGGGGGTATGCCTCGGGCAACAGTGCGCGGATCGACGGGATGATCAACCGCGCGTTGCCGCATATCTCGGTTGGGCCGAACAGCCTCGACGCCGACCCCGACGTGCTCAACCTGGCGAACGGCACGCTGCGCCTGGCGGGTGCCTGCGACGAGCTGCGCCCCCACAGCCGCGGCGATCGCCTGGCCAAGATCATGGATGTCGACTTCGACCCGGAGGCGACATGCCCGACCTGGCACCAGTTCCTCGGCCGGGTCCAGCCGTCCGAGGCGGTTCGGGGCTTCCTGCAGCGCTGGATCGGCTATTGCCTGACCGGCTTCACCAACGAACAGGCGCTCATCTTCAACTACGGTACCGGGTCGAACGGCAAGTCGGTGTTCGTCGACCTGATCGCCCGGATGCTCGGACCCTATGCCCAGACGCTGCCCTTCGAATCGCTGATCGCCAACGATCGGCGCGGCGGCGGCGATGCGACGCCGGATCTGGCGGAACTACCGGGCAAGCGCTTCGTGCGGGCCAGCGAACCCGAACAGGGCGTGCGGCTGGGCGAGGCGATGGTCAAGGCCCTGACCGGCGGCGAGAAGATCATGGCGCGGCGACTGCACCAGGGGTTCTTCGAATTCACACCCGCCTTCAAGTTGATGGTCTCGGGCAATCACAAGCCTACGATTCGCGGCCAGGACCATGGCATCTGGCGGCGCGTCCGGCTGGTGTTGTGGGGGGTGACCATCCCGCGCGAGGAATGGGATCGCGAACTGCCGGCCAAGCTGTGGGCCGAACGCTCGGGCATTCTCAACTGGGCGCTCGACGGGCTGCGGGTCTGGCTCGAGCGCGGGCTCGAGGTGCCGCACGAGGTCGTGGTCGCCACCGAGGAATACCGGCATGAGAACGACCCGGTCGGCCGATTCGTGTCCGAGTGCATCAAGCTGTCGGCCGGCGGCAGCGTGCAGGCCAAGACGATGTACCGCGCCTATTGCGCCTGGTGCCGGGCCAATGCCGAAAAGCCCTGGTCGATGACCGCGTTCGGCAAGGCGTTGCCAGAGCGGGGCATCAGGCGCGTCGACGGGCGCATCCGCTATTACGACGCGGTCGAGCTGGTCAACGTGCCGGATGAAATGCCTATCGGGCCTGACGACGACGGCGGGGGCGATTGAACCCTCGTAACCATCGCAGACTATCGCGCGCGGCAAGGCTAATGAAATCAACGGCTTGCGATGGTCGCGATAGTTGCGAGGGTTGCGCCGGCTAATGCAGGTGCGTGAACGCATTACGTAAAAACATGGTCTCCAACTGTCGCAACCCTCGCAGGGGGAAAGCAAGATGTTGAAGCTTCAGGGATATTCGGGCGGCGGAGTATCGCAGGGCCAGCCTCGCGACCCTCGCAACCCTCGCAATCTGGTCTCGATCGAATGGCTGCTCGAATGGACCTATCGCCAGCAGCGGGCCCAGCACTACGCCGGGCGCGGCATCGGCCTCTACGAGGGCGAGCGCGCGGCCCAGGGGGTCGAGTGGTTCGGCCACTCGGCCGACGGCGTCTTCGAAATCGAGCGCCGCGCCCAGATCGGCGGTCGGATCGACGTCAGCGGCGGCGACATGGGCTGGCTCGATGACGACGCTGCCACGGTGCATGACGTCGTCGAGGGCGCGCCCGACGGGATTCTCGTGATCCGCCAGGCCGAAATCGGCGGGCGGCCGTCCTGGGGGGCCGACGCCCAGCCCCGGCTGCGCCCGGTGCTCGACGCCAAGGGCAAGCCCGAGATCGGATACTGGTGGGACTTCGATGCGCGCGACCATCGCCGCTATTGCCCGGTCATCGTCCTGAATTCGGCCGACGAGGTCGCGCATGTCCGTGCCGTCTACCAGCGCTGGGCGCGGGCGGTGATCGCGATCAGGCTGCGGTTGCTCAATGCCGACCGCTCGTTGCGCCGCCATCGCCTCGACCAGACGGTGCCGCCGCTGGCGCCGTGGCTCGACGGCGGCGCTTGACTTCCCCGACTGGTATTGACAGAGTGACCATAGTCGATGTTTCGCGCCCGCCAGGAAATCATTCCCGGCGGGCGTTTTCGTTTCGGAGGCGCCAATGTGACCGCGCGATGGTCGGCGGCAGCCGGAAACACTGCCGCCGTCCGGTCCCGGGTCCTTCCCCATGCCCCAAAACGACGCGGGCGAAACGAGCGCGGGTGTTTGTCTTCGGGCAACGTTTGCTCGGGGTCGGATTGTTGTTCTTTTTCAACATTTTGGAGCCGGGGATGAGCGAACAGGACGTCCGCAGCCTCGGCGATACCGCACGTTTTTTCGACGTGTCGGCGCCGACGGTGAAAACCTGGATCGTCAATGGCTGTCCCGTCGTCAAAGGCGGGTCGAACGGTGTGGCCTACGAATTGGACCTGCGCGCGGTCCATGCCTGGCGGCAAGCGCGCAGCGACGCTGAGGAGCGCGCCACGGCCGAGAGGCTGGCGCGAGATCATCAGCTGAAGCTCGAATTCCTGGGCGATGGCGCGCTGATCGCCAACGAGGGTGAAACGCTGTCGCGCCGCGCCCAGGCAGAGGCGCTGAAGGCCGAGCTGGACCGGACCAAGCTGGCGCAGCTGCGCGGCGAATTGGTCTCGGCGGCAGACGTCAAGTTCGAGCTGACCTCGGTGCTGGGCTTGATCCGGGAGCGGCTGCGTGGCCTGCCGGACGAGTTGCAGCGGGAACTGGGGATCGACGACGAGGTCGTCACCGAAATGCAGGCAAAGGTCGACGCCGCCTTGTCCGACCTGGCTGACGCGCTGGAAAGGGTAATGATCGATGATGCCCAGGCTGCGTGAGGAGGCCCTGCCGCCGTTCGTGACTGCCGCCGCGGTCCGGCGTGCCGCGGCATCGGCATTGCGCCCGCCGCGGCGGATCACGATTAGCGAGTGCGCCGAAAAGCACCGCCATGTTCGCAACAAGGGCGGCGGGTATAGCGGCCCCTGGCGCAACAGCCTGACCCCCTACCTGGTCGAGCCGATGGACCGTCAATTGCGGCGCGACACCGACATGGTCGTGATCATCGGGCCAGCTCAATTCGGGAAAACCGAGATCTTCCTGAACACGATTGCGCATGCAGCGCTGTATGCGCCGCGCGACATCCTGCTGATTCAACCGTCGCGGAGCCTGGCCCAGGATTTCAGCGAGCGCCGGATCGAACAGGGGCTGTTGAACACGTCGCCCGACGTCAAGGCGCAGATCGGCGAAAGCCGGGGCGACGACAAGGTGTTCACCAAGACGTTCAAGAATGGGTCGATGGTGACCCTGGGCTACCCGGTTTCCGGCGAGTTGGCGAGCCGGCCGGTACCCTTCGTTCTGATCGACGAGCGCGATTCGATCGACGACGACATCGGCGGCGAGGGCGATCCCATCGTCCTCGCCAGAAAGCGCACCACCCAGTTCGGCAAGAACGGCATCATCACCGTGGTGTCGTCGCCGAAGCGCGAGGACATCACCAAGGGAATCGTGCCGCTGTTCTTCGACGGCGACCGGAACCTGTGGTGGTGGCCGTGCCTGGATTGCGGCGAGTACTGGTCACCGGGTTTTGATGCCGATCAGGTCCCGACGATCGCGCATCTGCGCATTCTGCCGGACGCCACGCCCGACCAGGCGGCCAGCATGGCGGCGCTGATCTGCCCGCATTGCGGCGCGCTGACCGAAGCTGAGCGCCACCGGACTGAAATGCGTTCCCGGGGGCTGTGGCTGCCCTATGGCATGGGCATCCGCCCATCTGGCGACCTGATCGGCGTCCGGCCGGTCACCCGGGTCGGCAGCTACTGGCTGTCAGGCCTAGTCAACGCGTTCAAGCCGTTGGCCGATACCGTGCACGCCTACGTCACCGCGCTGCGCAAATACGAGCGGACCGGCGACGAGACCGACCTGAAGGCCGAGGTCAACACCACCCTCGGCGTCTACTACAAGTCGAAGGCGGTGACCGAGGCCGAACAGCTGGAGCCCGGGGTCCTGAAGGAGCGGGCTGAAGCCTTTCCGCTGGGGGTCGTGCCGGCGCGTGCCGGGGCGATCTTCGGTACCGTCGATGTGCAGATGAACAGCTTCGTGGTGGCGATCTGGGCCGTCGCCGCCACCGGCGAATTCTGGCTGGTGGCGTACTTCGACATCTTCAAGGCGGTCGAAGTCGACGGGATCGAACGCCAGATCTCGCCCGCGACCAACGGGGCCGACTGGGACGTCCTGACCGACCAGGTGGTGTTGAGCCGCTGGCCGGTCGAGGGCACCGAGGATTTCATGTCGCCGACCCTGACCATGGTCGACACCGGCGGCAAGAAGGGGGCGACCGGCAACGCCTATGAATGGTGGATCCGGGCGAGCCGGTACCGCGACGCCGCCGGGCTGCGCGTCCGGCTCGACCGGTCGATCATGCTGACCAAGGGCGGCAACCGCCCTGATGCGCCGCTGATCACCCGCAGCCTGATCGAAACCGACAACCGCGGCCGGCGGCTGAAGAAGGGCGTCAAGCTCTATATCCTGAACGTCCACGCGCTGAAGGACATTGCGTCATCGCGGCTGCAGGTGGCGAAGCCGGGCGCGAACTACGTGCATTTCTCGCTCGATACGCCGGACCGCGTCTATGCCGAGCTATGCGCCGAGGTGCGCACCGAGGATGACGGCTGGCAGAAGCGGTCGCCCCGCAACGAGGCCTGGGATCTGTTCGTCCAGCTGCTGGCGGCATGGGTCCGCAAGGGCGGGCCGAAGATCGACCCGGCCTCGCCGCCGTCCTGGTTGCGCCAGGTCGCGACGGCCGAGGTGTCGCCACAGGCCGACGATCGCGCCGTGGCCGAAGGTCCCGCCCAGGCGGCGGTCAGGCCCGTGACCTTGCCGGCCAAGCGCAAGAAGCGCCGCGGCTTTCTGGGCGACATGTCGCATTGGGGGCAGCATGCGTAGCCGCGAGGCGATCGAGGCGGATATCGCGGCGCTGCGCGCCCAGCGCGGCAGCGGCGTGGCCTCGATCCGGTCGGGGGAACGCATGCTGACCTACCGCGGCGAGGACGATATCGCCAGGGCGATCGGCGCGCTGAACGACGAACTGCGCCGCCTCGACGGGCGCCGGCGCGTGCGGCGGCTGCGCGTGATGCAGGACAGGGATTACTGATCATGCTGCGATGGGGAAAAAACGCGGGAGCGGCGCCGCCGCGCGTCGAGCCGCGAGTCTTTCCGTCATCCGGTGTCGGCGGGCGGCCGGCGGCGCGCGCGGCGACGGCGCCCTTCGAGGGCGCGGCGCGCGGCCGCCGGCTGGCCGGGCTGCAGGCCCCGACCGTGCATGTCAACCAGCTGATCGCCGCGGCGGGCCCGACGCTGACCGCGCGGGCGCGCTGGATGTACAAGAACCTGCCCTATGCGAAGAAGGGGGTGAACGCATGGGTCAACGCGCATGTCGCGACCGGCATCGTCCCGAGCTGGCGCCTGCCGAACCAGGCCAAGAGCCAGGAACTGATCGACCTGTTCGATTTCTCGTCGGCCGAGATCGATGCCGACGGTCGGTCGGACTTCTACGGCTTTCAGCGCCGGGTCGATACCGAGGAATGCCTGGCCGGCGAGGCGTTCGTGCGATTCCGGCCCCGCTTGATGGCGGACGGGCTGGCCGTGCCGCTGCAGTTGCAGCTGATCCCGTCGGAACAGTGCCCGATGGAACTGACCCGCCTGGCGCCGAACGGCAACGTGATCCGCCAGGGTATCGAGCTGGATGCGATCGGCCGGCGCGTGGCCTACTGGTTCTGGCGCAGGCACCCGCAGGACAACATCCCGCTGGCCACCGCCAACGAACTGGTACGGGTGCCGGCGTCCGAGATCCTGCATGTGTTCGAGGCCTTCGAGGCCGGGCAGCTGCGCGGCTTCTCGCGCCTGACCGCCGCGATCGTCAAGCTGTTCCTGCAGGCCGAGCATGATGACAACGAGCAAGCCCGGCACGGCGTCGCCTCGCTCTACAGCGTGTTCATCACCGAGCCGGCCGACGAGGATGGCGACGACGACGAGGATGTCGAGGGTGATGTGATCAGGCTGTCGACCGGCGCGGTCAACCGCCTGCGGCCGGGTGAAAAGATCGAGGTGGCGGCCCCGGCCGACGTCGGCGCGAACTACGAGGCCTATCAGTACCGCCAGGGCCTGGCGATCGCCGCGGCCCTCGACCTGCCCTATGTCGTGATGTTCGGCGACCTGGTGCGCTCGAACTTCTCGAACAACAAGGGGATCATGGTCGACTTCGGCCGCCAGATCGAATCGCACCAGCATTCGGTGCTGGGCCACCAGTTCCTGTTTCCGTTCATCCGGCGCTGGGTCGATGCAGCCCAGGCCTCGGGCGCCATCGTCCTGCCCGGCTATGGCCGCAACCCGCGCCCCTATATCCGGCCGCAGCTGATCCCGCCGAAGTTCGAATGGCTCGACAGGCTGAAGGATGTGCAGGCCGACGTCCTCGAGGTGCAGGCCGGATTCGCCTCGCGCCGCTCGAAGGTCGCGGCGCGCGGCGGCGATATCGAGGAAGTCGACCGGACCAATGCGCGGGACCGCGCCAATGCCCTCGACCAGGGGCTGCGCTACAGCACCGACCTGCCGCCGGCCGGCACGGCACAGCCGGACGGGGCGGCATCGGCCGGCACCGCCGCGCTGCCGCCCCCCGATCCCGTGGAAGACGACGCCGCGCCGGCGGCCGATCCATCAACGGAGAACTGATCATGCGCCATGCGCTGTTGCTGGGGCGGCTGCTGAACCAGTCGCTGATGGTCGAGCCGCGCGCGCTCGACGCGATGATGCCCGGCCTGCTGTCGGTCCTGCTGGCCCAGGCCCCGGCACCGCGGGCGATGGAGGATGACGGCGAGGATGCGCCGCCCCCGCCGCCGCCCTTCGTGATGCTGGCGCCGGGGATCGCCGGGGTGACCGTGCATGGCGCGCTGGCCCGTTATGCCGGCATGATCGACCTGCGCAGCTGCACCATGATCGACAGCTACCAGGCCTGCGAACAACGCATCGCCGCCGCGCTGGCCGACCCGGCGGTGCGGGCGGTGGCGCTGATCATCGACAGCCCCGGCGGCGAGGTCTCCGGCTGTTTCGAGTTCTGCGACCGCCTCGCCGCCGCGGCGCGCGGGCCGAAGCCGATCTGGGCGATCGCCGACGACCGCGCGTGTTCCGCCGCCTATCTGATCGCCGCGGCCTGCGCCCAGGCCTGGGCGACCGAGACGGCCGACGTGGGGTCGATCGGGGTGATGGGCGTGCATTGCGACATGTCGGGTTACGACGCCCAGATGGGGCTGAAATACACCTACATCTATTCGGGCGCCCACAAGGTCGACGGCAACCCGCACGAACCGTTGCCCGAGGCGGTGCGGGCCGTGTGGACCGCCGAATTTGACGAACTGCGCGCGATGTTCGCCGGCCGCGTCGCCGCCTGGCGCGGCTTGAGCCTCGACGCGGTGCTGGCGACCGAGGCCCGCGTCTACGCGCGCGAAGCCGCCCTGGCCGAGGGCCTGGTCGACCGCATCGGCACGCTGGATCGGATGCTGGTCGAGATGTCGGCGGCGCTGGCCGCGGGCGAGAGTTTACCGCGCGGCGCCGCCGCGCAAATCCCTGGCAATCGGAAAGGAGAACAGATGAACACCGTTGCCAATCCCGGCGGCCTCGCGCCGCTTGTTGCCGCGCTGCCGCAGACGTCGACCGCCGCGGTCGCGCCGCCGGCTGCGACCGCCCCCGGTGCCGTCGATGCCCAGGTCGCGGCCGTTGCCGGCCCGGCCCCGGCGTCCGACCGCAACGCCGAGGCGGCCGCGATCGTCGAGCGTTGCGCCCAGGCGGGCCAGCCGGCCCGTGCCGCCGATTTCCTGGGCAAGGGCATGAGCCTCGCCCAGGTGCGGCAGATCCTCAATGCCGAGGAAGTCGCCGCCGCCGAGAAGACGGCGGTGTCGAGCTATGGCGGGGGTGGTGCCGCGACCGGCGGCGCACCGCCCGCCGCCGCGGCGCCCAAGATCGATATCGCGGCGATCTACAGCCGCATGAACCAGGTGAAGGGGTAAGCCATCATGCCGAACGTGATCACCGAAGGCCGCTATGCGGCCGAGTTCCTGGTGTCGGAGGCGAGCGGCAACCGCTCGCGCGGCACCGGCATCCTGCTGGCCGGTGCCAACTATGCCGCCGGTACGGTGCTGGGGCAGATCGGCGTCGCCGCGACCGCCACGGTGACGCCGGGCACCAATACCGGCACCGGCGCACTGACCATGGATGCGACCACGCCGGTGCTGGCCGGCGCCAAGGTCGGCAGCTATGTCGTGACCTGCATCGCGGCGGCGACCAACAGCGGCACCTTCCGCGTCGAGGATCCCGACGGCTATGTGCTGGGCGACGTGGTCGTGGGCGCCACCTTCGCCGACGACATCAAGTTCATCATCGCCGACGGCACCCCCGACTTCGTGGTGGGCGACAAGTTCACCATCGCGGTCGGCGCCGGCTCGGGCAAGTGGCGCATCTACAACCCGGCGAACACCGACGGGTCGCAGGTGCCGCGCGCCGTGCTGTTCGACAACGTCGACGCCACCGCCGCCGACCGCCGCGCCGCGATGATCCGGCGGGACGCCGAGGTCAACGGCAACATCCTGACCTGGTTTGCCGGCGCGACGACGAACCAGAAGGCCGCCGGCGCCGTCCTGCTCGAGCAGGCGGCCGGCATCATCGTGCGCAACTGAGGAGGGCCTGATGGCACCGCGCGAAATCCCCGATATCTTCTCGGGCCAGCCGTTCAGCGCCGTCACGCTGACCGGCATCATCAACAACACGCCCTACACCCCGAACTTCCTCGGGTCGATCGGCCTTTACGCCGCCGACGGCGTGCGCACCACCAGCATCGCCATCGGCGAGCGCAACGGCGCGCTGCAGGTGGTCGCCACCTCGCCCCGCGGCAGCGAGCCGGAACAGATCGATCATCCGGTCTCGGCGCTGCGCACGGCCCCGTCCGTGCATATCCAGATCGAGGCGACGGTCAGTGCCGACGAGGTGCAGAGCGTGCTGGCCCCGGCCGGCGACGGTGCCTTCGCCGAATTCCAGACGCCCGAGGCGCTGATCACCGAGCGGGTGGAAGGGCCGTTCGGCCTGCGGGCGCGGATCGAACTGACCCACGAATACCACCGCCTCGGCGGTATTCGTGGCGTGGTCATGGACAAGGATGGCACGACCGAGCTGTACAACTGGTACAGCTTCTTCGGCATCGCGCCGATGGCCGCGCACAACATGAACTTCGGCACGCTCGACCCCGATGCGTCGACGTTCGAACAGGCCTGCGCGACCCTCAAGCGCGACATGCTGAACGAACTGGACGGCCTGCCGGTCACCAATGCCCAGCCGGTCGCGCTCTGCGGCGACAACTATTACGATCAGGTCTGGGGCAACAAGGAAGTCAAGGCCTGGCGCAAGGCGCAGGGGACAGGCCGCGACACCGACGTGTTCAGCCAGAACAAGGCGTTCTCGTCGTTCACCTATGGCGGCATCACCTTCGTCAACTATCGCGGAACCAAAGACGGCAAGGTCGGCATCGCGACCGACGAGGGCCGGCTGTTTCCGTTCGGGGTGCCCGGCCTGTTCCAGATGCTGTTCGCCCCGCCGCCGATCATGGGGCTGACCAACACCAAGGGTCTGCCGGTCTATGCGCTGATGCCGCCGCATCGCCAGACCATCCGGCAGGCTGTGGTCGAGGCGCAGTCCAACCCGCTGACCCTCTGTGTCCGGCCGCGCTCGCTGCGCCAGCTGACCAAGTCCTGATCGCCGTCGACGAAGTCGTGATGCCGGAAGGCCCGCCCCAGTGGCGGGCCTTCGGCTTTTCAGGAGGCAGCCATGTCGTTCGACACGCTGATGGCCGCGGCTGACGTGCAGATCTTTCGCGGCCTCGGCCAGGCCGACAGCTGGTATCACCCGCCGGGCGGCGCGCCGGCGGTGGCGGTGATGCCGATTCCCCAATCCGCCGATCTGCTGGTGGCCGAGTTCGGCGCCCAGTCGGTCGCGGCGGGCCTGGCCGTGATGATCCGGGCGGCCGAGGTGGGCGAGATTTCCAGCGCCGGCCGACTGTCCTTCGGCGGCCAGGTCTACCGCATCGCCTCGGCCCGCCGCGCCGATGGCGATCGGCTGGTCTGGCTTGTCCAATTGGCCGCGGCGAAATGACCGCCTCGGTCCGCGCCGGCCTGCTGGCCAACCTGCTGGCGATGCTCGGCACGCTGAGCGGGGATTTTCCCGGCCTCGAGGTCGAGCGCAACCGGCCGGAGGGCGAGGCGGTCGACCGGCGCCCGCATCTCGGGTTGATCGACGACGAGCGGGCGGGGGCCGACGAGGTCATCGACCGTGACGTCTACGTCCATACCTGCCTGGCCCAGCCGGTCATCGTCGGCTGGGTCGAGGCGGCCGACCGGGCGGCGGCGCTGGCCGAGGCCGACCGCCTCGCCGTCGCGGTGGCGCGGCTGGTCGGGGCGCCGGGCGCCTCGCTCGGGCCCGGCTGGGTCGATACCGAGGCGCGGCCGGCGATGCCGGGCGGCGCGGCCGCCGCGGTCGAGGCGATCGCATCGTTCCAGTTGCCGCTGGCCATCACCTATCAGCACGCCGCCACCGATCCGGCCGATCCCGCGACCGGCATCTGACGGCGACAACCCGAGAGGAACACCGATGTCCCAGATGATCGGAGGGCGCTACGTCCTCCGCGACGGCGAGCGCGTGCTCGTCGCCGACCAGTTCGACCAGCCGGTCGAGGCCGTCCCGTCACCGCCGGTCGCGGCGGGCGGGGCCGGCGCCACCACCAACCCCGTCAACGATCCGCCGGCCGAGGCCGGCCAGCCGGAGGAATAAAATCATGGCAGCCATGCGCATGCGCAATGCCCTGCTGGCGTTCAAGCTGCAGGGTGCCGAGGGGACCGCGGCCGCGCTGACCGCGGCGACCGATGCGGTCAAGGTCGAGAATATCCAGATCAAGATGAACCCGACCCAGACCGACAACAACGAACTGTCCGGCGGCCTCGACATGGGCGAGGGGTTCGTGGGCGGCATGTCCTGCGATATCTCGTTCGACATCAAGCTTGCCGGTTCGGCCGCTGCCGGCACCGCGCCGGACTGGGGCAAGATCATGCGGGCGATGGGCTGGGCCGAGACGATCACCGCCGCGGCGGTGCCGGTGGCGCCCGAGGCCTGCGCCGCCGGCTCGACCACCACCGCCACGCTGGGGGCGGGGGCGTCGGCCACCGCCGGCACCTATGCCGGCATGCCGATCGTCGTCACCGGCACCGCCGCCGGTACCTATGCGATCATCGACTATTCGGGCAGCAAGGTCGCGACGCTCGGCCAGACCGCCGGCGCGGCTATTAGCGCGTCGTCGAACTACCAGATCCCGGTCAACGTCCTCTACACGCTTGTCTCGTCGGCGATCGGCTATGCGACGATCGGCATCTGGCGCGACGGCGTCCAGTGGCTGTTCCAGGACTGCCGCGGCGGCTGGTCGATCGCGATGAAGGCGAATGCGCCGTCGACGATGTCCTGCAAGCTCAAGGGCATCTTCGTCAGCCACATCGACGCGGCGGTGCCGACCATCCCGGCGTTTACCGCGCCTGCCGCCCCGGTCTGGAAGGCGGGCGAAATGTTGATGAACCGCCTGCCGGCGCGGGTGTCGACGTTCAACATCGATTCGGGCATCTCGCCAGTAATGCCCGACGATCCCAATGCGACAGAGGGGTTCGGTGCGCCCGAGCTGACCTCGCGCAAGGTCACCGCGACCCTGGATCCGCTCAAGACGCTGGTGGCGACCCGCGACCTGATCGGGGCGCTGCGCGCCGGGACCAAATACCCGCTGGTGGCGCGCTGCGGCTCGAGCGCGGGCAACCGGCTGCTGATCACCGCGCCGGCGGCCAAAGTGATGGGCGACGACGAACAGGACCGCCAGGGCCTGGTGGCCGAGAACGTCAACCTGCATCTGGTCGGCACCAACAGCGCCGTCACCATCTGCGTGTACTGAAGGGCTGTTCCCGATGATTCCCACGTCAAGGCGCGACCTGGTCGCGTTCACGCCGTCGCGCTTCGATCTTGCCGCCGCCTCGGCGGCCTTGGCCGAGGCGGAAGCGGCGCTGGCCGCGGCCGGCGACGACGAGCGGGCCAAGGCCGAGCGGCGCGCCGCCTCGGCCCGCCGTCGTCTCGCCCAGGTCGAGACCAATATTGCCGCCTGCCCGGGCGGCCAGCCGCCGGTCTACTGGATCGAGCCGCCCGGGGTCTACGAGCGCACGCGGGCGCTGGGTCTGATCGCCCAGCGCGGCGCGGCGCATTACCCCGGCGATCGCGACCTGGTCACCGCGATGCGCCGGGTGGTCGAGGATGCGATCGATCCGCGCATCGACGCCTCGGCCGTGCTCGAATTTCTGGACCGCTGGGATGGCATGCTGGCGGCCGGCGAGGTGATCGCCGGGGCCGACAAGCATCAGGTCGACGACCTCATGCTGTATTTCCAGTCGCACCCGCTGGTCGCCTCCCGCCTCGAGGCCCGGGCGGTCTGGGTGGCGGTGGTGCCGATCGTCGCGACCCAGATGTTCCTGGCCCGCGCCGATGGCGTCGCCTTCGATGTGCGGCGTGGTCCCGGCCAGTTGCTCGACGAACGCACGCTGGGGCTGATCCCCGACGAGGACAGGAACGAAATCGGCTGGCAGGCCTGGGCGCTGGGCACGCTGTCGGAGGCCGACCGAAAAAAGTCCGCATCGCTGTCGTCGCCACCCGCGAGCCTGCCGCCTTCGACAGCGATGACGACGGCGGCGGCGGATGGGACGTCCTAGGCGACGTCTATCACGTCAACCCGGCCGGCCTGCTGACCCCGGATGTCCGCCATGCGGTTGCGCTCTACCGCATGGGGGGCTGGGGCGGCATGTCGGCCGGGTTGCTGCCTGATCCCGGCGGCGTCAATGACCAGTCGTCGGCATTGATGGAGGCGTTCATGGTGGTGGCCGAAGCCGATTCCGAGTGGGACCGGATCAACAAGCCCGAGACGCAGCGATGATCCATCTGTCGGGCGGCATGGTGGGTCAGGGCTTCGCCGCCGCGCTGCGGGCCGACCTCGAGCGCGCCAAGCGCGCCCACACCGCCGGTATCGGCGATGCAGCCGCCGCGATGCGGGCCGACCTGATCGACGATGCCCGGGGCGCCGGCCTCGGCAAGCTGGGCTATGCCTGGCGGGCCGACGTCTATCCGCGGCGGGGCGCCAGCCTTGCCGCCGCCGCCCAGATCTGGGTCAAGAACCCGCGCCATCGCGGGGCGATCGAGGCCTACACGACCGGCGCGACGATCCGCGGGCAGGGCGGTCAGTACCTGGCCATCCCGACCGAAGCGGTGCCCTACCGCGCCGGTGTCGGTCGCGGCGTGCGCCAGCGCATGACGCCGGTCGAGGTCGAGGCCGCGTTCAACCGCGATCTCGAGCTGGTGCCGGCCGGGCCGGGCCGCTTCGTGCTGGTGATGCCGGAGGCGACGCCGGCCCGCCGCGGCGGCTATCGCGAGGTGACGCGCCGCCGCCGCGCCGCCGGGCGGGCGGTCCGCCGCATCGTCATGTTCACGCTGGTGCGCCAGGTCACCATCGCGCGCCGGCTGTCGACCGACCAGATCGCGGCGGCGGGGCTGGCCCGCGTGCCGGCGATGATCGAAGCCGCCTGGGCGGCGGAAGGGGGAAAGGATGCCTAGTCTGGTCTATCGGCTGGAAAGCCAGGGTTTCGACACGCTGGAACAGCGGTTCGTCTCGGTCGGCAATGCCGGCGACCGCGTCATGTCGCGCATCACCCAGGCGGTGGCGCAGATGGCGCAATCCTGGCGGCAGGCCGATGCCCAGGCCGAACAGTCGGCGGCGAAGACGGCGAAATCGGCCGATGAGATGGCCAAGGCCTTCGAGCGCGCAGCCGCCGGCGCCGAGGCGCTGGGCGAGGTCGACCTGTCGGGCGTCGGCGATGCCGCCGAGGCCTCGGCCGATCGCGCCGCCGGCGTGTTCGAACAGGCGGTCGCCCGCGTCAAAGCCGCGTTCGCGGGCGGCGCCGAGGAAAGCGGCGCGTCGTGGGACCGGTTCGCGCAGCGCCAGGACCGTTCGGCGGTGCTGACCGTGGCCAAATGGGGCGCGGTCGCGGCTGCGGCGGCCTATGCCGCCGATGCCGCGATCAACGGATTCGACAAGGCCAACGCACGCGTCGTCGGCATCGTCACCGGCATCGGCGAGGCCGGCGAACAGGCGGCTCGGGCGGCCGAGGATTATGCGCGGCGGAGCGCCGGTGCGATCGGCGACGCCTATGACCAGTCGGCCGCCCAGGTGCAGCGCTGGGCCGACCAGGCCACCGCGCAGTACCAGCGGTTGAGCGACGCGGCCGAGGGCGCGGCGCGGGCCGCCGCCGACGCGGCGGTGACCAAAGGATTCGAACTGGCGGCCGAGGCGGTGCGGGCCTATGCCGGCGAGATGGTCGACCTCGGCCTGCAGTTCGACGCGCTGCGCCAGCAGACCGGCCAGTCGGTGGCGGCGATGATGCAGCAGCGCCAGGCGGCCGCCGCGCTGGGCACCGATACCGCGACGCTGGGCGCCGCGCTCACCCGGCTGGGCGACACCATCGAGGGCACCGGTGAGGATGCGGCCCGCACCCGCGCCATGCTGGCCGATATGGGGGTCAGCCTCGACGGGCTGACCCGCAGCCAGGCACCCGAGGCGCTGGCCCGCATCGCCGAGCGGATGCAGCAATATGGCCCGTCGGCCGAGCGCGCGACCATCGCCAACAAGCTCTTGGGCGACGGCATCGGTACCGAGCTGCTGCCGGCGCTCGACCGTGGCGGGGCGGCGATGCGGGCGGCGGCGGGCGAGGCCGAGCGCTATGGCCTGCGGCTGTCGGATGCCCAGGTGGCGGCCTATCGCCGCATGGCCGAGCGCCAGGCGCAGGCCGAGCGCGAGAATCGCGCCTATGCCGAGCGGGTCGGCATCATCTGGGGCGACCTGGCGGCGAAATTCTCCGATATCGGCGCCGCGCAGATCGGGGCGCTCGACAAGCTGTCGCATGGCTGGAACGCGGTGCTGACCGCGATGGGCGAGCGGGCGCAGGCCTGGTGGGACACGCTGCCCGAATTCCTGCGCAACCTGCTGTCGCCCGGGGCGATCACCGGGGCGATGTCGTCGCTGACGGTGACGATGCCGCCGCTGCAGGTCTCGGTGCCCGGCCAGACGGCGCCGGGCGGCGCCTCGGCCACCGCGGTCGACTACCTGACCAACGGCACCCAGGCGGCGGGCAGCGCCACCCGCGTGCTGGCCGAGGAGCAGCGCCGGATGTTCGAGGCGGCCAAAGCCGGGATCGCCGACATCAACAAGGGCTATGAGGAAAAGATTCGACTGGCCGGCCTCGACGTCACCCAGCAACAGGTGATCGCCGCACGCGAGCGGGCGCGGGCCGAGGTGCTGGCCCTGTTCCCGAACCTGACGAAGGAACAGGCTAAAGAGTTGGAACCGCTGATCAAGCAGACCGAGGCCCTGGCGGAGCGCGAGATCCGCACGGCCGAGGCGCGCAAGAAAGCCCAGGAAGCAGCCGAGAAGGCGAACAAGCTGCTGATCAGCCAGGGCGACGACCTGGTGCGGGCGACCGACGCCCAGGCCAAGGCGATCGTCAAGGCGAACGATGGCGTCGAAAGCCAGATCCGCAAATTGGAGGCCGCGGCCGTCGCCGCGGGCGGGTTGACCACCGAACAGCGGGTGCAGCAGGCGATCATCGAAGCGCAGAACCAGCTGGTCGATGCCCAGGGGCAGAAGATCCGCGACCTGACCGAGGCGGAGAGGACCCGGATCGACGCGGCGATCCGCCTGAAGGAAACGAGCGAAGCGCAGAAAAAGGCGATCGAGGATCAGCAGCGCGCGACCGAGAAGATGACCGACGATGTGGTGCGGTATGGGGCCGATCGCTTTGCCGACCTGTTCTCGGCCAATCGCAAGGGCTGGCGCGAGATGGTGGCCGACATGGGCTCGTCGGCGATGGCCATGTTCGCCCGGCTGGCGTTCGAGGCGGCGGCGCGGCCGATCGTGCTGCCGGTGGTGACGTCGGTGGTCGGCATGATGTCGGGCGGTGCGGCCGCGGCCTCGCCGGTCGCGGGCGTCGCCTCGTCGGGCTCGTCGTCGTTCATGTCGTCGATCGTCTCGCCGACGAACTTCCTGCCGACCAACTTCTTGAACCCTTTCGGCAACAACTTCTTCGGCGTGGCCGGGGGGCTGTCGGAGATCATGACGCCGGGGGCCGGCTGGCTCGCCTCGGCGCTGCCGTCGCTGTTCGCGGCGCCGGTGACCGGGCTGACCTCGGGCGCCGCGGCCTCGCTCGGGATCGGGGCGGCCGAGGCCGCGTCGCTGAGTGCCGGCGGCGCGCTGGCCGGCATGTCCGGCCTGCTGTCGGTCGGGTTGCCGATCGCCGCGGCGATCGCGCTGCCGATGCTGATGGGCCTGTTCGGCGACGATCAGCGCCCGGTGGGCAATGCGCAGTTCGAGGCGATCCGCAATGGCCGGCTGTTCGTCGGCAATGGCGGCGTCACCAGCCTCGACGGCGGCGATACCTCGGTGCCGATGCAGATGCGGGCCAACACGGCCGAGGCGGTCAACCGCATGGCCACGGCCTATGGCCTGACCATCAACAAGGATCTGTTTCAGCCGGACTACGACCCGCGTTTTGCCGGGTTCGGCAATACCAGCAACATCGACCTGTTCCGCTCGCCCGAGGATTACATCAAGGCGCTGTTCGGCGCCGACAGCGCCAAATACGGCGTCGGCGTCGAGGCCGACCGGCCGCAGGTGCGCGCAGCCCTCGACCGGCTGCGGGCCGGCAACTGGAAACCCGACACGGTCGACGACATCAACCAGGGCCTGGCGGTCGCCTTCGACTTCGACCGCAACCGCAGCCTGGCGGCCGCCGGCGGCACCGGCACGCGCGAGGGCCAGCGGCTGAGCCAGCGTTACGCGGCCGAGGATGCCGCCAAGCAGCAGGGCGAGGCCTTCACCACCTATCTGGAAAAGGTCACGAAGGTGTTCGGCGAGGGCAGTGCACAGGCGACATCAGCCGCGACCTCGGTGCGCCAGCAGGCGCTGGCCTCGCTCGGCATCGGGCCGGAAGGCGGCGGCGCGGGGCTGACCGGGCGCGGGGCTGAGATCGTAGCGATTCAGGAACGGATCGCCGCGGCGGCCCCGGCCCTGAAGGCGGCCGGGCTGACCGATGCCGAGATCGCCGCCGCCCAGACCCAAGCCCGCGACAAGGCCCTCGACCCCTACAAGAAATCGCTGGCCGACCAGATGGCGCTGGCCAATGCCGGCGGCACCACCACCCGCGCCGGCCAGGCGGTGGCGCTGCGCATGGCGGCCGAGGCCCGGGCCCAGACCTATGCCGACAGCGCGAAAGAGATGATCGGCACGGCCGAGACGCTGTACGGCGCCGGCTCGGACCAGGCCAAGGCCGCCCAGGCGGCGGCCAAAAATCAGGTCCTGTCATCCTACGGCATCGGGCCGAAGGGCGACGGCGAGGCGCTGACCGGCATGGCCGCGGCGATCGCGGCGGTGCAGGCCGAGGCCAAGGCGGCCGAGCCGGCGCTGAAAGCGGCCGGATTGACCACCGAGGAAGTGGCCAAGGCGATGCAGCAGATCGAATCGTCGGGCGTGTCGAAACTGAAGGACCAGTTCGTCAAGGAAATGGACAAGGGCTTGAAGCAACTGACCGACCCCGAGGGCGCGGCGCGCGACGCGATGCAGGCCCAGGTCGATGCGATCATGGCCGATGCCAAGGCGTTGAACGACCCGCAGGCGATGCAGAAGGCCAAGCAGTACACCGACCAGATCGTCGCGAATTTCGAACAGGCGGCGGCGGCGGCCCAGCAGGCGGCGCAGAACAGCCAGGTGGCGGCGACCGTGGGCGGCGCCACCAGCGTGGCGGTGGCCCGCCAGCAGGCGGCGACAGCGGCGGCGCAGAATGCCCTGGGCACCGCCAGCCAGGCGGTGGCGCAGGCGCAGTCCGACCTGTCGGCCGCGCAATCGGCGGTGCAGCAGCAGATCGGCGCCGCCGCCCAGGCGGCGCAGGCCTGGGCGGCGACGGCCGACCGGCTGGCCTCGGCCCGCCGCGACCTTGCCCTGAGCGAGCTGTCGCCGTTGTCGGAGGCCGAGAAGCTGGCGGAGGCGCGTGCCCGCGTCGGCGTGCTGCGCGCGCAGGCGACCTCGGGTGGCACCGATGCGGCGACCCAGGCGGCGATGGACGCGCTGCCGGATGCGATCCGGACATTCCTGCAGCTCGATCGCCTGTTCAACTCGGGCAGCGATAACGCGACCTACGGCCGGGATTTCGCCGAGATGCAGGATCTGCTGCGCGATACCGAGACGACGGCCGGTCGCCAGGCGCGGTTGCAGCAGCAGATGGTCGACATGCTGCAGGCGCAACTGCCGGGCATCGGCACCAACGTCAAGTCGATCGCCGACGCCACCGCGGCGCTGGCCGGCGCCCAGGCGGCCGAGGCCGCCGCCAAGGCCAATGCGTCGACGGCGGCGACGACATCGAATGCGGCGCTGAAATCGCAGTTCGAGACGCTGGCGACCCAGGCGCTTGGCTACTACAACGATGCCGTGCCCAAGATCGGCGCGAAGCTAGCCGGTGACAATATGGAAGCCCGCTACGGCGCCGCGCGCGACCAGATCCTCGGCGCGATCACCGACTGGCATATCATTAACGAGTTGGGCGAGAAGTACTATAAGGGCGCGGTGGGCTCGCCGGCGGCCGACAGCATGCGGGTAAAGATCATCCAGCTCGGGGGGGTGCCGACATTCGCCGATGGCGGCCTCGTCGCCGGTGGCATCCCGGGCATGGACAGCGTGCTGGCCGGCTTGATGCCGGGCGAGCGGGTGCTGACCGTCGAACAGACCAGGATCTTCGACCGGCTGGCGGCCCGGGTGGTCAATGACAATGTCCAGCCGGATCTGGCGCCGGTGGTCAAGGCGCTGGGCGGCCTCGGCCCGGTGTTCCGCGGTGCGCTGATCGGGACCGAAGGTCTGCTATCCCGGCTGCTGGCCGAGGTGGTCAAACTCAACGGCCAGGTGGCGCAGCAGCAGCGCGATCTGGCAGCACTTGGCCAGACGCGCGGCGATCTCTACGGCCGCGATATCGCCCGGTCGAAGCGATGAGCAAACCTGATCGCCCCGGCCGCCAGGGTTGGCGGCCGGGCCGGGTTGACGCACGCGCCCGGCCGTGCTGGCGTCGCCCATGCTGACAGGGGAGGTCATGATGCGGCTTGGTGCGGTGGTGCTGGCGGCGATGGTGATGGCGGCAGGGCCGGCGGTGGCCGAGGGCGAGGGCGTGCCGATCCCGCCCGACGTGATCATGCAGGCACCCTATACCGGCGCCCAGGTCCGCGCCGGCCGGGCCGGCGACGGGTGGACATCGTTCACGCCGAACGGCTGCATCACCTACTACGATGGTGATTTGAAGCAGATGGTAACGATGATGTCGACCCGCGAAGGCCGGTGGTTTGGCAGCACGCTTCCCGGTGGTGTTGCCGCGCTGAATACCGCCTGCGCGGTGGCGGCGACGATGATGTTCCAACTCGAGGGCAATACCTGGACCCAGTGGTTGATCCAGGCCAATCCGCGGCTGGCGCAGTAGGAGGATTCTCGCGCCCTGATGTTAGTATGTCGATTGTTCGTAGATTGTATTTGCCGATCGACAATTTTTGCGTCTTGCTTTGACCCGGGATCCCGATGATTGCTTCGGGGCGGGTTGGGGGAGGGTAGGTTGGCGGAAGAGAATGCGCCGCGTGACGCGCTGATGGAGCGCCGGATGGCGGAAATTCGCGAAATCATGGCGCATCAGCCGCAAATGAAGGACCCGGCAACACAGGCTATCGCGTTCCTCGGGGCCAGCGTCGAGCAGGTCGCACGGGACATCAACCGGTTGAAGCGCATGATCTTCCTGGTGATCGCCGCACTTCAGAACGGCGGCAAATTCGATGACGAGGTGCTGGTCGGGCGCCTTCTCGACGATATGGGGTTCCAGCGCGCGGCCAAGCCCGCCGACACCGAAGGGCGCGATGATGGCAACTGAACGTCGGACCGAGGTGTTCGGCTATTCTCTTCCGGCAAACGATGGGGTTGTCGCCTTCGGTGGCGGCGGCAATAATGGTGGCATGTCGATCGAGACCGAAGTTGCATTGCTCAAGCACCGGGCTGATGACGCCGATCGGCGAGCCGAACGGGTCGAGGGCAAGATCGACCGGATCGGCGATGTTTTGACCGATATCCGGGTGGAGCTTGCCAAGCGGCCGACCACCGCCGGGCTGTGGGGTATGGTGGCTACGGTGATCGGCGTGGCGCTGACGATGGTGGGCATTGTTGCCGCATTGCTGGCGATACCCTGGGTCAGTAGCAGGCTGTCAGGTGGTTAGCGGGATCTGCCGCCTTGACTTGAACCGGTGATCTTGACACTCTAGCCACAGTCGAATTCGCGCGCCCGCCAGGAAATCATTCCGGCGGGCGCTTTGCGTTTGGGCGCTCGACACCTGGGTGCTCGGTAGCGGCGGGACGGGGAGGGGATAGGCATGGCCATCTTTGCCCCGGTCTCCGAATATCTGGTGCTGGTCACGCTGCAGCCGCTCGACCGCGCGACCGGCCTGCGCACCACGGTGCGGCTGGCCGACCGGCATTACACCACCGGCGCGGCCGAGACGCCGGCCAATGCCGAATTTCTCGGCCTGCTGGTCGAGGCGCGGATCGAGGGCAACCTCGTCGCGCCGGGACGGACGCGCGGCGGCTCGGTCGGGGCGCGCGGCAGCCTCGCGGTCGCCGACCCGTCGGCCGATGTCGGGGCAGGGCGCAAGCTTGGCCCCTGGCGCGGCTATCGCTGGCAGTACGCGCCGGTCACCATCGACCTGCTGGCGGTCGGGCGGCCGATCGCCGAGGCGGTGCGGGTGTTCTCGGGCCAGCTCGGCGACGTCACCTCGACCGGGGCCGAATGGCGGATGCCGCTGCGCGATCGCCAGGCCGACTGGTCGCGGCGCAAGCTGCTGACGGCGCGCTATGACGGCTTCGGCGGGTTCGGCGGCGTCGCGGCGCTGGCCGATCGCTATAAACCGCGGGGCTGGGGGCTGGCGCGGCAGGTGCCGGCGGTGATGGTCGATCCGGCCAATCTGTGGCTCGACCTGCATAGCGGGCCGATCGACAGCATCGTCGGCAATGGCTATGACGGCGGCGCCCAGGTCATCACCCCGAGCGCCAGCAACCCGCCGCCCAGCGGGTCGTTTTACGTCGACGCCGCGAACGGGCGCGTGCGGCTCGGCGTCACGCCGACCTTCGACGCAACCTTTGACGTGCGGCTCGACGTGTCGGGCGGCGTCTACGTCGCGACCCATGCCGGCATCCTGCGCCGCCTCGCCGTCGGCGATGGCGGGCTGGCCGATCCGGCCGGGCTGGTCACCGCCTCGTTCGCCGCGCTCGACGCAGCGCTGCCCGACGAGATCGGGCTGTGGTTCGGCCCCGACGACGATCCCGACCTGGCCGAGGTCTGCGACCGCATCGCCGAGAGTTATGACGGCTGGTGGATCCTCGACCGCGACGGCCGCCTCGATATCGGGCGGTGGACGCCGCCGACCGCGACGGCCGCCACCGCGGCCTTGGTGCTCGACGAACGCGACGTCGTCGCCGGCACGCTGCAGCGCATCGCCACCGATCCGCCGCCGCCCCGGCTGACCGGGCGCTATCGCCGCTATGCCATCGGCGGTCGCGACCGGTCGCGGCTGGCCGGCGCGGTCAGTGAGGCGGCCAAGCTGGACTTGGCCCAGGAATGGCGACAGGTGACCTGGGAATCGACGGCGCTGGCCACCGAGTATCCCGGGGCCGAACCGCTCGACGTCGAGTTGCTGCATGACGGGCGCGCCGATGCCCAGGCCGAGATCGACCGCCGCGGCGCCGGGCTGGTCGACAGCCCCTGGATGCTCGGCCTTCAGACCGGCATGCAGGCCGGCGCGCTACGGCTGGGCCAGCAGGTGTGGATCTCGCACCCGGACGAGGATCTCGACGCCGGCAAGGCGTTCATCTGCGCCGGCTGGCGGGCCGACCTGCTGGCCGGGCTGGTCGATCTGGAATTGTGGCGGGACAGGGATTAGGAGCGATGGGCGAGAAGATCCTGTTCCTGTACGACACGATCACCGACCGCGACGGGGTGACGCTGACCGCCTCGAGCGCGCTGACCCCGGTCACCAACCTGCAGGACATCTCGCCCAGCCGGGTCTGGCGGATGGCCACGAACAATGGCGAATGGGTGTCGATCGATGCCGGCGCCGGCGGGCGCCATGTCGTCGATACCGTCGCGCTGGTCGGATTCAACATGACGGCCGGCCGGCCGTTCCAACGCTCGACCGTGCGGGTGCGCCTGGCCGACGCGGCCGACATGTCGGATGCGAGCTATGACCAGACCTATCCGGTCTGGCCGGCGGTCTCGGGGTTCGGCCAGCTGTTCGGTCAGTGCCTGGGCGGCTATCCGCAGATCGGCGGCTACGTGCCCTACACCCGCCGGCGCATCATCCGGCTGGCGCGCCAGGTCAAGGCGCGGTTCCTGCGGCTCGATTTCTCCGACACGCTGTCGGCGGTGCCGCTCGAGCTGGGGCGGATCATGGCCGGCGTGGCGTTTCAGCCCGAGAGAAATTTTTCCTACGGTTGGAAGCGCCGGCCGGTCGATCCATCGACGATCAAACGCTCGGATGGCGGCACGCCGATCGGCACGCGCCGCCGCGTCTATCACGAGACCGATGTCGAATTCGGGCTGGTCCGGCTGCGCCGGGCGCTGACCCAGTTCGACGACATGCTGTCGGCGGTCGGCAACTCGCGGCCGGTGCTGGTCAGCCTGTTTCCCGATGCGGCGTCAACGCTGTTCTACCGGACGAGTGACTACGGGCTGATCACCTCGACCGTCAACCTGACCGGCACGCATCACGATTTCGCCGCGGTCAGCCAGATCACCGTGCAGGAGGTCCAATGACGAACTTTATCAGCCAGTCGCGCGATTTCGGCGCGGACTGGGATGGCATGTGGGAAGATTTTCTTCAGCTGCTGACCGACACGACCGACGCGATCGAGGCGATGGGGGCGACCAGCCTGTCGAGCGTGACGCTGACCACCGGCGCCAAGACCTTCGCGCTGCAGCAGCCGACGCGGGTGTTCCCGCTGACGCGGCCGATCACCGCGATGTCGGTCGACAACGGCGCCGCCAGCCTGAGCGGCACGGTCACGGCCTCGACGCCGGGATCGCTCACCATCAACGTGACCTCGGTCACCGGCAGCGGCGGCCCCTATGGCCGCTGGATGATCCTGATCGGCGGGCCCAAGGGCGACCAGGGCGCTCCGGGCCTCGACGGCGCGGTGATGTCGGTGGCCGGCCGAACGGGCTACGTGACGCTGGCGGTGGCCGATATCGCGGGCGCGGCGCCGGCGGTCTCGCCGAGCCTGACCGGCACGCCGACCGCGCCGACCGCGACGGCCGGCACGAACACCGGGCAGATCGCGACAACCGCATTCGTGGCGACGGCGACGGCGGCGCTGTCGACCGTTTCCGGCCGCAACCGGATCTACAACGGCAATTTCCGGGTGGCGCAGCTGTCAGGCAGCACGACGGTCAACAGCGCCACCCGCGTCTATCCGATCGACCGCTGGCAGGCGTTCGGGGTCGCCTCGGCCGGCACTTTTACCGTCTCGCGCAGCAGTGGCGCCAGCGGCTATCCCTACATGCTCACCGCCACCGTCGGCACGGCGGCGGCCAGCCCCGGCGCGTCGGACAGTTACGCGATCCTGCACCGGATCGAGGGGCCGCAGGTGGCCGACCTCGGGTTCGGTGCGTCCGGGGCGCAGTCGATCACGCTGTCGTTCATCGTCCGCTCGTCCGTCACCGGCACGTTCTCCGGCTCGATCCGCAACGGCGCGGCCAACCGGTCCTGGCCGTTCACCTACTCGGTAGCCACGGCGAATACCGCCACGCCCATCTCTGTCACCATCACCGGCGACACCTCCGGTACCTGGCCGATCACGGCCGGTTCGGTCGGGCTCGATGTGATTTTTTGCCTGGGCTCGGGATCGTCGGGGCTCGGCGCCGCGGGTAACTGGGCCGCGGCCAATTATTTCGGCGCGACCGGGGCCACCAACCTGATGGCCACCGCCGGCGCGACCTGGTCGATCGCCAATGTGCAGCTGGAGCGCGGCACCGCCGCGACCACCTTCGATTTCCGCCCCTATACGGTCGAGCTGGGGCTGTGCCAGCGTTATCTGCAGGTCTTCGGCGAGGGGCAGTCGTCGACCATATTCGCCTTCGGGTCGGTCGAGACGGCGACCACCGGCCTCTATAGCCTGCGGCTGGGGGTGCCGATGATGGCGGCGCCGACGGTGACGTTCCTGCCCGCGGCGACCAGCTTCAACGTGTATAGCCCGGCTGGCTCGGCGCCCTGCACCACGATCACCATGACCTACGGCGACAGCGCCGTCGTGGTGCTCAATGCCGCCAATGCCTCGGGCGGCATGACGCCGGGCTATGCAACCCGGCTGCTGTCGACATCGTCGAGTGCCCAGATCGTCGCGAGGGCCGAGCTGTGATCTACGAGCTGACCGAGGCCGGCATGATCCGGCGGATCGCTGACGGCGCGATCATCCCGCGGGATGAGCGCAACGGCGAGTACCGCGACTATCTCGCCCATGTCGCCGCCGGCGGGGCCGAGGCGGTGTTGCCGCCGCCGTCCCTCGACGAGGCGCGGGCGGCCAAGGTTGCGGCCATTGATGCGTGGCGCGATGCCGTGCTGGCGGCCGGCGCGCCCTATGGCGCGGCCCGGATTGCCGTGCATGACGGCGCGCGCGCCGATCTCTCGGGCATGGCGGCTTATGCCACGACGGTCATGATCACCGCGGCGACGGCGGCGCCGGTCGCCTGGCCGGCATCCTACGCGCTCGGGTGGATTGCGGCCGACAACAGCCGCGTGCCGCTGCCGACCGCTGCCGATGGCCTCGCGCTCGCGGCGGCCGTAGGCGCCTGGTACGGCGCGGTGGTGCAGCACGCGCGCGACCGGAAGGATGCCGCACTGGCCGCGGCCGACTTCGCAGCCCTCGACGCGATCGACGAGGCGGCCGGCTGGCCCTGATCGGCCGAAACCTAAACGACACACGTCAGCGGGGCGTCCAGGTGGTGCCCCTCGTTCATGGGGGACATCATGGCCGACGATGCGCCGCGCGAATCGTGGCATCTCGACAAGAAAGTGCCGATCGCGCTGATCGCGACGCTGATCGTCCAGGCAGGCGGATTCGTGTGGTTCGCCTCCAAGCTGGATGCGCGCGTCGACCAGCAGGCCAGTCGACTTGAACGCCTCGAGGCGGCCGACCGGGCGCAGGACGTCAAGATCCTGGCGACGGCGGAAGGCGTCATCCGGCTGCAGGAACAGTTGGCCTATCTGACCCGGATGGTCGAACGCCTGGTCGAGCAGGCCGATCGCCGCCAGCAGGGCGCCGCGCGCCCCTGATTTCGCCCGCCGGCGGCGTTCGGCCGGCACCGCATCAATTCACCATAGGAGACGACAATGCCCCGCAACACCAATGCGGCCGGGCTGGCGCTGTATCACGAGTTCGAACAGGGGCCGGGCGGCGGCCCGGCGCTGGTCCCGTATCGATGCCCGTCGGGCGTCCTGACGATCGGCTGGGGCCATACCGGCCCCGATGTCCACGAGGCGATGAAAATCAGCGAGGCCGAGGCGGATCGGCTGCTGGATCTCGACCTCGACGAGGCCGAGGCCGACGTCGAGCGGTTACTGAAGGTGCCGACGAACGACAATGCGTTCGCGGCGCTGGTCAGCCTGCGGTTCAACATCGGCCCCGCCGGCTTCAGGGGCTCCTCCGTCCTGCGCCTGCATAATGCCGGTGACTGGGCCGGCGCGGCGCGGGCCTTCGCGCTCTGGAACAAGGGGCGCAACGCGCAGGGCGAGCTGGTCGTGTTGAACGGGCTGGTCCGCCGCCGGGCGGTCGAGGCGGCGCTGTACATGACCCCGACGCCGGACAGCGAGGCCCGCGACCCGCAGCGCACCCGGGCGGCCGAGGTCGAGGCGACGCCCGATCGGCTGGCGCCGGTCGCGGCGATCGGCGGCACGGTCGCGGCGACGGCCACGGCCGCGCAGCAGGTCGTGGTGCAGGTCGGCGGCGTGCATCAGGCGCTCGTCGCCGCCGGCGTCAACCCGCAGCTCGCGATCCTGCTGCTGGCCATCGCGGCCGGTGCCGGGATCTGGTGGGCGACGCGCCGGCAGGCCGGGTGATGCCGGGCTGGCTGGCGGCGCTTGGCGGCGGGCGGCTGATCGCCGCCGCGCTCGCCGTGGCGGCCGTCATCGCCGCGGGCGCCTGGCTCTACCTGGCCGGGCGCGATTCGGCCCGGGTCGACGGGCTCGAGGGAACTGTCACCGCAGTGGGGAGACGCAACGATGTCGATCGCGCGATCGATCGCCTGCCTGACGGCGCTGCTGCTGACCGGCTGCGCCGCGACTGGGCGAGGGACTGAGTATTGCAGCCTGGCTCGGCCGATCTTCATCGCCCGGGCCGACCAGCTGACCCAGCGGACCGCCGAGGCGGTGCTGCGGCATGACGAGACCTGGCGCGAGACCTGCGCCCGGTAGGCCGCCGCCCTCCGGGGTGGCGGGGTTTTTTCGCGTCACGCCGCGTCTTTCCGCCCCGGCTGCGGCCGATGCTCGTCAGAAGGCGAGTTGGTGGCTGAGGTCTGCGTCAGGGCAATAATGGCAGCGTCAATGGCGCGCAGCTGTTGAGGATTGCCGGATAGCCCGGATGCCGCCCACGTCTCGGCCAGCCGCTTCGCCGCCAGCCGCAGGCGCATCACCTCGATTGTGTGCTTGTGTGGCTCCCGCTCTCCTTCGTCCAGGCGCTTGACATAGCGCCAGGACAGTTCAAGCGCTTTTCCTGCCTCGGCGATCGTCCAGCCGAGGGATTCGCGGGCGGCGCGGAAGGGAGTCATGTGGCGAGTTCTCCCTGTACCTTCACAATCTGGAGGCCAACTCGGGATCGCCCCAATACCACTCGATGGCGCGGTAGGCGCAATCGCCTCGAAGCCCCGTCAGCCTTGCGGCTGTTTGCCATTCAGAGGCCAGCAAGCCCTCAATGTGAATATTCCATGGCGAGGCGCCGCGATGACGGTAGCCCTCTCGGTCGTGCATAGCATCCAACCGCTGGATGCGAGCTGCGCAGGCTGCCACAGCCGCGTCGCTCAATTCCCGCAACGGTGAATTCTGGGCCTCGACCCTCGCGGATCGAGGATGCCAGTCCGGCGTCACATGGTCCGGATATGGCGCCACGCGGATGATATCTCGGATCTTTTCCGCGATATCGTCCGGGACCTTCCCGGACGGTAGATCTAGCATGGCGTAGACGAGATCAGAGATCTCGCCCCGCGTCCAACCTCGGTACTCTCCGACATAACGGATGGCTTTTTCCGTCGGACAGGTGACTTCTACTGGCCAGCCGCCGAAGTAGTACGACCTTTCGGTCGCGAACATTACGAAGAGGCCATCGTCTTCGAGGTACTCGTGGCAAACCGGCATTTTCACTTTCTGCATTTAGCCCTCCGGAAACAGGATGTCGGCGGGGGTCCAATTGCCTGTGCCGCCGGACCACGCCACAAACACCATATGGTGCCCCGGCGGTTGCGGCTCATCGACATCCTGGATGATTCCGGTGTCGACACCGTCGGCGTCGTGAGCATAGACCTTTAGCCCAGCAGGCACGGCAACCCACATCTGGGAAGGATCGGCGGCCAGAAGTTCGGCGGCCTCAGACGTGTCCGGGTCGATATCATCCCGCGCCCCGGAGGCCGGGTCGGCGTAGCTGTTCACGAAGTAGCCGAAGCGGCTACCGAACGTTGCTGCTGCGTGTCCCTTGAGGATATAGGCAGTGAGGGCCATCGCTCAGCCCTCCCGCACCAGACAACCGTGATGCTCGATGCAGACCTCGGCCTGTCTGGTCAGCGCATCGGTTTCGCCAAGATCCCGCAGCCGCCCGTCGGCAATGTCGGAAAATGTCCGGGCCGCCATCCGCAGCCCTTCGCGCTGAGCATAGATGCTGCGGTCAAGCAGGTCTGGTCGCATGCTATCCGCGGCGGCAAATGCGCGATCGGCGCTGGCGCGGTAGTTGATATTGGTGGCCATCGCTCAGCCCTCCGCGCCCAGGCGCTTCAGCGCCGCTGCTTGCCAATCGACGAGGGTAATCCCCCAGGCCTCAAACACGGCGATCACGGCGGCGTCGTAGTGGCGGTCGAAGTCGGCGAGCTGCTTGGCTGTGGTCATTTTAGTTGCTCCCTTGCTGGTGAATTCAATATGGCCCATAGGCCCTACGCCGTCAACAGCAAATATGGCCAGTAGGCCATATTATTCCGGCAGTGCCGTCCATTCGACCTCGGCCGCAATCGCCTGTAGCTCGCCGCACCCGCCGCATCTGGTCACATAGACGTCCCGCAATCCGGTACTCGCTCCGGCGAGCGGATGCGCCACAAGGTCGACCGGCAGTAGAGCCCAGCGGTCACCGCATGTGCGGCAGGCGTAGTGGACGCGGTCGCTCTCGATCAGGTCGGAGGCGCGAGCGGCAAAAATAAACGGGATCGGCCTGGCACCATGCTGCCGCTGATCGGGCCGGGGCCGACTCGGGCGGAGGCTCACCGGCGCCGACTGCCCGCAGACCGCGCACCGCGCAGTAACCCGGGCTCGAGGCCAGTCCTCGCCGCGTCGGGCGACGATCGTAGCCAGGTCGAGGGCCACCGATCGCCCGCATGGCCGGCAGGTCGCGACCAGTTCGTGTTCGCGCGCCAGGATCAGGCCGACAGTGTCGATGCTGTAGCGGTTGCGGGCGCGGAGGGGGATAGGCTGCATGATCGGCAAAGTAAGCCGCATCCGCACCATGAACAAGAGTGGAACATTCAATATCCGGCGTTGTCGGGCCGACCAACAAAAAAGCCCCGCCAGGCATGCTGGCGGGGCTTGGTCGCGTTAGACAGGGGAAAATCGGCCGTTGATTTCTCTAGGCTTTTTTACCCCTGATTTTTCGCATTTCGTCTAACGGAACTTCGTCTAAGTATCTGTTTCTGTTAGAAAAAATGCTTAGACGCTGTAGTACATCGCGTATTCGATCGGATGCGGGGTGTGTTCGAAGGCGTAGACCTCTTCCCACTTCAGCTCGATGTAGGAGCTGATGAAGTCCTCGGTGAACACGCCGCCCTTCTTCAGGAACTCGTTGTCCTTCTCCAGGCTTTCCAGCGCTTCGCGCAGGCTGCCGCAAACCTGCGGAACCTGCTTAAGTTCCTCCGGCGGCAGGTCGTAGAGGTTCTTGTCCATCGGGTCGCCCGGATGGATCTTGTTCTGGATGCCGTCGATGCCGGCCATGAGCATGGCGGCATAGGCGAGGTAGGGGTTCGCGCCCGGATCGGGGAAGCGGACCTCGACGCGCTTGGCCTTCGGGCCGGTGCCGAACGGGATACGGCAAGAAGCCGAGCGGTTGCGCGCCGAGTAGGCGAGCAGCACCGGGGCCTCGAAGCCGGGGATCAGGCGCTTGTAGCTGTTGGTCAGCGGGTTGGTGAAGGCGTTCAGCGCCTTGGCGTGCTTGATGATGCCGCCGATGTAGTACAGCGCCATTTCCGACAGGTCGGCATAGCCGTTGCCGGCGAACAGCGGCTTGCCGTCCTTCCACAGCGACTGGTGGACATGCATGCCCGAACCGTTGTCGCCCTTGATCGGCTTCGGCATGAAGGTCGCGGTCTTGCCCCAGGCGGCCGCAACGTTGTGGACGCAGTACTTGTAGATCTGCATCGCGTCGCCGCACTTCAGCAGGCTGTCGAACTTGATGCCGAGCTCGTGCTGCGAGGGGGCGACCTCATGATGGTGCTTTTCCACCGAGACGCCCATCTCGGCGATGGTCGCCAGCATCTCGCCGCGCAGGTCGTGGCCGCGGTCGAGCGGCTGGACCGGGAAGTAGCCGCCCTTGATGGCCATCTTGTGGCCGTCATTGCCGCCTTCTTCCTTGCGGCCCGAATTGTACGGGGCCTCGATGTCGTCGAGATAAACGAAGGTCTCGTTCATCGCGACCTTGTAGCGCACGTCGTCGAACACGAAGAACTCGGCTTCCGGGCCGAAGAAGGCGGTGTCGGCAACGCCCGAGGCATTGATGAAGGCTTCGGCGCGCTTGGCGATGCCACGCGGGCAGCGGACGTAGGGCTCGGCCGTCGCCGGCTCGAGGACGTCGCAGAAGATGATCAGCGTCGACTGGGCCGAGAACGGATCGTGCGTCACCGACGACAGATCCGGGCGCAGCAGCATGTCGGACTCGTTGATCGCCTTCCAGCCGGCAATCGACGACCCGTCGAACATCGTGCCTTCGTTCAGCAGATCCTCGTCGACGACGGAGACGTCCATCGTCAGGTGCTGCCACTTGCCGCGCGGGTCGGTGAAGCGCAGATCGACGTACTTGACGTCCTTTTCCTTGATCTGCTGCAGGATGGTCTTTGCGTCGGACATGCCTGTAGTTCCCGTTTTCGTACTGATACCCTGGGGTGGAAAGTCTGGCGGGGTTTGCCGTCGGCGATCGTTCAGATCGCGTCCGAGCCCCGTTCGCCGGTGCGGATGCGGATCGCGTCCTCGATGGTGGAGACGAAGATCTTGCCGTCGCCGATGCGGCCGGTACGGGCGGCGGTCATGATCGCCTCGATCGCCCGCTCGACCATGCCGTCGTCGAGCACGATCTCGATCTTGACCTTCGGCAGGAAGTCGACCACGTACTCCGCGCCCCGGTAGAGCTCGGTATGGCCCTTTTGCCGGCCAAAGCCCTTGGCCTCGGTGACGGTAATGCCCTGCAGGCCGATTTCATGCAGGGCCTCCTTCACCTCGTCCAGCTTGAACGGCTTGATGATCGCTTCGATCTTCTTCATCGCTGCCTTCTGTCACCAACAAGACGGAGTCCGCCACCCGCAGCGGATGGAACCGTCGCGGGCGGACATCCCTGTGTTTGCAGGGAGCGTGCCAAGTCTGGGCGAAGGGTTTTCAGCGAGTCGTGAAACGCCTCGGCAGCCAGAATGCTGCCGAGGCGTGCAGGATGATCAAAAATTAGGCTGAAAATCGCCTAATTAATTTGCCGACAATTAGTTGGAGAAAATCACCTGAACGCTACGGTCGGCCTGTGCCTTCTGATTGAGCACGCCGCCGATGGCCGGAACCGGCTCGCCGGCGCCTTCGACGACCAGGTCGGCTTTGGTGCCGGCGGCCTTGATCGCGTTGGCAACCGCCTGTGCCCGCGCCTTCGAGAGCTTCTCGTTGGCGGCGACCGACCCGGTCTTGTCCGCCGAACCGAAGATGCAGATCTGCTGGGCGAAGGTATCGTTCGACCGCTTGGCGATCTGGGCGGCCTCCTTCTTCTGCTCGGCGGTTAGCGCCGACTTGCCTGTCGGGAACTGGAAGAAGTAGGGGGGCGGGAAGTTCGAGCCGGCCTTGCGACGGCAGGCGCTTTCGGCTGCGGCAGGGCCGATGCTGCCGGCCAGCAGGGCGGCGGCGGCAATGCCGGCCAGGGCAATCAGGGCGGACGGGCGATGGGGCATGGCGTGACCTCGTTGTGTCGGATGGCCTTCAGTTCTCCTTTAAACCTATCACGTTGATTTGGTTCCGGGATCCTCGCAAAATGCGCGCCCTTGCCGTCCTGCCGGGAGCGCCGCCGCCGTGAAGCCAGCCAATCAGATCCTTTCCGGGTATGGCACGACCATCTTTACCGTCATGAGTGCGCTCGCCGTCGAGCACAAGGCGGTCAATCTGGGGCAGGGATTTCCCGACGGGAACGGCCCGGAGGACGTGCGTCGGGTGGCGGCGGAGGCGCTTGAGGCTCCGCCCAACCAGTACCCGCCGATGATGGGCATTCCGGAGTTGCGGCAGGCGGTCGCCGCCCACAACAAGCGCTTCTACGGGCTCGACGTCGACTGGCAGAGCGAGGTGATGGTCACTTCGGGCGCGACCGAAGCGCTTACCGACTGCCTGCTGGCCTGGCTGAACCCGGGCGACGAAGTCGTTCTGCTGGAGCCGCTCTACGACTCCTATCTGCCGATCATCCGGCTTGCCGGGGCGATACCCAGGCTGGTGCGGCTTACTCCCCCGGACTGGCACCTGCCGCGTGAGGAAGTGGCGGCGGCCTTCGGACCCCGGACCAAGCTGCTGATGCTGAATTCGCCGATGAACCCGACCGGCAAGGTGTTCGACGACGACGAACTTGCTTTCCTGGCCGGCCTTTGCGTCCGCCACGACGTCGTGGCCGTCTGCGACGAGGTCTATGAGCATCTGACCTTCGACGGCCGCCGGCATCGTCCGCTGATGACCTTTCCCGGCATGCGCGAACGGTCCCTGCGCATCGGCTCGGCCGGCAAGACCTTTTCGCTGACCGGTTGGAAGATCGGCTACATCACCGGGGCGCCGCCGGTGCTCGGCGTGGTCGCGAAGGCCCACCAGTTCGTGACCTTCACCTCGGCGCCCAACCTGCAGCGTGCGGTGGCTTATGGTCTGGGCAAGGATGATCGCTATTTCAACATGTTGGCGGCCGAACTTGCAGCCAAGCGCGATCGCCTGCGCGCCGGCCTCGAGGAGGTCGGTTTTGCCACGGCATCGTGCGAAGGCACCTATTTCATCAATGCCGACTTCCGGCCGCTAGGTTTTGCCGGCGACGACGAGGCGTTCTGCCGCCACATTACCGAACAGGCCGGCGTCACGGCCGTGCCGGTATCGGCGTTCTACAGCGACGGGGCGATCCGGCATCTTGCGCGGTTCTGCTTCTGCAAGGACGATGCGACGCTCGACGAGGCGCTGCGGCGACTCAAGGCGCATTTCCGGAAATAAAGCCGCTGATCGCGCTTGACCGGGGGCCGTTCGGGCCGTACAAGACGCGCCACCCACGGTGGCGGGAGTAGCTCAGCTGGTTAGAGCGCCAGATTGTGGCTCTGGAGGTCGCGGGTTCGAAACCCGTCTCTCGCCCCACCTTTCTTCCTGAATTTTGACTCTGCATCGGCGTCGCGACTGCGACGCGATGCCGCTGGACGCCCGCTCCGGCGTGGCTCAGGATGGCCCGACCTGACTGAGTAACGCATTGGGGGGCAATGCAAGCCAAGCAGTGGGGGCGAGGCGCGACATGCCTGTTGGCGGCCGCGATCCTGGCGGTGTCGACAGGCTTGCCGGACCCGGCCGCAGCCGAAAATCTGCGCTTTGCCTGCAATCCGTTTCCGCCGCACAAGATCGAGGGGGCCGCGGCTGGCCGCGAAGGCTTCGACATCGACATCCTGCGCGCGGTCCTCGCCGGCGACAGTGTCGAGATCGTGTTCTATCCCTGGCGCCGGGCGCTGGCTCTGGCCGAGGCCGGCACGGTCGATGGCCTGTGCAGCTGCAGCCACATGCCCGAGCGCGAGCAGGCCTTCGTTTTCTCGACCGAGATCGGCAATGCGTCGGTCGGCCTGTTCGCTCTTCCCGACGACCGCCCGTTGCCGTCGGACGGTCATGCCTTGCAGGGCCAGACGATCGGGGCGGTGGCTGGCTACAATCTGACCAGCGAACTGCGCGAATTCGGGGCAATTCCTGCCGAGGCGCCCGACGACGCCACCGCGGTCGCGATGCTGAAGGCGGGGCGCTTTGCCTATCTCTATGGCTATCGCGATACGGTGCGGTGGTTTGCCGGCACACAGGACAATCTGCGCTACACCGAACTGCGGCCGAATCCCTACTACACCTGCTTCAGCCGCAAGGCGGGCGATGCGACGGCACGCGCCGCCAGGTTCGATGCGGCATTCAGGCGGCTGGAGCAGGACGGCACCATTGCGGCGATCCGGGCTCGCTATGGCGCGGGCGGCAGCTAGTCTCGTCCTGGCCGCGGCGGCAATCCTGGCCGGATTTGCCGTGGGCCCGGTCGGGGCGGAGGAGATGACAGGTGCCTGTCTGCACTTTCCGCCCGGCAAGATCGAAGGTCAGCCGATCCGGCCCGGTTTCGAGATCGAAATCCTGAACGCGGCGCTCGGCGTCGGCGGGGATACCGTCCGGCTCGATTTCTATCCCTGGGCACGCGCGCTGGCGCTGGCCGAATCGGGCGAGGTCGATCTGCTCTGCGGCTGCAGCGACGATCCGTCGCGCCGCGAGACGCTGATGACATCGGACCCGGTCGGCAAATTGTCGATCGGCCTGTTCGGCCTGGCCGAGCAGGGGGAGACGCAACTGCCCGGTTTGGACGATCTGAGCGGCGTCTCGGTCGGTGTGATCGCCGGCTACAACCTCGTCACCGATCTGCGACAGGCGGGGGCCATGCCGGTGCGGGTCGACAACGACGTCGAAGGCTTGCGCATGCTCGCCGGCAGACGCTTCGCGCTGTTCTATGGATTTGCCGATTCAGTGCGTTACACGCTGCACGA
This sequence comes from Alphaproteobacteria bacterium, assembly GCA_017307375.1. GTDB lineage: Bacteria > Pseudomonadota > Alphaproteobacteria > Ferrovibrionales > Ferrovibrionaceae > JAFKFH01. The sequence continues at coordinate 78,714 of JAFKFH010000004.1, forward strand.
CAAGCGCATGACGCTGGCGCTGAGCTTTCGCGAACTGCGGGCCGAGGCCAACCATGTCTGCTTCAGCCGGAAGGCGGGAGATGCCGCTGCCCGCGCCGCACGGTTCAACCGCGGTCTGTCGGCGATCCGGGCAGACGGCCGGATCGACGCAATCCGCGAACGCTACGGCCTGGCCGACTGACCCGCCATGCGGTGCCGCCACAGCCGTTCGGCCAGGGCCTGCGCCTCGGCCGGAGTCTTGGCATGGTCGGTCAGTTGCAGCGCGATCGCCGCCGTCCCGATCACGGCGGCGGTGGGCGCCGGGTCGTCGATCTCGCCTTGCCAGAGCGCCGCAAGACGCCCGGGGGCCAGGTCTTCGTCGCGCCAGCGATGGTCGGTATCCGGCAACAGCGCCGGCCAGGACTGCTCGATGATGTCGGGTCCGCTGACCCGGGCTACGGCGCAGGGTTTCAGCGGGTTGCGCTGTGCCTCGCCGCCGCCGCCCTTGAAGACGGCTGCTTGCGGCTGGCCAAGCAGCTGCGCCGCCGCGGCCTGAAGCGTGCGATAGGGCGGGTGGAAGACACCCTGCATCTGCGCCGGCGCTGCGGCCGGGTTCAGGGCGCGGACGAAGGAATTGACAACGGTGCGGACACCGAGCAGCGGCCGCAGGGCAAGCAGCGCATCCACGTCCGGGCAAAGGGTCTCGAGCCCCAGATAGGCAAGGCCCTGTCGATCGAGATCGGCGGCGACCGCGTCGCGGCCTGATGCCGGGGTGATGCCAAGCGCCGCCAGGGCCGGCCGGGTCGACGCATAGCCGGGCCCCGTCGCGCCCTCGACGCCATGGATCAGGATGCGGATGCCATGCTGCGCGACCAGTCGGGCCGCCAACAGGAACCACGGCTGCTGGCGGTGGCGGTCGGCATAGGACGGCCAGTCGAGATCGATGCCGAGGCCGGAAAGGTCGAGGCGCAGCCGTGCCCGCGCCGCCATGGCGAAGCCGGCCAATTCCTCGGCCGTCTCCCCGCGGTAGCGCAGCAGCAGCAAAAGCGCGCCGATCTGAATGCGATCGGCCCGGCCGTCGAGGATCGTGGCCATCGCCTCCGCCGCTTCGGCCTGTGTCAGGCTGCGCGAGAGGGTCGGGCCGCGGCCGACCACACGCAGCAGTTCGGCGAGGCGATCGGCGGCGGCTACCTGCCCCATCGGCGGGCAGCGATCAGAACGTCTCGGGGTCGGATGATTCGTGGGCGTCGCGCATCGCCTCGAGCAGAGCTTCGAGCTGCTGCAGCGCCGCGACGGCACGGCCATGCCAGGTCGGGCTGAAGATGATCGCCGGATGGCCGACGATCTCGGCATCGACCAGGTTGACCGCGACCGAGGCGGCGTGGACGGCTTCGTAGCCGCCGAGCGAGCCGGGGGCGAAAACTTCCCGCAGCATTTGCGGCGAGGTCTGCTCGGCCTTGGCTTCCTGCTCGATTTCGCGCAGCAGCTGCTTGCGCTCCGGCTCGGCCTTTGCCGCCGCGGCGCAATCGGCGGCGAGGTCGAGCCGATCGGGCGGCAGCGAGGCCGCGCTTTCGCCATGCACGGCCGGCAGATGCACCGCCTCGATCCGTTCGTGCAGCGCATCGAGCAGGGCGGAAGCCGCCGCGGCACGCCCGAACCAGTCGGGGCGATAGGCGACGGCCGGGTGAAAGCACAGTTCCTCGCGAATCAGCCGTGCCGCCATCGCGGTGGCATGCAGCGCCTCGTGGCAGCCGAAGCCGCCCGGCGCATAGCGGGGGGCGAGCGCGTCGATCGTCTCCTCCTCGCCCAGGGCGGCGGCAAGATCGCCCAATGCCTGGGCATGAAGTTCGGCCAGCGCTTCAGCGGACGGCAGGGTGGGGATCATGTGATGCTCCATCGGCTCTTCAACCGACAGAGCCATAGCGCAGTTCCGCGACAATGTCGCGAACGACCCGGCGCGATGCCTGCCGGCCGGACCGCAAGGCGGCGATCCGGCCGGCAGGGCTGGCGCCTCAGCCCTGGCGGATCTCGGCCAGGAACTTGCCGACCTCGCCGCGCAACGAGTCGGCCAGCCGCGACAGTTCGCCCGAGGCGGTGAGCACTTCGCCGGCAGCCGTCCCCGATTCGGCGGCGGCGGCGTTGACCTGGGCGACGTTGGACGAGGCCTGGCGGGTGCCGGCTGCCGCGTCCTCGACCGACCGGGCGATCTCGCGCGTGGCTGCGCCCTGCTGCTCGACCGCCGCCGCGATCGAGCCCGAGATCTCACTGATCTGGTCGATGATGCCCGAGATCGAGCGGATCGCACCGACCGCCTCGTGCGTGGTTTCCTGGACCGAGGTGATCTGCTGACCGATTTCCTCGGTCGCTTTCGAAGTCTGGTTGGCCAGGTTCTTCACCTCGCTCGCCACCACGGCGAAACCCTTGCCGGCCTCGCCGGCCCGCGCCGCCTCGATCGTCGCGTTCAAGGCCAGCAGGTTCGTCTGGCCCGCGATCTGGTTGATCAGCCCGACCACCTCGCCGATCTTCTCGGCGGCGGTTGCGAGGCCGCGGACGATCTGGTCGGTGCGATGGGCCTGCTCGACCGCCTGGGCGGCCACGCGGCTCGAGTTCGCCACCTGGGTCGCGATCTCGGAGATCGAGGCCGAAAGCTCCTCGGTCGCCGAGGCGACGGTCTGGACGTTGGCCGCCGCCTGCTCGGTGGCATGCGCCGCTTCCTGCGACTGGCGCGAGGTCGAGTCGGCGATGCCCGACATGGTGCGAGCGGTCGATTGCATCCGTGTCGCCGCGGTCGCGACCGAATCGACCACGCCGCCGACGGCGCGCTCGAACGTCGAGGCCAGCGCCTGCATGCCGGCCTTGCGGCTCGCTTCCGCTTCACGCGCCTGGCGGGCCTCGGCATCGCGACGCTCGATCTCGGCGCGGCGCTCGGCTTCCTCGAGCTCACGCCGCTGGCGCTCCTCCGCCTGGGCCTGGGCTTCGGCCTGGGCCTTGGCGGCGGCCTCGGCCTGACGCTCCTGCGCCTCGCGCTCGCGCGCGGCGGCGGCGGCCGTCTCGCGCGCCGCCTCGGCTTCGGCCTGCAGCCGTTCGTTCTCGATGCCGTTCTCCTTGAACTGCTGCACCGCGCGGGCCATCGCGCCGATCTCGTCGGTCTGATTGCGCGACGGCACCTCGACCGACCAGTCGCGATCGGCAAGCCGACCCATGGCTCCGGTCATCTGGGTGATCGGCCGGGCGATCGCGCCACCGATGAACCAGGCCAGCACCAGTCCAAGCAACGTGCCGGCGCCGCCGACCCCGCTCATCAGCTGCTGGCTTTCGGCGACGCGGTCTTCGTTCTCCAGGGTCAGGCGGTCCTGCAGCGCGATCAGCGAATCGCGGATCGCTGTCGTCGATTTCGTCACCGTGCCGGCCTGGGCGACCATTTCCTGGGCGACCATCTTGTCGGCGGCGCTGCGCAGGCCGACCAGTTCGTCGAAAGCCTTCGCCGTGGCCTCGAGCTGCAGGGTCAGGTCCTTGAGCTTCGCCTTGGATTCGGCGCCATAGGCCAGCGACGTGACCTGACCCAGGGCGTCCTTCAGCTTGCCCAGCTGGGTCTTGCCCTCGTTCTCCAGCACCGGATCGTAGACGAAAACCAGCTGTTCGATCGCGGCGCGCGCGCGACCCAGGGCCAGCAGGCCAGTGACCAGATGGTCGCCGGCCTCCTTGTCGCAATAGTCGGCGCAGATCTTGATCATCTCCTCGAACTGCGTCTCGAGCTTGGTGGCCGACGGCTTCACCGTGTCGGCGACCAGGGCCTGCTGTGAGGAAATGACGTTCGCCAGACCGCCCAGCTTCTTGAAGTAGGCCTTCAATTCGCCGTCGATGGTGTCGAGCTCGCGCTTCTCGGCATCGGTGCGGGCTTCCCCGATTGCCTGGTCGACGCGGTCCTGCAGGCGTGTCTGCACCGCCAGCGCGGCCGACTGATAGCGTTTGTCGCCGGTGATGCCGAACTGATCGACATTGCGGCGAACCTCGACGAAGTCGCGGTCGATGTCGCGGGCCAGCCCCGCCAGCTTGAGCGAGCCGACCAGCGAGCGCGACGAGTTCGCGACCTGGTCGAAGGCCATGACCCCGACGATGGTGAGCGCCACCAGAAGGGCGATCACCGCCAGGAAGCCGATCATGATCTTGGAGCGAACCTTGATGCGGCCGAACAGGCCGGGCCGGTCGTTGCCCGTGCCTACCCCGCCGCCTGCCATGGTCCCGGATGAGACCGCGGATGCAGACGTCATTCTATGTCTCCCGACTACCCTGTTTGCGGCGGCACTGCCATCCCCATGTCCGGCGCGCCGCTCTGCGATATTGAGGTCATCATAAGCCGCGAAATTGGACGGATGACAACGGATTTAATGTTGCCGCGGAAAGCGGTCCCGGCGTCGCCACTCGCACGAGTGGTAGTCGCCTTCTGTTACAGGCCGGGGACACGACAATTCGCGCGATGGCAACCGGGAGTCGCAGATTGGACTTGCCAGCCGCGGGTCGCGGCCTCATCGTGCCACCGTGAACGTTACTGTGTCGGCGTCTGCCGCTAAGCACCGTGGCCCGGAGGAGGCGACCGGTGCCGGGCTAGGGTCCTCTCACAAACACGCTCCAAATCCACCGCGCACTTCCGCGCGGCGGGCGATCTATCTGAGGAGATTTCCATGCCTACTGGCACTGTTAAGTGGTTCAACGCGACCAAGGGTTACGGCTTCATCCAGCCGGAAGACGGTTCGGCCGACGTGTTCGTCCATATCTCGGCGGTTGAGCGCGCCGGCATGGGCAACCTGAAGGAAGGCCAGAAGCTGTCGTTCGAGCTGCATCGCGATCCGCGCAAGGGCAAGACCTCGGCCGAGAACCTGCGCGCGCTCTAAGCAGCGTCGCGGCGCCAGCCGTTCGGGGCGCTGTCCGCGCAGGCGGACAGCGCCCCGATTGTTTTCATGAGATTGTTTTCACTCGATTTTCCGGCTTCCCGCGCAAAAAAAAAGCCGCCGCGGGGACTGCCGCGGCGGCGTACCGAACCCCTGTGTGCGGTTTGGGGACTGCTCGGGGGAAGGGGTCGGTCAACTGATCTGGCATCGAGCGTAAGGTTTAATTCGTTAAAAATATATCTAAATTTTTATATAAATCGCTCCATCGGGCTATTTCGGCGTCGTGCTAGCGGCGCCCAAGCAGGGTCTCGAGAAAGCCGCTCTGCGGTCGCGCCATGATGGCCCGGCGCCCGGCCTCGGCCCGCTGGCGGCGGGCCTCTCCATCGGCCAGCAGCGCGAGGGCGGCGCCGATCAGTCCGTCATAGGGCACGAACTCGACGCCGTCGCGGTAAGGTGCTTCCAGCCCGGCGTCGTTGCCGTCTTCGGACAGCACGCAGCGGCCATTCGCCAGCAGATAGGATACCCGCACGATCTCGAACAGCCGGGCGGTCTGGGCGTGGATGTTGAGCACGAGCCGCGACCGCGCGATGTAGCGGTCGCGCTCCGGCCCGTAGACGTTGAACAGCGGCACGACTTTCAGGCCGCGCTGGTGCAATGCCTGAAGGATCGCGATCCGTCGCGGCGTCATCGCCCCATAGGCCAGCACGTCGATGTCCTCGACCGCCGGTTCGATTCGGCTCAGGCAGGGGGCGTAGCCCACCGGCAGCAGCCGGGCCGGCACGCCACGGGCGGCAAGATAGGCGGCATTGACCGCCGAGTAGTCCCACACTTCATGGCTGCGCAGCAGCGACCAGTAGGCGGGCGAGAACCAGTCGTTGCCGTCGTCGCCCTGTTCGAGATTGTAGAGGATTGCATCGGCCGGCGGCTGCCAGCCGACATGCGGGATCAGATGGGGGGCGAGCACGATGGCCCGACCGCTGATCTCGGCCGGGTCCTGCGTCAGGCCGGCGACGAAGCCGAGCGCGCCGAGACCTTGGACCAGCGCATTGGCGAGTTCCGCAAAGGCCAGGACATGCGGATAGTTCGGCGGCGTCACGATGTAGACGGTGTAGTCGTTTGCCATTGTCATGCCTGCAGGTAACCGCGGGCGACCCCGTCGGCCACCAGTCCCTGCGCGTAGGTCCAGAGCGCCGGCGCGCCATCGCCGATCAACCGCTTGCGTCGCAGCACCTCGGCGGCGGCGATACCGGCCTCGGCCCAGGTGCCGCCGGCGGTATGGTAGTTGTGCAGCAGCGGCTGCAGCCGGTCGAGCGCCTTGGCGAAGCGGGCATCCGGCGATTGCCGGGCTTCGAACTCGTCCCACAATGCGCGGAAGGCCTGTCCCTGGTCTGGCGGCAGCAGGCCGAAGATCCGGTCGGCCGCGCCCTGCTCGCGCGCTTCCTGGCCTAGGCTTGCGGCGGTGTCGTAGAAGAACGTGTCGCCCGCATCGATTTCGACGATATCGTGGATCAGCAGCATGGCGATGGCGCGCGGCAGCGTGACCCCCGGCACCGCATGCTCGTCGAGGACCAGGGCCATCACGGCCATCTGCCAGGAATGCTCGGCATCGTTCTCCCGGCGCGACCGGTCGATCAGCCAGGTCCGGCGGAATACCTGCTTCAGCCGGTCGAGTTCGACGATGAAGTCGAGTTGTCGCTCCAGCCTTGACGCGGCCGCCGGCAGAGCCGGCTGCTGCCAGTCGCCGGCCGCGAGATCGCCATTGGCGACACTCGCCGCGATCAGGCGCCTGGCGTGGTCCCACAGGCGCGGCGCGCCGTCGCCGATCACGCTGAGCCGGTCTGCGACCTGGGCGGCGGTCACCGCATGATCGCGCCAGCTGCCGCCGTCGGTCAGGTGGTCATGCAGCAGCGGCTGGAAACGGTCGAGCGCCTTGGCGAAACGGGCATCGGGCGTTACCCGTGCCTCGAACTCGTCCCACAGCGCGCGCAATGTCAGGCCCTGGTCCGGCGGCAGCAGTCCGAAGATGCGGTCGGCCGCGCGACGTTCGCGCGCCTGCTGGTCGGCGGCCGCCCCGTCATCGAACAGGAAGCTGTCACCGGCATCGATCTCGACGAGGTCATGAATCAGCAGCATCCGTACGACCCGGTCGATCGCGACCTCCGGCCCTGCCTGGTCGGCGAAGACCAGGGCCAGCATGGCAAGATGCCAGGAATGTTCGGCGTCGTTCTCGCGCCGCGTGCGGTCGAGCAGCCAGGTGCGGCGCTCGACCTGCTTCAGCCGGTCGAGTTCCAGGGTAAAGGCGATCTGGCGATCGAGGCGTGTGGCGGTCATCGGGCAGCGATAGCAGATCGGCGGCGCGGCGGGTAGAGTGGCGGTCACCGTGCGGAGCGCCGACATGACCCAATACCTCTACCTCGCCATCGCGATCATTGCCGAGGTCGTCGCCACCTCGGCTCTCAAGGCGTCCGACCAGTTCACGAAACTGGTGCCCAGCGCAATTGTGGTGATCGGCTATGGCGTCGCGTTTTACTTCCTGGCCTTGTGCCTGCGCACGATTCCGGTCGGCGTCGCCTATGCGATCTGGTCGGGTCTCGGGGTGGTCCTGGTGGCGGTGATCGGCTACTTCGTCTTCGACCAGAAGCTCGATGCCCCGGCCATGGTCGGCATCGGCCTGATCCTCGCCGGCGTGCTGGTTCTCAACCTGCTGTCGAAAACGTCAGGTCACTGAGTGACGACGCCGGGCAGGCCGAGCTGCTCGAGATCCAGCGGAACGGGCGGGTAGGGGCCGCGCTGGCGAACCGGGAGCGGTTCGGGCAGGTCGAAGGCCAGGGCCTGGATCGCGTCGACGAAACTCAGTTCGACCGGCATTGCCGCCAGGCTGAAGCCGAACAGTGCGATCAGGGCCCATTGAACGAGGCTCGGTCGCATGGCGTGTCCTCCTGCACTGCCTCTGCTTTGAGCATCATCCTACAAACTGGGCAGGCTGGCCAGTTGCGACCTTCTTGTGACCTATACAGCCGGGGCGAGCGCTGCTGCTCGCCCGCTCGTCGTCTCGCCGTTCAGCGCCCGCAGGCGGCGTTGCAGCGGCGGGGGCCGTTCGGGCTGTCGCGTTCGCAGGCCCCGGTAGCGATCGAGACATTGACGGCGCTGGCGAAGCCCTGGGGTGCCAGCCCGGGATTGCTGCCGATCACGATCCGGTTGCGCGGCAGGTTCATGATCTGCAGCGACGGGTCCGGCTCGCCTTCGGTACCCGAGCCGCGCGGCCCCTGCTGGTTCAGCACCCCGGTGCCGTCGTCGGGCGTCAGGTAGTCGGAAGCACCCGGCACCGAATCCGAGCGGGCGGGCTGACCGTAGAAGGGGGCGAGCGACACGCCGCACTGGCCGGCGATGCGGGCATTCGGGTCGTCGTCACACGTGCCGGCGACGGCAATCTGCACGTCGCGCTCGGCATAGCTCAGGTCGACCGGCAGGTTGGCGAAGGCGGCGCGGTCGAGCTGGACGGTGCAGGTGCCCTGCTTGCAGAGGCTCGGGTTGTTGAAGCTCAGCGTGATGCGGCCGCAAGCACTGTTGCGGACCTGCAGCATCTGCCCGCTGGGCGGCGGCGAAACCGGTATGGCCAGCTGTTGCTGCCCGGCCTGCGCAACCTGGAAAATCCCCCGGTTGTCCGCCAATGCGTCGTCCGCCAATGCGTCGTCCGCCAATGCGTCGGTTGCCGCCAGCGCCAGCACCGCCGCCAGGCCCACTCGTCCCCAGCTCATCATGGGCGCAACTTAAGCCTGATCACCGTGACTTCTGCAAGCGCGCTCACGGCACCAGCATCTGCCGGCCGACGACATGGCCGGCCTTGAGGTCGGCCAGAGCCGACGACGCCTCGGCGAGCGGCCGGGTGGTCACCGGCAGCGGCGGCAATGCCGCCTCGGCCGCCAGCGCGAACAAGGCCCGCAACTCGGCGAGGCTGCCGACATAGGAGCCCTCGACGCGGATCGCCTTCATGACCATCAGCGGCAGCGAGAGGGTGAGCGCGCCGCCGTAGAGGCCGACCACGACCAGATGGCCGCCCTTGCGCAGCACGCCCTGCGAGAAATCGGCCGAGGCCGAGGCGCCGACGAAATCGATCGCCGCGCTGATGCCGCCGGTGGCTTTCACCAGCGCGCGGGCGGCCCCGTCGGCCGCGGGATCGATCGCCTGGCGGGCGCCGGCCGCCAAGGCCGCCTCGCGCCGTTCGGGATTGGTCTCCGCCACGATCGGCGCCTGGCCGGTCACCAGCCTGGCCAGCCGGATCGCGTTCAGGCCGACGCCGCCGGCACCGACGATCAGCAGCGGCTGATCGTCGTCGAGCCGCCCGAGACGGACCAGCGCGGCATAGGCGGTCAGGCCCGAACAGGCATAGGTCGCGGCGAGGTGGTCGGGAATCGGGCCGGGATCGACCAGTGCCCGCACGTCCTCGACCAGCACGTGGCTGGCATAGCCGCCATCGGCGAACACGCCGATCGCGCGTGCGGCACCCTGGCAGATATGCTCGAAACCGGTCCGGCACAGCGCGCAGCTGCCGCAGCCCAGCCAGGGAAAGACCACCCGCCGATCGCCGATCGCCGCCTCGGCCGCCGGCACGTCCGGGCCTACTGCCGCCACCCGCCCGACGATCTCGTGACCCAGCGTGATCGGCGGGATGCCGCGGCCGGTACCGAAGGGCAGCCGCTTGCCCTGGCCGAGGTCCCAGTAGCCGTCCCACAGATGCAGGTCGGAATGGCAGACGCCGCAGGCATCGATGGCCAGCAGTACCTCGCGTCCCTTCGGCACCGGCAGGTCGACGACCTCTTCGGTCAGCGGGGCGCCGAATTCGGTGACGCGATAGCGACGCAGCATGCGTTCCTCCCTTGTTGCGGGAGGCATGATAGCCGGGACCGGCCGGGAAGAAACCGGCTTAGCGGCTCAACCGCCGGGCATTGGCGCGGACACGGGCGTAGGCCGGCGCCATCATCGCCTCCCCGACGCGCATCATGCCCGCCGGGGTGATGCCGGCGCCCCACAGCATCTTCTGCCAGGCAAGGGCCGCGTCGAACAGGCCGGCCTGGGTGGCAATGATCTTTTCGGTCCAGGCCGCCTGCCATTCCCGCTCTGATCCGGCGGCCAGCAGGATCGGCCAGCGGAAGGCGAGTGTCGTCGCGGTGTCCAGGCCTGCCGAAGCGGCCTTGGTGGCCGAGCGGAGCAGGGCGGCTTGCAGGCCTCGGTTCATCGGTACTCTCCGGCGGTGGGATGTCCGAAGCAACCCGGACGCCTGCCGGTCGGTTCCCCGCGCCCTAGCCATCCCCCATGATCAGTGCCGCAAGGCCCTCCGGCGTCATGCCGGGGACGGCGAGGTCGGCGACCTTGGTGCCACCCTTCATGATCGCGGCGCGGTCGGCAACCTCGACCACGTCGCGCATGTTGTGGCTGATCAGCAGGACCGTGATGCCCTGGCCCTTGATCTCGTGGATCAGGTCGAGCACCTGGCGGGTTTCCTTGACGCCCAGCGCGGCGGTCGGCTCGTCCATGATCACGATGTCGGCCTGCCAGCGCAATGCCCGGGCGATCGCGACCGCCTGGCGCTGGCCGCCCGACAGCGTGTTGACCGCGATGTCCATATCCTCGAGGCGGATCTTCAGCCGGCCGAGATAGCCCTTTGCCGCCTGGCGCATGGCCGGCTTGTCGAGCAGCTTCAGGCCGGGTACCGGGCTGCGGCGCAGCAGTTCCGAACCCATGAAGACATTCTGGTAGATCGCCATGCGAGGGGCGAGCGCCAGGTCCTGGTAGATCGTGGCGACGCCCTGTTGCAGCGCGTCGGCCGGCGAGGCGAAATGGACCGTGCGGCCCTTCAGCCGGATCTCACCCGCCGACGGCGGCTGTGCGCCGGAGATGATGCGGATCAGTGTCGACTTGCCGGCGCCGTTGTCGCCGCAGATCGCCAGCGTCTCGCCCCGGGCCACGGTCAGGTCGACGCCCCTGAGGGCGTCGACCGCGCCATAGCGCTTGGCCAATCCGCGGAGTTCGAGGATCGGCTCGCCGCTCATTTCTTGAGGAACTTGTCGACGTTGGTCTTGTCGACCAGCACCGCGTCCATCATCAGGTACGGCCCCTGGACGATGCCGTCCAGCGGCTGCTTCTTGACGACGACCTGATCGACGGCATCGACCGCCTTCTTGCCCATTTCCTCGAACGGGATGGCCACGGTCGCCATCAGCGTCGAACTGGGATCGGCGATGCGGCGGTAGGTTTCGTCGCCGCCGTCGATCGAGACCAGCACCGGCTTGCCCTTGGTGGCGCCCGAACGGGTCAGGATGTCGTCGATGATGTAGGCCTGGCCGTCGAAGGATGCCCAGATGCCGTCGACCTTGCCCTGGTTCTTCAGCAGCAGGGCTTCCATGCCCGACTTCACGTCCTCGCGCCAGCTGGCCGTGCGGGCCATCGAATGGGTGCCCAGCACCTTGACGGCGGTGTTCTCGGCCAGCACCGCATCGAGCACACGTGCGCGGATGCGGGTGCCGACATTGCCGTCGAAGCGCTGCTCGAGGATGTTGCCCTGGTAGCGCAGCTGCCCGAGCAGGTAGAGCGCCGACTGCGCGCCGACCTGGTATTCGTTCACCTGGATGTCGAACAGGGCATGCGGGCTCGACCCGCTCATCACCGTGACCACCGGGATCTTGGCATCCTTGGCCGCCTTGATCTGGGCATCGGCCTCGATCGGCTTGCCCATCGCGATGATCAGCGCGTCGACCTTGGCCTGGGTCAGGTTCTCGATCTGGGCGGCATGGTCGGGCATGGCGCCGGCCGAGTTGAGCAGCGTGACCTTCCAGCCCTTTTCCTTGGCCGCCGCCTGGGCGGCGTTGGCGACGCGGGCATGGGTTTCCGACGACATCTGGAAGGCGATGATGCCGAGGTCGAAGGCCTGCGCCGCCCCGGCGGAACCGAGCAGGGCCGCGACCGCGACACCTGCCATTGCGAGATGCTTGAACCCGAACATGACTGAAACCCTCCCGTTTCTGTAGGTCTAGATACCGAAAGCCGCCTTGCCCAGCGTCGAGGCGGAAATCGCCACCGAGCCGAGGATGATGATGCCGAGCGCGATGTCCTGCACGTAGTAGGGCGCGCCGATCAGCACGAGGCCGTTCGACAGCACGCCGATGACCAATGCCCCCACGAGGGTGCCGGGCATGTTGGGCTTGCCCGGCGTGAACATGGTCATGCCAAGCAGCACCGCCGCGATGCCCGACATCAGGAAATCGCCCGCCGCGGTCGGCCCGGCCGAGGACAGCGACGCGGTCAGCAGAATCGCGCTGATGCCGGCGAACAGGCCCGACAGCGTCAGGCCCCAGAGCTTCATGCGCCGGATCGGAATGCCGGCAAGCCGCGCGGCTTCGTCGGCCTCGCCGGTCGCGGTCAGCCAGACGCCGAAGCGGGTCTGGGCCACGACGAACCACGCGATGACGGCGAGGATTGCCGACCAGATCACCAGCACGGGCAGCCCGAGCAGGCGGCCGCGGCCGAGCCAGACGAAGCTCTGGTCCCAGCGGCCGACCCAGGCGACGCCGTCGGTCGCCATGAAGGCGAGGCCGCGGGCGACCGACGCGGTCGCCAGCGTGGTGATCAGCGAGGGGATCTTGACCCGGGTGACAAGAATGCCGTTCAGCGCCCCGAACGCGACGCCGGCGGCAAGCCCGGCGGCGATGGCCAGTATCGGGTTATACCCGAAATGGATCAGCCCACCGGTGATGACGCCGCAGAGGCTCGCCACATTGGCAAACGACAGGTCCAGTTCCGACGTGATCAGCGCGAAGGTGAAGCCGAGCGCGAGGATCAGCAGGAACGAGACCTGGCGCAGGATGGTCAGCTGGTTGGCCAGCGTCAGGAAGTTTTCCGACGCGATCGAGAAGCCGACGAACACGGCGATGCCGCCGGCCAGGGTGCCGAAGCGGGCGATGGCATCCTGGCGCGTCATGCCTCGGGCCCCAGGAAACGGCCCAGCGTCGGCAAGAGTTCGAGCCCGCCGGTGACCGGGATGACCGCGCCGGTCACGAACGCCGAAGCTTGGCCGGACAGGAATTCGACGACGCCGGCGACATCCTCGGGGCTGCCGAGGCGGCGCAGCGGCGTCCGGCCGGCGACCGCGTTGTGCAGCCGGGTGAAGCGCTCGCCCGGGAAGGCGTTGCGCACCATCTCGGTCGCGATCACCCCGGGGGCCACGGCGTTGACCCGGATCCCGTGCGGCCCCAGTTCCTGGGCCAGGTTGTAGGTCAGCGCGACCAGACCGGCCTTGGCCGCGCCATAGGCCGGGTTGGCGCCGCCCGAGACATAGGCGATCGAGGCGATGTTGACGATCGCCCCGCCCTGGCCATGGGCGATCATGCCCGGCGCCACCGCCTGGGTCAGGCGGAAGGCCGAGGTCAGGTTGATGTCGATCAGGCGCTGCCAGTCGGCATCGTCCTGCTCGAGGAACGAGCAGGCGCGCGAGGCGCCGGCACAGTTGACCAGCAGGGTCAGCGGCTGCCCGCCGGCCGACACGAGGTCGGCCAGCCGGGCGATGAACGCCTTGTCGGTCAGGTCGCCGGCGACGGCCCGGGCCTGCGGGGCGCCGGCCGCCTGCATCGCTGCCGGCATCGCCTCGACCGCGGGCTCCAGCCCGGTCAGCAGCAGGTTCCAGCCCGCCCGCGCCAGCCGCGTGGCGATGGCATGGCCGATACCGGAATTGGCGCCGGTGACCAGGGCCAGCATGGTCAGGCGGCCTTGGCCGCGGCGGCGATGAAGCTTTCGGCGCGGCGCGGATCGACCGGGTTCAGGGTCTTGCCGTCCAGCTTGATCGAGGTGCCGACGATGAAGCCGTCGGCGACCGCGGCCAGCCGGGCGATGTTCTCGGCCGACACGCCGGTGCCGACCACGACCGGCACGTCGGGCACCTTGGCCGCGACCTCGGCCACCAGGCTGACATCGGCCTCGCGGCCCGCCGCCGGTCCGGAGACGCAGACCGCGTCGGCCAGGCCGCAGAACACGGCGCCGGCGGCGCGTTCCGGCACCGTGCGGCCGTCAAGGCTGACCGAGAAGCCGGCGGTGACGTTGCAGATGATGCGGATGTCGGTGGCGCCGAGCCGTTCGCGCTGGCGCAGCGCCTCGGCGCCGTCGGGCGCGTAGAAGCCGATGTCGCCGACATAGGCGCCGGTCAGGAAGCAGCGGATGAACCTGCCGCCGGTGGCGTGCGCGATGGCGATCGAGGCCTGCGGGTCCAGCAGCATGTTGATGCCGTGCGGCAGGTCGACGGTGCTCTGGGTTTCCGCCACCACCTCGGTCATCGCCGCGATGGTCTCGGCCGGCATGCGCGTCTGGTAGGGCATGTCGGATTCGTTGCAGTAGAGCAGGCTGTGGAAGCCGGTATCGGCCAGGATCCGCGCCTCGGCCCGGGCCTGCTTGATGATCGCCTTCATGCCGCCGGTGCGGTCGTAGAGCGGGGCACCCGGCAGGGCCAGGGTATGAACCATGCCGATCAGGAATTTTTCCCTGGAGAAGTCGCGGACGAAAAGGTCCTTCATGACGCGTTCCCTTGTCGCTTGGGTTGGGTCGGGGCCGGCGCCGACGCGGGGCCGGCCAGATCGAGGGCGGTTGCCTTGACGCGCTGGTAGAGCACGGCACGGCGGTCGTAGAACGGCTTCAGCGGTGCCTGCGGCTCGAAAACCGCATCCACCGGGCACATCGCGGCGGCGGCGGCGGCAAGATCGGCGTGGATGCCCAGGCCCACCGTCGCGGCCATCGCCGCGCCGATCAGCCCGGTCTCCTCATGCGTGGCGCGGACCACCGGCACGCCGGAGACATCGGCCTTGAGCTGGCACCAGGCGTCCGACCGGGCGCCGCCGCCCGAGACGCGCAGCTCTGCCACCCGGCTGCCGCAGCCGGTCGCGGCCATGTCGAGAATGTCGCGCACGGCATGGGCGACGCCTTCCAGCACCGACCACAGGAATTCGTCGGGCCCCAGCGCACGGCCGAGCCCGAAGAAGGCGCCGCGCACGTCCGAGCGCCAGACCGGCGTGCGTTCGCCGGCCAGATAGGGCAGGAACAGCGGCAGGTCGTCCGACGGGGGAATGCGCCCGGCGCGTTCCACCGCCGCATCGAGCCGTCCGGCGCAGCGGAACGACTGATGCGCCCACAGCGCGCAATCGGCGCCGGCCTGGGTGGGGCCACCCAGCTGGTAGAGGTCGTCGCCCCAGCGCATCGCCAGCAGCCCCGGGGTCGCGGCCCGCGCGCGGGACAACAGCCCGACGACTTCCGAGGTGCCGGCCACGTCATAGGCCTGGCCGGGCGACAGGGCGCCCGAACCGGTCGCCGCCGCCCAGGTATCCATCGCGCCGGCAAAGACGGGGAGGCCGGCCAGCCGGTCGAACGGCGCGGCCGCGGCGGTGATCAGCCCGATCTGCTCCCACGGCAGCGGCCGCGGCAGATCGAGAAAGCCACGGCAGCGATCGAGCCAGCCGGGCAGCGGCCCGCCAATCGGTTCCAGCGCGTCGAAGCGCGAGTAGGTGACCGCATCGGCGCAGGCCCGCCCGGTCAGCCGCCAGGCCAGGAAATCCTTCGGTTCCAGCACCAGGGCGAGACGCTCGAACACCTCGGGCTCGCAACGCGCGACCCAGGACAGCCGGGCCAGCGGGTGGAAGGCGGTGATCGCATCGGCCGGATTCGTGCCCGCAAAATGCGAGGCGACCGCCGCCGCATCGTCGGCGGCGCGGCGGTCGCGGAACAGGATGGCCGGCCGCAGCACCTTGCCGGCGTGATCGAGCAGGACCTGCGAGCGGGTCAGGCCGGACAGGCAGAGCGCGGCGGGTTTCACCCCCTTGGGCAGGCGGGCCAGCACCTTGGCCGTCGCCTCGGCGAGGCCGAGCCACCACAGCTCGGGGTCCAGCTCGGCCCAGCCGGGGAAGGGTTCCGCGGCCGCAAGCGGCACGGCGGCCAGGCCGAGTTCCCGGCCCTCGGCGGTGATGGCGGCGACGCGCAGCGAGCCGGCGCCGAGATCGGCGGCGATGACGCAGGACGTCATCGGCCGTCCTCCAGATGCGGATGGAACGTCAATTTGTAGAGGTCCGAACGAATCAGGCTGTCGGAAAGCTCGACGACCTGGCCGGCGCGGTCGCGCGCGGTCCGATGGAAGCGGAAGACGGGCGAGCCGGCCGGCAGCTTCAGAACGAGCGCCGCGGGCGGGGCGAGCGCCACGGCTTCGACCACGTCTTCCGCCGCGGCCGGCTGGCGGCCGCGATGGGCGAGATAGGCATAGAGCGAACCGTCCGCCAGCATCGCCGCGGCGGAGGGGCCGAGCAGCCCGGCCGGCAGCAGCGTCGTCTGATAGACTGCGGGTACGCCGTCGAGCAGGCGCAGGCGGACAAGTTCATGGACGGCATCGGTCGCCGCGCCGAACTTCATCCGCTCGGCGATGCTCGCCGGCCGCTCGATCAGCGACATCAGCCGCGTGGTCGCGGTGCGGCCGTGGCGCTCGGCTTCGGCCCGGAAGTCGGTCAGGCCGCCGAGCGGCTTGTGAATGACGCGCGGGCGCACGAACGAGCCGGCACCGTGGCGCCGTTCGATCAGCCCGTCCTCGACGAGTTGCTGGAGGGCCGCGCGAACGGTGACCCGGCTGACCGAGAACAGGCGGCAGAGCTGGTGTTCGGAGGGCAGGGCAGCGCCCGGTTCATGCAGGCCGCGGGCGATCTCGGCGGCCAGCGCGCCGGCGATCTGGCGATAGCGCGGCGGGGCTTCCGCCCCGATCAGACCCTCCTGCCGCGATGCCTCGAGCGCCATGTGCCCACCCCTTGTTCTGACAGGCATGGGACCAGCCGGCGATAAGACAAGTCAATGACAAGTTTGGGGCAAAATTGTCTTCAGAAGAAATCGTAGGGACCCGCAAACCGGCCGATCGGGCTGAGATGGGTGGTCAACCCTGTGTCGGGCCGCCAGTGGTGCAGCAGCAGGCCCGGCGGCTCGCCGAACGATGCCGGCGCCGCATCCGGGTCCAGGCGCAGCGCGATCTGGGTGGCGGTCGACGGGCAGGCGGCAAGCACAGTGCCGCCCCAGCGGCGCAGCATCAGGCGGTGGACGTGGCCGCAGACCACCCGCTCGACATGGCCGTGGCGGGCGACCACGGCGGCCAGGGCATCGCCATCGTCGCAGCGATATTTGTCGAGATAGGGAATGCCGCAGGCGAACGGGTGGTGGTGCATGGCCAGCAGGACCGGCCGGGTGCGGTCGGCGGCCAGCGTCCGGTCGAGCCAGTCGAGACCCGCCTGATCGGCGGCACCGTGATGCCGGCCCGGCACCGTGGTGTCGAAGGCGACGATGCGCACCGGGTAGTCTTCGATGGCGTAGTGCATCGGCCCTGCCTTCGGCAGATAGGCGTGGTCGGCGAAGCAGCGGGCGACGCCCTCGCGGCTGTCATGGTTGCCCGGCATCACGAGATACGGAATCGCACTGCGATCGAGCCGCGGGCGCAGGGCGGCGTATTCCGCATCCTGCCCCTCGTCGACGAGGTCGCCGCTGACCAGCAGCAGGTCGGGGCGTGGCTGCAGCGCGTTCAGATGATCGATGGCGGCATCGAGCATGGCATTGGAATCGGCGACGCCGTAGTAGAGTTCGCCGGCCGGGCGGACATGCAGGTCGGAAATCTGGGCCAGGATCATGCTGTCTCTCCGGTGTTTCGGATGAGAAGGGAGGCAGTCATGCAGCCGGTGGTCAAGACAATGGTGGTGCGGCGCAGCCCGGAGGATGCTTTCCGGCTGTTCACCGCGGAGATCGCGCGGTGGTGGCCGCTGGCGACCCATCACCTGTCACCGGTGCCGCCGGTCGCCTGCGCTGTCGAACCGGGCGTCGGCGGCCGGATCTACGAGACCGCGGCCGACGGCAGCGAGCGTGACTGGGGGCGGGTGACGGCGTGGCAGCCGCCGCACCGTTTCGCCATGGCGTGGACGGTCAACGCGGCGGAACACGAAGTCACCGAGGTCGTGGTCGACTTCGCCGCGGCGGCCGAAGGCGCGGAGATCCGCCTCGAACATCGCGGCTGGGAGCGCCTGGGGGGCGGGCGCGGCGCGGAACGGCGCGCCGGATACGAGGCCGGCTGGGACCAGGTCTTCGTCGGCGGCTACGGTCGCCTTGCCGGCCGAGTCGGCGCGTCGATACCGGACGCCTTCGATGCCGCGGAAGATGATTTCTGATCCGCTGTTCCAGCAACTCGGTCGGTTCGCGACATTTCGGCCGGCGCCGAAACGCCGGGCGATGCCGGCCGGATAGAGTGGGGCCTCGACAAGTCCGAGGTCCCTCACGATGTCCGTTCCGGCCGATCCGATCGCTGCCGCGATCCATCCCGATCCGTACCCCTACTATGCCGATCTCGTCGCCTGGAGACCGTTCGACTTCGATGCCCGAACCGGCCTGTGGGTCGCCGCCTCGGCCGAGGCCGTGCGGGCCGTGCTGTCGGCGCCCGCAACCCGCGTCCGGCCACCGGCCGAACCGGTACCGGCCACCTTGGCCGACAGCGCCGCCGGCGAGTTGTTCGGTCGTTTCCTGCGCATGCGCGACGGCAAGCCGCATGGCGCATTGCGCCAGGAAGTTGCCGGTGCGTTGGCCTGCCACGGCCCGGCGGCGGTCGCGGCCGAAACCAACCGCCAGCTCGATCGGCTGCTGGCCGGCCGGCGCAGTCTCGACGATATCGTCGACCGGCTGCCGCCGCTGGTCGTCGGCGCCTTGTGCGGCCTGACCGATCCGGCTTTGCCGGAAATCGCGATGCTTGCCGCGACCTTCGCCCGCGGCATCGCCGCCGGCCGCCCGGCGGGGCAGGTCGCGCTGGCGCGCCAGGCCGCGGTCGACTTGGGGAACCGGCTGTCGGGCTGCGGCTTCGCCGGCCTCGATGCCGAGCTTGCGGTGGCCAATCTTGTGGGGGTGATGGTCCAGAGCTACGAGGCCACCGTCGGGCTGATCGGCCTGGCGCTGATCGCGCAGGCACGGCACCCGGAACTTGCCGCGACCGATCCTGTCGCCTTCGTCGACGAAGTGCTGCGCCATGATGCCCCGGTGCAGAACACGCGGCGGTTCATGGCCGAGGACGCGGTCATTGCCGGCCGCGAGGTCGGGGCGGGGCAGGGCATCCTGGTCCTGCTGGCCGCCGCGAACCGCGATCCGCAGGCCAACCCCCGGCCCGACGCGTTCTGCCTGGACCGGCCGGACCGTCAGGTCTTCACCTTCGGCCTGGGCCAGCACCGCTGCCCGGCCCACGGCATGGCCGCGGTGATCGCCGCCACCGCGCTTGGCCGGCTGGCCGGGCGGGTGCTGTCGGGCCAGCCGATTCGCTATCGTCCGTCGCTCAATGCGCGCATGCCGCTTGTCGGCTAGCCCTGGTGGCGCAAGCGCGCGGGACCAAGGCGGTCGGCGGTCACGCCCAACGCCTGCAGGTCGGCCGGCAGGTCGTCGCCCAGCGCCGCGGCGGCCGCCACCCGTCCCATCGCCGGGGCGGTCTGGATGCCGTAGCCGCCCTGCCCGGCCAGCCAGCAGAAACCTTCCGCCCGGTCGTCGAAGCCGCAGACGATCGTGCGATCGGGCGCGAAACTGCGCAAACCCGCCCACTTGGCCGCCGGGCGCCGCACCGACAGCGTCGTCGCGGTCTCGATGCGGTCGATGGCGACGGCCAGGTCCATCTCGTCGGGCTGGACGTCGCAGGCCTCGATCTCGCCTTCGTCGGCGGGCGAGGCGAGCAGCCGCCCGGCATCGGGCTTGAGGTACCATTGCTCGTCGCTGTCGACGATCATCGGCCAGGCCGCGATGTCGGTGCCGGCAGGCGGATCGAAGGTGAAGATGGTGCGACGCTTCGGGACGACCGGGATCGGGGCGATTCCGGCAAGGCCGGCGATGGCGTCGGCCCAGGCGCCGGCCGCGTTGATCACGACCGGCGCGCTGAACCGCCCGGCCGCCGTCTCAATCTGCCAGCTACCCGCGCGGCGTTCCAGCGCGGTGACGCCGGCATCGCAGACCAAGGTCGCGCCGGCCCCGCGGAGGAAGCCGCGATGAAGGGCATCGACATCGATATCCATCCCTTCGGGCTCGTAGATCCCGACCGCGGCATGGTCCTCGCGCAGGGCCGGGCAGAAGCCGCGGATCTCGGCCGATCCGACCAGCCGGACGCTGGCGACCATCCGGCCAAGGTCCGCCGCCAGCCGCTCGAGCTTCGTCGTGGCCGAGGCCGGCCCGACATGCAGCACGCCCCGCGGCGTAAGGATCGCATGCTCGGCAAAGCCCGGCGGCGGTGCGGTGAAGAAGGCGCGGCTGCCGGTGGTCAGCGCCCGGATCGTCGCATTGCCGTAGGTTTCGGCATAGACGGCGGCCGAGCGGCCGGTGGAATGGTAGCCGGGCTGGCTCTCCCGTTCGAGCAGCAATACGCGGGCCCGCCCACCGATGGCGAAGGCGGCCGAGGCGCCGGCGATGCCGGCACCGATGATGGCAATGTCGAACGCGGTCATGACCTGCTCCCCCGGAAAGCGCGGAACACCTATCACGCCATTGCGCCGGGCGGTACACCACCGTCACAATGGCGCCTCCCGTCATCGGCCAGCCCTCGAGGAGAAACCCCTTGTCCGAGGATCTCTGCTACACCCCGGCGACCGAACTTCTGCGTCTCTACCGCAACCAGGAACTCTCGCCGGTCGAGGTGACCAGGGCGGTGCTGGATCGCATCGCGGCTGTCAATCCGAAGATCAACGCCTATTGCCTGGTCGACGAGACCCAGGCCCTGGCGCAGGCACGGGCGGCCGAACGGCGCTGGCTGGCCGGCCAGCCGCTGGGCCGGCTCGATGGCGTGCCGGCATCGGTCAAGGACCTGATCGTCACCAAGGGCTGGCCGACCTTGCGCGGCTCGCGGACCATCGATCCGGCCGGCCCGTGGAACGACGATGCGCCGGCGGTTGCGCGGCTGAAGGAGCATGGCGCCGTGCTTCTCGGCAAGACCACGACGCCCGAGTTCGGCTGGAAAGGCGTGACCGACAGCGCGCTGACCGGGGCCACGCACAATCCGTGGAAGATCGGGCGCACCCCCGGTGGATCGTCGGGTGGCGCCTCGGCCCAGGTGGCGGCCGGCCTCGGGCCGCTCGCCATCGGCACCGACGGCGGCGGCTCGATCCGGATCCCCGCCGCCTTTGCCGGCATCGTCGGCATGAAGCCGTCGTTCGGCCGCGTGCCGGCCTGGCCGGCCTCGCCGTTCGGGACTGTCGCCCATCTCGGGCCGATGACGCGGACGGTGGCGGATGCCGCGCTGATGCTGACCGTGCTGGCCGGGCCCGACTATCGCGACTGGCTGGCCCTGCCGGCGAGCGGCGAGGATTACGGCCAGGGCCTCGACCAGGGCATCAGGGGCCTGCGCATCGCCTTCTCGCCCGATCTCGGCTATGCCCGGGTCGACCCCGAGGTCGCCGCGATCGTCGCCGGCGCGGTCAGGCATTTTGCCGCCCTCGGTGCCGAGGTCGAGGCCGCCGATCCCGGCTTTTCGGATGTCGGGCCGATCTTTGCCGTCCATTGGCAGGCCGGCGCCTTCCAGGCCTTGAAGGCGATCCCGCCCGAGAAGCGCGCGCTGATCGACGAGGGGCTGCTGCGGGCGGCCGAAGCGGGCGGGCGCTACTCGCTGTCCGACTATCTCGATGCTGCCCAGGCGCGCGCGGCCCTCGGCCTGACGATGCGCACCTTCCACACCAAGTACGACCTGCTGGTGACACCCAGCCTGGCAGTGCCGGCCTTCGCGGTGAACCGGCTGGCTCCGCCGGCGGACGAGGGCGGCGACTGGACGGTGTGGACCCCGTTTTCCTACCCGTTCAACCTGACCCAGCAGCCGGCGATATCGGTTCCCTGCGGCTTCACGGCGGAAGGATTGCCGGTAGGCCTCCAGATCGTCGGGCCGGCGCATCGCGACGCGCTGGTGCTGCGTGCCGCCCGCGCCTTCGAGACGGCCTGCAACTTCCACGACAAGCGTCCGTCGCTGAACTGATGGAATCGCTGCTGACGGTGGCCGAGATGGCGCGGGCTGACGGCCTTGCGATCGCCTCGGGCGTTTCCGGCCTGCAACTGATGGAGGCGGCAGGCACGGCGGTGGCCGATGCGGTCAGCCAGCGCTGGGCGCCGCGGCCGGTGACGGTGATCTGCGGCCCGGGCAATAACGGCGGCGACGGGTTTGTCGTCGCGCGCCGCCTGGCCGCCCGTGGCTGGCGCGTGCGGGTCGCGCTGCTGGGCGATCCCGCGCGGCTGGCCGGCGATGCCGCGGCCATGGCCGCGCGCTGGTCCGGCGGCATCGAGCCGCTGGGGCCGGAGGTGGTGGCAGGCACGGGCCTGGTGGTCGACGCGCTGTTCGGGGCCGGGCTGGCCCGTCCGCTCGACGGGATCGCCGCGGCGACCGTTGCCGCGGTCAATGATGGCGGGATGCCGGTCGTGGCCGTCGACCTGCCATCGGGTATCAGCGGCGACAGCGGCGCCGTGATGGGCGTGGCGATCCGTGCCACGCTGACCGTCACGTTCTATCGGCGCAAGCCGGGACATCTGCTGTTGCCCGGCCGGCTGCATTGCGGCGAAACCCTGGTCGCCGAGATCGGCATGCCGCCTTCGGTCGAGCGGGAGGTCGCGTCCCGCCAATGGCGCAATACACCCGCCTTGTGGCGCGGCGACCTGCCGCGCGCCGATGCCGATGGGCATAAATACCGTAGAGGACATGCGCTGGTCGCCGGGGGCGGCATGACCTCCTCCGGCGCGGCCCGCCTGTCGGCCCGCGCCGCGCTGCGCGCCGGGGCCGGGCTCGTCACGCTGTCCTGCCCGCGGTCGAGTCTGATGGTCAATGCCGCGCGGCTCGATGCCGTGATGGTCGATACCGCCGACAGCCTGGACGACTGGCAGGCGCTGGTCGGCGATCGCCGGCGCAGCGCGTTCCTGATCGGGCCCGGCCATGGCGTCAACGAACGGACCCGCGATTTCGTGCTGGCCGCGTTGGGCACGGGCAAGCCCTGCGTGCTCGATGCCGATGCGCTGACCGTCTTCCAGGACGCTCCGGCTGCATTGTTCGCCGCGATCCGCGGGCCCTGCATCCTGACCCCGCATGACGGCGAGTTCGCCCGGCTGTTCGATGCCGGTGGCGACAAGCCGGCCCGCGCCCGCCGGGCGGCGGCGGCCTCCGGCGCCGTCGTGGTGCTGAAGGGGGCGGACACCGTGATTGCCGACCCTGACGGAGGGCTGGCCATCAACGACAATGCGCCGCCCGATCTCGCCACCGCCGGGTCGGGCGACGTGTTGGCCGGCATCTGCCTCGGCCTGCTGGCCCAGGGCATGCCGGCCTTTGCCGCCGCCTGTGCCGCGGTCTGGCTGCACGGCGCAGCCGGTGCCGCCTGCGGCCGCGGGCTGATCGCGGAAGATCTGCCGGAAGCCCTGGCGACTGTGTTCCGCCGCCTGGGCTGACCGACGATCGGGGTGTCAGTCCCGTCCGGCTTCCACCAGCTTGTCGGCCAGCAGCGCGGGGTTGGTGAAGATGACCTCGTGGCTGCCCGGCATCTGCACCAGGCGGGCGAGACCCAGGCGGGCGAGGAACCGCGGTGTCCAGGCATATTCGCCCGGCGGCAGCGCGGTGTCCTCGGTGGCGTTCAGGTAACTCTTGGGGACTTCGAGCTGGAAGAAGGTCTTCAGCGGGACCTTGTCGGTATGGCTGCGGCGCGGCGTCGGCGACAGTGTGTCATAGGCGCGGCGGGCCAGGGCTTCGTCGGCATCGTTGATGAACGCTTCGCGCCAGACCGGGAAGGGCAGCATGACTCCGCCGTCGGGCTGGGCCATCGCCTCGAACAGCGCCTTGTAATGCGGCGGCACGTTGTCCTCGAGGCTTTCGCCGTCCTGCAGGACGAAAGCGTTCCAGAACACCAGGCGGCGCAGCCGGTCGGGCACTTCCTCGGCCACGCGCTGGATCACCGTCCCGCCGAAGGAATGGCCGACCAGGACGAAGTTCCTGAGATCGTGGGCCTTGATGAAGGCGACGACCGACGCGACGCAGTCCGCGTGGCTGACACCCTTGTTGCCGCCCGGTTCGTGCCCGGCGACGGTCGGGGCCCAGGCCCGGTGGCCAAGCTGTTCCAGCCGGGCGATGACTGGTGCCCAGGCGCTGTTGTCGTGCCAGGAACCATGGACCAGGACAAAATCAAGCGACATGCGATGCCTCCCTCGGGCTTGGTTTCTGGGAGCCATGATCGCATGTCAGGTAAACCGGCGTTCGGCGCCAGGTGCCCGATCGTTGGGCGTTCAGCGCACGGCGTTCAACGCCCGCCCTGGCGCCACGCCGACGGGCTGACGCCGCGACGGCGGCGGAACACCCGGCCGAACTGGCCGAGATCGGCGAAACCGCAGCGCCAGGCGATCTCCGACACGCTCAACGCCGCGGCGCCGCGAGCGGCCAGCAGCATCTCGGCCCGCTTCAGCCGCAGGTCGGTCAGTTCGGCCATCATCGAACTGCCGGCCAGTGCGAACAGGCGATGCAGATAGCGGCGCGACAGACCGGCCGCGGCGGCAAGTGCCGCCGGATCGAAACCCGGATCATCGATGCCCCGGGCCATCAGGGCACGCAGCCGGACCAGCAGGCGGCGCTGATGCGGCGTCAGGTCGCCCGGCGTCTCGGCCGGCCCCAGCGCCAGCGCCAGCAGCGTTGCGGTCTGTTCGGCCAGCGTCGTGTCGCTCAACCCGGGATTGGGCGTCGTCCGGACCGCGTCCAGGAAGCGGGCGAGGGCGGCGCCGAAACCCGCGCCTCCCGGGATCGTGCGGGCGGTGGCGTCAGGGGCATCGGCAACATAGCCGTCGAGAAAGCCCGGCGGGATCTGTACCGACAGGCAGTCGACGCGATCGGGAAAGCTGAACTGGTAGGGTTCGCGGCTGTCGACCAGGACAAGGTCGCCCGGGCCGGCGAAGGCTTCGCGGCCGCGCTGGCGCACCCGGATGCGATGGTCGTGGATGTGCAGCAGGTAGAAGTTCTGCCGCCGGCTGCGGGCGATGACCTGCCGGTTGCGCCAGACTTCCTGCCCGCTTGCGCTGACCTGGTTCAGGTCGATCGGGCCGAGCGGTCGCTGGGCCAGATGGCCGGCGAAGTCTCCGGGCACCGTGCTGTCGACCTTCATTTCGAGAAAGGCATCGCACACCGCCTCGGTCCAATAGCCCAGGCGGTCGCGCGGCGGGACCAGGTCGGTCGACCAGAGCCGTTCCATGCCGTTTCCTCCTTTCGGTCAGTCTGCCGCCTGCGCGGCCGGCCGTCGAGAGGGATGTCAGTCGCGCAGGACGCAGCGCCGTGCCTTCAGGCTGGTCACCGTGGCGGTGGCAAAGGCGAACAGCGATTTTTCCTCGATCGCCGGTTCCATCCCGACCGGCTTGCCCGCGGCCTTCAGCCGGGCGTAGTTCGTGCAGGTCTTCGCGCTCGCCGCCTCGCCGGTGACGCGCCAGAAGGTCAGCCCGGCATCGTCATAGGCGAATTCGTCGGGCTGGCCGCATTGCGCCTTGGGTTCGCAGGCATCCGTGGTCCCCTGAACCACGGAGTAGCCGCCCGAGAACGCCTTCCGCCCGGTCGCGAGGTCGAAGATGACGAGGTTGCGCGCGGTTCCGGTGCCGTCGTCGAGCACCAGGAAGTTGTCGTGCAGCATCGAGTAGTAGAAGGCGTTCATGTCGTCGCTGCCGGGCCGGTTCTCGCCCAGCACCAGATCGGTCGGGCGGGTCTCGATCATGCAGTCGGCGGCAATCGATTCGGTGCTTTTGCGCGTGACGAAGCGGGTGCCGACGGACTTGACGTTTTCGGTCGCCAGTGCCGTGAAGCGGGCATTGCGATAGCAGGTCCAGGTGACGGTCTCGGAGGCGAGGGCCGGGCCGGAGGCGAGGACCAGGGCAACAAGAAGGAGGGACCGGGCGCGCATCATCGGCTCCGCTGCTGACGGGGGTCCGTCACGTCGCACGGCGGGGGGGCCGTTGTCGACCTGACCGTTCGGCTCAACCCGGCTCCAGCAGGCAGCGCAGCCCGGCCAGCAGCTGGACCGGGGTGGGCGGGCAGCCCGGAATGACCAGATCGACCTGGGTGAACGACGACAGCGGCCCGGCCACGCCATAGGCGCCGGCGAATACCCCGGTCCCGGCGGCGCAGTCGCCGACGGCGACCACCCATTTCGGATCCGGCGTCGCCTCGATCGCCCGGTGCAGCGCCTCGCGCATGTTGGTCGTGACCGGCCCGGTCACCAGCAACACGTCGGCGTGGCGGGGCGAGGCGACGAACTTCAGGCCGAGCCGTTCCAGGTCGTGGAAGGCATTGGCCAGGGCATGCAGTTCGAGTTCGCAGCCGTTGCACGACCCGGCGTCGACGGCGCGCAGCGCCAGCGACCGGCCGAGCCGCCGGCGGGCCGCCGAGTCCACGGCGGCTGCCAGCTGTGCCATGCCGGCAGGATCGGCGGGCGGCGCCCCCTCGGTCAGGCTGGGCGCGAACAGGCGGCGCAAGGTGATCGGCCACTGGCTCACAGGTCGACCCCGGCATAGGAACAGTTGAAGCTTTTGTTGCAGACGGGGAAGTCGGCGATGATGTTGCCCTCGATCGCGGCTTCCAGCAGCGGCCATTGGAACCAGCTGGGGTCGCGGGGGTGGCAGCGGCCGACCCTTCCGGCGGCGTCGAGCCGTACCCAGGTCATGATCTCGCCGCGGAAGCCTTCGACCAGGGCCAGGCCCTCGCCGGCGCGGGCCGGCATGGCCACGGCGATCGGCCCGCCCGGCAGGCCGTCGAGCAACGCGTCGATCAGGTCGAGACTGGCCTCGACCTCGCGGATCCGCACCCAGACCCGGGCGTTGACGTCGCCTTCGCCGAACAGCGGTATCGGCCAGTCGAGCTTGTCGTAGGGCGGGTAGGGGGCGGCCTTGCGGGCATCGACCGCCCGCAGCGACGCGCGGCCGACGAAACCACCCGCCGCGAAGCGATGGACCAGTTCGGGCCGGACCGTGCCGGTGCCGACCAGGCGGTCGGCGAGGCTCGCCTGATTGTCGTAGACGTCGATCAGCTTGCGGAACGCGGGCCGGATACCATGCACCAGCCGGCGCAGGACGCCGACCTGGTCGGCGTCGATATCGCCGGCGACGCCGCCCGGCACGATCCGGTCGAACATCAGGCGGTGGCCGAAGCACGCGGCGGCGGCGCGCAGGCAGCGTTCGCGCAAGACCCCGCATTCGGCGGACATGAAGGCATAGGCGACATCGTTGCAGATCGCCCCGATGTCGCCGAGGTGATTGGCGATGCGCTCGAGTTCGGCCATCACGGCGCGCAACCAGTCGGCCCGCGGCGGCGGGCGGATGTCGGCCGCGGCCTCGGCGGCACGGGCGAAGGCCAGGGCATGGGCCACCGCGCTGTCGCCCGAGATCCGGCAGGCGAGCCGCGCTGCATCGGCCGGGGCCAGCCCTTGCATCAGGCTCTCGATGCCCTTGTGCAGCCAGCCGAGCCGGGCTTCCAGCCGCACCACGGTTTCGCCGTTGGCGGTGAAGCGGAAATGGCCGGGTTCGATGATGCCGGCGTGGATCGGCCCCACGGGAACCTGGTGGAGCCCGTCGCCGGTGGCGGGCAGGAAGGCATAGGCCTCGGCCGTCGGGGCATCGGGCGGCGTCGCGACCGGATGGGGCGACAGCGGCCGGCGATCGGGCCAGCGCCCATGGTCGAGCCACGGGCGGGTATCGACCGCACCATCGGCCTCATGCCCCCAGAGATCGCGGATCACGCGTTCCAGGCGGATCGCACCGGGCCTGACCGGCGACACCGCGGGATAGCGGCCGTCGATCACGGGCACGCTGGCGACGGCGACGCCGCCCTCGACCTCGTCGCGCAGGGCCATGTGGATCCAGTCGACATCGGCCCACAGGCCCAGCAACGACCAGTCGGCCTCGGCCATGCGCTCGACCAGCAGCCGCCAGGCCGGCTGGTCGAGCTCGAAGCGGGTGCAGGGCCGATGCCAGGTGACGATGGTGGCCGGGGCAAGATAGGTCAGCAGGTCGTCGGCCATGGCCCTCATCCCAGCATGCCCGCGATCTGCCGCAACCAGCCGACCAGCGGCGGCGGCAGGTACAGCCCCGCCGCCAGCACCAGCGCGAGATGGAGGTAGAGCGGTAGCGGCGGTGCGACGCGCAGATCCTTGGCGCCCTCGGGCGCGGGGGCGAAGGCGATCGACTGCAGATGCCGGATCAGGCCGCCGAAGGCGAGCAGCAGGCCCACGACGATCGCGGCGGCCAGCCAGGGCATGTGTTCGACCGCCGCGGTGACCAGCATGAATTCGGCGGCAAAGATCCCGAACGGCGGCAGGCCCGCGATCGCCAGCACCGCGACGACCAAGCCCCAGCCGATCGCCGGATGGCGCGCGACTGCGCCGGACAATGCCCGGATTTCCTGGCTGCCGCGCGACTGCGCCAGGCTGCCGACCGCGAAGAAAATCGCCGACTTGGTCAATGCGTGCATCGCCATGTGCAGCAGCCCGGCAAAGTTCGCGACCGGCCCGCCGATGCCGAAGGCGAGGGTGACGATGCCCATATGCTCGATCGACGAATAGGAGAACAGCTTCTTCACGTCGCGCCGGCGATAGAGCGCGGCGCCGGCCACCAGCAGCGACAACAGGCCCAGCGCGATCATCAGCGGCCCGGTCGCGAGCGCCTGCGGATTGGCGCCGAGCAGCATCTTGAAACGCAAGAGTGCATAGAGCGCGACGTTGAGCAGCAGCCCGGACAGCACCGCCGAGATCGGCGTCGGCCCCTCGGCATGGGCGTCGGGCAGCCAGGCATGCAGCGGCACCAGCCCGGCCTTGGTGCCATAGCCGATCAGCAGGAAGACGAAGGCGATGTCGAGGATGGCGCCGTCGAAACGCGGCGCACGCAGCTGCAGCTCGGTCCAGGCCATGGCCTCGATGCCATGGAACTGCGCGGTCTGGGCGGCGAGGTAGACCAGGATGGTGCCGAACAGCGCCAGCGCGATGCCGACACCGCAGAGGATGAAATACTTCCATGCCGCCTCGATCGCCGGCTTGGTGCGGTAGAGCGAGACCATCAGTGCCGTGGTCAGCGTGGCGCCCTCGACCGCGACCCACATCAGCCCGATGTTGTTGGCGGTCAGCGCCAGCAGCATCGTCGCCATGAACGCCTGGAACATCGCATGGTAGAAGCGGATCTGCCAGGGGGCGAGCTGGCGGTGCCGCTGTTCGTGGCCGAGATAGCCGGCCGAATAGAGCGACGTGGTGAAGCCGGCGAAGGCGGTCAGCAGGATCAGATAGGCGTTGAGGTCGTCGACGAAGAACAGCGCGTCGGCAGTCCGCTCGCCCAGCGCCACGGCGATTGCCACACAGAAAGTCAGGCCCGAGGCCGCGATATTGCCGGCGGCGCCGGCGCGATAGCCCGGCAGCAGCGCCAGCAGCGCCGCGGCCGCGACGGGCAGGCCGAGCAGGGCCAGGATCGTCATGGTCCGCGATCCCGCACATCTTCGAGGTAGTGCAGCTCGAGACTGTCGAAGCGCTCGCGGATCTGGAAGAAGAACACCCCGAAGATCAGGAAGGCGACCAGGACCGAGAAGGCCACGCTCATCTCGACGACGAGCGGCATGCCCTGGACGCCGACGGCGGCGAGGATCAGGCCGTTCTCCAGGCTCATGAACCCGATCACCTGGGTGACGGCATTGCGCCGGGTGATCATCATCAGCAGGCCAAGCAGGACCACGGCGAGCGCGATGGCGATGATCTCGCGGGTCAGCAGCGCCGAGCCGGCGGCGATCGGCAGCACCAGCAGGATGGTCAGCGCCACCAGCGCGACCCCGGCCAGCATCGTCGGGGCGATGCCCAGCGCCGTCTCGATCGTGCGATGAATGCCGAGCCGGCGGATGATGCGGTTCAGGGCCACCGGGATCACGACGGTCTTCAGCCCGAAGGCGATCGCCGCCGTCAGGTAGAGATGCGTGGCCGCCTGGACATGGGCCTGCCAGGCGGCGGCCAGCGCGATCACCAGGCCCTGGATCGCGAAGACCTTGACGACCGCCGACAGCCGCCGCTGGTAGAGCAGGGCAAAGGACATCAGCAGCGTCGTGCCGGCGAGCAGATGGGCGACGTCGTAGGCGAGCCCGGCCATCGTCAGAACCCGTGGCTGACGTAGAGATAGATGGTGGCGAGCATGCCCAGCACCACCGCGCCGCCGAGGAACTCCGGATAGCGGAAGACGCGCATCTTGGCGATGCCGACCTCGAACAGGGCCAGCGCCACTGCACCCGCCGCCAGCTTGGCGACGAAGATCGGCAGGGCCAGGGCCGTCAGCGCCGCGCCGGCCATGCCGAACGGCACGAACAGCGCCTGGATCAGGCTGAGCCAGACCACCAGCTTGAGCATCGAAGCCAGTTCGATGGCGGCGAGATGGCGCCCCGAATAGTCGAGCACCATGGCTTCGTGCACCATGGTCAGTTCGAGATGGGTCGCCGGGTTGTCGATCGGGATCCGGCCGTTTTCGGCGACCGCGACGATGACGATGGCGACCAGCGCCATGCCGAGGCTGACGCGCAGGCCGACGGGCTGGGCAATGAAATGGGCCGAGATTGCCGGCAGCGACGTGGTGTGGACCAGCACCGCGACGGTGAACACGACCAGCAGCATCGCCGGTTCGGCCAGCGCGCCGATCATCAGCTCGCGGCTGCTGCCGATGCCGCCGAAGGCGGTGCCGGCGTCGAGCCCGGCCAGCGCCAGCAGGAAGCGCGACAGGCCGAGGATGCCGGCGAGCACGATCAGGTCGCCGGCCTGGGCCAGCGGCAGGTCATAGGTGAAGGCCGGCACCATCGCGGCGGCCAGCCAGATCGCGGCCAGCTGCAGGTAGGGTACCGCCGTGTAGAGCGGGCCGGAGGTTTCCGCCACGATGGGCGTCTTCAGCATCAGCCGGCGCAGGTCGCGATAGGGTTGCCACGGGGCAGGACCGGCGCGGCCCAGCGCCCGCGCCTTCACCCAGCGCACCAGGCCGGTGATCGCGGGTGCCAGCGCAACGATCAGCACCAGATGGACGACCTGGGCAATCACGGTCATCGGCTGACCACCACGGCTGCCAGCAGGATCACCAGGGCTGCAAACATCAGCATCAGATGGCCGCGGATGGTCAACTGCTGCAGCCGCGCCGCCTGGGTCGCGACCAGCTCGATCCCCTGGTCGATCCGGAGATAGATCCCCTGCCACAGCCGATCGGCGACGGCGAGCGTGTGCCGCGCCGGCGCCATGTCGCCGGGTTCGGGCATGGCCACGCTTTCGCGTGCGACGAACGCCGTCCGGCCGAATACCCGGCGCAGCGGCTGGGTCAGGCTGGCGGCGGTATACTGCGTCGCGGGCCTGATATCGGGAAAACCGCAATCCCAGGCCGGCGCCCGCCGCGCCGGCATCGGCGACAGCCGCCCGGCCGCCATCAGCACGATGGCCGCAAGGGCCAGGCCGGCCAGCGCCAGTGCGGTGGCCACGTAGGCCGTGTTCCCGGCAACCAGGCTGGCAAAGGGCAGGGCGACCACCGGGGCGGCCGGCGGCCCCAGCATCTGGACGACCGCCGGTCCGGCCAGCCCCGCGACCGCCGCCGGGAACAGTCCGAACAGCAGGCAGAGCCCCGCTGCCACCGCCATCGCCAGCCGCATCGCCGGCGCCACCTCATGCGCGGCCGCTGCCGCAGGGCTGCGCGGTCGGCCGAGGAAGGCGATGCCGTAGAGCCGGCAGGCGGCGGCGGCGGCGAGCGCCGCGGTCAGCGCGAAGGCGCCCGCCACCACCGGCAGGATGAACTTCAGCATGGGCGACGGCAGGGCGATACCGCCGATCAGCGCCTGGAACAGCAGCCATTCGCCGGCAAACCCGTTGAGCGGCGGCAGGGCGGCGAGCGCCAGTGCTGCGACCAGGAAGACCCAGCCGGTCTGGGGCATCACCCTGCCCAGCCCGCCCAGTTGTTCGAGGTCGCGCGAGCCGGTGGCGTGCAGCACCGCGCCGGCCCCCATGAACGACAGCGACTTGAACAGCGCGTGATTGAGCGCGTGGACCAGCGCGGCCGTCAGCGCAAGCCCGGCAAGGGCCGCAAGGCCCGACCCGGCGAACGCGAGGCTCAGCCCCAGCGCACCGGCGATGATGCCGATATTCTCGATCGTCGACCAGGCCAGCGCCGTTTTCATGTCGCGCTCGATCAGCGCGAACAGGACGCCGACCAGTGCCGTGCCGGCACCGAGGACCAGCAGGATGCCGCCCCACCACCAGGCCGGCTGGCCGTTCAGGTCGAAGACGAGCCGGATCACGGCATAGAGGGCGATCTTGGTCATCGCCCCCGACATCAGCGCCGAGACGTGGCTGGGCGCCGCCGGGTGCGCCAGCGGCAGCCAGGCATGCAGCGGCACCAGTCCCGCCTTCGACCCCGCGCCGAACAGGACCAGCACGAAGACCACGAGGCTGCCGGCCCGCTGCGCGCGCAAGGCGGCGAAGTCATACCGATCGAGGCCGCCGGCCATCAGGCCGAAGGCGACGAGCAGCGCCAGCGCGCCCGCAACGGCCATGACCAGGTAGATCTGCGCCGCCCGGCGGGCCGCGGGATCGTCGGGCCGGGCCAGGATCAGCGCCCAGGAGGCGAGCGACATGAATTCCCAGGCGACCAGGAACGAGAAGGCGTCGGCCGCCAGCGGCACCAGGTTCAGGCCGAACAGAAACAATTGAAAAGGCACCAGCCGACGCGCCGGCTGCGCCTCGCCGTGTTCATGCGCCACGGCATAGAGCGAGACGATCGCCCCGACGAGGTTGACGACCAGGAGGAAATAGGCCGAAAGCGGGTCGAGGGCGAGAACGGTCCAGCCCAGCGCGAAACCGATCGGCAGCCGCAGCTGTTCGGCCGCCGGGGTCCACAGCGCAGCCAGCGCCATCGCGGCATTGGCGGCGCACAGGATGGTCGAGCCGAGGCAGACGATCGCGGTTGCACGCGCGCCCAGCCGGATGGCGGCGAGGCCGAGGCCCGCCAGCACGAGAAAGCCGAGATCGGCGAGGGCGAGGCCCGTCAGCATTGGCTGGTCATCCTCCAGGCCTCGGCAGTAAGCAATGATTCGCTTGCGCGGCGCAACGGCGATCAGCGACCATGGCGGCCCCGTTCGGTTCCAACGGAGAGCTTGCGCCGATGACCCAGCCAGCCGCCACCCTGTTCGATCGCACGCTGGACCGGCTGACGCGCGTGTTGCGCGATGTCGCCGGCAGCGCCCGCGTCCGCCTGACCGGCCAGTTGCGCCCCGACCTGCCCGACGACGATCTCGTCCGCCTGAAGAAGCAGATCGACGACTGCCTGAACCATCCGGGCGGCGAGGTCAGCCAGCGGGCGCAGGCGGCCGCGCTCGGCCGCGCCTTCCTGGCCTTGAGCGGCGAGGGGCGGCGGCGGTTCTATACCATGCTGCTGAACGAATACGGCACCGAGCGCGAGGCGGTCGACGCCGCCATGGGTCAGGTGCAGGCTGCCGCCGATCCGGCCGCGCGGCACAAGGCCGAGCGCGCACTGGCCGCCTGCCTGCGGCCGCCCCGCCTGTCGCTGCTCACTCATTTCAACGCCCTGCCCGAGGGGGTGAAGTTTCTGGTCGACCTGCGCGCCGACCTGCAGGCGCATGTCAAGGACGACAGGGCGCTGAAACCGCTCGACGACGAACTGCGCGACCTGCTGGCCGGCTGGTTCGATATCGGTTTCCTCGATCTCGAGCGTATCACCTGGTCGGCATCGGCCACGCTGCTCGAGAAATTGATCGCCTACGAGGCGGTGCATGAGATCCGGTCGTGGACGGACCTGAAGAACCGCCTCGATTCCGACCGGCGCTGCTTTGCCTTCTTTCACCCCCGCATGCCCGAGGAACCGCTGATCTTCGTCGAGGTCGCGCTGACCCAGGGCATTGCCGCCTCGGTCCAGGCGCTGCTCGACGAGCAGGCGCCGGCCTTGGATACCGCGCGGGCCGATACGGCCATCTTCTATTCGATTTCGAACTGCCAGCGCGGCCTGGCCGGGGTTTCGTTCGGCGATTTCCTGATCAAGCGGGTGGTCGACCGGCTGAGCCATGAGCTGCCGCAACTCAAGCTCTACTCGACGCTGTCGCCGATTCCCGGGTTCCGCGACTGGTTCGATCGGACCCAGGCGGCCGACCATCCGGCGCTGGCCGCGGGCCTGGCCGAGGCCGACTGGCATCTCGACCCCGCCCGCTCGGCGGCGCTGGCCGCCCCCCTGACCCGGCTTTGCGCCCGCTATCTGGCCGAGGAGAAGGCGAATGGCCGGGCACTGGACCGCGTCGCGCATTTCCATCTGTCGAACGGCGCCCGGATCGAGCAGGTCAACTGGCTGGGCGATACCTCGGCCGCCGGTCTCGCCCAAGCCTATGGCCTGATGGTGAACTACCGCTACAAGCTCGACGAGATCGACGGCAATCACGAAGCCTACGTGGCCGAGGGAACGGTCGCCACCTCGTCGGCCGTGCGCAAGCTTTTGAAAGGCTAGGTGCGAAACGCTTTCCAGGTGTTGCGCGCGTCAGTGGCGCGAACGCTTGCCCTGCGCTCTTTCGTTTTCGATTTGCGGGTGCTATAAGCCGTCGCTTTCCGGGCCTAAGGCGGGCGTGGCGGAATTGGCAGACGCGCTGGATTTAGGTTCCAGTGGCCTTGGCCGTGGGGGTTCAAGTCCCTCCGCCCGCACCAACAGCCCTATCGAGAAGGCGCCCTGCCGACCTGAGCGACGGCCGTCGCGCAACCCTTGACTGAGACAGAGAGACGATCGGATTCGACCATGCAGATCACCGAGACCAGCGCCGAGGGCCTGACCCGTCAGTACAAGGTCGTCATTCCCGCCGGCGAGCTTGCCGCTCTAGTCGACACGAAGCTGGCCGGTCTGGTGCAGCAGGTGCGCATGCCCGGCTTCCGCCCGGGCAAGGCGCCGGTCGCGCTGATCAAGAAGCAGTATGGCCGCGCCGTGCTCGGCGAAGTGCTGCAGGAGCAGGTCGGCGAGGCGTCGCGCCGCGTCGTGACCGACAACAACCTGCGTCCGGCGCTCGAGCCGAAGATCGACGCCGAGCCGTTCGAGGACGGCAAGGATCTGGTCGTGACCTTCGACTACGAACTGCTGCCCGACGTCGCCCCGGGCGACCTGAAGTCGATCGCGCTGGAAAAGGAAGTCGCCGAGATCGCCGATGACGAGGTGACCCAGGCGGTCGAGCGCATCGCCGGCGAGCAGCGCAAGTTCGAGACGATCACCGAGGCCCGCGCCGCCGAGAAGGGCGACGTGCTGGTGTTCGACTTCCTCGGCAAGGTCGACGGGGTCGCCTTCGAGGGCGGCGCGGCCGAGGATTACGAGCTCGAGCTGGGCTCGGGCCGCTTCATTCCCGGTTTCGAGGACCAGCTGATCGGCACCAAGGCCGGCGAGGACAAGCTGGTCGAGGTGACCTTCCCCGCCGATTACGGCAACACCGAACTGGCCGGCAAGCCGGCGACGTTCGAGTGCAAGATCAAGGAAATCAAGGCCGCCCAGGCCGTCGCCATCGATGACGAGCTGGCCAAGCAGCTCGGCCTCGACAATCTCGACGCGCTGAAGGATGCGGTGAAGAAGCAGCTGGCCGAGCAGTACGACCAGTTCAGCCGTGCCAAGCTCAAGCGCGTGCTGTTCGACAAGCTGAACGAGATGCATGCCTTCCCGCTGCCGCCGACCATGGTCCAGATGGAATTCGACCAGATCTGGAACGAGCTGGCCCAGGATCCGGCCCAGCTCGAGAACGAGAAGAAGGAATCGGGCAAGGACGAGGACGGGCTGAAGGCGGATTACCGCGCCATCGCCGAGCGCCGCGTGCGCCTTGGCCTGCTGCTGTCCGAAATCGGCCGCCTGAACAACGTCGAGGTCAAGCCGGAGGAAGTCACCCGCGCGATGATCGACCAGGCTCGCCGTTTCCCGGGCCAGGAGCGGAAGGTGATGGAGTTCTATCAGAAGAACCCGGAAGCCGCCGCCCGCCTGCGCGCGCCGATCTACGAGGATAAGGTCGTTGACTTCATTCTCGGTCTGGTTGCGATGACCGAGAAGACCGTGCCGCTCGCCGAGCTGATGAAGGTGGAGGAGGCGGCTTGAAAAAGCCGCTGATCCCGGTCATCTAAGCTGTCGTAGAGCAAGCTTAGGATCGAATCGTCATGGACAAGCTGGTCAGCCAGGCAACCAATTTCCTCATACCGATGGTGGTCGAACAGACCGCCCGCGGCGAAAGGGCCTACGACATCTATTCGCGCCTGCTGAAGGAGCGAATCGTGTTTGTCACCGGCCCGGTCCATGACGAGATGGCCTCCCTCGTGGTGGCCCAGCTTCTGTTCCTGGAAGCCGAGAATCCGTCCAAGGAAATCTCGATGTACATCAACAGCCCCGGTGGTGTCGTCACCTCGGGGTTGTCGATCTACGATACGATGCAGTACATCAAGCCGAAGGTCGCGACCCTGTGCCTCGGCCAGGCCGCGTCGATGGGCTCGCTGCTGCTCGCCGCCGGCGAGCCGGGGATGCGCATGGCACTGCCGAATTCGCGCATCATGATCCACCAGCCGTCCGGCGGGTTCCAGGGCCAGGCGACGGATATCGAGATCCACGCCCGTGAGATCCTGGCGCTACGCGCCCGGCTGAATCAAATCTACGTGAAGCATACCGGCCAGCCGATCGAGGCGATCGAGAAGGGCATGGAGCGCGACAACTTCCTGTCGCCCGAGCAGGCGCAGGCCTTCGGCCTGATCGACCATGTCTACGAAAAGCGCGAAAGCGCCGAGGCCGACAAGGGCAAGTAAGAAGCGGGCACCCACTGGAAGCCCCGCCCCAGGGACGACATATTCTACCGGTAACCGGGTTTGTCAGTGGCCGGCAGACCCGGGCTTCCGTCAAGGGTTGTCTCCGCCCGGAGCGGGTGCTTAGAATGATTCTGTAACAGGCCTCCAGCGTCCATGCCGGCCGGGCAGCCGGCGAGGGCAAGGGAGGGAAAGGAAAATCGGTGTCCCTATGACCAAGTTGAGCAGCGGCGACTCCAAGAACACGCTCTATTGCTCGTTCTGCGGCAAGAGCCAGCACGAGGTCCGCAAGCTGATCGCCGGTCCGACCGTGTTCATCTGCGACGAGTGCGTCGAACTCTGCATGGACATCATCCGTGAAGAGCACAAGTCGACCCTGGTCAAGACGCGCGACGGCGTCCCCTCGCCCAAGGATATCTGCCGGGTCCTCGACGATTATGTGATCGGCCAGGAGCATGCCAAGCGCGTGCTGTCGGTCGCGGTGCATAACCACTACAAGCGCATCAATCACGGCGCCAAGCAGAACGACGTCGAACTGGCCAAGTCGAACATCCTGCTCGTCGGCCCGACCGGCTGCGGCAAGACGCTCTTGGCCCAGACGCTGGCGCGAATTCTCGACGTGCCGTTCACGATGGCCGATGCCACGACCCTCACCGAGGCCGGCTATGTCGGCGAGGATGTCGAGAACATCATCCTGAAGCTGCTGCAGGCCGCCGACTACAACGTCGAGCGGGCGCAGCGCGGCATCGTCTACATCGACGAGGTCGACAAGATCAGCCGCAAGTCGGACAACCCCTCGATCACCCGCGACGTGTCGGGCGAGGGCGTCCAGCAGGCGCTGCTCAAGATCATGGAAGGCACGGTCGCCAGCGTGCCGCCCCAGGGCGGCCGCAAGCATCCGCAGCAGGAATTCCTGCAGGTCGACACGACCAACATCCTGTTCATCTGCGGCGGCGCCTTCGCCGGCCTCGAGAAGATCATCGCCCAGCGCGGCAAGGGCACGTCGATCGGCTTCGCCGCCGAGGTGCGCGGCCCCGACGAGCGCTCGACCGGTGCGATCCTCGCCGAGTGCGAGCCGGAAGACCTGCTGAAGTTCGGCCTGATCCCCGAATTCATCGGGCGTCTGCCGGTCATCGCCACGCTGCACGATCTCGACGAGAGCGCGCTGATCGACATCCTGTCCAAGCCGAAGAACGCCCTGGTCAAGCAGTACCAGCGCCTGTTCGAGATGGAGGATGTGCGGCTGACCTTCGCCGACGATGCGCTGTCGGCAATCGCCCGCAAGGCGATTCAGCGCAAGACCGGCGCGCGCGGCTTGCGCTCGATCATGGAATCGATCCTGCTCGATTCGATGTTCGACCTGCCCTCGATGGTCGGGACCGACGAGGTCGTGATCTCGGCCGACGTGGTCGAGGGCCGCGCCAAGCCGCTGTCGGTGCTGTCCGAAAGGAAGAGCGAAGGCGTCTCGACCGGCGCGTGAAATCGTCGATCAGATGATGACTTGCGGGGCGTAATCCTCAGGGGTTGCGCCCCGCGGCATTTCGGCCGGGCCGGGCGCCGATTCGGCAAAGTGCGGTCCGCGGCTTCTCTGCATCACCTTTTGGCGATTTCCTGTAAGCCCCTGTAACAATGGCCCCACCAGCCTTGAATTGCTTTCGGCATGGGACCAAATTAATCCCTGACCGCGGCAGTTCGTGCGGTCCCTTGCTCCCCCTGGCGGTCGCCGCTTCGACTTTGGGACCGCCTTCTAGAAAGTGACAAGCGCATGTTTGACAAGCCCGGCGCCCAGCTTTACCCAGTCCTGCCCCTGCGCGACATCGTCGTTTTCCCGCACATGATCGTGCCGCTTTTCGTCGGCCGCGAGAAATCCGTGCGCGCGCTCGAGGACGTGATGAAGGATGACAAGCAGATCCTGCTGGTCACCCAGAAGAATGCGGCGCAGGACAACCCGACGGCCGACGACATCCACATGACGGGTACCGTCGCCTCGGTGCTGCAGCTGCTCAAGCTGCCGGATTCGACCGTCAAGGTTCTGGTCGAAGGCGGTCATCGCGCCCGCATCGTGCGTCACCTCGACAATCCCGATTTCTTCCAGGCCTATGCCGAGCCGCTGGGCGATCGCCCGATCGATCCGCGCGAGCTCGAGGCCCTGTCGCGCTCGGTCGTCTCGCAGTTCGAGCAGTACGTGAAGCTCAACCGCAAGATCCCGCCGGAGGTCCTGGTTTCGCTGAACCAGATCGACGATCCGTCGAAGCTTGCCGACACCGTCGCCTCGCACCTGACCGTCAAGATCCAGGACAAGCAGGAACTGCTTGAGCTCGAATCGGTCGGCGAGCGGCTGGAGCGCGTCTATGCGCTGATGGAAGGCGAGATCGGCGTCCTGCAGGTCGA
This sequence comes from Alphaproteobacteria bacterium, assembly GCA_017307375.1. Taxonomy (GTDB): domain Bacteria; phylum Pseudomonadota; class Alphaproteobacteria; order Ferrovibrionales; family Ferrovibrionaceae; genus JAFKFH01. Next base: position 117,814 of record JAFKFH010000004.1, read on the forward strand.
GAAGAAGATCCGCTCGCGCGTCAAGCGCCAGATGGAAAAGACCCAGCGCGAGTACTACCTGAACGAACAGCTCAAGGCGATCCAGAAGGAACTGGGCGAGGGCGAGGAAGGCCGCGACGAGCTGGCCGAGCTCGAGGACAAGATCCGCAAGACCAAGCTGTCCAAGGAAGCGCGCGAAAAGGCGGCAGCCGAGGTCAAGAAGCTGCGGTCGATGTCGCCGATGTCGGCCGAGGCGACCGTCGTGCGCAACTATCTCGACTGGCTGCTCAACCTGCCCTGGGGCAAGAAGAGCAAGGTCAAGTCCGACATCAAGGCGTCCGAAAAGATCCTCGACCACGATCATTATGGCCTGGAGAAGGTCAAGGAGCGCATCCTCGAATATCTCGCCGTGCAGTCGCGCACCCGCAAGCTGAAGGGCCCGATCCTTTGCCTGGTCGGCCCCCCGGGTGTCGGCAAGACCTCGCTGGGCAAGTCGATCGCCAAGTCGACCGGCCGCAACTTCATCCGCATGTCGCTCGGCGGCGTGCGCGACGAAGCCGAGATTCGCGGCCATCGCCGGACCTATATCGGCTCGATGCCCGGCAAGATCATCCAGTCGATGAAGAAGGCCAAGTCGCAGAACCCGCTGTTCCTGCTCGACGAGGTCGACAAGATGGGCCAGGACTTCCGCGGCGATCCGTCGTCGGCGTTGCTGGAAGTGCTCGACCCCGAGCAGAACGCGACCTTCGCCGACCATTACCTCGAGGTCGACTACGACCTGTCGGACGTGATGTTCATCTGCACGGCCAACACGCTGCGCATGCCGCAGCCGTTGCTGGACCGCATGGAGATCATCCGCCTGTCGGGCTACACCGAGGATGAGAAGGTCGAGATCGCCAAGCGCCACCTGATCGCCAAGCAGATCGAAGCCAACGGCCTGAAGAAGGGCGAATGGTCGATCACCGACGAGGCGCTGCGCGACCTGATCCGCTACTACACCCGCGAGGCCGGCGTCCGCAGCCTCGAGCGCGAGATCGCGGGGCTGACCCGCAAGGCGGTGAAGGAAATCGTCACCACCAAGGGCAAGAAGGTCGTCGTCACCCCGAAGAACCTGGAGAAGTATGCGGGCGTCCGCAAGTTCCGGTTCGGCGAGGTCGAGGAGACCGACCAGATCGGCGTGACCACCGGCCTGGCCTGGACGGAAGTCGGCGGCGAGTTGCTGTCGATCGAAGCGGTACGGCTGCCCGGCAAGGGCCGGATGCAGATCACCGGCAAGCTTGGCGAGGTGATGCAGGAATCGGTGCAGGCGGCGAAGTCCTACGTGCGGTCGCAGGCGACCAAGTTCGGCGTCAAGCCGACCGTGTTCGACCGGCGCGACATCCATATCCACGTCCCTGAGGGGGCGACCCCGAAGGACGGCCCCTCGGCCGGCGTGGCGATGGTGACCTCGATCGTCTCGGTGCTGACCGACATTCCGGTTCGCAAGGACATCGCCATGACCGGCGAAGTCACGCTGCGCGGCCGGGTTCTGCCGATCGGCGGGCTGAAGGAGAAGCTGTTGGCCGCCCATCGCGGTGGTCTCAAGACCGTGCTGATCCCGAAGGACAACGAGAAGGACCTGACCGAGATTCCCGAGAACGTGAAGAAGAGCCTGGAAATCATTCCGGTCTCGACCTGCGACGAGGTGATCCGGCATGCCCTGGTCCGCCAGCCCGTGGCGATCGAGTGGTCGGAGGAGGAGGAGGAGGCCAAGGCCGCCGCCGCCGCCGCCGCCGCCGCCAAGCCGGAGGGTGCGACCGTCGTCGCCCATTGATTACCGAACTGTACGCAAGTACCTTCATGGGGCGCGCCGCAAGGCGCGCCCCAACCTGTTTACGGTGCCTGGGAAATCCTGTGGATAGCCCGGAAATCCGCCGTTTTTGCTTTGACCCCCCACAGGCTCGTGGCTAAAGTCCGCCGATCGCCGACCGAGCGATTCTGCGGCTTCTCGGGCCGCGACAAACCAATTCGAATATCCACTTCGAATCCCATGTTACGTCCGACCAAGGGGGCCTAGGGTGAACAAGAACGAACTGATTGCACAGGTGGCTGAGACTGCCGAACTGTCGAAGGTGGACGCTGCGCGCGCCGTCGACGCCGTGTTCGACAGCATCGCCGCTGTGCTCAAGAATGGTGACGAAGTCCGCCTCGTCGGCTTCGGCACCTTCCTCGTCACCAAGCGCGCGGCCAGCGAAGGCCGCAATCCGCGCACCGGCGAGACCATCAAGATCCCGGCGTCCAAGCAGCCGAAGTTCAAGCCCGGCAAGGGCCTGAAGGACGCGGTGAACTAAGCAGCCGCGCTTCAGCGAGACGATGAACCGGCCGCCCTCGGGCGGCCGGTTTCTTTTTGGCCGCAGTTGGGTTACAAGACCGGCGGCCGGGCGGTTAGCTCAGTTGGTAGAGCACCTCGTTTACACCGAGGTTGTCGGGGGTTCGAGCCCCTCACCGCCCACCATTTTCCTGCATATGCCGACTCGTTGTGCCGGCCCGCTAAGCGGTCCCGATCGTCATCCCGGCGCAAGCCACGATCGAGGCTCCGGCCGGGGTGACAGATTTTTTTCCGAATCGTGATTCGTGCCGACCTCGTGATTTCTGTGCCCGGGAGCCGGGACAGCGTGTCCGTCCTCATTACCGCACCTGCAAGCGAACCGGCCTGGCAACCCCGATGCCGCGGATTTCCGCGAGTCGACTTGTCGTTGAGCCTCAAGGCACTAACGGCTGGAACTGCCATCGGGGACGATCTTTCGCGGCGCTGAAAAAAGCCTTTGACAGGGGGGTGGGGCAGGGCTAAAAACCGCCCACCGAACGCGGGGGTGTAGCTCAGTTGGTTAGAGCGCCGGCCTGTCACGCCGGAGGTCGCGGGTTCGAGCCCCGTCACTCCCGCCATTCGGTCTGAATTCGCTAACGGCGCCCTTCGGGGCGCCGTTGTCGTTTCCGGCCGAACCTCCGCTGCATACGACCGATGCAAGTTCTTGGCGCTGCGCGATTTTGCGGTGTTTTGTGCACTGCGAAACGCTGGAAACCGTCGTGGAAACGGGCTACAAGACGGCGAGGCCGGTGGGGGACTTGGACAACCGGCCCCCTTGGCTTTTGCCATCGTTCTGCATCCGCTGTTTGGCCGCTGATTTTCTGCGACCCTGGTTGCCGTCGATGGAGGCGGAAGCCTCGAGACCGCAAGACCTTCGACGCTTAGGACAACCGACGCGAAACGGATCTGGCTCCATGGATGCCTTGCTGCGCGACTACCTGCCGATCATCATCTTCCTCGGCATCGCCATCGGCCTCGCCGGCGTGATGATCGGCCTGCCGTTCATCGCCGCCAAGCTCAAGCCCGACACCGAGAAACTCTCGGCCTACGAGTGCGGCTTCGACCCGTTCTCCGACTCGCGCAAGCAGTTCGACGTCCGGTTCTACCTGGTCGCCATTCTTTTCATCATCTTCGACCTGGAAGTCGCCTTCCTGTTCCCCTGGGCCGTCACCCTCGGCGAGAACGGCGTCTACGGCTTCTGGTCGATGATGGCTTTCCTCGGCGTGCTCACCATCGGCTTCATCTACGAGTGGAACAAGGGTGCCCTGGAGTGGGAGTGATCCCATCCGCCCGATCCGCGTAAACCGAACCGATCGCCCGAGCCAGTCGCAAATCAGGAGTTCGCGATGAGCCAGCTTCAGCCCGTATCCGGCAGCCAGTCCCCGGTCCCGGTCTCGCAGGACGCCTATTTCAAGGACGTCTCGGACGAACTGGCCGACAAGGGGTTCGTCGTCACCAATCTCGACAAGCTGGTCAACTGGGCGCGCACCGGCTCGCTGTGGCCGATGACCTTCGGCCTGGCCTGCTGTGCCGTCGAGATGATCCATGCCTACATGGCGCGCTACGATCTCGACCGCTTCGGCACCATGCCGCGCGCCTCGCCCCGCCAGTCCGACGTGATGATCGTGGCCGGGACGCTGACCAACAAGATGGCGCCGGCGCTGCGCAAGGTCTACGACCAGATGGCCGAGCCGCGCTACGTCATCTCGATGGGCTCGTGCGCCAATGGCGGCGGCTACTACCATTATTCCTATTCGGTCGTGCGCGGCTGCGACCGCATCGTGCCCGTCGACGTCTATGTGCCGGGCTGCCCGCCGACGGCCGAGGCGCTGCTCTACGGCATCCTGCTGCTGCAGAAGAAGATCCGCCGTACCACCACGATCGCGCGCTGATCGCCAGCGCCCGCGAGGAAGACCGATGGAAGAGATCGAGACCCAGGATCCGCTGGCCACGCTGGCCCAGCATGTCGCCAAGGCGCTCGGCGGCGATGTCGTCGAGACCGTCGTCGCCCTGGGCGAACTGACGGTAAGGGTGAAGCGCGAGGCCATCGTCCGCGTGCTGACCTTCCTGCGCGACGACGCGGCCTGCCGGTTCACGCAGCTGGTCGAGCTGTGCGGCGTCGACTATCCCGAACGCGCCCAGCGGCTGGAAATCGTCTACCACCTGCTGTCGATGACGCTGAACCAGCGGATCCGGGTCAAGCTCACCACCGACGAGATGACGCCGGTCGAATCGGTGGCGCCGCTGTTCCCGACCGCCAACTGGTTCGAGCGCGAGGCCTACGACATGGTCGGCGTGATGTTCGACAATCACCCCGACCTGCGCCGCATCCTGACCGACTACGGTTTCGAGGGTCATCCGCTGCAGAAGGATTTCCCGCTGACCGGGTTCGTCGAGCTGCGCTACGACGAAGTCGAGAAGCGCGTGGTGCAGGAGCCGGTGCGGCTGGCCCAGGAATTCCGGCGCTTCGATTTCCTGTCGCCCTGGGAAGGGGCGGTCGACCATATTCTGCCCGGCGACGAGAAGGCCGGCGCGGCCAAGAACTGAGGACAGGACATGGCCGATATCCAGATCAACAACTATGCGCTGAACTTCGGGCCGCAGCATCCGGCAGCCCACGGCGTGCTGCGCCTGGTCATCGAGCTCGACGGCGAGGTGATCGAGCGCTGCGACCCGCATATCGGCCTGCTGCATCGCGGCACCGAGAAGCTGATCGAATACAAGACCTACGTCCAGGCGCTGCCCTATTTCGACCGGCTCGACTACGTCGCGCCGATGAACATGGAGCATTCCTACGTCCTGGCGGTCGAGAAGCTGCTGGGCCTCAAGCTGCCCCGGCGCGCGCAGTATATCCGCACGCTGTTCGCGGAGATCAGCCGGGTGCTGAACCACCTCCTCAACGTCACCACCCAGGCGATGGACGTCGGTGCGACGACGCCGGCGCTGTGGGGCTTCGAGGAGCGCGAGAAGCTGATGGAGTTCTACGAGCGCGTTTCGGGCGCCCGGCTCCATGCCGCCTATTTCCGTCCGGGCGGGGTTCACCAGGACCTGCCGAAGGGGCTGGCCGAGGATATTCACGCCTACGTCCCGCGCTGCCTGAAGATCCTCGACGACTTCGAGGAACTGCTGACCGAGAACCGCATCTTCAAGCAGCGCAACGTCGATATCGGCGTGGTGACGCAACAGGATGCGCTGGACTGGGGCATGACCGGCCCGATGCTCCGTTCGACTGGCGTTGCCTGGGACCTGCGCAAGGCGCAGCCCTACGAGGTATACGACGAACTCGACTTCGATATTCCCGTCGGCAAGAACGGCGACTGCTACGACCGCTATCTGATCCGCCTGGAGGAGATGCGCCAGTCACTGTCGATCATCCGCCAGTGCATCGAGAAGATGCCGGACGGGCCGCACTCGACGCTCGACCACAAGGTCGTGCCGCCGGCCCGCGCCGACATGAAGCGCTCGATGGAATCGCTGATCCATCATTTCAAGCTCTACACCGAAGGCTTCAAGGTGCCGGCGGGCGAGGTCTATGCCGCGACCGAGGCGCCGAAGGGCGAGTTCGGCGTCTATCTCGTGTCGGACGGGACCAACCGGCCCTATCGCTGCAAGATCCGCTCGCCGTCCTTCGTGCATCTTTCGGCCACGGACTACATGTGCAAGGGGCACCAGCTGGCGGACGCCGCGGCGATCGTCGGCAGCCTCGATATCGTGTTCGGAGAGATCGACCGATGAGTCATCGTCCCATCGCGGGCCCCGACGCCCAGCCGGCGCATTTCGCCTTTTCGGCCGAGAACCTCGAGAAGGCGAACACGCATATCGCCAAGTACCCGGCCGGCAAGCAGGCCAGCGCGGTCATGCCGCTGCTCGACCTGGCCCAGCGCCAGGAAGGCTGGCTGACCCAGGCGGCGGTGCGCGTCATCGGCGACATGCTGCAGATGCCCTATATCCGCGTCTGGGAAGTCGCCACCTTCTACACGATGTACAACCTGGCCCCGGCCGGCGAGCATCGCGTGCAGGTCTGCACCACCACCCCCTGCTGGCTGCGCGGCTCGGACAAGATCGTCTCCGCCTGCAAGAAGACGCTGGGCATCGGCCTGGGCGACGTGACCGCGGACGGCAAGTTCGGCCTGACCGAGGTCGAATGCCTGGGCGCCTGCGTCAATGCCCCGATGGTCCAGATCAACGACGACTTCTACGAGGACCTGACCGAGGAATCGATGACGGCGATCCTCGAGGCGCTGCAGCGCGGCGAGAGCCCGAAGCCCGGTCCGCAGACCGGCCGCACGAGCTCCGAGCCGCTCGGCGGACTGACCAGCCTGACCACGCTCGATGCCGGTGCGGGAGACGATTGAGATGCTGCAGGACAAGGATCGCATCTTCACCAATCTCTATGGCCACCACGACTGGCGGCTGGCCGGCGCGCGCGCGCGTGGCGATTGGGACAATACCAAGGCCATTCTCGATCGCGGTCCCGAGGGGATCATCGACGAGATGAAGAAGTCGGGCCTGCGCGGCCGCGGCGGCGCGGGTTTCCCGACCGGCATGAAATGGTCGTTCATGCCCAAGAAGTCCGATGGCCGGCCGAGCTATCTCGTGGTCAATGCCGACGAGGGCGAGCCCGGGACCTGCAAGGACCGCGACATGATGCGCCACGATCCGCACAAGCTGATCGAAGGCTGCCTGGTCGCCGGTTTCGCCATGCGGGCGGTGGCCGCCTACATCTACATCCGCGGTGAATTCTACCGCGAGGCCGAGCATCTCGAATACGCGATCGCCGAAGCCTATCAGGCCGGGCTGATCGGCAAGAACGCCTGCGGTTCGGGCTACGATTTCGACGTCTACGTGCATCGCGGCGCCGGCGCCTATATCTGCGGCGAGGAAACCGCGCTGATCGAAAGCCTGGAGGGCAAGAAGGGCCAGCCGCGCCTGAAGCCCCCGTTCCCGGCCAATGTCGGCGTCTGGGGCTGCCCGACCACGGTCAACAACGTCGAATCGATCGCGGTGGCGCCGACCATCCTGCGCCGCGGCGGCGACTGGTTTGCCGGCATCGGCCGCCCGAACAACACCGGGACCAAGGTGTTCTGCATCTCGGGCCATGTGAACAAGCCCTGCAACGTCGAAGAAGAGATGGGTATCCCGCTGAAGGAACTCATCGAGAAGCACGCCGGCGGCGTGATCGGCGGCTGGGACAACCTGCTGGCGATCATTCCCGGCGGTTCGTCGGTGCCGCTGCTGCCCAAGTCGATCTGCGACGACGTGCTGATGGATTTCGACTCGTTGCGCGCCGTCCGTTCGGGCCTCGGCACCGCGGCGGTCATCGTGATGAACAAGGACACCGACCTGGTGCGCGCCATCGCGCGGCTGTCGAAGTTCTACATGCACGAGAGCTGCGGCCAGTGCACGCCGTGCCGCGAAGGCACCGGCTGGATGTGGCGGGTGATGGAGCGGATGGCGGTCGGCCGCGCCGAAAAGCGCGAGATCGACATGCTGCTCGAAGTCACCTACCAGATCGAGGGTCACACCATCTGCGCCCTGGGCGATGCCGCCGCCTGGCCGATCCAGGGCCTGTTCCGCCATTTCCGGCCCGAGGTGGAGCGTCGCATCGACGCCTATCACGGCGCCGCGGCCCAAGCGGCCGAGTGAGGAGGGGGTTCCCATGCCGACGTTGACCGTCGACGGCATCCAGGTCACGGTCGAGCCCGGCTCGACCGTCCTGCAGGCCTGTGAAGCCGCGGGCAAGGAAATCCCGCGCTTCTGCTATCACGAACGCCTGTCGATCGCCGGCAATTGCCGGATGTGCCTGGTCGAGCAGGAGAAGGCGCCCAAGCCGATCGCCTCCTGCGCGATGCCGGCCGCCGACAACATGGTGATCAAGACCGATACCCCGCTGGTCAAGAAGGCCCGCAAGGGGGTGATGGAATTCCTGCTGATCAACCACCCGCTGGATTGCCCGATCTGCGACCAGGGCGGCGAGTGCGACCTGCAGGACCAGGCGGTGGGCTACGGCCTCGACCATTCGCGCTACGACGAGAACAAGCGCGCGGTCCAGGACAAGTACATGGGCCCGCTGATCAAGACGATCATGACCCGGTGCATCCACTGCACCCGCTGCGTGCGCTTTGCGGCCGAGGTCGCCGGCACGCCGGAGATCGGCGCGGTGTTCCGCGGCGAGGACATGCAGATCACGACCTATCTGGAGCATGCCGTCACCACCGAGATGGCGGGCAACCTGGTCGATGTCTGCCCGGTCGGCGCGCTGACCTCGGCGCCCTATGCGTTCCATGCCCGCCCGTGGGAACTGCGCAAGACCGAGAGCGTCGATGCGATGGACGCGGTCGGGTCCAACATCCGCGTCGATGCCCGCGGCACCGAAGTGATGCGTGTGCTGCCGCGCACCAACGACAACGTCAATGAAGAGTGGATCAACGACAAAACCCGCTATGCCGTCGACGGGCTGAAGCGCCGCCGCCTCGATCGCCCCTATGTGCGCCGTGACGGCCGCCTGCAGCCGGCGAGCTGGGAGGAGGCGCTGCAGACGGTCGCCGCCCGGATCCAGGGCCTCAAGGGCGACGAGATCGCGGCGATCGCCGGCGACCTCGCCTGCGTCGAGAGCATGGCGGCGCTGAAGGACCTGTTCGGCACGCTCGGCTCGGCCAATCTCGATTGCCGCCAGGACGGTTCCAGGATCGATCCGGCCCAGCGCGCCGGCTGGCTGTTCAACTCGACGATCGCCGGCATCGAGCAGGCCGACGCGATCCTGCTGATCGGGACCAACCCGCGGCACGAGGCGACGCTGGTCAATACCCGGCTGCGCAAGCGCTACCTGCACGGCAACGTCGCCATCGCCCTGGTCGGCGAGGGCGTCGACCTGACCTACCCCTACGAGCATCTCGGCAACGACGCCGCGCTGGTCCAGGCCATCGCCGACGGCAGCCATCCGTTCGCGGCGACCCTGAAGAACGCGCAGAGGCCGATGCTGATCATCGGCCAGGCCGCGCTGACCCGTCCCGACGGTGCGGCCCTGCAGGCCGCGGCCCGCGCCCTGGCCGACAATTGCGGCCTGGTCAAGGACGGCTGGAACGGCTTCAACGTGCTGCATGACGCCGCCGCCCGCGTCGGCGGCCTCGAAATCGGCTTCGTGCCGGGCGAGGGCGGTCGCGACGTCGCCGGCATTCTCGACGGTGCCCGGTCGGGCGCCGTCAAGCTGGTCTACCTCCTCGGCGCCGACGAGATCGACACCGCCGGTCTGGGCGAGGCGTTCGTCGTCTACCAGGGCAGCCACGGCGACAAGGGCGCCCACCGCGCCGACGTCGTGCTGCCGGGGGCGGCCTATACGGAGAAGGACGCGATCTGGGTGAACCTCGAAGGCCGGGTCCAACTCGGCCGCCGCGCGGCCCCGCCGCCGGGCGAGGCGCGCGAGGACTGGGCGATCATCCGCGCCCTGTCGGGCGCGGTCGGCCAGGTTCTGCCCTATGACGACCAGCGCAGCTTGCGCCGCCGCATCCTGGAGATCGCGCCGCACCTGGCCGCGGTCGACCAGGTGACCCCGGCGGCCTGGACGCCGTTCGGCACCGCGGGCCAGGTGGCGGCCACGCCGTTCACCCCGCGCTTTGCGGATTTCTGGCTGACCAACCCGATCGCACGCGCCTCGGCCACCATGGCCAAGCTCAGCGCGATGTTCGGCAAGAAGGGCGAAGAGAAGGCGACGGGCACCCATGGCTGAGTTCTGGCAAGGCTATCTCTGGCCGCTGATCATCATCCTGGCCAAGGCGCTGGCGATCATCCTGCCGGTCGTGGTCGGCGTCGCCTACGTGACGCTCTACGAGCGCAAGGTGATGGCGGCGATGCAATTGCGCATGGGGCCGAACGTGGTCGGCCCCTTCGGCCTGCTGCAGCCCTGGGCCGATGCGGTCAAGCTGATCTTCAAGGAAACCATCGTCCCGACCTCGGCCAACAAGATCATCTTCCTGGCCGCGCCGATGACCACCTACATCCTGGCGATGGTCGCCTGGGCGGTCATCCCGGTGAACGACGGCTGGGCGGTCGCCGACATCAATGTCGGCGTGCTCTACCTGTTCGCGATCTCCTCGCTCGGCGTCTACGGCCTGATCATGGCCGGCTGGGCTTCGAACTCACGCTTCGCGTTCCTCGGCGCCCTGCGCTCGTCGGCGCAGATGGTGTCCTACGAAGTCTCGATGGGCTTCGTCATCATCACCGTGCTGCTCTGCGTCGGTTCGCTGAACCTCAACGACATCGTGATGGCCCAGAAGAAGATCTGGTTCTTCATCCCGCTGTTCCCGATGTTCGTCATCTTCTTCATCTCGGCCCTGGCCGAGACCAATCGCCATCCGTTCGATCTGCCCGAGGCGGAATCGGAACTGGTCGCCGGCTATCAGGTCGAATATTCGTCGATGGGCTTCGGCCTGTTCATGCTGGGCGAATACGCCAACATGATCCTGATGAGCGGGATCACCTCGATCCTGTTCCTCGGCGGCTGGCTGCCCCCGCTCGACATCGCGCCGCTCAACTGGGTGCCGGGTCCGATCTGGTTCATCATCAAGATCCTGGCGCTCCTGTTCGTCTTCATCTGGGTGCGCGCCACCCTGCCGCGCTACCGCTATGACCAGCTCATGCGGATCGGCTGGAAGGTGTTCCTGCCCATCTCGCTGTTCTGGGTGGTGCTGACCGCTGCCGTGCTGGTGTTCTTCGGCCTCGCGCCGGGGATCAAGTAAGCGATCGATTTTCACGTCTCAGGGATACGAAGGAGAGACGGATATGAGCTTCCTCGACTCAGGCGCACGCATGCTGCTCCTGAAGGACATGGCCAAGGGGCTGGCCCTGACCTTCAAGTACATGTTCCGCAAGCGCGTCACCCTGAACTACCCCTACGAGAAGGGGCCGCTGAGCCCGCGTTTCCGCGGCGAGCATGCGCTGCGCCGCTACGCCACCGGCGAGGAACGCTGCATCGCGTGCAAGCTGTGCGAGGCGATCTGCCCGGCCCAGGCCATCACCATCGAGGCCGAGCCGCGCGACGACGGCCAGCGCCGGACCACGCGCTACGACATCGACATGACGAAGTGCATCTACTGCGGCTTCTGCCAGGAAGCCTGCCCGGTCGATGCCATCGTCGAGGGGCCGAATTTCGAGTTCGCCACCGAGACCCGCGAGGAGCTGATGTACAACAAGGACAAGCTGCTCGCGAACGGCGATCGCTGGGAATACGAGATCGCCAAGAACATCGCCGCCGACGCGCCGTATCGGTAAGCCGGACAGGGCGCTCAAGGGGCAAACGACAATGGTGATTGCAACTATCGCTTTCTATCTCTTCGCGGCGGTCACGGTGGCCGCGGCGACGATGGTGATCGCGTCCAGGAACCCGGTCCATTCGGTTCTGTTCCTGATCCTTGCCTTCTTCTCCTCGGCCGGCCTGTTCGTGCTGATGGGGGCGGAATTCCTGGCGATGATCCTGGTCATCGTCTATGTCGGCGCGGTCGCCGTGCTGTTCCTGTTCGTCGTCATGATGCTCGACATCAACTTCGTCGAACTGCGGCAGGGCTTCCTGCAGTACCTGCCGGTGGGCGGCCTGGTCGGGCTGATCTTGCTGGTCGAGCTGTTCCTGATCATCGGCGGCTGGGTCTCGGCCCCGCAGGCCAGCCAGGTCGCCGCCACCCCGATCGTCGAGGGCGTGACCAACACGCGCGCGATCGGGCAGGTGCTCTACACCAAGTACATCTACCTGTTCCAGGTCGCCGGCCTGATCCTGCTGGTCGCCATGATCGGCGCCATCGTGCTGACGCTGCGCCACCGTCCCGGCGTGCGCCGCCAGTCGTCGATGCAGCAGCTGGGTCGCCGGCGCGATCAGGCGGTCGAACTGAAGAAGGTCAAGCCGGGCCAGGGCGTCTGACGCCCGTGCCCGTGCTGAAGAGGGGGTAAAACATGGCTGTCGGTCTTGGCCATTTCCTGACGGTTGCCGCGATCCTGTTCACGCTGGGGATCTTCGGCATCTTCCTGAACCGGAAGAACGTCATCATCATCCTGATGTCGGTCGAGCTGATGCTGCTCGCCGTCAACATCAACCTGGTCGCATTCTCGAGCTTCCTCGGCGATCTGGTCGGCCAGGTCTTCGCCCTTCTGGTGCTGACCGTCGCCGCCGGCGAAGCGGCGATCGGCCTTGCCATCCTCGTCGTCTACTTCCGCAACCGCGGCACGATCGCGGTCGAGGACATCAACCTGATGAAGGGCTGACGTCGTGACGATCTACCACATCATCGTCTTCCTGCCGCTGCTCGCTTCGATCGTCGCGGGCTTCGGCGGCCGCATCATCGGCGATGCCGCGGCCATGACCGTCACCGTCGCGGGCCTCGTGGTCTCGGCGCTGCTGTCGCTCTACGCCTTCTACGACGTGGCGCTGATGGGCCATGTCCAGACCGCCCAGGTGATGACCTGGTTCTCGTCGGGCGCGCTCGAGGTCAAGTGGGCGCTGCGCATCGACCAGCTCACCGCGATCATGCTGGTCGTGGTCACCGGCGTGTCGAGCCTCGTGCACATCTACTCGATCGGGTACATGAGCCACGATCCGCACCGGCCGCGGTTCTTCGCCTATCTGTCGCTGTTCACCTTCGCCATGCTGATGCTGGTGACGGCCGACAACTTCGTGCAGATGTTCTTCGGCTGGGAAGGCGTCGGTCTCGCCTCCTACCTGCTGATCGGCTTCTGGTTCGAGCGGCCGTCGGCCAACGCGGCGTCGATCAAGGCATTCCTGGTCAACCGCGTCGGCGACTTCGGCTTCACGCTCGGCATCTTCGCCGTGTTCCTGGCCTTCGGCTCGGTCCAGTTCGACACCGTGTTCGCGGCGGCGCCCCAGCTGGTCGGCAAATCCCTCCACTTCCTGGGGATGGATCTCGACTTCCTGACGATCATGACGCTCTTGCTGTTCGTCGGCGCGATGGGCAAGTCGGCGCAGCTGCTGCTGCATACCTGGCTGCCCGATGCGATGGAGGGCCCGACCCCGGTCTCGGCGCTGATCCATGCCGCGACGATGGTCACCGCCGGCGTCTTTATGCTGGCGCGCTGCTCGCCGCTGTTCGAGCTGGCCCCGAACACGCTGCAGTTCGTCGCCTTCCTCGGCGCGACCACGGCGTTCTTCGCGGCCACCGTCGGCCTGGTGCAGAACGACATCAAGCGGGTCATCGCCTATTCGACCTGCTCGCAGCTCGGCTACATGTTCTTCGCCATCGGCGTCTCGGCCTACCCGGCGGCGATCTTCCACCTGTTCACCCATGCCTTCTTCAAGGCGCTCTTGTTCCTCTGCGCCGGCTCGGTCATCCATGCGGTCGAGGGCGAGCAGGACATGCGCAACATGGGCGGCCTGGCCGGTCACATCAAGCAGACTTATGTCTTGATGTGGATCGGCTCGCTCGCCCTGGCCGGCGTGCCTTTCTTCGCCGGCTACTACTCGAAGGACATGATCATCGAGGCGGCGTTCGGCGCCCATTCGGGCATCGGCTACTACGCCTTCATCATGGGCGTGGCCGCCGCGGTGCTGACCGCGTTCTATTCCTGGCGCCTGCTGTTCATGACCTTCCATGGTCATTTCCGCGGCGATCATCACGTCATCGAGCATGCCCATGAGAGCCCGCCGGTGATGCTGGTGCCGCTCTATATCCTCAGCCTGGGGGCACTGTTCGCCGGCTATGTCTTCCACGACATGATGATCGGCGAGCACTGGCAGACCTTCTGGGGCAAGTCGATCTTCGTCGCCGAGACGCACAAGGCGATGGAGGCCGCGCACCATATCCCCGGCTGGGCCAAGGCCCTGCCGCTGGTCGCCGGTGTCGTCGGCATCTGGACCGCGTGGATGATGTATATCCGCCATACCGGCGTTCCGGCGGCCCTGCGCCGCGCCAACGAGGGGCTCTACCAGTTCCTGCTGAACAAGTGGTACTTCGACGAGCTCTACGACTACACCCTGGTCCGTCCGGCCAAGTGGATCGGCCGGCTGCTGTGGAAGGGCGGCGACGGGAAGATCATCGACGGCCTGGGGCCGGACGGGATCTCGGCCCTGGTCCTGCGCGCCTCGCGCCGGATCGCCACGCTGCAATCCGGCTACGTCTACCATTACGCCTTCGCCATGCTGATCGGCGTGGCGGCGCTCGTCAGCTTCTACTTCTACCTGCTCGGTCGGTGATCCCATGCCGCTCCTGACGATCACCACCTTCCTGCCGCTGGTCGGTGCGTTCCTGATCCTGCTGTCCCGCGGCGACGAAGAAAGCGTGGCCCGCTCGGCCCGCTGGATCGCGCTGTGGACGACGGTCATCACCTTCGCCGTCAGCCTGCTGATCTGGATCAAGTTCGACAGCGGCACCGCGAACTTCCAGTATGTCGAGCACGCGCCCTGGTTCGGCGAGACGATCGGCTATCGTCTCGGGGTCGACGGCATCTCGATGCTGTTCGTCATCCTGACCACGTTCCTGATGCCGTTCTGCATCCTGGCCTCGTGGGAAGCGATCCACGTCCGGGTCAAGGAATACCTGGTCGCCTTCCTGATCCTCGAGACCCTGATGATCGGCGTGTTCTGCTCGCTCGACATCGTCCTGTTCTACCTGTTCTTCGAAGCCGGCCTGATCCCGATGTTCCTGATCATCGGCGTCTGGGGCGGGCCGCGCCGCATCTACGCGACGTTCAAGTTCTTCCTCTACACGCTGCTCGGCTCGCTGCTGATGCTGGTCGCGATCCTCTACATGATCAACCAGGCGGGCACGGCCGACATCCCGACGCTGATGAAGTACAGCTTCTCGCCGACGGCGCAGAAGTGGCTGTTCCTCGCGTTCTTCGCCTCGCTCGCGGTCAAGGTGCCGATGTGGCCGGTCCATACCTGGCTGCCCGATGCCCACGTCGAGGCGCCGACGGCGGGGTCGGTCATCCTGGCCGGCGTGCTGCTGAAGATGGGCGGCTACGGGTTCCTGCGGTTCTCGCTGCCGATGTTCCCCGATGCCAGCCTCTATTTCGCCCCGCTGATCTTCGCCCTGTCGGTCATCGGCGTGATCTACACGTCGCTGGTCGCGCTGGCGCAGGAGGACATGAAGAAGCTGATCGCCTATTCGTCGGTCGCCCATATGGGCTTCGTCACGATCGGCACCTTCACCTTCAACCAGCAGGGCCTGCAGGGCGCGATCCTGCAGATGCTGTCGCACGGCATCGTCTCGGGCGCACTGTTCCTCTGCGTCGGCGTGGTCTATGACCGCGTCCATTCGCGCCTGATCGACGTCTATGGCGGCCTGGTCAACAACATGCCGAAATACGCCGTGGTCTTCATGGTGTTCACCATGGGCACGATCGGCCTGCCCGGCACGTCGGGTTTCGTGGGCGAGTTCCTGATCCTGAACGGCGCCTTCCAGGTCTCGACCTGGGTGGCCTTCCTGGCCGCCACCGGCGTCATCCTCGGCGCGGCCTATTCGCTGTGGCTCTATCGCCGGGTGATCTTCGGCAAGCTCGAGAAGGAGAACCTGAAGGGACTCCTCGACCTGAGCCCGCGCGAGATCCTGATCTTCGCGCCGCTGATCGTCGTCACCCTGTGGATGGGCGTCGCCCCCCAGATCTTCCTCGACGTCATGGCGGTGTCGGTCGACCATCTGCTGCAGCAGCATCAGGCGGCCATTGCTGCCACCGCCAAGCTCGCCGCCGCGGTCGCGCACTAAAGCCCGCGGGAGTAGGACGAAATGACCCACATGACCCTCCCCAGCCTGATCCCGGTCATCCCGGAACTGGCACTCGCCCTGATGATCATGGCGCTGCTGATGTTCGGCGTGTTCCGCGGCGACGGCTCGACCCGCGCGGTCTCCTGGCTGTCGATCATCGCGCTGGTCGTGACCATCGTGCTGGTCGGCATGGGCCCGACCGAGAAGACGGTGGCCATGAACAACATGTTCGTGACTGACGGCTTCGCCCGGGTGTTCAAGACCCTGACGCTGCTCGGTTCGGCGGTCGCGCTGATCCTGTCGTTCGGCTTCAACCGCGATCACCAGATGGAGCGGTTCGAGTATCCGATCCTGGTGCTGCTGGCCACGCTCGGCATGATGCTGATGCTGTCGGCCAACGACCTGATGTCGCTCTATCTCGGCATCGAGTTGCAGTCGCTGTCGCTCTACGTCATCGCCGCGTTCCGCCGCGACGACAGCCGCGCCACCGAGGCAGGCCTGAAATACTTCGTCCTCGGTGCGGTGTCGTCGGGCATGCTGCTCTACGGCTGCTCGCTGATCTACGGCTTCTCCGGCTCGACCAATTTCGTCGGCATCGCCAAGGCGCTGTCGGGCGTGCCGCATGGCGACGTCTCGATCGGCCTGATCACCGGCATGATCTTCCTGGTCGCGGGGCTCGCCTTCAAGGTCTCGGCCGTGCCGTTCCACATGTGGGCGCCGGACGTCTACGAAGGCGCGCCGACACCGGTGACCGCGTTCTTTGCCGCCGCCCCGAAGGTCGCCGCCATCGGCCTGTTCCTGCGCGCGATGCTGTCGCCGTTCGGCGAACTGGTGACCGACTGGCGCCAGGTGATCATCTTCATCGCCGTGGCCTCGATGCTGCTCGGCTCGTTTGCGGCGATCAACCAGCGCAACATCAAGCGCCTGATGGCCTATTCGTCGATCGGCCATGTCGGCTTCGCCCTGCTGGGCCTGGCCGCCGGAACCCAGGAAGGCGTGCGCGGCGTCGTCGTCTACATGACGATCTACCTCGTCATGACGCTCGGCACCTTCGCCTGCATCCTGTCGATGAAGCGCGAGCATGGCATGGTCGAGACCATCGACGACCTGGCCGGGCTGGGCCGCACCCATCCGGCGATGGCGCTGATGCTCGGCATCTTCATGTTCTCGCTGGCCGGCATCCCGCCGCTGGCCGGGTTCTTCGCCAAGTTCTACGTGTTCATGGCGGCGGTGAACGCCGGGCTCTATATCCTCGCGGTCATCGGCATGCTCGCCTCCTGCGTCGGCGCCTATTACTACCTGCGCGTCGTCAAGGTGATGTACTTCGACCAGCCGGCCGGCGCCTTCGCCCCGGTCCGGGGTGAACTGGCGCTGGTCTTCGGTGCCACCGGCCTGTTCACCTTGTTCTTCTTCGTCTATCCCGCCCCGATCATGGCGGCGGCGGAAACGGCGGCGCGCGCGCTGCTGCCGTGAGTTCGTTGCGGTTCCGGGTCGAGCGCCACCAGGCGCTCGGCTCGACCAACGACCTTGCCCGGTCCCGGGCCGAGGCGGGCGAGCCGGAAGGCTTGGTCGTGCAGGCCGACGAGCAGACGGCGGGCCGCGGCCGTCGCGGCCGCATCTGGCAAAGCCCGGTCGGCAATCTCTATACGTCGGCCTTGCTGCGTCCCCCGGTGCGACCGGCCGAGGCCGCCCAGCTTTCCTTCGTTGCCGCCCTTGCCGTGTCGGACGCCGTGGCTGCGGCGCTGCCGCCGGGTGCGCCGGTCATCACCTGCAAATGGCCGAACGACGTGCTGGTCGGCGGCGAGAAGATCGCCGGCATCCTGCTCGAATCCCGGTCGAAGCCGGACGGTCTGGTCGATTGGGTGATCATCGGCACCGGCATCAACGTTGCCCTGTTGCCGGCCAATGCGGGGCAGCCGGCTACCGCCTTGACGATCCATGGCGCCACCGGCGATATCGGTGGCGTATTGACGCTTTTTGCCGAAGCGCTGGGGCGCTGGTACCAGGCTTGGCGCAGCGGTGGCTTTGCCCCGATCCGCACCGCCTGGACCGCGCGGGCCGACGGCATCGGCCGCCGCATCCGCGTGCGGCTGCCTGACCGCGAAATGCATGGCGTGTTTGCCGCGCTGGACGAAAGCGGTACGCTGATGCTGCGTACCGACGACGGCGCCACCGTTCCGGTCGCCGCGGGCGACGTCTTCAGGGAGGACTAGCCGATGCTGCTGGCCATCGACTGCGGCAATACCAACATCAAGTTCGTGCTGTTCGAGGGCGATACCCTGATCGCCGAATGGCGCACCACGACCGACAAGCGGCGCACTGCCGACGAATATGCGGTCTGGCTGACCCAGTTGATGTCGCTGAAGGGGATCCAGGGCAGCCTGGTAACCGATTGCATCATCGCGACGGTGGTGCCCGACGTGCTGTTCAACCTGCGCCGGCTGGTCCAGGTCTACTTCGAGATCGAGCCGCTGGTGGTCGGCGAGGCCGACTGCAATCTCGGCATCACGGTCAAGTACAACAAGCCGACCGATGTCGGCGCCGACCGGCTGGCCGATGCGATCGGCGCCTATTCGATCTGGGGCGGGCCGTTGATCGTGATCGATTTCGGCACGGCCACGACCTTCAACGTCGTCGACCGCAACGGCGACTATCTCGGCGGCATCATCGCCCCGGGCGTCAATCTGAACCTCGAGGCCTTGCATGCCGCGGCCGCCAAGCTGCCGCGGGTGACGGTTTCCAAGACCGATACCGTGATCGGCACCGACACGCCGACCGCGATGCGTGCCGGGGTCTACTGGGGCTATCTCAGCCTCGTCGAAGGCCTGACCCTGAAGCTCAAGCAGGAATACGGTTCGGAGATGACGGTTGCCGCGACCGGCGGCCTGGCCCCGTTGTTCGCCGAGGGGACCAAGGCGATCGACCATGTCGATCCGCATCTGACCCGCCGCGGCCTGCTGGAGATCTGGCGGCGCAACCGCGGGCCGAAGGCGCCTCTTCCCCACGCCCTCGATACCAGGGGATAGAGGAGGGTGGGGCCGGGCGAGGTCCGCATTTCCTGCCTGCCGCGGGTCGCCGCGGTGGCGCTGGAGTGGGGACCGAGCCATGTGCTCTCGCTGATCGATCCGGATCTCCCGGCATCCGCGCGGCCGCGGTTCGCGGCACCGATCGCCCATGACGTCTTTACCTTCTTCGACCAGGAAAATCCGGACGGGCGGCCGGCTTTCCTGGCGCTTTGCGAAACCGTGGTCGACCGCCTCCAGGCGGTCTGCGCCGCCGAAGGCCCGGCGCGCCTGCTGGTCCATTGCCACGCCGGGGCCAGCCGTTCGACCGCGGCGGGTTATATCGCGCTGAGCCTGCTGGCCGGGCCGGGCAGGGAGGTGGCCGCCTTCGACCGGTTGCTGGCGATGACCGTCAAGCCCTGGCCCAATCGACTGCTGGTCGAAGTCGCCGACCGCCGTCTGGGCCGCGACGGCGCGCTGCTGGCGCCGCTCGATGCCTATCGTGGGCGTTATCCGCGCCGCATCGACGCTTATCACCGCCTGAACCCGCGGCGCGGGCTGATTTCGACCGTGAGGCGATGAGATGACCGACTGGCAGGACAAGGTACGGGTGGTGAAGGCGCCGACGCTTGCCGGTGCGCTCGGCGGGCCGGACGGTCCGGGCCGCAATACCGTCTTCGACTTCGCCGGCACCGGTGGTGTCAAGACCTGGATCGGCCGGGTGGTGCTGGCGCCCGGCAGCGGCAATACCCGCCATCATCACGGCCGTCATGAAGTCGCCCTGTACGTGGTGCGTGGCCATGGCGAGGTGCGCTGGGGCAATGCCCTGGAATTCGGTGCCGATATCGGCACTGGCGACTTCGTCTACTTCGCGCCGTTCGTGCCTCATCAGGAACTCAACCGCGATCCCGGTGCACCCCTCGAATTTGTTGTCATCCGCTCGGACAACGAAGGCATCGTCGTCACCCTGGGCGATCCATCGGCTTGATCGCGGTATCATGGTAGCTCGATGGGCGCCAAGCTTGGATTCGGGCGCCGGGGATGACATATAGAGTGCATGAATCCCCTCCTTGACTGCCAATGAGCCGACCGAAGTGACCTATCCCCGCGACCAGCTTCTCTTCCTCGCCCTGGGCGGGGCGGGCGAGATCGGCATGAACCTCTCGCTCTACGGTTACGGCGGCAAGTGGCTGATGGTCGATCTCGGCGTCACCTTTGCCGACGAGACCATGCCCGGCATCGACCTGCTGGTCCCCGACCCGGCCTTCATCGCCGAACGCGCCGACGACCTGGTCGGGTTGATCGTCACCCATGCGCATGAGGACCACCTGGGGGCCGTGCCCTGGCTGTGGCAGGAACTGCAATGTCCGGTCTGGGCCACGCCGTTCGCCGCCCATGTGCTGCGTCGCAAGCTCGAGGAAACCGGCCTCGAGAAGAAGGTGCCGATCCATATCTACAATCCGGGCGACGTGATCGACCTGGCGCCGTTCAAGGTGACGCCGATCGGCATCACCCATTCGATCCCGGAAAGCCAGGCGCTGGCGATCGAGACGCCGGCCGGCCTGGTCGTTCATTCCGGCGACTGGAAACTCGATCCCCAGCCGCTGGTCGGTCCGGCATCGGATGCCGCGCAGCTGCAGGCGTTCGGCGATCGCGGCGTCATGGCGCTGGTCTGCGATTCGACCAACGTCTTCAAGGAAGGCGAAAGCGGATCCGAGGGCGCGGTCCGCGAGAGCCTCACCGGCCTGCTGGCCGGCCGCACCGGGCGCGTCGCGGTGACGACCTTCGCCTCCAATGTCGCCCGCCTGGAAACCATCGCGCAGGCCGCCGCGGCGCATGACCGCCGCGTCGCCCTCGTCGGGCGCTCGCTGTGGCGGATCACCGGCGCGGCGCGCGCCTCCGGGTATCTGAAGGACCTGCCCGATTTCCTGACCGACAAGGATGCGGGCTACCTGCCCGACGACAAGGTCCTGTTGCTGTGCACCGGCTGCCAGGGCGAGCCGCGCGGCGCGATGACCCGGATCGCCGAGGGCAATCATCCGCATATCACGCTGGGCCCGAAGGACACCGCGATCTTCTCGTCGAAGATCATTCCCGGCAACGAGCGTCAGCTGGGCCGGCTGCATAACCTGCTGGCCATCGCCGGCGTCGAGGTGATCACCGAGAAGGATGCCTTCGTCCACGTCTCGGGCCATCCGGCGCGTGACGAGCTGGCGCGGATGTATGGCTGGGTGCGGCCGAAGCTGGCGGTGCCGGTCCATGGCGAGCCGCGCCATCTGATCGAGCATGCCAAGCTCGCGAAAAGCCTCGGGGTGCCCGAGACCGCGACGCTGCGCAACGGCCAGATGCTGCAGCTCGGTCCCGGCCCGGTGCGCATCGTCGACGAAGTGCCGTCGGGCCGGCTGGCCGTCGATGGCCAGACGCTGATCCGGCCGCAAGGCGCCGTGCTGACCGGCCGGCGGCGGCTGATGCACAACGGCGTCGCCTTCGTCACCCTGATCGTCGATCCGGCCGGCCGGCTGATCGCCGATCCGCAGCTGGCATTGCACGGCCTTGGCGACGACGACGGCGACGAAGTCTTCAATACCGTGCTCGATGCCATCGAGAATGCGGTCGACGGCCTCAAGGCCCGCGAGGCGCGCGACGACGACGCGATCGTCGAGGCGGCGCGCATCGCCATCCGCCGCCTGGCCAAGTCGATGTTCGGCCGCCGCCCGGTGGTCGAATGCCATGTCGTCCGGCTGACCGACACCGAGGTCGCCACCACCCCTTCCAGCCATCGTAGCCAGGAGATCGCCCGATGATCGGCCGCCTGAACCATGTCGCCATTGCCGTTCCCGATCTGGCCGCTGCCGCCGCGACCTATCGCGATACGCTCGGCGCCAAGGTTTCGGCCCCGCAGGACGAGCCCGATCACGGTGTCACCGTGGTCTTCGTCGAACTCGACAACACCAAGATCGAGCTGCTGCATCCGCTGGGGGCCGATTCGACGATCAGGAACTTCCTCGACCGCAATCCCGCCGGCGGCATCCATCACGTCTGCTACGAAGTCGCCGATATCTACGCCGCCCGCGACAAGCTGAAGGAACAGGGGATGCGGGTGCTGGGGTCGGGCGAGCCCAAGATCGGCGCGCACAAGAAGCCGGTGCTGTTCCTGCACCCGAAGGATTTCCTCGGCACGCTGGTTGAACTCGAGCAGGTCTGATCGCCGCCGTGAACTGGTATAACGGCCTGATCGCCTACATCCTGATCTGGTTCGCCCTGCTGTTCATGGTGCTGCCGATCGGCGTGCGGACGTCGGCCGAGCTGGGCGAAGCCCTGGAGCCGGGGCAGGCGACCTCGGCTCCGGCACGGCCACGCATCCTGTTCAAGCTGGCGCTGACCTCGGGTCTGGCCCTGGTCGGATGGGGCATCTACTACTGGATCTACCAGACCGACGCGCTCGGTCTGGGCGCTTGGCTCTATTCCGACGCGCTCTGACCGGGCCGCGGTCCGGTCCATTCCCGGGAAATCAGCCGATCCGGCGCCGGCGGGCGATGCCGCGAGCGGATTGTTGCATCGCAGCAACATCCCCCAAAAGAAAAAAGCAAGGCCCGTTTCCGGGCCTTGCCATCCGCGATGTGCGGAGCATTATTGCCTCTACCTACTGGCGGTCAAAAAAAGTTTCGCCCAACTCACCGCCTAGTAAGAACTGCTCACCACGTAAAACAGCGTTCAGACGGCTGTTTTTGCGCGTGACCGGCTTAGTTGCCTCCCCAGACTCGGGCTGCATGGTTGGAGTGGTCCATCCATGCTCCTTGTGCACGCAGAAATTAGCCGAATTTGTGACAGCCGTCACTCCCTTTTTTTTCCTGTGAAATCCGTGACTTAGGCTCGATTGCCGGATTCGCGTGCAATCTGTGCTGCGATTCCGGTCAGTTGAAACGACCGGTGGAATACCGCCGCGGCCGGCGCGGCGCTTCGCTCGAGCCTAGCAGCATCGACAGACCCGCGAGAATCAGCGCGATGCAGACGCCACCGAGGATGTCGAGCGGCCAGTGGACGCCGAGATAGACCCGCGACCAGCTCACCGCGACTGCCCAAAACAGCAGCAGGATCCCCAGGATGCGGATCCCCGGGCGGAACAGGAGGCCGAGTGCCAGGGTGAAGGTGACCGCGGCATGATGGCTGGGAAACGACGGGTCGGGGCTGTGCGGCGCAAGTTGCGTCCCGACGCCGTCGACGAACGGACGGGCCTGCGGCCACAATTCGTTCAGCAGGACGACCATGCCGACCGCCACCAGCAGGGCGGCCAACAGCCACAGGGCCGGCGCGATCCGGCGCTGCGTCACGGCCAGCAGGATCAGCGAGACGGCGCAGACCGGCGCGATGATGCTCCAGGAGGACAGCCAGGTCGCGATCTCGACCAGCGGTGGGCCGGCAAAAGGCTTCGCGTTGATCAGCAGGAAGATCTGCTGGTTCAGTCCGATCGTCGATTCCACGCGCTGGGTTCCCCCCGAATTCCGCCGCCGGCCCGGCGCCTGAGCATGCGCGAGTCGGCTTAACGAAGCCTCTACCGGAATGCTAGCCTCTGGCAACGCCCGTTGGAGGACCCATGGCAATCCATTTCACCGCAGACGAACTGGCCGGTCGCCGCACCCGTGCCATTGCCGCGATGCAGGACAAGGGCTTCGACGCCCTGCTGCTCTTCAAGCAGGAGAGCATGTACTACCTGACCGGTTACGATACGTTCGGCTACGTCTACTTCCAGTGCCTGGTGCTGACCGCCGACGGTCGCCGGGCGTTGCTCACGCGCTCGGCCGATCTGCGCCAGGCGCGGCATACCTCCGACATCACCGACATACGCATCTGGGTCGATCGCGACGGCGCAAATCCGGCCGCCGAGCTGAAGGCGATGCTGGCCGAATTCGGGCTGGCGGGGCGGCGGATCGGTGCCGAGTTCGGCGCCTATGGCCTCAACCATGCGCTGGGCAAGCGCCTGGAAGCGACGCTCGATGGCTTCTGCGCGCTGGAGGACGTCACCGGCCTGATTGACCGCCAGCGGCTGGTCAAGAGCCCGGCCGAGATGGCCTATGTCCGCCGCGCCGCCGACCTCGCCGACCTGGCCCTCGATGCGGCGCACCGGACCATCGCGCCCGGCGCCTTCGAAGGCGATATCCTGGCGGCGATGCACGGCGCCATCTACAGTGGCGGCGGCGACGACCCGGCCAACGAATTCATCATCGGGTCGGGCCGCGACGCCTTGCTGTGCCGCTACTTCTCGGGCCGCCGGCACCTCGACCCCCAAGACCAGATCACCCTGGAATTCGCCGGCGTCTATCGCCACTACCATGCCTGTCTGATGCGCACGATCCCGGTCGGCGGTGCCAGCGACCAGCAGCGCCGCATGCACGGCGTGGCGCTGGAGGCGATGGCGGCCTGCCTCGCCGCGCTGCGCCCGGGCGAGCCGATCGGGCGGGTGTTCGACGCCTATGCCGGCGTATGCGACCGGGCCGGCATGCAGGCCCATCGCCTCAACGCCTGCGGCTATTCGCTCGGCACCACCTACGCCCCGAACTGGATGGACTGGCCGATGTTCTATGCCGGCAACCCGGTCATCGCCGAGCCGGACATGGTGTTCTTCCTGCACATGATCCTGATGGATTCGGACAACGGCATCGCCATGTGTCCGGGCCAGACGGTGCGTGTGGGCGAGAACGGCGCCGAACTCCTGTCCGCCCGCAGTCTGGACCTGGTGACGCGGTGAAATCGGCGCCGGCCGTGGTGGTGATGTTGGCGCTGGCCGGTCACGCGGCCGGTGCCGAACCGCCGCGGCCGCAGCCGCGCCCGTCGGGGCCGGTGTTCATGCTGAACCGCGGCGACTGCGAGCGCATCGGCACGGTGTACCGCCCGGCCCCCGACGTCGCCTACAAGCCCGGCGTCGACGTCCATGGCCGCCCGGTGGCGCCGGCCGACCTGCCCAACGGCTATGAAGGCGTGCTGCCCGACCAGATCGTGATTCCGCTGACCGTGCCGTTGCGCCGCTATGCGCCCCAGGTGCCGGCCGTCGCCGGGTCCGAGATCTATGCCGGCGCGGTCACCCTCGACCTCGCCTCGGGCAAGCTGTTCCTGAACGGCCGGCCGCTCGAACCCGACGACGGCCAGGCCCTCGCGGCGGCCTGCGCCACCTTGCGCCGCCGCTGACGCGGGGCGTGACCGGACCGGAAATAGCGGCTAGAACTAGCCCGATTCTGTGACCGGAGAGCCCGTCCCCATGCGAATGTCTGCTTTCTTCCTGCCCGTGCTCAAGGAGAACCCGAGCGAGGCCCAGATCGTCAGCCACCGGCTGATGCTGCGCGCCGGCATGATCCGCCAGGCGTCGGCGGGGATCTATTCGTGGCTGCCGCTGGGCTTCAAGGTCCTGAAGAAGATCGAGCAGATCGTCCGCGAGGAACAGGACGCCGCCGGCTGCCAGGAAGTGCTGATGCCGACGATCCAGTCGGCCGAGCTGTGGCGCCAGTCGGGCCGGTACGACGACTACGGCAAGGAGATGCTGCGCATCACCGACCGGCATGAGCGCGAGATGCTCTACGGCCCGACCAACGAGGAACAGATTACCGAGATCTTCCGGGAATCGGCCAAGAGTTACCGGGAACTGCCGAAGCTGCTCTACCATATCCAGTGGAAGTTCCGCGACGAGGTGCGCCCGCGCTTCGGCGTTATGCGCGGCCGCGAATTCCTCATGAAGGACGCCTATTCGTTCGACCTGGACGAGGCCGGCGCCCGCCGCGCCTACAACAAGATGTTCATCGCCTATCTGCGCACCTATGCGCGGCTGGGCCTGAAGGCGATCCCGATGCAGGCCGATACCGGCCCGATCGGCGGCGATCTCAGCCACGAATTCATCGTGCTGGCCGAGACCGGCGAGTCGGCCGTCTTCTGCGACAAGGCCCTGGTCGATCGCGATCCGCTGGCCGAGGCCATCGACATGGACAGCGACCTGCAGCCGATGGTCAATTCCTGGACCGCGCGCTACGCCGCGACCGAGGAGAAGCACGACGAAGCCCGCTTCAACGCCCTGCCGGCGGAACGCCAGGTCGCGGCCCGCGGCATCGAGGTCGGTCATATCTTCTATTTCGGCACCAAGTACTCGAAGCCGATGAACGCCGCCGTCGCCGGCCCCGATGGCCAGCCGGTGACGCTGCACATGGGCTCCTACGGCATCGGCGTCTCGCGCCTGG
The DNA here is from genome assembly GCA_017307375.1 of Alphaproteobacteria bacterium. Classification (GTDB taxonomy): domain Bacteria; phylum Pseudomonadota; class Alphaproteobacteria; order Ferrovibrionales; family Ferrovibrionaceae; genus JAFKFH01. The sequence continues at coordinate 144,062 of JAFKFH010000004.1, forward strand.
TCGGCGCGATCATCGAGGCGAGCCACGACGATGCCGGCATCATCTGGCCGGACGCGGTGGCCCCGTTCAACGTCGCGCTGATCAACCTGAAGGCCGACGACGCGGCCTGCCGTGCCGCCTGCGACGATCTCTATGCCAAGCTGAAGGCCGCCGGCCTCGATGTCCTCTATGACGATACCGAGGAGCGCGCAGGCGCCAAGTTCGCCACCATGGACCTGATCGGCCTGCCCTGGCAATTGACGGTCGGCCCCCGCGGCCTCAAGTCGGGCGTGGTCGAGCTGAAGCGGCGTGCGACCGGCGAGCGGCATGAGCTGTCGCCGGAAGCAGCCCTCGCCAAGCTGGTGGGCTGACCGCCATGCGCCTGGTCTCGCTGCTGTTCGACGGCATCACCGCACTCGACATCGTCGGGCCGCTGCAGGTCCTGACCCATCTGCCCGGCGTCGAGGCGATCACCGTCGCCAAGGCCGCGGGGCCGGTGCGCGACCGCCAGGCTGCCCTCGGCCTCGTCGCCGAGAAGGCGTTGGGTGACGTCGACCGGGCCGACATCCTGCTGGTGCCGGGCGGCCCCGGCACGCGCGGGCTGATCGACGATGCCGAGGTAATCGACTGGATCCGCCGGATCCACCCGACCACGACCTGGACCGCGTCGATCTGCACCGGCTCGCTGCTGCTGGGCAAGGCCGGGCTGCTGACGGGCAAGCAGGCGACGACCCATTGGGGCGCCGCCGCCATCCTGGAGGCGCTCGGCGCCACCTATGTCGAGCAGCGCGTGGTCTTCCACGACGCCGACCGGCTGGTGACGGCCGCCGGCGTCTCGTCGGGCATCGACATGGCGCTGGGCCTGCTGGCGCGGCTGCAGGGCGACGAGGCGGCCATGGCCGCCCAGCTCGGTATCGAATACGATCCGCAGCCGCCGTTCGATGCCGGCGCGCCGTCGAAGGCACCGGAATCGGTCCTGGCCAAGCTGCGGCCGGTGCTGAAGCAGTTGAACGATCCGGTCGTTGCCGCGTTGAAGGCTCGCACGTCCGCTTAACGGTTCTCCCGATGCCTTTTGCCCCCTTCGAATGGATCCTGGCCGCCCGTTACCTGCGGGCGCGCCGGTCCGAGGGCTTCATTTCGGTCATCGCCTGGTTCTCGCTGCTCGGCATCACGCTGGGCGTGGCGACGCTGATCATCGTGATGAGCGTGATGAACGGCTTTCGCGCCGAATTGCTCAGCCGTATCCTCGGCCTGAACGGCCATCTGATGGTGCAGGCGGTCGGCCGCAACATCGACGACTATCCCCGGGTCGCCAATATCCTCGCCGCGATCCCCGGCGTCGCCTATGTCACGCCGGTGGTGGAGGGCCAGGTGATGGCCACGGCCGGTGGCAAGGCCGCGGGCGCGCTGGTCCGCGGCATCAAGCCCGAGGATTTCGCCGCTCATTCGCTGGTCGCCAAAAAGCTTGTCTCCGGCTCGGTCGACCAGCTGACCGGCGACGACACGGTGATGATCGGCCAGCGCATGGCGCAGAAATTCGGTCTGAAGCTCGGCGACGGCATCACCTTCGTCTCGCCGCAATCGACCGCGACGGCCTTCGGCTCGGTCCCGCGGTCCAAGACCTACCGCATCGTCGGGCTGTTCGACGTCGGCATGTTCGAATACGACTCGAGCTTCGCCTTCATGCCGATCGCCGGCGCGCAGCTGTTCTTCCGCACCGGCAATGCCGCCTCCTCGATCGAGGTGATGCTGCGGGATGGCGACGCGGCACCGCGCGCGGCCCGCGCCATCCAGGTCAGCCTGGGCGAGGGTTTCCGGGTCTACGACTGGCAGCAGGCCAACCAGCAGTTCTTCAATGCGCTGCAGGTCGAGCGCAACGTCATGTTCCTGATCCTGACGCTGATCATCCTGGTCGCGGCCTTCAACATCATCTCGTCGATGATCATGCTGGTGAAGGACAAGACCCGCGACATCGCCATCCTGCGCACGATGGGGGCGACGTCGGGCGCGGTGCTGCGGGTGTTCTTCATTGCCGGCACCTCGATCGGCGTGCTGGGCACCACGCTCGGCTGGCTGCTGGGCCTGGGCTTTGCCGCCAATATCGAGGCGATCCGGCAGTTCCTGCAGCGCCTGACCGGCACCGAGCTGTTCTCGGCCGAGGTCTATTTCCTGTCCCGCCTGCCGGCCAAGGTCGAGATGACCGAGGTCGTGCTGGTGGTCTGCCTGTCGCTGGCCCTGACGGTGCTGGCGACGTTCTATCCGTCCTGGCGGGCGGCACGGCTCGATCCGGTGGAGGCGCTGCGTTATGAATGATCCGGCCCTGAGCCTGCAGGGCATCCGGCGCGTCTTCGACCAGGCCGGACGCCAGCTCGAAGTGCTGAAGGGCGTCGACCTGACGGTCGAACGCGGCGAGGTCGTGGCGCTGCTCGGTCAGTCCGGCGCGGGCAAGTCGACGCTGCTGCACATTGCCGGTCTGCTCGAACCTGCGACCTCGGGCCGCATCGCCATCGGCGGCCGCGACTGCGCCGGCCTCGGCGACGGCGAGCGTACGGCGATCCGCCGTTCCGAACTCGGCTTCGTCTACCAGTTCCATCATCTGCTGCCGGAATTCTCGGCGCTGGAGAATGTCGCCCTGCCGCAGCTGATCAACGGCCGCTCGCGGCGCGAGGCGGCGGCGCGCGCGACCGAACTGCTAGGCCGGCTCGGCCTCAAGGACCGGCTGAGCCACCGGCCGGCGCGGCTGTCGGGCGGCGAGCAGCAGCGCGTCGCCATCGCGCGCGCCATCGCCAACGCGCCCAAGCTGCTGCTGGCCGACGAGCCGACCGGCAATCTCGACGGCACCACGGCCGACATCGTCTTCGCCGAACTGGTGCAACTGGCGCGGGGCGAGCGGGTAGGGGCCTTGATCGCCACGCACAATACCGAGCTCGCCGCGCGCATGGACCGGGTCGTCGTGATGCGCGACGGCCAGCTGACGGCGGGCTGACCGCCATGCCGTTTGCGCCGTTCGAATGGATGCTGGCCGCCCGCTACCTGCGGGCGCGGCGCGCCGAGGGGTTCATCTCGGTGATCGCCTGGTTCTCGCTGCTCGGCATCATGGTCGGGGTCGCGGCGCTGATCATCGTGATGAGCGTGATGAACGGCCTGCATGCCGATCTGATCAACCGCATCCTCGGCCTCAACGGCCATCTGGTCGTCCAGGTCGCGGGCAAGGATATCGCCGACTACCCCGCCCTGACCCGGCGTCTGGAAGCCATGCCCGACGTCGCCTATGTCACCCCGGTGGTGGAGGGGCAGGCGATGGCCTCGGCCCGCAACGTGGCCTCGGGCGTGCTGGTGCGCGGCGTGCAGCTCAAGGATTTCCTCGATCACTCGCTGGTCGCGCGCCGGATCATCGCCGGCTCGGTCGATGCCTTCACCGGCGACGACGCCGTGCTGATCGGCAGCCGGATGGCCGCCCGCTTCGGCCTGGCCGTCGGCGACACCATCACCTTCATCGTGCCGCAGCGCGGCACGGCGGTGGGGCTGGGCACCGCGCCGCGATCGATGAGCTTCCGCATCGCCGGCCTGTTCGACGTCGGCCGTGTCGAATACGACGCCAACTATGCCTTCCTGCCGTTCCAGGCGGCGCAAGGCCTGTTCCAGACCGGCGATGCCGCCACCGGAATCGAAGTAATGCTGACCGACAGCGCGCGGGCCCCGGCCTTGCGACCCGCCTTCCAGGCGGCGCTGGGCGATGGCTACCAGGTCGACGACTGGCAGCATGCCAACCGGCAGATCGTGACCGCGCTGCAGGTAGAGCGCACGGTGATGTTCCTGATCCTGACGCTGATCATCGTCGTCGCCGCCTTCAACATCGTCTCGTCGATGATCATGCTGGTGAAGGACAAGACGCGCGATATCGCGATCCTGCGCACCATGGGGGCCAGCCGCGGGGCGATCCTGCGTGTCTTCCTGATTTCCGGCGCCTCGGTCGGGCTGATCGGGACCGTTCTCGGCTGGGCGCTGGGCATGGGCTTTGCCGCCAATGTCGACACGATCCGCAATTTCCTGCTCGACCTGTCGCGCACCGGCCTGTTCCCGGCCGGCGAAATCCGCTTCCTGGCCATGCTGCCGGCCAAGGTCGACACGGCCGAGGTGATGCTGGTGGTCTGCATCTCGCTGGCCCTGTCGGTCCTGGCAACGATCTACCCGTCCTGGCGCGCCGCCCGCCTCGATCCGGTCGAAGCGCTGCGCTACGAATGACCGAGCCGCGCTGAAAGCGCGGCGGCCGCGGCCTTGAGCCCGGCTGCGACCGGGCCGGCCGGCGACGAGTCGAAGGCCCCTGAGATACCCAGGGCGGTCAGGCTGCCGGCCAGCCGTCCGTCATGGCCGAAAATGGGGGCGCATAGCGCCTCGACCCCGTTGAGCATGTCGCCGACCACCCGGCCGAGGCCGCCGGCGCGCGTCCCGGCCAGCAGCCGGTCGACCGCGGCCATGTCGGCGAGGCCGGCGCGCCGGGCGGTGGGCCGGCCGAGTTCGTCGGCGATCATCCCTGCGGTGACCGCCCGCGGCAGGAAGGCGGCAAAGACGCGGCCGGTCGCCGAGGTCAGCAACGGCATCGTCGAGCCGACACGAACATTGACGGTGACCGGGTGACCCGACTCCTCCCAGCGCAGGATGGTCGGCCCGCGCTCGGCCCAGACCGCCAGGAACGCGGCTTCGCCGATGTCCTCGACCAGGCCGGGCAGGGCTTCCGATCCGAACCGCACGATATCGACGGCGGCAAGCGCCGACAGCCCGACCTGCAGCGACTTGCGGCCGAGCAGGTAGCGGCCGGTCACCGGCTCGCGCTCGACGAAGCCTGCGCGTTCCAGGCTGACCAGATAGCGATGCGCCTTGGCCCGTTGCAGGCCGCAGGCGCGCGCCAGCGGCGACAATCCCTGGGGGCCCGCCAGCCCGCTCAGCACATCGAGGATGCGCAGCCCGATCTCGACCGACTGGACGCCGCCGCCGCTGCCCTCGCCATCCGGTTCGTCCATTGACAGTCTCTCCTTCACGTATCAAATTTCGTAACACGTATCGAATAATGTAACAACGGGAGGGGCGATGCGGATCGTGGTGGTGGGGGCCGGGGGCGTCGGCGGCTATTTCGGCGGCTTGCTGGCCCGCGCCGGTCACGACGTCACCTTCATCGCGCGCGGTGCCCATCTGGCGGCGATGCGCGCCGGGGGCTTGCGCCTGACCGGCCCGCGCGGCGATTTCGAGGTCGCCGGTATCGGCGCGACCGACGATGGCGCGGGCCTCGCTGGGGTCGAGGTCATGCTGTTCTGCGTCAAATGCTACGACACCGCCGCGGCGGCCCGCGCGATCGCCCCGACGGTCGGGCCGGAAACCATGTTGCTGACCCTGCAGAACGGCGTCGACAGCGCCGAGCGTCTCGGGGCGCTGCTGCCGCCGGCCGGCATCGTGCCGGGGGCGGCCTTCGTCTCGGCGACGATCGCGGCGCCCGGCGTCATTCGCTACACCTCGGCAATGTCGTCGCTGGTTTTCGGCGAGGTCGATGGTCGCCCGTCGGCCCGCTGCGATACTTTCCGCGGGATCTGTCTCGAGGCCGGGTTCGAGGCGACGATCGCGCCGGACATCGGCGTGGCGCTATGGTCGAAGTTCGTCGCGCTCGCGACCAACGCGGCGCTGACCGGCGTGACGCGCCAGCCGGCCGGGATCGTCTATCGCGACGCCCGGCTGCGCGCGCTGGCCGTCCGCTCGATCGACGAGGTCATCGCGGTCGCCGCGGCCCGCGGCGTCCGGCTCGATCCCGGCCAGGCCGGCCGGTCGCTGGCCCTGCTGGAGAGCTTCCCGCCCGACATGTACGCCTCGCTGTTCCACGACCTCGATCGTGGCCGTCCGCTCGAAATCGGTTATCTCTCGGGTCTGGTCAGCCGGCTGGGTGCCACCACGGGTGTCGCCACGCCGTTTCACGATTTTGCCTATGCCTGCCTCGGACCCTACGAACATGGCCGGCCGGAGCAGCCGTCATGAAGTTCGGCGACGAGGAATACCGGCTGCGCTGCGAGCTGGCCTGCGCCTACCGGCTGTTCGACCAGCTCGGCTGGCACGAGCTGATCTACAACCACATCACCGTGCGCCTGCCGGGGCCCGAGGCGCATTTCCTGATCAACCCGTTCGGGCTGATGTATCGCGAGATCACCGCGGGCAATCTGGTGCGCATCGACATCGACGGCAACGTCGTCGGCCATGCCGGCCATCCGGTCAATCCGGCCGGGTTCATCGTCCATTCGGCGATCCACGCCGCGCGCGACGATGCCCATTGCGTGATGCATACCCATACCACGGCCGGCATGGCCGTGGCCTGCCAGGAGCAGGGCCTGCTGCCGCTGTCGTTCCCGGCGATGTTCTACACCGGCCGCGTGGCCTATCACGATTTCGAGGGCATCACCCTCGACCGGGAGGAGCGCGGGCGGCTCGCCGCCAATCTCGGCGACCGCAACGTGATGATCCTGCGCAATCACGGCCTGCTGGCCTGCGGTCCGTCGGTCGGCCATGCCTTCGCCGAGCTCTACCACCTGCAGCGCGCCTGCGAGGTGCAGATCGCGGCGCAATCCTCCGGCGCGCGGCTGACCCTGCCGGAACCGGCGATCGCACAGCGGGCCGCCGACCAGTTCACCGCGACCGCCCGCAAGGGCGAGCAGAACGACATGCTTTTCGCCGCGATGATGCGCTGGATGGACGACAAGGACCCCGGGTACCGCAATGCCTGACGTCAGCGGCTTCGACCTGCGGGCGCTGCCGCCCGATTTCTATGCCGATCCCTATCCCTGGTATCGCGCGCTGCGCGCCGAGGATCCGGTCCGGCCGATGCCCGACGGGTCCTGGTTCCTGACCGCCTATGCCGATCTCGAGGCCGTCTACAAGGACGTGCGCAGCTATTCGTCGGACAAGAAGGTCGAGTTCGCGCCGAAATATGGCGACTCGCCGCTGTTCCAGCACCACACCACCAGCCTCGTCTTCAACGATCCGCCGCTGCATACCCGCGTGCGGCGGCTGATCGCCGGCGCGTTGACGCCGCGGGCGATCGCGGCGATGGAGCCGTCGCTGACCGCGCTGGTCGACCGCCTGCTCGATCGGGCCGAGGCGATGGGGCGGATCGACCTGATCGACGATTTTGCCGCCGCCATTCCGGTCGAGGTGATCGGCAACCTGCTCGGTGTCCCCCATGCCGATCGCGGGCCGCTGCGCGACTGGTCGCTGGCGATCCTCGGGGCGCTGGAACCGGTGCTGACGCCCGAACAGATGGAGCGCGGCAATGCCGCGGTGCGCGATTTCGTCGCCTATCTCGAAACCCTGGTCGCCGATCGCCGCCGCCGGCCCGGCGATCCCGACCAGGACGTGCTGACCCGGCTGATCGCCGGCGAGGCCGATGGCGAACGGCTCGGCGAAGTCGAACTGCTGCAGAACTGCATCTTCATTCTGAATGCCGGGCACGAGACCACGACCAACCTGATCGGCAACGGGCTGGAACTGCTGATCGCCTGGCCGGGCGAGCGTGCGCGGCTGCTGGCCGAGCCCGAGCTGATCCGTACGGCGATCGAGGAATTCCTCCGCTTCGAGAGTTCCAACCAGCTCGGCAACCGCATGACGACCTTGCCGGTAACGCTCGGCCGCCACGACCTGCCGGCCGGCAGCCGCCTGACGCTCTGCATCGGTGCCGGCAATCGCGATCCGGAGCAGTTTCCCGATCCCGACCGGCTCGACATCGGCCGGCAGCCCAACCGCCATCTGGCCTTCGCCCAGGGGCCGCATCAGTGCGTCGGGATGAGCCTGGCGCGGCTCGAGGGGCGGGTTGCGATCGGCCGGTTCCTCGCCCGGTTTCCGGACTACGCCCTCGATGGCCCGCCGGTTCGCGGTGGCCGCGCACGTTTTCGCGGCTTCCTGTCCCTGCCTGCCCGGCTGGGGTGAGGGCGCGCCGCAATTTTGTTCAAGACCATCGGTGTCCGGCCGGTACATTACGGACACCATGGAAGCGCCAATTGCCGAACGGGCCCAGTTCTTCACGACCCATCGCTTCGACGCTCTCGAATGCGTGACCGCCGTGCTGCTGCGGCCGCGCTTCACGCTGCATGCCCATGACACCTATACGATCGGCAATATCCACACCGGCCGCGGCTGGCTGGCGGCGCGCGGCGGCCGCCACGAGACGGGCCCCGCGCATCTGCTGCTGCACAATCCCGGCGACGTGCATGATGGCCATCCGGACCAGCACGGCATCCACTACCGCAACAGCTATCCGTCGGTCGCGCTGCTGCGCCAGATCGCCTCGGACATTTCCGGGCGACGGGTGACCGACACCCCGTTCTTTGCCGCGCCCGTCGTCGGCGATCCGGCGGGAACCGCGCTGTTCCTGGCGGCGCATCGCGCGCTGGAGCAGGGTGGGGATACGCTCGCCGCCGACGAATTGCTGGCGCGCGCCTACGGTCACTGCCTGGTCCGTCACGCCGCCATCGCGCCGGCCGCCGTCGGCAACGAGTCCGGCCCGGTGGCCCGCGCCGAGGCGATGATGGCGGCGCGCTATGCCGAGGATGTCGGGCTGGCCGATCTCGCCGCCGTCGCGGGGCTGTCCTCGCATCACCTGATCCGGGCGTTTCGCCGCCATACCGGCTTTACCCCGCATGCCTATCTGGTCAACCGCCGGGTCATCGCCGCCCGGCACCTGCTGCGGCGGCGCGATGCCAGCCTGGCCGATGTCGCCGCCGCCACCGGGTTCTGCGACCAGGCCCATTTCACCCGCGCCTTCAAGGCCCGCGTCGGCGTCACCCCCGGCAGCTACCGCGCCGCGGTCGCGGCATGATCGGGGCGATCCCGCGCGAGGCCCGCCAGGGCCTCGTCGACATCGCGCCGGTGATCGTCGCCGCCGTGCCGATCGGCCTGCTCTACGGCGCCCTGGCGGCGGCCAAGGGGCTGTCGGTCCTGGAGATCGGCCTGATGTCGCTGCTGGTGTTCGCCGGCGGCTCGCAGTTCACCGCGGTGGAATTGTGGACCCAGCCGGTGCCGGTGGCGACGCTGGTCTTTTCGGCGATGCTGATCAATGCCCGGATGATCCTGATGGGCGCTTCGCTCGGGCCGAAGATGGCCGGCTTTTCCTGGCCCCAGCGCCTGTTCGGCTATCATCTGCTGACCGACGAGGCCTGGGCGCTGGCCGAGCGTCATGCCGGCCGGGCCAAGGTGACCCCGGCCTACTGGTTCGGCCTGACCTGCCTGTTGCCTGCGGCCTGGGTCGCAACCTCGGTGATCGGCGCCTATGCCGGTTCGCTGATGGGCGATCCGCGGCAGCTCGGTGCCGACTTCGCCTTCACCGCGATGTTCATCGGCCTGACGGCCGGGTTCTGGAAGGGCCGGGTCAGCGCCGCGACGATCGCCGGCTCGGCGGTCGCATCCGCGCTGGTCTATGTTCTGGCCGGGCCACCCTGGCATGTCGCGGCAGGCGCCGTGGCCGGAATTGGCGGGGCCTACCTGGCCGCCCCCGCGGACGACCGGGCATGACGATCGATCCGCTGGCCCTGGCGGCGATCCTGGCGATGGCCGCGGTCACCTACCTGACCCGGATCGCCGGCTTCTTCGCCGCCGGCCGCATCCGCCTGTCGGGCAGGGCCAAGGCTGCGTTCGACGCGATTCCGCCGGCGGTGCTGGTCGCGGTGATCGCCCCGACGGTCCTGGCCACCGGCTGGCAGGAAACCGTCGCGGCCGTGGTCACCGCGGCGGCGGCGACCCGGCTGCCGTTGCTGGCCACGGTCGGCGTGGGCGTTGCGGCCGTGGTGGCGCTGCGCCAGTTTTCCTGACGCCGCCGGCCTCGCGACTTGACTCCAATTTAGCCAAAATTCACCATGTCTGCCGGGGAGCGCGAAGTGGCCGGCGCGGTGGGGCGCAGGGCTGCACTCTTTTTGCGTTTTGGCAGGTTTCCAGAAAGTCGGCCGATGTATCGCCAAGTACCGTCCGTCCTGGCGCGGGAAATGATGGAGCACGTGAAATACGTGCGGGCCCGGACCGGACGCCGGTTCATGGGCCGCGACGGCGACTTCACCAATCTGATGCTCAACAACGTCGTGCTCGACGACGCCGTGCTGACCCTGGCGCGTTTCTGCGCCTCGTCGATGACCGCCTCGTCGTTCCAGGGCTCGGACCTGTTCGGCGCCGACTTCACCAAGGCCTTGCTGGACCGCGCCAATTTCGACCGTTGCGACCTGCGCGGCGCGATCTTCCAGTACGCGCGGCTGTCCGGGTCGCGCTTCGTCGACGCCGACCTGCGGCCGGGCCGCATCGCCCTGCCGGACGAAACGCCGGCCTTCGACCGCGTCGCCAATTTCGACGACGCCACGTTGATCGAGGCCGACCTGACGCGCACCCGGCTCGACGGGGCGTCGATGGTGCGGGCCAAGATGAACGAGGCGACGCTGATCCAGGCCTCGCTGGGTGCCGCCAATCTGAAGGGCGCCGTCCTGACCGGCGCCAATCTGACGGGCGCCAAGTTGCAGAAGGCGGTACTGGACGGCGCCGACCTGACCGGCGCCCGTTTGCGGGGCGCCGTGCTGACCGAAGCCTCGTTGCGCAATGTCGACCTGACGCGCTGCGACCTGACCGGGACCGACCTGACCGGCGCGGTCTGCATGAAGGGCGAGCGGGCCTTGCCCGAGGCGATCGACGCCTGCATCCGGCAGCACGCCGAATGGATCACCTCGGACGGCCGCACCGGCACGCGGGCGGTGTTCGACGGGGTCGATCTCTCCGGCCTCGACCTCTCCTGCCTCGATCTCTCGGGCGCGTCGTTCCGGGCGGCGAAGCTCGACGGCACGAACCTGCGTGAAAGCCGGGTGATGCTGGCCGACTTCACCGGCGCCATCCTCAACAACGCCCGGCTCGCCTTCGCCGACATTTCGGGATCGAACTTCGCGAAGGCGAGTTTCGTGCGCGCGGTGCTCGACCGCGCCCAGTTCGGTTCGGTCGCCATCCGCACGCCCGACGGCGATGCCACCGGGCGGCGCTGGCCGACGATGCTGTCGGACGCCGACTTCACCGAGGCGAGCCTGGCCGGCTCGTTCCTGCGCGACGCCAATTGCGCCGGCGCGCGTTTCCTGCGGGCGAACCTGACCGGTGCCGACATGATCGGCTGCATCCTCGACGGCGCCCAGTTCGACCAGGGCGTCCGGCGCTAGCCGGCGCGTCGTTCGGTAAACCACAGCGCGGTGCGGGCGCACAGGCCGCAGACCGCGACGACCACCGCCATCGCCACCACCCCGCCGCCATTGCCGGCGCCGACCAGGCCGCCGGCCACCGCCCCCAGGCTGAACTGGATGGTGCCGAGCAGCGCCGATGCGCTGCCCGCCTGGCGGCCGGCTGCCGCCATCGCCGCGGCCCCGGCATTCGGCATGATGAAGCCGAGCAGGGCGAGGCAGACGAACAGCGGCACGCCGACGGTCACGAGGCCGGGGGCGAGGATCGCCGCGGCCAGCAACGCCAGTACGGCGACGACCTCGGCGGTGACCGCCCAGCGCAACACCTGGCGCAGCGACCGGCGGCCGAGCAGCCGGTGGTTGAGCTGCGACGCGCCGATCAGCCCGACGGCATTGGCCCCGAACAGCCAGCCGAAGTGATCCGGGGTCAGCCCCAGCCGGCTGATGAACACGAAGGGCGACCCGGCGATGTAGGCGAACAGCAGCGCCGAGGCGAAGCCGCCGACCAGGGCAAGCCCGAGGAACTGGCGGTCCCGGAACAACGCGGCGAAACCTTTCAGCGTGTGGCCGATGCCGCCGCCATGGCGGTCGGCGGGCTTCAGCGTCTCCGGCAGGGTGGCGACCGCCGCCACCGCGCAGATTGCCCCGAACAGGGCCAGCGACCAGAACAGCGACGACCAGCCCAGCCAGGCCATCACCTGGGCGCCCAGCGCCGGGGCGACGATCGGTGCCACGCCCATCACCAGCATCAGTTGCGAATAGACCTTGGCCGACCCCTGGGCATCGTAGCAGTCGCGGACCACCGCGCGCGAGATCACCATGCCGGCGCAGCCGCCGATCGCCTGCAGGAACCGCCAGACGATCAGCGCGTCGAGCGAGGTGGCCAGCGCGCAGCCGATCGAGGCGACGATGAACAGGGCCAGGCCGAAATAGAGCGGCCGCTTGCGCCCGAAGCGGTCGGAGGCCGGGCCGTAGAGCACCTGGCCGGCGGCGAGGCCGATGAAGAAGGCGGAGAGGGTGAGCTGGATGCCCGTCGCATCGGCCCGGAAATAGGTGGCCAGCGCGGGAAAGGCCGGCAGGTACATGTCGATCGAAAGCGGCGCGAACGCGGTCAGCGCGCCGAGCAGCAGGGTCAGCCGGACTTGGGAGGACTGCATGAACTCTACCTGGGGTACTGGAAGCCCGGGACAGTAGCGGCGGAGCCCGCCGCTGTCACGGGTGGCGGTCAGAGGCTTGCGACCATCTCCGCGATCGCCAGCGACGCGGTCAGGCCCGGGCTTTCGATACCGAAGAGGTTGACGAGGCCCGGCACGCCATGGGTTTCCGGCCCGGCGATGACGAAGTCTCTGACCGGGTCGGCCGGACCCTGCAGCTTGGGGCGGATGCCGGCATAGCCCGGGGCCAGCGCGCCATCCGGCAGGTCGGGCCAGTAGCGGCGGATCTCGGCGTAGAAGCCGTCGGCGCGGGCGGGATCGACGGTGTAGTCGATCGCCTCGATATACTCGGTATCGGGCCCGAACTTGGCCTGGCCCCCGAGATCGACGGTGATGTGCACGCCGAGGCCGGCATGCGACGGCATCGGATAGATCAGCCGGCCGAACGGGCTGCGCCCGGCCAGGGTGAAATAGCAGCCGCGGACGTAATATTGCCGCGGCACCTCGACGCCGCCGATCAGCCGGGCGAGGGCGGGGGCGCCGAGCCCCGCGGCATTGATCAGCCGGCGGCAGGAGATCTCGGTTGCGGCCTCGCCGCCGACGGTCAGGCGGAAACCCGCGCCGTCGCGGGCCACGGCATCGACCGGCGCGCGATAGGCGATCATCGCCCCGGCGCCCTCGGCCTCGCCGAGATAGCTCAGCATCAGCCCGTGGCTGTCGATGATGCCGGTCGAAGGCGACAGCATCGCCGCCTCGCAGGCCAAGGCGGGCTCGAGCGCCCGGGCTTCAGCCCCGGTCAGCGGCCGCAGCGCTTCGTCCGGTCCGGTCAGGCCGTTGCGGGCGGCGGTTTCGGCATAGGCGGCGAGCTTGGGCAGTTCGTCGCCCGAGCAGGCGACCAGCAGCTTGGTGATCCGCTTGTGCGCGATGCCTCTCGATTCGCAATAGGTATAGAGCAGGCGCCGGCCGGCGACGCAGAGGCGCGCCTTCAGGCTGCCCGGCGGGTAGTAGATGCCGGCGTGGATCACTTCGGAATTGCGCGCCGAGGTGGCGGTGCCGAACTGGCCCTCCGCCTCCAGGATCACCACCTCGCGGCCGGCCAGCGCCTCGGCCCGGGCGATGGCCAGCCCGACCACGCCCGCCCCCACGACCACGCATTCGACTTCATCGACCATGGCGCGGACCCTGGCCGGCCCCGGCCCGGTCCGTCAAGGTTTTGTTGACCATAAATCGCCGCCTGCCTATCCATGGTGGCGAAGGCGGAGGGGAGACACGAGTCCATGACCAACGAGTCGCGGACGCCGGGGCCGGCCGGGTGCCATGCCATCGTCGTCGGCAATGAAAAGGGCGGGTCGGGAAAGTCGACGACGGCGATGCATGTCGCGGTCGCCCTGCTGCGTGCGGGCTTCCGGGTCGGCGTGCTCGACCTCGACAGCCGCCAGCGCACGCTGTGGCGCTATTTCCAGAATCGCAAGGCGTTCTGCGAGCGCAACGGCGTCACCCTGCCGATGCCGGAGTTCGATTTCGTCGCCGCCTCCAAGGAGGCCGTGGTCGCCGACGTGATCGCCGACGAGGCCAACCGGTTCCGCGAGGCGCTCGGGCGGATGGCCGAGACCGCCGATTTCATGATCCTGGACTGTCCGGGGTCGGACAACCCGCTGTCGCGGCTGGGCCATTCGTTCGCCGACACGCTGATCACCCCGATGAACGACAGCTTCATCGACCTCGACCTGCTGGCCGAACTCAATCCCGAGACGCTGAACGTGATCCGGCCGTCGCAATACGCCGCGATGGTGTGGGAACAGCGCAAGCAGCGTTACGCCCGCGATCGCCACCAGGTCGACTGGCTGGTGATGCGCAACCGCCTCAGCCATGTCGACGCCAAGAACAAGCGCCGCATCGCCGGGGTGCTGGAAAAGCTGGCCCCCCGCGTCGGCTTCCGGGTCGCGCCGGGGCTGGCCGAGCGGGTGATCTACCGCGAACTGTTCCTGAACGGCCTGACCCTGCTCGACCTCGACGATCCCAATGCCGGGGTCGACATGTCGCTCAGCCATGTCGCGGCCCGCCAGGAGGTGCGCGGGCTGATCAACGCCCTGCGCCTGCCCGGGGTCCAGAACGCCGCCTGAAAGGCTTTACACGCCGTGCCGCAACGCCCATCTATGACGGCATGAGCGGTGACCTCGACAAGCGGCCGCAGGCGACCGGCGACGTTGCCGACTTCCTGGCCAGGGTGGCGGCGGCCCCGCGCCCGCAGGCAAGCGGCGCGCGCGGCCGGCTGATCTTCGCGCTCGACGCCACGGCAAGCCGCCAGCCCAGCTGGGACCGGGCCAGCGCCCTGCAGAACCAGATGTTTGCCGCCGCCGCCGCGATCGGCGGGCTGGAAGCGCAGCTGGTCTATTTCCGCGGCTTCGACGAATGCCGCGCCGCGCCCTTCACCGCCGATGCCGCCAGGATGATCGGCTATATGGGCCGGATCCATTGCGAGGGCGGGCAGACCCAGATCGGGCGGGTGCTGTCGCACGCGCTGGCGACCACCCGCGACCGGCGGGTCAACGCGCTGGTCTATGTCGGCGACGCCTGCGAGGAGGCGGCCGCCGGCCTGGTTGCCCAGGCCGGCGAACTCGGCCTGCTCGGCCTGCCGGCGTTCATGTTCCACGAGGGGGGTGAACCCGCCGCCGCCGCGACCTTCCGCCAGATCGCGCGGCTGTCGGGCGGAGCCTATTTCCCGTTCGGTGCCGGCTCGGCCTCGGTGCTGCGCGACCTGCTCGCCGCCGTCGCGGTCTTCGCCGCCGGCGGCCGCCCGGCCCTGGCGGACATGGCGAAGAAGCAGGGCGGGGCGGCGCCGCTGCTGCTCGCCCAGATGAAATAATGCTCTATATCGGCATCGGCCTCGTCCTCCTCGCCCTGTTCTACATGGGCTCGAAGGCGTTCGTTTCGGCCAACCCCGCCGCGCTGGTCGCCGCGGCGCGCAAGATCGGGGCCTTCGTGCTGGGCATCGGCGGGCTCTACATGATGATCACCGGCCGCGAACTGCCGGCGATGCTGATCCTCTCGGCCGCCGCGGCGGTCGGCGGCCGCAACATCCTGCCCGGGCCGCTCGGCCGGATCTTCGGCGGCCTGTTCGGCGGCAGCAGCGCGCCGCCCGATTTCTCGACCGTCGGCAGCGGGGCCGACGGCGGCAAACAGTCGGTCATCGAGACGCCGTGGCTGGTCATGACCCTCGATCACGACAGCGGCAATCTCGACGGCACGGTGCGGCAGGGCCGGTTCCAGGGGCGGCGGCTGGCCGATCTCGGCCAGACCGAGCTGATGGCGCTGGCGGCCGACCTGGCCGGCGATGCCCAGTCGGCCGCGCTGCTCGAATCCTATCTCGATCGCGTGCATCCGGCCTGGCGCCAGGCCACGTCCGGGCCGGCGACGCCACCCGGCGGCCAGATGACGCCGGACGAGGCCCGCGCGGTGCTCGGCGTCGGGCCGCAGGCGACGGCCGACGAGATCCGCGAGGCGCATCGGCGCCTGCTGAAGAAGATGCATCCCGATGTCGGCGGCTCGGATTACCTCGCCGCCAAGATCAATCAGGCGAAGGACCTGCTGCTGCGGCATTGATCGGCTGGGCTGCTTAATTAATCGCAATATAGCTGATTGTCATATGAAAGCCCGCGGGGCGATAGTGGCGCCTCGTCGCATCCGAGGGTTACGTCCATGGCCTCCTATCCCGAGCTCAAATGCTACATCGCCGGCGAATGGCGCGGCGCCACCGATGGCCTGAAGGTGGTCAACCCGGCCAGCGAGCGCGAGATCGGCGTCCTGCCGGTAGCCGGCCGCCGCGATCTCGACGATGCGCTGTCGGCCGCGGCCGAAGGCTTCAAGGTCTGGCGCCGCACCGCGCCGCGCGCCCGGGCCGAGATCATGCTGAAGGCCGCCGCGCTGATGCGGGCGCGCGCCGACGAGATCGCCCATTCGATCACGCTGGAACACGGCAAGCCGCTGGCCCAGGCGCGGCTCGAGGTGATCCGCGGCTGCGAATTCTTCGAATGGGATGCGGGCGAGGCCCAGCGCACCTACGGCCGGGTGATCCCGAGCGAGCCGGGCATCCGCTATGTGGTGCTGCACCAGCCGATCGGCATGGTGGCGGCGTTCTCGCCGTGGAACTTCCCGATGAGCCAGCCGTCGCGCAAGATCGCCGGGGCGCTGGCGGCCGGCTGCTCGATCATCCTGAAGGCGGCCGAGGAAACCCCGGCCGGGGCGATGCATATCGCCCGCGCCTTCCACGATGCCGGCCTGCCGCGCGGGGTGCTGAACCTGGTGTTCGGCGTGCCGTCGGAGATTTCGTCCTATCTGATTCCGCAGGAACAGACGCGGCTGGTCGCCTTCACCGGCTCGACCGCCGTCGGCAAGCACCTGACCGAGCTGGCCGCCCGACACATGACCCCGGTGCTGATGGAACTGGGCGGGCACGCGCCGGTCATCGTCTGCGAGGATGCCGATCCGGTCGAGGCCGGCATCCTGTCGGCGATCCGCAAGGTGCGCAATGCCGGCCAGGTCTGCACCTCGCCGACCCGCTTCTACGTGCATCAGTCGATCTACGAGCGTTTTGCCCAGGCCTTTGCCGAGCGGGCGGCGGCGACCGTGGTCGGCGACGGCATGGAGGCGGGGACCGAGATGGGGCCGCTGGCCAACCATCGCCGGATCGACGCGCTGGAAGGCATGGTGGCCGACGCGGTGGCCAAGGGCGCCCGGGTCCTGACCGGCGGCCGGCGCCTCGACCGCCCTGGGTATTTTTTCCAGCCGACCGTGCTGGCCGACGTGCCCGACGATGCCCGGCCGATGCGCGAGGAGCCGTTCGGCCCGCTGGCGGTGATCAGCCCGGTCGCCACGCTCGACGAGGCGATCGCCAAGGCCAATGCGCTGCCGTTCGGCCTGGCCTCCTACGCCTTCACCAATTCGGCGGCGACCGCCGATCGCCTGGCCGACGAGGTCGAGGCGGGCAACCTCTCGATCAACACGCTGGAAGCCTCGGTCGCCGAGACGCCGTTCGGCGGCGTCAAGGATTCAGGCCATGGCCGCGAGGGCGGGGCGGAGGGCCTGTCGCACTACACCGTGGTCAAGACGGTGTCGCACCGGATGGTGCCGGGCTGAGCCGTCACCCGCGGCTCGCCACCCAATGGGCGGCGAGCGCCAGCGCGGCGGGCACGGCCTGCACGAACAGGATACGCGGGCTGACCGTGATCGCGCCCCAGACGCCGGCGACGATGACGCAGATCAGGCCGAAGCGCGTGAACGCGGTGGCCAGGGCGGGATCGGACAGGAACAGCCCGAGCGCCAGCGCGGCGACGAGGAAACCGTTGTAGAGCCCCTGGTTCGACATCGCCGGGGCCATCAACTCGACGTTCTGCGGCGCGATGCCGAACACCTTGGCGCCGCGGCTGCGGAACAGCGCCATTTCCAGCACGACGATATAGACGTGGATCAGCGCGACCACGCCGGTAAGCACCTTGGCAACGATGAGCATGAAGGTCCCCTCTCTCTCTTTCGATAGAAAACATAATTCAATTATGTTTGTCAAACGTGACTGGCTGATGTCTGCTGGCGGGCGATGAGCGCAAAGGAGAAGGCCGGCGATCGCCGGCGCGACAATGCGGCGGCGACGCGGGCGGCCCTGCTGGCTGCCGGACGGCGACAGTTCGGGGCGGTGGGCTACGAGGCCGCGTCGCTAGCCGAGCTATGCGCCGAGGCCCAGGTCACTACCGGCGCGCTCTACTATCACTTCGGCGACAAGAAAGGCCTGTTCGCCGCGGTGGCGGAGGAGTTGGACCGGGCCATGGTCGCGCTGACCGGCCGTGCCGCGCTCGACGCGATCGCCCGGGGGGCGGATCCGTGGGAGGGTTTTCTGGCTGCCTGCGCCGCCTTCGTCGCTGCCGGCCTCGATCGCGGCGGGCGGCGGATTGGCTTGATCGATGCCCCGGCGGTGCTGGGCGCGGAATGGACGGCGATTCGCGAGCGCCACGGCTTCGGGGCGATGCGCGCCCATGTCGGGCGGCTGCAGGCCGCCGGGCTCATGGTCGAGGGCGATCCGGCGCGGCTGTCACGGATGATCCTGGGGCTGCTCTATGCCGCGGTCGAGGCCACGACCGAACGGGCCGAGGTGCCGGAAACCCTGGCCGTCCTGCACGCCATGCTCGGCGCCCTCAAGGCGCGAGACGGTAGATCGGCCTGACCCCGGCCGGGTTGGGCACCTTGCGGAAGCCCGCGGCTTCGTAGAGGGCGGGGACCCCGGTATAGGCGAAGCCCGCGCCGAGCTTGCCGGTCTTGGGCGGCACCACCGGGTAGGCCTCGATGGCCGGGGCGCCGGCGGCGAAGGCCTGGGCCGTGGCGGCCGCGAGCAGCGCATGCGCAACCCCCTGGCGCCGGGCGGTGCGGTGGATGAAGAAGCAGACCACCGACCAGGTCTCGGGGTCGGCCGGCTGGCGCAGCGCACGCGAGCGGGCGAGCCGGACGAAATCCTGGCGCGGGCCGATGCGGCAGAACCCGACCGGGTCGTTGCCGCGGAACGCCAGCGTGGCGTGGACCGCGCCGCCGGCGACCTTGGCGGCGAAGGCCTGCCGGGCGGCCTCGCCGCGGGTGGCCTGCCATTCCTTGCCCGTGGGCAGATGGAAAAACATGCACCAGCAGCCCGAGGCGGCGCCGTTCGGGCCGAACAGGCGTTCGACCACCGGGAAATCGTCCGGTGTCAGCGGGCGCAGGGTCAGCGGTGTCACGACCGGAGTCTGGGCGGTCCGGGGCCGGCACGCAACCTTTGTCAATTTATCGCGTTGCCCGCCGGCGCCATCTGTGACATCGGCGGGGTGGGGCCGCTGGCTCCAACCTCCGGCGTTGCGTCGGCCGCGGCCAGGGGCTAGAACGAAATTCATCCTTCGGCCGTAATTTCGCTCGATAATTCTCACAGTTACCGGTCACAAACCATCGCCATGAGCAAGCCCGTCCGCAAAGCTGTCTTCCCCGTCGGTGGCCTCGGCACCCGGTTCCTTCCCGCCACCAAGGCGATGCCGAAGGAGATGCTGCCCGTCGTCGACAAACCGCTGATCCAGTACGCCGTCGAAGAGGCGCGCGCGGCCGGGATCGAGCAGCTGATCTTCGTGACCGGCCGCGGCAAGGCGGCGATCGAGGATCACTTCGACCGTTCCTACGAGCTCGAGGAAGTGCTGCGCGACCGCGGCAAGAACGAGCTGCTGGAGCAGTTGAACCAGTGGCGCCCCCAGGTCGGCGAGATCGCCTATACCCGCCAGATGGAACCCCAGGGTCTGGGCCATGCCGTCTACTGCGCCCGCGAGCTGGTCGGCAACGAGCCGTTCGCCGTGTTGCTGGCCGACGATCTGATCCTGGCGCGTGGCAAGCCCGCCCTGGCCCAGATGGTCGAGGCCTATGGCCGCACCGGCGGCAACATCGTCGCGGCGATGGATGTGCCCAACGCCCATATCAAGCGCTATGGCTGCGTCGATCCGGGGCGCGACGACGGCCGCCTGGTCGAGGTCAAGGGGCTGGTCGAGAAGCCGGCCCCCGATGTCGCCCCGTCCAACACCGCGGTCATCGGCCGCTACATTCTGCAGCCCGAAGTCTTCGGCGCGCTGGAGAAGGTCGAGCGCGGCGCCGGCGGCGAATTCCAGCTGACCGATGCGCTGGCCGCGCTGATCGGCCGCCAGCCGTTCCACGCCTACCGCTATGAAGGCGAGCGTTTCGACTGCGGCGACAAGCTCGGCTTCCTGCAGGCCAACATCGCCTTCGGCCTGGCCCGTGCCGATCTCGGCCCCGACCTCGCGCAGCATCTGCGCGATATCGTGCCCACCCTCTGACCGACGCCTTCGGGGACCCGCCTCCATGCATATCGCGATGATCGGCACCGGCTATGTCGGCCTGGTGTCCGGCGCCTGTTTTTCCGAGTTCGGCCATCACGTGGTGTGCGTCGACAACAACGCCGACCGGATCCGCCGGCTGGAACAGGGCGAGATCCCGATCTACGAACCGGGCCTGGACGAAGTCGTCGCCCGCAACGTGCGCGCCGGCCGCCTGACCTTCACCACCGACCTGAAGGCCGGCGTCGCCGGCAAGGAAGCGGTGTTCATCGCCGTCGGCACGCCGTCGCGCCGCGGCGACGGCGAGGCCGACCTGACCTATGTCTATGCCGCCGCGGCCGAGATCGCGCGGGCACTGACCGGCTATACCGTCGTCGTGACCAAGTCGACCGTGCCGGTCGGCACCGGGGCCGAGGTGCGCCGGGTGATCGAGCGGACGCGGCCCGGCCTGGAATTCGACGTCGCCTCCAACCCGGAATTCCTGCGCGAAGGGTCGGCGATCGAGGATTTCATGCGGCCCGACCGCGTCGTCGTCGGCGTCGAGAGCGAGCGGGGCAGGGAGGTCATGCGCGGCCTCTACCGCCCCTTGTCGCTGAACGAGACCCCGATCCTGTTCTCGACCGTCGAGACCGCCGAGCTGATCAAGTATGCCGGGAATTCATTCCTGGCCACCAAGATCACCTTCATCAACGAGATGGCCGATCTGTGCGAGAAGATCGGCATCTCGGTGCAGGATGTCGCGCGCGGCATCGGCCTCGACCGCCGCATCGGCGCCAAGTTCCTGCATGCCGGGCCGGGCTATGGCGGCTCGTGCTTTCCCAAGGATACCCGGGCCGCGGTGGCGATGGCCCAGCGCTACGGCGCCCCGCTCGAACTGGTCGAGCATGTCAACCAGTCGAACGAGCGGCGCAAGCGGCGCATGGCCGACAAGGTCATCGGCGCGCTGGGCGGCGAGGTGGCGGGGCGGACCATCGCGGTGCTCGGCCTGACCTTCAAGCCCAATACCGACGACATGCGCGAAAGCCCCAGCCTCGCGATCCTGCCCGCGCTGATCGAGGCGGGTGCGACGGTCCGGGCCTATGATCCCGAAGGCATGCACGAGGCCAAGCCGCTGCTGCCCGGGGTCGAGCTCTGTGCCGATGCCTACGAAACCATGGGCGGCGCCGACGCGCTGGTCATCATCACCGAATGGAACCAGTTCCGCGCCCTCGACCTCGACCGGGTCAAGACGCTGCTGACCCAGCCGCTGATGATCGACCTGCGCAACATCTACAAGCCCGAGGAAATGCGGGCGGCCGGCTTCGTCTACCACTCGGTCGGCCGCCCCACCGCCGGGTGACCGGCCGCGGCCGGAACGACGCCTCAACTCAGGGAACTGCGCCTCATGACCGACCATCGCTTCGACCCCACCATCCTGCGCGAATACGACATCCGCGGCCTGGTCGGGCAGACCCTGTCCGCCAGGGATGCCCGGGCCATCGGCCAGGCCTTCGGCACGCTGGTGCGCCGCGCCGGCGGCAGCCGTGTGGCCGTCGGCTATGACGGCCGGCTGTCGTCGCCCGAGATGGAGGCGGCCCTGGTCGACGGGCTGGTCGATGCCGGCGTCACCGCGCTGCGCATCGGCCTCGGCCCGACCCCGATGCTCTATTTCTCGGTCTATCACCTCGAGGCCGACGGCGGCATCATGGTGACCGGGTCGCACAACCCGCCCGACTTCAACGGCTTCAAGATGATGATGGGCCGCAAGCCGTTCTACGGCAGCGCCATCCAGGATCTCGGCCGGCAGGTGGCGGCGGGCGACCTGCTGTCGGGCCAGGCCGGCACGGCCGAAAGCCATGACGTGCGCCGCGCCTATGTCGCCCGGCTGCTGCAGGACTACGACGGCGCGCGGCCGCTGAAGGTCGTCTGGGATGCCGGCAACGGCGCCGCCGGTGCGGTTCTGGCCGATCTCGTCGCCGGCCTGCCGGGCCAGCACGACCTGCTGTTTGCCGATGTCGACGGCCGCTTCCCCAATCACCACCCCGATCCGACGGTCGAGAAGAACCTGGCCGACCTGAAGGCCCGGGTGAAGGAGATCGGTGCCGATCTCGGGATCGCCTTCGATGGCGATGGCGACCGCGTCGGCGTGGTCGACGGCCAGGGCCGGGTGCTGTGGGGCGACCAGATCCTGGCCCTGCTCGGCCGCGACGTGCTGAAGGACCGGCCCGGCGCCACCATCATCGCCGACGTCAAGGCCAGCCAGGTGCTGTTCGACGACATCGCCGCCCATGGCGGCACGCCGCTGATGTGGAAGACCGGCCACAGCCTGATCAAGGTCAAGATGGCCGAGACCAAGTCGCCGCTGGCCGGCGAGATGTCGGGCCACATCTTCTTCGCCGACAAGTTCTACGGCTTCGACGACGCGCTCTATGTCGGCATGCGCTTCGTCGGCATCGCCGCCCGCTCGGACCGGTCGGTCGCCCAGATGCGCGACGGCCTGCCGCAGATGGTCAACACGCCGGAACTGCGCTTCGACTGCGACGAGGCGACCAAGTTCGGCATCGTCGAGCGGGTGCGCGAAAACCTCGCCAAGGCCGGCGCCACGGTCGACGCCACCGACGGCGTCCGGGTCAAGAACGCCGACGGCTGGTGGCTGCTGCGCGCTTCCAACACCCAGCCGGTGCTGGTTGCCCGCTGCGAGGCACGTGACGAGGCCGGTCTCGACCGGCTGAAGGCCGAGCTGACCGCGGCGCTCACGGCCGTGGGCGTGGCGCCGCCGGCCCTGTGATCGACACCGCGTCGAGCTGCCGCCCCTCGCCGAGCGCGAGCGGCGGCAGTTCGGTCGCCACGAGCCCGTCGGGCAACGTCCCCAGGCGATCGCACAGTTCTGCCGACATCACGATGTCGGCGCCATGCGCCTTGCCATGGCCTTCGAGCTTGGCGGCGAGGTTCAGGCCGTCGCCGAGATAGGCGATCTCGCGCTTGATGTCGCCGATTTCGCCCGACACCACCATGCCGCCATGCAGCGCCGCGCGCGCCTCGGGCAGCACCCCGAACTGCCGCTGGTAGTCCGGGCCGCGCCGGGCCAGCAGGGCCCGCGCCGCCACCGCGGCGCGCAGGCAGTCGCCCCGGCGCAGGCCGCGATCGATCGTCCAGGTCGCGATCATCGCGTCGCCGACATAGCGGTAGATCTCGCCGCCATGGTCGAGGATGGCGCGGGCCAGGTCGATGAAATAGCAGTCCAGCAGGCGCATGAAATCGGCGCTGCCGATCCGCGCGGCGATGGCGGTCGACCCCTTCAGGTCGATGATCAGGAAGATCCGCTCCTCCGGCCGCGGCCGGTGATACCGCCCGGACAGGAAGCGCATCAGCACGCCCGGCCCCAGCAGGCGGGAAATAGCCAGCACCATGTTCAAAAGCAGCGCCATGGCGAAGGAGAAGACGTAGTCGCGGCCGTTCATCCCGAACAGCGATTTGCCGGCATCCGGCACCGTCGGCACCAGCCTTTCGCCGAGCGCCGAGCCGATGGTGATGCACAGGGCATAGCCGACCGTGCGCACCGCCAGCAGCACCGACAGCGGATAGCGCGCGACCTGGCGCCGGATCGGTTCGTCGAAGCCGATCTCGATGCCGGCGATCAGGCTGGAGATCAGCAGGCCGGTGACCAGCCCGCGGCTGAAACCACGCCAGTTGCCGCCGTCGAAACCGTAGAGCGCGCCGATCAGCGCCGAGGTCGCGACGATGAGCAGGAAGATGCGGATGCGGCCGAGGTCACGCGGGCTCATGACGGTTGCGACGATAGCGTGAAACGGCCGATCTCGCTAAGGTCGCCCGACATATTCCGGCGGAGTCTCGCGACATGATCGACCTGGTGATGACCGATGAGGTAAAGGCCGCGCTCGCTGCCGGGCGCCCGGTGGTGGCGCTGGAATCGACCATCGTCGCCCATGGCTTTCCCCGGCCCGACAATCTGGCGGTCGGCCAGGCCCTGGAACAGGCGGTGCGCGATGGCGGCGCGGTGCCGGCGACCATCGCCGTGCTCGACGGCCGGCCGCAGATCGGGCTGACCCCCGCCGGGCTGGATCGGCTGGCGAACGCCCCCGATGTCGTCAAGGTTTCCACCCGCGACCTCGGCCATCTGCTGGCGACGCGCGGCAACGGCGCGACGACGGTGGCGGCGACGATGGTGCTGGCGGCGCGGGCCGGCATCCGGGTCTTTGCCACCGGCGGCATCGGCGGCGTGCATCCGGCGCAGCCCGGCCATCCGCCCGATATCTCGGCCGATCTGGCCGAACTGGCGCGGACCCGTGTCGCCGTGGTCTGTGCCGGCGCGAAGTCGATCCTGGACCTGCCGGCCACGCTCGAGATGCTGGAGACGCTGGGGGTGCCGGTGATCGGCTACGGCACCGACGCGTTTCCGGCCTTCCATGCGCGCGAGAGCGGCCTGCGGGTCGGCCAGCGGGTCGACGATGCGGCGACCATGGCGGCGGTGCTGCATGCCCAGGACGGGCTGGGCCTGGTCTGCGGCACGCTGGTCTGCAACCCGCCGCCGGCCGAGGCGGCGGTGACGCGCGACGTGCTGGATGGCTGGGTTGCGGCTGCGCTGGCCGAGGCACAGGCCCAGGGCGTCAAGGGCGCGAAGGTGACGCCGTTCCTGCTGGCCGCGCTCGACCGCCTGTCCGGGGGGCACAGCAAGACCGTGAACCTGGCGCTGGCCAAGTCGAACGCGCGCGTCGCCGCGGCGATCGCCGCGGCCTACGCAGCTCAATAGAATACGGCCGGGGCGAGCCCCGGCCGTGAACCTACCGCCTGGCGCCGTGTCGAGGTCAGCTCGCCCCGCCGGCGACGATCGCGCAATGGATGTTGTGGCGCTTCAGCGTGTCGCAGGCCTGCTTGGCCTGGACCGGGGTCAGTCCGGCCAGGCGGGCGCGATAGACCTTGCCGCCCGAATCCTTGACCACCGCCGGGTCGCTGTCGCCGAGCAGCTTGGGCACCGCGGCCTGGGCGGCGTCGATCTGGCGTTCGGCGGCGGACCGCTGCGAGAAGGCACCGACCTGGATCACGGCGCCGCCCTTGGCGGCGCGCGGCGCGGCCGCCGGCTTGTGCGGCACGTCCGGCGTCTTGGCCTGGGCGACCAGCTTCGGCTTGGACTTGTCGGCCAGGGCCTTGGCCTTGGCGGTTTCATGCGGCGTCGGCGCCTTGGCGGTTTCGGCCTTGGCCGGCACCGGCTGGGCCTGCGGCTTGACCGCGGCCTTGGCGGCAGGCTTGGTGCGCAGCATCGGCGCCTCGTCGGCGACCGCCTCGACCGCTTCGGCGGCCGGCTGGGCATTGGCCGAGGCCACGGTGAACTGGCGGCCCAGTTCGCCGGCCGAGGCGGCCGAGATCAGCGTCGGGCCCTGCGGCTGGCGACGGGCGGCCATCATCACCTCGCCCGAGAAGCCGCGATCGAGCATCGCCATCATCTCGCGATCGCGCGAGGCGGCGGTCTCGCCGCCGAACACCACGCCGACCAGGCGGCGGCCGCCGCGTTCGGCCGAGGAGGCGAGGTTGAAGCCCGAGGCGCGGATGAAGCCGGTCTTCAGCCCGTCGGCGCCGTCGTAGTACTGGGTCACGCGGTTGTGGCCGGGAATGACGCGGCCCTGGAACTCGAATTCGGTATAGCCGAAATAGTGATAGAACTGGCGGTGGTCGCGATACAGCGCCTGGGCCAGCGTCGCGAAGTCGCGCGCGGTGGTGATCTGGGCCGGATCGGGCAGGCCCGAGGCGTTGTGGAAATTGGTCCGGTTCATGCCCAGCGCACGGGCGCGGTTGGTCATCATCCGGGCGAAGGTTTCTTCCGAGCCGTTGCCGATCGCCTCGGCCAACACCACGGCCGCGTCGTTGGCCGACTTGATCGCGGCGGCGAGGATCGCGTCCTCGACCGAGATGGTCGAGCCCGGCTGCAGGTCGAGCTTGGTCGGCTCCTGCGCCGCGGCGTGATAGGAAACCGGCAGGCGCTGGTCGAGGCGCAGGCGCCCGGCCTTCAGCGCGTCGAACGCCATGTACAGCGTCATCATCTTGGTCAGCGACGCCGGATGCCGCGGCTCGTCGGCGCGGTCGGCATAGAGCACCTCGCCGGTGCGGGCGTCGATCAGGATGGCGGACTTGCGGGCCTCGACCTGGGCGCGATAGGCGGCGACCGCGGCAGCGGTCGGCTTCTTCTTGCTGGCGGTCTTTTTCTTGGCGGCGGCATCGGCCGTCATCGGATTGATCGCAAGCGCGATAACGAGCGCCATCCCCAGCGAGCGCACCAAGCCCAACCGCATGCCGTAAACCCCCTCGTACCCGCCCGACCCGCCGGGCGACCGATCCCCGAACCGCGGCCAGCAAACCGCCGTGTTCTAAGAATCTCCGCTAACGCGTTGATTCTAGCGAACCGACGATTCCCGCGTCAAAAAGAAAAAAGCAATAACGCCTTGATTCGACGTGATTCGTCGTGCATCTGCGTTCTTGCGCCATAATTTGGCCGAACAAGCTTGCCAAAATGTAAACGTCAATAGGAAATCGGAGCCGGAAATGCGGAATTTTTGGTTGGCGGGCTTGGGCTTAGCCGCGGTCGGCCTGGTCGCCTGCGCCTCGCCCGGCCCTGTGGATAACCCGATCGCGCGCAACCTGACCTGGTTCTCCTATCTGAACGGCGACGATATCCGCAACACCTGCCCGGCGGGCGTGCGCGACCGCTATCGCTTCGTCTACAACGGCACCTTCAATTCGCAGGTCCGGACCTACGATCTGGTCCAGGATACCGGGGGCGGCGGGGCGACGGTGACGATCCATGTCGGCGGCCGGGCTGATCTGACGCAGTGGTTCCTGCTGCCCGACCCGTTCTCGCCCTGGGCCGGCGAGAATCGCGAGCGCCATGTCGACGCCGCGACGTTCCAGCGCCTGGTCGCAGCCCTCGACCAGTCCGGCTTCCAGGCCCCGGCGCCCGACGGCGCGTTCCTGCGCTCGGGCGACTACTATTGGGTCGCCGTCGGCTGCCGCGCCGGCCAGGTCAAGTTCCAGGCCTGGACCAACGACGGCGACACCTTGTCGCGCCTGGCCTTCGTCGAACCGCTGCTGGCCCTCGACGATACCGGCGTCCGCTTTGCCCAGCCGCGCCCCAACCCGGAAGCGGCGTTCTCGTCCGGCGGGTCGTCGACCGGCCAGCATTTCCAGTTGCAGGTCAGCGGCAACGGCATCGGCGGCGTCTAGGCCTGCCGCCTCATCCTGCTGTCCGGCCTTTCCGGCCGCCGCAGCCGCCGGGCATTGCCGGCGCTGCGGCGGCCGGCTTCGTTTCGGGCCCGCCGCGCCGACAGGCGCGGCACGATTGTGCATTGCAGCAATATGACGCTTGACAGCGTGCCGAAGCTGCATATATTTCGATCATGTTGCACCGCAACATAACCTTTGCGATCGCGAAGCGACCAGCGCCATGGGGGCGGAGCAGGCCGCAGGATCGCCGCAGTGCCGGGGCCTTGCCCCCATTTCGACGGCCCGGTGCAGTGACACCCGCCGTCTTCAGTGACCCTGTAGCCCGTGTACCGACCCGAGATCCCAAGGAGACATTCCGATGACCATCAAGACTGCCAAGACCGCCAAGACCGAAACCGCCAAGACCTATGACGACGTCGTCTCCGCCTCGAAGGAAGGCGTCGAGAAGTTCGTCGCCACCGGCAAGGAGAATGTCGAGAAGGTCGTGAAGCTCGGCACCGAAGCCGCCGAGAAGGTGATGTCCTACAACCGCCAGCGCGTCGACGCGGCGGTGAAGGCCTATGACGAGCTGACCGGTTTCAACAAGCAGACCGTCGAAGCCGTCGTGTCGGCCGGCAACGTCACCGTCAAGGGCATCGAGAGCCTCAATGCCGAAGTGATGGCCTTCGCCAAGCACCAGATCGAAGATTCGATCGCGGCGACCAAGGCCGTGTTCGGCGCCAAGACGCTGCAGGAAGTCCTCGAGGTCCAGCAGGACTTCGCCAAGGCCGCCTTCGACGCCTACATGGCCGAGACCACCAAGCTCGGCGAGCTGACCGCCAAGTTCGCCCAGGACGCCTTCGCCCCGATCAACGCCCAGGTCCAGGCGGCGGTCGAGCGCGCGGTCAAGCCGCTGGCGGCCTGACCCTACCGATCCCTGCGATCGCCGGGTTTAGACGTGCGTTGAGTTGCCCCTGTTCGTATCGCGCAAGCGATCGTGATGACGGCGGTGCGTGACGCTGCCCGACCTGAAGCCCGGGGACCTGGTCCCCGGGCTTCATTGTTTTCCGGTACATGCACCCTATCTGATGGGGTAGCGATGATCGGTACCTACCAGACCTTCCCCTCGATACCAGCGGCTCCGCCCGGCGAAATCCGCCAAGCGGGCACTGGTATTCCGCGGCGAAACCCCGATATCATGGCACTACGTGAGGCAATGAAGGACGCGCCCGGCGGCCAGGCATGAGCGACGATCGCAAGGACAACGACCGCGGCGGCACCGCGACCGGCGTGGTGACCCGCACCAAGCCGAAGACGCAGAAGCCGCCGATGTACAAGGTGCTGCTGCTGAACGACGACTACACGCCGATGGAATTCGTCGTCTACATCCTCGAGCGGTTCTTCCAGAAGAACCACGAGGAGGCGACGCGCATCATGCTGCATGTCCACCAGCGCGGGGTGGGGATCTGCGGCGTGTTCACCTACGAGGTGGCCGAGACCAAGGTCACCCAGGTCATCGATTACGCCCGTCAGCAGCAACATCCGCTGCAATGCACGATGGAGAAGGCTTGATGCCAGGGTTCTCGCGCAATCTCGAACAGACGCTCCACCGTGCGCTCGCGCTCGCGACCCAGCGGCGGCACGAATTCGCCACGCTCGAGCACCTGCTGCTCGCGCTGACCGAGGATCAGGACGCCATCGCCGTGATGCGCGCCTGCTCGGTCGACGTCGACCGGTTGCGCGGCCGCATCAATTCCTTCCTCGATACCGAGCTGAAGAGCCTGGTGACGCATTCGACCGAGGATGCGAAGCCGACCTTGAGCTTCCAGCGTGCGGTCCAGCGCGCGCTGTTCCATGTCCAGTCCTCGGGCCGCGAGGAAGTGACCGGCGCCAACGTGCTGGTCGCGATCTTCTCCGAGCGCGAGAGCCATGCGGTGTTCTTCCTGCAGGAGCAGGACATGACCCGGCTGGACGCGGTCAGCTATATCAGCCACGGCATCGCCAAGGCGGCGGGCAAGTCGGAGCGGCGGACGGTGCGTGGATCCGAGGAGCGCGAGGAAGAGGCCGGCCAGAAGAAGGAGGGCAAGAGCGACGCGCTGTCCTCCTACTGCGTCAACCTCAACGAGAAGGCCAAGGCCGGCAAGATCGACCCGCTGATCGGCCGCGACGCCGAGATCGAGCGCACGATCCAGATCCTGTGCCGCCGGTCGAAGAACAACCCGCTGTTCGTCGGCGACCCCGGCGTCGGCAAGACCGCGATCGCCGAGGGCCTGGCCCGCCGGATCGTGCGCGGCGAAGTGCCCGACGTGCTGAAAGCGGCCGTCATCTACGCGCTCGACATGGGTTCGCTGCTGGCCGGCACCCGCTATCGCGGCGATTTCGAGGAACGGCTCAAGCAGGTCGTCGTCGAGCTCGAGGCCATTCCCCATTCGGTGCTGTTCATCGACGAGATGCACACGGTGATCGGCGCCGGCGCCACCTCGGGCGGGGCGATGGATGCGTCGAACCTGTTGAAGCCGGCGCTGTCGTCGGGCGCGATCCGCTGCATCGGCTCGTCGACCTACAAGGAATTCCGCAGCTATATCGAGAAGGACCGCGCGCTGCTGCGCCGGTTCCAGAAGATCGACGTCAACGAGCCGTCGCTCGAGGACGCATTCCGCATCCTCAAGGGGCTCAAGCCCTATTATGAAAAGCACCACGGCGTGCGCTACACCGACGACGCGGTGCGCGGCGCGGTCGAACTGGCGGCCCGTTACATCAGCGACCGCAAGCTGCCGGACAAGGCGATCGACGTGCTCGACGAGGCCGGCGCCGCCGAGATGCTGAAGCCGGAAAGCCGCCGCAAGAAGACGCTCGGCCTGAAGGAGATCGAGACGATCATCGCCAAGATCGCCCGCATCCCGCCCAAGACCGTCAGCCGTGCCGACAAGGAATCGCTGAAGAACCTCGAGGACGAGCTGAAGCGGGTGGTCTACGGCCAGGATGCCGCGATCACCGCGCTGGCCTCGGCGATCAAGCTGAGCCGCGCCGGTCTGCGCGAACCCGAAAAGCCGATCGGCAGCTACCTGTTCTCGGGCCCGACCGGCGTCGGCAAGACCGAGGTGGCCCGCCAGCTCGCCTCGATCATGGGGGTCGAGCTGATCCGGTTCGACATGTCCGAATACATGGAGCGGCATACCGTCTCGCGGCTGATCGGCGCCCCGCCGGGTTATGTCGGCTTCGACCAGGGCGGCCTGCTGACCGACGCGGTCGACCAGCATCCGCATTCGGTGCTGCTGCTCGATGAGATCGAGAAGGCCCATCCCGACCTGTTCAACATCCTGTTGCAGGTGATGGACCACGGCAAGCTGACCGACAACAACGGCAAGTCGGTCGATTTCCGCAACGTCGTGCTGATCATGACGACCAATGCCGGCGCCTCGGAAATGTCGCAGCAGGCGATCGGTTTCGGCCGCGGGCTGCGCCAGGGCGAGGATACGGCGGCGATCGAGAAGCTGTTCACGCCGGAATTCCGCAACCGCCTGGATGCGGTGATCCCGTTCGCCTCGCTGGGCGAAGGCATCATCCGCCGCGTGGTCGACAAGTTCATCAGCCAGCTGGAAGCCCAGCTCTCGGACCGCCACGTCACCTTCTCGCTGACCGAGGAGGCGCGCGCCTGGCTGGGCGAGAAGGGCTACGACAAGCTCTACGGTGCCCGGCCGCTCTCCCGCGTGATCCAGGAGAACATCAAGAAGCCGCTGGCCGACGAGCTGCTGTTCGGCAAGCTGGCCAATGGCGGCCATGTGCTGGTCAAGGTGGAGGGCGACGGGCTGGCCTTCGACATCACGCCGGAAGACAAGCCGCGCAAGCGGACCCGCGGCGATGGCGATGCCAGCAAGGAGCCGGAATTCGCAAACTAATGTGATCGATCGGCGGTTTCCCTTGGCAGGGCACCGCCGATCGGTTAGTGTGCGTTAACTTTTTCGCTCTGTCTTGCAGGAGAAACCTATGGACAGCGGTACCCTGGCAGGTCTTTCGACCGCCTATCAGTCGGCCACTTTCGGACGCAATGTCAGCCTCGCTGTCGTCAAGCAGCAGCAGAAGGCGCAGGAAGACGTCGTCAACCTGATCACCCAGTCGGTCGGCGCGGTTCAGCAGAACAACAGCCTGCCGGCCGGTGTCGGCGGGAACGTCGATACCGTCGCCTGACCCCGGCGGTCGATAACGGTTTTGCGGGGCGCCCATCGGGCGCCCCGTTTCGTTTATCGTGTCTTTTGCTGCCTCGTTTGGCGGCTACAGCGGCCCGGCGAAGACGCTGGGCACCGCGGCGATGACCGCACCGAGTTCGACCAGATTGCAGGCCATCCCGCCGACATGCAGGCGGCGAAGCCGCCGCGCGGCCATGGGGTCGCCGGCATCGCGCGCGGCGATCTGCCGGTCGATCCGGCGCAGGAACCAGCGCCGGGCCAGGAACGCGAACGCCATGATCGCCGCGGCGCCGGCGGCGAAGGCCGTGCGGCCGGCAAAGGCGAAGCCCGCCGTGGCGACCAGGCCGGCACCCACGACGGTCATGAAATAGCCGCTGAACTGGCTGCGCAGCAGGAACGAGACCTGGGGGATATCCAGCCTGACCAGCAGGAAGGTCGGCGAGGTCAGCAGGAAATAGCCCATCGGGAACAGCAGGACGACGGTGCCGACCACGGCGGCGTTGTATGGCGACAGCATGCGGCCCCCCTCCCACGATCCAGGGCCGACAGGATAATCCCAGCCCGCCCCCCTCGAAAGGCGGAAATCATCAGCGGCAACGGCCTGTCATCGCCGGTCAGGCGGCCTCGAGCGGCAACAGGCACTCCGGCCCGTCGTTGCGGACGTCGTTGACCGTCTGGCGCAGCGGCGTGACGGCCAGCCAGTCGTCGGGGCAGGGGCGCAGCAGGCCCAGCAACTCGGCTTCACTCGCCGGTTCCTCGCCCAGCCAGCGCGGCCAGTCGCGGCGATCGAGGATGACCGGCATGCGGTCGTGGATCGCCGCCATCAGTGCGTTCGGCCCGCAGGTGATCACCGCGCAGGTGCGGATCCAGTCGTTCGTGCCCGGCCGCTTCCAGGCGGTCCAGATGCCGGCCATCGGCATCGCCCTGCCCGAGGCCATGCGGATGGCATGCGGCAGCTTGGTCTTGCCCGTGCGCCGCCACTCGTAGAAGCCCGACGGGGTGACGAGGCAGCGCCGCGCCCGGAAGGATTTCGCAAACATCGGCTTTTCGGTGATCGTCTCGGCCCGGGCATTGACGATCGCCTCCTTCCCCTCGGTCGACGAGGGCGGGATGAACCCCCAGCGCAGCAGGTCGAGATGGCGCTGGCCGGTCTCGGCATTGTAGCGCACGACAGGCATGTCGAGGGTGGGCGGCATGTTGTACCTCGCGGGCCAGTTCGACGGCATCGGCGGCGCGGTGATGCCGAACTCGTCGACCAGGGTCGACAGGGTTTCATAGAAGAACGTCCGGCCGCACATCCCGCCTGCCTCGCTGACTGTCCAATCGGGGTCATTCTGCCGAGTCGTTCGGTCCTTGACGAGGGGCGGGGGGCGCCATCATTGTCCAATGGAACATATAGTGAACATTTGGCGGGCCGGTGGTCAAGCAAGCCATGGCGACGGATCGGGGCAAACCAGGTGCGGCGGGCCGGATCGATGGCTGAGACCGCGCCGTTCAAGGTCAGGGTGAAGGACCTGCAGGGCCGGGGGCAGGCGCTGCTGTTCCGCTGTCCGCAATGCAGCCGCGAGGGGCTGGTGCCGCTCTACCGCCTGCCGGCCGCCGCGTTCCGACGCAACATGCTGATCCTCGACCTCGGCCGGCTGTCGCGCTGCACCACCTGCCGCGCCCGCGGGTCGGCCCTCGTGTTCATCGTGCCGGCGCGGTATTGATCAGGCGAGTGCCGGTGTATTGACGTTGTAGATACAAAACTCCATCGTCTGCCCATGGCAAAAACGCGTGCAAGCCATTCCGGATCACCACATCGTTCTGCTGCTGTCGCGGTGCGGGGCTCGGCGTCCGATGCCAAGGGCAGCATAAATTTGCGCATCGAGACCGGCACCCGCCAACTCATCGACGATGCGGCCGCGGTTCTCGGCAAGACGCGCACGGAATTCATGATCGAGAGCGCCCGGCGTCAGGCCGTCGACGTGCTGCTGGATCAGCGTTTGTTCATGCTCGATGGCGACCGCTACGATGCATTCATGCGGGCACTCGACAATCCGCCAGCGCCGGGACCGAAGCTCAGGGCGTTGTTGCGTCGGGTTCCGGCGTGGCAGAAGTAGACGACACGCAAGGCCATCGCCGATCCAGCCTGTCAGCACCCGTTCCTCTGACGACGGACCATGATTTGTCGGCGTTCGATTGTGGCGAACCGGCGCTGAACGACTGGTTGCGGCAGCGGGCCATCAAGAACGAAAGCCGCTTCTCGCGCACCTATGTCGTGTGCGAAGGCCGCCGGGTCGTCGGCTATTTCTGCATTTCGGCCGGTGCGGTCGACCGCGCGGCGGCACCGGGCAAGTTGCGCCGCAATGCGGCCGACACGATCCCGGTGTCGGTGATCGGACGGTTGGCCGTCAGCCGTTCCCATGCGGGAATCGGTCTCGGCGCCGACCTGCTTGCGGACGCGCTGCGCCGCATCGCACTGGCGTCAATGAGCATCGGCATCGGCGCGGTTGTGGTTCAGGCCAAGGATGAAGCCGCCAGGCGCTTCTATCTGCGCTGCGCGGAATTCATCGAATTTCCCGAAGATAGTCGGACGCTGTTCCTGCCGATCGACACGCTGGTTGCGGCGTTTAGGTAGATATCGGGGAAGCGCTGTAGGCGAAGCCAAGCGAATGCAGCAGGAACGAGCCGCTTGACCAAATGCCGAGAACCATGATGGTTCGATGAAGTACGGCCCAATAGCAATAAGCAGAACCTGCGACAAGACCTGTGCCCGCCTATGTGCGGTTTCAGTGGTGCAGCGGTCCTGAATGCCCACTATGGCAGGATCAAGAAGTGGCAGATTTCTGCGGGACTTATTGGCTGATTGACTAGGACCATCACAATTTAGCTACTATTATCGCTTTTTAACAACTTAAGCAGTGAATAGATGGTGCTTTAGGTGTGTGCCGCAGGCCGGGTGAGCGACGCGATCATGCTACGCGCGCAGCCCACCGCTGCCAACACCCGTCTTCCGCAGCAAGATGTCAGGGGCAATCGCCCGATTTGGATTAGGCAGGGATATGAAGCCGGAACACAATTCACACGACGCTCTTGCCCTGTTTCAGCGAGACGCAATCGACTTGTTCGCGGCGCGCTCAAAAGCGATCGCCGTTCATGGTGAAGGAAACACAAGGGAGGCTGGCGACGAAGTCGAGATTGTCGCACGCCGCCTATTGGCAACCAGATTCAAACATGGAGCGGTCGTAAGCCACGGCCATCTTGTCGACTCGAATTTCGCAGTTAGTCCGCAGTTGGACTTCATACTTTCCGACCCAAGGTTATTCCCGATTTGGAACATTTTTCAGAGCGGTGCAGAGCAAGTGCTATACGACTCAACTCATGCAATTGGAGAGATAAAGTCCTCGATGCAGATTCAGAGTGTAAAAACAAGTTTGGAGTCGTTTGTGGAAAAGATTGAGAACGTAAAGACGAAATTGCAGCGTCGGCAAGCCGGAGTGGAGGATAAAATTGGCTTCGGCCTGGGTTCAAACGTTCTGCATATTCCCCCTAATGCTGATCCATATTTAAATCCATTGTTTACGTTTATGTTAATTGTCTCAACAAAAGGTATCAATATGAAGCGTTTAGCCAAGCTATATAGATCTAAACCTGCGAAGTTCTTGCCGAATGTCTTGTGCATGTTAGATCGCGGGGTTGTTGTTAGCGGGCAACTGACGCGGGTCGAGCCAAGAGGGGTTGATGTGCGGGTTACAAACATAAATCCAATCCCGGAATTCGACAATTTGGGACACGAGGCTTCATTGGAGGTAAATGATTGGGGTGATTGGATATTTCTTGAGACTCAGGATAAAAGTAAGTTGGGCGGAGCTTCTTTAATGATGCTTCATGGTTTGCTAGTTAACTATTTGAGGCGAACAACGCTTGCTCGCGGCTATCCTAATTTGCTTGGACTGTACCCCGCTCATCACATTCAATCTATCGACAGCCTCTAGATCGAACACTAGAGTAATATCTGATCAATTGAGGTCATATACTGCAGCGGCAAAGTAGTCGAGGCATTCGCATGCGAGAGAATACTTCGATGCCCCGTCCGATAGCTCTACATAGGTCCCCCTTTGCTCTGGCGGTCGTCTTGTTGAGGAAGCTCTTGAGCTTGTAGAACGTTTTTGATCGTGACCCTGGCCCGGGAATCTCCTCCGAGGCAAAACGCGAGTTTTTCCGGCACAATCGGCAAGCCGACCGACAACGCCTACGGAAGCCTTCAACAGGCGCTTCCGCGACGAATGCCCAAACACTCATTGGTTCTTGAGCCTGAAGGACGCCACGGGCAAGATCGAGAGGCGGCGACGGGACTTCAACGAGACCCGTCCTCACACATCTCTGGGGTTCCGGACGCCGGCCGAATTTGCTTCATCGGCTGAGTTACCCCCGGCCGATGAAGCCGCCGGACTCACGTCTCGGCTGGCGGCGAAACTGGTCAGGGTCACCATGGCCATGCCTTGCTGAGCATCCGCCAGCACGGTCGGCATGCGTTTCCTGGCTTCGTCCCGGTTCCTTGCCTCCAGCGATTTGACGATCTTGCATTTCCCCATCACGGACCAGATGTCTTTCGGGGCTGGGACAACGGCGTAATACGTCTGGTGGCGTCGTTCTAGGTAGTTCACGCGGTCGCCACCTGTGGCGCTGGCCCACCAGTTTCCGATACCATCGACCAGCTAAGTGCTTGAAAGGTGAGGATTTTCCAGGATTGGCTGGGGGACTAGGATTCGAACCTAGACTGGCGGAGTCAGAGTCCGCTGTCCTACCGTTAGACGATCCCCCAACACTGGCCGGTGCAGTATTCTACAGCGGCGTGTCGGGCCGGCAGGGCGGTGAACCCCGCTGGCGTGGCGCGGAAATTAGGTATGTCGTTCGGGGTTGTCAACCCGGTTGTTTGCCGTCGTCAGGCCGAGAACGATCAAGATCTGCGCCAGCGCGTAAGTTGCCCAGATCGCCTGGGCCGTCCAGGGGCCGAGCGCCAGGAAACGCCCGCCGGCGATCAGCGCGTCCGAGATCACGAACAGCGTCGCGCCAACGGGAATCGCCAGGCCCGGCTGGTTCCAGGCGGCCAGCGCCATCGCCAGGATCGCCGCGACGTAGAGGCCGACCGGCCAGGCGAGCGCGCCCAGCCGCGGCCACAGGATAGAAAGGTAGATGACGGCCGCCGCCCCGGTCGCCGCCATCGCCAGCAGCCGCCAGAATACCGGCCGGCCCGGCGGCCCGCGCCGGACGAAGATGACGAGATAGAGCAGCTGCATCACCAGGAAGGCCGCCAGCCCGGCGGTGAACAGCCGCTGGCCGTCGAGGCCGAGCAGCGCGTCGCCCAGGCTGGCGAAGGCCAGGGCGAGGGGCAGGAGGCGCTGGCCGGTCCGCCAGGCCAGCGCGGCAAGGCACAGGCAGAAGGCGGTCTTCAGCGCCACGTCGCCGGGCCAGGGGCGCAGATCGAGCAGCGCGAGATAGAGGAAACCGGCGAAGATCGCGAGGCGGACAAGCAGTCGCGCCCCACGCTCCTGTGGCCACAGGCTGAAGTTCATTGTAAGTATCCGGCCTTCCCGAATGCGGCCGGCGATAATAAGGCGGGCGGCGGTGCCTCGCCAGCCGCAAACGGGTTGCCTTGTCGCGCGCGCCCCGTAAAGTGGGCAGGTCATAGAGTGGAGTTGCTTCGTGGACTTGCGGTCGCTATCGCCGAATCCTGCCCAGGCGCGCTACGCCGGGGATCGGCGCGGCCGCTTCGCGCATGTTTTCGGCGCGCTGGATCTCGGCACGAACAATTGCCGCCTGCTGATCGCCCGGCCGACCCAGGCCGGTTTCCGGGTGATCGATGCCTTTTCCCGCATCGTCCGGCTGGGCGAGGGGCTGCATCGCACCGGCCGGCTGTCCGACGTGGCGATGGCCCGCGCGGTCGAGGCGCTTAAGGTCTGCGCCGCCAAGCTCGACCGCCGCAATGCCAGCCGCTTTCGCTGCGTCGCGACCGAGGCCTGCCGCCAGGCCGAGAACGGCCAGGAATTCCTCGCCCGCGTCGAGGAGGAGGCCGGGCTGAAGCTCGAGATCATCTCGGGGCAGGAGGAGGCGCGGCTGGCGCTGGCCGGCTGTTCGCCGCTGCTCGACTACGACCATCGCAACGCGCTGATCTTCGATATCGGCGGCGGCTCGACCGAACTGATCTGGCTGGCGCTGGATCCGAACCGCGAGGCCCGGGCGCTGGGCTGGGTCTCGGTGCCCACCGGCGTCGTCACCCTGGCCGAACGCTGGCACGACCGCGGCGCCCTGTCGGAAACCTACGACGACATGGTCGAGGAGGTGATGGGCCTGCTGCAGCCGTTCGAGGCGCAGCATCACCTGCGGCCCGCCGTCGACCAGGGCGTGGTCCAGATGCTCGGCACCTCGGGCACCGTCACCACCATCGCCGGCGTGCTGCTCGACCTGCCGCGCTACGAGCGCGCCGCGGTCGACGGCCGCTGGATCACCTTTCCCGACGTGCTGTCGGTATCGCGCGACCTGGCCGAGATGCCGGTCGCCGAACGGGCGCGCCACCCTTGCATCGGTGCCGACCGCGCCGATCTCGTCGTCGCGGGCTGCGCGATCCTCGAGGCGATCTACCGGGTCTGGCCGGCGCCGCATCTGCGGGTGGCCGACCGGGGCGTGCGCGAAGGCCTGCTGATGGGCCTGATGCAGCAGGCCGACGCCGATGCCCATGCCCGCGGCCGCTATTCCGTCGAATCGAGGATCTGACCACCATGGCTAAGACCGGACAGCCGCCGGGCGCACGCGGGCTGGCCACGCGGCTCAAGACCGCCACCGGCCGCTCGACCTCGTCGCAGGCCTGGCTGAACCGCCAGCTCAACGACCCCTATGTCGCGGCGGCGCAGAAGGAAGGCTGGCGCAGCCGTGCCGCCTACAAGCTGATCCAGCTCGACGAGCGCTTCAAGCTGATGAAGCCGGGCGACCGCGTCGTCGATCTCGGCGCCGCCCCGGGCGGCTGGACCCAGGTGGCGGTGCAGCGCGTCGGCAAGAACGGCAGCGTGCTGGGCGTCGACATCAATCCGATGGACCCGGTGCCCGGCGCCACGGTGATCCAGCTCGACTTCCTGTCGGAAGGGGCCGACCGCAAGGTCATGGACATGCTGGGCGGTCCGGTCGACGTCGTCCTCTCCGACATGGCCTCGCCCGCCACCGGCCATCGCCAGACCGACCATATCCGCATCATGGCGCTGTGCGAGATCGCGATCGACTTTGCCGAGCGCGTGCTGAAGCCCGGCGGCCATTTCGCCTGCAAGGTGCTGAAGGGCGGCACCGAGAACCATCTGCTGACGACGATGAAGCTGTTGTTCGCGGAAGTGAAGCACGCCAAGCCGGATGCGAGCCGCAAGGATTCCGCCGAAAGCTATGTCGTCGCGCTCGGTTTCCGCGGCCGTCCCGACAAGACCACGTCATCCTGATTCCCGAGGCATCATGGCCCGCATCGCCGTCGGCGGCTTCCAGCACGAGACCAACACCTTCGCGCCGCTCAAGGCCGAGTGGCGCTATTTCGTCGAAGGGCAGGGCTGGCCCGGCCTGACCCGCGGGGCCGATATCCCGCCGGTCTTCGCCGGCATCAACATCCCGATCGCCGGCTTCATCGACGCCGCGACCGCTTCCGGCCACGAGCTGGTGCCGCTGGCCTGGGCCGCGTCGGTCCCGGCCGCCCATGTCACGGTCGAGGCGTTCGAGACCATGGCCGGCATCCTGGAGGAGGGCTTGCGCGCCGCGCTGGCCGAAGGTCCGCTCGATGCGCTGTATCTCGACCTGCACGGGGCGATGGTGACCGAGCATCACGAGGACGGCGAGGGGGCGCTGCTCGCGCGCCTGCGGGCGATCGTCGGCCCCGATGTGCCGATCGTCGCCAGCCTGGACCTGCATGCCAACGTCACCCGGGCGATGGTGGCGCATTCCGACCTGCTGATCGCCTATCGCACCTATCCGCATCTCGACATGGCCGAGACCGGCGGCCGCGTCGCCGCAGCACTCGACCGGCTGCTGGCCGACGGCCGCCGCCCGGCCAAGGCACTGCGCCATCTGCCGTTCCTGATGCCGCTGACCGCGCAATGCACGATGGTCGAGCCGGCGAAGGGCGTCTACGAACATCTGGCCGCGTCGGAAGGCGGGCCGGTCGTCTCGCTGTCGTTCACGCCGGGTTTCCCGCCGGCCGACATCCACGAATGCGGCCCGGCCGTCATCGCCTATGCCGACAGCCAGGAGGCGGCCGATGCCGCGGCCGAGGCGCTGGCCGCGGCAATCACCGCGCGCGAAGGCGAATTCCTGCTGCCGCTGCTGTCGCCCGACGAGGCGGTGGCGACCGCGATGCGCCAGTCGAACTCGGCCAGCCGGACCATCGTGCTGGCCGACGTCCAGGACAATTCCGGCGCCGGCGGCACCTCGGATACCACCGGCGTGCTGCGCGCGCTGATCGAGGGCGGGGCACGCGATGCCGTGATCGGCCATCTGGTCGACCCGGCGGCGGCGCAGATCGCCCATCGGGCGGGGGTCGGCGCGTCGGTCGAGCTGAGCCTGGGGGGCAAGATGTTCACCGCCGGCGACCCGCCCTATGTCGGGCGCTTCACCGTCGAGGCGCTGGGCAACGGCGAATTCCTCTGCACCGGGCCGTTCTACGGCGGCACCCGGGCCCGGCTGGGGCCGATGGCGCTGTTGCGCGCCGAGGCGGGGTCGGGGTCGGTCCGGGTCTGCGTCGCCTCGGTGCGGATGCAGGCGGCCGACAAGGAAATGTTCCGGCATCTCGGCGTCGAACCCGGCGAGGTCAAGATCCTCGGCCTGAAATCGACCGTGCATTTCCGCGGCGACTTTACCGACATCGCCGAGGATATCCTGGTCGTCGGGGCGCCCGGCGCTTTCATCGACCGTCCGGAAGATCTGCCCTACAAGAACCTGCGGGAAGGCGTGCGGCTGATGCCGCTGGGCCGGCCGCACCAGCCGTCCCCGAACTGAGAGGTCCCGCCATGACCGTGACCCGCCGCACCTTCCTGGCCGCTGCCGGCGGTGTCGCAGCGACGCTCACGGCCGGCGGCGCCCGGGCGCAGCTGCAGTTTCCGGTGCGAAACATCACGCTGGTCGAATCCTACGGCCCTGATTCGCTCACCGCGCAGCTGGCGGGCCTGCTGGAACCCGGGCTCGAACGCGAACTGGGGGTACCGGTCGGGCTGACCTCGATGCCGCATGCCCAGCTGCGCCAGACGATGCAGACCGCGCCCGGCGACGGCTCGGTCCTCGCCCTCACCGTGCCGCTCGACGACGCCGTCGACCGGGCGATGGCGCCGCCGGGCCAGAAGCTGCCGCCGCTGACCCCGGTGGCCAAGCTGACCAAGGGCATCTCCGAGGCGCTGTTCACCCGCATGGGCAGCCCGTTCGTCGCCTTCGACGACCTGCGCACGGTCGACCGGCGCCGCACGCTGCGCGTCGGCATGATCGAGGTGGAATCGGCCCAGCAGGTCCTGCTGGCGATGCTGCGCCGGACGCTGTCGCCGACGATCGTGCCGGTCGGCTATCCCGGCTTCGAGGCGCTGATCAAGGCGGTGCAGGCCGGCGAGGTCGATCTCGGCGTCGCCCGGTCCAACGCGCTGATCCCCTCGGCCAAGGTGCGGCCGCCGCCGGTCTCG
Source organism: Alphaproteobacteria bacterium (assembly GCA_017307375.1). Classification (GTDB taxonomy): domain Bacteria; phylum Pseudomonadota; class Alphaproteobacteria; order Ferrovibrionales; family Ferrovibrionaceae; genus JAFKFH01. The sequence goes on from JAFKFH010000004.1 coordinate 185,319, forward strand.
CTGCTGGCGACGTTCGGGGCGGCGCGCAACCCGGCGCGGCCGGGCGTGCCGACCTTCGCCGAGTTGACCGGCCAGCGCACCAATGCCTTCACGGTCAGCGCGGCGGTCTTCGGCCCCCCCGGCCTCGACAGCCGCTCGGCCCGCCGGGTGGTCCAGGCGCTGGAGGCGGCGGCCTCGGTCCGCTCGGTCGTCGAGGCCGCGCGCGACCTCAACATCCCGCTCGCGATCGCCGGCAGCGACCTGCTGTCGCAGTCGATGGCCCGCGAGGCGCGGGTGATCGACCGGGTGAAGCCGCTGGGCCCGTAAATTTTTCCGAGATCGTGGACTTTTTTCCCGCAGGGTTTGCCGAACCGCTTCGTTAAGCCTTCAGTCCCTCCCGCCGGGACGACGGAGCGAAAGGAAACCTTACCATGACGTCAGTCAGTTCCCTGTCGGGCGGCAGCAACAGCTACTACCTGCAGTTGCTGCAGAGCCAGCGCAGCCAGTCGACCAGCAGCACCCAGGCAACGACCTCGTCCTCGGACGACAGCGAGGATTCGACGGCCAAGCTGTTCTCCGCCCTCGACACCGACGGCGACGGCAAGGTCAGTCAGAGCGAACTGCAGGCCGGCCTGCAGAAACTGTCGGACGAACTGAACAGCGCGCTGCTCTCCGCCCAGGAAGGCCAGGGCCAGGGCGGCGAGCGCAAGGATCCGTTCGCCGAGGACGATACCAACGGCGACGGCGTCGTCTCGGCCGACGAGTTCAAGACCGGCTTTGCCGCGCGCCAGGGCGACAACACCTCCGGTCCGTCGGCCGACGACGTGTTCTCGTCGATCGATACCAACGGCGACGGCCAGATCGACCGTTCGGAAGTCGAGGCGTCGCGCCAGGCCCAGGGCGGCCGCGGCCCCGGCGGGCCGGGCGGCCCGCCCCCCGGCCCGCCGCCGTCGGACGACAGCGAGACTGCGTCGACCTCCAGCACCACGACGACGGCGTCGACCGACAGCAGCACCTCGGGCGCCGAGGCGCTGGCCTCGCTGCTGCTCAGGTTCTATCAGGATGCGCAGGCCCGCAGCACCACGTCGGCCACCTCGTCCACCACGGCCAGCTCGCTCGCCGCGGTGGCCTGACGACAGCCGCTGGGCGACCTCAGGGCTCGCCCAGCGGGTTCGCCGGCGCCGGCACCGGTGCCGGCGAAATCGTGTTGAGCAGGTGCCAGGGCCCGGGCATCTCGCCCACCGGCACCTCGATCAGGATCGGCCGGTCGCCGGTCGCGGCATCGCGGATCGCCGCGGTCAGCGCGGCCGGCGTCGCGACCCGCAGGCCGTCGACGCCGAAGGCGCGGGCCAGCGCGACGAAATCGGGGTTGTGCAGGTCGGCGCCGAGATTGCGGCCGAAGGTCTGGCTCTGGATCCGCCGGACATTGCCGAAAGCGTCGTCGCGGAATACCACGGTGATCAGCCTCAGCCGGTATTTCGCCGCCGTCGCCAGTTCCTGCAGGCCCCAGCCGAACCCGCCGTCGCCATTGATCGAGACGACGACCTTGTCGGGATTGCCGGCGGCGACGCCGAGGCCCGTGTTGAAGCCATAGCCCAGCGTGCCCTGGTAACCCGGCGTGATCAGCCCGCGCGGTCGATAGACCGGATAGGCGATCGCGGCAAGATAGCCGACCTGGGTGAATTCGTTCACCAGGATGCCGTCGTCGGGGATCGCGTCGCGCAAGGCGCCGATCCAGCCCATCTGCGGCTCCAGCCGCGCGAGCTGGGCTGCGCACCACCGGCGCACCGGCGCGCAGGCCGCCTCGCCCGGACCTTGCGCGGCGCCGGCGGGCAGGGCGGCGGCGAGGTGTTCGAGGCCGATGCGGGCATCGCCGACCAGCGCCAAGCCCGGCGGGCGTGGGCCGCCGATGTCGCGCGGGTCGGCATTGAGATAGATGAATCGCGCTTTCGGCGCGGCGATGTCGACCTGGCCGCGGACATTGACATAGCGGCTGCCCACGACCAGGACGACGTCGGCATGCGGCAGGACGGCGCGGCCGCCCAGCGTCGACAGGGCCAGCGGGTCGCGGTCCGAAAGCGCGCCCCGGCCATTCTCGCTCATCACCACCGGGGCACCGAGGCGACGGGCGAGTGCGGCCAGTGCCGCCGAGCCACCGGCGGCAAGCACCCCGGACCCTGCCCAGATCACCGGGAAGCGTGCCGCCGCCAGCAGGCCCGCGGCCTGCTCGATGACCCGGGCCGCCGGCGCGGCCGGTTCGGGTGTCGCTGCGGGGGCGAGCAGGGACACGGTTTCCCTGGCCCGCAGAACATCCGGCGGCAGTTCGATGGCCACAGGTTGCGGCCGGCCGGTGCGGACCTGCCGGTAGGCCTCGCGCACCAGCCCGGGAATATCGTCCGGTCGGCGCGCCAGGGCCGACCATTTGGTGACGCTTTCCAGCAGGCGCGATTGCTGCGGCACCTCGTGCAGCAGGCCGAGGCCCTGGCCGATCGCCGGCAGCGGGATCTGGCCGACCAGGCAGATCACCGGCGACGAGCAGGCATAGGCGGTGGCCAGTCCGGCCATGGCGTTCAGCAGGCCCGGGCCCGGCACCACCATGCACAGCCCCGGCTCGCCGGTCGAGCGGGCGAAGCCGTCTGCCATGTAGGACGTGGCCTGTTCGTGGCGCGGCACGGTGAAGGCGATCCGGTCGCCGACGTCGATCAGCGCATCGACCGCCCAGTCGAGCTGCACGCCCGGCAGGCCGAAGATCTGTCGGGCACCCTCGCGCGCCAATTGTTGGGCCAGGGCCTGGCCGCCGGTCATGTCCTGCATCGGAAATTATTCCTGTTCTTGCGCCGTCATCAGGCGGGTTGCGTCGATCAGCTTTTCAATGGCCGCGCCGAGGATGCGGCATTCGTCGTCGGTCAGTGCCGCCGCCCAGCGGCGGTTGCGGTCGACTGCGTCTGCGTAGACCGCGTGGTACGTCGCCGTGCCGGCCGGCGTCAGCCTGACCGAGATCGCGCGCAGGTCGGCGGCATCGCCGACCTTCTCGACCAGCCGGCGGTCGATCAGCCGGGTGACGAGGCGGCTGGCATGCGCCTTCTCGATGTCGGTCTCGCCGCAGATCCGTTTCAGCGACAGGGCGCCTTCCGGCCCGATCACCCCGATGATGCGGCATTCGAGCAGACGCAGACCGAAGCGGCGCTGGAAGTGCAACTCGGCATGGCGCAGCGACAGCCCTGCGAGGAGATGGACCCGAAACGAGGTCAGAGCGCGAAAGCCGCCTATCGCCGGCCCGGCCGGATCGACGGTCGGCACGACGCCGCGCATCGGATTGTTGCTTTTAGCAATCATGTCGCCATTTAAGGCGAAATAGTTGTCTGCGACAACTATAAACTTGTTAAGTTTTATCTCGCGATGCGCTTACAGGTAGTGGCAGCGCCGCTACTGCGACGGCGGCGGTGGCGGCGCACCGCCGGGCGGCGCCATGATCAGGATGTCGCGCTGCGGCCCCCCGGGACCCGGGCCCGGGCGGCCGGGGCGGGGCAGGATATCGGCCAGGGCGCGCCGCCCGGTCGCCGACATTTCCCCGGCGGCGTCGAGGATCGTGGCCTGGTAGTAGCCGCCGATCGCCATCGCCGCCTTGTGGACTGCCTGACCCGCCGCCGCAGCCCGGGCCGGATCGTAGGGATCGGCCAGGATCGCATCGCGCAAAGCCTGGCTGGCGGCGGTCATGTCCTGTTCGGCCGTCTTCTCCGCCACGCGCTCCCTGGCGATGACCGCCAGCAGCTTGGCGCCGTCCTCCGGCGGCAGGCGCCGCGCCAGCCGTTCCAGCATGTGTTCGCCGACCGGGCCGGGCGGCGGGGGCGGCGGGCGGAACAGCACGAACGACAACAGGAAGCCGACCCCGACGAGGTTCAGTGCCACCGACAGGCCCAGGCCGATCGCCAGCGCGTGAATCGGGTTGCGCAGGCTCATGAGGAGAACCCGGCAGTCAAGGCCGGGCCGCCCAGCAGCAGCATCTGTTCGGCCTCGGCCGTGGTCGTCTGCGACAGCGACACGCTGCGGCCGAGCAACAGGCCGAGCCCGACCAGCGCCACGGCCGCGACGGCGAAGACGGTGGTGACCATGCCCCGCGGCAGCCGCGACCGGGCCATCGCCACCGGTGCCGGCAGGGCCGGCGGCATCGCCGCCTCGCGCGCGTCGAGGGTGGCCATGATGCGGTCTGCCAGGGCCAGCATCGACGCATCCGTCGGCGGCGGCGGCGCGGTCCGGTCGATCAACGCGTCGAGCCGGCGCGCGGCCGCGAGTTCGGCGGTTGCCGCCGGATGGCGCGCGACCCAGTCGCGCCCGGCGTGGCGCTCGGCCTCCGGCCAGCGGGCGGGATCGGCGCCGTGGGCGGCGACCAGGCGGGCAAAGCGGCGCTCAGTCATCATGATGCGGCATCCTCGTCGACGAAATCGACCAAACGCGATCGCAAGGTGCGGCGGGCGCGCACCAGCAACCCTTCGAGGGCGGCGACGGAGACGTCCAGGAGATCGGCGGCTTCTGCATTGCTCACCCCTTGATGGTAACACAAGACCAGTGCCACACGCTGCCGTTCGGGCAGGGCGGTGATGGCCTTTTCGACGGCAGCATTGCGCTCCCGGTCCAGCAGCACCGAATCCGCCGCCGGTCGCGGATCCGCCGGTTCCTCGATGCTGTCGAGCGGCGCCCCGGCCGGCTTGCGCAGCCGGTCGAGGCACAGATTGACGGCAATGCGGCGCATCCAGGCGGGCGCGCCACCGGCGCGCGGGGTCCAGCGGTCGGCCTGGCGCCATACCCGAAGAAAGGTTTCCTGCCCGACATCCTCGGCGTCCGACGCATTGCGCAGGATGCCGTGCGCGATCCCGACGATTCGCGCCAGATGCCGCGCCATCAGCATGCCGAAGGCCCGGCGATTGCCGGCGGCAATCGCGAACATCAACTCGTCGTCCGGCGTGTCCGGCGAGATTTCCAGCCGCAGGCTCCCAGGTCGCAACCACTAACAAAATGTAAACGGGCTGCCGGGGAAAACCCTGCGCGAATTTGCCGGAAAAATTTCTATGGGGTCGAACGCGGTGCCGGGCGGCTGGCGCCGGTGCTGCGGGCGGCGGGGGCGGCGCTGCCGGTGGCGGCGGGCCGGGCCTGGGCATCGCGCGCCTGGGCGGGCGAGACGATGACGTCGATCTCGGTCGAGCCGTCGCCCGATCCGAACACGCCGCCACCGCTTTTCGGGGCGATGCGGACGATGGCGACCCGGTCGTCGCGGGTGAACGAGATTGCGACGCGCCGGCTGCGCACGATCGCGGTCTCGACCCAGCCGTATTTCGGCATTTCCTGGCGGAAGAACAGCGTCACCTGGACGACACGATAGGGGGCGGTCATCACGACCTGGCCGGTCCAGGATTCGTCGGCCCCGACGATGACGGTGTCTTCCAGCGCGATCTGTGCCTCGGGCGGCACCGGGATCTGGGGGACGGTGAAGATGTTGGGCGGTACCAGCGTGGTGTCGCCGGTCGAGGTCGGCTGCGAGGTGGTCTGCGCGCCGGTTGGACCTGCGCCGGCACAAGCCAGCGGCAGGCAGGCCAGCAGCGAGACGAATGACCGTCGGGCCAGGGCAACGCGCCGTTCACTCATTGCCGGACCCACCCCATTCCACCCCAGATGATTCGCCCCCGTCTATTCTCAAGCCTATAGCAGCAACATCTTGAATTTTGCGTAAATTATATCCGGGGCGCCGATATCCTCAGTCGCGCAGCGTGCAGATCACCGGCGTATGGTCGGAAGCCTTTTCCCGACCGCGCGGGCCGACATCGATCTCGCATTTTTCCAGCCGGTCGGCGGCAAGTCCCGACAGCAGGAAGTGATCGATGCGCAGGCCATCGCCGCGCTCGAAGGCGCGGCCCTGATAATCCCAGAAGGTGTAGTGATGCGCGGCGTTCGGGTGCAGCGCGATGTAGGCTTCGGTGAAGCCGACATTGAGCAGCGCGCGGAAGGCGGCACGGCTGGCCGGCAGGCACAGCGCGTCGGTGGCGAAGCCGATCGGGTCGTAGACGTCGAAATCGGTCGGGCAGACGTTGTAGTCGCCGGTCAGCACCACCGGCAGGTCGCCCTGCACCAGGTCCTCGGCATGGGCGCGCAGCCGCGCCATCCAGGCCAGCTTGTAGTCGTATTTCGGCCCCGGGGCCGGATTGCCGTTGGGCAGGTACAGCCCGCCGATGCGCAAGCCCCTGACCGTCGCCTCGATATAGCGCGCCTGTTCGTCGCTATCGTCGCCGGGCAGGCCCAGCCGGACATCCTCGATCGGATGGCGCGACAGGATGGCGACGCCGTTGTAGCTCTTCTGGCCCAGCGCCACCGCCTGATAGCCGGCGGCGCGGATCTCCATCAGCGGGAAGTCGTCGGTCTGGCATTTGATTTCCTGCAGCAGCAGGACGTCGGGCTGCGCCGCGGCCAGCCACTCCAGCAGGTTGGGCAGGCGGGCCTTGACCGAATTGATGTTCCAGGTGGCGATCTGCATGCCGCCACTTATAGCGGCAGCACCAGGCTACATCGAGAAGGAAGTGCCGCAGCCGCAGGAGGAAACCGCATTGGGGTTGCGCACCTGGAAACCGGCCTGGGTCAGATCCTCGACGAAGTCGACCTCGGACCCGCGCAGCAGGTCGAGCGACACGGTATCGACCAGAAGCGTGGCCCCGTCGCGTTCGATCATGACGTCGTCGGCCGTCGTCTCGTCGTCCAGGCTGAAGCCGTAGGAAAAGCCCGAACAACCCCCGCCCGAAACCGCCAGCCGCAGCTTCAGCTTGGGGTTGCCCTCGGCCGCGACGATCCGCGCGATGCGGCGGGCCGCGGCGGCCGTCAGCGTCAGGGCGTCGGTGGCAACAGTCTCGGCCGGCAGGGCGGTCGCGGCATCCATGGTGGTCGGGCTACCTGTGAAAATGCTTTCGTCTCAGTCCCACTAAATGTAGATACGGACCCGGCAATGTCAAACGGCGGGCGCAACCGACGGCGTGGCTTGCGTCGCCTGTAAGCCAAGGTTAGCGTTGCCCTGGCATCTGCGCCCCATATCTAGTGTGGATTTGCCCCGTTGATGAACCTGTTTGCTGAATTCCGCAATGCGGTGATCGATGCCGTTTCCGGTCTCGTCGCCGCCGGCACCCTGCCCGAGGGGCTCGACACCGCGGCCGTGACGGTCGAGCCGCCGCGCGACCCCGCGCATGGCGACATCGCGACCAATGCCGCGCTGGTGCTGGCCAAGCCCGCCCGCGCGAATCCGCGCGCCATCGCCGAGGCGCTGGCCGAGCGGCTCAAGGGGCTGCCGGCCGTTACGGCCGTCGAGATCGCCGGTCCAGGGTTCCTCAACCTGCGGCTGGCCACCGCGTTCTGGCAGGACCGGCTGCGCGACATCCTGATGGCGGGCGTGGCCTACGGCCAGTCGACGATGGGCGCGGGATCGAAGGTCGACGTCGAATATGTCTCGGCCAACCCGACAGGTCCGCTGCATGTCGGCCATTGCCGCGGCGCCGTCTATGGCGACGCGCTGGCGGCGCTGCTGCAGAAGGCGGGCTACGACGTCTGCCGCGAATACTACATCAATGATGCCGGCGCCCAGGTCGACGTGCTGGCCCGCTCGGCCCATCTGCGCTATCGCGAAGCGCTGGGCGACGAGATCGGCGAAATCCCGGCCGGGCTCTATCCCGGCGACTACCTGAAGCCGGTCGGCCAGGCGCTGGCCGCCAAGTACGGCGACCGCTACCGCGCGCTGCCGGAGGCGGAGTGGCTGGAGATCTTCCGCGACGAGACCGTCGCGGCGATGCTGGATCTGATCCGCGACGATCTGAAGGCGCTGAACATCGTCCACGAGGTCTTCTCGTCCGAGCGTGCCTTGCATGTCGGCGGCAAGATCGACGAGGCGGTGGCCGCGCTGCAGGCCCAGGATCTCGTCTATACCGGCGTGCTCGAGCCGCCGAAGGGCAAGACGCCCGAGGACTGGGAGCCGCGGCCGCAGCTGTTGTTCCGCGCTGCCCAGTTCGGCGACGATACCGACCGGCCCCTGAAGAAGTCGGACGGGGCCTGGACCTATTTCGCCGCCGACATCGCCTATCACTACGACAAGTACCGCCGCGGCTTTGCCGACCAGATCAACGTCTGGGGCGCCGATCATGGCGGTTACGTCAAGCGGACCCGGGCGGCGCTGGCCGCGACCTCGGGCGGCCGGGCGACGCTCGACGTCAAGCTCTGCCAGATGGTCAACCTGCTCGACGGCGGCGTGCCGGTGAAGATGTCGAAGCGGGCAGGGCGGTTCGTCACCTTGCGCGACATCGTCGACGAGGTCGGCCCCGACGTCACCCGCTTCATCATGCTGACGCGCAAGAACGACGCGCCGCTCGACTTCGATTTCCAGAAGGTGACCGAGCAGTCTAAGGACAACCCCGTCTTCTACGTCCAGTATGCCCATGCCCGCTGCCACAGCCTGTTCCGCCAGGCGGGCATTGCCCCGGCCGAGGTTGCGGGCGCCGACGTCTCGCGCCTCGGCCATCCCGGCGAACTGGCCCTGATCCGGCTGCTGGCGTCGTGGCCGCGCCAGGTCGAGATCGCGGCGCTGGCCCATGAACCGCATCGCATCGCCTTCTTCCTCCAGGAAGTCGCGGCCGCGTTCCATGCCTTCTGGAATCTCGGCAATGACGATGTCGGCCTGCGCTTCGTCATCGCCGGCGACGACGCGATGACCCGTGCGCGCCTGGCCCTGGCCCAGGGCGTCGCCACCGTCATTGCCTCCGGCCTCGGCGTGATGGGGGTGACACCCGTCGAGGAGCTGCGCTCATGACCGAATTCCGCCCGGATCCGTTCGATCGCCCGGCGCCGCAGCCGGCGCCCGAAGGCGGTGGCATGATCGGCCGCCGGCTGGTCCTGGCCCTGGTCGGTCTCGGTGCCGTCGCGGTGGCCGCGGCCGGCATCTGGTTTGCCTACGACCAGGGTGTCAAGCGCGGCGCCGGTGGCGGCCCGATGCTGATCAAGGCCGATAACGGCCCGGTCAAGACCGCGCCGGAAAACCCGGGTGGCATGCAGGTGCCGAACCAGGACAAGCAGGTTTTCGAACGGCTGACCGGGCGTCAGATGGGGCAGGGCACCGCGACGGTGGAAAACCTGCTGCCGCCGCCCGAGCAGCCGGTACCCCAGCAGCCGCTGCCGGCCGACCCGGCGCCCGCCCAGGCCCCCGTCGCCCCCGCCGTGCCCGGTATCGTCGCCGCCCTGCCGCCGGCTACCCCGCAGGCCGCGCCGGCCACCCCAGCGGCCCCGGCCGCTGCTGCCCCTGCCGCACCCGCGACAGCGGCCAAGCCGGCTGCGAATGCCCCGGCCGCGACTGCACCGGCCGCGACTGCACCGGCCGCCGCGGCACCGCCGGCCGTTGCCGCCGCCCCGCTGCAGCCGGTGACACCGGCCCCTGCCGCGCAATCCGCCCCCGTCCCCGCCCAGCAGCAGACCGCCGCGGCCGGTCCGCGCCAACTGACCGTGCCGACGACGCCGGCCCCGGCGGCCCCACCTGCGACGACGACCGCCGCCGCGACCCCGGCCCCCAAGGCCGCTGCCCCGGCCCCCGCTGCCGGCGGCAGCTGGCGCATCCAGCTGTCGTCGGTGCGCAGCGAAGCCGATGCCGACAAGGAGTGGCGCCGGTTGAAAGGCAAGCACCCCGATCCCCTGAGCCCGCTGTCGGCGCGCTACGTCCGTGTCGATCTCGGCGAGAAGGGCATCTGGTGGCGCGTCCAGGCCGGTCCGGTCGGCGACAAGCCGGCGGCCGAGGCGGCCTGCACGAAACTCAAGGCGCAAGGCCAAGGCTGTACCATTGTCCAGTAACGCGACCTGCGCTCCGGTCATCTTCGGCTGCGCCGGCAAGACGCTGACGGCGAACGAGCGCGCGCTGTTTGCCGCCACGCGGCCGCTCGGCTTCATCCTGTTCAAGCGCAATCTGGACCATCCGGCCCAGGTCGCCGCACTGGTTGCCGACTTGCGCGATGCGGCCGGCCGGAGCGATGCCCCGGTGCTGATCGACCAGGAGGGCGGGCGCGTCGCCCGGCTGGGGCCGCCGCACTGGCGCCGCCCGCCGCCGGCCGGCGCCTTCGCCGACCTGCACGCCCACGACGAGGCCCGCGGCCTCAACGCCGCCTGGCTCAACGCCCGCGCCATCGCTCATGACCTGCACAGCCTCGGCATCGACGTCGACTGCGCCCCGGTGCTGGACCTGCTGCTGCCCGACGCCCATGACGTCATCGGCGACCGCGCCTATGGCGCCACCCCGGCGCGGGTGATCGCGCTGGGCCGGGCTGTCTGCGACGGGCTGCTGGCCGGCGGGGTGTTGCCGGTGATCAAGCACATGCCGGGGCACGGCCGGGCGCTGGCCGACAGCCACCACGAACTGCCGGTCGTGCGGGCCAGCGAAGCGGAGCTGGAGGCGGATTTCGCCCCGTTCCGGGCCCTGGCCGACGCGCCGCTGGCGATGACGGCCCATATCGTCTATCCGGCTTATGATCCCGATCGGCCGGCCTCGACCTCCGCCATCGTCATCGACCGGATCATCCGCGGTGCGATCGGCTTCGACGGCGTGCTGCTGTCCGATGACATCAACATGTCGGCGCTGCAGGGCTCGATCGCCGAGCGGGCGGTTGCCTGCCTGGCGGCGGGCTGCGACGTCGCGCTGCATTGCTCGGGCCGCCTCGACGAGATGCAGGCCGTTGCCGCCGCGCTGCCGCCGATGACCGCCGATGCCGCCCGGCGGCTCGACCGGGCCCTGGCGCAGCGGCGGGCACCCGGCCGGTTCGACCCGACCGGCTCGCTGGCGCGGCTCGATGCGATGCTGCAGATGGCGTCATGAGCGATGTGACGTTCGAGGACGACCGGCCCAGGCCGGAAGGCGATGTCGCGCTGGTGGTCACGCTCGACGGCTTCGCCGGTCCGCTCGACCTGTTGCTGACCCTGGCCCGCGACCAGAAGGTCGACCTGCGCCAGATCTCGATCCTGGCTTTGGCCGAGCAGTATCTCGCCTATATCGCCGAGGCGCGCCGGCGCCGGCTCGAAGTCGCGGCCGACTATCTCGTCATGGCCGCCTGGCTCGCCTATCTGAAGTCGCGCCTGCTGCTGCCGCCGACCGAAAAGCCCGGCGAGGAGGAGCCGAGCGGCGAGGAACTGGCCGCGCGGCTCGCCTTCCAGCTGCGCCGGCTGGAAGCGATGCGCGAAGCCGCCGACAAGCTGATGGCGATGCACCGCTTGGGCCGCGACGTGTTCCCGCGCGGCATGCCCGAGGGCATCCGCGTCCTGCGCCGCGCCGCCTATCATTGCACGCTCTACGATCTGCTGAAGGCCTATGGCGACTTCCTGACCATGCGCGGCTCGACCGAGGCGCTGACCATGAAGGTCGCCCGCCGCAAGATCGTGTCGGTCGAGGAAGCGCTGGTGCGGCTGTCGGCCATGCTGGGCCAGACGCTCGACTGGACGATGCTGCAGACCTTCCTGCCGCCCGACCTGACCGACGCGTTCACCCAGCGCTCGGCGCTGGCCTCGACCTTCAACGCCACGCTCGAAATGGCCAAGCAGGGCAAGCTCGAACTGCGCCAGACCCACACCTTCGGGCCGATCTTCCTGCGCAAGGCAGACCGGATCGAGCCCGCCATGATCGAACACTCCGACTTGAACGACGACGAAGCATCATGACCGATCTCCTGCCCGGCGCCGTCATCACCGATCCGCAGCATGTGCGCATGGCCGAGGCCCTGCTGTTTGCCGCCGCCGAGCCGCTCGACGAAGCCTCGATCCGCAAGCGCCTGCCCGACGACGTCGACGTCGTCGCGGTGCTGGCCGAACTGCAGGCCCAATACGCCGGGCGCGGCGTCGTGCTGGGGCGCGTCGCCGGGCGCTGGGCCTTCCATACCGCGCCGGACCTTACCTACCTGCTGGAAGATCACCGCCATATCCAGCGCAAGCTGTCGCGCGCGGCGATCGAGACGCTCGCCATCATCGCCTATCACCAGCCGGTGACCCGTGCCGAGATCGAGGAGATTCGCGGCGTGTCGCTGTCGAAGGGCACGCTGGACGTGCTGCTCGAAACCAACTGGGTCCGGTTGCGCGGCCGCCGCCGGGCGCCGGGCCGGCCGGTCACCTATGGCACGGCCGACGAGTTCCTGATCCATTTCGGCCTGGAGGACCTGCGCAACCTGCCGGGCCTCGACGAACTGCGGGCCGCGGGCCTGCTGGAAGGCCGCCCCACCGGCCTCGGCATCTTCGCCGACCGCGAGCCCGAGGCGGTGGCCGAGGATCCGCTGGCCGAGGATGACGACGGCCGCGAATATCTCGACCCGTTGCCCGATCCCGAGGCCGATACGGCGCCGGAAGAAGCGGCGGCCGAGGACGAGGAGGAAGGCATCAGCCGGCCCGATATCGATCCCTTGGTCGAAGACGAGGAACCGGCGGCGGCGGAGGCGGTTGAGGCTGACCCTGTCGACGCGGAACTCGCGGCGGCGGAAGAAGTCGCCAGCCTGGAGACCGAGCCGATGCCCGTCACGGCGGAAGAAATTCCCGAGATCGAAGAAAAGCCCGAGCCGGAACCGGAGATCGAGCGCGAGCCCGATATCGACCCGCTGCCGGAACCCGACCGTGAAATCGATCCAAATCCGGCACCGACGCCCGAGATCGAGCCGGAGCCCGGGCCGATCGACCAGCCGCCCGAGGATGAGCAGCCTGGGGTCGATCAGAATGACAGGATCGATCCCAGCAGATAGGCCGTGCCGCGGTTCTGGTCGGCCGGGGCATGGCTATAGCTGCGCCACTGGCCGGTCTCGATGCCGCCATTGACCAGGATGCCCGGACCGAGGCGATAGCCTGCACCCACCGAGACGCCCTGATAGCGGTCCTGGCCGAGCCTGGCGCCGGTATCGTCTCGGGCCTCGACGGCCGACGTGTAATAGCCGACGCCGATGCGCCAGCGTTCCCAGGCATAGGTCAGCCCGACGTTCCAGTGATGCTGGCGCGAGGGCAGTGGATTGAACACCAGGCCTTTGGCGATGCCCGAATTGTCGGTCATGTAGCCGGCACCCAGTGTGAAGCCGGCATAAGCGATCTGCGCGCCGATGTTCCAGGAGCGCCGGTTGGAGAACACGTTGTTGCCGGTGTTGGCCTCGAGCGTCGAGCCATACCAGCCGGCCGAGGCGAGGAAATCGATGCCGGCAAAGCCGATCGCATAGTTGGCCGCGATGCCCAGGCCATCCTTCTGCTCGCCGATCAGATTGTCCGGGTTGAAGGCGGTGCCGATGCCGCAGACATTGGGCCCGGTCGGCGCGCCGACCGAACAGCTCTGCGGCGCATAGGACATGCCGACCTGGAGGCCGGCCAGACGTGGCGTGTAGTAGGCGATCTTCTCGTATTTGAACGTGTCGATATAGGTCAGGTGCCCGCCGACCAGCTTTACCATGTTGGTGCTGGGTGCGGTCAGGCCGACGAAGTCGGGATAATCCTGGCCGAAGCCGCGGCCTTCGACGTCGAACGGATTGGGCGCGGCGACATGCATCTGGAAGGCCGGGCCGCGCTGCTTGCCCAGCTCGAACCGACCGATCGGCGTGTCGCCGAAGATGTAGGACCGGTCGATCTGGTCGCCTTGCGAGGCCTCGCCGCGCAACTGGACGCGGAAGCCGACCTTGATGCCGTTGTCGAGGCGGCCCAACCCCTCGAACTCGATGCGCGACTTGCGGAAGATGCCGTAGTTGCGGATATCCTCGCCGGGCTGGCCGACGCCGTCCTGCTCGGATTTGCCCGCCATGTAGCCCATGAAATAACCGCCGATCGACAGCTGGATCGGTTTCTCTGCCTGCGCGGTGGCAACACTCGGCAGCAAAGCGGCGACGGCCGCGCCGACAAACCCCATCAATGCCCGCATTGCTGTCCCCCCATGGATTGCAACCGGCCCTCGGTGCCGCCTTGGTCAGTTCCGCGGCGCCAGCGCGATCCTTAGTGCCACGGTGTTTGGTGCCAGCAGAGAGGCCGACGTTGCGCTATCGAACGCGACTGTGATCGGACCGAGATCGGTCCCGCAATCGGCCGGCCCGGTAGCGGCCCCGGTGCAGCGCCTGAGATCGGCGGTGAAGACGTTGTCGCGACCGAGGGCGCCTTCCGCGGTGCTCCAGGTGGGCGAACCCTGGCCGTCGAAACCGAGAACGATCAGCCGCAGTCCGCTGCCGGTCGTCTCGAGCAGATAGCCTGTGCCGCCGCCTGCGGCGTACCACAGGCCCGATCGCGGGCGGATCGGGGCGGCCAACATGTCGGGGGCGCCGGTGATGGCGGTGGGTAGGCAACGCCCGATCGACCCGCTGCCGCAGACCGTGCCATCGATCCAGGCGGCGCCGGTCAGATCAGCATTCTGCAAGTTGGTGAAGTTGGTGCTGGCGGTACCGAGGCGGGCGCCGGTCAGGTTGGCGCCGCGCAGCACGGCACCGGAGAGATTGGCACCCAGCAGATTGGCGCGGACCATGTTCGCGCCTGTGAACCTGGTGTTCCGTGCCGTTGTTGCCGCCAGATTCGCATCGGTGAAATTGGCGCCGGTCAGGTCAGCCCGGTCGAACGAGGAACCCAGAAGATCCGCGCGAAGCCACACCGACATGGGGGCGTAGACATCGCTGAAGTCCGAACTCCAGGTGATGCTGTCGGTCAGCGTCGTCTGGGCCATCTCGGCACCCGTGAGCAATATGGGCAGCGTGGCTTTGCTCAGATCGGCACCGTTGAGATAGCTGTATCGCAGATCGGCCGCGAGGAACGAGGCCCCGGTCAGCTTGGCGCCGGTCAGATCCACGCCGGTCATGGCCGATTCCATCAGGTAGATCCCGGTCAGGTCGCGGCCGCGCAGATCCTTGCCGACTAGAACGGAGCGCATGCAGTTGGCATGGGGCTGCACGGTTGCGACGGTGCATGCAGCCATGGCCGGGCCGGCCAAGCAGGTGCCGAGAGAGCCGATGAGCAACGAGATGGCAAAGACGACACGCTGCATGACAAAGCACTCCCCAATGCTTGGTTGTCCTGGCAGCAAGGCTGGATCGCCTTTCGCCTTTCGTATGTGATCTCTATCATGAATTGGACGGCAGTTGCCTAATCATCGCCGCGTTGCTGCACCAGGTTCATTGCGAAGCGGCCATTGCCGACCGACCAGTC
Source organism: Alphaproteobacteria bacterium (assembly GCA_017307375.1). Taxonomy (GTDB): domain Bacteria; phylum Pseudomonadota; class Alphaproteobacteria; order Ferrovibrionales; family Ferrovibrionaceae; genus JAFKFH01. The sequence continues at coordinate 200,487 of JAFKFH010000004.1, forward strand.
CGAGTAGTCGTTCTCGTGGGTGAAGATGAAGACGTCGCGCGGGTTCACCCCGGCCGCCCGTTCGAGATTGGCTGCGATCCGGGCATAGAGGTCGCGCTTCATCGCATCCGACCGGCCGCGGCGCATGGTGATCTCGACGACAACAAGGTCGTCGGAGCGGCTGATGCCGTTGAAGCGGCGGTCGTAGAAGAAGTCGTCAGGCTCGTAACGGTTGACCTGGTTGAACAATTCGTCCGCCGGCATGGCGATGGCTGCGATCAGCGCATCGTGAATGCCATGCACGATGGCCGAGGTGCGCTCCGGGCTGGTATCCCGGCGGACAGAGGTGCGGATGAACGGCATTTTCCTGTTTCCTCGTCTTGAAAGGTGACGCGCAGGATGGCGCTGGCATGGCTCCAGGCGAAACGATAGTTTTGCGCCGTCATGTGAGCGGAAATCACGAGGAAGCCATGCGCCGTCGCCTGCCGCCGCTCGGCGCGTTGCGCGCCTTCGAGGCCGCCGCCCGGCTGGGCGGCATGACCCGGGCGGCCGACGAACTCTGTGTCACCCACGGCGCGGTGAGCCGCCAGGTGAGGGGGCTGGAGGCCGAACTCGGCGTCGCCCTGTTCTGCGGGCCGAAGGGACGGCTGCGCCTGACGGCGGAGGGCGAGCGGCTGCAGGCCGTGCTGGTCGATGCCTTCGACCGGGTCGCGCGCGGCGTGGCCGATGTCAGTGCCCGGGCCGAGGGAGAATTGACCGTCTCCTGCCTGGGCAGTTTCGCCATGCGCTGGCTGATCCCGCGTCTGCCGCGCTTCCAGGCCGGCCACCCCCATGTCGAGGTAAGGCTGACCACCACCGATGTATCGAGCCCGTCGATGCCCGAAGGCATCGATCTTGCTATCCGCGTCGGCGGTCCAGCGTGGCCGCGTTCGGTCGCGGTCCGGCCGTTGTTTGCCGAACAGGCTGGCCCGGTGCTGGCTCCGGCGCTGGCCCGGGGACTCCAGCAGTGCCGGCCGGCCGATCTGGCCCGGCTGACGCTGCTGCATACCGCGACGCGACCCGAATCCTGGGACGAATGGTTCGCGATCCGCGCGCTGGCCCGGCCGCTGGCCGCGGTGTCGCGGCAGTTCGAGCATTTCTATTTCATGCAGGAGGCGGCCTTGGCCGGCCTGGGCGTCGCTGTCGGCTACTGGCATCTGGTGGCCGACGACGTCATGGCCGGGCGGCTGGTGGCGCCGTTCGGCTTCGACGCTTCGGGACGCCGCTATGTCGCGCTGATGTCGCAGCACGAGCGGCCGGCCGCACGATTGTTTGCGGACTGGCTGGCCGACGAGGTCGCGACCTTCGAGGCGGAAAGGCCGTTGCCTGCCGGGTAAGAATTGCTTTTAGAAAAAATAAAATGCAATATTGCCGCCGGGCCAGCAACGGGCCCCTTGTTCATATGGAAGGAGTGCCTGGCAATGGCAGCGACGATCGAAGGCGGCAACCGCGACGCAAAGGCAGCGTTCTGGATGCCGTTCACGGCGAACCGGCAGTTCAAGCAGGCGCCAAAGGTGTTCGTCAGCGCCGATCGCATGCATTACCGGACCGATGACGGCCGCCAGGTGCTGGACGGCATGGCGGGATTGTGGTGCGTCAACGCCGGCCACAACCAGCGACCGATCGTCGAGGCGATCAAGGCCCAGGCCGACAAGCTCGACTTCGTCTCGTCGTTCTCGATGAGCCATCCCGGCGGCTTCGACGTCGCCAGCAAGATCGCCGCCCTGACCCCCGGCACGCTCGACCATGTCTTCTTCACCAATTCGGGCTCCGAGGCGGTCGATACCGCGCTGAAGATCGCCCGTGCCTACCACCGCGTCCGCGGCGAGGTCGGCCGCACCCGCTTCATCGGCCGCGCCCGCGCCTATCACGGTGTCGGCTGGGGCGGGTTGTCGGTCGGCGGCATCGGCCGCCAACGCAAGGATTTCGTGCCGCTGCTGGCGGATGTGGCCCATCTGTCCGCCACCCATTCGCTGGAACATCAGGCCTTCACCCGGGGCCAGCCCGAATGGGGCGCGCATCTGGCCGACGAACTGCTGACCCAGATCCAGATCCACGACGCCTCGACGATCGCCGCCGTGATCGTCGAGCCGGTTGCCGGGTCGGGCGGCGTGCTGCCGCCGCCGAAGGGATATCTGGAGCGCCTGCGCGCGATCTGCGACCAGCACGGCATCCTGCTGATCTTCGACGAGGTCATCACCGGCTTCGGCCGTCTCGGCACGCCGTTCGCGGCCGAGGCGCTGGGCGTCATCCCCGACCTGATCACCTGCGCCAAGGGCCTGACCAACGGTTCGGTGCCGATGGGGGCGGCGATCGCCAGCCAGAAGGTGTTCGACGCGTTCATGGGCCTGCCCGAAGGTGCGGTCGAGTTCATGCACGGCTACACCTATTCGGCCCATCCGCTGGCCTGTGCCGCCGCCGCGGCCACCATCGACGTCTACAAGGACCAGGGCCTGTTCGAGCGGGCGGGGCGGATCGCCCCGCTCTGGGAGGAGGCGGTGCATTCGCTGCGCGGCGCCGCGCCCGACGTGATCGACATCCGCAATCACGGTATCCTCGCCGCCATCGAACTGGCGCCGCGGGCCCCGGGCCAGCCGTCGCGTGCCGGGGCGGTGTCGCAGCACGCCTACGAGAATGGTGTGCTGGTGCGCCTGGCCGGCGATGCGCTGGTGCTGTCGCCCCCGCTGATCATCGAGGAGAGCCATATCGGCCAGATCGTCGATACCCTGGCCACGGCGCTGAAGGCGGTCGCCTGAAAAGCCTGCCTATGTCCATCGCCGGGGCAAATGGAGTAGCCTCGGCGATGGACCGACTTTAGGGGGCCTTTCCCAGCGATGACCGACGTGGACGCCAAGATGATCGGGGAAGAGCGTGTCAGCGCGCTGCAGACCGACCTGGTGCGCCAGATCCTGGCCTGGATCGGCCGCACCGAGGTGGCGGTCGGCACGCCGCTGCGCGAGGTGGCGCTGGCCAACACCTTCGGCGTCTCGCGCACGCCGGTGCGCTCGGCGCTGCTGATGCTGGAGAAGCTCGGCTATGTTTCGTCCAGTCCGCGGCGCGGCTTCGTGCTGGCGAAGGCCGTTGATGCCGAGCAGGCGCTCGACGACGGCGCCTTGCCGCGCTCGGCGCTCGACGAACTGCAGGAAGCGGTCATCGCCGACCGGGCTTCGGGCCGGTTGCCGGCGGAGGTGTCCGAGGCCGAACTGATCGCCCGTTACGGCCAGTCGCGCGGGGTCATCCGCCGGGTGATGATGCGCCTGTCGGACGACGGCATCGCCCAGCGGCTGAGCGGGCATGGCTGGGGCTTTGCCGAGGCGCTCGATTCGATGGCGGCGATCCGCGACAGCTATCACTTCCGCATCGTCATCGAATGCGGGGCGATGCGCGAACCCCGCTTCCGGCCCGACCCGGTCGAGCTGCGCCGCCTGCGCGAGGCGCATGTTGCGGCGATCGAGGGCACCGGCAAGCTCGACTCGCGCGCCTGGTTTGCAATCAACAGCCGCTTTCACGAGGCGATCGCCACCTGGTCGGGCAACCGCTTCTTCGTCGAGGCCGCGCGGCGCCAGACCGCACTGCGCCGGCTGTCGGAATACCGGGCTTTCCCGAACATCGCCCGCGAGGGTGTCGAGCGGTCGTCGGCCGAGCATCTCGCCATCCTCGACGCGGTGGTGGCGGGCGACTATGCCTGGGGGGCGACGCTGCTGCAGCGTCATCTCGAGGTCAATCTGCGCGAATACGTCGCCAAGTACGAAGATACCGGCGAGACGGGCGTGATTCGCCGAGGGTAGATTGAGCTTTAAGAGCTTAAAGTACAAAAATGACGAGGTTGCCCGGGCGGTAGGCGCGGCTTGGCTGGTCTCCGCGCCCGCAGGACCGGCGCTGCGTCTTTCTTCGCTGGTGGCGCCGGGCCGGCTGGAAGCGCTGATCGGCGAAGCGGCGAGGCTCGAGCCTGACGGTGCCTGTCGCCGGGCCATCGCCTCGGTCTGGAGCAAGCGGCTGTTTCAGGCGGTGCTGTCGGCCGCGCTGACGGCTGATCTGCTGGGCGAGGCGCCCGACGACGATCCGCTGCTGACGCTGGATGGCCATCTGGTGGCCGCAGCCGTCGTCGCCTGGCCCGGACCGCCCCGCCGGCACCCGGTCGAAGACTGGATCGACGGCACGATGGCGCCGGCGATCGGCCGATTGTCCGCGGCAGGCGGCCTGTCGCCCCGGGTGTTCTGGTCGAATGCGGCGGCGATGGCTGCCTGGCTGTACGAGCATTGGATGCGTCTGCCGGGCTGGGAAACGGCCGCGGCGTCGCGTCGCCACGCGGTAGTCGAGGCCGACCGTCCCGACCGGCGCCCCAATCCGCTGCGCGACCACATCGTCTACCGCCCCTGCGCCGTGCCGGGCTACGAGTCCGGGGCCCGCATGCGCAAGGTCTGCTGCCTGCGCGACCGCCTGGGGCAACGGCTTTGTGCCGGTTGCCCCAAGATCGACCCGGCCGCCCGCGATCGGCTGCTGGCCGGCGAGGCGTAGGCGCCGATCGGTCGGCGATCGGCGCCCGTCCCGTCGGCTATTGCTTCCAGACCCCCCAGGTGATCGGCCGGTCGACCGGCCAGGTCTGCCAACCCTTGACCTTGGTCTGCGTGGCCGCGGCGGTCGGCTCGAAATAGAGGCCGATCGTCGGCACCTGGGCCTTCATCAGCCCGTGCAGCTCGGCAAAGATCTGGCGCCGGCGCGGCTCGTCCGACGTTTCCAGGCTTTCCTTCAGCAGGGCCAGCGCCTTGGGGTCGTCCCACTGCGCCCAGCCGAACTTCTCCATGTCCGCGAGGATGGTGCCATAGGACAGGGCGGGATCGGTGCGCGGCGAGAAGGCAAAGGACTGCAGCTGGAACGAGCGCTTGAGGTAGTTGTTCAGCTGGGTGGCCCATTCCAGCACCTCGATCCGCGCGTTGAACCCGGCTGCGGCCAGCATCGCCTGGATCACCACCGCATTGCGGTACATGGTGGGATAACGCTGGTTGGTCTGGATCCGGATCTCCTGGTTGGCATAGCCCGCTTCCTTCAGCAGGGCTGCCGACTTCTTGGGATCGTATTCCGGCCAGGACAGGAATCCCTTGTCGAAATAGGCAGAGGCATTCGCAATGGCCGAGGGATTGGGTTCGGACAGGCCGTTCACGCCACCCGCCACGATTTCCTTGAGGTCGAGCGCATGGGCCAGCGCCAGCCGCATCTTCGGATTGCTGAACAGCGGGTCGCGATTGTTGATCAGCAGCGTGTCCCAGCCGAGTCCGGGCGAGACCTGCACGTTGAGCCCGGCTTTCTTCAGGTCGTCGAGGCTTTCCTCGTTCGGGGCCGGTAGCACGTCGATGCCGCCGGATTTCAGCGCCGCCACCGCAGCGGAGGCGTCGGGGATGATCTGGAACTGCAACTGATCGAGATGAACGATGCGGGCGCCGGAATAGCCGTTCGCCGGTGCCGCCGACGGCTTGTAATCGGCAAAGCGGGCCAGCACGACCGCCTGGCCGGTCTTCCATTCCTTGAGGGACCAGGGGCCGGTCCCGATCGGGGTCTTCCAGGCGCCCTTGTCGTCGACCGAAGAAGGATGCGAGACCAGAACGCCGCACTGGACGATGGCGAGCTGCTTGAGGAAGGTGCCCGACGGGCTGGCCAGCCGGTAGACCACGGTGCGCGGATCGGGTGCCTCGACCGCTTCGACCTTGGCGCCGGCAGTCCCGTCGAAGCCGTTCTTGCAGTTCCAGCCGGCCTGGCCGGACAGCCGCTCCCAGCTCCATTTGACCTCGGCCGAGGTCAACGGGGCGCCGTTATGGAACTTGACGCCCTCGCGCAGCGTGAAGCGGTAGGTCCGGCCATCGGCGGAAACCGTCCAGCTGTCGGCCAGCGCCGGGCCGACGGTCAGGTCGGTGCGATAGGCGACCAGGCCTTCGAACATCTGGTGGATGACGCTGTCGGTATTGGTGTCGCGGTTGATGCCGGGTTCGAGGCTGCGGATATCGGAGTTGATGCCGACCAGCAGCGTGCCCCCGGCCTTGGGGCTGTCCTGTGCCACCGCCGCGCCGGCCAGGGCGATGGAGGAGGTTGCGGCAAGCAATAGGAAAAGTCTCATGACGTGAAAGCTCCTGTTGTCGGTTTATGACTGGTTCATTTGCCGTAGGCCCGATCGAGAAAATCCTCGATCGCCGGCATCAGCCCGTCGCGCCGGTGGGCGACGCCGGGCACGACGTCGTGGCGGACGGCGATGCCGTGAGTTTCGAGGCTTGCCTTCAGCGATTTCATCCGGTCCTGGCGATTGGCGCCGGCAAGCGTGGCGCCGGGCATCCACATCGGGCTGTCCGGCGTGATCGCGATCTCCCAGGTATCGGTATCGTCGCCACCGATCACCATCTGCACCTCGACGCGGCGGATCGCGTCGATGTCGAGCGGCTTGGCAAACACCGTCTCGAAGTCGCGGACCCCGACCCAGAAGTCGTGGTCGGCATCGAGCAGCGTGACGATGCCCGGCGCGCCGATCGATACCGTCGAAAGGCGCTCGGGGTGGAGATAGAGGAAGCGATGGGCGAAATGGCCGCCGCCGGAAAAGCCGAACAGCCCGAATCGCCCGCAATCGAGGCGGTAGCGCTGTGCCATCTCGTCGACCATCGACAGCAGGATGGCGTCGTAGTGCAGCGTGCCCGCCCGCATCATCTTGTAGCTCGACAATTCGCCGGGTGCGGTGATCCCGGCGGGAAACAGGGGCGCGAGGATGATGACCTGGTGGCGCTCGGCGAAACCGATGAAGGCGTCGCGGTGGTCGCCGATATCCCGCATCGTGCCATGCACCGAGACGAACAGCCGGTATCGGTCGGTGCCGTCCTCGTCATAGGAGCGCGGGACATAGGCGCAGTAGGAGAAGCGCTTGTCGACCTGGGCGCAATGCACGGTCGTGCGGCCGAAGTCGTAATAGGACAGCGTCCTGCCGTGGCCGGGCTTGTCGCGCATCGGCGTCAGCCTCGCGGATCGATCGGAACCATTGGTCCGACATGGGCCTCGATCACCTCGGCCGCATCGAAACAGATATCCTCGCGATAGCGTCCGGCCACCAGCTGGACCCCGGTCGGCAGGCCGTCGGCCACGCCCGTCGGGACGGAAAGCCCGGGCAGGCCCAGCACCGATACCGCCAGCATCGGCGTCTGCCGCGCCAGCAACTGCGCCGTGGCCTCGGCACTGGCGATATCGGCATCGTTGAGGAAGGCCTGGTCGCCGGAAACCGGCATCACGATCAGCGGATGACGTTCGAAGAAGTCCTGCCACAGCCGCAGCAGGCGGGCGCGGTCACCCAGCGCCGCCAGGGTGTCTTCGGCCGAGCCGTCGCCCCACACCTCGCTCCAGAATTTCAGGGCCTTGCGGATGCCGTCGTCGCCGTTCTTCTCGGCCAGCGGGCGCAACTGCGCGATGACGTCGCCCTGGGCCAGCTTGGGCCACAGCGCCGCGGCTTCGGCAAAGCCCGGCGGCGCGACCTCCTCGACCTGGTAGCCCGCAGCAGCCAGCGCGGCGCCGGCGCGGCGCACCGCGGCCGCGATCGCCGGCGCGGTCGGGCAGCCCTCGGGTTCGGCTATCAGCGCGACGCGCAGCGGACGGGTCGGCGGCGCGAAGGGGGCGGGATCGACGCAGCGCGGATCGCGCGGATCGGGCACCGCCATCGCGGCGAAGGCCAGCCGCATGTCGGCGACGCTGCGTGTCAGCGGACCCTGGACCGCCATCAGCGACGCGGAGATCGTGGCGCGGCCCTGCGCGGTCGCATTGAACGAGGGGATCCGGCCATAGGTCGGGCGCAGGCCGAGTACTCCGTTGCAATAGGCGGGATAACGCACCGAGCCGGCGATGTCGTTGCCATGGGCGATCGCCCCGATGCCGGACGCGACCGCCGAACCGGCGCCGCCGGACGAGCCGCCGGGGGTATGCGCGGCACTCCACGGATTGCGAGTGCGGCCGTGCAGCGCGTTGTCGGTATCGTAGCGCATCGAATAGCAGGGCGTGTTGGTCCGCCCGATGACGATGCCGCCGGCCCGGCGCAGATTGGCCACGACCGGATTGTCCTGGGTCGCGACGTTGTCGCGATAGGCCACGACGCCGCCGTCGGTCGGATGTCCGGCCTGATCGATGTTGACCTTGATGGTGATCGGCACGCCGTGCAGCGGCGGCAGCGCCTCGCCGGTGGCGCGGCGACGATCGGCGGCATCCGCCGCGGCCATGGCCTCGGCATGCAGCGGCCGGACGACGGCGTTCAGCGCCGGATTGACTTCGTCGAGACGGGCAAGGGCCGCGGCGGTCGCCTCGCGGGCCGATACCACGCCGTTGCGGATGAGGGTGGCGAGGGTCGCGGCGTCGAGCCGCCAGAGATCCGCCGTACCGGACATGAAATTCAAAGCCTCCGTGGGTCCTTCGTGGATCCACGGTATTGTATTTTACATATTCAAGAAACAAGAAATTGGATGTCTATGTCCAAAAACGCTGCGGGGCGCTGTAGGCGCCCCGCATGCTACTGCATTTTATCGGTGAATAATGCGCCGATATTCAACCGTGGCCGAGCGCCTGGTCAAGGTCGGCGATGATGTCGTCGACCGACTCCAGCCCGATCGACAGCCGTACCACGTCCGGGCCGGCACCGGAGGCGATGCGCTGCTCGGGCTCGAGCTGGCGGTGGGTGGTCGAGGCGGGGTGCAGGATCAGGCTGCGGGTATCGCCGATATTGGCCAGATGCGACAGGATGTTCACCTGCTCGACCATCCTGACGCCGGCGTCATAGCCCCCCTTCAGCCCGAAGGTGAAGACCGAGCCGGCGCCCCTGGGCAGGTACTTCTTCGCCAGGCCGTTGTACTTGTCGCCGGGCAGACCGGCATAGGACACCCAGGCGACCTTCGGATGATCCTTCAGGAAGGCGGCGACCTTCATGGCGTTGGCGGTATGGCGCTCCATCCGCAGGGCGAGGGTCTCGATGCCGGTCAGGATCATGAAGGCGTTGAACGGCGACAGCGCCGGGCCGAGGTCGCGCAGGCCCACGGCGCGGCAGGCCACAGCAAAGGCCATGTCGCCGAAGGTCTCCCAGAAGCGCAGGCCGTGATAGCTGTCGGTCGGCTGCGACAGGTGGGGAAACCTGTCCGACGCGCCCCAGTCGAACTTGCCGGAATCGACGATCATGCCGCCGAGCGAATTGCCGTGGCCGCCCAGGAATTTCGTCAGCGAGTGCAGCACGATGTCCGCGCCCCACTGGACCGGCTGGCACAGATAGGGCGAGGCCAGCGTGTTGTCGACGATCAGCGGCAGGCCGGCATCGTGCGCCACCTTGGCCAGCGCCTCGAGATCGGTGACGATGCCGCCGGGATTGGCGATCGATTCGCAGAAGATCGCCTTGGTCTTCGGCGTGATCGCGGCGGCGAACCCGTCGATGTCGTCGGGATCGACGAAGGTCGACTGCCAGTCGAAGCGCTTGAACGAATGGGCGATCTGGGTGATCGAGCCGCCGTAGAGCTTCTTCGACGCGACGATATGGTCGCCCGGTCCCATCAGCGTATGGAACGCGATCAGCTGGGCGGCGTGCCCCGAGGCGACGGCCAGCCCGGCCCGCCCGCCTTCGAGGGTCGCGACGCGTTCTTCCAGCACCGAGTTGGTCGGGTTGGTCAGGCGCGAGTAGATATTGCCGAAGACCTGCAGGTTGAACAACGAGGCGGCGTGGTCGACGTCGTCGAAGACGTAGGAGGCGGTCTGGAAGATCGGCGTGGTGCGCGCGCCGGTCGTCGGGTCGGGGGCGGCGCCGGCATGGATGGCCAGGGTTTCGAAACCCGGCTTCTGGTTGGTCATACGCGTCAAACCCTTCTGTAACGCTTGGACGAGATCACGCCCGTATTGATGCCGAGCCAGCCGATCTCGCCGGACAGGCGGCCGTATTCGATCTTGGGGCAGCGGTTCATCACGACCTTGAGGCCGGCGGCCTCGGCGATCGCCGCGCCCTCGTCGCTGCGGATGCCGAGCTGCATCCACAGGACCTTCGCCCCCTTCTGCACCGCCTCGCGCGCGATTTCGGGGATCGCTTCGGCGGCCCGGAAGCAATCGACCATGTCGACCGCCTCGGGGATCTCGATCAGCGAGCCGTAGACCTTCTCGCCGAGGATCTCCTTGCCGAGTTCCCGCGGGTTGACGGGGATGACGCGGAACCCCTTGGCCTGCAGGTATTTCATCGCGAAATACGAGGGCCGGTTCCAGTTGGCCGAGGCGCCGACCATGGCGATCACCTTGGTCTGGCGCAGGATGGCGCGGATGTAGTTTTCGTCGTAGCCGTCGTGATCGCCGATCACGCCGGCCGGATGGCTTTGCACGCTCAAGGCAGTACTCCGGTCAATCGTCTTGCCAGTGGGGTTTGCGCTTTTCGATGAAGGCACCGATCCCTTCCGCGGCATCGCGGGTCTCGAGATTGGCCGTCATCACCTCGGCGCAGTAGCTGTAGGCATCCTCCAGCGTCATCTCGAGCTGGTTGTAGAACGCTTCCTTGCCGATCTTCAGCGTGCGCATCGATTTCGAGGCGATCTGGTGGGCCAGGCCCTCGGCCTCGTCCTCCAGATAGGCCGGCGGCACCACCCGGTTGACCAGGCCGAAGCGCAGGGCGGTGGCCGCGTCGATCATCTCGCCGGTCAGCAGCATTTCCATCGCCTGCTTGCGGCCGACATTGCGCGACAGCGCGACCATCGGGGTCGAGCAGAACAGGCCGATATTGACGCCCGGCGTGGCGAAGCGGCAATCGTCGGTCGCCACCGCCAGGTCGCAGGAAGCGACAAGCTGGCAGCCCGCGGCGGTGGCCACGCCATGCACCCGGGCGATCACCGGCTTGGGCAGCCGGACGATCGCCTGCATCAGGTCCGAGCATTGCCGGAACAGCGCAAGCCGGGCATCGTGGTCGGCCAGCGCCCGGACCTCCTTGAGATCGTGGCCGGCGCAGAAGGACGGTCCGGCGGCGGCCAGGATGACGACGCGGACGGCCGTATCGTCTGCCGCCGCCGCCAGTTCGGCCCGCAGCGCCGTCATCATGCCCGATGACAGGGCATTGCGGCTGGCCGGGCGGTTCAGGGTCAGGGTGCGGACCCCGTGGCTGTCGTCGTCGAGCAGGACCAGCGGGGCATCGGCGGCGGTCAGCGGGGCGGTCGCGGTCATCTCTCCTCCTGTGCCGTCAGGTGCCGTAGCGCGTCAGCGTCAGGCTGCGCGTCGGCAGGGTTACGCGGGCCGTGCGGTTGGTCGAGAACCGCACGGTCACCGCGCCGCGGTCGACCGTCGAGGTCGGCGGCGTCGCCGCCGAGGTCAGCGATCCGCCGCCGGCATATTCGGTCAGGCGGCCTTCGAACGTGGTCGTGTTGGTCATCCCGCCGGTGGCCAGATACCAGGTCGGCCGGCCGGCCGAATTGTACATGTAGGCCAGTGCGAACATCTGGTTGGGCGTGGCCGACTGGGTCTCGAAGAACCAGCCGGAGCCGCCCTCGCTGGTCGAGTAGTACCACCCGTTCTGCACCGAACCGTTCAGGTCCGGGCTGAGGCTGCCGTCGGTGCCGTCGAGCGGGTAGCGGGTGAGGCCGACGGTACCGCCGGGCCAGGTCATCGTGCCGTTCTTGGAATCCGAGAAGGCGAGGGCGATCTGCCCGACCGTGCCGGTCTGGCCGACGCCGGAGGCGGTCGACGAGGTCAGCGTCGATCCGCCGGCATAGGCGGCAAGTTGACCGCTGCACGTGCCGCCGCTGAGCGCGCAGGTGCTGACATACCAGGTCGACGAACCGTCGGTGTTGTAGAGGAAGCCGCCGAAGAACAGGTTGCCGGTATCGGGATAGAACTCGATGGCATAGCCGCGGCCGCCTTGTGCCGTGTTCCACCACATGCCGGTCTGCGGGATGACCAGGGTCGGCGGCGTGCCGTTGCGGAAATCGGTCGCCACCTGTGACCGCTCCCAGATGGCGCGGGCGTTGTCGGTCGCAAGACCGGCGCCCAGCGCAACGCCCAGCGGCCGGCCGTTCAGGGTGAGGGTGGGCGACGAGAAATAGCCGACGCGGGTGCAGTTGAAGCCGGCGTCCGAGCAGGCGTTGTTATAGGCCATGATCGTGCGGACGCGGGCGGTGGAGTCGACATAGCCGAAATTGTAGGCGGTCGTCGAACTCGACGGGTCGACATAGCGGTCGTGCCTGGCGCCGAGATTGTGGCCGATCTCGTGCGGGAACGACAGGTTGCTGATCGCGCAGGAGCGGACGATCGACGAATAGGCGCTGGCGGCACCGGGCGTCAGCCAGGCAAGTCCGCAATAGGCATCGGAGACTTCCGAGACGAGCGTCACGAGATCGGCCTGGGCGGTGTTGCGCCAGCCTTCGATCGTCGAATTGCCGGTAATGGTGTTGAGAATCGTATCGAGATCGCCATTGTCGGTGACCCCGGTGAATTGCCGGATGCCGACGAGGTCGAGCTGCACCGCCATGCCCGAGCGGGCATAGGCCTGGTTGGTCACCGCGACCGCCAGGCCAAGTTCGTCGACGATGTTGTAGCTCGCCGCCTTCGCCTCGGGCGTGTAGAGCGCCAGCAGCGTCACGCGGGTGGCGCTGGTCGTGGCGCGGCCGAAGCCGCTGACCGCCTTGCCCGTCGTCGAGGCCTTCGGCATCGGCAGCGGCGTCGGGGCCGCCGGATCCTCGCGGAAATCGTTGTGTTCGTCGGGGAAGGCCTGCTGGTCGATCTCGACGATGCGATGGCGCCCCTGGCCCAGCGGCCTGATCTCGAACACCTGGTTGTTGGCGATCACCGAACCGGTGACGTCGGCGCCGTTGACCACCAGCACCGCATGGCCGAAGCGGTCGCCGGAAACGCCGCCTGTCCATATCGTGGCACCGTTGGCGGCCGTCGATTGCCGTTCGGGCGTCGCGCTGACGGTCACCCCGGGGAACAGGTCGAGTTCGAGGGTCGGCTGGGCGCTGCGGCCGGAGGTCAGCCCGGCGGCCACGCCGAGATTGAGCAGCACGTCGCGCTGGCGCAGCGACCGGGCAACCGGTGCGGCAGCGGCGTCGGCGGCGACGCTACGCCCGGTTTCTTCCAGGAACAGCGATTGCGCGGCGGCAGGACCCGCCACCAGGACGAGGGCGAGCAGCGCGACGGCGGAAAGACGGAACAGCGGCATGATCATTCCAGATGTTTCTTCCAGGTGGCGGCATAGGTGCCGTTATTCAGGGCGGCGTGCAACCAGGTATCGACCCATTCATTCAGCACGATGTCGCGCGGCATCCAATAGCCCTTCTCCGAGAAGTCGAAGGGCTTGTCGGCATTCAGCGCGCACAGGCTGGGCCGGAGTTTCTGCTGCAGCAGGGTCTCGGCCTTGTTCTGCACGATCTGGACGAAGATCGTGACGTCGTCGTCGTAGCCTCTGCCTGGACGGCGATCGCGACGATGGCTGCTGCAGGCAGGCCAAGAATTCGCTTCCCCATGTTTCCCCCGCGATGTCCGATGTCCGTCGGTTCGTCCTTTAGCCTAGTCCGGTCGGACCTGTTCGTCATCCCGTGTGAGCCGCCCCGGTCGTTCTGGATCCGCAGGCGCCGGAAACCTGCCGGCAGCTGCGCGCGCTCAGCGCGTCCTCGTCCATCGGCCGAGCTAAACCGCCGCCATGCTTGCCAAGGCGTCCCGGACATGGTTTCTGGCCCAGGCTTTGGCATGGCCGGGGAGGGCAGCGTGAAGGGCGAACTGGCGATGGACGCGGTGGCCCTGCACCGCTTCCTGGATACCGAGTTTCCGCAGATCGAAGGCCTCAATCTGCGTATCGAGGCCCTGCAGCCCGGGCGGATGCGGCTGCGCGTTCCGGTGGCCTATCAGCATCTGCGGCCGGGCGGGACGATTTCCGGCCCGACGATGATGACGATGGCCGATGCCGGGCTCTACCTGCTGATCCTGGCGCATATCGGTCCGGTTGCGCAGGCGGTCACCACCAACCTCAACATCAATTTCCTGCGTCGGCCCGACCCGGTCGACCTGGTGGCGGATTTCAAGCTGCTCAAGCTCGGCAAGCGCCTGGCCGTCGGCGAGGCGACGATCTATTCCGACGGGGCCGAGGATCCGGTCGCCCACGCCACCCTGACCTACTCGATCCCGCCGGTCGGGCAAAGTACTGCGGTATGATATTACCCAAGCGAAAAATCCCAGGAAATCCCGGCCTTTCCGCTTGACGCACCGGGCAATTCGGCTAAGTTCCCGGCCGGAGACGACGCGGCCCACCGGGCCGCGTCGCGTTTTCGCCTACAGCGAACAGGATTGCATCATGAAGACCTATTCGGCCAAGCCAGCGGAGGTCAAAAAGGACTGGGTCCTTATCGACGCCGATGGTGTTGTGCTCGGCCGCCTGGCGGCCCTCATCGCCACGCGCCTGCGCGGCAAGCATAAGCCGGGCTACACCCCGCATGTCGATTGCGGCGACAACGTGATCGTGGTCAATGCGGAGAAGGTCAAGCTGACCGGCCGCAAGCGCGAGAACGAGGTGTTCTACTGGCACACCGGCCATCCCGGCGGCATCAAGGGCCGGACCTTCGCCGAGCGTCTCGACGGCCGTTTCCCGGAGCGCGTGCTGCTCAAGGCGGTCGAGCGCATGCTGCCGAAGGAGAGCCCGCTGGCCCGCCGCCAGCTCGGCCATCTCAAGGTTTACAAGGGGAGCGAGCATCCCCATGAGGCTCAGACGCCCGCGACCCTCGACGTCGCCGCGCTGAACCCGAAGAACAAGAGGAGTGATTGAGCATGGCTCTCGACGAGCTCAAGACCCTGGTGACCGAGCAGAAGCCGGTGCACGAGCGCAAGGTCGACGCGCAGGGTCGCTCCTATGCCACCGGCAAGCGCAAGAACGCGGTCGCCCGCGTCTGGATCAAGCCGGGCACCGGCAAGGTCGTCGTCAACGGCCGTGAGTCGGACGTGTATTTCGCCCGTCCGGTTCTGCGCATGCTGATCCAGCAGCCGTTCATCGTCGCCGACCGTTCGGACCAGTTCGACGTCTACGCGACCGTCTCGGGCGGCGGCCTCTCGGGCCAGGCCGGCGCGCTGCGCCACGGCCTGTCGAAGGCCCTGACCTATTTCGAGCCGGGCCTGCGCCCGGTGCTGAAGTCGGTCGGCTTCCTGACCCGCGATTCGCGCGTGGTCGAGCGCAAGAAGTACGGCAAGCCCAAGGCCCGACGTTCGTATCAGTTCTCCAAGCGCTGACCGAACCTCGTTTGCGTTTGTGCATGTGGAGGGCCCGGCCAGCGCCGGGCCCTCTTCTTTTTTGGCCCTTTTTTCGGCTTGCCGTGCGTCGCGGAATTGACGCGGACCGGCGATAGACTTTCAAATCAGCTCATCGAAGCGGAAGGGTGTCATGGCGTTTCAAGTCGACAAGAAGATCAAGATCGCGATCCTCGGTGCCTCCGGCTATACCGGCGCCGAACTGCTGCGCCTCCTGCTGCGCCATCCGGCCGCCGAGATCGTCGCCCTGACCGCCGACCGCAAGGCGGGCGAACTGATCGACGCCGTGTTTCCCCATCTGGCCGGGTTCGGCCTGCCGCGCCTGACCACGATCGCCGATGTCGACTGGACCGGCATCGACCTCGTGTTCTGCGCCCTGCCGCATGCGACCACGCAGGAAGTGGTGGCCAAGCTGCCGCGGCATCTGAAGGTCGTCGACCTCTCGGCCGATTTCCGGCTGCGCGATCCGGCCGCCTATGCCAAGTGGTACGGTCATGAGCATCATGCGCTCGACCTGCAGGCCGAGGCGGTCTACGGCCTGACCGAGATCGCGCGTGACAAGATCGCCAAGGCGCGGCTGATCGCCAATCCCGGCTGCTATCCGACCTCGGCGCTGCTGCCGCTGATCCCGCTGATCGAAGCCGGGCTGATCGACGACAAGTCGATCATCATCGACGCGAAGTCGGGCGTGACCGGGGCCGGCCGGGCGGCGAAGGAAGGCTCGCTGTTTGCCGAGGTATCGGAAGGCATGCATGCCTATGGCGTCGCCAGCCACCGCCACGGCCCGGAGATCGAACAGTCGCTGACCGACGCGGCCGGCCACCCGGTGGCCGTCACCTTCACGCCGCATCTGATGCCGATGAACCGCGGCATGCTGTCGACGATCTATGTTCAGGTGGCCCCCGGCAAGACCGCCGACGACCTGCACGAGGTGCTGGCCGGACGCTACAAGGCCGAACCGTTCGTGACCGTGGTGCCGAAGGGCGTGGTGCCCCAGACGCGGCATGTCCGCGGGTCCAACCACTGCCTGATCGGCGTCGTCGCCGACCGCGTGCCGGGCCGGGTGATCCTGCTGTCGGTCATCGACAACCTGGTCAAGGGCGCCTCCGGCCAGGCGGTGCAGAACATGAACCTGATCTGCGGCCTGCCCGAGACGCTGGGCCTCGAACAGGTACCGATGTTCCCGTGACCGCGCTGCTGATGCCCTGGCGGGGCAAGGCGCCGGTCGTCGCGGCCGACGCCTTCGTCGCCCCGAACGCCACCCTGATCGGCGATTGCGAGATCGCCGCCCAGGCCTCGGTCTGGTTCAACGTCACCTTGCGCGCCGATGTCGAGAAGATCCGCGTCGGCGCGCGGTCGAACATCCAGGACGGGTCGGTCGTGCATGTCACGACCGATCGCTGGCCGACCATCATCGGCGCCGACGTGCTGATCGGCCATCTGGTGCTGCTCCATGGCTGCGTCATCGAGGACACGGCCTTCATCGGCATGCGGGCGACGGTGATGGACGGCGCGGTGATCGAAGGCGGCGCGATGGTCGCCGCCGGCGCGCTGATCTCGCCGGGCAAGCGCGTCCGGACCGGCGAGGTCTGGGCCGGCAGCCCCGCCAAGCTCTGGCGCAGCGTCACCGAAGACGACCTCAAGGCGATGAAATACGGCCCGAGCCATTATGTAGAACTCGCCGCCGAGTATCGCGTGGCGCTGGACGGGCCGAAGTAACCGCGATTAGCGGTTTCCTCTTTGCGCCTCCGCGATGATGCTGTCCATTTAGGCCAGCACCTCGTTGAGCGTGGAGGCCTCTTATCAATCTGCTTCCGCCATGGCGGCGTCCAGCATTGCCCTGAATTGACGGCGCTGCTCGTCGAAGTCTTGGCCTTGGGTGCATCGGCCGCCACATGCGTCTCCGTATGTCCTGCCCGCCGAGATCGGATGAGGAGGAACACAAAGGGAGGCAACATGAATGCGCAGCGTCGCCCGGAACTGCGCCGGCGGTTTCCCGCGCAAGTGGGCGGAGCTTGACGATTTCCTGTCGGCGGGCCCCTGCCTGTTCTTCGTCGGCGATCTCAACCACAACTTTAGGCCGGACGGCACGCGCTCGCGAGAACGTGTCCGCGACGTCGTGGAGCGGCTGGCGGCGGCGGGGCTGGTCCAGCGCTTGGCATGCGGTGACCGGCGAGGCGCACGGTGCCGAAAGCCGGCCGACACTGTTCTTCCTGTGGAATGAGACAAGGTGGTTCCACATCGACTACGTCTTTGCCCCCGTCGGCTGGGTCCGGGCGGCCACGGTCGGCAGTTACGCCGAGTGGGTGGCCACCCGGTTGTCCGATCACGTGCCGGTCACCGTAGACCTGAGGGTACCGCGTAGCGGGTGAAGACGTAGTCGCGGTCTTTCACCCGCCCCTCATGGCAGGCAAAGCAGGTCTCGTGCTGGGCTACGTCGACCGGCTGGCCGTCGATGAAGCGGCCGTAGCCCCAGCCGCCGCTGGCCGCGTACTTCCGTGAATCCTTGGCCATGACCTGAACGGTCGTGGCCGGACCCGGCACAGAGGCCGGCGCGAAGTCGGGCGACTGCAGGCGCTTCCAGGCGAGCTTGACCAGGACGGCGCCGTCGGGAAAGGGCAGGGTGCCGGCGCGATAGGCGTCGACCGCGGTCCTGTTGCCGACGACGATGCGCAGCTCGTCGAGCGGTTCGGCCTCCAGCGCCGGGGCGATGAATTCCCATTGGCGATAGCCGTCGGGGATGGTCACGCCGTAGATCGGCGAGGTCGGGCTGCCCGCGGCGGCGACCGCCGCCGCGAGCATCGCCGGGGCCAGCATCGCCGCGGCGAGGTGGAGCGGCTTCACCGGCTCAGCCGCGATCGACGTCGATCACGGCCTGGGCGAAGGCCTGCGGCGCTTCCTGCGGCAGGTTGTGGCCGATGCCGCCGGTGAGGTTGCGATGCTGATAGCGGCCGGAGAATCGCTTGGCATAGGCGGCGGGATCGGGATGCGGCGCGCCGTTGGCGTCACCTTCCAACGTGATTGTCGGGACGGCGATGCCGGGGAGGGCGGCAAGCTTCCTCTCCAGTTCGTCGTACCGCGCCTCGCCCTCAGCCAATCCCAGCCGCCAGCGGTAGTTGTGGATCGAGATCGCGACGTGATCGGGATTGTCGAATGCCCTGGCCGAGCGGTCGAAGGTCGCGTCGTCGAACTTCCACTGCGGCGAGGCCAGTTCCCAGATCAGCCGGGCGAAGTCGTGCGTGTACTTGGCGTAACCCGCTTCGCCGCGCCGGGTGGCGAAATAGAATTGGTACCACCACTGCAGCTCGGCTTTTGGCGGCAGCGGCGCGCGGTTGGCTTCCTGACTGCCGATCAGGTAGCCGCTGACCGAGACCAGCGCCTTGGCACGCGCCGGCCAGATCGCGGCGAGGATGCAGGCGGTGCGCGCTCCCCAGTCGCAACCGGCGACGATGGCCTTGTCGATCTTCATCGCATCCATCAGGTCGATTGCATCGACCGCCAGCGCCGCCTGTTGGCCGTTGCGCATCGTCTCGGCCGACAGGAAACGGGTCTCGCCGTAGCCGCGCAGGAAGGGCACGATCACCCGGTAGCCGGCCTGGGCCAGCAACGGCGCGACATCGACATAGGTATGGATGTCATAGGGCCAGCCGTGGAACAGGATGACCGGTGGGCCGTCGGCAGGGCCGGCCTCGGCATAGGCGACGTCGAGTACGCCCGCCTGGATCCGCTTGAGCGGGCCGAAGCTGGCATTCGACGAAGTCCTGTTCTGCGCCGAGGCGTGCGACAGGACCCCAAGTTGCGCGACCGCGAAGGCCGCGGCGGCCGAGCCGAGGATCAGGCGGCGCTGCTGGTTGATCGGTTCTGACATTGTGCTTACTCCTGAAGCAGGAACTAGATCCGGTGTGGTGGAGATCAGTAGCGGCGAATTGGCGTCCAGTTATGGTCCCATACGACGGTATGGTGTTCGGATCAGCCGAAGGTGAAGGCGTAGGCTTCCGCCTCGGCATCGAGGAAGCGGATCTCGAACAGGCGCGGTCCCATCTCGTCCGACTGGCGTACCAGCTGGTAGAGTCTGGTCTCGGTGATCGTTCCGTGGCCCTGCGCATCGATGTCTGTGCCGTGGTCGGGCCCCGGTGCTCGGCCGTCGATCGTCACCTGGAACCGCACCGGCCGGCCGTCGGGCGGGATGCCGAGCACCAGATGCAGGTCGCGCGCGCTGAAGCGGAAGAGGATCGCGCCGCCGGGCCGGGCCGATATCGCGCGCTCCGCTGCGATCGTCCAGCTGCCGTCGAGCGCCCAGCGGTTCACCGCCAGCGGCCCGATCGTGTAATCGCGCTCGCGATCGGCTGCGATCCCCTCCGGCGAGGCGAAGTTGGCCGTATGGCGATAGCCGACATAGGTTTCGCCGGAACGCAGGGCGGTGAGGTCGGGGGCGGCCTGCTCCGCCTTCGCCCGCGGCGCGACGAAGCGGCCGGTCGAATCGGAGAGCAGGGCCTGAATCGCCTCCTCGGTCTGTCGATAGTGGCCTTCGCCGAAATTGTGATAACGGATGCGGCCCTCGGCATCGATCAGGTACTGGGCCGGCCAGTAGTTGTTGGCGAAGGCGCGCCAGATGCGGAACTCGCTGTCGATGGCGACAGGATAGGCGACGTGGAAGCGCCGGATTGCGCGCTCGACATTGCCCTGGATCTTCTCGAAGGCGAATTCGGGCGTGTGCACGCCGATTACCACCAGTCCCTTGTCACGATACTTTTCGGCCCAGGCATCGACGTAGGGAAGTGAGCGGATGCAGTTGATGCAGGAATAGGTCCAGAAATTGACCAGCACGGTCTTGCCGCGCAGCCGTTCCGCTGTCAGCGGGCCGGAATTCAGCCAAGCGGTGGCGCCGGCCAGCGACGGAAAGCCGCCCTCGACTGCGCGCGGCTGGGGGGCCGCCGAATGCTGCAGCAGCGACTGCTCGATTCCGGCCGTGCCGGCATAGGACAGCCGCGCCAGCAGGCTGGAATCGAGGCCCAGGGCGATGATGCAGACAGCGGCGAGAACGGCACCCCCCAAGCCCTGGCGCAAACGGACGCCGAAGCCGAGCGAGCGCTTCATCGCCAAGAGGACCCGGCCGCCAGCCAGAACGGCCAGCGCCAGCGAGGTCGCCGCCCCGGCGCCGTAGGCGACGAGCAGGGAGCCGGTGCCGCGTGCCGCCGCGCCGGTCAGTATCAGGCCCAGCACCGGCCCGGCGCAGGGCGCCCATAGCAGGCCGGTGGCAATGCCGAGCAGGACCGAGCCGCCTATGCCGTCGCCGGCGCGAACCGAGAGACGATTGCCCAACGCGACGATCGGCCGGGTGAAGAACGCGGCCAGATGCGGCGAGACCAGCGTCAGCCCGAACAGAGCCAGGGCCGCGATGGCAACATAGCGTCCGATCTCGTTGACCTGCGCCGCCCAGGCGCCGACGGTCGCGCCCAGCGTGGTGACGGCGGCGAAGGTCACCGCCATGCCCGCGAGCAGCGGCAGCGTATGGCGCAGGAAGGGACGGTCGGCCCGGGCGAAGACGAAGGGAAGTACCGGCAGGATGCAGGGGCTGACGATTGTCAGCATCCCGGCCAGATAGGAAATTATGGACAGCATCATCGCGAACCCGTCACTGCGCGGCTGCCTTGGCCGCGTCGATGATCAGCGCGGCGACCTCGGCCGGGCGGGAAGCATAGGCGGCGTGGCTGGCCTCGACCTCCCATACCTTGGATTGGGCGCGCCGGGCCATGTCGCGCTCCAGATCCGGATTGATCGACCGGTCCCGGGTGGCGATCAGCGCCCAGCTCGGCTTCGACTTCCAGGCGGGATCGCCGGCCGGCGCGGTGAAGGCGCGCTTGGCGGCGAAGACCTGCGAACGGGCGAGGAAGCCCGCCTCGTCCTTGGGCAGATCGGCGGCGAACGCCGCCGGGAAGGTCTTGGGATCGAGATAGAGATAGCCGTCGTCGGTCGCCTTGATCGCGCCGGGCACCGCGTCGGTCACCGGTCTCCGGTCGGCCAGTGCCGCCAGGCTCTCGCCCTTGTCGGGCTGGAACGCCGCGACATAGACGAGGCCCGCGACGCGATCGTCGCGCCCGGCATCCGAGATCACCATGCCGCCATAGGAATGCCCGACCAGGATCGCGGGACCGTCCTGCAGCGCCAGCACACGGCGGGTGGCGGCGACGTCGGCTTCGAGCGAAGTCAGCGGCTGCTGCACGATCGAGACGCGATAGCCGCGGGCTTCCAGCAGGTCGGAAACCTTGCGCCAGCCCGAGCCGTCCGCGAAGGCGCCGTGGACGATGACGACGTTCGTGATCTCGGCGGCGCAGGCGGCAGGCACGGCGCCCATCAGCGACAAGGCGACACCGGCGGTAGCGAGCGGGCGGAACGGGACGCGCATGGCGTAAACTCCTGGGATCGGGGTCAAGTACGTCGATACGTAGCTGCGCCCCGGCGCCCTTGCGACCTGCATGTTGTCCGCCGCGGTATCAGGACGGCGGCCGGATACACGGTGATACAAATCTCCGTCGCTCACAGCCCCTCGACCTGCTAGACCAGCGTCATGGACCATGTCGATCATGTGCTGATCGTCGACGATGACCGGGAAATCCGCGATCTCGTCGCCGGTTACCTGAAGAAGAATGGCCTGCGCGTAACGATCGCCGCGGACGGCCGGCAGATGCGCGCCTTCCTCGAGGCCGACCGCGTCGACCTGATCGTGCTCGACATCATGCTGCCTGGCGATGACGGCCTGGTCCTGTGCCGCGAGCTGCGTGCCGGACGGCACAAGGCGACCCCGATCCTGATGCTGACCGCGCGCAGCGACGAGACCGACCGCATCGTCGGGCTGGAGATGGGCGCCGATGATTACCTGGTCAAACCGTTCGCGGCGCGAGAGCTGCTGGCCCGCATCAACGCCGTCCTGCGGCGCACGCGGATGATGCCGCCCAATCTGCAGGTGGCCGAGGCCGGGCAGTTGCTGGTCTTCGGTGCCTGGCGGCTCGACACCACGGCCCGGCATCTGCTGGACCGGGAGGGTACCGCCGTTGCCCTGAGCGGGGCGGAATATCGGCTGCTGCGCGTCTTCCTCGACCATCCGCAGCGCGTGCTGTCGCGCGACCAGCTGCTCAATCTGACGCAGGGGCGCGAGGCCGAATTGTTCGAGCGGTCGATCGACCTCCTGGTCAGCCGGCTGCGCCAGCGCCTGCGCGACGATGCGCGGGAGCCTGCCTATATCAAGACCGTGCGGGCCGAGGGCTACGTCCTCGCCACGCCGGTCGAGATCGCGACCCTGCGGCGATGAACTGGCGGCCGCGCACGCTGCGCTGGCGCTTGTTCCTGATCCTGTTCGCGGGACTGGCGCTGGCCCACGGCCTGTCCTTCGGCATCCTGTTTCTGGAGCGCTACGTCAGCGCCCGGGCTGTCATGCTGACCAACCTGGAGAACGACGTCGGCACTTCGATCGCGCTGCTCGACCGGCTGCCGGCGTCCGAGCGCCCGCTCTGGCTCGCCCGGCTGGCACGGCCGAATTATCGCTACGAGATCGGGCCGGGCCTGCCCGGCGAGCCGGAGCTGAACCGGCGCGCCGCCGAGATCGCCGACACCATCGGCGAAGCGGCTGGGCGGCGCTTTCCTGTCGCGGTCGAGCGGATCCCCGGCCCGAGGCTGCACCTGCAGGCGCATGTGACCTTGAGCGACGGATCGATCGTCACGATCGATCTGCTGCCGCAGGTCATGCCGCTGGCCGACTGGCTGCCCTATGTGCTGGCGGCGCAGCTTGTGCTGCTGGTCCTGTGCAGCGGGATCGCGGTGCGGCTGGCGATCCGCCCGCTGCTGCGCTTTGCCGGCGCGGCCGAGATGCTCGACCCCGCCAGGTCGGCGGCGCGGCTGGACGAAGGGGGCCCGACCGAGGTCGCCTATGCCGCGACGGCCTTCAACGCGATGCGCGACCGCATCGCCCATTATCTGGAGGAACGCGTCCAGATCCTCGCCGCGATCAGCCACGATCTGCAGACGCCGATCACACGGATGAAACTGCGGGCCGAGATGGGCCCGGACGGACCGGAGAAGGACAAGCTGATCGGCGACCTGACCGAGATCGAACTGATGGTGCGCGAAGGCGTCGCCTATGCAAAGAGCGCGCATGGCGATGCCGAAACGCCGGCGCGCATCGAGATCGGCTCGTTCGTCGAGAGCCTGGTCTTCGACTATCAGGATATCGGCAAGCCGGTCGCCTGCATCGGCCGGGTCGAGGCGGTCGTCACCACGCGGCCGCTGGCGTTGCGCCGGATCCTGACCAACCTGATCGACAACGCGCTGAAATTCGGGGGCGCGGTCGAGGTCGACCTCGTTGCCGGGCCCGGCCGCGTCCGCATCGGCGTGCTCGACCGTGGCCCGGGGATACCGGACGATCAGCTGCAGGCGGTGCTGCAGCCGTTCTATCGCCTCGAACAATCGCGCAGCCGCGATACCGGCGGCATCGGCCTGGGCCTTGCCATCGCCCATCAACTGACGCGCGCGATCGGCGGATCACTGACCCTGAAGAACCGTGACAGCGGCGGTCTCGCCGCCGAGATCGAGATCTGACCATGGCGTCCATCACCCTGTCGGGCCTCAGTTGGGCGACGCCCGACGGCCGCCGGATTCTCTCCGGCCTCGACCTCGCCTTCGGGCGCGAGCGGGCCGGGCTGGTCGGGCGCAACGGCACTGGCAAGACCACGCTGCTGAAGCTGATCGAGGGCCGACTGCAGCCCGCGGCCGGCAGCGTGGCGGTTTCGGGCACGGTGGGCGTGCTGCGGCAGACGGTGCAGGTACGTCCCGAGGAGACCATCGCCGACCTGTTCGGCGCCGGCGGAGCGCTGGAAATTCTGCGTCGCGCCGAGGCCGGCCTGGCTGATGCCGATGAACTGTCCCGGGCCGACTGGACGATCGAGGAACGCATTGCCGCCGCCCTGGCGCGTGTCGGTCTCGATGCGCAGATCGGAACGTGTCTGGCAGCCCTTTCCGGCGGCCAGCGCACGCGGGCGAGCCTGGCGGCGGTGACCTTCGCCGAACCCGATTTTCTGCTGCTGGACGAGCCGACCAACAACCTCGACAGGGCAGGGCGGCAGGCCGTCGTCGACCTTTTGGCCGGTTGGCGCGCCGGCGCGGTCGTCGTCAGCCACGACCGCGAACTGCTCGAGGAGATGGATGCGATCGTCGAGCTGACCACGCTGGGCGCGACGCGCTACGGCGGCAACTGGAGCCGGTATCGCGCGCGCAAGGCCATCGAGCTGGAGGCGGCCCGGCACGATCTGGACCAGGCCAAGAAGCAGGTCGACGAGGTGAAGCGCAAGGCCCAGGCGGCGGCCGAGCGGCAGGACCGCCGTGATTCGGCCGGCGCCCGCAAGGGGGCGAAGGGCGACATGCCGCGCATCCTGCTGGGCGGCTGCAAGAGCCGCGCGGAAGCCAGTCGGGGTGACGGTATGCGGCTGGCCGAGCGTCAGCAGGCCCGGGCGCAATCGGGTCTGGCCGAGGCGCGCGCCCGCATCGAGATCCTGCAGATGCTGTCGGTCGTCCTGCCTTCGACCGGCCTCGGCGCCGGACGGCGGGTCTTGCGGCTGGACCGGGTGGCGGCGGGCTATGACCGTCCTCTGATCCACGATCTGTCCTTCGCGATGACCGGGCCGGAGCGTGTCGCCGTCGTCGGCCCGAACGGCGCGGGCAAGACGACGTTGCTGAGACTGATCGCCGGGCAGATGCAGCCCTTAGCCGGCACGGTCGCGGTGATGGTCGAGGCTGCGCTGCTCGATCAGCGGGTCGGCCTGCTCGACCCCGCGCGCTCGATCCTGGAAAACTTCGCGCGGCTCAATCCCGACGCCAGCGACAATGCCTGCCGCGCCGCCCTGGCCGGTTTCCTGTTCCGTGCCGACGCGGCCTTGCAGCGCGTCGGCAGCCTGAGCGGCGGGCAGATGCTGCGTGCCGGCCTCGCCTGCGTGCTGGGCGGGGCCCGGCCGCCGCCCCTGCTGATCCTCGACGAGCCGACCAACCATCTCGACGTCGAGGCGATCGAAGCGATCGAGGCCGGGCTGGCCGCCTATGACGGCGCGCTGCTGGTGGTCAGCCACGACGAGACCTTTCTGACCAATATCGGCATCGTCAGAAGGCTTGATCTTTCTCCCGGATCAACTCGATGAAGGCGCGCAGCTTTGCCGGTACGTGCCGGCGGCCGGGATAGTACAGGCTGAGACCGTCATAAGGCGGCGTCCATTGGTCCAGCACCTGGACCAGCCGGCCGTCGGCGAGTTCGGCGGCTACCTGCTGCGCGTGCAGATAGGCCAGCCCCGCACCAGCCAGCGCCGCCTTCCGCATCAAGTCGCTGTCGTCGAGGATCAGCGTGCCCGGCACGTCGAGGACGAAGGCGCTGCCATGCCGTTCGAATTCCCAGCGATAGATCCGGCCCGAAGCCATGCGGCCACGGATGCACTGATGGCGCAGCAGGTCGTCGGGCCGGCCTGGCGTGCCGTGGGCTGCAAGATAGGCCGGTGATCCGACGATCGCCGGCCGGATGGTCGGGATGATCGGCACCGCGATCATGTCCGGCGGTATCGCCTCGGCCAGCCGGATGCCGGCATCGAAGCCCTGGCCGACGATATCGACCAGGGCGCCTTCGGTGACGATCTCGACCTGCATCAGCGGGTAGCGGCGCAGATACTCCAGGACAAGCGGTTCCAGCAGCAGCCGCGCCGCCCCCAGCGCCATGTTGAGCCGCAAGGTCCCGGACGGCTCGGCGCGCTGTTCGCCGATCCGCTCGATGGCCTGATCGATGGCTGAAAGGGCCGGGGCGACTTCGGCCAGAAATTGCTCGCCCGCCGCCGTAAGGGCGACGCTGCGGGTGGTGCGGTTGAACAGCCGCACGCCGATCCGTGCCTCCAGCCCGGCGACGGCATGGCTCAAGGCCGAGGAGGACATGTTCAGGTCGCGCGCCGCGGCACGGAAGCCGCCGCGGCGCGCGACGGCCACGACTGCCTCCAGCTCGGCGGTGCTCCATCGTGCCATTGCGCGATATTCCTTATCAACCCGTCTAATATTGGCCTGCTTATCAGATCGGTGGCGAGGCCGCATATGGCGATCCATCACCCATTCGCCAGGAAACCCGCCATGCACATCATCGACCGCACCTATATCGACGGCGACTTCGTCGTGCCGCAGGGGCGCGACCGCGCCGCACTGTTCAACCCCTCGACCGAGGAGAAGATCGGCGAGGTCCGGCTGGGCGACGCCGCCGATGCCGGGCGTGCCGTTGCCGCCGCCAGACGTGCCTTTCCCGCCATGGCCGCGACCACGCCCGCACAACGGATTGCGATGCTGCGACGGCTGCGGGACGCGGTTGCCGCCCGGGCCCCGGCCCTGGCCGCGGCGATGGCCGCTGAATACGGCGCGCCCGCCCGGTTCGCCGAGTTTGCCGTGCCCTACGCCGCCCAGGCGTTCGAGGACATGGCCCGGACAGTGGAAACCTATCCGTTCCGGCGCACGATCGGCCGCGCGGAAATCAGCATGGAGCCGCTGGGGGTCGTGGCGGCGATCACGCCATGGAACTCGAACGCCGGCTTCATCTGCGCCAAGCTCGCCGCGGCCATCGCCGCCGGGGCGACGATCGTCATCAAGCCGTCGGAGATGAGCGCGATCCAGACCCAGGTCGTCGCCGAGGCGCTGCACGAGGCCGGCCTGCCGCGCGGCGTCTGCAACATCGTCAACGGCGCCGGCCAGGTGGTGGGCGAGGCGCTGAGCCGGCATCCTGACATTGCCAAGATCACGTTCACCGGGTCGACCGCGACCGGCCGCGCGATCCTGGCCGCGGCGGCCGCGACGTTCAAGCGGGTGACGCTGGAGCTGGGGGGCAAGGGGCCGCAGATCCTGCTCGACGATGCCGATCTCGATCGTGCGGTACCGACGATGCTGATGTCGGGTTTTGCCAATTCGGGCCAGGCCTGTATCGCCGGCACCCGTCTCCTGGTGCCCGCGCACCTGATGGACGAGGTCTCGGGGCGCCTGCGGGTGGCGGCTGCGGCGGTCAAGGTCGGTCCGCCGTCCGAGGCCGGCAGCATGATCGGTCCGATGGTCAGTGCCAGGCAGTGGGACCGCGTGCAGTCCTATATCCGGCTGGGGCTGGACGAGGGCGCGACCTTGCTTGCCGGCGGCGAGGGCCGTCCCGCGGGGCGCGATCGCGGCTGGTTCGTGCGGCCGACGATCTTTGCCGGCGTGACCAACGCCATGCGCATCGCGCGGGAGGAGATCTTCGGTCCGGTGCTCTGCGTCATCCCCTATCGCGACGAAACCGAGGCCGTCGCGATCGCCAACGACAGCGACTACGGCCTGCAATCCTACGTGCTGTCCACCGATATGGCCCGGGCGAACCGAGTTGCCAGCCGGTTGCAGGCAGGCAGGGTGGTGATCAACGGCGCCCCGCATGAGCCGCTGGCACCGTTCGGCGGCTTCAAGCATTCGGGCATCGGCCGTGAATTCGGGGCCTTTGGCCTCGACGCCATGCTCGAACCGAAGGCGGTGCTGGCCTGACGACGGCCGGGCGGCTTCATGCGCTCAGGACTTCGGCGCGACCCAGGTTCCCGGCATCACCGGATTCCTGTCGTTGCAGCTTTGCCGCGCCATGTCGGCCGCCGCCTGGTCGTAATAGAAGACGGTTGCCGGCCCGCGGCTCGGCTTGCAGCCGCCCTTGTGGTCCGCCGGGCAGGCGGGCATGTCCCGGTAGTCGATCCGGGCGCCCGGCATCGCGGCGGCACCTTGGGCGGCCCTGGCCACGTCGCAGGCGGGACCCGCCGCCGGCATGCCCGGGGTCAATTCGATGCAGGTCACCGATTTCTGCCCGGCAATCTCGGCATCGATGTAGCAGGCGGAGGCCCGGGCCGGGCCGGTCTCGAGGCCCAGGAACGTCAGGCCGAGCGACAGGATCGCAAGCTTCGCAGCATGCATGAAGGGCACTCCCAGTACGGCATCGGGAGGCCGAGGTTATCGCAAGCTTTCATAAGATGAAAGCTTGCGATGCCGGGTGGTATTCTGGATTTCTGTTCAAATTCAATGAATTGGACAGTGATCTTATCTCAGGAGAACAACGGCTTCAGGTTGGCGCGGATCCGGTCGATGGCCGGGACGCCGGGGTCCGGCAGATCGAAGGGGCGGCCGGTGATGGTCTCGTAGACCTCGATATAGAGGCGCGAAGCCTCGAGGACGATCTCGGCCGGAATCGCCGGGATCTCGTCCTTGTAGGGGTCGCAGCGCTTGACCACCCAGCTGCGCACGAAATCCTTGTCGAAGCTTTGCGGCGCGAGGCCCGCATTGATCCGTTCGGCGAGCGTCGCGGCAAACCAGTAGCGGCTGGAATCGGGCGTATGGATCTCGTCGGCCAGCACGATCCGCCCCTCGGCGTCGAAGCCGAACTCGTATTTGGTATCGACCAGCACGAGGCCGCGGCCGGCGGCGATCTCGCGGCCGCGCGCGAACAGCGCCAGCGCCTTGGCCGAGACTTCGTCCCATTGCGCCTGGGTCAGGAGGTTGCGGCCGACGATCTCGGCCGCGGTCAGTTCCTCGTCATGGCCGCCGTCGAAGGCCTTGGTGGTCGGCGTGATGATCGTGTGGGGCAGCTTCTGGTTCGGCGTCAGCCCGTCGGGAAAACGGTGGCCGTACATCTCGCGCCGGCCGGCGTTATACATCGACAGGATCGAGGTGGAGGTGGTGCCGGCGAGATAGTCGCGGACGACGATTTCGACGGGCATGATGTCGAGCCGGCGCGAGATCAGGACATTCGGATCGGGGTAGGCCACGACATGGTTCGGGCACAGATCGGCGGTGGCCTCGAACCAGAACCGTGCCAGCTGGGTCAGGACCTGGCCCTTCAGCGGCACCGCCGTCAGGATGCGGTCGAAGGCCGACAGCCGGTCGGTCGCAATGATGACACGTCGCCCGTCGGGCAGGTCGTAATTGTCGCGCACCTTGCCGCGATAATGGGCGGGCAGCTCGGCGATGGTGGCATCGGCGAGCACGTAGTCGCGATAGGGCGCGAGGGCGGCGGCGTCGGTCACGTCAGGGCGCTCCGGTCTTTCGGATGAGGCGTCGAGACTTACGACGCCACGCCCGGCGGATCAACCGGAAGCCGTCAGTAGCTGCCGGTGCGAATCTCGGTGACCCGGCCGTCCTCGACCGTCAGGTAGCGGGCGAGGGTCGAATTCGAGCCGGAATAGGTCCAGCGCTGGATCTCGATGATGACCTTCTCGCCGATCGACATATTGGTGGTCAGCGGCGAGGTGCCCATGCGCAGCGAGCGCTCGACATACTGGCGGTCGATATAGGCAGGCTGGCCGCAATAGCGCAGCACCTCGTCGACCCGGATGCCGACGTCGATGACCTTGCTCTGGCAGTAGAAGCTCTGGGCGGCGGCCGGCTGGGCGAGAGCCAGCAGGCTCAGGATGCCCAGCGCGGCGAGGGGGTACTTCATTCGACGGCTCTGACCTTCACATAGGAGCCCGGCGCATCCTCGATCACCTTCAGCTTGCCCGATCCGGGAATGCGGGCCTTGACCTTGGGACCCGACTTCTTGGACAGCCACTTGTCCCAATCATTCCACCAGGATCCTGGATTTTCTGTGGCGCCCGCCATCCATTCGTCGAGGGTGGGCGGGTTGGTCTTGGTCTCGTTCAGCCAGTGCTGGTACTTCTTGGCCGCCGGGGCATTGACCACCCCCGCGATATGGCCGGAGCCAGCCAGCATGAAGCGCACCGGGCCGGCATAAAGCTGCGTTGCCTTGTAGACCGAGCGCGCCGGCGCGATGTGGTCCTCGCGTCCGGCCTGGATGTAGATCGGGATGTCGACCTGGGTCAGGTCGATCGGCACGCCGTTCAGGGTCAGGCCACCCGGCTGCACCAGCAGGTTCTTCTGGTACATGTTGTGCAGATAATAGCTGTGCATCTTGGCCGGCATCCGGGTCGCGTCCGAATTCCAGTAGAGCAGGTCGAACGGGAACGGTTCCTTGCCGAGCAGGTAGTTGTTGACCACGAACGACCAGATCAGGTCGTTGGCGCGCAGCATGTTGAAGGTGGTCGCCATCTCGCCGCCGTCGAGATAGCCGCGCTTCGACATCAGGTCGTCGAGATAGGCGAGCTGTTCCTCGTCGACGAACACGGTCAGTTCCCCGGCTTCCGAGAAATCGACCTGTGCGGTGAAGAACGTGGTCGCCTTGATGCGGTCGTCGCCCTTGGCCTTGCAGTAGGCCAGGGCGGCGGCCATCAGCGTGCCGCCGAGGCAGTAGCCGATGGTGGTGACCTCGCGCTCGCCGGTCGCCTTCTCGATCGCGTCGAGCGCCGCGAGGATGCCTTCGTTCAGGTAGCTCTCGAACGTCTTGTCGGCATGGCGCTCGTCGGGGTTGACCCAGGAAATCACGAAGACGGTATAGCCGCGGTCGACCGTCCACTTGATCAGCGAGTTGTCCTGGCGCAGGTCGAGGATGTAGAACTTGTTGATCCAGGGCGGCGCGATCAGCAGGGGGCGCTTGTAGACCTGCTCGGTCGTCGGCGAATACTGGATCAGCTGGATCAGGTCGTTCTGGTAGACCACCTTGCCCGGCGTGATCGCGACGTTCTCGCCGACCTTGAACGCCTTCATGTCGGTCATGCGGATGGCAAGCTTGCCCTTGCCGCGCTCGAGGTCCTGCAGCATCGCGTCGAGCCCCTTGACCAGGTTCTCGCCGCTCGATTCGATCGTGGTCCGCAGTACTTCCGGATTGGTCAGCACGAAATTCGACGGCGCCATCGCGTCGACGAACTGGCGCGTATAGAAATCGAGCTTCTTGTGGGTCTTGGGGTCGAGCCCGTCGACGGCATGAACGGTCGACTGCATCCACCGTGCGGTCAGCAGGTAGGACTGCTTGATGAAGTCGAACACCTGGTTCTCGTCCCAGGCCGCGTCCTTGAAGCGGCGGTCGCCCTTGTCCGGGGTCGCGACCGGCGCAACTTCCTGGCCGAGCAGGCGTTGCGTGGTGGTCGACCACAGCGACAGGTATTTCTGCCAGAGGTCGAACTGCGCCTCCACCAGCAGCGTCGGGTTCGCCATCATCTTGGCGGTCATCTCGATGAACGCGCCGCCCAGGTTCAGCGGATCGACGCTGCCGAGTTCGCCGTTGCCGGCGTTGCGCGACAGGAAATCGGTCACCAGTTGCTGGCTCTGCGCGGCGATCCGCATCATGTTCTTGGAAAGTTCCGCCGGATCGGGCAACTTGATATCGGTGCCGGGTTGATCGGCCATGGCGTGTTCCTCTATACCTGCCGCAGTCTCTGTCGCTCAAGTCAGGCGGGTCGTCTAAGCTCCCTATCGTATTGATCGGTAGCATGAATTCATGTCGGCCCGTAAGTGCGATTTGTCACCGTCGCCGCAAGTCGGCGGCCTCTGGAAGGACCTGAACATGCGGATGCATGCAATGGCGGCTCCCTCGCGGCTAGGACTTGCCGCGCTGGCCGTTGTCCTGTCGCTCGGGCTTGCCGCCTGCTCGAGCTCGAGTTCGACGTCGTCTGCCCAGGCGTCGAAATCGGCAAAATCCTCGACCGCCTGGTACAACCCGGCCGGATGGTTCGAATCGGGCCCGGAAAAGGGCGATCCGGCGCCGATCGACGGCACCGCCCCGGACGTCGCCGACGTGCCCAACCGGCCCGATGCCAAGGCCAATGCCGCGGCGCAGCGCAAGGAATTGGCGCAAGGTCTGATCGCCGATCGCGACAATGCCCGGTACACCGACGAGGAGTTGCGCGGCCGTCCGGCCGGCGCCCCGCCGCCGCCGGTGAGCGCGACGCCGCGGGCAACCCCGACGCCGAGCTTCCCGACACCGGCTGCGGCCCCGCGTACCGGCGTCGAACCGGCCGAACTGCCGCCGCCGCCCGCCCCGACCAAGCCGCAGGCCGCGGCCGAGCCGGCCCAGCCGGCACCGGCCGTGGCCGCGGCAACGCCCGAGCCGGCGCCGGCGGAGCCGGTCGCGGTCGCTGCGGTCCAGCCGGTCCCGGCGGCGGCACAGTCCGCCCCCGCCGCGCCGGCGGCGGCCGGCGAGAACATCAATGTCGTACCCGGCGCCATGCCGATCACCACGACATCCGAACTGGCGCCGGCCCCGCGCCCGGTGGCGGCCGCAATGGCGGCGGCGGTCCCGGTGACCGTCGCGGCGGCGGCCCCGCCGGCGCCTGCCGCGCCGCCGGTCGATGCGCCGGCCACCAACCTGATGCAGGACGCCTTCACCCGTGCGCTGGCCCAGGCCGAGGCCGGCAACCGGGCCCCGGTCAGCCCGCCGGCCGCCGTCGCGGCCCCGGCGCTGGCCGGCGGTCCGTCGCCGGTGCAGGTCCAGCAGGCCGCCGCTTCGCCGGCTGCCGTCGCCGGCTTCCCGCCGGTCGGCGCGGCCAGCCCCGAATTCCCCGGTACCGGCCGCCAGACGCCGGTGGCGCAGATCAACTTCGCGGCCGGTTCGGCCAAGCTGCCGGCCGATGCCGGTGCGTCGTTGCGTCGCGCCGCCGACGCCTGGCGGCAGGCCGGCGGCCTGTTGCGCATCGTCGGCCGTGCCGCCCCGGTCGAGGCCGACCGGACCGGCCGCGACGTGATGGCGAGTTTCACCCTGGCGATGAACCGGGCCGAGGCGGTGGGGCGCGAACTGGCGCGGATCGGGGTCAGCCCGGCGGCGCTGCAGATCGACGGACAGGGCGGCGACCCCGGCGCCCGCGTCGCGGCCACAGAAATCATCCTCGAAAACTGACCGGGGATGGGGTAGATAGCGGGGCCGGCGCGGGCGCGCCGGTGAGGGCGGGCGCGTGCGCGGCCGCCTCCCGCATCAGTCTTCGAACATTGGACGATTCCGCTATGGACGGGGAATTCTATCGCATCAAACGGCTGGCGCCGTATGTCTTCGAAGAAGTCAACCGGATGAAGGCCGCCGCCCGGGCCGCCGCCGAGGACATCATCGATTTCGGCATGGGCAACCCCGACATGCCGACCCCGCCCCATATCGTCGAGAAGCTGGTCGAATCCGCCCGCAATCCGCGCGCGCATCGCTATTCGATGAGCCGCGGCGTGCCCGGCCTGCGCAAGGCGCTGTCGAACTATTACGGCCGCCGCTTCGGCGTCGATGTCGATCCGGAGTCGGAGGCGATCGTCACGCTCGGCTCGAAGGAAGGCCTTGCCAATCTCGCCATGGCGATCTCGGCCCCCGGCGACGCGATCCTGGTGCCGAACCCGAGCTATCCGATCCATCCCTACGGCTTCATCATCGCCGGCGCCTCGATCCGCTCGTTCCCGATCGGTCCGGGCATCGACTTCATGCAGGCTCTGGCCCGCGCCCATCGCCATTGCGTGCCCAAGCCGGTGGCCCTGGTCGTCTCGTTCCCGGCGAACCCGACGGCCGAGGTCGTCGGTCTCGATTTCTATCGGGAGGTCGTCGACTTCGCGAAGAAGAACGACCTGATCATCATCTCCGACCTGGCCTATTCGGAAATCTATTTCGACGACGTGCCGCCGCCCTCGATCCTGCAGGTGCCCGGCGCCAAGGACGTGGCGATCGAGTTCACCTCGCTGTCGAAGACCTACAACATGCCGGGCTGGCGCATCGGCTTCGGTGCCGGCAACAAGAAGCTGATCGCGGCGCTGGCGCGCGTGAAGTCCTATCTCGATTACGGCGCCTTCACGCCGATCCAGGTGGCGGCGACCGCCGCCTTGAACGGCCCGCAGGATTGCGTCGCCGAGATCCGGGCGATGTACAAGGCGCGCCGCGACGTGCTGATCAAGGGCCTGGCCCAGGCCGGCTGGGACGTGCCGTCGCCTTCGGCCTCGATGTTTGCCTGGGCGCCGATCCCGGAACGCTACCGCCACATGGGCTCGCTCGAATTCTCGAAGTTCCTGCTGCGCGAGGCCAAGGTCGCCGTGGCGCCCGGTCTCGGCTTCGGCGAATACGGCGACGAGCATGTGCGCATCGCCCTGGTCGAGAATGAACATCGTATCCGTCAGGCCGTCCGCAATATCCGCAAGGCCCTGGGTACCGCCACCAACCTGGAGCCGGCGGCATGAGTGACGCGTTGCGGGTCGGCATTGCCGGCCTTGGTACTGTCGGCGCGGGTGTCCTCAAGTTGCTGGCCGAGAATGCCGACCGGGTCGCCGCCCGGGCTGGCCGGCCGATCCAGGTCGTCGCCGTATCCGCGCGCGATCGCAAGAAGAAGCGCGGCATCTCGCTGAAGGGCATCAAGTGGCATGACGATGCGCTGGCCCTGGCCGACGATCCGAAGGTCGACGTCGTCGTCGAGCTGATCGGCGGGTCGGACGGGCTTGCCCGCAAGCTGTTCGACCGGGCCGTGACCAATGGTCGTGCGGTCGTCACCGCCAACAAGGCGCTGCTGGCCCATCATGGCGTCGCGCTGCTCGGCCGGGCCGAGGATCTCGGCGTACCCGTCGGCTTCGAGGCGGCGGTCGCCGGCGGCATCCCGATCCTGAAGGCGCTGCGCGAGGGCCTGGCCGGCAACAATCTCAGCCGCGTCTACGGCATCCTCAACGGCACCTGCAACTATATCCTGACCGAGATGCGCCGGACGGGCCGGGATTTCGCCGACGTGCTGGCCGAGGCCCAGGCGCTGGGTTATGCCGAGGCCGATCCGAGCTTCGATGTCGACGGCATCGATGCCGCCCACAAGCTGTCGATCCTGGCCAGCCTCGCCTTCAACACGCCGATCGACTTCAAGTCGGTGCGGATCGAGGGCATTCGCAAGGTTTCCGCCGTCGATATCGCCTATGCCGAGGAATTCGGCCTGCGCATCAAGCTGCTGGCGGTCGCGACCCGGACCGAGCATGGCCTGGAGCAGACCGTGCAGCCGAGCCTGGTGCCGGTCGGCACCCCGATCGCCCATGTCGACGGCGTGTTCAACGCCGTGGTCGCCGAAGGCGATTTCGTCGGGCGCGCGATGTTCGAAGGCCGCGGCGCCGGTGCCGGCCCGACCGCCTCGGCAGTCGTCGCCGATCTGATCGACCTCGCCGCGGGCCGCTATGGGCCGCCGCTGGGCGTGCCGGTCGGCGAACTGCGCAAGCTGCCCGCCGCGCCGATGAAGCGCCATGTCGGCCGCACCTACATGCGGCTGTCGGTGCTGGACCAGCCCGGCGTGCTCGCCTCGGTGTCGGCGATCCTGCGTGACCTCGACGTCTCGATCGAATCGCTGGTCCAGCGCGGCCGCGCCACCAAGGCGAACGAGCCTGTCGCCGTCGTCATCATCACCCATGAGGCCGAGGAGGCCGCGGTCGCCAAGGCGGCCGAGCGTATCGGCAAGCTCAAGTTCGCGACCGAGCCGCCGCATCTGATGCGGATCGAACAGCTCTGACCCGCGTTCCCAGTTCCTGACCAAGACTGAAGACGGAAGACAAGCAATGACCAAGCGCAGCGCCATGGAGCGCAACTTCACCCTCGAGGCAGTCCGGGTCACCGAGGCCGCGGCGATCGCCGCGGCCAAGCTGGTCGGCCAGGGCGACGAGAAGGCCGCCGACCAGGCTGCCGTCGATGCCATGCGCACCGCGCTGAACGGCATCGCCATGGCCGGCAAGGTCGTGATCGGCGAGGGTGAGCGCGACGAGGCGCCGATGCTGTTCATCGGCGAGGAAGTCGGCACCGGCAAGGGCGCGCGCATCGACATCGCGCTCGACCCGCTGGAGGGCACGACCCTCACCGCCAAGGACATGCCGGGCGCCTGCGCCGTCTGCGCCTTTGCCGAGGAGGGGGGCTTCCTGCATGCCCCCGACGTCTACATGGACAAGATCGCCGTCGGCGGCGGCCTGCCCGACGGCGTCGTCGACCTCGACGCCGGCCCGGCCGAGAACATCCGCAGCCTGGCCAAGGCCAAGAAGGTCGAGCCGGCGCAGATCACCGCGCTGATCCTCGATCGTCCCCGCCATGCCGAGCTGATCCAGGCCGTGCGCTCGACCGGGGCACGCATCCGCCTGATCACCGACGGCGACGTCGCCGGCGTCATCGCCACGACCGATCCGTCGACCGGCATCGACATCTACATGGGCTCGGGCGGGGCGCCGGAAGGCGTGCTGGCCGCGGCTGCGCTGCGCGCCATCGGCGGGCAGATGCAGGGCCGGCTCCTGTTCCGCAACGATGACGAGCGCGGCCGCGCCCATCGCCTGGGGATCACCGATCTGAACCGCAAGTACAGCCTGACCGACCTGGCTTCCGGCGACGTCATCTTCTCGGCCACCGGCGTCACCAACGGCCACCTGCTCGACGGCGTCAAGACCGGGCTGGGCGGCGGCCTCGTCACCCATTCGCTGGTGATGCGTTCCAAGACCGGCACGCTGCGCTGGATCAAGGCGCATCACGGCGTCGGGCGCAGCTGACGCCGATCATGGCGGATGCCGCGGCGCCGGCATTTCTCGGCGTCGAACGGTCGCTGACCGGCCGCCGCTGGCGCTCGCGCGTCGCCGACGATCGGCTGGCCCAGGCGCTGTCGCAGCGCCTGGGGCTGCCCGAACTGGTCGGCCGGGTGCTGGCCGCGCGGGGCGTCAGCCTCGACGATGCCGAGCTCTACATGGCGCCGACGCTGAAGGCGCTGCTGCCGGATCCGTCGCGGTTTCTCGACATGGATCGCGCGGCGGGCCGGCTGGTTCAGGCCGTGACCGCGGGCGAGCGGATCGCGATATTCGGCGACTACGACGTCGACGGCGCCACCTCGTCGGCACTGCTGATCCGCTTCTTCCGCCATATCGGGATCGAGCCGCGCCTCTACATTCCGGACCGCATGGTCGAGGGCTACGGCCCGAACATTCCGGCGATGCGGCGCCTGGCCGGCGAAGGCGTGCGTCTCGTCATCACCGTCGATTGCGGAACGCTTGCCTTCCAGCCGCTCGCCGCGGCGCGGGAGGCGGGCCTCGACGTGCTGGTCGCCGACCATCATCTGGCCGAGCCCGAACTGCCCGACGCCTTCGCGCTGGTCAATCCCAACCGGCTGGACGAGGTGGTGGGCCACCGTCAGCTCGCGGCGGTCGGCGTGACCTTCCTGCTGATCGTGGCCGCCAACCGCGCCTTGCGCGCGGCCGGCTGGTACGGCCCGGGGCGCAGCGAACCCGACCTGATGGCCTGGCTCGACCTCGTGGCGCTGGGCACGATCTGCGACGTGGTGCCGCTGACCGGTCTCAATCGTGCACTGGTCGCCCAGGGGCTGAAGGTGATGGCCCAGCGCCGCAATCCCGGCATCGCCGCGTTGGCCGACATCGCCGGGCTGAGCGAGAAGCCTGGCTGCTATCACTGCGGTTTCCTGCTCGGTCCCCGCGTCAATGCCGGCGGCCGGGTCGGGCGCGCCGATCTCGGGGCGCGGCTGTTGTCGACCGACGATGCCGCAGAGGCGGCAAGCCTTGCCGCCGAACTCGACCGTCACAACCGCGAGCGCCAGGCGATCGAAGCGCAGGTGCTGGAACAGGCGCTGGCCCAGGTCGCCGACGGCATCGAGGGGGCGGTGGCGGTCGTCGCCGGCGAGGGGTGGCATCCGGGCGTCGTCGGCATCGTCGCCGCACGGGTGCGCGAAGCGACCAACCGGCCCAGCCTGGTCATCGCCGTCGACGAGAACGGCGTCGCCAAGGGGTCGGGCCGCTCGGTGCCGGGCATCGACCTCGGGACCGCCGTCGTCGCCGCCCTGCAGGCCGGCATCCTGGTCAATGGCGGTGGCCATGCGATGGCGGCCGGCGTCACCCTGCATGCCAGCCGCATCGGCGAGCTGAAGGAATTCCTCGATGCGCGGCTGGCCACGCCGGTCGCGGCACTCGGCGACGTCCGCAGCCTCGGCCTCGACGGTGCGGTTTCGGTCGACGGGGCGAATGCCCAGCTGCTCGAACTGCTCGATCGCGCCGGTCCCTACGGCTCGGGCAATGCCGAACCGCGGCTGGTGCTGCCGCAGGCACGCGTCGTCGACGCCTCGATCGTCGGCGAGAAGCATGTCCGCGTCGTGCTGTCCGGTATGGGCGGCGGTCGCCTGAAGGGCATTGCCTTTCGTGCCCTCGACAACGAGCTCGGCAAGTTCCTGCTCGGGCCCGGGCGCGACGGGCTGCATGTCGCCGGCCATCTGCGCGCCGACAACTGGCGGGGCGAGCGCCGCGTCCAACTGGTGATAGAGGACGCGGCGCCGCTGCGCTGATCAGGTTTCCGGCGTCAGGGCCGTCGACCAGACTTCCCGGCCGTCGATGTCGTGCAGCGACATGGTCAGCACGTTGGTCCGGGCATCGAGCCTGCCGCGGCCGAAGAACTGCAGGCCGTCCGCCGGCGAGCGATTCTGTTTCATCCCCTCGGGGATGCCGACGAAGCGGACGTCCGGCCCGAAGGTCGGGTCGATCGCGCCGGGGCCGAAGGTGCCGGCATTCAGCGGCCCGGCGACGATCTCCCAGAACGGCTTGAACTCGGCAAAGCCCGCCGCCTTTGCGGGATCGTAGTAGGTGGCCGACGGATAGTGCACGTCGGCGGTGACCCAGACGACATTGCGGATGTTGTTGTCGCGGATGAACTTGAGCAGCAGCGCCAGCTCGAGCTCGCGGCCGAGCGGCTTGCCCGGCTCGCCGTTGGCCCAGGCCTCGAACGTGCCCTTCTCGACATCCGGGTTGCCATCGGGCACGACGATCGAGATCGGCATGTCGCTGGCGATCACCTTCCAGGTCGCGCGCGAGCGCTTCAGCCGTGTCTTCAGCCAGTCGATCTGGTCGGCGCCCAGGAAGGCCGCGCCGCCTTCCTCGCGGTTGGGGGTGTTGGGGCCCCGATAGCTGCGCTCGTCCAGCATGAAGACGTCGAGGCCGGGGCCGAAGGCGAAACTGCGATAGAGCCGCTCCGGATCGAACGGATCGCGGCGGATCGGATTGAAGTCGAACATCGCCCGGCGGGCGCGGGCCGCCAGCAGCGAGGCGTCCCGCTGCTGATAGCGCTGGTCGCCGATGGTCTGTCCGGGGAACCAGTTGTTGCGGACTTCGTGGTCGTCCCACTGCACCAGGAAAGGCACGTCGGCGGCGAAGCGCCGCTTGTTCTCGTCCATCAGGTTGTAGGCGAAGGCGCCGCGAAAGTCGGCGACCGTCTCGCAGACCTTCGACTTCGCCTCGGTGACGACGTTCTTCCAGATCGTGCCGTCGTCGAGCTTCACTTCCGCCTGCAGCGGCCCGTCGGCATAGATCTGGTCGCCCGAGTGAATGAAGAAGTCGGGCTGCTGCCGCCGCATCGCCTCATAGAGGCGATAGCCGCCGCGTTCCGGGTTGATGCCCCAGCCCTGGCCGGCCTCGTCGCCGGAGAAGACGAACGTCACGTCGCGCCGCTCCTCGCGGGCGGGGACGACGATGCGCCCGGTCAGCGCTTCGGACCGGATGGCGGCATCGCCGACATCCTGGAACTGGACGCGGTAGAAGATCGTCTGGCCCTGCGGCAGACCGGCCAGTTCGACCCGGGCGGTATGGTCGGATTCAGGCAGCGCCACCTCGCCGGTGACACGATGGACGTCGCGAAAGGCCTCCGTCGTCGACCACTCGACCAGCATCTGGGCCGGGCGGTCGCTGCGGCTCCAGATCACCGCGCGGTCGCCGTCGATGTCGCCTGCCATGATGCCCGACGGCAGCAACGGCCGGCGCCGCTCGGCCGTCACTACGGCCGGCGCCTGGGCGCGCAGGATCCGCGGGACGGCAAGGCCGGCGGTACCGGCGGCGGCACCGACGAGGAAACGACGACGACTGGCACGGGACATGGCTGCCTCCTGGGGCGGGAAGACGGTGATGCAGGAAATCCGCACCACCGTTCTATCCGCGCTCCGGGTCAGTGCGATGACATGCCGGCTACCAGACCTGGAACAAGGTCATCACCCCGATCAGCGCAAACAGCAGCGCCGCACCGCGACGGATCCAGCCCAGCGGCAGGCGGCCGGCAAAACGATGACCGAGCCAGATTGCCGGCAGGTTGGCGAGCGCCATGCCGACCGTGGTGCCGACGACCACGGCGACGAGCGAGTCGGCACGGGCAGCCAGCGCCACGGTGGCCAATTGCGTCTTGTCGCCGATCTCGGCCAGGAAGAAGGCGACCACGGTGGTGACGAACGGCCCCCAGGCGCTCAGCCGCGACAGCAGCGTCTCCTCGCCGTCCTGGTCGAGCTTGTCGGGGATCAGCGCCCATCCCGCCATGGCCAGGAACGACAGCCCGATCAGCCAGCGCAGGATTTCCGGGCCGAGCAGGGCGGAAAGCCAGCCGCCGGCCGCGCCGGCGATGGCATGGTTGAACAGGGTGGCGGCGATCATGCCCCAGGCGATCGGCCAGGGGCGGCGGAAGCGGGCGGCGAGCACCAGGGCGAGCAACTGGGTCTTGTCGCCGATCTCGGC
The DNA here is from genome assembly GCA_017307375.1 of Alphaproteobacteria bacterium. Classification (GTDB taxonomy): domain Bacteria; phylum Pseudomonadota; class Alphaproteobacteria; order Ferrovibrionales; family Ferrovibrionaceae; genus JAFKFH01. The sequence goes on from JAFKFH010000004.1 coordinate 241,140, forward strand.
GATGGTGACGGTTGCGGCCGACAGGGCGAAGTCGCCGAGCCCGAGATGCGAAAGGGTCAGGGCCGACGGCAGGGCGATGGCTTGCATTTGGCTACGCTTGGGTCGTGGGGACAGGCGCATGAACCAATGACAGCGATGCGCCGCCCATCCCCGGATGCGCGGCATCGCTGTCAAAGGTCTCGCCAGAACCGCCGGGTGAACCTGTCCCCGGCGCCTCATGCGCGCCATGGCGCCGGTCGCCCGGCAGCCAAGTCTGTTGACGCACATCCCGCTGGAGTTGCGGAAGGCTACTCCCCAATGACGCGGCGGACGCTAAGGCCTTCGTCCGCCGCCTTCAAGCGGAAAAATCGATCTCAGTTATCCGAAACTTCGATCACCAGCTTGCCGAAGTTGCGGCCTTCGAGCAGGCCGATGAACGCTTCCGGCGCGTTTTCGAGCCCGCGCACGATATCCTCGCGATAGCGCAGCCGGCCGCTGGCGATCCAGCCGGCCATGTCGCGATAGAAGGCGGGGCGCTGGTCGGCGAACTCGCGCTGAATGAAGCCGCGCAGCGTCAGGCTCTTGGAGAGCACGTCGCGCATGACCACGGGCAGACGGTCGGGACCGGGGAAGTCGCCGGTCGCATTGTACTGGGCGATCAGGCCGCAGACCGGGATGCGCGCGAACTCGTTCAACAGCGGGAAGACCGCGTCCCAGACCGCGCCGCCGACATTCTCGAAATAGACGTCGATGCCGTTGGGGCAGGCGGTCGCCAGTCGGGCAGCAAAATCGGGCGCGCGATGGTCGATGGCGTCGTCGAAGCCGAGGTCGCGCACGAACGCGCATTTGTCGGCACCGCCGGCGATGCCGACGGCGCGCGCGCCGTGGATGCGCGCGATCTGGCCGACCGCCGAACCGACGGGGCCGGAGGCCGCCGCGACCACGACGGTCTCGCCGGATTTGGGTTTCCCGATGGTCAGCAGCCCGGCATAGGCGGTGAAGCCGGGCATGCCGAGCACGCCCAGCGCCGTCGAGACCGGGGCCGCGTCGGGATCGAGCTTGCGCAGCGCGGCGCCGTCGGCCACGGCGTGGGTCTGCCAGCCGGAATGAGACAGGACGATGTCGCCGACCGCGAAGTCGGGATGGCGTGTGGCCAGGACGCGGCCAACCGTGCCGCCTTCCATCACGGCACCCAGTTCGACCGGCTTGGCGTAGGAGCGCGCGGCACTCATCCGTCCGCGCATGTAGGGGTCGAGCGAGAGGTATCTGATGCCAAGCAGCACCTGACCCTCGGCGGGCGAAGGGATCGGCACTTCCTCAAGACGGAAATCGTCGGGTGTCGGTTTTCCGTTCGGCCGGGCGGCAAGGACGATCCGGCGGTTGAGGGCGTCACTCATGGACGGCTTCCTATGTGTTGGGAATGGTTGCGGTGCCACGGCATCTTAGCGCAGGCGCGGCTCAGCCATAATCTTGCGGGCGATGCGGAACCAAATACGCTGCGCGGCGTTGGCGCCGCGGGACAAACGTGCACGACCAATGCCGCGCCCATGAAAAAGCACTGGCGTTCCGGCGGCAAAATAGTTAATAATTCGTAAACACGATGCCGGCGGCGTTAACCGGGCAGGTACGGACCCGCTGGAGCCGTAAGGAAACTGGGGATGGCAACAGCCGACATGACCACGGGAAAGCAGGCGCGGCGACGGCGTTTGGCCGTGCGCGTGCAGCCTTATCCCTGAATTCGTGACCAAATTTCGCCGGGGCCTGTTGGCGGTTGCCAAGGGTCGCGAGACTATGACAAGGTTGTAAGAGTACAGGCGTCAGCCGACCAAACCGCAGCTTGTATCGACAGACTGAGCCGCGTTTGATATATATCAAATTAGCGGTAAATTTTAGGAGAGTGCCATGACCGCCATGATCACCGTCGAGGAAAGCGCTCCTCTCCGCCGCGCCCGCCGACCGAAAGGTGAAGCCACCCGGCGCCGTATCCTGGAAGCCACCCTGGCCGTGATCGCCCGCGCCGGTGTCCATGGCGTGACCCATCGCGCCGTCGCCGCCGAGGCCGGGGTCCAGCTGTCGCTGACCACCTATTTCTTCCGCAGCCTGAACGACATGATCGAGCAGGCTTACGAGCATTTCATCAGCGGTGACCGCCCGGATCGCGACGCGGCCTGGGCGCGGCTCGATGCCGTCCTGGATCGCCATGGCCCGGCCGAACTGCTCGACCCCGCGGTGCGGCGCAGCCTGGTGCCGGAACTGGCGGCGATCACGACCGAACTGATCCTCGATCAGGTTCAGCGCGACTCCGTCGGCCTCGGAGTCGAGGCGACGGTCGCTTATGGTTATCGCCTCAACGAAGGCCTGCGCCATCTGGTACAGCGTCAGCGTGAGCGCAATCTGGCCCGTTTCGCCGATCTGTGGCGCCGCTTCGGCGCCGCCGACCCGGAGTTGGAGGCCGAGCTGACCCTGGCGCTGCTGCAACGGCTCGAGTTCGAATGCGCCGCCAAGCACGAGGCACCGTCGCGCGAGCGGATCTTCTCGCAACTGGCTCGGCTGCTTGCCGCCCAGCTCGGCATTCCCGCCTGAAAGTTGTAGCCTGACACGAAAATGACGGCCGGCCCTGCCGGCCGTCTTCGCGTGCGTGTGAGATTGTTGTATGGTCGCCCAATAAAAACGGGGAGACATCAACGATGCAACACGTGTAGCCGCCTTTGGGCGGCCTTTTGGCGTTGTTCACGGATCGGTCGATCAAGACCCAGATCTTCGTCGGTTTCCTGGTAACTCTCGGCTTCCTGCTGGCGCTCGGCGGCATGACCTATGTCGCGTTCGACGATGTCGAGCTGGCTTTCCGGTCATTTGCCCAGAAGGTCGACGAAGCCGGCCTGGTCCGCGAAATCGACCGCGACTTCACCGAGATGCGCCGCAACGTCGATCTCTATGCCCTTGCCGGCGGCGAGGAGCGGCTGGCCCAGGCCCAGGCTGCCGGCCAGGCGATCCTGGCGCGGGTCGACCAGAGCGTCGCGGCAGTCGGGGATCGCGATCCGCAACTGGTCGAGAGCCTGACGGCCGTGCGCGCCGGCGCCGACGGCTATCTTGGCGATCTCACGCAGATCGCCGAATTGAAGCAGCGTCAGGCCGCGCTGATCGAGGGCGAGGCGGACCCGCTGGCCCGGAAACTGCGCCAGTCGTTCCAGGACCTGATGCAATTGACCGCCGAAGGCGGCAATGCCGAGAATCTGATGGTCGTGGCGATCGGCATGCAGGACGTGATCGAAATCCGCCTGAAGCTCCTGGCTCTGCTCGACAGCTACGACGAAGCGCTGGCCGACGAGACGGGGCGCCAGATCGAGGCCTTGACCCAGTCGGTCATGAGCCTGGCCCGGATGGGTGGTTCCCGCGACGCGCGCCGCCTGGTCGGCGACCTGCGCAAGGCGGCCGAGACGTTCCGCAACACGAGCGGCGAGTTCAAGGAGACCGCTGCCCGGCTGGATCAGCTGGCCAGGAAGGACATGGCGGCCAAGGCGCAGCGCATCGCTCAGTCGACCCAGGCGATTCGCGGGCGCGCACTTGCCGAACAGGCAGAGATCGGCGGCGCGACCGAGGCTGCGGTCGCGTCGACCCAGACCTATCTGGGCGGCGTCATGCTCGGCGCTCTCGTGCTCGGGCTGATCTTTGCCTGGGGCATCGGCACGTCGATCGCGCGCCCGATCGTCGCGATGACCGCGATCATGGAGCGGCTGGCCGGCCGCGACTGGGCGGCCGAGGTGCCGTCGCGCGGCAGCGCCAACGAAATCGGCGCGATGGCGCGCGCGGTCCAGCATTTCAAGGAAGCGGGGCTCGAGAACGAACGCCTGCAGGGCGAGGCGGACGAGGCGCGCGGGCGCGAGGAACAGCGGCGGCGCGAGGAGGAACTGCGCGAACGCGAGGCGCTGGCCGAAACCCGCCGCCGCGAGGAAGAGGCGCGCCTGGCCGATGAACGGCAGCGTCGCGAAGCCGCCGAGGCCGAGCGCCGGGCCGAAGCCGAGCGTCTGATCGCCGAGGAGACGCAGCGCAACGAGGCGGCAGCGCGCCGCAAGGCCGAGATGCAGGGCCTGGCCGACAGCTTCGAACGGGCCGTGGGCGGGGTTGTCGCCCGGGTCACCGCGGCGGCCGGCGAGATGCAGGGGACGGCGGCGTCGATGACCGCGATCGCCGACCAGACCTCGCAGCGTTCCGAGGCCGCGGCCAGCGCGACCGGCAGGGCCGCGTCGAACGTGGCGACCGTTGCGGCGGCAGCCGAGGAACTGTCGGCCTCGATCGGCGAGATTGCGGCCCAGGTCGCCAGTGCATCGACCGTCGCGGCCCAGGCGGTGGAACAGGCCCATCGCACCGATCAGATCGTCCGCGGCCTTGCCGCCTCCGCCGAACGCATCGGCGAGGTGGTCAGCCTGATCAACCAGATCGCCGGACAGACCAATCTGCTGGCCCTGAATGCGACGATCGAGGCGGCGCGGGCGGGCGAGGCCGGCAAGGGATTTGCGGTCGTGGCTTCGGAAGTGAAGAACCTTGCCAACCAGACGTCGAAGGCTACCGACGAGATCGGGCAGCAGATTTCCGACGTCCAGGGGGCGACGCAGGAGGCGGTGGCGGCGATCCGCTCGATTTCGGGCATCATCGACAAGGTCAGCGCCATTTCCGGCTCGATCGCCGCTGCCGTCGAGGAGCAGGGGGCGGCAACGCGCGAGATCGCCCGGTCGGTCGAGGATGCGTCGGCGGGCACCCGCGAAGCGTCGAGCCATGTCGAGCAGGTCAAGCATTCTGCGGCCGAGGCAGGCAATGCCGCCGGGCAGGTGCTGGCCGCGTCGGCCGACCTGACCGGCCTGGCCGATCAGCTGAGCGACGAGGTCGATCGGTTCACGGCACGGGTACGGGCGGGCTAGGCGCCAGCGGCGCGCCGTACTGCGCGGCGCGATTCTTGCCGGCCTGCTTGGCGCGGTACATCGCCTGGTCGGCGCGCGAGACCAGGGTGGCGACGTCGCTGCCGTCCTGCGGATAGATCGCGACGCCGACGGACGCCGAAAGGACGACGGCGTTGCCTTGCGCATCGATCGGCTGCCGCACCAGTTCGATGATCTTTTCGGCGACGAGCATCGCGTCCGAGTGGCGCGCGATCTGCGCCAGGACCACGACGAATTCGTCGCCGCCGACGCGGGCGACCGTGTCGCTGCGCCGGACGGCGCCGTTGAGGCGGTCGGCGACGGCAACCAGCGCCGCGTCGCCGGCGCGATGGCCATAGGCATCGTTGACCGGCTTGAAGTCGTCGAGGTCGAGATGCAGCACCGCCAGCGCCTGCCCCTGCCGCCCCGCCGCGAGGATCGCCTGCGAGATGCGGTCGCCGAGCAGGGCGCGGTTGGGCAGGCCGGTCAGCGGATCGGTCAGCGCCAGCGTGCGGACGCGCTGGTTGGAATCGCTCAACAGGAAGACCGCGACACCGACGACCAGCGCGAGCAAGGCGCCGCCGATGCGCACGATGTCGCGTTCGGGCGCCGCCGGATACCAGCCGCCGCGCGGTATCGCATAGAGCCGCCAGCTGCCTTCGGCCAGGCGGACGTCCAGCATCACCGGTTGGCTGCGCTGGATCGCCTCGTCGCCGAAGAAGGTCGCACCCTCGGGCCCCAGACCGTCGACGCCGCGGATCGAGATCGCGATCGGCGAGACGGGATCATCGGCACCGGCGTCGCGCAGCAGCGCCTCGACATGCAGCACGGCGGCGGTGATGCCCCAATAGCGCCCGCCGTCGGGCCCGATGAAGATCGGCGAGCGGCTGACCAGGCCCTTCCCGCCCTGGACCAGGTCGAGCGGCCCGGCGACGACGGTGGTCCGCGTGCGGATCGCCCGCAGCACCGCGTCGCGCTGCGCGGGATTGGCCATGTAGTTCATGCCCAGGGCGGATTCGTTGCCGGCACGCGGATGGATGAACACCAGGGTGCTGCCGCGGGCGATCGCCAGGCTGCGGATCAGCGGATTGCCGGCCATCAGCGTGGTCGACAGGGCGGTCAGTTCCGCCTCGTCGATCTCAGGCTGGGTCGATACGACCGCCGCCAGGAAGCGCGACAGGTTGGGGCCGACGGACAACCGGCCTTCCAGCTTGGCCGAGATCACGGCCAGACGATCGGTGACGGCGGTGCGCTGACGCTCGAGCGCACTGCGGTGGAGCATGCCTTCCAGCACCAGGACGGTCGCGGTGACCAGGGCAACCGCGAGCAAGGCCAGCATCGCGGATCGGAAACGATGGGGTGACAGGCGGTGATGCGCCATCCGATCTGCCCCCGCAGTCAAGAGCGTCGATCAATGGCCAGACGCTAGCATCGTCCAATTTTCCACTCAAGTATCGCGTGTCCGACAGGCGATTTGCCAGGCCGATCAGCCATCTGCGAGGGCAACGGTCTTCACCACGGCGAACACGGCCAGGCCCGTCCGCAGGCCCAGCTGGTCGACCGCCCGCCGGGTCAGCGAGGCCAGCAGGGCTTGGCCGCGGCAATCGAGCCTGATGTCGACGCTGCCGCCGGCGGGCCGACCGATCTCGGCGATCGTCCCCTGCAGGATGTTCTGGGCGCTGATTCCCGACGGTTCGACGGTTGCGATCATCACGTCGCGCGCCTGGATGCGTATCCGCGTGATCGCCCCGGCGGGCCGGTCAAGCCGCGGCACGACAATCTCCCCGGCGGCGCAGGACAGCACCGTCAGGTCGTAGCGGGCATCGTGGCGTTCGATCCGGGTATCGAGGATGGCACCCCCCTCGCGGCCGCCGGTCGCGGTCATCAGGTCGAGACGACCCAGGACGTCGACGGCATCGCCGGTCGCCACGACCCGGCCGGCAGCGAGCAGCACGACCGTGCTGGCCAGCCGTGCGACCTCCGAGACCGCATGGCTGACATAGACGATCGGGACCTGCCCTTCGTCGCGCAGGCGCTCGACATAAGGCAGGATCTCGGCCTTGCGCGCCTCGTCGAGCGCCGCCAGCGGCTCGTCCATCAGGAGCACCCGGGGGCTCGACAGCAGGGCGCGGCCGATTGCGACGCGCTGCTTCTCGCCGCCCGACAGCAGGGCCGGCCGGCGATCGAGCAGCGGGCCGATGCCGAGCATCGCGACGACGCCGTCGAAGCTGCCCCAGCGGGCCGACGCCGGGGTGAACCAGCGGCCATAGGTCAGGTTCTGCCGCACCGTCAGATGGGGGAACAGCCGGCCTTCCTGGAAGACATAGCCGACGCGCCGCCGATGGGGCGGCAGGTCGATGCCGCGCCCGGTATCGGCCAGCACCACGCCGTCGACGACGATGCGGGCGCGATCGGGCCGGGTCAGCCCGGCGATGATGTTGATCAGCGAGGTCTTGCCCGCCCCCGAACGGCCGAACAGCGCGGTCAGGCGGCCGGTCGCGGTGAACTGCGCCTGCAGCGTGACCGTGCCCAGCCGGTGTTCGACATCGACCTCGAGGCTCATGCCCGGCGGATCCTGCGTTCGACGACGCGCGCCAGCCATTCGGATGCCAGCAATGCCGCCAGCGAGATCGCGACGGAAATGGCGGTCAGCCGCATCGCCCCGGCATCGCCTCCAGGTACCTGGGTGAGGGTATAGATCGCCGAGGGCAGGGTCTGGGTTTCCCCGGGAATGTTGGAGACGAAGGTGATGGTCGCGCCGAACTCGCCCATCGCCTTGGCGAAGCCCAGGATCGCGCCGGCAATGACGCCCGGCAGGGCCAGCGGCAGCGTTACCGTCGCAAACACCCACAGCCGATGGGCGCCCAGCGTGCCGGCCGCTTCCTCGAGCCGGGGATCGACCGCCTCTATCGACAGGCGGATGGCGCGCACCAGCAGCGGAAACCCCATGACGGCGCAGGCGACCACGGCCCCGGTCCAGCGGAAGGCCAGCACGATGCCGAAGGTGTCGGCGAGGATCTGGCCGATCGGGCCGCGCCGGCCGAGCAGCAGCAGCAGGATGTAGCCGGTGACGACCGGCGGCAGGATCAGCGGCAGATGCACCAGGCCGTTCAGCACCGAGCGGCCCCAAAACCGGCCCCGGGCCAGCGCCCAGGCGACGAGGATGCCGAACGGCAGGCTGACGACCGTCGCCCACAGGGCGACCTTCAGGCTCAACCGCACCGCGGTGAGTTCTTCGGGCGTCAGGTCCAGCATCGCGCGAACCTTAGACTCCGGGGGTCGAGTTTCCCAAGCGTTATATTCGTCGGGAAATGACGAATCAGGGGCCGTAATGCGGCTTGATATCGATCAGCGGGGTCCGGTCGAGGCAATCGAGGCCGCGGACGTGCAGCACCGACCCCTCGACACCGACCAGGTCCACGATCGACGATGCGACCGGATTCGGCCGGATCGGCGAGCGGACCGTGAAGGCACCCAGGATGCGGCCATCGCCTTTCGGCCGCTGCACCAGCACGTCGCGGCGGGCCAGGTGCATCCAGTAAAGAACTTGCAACTGCCGATGCCGCTCGATGCCGGCGAGGCCGGCCACCCATGGCGGATCGACCTCGATCCGGCAGGCCGGGCCATCTGGCGCGCCATGGCTGGGGCAATCGCCGCGCCGGGTCCAGGGCGTGCGGATCAGCCCGATGAAGACGAGCCCGGCATCGATCCGGTCGGGCAGGGGGGCCACGACCTCGCCCGGCCGCGGATCGTCGACCGAGCCGCCGGCGCGGGCCAGCGCCAGCGGCAGCACGACGTCGCGCACCAGGCCGGACAACGGTGCCTCGCCCGGGGCCGCCGGATCGACCCAGCGCCCCGCCATCGTCGCCGTCGCGGTCAGGAATAGATCGGCGTCCCCGAAGGCGCCGAGCGGGATGGCGTCGGCCGGGATGTCGTCGAGTTCGGGCAGGCCGTCGCCTGCGACCAGCAGGCGACCGTTGCAGTCGAGGACCACGGCAAGACGGCGTCGCGGCATCGGAATCTCCGCCAGGGTTGACTGCCATTCATAGCTGAATGGGCGGCCATGCGCGCAAGCCGATTGGCAAGACCCGCACAAAGCGCGAGCCTCGGCAAGCGACAGGGAGTTAGCGACGATGCAGGAACGCGATTGGCGGACACCCGCCCTGGTGCTGGTTGCCGGCGCGGCGGTATTGTTCCTCAGCCTCGGGATCCGCCAATCCTACGGCCTGTTTCTGAAGCCGATTTCGGACATGCTGGGCGGCGGCCGCGCCACCTTCGCCTTCGCCATCGCGGTGCAGGTGGTGATGTGGGGCGTGGCCCAGCCGCTGCTGGGCCCGGTGGCCGACCGTATCGGCGTCGGGCGGATCGTCGCGGCCGGCGGGCTGCTGATCGCCGCCGGCACCGCGATGGTGGCCTGGGCCGGTGGGCAGGTGGCGCTGGTCGCCGGCCTCGGCATCCTGGTCGGCACCGGTGTCGGCTGCGCCAGCTTCGCCATGGTGCTGGCGGCGGTGGCCCGTCGCTATCCGGCCGAAAAGCGCACCCTGGCCTTTGGCATCTGCACCGCCGTCGGCTCGTTCGGCATGTTCGCGATGGTGCCGGTCGGTCAGATCCTGCAGGCCCGGTTCGACTGGGACGGCGCGCTGCTGATCATGGCCGTCCTGGCGCTGGCCATCCTGCCATTGGCGTGGCCGCTGGCCGGACGGCCCGCGGCGCCTGCCGGGGCCGGGCAATCGCTTGGCCAGGCCTTGGCGCAGGCGCTCGGCCACCGCGGATTCTGGCTGCTGTGCGGCGGATATTTCGTCTGCGGCTTTCACGTCACCTTCATCGCGACCCATCTGCCGGCCTATCTGGTCGACCGGACGCTGTCGTTCACGACCGCCGCCTGGGCGTTGTCGCTGATCGGCCTGTTCAACGTCGCGGGTTCGCTGCTCGCCGGCGTGCTCGGGCAACGCTTCCGGAAGAAATACCTGCTCAGCCTGATCTACGCCGCGCGTGCCGTCGTCATCCTGGCCTTCATCACGCTGCCGCTGTCGGCGGCCAGCGCCTATGTGTTCGCGGCGGTGATCGGCGTTCTCTGGCTGTCGACCGTCCCGCTGACCACCGGGCTGGTCGGTCAGATCTTCGGCGTGCGCTATCTCGGCACCATCGGCGGCCTGGTCTTCCTCAGCCATCAACTGGGCAGCTTTGCCGGCGTCTGGCTCGGCGGGTATCTTTTCGACGCCACCGGGTCCTACGACCTCGTCTGGTGGCTGTCGATCGGCCTGGGGCTCCTCGCCGCCATCCTCCATTATCCGATCGACGACCGGATCCTTGTCCCTCAGCCCGCGTCGTAACAGCCGCGCAACAGACCGCAGGTACATAGCCCCCGGGGACAAGTTCGCATCCGATAGGGGGATCCCATGCGTCCGACCGAAGTCATCGTCGCCGTTTCCGTCGCCGCCTTCGCCGTCGTCACCACCGCCGGCTGCGCCGTCACGCCGGTGGGCCAGCCGACCTACGACAAGCAGGGTTACCAGACCAAGGTCGAGGATGGCCGGCTCTGGGTGTTTCCGGCCGGTTCGAAGGACTACGCCGACTTCACCAAGGGGGTCGAGCCCAAGGTCATCGTCACCCGGATCGGTGCCGGTCCGAACGGCATGACCATCCGTTCGATCGATGCCAAGGTGATCGACGGCTATCTGGCCGCCAAGTAACGATCAAAGACAGGCCCAGGGCGCGTCGATCAGGCGCACGAAGCCCGACAGGACGTCGTCACCCTGCAGGCCCAGCAGGGTGGCGGCGGCCATAATCAGGCCGATCCCCACGATGTACGGGGCAAAGGCGAGCTGACGCAGCATCATCGGCCGATCTTCGCGCCGATGATGCATCGCGTCAATCCGCCGGCTATAGTTGCCCGGGCAATCAATCGGGCAGGGGTTTCATCATGGCGGGCAGGATCACCGTGGGACCGGCGGACGCGCTGATCGTCGTCGACGTGCAGAATTCGTTCCTGCCCGGCGGCAGTCTCGCGGTACCCGACGGCGACGCGGTCATCCCGGTGATCAACCGGCTGGCGCCGTTGTTCGAGACCGTGGTGCTGACCCAGGACTGGCACCCGCCGGGGCACCTGTCCTTTGCCTCGTCGCATGGCCGCGCCCCGTTCGAAACGGTCCGCCTGCCCTATGGCGAGCAGGTGTTGTGGCCCGACCATTGTGTCCAGGAGACCGAAGGGGCGGCGCTGGCCGACGCGCTGCAGGTGCCGCATGCGCGGCTGGTCATCCGCAAGGGGCATCACAAGGCAGTCGACAGCTATTCGGCGTTCGTCGAGGCGGACCGGCGCACCCGGACGGGCCTTGCCGGCTATCTGCGGGAACATGGTATCGGGCGCCTGTTCGTGACCGGCCTCGCCACCGATTTCTGCGTCCGCTACACCGCCGTCGACGGACGCTCGGACGGCTTTGCCGTCAGTGTGGTCACCGATGCCTGCCGGGCGATCGATGCGAACGGATCGCTGGCCGAGGCCTGGGCGGCGATGGATACGGTCGGCGTCGGCCGGGCGGTGTCGAACGCCTTCGTCTGAATCAAGTCGCACGTTCCGCGACACGGGCGGGTTGCTGGTCGCGCCAGTTGTCGCCGGCGGCGAGCAGGCAGGTCGCTCCGGATGGGAAAGTGACCAGCATGGTCCAGGTACCGGCAGCCGACGACAGGAATTCGACCACCGCACCGTTCGAGGCGAGTCCCTTGCCGGCCGGCGTCTCGTTGAACTCGCGCTTGAGCTGATCGAGAATCGCGCTGCGCTCGCCGCAGACCTGCTGGGCGGCGGCGGGCAATGTCGCCAAGGCGATCGCGCCGACGATGATCGTACCGATTAAGCCGCGCATGATGACCTCCGTTCCAGGAACCATCCCCCGAGGGGTTGCGATTTCCTTAACGGTCGGGCGCCTCACCCGTTCCGATGGCCTCTTTCCTGCCATGCGGATTCGATCGACACTCCTAGCCGTATGCGTGCTAGCCTCGCGGCTTCGGCACCGCACACCGCGGGGTCATGGCAGGGCGGTTCATGCACGGCGGAGACGTGCCGGTCGCTGACAAGGCAACGACAAGCACTGGCCGTCGCGCCGGCCGGCGGCGCCGGCTGGCCGTGCAGCAGGCGATTACCGCGCTGGCCATCGCCTTCGCGCTCGGTGTCGTGATGACGCTCGTGCAACTCACCCTCGACTGGCGCGATGCGCGCCAGGAGATCGACAATACCCTTGCCGACGTGGTGCGGCTGGTTCGCCGCTCGGCGGCGGAAACGGCGTTCAACCTCGACGATCGCGCGGCCAACACGATCGTCGACGGCCTGCTGACCCATGAGAACATTGCCGCCGCCAGCCTGCGCGACGACCTGGGCAAGGTGCTCGCCCAGCGCCAGCGCCCGGTCGAGGAGGATACCCGGCGCTGGATCGCGCGAACCCTGTTCGGCGACCGGCGCGAAATCGCAATCCCGCTCGAACATGGCGACGAGAAGCCGGTCCCGGTCGGCACCCTGGCGCTGACGGTCGATACCCGGGGCGTGGCGACGACCTTTTCCCGGCGGGTGCTGGTCCAACTCGCCACCGGGGCCGCCAGCGCGATCCTGTTGGCGCTGGCCTTGACCTTCGCGTTCAAGCACGGCGTCACCGACCCGCTGCGCCGCCTGTCGGCGGCGGTCGCCCGCGTCAATCCGCTGCGGCCGGAGACGATGAACCTCGCCATTCCCGAGGTCGAGCGCCGCAACGAGCTCGGCCTGCTGGCCCGCAACATCGTCGGCTTTCTCGAAGCCCTGCGTGAGAACCTGCGCCAGCGCGAGAGCGCCGAAACCGCCCTGCGCCGGATGGCGACCCTCGATGCGCTGACCCAGCTGCCCAATCGCAGCCTGCTGGCCGACCGGCTGCGGCACGCCGTGCTACGGGCCAGCCGCACCCATCGCCAGGTCGCGGTGATGTTCATCGATTTCGACCGCTTCAAGCTGATCAACGACAGCCTCGGCCATTCCGCCGGCGACGAGTTCCTGCGCCAGGTCTCGGCCCGGCTGAATTCCTGTCTGCGCGAAAGCGACACGCTCGGGCGCTATGGCGGCGACGAATTCCTGATGATCGCGTCCGACATGGACGACGGGCTCGCCGCCGCCCGCATCGCCGACCGGATGCGCGCGACGCTGGCCGAACCGGTGGTGGTCGATGGCCGCCCGATCTATGCGACGATGTCGATCGGCATCGCGGTCTTTCCGCGCGACGGCCGCGATTCCGACAGTCTCCTGCGGGCGGCCGATACCGCGCTCTATTCGGTGAAGGCGTCGGGCCGCAACAGCTATTGCTTCTTCTCGGCCGAGATGAACGAGGCGGCGACCAGTCGCTTCAACATCGAGCACGGGCTGCGCCGCGCCCTCGACGGCGACGAGCTCGAGCTGTTCTTTCAGCCCAAGGTCGCCTCCGGCGACCTCGGCCTGGCCGGGGTCGAGGCGCTGTTGCGCTGGCGCCATCCCGAGCGCGGTCTGATTCCGCCGCTGGAGTTCATCCCCGTCGCCGAGGAATCCGGGCTGATGCAACTCGTCGGTGCCTGGGTGGTGCGCAACGCCTGCTGTTTCGTGCGCCGCTGGCGCGACCGCTTCGGCTATGAACTCACCGTCGCGGTCAACGTCTCGCCCAGCCAGTTCGGCACCCGCAACCTGGTCGAGGTCATCGCGCGCGAGACCGCGGCGCAGGGCATCAGCCCCTCGGCGCTGCAGATCGAGATCACCGAGAGCAGCATGGTCCAGCGCTTCGACGAGACGCTGGCGATTCTGGCCGAACTGCGTGCCATGGGCGTCTCGATCGCCCTCGACGATTTCGGTACCGGCTATTCGTCGCTGTCCTATCTGCGCCGCCTGCCGCTCGCCGTGCTCAAGATCGACCGGACCTTCGTCATGGCGTTGCCCGACGACCGCTATGACAGCGCCGTCGCCGCGACCATCGTCGAACTCGCCCACCGCATCGGGTTGAAGGTGGTGGCCGAGGGCGTCGAGACCGAGGGCCAGGCCGAGTTCCTGCGCGCCGTCGGCTGCGACGAGATGCAGGGGTATCTGTTCGGTCACCCGCTGCCGGAGGATGAGCTGGTGGCGCTCGTCGCCGGGATGAAGCCCGGCGACCCTGTACGGATCGCCACCTGACCCAGGCAGATGTTCGCCCGCTGAACATCTGGCCGGGCCGCGCATGGTATTCCTTGCGGCCGGCCCGTTCTCTTGGATAATTGGCTTGGGCTAACATGTATAGACAAGGAAATGCCACCATGGAGACCCTGACGCTCGCACCCGGCCAATTGACACTCGAGCAGATCCGCGCGGCCTTGGCCGGCCCGGTGGCGGTGACGCTGGATCCGTTGTGCCGGCCGGGCGTCGACGCGGCGGCTGCGGTGGTCCAGCAGGCGATCGACGAGCGGCGCACGGTCTATGGCATCAACACCGGTTTCGGCCTGCTGGCCCGCACCCATATCGACGACGACCGCCTGCGCGACCTGCAACGGTCACTGGTGCTGAGCCATGCCGTCGGCACCGGCCCGCTGCTCGACGACGCCACGGTGCGGTTGGTCATGGTGCTGAAGGTCGCCTCGCTGGCGCGCGGTTTTTCCGGTGTCCGCAACAGCGTCATCGACGCGCTGATCGCGTTGATCAATGCCGATGTCCTGCCCTGCATTCCGTCGCAAGGGTCGGTCGGCGCGTCCGGCGACCTGGCGCCGCTCGCCCACATGTCGGCCCTGCTGATCGGGGTCGGCGAGGCCCGGGGCGGGGGCACGGTCCTGCCGGCCGAGGCGGCGCTGGCGCGCGCCGGGCTGGCGCCGGTGGTGCTGGGCCCCAAGGAAGGCCTGGCCCTGCTCAACGGCACGCAGGTCTCGACCGCCCTGGCGTTGCGCGGCCTGATCGCGGCGGAAACTGTCGCCGTGGCGGCATTCGTCGCCGGTGCCATGTCGGTCGATGCGGCGGCCGGTTCCGACACGCCGTTCGACCCCCGGATCCAAGCCGTGCGCGGCCATCGCGGCCAGATCGACGCCGCCGCGTTCTATCGCGATCTGCTCAAGGGCAGCGCGATCCGGGCCAGCCATGCGGAATGCGACCGCGTGCAGGACCCGTACTCGCTGCGTTGCCAGCCGCAGGTGATGGGCGCGTGCCTCGATCAGCTGCGCCAGGTGGCAGGAACGCTGCTGACCGAGGCCAATGCGGTTTCGGACAATCCGCTGGTGTTCGCCGATACCGGCGAGGTGCTTTCCGGCGGCAATTTCCATGCCGAGCCGGTGGCTTTTGCCGCCGATACCCTGGCGCTGGCGATCGCCGAGACCGGCGCGCTGTCGGAACGGCGGCTGTCGCTCCTGGTCGACGCGACGATGTCCTCGGGCCTGCCGGCGTTCCTGGTTCGCGACGGCGGGGTCAATTCCGGCTTCATGATCGCCCAGGTGACCGCCGCGGCGCTGGCCAGCGAGAACAAGGCGCTGGCCCATCCGTCGTCGGTCGATTCGCTGCCGACCTCGGCCAACCAGGAAGATCACGTCAGCATGGCGACCTACGCCGCCCGCCGCACCCTGACCATGGCCGAGAACACCGCAGCGATCGTCGCCATCGAACTGCTGGCCGCGGCCCAGGGCATCGATTTCCGCCAGCCGCTGGCGACCTCGGCGCCGCTGGCCGAGGCGCACCGGCTGGTCCGGACGAAGGCGGCGTTCTGGGACGTCGACCGCTACTTCGCCCCGGACCTGGCGGCCGTCAAGGAGCTGGTGCTGGCCGACGGCTTCGGGCACCTGCTGCCCAGGCTGGTTTAGGCCGATCGGACGCTGACCGGACGTAAGGTCGACGCCGGGCGGTCGCGCGGCTACACTCCGCGCATGATTCGTCGCCCGGTTGTTGCCCTCGTCGCGCTCGCCGCCCTGCTTGCAGGGTGCGGCGGGGGCGAGACCGTGCGGGCAACGTCCGGTCCGCTGGTCGAGGTGCGCCCGCCCCAGGGCGGTGGCGCACCGACCCGGCCACGCGGCCCGACCGACGGTTCGCCGGCGCCCAGCGCCGCGCCGCGCGGGGGCATTTCGGTGCAGACGCTGGGGCCGCCGGGCAGTGCTTCCGGCGCCGGCGGCAAGGCCGCGGCCATCGTCCCGGCACCGGCCGCCGCGGGGCGGCCGCAGCGGGTCGAGGTCCGGCCGGGCGAGACGCTCTATGCGCTCGCCCGGCGCTACAACGTGCCGGTCCGCTCGGTGATCGAACTGAACCGGCTGACGCCGCCGTTCGCGCTGCGTACCGGCCAGATGCTCGAATTGCCGCAGAACACCTATCACACGGTCCAGCCGGGCGAGACGCTCTATGCGATCTCGCGCCGCTACGGCATCGACAACTTCGCGCTGGCGCAGGCCAACCAGCTATCGCCGCCCTACGGCATCCAGGTCGGGCAGCAGATCGCCATTCCGTCGAACCGGGCGCCGGCGCCGGCGGCCACCGAGGTCGCGGCGATCCCGCCGGTACCGGTGCCCGCCCCGCCGCCGCCTACGGCCGCTACCCCCGGTGCGCCCCCGCATGTGCTGGTGGCGCCGCCCACGCCGTCGGCGCGCCCCTCGGCTGTGCCCCCGGTCGAGCCGCCGCCTGCCGTGGCCGCGGCGGAGACCGCACCCGTCGCTGCCGCGCCGGAGGAGCCGTCGCCGGCCCCGGCGCCGCAACAGACCGCCGCGCTGGCGGTGCCGCCGCCGGCCGAGCCCCAGGCCGCGGCCCCGCCGCCCGAACCGGAGGAGGCGCCGGCCCCGGTGATCAAGGGCACCGGCCAGTTTTCCTGGCCGGTCAAGGGCCGGGTCCTGTCAGGCTATGGCCCGACCGCGGATGGCTTGCATAACGATGGCATCAACATCGCCGCGCGGAAGGGCGAACCGGTTCGCGCCGCCGATGGCGGCACCGTGGTCTACGCCGGGGACGGCATGAAGGGCTTCGGCCATCTGGTGCTGATCCGGCATGCCAACGGCTTCGTCACCGCCTATGCCCACAACGACGTGCTGCTGGTCCGCAAGGGCGCCTCGGTCCGCCGCGGCCAGATCATCGCCCGGGCCGGGCAGAGCGGCGGCGTCTCCGAACCCCAGGTTCATTTCGAAATCCGCAAGGGCGTCCAGGCGGTCAACCCACTGGCGCTGCTCGAGCCGGCCTCGGCCTGATCTTCAGACGCGGTCGAGCGGCTGGCCCAGCCGGCCGGCCAGATCCTGGATGAACTGCCAGGCGACGCGGCCGGAACGGGCGCCGCGGGTGATCGACCATTCGACCGCCTCGGGCTGCCACTGCGCCCGCTCGATCTTCAAGCCGTAATGGGCGACGTAGCCCTCGATCATCGCGAAGAAATCGTCCTGCGGGCAGGCGTGGAAGCCGAGCCACAGGCCGAAGCGGTCCGACAGAGACACCTTTTCCTCGACCGCCTCGCCGGGATTGATCGCGGTCGAGCGCTCGTTCTCGATCATGTCGCGCGACAAGAGGTGCCGGCGGTTGGAGGTGGCGTAGAAGATGACATTGTCCGGCCGGCCCTCGACGCCGCCGTCCAGCACCGCCTTCAGCGACTTGTAGCTGGCGTCGTTGCCGTCGAAGGAGAGGTCGTCGCAAAACAGGAGGCAGCGCTTGGGCTGGTTGCGCAGCTGGGTCAGCAGGCGGGGCAGGGAGGGGATGTCCTCGCGATGGATCTCGACCAGGGCGAGCGAGCCGGGAGTCTCGGCCAGCACCGCGCCGTGCGCCGCCTTGACCAGCGACGACTTGCCCATGCCGCGCGCGCCCCACAGCAGGACATTGTTGGCCGGCAGGCCGCGGGCGAAGCGCAGGGTATTGTCGAGCAGGATGTCGCGTACCCGATCGATGCCGCGCAACAGGCCGATCTCGACCCGGTTGATCCGCGGCACCGGCTGCAGGTCCTGCGTCTCCGAGTGCCAGACGAATCCGTCGGCGGCCGACAGGTCCAGGGCGCGCGGCGCCGGCGGGGCCATGCGCTCCAGCGCGTCGGCGATGCGGGTCAGGATGGGGGCCAGCGCGGCGGCGTCGAGCATCGAGGCGATCTCCGAACGGTACGATCTTGGATCCAGGGCGCGACACGCTATCGGCTGGACCGGGCCTGGGCAAGCGGCGGGCTTTACAAGCCGCGACCAGGCTTTTAGTTTCATTTGATACTAATCAACAGGGGAAACGCCAAATGGGTATCAAACGATGGGCCGGCGCGGCGATCGCGTTGCTGCCGCTGGTTGCCGGACACCAGGCGCTGGCTGGTGAAAAGGCGATCAAGGTCGGTGTCATGGCGGACATGAGCGGCTTTGCCGCCGATATCGGCGGACAGGGGGCGGTGCTGGCCGCCAGGCTCGCCGCCGCCGAGGTGGGTGGCAAGGCTGCCGGCAGGCCGATCGAGATCGTCGGTGCCGACATGCAGAACAAACCCGACGTCGCCGCCGAGATCGCGCGCCGCTGGTACGACAAGGAAGAGGTCGATGCGATCGTCGATCTGCCGGTCTCGCCGGTGGCGCTGGCGGTGCAGGAAGTGGCGCGCGACCGCAAGAAGGTCACGCTGGTGACCGCCGCGGCGACGACCGACCTGACCAACAAGAATTGCTCGCCCTATGCCGTCCACTGGGCCGACGATACCTACGCGCTGGCTGTCGGCGGGCCGAAGGCGATCGTCGAATCGGGGGCAAAGACCTGGTTCTTCATCACCGCCGACTTCGCCTTCGGCCATGCGATGGAGAAAGCCGCGACCGAGGTGATCACCGCGGCGGGCGGCCAGGTCGTCGGCGGGGTGAAACATCCGACGAACACCAACGATTTCGCCTCGTTCCTGGTCGCGGCGCAGGCATCGAAGGCCAACGTCGTCGGCCTGGCCAATGTCGGCACCGATACGATCAACGCGATCAAGCAGGCCGGCGAGTTCGGTCTGACCCAGTCGGGCCAGCGGATGCTGGGCTTCATCACCTTCATCACCGACGTCCATACCCTGGGGCTGCAGACCGCGCAGGGCCTGATGGTGACCGAGAACTACTATTGGGACGAAAACGACGCGACCCGGGCCTTCGCCAAGAAATTCATGGCCGAGCACAAGAAGATGCCGTCCAAGGAACAGGCGTCGACCTATGCGGCGCTGGTGCACTATTTCCGCGCCGTCGATGCGGCGGGCACCGACGAAGCCGGCGCGGTCGTGGCCAAGATGAAGGAAATGCCGATCGACAATTTCGGCCGCAAGGGGACGATCCGCAAGGACGGGCGGGCGCTCTACGACATCTCGCTCTATCAGGTGAAGGCCCCCGCCGAATCGAAATATGCCTGGGACTACTACAAGAAGGTCCGCGACATTCCGCAGGCCGAAGCCTTCATGCCGCTGGAAAAATCGAGCTGCGCCTTCGTCAAAGGGTGAAGTGACCCGATTTCGGCCATCGCGGGGCCTTGAATCCCGCGGTGGCCGTCCGACTTGCAAAGGCGGCGGGCGCCGCTATAGTCCGCGCGACCTTTGTCCAACGCTTGAAGGACCAAACAATGCTGATTTCCCAGGCCTATGCCCAGGCTGCCGGTGGCGGCGCGGGCGGCGCTTTCGACATCATGTCCCTGCTGCCGCTGGTCCTCATCTTCGTCGTGTTCTATTTCCTGCTGATCCGCCCGCAGCAGAAGAAGATGAAGCAGCACAAGGCGATGATCGAGGCGGTCAAGCGCGGCGACATCGTGACCATGGGCGGCGGCATCGTCGGCAAGGTGACCAAGGTGATCGACGACGGTCATGTCGAGGTCGAGATCGCCGAGGGCGTGCGCGTCAAGGTGCTGCGCTCGACGCTGGCCGACGTGCGCGGCAAGACCGAGCCGGCCAAGGAAGAGGCCAAGGCCGAATCCGGCGCCAAGTAACCGACGTCTTCAGCGTTCCAAGGCCCTCGTCGCGACATGCTGCATATCCAGACCTGGAAGGTCATCGCTGCCACGCTCCTTTGCCTGGTCGGCATCGTGTTCGCGGCGCCCAATCTGCTCGCGCCCGAGCAGATCACCCATCTGCCGAAATGGTTGCCGCACCAGCGCGTCAATCTCGGTCTCGACCTCCAGGGCGGCGCCTATCTGCTGCTCGAGGTCGATACCAAGGCGGTGGCGCGCGAGCGTCTGAACAACGTCGTCGAGACCGCGCGTAATTCCTTCCGTGCCGCCCGCATCGGCTATACCCGCCTGAGCCCGTCGGGCGACCGCGCGGTGGTCGTCAAGCTGCGCGAGGCCGGCCAGCTTCAGCAGGCGCTGGACCTGCTGAAGAAGGAGCTTGAGCCGGCCGGCTCCGGCATCATGGTGCTGGGCCAGCAGAAGCCCGAGCTCAGCTTCGCCTCGACCCCGGATGGCGAGATCACCGTCACCCTGACCGAGGAAGCGATCGTCGACAAGTCGCGCAAGGCGGTCGAGCAGTCGATCGAGATCGTGCGCCGCCGCATCGACGAGACCGGCGTTTCCGAACCGCAGATCGCCCGCCAGGGCCAGGACCGCATTCTGATCCAGCTGCCCGGCGTGCAGGACCCCGAGCGCATCAAGCGCCTGCTTGGCCAGACCGCGAAGATGTCGTTCCGCATGGTCGACACCTCGGCCAATCCGAATGACCGCACGCCGCCGCCCGGCTCCGACTTCCTCGAGGTCGAGGGCGAGAAGGGTCCGAACGGCCAGTTGAACCGCATCGCGGTCAGGAAGAAGGTCGAGGTCGCCGGCGAGAATCTGGTCGACGCCCAGGCCTCGTCCGACACCCGCAACGGCCAGTGGGTGGTCAATTTCAAGTTCGATTCGGTCGGCGCCCGCCGCTTCGGCGACGTGACCCGCGAGAACGTCGGCAAGCCCTTTGCCATCGTGCTCGACGACAAGGTCATTTCCTACCCGGTGATCCGCGAGCCGATCCTGGGCGGTTCGGGCCAGATCAGCGGCAGCTACACCGCCGCCTCGGCCAACGACCTCGCCGTGCTGCTGCGCGCCGGTGCGCTGCCGGCGCCGCTGACGATCATCGAGGAACGCACGGTCGGCCCCGATCTCGGCGCCGATTCGATCAAGGCGGGCATCTTCGCGACGCTGATCGGCTTCGTCCTGGTCGTTACCTACATGTCGATCTTCTACGGGCGGTTCGGCTTCTATGCCAACGTCGCGCTGGTGATGAACCTGGTCCTGTCGCTGGGCGCGCTGTCGCTGCTGCAGGCGACGCTGACCCTGCCCGGCATTGCCGGCCTCCTGCTGTCGATGGGGCTTTCGGTCGACGCCAACGTGCTGATCAACGAGCGCATCCGCGAGGAAACCAAGCTCGGCAAATCGCCGGTCGCTGCCCTTGATGCCGGCTTCAAGCGCGCGTTCTCGACGATCGTCGACGCCAACTTCACCACCGTGATCAAGATGATCATCCTGTTCGCGCTCGGCTCCGGGCCCGTCAAGGGCTTTGCCGTCACGACCTCGATCGCGATCATGATCTCGATGTTCACCGCGACGCTTCTGGTCCGCATCCTGATGGCCGACTGGCTCAGGTCGACGCGGCCCAAGTCGATTCCGGTCTGAGGGGCCGACGCCATGCGTATTCGCCTGATCAAAGACGGCACCCGCATTCCGTTCATGCGGGGCCGGTTCACCGGCCTTGCCGTGTCCGCGCTGCTGTCGCTGCTGTCGGTCATCCTCTATTTCTATCCCGGGGTGAATTTCGGCATCGACTTCCGCGGCGGCGTCGTCATGGAAGTGCGGATGGCCCAGGACGCCGATTTCGGCGGCCTGCGCGACCTGTTCACCGCGGCGGGCCACCCCCACGCGGCGCTCCAGGAATTCGGGTCCAAGAAGGACGTGCTGATCCGCATGGAGGCGACGCCGGGCCCCGAAGGCGCCCAGCAGGCCGAAGTCGAGAAGATCCGCGGCCTCTTGACCGAGAAGTATCCGGGCACGGAATTCCGCCGGGTCGAGGCAGTGGGCGGCGCGGTATCGTCCGAGCTTTACCGCAACGGTCTGCTGGCGATGGGCCTCGCCCTCGTCGCCATGCTGTTCTACATCTGGTTCCGCTTCGAATGGCAGTTCGGCGTCGGCGCGATCGTGACCCTGGTCCTCGACGTGACCAAGACGTTCGGGTTCTATGCGATCACCGGCATCCCGTTCAACCTGTCGTCGATCGCCGCGGTGCTGACGGTGATGGGCTTCTCGGTCAACGACAAGGTCGTCGTCTATGACCGCGTGCGCGAAAACCTGCGCAAGTACAAGTCGATGCCGCTGCGCGAACTGATCGACCTGTCGATCAACGAGACGCTGAACCGTACCCTGAACGTGTCGCTGACGACGTTCCTGGCCATCGTCCCGCTCGCCTTCTTCGGCGGCGAGGCGGTCCAGACCTTCGCCTGGGTGATGCTGTTCGGCGTGCTGCTGGCCTGTTCGTCCTCGATCTTCATCGCTGCGCCGATCCTGCTGTTCCTCGGCGAGAACCGCCTGCGCCGCGGCGGCGTCGGCGACGAGAAGAAGAAGGCCGACGGGGGCGCCGCGGCCACGGCACCGTGAGCGACAAGGGCCCCGTCCTCCAGATCATCAACGGGTATGCGCCGGGGACATTTCATGTCTCCGGCGTCGATTATCAGGGCCCGATCCTGGTCATCCCCAACCGCACCGTCACCTGGGCGGTGGCGAGCCTCGCCGAGGCCACGCTCGAGAGTTTCCAGCCGGTGATCGAGGCAAGCCCGAAGGTCGAGTTGCTGGTGATCGGCTGCGGCCGGTCGATTCGGCCGGTGCCACCGGCGCTGCGCGCCGGCTTGCGCCAGCACGGCATCGTGGTCGAGCCGATGGATACCGGCGCGGCCTGCCGCCAATATGCGGTGCTGCTGGGCGAGAATCGCCGCGTTGCGGCCGCGCTGCTGCCGCTGCCCTAACCCCTGGTCGCCCCGTAACCGCTGTGGCATCCTGATCGCGAAAACGATCAGGGGTGGAAGTTGCCATGGCTGACAGGCGGCAGGTACTGGTGGCCGGGGCTGGCCCGGTCGGGCTGATGATGACCGCCGAGCTCAGGCGCTACGGCATCGATGTCCGCCTGATCGACAAGGCGGCGCAACCCACCCAGACGTCCAAGGCGCTGGTCGTGTGGAGCCGCACGATGGAATTGCTCGACCGCGCCGGCTGCGGCGGCGCCTTCCTCGCCGCCGGCATGAAGGCGCGTGGCGGCGGGATGTTTTCGGGCCGCGAGCGGCTGGCGACCCTCGATGTGCGCGCGGTCGACAGCCCGCATCCCTATGCGCTGATGATCGCCCAGAGCGAGACCGAGCGGCTGCTGGCCGAGCATCTCGACCGCCTCGGGGGCCGGGTCGAACGCGAGGTCGAGCTTACCGGATTCAGCCAGGACGAAAGCGGTGTCCAGGCAACGCTGCGTCACGCCGACGGTACGGCCGAGACCATCGGCGCTGACTGGCTGATCGGCTGCGACGGCGCCCATTCGACCGTGCGCCATCGGCTCGGCTTCGCCTTCGAGGGCGAAACCCTGGAAAGCGACTGGATCCTGGCCGACGTGCATCTGCATGGGCCGGATGTCGTCTCCGACGAGATCCGGATCTACTGGCATGCCGATGGCGTGCTGGCCTTCTTTCCGATCACGCCCGGCCGGTTCCGCGTCATCGCCGACCTCGGCGAGACCCCGCCCGGCGCGGCCGGCCGCCCCGATCCGACGCTGGCGGACGTCCAGGCATTGCTGGATCGCCGCGGGCCTGGCGAGATCGTTGCCGGCGACGCGATCTGGCTGTCGGCCTTCCGCATCAACGAGCGCAAGGTTGCCTCCTATCGCGGCGGGCGGGCGTTTCTCGCCGGTGACGCCGCCCATATCCACAGCCCGGCGGGCGGCCAGGGCATGAATACCGGCATGCAGGATGCCGCCAACCTGGCGTGGAAGCTGGCCCTGGTCATCCGGGGCGAGGGGCGCGATGGCCCGCTGCTCGACAGCTACAGCGACGAGCGCAGCGCGGTCGGCGATCTGGTGCTGCGCAATGCCGGGGCGATGACCCGGGTGGCGCTGTTGCGCAACCCGATCGTCCAGTCGATCCGAAATTTCGTGGTCAGCCATGTCACCCGCCTCTCGCCGGTGCAGCAGCGCATGGCCGAGCAGATCACCGAGCTCGACATCGCCTATCCCGGCAGCCCGCTGAGCGTGGGCGGCGGCCATCGCATGCCCGGCAGCCTGCAGGCCGATCTGCGCATCGGCGGCGGCAACCTGCCCAGGCTGACCCTGCTGCACCCGCATCGTCATGCGATCGCCGGTCTCGCGGCCGATTGGCCGGGGTTGGTCCAAGCGCTCGAAGCTGCCGTCGAACGGCCGACGCTGGTCCGGCCCGATGGCTACATCGCCCTGGAAACCGAGGATTTCGCCGCGATAACCGGCTATCTCGCGGCGCTGGCCGGGCCCGGCGCCCGGACGAAATAATCGTCGAACGGGCCCTCATGCGAGGGATTGAAGCCCTGGCGGCGATAGAACCGCGCCGCCGGGCTCTGTTTGAGCACCCCGATCGTCACGGGCAGGCCCGCCGTGTCGGCCTCAGCCAGCAGGCGGCGTAGGACCTCGCTGCCGATGCCGCGACCATGCAGCGCGGGTTCGAGGTAGAAATGTTCGATCTCCAGGCCGCCGGGGATCGGTTTCAGGCTGACGCAGCCGACCGCTGTGCCGTCGGCGACGATCAGACGGGTATGCTCGGACGAGAAACCACGGCGGAACCGTTCCCGGCCGCGGACCGGATCATAGCGGCCCAGCCGTTCGAGATGCGGGCGCAGCGCGCGCATCCGCAGATCGAGCAGCGCCTCGAAATCGGCTTCGGTCGCCGCACGCAGGTCGATATCGGTCATGGCCGCGGCGCCCCTGTCGCAAGACGGGGCCCCGCAGGGCCCCGTCCGATCGCGCGATGCCGGCTGAACTCAGGCCTTGGCCAGGTTCGCGTTCGCGAAGTCCCAGTTCACCAGATGGTCGAGGAACGCGCTGATGAAGTCCGGGCGGCGGTTCTGGTAGTCGAGATAGTAGGCATGCTCCCACACGTCGATGGTGAGCAGGGCCGTCTGGCCATGCACCAGTGGGGTGTCGGCATTGCCGGTCTTCGTGACCTTGAGCTTGCCACCCTCGACGACCAGCCAGGCCCAGCCGGAGCCGAACTGGGTGGTGCCGGCGGTCTTGAAGGCCTCGACGAACTTGTCGTAGCCGCCGAGATCGGCGTCGATCTTGGCCGCGATGGCGCCGGTCGGCTTGCCGCCGCCGTTCGGCTTCATCGAATTCCAGAAGAAGGTATGGTTCCACACCTGCGCGGCGTTGTTGAAGATGCCGGCCTTGGCCGCGTCACCGGCCGAAGCCTTGATGACATCCTCGAGCGAGGCGTCGGCCAGCGGGGTGTCCTTGACCAGGTTGTTCAGGTTGGTGACGTAGGCCTGGTGGTGCTTGGCGTGGTGGAACGAGAAGGTCTTGGCCGTCATATGCGGCTCAAGGGCGGTGTCGGCGTAGGGAAGGGGCGGGAGCTCGAATGCCATGATCTGCCTCGGTTATGCGGGTCTGGGTGGTTCTGGCATCACCAACGGCCGGATGCGGACTGAAAACGGGCCGCACTGGACCTTTGGCAAGTCGAATGGTAGCGGAGCAGCGTCGGCAGGCGACGGCGGTGACGCTGTTCCGGGAACCGATATAGGGCGGTTTTGAATCTTTCTCAACTATCTGAGGCGGAAGGGCTTTGAGCGACGAGCTGGATGACGACGGGCTTTGTGCCGCGGCGGTCGAGGCCCATGACCACGACCGGTGGCTGGCCGCGCTGTTTGCCCCCGATGCGCGCCGCCCCGGCCTGATGGCGCTTTATGCCTTCAATCTCGAGGTCGCGCGGGTGCGCGAAACCGTGCGGGAACCGATGCTGGGCGAAATTCGCCTGCAATGGTGGCGCGAGACGCTGGAAGGCTGCGCCGCCGGCCAGCCGCGCGAGCAGCCGGTCGCCCGGGCGCTGGCCCGCCACGTCTCGGCGTCGGACGCGTGGCCCAGGCTGCAGGCGCTGATCGATGCGCGGACCGCCGACCTCGATGCCGGACCGCCGGCCGATCTCGCCGCCTATGCCGCCGGCACCGCCGGCAACCTGACCGAGGCGGCGGCAATCCTGCTGGGCCACGCCGATTCGGGCACGCTGGCGGCCGCGCGCGCCGCCGGTACCGCCTATGCGCTGGTCGGCCTGGTCCGCGCGGCGCCGTTCCTGGCCGCCCATGGCCGGCCCTGGATCGGGGAACGAGAGGAAGCCGCCCTGCTCGCTGCCGCGGCCGGCCATCTTGCCCAGGCGCGGCGGGCGCGGGTCCCGCGCGGCGCGCTGGCCGCGCTGTTGCCGGCGACGATCGCGGGGCTCTATCTCGGCCGGCTGCAGGCGGACAGGGACCCCGACCCCTTCGTTTCGCCGCTGCGCAAGCAGACGGCCCTGCTGTGGCGGGCGGCGCTGGGCCGGTTCTGACGCCGGCCGCGGCCGCGGCGGCGGGTCAGGCAGCCTGCGTCGCCGCCTGCCCCAGCCAAGCCGAGAAATCGGCCCGGGCGCGGCGGACCATCGCCTGCTTGCGCTCGTGCTTGCGCACGTCGGGCAATGGCGGAAACAGGCCGAAATTGACGTTCATCGGCTGGAAGCTCGCCGCATCCGCGCCGCTGGTGATATGGCCGATCAGGGCGCCCAGCGCGGTGGTCGGCGGCGGCGCGACGATGTCCCGGGCCAGCCGGTCGCCGGCGGCGAAGCGGCCGGCCAGCAGGCCGATCGCCGCGCTTTCGACGTAACCCTCGACGCCGGTGACCTGCCCGGCAAACCGCAGGGCCGGCATCGCCTTCAGCCGCAGGGTGCCGTCGAGGAGTCGCGGGCTGTTGAGGAAAGTGTTCCTGTGCAGGCCGCCCAGCCGCGCGAATTCGGCATTCTGCAGGCCGGGGATCATGCGGAACACGCGCGTCTGTTCGCCGTACTTCATCTTGGTCTGGAAGCCGACGATGTTGTAGAGCGTGCCCAGCGCGTTGTCCTGGCGCAGCTGGACCACGGCATAGGGGCGCCGGCCGGTGCGCGGATCGATCAGGCCGACCGGCTTCATCGGGCCGAAGGCGAGGGTGCGATGGCCGCGCGCGGCCATCACCTCGATCGGCAGGCACCCGTCGAAATAGGGCGTGTCCTTTTCCCATTCCTTGAATTCGGTCGCCTCGGCCGCGAGCAGCGCGGCGATGAAGGCATCGTATTCATCGCGCGACAACGGGCAGTTGACGTAGTCGGCGCCGTCACCGCCCGGCCCGGCCTTGTCGTAGCGCGACTGGAACCAGGCGATGCCGAAGTCGATCGATTCCTTGTGCACGATCGGGGCGATCGCATCGAAGAAGGCGAGGCTTTCCTCACCGGTCAGTCCCCGCAGCGCCTCGGCCAGAGACGGCGAGGTGAGGGGGCCGGTCGCGACCACGACGTTGTCCCATTCCGCCGGGGGCAGGCCCGCGATCTCCTCGCGGGCCAGCGTGACGTTGGGCAGGGCCAGCAGTCGCGCCTGCACCGCCGCCGAGAAGCCGTCGCGGTCGACCGCCAGCGCGGCCCCGGCCGGCACCTTGTTGGCATCCGCCGCGGCAATGATCAGCGAGCCGCAGCGGCGCATCTCCTCATGCAGCAGGCCCACGGCATTGTTGTCGGCATCGTCGGAGCGGAACGAGTTCGAGCAGACCAGCTCGGCCAGCCCGTCGGTGGAATGGGCATCGGTGCGCCGGACCGGCCGCATCTCGTGCAGGATCACCGGCACGCCGGCCTGGGCCAGCTGCCAGGCGGCTTCCGACCCGGCGAGGCCGCCGCCGATCACGTGAACGGGCTGATGCGCCATGGCCTGCTCCTCAAGTTTGCGTGACCCCGGCTGCGGGGCCGGGGCGGTGTTTGCATGCGGATGGCCGTAAAGTAAAGTCTGCCGTCGGCCCGATACAGACTGAGAACCGAGCGCAGATGCCCCAGCCCAAGATCGACTATCCCAAAATCAAGGTCCTGGTGATCGACGATCAGCAGTTCATCCGCTCGATCATCGTGCGTTTCCTGCGCTACATGGGGATCGAGCATATCGCCGAGGCCAAGGACGGCGAAAGCGCGTTGCGCAGCTGCAAGGATTTCGCGCCGGATATCGCGTTCTGCGACATCGACATGGCGCCGATGAACGGACTGACCTTCCTGAAGGAACTGCGCCGGTCGCCCGACATTCCGCGGGCGCGCACGCTGCCGGTGATCATGCTGACCTCGCACAACGAATCGAACGTGGTGATGGAGGCCCGCGCCTCCGGCATCGACGCCTTCCTGGTCAAGCCGGTGTCCCAGAAGGCGGTGACCGACCGGTTCGACTGGGTGGTGGCCAAGCATTACAAGGAATTCGTCAAAGGCTAGCGCCCTGGCGCAAATGCCACAGAGAGCGGGTAATCGTGCATCGATCGGCGAATCGGACTTGCCCGGGCCGGCGGATCTGCCTACCCTGCCCGTCCATTTTTCCAATGAGGAGGTGCGCATGTCGCAAGCCGATCGCCTGATCTGAGGCCGGCTCGACACTTCGGTTCCGGATCAACCCGGAACCCTCCGTCGGGTCGGTGCTGACTTCGTCTTTCGCCATGCACCTGAGAACCGTCGGAGCTGCGCACCATGTTCGCCGCTGTCTTTTCTTTCTTCGAACGTCTGACTTCGCCTTTTGCGCCGCCGCCGGCGGGCCGGGCGTTGCCGTCCGGGCTGTCTGCGTTCTATCGCCATTTCGTCGCGCAGTTCCGCTGGCCGCTGCTGGCGCTGATGGTCGTCGGCCTGTTCGTCGCGGTCATCGAGGTGGCGATCTACGACTATGTCGGCCGGCTGGTCGACATGCTCAACGACACGACGCCGGCCCGGCTGTTCGCCGATCACGGGCCGGAACTGGTCTGGATGGCCGTGGTGGTGATGGTGCTGCGCCCGCTGTTCTCGGGCCTGCACAGCCTGATCAAGTTTCAGGCGATCGAACCGCAGATGACCAACCTGGTGCGCTGGCAGATGCATACCCATGCGCTGCGCCACAGCCTGGCCTATTTTCAGAACGACTTCGCCGGCCGCATCGCCAACAAGATCATCCAGACCGGCCCCGCGCTGCGCGGGTCGGTGGTCGACATGATCGACGCGATCTGGTTCGTCGTCGTCTACATCGTCGGCGCATTGGCCCTGTTCGCCAAGGTCGATTTCTGGCTGGCCGCGCCGCTGCTGGCCTGGCTGGTCGCGTATTTTTTCGTGCTGCGCGCCTATGTGCCGCAGATCAAGCGGCTGGCGGTGGTGATGTCGGAGGCGCGCTCGATGCTGACGGGTCGCGTGGTGGACAGCTACACCAATATCCAGACGGTGAAGCTGTTCGCCTCGTCCTCGCGCGAGGAAGCCTTCGCCCGCGATGGCCTGCAGTACCACACCGACCGTTTCCACGAGATGCTGCGGCCGCTGTCCGCGATGGTGATCTGGCTGTGGCTGATCAACGGCCTGCTGATCGGCGGCACCGCGGCATTGTCGGTCTGGCTGTGGTCGGACGGCCTCGTCACCGTCGGCGCGCTCGCCCTGGCCACCGGCCTGGCGCTGCGCGTCAACAACATGTCTGGCTGGATCATGTGGACGATCACGAACATCTTCGAGAACGTCGGCACGGTCCAGGAGGGGATGGAGACGATCGCCCGGCCGCATGGCCTCGTCGACCGGACCGAGGCGCGGCCGATCGCGGTGACCGCCGGCGGCATCTCGTTCCGTGACGTCTCGTTCCATTATGGTCGCGAGGGCGGGGTGATCGATCGGCTCAACCTGACCATCCGGCCCGGCGAGAAGATCGGCCTGATCGGCCGGTCGGGGGCGGGCAAGTCGACGCTGGTCAACCTGCTGCTGCGCTTCTACGACCTGGAAGGCGGCGAGATCCGCATCGACGGCCAGAACATCGCCAAGGTGACGCAGGATTCGCTGCGCGCCCGGATCGGCGTGGTGACGCAGGATACCTCGCTGCTGCATCGCTCGGTCCTGGACAACATCGTCTACGGCCGGCCCGACGCCACCCGCGACGAAGCCCTGGCCGCGGCGGCGCGGGCACATGCGGCCGATTTCCTGCCGGGTCTGGCGGACATGAAGGGCCGCACCGGGCTCGACGCCCATGTCGGCGAGCGCGGCGTCAAGCTGTCGGGCGGCCAGCGCCAGCGCATCGCCATCGCACGCGTCCTATTGAAGGATGCCCCGATCCTGGTGCTCGACGAGGCGACGTCGGCGCTGGATTCGGAAATCGAGGCGGCGATCCAGGAAAGCCTGTTCGAACTGATGGAAGGCAAGACCGTCATCGCCATCGCCCACCGCCTGTCGACCATCGCGGCGATGGATCGGCTGGTGGTGATGGACCAGGGGCGGATCGTCGAGGAAGGCACGCACGAACAGCTGCTGAAACTGGGCGGCATCTATGCCCAGCTGTGGAACCGGCAGTCGGGCGGCTTTCTCGATCCGGCTCACGCCGCCTGAGGCTTCAGCCCGGCAATCGCCGCCCCGGCGGCGGCGAAAGCCGGGCGGATGCCGTGGGCGAGGGGGCCGGCATCCGGATCGCCGGCGGCGGCCCGTTGTTCGACGTCGCTGCACAAGGCTGCCATTGCAACCGCCCCGGCCATCCGGGCCGCACCGGCGGCGGCGTGGGCATGGCGGCGCACTTCGGACCAGTTTTCGGCGACGATCGCCGCGTCGAGGTCGTCCAGCACCGGCTCGGTGGTTTCGATGAACGTGCCGAGCAGCGCGATCGCCTCCTCGTCCAGCACGCCGAAGGTCTCGATGACCCGCTCGACGTCGAAGACCGGCAGTTCGGCCTGGTCATCGATCGGCAGGGGCGGCGCGATTGCTGGCGGCGCCTCCGCATCGGCCAGCCAGTGGGCCAGGGTCGTGGCGAGGTCCTTGAGCTCGATCGGCTTGGGCAGATAGCCGTCCATGCCGGCGGCGAGGCAAAGCCTGGCGGTGTCGGCGAGTGCATCGGCGGTCAGCGCGATGATCGGCAGCCGGTGATCGGTCTCGGCCGCGCGGATACGCCGGGTCAGCTCGTAGCCGTCCATCTCGGGCATGTGGCAGTCGGTCAGCAACAGGCCATAGCGTGTCTGCTGCAGCGCGGCCCAGGCGCGCGCACCGTTCGCGACGATATCGGCCTGGTAGCCGAGCCGCGAGAGCAGCTTGGCGATGACGATCTGGTTGGTCGCGTTGTCTTCGGCGACCAGGATCAGGCTGCCGGCGGCGAGTGCCGCCTCGCGGCTTGGCGCCCGGCGTTCGAGCGGGGTGGCGTTGCTGCCGGTTGCGATATCGGCAAGATCGATCGTGCGGCCGGTGGCCTGGGCGATTGCCTTCAGCAGGTCGGCCCGATGGACCGGCTTGACGACCGAACCGGCAAAGCCGAGCCGCGCAGCCTCGGCGCGGCTGGAGGCGAGGCCGCGCGGCGCCAGCAACAGGATCCGGGTATCGCCCAGCGTCGGATCGGCCAGGACGGCGCGGCCGAAGGACAAGGCGGGATTGTCGAGCAGCCGGTGGTCGAGCAGCAGGATCTGGTAGGGCCGGCCGGCGGCGGCGGCGGTACACAACCGATCGAGGGCATCGTCGCCGTTTGCCGCGCGGTCCGTCTCGATACCGGTCGCGCCGAGATATCCTGCCACCGCCTCGGCCAGGGCGGGCGTCTCGATCAGGGCGAGCAGCCGCAACCCGGCAAAGTCGACCCGGTCGGCGGCGGGCTGGGCCGCGGTCGGGCGCAACGGGATCTCGAACCAGAAGGTCGAGCCGGCGCCCGGCGCCGAGGTGACGCCGATGCGGCCGTCCATCAACTCGACCAGGCGTCGGCAGATCGACAATCCGAGCCCCGTGCCGCCGTATTTGCGGGCGGTCGACGTATCCGCCTGCTCGAACGGCTGGAACAGCCTGGCCTGCTGTGCCGGGGTCAGTCCGATGCCGGTATCGCTGATTTCGAGCCGCAGCGAGCCGTCCCGCGCGCGCCGTGCGGCGACGCCGACACTGCCGTGTTCGGTGAACTTGATCGCATTGCCGGTCAGGTTGACCAGGATCTGGCGCAGCCGCGTCGGATCGCCGATCAGCCGCCGGGGCAGGGCGGGATCGACGAAGGCGACAAGCTCGAGCGTCTTTTCCGCGGCCTGCTGGCCCAGCAGTTCGGCGACGCCGCGTACCAGATCGGCCAGGTCGATCTCGACCTCCTCCAGCGCCAGCTTGCCGGCCTCGATCTTCGAGAAGTCGAGAATGTCGTTGATGATGGTCAGCAGCGAGCGGGCGGAGTCGCGCACGATCTGCGCCATGCCGCGCTGCTCGTCGTCGAGTCGGCTTTCGTGCAGCAGGTCGGCCATCGTCAGCACGCCGTTCATCGGCGTGCGGATCTCGTGGCTCATCACCGCGAGGAAATCGGCCTTGGCCTTGGCGGCGGCCTCGGCTTCGTCGCGCGCCGCCTTGACGTCGAGCATCGCGGCCTTGAACACGTCGGTGGCGCGCGCCATCGCACCGATCTCGTTCTCCTGCCGCAGATAGGGGACCTCGGTATCCAGCGCGCCGCCGGCCAGCCGCGTCATCACCTGGGTGAAACGCGACAGCGGCCCGACCGTCTGCCGCACGACGACCAGCGCGATCGCAATGCCGAGCACGGCACAGACGACGGCGATGATGCCGGTGCGCCAGATGCCGGCCTCCAGCTCGGCCTGCGCGACCTCGGTGAAGGTGTTCGCCTTGCTCGACGTCGTTTCCGCCACCAGCCCGGTGATCCGCGCGATCTGACGGCCATAGCGGTCCATCGCTGCCAGGATGCGGCGCGCCTCCGGCGCCATCGCGGCGGCGGCCTTGTCTTCGGCGCCAGCCATGAACCCGGCAAGCTTTTCGAACTCGGCCAGGAAGGCATCGAGATTGTCGGCGATCCCGTCGAGATATTCGCCTGCATCGCCGGCATCGGGGCCGAGCCTGCCGCGCATGTCGGACGAGGCCGCCTTGATCGCCGCCGCGGCAGTCCAGACTTGTCGGCGTCGGGTTTCGGCCGGGTCCCCGGCATAGGCGGCGGCATCGCGCAGGAGGGTTGCCGCCTCGTTGCGCAGGTCGGCGCCGCGCTTGGAGACGGCGGCGAGGTCCTTGACCTGGATGAACGACGCGTCGATCTCGCGCATCGCCAGCACGCCGGCGACCGATGCGCCGACGATCAGGACGATCAGCAGCAGAAAGCCGCCGTAGATCAGCCCGCCGATCGTCAGCCTGCGGCGGGCCAAGGCGGTCACTCGGCGACGGTCACGACGAGCTTCATGCGCGGGTGGATTGCGCAGAGCACGTCGAAGGTGCCGGGCAGCGGAAAGGCGACGTCGAGGGTGCGGCCGACCGGCTGCTCGCCGGAATCGTAGTTGAAGGCGGCCGATTCGACATAGATGTGGTGGACGACGGTATCGGCGTTCGAAATCTGCACGACATCGCCCTTGCGGATCGACAGGGCCCCCGTGCTGAAGGCGCGGTCGCGCTGGGTCACCTGCGAGGTCGCGGCCCAGGCGATGCCGGCCCCGAGGGCGACACCCGTTGCGGCGGCAAGGCAGATCAGCGGCAGGCGCGGCATCCCGTTACTCCCTTCGGACAGGTCCGCCACGCTATCACGACGACCGCGCATCCGACAGCAGGGCGGCCAACACATCGGCGTCATCGGCCTCGACGATGCGGCGTGCGATGGAGGGCGGGAACCCGCGCCGCGCCAGGCTCGCGGCCTCGCGCCGCCGGGCAGCATCGTCACCCGCGCCGCGCCGCCAGGGACCCAGCTTGCGCTTCTCGGCGAAGGCGATCGCGGCGGCGAGATCGCCGGCCGGATCCTCCTCGGCCAGCGCACGCAAAGTCCGGTCGATGCCGTCGCGCGCGACACCCTTGGCGGCCAGCCGCTCGGCGATCGCTGCCCGCGGTCGCCCCTGCGCCGCCAGCCGACGGGCGCGGGCCGTGGCGAAGGCATCATCGTCGAGATAGCCAAGCCGGGCGAGCTTGGCCAGCACGGCGGTGATCGCCGCTTCGGCCGCCTCCTGGCGTTCAGGCTCTAGCCCCTGGCGGCGCAGCCGCCGCCGCAGCACGCGGCGGACGCCCTCGGCCGAGGCGGCATAGCGGCCGAGATAATGCAGGGCTGCCTGCTCCAGCGCGGCCACATCGAGCGGATCGCCGGCGGTCAAGATACGGCGACCTGATTGCGCCCGCCGCGCTTGGCGCTGTAGAGGGCGCGGTCGGATCGGGCCAGCACGTTCAGCAATTCCTTGTCGCCTGCTTCGCGCGCGCTGACCCCGAAGCTCGCGGTCAGCGAGATCGCGCCGTGTTCCTCGGGCAGGCTGATGCCGGCGATGACGAGGCGCAGCCGTTCGGCCAGCGCGGCCGCCGCCGCTTTCGGTGTCTCGGGCAGCAGCACCGCAAACTCCTCGCCGCCGAGACGGCCGATGAAGTCGAGCGAGCGCACGCTGGACGACAGCCGCTCCGCCGTCCGCATCAGTGCGGTGTCGCCGGCGAGATGGCCCCAGGTATCGTTGATCTTCTTGAAGTGATCGATGTCGACCATGATCAGCGACATCTCGCGCCCGTAGCGCAGCGACCGGGCGAATTCGTGCCGGGCATGGTCCAGGAACTTGCGCCGGTTCATCACCCCGGTCAACGGATCGGTTTCGGCCATCACCGTCAGCTGCTCGTTCGACTTGAGCAACTCGGCCTGGACCCGGCGCAACTGGTGCAGCGAGCGCTCGAGATCGATCCGGACGAGGGCTGCCTCGTCTTCGCGCTGCTTCAGCTCGGTCACGTCGATGAATGTCGTCGTGTGGCCGTTCGACGATCGCTGCTCCTCGATCCGGACCCAGCGGCCGTCGCGCGTCTGCAGCACCGCAGGGGCGGGCGAAGGCCGTTCGAGCGACGCCAGCAAGTCAAGTTCCGGGGCCGCGACGAAGGCGGGCGCGACGGTGCGCCAGAAGGCCCCGGGCTCGCCGGCATAGAGCGGCGAGGGGTCGACGACATGGGCGCCGAACAGGGCCACGAAGAAGCGCGAGTTGATGTATTGCAGCCGATGCGCCGGGTCCGACAGCATCAGTCCCAGATTGAGCTGCGACAGCGCATCGCCCAGGCGATGCTCGGCCAGGCGCTTGCCGTAGAGCGGCGTGGCATCGCGCCAGATCTTCAGCCGGCAGCCCTGGGGCAGGTCGTGCAGGGTCAAGCGCAGCCAGCGGCCGTCGTCGGGGCGCTGATAGTCGATCGGGCCATCGGCATGGCGATGGCGCTGGATCGCCCGCTCGATGAAGCCGCGGCGCCCGGCGGGCGTACCGCCGTCCGGATTCATCAGGTCGTAGAGCGTCTCGGCGGTTTCGACGAAGGGCAGACCCTGGCGCAGCCGCGGCGCCAATTCGGGAAAGAACGCCGGCAGCTGCCCATTCCACCAGAGCAGGCGCTCGCCAGCGTCGTAGATCGCCGCGGCCTCGTCGATCCCTTCGGCCAGAAGGGCGAACGTCGCGGCCATGACCTCGGGATTGTCCAATTTCATCTGGTAATATTAGCCCGGCCGGTGGCTTCTTGCCATCAACCGTCGACGACGCAGTCGCGGCCCGCGGCCTTCGCCACGTAAAGCGCGCGATCGGCCCGTGCCATCACCGTTTCGATGGTTTCGTCCTCACGGGTCAGGCCCACGCAGCCGACCGAGACGGTGACCTGGATCGCGCCGGCCGGGGGTATCTCGGCCGGCCGGCCCGAAACGGCGCGCCGCAGACGTTCGGCCAGGATCATCGCATCGGCCGGCCGCGTCTCGGGCAGCAGCACCGCGAACTCCTCGCCGCCGAGCCGGGCGACACGATCGCAGGAGCGGACGCCGGCGGCGATGATCTCGGCGACATGGCGCAGCACGCCGTCGCCGACCGGATGGCCGAAGCGATCGTTGACCGTCTTGAAATGGTCGAGATCGAGGGCCAGCAGAGACAGCGGGCGGCCATAGCGCCGTGCACGCTCCATTTCCTCGGCGGCGAGCTCGCTGAACTTGCGGCGGTTCAACAGGCCGGTCAGCGCATCGGTCGCGGCCTGGACCGCCAGCCGCCGGTTGGCCTCGATCAGTGCGGCCTGGGCTGCCGCAGCCGCGGCCTCCTGCCGCTTCAACTCGGTCACGTCGACCAGCAGCGTGACGATGCCGAAGTCGGTCCGCCGTTCCTCGAGCCTCAGGAACAGGCCGTTCTGCGTCTCGACCACCAGCGGCTGGCCCAGCGGCTGGTCGATCGGCGGCGAGGCCAGCAGCTGGTCGACCGTCGGGTCGGGTTTCAGCCCCAGGCCGAGCGCCTGCCAGAACAGCTTGCGGCCGTCCGGCCGACCGAAGGCCGACCAGTCGACGACATGGCGGCCGACCAGTTCGATGAAGTAGTGGCCGTTGCCGAACAGGATCGAGCCGTCACGCTCGGTGATGACGACGCCGGCGCGCAGGCTCGCCAGCACTTCCGACAGGCGGGTGTCGGAGGTGACGCCCTGGTAGACATGAGTGATGTCGCGCCACAGCTTGATGCGTCCGCCGTTGCTCAAGCGCGACATCCGCATCCTGATCCAGCGGCCGTCGGGCCGCTGGTAGTCGAGCGGGCCGGTCACGTTGCGATGCCGTTCCAGCGCATTGGCCCGGTACATTGCCCAGGCCGTCTCGTCCCCGTCCGGTGCCATCAGGCGGAAAAGCCGTTCGAACGTGTCCAGGAAATGGACACCGACGGCGATCATCTCGCCGACTTCGGGAAACAGTTCCGGATAACGCGGATTCCACCAGGCGATGCGATCGTCCGCATCGTAGAGGCACATGGCCTCGTCGC
Source organism: Alphaproteobacteria bacterium (assembly GCA_017307375.1). Classification (GTDB taxonomy): domain Bacteria; phylum Pseudomonadota; class Alphaproteobacteria; order Ferrovibrionales; family Ferrovibrionaceae; genus JAFKFH01. The sequence continues at coordinate 277,789 of JAFKFH010000004.1, forward strand.
TCAGACATGAAATCGTGCCGATCAGTTCGGCAAGATCACTCCCCACCGGTATCTGCACGCTCCCGGCCGCCTCCCCCGCGCCACGCGGTGATTAATTACCGTCATTTTACTTGCCGCCGGCGGCGCGGCGCCTGGTCGCCGGCTGGGTTGCCTGAGTCGTATGCTGTGCCCCCTTCAAGTACGGAGCAAGATAACGCCCGGTATGGCTTTCCGCTACCTTGCTCACCTGTTCCGGTGTGCCTTCCGCAACGATCCTGCCGCCCCCGTTACCACCTTCGGGTCCCAAGTCGACGATCCAGTCGGCCGTCTTGATCACTTCCAGATTGTGCTCGATGACCACGATGGTGTTGCCGTTATCAACCAGGGCTTGCAGAACTTCGAGCAGCTTTCGCACGTCCTCGAAATGCAGGCCGGTGGTCGGCTCGTCGAGAATGTAGAGGGTGCGGCCGGTGGCGCGCTTGGACAGTTCCTTGGCCAGCTTGATGCGTTGCGCCTCGCCGCCCGACAGCGTCGTCGCCTGCTGCCCGACCTTGACGTAGCCGAGCCCGACCTGCTTCAGCGTCTCGAGCTTCTCGCGCACGGCGGGGACCGCCTTGAAGAAGTCGGCGGCATCCTCGACCGTCATGTCGAGCACGTCGGCGATCGACTTGTCCTTGAAGGTGATGTCGAGCGTCTCGCGGTTGTAGCGCCGGCCCTTGCAGACGTCGCACTGCACGTAGACGTCGGGCAGGAAGTGCATTTCGATCTTGATCAGCCCGTCGCCCTGGCAGGCCTCGCAGCGGCCGCCCTTGACGTTGAACGAGAAGCGGCCGGGACCGTAACCGCGCGCCTTGGCCTCGGGCAGACCGGCGAACCAGTCGCGGATCGGCGAGAAGGCGCCGGTATAGGTCGCCGGGTTCGACCGCGGCGTGCGGCCGATCGGCGACTGGTCGATGTCGATGATCTTGTCGAGCCATTCCAGGCCCTCGATCTTGTCGTGCGCGCCGGGCAGTTCGCGCGCACCGTTCAGCTTGCGGGCCACCGCCTTGTACAGCGTCTCGATGATCAGCGTCGACTTGCCGCCGCCGGACACGCCGGTGACACAGGTGAACAGCCCCAGCGGAATCGAGCAGGAGACGTTCTGCAGGTTGTTGGCGCGTGCCCCCGATATCGTCACCTTGCGCTGCTTGTCGGGCTTGCGGCGCTGGGCGGGCATCGGGATCTGGCGCATCCCGGTCAGGTACTGCCCGGTCAGCGAGTTCGGGTTCTGCATCACCTGCTCGGGCGTGCCTTCGGCAACGACGGTGCCGCCGTGGATGCCGGCACCGGGGCCCATGTCGATGACATGGTCCGCGGTCCTGATCGCCTCCTCGTCGTGCTCGACCACCAGGACCGAATTGCCGAGGTCGCGCAGGCGCACCAGCGTCTGCAGCAGGCGGGTGTTGTCGCGCTGGTGCAGCCCGATCGAGGGTTCGTCAAGGACGTAGAGCACGCCGGTCAGGCCCGAGCCGATCTGCGATGCCAGCCGGATGCGCTGGCTTTCCCCGCCCGACAACGTGCCGGAGTTGCGCGACATCGCGAGATATTCCAGGCCGACATTGACGAGGAAGCCAAGCCGCTCGTTGATTTCCTTCAGGATGCGCTGGGCGATCTCCTTGTTCTTCGGCGACAGCTTGGGTTCCAGGGCCAGGAACCAGTCGCGTGCGGCCAGGATCGACATCTGCGCGATCTCGCCGATATGCAGATGGTCGATCTTGACCGCCAGCGCCTCGGGCTTCAGCCGGTGCCCGCCGCAGGCCTCGCAGGTGGTGGCCGACTGGAAACGCTCCAGTTCCTCGCGCACCCAGGCCGAGTCGGTTTCGCGCCAGCGCCGCTCCATGTTGGTGATGACGCCTTCGAACGGCTTCGACACCTTGTAGGAGCGCAGGCCGTCGTCGTACTGGAACGAGATCGCCTCGTCACCCGAACCGTGCAGGATGATCTTGCGCACCTTGTCGGCCAGCTCGGACCATGGCCTGGACAGGCTGAACTTGTAGTGCTTGGCCAGGCATTCGAGCGTCTGGCCGTAATAGGGCGAGGTCGACTTGGCCCAGGGCGCGATGGCGCCGTCCTTCAGGCTGAGCGTGTCGTCGGGCACGACCATGCCCGGATCGAAATAGAGCTTGGTGCCCAGCCCGTCGCAGACCGGGCAGGCGCCGAACGGGTTGTTGAACGAGAACAGCCGCGGCTCGATCTCGTCGATGGTGAAGCCGGAGACCGGGCAGGCGAACTTGGCCGAGAACACCGTGCGTTCGCCATTGTCGGCATTCTCGGCCACGGCGATGCCGTCGGCCAGGCCGAGCGCGGTTTCCAGCGAATCGGCCAGGCGGGTTCCGAGGTCGCCGCGCACGACGATGCGGTCGACGACGACGTCGATATCGTGCTTCAGCTTCTTGTTGAGGGCCGGCACCTCGGCGATCTCGTAGAGCTTGCCGTCGACCTTGACGCGCTGGAAGCCGCGCTTCTGCAACTCCTGCAGTTCCTTGCGGTACTCGCCCTTGCGGCCACGGATCAGCGGCGCCATCAGATAGAGGCGCGTGCCCTCGGGCATCGCCAGCACGCGGTCGACCATCTGGCTGACCGTCTGGCTTTCGATCGGCAGGCCGGTCGCCGGCGAATAGGGCACGCCGACACGGGCGTAGAGCAGGCGCAGATAGTCGTAGATCTCGGTGACCGTACCGACGGTCGAGCGCGGATTGCGCGACGTCGTCTTCTGCTCGATCGAGATCGCCGGCGACAGGCCCTCGATCAGGTCGACGTCCGGCTTCTGCATCAGCTCGAGGAACTGGCGGGCATAGGCCGACAGGCTCTCGACATAGCGGCGCTGGCCTTCCGCGTAGATCGTGTCGAAGGCGAGGCTCGACTTGCCCGATCCGGACAGCCCGGTCAGCACGACAAGGCGGTCGCGCGGGATGTCGACGTCGACGTTCCTGAGGTTGTGTTCGCGCGCGCCGCGGATCGAGATCTTGGTGAGCATGGGGCTGGGTACCGAAATCTGGGAAGGCGGATGGGGGAGATCGGGGCCGGCAATATACCCGGAACATCCCGCGAACGCGAGAGCCGCGAACGCGCCTTAGAGATGGCGATCGGCCGGCCGATGTAAAGCCCTTCGAGGTCGCGGTATCATTGTACGAATGTTCACTAAAATACCGCAGCGACGATGTTTCGTAAGTCGGTCTTAAGCTTGGCGTAGGAAAACTCAAGGTTCAGAACAATAATCGGACTCGCGCAAACGACGCAGTCCCGGGGAGGAAAACGGCATGGCCCAAGAGCATGCGGTACAGTCGGTGACGCCCGTAGCCTCAGTCGATGCCGAGGACGTCGAGACATTGCGCCGCCGCGTGCGCGAAGCCGACGGCTTTGCCAACGACGTGTTGTCGAAGGTCCAGCAACTGAGCCTCGAAGTCGCCGATATCGCCGGCTCGATCGAGGGTGTCGCGCGCTTCGTCAAGCATCAGGAAGCGCTGTTCGGCGAACTGCGCGAAATCGCGCGCGGCATGGCCCAGGCGATCCGCGAGATCGACCAGTCGGGCTCGGCCACCTCGCAGGTCGCCTCGAGCGCGGCAAGCGAGGCCGGCCGCTCGCAGGAAGCGGTCGGCTCGGCCCTGACCTCGATCGGGCGGCTGGTCGGCTCGGTCCAGGGGATCGAGCAGCGCCTGCAGACGCTGGATCAGGCGTTGACCGGCGTCGGCCGGATGACCCAGTCGATCGATGCGATCGCCAAGCAGACCAACCTGCTTGCCCTCAACGCGACCATCGAGGCGGCGCGCGCCGGCGATGCCGGCAAGGGGTTCTCGGTCGTGGCCTCCGAGGTCAAGGCGCTGGCCCGCCAGACCGGCGACGTCAACGCCAACATCAATCGCACGGTCAAGGACCTCGCCGGCAACGTGACCGAGCTGATTTCCGATTCGACCACCGCCCTGAAGACGGCGGGTGCCGCCACCTCCGGCGTCGAGCTGATCAAGGGTGTCACCGGCCAGTTCGGCGATGCGTTGGGCGACATCTTCGGCAAGGTCCGGGCGATCTCGGGCGCCGCGACCGAGGGGCTGCGCCAGTGCGAGACGGTGATCGGCGAACTCGACAAGCTGGTCGAGGGCGTGTCGCTTACCGGCGACAACCTGAAGAATGCCGACGCCCGCGTCGGCAAGCTGCTCGGTGTCGGCGAGGACCTGATCGCCTTCATCGCCGAAAGCCCGTTCCAGACCGCCGACACCAAGTTCATCGAGGCGGTGATCGCGGGGGCGGCGGCGCTGGGCCAGGCGCTCTCGGGTGCAGTCGCGTCGGGCCAGATCGCCATCGCCGACCTGTTCGACGACCGCTACCAGCCGATCGCCGGGACCAACCCGCAGCAGGTGATGGCCAAGTTCACCACGCTGACCGACCGGCTGTTCCCACCGGTACAGGAGCCGGTCCTGGCCCTCGACCCCAAGGTCGCGTTCTGCGCCGCCGTCGACCGCAACGGCTATCTGCCCACCCACAATGTCAAGTTCTCGCAGCCGCAGGGCAGCGATCCCGTCTGGAACAATGCCAATTGCCGCAACCGCCGGGTCTTCAACGACCGCACCGGACTGTCCGCCGGCCGCTCGACCAAGCGTTTCCTGCTGCAGACCTATCGGCGCGACATGGGCGGCGGGCAGTTCGTGCTGATGAAGGACGTGTCGGCGCCGATCATGGTGCAGGGCCGCCATTGGGGCGGCCTGCGCATCGGCTACAAGATGTGAGGGGCGCGGCCATGCGCTACGACCTCCGCCAGGAACGCGACCGCCTCGCCGTGACGCTGCATGGCGACGTCACCATGGACGACCATGGCGGCTTCCGCGCGGTCATCGCCCAGATCGTCGGCCAGCAGCCGCGCGAAGTCTGCTACGACGTGACCGACGTCGGCCACATCGATGCCGGCGGCCTCGGCATGGTGCTGATGTCGGCGGATGCCGCGCGCACCGCGGGGGCGGCACTGACCCTGCGCGGCGCCAGGGGCCAGGTCGCCCGGATGCTGGAAAGTCACAGGTTCAGCCGCCTGATGCGGGTGGAGTGATCTGCCGCCGGTGTCCGCTGACATCGGCACCGTCGTCGGGCTTCAGCCGCAGGAAGGCCAGCGTCGACAGGCCGGATATCAGGCCGACGGCGATGAATGCCGGGGTGAAGTCGGTCGGGCCGAGATGCTCGGCCCCCCGCCAGGCCAGCGTCAGATGCAGCAGCGCCGCGCCGACCGCCACGCCGAGCGACAGCGACAGTTGCTGCAGGGTCGAGGTCATCGACGACGCGCGGCTCATGCGCTCGGGCGGCACGTCGGCGAAGGACAGCGTATTGGTGCCGGTGAACTGCAGCGAGCGGAAGAAGCCGCCGGCCAGCAGCAGGGCGATCACGACGGTGTGGGGCGTATCCGGCCGGAACAGCCCGTAGGCGACGATGAACAGGCCGCAGAGCAGGGCGTTCACTGTGAGGACCGCGCGGAAGCCGAAGCGCTTCAGGATCGGCTTGGCCGTCATCTTCATCGCCAGCGCGCCGACGGCCGAGGCGAAGGTCAGCAGGCCGGAACTTAGTGCCGACATGCCGAAGCCGAGCTGCAGCATCAGCGGCAGCAGGAAGGGCAGGGCGCCGATGCCGACGCGGAAGACGAACGCGCCGCCGACCGCGATGGCGAAGGTCGGGATGCGCATCAGGGTGAAATCCAGCACCGGATTGGGGTGGCGCCGGGCATGCCACAGGAAGGCGGCGGCGCCGGCGGCGCCGGCGGCAAGCAGCGCCAGCGCGACCGCCGTGTCCTCGCCGTCGCGGCCGAGGATCTCGAAGCCCAGCATCAACCCGGACAGGCCGATCGCCGACAGCACGGCGCCGACGATGTCGAGCGGCGGCGGATCGGGTTCGCGCGCATCCTCGATGAACCGGGTGACCAGCCAGAAACCGATCAGGCCGATCGGCAGGTTCAGCAGGAAGATCCAGCGCCATGACCAGAAGGTCACGATGAAGCCGCCGATCGGCGGCCCGATCACCGGCCCGATCAGCGCGGGCACGGTCAGGTAGGCCATGGCCTGCACCAGTTCGGATTTCTCGACGCTGCGCAGCAGCACCAGCCGTCCGACCGGTACCATCAGCGCCCCACCCAGGCCCTGCACGATCCGGGCCGCGGTCAGCTGCCACAGGCTGTCGGACATGGCGCACAGCAGCGAGCCGCAGGTGAACACCAGGATCGCCGCCCTGAACACCCGGCGCGCGCCGTAGCGGTCGGCGAACCAGCCGGAAACCGGGATCAGCACGGCCAGGCTGAGCATGTAGCTGGTGATGGCCAGGCTCAGCCGGATCGGGCTGGTGCCGAGCGACTGGGCGATCTGGGGCAGGGCGGTCGCGATGATCGTGCCGTCCAGGTTTTCCATGAACAGGGCGCAGGCGACGATCAGGGCGGTTAGCTTGGGCCGGGACATGGCTGCAGTCGTGGGACCGAACTGTGGCGAGTTTCAGGCAAACCGGATCGGGGCCGAGAAGACCAGCCCGACCGCCTGCACGGTCTGCACGGGCAGTTGCCGGCCGGTCGCCGCGAGCGTCTTGCGGCGCAGGCGGCGGATGGTCGCGTCGAGGCCGCGGCTTTCCGGGCCGAGGACGTCGTGGCCGAGCAGGCGGATCAGTTCGTTGCGCGGTACTGGAATGCCGCCTTGTGCCGCCAGCCGCTCGACCAGCTGCATTTCCTTGGCGGTGAGCTGCACCGTCTGCGCGCTCGGGGCGATCAGGCGCCACTGCACGCGGTCGAGCACCCAGGGGGTCTTTTCACCGGTGGCGATGGTGATTGCCGGCTCGGCCGTGCCGGTGCGCTCGCCCAGGCGCCGGGCGAGATTGGTGATGGCCAGGACCAGTTCCTTCGGGTCGACCGGCTTGACGAAATAGAGATCGGCGCCGTTGGTGAAGCCGCGGATGCGATCTTCCGCCTGGCCCCGCCCGGTCATGAAGATGATGCCGAGGCTGGTCTTTTCGGCCAGGAAGCCCGCTATCGAATAGCCGTCCCGGTCCGGCAGGTTGACGTCCAGCACCGCGATGTCGAACGCCGACGCGGCGAGTTCCTGGTAGAATTCGAGGGCGGAACCGACGCCGGACGCCGCCAGCCCGGACAGCCGCAGGCATTCGATCAGGCCGTCCCGCAGATCGGCGTCGTCTTCCACGACGATCACGTTGGTCACCGATGCACCCCCTCTACCCCGTCGCGATCTCAGCAAGTGGTCCGCGAGATACTGCTGCGCTATACCCTGATCGACCTGTCAGAGGAAGGTAGATGACGCGGCGACGCTGGGATGGCCTGATCGTGGTGCTGGGGTTGCTGGCGTCGCTGCTGCTGACGGGGCTGCCCGGACCGGCCGCGGCACAGCCGGTGCTGCGTTTCGGTCCGGCGGACCGGACCGCGTCGCTGAACGGCCACATGGCCCTGCTGCTCGATCCGGGCGGCCGCCATGCGCTCGGCGACGTGATCGCCCTGCCGCTGCGCGACCGGTTCGAACCCTTGCCGGTCAATCTCAGCCTGGGCTACACCCCGGTCACCGCGTGGATCCGGATCGTCCTGGAAAACACCGGTCCGGCATCGCGCCCGCTCTACCTCGAACTCGAGCCGGCCTTTCTCGATCATGTCGACGTCTTCAGCCCGGCGGTGGCGGTTCCGTCCGGCGCCGCCGACTTCCGGGAGATCCGGTTGGGCGATCATGTCGCAGTCGACGACAAGCCGGTTTTCAGCATCAACAATGTCGTGCCGATCGACCTGCCGCCGGGCCAGGCGCGCGCCTACTACATTCGGCTCCAGACGAGCAGTTCCCTGATGCTGCGCGGGGCGGTCCGGACCAGCGCCAGCCTGAACCGCCACACGGCCGACATCCTGCTGGCGATGGGCCTCTATGTCGGGCTGGCCGTGGCGGTCGCGGCGATCAACCTGATCTTCTGGCTTTGGGTCCGATCGCGCACCCATCTGTGGTACGCCGCCTATGTCCTGTCGCTGGCGGCCAGCGCCGCGGCCATCGCCGGGGTCGTACCGATCTGGCTGTTTCCGGGGCACCCGGCATGGTCGGATCTGGTGGTCGGCAGCTCCAGTTTCCTGGCCTGTACCACCTGCAGCTATTTTGCGATCCATTTGCTGGAGACGCGGCAGCGGTCGCCGATCCTGCATTGGGTCTATCACGTGACCGCGATCTACGGGCTTGTCGGCGTCGCCGCGACGTTCCTGGGCTATTACCAGACCCTGGCCGGCACGCTGATGGTCGGGGGCGTGATCGCGCTGTTCAGCGCCGCCGGCCAGAGCTACCGGCTGGCCCGGCAGGGGTTCGCCCCGGCCAAGCTGTTCCTTATCTCGTTTGCCGCCCAGCTGGTCGGGCTGACCGTCAACGTGGCGCGGGTGGTCGGGCTGCTGCCGACGCTCGAATGGACCGACTACAGCTACCAGGCGGCGTCGGCCATCCACATGATCCTGATGAACATCGGCCTCGCGCAGCGCATGAAGGAGGCTGACAATCGTGCCCGGCTTGCCCAGGCCGAGGCCCTGGCGCTGGCCCAGCAGGCCGAATTGCGCGCCCAGGCCATCGCGACCGAGCGAACGCGCGACCTCGCGGCGGCCAAGCAGCGGGCCGAGGCCGCGCTGGCCGCCGAGCAGGAGGCGCAGCGGGCGCAGGTGCGCTTCATCGACGTGATTTCCCACCAGTACCGCACCCCGCTTTCGGTCATTGCGACGAACATCGAGGGCATCGGCATGAGCCTTGCCGAAGCCGATGCGCCGAATCGGCGGCGGATCGACCGCATCCGCCGCGCGGTCGGCCGTCTGGTGGCGATGATCGACGTCAGCCTCAACCGCAGCCGGCTGGACGGCCAGCCGCTGGCCCCGCAACTGCGCCCGCTGGCCCCGGCCCCGATGCTGCGCCAGGCGGTCCAGCGGGTGCGGGATGCGACCGGCGATCGGATCATCGGCCTCGAATTCGACGACAGCGTGGACGCGGCCGTCCTGCTGGCCGATTCCGAGATGATCGAACTGGCCCTGACTAATCTGATCGAGAATGCGCTGAAGTTCTCCGATGCCGACCGGCCGGTCGACGTCACGGCCAAGGTCGAGCGGGGGGCGCTGCGGATCGACGTGCACGACCAGGGCATCGGCATCCCGCAGGCCGAGCTCGGCCAGATCTTCGGCAAGTTCTATCGCGCGGCCAACGCCGCCAGCCGGCCCGGTGTGGGCATCGGGCTGCAGCTGGTCGCCCAGCTGGTCCGGGCGCATGGCGGGCAGGTGACGGTCGACAGCGCCGAAGGCCGCGGCTCGACGTTCTCGATCATCCTGCCGCTGGCCACGATCCCGGCCTGACGCTATCCGGCGTGGACGCCGAAGATCGTGCCGACCGCGGCCGTGACGCCCATGGCCAGTGCGCCCCAGAACGTGACCCGTACCGCGCCGCGCAGCACGCCGGCCCCACCGGCCGAGGCACCGAGGCCGCCCAGCACGGCCAGCGCCACGATGGTCGACGCCGCGACGATCAGGCTGGTCTTGCCCGCCGGGGAAACCAGGGCGGCCAGCACCGGGATGACGGCACCGGCCGCGAAGGTGAGCGCCGAGACGATCGCCGCCTGGATCGGGCGGGCCGCCGTGGTTTCGGTGATGCCGAGTTCGTCGCGGGCATGGGCCGCAAGGGCATTGTGGCCCGAGAGCTGGGCGGCGACCCGCTCGGCCAGATCCCGGTCCAGCCCGCGATCGACATAGATCTGCGTGAGTTCCTCCAGCTCGGCCTTCGGCGCCGCCGCCAGCTCGCGCCGCTCGCGCGCCAGGTCGGCGGTCTCGGCATCGGTCTGCGAACTGACCGAGACGTACTCGCCGGCTGCCATCGACATCGCGCCGGCCACCAGGCCGGCCAGGCCGGCGATCAGGATCTCGGCCGAGCCCGACCCCGCCGCCGCGACCCCGACCACCAGGCTCGACGTGGAAACGACACCGTCGTTGGCGCCCAGCACCGCGGCGCGCAGCCAGCCGATCCGGTGGACCATGTGGGTTTCGGCATGCGATCGGCGGTTCATGAATGATTTCCTTGCTGCAACTCGAACACCGGCCCGAAGCCCCGGGCGCGCAGCCTACCGTCTTTGCCGCGCAGCAGGAACAGCGCATCCAGGCCCTGCCGCACGGCGAGCGCGCCCCCATTCTCGGGACCGAGGACCATCAGGGCCGTGGCCCAGGCATCGGCGGCGGCGCAGGTCGGCGCCAGCACCGTGACCGATGCCGGCGCGTCCGGCAGCGGCGCGCCGCGGCGTGGGTCGACGGTATGCGACAATCGCCGCCCCTGCACCTCGACCCAGTGCCGGTAGTCGCCCGACGTGGCCACCGCGCCCGTCGCGAGCCACAGCCGCGAGTGCGGCGCCCGACGGTCGGGGTCCGGCTGCTCGACCGCGATGGTCCAGCCCTCGTCGTCGTCCCTGGTGCCGATGGCGCGGATCTCGCCGTCGATGCCGACCAGGCCGCGGTCGATGCCGAGGCCGGCCAGCGTCTCCGCCAGGCGGTCCACGCCGTAGCCCTTGGCGATGCCGTTGAGGTCGAGGCGCAGGGGCGACAATTTCCTAACCGTGCCGCTGCCGAGTTCGATGGCCTCGAAGGCGGGCGGGCGGCGGGCGGCCAGGGCCGCACGGATCAGCGCCGGTTCCGCGGCATCGGGACCGAAACCCCAAGCGGAGATGACGTCGCCGACCCCGATGTCGAAGGCACCGCCGGATGTCCGGCCGATCGCCAGCGCCAGCGTCAGCACGGCCAGCAGCGCCGGCGGGACGGCCACCGTCTCGCCGACCGCCGCGCGGTTCAGGCGCATGAGGTCGCTGTCGGGCCGCCATGTCGACATCTGTGCGTCGACCTCGTCCACCGCCGCTTGCAGTGCCTGCCGGGCGGCGGCGATGTCGAAGCCGCCAGCCGCATGGATCACCGCGGACCAGCGCGTGCCCATGGTCGGCCCGTTGAGGGTGTGACGGACGCGATCAGTAGACGTCTTCGACATAGCGCCCCTCGGTTCTCAGCTGCGCCAGCGAAAGGCCTTGGCGTTCCAGCAGTCGCGCGATCGCTTCGGCGACGCCGGCGGCCATCGCCCTGCCCCCGCAGACCATGATCCGTCCGCCATGGCGGACGGCATCCAGGATCGCCGTCGGATCGGCGGCGAGCGCGTCCTGGACATGGCGGGGGCTTGCGCCGCGCGACGATGCGGTCGTGAGCGTCGCGAGCCTGCCGTCGGCAAGCCAGCCCGTCAGCGCGTCCCCGTAGAGGAAATCGCTGTCGGGGTGGCGCATGCCGAAGATCAGATGGATCGCGCGACGTCGGGTATTGGCGCGCACGAAGCCGGCCAGCGGCGCGATGCCCGTGCCGGCGCCGACCAGCACAAGCGGCGTGGCCGCGTTCCCGGCGTGAAACTGCGGGTTGCGGCGCAGGAAGGCATCGACCTTGCCGCCGCAGGGCAGCGTCGTCAGTTGACCCGAGCAGAGACCGCCGGCCTGTCTGCGCACCGCGATTTCGAGGAAGCCATCGTCGCTGCCGGAAGCCAGCGAATAGAAGCGCGGTACGGCCGAGCCCGCGGGCACGATGCCGAGCAGATCGCCGGCCTGGAACCGCGCAAAACCGCTGCCCGACAGGCAGGCGGCGAAGGACGTGCCGGGGATGGCGAACCGAAGGATGGTCGCGGGTGCCTGCACGTCCTGGCCGAACTCGCGGCGCGCGACGAGGGTGAGCGGCACGGTCGCCGGCGGCGCCGGCCGATGGTCGAGTTCCAGGGCGATTCCGAGCGCCGCGCCGAGGGCGCTGCCCCAGCGGGCGAAGGCCTGAGGCGACTGGCGATCCACGGTGGCGAACGGCAGCAGGGGCTGCCATCCCTTGGCCCGGGCGGCAGCCTCGACCCGGCGCGCATAGCCGCAGAAATCGGGAAAGCCGCTGTCCCCGAACCCCAGCACGGCCAGCGGCGCCGCCGGTGCCGCGGCCATGCCGGCGAGGCGGTCCAGGAAGCGATCGGCGGAGGCGGGCGCGGCGCCGTCGCCATAGGTCGCGGCCAGGATCAGGTAGCGGCGCGCGGCGGTGGTGCGCGCCGGGTCGAACGACGACATCGGCGCGACATGGACAAGCTGTCCCGCACGGGTCAGTGCCCGGTGCAGCGTCGCCGCAAATCCCCAGGTGCTGCCGCCCTCGCTGCCGACCAGGATCACGGTTTCGGCCGGCGCCGCGGCGGCATTGCCGGTGACGCGGGGCTTGCCGCGGCGTGCGGCGAGCCAGACCGCGAGGCCGGTGGCGCCCATTGCCGGCACGGCGAGGGCGGTGACGCCGAGTAGCAGCGCCAGGACCGGCACGCCCCGCCCGGTATGCAGCATGTAGACGGTTTCGGAAGCCTGCGCCCACCATCCGTCTTCCGACCAGCCGAGCGTCGCGCCCGTGCCCTGGTCGACGTAGCCGGTGCCCTGGCTGGTCTTCAGGGTGAAGACGTCGGTCCTGTCGCCGGCGGCCGGGAAGTCGAGCCGGCGCAGGCTGGCGACGGGGATGGACACGAGCGCCGGGATTTCGGCGACCGGCGCCCCGGTCAGGCCGCTGGCGGGCGGGATGGGCCGGGGCGGTGCGCCCTGGTCGGGGAGAAGCCCGAAAGTCGATGCCGCAAGCCACAGCGCCGTCACCGACGACAGCAGCAGGCCGGGAACCGCCAGCCGTGCCATCTCGGTATGGATGCGGCCCGGCAGCGGACCCCTCAGCGGGCGGAACCAGCGGCGCCAGCCGCCGACGCGGCGCGCGACCAGCAGGCTGCCCGAGAGGGTCAGCAGCAGCATGATCGCCGCGCCGCCGGCGGCGCCGATGCGGCCGGCATCGCCCAGGAACAGGGCACGGTGCAGGTTGGTCAGCCACCGCTCCAGCGGATCCGGCGCGGCGGCCGCCACCGCCGTCGCCGTGACCGGGTCGATCACGGCAGAACCGGCGACACCGTCATCGGTCCAGTAGGCGGTGATCCTGCCCGACGGCGCGCGCCTGATCTGCTCGATCCCCGGATGGGCGGCCTGCAGGCCGGCCGCCAGTTCGGCGACGCTCATGCCCGGCGCCGCCTGCGGGGCGACGAGGCGCTCGGCGGCGGGGAACACGGACAGTGCCGCGCCGCTGAGCGACAGCGTGGCGACGAGCGCCAGCGCGGCAATGCCGGGCCAGCGATGCGCGGTGCGGATCATCGGCGACCTACAGGCGATAGCCGAAGCCGGCGACGTAACGGCGACCCGGCACGGTCTGTCCGCTGGCCGCCTTGGTCAGCGGCACCGCGATCTCGTTCGGGGCGTCGCGCATGTCCTCGACCGCCGTGTCGACATGGACGGTGTAACCGGCATCGAACAGCGCATCGGCCAGCTCGACCGAGACCTCGAGCGTGCGTCCGGAACCGACGCTGGCGCCGGTGATGCCGTCGATCGCGCCGCGGCCGCCGGTCGCCCGATACCAGTCGCTCAGATGCTCGTAGTATTTCGCCTTGCGGCCGGCGACCCACAGCGTCCGGGCATAGGCGCCCTTGGCATCGGTCAGGTAGATCGCGACATAGGCGCCGTTGCCGCCATAGTTCTTCAACGTGGTGGTGAGCGTCACCGGCCGCGCCATGGCGAGGCCGGGACAGACCAGGGCGGTGGTCAGCGCCAGGACGGCGAGCATCCTTTTCATCGCGCATCATCCTCGTGCGACCAAAGCCGCGGAGCGAATTCAGTGTTCATGGCAGGACCTCCGGTTTCACTGACCCCGGTTCTGCCAGCCCCGGCTGATCGCTTCCTGACGAAGCCGGCGTTTCCGCTTCAGCCTGGCGTCAGGAAGCGACCGGGCAGGGCGGTCAGGATGGCTTGTCCCGGCGCCGGCCGCGGTCGTCCTTGTCCTTGAATTCGATCGCGAGAATTTCCAGGGTCGACGGATGAACGGTCGCCTCGAGCCGCCGGCCGTCGCCGTCGCTGCCCTGGATTTCGTAGCAGCCGTCGTCGATCTTGATCCGCCGCACCGACCAGCCCTGCCGTGCCGCCAGCGCCGCGACGGCCTCCCGCGGCTGCCAGTCGGCCATCGGCACCGAGCATTTGTCGCCTGCCAGGGCGGCGCCGGCCTGGAAGGCCGCGACAAAGGCGAGAATTGTCAACGCCGGGCGCATGCGCCATGACTCCCTTTTTGAGGACTTGCCGCCATCCTGCGGGCCGAAGCTGACGGCAGGCTGAAGCGCTCCTCCCGCGTCGCGTCAGCCGGCCGTCAGGATGACCTGCCAGGAATGGGCGTGGCCGTGGAAGGCGTTGGACCATGCGTATGCTGCTTGTCGAGGACGATGCCGTGCTGGGCGCGGCGGTGCGCGACCAGATCGTGGCGGACGGTCATTCCGTCGACTGGGTGACGCGCCTGGATGCCGCGCGCGACGCCCTGGCGGCCGCGCATCACGACCTGGTCCTGCTCGACCTCATGCTGCCCGATGGTCTCGGCATCCCGTTCCTGAAGTCGCTGAGGGCGGCGGGCGAGGCGACGCCGGTGATCATCCTGACCGCGCTGGACCAGGTGTCGGACCGCATCGCCGGGTTGAAGGCGGGGGCCGACGACTACCTCGTCAAGCCGTTCGACCTCGACGAACTTTCCGCCCGCATCGGCTCGGTGGCGCGGCGCTATGCCGGCAATCCCAACCCGATCATCCGCCATGGCGCGCTCGACATCGACATCGCCCGGCGCAGCCTGAGCCGCGCCGGGCGCCCGGTGCAGCTGACCGCCCGCGAATGGGCGCTGCTCGACGCCTTCCTGGCCCGCCCCGGCCAGATCCTGTCGAAGGCGCAGCTGGAAGAGAAGCTCTACGATTTCGATACCGAGATCGACAGCAACACGATCGAGGTGCATGTCAGCCGGCTGCGCAAGAAGCTCGGCGCCGAGCTGATCCGGACCGAGCGCGGGCTGGGCTATCGGCTGGCCCCGGCATGAGGGGGCCGCGCAGCCTCCAGGGCCGGCTGCTGCTGTCGCTCGGGGCGATCCTGCTGGTGATCTGGGCGGGCGCGGCCTGGGCCACGGCGATGTTCCTGCGCCACGAGATCGGGGAAGTCTTCGATTCCTCGCTGCAGGAGACGGCCCAGCGCCTGCTGCCGCTGGCGGTGCTCGACATCGTCGGGCGGGAAGAGGGCGATGCCGCGACCCAGCGCCTCGCCGCGATCCGCAGCCATGACGAACGCCTGACCTATGTCGTTCGCGACGACAAGGGGCAGATCCTCATCCGCTCGCATGCCGCCGACCCCGCGGCCTTCCCGCCTTATGACGGCCCCGGTTTCCGGCGTACGGCGGGCTATCGCCTCTACAGCGAGGAAGCCTTGCAGGGCAGCGTCATCGTCACGGTCGCGCGCAGCCTGGCCCATCAGGACGGCATCGTCCGCGAGATGCAGATGGCGCTGGGCCTCTCGGTGCTGCTGGTGCTGCCGCCGGCCTTCGCCGCGATCGCCTTCGCGGTCAGAAGCGGCACCCGGCCGCTGCGCCGGTTCCGCGAGCAGCTGGAAACGCGCAGCGAACGCGACCTCGCCCCCGTCGCCGCCGGCGACCTGCCCAGCGAGATCGTCCCGCTGGCCGCGACGATGAACGCGGTGCTCGAAAGACTGCGCGCCGCGTTCGAGGCCGAGCGCAGCCTGGCGGCCAACACCGCCCACGAACTGCGGACGCCGCTGGCCGGCGCGATCGCCCAGGCCCAGCGGATCCGCAAGGAGACGGCCGAGCCGGCCACGGCGCGGCGGGGCGCCGAGATCGAGGCGGCGCTGAAGCAACTGGCTCGGCGCGCCGAACGGCTGATGCAGCTGGCGCGCGCCGAAGGCGGGCGGCTCGAGGGGGAGGCGCAGGCCGATCTGCGGGAAACCGTCGCCATCGTCGCCGGCGATCTCGCCGCCGCCGAACCGCCGGGCCGCCTGCGGCTCGATCTGCCGGATGCGCCGGTCCCGTCGCGGGTCGATCCGGATGCGGTGGGCATCGTCTGCCGCAACCTGGTCGAGAATGCGTTGCGTCATGGCGACCCGGCGGCGCCGGTCGACGTCCTCCTGTCGCCGGACGGCACGCTGACGGTCGCCAATGACGGCCCGGTCGTGCCCGAAGCGCTGCTGGCCCGGCTTTCCCAGCGCTTCGAGCGGGGCGGACAACCCGGCCGGGGCAGCGGGATCGGCCTGTCGATCGCCGCCACCATCGCCGACCGCATCGGCGGCCGGCTGGTGCTGAGATCGCCGCGGACCGGCGGCAGGGCGGGCTTCGAAGCCAGCCTGCGCTTTCCGGGCGACAAGGCCCGCTAAGCGTCGAACATCGGGTCGACCGGCACGCGGTAGCCCGCGGCCAGCCGGTTGGTCTCGTTGGCCATGCCCACGATCGCCATCAGTTCGCCGAACATCTCGGGCGTCATGCCGGCCCGGGCGGCCGCCGCACCATGGCTGGCGATGCAGTAGTCGCAGGCATTGGTGACGCTGACGGCGAGATAGATCATTTCCTTGACGACAGGGGGCAGCGCGCCCGGCCCCATCACCTGGCGCAGCGAGTCCCAGGTGCGGCGCAGGCCGGCCGGATCGTTGGCGAGGTATTTCCAGAAATTGTTGACGTCGGCCACGCCGCGCGCGGCCTTGATCTCGTCATAGACGGCGCGGACCTCGGGTCCGGCCTCGGCGTAGTCGATCGGGCGGGGCTTGCTCACGGCGTTTGGTCCTCCGGCAGATGTCGAATGGCCGCAGCATAGAACAGATCGGCCGGCCGGGCAGGGCGGGCATGACTTACGGCATAGATCGTCGGTATAGCTGCGGCAAAAATCCGGCGTGCCTTGCCGGTCTTTCTGGCCATGTCAGCCTGCGGCGGCTAGATTGCACCGCGCTTGTCTTGCCTGGCCTGGGAGATTTCATGCCGACCACGATCGAACTGATCGGTGCCGCGCTGTTTGCCGTTGCCCTCGTCCATACCTTCTCGACCAAGTTCTTTGAAAACCTCGCCCAGCGCCGCCCGGCCCATGCCGGGCTGTGGCATCTGCTGGCCGAGGTCGAGGTGGTCTTCGGCTTCTGGGCGATGGTGCTGGTGATGTTCATCTTCGCCGTCCAGGGCAGCGGCGCGGCCATCGGCTATCTGGAAAGCCGCAATTTCACCGAGCCGATGTTCGTCTTCGCGATCATGGTGATCGCCGGCACCCGGCCGGTGCTGCAACTGGCGCAGGCCTGCGTGCGCGGCGGCGCCCGGCTGCTGCCGGTGGCCGAGCCGGTGGCGATGTATTTCCTGGTCCTGTTCCTGGTGCCGCTGCTGGGGTCGTTCATCACCGAGCCGGCGGCGATGACGCTGGCCGCGCTGGTGCTGCGCGACCGCTTTTTCGCCCGCGACATGTCGACGCGCTTCCGCTACGCCACGCTCGGCGTGCTGTTCGTCAACATCTCGATCGGCGGCACGCTGACGCCGTTCGCCGCCCCGCCGGTGCTGATGGTGGCCGGGAAGTGGGGCTGGGACATGGCGTTCATGGTGTCGAACTTCGGCTGGAAGGCGGCGCTGGCGGTGGTGGTGAACGCGGCGGCGGTGACCGTGCTGTTCCAGCGCGAACTGCGCCGGCTGCCCCCCGCGATGAGCATTCCCGGCCGTGCCGACGTGCCCTGGGCGCTGGTGGCGCTGCATCTGGCGTTCCTGGCCGGGGTCGTCGTGTTCGCCCACCATCCCGTCATCTTCATGGGGATGTTCCTGTTCTTCCTCGGTGTCGCCAATGCCTACGAGCGGTTCCAGAACCGCCTTATCCTGCGCGAAGGCCTGCTGGTCGCGTTCTTCCTGGCCGGTCTCGTCGTGCTCGGCGGCCAGCAGCAATGGTGGCTGCAGCCGGTGCTGCTGGCGATGTCGAGCGACGCGGTGTTCTTCGGCGCCACGGCGCTGACCGCGGTGACCGACAATGCCGCGCTGACCTATCTCGGGTCGCTGGTCGAGGGGCTGTCGCCCGAGTTCAAATATGCGCTGGTCGCCGGCGCGGTGACCGGCGGCGGCCTCACCATCATCGCCAACGCCCCCAATCCGGCCGGCATCGCCATCCTGCGCCCGAAATTCGAGCACGAGACGGTCAACGCCCTCTACCTGCTGGCCGGGGCGCTGCCGCCGACGATCGTCGCCCTCGTCGCCTTCCGCTTCCTGTAGCCGCCGTCAGTCGATCCGGACCGTCGCGGCCAGGAAGTCGAGGAAGGCGCGGACGCGCGCCGGCATCAGCCCGCCCTGGCCGAGGAACACGGCATGGACCGGGTCGCGATCGCCGGGGTTGCAGTCTTCGAGCACCGCTTCGAGCCGGCCGGCGGCGATGTCGTCGCGGACCTGGAAGGCGGCGAGCCGGGCAAGGCCCAGCCCGGCCAGCGCCATCAGCCGCAAGGCGTCGCCGTCGCCGGCCAGCGCATTGCCCCGCGCCGGCATGACGACGAGGCCGCTGCCGTCGCGCAGCGGCCAGCCGGTGCTGGCCCGCGCGAAGCCGAAACCCAGCCGGTTGTGGCCGGCCAGGTCGGCGGGGCCGGCCGGCCGGCCGCGGGCATCGAGATAGGCCGGCGCCCCCACGATCACCATCGCCGCCTCGCCGAGCTTGCGGGCGATCAGCCCGGAATCCTTCAGCGGGCCGGAACGGATGGCGACATCGGTGCGCTGGCCGATCAGGTCGACGACCTCGTCGGTCAGCACGACGTCGACGACGACGCGCGGGTGGCGGGCCAGGAATTCGCCCAGCCGCGGCAGCAGGATCTGCCGGCCGATCGGCACGTTGACGCTGACCCGCAGCCGGCCGGCGGCCTGCTCGGGGCCGGCCGCGCTGCGCTCGGCTTCGTCGAGGTCGGCCAGCACCTGCAGGCTGCGTTCGTAGAAGGCGCAGCCCTCGGCGGTCAGTTGCAGGCGGCGGGTCGAGCGGTTGACCAGCCGGGCACCCAGCCGCGCCTCGAGCCGCGCGACCAGCCGGCTGACCGCCGACGGGGTCATGCCGGCAAGCCGGGCGGCCGCCGACAGCCCGCCGGCCTCGACCACCCGGACGAACATCTCCATCTCGCCGGACCGGTTGACCTCGATGCGCGCCATGTTGCGTTGAACTCACAGATGCTGTGCCGCCCCGCAGGCTAGTGCACGATCCGGCGGGCGTCCATGTTCGTCCAGTCGACAGCAGCGGGAGCGGACGATGGAACACAAGGTGGCGCTGGTGGCCGGGGCGCAAGGGGTGATCGGCCGGACTCTCGTCGGGCATCTGGCGGGCTTGCCCGACTGGCAGGTGATCGGCCTGTCGCGCCGCAAGGCCGAGGCGGCCGACGGGGTGCGCCATGTCGCGGTCGACCTGCTCGACGCCGGCGCGGTCGCCGGGGCGCTGAGCCGGCTGCCGCCGGTCACCCATGTCTTCTACGCCGCCTATCAGGACCGGCCGGGCTGGGGCGAACTGGTGGCCCCCAATCTCGCGATGCTGGTGAATCTGGTCGAGGCGGCCGAGGCGGCGAGCCCCCGCCTGCGCCATGTCAGCCTGATGCAGGGCTACAAGGTCTACGGCGCCCATCTCGGCCCGTTCAAGACGCCGGCGCGCGAGACCGACGCCGCGACCTTTCCGCCCGAGTTCAACGTCGACCAGCAAGCCTATCTGACGCGGCGCCAGGCGGGCAGGGACTGGACCTGGTCGGCGATCCGCCCGGCCGTGGTCGGCGGCTTCGCACCGGGTAACCCGATGAACCTGGCGCTGGGCATCGCGGTCTATGCGACGGTGTCGAAGGCGCTGGGCCTGCCGCTGCGCTTTCCAGGCCGGCCCGGCGCCTACGACCGGCTGCTCGAGATGACCGATGCCGGGCTGCTGGCACGTGCCACGGTCTGGGCGGCGACGACCGGGGCCTGCGCCAACCAGGCCTTCAACATCAACAACGGCGATCTGTTCCGCTGGTCGGAGATGTGGCCCAGGATCGCCCGCTTCTTCGCGATGGAGGTGGGGCCGGGCCTGCCGCTGCCGCTGGCCACGATGATGGCCGACAAGGCGCCGCTGTGGGCCGGCCTGCAGGCGCGGCACGATCTGGTGCCGCACCACTATGCGGCATTGTCGCCGTGGCCGTTCCTCGATTTCGTGTTTTCCTGGGACTACGACATGTTCGCCGACGGCACCAAGGCGCGCCGCCTGGGCTTTGCCGAGCATGTCGAGACCG
This sequence comes from Alphaproteobacteria bacterium, assembly GCA_017307375.1. Classification (GTDB taxonomy): domain Bacteria; phylum Pseudomonadota; class Alphaproteobacteria; order Ferrovibrionales; family Ferrovibrionaceae; genus JAFKFH01. The sequence continues at coordinate 297,916 of JAFKFH010000004.1, forward strand.
AGGCGATGTTCATGGGGCTGTTCGCCGACTTGCGGCGGCGCCGGGTGATACCCTGACGGCCTCAGCCGCCCTTGACCTGCAGCGCCAGATAGCCGAGCAGCACGGCCGCGGCCACGGCCCGGATCAACCACACCCTGATCATCGGGAAATTCTCGCAACGGTGGCAACGAAACCGGGCGGAGATATACCGCCCTTTGCCGCCCGCGCGTTGTCAGAAAGTATAACCGCGTGGCCCGGCTTGACGTGTTACCCGGCTTGACTTTGGGCGGCGGTGCTGGCTCTAACCCGCCGGGCATTCCCCCCGCAACCGTCCAGGGCCGATCATTCGATGAAACCCCGCGAACTGGCCGCCTATCTGTTCCTGGCCGTCGCCTGGGGCCTGTCGTTCCTGGTGCTGGTCAGGGTGGTCGCCGCCTTCGGCTGGGTCGGTGCGGTCACTTTCCGCTGCCTGATCGCCGGCGCGACCCTGCTGATCGTCGCCGCCGTCCTGCGCCGGCGGCTCGATTTCCGGGCGGGGTGGCGCAAGTTCGCCGTGGTCGGCGCCACCACCGTGGCCGGCCAGCTGGTCGGGCTGTCCTACGGCACGCCGCTGATCGGCACCGCGATGGCGGCGATCCTGGTCGCCTCGATCCCGCTGTTCGGCATGATCATCGCCCAGGCCTGGGGGCTGGAGCGGGTCAATGCCCGCAACCTCGGCGGCTTGGCGCTGGGCACCGCCGGCATCGTGCTGCTGGTGGGGTTTCCGGCGGTGCCGATCACCCTGCCGTTCCTGCTCGGCTGTGCCGCCACGCTGGCCGCCTGTTTCTGCGCCGCCTTCGGCAGCAACTACGCCGCCCGCCACCTGCGCACCGCCGGTTCGTGGGAGGTGACCACCGCGGCCTTCCTGACCGGCGGGGTGATGACCCTGCCGCTGCTGCTGGCGGTGCCGGTGCCGGCGCTGCCCGGCCTGGCCGACTATCTCCATCTCGTCGTGCTGGGGGCGGTGATGTCGGCGCTGACCTACGTGACCTATTTCCGCCTGGTCACCGCGATCGGGCCGACCCGGGCGATCTCGGTCGAATTCGCGGTGACGGCGGTGGCGGTGCTGGTCGGCGCGCTGTTCCTGGGCGAGACGCTGTCGGCGGTGCAGGTCGCCGGGGCGGTCGTCATCATCGCCGGCTGCGCGCTGGTGCTGGGGCTGGTGCCGCGGCGGGGCGGCTGAACCGCTGCCTGGCCCGCGCCGCCGCCGGGCGGATGGCGCAGCCTTCGGCGTGATCGTTGACGAGCCCCATTGCCTGCATGAAGGCGAACACCGTGGTCGGGCCGACGAAGGCCCAGCCGCGCCGCTTCAGGTCCTTCGACAGCGCGACCGATGCCGGCGAGGTGCTGGCGGTCTGCGGCGCGGCGAGGTCGGCGGCGGCCGGTTCGAAGCGCCAGACATGGGCGGCGAGCGAACCGGCCTCGCGCACCAGCTCGCGGGCGCGGCGGGCATTGTTGATCACCGCCTCGATCTTGCCGCGATGGCGGACGATGCCGGGATCGTGCAACAGCCGCTCGACATCGGCCGGGCCGAAATCCGCCACCGCGCCGATGTCGAATCCGGCGAAGGCGCGGCGGAAATTCTCGCGCTTGGCCAGGATCGTGCGCCAGGACAGGCCGGACTGGAAGCTTTCCAGGCACAGCTTCTCGAACAGCCTGGTATCGTCGGCGACGGGAAAGCCCCATTCGGTATCGTGATAGGCGAGGAATTCGGGCGCGGCCGCGCACCAGCGGCAGCGCGGCCGGCCGTCCGGGCCGGGAAGGGTCGACGTCATCGGATTCAGCCCTGCAGGAAGGCGAGGCGCGGGTCGGTGCGGCCGGGCGCGATTTCCAGGATTTCCGGGCGCACCACATCCTCGGCGACGAACGGGTCGGCGGCCAGCCGCGCCTCCAGCGCCTGGCGCGTCAGGTTGTGGGCCAGCACCGCGCCGCCGGCCCCGGGCGGCAGGCTGCCGGTCAGCAGGAACACGCCGTCGGCAAAGCCCCGGGCGATCCAGTCGTTATGCCCCGCCATCAGCTCGGGCGCGCGGGCGCGGTTGGCGGAAAACGTCAGCGTGACGACGAACATCGGGTCTCTCCTCGAGCGGCTTGATCGGCGGCCCAGGCGCACATCGCCGCGACCTCGCGGTCGACGAAGGCCTGGTCGCGAAAGGCGGTGGCGAGCGTCGCGACCCCCTGGCTGCGCATCAGCAGGTGCAGGGCCAGCAGGTCGGCATCGGCCCCGCGCCCCAGCGCGGCGAACTGCCGGGCGAGCCAGTCGCGGAACAGGGTGAACAGGGCGGCGGCGTCGCCCTGCGCGGCGTGGTCGAGCTTGGCCAGCTCGTTGCACAGCGTGCCGACCGGGCAGCCATGGGCCATGATCGCCGCCCGGTTGGCCACCAGCATGCCGACGAAGCAGCGGATGCGGCCGAGCGCGTCGCCGCCCTCGGCCTCCCAGCCGTCGAGCATCGCGCGGGTGCGGTCCAGCCGCCGGACGATGACGGCATCGAGGATCTCGTCCTTGGTGCGGAAGTGATAATAGAAATTGCCCCGCGAGATCCGCACTGCGGCGGCGATGTCGGCCAGCGACGTGGCCGCGAAACCCTGTTCGTAGAACAGCCGGTCGGCTTCCTCGACGATCTGCAGGCGGGTCGCCGCGGCGGTCATGCGCGAATCTCTAGGTCAATTGCCCTAAATCAGAATTAGGGCAATTGACCTAGAGACTCAAGCGCATTGTCGCGCTTGCTGCATCGCGGCATAAGGGGCGCGAAAATTTCGCGAGAACCCCGCCGCCATGATTCGTTTCGACAATGTCAGCAAGCAGAACGGCAACCGCCTTCTGTTCATCGAAGCTTCCGCCGTGCTGAACCGGGGCGAGAAGATCGGCCTGGTCGGCCCCAACGGGGCCGGCAAGACCACGCTGTTCCGGATGATCACCGGCGAGGAGGCCCCGGACCTGGGCCAGGTCTCGGTCGAGAAGCAGGTGACGATCGGCTATTTCAACCAGGATGTCGGCGAGATGGCGGGCCGCAGCGCGGTGGCCGAGGTGATGGACGGCGCCGGCCCGGTCAGCGCGGTGGCCGCCGAGCTGGCGACGCTCGAAGCCGCGATGGCCGATTACGAGCGCGAGGACATGGACGAGGTGATCGCGCGCTATGGCGAGGTGCAGGCGCGTTTCGACGAACTCGGCGGCTATCAGCTGGAGGGGCGGGCGCGCGAGGTGCTGGCCGGCCTCAGCTTCAGCCAGGAGATGATGGACGGCGACGTGGGCAAGCTGTCGGGCGGCTGGAAGATGCGGGTGGCGCTGGCCCGCATCCTGCTGATGCAGCCCGACGCCATGCTGCTGGACGAGCCGAGCAACCATCTCGACATCGAAAGCCTGATCTGGCTCGAAGGTTTCCTGAAGGCCTATGACGGCGCCCTGCTGATGACCTCGCATGACCGCGAGTTCATGAACCGCATCGTCACCAAGATCATCGAGATCGACGGCGGCTCGCTGAACAGCTATTCCGGCGACTACGAATTCTACGAGCAGCAGCGGGCACTGAACGAAAAGCAGCAGCAGGCGCAGTTCGAGCGCCAGCAGGCGATGCTGGCCAAGGAACTGAAGTTCATCGAGCGTTTCAAGGCCCGCGCCTCGCATGCCAGCCAGGTGCAGAGCCGGGTGAAGAAGCTCGACAAGATCGAGCGGGTCGAGCCGCCGAAGCGCCGCCAGATGGTGACCTTCGACTTCCCCCCGGCCCCGCGCTCGGGCGACGACGTCGCGGTACTGAAGAACGTGCGCAAGGCCTATGGTGCCCGCGTGATCTATGACGGCTTCGACCTGACGATCCGCCGCCGCGAACGCTGGTGCGTGATGGGCGTGAACGGCGCCGGCAAGTCGACGCTGCTGAAGCTGGTGGCGGGCGAATCAACGCCCGACGGCGGCAGCGTACAGGTCGGGGCCAGCGTCAAGATGGGTTATTTTTCCCAGCACGCGATGGAAGTGCTCGACGGCGAGAAGACGATCTTCGAACAGCTCGAAACGACCTTTCCCCAGGCCAACCAGGGTTCGCTGCGCGCGCTGGCCGGCTGTTTCGGGTTTTCCGGCGACGACGTCGACAAATACTGCCGCGTGCTCTCGGGCGGCGAGAAGGCCCGGCTGGTGATGGCGATCATGCTCTACAACCCGCCGAACTTCCTGGTGCTGGACGAGCCGACCAACCATCTCGACCTCGACACCAAGGAAATGCTGATCAAGGCGCTGGCCGACTACGAAGGCACCATGCTGTTCGTTTCCCACGACCGCCATTTCCTGGCGACGCTGTCGAACCGGGTGCTGGAACTGACGCCGGAAGGCGTGCACCAGTATGGCGGCGGCTATGTCGAGTATGTCGAGCGGACGGGGCAGGAGGCGCCGGGGCTGCATTGAGGGGGACGCCCGGCTGCTGGGCACCTCGCCCGCGTGGCCGGGTTCAGGTCAGGTTGCCGCCGGCCCGGAGCACATTCCTGACGTCGGTTCGTGAAAAATCGTCACCGACGAAGAGCAGGGGGCAGGCATGCTCCTTCGCCACATCGTAGGTGAAGCAGTCTCCAAGGTTCCGCGTGCCATCTCGTCGCCGACATTTTGCCGCGCCGCGACGATGCATGCTCCGCGACGGTCGCAGCCGAGATCAGCAGATCGCCCACAACCTCCAGCACGCCGATGCAGGCATCGGCCTCCGACTCGTTCAGCACGATCGCCATGAGGGTCGAGATATCGACGGCGATCATTCGGGCAGACCATCACTGCCGTAGAGAAAATCCTGATTGCGCGCGGCGCTCGGCCCATCCACGGCCTTCGCCGCGGCGGCTTTGCGGACGGCGTCGAGCAGGGACCGACGGGATGCCTTGTCCCGCGCGGCCTTGACGGGCACGAGGCGCACGGCAGGGTGACCATGCCGGGTCAGGATGATCTCGTCCCCCGCTTCGGCGCGTCGAACCAGTTCCGTCAACTGTCCCTTCGCGTCGGTCACGGATACGTACATCTACCCCTCCTTACTGGACCAACAAATGGTTCAAATGATCGGCGTCTTTTAGACCGTCATGTGGTCCAGATCACCGGCATTGGGCAACTATCCCCGTGCGTTGTCGGCGTGCCTGCGCGGAAAGCAGACGTCACCCTCCGACCTGCACGCCGCCGCCGTAAGCCTCGAAGGCCTCGACCAGATGGTCGAACAGGGCCGCGACGCGCGGCAGGCGCCGCAGATTTTCGTGGGTGACGATCCAGGCCGGCAGTTGCGGAAGCTCGACGTCCGGCAGCACCCGCTCCAGCTCGGGATAGCGGGCGGCCGCTGGCACCTGCGCGACGGCGATGCCGAGCCCGGCCCGCGCCAGGGCGAGCTGGGCGGGATGGCTGTCCGTCAGGGCGATCCAGCGGATATGGGCCGGGTCGCCGATCAGCGCGGCGAAGGCGAGGTCGCTGACCGTGCGGTCCGGCCCGATGAACAGATGCCCGCCGGTCGCGGTCCGTGACGCGGGGCGGCCATAGGCATCCAGATAGTCGCGGTGCGCGAACAGGCCGAGCGGGATCGACGGCACTTTCCTGGCCACCAGCGCGGCCTGCTGCGGCGGGTGCATGCGCACCGCCACGTCGACCTGCTGGTCCGGCAGGTCGGCGCTGGCATTGCTCAGTTCGAGTTCGACGGCGAGCTGCGGATGCTTGTCGCGCAGGCGGCGGAGCATCGGCGGCAGCACCTCGATCCCGACGAATTCGGAAACGCTGAGGCGAACCCGGCCCGCCGCCGCCGTCGCATCCGCCGAGGCGGCCCGCAGCATCGCCGCCGACGCATGCGCCATCGCGCGGGCGGGGGCTGCCATCGCCTCGGCGGTGGCGGTCGGCACCAGCCCATGCACCGACCGGGTGAACAGCGCGATGCCCAGCACGGCCTCCAGCCCCTCGATGCGGGCCCGCACGGTCGGCTGCGACAACCCGAGGTGACGGGCGGCGGCCGACAGGCTGCCGGTTTCCATCACCGCCAGAAACGCGCGCTGGTCATCCCAAGCCACCGGTCTGCTCATAAAATTCTTATAGGCAGATGGCCAAGTGTTGGCAATTTCCTTGCCATCGAACCTGGCCAAGAGTCTCCGGGTCGGCAAGACAAGGAGATGACGGATGGTTCACACAGCTTCCGCACCGGCGGGCGAACCGGCGGCCGGTCGTAGCGCCTTGGTTCTCGGCGCGACCGGCGGTGTCGGCGGGGCGATCGCCGCCAGGCTGATCGCCGAGGGCTGGCAGGTCCGCGCCCTGTGCCGCGTCAGCGAGGCGGCCCGATCCGGCTGGCGCCAGGATTGTCCGGCGCCGCGGTTCATCGCCGGCGATGCCATGGACGCGACGTCGGTCATGCGCGCCGCGACGCTGGGCGGGGGCGTCGCCGTGATCGTCCACGCGGTCAATCCGCCGGGCTACCGCAACTGGTCGTCGCTGGTGCTGCCGATGATCGACAACACGCTTGCCGCCGCCCGCGCGGCCGGCGGCGCCCGCATCGTGCTGCCCGGCACGGTCTACAACTACGATCCCGCGCTTAACGAGGTGATCGACGAACACGGCGCGCAGAATGCGCGCAGCGTGAAGGGCCGGATCCGCATGGCGCTCGAGCGCAGGCTGGCGGCGGCGGCCCCGCAGGTCCCCTCGCTGATCGTCCGCGCCGGCGATTTCTTCGGGCGGGGGGCGCGGTCGAGCTGGTTTGCGCAGGTGATGGTGCGGCCGGGGCGTCCGGTGCGCAGGGTCACCAGCATCGCGCCGGGTGTGCCGCACGCCTATGCCCATCTGCCCGATCTCGCCGCGGCCGTCGCCGCGTTGCTGGCGATTCCCGAACGGCTGCGCCCGCATGAAACGGTGCAGTTCGCCGGGCATTGGGATGCGACCGGCACGGCGATGCGCGACGCGGTCCGCCGGGTGGTCGGCCGCGAGGTGCCGGAACGCGCGTTTCCCTGGTGGCTGATCCGCCTCGCCGCCCCGTTCGGCGGTTTCCCGCGGGAGTTGGCCGAGATCGAGCCGGTATGGAAGCACCCGATGCGTCTCGACAACCGCCGCCTCGTGGAGCTGATCGGCGCCGAGCCGCATACCCCGCTCGACCAGGCCGTCGCGGACGCGCTCGCCGACATGGGTTGCCTGGCCGGGCCGCAAGGCCATGCCGGCCTCGTCCACGGCTGAGCCCCGGGCGATGGCCGAACCGCCGCTGTCCCAGCCGCGTATCGCCGGCGGGTCGGATTCGGCCACGAGTTCGACCATCGGGCGATACCCGAACCCGAACGATCGGGCCAGCTTCACCGCCGCGTCGTATCGGCGCCTGGCCTCGGCGACGTCGCCCGCGCCCAGCAGGGCGTCCCGGTACATCTCGAGTTCATGATCGATGATCTCCGGCCGCCGCGCGGCAATGGTCGGATCGACCGTGCGCGGGCTCATGGCAACATGGCCCGGGGGGCGAGATGGGCCACGTTCTGAGGCACCCGGCGCTGGTAGTGCAAACGGCCGCCCCTAAGGATGACGTGATCGGCCACAAAAGCCTCTGTGTGGCAATTCGTGATACGATTTGCGATACAGAAAATGACGGTCGAGCGCTAGAGACCGCCCGAGGAACGAGCGATCGATTTCCTGTAAGTATTTGATTTAGGCGATTTTTTGGAGCGATATAGCCGTTTCAGGCTCGGGTCCGATGGCGGGCGGGAGACGAAGAAACCGAGAATTACACCTACGCTATAGCCCTACAAAATGGAGGCTAGAAAGAGCTGTCCAACGTGGCCGAGAGATACCGCCACCTTCTCGCCCCGGCTTTAGACGTTGGCGCACCCGAAAAAAAACTAGTGGCTAGATTGCCTTTTCCGTCGGCTCCGGATCGTCAAGCGTGATTCCATTGAAAAAAAATCGAACTACGTAGCGATCAAAGGGACCAAGTGACCTAATCGCTAACACTGCATCCTTTCCGAGAGACTTAAAGCGATCAATTGCCCTCAATAGGTCCATGCTAGGATCTTGAAAGTCAATCAAACCAGATAAGTGAATTTTTTTTGAAATCATGCGTGGCAAGCCATATTCTTCGAGATGATAAACTGCACTAGGTAAAAACGCTCTACTCATTCTTCCTATAAAGGCAGAAATATCGACTGACGGATTAATAATCATCTTATGAAGTTCGTTTGTATCACTCAGAAGGGCTGCCAACTTGAACGTCATAGTCCGTTCGAGCTTGAAAAAATCGTCAATATCGACATCATCACCTTTAAGGGTCGATATTAGCTGAGGCAAATCTCGATCCCAATTGTGGGCCATCGCCTTAGTTGCCGCCACAAGTTTGCCGAATTGCGTGTCCCAATTCCCGGGCTTAAGCCGCAAGACCCTGTAGAGCATGTTGTCCCAATGATCGGGGTTGCTAGAGTTTAGATAACCAAAGCCACGCCAGTCGTCGGGATTATTTCTCATATCCATTGCTAGCCGAAGCAAGAAATCCGCATCACTATCTTGCAGGATGTTGTCGCGCTTTATGCGGGCAAAATTTTCCTCACCAATGATCGCGGACATTTGTGTGCGATACTCAATTATCCGCTCCACTTGCCGATCCGTGAGTTGATCCGAATCTCGCACCTCATCGAGTGTTCCCAGTATTTCCTCTGGGAAATCAATATCAAGCTGAACGTCCTCGGACTTCGGTGGAGCGTCAAGAAGGTATATATTGCCAACAAAATACTTAAACATTCGGCCACCCCTGCCGATGATGTTCTTATACGTAAAGTCCTTGAGGTTCGTATTTCCTAACTTGCTTTTCCACACAATAACATTTTGAGCAGATGTATTTACACCTTCAATTATTGAAGAGGTAGATACAATGCTATCAAATCCATCTTCATACTCGAAAAGGCGGATTTGTAACTGACTGAGGCATCGATGCATGCTGCCGTTATGAACACCAATCGCACGGTCAACCAAATCGGCCAGACTCCAGTCCGACTGATAGTTTTGCCTAAGCCACTTTGAAAAGTGGCTTGTATATATACGATCAACAGGTTGAATTTTCGATACAACAAGTTCAGATATTTTCTTTATTTCAGAATATGTTCCTGCATATATCAATGATTTTTGTGTTTGCTGAGAAATTAAATCAATTAATTTTTCGCCCTTCTTGGATTCGTCTTTTCCAAACTCCTTATATAGCTCCTTAATATCAAGATATACTGTATTAAAATCTAGCAACTCGACGAATTCCATGTCGCGAGTAAAGGCGTTGTCACTCAATTTTTTGATGTTTGGCGCTAAGTAATATCTCTGCTTCGCCTTCTTCGAGAGCTTCAAGATCGCTTTGATGAGGGCCGGCGCGCGATCACGGTCATGTTTTTGGCTTGCCTTGTAAAATTCATCGACCACCAACAAGTCTATACTATCAAGTGCATCCAGATAACCGAAGGCTCGCTCCTGCGGGAATATAAGTATATTTTTTACTCCAAGTCTCGTATCCGGTGCTGTGACGATTGTATACTCTTCGGAGAACTTTTTGAACAATCGACGACGCGTTTCGTCCATCAGGGCGATGGTAGGGACGATAATCACTACATTGTTCGGCCTTTTGGCTGCAATAAATGCATCAATGACAAAACTCTTGCCGAAGCTAGTCGGAGCGCTAATCGCTATGTTCTTGCCCTCCAAAAGCTTGGCGAGAACGCTCGACTGTTCACGATGGAGTGTTGCTACGCGCCGACCAACATCAACCTCAAATGCATGATGAACATACTTCTGATCCCATGAAGCGTTTGCCAGTTGCAGATAGGGGAATAACCCAGTCGCGCGGATCATATGATTGACCACTTGCGGATAAGGGGTTTTGGAATGATCGAGGTCCGCCAGTAGGCGGATCAAGAGATTTCTAGCGGCGATCTCGTTCTTGAGCGTCAGGAGTCTGTTGATCTCGTGGCATGTATCAAAAATATCCATTAGCTCTGCCCCTTATAGAAAGCGACGGCTTGGACGAAAGCGTTGACGATTTTCTTCTTGTTAGGGACTGGAAACAGGATGATGTGAAAATTTAGATCGTCATATTTATGGACTGAACCCGACTTTGCAATTTGCTTAAGGAAATAAGCGTCTGCACGGCTTTTATGAAATTTGATGATTTCGGCCTTGTAGGCTTCGCTAAGATCTTTTGCGCCTGAGGTAATCGAACATTCATGCAATAGTAGGATTGGAATATGAATTTTTGATTTTAGGTTGTCGATGGACTCTCTATTGTCCAAAGCCGCTTTTATCTTGGCGCGAAGGTCTGGAGCGATAGGTAGGCCATCAAGATCAGCTACGCTGGTTATAATGGCATTTTCCTTTTTTAGCTTGTCCGTCGAAAGCGAATTCATGACCGAGGTTATGACAGAATCCAAGCGAGCATCAGCAATGGAATTGTAGAATTTTGCCTCTCCAAACCACAGCGTGAAATCGTCGCCATCAACGACGATATGAACACTGTCCGCTCCCTTGGCGTTATCCTGAACATTTTGCTTATAGAAAATTTTCGGGACTACGGGCAGCGCGCCAAAGCGATGACGCATCAGGCCATACAAAAAGACTTCAGCAATTTCACTGCCCTGTCCGATTTCATCATTGTCTGTAAGCCTCAAATTCTGCGCCGCTGCGATCAGACTGCTGTGACTTTGATCGACAAGGGAGGATCGCTCTTTTTCAGATAGGGCCGTTTGAGCGATATTATCCCACAAGTAACTTTGAAATTTTGGATAGCGCCATTCCGCATCTTCAAAATCATTTATCAAACTAATTACATGATTATTGACGATTTCTTTGAGCTGTTCTGTCGATGTTACCGAAGAAAGAGAATCATCTATCAAGACCTCGAATGCCAGCCCAGACATAAAATAGATTCCCCCATCGAGACTGTCCCCGGCGGACTACGGTACAATTTGGGAGGGTACATGACTAGGTACTTTGTCGATGACCTCCGCGCAGGTCGTTGCCCTGTCCCCTGACGCTCTCGGATTTGACCGTTAGTGAACCGCACTGGGTTTGCCGGAGGTGGGTCCTACGCGGCCATTTTGATGTTTTCAAGGCCGCGTAGTAGTTTGCCTCTGCCTTGGCGGGTGGGATGTTGCCGATTGGCTCTAGCAGGCGCTGTTGGTTGAACCAGTCGACCCATTCGAGGGTCTTGTACTTCATTGCCTCGAATGACTTCCACGGCCCCAGCCGATGGATGACCTCGGCCTTGAACAGCCCGGTCACGCTCTCAGCGAGGGCGTTGTTATAGCTGTCGTCGACGCTGCCGACCGAGGGCTCGATGCCGGCTTCGGACAGCCGCTCGGTGTACCGGATGCTCACATATTGCGATCCGCGGTCGCTATGATGGATGAGGCTCTCGGTCGGTCTGCGGGCATGCAGCGCTTGCTCCAAGGCGTCGAGAGCGAAGCTGGCCGCCTGCGTGCGGCTGACCCGCCAGCCCACGATGCGCCTGGCGAAGACATCGATAACGAAAGCGACGTAGACCATGCCGGCCCAAGTGCTCACATAGGTCAAGTCCGAGACCCAGAGCATGTTCGGCGCCGGAGCATGGAACTGTCGGTTGACCAGATCGAACGGGCAAGCCGCCGCTTTATCCGACCTGGTTGTCCTGACCACCTTGCCGCGCACCACGCTCTCCAGCCCGAGCCGCGCCATCAGCCGGGCGACGCGGGCGCGGCCGACCTTGACGCCTTCGCGGTTAAGCTGCAGCCACACCTTCTTTGCGCCGTAGATGCCAATGTTCTTCTTGTAGGAGCGGATGATTTCCTTCGACAGCCGCTCATCCTCCTTCGCGCGCGTGGAGCGAAGATCGGGATTGTGGCCCTACGGCGAACGTGCTCGTGCCAGGTGGAGGGGGCGACCCGCAGAACCCTGCTCATCGGCTCGATCCCGTAACTCTCCACATGGGGCGCCGTGAATGCGGTCACTTCCGAAGCGGGCGGTCGAACTCCGCCTGGGCGAAATAAGCGCTGGCCTTGCGCAGGATCTCGTTCCCCTGCCGGAGTTCACGCACCTCGCGTTCCAGCGCCTTCATCCGCTCGGCAATTTCGGTCGGCACGCCGGCCCGCTTGCCGGTGTTGATCTCGCTCTTCTTAACCCAGTCCAGCAGGGTCTGCGGCACGCAGGCGGTCTTCCCCGCAATCGACTCGATGGTCGCTCATCGCGAGGCATACTCTTGTTCATTGTCGAGCGTCGGCCTGACGGCACGCTCGCGGACCTCGGGTGAAAACTTGTTCGTCGTTCTACTCATGATGGCCCCACCTTCTCAGGAGTTGAGCCCTCCGGCAAACCCAGTGCGGTTCAATACCGGAATCAGGCACGGGCCGACGCCGTAAGGACTGAAGCCATGCTGAAAAACTCGGCCCATAACGGCCTCACAGGGGTGGCCGTGCGGGAACTGGCGAGCGAGGCACGCACCGGGCTTCGGCGGCTATCGGCGGGATCACGTCCGGGCTTTCGCCCAGCATGTCGAGGTCGCGGATGATGCTATCTACATCAATGGCAACAAAAACACGCTGTTGAGGACGCTGATAGCCAATGAGGGAGGGAAATCGGCGGGAATCGGCGTTCCCGGTTTTATGACAAGGTGGCGGAAAGGGTGGGATTCGAACCCACGGTGGGCTTGCACCCACGGCGGTTTTCAAGACCGCTGCCTTAAACCACTCGGCCACCTTTCCGGGGCCGCCTGTTTGGCATAACTCGGCGGTTCTGTCGATGGCAGGGTTGCACCGCTGATCGCACGGGTGTCCGGCTTCGGCAGTGGTTGCCGCCGGCCAGCCGTGCTAAGGACTTGGGCCACAGGGCAGAACGCTCGAGGGTGGCGGATCGGGAATGGGGCTTGCGCAAAACAGGCGGGCAGGGTGGTGGCGGCCGGCGGCGGTGCTGGCCGGGATCGCCTGCCTCTTTCTCATGCTGTCGCTGTCCGCCGCCCGCGCCGTGCCGCAGGTGCTGGTGCTGGAGGACGGGCGGCCGAGCCACAATGCCGGGCCGGTGCTGGAATTCCTCAGCGATCCCGGCGAAACCCTCACCGTCGCCGATCTGGCCCGGCCCGAGGTCGCGGCCCGCTTCAAGGCCGATGGCGCCGCGGTGCCGGCGCTGGGTTTCAGCCGCGGCGGCTATTGGGCGCGGCTGACGCTGCGCGACCCGCGGCAGGTGCGCCGCGACCTGGTCCTGGTGTTCCACGACGTCGGCGTCGACCATGTCCGGCTCTACGAGCCGGCGGGCGACGGCCTCGGTTTCACCGTGCGCGGCGACGGGCTGGGCGGGGCGACCGACCCGGCGATGGAACAGCGCCGCTACATCTTCTTCCCGATCAGCCCGGCGGCCAATGCCGAGACCACCTATTACCTGCGGGTCGATACCGCGGGCTCGGCCCGGTTTCCCGTCACCATCGACGATGCGGCGGCGCGCGAGCGCACCGACCGGCGGGAAATCCTGCTGTTCGGCGTGCTGCTCGGCACCATGGTCGCGATTGCCGGCTATCTCGTCTTCATCTGGGGCGCGATGCGCGAGCGCAGCCTGCTGCTGCTCGCCGCCCATACGCTGGGCCTGGCCGGCTATCTGATCGGCGTCTCGGGCATGCGGCGCGAACTGTTCGCCGCCACCTCGGGCGATGCGATCGCCATCGGCGTGCATGCGATGCTGGCGATCGCCATGGTCTTCGGCGTCTGGTTTGCCATCGAGGTGCTGGGGGCGCGGCGGCGCTTTCCCCGCTTCTACCGGATCGGGCTGGTGCTGATCGGGCTGTCGGTCGCGCATTTCGCGGTGGCGCTGTTCGACCGGCTGGGCGGGCGGTGGGCGGCGAGCAACCTGGTCGCGCTGCTGGTGGTCTATGTCGTCGCCCTCGGCCTCCATGCCTGGCGGCGCGGCGTGCCGGCCTCGGCCACCTTCACCCTGGCCTGGGGCATCCTGCTCGCCACTTCCGGGCCGCGGGCGCTGGTCGAACTGGGGCTCCTGCCCTATCACTCGTCGCTGGTCATCCTGGGCCAGGTCGGGCCGGGTTTCACCGCGATCTTCCTGGCCTTCACCCTGTCGCGGCTGATCCGCCAGCGCCAGGCCGAGGCCGAGGGCGAGCTGGCCGAAAGCCTCACCCGCTACGACCTCGCCGTCCGCTCGACCTCGGACGGCATCTTCGACGTCGACCTGCGCCGCGGCACGATCTTCTGTTCCGACCAGCTCTCGGCCCTGACCGGGCTGGAATCGGGGCCGATCCGCGCGGTGTCGGCCACCTGGTTCGCGCTGACCCACCCCGACGACGTGGCGGCCAACCGGCGCGCGCTGTCGCGGCTGATCCGCGGGCAGAGCGAGATCTGCGAAATCGAATACCGCTATCGCCGCCCCGACGGCTCGGGCGTCGGCTGGCTCAGCGGCCGGGCGCTGGCGGTGCGCGGCCGGACGCGGCGGGCGGTCCGCCTGGTCGGCTCGGCCACCGACATCACCGCCCGCAAGGCGGCCGAGGAAGCCTCGCGCGAGAGCGACGCCTTCGTCCGCGCCATCGTCGATACCGCGGTCGATGCCATCGTCACGATCGACGAGGAAAACCGGATCATCGAATACAACCCCGCCGCCTGCCGCATCTTCGGCCATGCCCGCGACATCGCCCTGGGCCAGCGCCTCGACCGGCTGCTGGTGCCCGAAATCTACCGCGCCGCGCATCTGTCGGGCATCGCCCATTACCTGCTGACCGGGGAAAGCCGGCTGCTGGGCCAGTCCTTCGAGGTCGAGGCGCTGCATGCCGACGGCCGGCTGATCCCGATCGAGATGCGGCTGTCCGATACCCGCATCGGCGGCCGCCGCGTCTTCACCGCGTTCATGCGCGACATCACCGAACTGAAGCGGGCGCGGGCGCAGCTGATCGAGGCCAAGGAGACGCTGGAGCGGCGGGTCGAGGAACGCACCGGCGAGCTGACCCGCGAGGTGGCCGAGCGCCAGCAGGCCGAGGCGGCGCTGCGCGCCTCCGAAACCCTCTACAAGGGCATCTTCGCCAATTCGATGGCCGGCATCCTGGTGATGCAGCCGTCGGGCACGGTCACCCACTACAACGAGGCGATCTGGCGGATGATGGGCCGCGATGCCGATCCGGGCCTGGCCGGGTTGCGCGCGCAGGACCTGATCCACCCCGACGATCGCGAGCGGATGACGCGGTATTTCAGCCTGCTGGCCCGCGGCCTGGGCGAGCGGGTGGCCGAGGAATGCCGCTTCCCGCGCCGCGACGGCGTCGTCGGCTGGGCCCAGATCACCGCCTCGCCGCTGCGCGACGGCGACGGCCGGGTCGCCGGGGTGGTCGCCGTCGCCCTCGACGTCACCGAGCGCAAGGGCAACGAGGAGGCGCTGCTGACCGCGCGCGACGCCGCCCAGGCGGCGATGCGCGCCAAGTCGGAATTCCTGGCGGTGATGAGCCACGAGATCCGCACCCCGATGAACGGCGTGCTGGGCATGGCCCGGCTGCTGATGCGCTCCGACCTCGACGAGGCCCAGCGCGACCAGGTGCGCACGATCCTCGATTCCGGCACCGCGCTGCTCGGCATCCTCAACCGCATCCTCGATTTCTCCAAGCTCGAGGCCGGGCGGGCCGAGGTCGACCTGGTCGAGTTCGCGGTCCGCCCGCTGGTGGCCGACTGCATGGCCCTGCTGGCCCCGCGCGCCGCCGAGAAGGAACTGCGCTTCGACTTCTCCCTGGCCGACAGCGTGCCGCCCTACTGCCTGGGCGATGCCAACCGCATCCGCCAGGTGCTGCTGAACCTGGTCGGCAACGCGCTGAAGTTCACCGCGGCCGGCGGCGTCACCGTCAGCGTCTACGGCGCGCCGATCCGCGACGGCCAGACGCTGGTCCGCTTCTCGGTGCGCGATACCGGCATCGGCATTGCCGACGAGGCCAAGACGCGGCTGTTCTCGGAATTCGCCCAGGCCGATTCCTCGATCGCGCGGCGCTATGGCGGCACCGGCCTCGGCCTCGCCATTTCGCGCCGCATCGCCGAACTGCTGGGCGGCACGATCGGGGTGGAAAGCCGCGAGGGCGCCGGCTCGACCTTCTGGTTCGACGTGCCGCTGACGCCCCTGGCCGAGCTGAGCCCGGCCAAGCAGGCCTCGGGCGGCACGGCGCTGCCGCCGCTGCGCCTTCTGCTGGTCGAGGACAACCCGACCAACCAGAAGGTCGCGGCCATGCTGCTGCGCCAGGACGGTCACGCGGTCGACGTCGCCTCCGACGGGGCGGCCGCCCTGGAGCTGGTCGATGCCGGCGACTACGACGTCGTGCTGATGGACGTGCAGATGCCGGGAATGGACGGGCTGGAAGCGACGCGGCGGATCCGCGCCCGCACCGACGGCCGCGCCGCGGTGCCGGTCATCGCGATGACCGCCAATACCTTCCCCGAGGATATCGAGCAGTGCCGCGAAGCCGGCATGGACGCCCATGTCGGCAAGCCGTTCGACCCCGACCAGCTGTCGGGCATCATCCACGACATCCTGGCCGCCCAGGGCCGCGACATGATCGCGCTGATGGCGCGGGCGGTGGTGGCGCCGCTGCCGGTGCCGGCGATGCCCGAGATCGGCGGGCTGCTGCTCGACCCCGAGACGCTCGGCAAGCTGGAAAGCCGGCTGGGCCTGGCCGACGTGCACGACATGGTCGCCGAATTCCTCGACGGCCAGGAAGCGGCGCTGGCGGCGCTGGGCGAGGGCGACGATGTGCCGCTGGACGCCCTGCGCCGGATCGCGCATACCGTCAAGGGCACCGCCGGCAGTTTCGGGCTCAGCCGCATCGCGGCGACCGCCACCGCCCTCGATCTTGCCGGCAAGGCCGGCGACCGGGCCAAGGCGATGACGCTGCGGCAACGGCTGGTTCAGGCATTGAGCGACACGCGGCAGGGCATGGTCGACCGCTACGGCCAGACCGTGGCGGCGGCGCAATAGAAGCGGAGTGGGAAGCGTCGGCCATGGTGGCGCGCAGGAAGAAATACGAAGTGGCCATTCATAATCGCACGGTGCGCGACACGCTGTACCAGGGCGAGCGCAACCGGACCGGCTATGCCGACGACTGGTCGCAGACCCATTACATCGAGGTTTCCGCGACCTCGGAGGACGACGCCCGCCGCGCCCTGCTGCGACGCTATCCGCCCGACCGCGGCTTCGTCGTCGAGGCGGTCGTCTGCATCGAGCCGGATTGAGCGGGCCGGACGGCATCCGCCGCGAGGCCGTGGCCCTGTTCCTCGCCACCCCGGCGATGTTTGCGACCAACCTGCTGGTCGCCCGCGGGCTGGAGGGGGCGGTGCCGCCGGTGGCCCTGGCCTTCGGGCGCTGGACGCTGACCTTCCTGATGCTGGCCCCGATCGGCTGGCTGCCGCTGTGGCGCCAGCGGCGCCAGGCCCTGGCCGAATGGCCGGTGCTGCTGCTGCTCGGGCTGCTCGGCATGGGCCTTTGCGGCGCGCCGATCTATGCGGCCGGCATCACCACCACCGCGACCAACATGGGGCTGATCTATTCGGCCTCGCCGATCCTGATCGTCGCGCTGGGCCGGCTGTTCTGGGGCGATCCGGCGGGGCCGCGCCAGGCCGCCGGCATCGCGCTGTGCCTTGCCGGCGTCGTGCTCGTCATCGCCAAGGGCGATCCGGCCGTCCTGCTGGGGCTGCAGGTCACCGCCGGCGACCTGTGGGTGGCGCTGGCCACGGTATCCTGGGCGGTCTATTCGCTGCTGATCCGCCATCGGCCGGGCAGGCTGGACCTGCGGGCCCGGTTTGCGGCGATCACCCTGGCCGGCGTGCTGGTCAACCTGCCGGCGGTCATCGCCGAATCGGCCGTGGCGGGGCTGCCGGCCCTCGACCTGCGGGTCGTCGGCATCGTCGTCCTGCTGGCGCTGGTTCCCGGCCTCGGTGCCTTCCTGGCCTACAACCGGCTGGTCGCGCTGATCGGCCCGGCCTCGACCGGGCTGATCATGTATCTGGTGCCGCTCTACAATGCGGGCCTCGCCTTTCTGCTGCTGGGCGAGCGGCCGCAGCTCTACCATCTGGCCGGGGCGGCGCTGATCCTGCCGGGGATCTGGGCGGCGACGCGGCCAGCCGGGCGGCCCAGACTGGAAGATTGACGGGGCTGCACCATGTCCCTATGGTGCGCCGCGTCCTGCTGGACCGCTTGTGAGCGCGTAGCTCAGCCGGTAGAGCATCTGACTTTTAATCAGGGGGTCCTGGGTTCGAGTCCCAGCGCGCTCACCACTCTCAAGTCACTGATCTAACAGGACAATTGGCCTCCTTCGGGAGGCCAAATTCTTTCGCATTCCCACAAAACGAAACATGACCGTTCCCACAAAACGGTCTCGTTTCGATCACGCTGGCCGCGACGGCGATCGTTACGCCGCGTCCTTCCCGCCGGCGCCGAGCGCCTGCCGCCACTCGAATCGCTTCCTGGCGAGTGCGGTGGCCTGTCGGTTGTTGCGCTGGGTGTAGCGGTTGAGCACCTGGCGGGTCTTATGGCCGCCGGCTGCCATCAGCTCCTGATCGGTGCCGCCGGCATCGCCGGCCTCGGTCAACCCGCCGTGCCGGAACGACGTGAACGTGCATTCCTCGGGCAGGTTGGCTGCCGCGCAGATCCGCGTCGAGATGTGCTTGAACGTGTCCATCTGGTAGGGCTGGTATGGCGCCTGCTCGCCACCGCGCTTGCGCATTGGCCGGTGCATGATGATCAGCGGGCCGACCTGCGGCGTCTCGGCCAGCCGCGCCTCGAGCTCGGGGAACAACCGGGTGCCGTCCTCGTCGGCCAGGCTCTGCCAGATCAGCCGGTTGTTCTTGTTGTGCCTCACCCTGATCCGTCGGCCGGGCTCATAGTCGGTCCAGGATAGCCGGCCGACGATGTCGACCGCGCGCTGCACCCAGTAGTACCCGACCATCGCAGCGGTGCCGTGGGCGGGGTAGCCCAGGCGATCGGCCGCGGCGACATAGGCGGTCAGTTCCTCGATCGAGGCGGGGTAGGTCTCGTCGTCGTCGTCCGGCGCCTCGAGCTCCATCCGGGCGAACGGGTTGACCGCCGGCACCAGATCATTGCCCTCGGCCCGCTGGACCACGTTCCAGGCGCGCCTGATCGCGCGCATCGCCGCGTTCGCGGCCGAGATCATCGGCGGCCCGACCTCGACCTCGACGCCGTCGACAACTTCGGTCCGCCGGCGCTGCAGCAGTCGCTCGTACAGGCGGTCGGCCACCACGGCCGTGACCTCGGTGGCCATCCTGCTGCCGAGCCTGGCGCCGCCCTTCAACTTGAAATCGCAGACCAGGCGCAGCGAACTGTCGTAGCCGTCTCGGGTTTTTTTCGAACGGCGCAAGTATTTGCTGTGGCCCTGGAATTGCCGGACCATCCAGTCGATGGTGCCCGGCAGGTTGCTCGGCCGGTTGGCCACCACCTGCACGATGCCGCGCCGGGCCAGTCGCCAGGAGTCGAAGATTTCGTTGTTCCTGGTGGCCTTGGCCACGGCCGCGCCGTAGTCCATGCCGAGCGCCTCGTGGCTCACCGGGCAGGGATTGTCGCCGGTTCGCGCCCAGCTCGGCGGCTCCCAGTAATAGGCGACGCCCGCGGCGGTCTTCTTGTCCTTCATGTACTTGGGCCAGCCGTTCGGCTTGGCCCCGCGCACCCGCCGAGGCGGCCTAGATCTCGTCTTCGAGGCTGCTTTTCCCGCCATCCGGCCGGCGTCCCGCCCTGGTTTCGCCATGGTCCAACAAGTCCTTAATGTGCCACTTGTCGACGTCGCCCACCACCCGGTAGGGCGCAGGGTAGAGCCCGGCGCCCACCTTGCGGCGGAAAGTCTCGACGCTCGGTTCGTCCACGAAGGCCGCGGCGGTCTCCGCGCGCATCAGCATCGGCCAGGCGCCTGGCGGCCCTTTCGGCCGCCGCTCGCCGTCCGCGCCATCCGGGGCGCGCCCACGATGGGCCCGACGGTCAGCCATGGCGCGGCCCTGCCATCAGCGCGCCTTGGCCGGATCGGCGACGATGTCGTCGACCCGGTTGTGGCGCAGGAACTGACCGATCCTGCCGGCCTTTGCCGCGGCCGCCCGATCGACACGGCCGGTGCGGACGTCGCCGCGTGCCGCCGCCAGCCGGATGGCCAGCTTCAGGTCGCCCAGTTCGCGCTCGAGGACGTCGCGCCCGGTCTCGCCGCTGCCAGGGTGCAGGCTGCCCGCGCCGAACCTCAAAATCTTGGCGACGGCCTGGATCACCTCGGCGGCCTCCTCGATCAGCAGGGCGGCGCGCTCCAACTCGGCCGGGCTGCAGGCCGATGGCTCGGGGCGCGACAGCCCGTCGATCAGCGGCAGCGATACCATCTTCGACAGGTCACCCGCCGACCAGGCATGCGCCCAGTCCTGCCGATAGTCGCAGACCGGGCAGACCCAGCCGCCCGGCGTCGCCTGCAGCAGCCCCATGTCCTGGCCGTAGGCGCGGGCATAGGCTGCATGCGCACCATCACCGCGCTCGCCGCCGCAGGTGTACGGGTGAAACACCTGGGCGTGCTGGTACCGGTTCAGCGCGGCGACCACCTGCGGCGGCCAGGGGGCACGGAGAAGATCCTCACTCATGCCGGGTTCCTTTCGGGCGGATGGCCCCGCGCGCGGCCATGATGCTCCATATCTGCCTCGCGGCGGCCTGCTCGCGGCCGGCGGGCAACAACTGGCCGCCCCCCCGCTTGCTGGCGCGACGCCTTGGCGACGATCGCCGTCATGCTGTGGTCTGCTGCTGCCGGGACCACGACGAGGCCGAGATAACCAATGGCGGCCAGCGCCGCGTCGGCCTCGGCGCGGGCGAGCGTCGTGATCCGGATGGCCTCTGCGTCGCCCTTGGCTGCCTTCTTCCGCATCGACAGCCAACCATCGGTCGCGCCCAGCGCATCGTTGAGCGGGTGCGACCGATAAGCGTCCCACACCGCCCCGGCGACCAGGTCGGCGACGACGTCGGAAGGATGCGGGATGCGGTCAGCCATAGTGCTGCTCCTCTGCGGCCGGTGAATGGCCGGCGACGCCGTCATCGGCGGCACCGCGGCGCCACAGGATCAGAGGCGCGTCGGCTGCGATGCGCTCCTTGCCGCGGGCCAGCGGATGTTTCGGCTGGCCGTCGCCGGTGAAGCCGAGCGCATAGAGCGAATAGCGGCCATCGTGGGATAGGGCCGCGACGACGAGCGGATCGTTCGACATCAGCCGGCCCCAAGCGGCGATCCGGATATCGGCCTCGGCCGAGATCTCGCGGATCACCTCCAGCACCGATCGGCGGTGCGCCCGATAGCCCTCGAAATCGCGGGCGGCAAACTCGTCGCGCCAAGCGCGCATATCCGCGGGGTCGGTCGCGATGTAGGTCTCCTGGTTGCAGACCGTGTACCGGCCGATGCCGCGGGCCGGCAACAGCCGGTTGAGCGTGGCGATCGTCGGGTCGTTCTGGTCTGCCCCGGCTTTGGAGGGATTGGCCATGCAGACGACGGCGTGCTGGCCGTCGCAGAGGATGCGATCGAGCCGGAGCCTGAAGCGGCCGCAGGGGGAGAAGATGGCCGAGCTGTTCAACGTCGACCTCCAGCTGCGATGTTAGCAGCCAGGTCGGCCTTTCGCTGCTGCCATACAGCATCCTGGCGGCACTTCATTTCGGCCTGGGCCCCGCGAATCATCGCCTGTCCGGCAGTCGTGCCAAGCCAGTACGCGACGTGCTCGACAACCTCGACGTCAGCGGCAGTGGCCTCGACATGCGCCGCCCGCATCCGGAGGCAAGCCAGCAGGCCAAAATCGCTCTCCTGGCGCAGTTGCTCCTCGGTCAGCATCAGCGTCTCGATCAGCCGGCGGCCGAAGTTGACGTAACCCAAGCGAAGGTTTTCCAGCGCGAACTGGGCAACGTAGGCTTGACCCAAGACCGGCCAGGTCTTCGCGAGACGGTTGGCCTCGAACAGGTAGGCCTGCCCAATGTTGGTCCCGAGCCACATGATGAAGGACGCGGCCAGCGATGCATCGCGCTGCCGCGGCCTACCGCCAAGGTTGGCCAGGATGTCGCCGAGGACGCCGCGGTCGCCCGGGTCGATCCAGTGGGGCGCGCGGTCCATAAGGGCGCGCCATCGCTCGGCGAACACCTGCTCGCCGATGTGGCCGGCCCTCGGCGGGCGGATCGGCCTATGATCGAGGACGACAGGGCCGTTCATCGTGCTGTTCCCATCATTCCGGAAACTCCTGGCCGAGTGCCTTGGCGGCATCGATCAGCGAAAGCTTGAGCGCCGCGGTGTAACCGTGCGTTTCGATGCGCGGCATCATCGTGTCGGGGAACAGCGCGCCAGGCTCCAGCTGATCCACGGGGACGGCAACCAGGGCGCCCGGCAGGGCAGGGCAGGCCGTGTGCGGCCGGGCAACGCTCGGCGGCCGAGACCGCGGGCCGCCGCTGCAATGTCGATCGGCCGCGACGCAATAGTCGCTGTAGTTGCCATGGCGCTCCCGATAGGCTGAGCAACCCTCGCAGGTCAGGGTGACGACGGCCTGGGGCCCGAGACGATCGGTCACAGCAGAGCCTCCGCTTCCAGTTCAGCGATCGATATATCGCGCCGAGGAGCGATCGCAGCCAGCGCGTGCCCGCGGAGGATCTCGCGCAGCCGGCCGGGGATCGGCACGAACACCGCCCCCATCAGCCGGGCGAGGTGATGGGCCGGATCGGCGCACCCCCTTAAGCGGCGATAGGTCTGCCGCATCGCCTCGCGGGCGACGCGACGGTCACTCCTGGTCATGGCAGCGCCCATCAGATACCAGCCCCATCGATCAGTGCCGGCTCGCGTGCGTTGCCCGGCAGGTTGCCAAACGCCGCGACCCAGGCGTCGCCGGGCTCGCGCTCGAGCCGAAGCCGGGCCGCTGCCAGCGCCTTCCGTGCGATCTGCCCCGGCGTGTCATCATCCATGTCCGCGATGCGCTCCAGGGCAGCCTCCATCTCGCGGCCTTCTGCCGAGATGTTGCCGTCCGCGATCACGACCGGCACGGCGCCGGGTAGCACCGCTGTGCGATAGCGGAGGGCGTCGCAAAAGGCGTGGCGGCCGCGCTCGTCGACGATGAACACCACGGAATAGAAATGTGGCTCCATCACGCTCATCTTGAAACCTGATCGATATTTTTGAGGGCTACGGTGAAGGTCGTGGCCGAGACCCAGGGGTTTAAGTCCCACGCGCCGGCGCCGTGGAGGTGGTTCCATAGACGGCTGTAAACCTGTCTCTCCGACCAGGCAGCCTGGGCCAGATCATCGCCCAAGTCGCGCAACGTCGGCTCCTGCGTGCCTTCGGCCGCGGCGTCGGCCTCGTCGATGTCCTGCAGGTGCTGCACCCGAACATCGGTCACCAGCAGCGTGATCCTGCTGTGGCGGCGGAACATGAAGCGGGCATTGCGCTTGTGCCAGAAGGGCGTTGCAAAGTCGCTCAGGTGCCGGGAGCGGCGGAACCTCGCCGGCGGATCGTAGAGAACCTCGTCGCTGTCGGCGACGAAGGCCCACTTCTGCCGGCCGCCGCGCGTCAGCTCGCCCTCGATCGGGACCCAATGGCCGAACCGATAGTGCTCCTCGCGCACCCATAGGCGATCCCCGGGGGACGCGATGCGCAGTCGCTTGCGGAAAGACGAAGATTTGAAGTTCGCCACCGTGCTGCCGCGATCGCCGATTGTCTGGCCATAGTTCCATTTGCCGACAATCAGGTTGCCCTGATCATCGACCCGCGGTTGCGGATTGAGGTAACGCCGCGTCTGGGTCTTCCGCCCATCGCGCAGCGCGAGGCTCATGGGCCGCGAGAACGGGATCGGCAAGTCAGCCATTGCGGGCTTCCTTCCTCAGCAACCGATCCATCTCGGCGATGCAGAGGGCGGCAGCCCTTTTCAGGTCGGTGTAACGGTCCTTAGGCTTCCACCACTTCGCTTCCCAGGGCCAGATCTCGCGGATGATGTAGTTGTTGATGAGGGAGAAGATGCCGCTGACCGATCCCCGCCTGAGATCCGAAATGCCGGCGACATAGGCGTAGGACGCTGCGGCACGAGCCATGCAACCGTCGTCATGTTGAACATCGTGCTCGGGCGTCCAGCCCTCGACCTCGACATGCCGGCGACGCTCGGCCGCGACGTCGATCATTGCCTGGCTCGGCACACCGAACTGCTGCATGAGGCGTTCGCGATCAGCGATGGCGTCGCTGACCATGGCCCAGGCCTCGGGCTGGTGGCCGCCGATGCCGGTCCCCATGCGCTTCATGAAGCCGTCGAGGATGCCCCAGACTTCGTTCTGGAAGCGGTTGAGGGCGGCGCCAGATGCTTTGCTCTCGTCTTCCGCCTTCTCGGCCCTAGCGATCAGCCGCTTGCATTCTTCCTCCTGGCCTTCGACCCATATCTCAAAATCGACGGCAAGGTGGATTTCGTCATCGGCCTGATAGTCGACGCCTAGCTTCTGAAGGCGGTCCTTGATGCGCACGGCCCATTCTGGCCAGGGGCCAACGCGCTCGGTTTCCAAGTCTTCCTTCAGCCGGCCGATCTGGGCGGTCTGCGCGCGGATATGGGAAAGCAGACGCTGAAGGCGGTCATCGCCGGCGCCGTAGCCGGCCTGCGTTGTGATGTTCCGCAGTTCGGTGTCGCTCAGCAGGATGGCCGGGACTTGCCCGGCGGCAGCCTCCCCGACATGATCCTTGGCAACGGGGGAAACAGGGGGCTGATCAGCCATGTCGGGGACTTTTCTCAAAAGGCTGGGAGCAGCAGTTGCATCGGGCTATGCCGCCGGCACCATGGCCGGGCTCGCCATGGGGTTCATCGCGGTCTGGCCAGGCCTGCCGGCGGGCTGGTTCACGAGCCAGGAGGCTGCCGCCTGGGTGCAGGCGATCGGGTCGATTGGTGCAATTTTGGTGGCCATTGCAGTACCGGCCAAAATGGAGCGGGATCGCAGGCGACATCAGGAGGAGGCTGAGGCGATTCAAGGCCGTGCGCTCGCAGTTATCCTGGCGCCTTCCTATAGCGCGCTGCTGAAGGATCTCATGACGATTGTTGAGCGCATCGAAGCGTTCATGCCGAATGCCGAATTGATGCCGAATAGTCCGCTGACACAAAACGACTGGATATCGATCAAGTTGGACGTGCCAGACCCTTTGATCGGAGCGGCCGAACGCATGCATCTGATGGGGCACGCCGCCGGCACCCAGGCTGTGCGTGCGATTGCAAAAGCTGAGCTCTATCGTGTCGTATGGAGAAGAGAGGTTGCGCTTCGCGGGCCCCTGTTCCTTAAGGTTCTCAAGGATCTTGCTTCGGCTGCGTCGGAAGCTTCGCGCGCGGCGAGGAATGATCTTCGGAGCATTGCCGGCCCGCCTCTTTTTGACGTAAGTCGCCACGTCCCTACGGCTCCCTCGGGATCGGGTTCGACACCCCAGCCCGCACCATCGGCAGCCGGCCCTTCGGTAGGTCCGTCGTCTCCATGACCGACAGGTCGACCTGCAGGCCAGCCTGCACAGCCGCGGTGACCACCTCGTTGAGGGCGTCGGCAGCGGCATAGACCGATTGAGCGAGCTCGCGGGGCGACGTCATGAGCAGGCCCGCATCACGGCGCCGCCGACGGCCCCGATCACCATCATGCCAATGATGGCGAGGAGCAGTATGGCGAGATCGCGCCAGACCTCGTCTACGAGGTCGCGCTTGCCCTGCGGAGGCGGCCTTTCGGGCATCAGGCGCCCCGCTTCCTGCCGGTGCGAAGCGGCAGGACCGCGACGGCCTTGCCGCTGTCCGCCACGATCGCCTTGCGATCCGGCTCGTAGTGGACCAGGACGTAGGCGGCAGCGATCAGTCGATCATCGCAGATCGAGAATATCGGATAGCTGCCGCCGCTCGACCGGGCTCGCGCAGCCCGGTTCTCGGCCTCGATCGCTGCCTTCGAGGCAAGCATTTCGGCCAGGCTGACACCGTTCAATGCTGCAAGATCCGGCTTGTGATCGATGATGCCCTGCGCCCAGAGATAGGCGTTCTGTATTGCGGTGCTGATCGCGCGAGCGCGATCCAGCGGCATGGCGCTGACGGAGGTCTCCTCGGTCACGCGATCAGCCCTCCGATTTCGAGGTCGGGGCGCAGGGCCGGCAACTGGTGCCGCGGCTTCGGCGCGAGCGCCTGGATGCCACCGGGCAAGACCGACCAGCTGGCGCGGGCCTGGTCCGGCGTGGCCGGGCCGGCGTAGCGCTCGGCGCCGGCCTTCATGACGAAGCGGTTCTGATGCTGATCAGCCATTGGCAGTCTCCAGGGCAATGGTGAAGTTGGCGCCGGGCCGCCGGCGGCAAGTCGGGCGGAATGCCAGGTGACGCAGGATCTCGGGCCGCCGAGCAATCTCCTCGGCCGGCAGATCCTCGCGGCCGATCTCGATCAGGCCCTTGCGCTTCAGGAAGTGAATGGCGTGAAGCCGGCGCGATTTGTCGCCGCCCAGGGCAGCCGCGACCTCCGCCTCGACCTCGCGCAAGCCGCGAAACTCGACCGGCACGACGTTCCAGGCGATCGTTTCATCCGGCCCAAGGACCGGCGGGGTCGCGAGCGCCGTCACGGCCGCGGAGAGGTCCGCGACCTCTTTCCCATCGACCAGGAAGACGCAGTCGCGCGCCCGGCCATCGGCACTCGGCCGATGGAGCTGGTAGACGCGAGGAAAGCCGGTGCTCGTCCAGCCGTAGCCGTGCCCCCGAGGCCCATAGTTGTAATGGTCGGGCGGGGTGCGCCAGCCGCCGTTGAGGATCGCCTCCGGCGTCGGCTCAGCCATGGTGCGCCTGCCGCATCTTGGCGATCGCGTCGCGCAGGACCTCGGCCGGGGTGCAGCCACGTTCGGCCGCCACCTGCTCGAGCACCGCATTGCACTCGGCGGCAACCCTCTCGCTCGGGCTGGCGAGTGCCTCGGCGGCCTGCTGACGCACGAGCGCCCGGATCCGCTCCGCCTCGCCTGCATCGTTCGCAGGGTCAGGCCGTCCCGAGCGGAGGTGGTCGTTCAGTGGGCAAGACGGCTTGTGACCGGTGGCGCGGTCATCCTCGACATGCTCGTTGCAGACCGGGCACCAGAGGCCGCAGCTGATCGGGGTGTCGCCCGGGCAGTCGAATTCCTCGTAGACGATGCGATCGCGGCCGAGTTGGAGTAGCCCCGCGATCCGTTCCTTGAGCGACGCGACCTCTCGCTGCGCAGCCCGTCGCGCTTCGACCTCGCGGCTGTTCTCCGAGAGCAGCTCGGCAACCCGGCGCGCATGCTCGGGGTCGATCGCCCGCGCGGTCGGCACCGGGTCGGCCAGCCAGGTCATCCGAGCCAGAAAGCTATCGACGGTGCAGCTGTAGGTCTCGCCCTGGGCATCGTGATAGTGGATCGTCGGCGCGAACCCGACCTTGGGCGGCTGGCGCATGTTGCTGTAGCCGTCGACGTGGTAGACCTGACCGGGGCGGCGTTCCCAGGTCGAGCCGATGGTGGGCAGGGTCGAGGCGTCAGCCATGGTGCGGAGCCTTTCTGGCGTTCGATGCCGCCACGGATTGAGGGATGATCTTGAGGCGCTTAAGCTTCGCGACGATCGCCGCGGTCTGGGGCACGACAGGCCCGACGTCGCCGTCGATGATGCCGGCGCCAGGCATCGAGGTGGCCAAGGCCTCGACCTCAGCGCAGCGCACCGGGAAGCGATGCCAGCGGCCGCCTTCCTTCAGCGCGTAATAGCTGCCGCATTCCTCGATCTGATCGCGGGTGTACCGGCCTGCCCAGGCCAGCGGGTAGGCGTAGTTCGAGTTCTTGGGCCGCCAGAAGGTGACGTAGGGATTGCGGCGCCATTCGGGGCGGATGTCGACGATGAAGAACTCGTCGGAGGATTGATCGCTCATGGCCCCACCTCGGCATCTGGCCAGCCGATGGGTATGAGCGTCATGCGATATCCATTGCTCTCGGCATTTGACCAGAACTCCATGACGAAATTCTCATCGAGCTTGACGGTCAGGCGATCGTTCAGGTGTCGCTTGACGAAGATAAGGGCGAGGCGCTCCCGCACGCGCGACTTCTGGCAATTGAGCAGCTTCATGCCGCCGGGCGCGAAGTTGTTGAAGTCGGCATGGTGGGCCACGACGTGTCCATCGGGCGTGGTGATGACGCCGCAGACGCCCTTGAGCTGGGTTGGCGGTTCGGCGGGGAGCGAAGCGAGCGTCATGCTGCCAGTTCCTGTGCTGGTTGATCGGGTGCCGGATGCCAGGTCCAGCCGAAGACGTGGAGGCCGACATAGCGGCCCCAGTTGGGCGCCTCGGCGGCCGGCAAGGGGCTCGGCGCATCCAGGCGCTGCATCCAGAAGCCGCGCCGCCCATCGTGATGCAGGCAGCGATAGAGGCGCCCTTCCCACGACGCGAAGACCCTGCCGACGATGCGGTCCGCCGGGATCGGTTTCGGCTCGAGCGGGCGCTGCATCAGCTGGCCCCGTCGGTCGGCGGCGCCTCGACCTCGATTGCGTGAGTCATGCTGCCAGCCCTTCGCGGGTATCGATGTTGGCCTGTTCGACGCTGCATGTCAGGGCAACGGCCCATGGATTGTTCGCCCAGCGCGTGGTGTTGCGTCGAGCCCCTCGCATACGGTCCCACCGGCGGGCGAAAACCTGACGCCCAGACCATGCAGCCTGCGCGAGGTTGCCGCCGAGATCCTGCGGCGCCGGGGGTCGGATGCCTGCGGCGACAGCATCGTCGTCGGTGGCATCCTGGACGCGCAGCACCCGGACATGCTCGACAAGAAGGGTCATTCGGCTGGCCCAGCGCGGCATCTCGCTGCGATGGCGCCAGCCAATCTCGGCCGGGAAGAGTTTGCGGCCTCGCAGGTCGTTGACCGGATAGAATTCGCTCGGGTTCAGGTCCTCGCCATCGGCCCTATAAAACAGGCCGGCCTTCGTGCCGCCCCTGGGGTCGCCAGTCAGGTAGTCCCGTGGGTCGCCGTAGATAGTCCGGTCCCACGCAAACGCGCCGTATTCACCACCGGTCTCATAGTCGAGCGTCTCACGAACGACCTGCCAGGCCTCGCGCACCCAAAGGCGCTGGCCCGGCACGAACCCGACATCAAACGTGTGCCGGCCCTGTCGATCGTCGCGGGTCCACCAGCACCAAGTCGCAGACATGCCCCGCGGGTTCTCCGGCGTCTTCCGCTCGCTGCAATAGGCATCAAGATAGGGCGCCGGGTGCTTTGGTTGGTGGCGCGGGTGGATATCGTCGAGCGCCGGCGGCTCAGGCACTTCGGATTGCAGCGGCCGCCAGATCTGCGTCTGTTGCCCGGCGCGAACGGCCAGTACCTCGTGCGGGGAGAGGTCGATGGGGCGGTCGGTCATGCTGCGAGCCTCACGGTCGCGTCCCGCAGGAATTCCGCGAAGGTCAGGTCAGGGCAGCAGTCGCTGATGGCGAGCCAACGCGAGTACCTCGCCCGGCTTGGTGTAGCTGCGGGCACAATCGCGGTTTGCCCCCCGTAGGCCACTGTGAAGGCCTTGGTCGGCGCGTGCAGCGAGGCGAGGTGCGATTGCAGGGCGTGGCGGCCTGCCTCCGTCACGCTGAAAAAGGCCATTTGGCCGGCGCTCCCTGTGAACCGCCAGTGCGGCGAGGCGCGGAAGGAATTGGCCAGATCGCTACGGGTATCGATTGCGAAGTAATTTCGATAGCTCTTCTTCAGCGGCCAGATCGGCCTTCCCAAGGCGTGGTCGATATGATCCATCGCCTTGTCCTTCAGGTAGCGGTCGACCGAGGGGTTGTCTGTCACAGGCATACCTCCGGCATCCCGTTGTGCTCGACACCGTCGAGGAGTCTGCCGGCGCGGGCTTTGCCGACGCGGGCCATATAGATCGAGCCTGGCTCAGTGCTGCGCCCGGTCTCGTTCAGGACGTCGGAGCAGGATCTGCCGCTCGGATGGACGATGGTGACGCGGCCGGACCTGACGTCGCCGCCAAGGTCACCGCCGGGGTGCGGCTTGTGCAGTACCCATTCGCCATTCTGCTTGTGGAAGTAGGCGGTATCGGTGTCACGGCAGTCGTCGCGCAGCCTGCGAAACCATTTCGTGTGCGTAGGCCTGCCTGTGCTGCCCGTCTCCCCGCCATCGATCACTAGGCGGATGCGCTCCCGCACGTAGCCGGGGTCGACATCGCCGATGCGCATCCACTTCCCTTCGAGCGCGTCGAAGGTGGCCCGGTGGCCGTCATACGGCCGCGGGATGGCGCGGAGGTTCACCTCACCCAGCAGCGGCTCGGCCGAGACGAAACGGATCACTGCCGGCACATCGAGCAGGTAGCGCAACCGCAGGTTGGCCATGGCCTGGTTTTCGACGGTGACGCCGAGCCACACGTTCGGCGGCGGCTGGCGCTTGTGGATCCATGAGTAGAGCCATGCCAACAGCGCGCTGCGCTCGGCCGCGACCGCCGCGTCGAAGGCACGACGCAGCTGATTCAGGATGTTCATCGGCCGCTTGGTCAGCAGCATCCAGTCGAGGCCCGGCGTCTCCCGGATCTCGTCCAGCAGGTCCACCAGCCATTCTATCGGCACCTGGTTGTCCCAGGGGTCGCCGAGCGAGGGCGCGAACACCCGCCGGCGGACGCCGTCGGCAAGGGCCTTTCGGTGCCAGCGTCGCGGCAGCTTCCAGTTCGCGGCGCTGGTTCGCCGACGCTCGGCGAAATCTCCGCCCATACGCCCTTCGACCAGCGCCTTGGCGTAGCAGCTGTCGCAGGCCGCCGAGATCTGCGTGCAACCGATCCACGGGTTGAACGTATGATCGGTCCACTGGATGCCGGTTTGCTCACCCATGGCGGCCCCCCAGCATCACCTTGCGGGCGCGGATCTTGGCCCGCGCACGATCAATGAGTCGGCCAGTGACCGTCTCGGGCAGCGCTCGCCCGCGAGCCACGATCGTCGCGACGTCGTCGAGCGCGTCATCGGCGCCGAGCAGCGCGACCATGGCAGCGAACGCGGCGGACTTGGGGCGAAGGGTCTGGTCGATCGGAGCGGGATACATCAGAAGTCCTCACCGTCGTCGCTGTCGTCAATCTCGCGGTCCTGGTGGTCCGCGCCGTCGTCCTGCAGCTGGGGCGGATAGCGCCGCTCAAGCTCGGTTCGCGCCGTGTAGATCACGTCGGCGTCGAAATCCCGGGCGAGCACCCAATGCAGGAAGTCATCGTCGACATCGATCCACCGGCCGCCCTTGTGGTTTCCAAACGGCACCCGGGCGAGCAGGGCCGGCGCCACCGTCCAGGCCTCGGCCTGTTCCACGCTGATGTCGCCAAGGAGCGAGACCAGCAGGTTGGCGGTGACGAAGGCGTCCGGCGCCGCCCGGTGGGCCGGGTTGGCGTAGCGGCGATCGAAACCGCCGGGGTCGCGCCAGAACCGCAGCACCTGGTTGGAATGGCGCGGCGCCTCGGGCCACAGCCGAAGCGCCAGCTTGCGGGCGCAGATCCACCTGGCGGGGCCGATCACGTCGGGCGTCAGCCACGCCTGTTCGGTTTCGACGCCGAATGCGGCCCATGCGACGATCTGTTCGCCCGGCGCCACGGCCCGCAGGCGTGGCAGCACCGTGGCCCAGTCGGGCGCGCCGACCAGGTCGCCTGCCGTCAGCTGGTTCACCGCCTGGGCCTCGGGCATGATCGGTCGCCACGGGTTGACGAGCCTCGCGGTCGGCCCACCGGGCCGCAACATCCAGGTCGGCCGGCCCAGCAGGTCGTACCCCCAGGGTACCAGGTCGATCCAGCCGGCCTCGATCACCGCGTGATCGGGCGGCAGGCCGCCGGTCGTCTCGAAATCGACCACGCGGATGATCGGCGCGGGGCCGCCATCGGGCGGTCGCCGCACGGCGCGGCCGGTCATGCGGGCGAGAATGCGCCGGAGAAACGTCATTGCGCGCCCTCCGACCGCAGCGCGGCGGCGATCGCCTCTTCGACGGCGCGCCGCAGCCCGATCAGCATGGGCACGGGCGCCGATTTCGGGCCGCCGGGCGTGACCATGCGGCCGGATCGGACATAGAGATCGTCGACGGGCAGCGGGGATGAGCCGCCCGGCAGTTCGAGCCAGTCGAACCGCGGCCGGCCATCAACCAGCTGGGCGCCGCATGCCAGCCATTGCCGGCCCCCGGTCAGGACGATCAGGTCGCGGCGCTCGGTGGTGGCGTCGGCGGTTTCGGGCCTGGCAAGGGTCTCCGCGCTCATTCGGCCTCGACGCTCTCATAGGGCAGAACCAGGCCCGACGTGCCGAGCACGCCGGCCGCACGTTCCCCTGCCGACAGATGCCCGAATGCTGCGATGCTGACCGTGTAGCAGGCATGTTTCCGGTCGATCTGCACGATCACCCCGTCCATCCCGTCGAAGCGGCAGGCATCGCCCTCGGCAAGCTCGGGAATGATGTTGTGCAGCGCCACCCACGTCGCGACCGCCGTTCTTTGGGCCTGAGCGACAATGCCTGTCCAGCTGTCGAGGATCTCGACCAGCTCGGCGTCCGGCGACACCGAGGAATGGTCGTCCAGGTACCTCGCGATTTCGTAGCCGTCATGCATGCCAGCAACCGCCGGCGTCAGGACGGCAATCCAGTCCTCAGGGGTACTGGCCGCCTCGTCCCAGTCCATGCACCGCTTGGCCAACTCGGCAATCGCGTCGGCCGTCACGAAGGCCATGTCGCGGGCCGGCCGGGGCGAGTGCTTGATGATCTGCCGGGCACAAACCCCCGGAAACGGAAGAGGAGCCTCGTTCATGCGGACGCTTCCTGGAGCTTTTCGAGGGCGACGTGGGTGTCGAGCACCACGCCGGAGTTGATCCGGATCGTGATGGGCTGGCCGCGCAGTGCATGCGCCGGCAGGCGCCGCCGCTCGGTCAGGTCCCGGGCCTGGCGCTGCACTTCGTCGAGCAGGATGCCGGCGGCCGAAAGGACGGCGAGGGCCATGGCGCCGCGATCGGGTGCCGGCTGAAGGGGATCGCCGGTCGCCGCGCGCAACCGTGCCATGCGCCGGTCGACCAGGTCCTGCGGCGGCGTGCCGAGATGTAAAGCGATCGCCTTCAGCGCGGCCGCGGCCTCGGCGATGCGCAGCGGCTGGATCACGACGTCGCGGCTGACCGCGTTTACCAACAGGTCGAAGACGTTGCCGCCGAAACTGACCGCGGTGGCAGCCGGGGTGTCGGCCGCGATCTCGCGGGTCGCCGGCGCCGCGAAGTCGAGCGCCACGCCGCGCCGGTCGGCCAGCGCGGCCAGCAGGATCAATGCGTCGGCGATGTTGGGGCCGCAGGTCTCGGCCGGCGCGTCGAACAGCATGGCCGCGGCCTGATGGCGCGCCGCCTCGACATGACGGCGGATGCGATAGGCCACGTCGATATCCGAGGCCGGCGCGTAGCCGTGCGCCGTGGCCCAGCGCGCCACCGACCTGACCGTTTCGTGCTGCACTGGGGCCGCGGTCATTCGGCCGCTTCCGTTGCCGCGACGGTGGCGGCGGGCTGGTCGTACCAGACCCGATGGTCGGCGGGCAGCCACGCCTCGAACTCGGCCATCATCTCGGTAAGGTCGGGGTGGCGGTCCATCGTGCCGCCCTGGTCGCCGCGCTGGGAGAGGATCAGCAGGAAGCCGCGCGGCCCGTGCGGGCAGATCTCCCCGCGGATCCGGGCGGCATGGCAGAGCAGGACGAACAGCGTCAGCGACTGGGTATCGAAGGTCGACATCCCGCGCGAAACCACCGGTACGGCAATGCTTTCATGGCTGCCGTGGAACCAGCAAATTTCGTCCCAGTCGATCCGCGCGTTGTAGATGCCGCCCAGCACCATGCCGAGGATGTCGAAGGCCTTGGCCTGAAACGCCGTCAGCTTTTCCGGACCGTTGCGCCAACCGCGACCGGCGCTTGCCCTGGCCGCAGCGGCACCTTGGCGGCGCTGATCAAGGGACTTGACCACGGCCATGTTGCGCTCGACCCAGCCGGCATGGTCGACCAGGGCATAGCTCATCGGGCGGCCTGCACGGTGAGGAGTTGGCGGCCCTGGGCCCGCCGGCGGGCCGGGCGCACCCGCTCGGTCCGGTCGACGAACCCGAGGCCGATGAGCAGGAAGGTGAAATCGGCCGGCGACAGCGCCGCGCCGCGCCGGTCGGCGAGCGCCGTGACGACGTCGCCGAACCTCGCCAGCACGTGCCAGGCATCGTCCCAGGCGAGGAGCTTCGGCGCTACCCTGCCGCTGCCGAGGCGTTCCCACGCCATCGACATTTCGCCGAATGTCCCGCAGGGTTCGGCGTCGTAGAGGCCGAACGAGATCATGTCGACCACGGCGGGGTCAGGGTACGCGGCATCGCGGAACCACCAGGCCTGCGAGTGATGGTGAAACCCCCGGATCTCGGTCATCAGGCCCAGGCCTTCGCGACGATGTAGAAGATGGCGCCGGTCAGCAGCACGCTGATCGCGGGCAGGGCGGCGGGGTGAAAGAACGCGCGCTCAAGCATCGGCGCTGGCCTCTGCCCGGGCCTCCGCGCGGCGCTGGGCGCGAAGCTGCCGCAGTTCGCGGCTTCGGCGCTCGGCCCGCGCGTGCATCTGCAACCGGGCCTCGGCCCGCTGCCGCGCCGCGGCGCTGACCAGACCCGCCGGCTCGCCCTCCAGGTCGATCCGCTCATCGAAACCCAGTAGGCCGCGGGCGTAGCGTGGCCCAACCGTGTAGTCGTGAATGGCCCTGCGAATGCGCTTTCTGGTGAGCGGCTCCCCATCCAGGCCGATGACGCCGCGCGCGATGACGTCGCGGTCGATCCCGATCTTCAGCGGCCGTTTCGGGCTGATCCCGCCGGCCTTGGAGAACGCGGCCGGGAATGCCGCCGCCAGCGCCAGCCTATCCTTTGTCACGATGGCGCGGCGTTCGCTTCCGGTCAGAGGGCGATCCTCGGCGGGCGCGGCGGGCGGAGCGGCGATACGGTCTTCGCAGGCGCCGGGCGCCGGGGCCGTAAGGAGGACGGGGATCAGGTCGACCGCGTCGGACATCAGAAATACCTCCGGGCTTGGGCGACGATCTCGGGGTCGTCGACGGCGGGATAGACGGGCGGGGCACCGGGTGCGGCCCTGGGCGGGTCCGGCGGCTGGATGCGCCGCCGGACGCAAAGGATGTCGATCGCGAAGGCGCCGTCCGGCCGGCTCTCGACCCGCTGGACCAGCGCGGTCACCGGCACTCCGGCATCGGCCGCGCCCGTCGTCTCCAGGGCCTCGGCCAGCGCGGCAAGGTGCGCGGCGAGCGACCGGGCGGGGAACATGCCGCCCTCGGCCGGCTTCATGACGTAGCTGACCAGCTGGTCGCGCATCCCGTCGGCCATGAGGCGGATCTTGATCGGTGCGCGGCATTCCGGGCAGCTGACGCCGACGGTACCGATAGCCCCGCCTCCGAACTCGACCGGGCCGAGCTTGAGGTGGTGCCGCGCAAAGAAGGTCAGGCCGAGCCAGGCGTCCGCCAGCAATCGCCCGTGATCCTGCCGATCGGCGCCCAGCTCGCGGGCCAGCCGGTTTACCGCGCGGGCCATCACGGTGGCGGCGGCCAGAACGTCGTTCTCGGTTCCTGCGCACTCGGTCAGTGCGCCATCACGGGGCAACCGGACGCCCAGATTCGCGGCAATGGATGTGACGCCCTGCATGCATCGGTCGACCGCTGGCCGCAGCCGCATCGGGTTCCGGTCCCTCTGGTCGCCGCGGCCGGCCAATGCGTCCTTCAGGCCGACATGCGCTTCTTCCAGCGTCGAGGCGATGAGGCGCGCTTCGGCTTGGAGGGGACCGATTGGGCCGTCCATCACAGCCGCCCCCGCAGATCGGCCACCGCGGCGCGCGCGGCGGCCTGCAGCATGCCGGCCGGAACCCAATCGGCCATGCGCTCGGCCTCGTTCAGCAGGTCGGCGGTGTCGAGAATGTCGACCAGCAGCTTGGTCCGGCGCTCGACGTAGACCTCGTCGGCGGGCAGGCAGCTTGCCAACTGACGGCGGATCGTCTCGACGATGCCGGCGACGTCGCCGGGCGGCACGTAGAGGAAGGCGGCGCGGGCCTCGGCGAGCGTGGTGAACAGCCCGTGGGCGATATCCACCCGGCAGGCGCCTTCGCGATCGGGTATCCAGCCCTGGGCAGCATCCCACCTGATGGGCGTTGCCATCCGCACCGTCCACTCGACCTCCGCGCCGCCGCCGGCGCGATAGGTGCGCCCGGCCAGCAGGGTGGCGACGATGTCGTCGATATCGACGACATCGGGATCTTGGGGAGCGAAGAAAGCTTCGGCCGTCATCTCGACGCCGTGGGTTTCGCCGTCATCGACCCAGAGGCGAAGGCGCTGGGCCAGCAGGTGTGCCGGAATGCCGGCGAGATGAGGCGCGAAGGGAAGGGCCAGTATCGACATTGCCGCCTCCTTATCCGCCGCCGGCCCGACGCAGAGGTTCGGGAGGGAGGAAACCGACCGGAGCCGGCGGCGGACAGTCGCCGGAGGGCCTCCGGCTGCACCGGCCCATGCGGGCTGGTGCAAATAGGTATAGGCCTATAATGGTGGCGACGTCAATAGGCAAAAACCTATTTGAAGTTGCCGATGAGGCAACTCGGCGCGCTTTTTCGGCTCATTCCAACGGGGATCGGACAGGGGCACCCGCCATAGCGACGTCACCTTGCGCTCGCATCGAATCGTCCCGGCGGCTGAGGCTGGCCAAATGCCAAGGAAACAGGTTGGGCGATCGTCGAGGGGGATCTGTCGCGTCTGCGTGGGTGGAAGCCCCTGATCGTAGGCGACCCGTTCGACGGCCGCCACAAAACCGGTCGCCCGGGCTGGGTTCGCAGACTGCCGGGAGCGAGAATTTCCGCCGGTGCCGTCCGACGGAAATCGGTCTGGGTTCAATTGGGCCCTAAAAAAGCACCCTGGTACGGCCTACGTCAGTTGCTTGAAGGGTAATGTGCCTCGAACATGGCTGGCATCGGCGAGGCTCTTTATTAACCTCTCACGATCAGCTGCCTCCAACCAGTTGTAGGAGTCATGAGAATAATCAGAAAGCAAGGTAATGTTCTCAGAGAATTGTTTTTTTAGTGAAGGGTCGACTGCATACACACCGATCGTTCGCGTCTTCTTGTACTTCTTCCTTGCCTTATCAAGCACGATAGATTTGTAAGCTGCTTCATCAATATTTGCCGACTGCTTTCTTAAATCTAAAGCGCTGGCGACATGTAATACACCATTTTTCATTGCGAAGTCGGCGGTCAAGCCCTCGTTGCCGGCGATAGCATAGTTCCGAACAATCCGTCCTTTCTTGATCGCTTCGTCGGGCGCGGCGAGAAGCTTAATCTTGCGAAAGGCCGCCGCCATTTCGGTGATGATCCTGGGCTGGCGCTGTGCCTTCGCCTTTGCTGGTATATCCACTAGAGCCGCCAGAAGGCTGGACACTTGTTCTTGATAGTCATCTTCGCCGGACGCCTTGAACCAGCCGAGAGACGATGACCTAATAAGCCCGGAAAGCAGGGATTGTTCGCCCACTATGTCCGTGGGCGGTATGCCCGCCCTCCGGAGATTGCTCAGCAAATTTGCTGCACCGGAAATCGCATCTTCCCAGGTTCTGCCAGTGAGCGCACGCAATTTCGCGTCTGCATGGCGAAAGCGGCAGTCAACGCCTTCGTTCGTGAAAACCACGATTCCAATGTTGACTTTTTCGCCCCGGCGGTCGTCAGGCGTTGCGACTAAGATTGAGTATTCATAGATACGATCCATCATTAAATCCTTGTCGTATCAAATCTAGACGTTGGTCTCTACTTGAATTCCACCAAGAAAGTATAGCATCCCTTTGAGTGTCTGTCACCCAGTTTTTTGGGTGACTATTGATGATGTCTGATACTCTCGCTTCATGCACTTTTGAAATGCTGTTCAAAGTTTTATCTATTTCATTCTGCATGAGATACTTGCCAAATACAGACGTGATCATTCGCGCACACATCATGGTATTGTCTTTGTCTTTGAAAGGGAGGTCGCCGGGTGGAAATCCACTGTCAAGCCATGCTCGGGAGAAATCTATTGCAAGCATTCCATAGGTATTTGTTAAGTTTCGAACTATATAGTTACTAAAATGTCTGTCCGGATTAAATACAAAATGGTCAAAGGCCCATATTTTAGAAAGCGTAGAAGCGAATTCGTCGATTTTTAATTTATTGTTTGCCAATAAAACGCGCCAGTCCTCGGCTGCCACGCCGCCCTCCCATCGCGATCCGAATGCATATTCTCCGGTGGGTAGCTCAACCTGAGCAAACGGCGGAACGGCTATTCCGACGCTTGCGGCCAAGCAACTGCAAAACCACTCATTGTGCGGCGTCGTGAGATGGCTGCTCCGATCCTTGATCACGTATTCCATGCCATCGTCGCACGCGGCGATGCCAAGGAAATCCGCGCCGTTCACGAGGCTCTTCGGGAGCATGCGCTTAATCTGAAGCTTGGCAATGAGCATCAAAGACGAATGCCTCTCCAAAGCGGGGTTCAGTTTAGGGTGCGACAGCCGGCCGCTCGACACCCTTCCGAGCGGTTCTTGCCGGCATCAATCACCCTCAGGTTCGATGCCGCGCCACAGCTCGAGGCAGACTGTCCTGTTAGAAAGCACTGCTTCACCGGCTTGATATGGTCGAGGTCCTTGCCGGACGCTTTGCCGCGCTCACCGGACGGGTCGATCAGCGCCTTGTTGGCCGTGTAGGATTTCTCGGTATGCTTCCGGACTTCAGCGCGATAGGCCGCGTATGCCGGGTCTTTGGCCCAGCTGGCAGCTGGTGCGACGCTAAGCGCCATGGCGAGCACGGCGGTTCCGACGCGTGCCATTACTCCGTGCCACCGGGCACCACTCGGTACCCGCAGAACCTGCAGACTTTTGCCGCCGCCTTTATCGTCTCTGCGCAGTCGGGACAGGTCATCGTGTCGCCCGGCGGCGGGGCCTGAACTCTGGCAGGCTGGTCGATCGGCCTAAGTCGCGGAGGCGGTTGATAGTCGGCGGAGGGTTTTACCGCGCGGGCCGCGCTCATCGCCTTCAAAATCTCTTGCCGGATCCTGCCGATGTACGTGCCATCACGGCTCATCAGTGCTGTCACGGCTCCCGACGATGTCGATATCTCCAGCGCGTGGCTCAAGAACCTGTTGATCGCAGGCCAGATCGTGGCGGCGGCGATAGCCAGACAAATCAGGCCGCCCAGCGGAGAGCCTGTTTGGAAGAACGCCGGACTGAACAGGATCAGGAGCATGCCGAACCCAGCCAGGAGAATCCTCCCGATGCCGATCGGCGGCTTCCCGGAAGTGACGGAATTTATCGTCGGTACCGCGTAGGAGGTCGCCCCTATGCGGACTAATTCCTCGGTGATTTCAATTCTGCTGTCGCGATAGATCAGATCGCCCATCGTTTGCTCCCCCAAGCACCTGATGATCTCATCGGTTGTCAAAGGGAGAGTCAAGCCGCCTTGGTCTGGCGTCAAAGGAGATGGCGCCCAGGCGGCCGCTACACGTTGTCGGGGATCTCGATTGCTATGGCGCAGATGGTCGCCGCCTGGGCGCAATCCAGGGCGATGTTTCGACCTGGATCGCTAGTTCAGCGCTCCTTCGCCGGCAGCTTTGCCGCCTGCCTCAGCGCATCGTTCATCCTGCCTTGCCAGCCATCGCCTGAGGCCTTGAACGCGGCGATCACGTCCCGGTCCAGGCGGATGCTGATCGCCTCCTTGGTCTCGTCCGCCGGAGGCCTGCCGCGCCGCTTGGCCAGAAAGCCGGCGGGCAGAACATCTCGCCCGCGCTTGGCCTGCGCGAAGTCCTCTTCGGTCCATTCCGGGCTGTCCATCACCGCAGCCTCGTCCTCCGCCGTGTACCCCTTACGACTGGTCATAGCCCTCGCGCTCCTTCCTGTTCGCCGGCCGCATCGAGATCACGCTGATGGCCTCGGTGCCGAGCGGGGAGAAAACCACCACGATCACCCGGTCGCCCAGCAGGCCGATGGCCTTGAACCGCGGGCGATCGCTGTTGCCCTGGTGGGTCGGGGCGATCAGCGCATCTTCCCAACCGAACCGCTCGGCGTGCGCCAGGTCGATGCCGTGGCGGGCGAGGTTGGCGAGGCGCTTCGGTTCGTCCCAGGTGATCATGGATTATTGTATATACAATAATTCGGGCCGCCGCAACATAAATGTATATACAAAAAATAGTGCGGGCGCGGACCGGTGCGTAAGCCGTTCGTCGACACGAGAGCGGCCGGTGGGTGCTTACGCCTGCTTTTTCTTTCTGCCGCGCTTCAGCGGCGGCGGCATCACCGTGTCGGCCGGGATCTCCTCGAGGAGCCGGGACGCGGGTACGCCGAGCCCGGCTGCCAGCCTCTCCAGCCGATCGAGGCCGATGCCTGCGCGCTTACGCAATATTCGCCAGCAATAGCTATCGGAGATGCCCGACAACTCGGCCAGGCGCTCGACCGACAGGCCGCGCTCGTGGCAGAGCAGCCGCAGGTTCTGTTCGAGGATGGTGCGCAGCCGCATGCCCGCAATCGATCACGGCGCGCCCGCTCGAAAAACCTGGACGATCGGTCGGTAATTCGGTGATCATCGCCTAGGCTCGGCCGGGGAGTACATTCTGCGCCGAGGATCTGTGCCCAATCGCTCGCCCGTTCCGCGTGTGCCATTGCAAAAAATTCGCGGCACAATTTCTAAGGCTGGTAGCGAGTTACGCGATCTCCGATTGTTTTTGTGGTGCCCTAGGATTCTAGGTTGCGGCCCCATTGGGTTGTGTTACGGTTTACGTATGGGGATCGGGGGCGACACCATTGGGTTGCAGGATTTGCCTGCGGACTTGGGCGACACCGCGACGGCGCTGATAGCCAACGCGGCCAGTGTCGGCGGCGCAATTCTCCTTCTTGACCCTAACGACCGGGTCGCCCTCGCAAACGAGCGACAGCGCCAGCTGATGCCTGTGCCCGAATATGTGGGCCTCACCTACACCGAACTTTTCTGGCTGCTGCAGCGCGCTGGTCTGCTGGGCAATCCTGCTGCGAGGGCAAACCCTTCAGCGTGGCTGGAGGTTTCCCAGATTGTTCGCACTACCCAAACCTTCACCCAAACGATTTACGCCTATCCTACCGGCCGGGTGGCGATGTCAAATCGCCGCCTCGACAACGGCTGGTCGATACAACTGCGCCATCCGGTGGGTGAACTGGCCGACGTTGATCCTGAAGCCGTCCTGCTAACGGCCGTGCGCGCCACCCGTGACGTTGCAGCATTGCGCCGCGCCCTAAACCGGACTGAGGTTGGCACGGCAATCCTGACCGGGAGCGGCGCACGCTTGTACGCCAACGATGCGTTCGACGACCTCGTGCGCAAGGCCAACGGGCTCGTGTCGGCGGCGGGAGGGCGTGTAGCTGCCGCGCATCCGGACGATGAGCAACACTGGCAAGACGCGCTGCGCGCCGCGGTCGCTGGCGGCCGCGGCCTCGCCTTGCTGCGGCGTAGAGGCGGGACAACGGCGCTCGCCGTCAATCTGCTGCCCGGTGAGCACGAGAATACTGTCATTGTGCTGGCTGCCGTGCCGCGTCAACGACTTTCCTCGCCGGCGGCCGACTGGCTCCGCGAACTCGGGCTTCGAGCGTCAGAGGTCGAAGTGCTTGGGGCGATGATGCAAGGCATGCCTACCTCGGCGATCGCGTCTCAGCTCGATGTGACGCCGGGAACAATCAACGCGGCGATCAGTCGGGCGCGAACGGCCCTGCGCGATCGAGGTCTTTCCGTCGACGGACCGGGGCTGCTGGCACTGGCCCTTCAGATGTCGACGATCACGAGGGCCCCATCGGAGGGGCGAACAGGAGGGCAAGATGGTTGAGACGATCACCCAGGACTTTGTTGCGTCGACTTACGGGAAATCCCTCATTGCGACGGGGATGACCGCTGACCAGGTTGGGCAGGGCTATCAAGATCTCCGGATCATCCTCGAAGCATGCGGCCATGCCGGGGTGCAGAAATTTGCGATGACCGACCTGGCTGACCGCGTGCTGCACGAGGTGCTGGATACCGACGCGCTCGGCACGTTCGTGGCCGACGTCTGGGGCGCCGGATCTCGCCTGGTCCACGATACCGATGCCTGGGGCACGCCGGAGTTCGCCGAGGCTTGGCGCAACACGCGCGCCGCTTTCGCCGAGGCTGGCATCACTCTCGCCCCGGAAGCGGGAGTAGCGCGTTCCGACGGGCGAGCGGCAGCCTTCTGCCTGATTTTCGTTCCTGCGCCAGTGCATTGATGCGCATAGGCTGAGCGTTCATTGTGCGGGGGCGAAAGCCCCCGCCGTTTCGGGGTGACGATGACCGGGAGCAGGATCGAAGCGACGTTTGAGCGCTTCTTCGCCGAGCTGGTGGCGGAAGGGTTCAGTGCTGAAGATGCCGAGGCGGCCGCGGTCCGTGGTTGCGCGTCATTCTACAGCCTTACTGTCCAGGCCCTTGAAGTTCATCTTCGCGGGCGGTTGCTTCATCGGGCTCCTCGTTCCGATAAATCTGAATTGCCTTCCTCGCGAGTTTCCCGGGGTCGGTTGGCTTTCCCTCGTAGATACTACAGGCGGCCGCAATAGATCGCCGCAACAGGTCATAGTTTATCAAATTGAAGCTCTGCCCAGGTTTTACCGGCAAGCTTGTATCGCGTTCGGACAAGTTCGGTCGAGTATCTGGCTTTAGAACAACTCTCGGCTGACTGCGAAGATCATCGGCTGAAACTTGTAGGATTTTCGCAAGTTCATCTCGGACGTCCTCTTTTAGAGAGGCCGGTACGCCGCGTTCGATGAACTGCTGAATGTATGCGTGATTTTTGCCCAGCGAAATCGAGACCTCTCGCATGTTGAGGCTCAGTTCTTTGATGCGGTTCAGAACCAGCTGGCGCACATGTTCGGACATAGGAAGCATCCTATTTCGGGTTCCTGTTGCCGCCCACTAGGAACATGCCTATCGATGCCGCTTGACAAATAGGAATAGGCCTACACAATAGGCCTATGTTGACGCGCGAAACGTTCCTGGCCGAGATCGAGGCGTTCCTGAAAGCATCGGGCATGACGGCGACTGCTTTCGGCAAGGAGGCTGTCAGCGATCCGAATTTTGTCTTCGATCTGCGGCGTGGGCGCCGGGCCAACCTTGAATTGGTTGAAAAAGCGCAGCGACTTATCGCCAAGCACGCGCCGGTCGAGGCTACCCGAACCGGTGAGGCCGCCTGATGGCGCCGGCCGCGATGCTCGCCTCCGATGGCCGCGGGCAGGCGCTGGCCGCCTTCGTGCTGCATGCGCATCGGCCGCCTCGGGCGATGGCGCAACCGCTCACCGATATCCATCAGCCGCGCCCCCCGATCCGTCGCCTGCTGACGACGGATGAACTGATCGCCGCGCTTGCGGCCGAAACCGATCCGAGCCCTGCGGTGCGCCCATGACCGACCTGCTCGACCTCCGGCAGATCGCCCTGGTCCTGGTCTGGGCCGCCCTCAGCGGCGGCACGATCGGGCTGATCGTCTACGGCGCATGGCGCCTCTGGCGCGCCTACACCCATCCCGAGCCGGCCGACCTCGCCGAGGGCGAGGACGGGCTCGACTGGGTGCGCTCCCGCAACGGGGAGAGCGGCTAGATGAACTGGTTCTTCTCCGACGCCTGCGACCAGGTCGGCCGGATACTCATCCTGCTGTTCGCCGCCGTGCTGTTCCTCGGTTGCATCGCCGCGGCCATCGGCTTCATCGCCGCCGGGCGCGAGGTGCTGGCGGCGCTGTTCATCCTGTTTGCCATCGGCCTGGCGCTGGGTGCCGGCCGGCTGATGGTGAGGCGCTGAGATGGCGATCGCACGGGCCTTCGCCATCGTCGCCCCGGTCCGGGCGGGTGGCCGCGCATGACGGATGCGGACGACATGGGCGACGTCGCGCCCGGCTTCCGGCAGAAGCTCGAAGCGCGCGATTTCCGGGTTTGCCGCCTCTACACGGTCGATCGTCTGTCGATGCCGGATATCGCCCGGCAGACGAGCCTGAGCCGCAGCGCGATCCACGGGATCCTGCATCGCTACGGCGTCCCGATCCGGGAGCGAGGCGGCGCGAACCGGCCGAGGATGTCGGCCTATGGCCCCTTCCGGCCGACGCGCATGCACCCGGCCGATCTGGGCCTCGTCTTTCGTGCATCCGGTCTGAGCGACATCGATCTCCATGGCGCCAGGATGTACCAGGCCACCGCGCATGTCTGCACCCGCGGTCAGGCAGATCTGCATGCCGCCGCCACGGCCGGCCAGCCCCTTCAGACCCAACAGCACAACGGGGAAACCGCATGATCGCCAGCGCGTCGGCGCGCCAGCGCCTCGCCGCCGCCCTCGACCGTCGCATCGGTCCGGGCAAATCCGTCTCCCAGAAGGTCGCGGCGGCGGGCGTCGGCCGCAGCGCCGATACGATCGGCCGCTGGATGCGCGACGAGGTGGCCGCGCCGGTCGACGGCATCGCCGAGCTGGACCGGTTCTTCGCCGCCCGCGGCGATTTCGACCTGCTGGCCGAGGTGTTCCCCGAGATGGCCGCGCGCCGGCCCGCCGCCGTGCCTGCAGGCGATCGGGCCTTCGTGATCAGCGACGATGGCCACATGGTCACCGCGCCCCATGGCCCGGCCCAGCATGTGCGCGAGGTGCTGCGGCTGCATCCCGCGGCCCAGGTCGACGCGCCGGTCTATGCGCTGCGCATGCTCGGCTGGGTCGAGCTTACGGCCCGCACCGACGGGCGCCTGATCATCCGCAAGGCGGTCGGGGTCAGCCCCGAGGCGGCGCGGCGGGCGGCGGCATGGCTGGCCGAGCAGGGCAGAGCCTGGCTCGATATCGAGATCAGAACGCTGCAGGGCGAGGCCTGGGCCGCCCGCCGGTACGATACGCTGCGCGCCGCCGTCGCCGCGCTCGAGGCCGCTGCCGCGAATGTCGATCTGGCCGACCAGATTTCCACCAGCATCCGGGCGGCACGGCTGAACCCCGACACGATGGCCGACCCGGCCCAGGTCGCATTGCGCCGGGCATGGTGCGGCCGTGCCGCGCCGCTCGACAGCATGCTGGCCGAACTGCGCACGCTGC
Source organism: Alphaproteobacteria bacterium (assembly GCA_017307375.1). Classification (GTDB taxonomy): domain Bacteria; phylum Pseudomonadota; class Alphaproteobacteria; order Ferrovibrionales; family Ferrovibrionaceae; genus JAFKFH01. The sequence goes on from JAFKFH010000004.1 coordinate 342,905, forward strand.
CCGGGCACGAGCGTGCCTCGCTGCTGCGGCGCGACGATGACGGGTGGACCGTGGTCTCGGCCGGGCCGGGCACCTGCCTGCGCCGCGATCTCGATGGCCGCCGCCTCGCCGACATGCGCGACCAGGTCTACGGCGACATGGTCGCGGCCCAGCTGGACGCGGTAATGGCCGAGGGCCAGCCGGCCCTGCACGATCTCGCCATCCGAACCCGGTTCGACGGTGGCGCCTATCGCCGGCTGGCCCTGCCGTTGGCCGGGCCGGGCGGCCTGCCTTTCGTACTGTCCCTGGCCGACATCTATCAGGCCCCGCGGGCCGGCGGGGCGATCGGCTGATGATCGTGCCCGGCGCCGTTCCCTATCTCGACGCCCTCACCGGCGACGCGCTCGGCCGCGCCGACCGGCAGGCGGTAGGGCTCGATACCGCCCCGAGGCTGGTCAACGCGGCCTGCGAGGCCGGCCTCGTCCCCTGGGTCAGCCATGACCTCGGCACACTGGCCGCGATCAAGGCAGAGGATCCGGACCGCGCCAGCTTCTACCAGCTTTCGCGGGCCGCCCTGCATCCCGAGGCCGGCCGGCACGACACCGCGATCGTGGTTCTCACCGATGGGGGCCGCCCGGTAGCGTCAGGCTCGGTCCGCATCCGCTGGATCGACGGCACGCTGCGCGAGGCGCTGGAAAGCCGGACGCTGCTCTACGCCGATCCGCGCCAGGCGCCGGACGGCGAGGCGGTGATCTGCCGCGCCGCCAAGGCCACCGAAATCCGCTCCTGCGACGTGGCCGTCGCCGGCGGGCTGTGGGTGTCGCGCCAGCACACCACGGCCGACAGCCGCGTCAACCGCCTGCTGGTCCGCCTGCTGACACTGATCGCCACCGCGAACTATCGCTGGTCATGGTGCATCTCGGTCAGCCACCCGCCGCTGATGCGGCGCGCATTCCCGGTCTATGGGGCCGACGGGGTCGAGGCCGGGGTGATCGTCACTGTCGATGGCGTGCCGATCGAGACGGTGCTGATCCACGCCAGCCGCATGCGGTTCCTGGAAAACCTGCGCCTGCCGGCCTTCGCCGATCCGGGGGCCGACCTCGGCCAGCCCGCACCGGCCGACGTGCAGCGGGCGGCCGCGACGCGTCATGCCCTCGCCGGCATGGCCATGGAGGGCACGGCATGACGCGGCCAGATCAAGCGCTGTTCACGCGTTCAGCCGCGGCGGCATCAGCCTTGACGGGATCAGCAGCGAGGGTGTGCTGATGGCGCAACACGCGAAGGCCATTGCCACGGCTGGCGATCTGTTCGACCACGAGGCGCCCAGCCTGCCGCGTGGCCGGCGGCCGGGTCCGATGCGCGGCGAGCGCCGGGCGACCAGCCGCACCGATCGCCGCAGGCTGGCGGACGAGCGGCGCCGTGCCTGGAAGTTGGGCGACGGTATCAACGTGGTGCTGTTCGCGGGTGTCGGCGGGGCCTGCCAGGGTATCGAGGATGCCGGCTACCCGGTCCACATCGCGCTGAACCACGACGAAGTCGCAATTGCCGCGCATCGGGCGTTGCACCCCCATACCGAGCACATCCAGGCCGATATCTTCGAGGTCGACCCGTTGAAGGCGACACGCGGCCGGCGGATCAGGATCCTTTGGGGCAGCCCGGATTGCACCCACCATTCGGTCGCGGTGGGCGGCGCGCTGCTATCGAACCGCGTCCGGTCGATGCCCTGGCAGCTGTGCCGTTGGACCGGCACGCATCGCAAGCGCGGTCTGGGTCCGGACATGGTTTTCCTCGAGAACGTCCGCGAGATCCGGTCCTGGTCGCGGCTGATCGCCAAGCGCTGCAAGCTCACCGGCCGCGTGATCAAGGTCGACGGGACCGTCGCGGCACCGGGCGAGGTCGTGCCGCGCAAGCTGCAGGCACTGACGCGCGACACCAACAAGCGCAAGGCCGGCCGCCGGTACCGGCGCTGGGTCAAGCACATGCTCGGCTTCGGCGGCGTGTACCAGGATCGCGACCTCGTGATCGGCCATTACGGCGTGCCGACCACCCGCAAGCGCCTGTTCGGCGTCGCCCGCTACGATGGTGGCGCGATCGCGTGGCCCGAACAGACCCACGATTACCGGCATGAGGAAACGGTCCGTTCCGGCCGGCTGTTGCCGCACGTGCCGGCCGCGCAGATCATCGACTGGTCGCTGCCGATCAACTCGATCTTCGACCGCGAGAAGGCCCTCGTCCGCGCGACCGAACAGCGGCTGGCCGATGGCGTCAAGCGCTTCGTGCTGCAGGCCGCGCAGCCCTTCCTGGTGCGACTGACCCACCAGGGCCAGCGCCCGCCGCTCGATCTGGCCGACGCGATGACGACGATCACCGGGGCACATCGCGGCGAGATCGGCCTCGCCGTGCCGACGCTGGTCTCGACCACGCATCGGACCAAGGGCAAGCGCCGCGCCGCCCATGATGGTGCCGATGCCGCGCCGACGTTTACCGCCGGGGTCAAGGGCGGAGAGTTCGCGGTGATGTCGACCTTCGTGGCCGAGCATCGCGGCAACTCGGTCGGTCAGCCGATCGACCGGGCCCTCGGTGCTCAGACGGCGGTCGAGCACCACGCGCTGGCCGGCACCTGGCTGGTCCAGAACAACACCGGCATGGTCGGGCATTCGCCCCTCGATCCGGTGCCAGCGCTGGTCACCCGCGAAGGTCCGGTAGCGGTCGGGGCCGCGTGGCTCGCCCAGCACAACACCGGCAATGTCGGGCGCGACCTCGGCGAAGGCCTCGGTGTCATCACCACGGTGCCCAACCAGCAGCAGGTGGCGGCGGCCCTCCTGGTCCACCAGCGCGGTACCGGCGTTCCGACCTCGGTCGAGGACGCCATGCGCACCCTGGCCACCGGCGGCGGCAAGGGCGGCGATCATGTCGGGGTCGGCGCGGCGTTCATCGCCGAATACTACGGCACCGGCGGCCAGCACCAGGATATGCGCGACGGGCTGAACACCCAGCCGACGCGGGATCGCTTCGCCCCGGCCATGGCCGAGATGCAGGCGCCGCCGCTGACCGATGCGCAGCTGGCGCGGGCCCGGCAGGTCGCGGCCTTCCTGAGGAAGTACGGCGCATGGGATGGCCCAGGCGAGTTCGTGACGGTCGGCCCCTACATCATCGCCGATATCGGAATGCGTATGTTGCGGCCCCACGAGGCCGCGGCCGCGCACGAACTGCGCCTTCCCGAGACCATCGAGCTCCCGAAGCGCCACACCCGCGGCCCCCTGAAGGGCCAGCCGGTGATCGGCGACGACGGCAAGGTCGTCATGCTGCGCCAGCCGCTGAACAAGACCCAGGCCATGCGCCTGGTGGGCAACAGCGTCCCGCCGCGCATGGCCCGCCTGCTGGTCGAGGCGAATGCGCCCGATGCCTTCGATCCATCGCTCGAAAGGATGGCTGCCTGATGTTCGATCACGAGGGCCTGATCCAGCAGCTCGAGGCGTGGCGCAGCCACGACCCCGTTCTCGACCGCGCGCTGTCCGACCAGGTGCTGCGCGCCGACGGATGGTTCACCGAGGACCATCCGGGCGTCTATGGGCGCGTGGTCTGGCGGCGGCAAGGCGAGCCGCGGCAGTACGGCGTCCAGGATCACCGCCCGCATCCGGTGGTCGACTTTGTGGCGGCCCGGGCACTGCTGCCGCAGCCGATCAGCTATTGCATGGCCTACGTGGCGGGCGAGGCCTCGGCGACCGTTGCCAGCCTGCGGCACGGGCGGAGCTTCATCGGCGCCAGCCCGGCGGAGACGGTCGCGCTGCTGATCGCGATCTTCCGATATCGCGCCTTCGACGCGCGCGCCAGCCTGCTTCAGCAGCCGGCAGGTGCCGCATGACCTCGGCGACCCGGCGGCAGCTCATGACGACAAGTGCCTTGAGCGGCCCGATTGCCGCCGCCGCCTATGTCGTGGCGGCGGGCGGAACTCGACCGGGTATCGCCAGGGGCGGCGCGATGGGCAAGTCCCATCATTTCGTCACCCGTCTCATCCATTCGGCCGCCGAAGCGGCCGACGAAATGCCGGCCCTGCCGGCGTCGCCCGCCGGAGTGCGTCCGGCTGTTTCCTCCCACGACTTGGCCGGCGCCACTACCTCCGCCGTGGCGCCGGTCCTTTCGGGAGGCACCGCCGCGCCCGCGGCAACCATCCGGGAGAACTGACCATGGCCAATGTCGTGGGTATCGCCGCCGAGCAACTGCAACAGATCGTCTCTCGCGTCGAACGCCTTGAGGAAGAGAAGAAGGGCATCGCCGACGACATCAAGGAGGTCTACGCCGAAGCCAAGTCGAACGGCTTCGACGTCAAGATCATCCGCAACGTGATCAAGCTGCGCAAGCTCGACCGCGCCGCGCTGCGCGAGATGGACGAGATGATGCAGCTCTATCGCGAAGCGGTCGAGATGCCCGTCGAAACCTCGGGGCACGAGGTCGCCCAAGACAACGAAGCCGCGATCCTGCTGGGCGCGCTGGCGGGGATGGTGCCGAAGTCGGGCCAGATCCTGATCAATACCTCCCACGGAGGCATTCGCATCACCCGGGACCGCGGCGGCAAGATCGTCGCCGAACTGGTTACGCCCCGGTCCGCCGGCAAGCCCAGCGATGCAGCGCGAGGCGGCGCGAGCGGCGCTGACAACAAGGAGGCGGACGCTGACTGCGGGGGCGGGGATGGGGCAAAGCCCTCCAAGGCCAGCGAACCGGCAAAGCAGAAGTCGCTCGACCTGCCCGATGTCGATGAAGCCGGGGCGGAGGAACTTGGCCGCCAATATGCGCGGGATGGCCGCCCCGTGCTCGACAATCCGTTCCCCTTCCGCGACCCGCGACAGCCGCGGTTCGACAAGGGATGGCGCGCCGAGTCCGGCTCGGACGGCATGGGGCCTAAGACCTGATGGCACGGTCGAGGGCGTTCGACGATCATCAGCGTCACCTGCTGCAGTTCGGCGACGTGCTGATGCCGGACGCGGCATCCGAGCCGATCCTGGCGCCGGACATCAAGTCGGCGTTGCTGGAATGGCTTGAGGAGATCTGGGCCGACCACGAGTTGCAGGCGGTCGGGTTGACGCCCCGCCGCCGCGCCATGTTCTCGGGGCCGCCGGGCGTCGGCAAGACGACCCTTGCCCATCACCTGGCGGCGCGCCTGCGGCTCCGGATGCTCGCGGTGCAACCCGAGCGTCTGTCGAGCAAGTATGTCGGCGAGCACGCCCGCAACATCGGCGAACTCTTCGCTGTGGCAACGGCCCAGGCCGATCCGGTGATCCTGTTTCTGGATGAGTTCGACTCGGTGGCCGGCGAGCGCCGCGCCGCCCAGCAGGCCGCTGATGACGATCGCAATTCCGCGATCAACGCGCTGCTGCAGGCGATGGACCGGCACAACGGTTTCGTCATCGCGGCGACGAACCACGCGGACCGGGTTGATCCGGCCGTCTGGCGGCGCTTCGACATCCATATCGAACTGGCCTTGCCGGGGCAGACCGAACGACAGGAAATCATCAAGCGCTACCTTGCGCCCTACGGCATGCCGTCGCGTCAGGTGGAGCTATTCGCCGAGGCGCTGGAAACAGCATCGCCTGCCCTGATCCGCGGGCTGTGCGAGAACGTCAAGCGCAATCTCGTGCTCGGCCACAAGCTGAGCTGGCCGATGCAGCGCGAGGCCGTGTTCGCGCGGGCGATTGCGGCGGTTAGCCCGCACCCGGATCTCGGAAAGCCGCGCCTCTGGACCCACAAGGTCGAAGACGTCGCCATCCGGGCGATGAGCTGGCCGCTGGCTCTCGCCGTTGACCTGCCGGCGGAAACCGCGAGCGAACCCGAGACTGATCCGAAGGTCGCTCGATTTCCGGGGCCGCGCTGATGTCGAGCCGCCCGCGCAACCTCGCTGCCTTGCAGAAGATGCTGCATCGGAGCGCCGCCAAGATCGTGTCGGTGTCGCCGCTGAAGGCGCGGCCGCGCGAGCGGCGCAGCGCGAAGGGCAGCATGGCCGCGCTGGCCTGGGACCTGCCGTCCGAACAGGGACGGGAGCGGGAGCATGTCCGGCTCGACCTGAAGATGCCTCCGGCGCTGTCGCGCTGCTTCACCAATGTGCCGGGTGTCGGCCGGGTCAAGACGAAGGTCTACCGGCTCTGGATCGCCGAGGCGCTGGACACGATCGGCAGGGCCAGGGTCGGGCGGGTTTCCGGCAAGGTCACGGTGGTGGTGGCGATGCGCCGCCGGCCGCGCGCCGACGCCGACAACAGGCTGAAGGCGCTGGGCGACATCCTGAAGACTGCCGGCATTATCCGCGACGACAGCCTCGTCGATGCCTGGCACGTCGCCTGGGCCGATACCGGTCGCGGCGTGCGCATGCTGGTCCGCCCGTTCCGCCAGGAAGACCTGGTCGATCCCGCCCTGATCGGCCAGCCGGGTGATGACGCCCGATGAATTCGCAACCCAGCACCAGCGGGCCGTCGCCCGCCTCGCCGGGGCCGTGCGCGGCAAGCGCCGCCTGCGGGAGGCGGAACTGGTCAGCCTCGTGGCCCGCAAGCTTCGCCTCGAACGGCGCGACCACGTTGTCGCCGCCGCGATCGCCGAGGCGCAGCGCCTCCTCGCCGAGATCCGCCGACGGGCCGACACCGCAAGGCCGGCCCAAGGCGACCTGTTCGACCCCAGCCATTGGAGGGTGAAGTGAAGCGATTGCTGATTGCCGCCGCTGCCGTCCTGCTGCCCGCGCTGGCGCTCGCCCATGGCGATGCCGCCTGGATCCAGCACGATCCCCGCTATGTCGACCAGCGCAACATCCATTGCTGCGGCGAGCACGATTGCGAGCGCGCCCCGGCCGATGCCGTCCGCGCGACCGACGAGGGATGGCTGATCGTCGGTACCGGCCAGATCGTGCCCTACGCGCGGTTCGGCCATGGGCTGTTCTGGTCGATCGATGCCGATTTCTGGTGGTGCCGCTACACCTATGACGTCGCCGAGTACGGCAACCAGGCGGGCGAGGTGCGCTGCCTGTTCGTGCCGGGGACGGCGTCGTGATCGCCCCGATGCGCGGTACCCAGCGCGACCGCCGGCCGGCTACGCAGCCCGCCGGTAAGCCAGCGTCCCCCGAACCGCGCCCGCGGGCCTCGGCGTTCGCCGCGCTCGACGCTTTGCGCGAGGCGGCCAGGATCCGCGAGGCCGCGGTGGCGAGCCTCTACCGTGCCGATCACACCGACGCGCAGATCGCTGCGGCCCTCGACATGTCGGAAAGTGCCGTGGCCGGGATCCGCCAACGGCTGGGCCTGCTGGTTCGTCCGGCGCGGCGTCGCTTCAGCCGGGACGAGATCCTTGCGCTCGAGGCGAAGATCGAGGCCGCCGTCTGCGAGGGCAAGAGCGATCCGCAGATCGCCGACGCCCTCGGCGTCACCGTGCGGTTCGTCTCCGACGCGCGTGACCGGCTCGACCTGATCGAGACGCGGCCGCCGGTGCGGGAAACCTGCGAGGCGCTCGAAGCGGCGTTGCTGGCATCGGGCGGGCGTTTCGAGGACCACCCGGCCGCCGCGGCGCGTAACGCCCTGCACGAACCCATCCCGGACTACCGGTGCCGCTGGTTCCGGCGCTTCCCGCCCGGTTTCCGGTCGAGCCTGGCTTGAGCATTCAGGAGCATCACATGCGCCCCATGCGCCGCCCCAACATCGCGAACCCCGCCGTCAAGAAGCGCGTCGACGAGCGGATCTGCCGGATGCGCCGCGACCAGCAGCCGACCCCGAGCATTCACGATATCTCCCGCGCTGTCGGCCTGTCGCGGTCCTACGTCCAGCGGGTGCTGGAAGCCTCCGGACTGCGCGCGGCCGGACTTACCGCGGCGCCGGTCACGAACTTCTCGCGGATCGTCGGCAGCAACGAGCTGATGGCCTATATCGCCGAGGCGCGCGAGCGCAATGCCAGCGACGACGAGATGGCCGCCCATCTCGGTTGCAGCGACGACACGATCCAGCGGGTCCGGCGCCAGATCGGCTGGGTTCGGGCGCATACGTCGACCTCGCCCCAGGAACGGCAGTCGCGCAACGATCGCATCCGGGCGCTGTACGAGGAACACGACGGTGACCTCAGGTTGATTGCCGCGGCCCTGGGCATGCAGACCTCGGCCGTCGAGCACATCGCGCACAAGATCGGCCTGATCGAAGCTTCGCGGGCGGCGCGGCGCGCAGTGTTCGGCGCGCGCCTCGCGGCCGCGGCACAGGCCTGCGGCCGGGCGCCCGAGAAGGCCTATGTCGACGATCCTCGGCAGGCGGCCCTGTCGCTCCTGATCGCGCCCCGCTACGTGGCGATCAGCCGGCAGTATGTCGGCGCGCAGTCGAGCGCCGCCTGATGGCCCAGGCGCGCCACCGGGATATTCGTGGCCCCGACCTGACCGCTGGAGAGATCTGGCCGGACGGCCAGCGCCCCCACAGCGTCGACGCGGTGGTCGCGGCCGACGACTATCAGCGTTTTCTCGAAGGCAAGATCCGGCTGGCCGCGAATTTTGGGATCGAGGTTGACCCCGCCGAGGTCAACCCGATCCTGAAGCCGCATCAGCGCGCCATCGTGCTGTGGGCGCTGCGGGGTGGCCGGCGGGCGATCTTCGCCTCGTTCGGCCTCGGCAAGACCTTCATGCAGCTGGAAATCCTGCGGCTGGTCGTGGCGCATCTGTCGGGCCGGCTCGGGCCGGCCGGCATCGCCCCGAACGTGCTGGCCGATCCGCCGGCCGCAGCCCGCGCGCTGCTGGTCGCACCGCTCGGCGTCCGGCAGGAATTCATGGGCGACGTTCGCGCGCTGGCCACCGGCGAGCATCCCGCCATCTCGGCCGAGCAGCGCGCCGAACTGGCCGCCTGGCAGGCTGGCCGGCCCGATCGGGTGATGACGCTGACATTCATTCGATCGGATGCCGAGGCCTCTGGTCCGGGCGTCTATATGACGAACTACGAGACGGTGCGTGAGGGCAAGCTCGACGTCATGCGCTTCGCCGCCGCCTCGCTCGACGAAGCGGCGATCCTGCGCGGTTTCGGGGGCTCGAAGACGTTCCGCGAGTTCATGCGGCTTTTCGACGGCATGCGCTGGAAGTGGGTGGCGACCGCCTGCCCGAGCCCGAACGAATACATCGAGATGCTGGTCTATTCAGCTTTCCTCGAGGTGATGGACATCGGCCAGGCCAAGACGCGGTTCTTCAAGCGGAACAGCGAGCAGGCCGACAAGCTGACCCTGCATCCGCACAAAGAACGGGAGTTCTGGTTGTGGGTCGCGTCCTGGGCCTTGTTCATCACCAAGCCGAGCGACCTCGGGGCCGAGTTCAGTGACGCCGGCTACGACCTGCCGCCGCTCGATGTCCACTGGCACGAGATCGCGACCGACCATCGCGACGCCGGTTCCGAGCGCGGCGGCCAGTACCGGCTGCTGCGCGAGGACGCGGTGGGCGTGGTCCAGGCCTCGCGCGAGAAGCGCCACAGCCTGTCGGCCCGGATCGCCAAGATGATGGAGATCCGGGAGATCGACCCCGGGGCGCACCGGATCATCTGGCACGACCTTGAGGCCGAGCGGCTGGCGATCGAGGCGGCGATCCCGGGCATCACCAGCGTCTATGGCTCCCAGGCGCTGGAACAGCGCGAGGAAGCGATCGTCGCTTTCTCGAACGGCCGGTTTCAGGAACTGGCGACCAAGCCGATGATCGCCGGCGCCGGCTGCAATTTTCAGCGCCATTGCGCCTGGGCCGTTTATCTCGGCATCGGCCACAAGTTTCACGATTTCATCCAGTCGATCCATCGCCTGCTGCGCTTCCTGCAGACCCGCGGCGTTCGTATCGACCTGATCTACACCGAGGCCGATCGAGATCCGCCGGATCGGGTGGTCGGCATGAGCCGGGACGATGTCAACGCCCTGGTGGCCCGCGTGATCGGCACGCTGAAGCGGGCGCGGCTGGCCACCGGCAGGGAAGACGATACCCAGCTCGACATTGCGCGAGCGCTCGCCGCCGCCGGGATCGACTTCCAGCGCGAACACCGCCTGACGCCCGCCGATCGCCTTGACTTCTGGCTCGACGGCCTGGTCATCGAGGTCAAGTTGCGCGCCAACTCGAAGGCGGCGATCTACCGCCAGCTGGAGCGATACGCCCGGCATCCCGACGTCAGGGCGATCCTGCTGATCACCGGCACCGCCATGGGGCTGCCGCCAGAGATCGAAGGCAAGCCGGCCTATTACCTCAGCGTGGGGGCATCATGGCTCTGACCTACGGTACTGCCCGTATCGAGGACGGCTATTGGGTGCTCGACAACCTGCCGCCCCATGCCTGCATGCGGTTCAAGGACGTGTTCCCCAGGACCGGCCGCACCGCCCGACTGCCCTTCAAGTTCAAGGTGTCGCCGGCGTCGAGCGCCGACCTCGAATGGTTCATGGCGCGCTACCCGCTGGAGATCGCCGCCAACGACCAGGCCGAGATGGTCGCCGGCCGGGAGACGCAGCAGCGCGCCTTCGAAGCCGCCGCGGCGATCCTGGCGCCTGGGTGGGAGCCGCCACCGCTGATCGGCTTCCGTGAGGGCCAGGCATTGCGGCCCTACCAGGCGCAGGCGGTGCAGTTGTGCATGGCTCGCCGCGGGCTGCTGCTGGGCGACGACCTCGGGTTGGGCAAGACCTTCGTCGGCTGTGGGCTTATGGTCCAGCCGGGCACGCTGCCCTGCGCGGTGGTGACGCCGGTCCATCTCCAGAGCCAGTGGCTCAAGGTGGTCCGGGCCGTCACGACTTTGCGGGTCCACGTCGTCAAGAAGATGCGGCCCTACGATCTGCCGCCGGCCGACGTCTACCTGTTCCGCTACAGCCAGCTGCGCGGCTGGTTCGATGTGTTCGGAAGCGGGTTCTTCCGGTCGGTCATCTTCGAGGAAGCGCATGAGCTCCGGACCGGCCTTGCCTCTGACAAGGGCCGGGCGGCCAAACAGTTGGCGGAGAATGCTGGCTGGCGCCTCGGGCTGACCGCGACGCCCGTGCAGGGCTACGGCACGGAAATCCATCCGGTGATGTCGTTCATCAACGACGAGGTTCTGGGGCCGTTCGAGGAATTCCACAGAGAGTGGCTGCCGCTCGATGACGAGAAGGCGCGCGGCCTCGGCTCATACCTGCGCGACCAGGGCGTCTACCTGCGCCGCACCAAGGCCGACGTCGGCCAGCAGCTGCCGCCGGTGAACCGGATCGTCGAGACGATCGACTGGGATGCCAAGACGCTGGAGCGGGTCGAGGACCTGGCCCGCCAGTTGGCGATCAAGGCGGTGAACGGCAGTTTCATGGAGCGCGGCCAGGCTGCGCGGGATCTCGACCTGATGGTGCGTCGCGCCACCGGCGTGGCCAAGGCGCGCGCGGTGGCGCTGTTCGTCCGCCTGCTCTGCGATGCGGGCCGCAAGGTGCTGCTCGCCGGCTGGCACCGCGACGTCTACGACATCTGGCTCAAGGAGTTAGCCGCGCTCAAGCCGGCCATGTACACCGGAAGCGAATCGCCCAAGCAGAAGGCTGATGCGATCGAGGCCTTCGTGTCTGGCGAGGCGCAGGTCCTGATCATCTCGCTACGGGCCGGCGCTGGCATCGACGGGCTGCAGCACGTCTGCTCGACGGTCGTTGCAGGCGAACTGGACTGGCAGCCGGGCGTCCACAACCAGCTGATCGGCCGACTGGATCGCGAGGGTCAGACCGAGCCGGTCGACGCTTTCTTTCTGATCGCGCAGGACGGTTCGGACCCGCCGATGGTCGAGGTCTTGGGGATCAAGTCGTCGCAGGCGGCCGCGATCACCGACCCGTTGGGCCAAGCCGTCGCGACGCCGGCTGACGAAAGCCGCATGCGGGCGCTGGTACAGCGCTATCTGCGACCCGGCGATGTCCAGGTCGAGGTGGCGGCATGAAAAGCGGCTACACAACCGGCCGCTGGTCCAACGGATTGGCTGAATGGACCCAGGGCGACACCGCATTCCTATCGGTGGCGTTCACCTGGCGGCTGGACGACGCTTACATGCGCGCGCTTTGGTACCGGGCGCAGGGGTATCGCGTCAGGGCTGGCGGCCCGGGCATCTTCACGCGCAAGCACTACTTGGCCGATGTCGCTGAAATCGGTGGGGAAATCCCCGACGCGATCGCCCGCCACAACCCGATGGCCACGTTCGCCAGCCGTGGCTGCCCGGTTGGGTGCTGGTTCTGCATCGTGCCCAAGATGGAGGGGCGCGACTTCACCCTGTTGCCGGAATTCGAGCCACGGCCGGTATTGTGCGACAACAACCTCTCGGCGCTACCGGCCGATTATCAGAGCCATATCGTCCAGCGCTACCGCGCGGCCGGCGTTCCGCTGCTCGATGCCAACAGCGGGTTCGAGCCGGCAACGTTCGATGACGAGGTCTATGAGCGCTGGGCACCGATCAACCGTGGCCCTTGGCGCTTCGGTTATGACGAAACCACCGAAGGCGCTCAGGTCCAGCGGGTCATGCAGATGCTGCGGGCCCGCGACATGCGGCCACATCGCATTCGGGTCTACGTGATGATCGGCGCCGAACCGTTCGCCGCGTGCATGGATCGCATAAGGCGCGTCATCGATTGGGGCGGTGAGCCGCACTGCCAGCCATTTATCAAGCTTAATGCGCTCCACAAGAAGCCGAACGTGCGACACGACTGGACGCCAGGGCTGCTAACCGATGTCGCACGGTGGGCAAACCGCCGCTACTGGAAATACACCGACTTCGCCGACTACCAGCGTTCTGGTGCAGCGGCTCGCGCTCAAGGCCACGACGATCTTTTCGAGGGTGCTGCGGCATGATGTCGCGAGATGGCGCGCCTATCGTGGACGAGGTGCTGGCCGCCGCGCTTGCGGACATCGCGGATCCCGTCGAGGCGATCATTCGGGACTGTCCGACGGCGCTCGGGCACAACGTCGTGAACGGCTCGCTGGGAAAGCCGACGAAGATTGTCCGGCTTGCGTGCAGTCACTTCACGATAACGGATCGCCGCGCTACCTGCCCATGCCGACGGTGCGGCGCGATGATCCGCGCCGGCTATGACTACGACGCCTTCCGCCGGCTCGGCGCACTGGATGAATTCGATTGGCCGAAAGATCGCCTGAAGAACATCCATCAACCGCGCCGGGGCGACAGTCGCTGGACATCGCAGGGCCGACGTGACCTCGAGCCCGAAGCTGATGCTGCCGGGGTCATGGCATGATCTGGCGCCTGTCGAACCGGGCCGATCCGCACGCCCTCATGCTGGCCGACCGGCACTATAGCCGCCAGAAGCCAGGCACCCGCCAGTTTGTCGCCCCGGGCGGCTGCATCGTCCTGCTCTCGGTCTGCGGCCGCGCCCTGTGGGTGTCACTGCGCCAGCGCATCGTCAAGCACGCTTGGCCGGGGGCATGGGCATGCGCGTTGTTTCGCAACGAGGGAGCAGGGCTGGCCAGCGACCTGATTGCCCAGGCACTGGCGGCAACCAGGTCGATCGGGGGCAATCCTCCGCCGGCGGGCGTCATCACCTTCGTTGATCCAGATATGGTCCGCCGCAAGCGTGATCCTGGCCTGTGCTTTTTGCGGGCTGGCTTCCGGGTCGTCGGCGCGACGCGCAAGGGGCTGATCGTTCTGCAGATGCCTGCGCTCCAGGTGCCGGCGCCGATCGCGCCATTGGGCCAGCAGTTCACATTCGGTGGTGCGGCGTGAACTGGTCCTGGCAGTACGCGGATCTCGACGACAGCGCGGTCGGGCGGTATGGCGCCCGGCGCGATTGGGCGCAGCTCGGGACATGCTGCGTTCTCTCGGCCGCCGGGCCGACCTGGGTCGCGCTGCGGCCGGCCGAACCGCTGCCGCAATGGCCGGATTGCTGGCTGCTGCTGATGTTCAAGGTCAGCACCTTCGCGGTGCAAGCCGCCGTCGACGCGCTAGCGATCGAGGCCCTGCGCCGCACGCGCCGCCATCTCGGCGACCCGCCCGCCAGCGGCATCGTCGCCTTCGTCGGCCAGCAGCGGTTCGACTATCTGACCTGGCCGCCCCCGGCGGTGGCCGCGCTGGTTCATGCCGGCTTCGCGCGCGTCGGCATCGCCGAGGACGGCGCTGAGATCCTGCAATTGCCGCCCGATCGTTTCCCGCCGGCCTGGGCCGGCAGGGCCATCACCCGGCATGCCCGGCGCTCCACCCGCTTGGTGCGGCCATGATTTTCGCCAATGTCCGGAGTACCTCATGAGCGACGACGGGTTCCCCGCCATCGACCTGACCAGCGCGCCGCCGATCGAGCCGCTCGTCCCGCCGGAAGTCGACCTACGCGGCCTGCTGTACATGCCGCTCTATGGCGACCTCCTGATCAAGTCGCGGGGATGGATCCTCGCCAGCGGCGACGGTGCGAAGGCGATGATCCAGCTGTGGTGCCATGCCTTCACCCACGAGGTTCCGGCCGCCAGTCTGCCCAACGACGACCGCCTGCTCGCCTCCTATGCGGGCTACGGCGCCGGCCCGGACGGGCGGAAGGCCTGGTCTCGGGTGAAGGGCGAGGCGCTGTGGAAATGGCAGCTGGCGACCGACGGGCGGCTGTACCACCCGATCCTCGCCGGCATCGCCCTGCGATCCTGGTCCGGCCGCACCGCGGCCAGTGCGCTGCCGAAGTCGAGCGATGCCAGCCGCCAGGCACGGCACCGCGCCAAGGTGGCCGGCCGGCGCCGCGAACTCGCCACGTTGGGCATCGCCGCGCCGAAGGGCGCCACGCTCGCCGAACTCGACGAGATGATGCGTGACGCCCTGGGTGACGTCTCGCCGGCCGTGACCGGGGACGGGGATGGTAACGCGCATGGTGACGCTGTCGTCACGGTCGATGACGCTCCCGTAACGCGCGATGGTGACGTTACGCGTAACGCTCTGACCGTTACGCGTAACGCTTCGGCCGTTACGACCATCGTGACGCGTAACGCCCCCGTCACGCCCCAAGGGAAAGAGACAGTTGAAGGTCAAGGGACAGGGGTTACTACCGAAAATAATCCAGCAGCGCAGCTAATCACCGGACAGCGTGAGAGTGACGGGCTGCGCTGCGCCCAGGATGAATTGGTCTATGAAGTCGCCAGGGCCGCGGTGCGCGCCGCCGGGCTCGACGAAGGCCATGTCGAGACGGAATTCGACGTCGTCCAAGGCTGGCTGCGGCACGGTGTCGGGAAGACGGCGATCCTGCAGGTCGTGCAGGCCAAGGTCATCCAGGCCCGCAAGGCCGGCAAGCGCATCGGCTCGCTGGCCTATTTCACGGCGCCCCTGCGCGACAGCGTCGCCGGCCCGGCGCAGCACGACATCAAGCCCACCGTCACGGTTGACCCGGCCCAGCGGGCCGAATACTGGCGCCGCCGGCTGCGCGACTGCATCTCGGCCGATGGTTGGGACGTGAACAGGTGGCGCCGTGACATCGATGGGCCTGCCCCCCCGATGCTCGGCCATCGCGTGCCGGCCGAGATCCTGGCTGAGGCCGACTTCCGCCCGCATTTCCCGAGCCTGTTTCCCGCCTCCACGGCGGCCGCTTGACGATCCCCATCACCCGCGCCTCAGCGGCGCCCGCTCCAGTCAGGAGGATGCCCATGACCGCCCCGACTTCCGCCCATGCCGCCGCGCTGTTCAAGTTGCCGGACACGTTCTCGCTGCCGGCCAGGATCACCTTCGACGAGCCGGCGCCCGTTTTCGGTCGCGTCCCCGGCATGGGGCGCTGCGTCGTCGCCTCGAGGATGACTGGTCTGTTCCCGTTCGTTCCGCCCGCCATCGGCATGCGGCACGTCGACATGGCACGGGATGCACTCCGCCGGGCTGGTCACGATGCCGGCCGCGCGGTGATCTCTCTGGCCTACGACTATCCCGGCCAGTGGATCAATGCCCGGCGCCGCGGCAGTCCACGCGCCCTGAAGATCGTCGTCACGATCCCCTGCAAGCCGTTCCGGGTGGCGAAGACGGCGAGGGCTGCGTGATGGTCAAGGCCGTTCCCGATGTGAGTGCCGCCTCGGATCAATATGAGGCTGATCGCCCTGCCACAGGCAGGCCGGGCGCTGAGCAGCGGCAGGTCGCAACGCGCCGCGACGGCGCGGAAGACAAAGCCTATCCGGCTGCCACAGACGGCCAGCCGTTCCGGGACTGGTGATCATGATGATGGTGGCGACGAAGATGGCATCGACCCCGAAGACGGACCCGGCTCTTCCGGTCGTGGTGGAAGCACTGGCCGAGGTCGACGGCATGACAGATCTGCTCGCAATCGTCAGGGAGGAGGTCGACCTCGAGCGCATGTCTGGGCTTGAGGAAGGTCTGCGTCGCGATGCGTCGGCGCTGATCACCGGGCTGGCCCGGCGCGGCTATGTGATCGTGCAGGCCGACGATGGGAAGTAGAGCAAGCAAGAGGGTCGGCGGTTCGCGCAAACAGGTCGTAGCCGACCTGCCGACAGCAGCGTCTACCGTCATCGGTGCCCAACTGATCACCCGCAGGGAGGAATTGAACGCTCTGGCGAACGAGCTCGGGGCAAAGGTGAAGGTCCTTACCGATCGAGCCGAGAGGGGCGAGAAGGTTCGAGGACTACGCAATGCTCGCCACCAGTTGAGGAAGGCGATGGACGAGCGGGACAGGATCAGCGGGCAAATCGCTGAGATTGACAGGCGATTGGCGGCAGGAACTTCGGTGACGGGGGCTTTAGATACGCCCCTTGACCCGAACGCTCCAACACCGGAGCGGCTTGCCAAGGGCGATGTCTATCAAGGGAAGCACCATATCGTGGACGAGACCGAGCCGACCAAGGTCCGAGAAAACTTCACCGGCTATCGCTCGCAAGCGGCAATCGATCACTACCTTGCTTGCGGGATCATCGACGAGACACAGTGGCGGGCGGGCGACATGCTGCGCGCTGACTATTTCCGCGCCGAGATGGTGCGCGGCGTTACCGCAAGCTACGCTGAGCCAACAGGCCCCGGAGATGGTGATGCTGCCCTCGAAGTGGTCGCTGCGCGCACCAGCTTGGCTGGAGCAATGTCGGCCGTTGGCCCCGCCTTATCTGGCGTGGTGGTTCACGTCGTCTGCCTTGGTCAAACTGCCAAAAGCTGGTCGGAGCAAAATGGGCGAAAAGGGCGGCAGGCGGAAACCGAGGGGATGGCTCTACTGAAGGCAGGCCTGTTTAACCTTGCCGTCTACTACGGTTTGGTCGCGGCGCCTGAGCCCGCGATCGATCGCGCCGCACGGATCTCATCGGGTCCAGATGTTGATGCGCCAACTGCTAAGCCGGCCAGTCCGCTTGAGCCGCAGTTCTTGATGGTCCCCCATGCGGGGCGCGATGGGCGGAAAGTCCTGTCCGTCGCGAAATCAGCCGGTTGACACCCGCGCGGGGGTTTGGCATAAACATTGTGGGTTTAGAAGTGTGCCCGGCAGCCAGAGATGGTCGCCGGGCGCAGTTCTTTCAGAGGCACCAAGGTCTGCGCCAGCTCGGCGCTCCGAGCCGGCCCGGCTCGATCAGGTCCATCTCTATTCCTTTCCAGTCCGCTTAGGCGGGCCGCCTGCAGGCACCGTCTGCCAGGGCGCCCGCGCCCCGTGGCCTGCCGTCGACCGCGCCTGCTGCCACGTAGCGCCCGGCGCGGGCCTGGCCGGGCCTGGCCGGGCCTGGGGCGGGGTCGCGGGTCCTCCCGAGGGGGCATCGCCCGCGGGTGGCCCCAGCCCTCGATTTCGCGCGTTTTTCGGGTTTCGGTGCAACGCAACACCTTGTTGCGTCCGGCTCGCGGCACGCGAGGTTTGTCGGTCAAGTCTCTGAATTTTCGCAAAAATTGCGCGTTGCGACGCCTGTTCGGTGTTGCGCGGAGGTCGGAGGCGAGCAACGCAACATGGCTCCGCGCAACGGCTCCAAAAAGCCCAAACTCATCTCCAAAGCCGAGTATGCGGCGAAGATCGGGGTCAATCGGTCCCAGATCACCCGTTACGTGGCGAAAGGCATGCCGTCACACGGCGGCATGATCGATCCGGACGAGGCCGACTGGTGGCGCCAGCAGAACCTCGATCCCACGAAGCCCAAGTCGAAGGTCACCGACCGGCAGGTTGGCAAGGCGAAGGCTGCTTCGGCGGACAACCCCGCTCCCCCGAAGCAGCCGGCACCGCCGCCCAAGCAACCGGACGGGCCGCCGCCGGGCAACGAAGAGCCCGGTTGGTCGCCCGACGGGTTCCAGACCTCCGGGGTCATCGTCCATTTCCCCGATGGCTCGAAGATGGACCTGCTACAGATCGCCGATCTGACGACGGCGACCCGGATCGACAAGTTCTGGGCAGGCGAACTGAAGCGCCGCGAGGTGATGCTCCACGATAAGGAGCACTATCCGCGCGCCGACGTCGACGCGGCGACCAACGCCGCGGTTCTGATGTTCAAGAACGGCCTGCTCGGCCTAGGTCGGCGCTTGGCCGGCCGGCTCGAAGGCAAGAACCTCGCCGAGCGCGAGCTGATCATTCGGGAAACATTGCGGCGGGCACTGGAAAAGCTCGCCGAGAAGCTGTCGGCTGCCGTGGCGGGGGATATTCAGGAGGCGGGTGAGGAACCGTCCCCCGACGATGACAGCGATCAGCCCGAAGGCGATTGAGCTGCTGCGGCAGTGGTCGGGCATTCTCCGGCCACCGCCGAAGCGCACCACCGATGAGTGGGCGGCGAAGTCGGTAGAACTGCCGGACACATCCTCGGAGCCGGGCGAGTACGACCCGAGCCGCACGCCATACAACATCCCGATCATGCGGGCCTTCGACGATCCGCGCTGGAAGCAGATCGTCGTCGTCATGGGCTCGCAGATGGGCAAGACGCTGACGTTCTGCCTGGTGATCGGCCGCCGCCTCGACGACGATCCTGTCCCGATCATGTACGTCGGTCCCGACCGGAACTTCGTCGAGGACACCTTCGAGCCCCAGTTCATGGGCCTGCTGAGGTCGAGCAAGTCGCTGCGCCGCAAGACATTGTGGGGCAAAGCGCAAAAGAAGGTCCGCAAGATCATCAACGGCGCGGTGCTGCGCCTCGCCTGGGCCGGCTCGGCCTCGCAGCTGGCCGGCCAGCCTGCCGGGCTCGTCCTGCTCGACGAACGCGACCGGATGGGCGACCTGCAGGGCGAGGGCGACCCCGGCACGCTGGGCGACGCCCGCCTCAACAGCTATGCCAACGGAAAGTTGGGCACCATCTCGACGCCGCTCGAAGGCAATGTCGAAACCGAGGCCCATCCCGTTACCGGGATGATCCACTGGAAACTGGCCGAGCCGGAGGAGGTCACCAGCCCGACCTGGGCCTTGTGGCAGGAAGGCACCCGCTACGAATGGGCCTGGCCGTGCCCGCACTGCGGCACATACTTCGTGCCCAGACATTCGCTGTTGCGCTGGTCGAAGCCCGCGGATGGCTCGAAGGTGACGCCGGCTCAAGCGCGCCGATCGGCCTACATGGTCTGCACGAACCCCGATTGCGACTGCCATACGGCCGGGTTGACGATCGAGGACAGCGACAAGCCGGCGATGAATGCGCGCGGCCGGTTCCTCGCGCCGGGACAGTGGGTCAACGAGAAGGGCGAGGTTGAAGGCAGCGAGCCGGATACGGACGTTGCATCGTTCTGGGTCTCCGGCCTGGCGTCGCCTTTCGTCAGTTGGGGCGAGCGCGCATCGAAGTTCGTCCGGGCCGTCCGCTCCGGCAAGCCGGCCAAGATCCAGGGCGTGATCAACACCGGTTTCGGCGAACTCTACCGCATCGCCGGTGAAGCGCCGAAACCGACCGCGGTGCAAGCGCGCCGCCGTCCCTATCGGATGGGTGAAGTACCTCTCGGTGGGCAGCGCCTTGCGTTGACGGTCGACGTGCAGAAGCGCTCGCTGATCTACGTCATCCGCGCCTGGGGCGCCCGGTGGGAGAGTTGGCTGGTCAAGGCTGGCGAGCTTTTTGGCGAAACCGACCAGGATGGCGTCTGGACTGATCTGGCCCGGATCCTGGATGACCAGTATGGCAGCCTCGGCATCAGCCTGTGCCTGATCGACTACGGTTACAGGCCTGGCGACAAGGAAGTGCGGCCAACCCACGCTGTTACGGATTTCTGTCGGCGCGTCGGCTTCCTGCGCGCCAGGCCGATCCGCGGCAAGAGCCACCTGAAGGGGTCGCCGATCGGCACGTTCCAGACAGAGGTCCGGACCGACGGCAAGAAGAAGATCTTCGGCATCCGCGGCCACGAGCTTGATACCGATGTTTTCAAGTCCTGGGTTCACGCCCGGCTGCGCTGGCCCGCCGATCAACCGGGGGGCTGGCATGTGCCGGAAGATGTGCCCGAGGAGTACTGCCAGCAGATCGTTGCGGAGAGCCGCATCGCCCTGCCATCGGGCAGGGGGCATTGGAAGCGGCACGGACCGAACCACTACCTCGACTGCGAGATGATGCAGGTCGCCGCCGCGAACCTCCTGCAGGTCCAGACCTTGCGTCCGCCTGCGGAACCGGCCGCGACCGACGAGCCACCGGCCCCCTCGTCCGCGCCGCCGTCGCCGGCCCGCCGGATTGTCCGTGTCGCTGCACCGAAAGGCCTCTGACCATGGCATTCACCCAAGCTCAGGTTGACGCCCTGAAGGACGCGATCGCGGCCGCAGGCATTGACCAGGAGGTCGAGTACGCGGACGGCAGCCGCGTGAAGCGCATGACGCCGGCGCAGGCGCGCGATCTGTTGGCCATGATGGAGGCCGACGTCAAGGCGACGGCCCCGTCGGCGCCGATCCGTCGCATCATCGTCACGACGTGCAAGGGCATTTGGTGATGCCGCGCGTCCGGACCCTGTACGGGCCGAACAGCGAGGTGCTGAAACAGTTCGTGCCAACGCCGCGCGGGCCCTCGATGGTCGCCTTCGACGCCGCCGGCTCGGGTCGCCGCCTGTCGACCTGGCAACCGCCGCGAGGCACGTCGATGGCCAGCATCGTGCGCTCCGATTTGCGCGATTTGCGCGATCGCAGCCGCGATGCGGTCCGCAAGTCGCTCTACGCCTCCGCCGCGAAGCAGAGCTGGGTCGGCAACGTCGTCGGCACCGGCATCAGCCTGTCGTCGATGGTCGAGGGCGACACCGGGCTGCAGCAGGCGATCAAGGCGCTGTGGGAGGAATGGACCGACGAGGCCGATGCAGAGGGCGTGTCGGACCTCTATGGCATGCAGCGCACCGTCGCGTCTGCGCTATTCGAGGCCGGAGAGATCTTCGTCAGGTTCCGGCCGCGCCGGCTCGGCGACGGCCTTTCCGTTCCGCTGCAACTGCAGTTGATCGAGTCGGAACAGGTGCCGCTCGAGAAGAACGAGGTGTTGCCCAACGGCAATATCGTGCGGATGGGGATCGAGTTCGACCGGGTGATCCAGAGCCGGCGTGTCGCCTACTGGATGTTCCGCAATCACCCCGGCGACTACGGTACCGGCCAGGCGCTCGGCGATCTGGTGCGCGTCCCCGCGACCGAAGTCCTGCATATCTTCGACCCTCTGCGTCCCGGCCAGATTCGCGGCATTCCCAAGCTCGCTACGTCGCTGCTGACACTGTGGGAACTCGACAAGTTCACGGACAACGTGCTGGTGAAGCAGACGATCGGCGCCGGCTTCACCGGCTTCTTTACCTGGACGGCGTCCGGCGACAACGGTCCTCCGCTCGGCGCTGCAAAACCCGACGGCGCGCCGGCGGACAGTACGGTCGGGTTCACCACCGTCGAGCCCGGCACATTCCCCGAGTTGCCGCCGGGCGCGGATGTGAAGTTCGCCACGCCGCCCGATATCGGTGCGCAGTTCGAGGCCTTCATGAAGGTCAACCTTCGCGCGATCGCCTCTGCGCTGGACGTCCTGTACGAGCATCTGACCGGCGACTATGCCGGCGTGACCTATACCAGCATGCGCGCTGCCGTCCTCGAGATCCGGCGCCGCATCGAGCAGTTGCAGCACCACGTGCTGATCTTCCAACTGTGCCGACCGATCTACTGGCGCTGGCTCGAGGCGGCCGTACTGGCGGGCGCCCTGCCGACACTGAGTGCGAGCCGCTACGTCAACGACCAGCGTGCGGTCCGCAAGGCACGCTGGCTGCCGGATCCATGGCCTTGGGTTGATCCGATCAAGGATCGCATGGCCGAGATCTTGGCCGTTCGCGCCGGCATGAAATCGCTTTCCGACGTGATCGAGCAGGAAGGCGAAACGACCGCGGACACGCTTCGCCAGCTCTCGGAGGACTTCAAGCTGGCCTTCGATACCTACGACCTGATCCTCGACAGCGATGCCAGCCGCACCGCGAAGAGCGGCGCCGTCCAGAAGGCCGAGAGCGCCGCCCTCGGCGGCTGAACCCACGAGAACATCAGGAGGGCCGCGCATGTCGACTGCGCCACGCCAACAGTTCCCCTATTTCCGGGTCGCCGAGCGCATGTTCAATGTGCCGCTGCTGATCCACCCGCTCAAAGCCCAGGTGATCGGCAATTTTGTCGCCGAACGAATGGGCATGCCACCGGTTACGCTCGACGTCGGCGAATACGACCAGGGCGTGAGCAGGCGCGCGAAGCCTGCCGCAGTAGACCCTGCGATCGCGGTCATTTCGATCCACGGCTCTACCGTGCACCGGTCGTCGTATATGGATGCGATGTCGGGCCTCATCTCCTATGAGGAGATCACGGCTGCCCTGCGCGAAGCGCGTGCCGACGCAACGGTCGGCGCCATTCTGCTTGACGTCGACTCCTTCGGCGGCGAGGCGGCCGGCTGCTTCAGCCTGTGCGAGGAAATTCGCGCAACCCGCGCAGATAAGCCGGTCTGGGCCATCGTCAACGAGCACGCCTATTCCGCCGGCTGCGCCATCGCCACCTCTGCCGATCGGGTCTATCTGCCTCCCAGCGCCGGCATGGGATCGATCGGCGTGCTCTGGATCCACATGGATATGTCCGGTGCCGATGCCCAGGCCGGCGTCCAGTACACCCCAATCTACGCCGGTGCCCGCAAGATCGACTATTGGGGGCACGCACCGCTGTCCGACGAGGCGCGCGCCGCCGAGCAGTCCTCGATCGACGGGCTCTACGAGCTGTTCTGCAATTCGGTCGGCCTCGGCCGCGGGAAGCGCATGACCGCTGCTGTCGCACGCGCGACCGAGGCTGCCTGCTACCAGGGCGCGGCTGCGGTCACCGCCGGCCTTGCCGACCAGATCGGCACCATCGACGACGCTATTCGAGATCTCGCCGCCGCCATGCCGCGCCGCGCGAGTACTGCCCGCGGCCGGTCCGCCGCGGTTCCCACCAACGCCACGAACCTGGAGGTCGACATGGCGAACGAGATTGCGGCGGACAACAGCGCTGCCGCGACCGATACCAACACCGAAGCCACGGGCATCAACCCGGCTGCGCCGACCGCCGGCCAGTCGGGTGCGTCGATCGATGCCGGCGTCACGGCCGAGGTTCACGCTGCGGCGATCGAAGCGGCGCGGGCCGAGGCCCATGCGGCCGGCAAGCTCGAAGGGCTCGAGGTCGGGCGCAAGGAAGGCTTCGAGGCGGGCCGGAAGGAAGGCCATGCGGCCGGTGTCAAGGAAACCAAGGATTGGGCGGCGGAAGTCACCGCCCACTGCCAGGTCGCCAAGATGCCCGAGCTGGCGACGGCCGCGATCACGCAGGGTATGACGATGGAGACCCTGCGGATCACCACCAATGCCGCAGCCGTCGCCGCGGCGGCCGCTACCGAGGTTGCGACCAGCAACGGTGGTGGCATGGGCTACACCATCACGCGTGAGGCGGCGCGTGACCCGCAGGCCTATCGGAAGGCCCGGGAAGCCGCCGCCGCGGCCGGCCAGTCCGTCACCATCATCGACTAATCGGGGAGATCCTCAACTATGACCAACGTCATCAATGCCTATGATCCGCTCTGGTATGCGCAGGAGTCGCTGATCCAGCTCGAGAAGGTGCTCGGCATGGCCTCGCGCGTGCACCGCGGC
This sequence comes from Alphaproteobacteria bacterium, assembly GCA_017307375.1. Classification (GTDB taxonomy): domain Bacteria; phylum Pseudomonadota; class Alphaproteobacteria; order Ferrovibrionales; family Ferrovibrionaceae; genus JAFKFH01. Next base: position 366,799 of record JAFKFH010000004.1, read on the forward strand.
TACGACAAGGAGCCGACGCAGCTTGGCTCGACCATCAAGATCCGCCGCCCGGGCACCTTCGTGGCTCAGAACGTCGGGACGAACGATACGCAGGACCTCAAGCCCGACCTGATCGACATCGTTGTCGATCAGTGGAAGGGCGTGCGTTTCGCCCTGACCGACAAGGACCTCGCGGCCACCGGCGACGCCATCATCAACGACCACATCCGTCCGGCTGCGGTCGCCATCGCGGACGCCATCGACCAGGATCTCTGCAAGCTGGCCGATGATATCCCCTGGTACATCGACGTCGGCGCGACCGCGGGCATCGCCGATCTGACCGCGGCCCGCAAGATCATGTTCGACAACAAGGTGCCGCTGACCGATGCCGCCAAGCTCCATTTCATGCTCGACGGCGACATGGAGGCGGACCTGCTCGGCCAGCCTGCGTTCACCCAGTTCAACGGCGGCGGTGCCGATGCGGTGGCCGCCCAGCAGGACGCGGTGATCGGCCGGCGCTTCGGGTTCTGGCTCTTCGCCAACCAGAACGTGCAGTCCCACACCAAGGGAACCGCGTCGACCGGCACCATGGCTCTCACGGCGGACTTCACCAAGGGCGCCACGATCATCGGCGTTGACGCGGGTTCCGTGACCGGCACGCTGGTCAAGGGCGACAGCTTCGTCATCGCCGGCAACACCCAGCGCTACGTGGTCACCGCAACCTCGACCGCCGCGGGCAACATCTTCTCGGCGGTGCAGATCTTCCCGCCGCTGGTGCAGGACTATCCGAACAATGCTGTCGTCACTGTGTCGCTCGACGACCACAGCGAGGCGATGGCTTTCCACAGCAATGCCTTCGCCCTGGCGATGGCGCCGCTGTCGGATCGGGCTGCCGATCTGGGTGCGCGGGTCGCGACCGTGTCCGATCCGATCACCAACCTGTCGCTGCGCTCCTCGATCTGGTGGGAGGGCGGCTCGTCCTCGATCAATGTGCGTATCGACGCCCTTTGGGGCGTCAAGACGCTCGATCCGAACCTGGCGGTGCGCGCCCGGAACTGATCACCGGTACCTGAAAGCCCTGCGGGCGCCGCGTTTGCGGCGCCCGTGACGCCGAACTGACCTCTGGAGAGCCCAGCATGTCCAAGATCGAAACCGTCAAGATCGTCGATCCCGATCGCGACGGCGACTATCTCGTGATCGAGAAACACTCCTTCAACCCGTCCCTTCACCGGCTCTTCACGGAACCTGTGCAGGCGCCGGCACCCTTCGGTGATGACGAAGCCGAACTGGTCGAGGGCGTAGCCCTTGCCGACCACGAGGCCGCAGTCCAGACCGCGCGCGCCGAAGGCTACGAGGCAGGTCTGACTGCCGGCCGTGAGGAGGGGCGCGCGGAGGGTTACGAGACCGGTCTGGCTGCCGGCCGCGCCGCGGCGAACGATGAGCCGAAGCCGCTGGCGGAACAGACCGGCAATGCTGGCCGGAACAAGCCGCGCAATTTGTCCTGACCGATCGGGTGGCGCGCCTTGACCTTCGATCCCGGATCCATGCTAGGCACGGTGTTCGGCACCTTCGGACAGGCCGCCACCTATCAGCCCCCCGCCGGCGCCCCGGTGCCCTGCCGCGCCATCCCGCAAGGTCTCGCCCGCCAGGTCGATATCGGCGGGGTGAAGCTGATGCTGGGTCAATCGGCCTGGCACCTGCGGCGCGCCGAGTTTGGCGCTGCGCCTGCGCCTGGCGGCACGCTCACCATCGGGTCCAGGACCTGGACGATCGATGTCGTCGAGCCATCGGCCGATGATCCGCTCGAGCTCAAGTGGCAGGTGCGTGCCGAATGGGGCAAGCCGATCGTGCTGCGCGCGACGGACGGGCAGGGGGCGACGGCCAATCCGCCGATCGTCGACGGCTTGGTCGTCGACGGAACCGTGGCCGGCGCTGCGACGTCGATCGCCTTGCGCGCCGGCTTCGCGTCGGGCCAGCTGCGTGCGGGCGACGTGCTGCGCATTGGCGGTACCGACCTCGTGGTGGCGGCATCGGTATCGGCCGCCGGCAATGGCTTTGCCGCCGTCCCGCTTGCGTCGGGTGCTCCGGCCCCGATCGCCGATGGCGTGGTCGTCGAACCCCGCTTCGCCCGCGACTTCCAGGTGATCGGCGCCGAGGTCGAGTATGCGGCGCACGAGATCGTCGGCGGGGTACAGGCCGGCGACCGCCGCCTGATCGTGCTGCGCGCCGCGCTCGAGGCGGCCGGCTATTTCGAGGCGCCGTCTACCAAAGTCCAGGTCCAGCATCTCGGCACCTGGTTGACCGTAGTGAGCGCGACAGCGATCGGCACCGGCGCCGAGCATGTCGCTTGGGACCTGCAGCTGCGATGACGACGGCGTTCTCCGCCCGCGCCGCGGCCGGGATCTCGGAGCATGTCCGCGAGCGGCTGCGCCAGCAGCATGCCCAGATCGCCCAGCGGGCCAGGGCAGGGGTAGAAGCGCGGCAGGGCCGGATGCCGACCGAGGTGATCGTCGACGGCCGCCGCGGCGCCGCCGAGGCCTCGGTCAAGGCCTTCGGCAACATCGTCTACCGCTTCGACGCTGCACCGCGCGCGGCCGAGGAAGCCATGCTGGTCGCCGAAGGCCTGTCGCCGGTCGACCGCTCGTCCGACGCCGACAACCGCGTCTTCGCCAAGTCGTTCCTGTTCCTCGTCGACGGCGCCGAGGCCACGCTCGACGCAGCGAAGCCAGGGTCGGAGATCATCCTGGTCAACCGGCGCTTCGGCTACAGCCGGCGTCTGGAGAAGGGTTGGTCGCTGCAGGCGCCGGCCGGCGTGATGGAAGTCGTCGCGGCGCTGCTGCAACCGCGTTGGCGCCGCTCGGTGCTGGTCGAATTCGGCTACCGGCCGATCGAGGGGCTGGCCGACGACGAGCGCGACGAGCCGCGTGGCCGGTACCCGGTCATCCTGTTCCGCGGGCGGGCATTCCTGTGAGCGCGGCAGCGGCGATCGCGGCGGTGCAGGCATGGCTGGCGGCGCCGAGTTATACCGAACTGCCGGTCCTGTGGGAACGTCCGCAGGCCGGTTTTCCGACGCTCGGGCCCAGCCGCCAGCCGGCGCCCTGGGTGCTGGCGGAAATGCCGTTCGGCTCCGGGGTCACCTCGCCCGGCCGGCGCGGTCAGCGCCTGCGCCGCAAGGTGGGCCTGTTGCGCGCCTACGTGCTGACGCCGCGGTCGATGGGGGCCGATGCCGGCATGCCCTACGCCGACCACCTGGACGCGATGATCGACAACGCCGCGGTCGAGGCGGGCGAGGCGGGCCGCTACGTGCAGTTCGGCAACTCGGCCATCGTCACCGGGCGCGACCTTCTGCGCATCGCCGGTCCGGCGGCCGACAGCTTCGACGTCGTCCTGGTCCAGGCGACCTTCACCTATTTCCACCGCTGACGGTGGATGTCCCGCCGGCCTGACGCCGGCACCCGCGCCCGTGACCGGGCCCGATCCCCAACCAGACCGTGGAGAACGTCGTCATGGGTTACCAGACGCAGAGCAACAGCTATATCGCCGCGAAGGCGCAGTCGGCCCTGGGCTCCCAGGCCTCGGGCAGCGGCGCCAAGATCCTGCCGGTGGTCGGCGGCACGCCGGGCAAGGTGACGAAGGCGGTCACCGCCTCCAACCTGGTCCGACGCGACGGCATGCGTACCCGCGGCCGGCACGGCTCGCAGAAGACGGCCGGCGCCTATTCGAGCGAGCTGATGCTCGGCGCCTTCGACGAGGTGATGCAGGCGGTGATGCGCGGCACCTGGAGCGCAGCCGACCTGGCGGTGACCAACTCGACCAGCGCGATGTCGTCGGCGACGCTTTCGGCCAGCGGCAGCACCGTCACCTTCTCGGCCGGCTCGATCATCACCGCCGGCTACCGCGTCGGCGACGTGCTGCGCAACAGCGTCGGTCTGAATGTTGCCGACCAGGGGAAGAACCTGCGCGTCACCGGGATGACGGCGACCACGATCACCTTCGCCGAAACCCTGACCACGGTCTCGGGCCCGGTGGCGACCTGGAGCTTCACCCGGCCCGGCCGGGTGCTGATCAACCCCGCCCCGGGTTCGATCATCCGCCGCTACTTCACGATCGAGGAACACGAGATCGATATCGACGGCTCGGAAATCTTCACCGATGCCGTGTTCGGCATGATGAAGTTCTCGATGCAGCCGGATGGCGAGGTGCTGTTCGACCCGAGCTGGACCGGCACCGGCCAGTTCGAGAGCAAGACCGGCGTCAGCGCGCCGCATTTCACCAGCCCGACCGATCCGACCGGTACCCCGCTTGCCGTCGCCGACGCCACCGTGCGCCTGGGCACGGTCGACCTGGTCGACATGACCACCTTCGAGCTCACCGTCAATCTCGGCCTCAATGCTCCGGTCGTCGCCGCGGCGAAGTATTCGCCCGACGTCTTCGACGGCCAGATGTCGATCGGCGGCAATGTCACCGCGCTGCGCTCCGACATGTCGCGGGTCTCCCAGTTCCTCAACGAGGACCAGCTGTCGATGCATGTGCTGTGCACCGACGAGCCCGGTACCGGTTTCGTCTCGCTCTACCTGCCGAACTTCACCTTCGGTGGCGTCGACAAGTCGGCGCTGAGCCGCCAGGGCGGCCCGCGCACCCAGCAGCTGGCCATCCCCGAGGACCTCGTCGGCATCGACACTCGCGGCGGCGCCTACGACCCGACGATGCTCAAGATCCAGGTCTCCAACGCGACCTGATCCCGGTGCCTGCGGCCCTGGCGGGCCGCGTGGCGGGCCGGCGGCGTAATCGGGGGCGCCGCCGGCCACCTTCCCCCGCCCCGGACGAGGTGACCATGCCCAAGAACTACACGACCACCGACACCGGTCCAGCGGCCGAGGCCGCGTCGCCGGCCCCGGTCGACCACCCCGCCGCCATCCGTGATGCCGCCGGGGCGCTTGCCGCGGCGATCGCGGCCGGCATCGCGGCAGGCTACGCCGTCGAATGGCCCCACAGCATCGCCGGCATTGCCGGGATCGCCGTGAGCGCGACCGCCCGCGTCGCCGAACTTGCCGAGGCCGACCCTTCGGCGACCTGACCAACCCGGTCGCCCAGGCCTTCCGATCAAGATCCCTGCCAACCCCCCGAGGAACGACATGACCAACGCCTTCGATATCGATGTCTTCGACACCGCCGATACCGCCGAACTGACCATGGTCCACCCCGTGACGGGCGAACCGACCACCTGGGTCTGGACGCTCGCCGGCCCGGGCCACCCGAAGACGATCGAGCAGTCGAACCGCATCGCGCGCGAGCGGCTCGACCAGGAGCGCCAGAAGGAGCAGGCGCGCGTCAACGGCAAGAAGTGGCACGAGCCGCGCCGCGAGCCGGAGGAAGAGCGCCGCCGCAACTGCGCCTATTTCGCCGAGCGCGTCGTGGCCTGGTCGCCCTGCCGCATCAACGGCGCGGACTATCCGTTCTCGACCGAGAACTGCATCGCCATCCTCGCCGATCCCCGCAAGCCGAAGATCTTCAACCAACTGGCGACCTATTTCGCCGGTGACGAGGCTTTTACCGCGCGCTCCGCGACGAACTGATCGTAGCGGCCGAGCACCGCTTCGCGCTGGGGCGCAGAAACAAGGATGGCCACACCGAGCGGCAGCACCTCGAAGGGTTGCTCGCTCGGGCCAAGACCGAGGCCCGCCGCGAGGAACTCGAGGCCAGGCTGCTCGGTCCCGCCGTGCCGCCTGCCGGCCTCTATCTCTGGGGCTGGTTCAACGAGTTGAGTGATGCGCGCGGGGCCGGCGGTCTCGGCCCCGCGCCGATTTCCTACCCCGATATCCTCGCCTGGTCCCGCCTCACAGGACGCCGCCCGGCGCCCTGGGAGATCGGCGTGATCAAGGCGTTGGACCTCGTCTACCTCACCTGCACCCAGGCGCCGGCCGATGACTGATCGGCCGGCGTCGCTCCCCTGACAACCGACCGGAGGCACCGATGGCCACATCCGCTGTCACCGACATCTACACGGTTGTCCTCGAGGTCGACGCCCGCTCGGGCGCCGCCGTGCTGAAGCAGACCGAAGCGGCGATGGGCAACACGGCGGGCGCCGCCGAGAAGCTCGTGCAGCGGGTCAAGGACCTGACCGCCACGATGGAAGGCAGCAGCGCTGCCGACCGGACCAAGCTGCGCACGATCGAGGGGGTCGACGGCGCGATCACCCGTCTGATTACCAAGACCATGACGCCCTACGAGCGCTCGTTGCGCGATGTCGAGCGGGCCGAGCAATTGGCAGCCCAGGCCCGCAAGCTCGGCAGCGCCCAGGCCGACGCCGCGGCCGCGGCGGTCGAGCGTCTGCGGATGCGGACCGACGCCCTCAGCGGCGCGGCGAACGACAATGCCGAGACGATGCGCAAGGCCAGCACCACCATCGCCGGCATGGAGGGGGCCGCCGCATCGCTTACCGGCCGGCTCGGCGCGCTCGGTACCGCACTGTCGGGCCTGGGCCCGCTGGGCATTGCCCTCGGTGCGACCCTGGCCGCCGCCGGCGCGGCCGCCGGGCTGATGGTCTCGGCCGGCGAAAAGATCAACGCGTTGGACGGCAAGCTGCGGATCGCCACCGGGTCGGCCCAGGGCGCGGCAGTCGCGTTCGACGCGATCTACGCGTCGGCGCGGCAGATCGGCCTGCCGATCGAGGCCGGCATCGATCTCTTCGGTCGCATGACGCTCGCGGCCAAGGACCTCGGCGCGACGCGCTCCGAAGTTCTCAAGCTCACCGATACCATCCAGAAGTTCGCAGTCGCGGGCGGCTCCTCGGCCCAGGAGGCGGCCTCCGGTGCCCAGCAGCTCGGCCAGGCCCTGGCCTCGGGCGTGCTGCAGGGCGACGAGTTGCGGTCGATCCTCGAGAACATGCCGCTGCTCGCCCGCGCCCTGGCCGATGGTCTCAACACCTCGGTGGGCCGGCTCCGCGACATGGGCGCGGCGGGCGAACTGACCTCGCAGCGGGTGTTTCAGGCGATCGTCTCGCAGTCGGCGCAGGCCGACAAGATGTTCGGCCAGTTGGGCGACAGCGTCGAACGCGCCCAGGCCCGCATGGGCAACGCCTGGGACGTGCTGCTCGCCCGGCTGAACAAGATCTTCGGGGCCTCGGAGGCGCTGGCGCGGGTCTACAACAACCTTGCCAAGGGCATGGAGGCGATCACCCCGACGGCAGATACAGACCGGCTGGGCAGGCTGCTGCAGGAGCGGGACAACCTGCTGTCCCGCCAGGCCAACCGGCGCGGCGACCTCGCCGGCATCCCCGAGGATATCGCGAAGTATCAGCCTACCTTCTCGAATGCGGATACCGTCCGGGGGGAGGTCGAAGAACGCAAGCGGCTGAAGCAGCTGAACGAGGAAATCTTCGCGCTGGAGATGCAGCGCGAGGCCGACCTCCGGGGCATCCAGGCCGAGGCGGCGCAGGCCCGCCAGGATGCCTTCAAGCGCCAGTTCGACGCGATGCAGCTGATCGGCCGCAGCCTCGACGAACTCGTAGGCCAGTACCGGCTGGAAGCCGAGCAGCTGAACCTGTCCGACTATGCGCTGCGCAAGATCGCCGCAACCGAGAAGGGTCGGCTCGACTATCTCAAGGAGAACGGCATCACCACGCCGGCGGCGCTCGCCGCGTTGCAGATCACCGATCCCGGCCGCGCCGTGGCGCTGACTGCCGGCGCGGAACAGGCCGGGGCAGAGGCCGGCAAGCTGTCGGACGCGCAGCGTCGCAAGGATCTCGACGACTACAATCGTTCCCTCGCCGAGGAAATGCGCCTGCTCGCGGCCGCGCCGGCGGCCCGCTACAAGGTCCAGGCTGCGATCGAGGCCGAGGCGCTGGTCCGGAAGGGCCTGATCAGCAGCGCCGAGCAGGCGGGATACCAGAGCCAGATCGAGGCGAAGCTGCTGGGCCAGGCCGCCGATGCCGCCAATCAGCAATCGCTCGCCACCCGCGATGCGATCAAGGGCAATCTCGACCTGGTTGCCGCCTGGGCGCAGGGGGCGGGTGCCGCCGAGGTTGCCGCCGCCAGGATGCAGGCCCACGCGCAGGCGGCCGGCAAGGCCGGCATGAACGAGGCTCGCCTCGCCGTCGAGATCCGCAACAGCAACGCGGCCGCTGCCGCGGCCGACTTGGCGAAGCGCAATGCCGATCTGGCTGAACAGAACGCCTATCTGGCCAAGCTCGTCGACGCGGAGAAGCACGGCGCCGAGGCCATTGCCGAGGTCGAACTCGTCGAGCGCAAGCGACTGGCGACGCGGGAGGCCCGGGCCAAGCTGGATGCCGCCACAGATCCCAAGGTGCGTGACGCCCTGGAGCAGGAGATCAAGGCCACCGAGAAGCTCATCGACAGCAATGCGCGCCTCCAGGCCAGCCGGCAGGCTGCGGCGATGCAGCGCCAGCAGCAGCAGGATCTGAGCGTGGCGCTCGCCGAGCGCGAGATCGCGATCGAGGTCGACCCGACGAGGCGCGCGGCGATGGAGCAGGCGCTGGCGCTGAAGCAGGCGGAATTGCAGATCCGCCAGCAGCTGGTTGGTGCCTCGGAGGAGGAAATCCAGAACAGCCTGCGCCTGGCCGAGGCCATCATCAGGACGCAGGCCGAAACCAGGCGCGTCCAGGAGATCCAGGCCAAGGGCCGCGAATTGTTCGACGACCTCGCGAACATGGTCCAACAGGCCGGGGAGAAGGGCGGCAAGGGTTTCGCCGAAAGTCTGGTGACCTGGACCAGGGCCGCGCTCAAGACGTTGGCCAAGGAGATGGTGCTCCGGCCCATCATCCAGCCGATCATGACGCAGTTCGTCGGAGCCCTTCCCCAACTGTTCGGTATCTCCAGTGGTGGTTCCACCGCAGCCGCCGCCGGAGGCCTGGGCTCGGTCCTGTCTCCGATCAGTGATATCCTCGGCATGGCCAAGAACTTCGTCGGGGACACCTTCAGCGGCGTCTCCTCGTGGATCAACGGCATCGGCTCGTCGCTTGGTTTTGCTTCGACCTACGCCACGCCGATGGCGGCCAGCGCGGCGCTCGGCGTCGCCGGCATTCCTGGAGGCGTCTCCGGGACGATGATGGGCACGGCGACCAATGTCGGCGGCGTGTTCGGATCCACCACGCTCTCCGGCCTCCTGGGGGGCGTCGGTGCCGGCTTTGGCGTCGGGAGCCTGCTGAACGGGCTGCTCGGCGGCTCGCAGGTCGGCGGCATGATCGGCTCCGGCGTCGGATCACTCGGCGGCGCGCTTGCCGGAACGTTCTTGTTCCCCGGTGTCGGCACGTTGCTCGGCGGCATTCTCGGAGGCGGCGCGGGCGGCGTCATCGGCGGCCTGTTCGGCAAGGACAAGCAGACGCCCCGCGGCTATGCCGGCGGCGAGATCGGCAGCAACAATCGGTTCTCGGCAAGCGGCGTGCATCAGGCAGGCCTGGACGGTTACGACAATTCCGCCGATCGCCAGCAGATGGCCCAGTTCGCCCAGACCATGAACGCGACGATGGATCGTTACCGGCTGAACTTTTCGACCGGGCGGGATGCGATCAACGCCAACGGCGCAACCAATGGCCTGCTGACCATCGGCACCATGTACGGCGGCGCCAAGGACGCTGCCGATCTCTTCATGCGCTGGTTCACTACGCCGAAGGGCAAGGCGGCAGGTGCAGGCACGACGACCGAGGCCGACTGGATGCGGGCCTCCGGCTATACCCGCAACTCTACCTATGACCGCGACACAGGCTGGACCAGCGACCTCCGCGATGCCGCGGGCAACCAAGTCACCCAGGAGGCCTGGAACAGCGATTACGAGAAATGGCGCAGCACGCAGACGACCGGTGGCGCCACCGGATCGTTGTTCAAGAGCGACGATGCCTATGTCCAGAAGGCGCTGGACCGGATGGCCAACGGTGACGCCAAGGTCACCGGCGCCGAGGACGTCCAGAAGTTCCTGGATCTCGCTGGCGGCTTCAAGGATGCTGCCGATCGCGCCGCGGCGGGCCTCAACACCCTGAAGCGCCAGACCCTCGAATGGGATATTGCGGCGCGCGACGCCGGTCGCGCCCTGGCCCAGCAGGTAAAAGACTATCTCGACGCCGCCCGCAGCCTCTATGGCGAGGGCTCCACCGAGATCAATCAGGCCGCCACCGCGCAGCGCCAGAACATCTACGCGCTGATGAACCTGGACCCGGCCGGCAATGCGATCGATCCCAACGCGCCGAGCGACATGCTGACCGGTCGCAATGCCGACCTGGCCCAGGCCAAAGCCCAGATCGCGCAGTACAAAGATGCCCTGATCGCGACCGGCCTCACGGCCGAGCAGGCGGCGACGGTGGTCGAGCGCGGCATGGCGGCGACATCAGCCGCGATCAACGCTCGCTGGGACGAGATCGATCGTCGGTCGAATGCCGCGCTCAACCAGCGGCAGGGCAATGCCGCCATCATCGCGTATGGCGCAAAGAGCGGCTACACGGCCGACCAGCTTGCAATCGACGCCCAGGCCGAGCAGCAGCGCCAGGAACTGTACGACGCGAAGGCGGCCGGCAAGAGCCCGGCTGAAATCGCCCGTATGGAGACTGCCCAGGCAACCGAGCGCGCGGCCCTGGCCGAGCAGCAGCTTGAGCAGGCCCGCCGCGCCACCGAATCCATGACCGATCGCCAGAACGCCGCCCTGGTCACGCTCGGCCGCGCCAGCGAGGCGGACGCGCAGCGGTCGAGCATGCAAGCCCGGCACCGACAGGAGCTATGGGACGCCGAGCACCAAGGGCGCGACAAGGACTCGATCAAGATGCTGCTGCACACTCAGCAGCTTGAGGATGAGGCGCTGGCCTATCAGCAGGCGGTGCAGGCCGCACAGCAGGCAGCCCAGGCAGCGGGGGCGTTCAACGCGTCCCTGACGTCCGTCGCCGTCGCCCGTGCCCAGTCGCCGTTCGCTGCCGCAGAGAAGGCCCTGGACAAGGCCAAGGAAAACTTGGCCGACGCGCAGAACGGCGTCTCGGAGATCATCAACAAAATGGTGTCGGGCTGGACCCAGGCGGCGGATAGCCTGAAATCGGCGCGCGATCAGATCATGGTCGGCGACCTGTCGCCGCGCGACCTCGCCCAGCGGATGGAGGTTGCGCGCGGGCTCTACGAGACATCCAAGGCCAATGCCCTCACCGACCCTGAGGAGGCTCAGAAACTCGGCCAGCTCGGTCAGCAGTATCTTCAAGCGGCAAAGGCATACTTCGGGCCGAACGTCGAGTACGCCCGAATATTCGACGAGGTGACCGGAACGCTCGCGAGCACCGAGACGGCGGCCCAGCAACAGGCCCGTATCGCGCAGAACCAGCTGGACAAGTTGCGCGAAATCTCGGGCAAAGCCACCTCGATTGACGAAGCAATGGCGAAGCTTGTAGCAGCCCAGGCCGCGAAGGACGCCGCGGAGACGGGTAAAACCACCGCCGAGGCAGGAATGAACACAGGCCTCCTCGGGCAGTTCAATACGTTGGCCGGTCAGTATTCTGCCTACATGGCAACGGAGACGCCGAATGTCGGGGCAAAGCTCGCCAGCGAAAATGCGGAGGCTGCATTCGGCGGCGCCCGGGACGCGATCCTGAATGCGATCACCGATTGGAAGATCCTGAACCAGATCGGCGAGCGCTATTACAATCACGTCGTCGGCGGGGTGGCCGATGTTATCCGCGTAAAGGTGCTGCAACTCGGTGGTACCCCGTCCTTCGAGACGGGTGGCTACCATTGGGGCGGCCTCCGCCTCGTCGGCGAGCGCGGACCGGAGCTCGAGGTTACCGGGCCGGCGCGCTACTGGTCGGCGGCGGAGACCCGCGCCCTGCTTGCTCCCAACGCCGGCGGCCTGGATTACGCCGGCATGCCTTCTTGGGCCACGTCCGACGTTCGAAGTGTCATTGCCGGGGGCGGTCGCTTCGATCTGCCGGCGATGCCGCGAACCGCCGCCAATGATCGCGAGGCGACAGCCGAACTCATCGCCGAGCTTAAGGCGCTGAGGAAGGAGGTGGCTGAGCTGAAGGGCGCGGCTGAGGCGGGCAACCGGATCGCAGTGGGCGCGGCCGAGGCTAACATCGAGGGGCTTGCGGTGACGGCCCGTGAGCAGCGGCAGACGGCGACCGCGGTCAAGCGGGCGAGCGTTTATCGCTGACGTTCACCTCGACAGCTTGGAACCAGGTTGGATGAGGAACTGGGTCCACGAATTATTCGCGGGCGTCATGTAAAACATCATGTTAGCGGACGTGGCGCAGGCCGTGTTGAAGGCGGCTACCGATCCCGCCCTTGTCGCGCCGAACCAACGTCCCTCGGCTGTCGACAGCATCGTTACCGTTTCCTTTATCAGGTCATCGTAATACGTGATGCAGCCGACCGGAGTGTAGCTCACCCAGCCGTCTCCGGTCGCCCGCGCCTCGCGCGACGGTCCGGTATAGGGCGCCTGCATCACGACATCGGGCGGGATCGGCACACCCTCGGCCGCAGCCCCGGTCGCCACGATCGCCGCAATCGCTGCCACCATCATTGCCCGCATAACTGCCTCCATTTCGAGGGGCGTCAGACCAGCACGACATGGCACGGCGGTCAAGCTCTACAACTATAGGCTGTTAACACACGGGTTGCGCGCATGGCCAGCATCTACCTTGTCGAGATCATCTACCTCGATCCGGTGACGGTTACAGCAGAGCCGATCTACGCGTGTACCGGCACCGGTTTCGCCGCTCCGGACGCGCCGATGTTCTACGCCCCTTCGGTCATACAGGCGGCGGATCTGGATCGTACGATATGGTCCGACGATCGAGCATTCGGTACCGGGAAAATGTCGTTGGGCGACATCGTCCTGTCGGCTCTTCCGCTCAATCCGGGCGACCCACCGCCTTATGACGTCCTGCAGGCGCACGGCTGTTCGGTTTATGGGATCGACGCCAGGCTGCTTGTTGTCGACGAGGACGGCGCCTATGCCGATGCTGCGGTGATCTATGCCGGTCCGTTGGAAACGTTCGAGTTTTCAGGCGACGGCACCCGCGTTACCTTTCGCTGGCGCGATGCTGTTGCGTCCCTTGTCGACAAAACCGCGCAGCTGACCCAGTACCTCGGAAACAACGCGCTGCCTTCCGGCGTCGAAGGTGTGACCGACCTGAAGGACAAGTGGAAGCCAAGACCGTTCGGCTATGTCCAGAACGTCGCCGTGCCCTGCGTAAACACCAGTCTGCCGGTTTTCCAGTTTGCCGACAGCGCCGATGCTCTGCCTCCAACCTCCGACGCCCGCGTCCGCCTGATGATCAGGGGCGCGGTGATGACGCCCGGGGTTGCCCGGGCATCTCTTGCCGCATTGCTGGCAAACTCGGCCTCGTCCGGCACTTGGGACTACTACATTGGCGCCGAGGGCGCCTTCGCGCGGCCCGCATTCGCCCAGGCCGACGATGGCGCGGTGACGATGGATATCGTCGAAGGAGCCAATTCCGCCGCTCGCACCGCCGCCCAAATCTGGAAGCGGATGCTGGTGTCGTGGGGTGTCTTGTCGGGCGATATCTCGTCGGCCGACATCACGGCCCTGGATGCCGCGTTCCCGGCCGAGGCCGGCCTGTGGTTGGGCGTCGAGGAGGTCAAGCGCCGCGACGCCGTCGACCAGATCACGACATCGGCCACAGCGATTACCTGGCGCAGCTCCGGCATCTGGCGCATTCGGCAGGTTACGGCCCCGAGCGGATCGCCCGTCGCGACGTTTAGGGATTTCGGGGGCGGCGGAGTCACTACGGCGACGGATATTCCTATCGTTAGCCTCGAAATCATCGCCCCGGACGCCGATAGCGGCGCCCCGACGCAGCAGGTCAAAATCGAGTACGCTAAAAACTGGACTGTGCAGAACCGCGACCAGGTCTATGGCGCCACGGGGATGGATCTGGCGCGCATGGCGTTTCTCGAAAAAGAATGGCGCACTGCATCGACCCCCGTCGACACAGCCGTAACCGATACCTACGGCAATGCTCGCAAGATCACGATCCAGTCGCTGATCTACGACGCGACGGCCGCAGCGAACCTCGCTGCCAGCATTCAGGCGTTGCTTGGGAAAACAGGGGCCGCGAAGCGGTCTTGGCTGCGCGTGACCTGCGCCCTGAACCATCCAGCCGTGCCGCTGATCCAGGAATTATCCTTGGTTCGCATCGTGTTCCCTCGTTACGGGCTCGACGCCGGCCGGCTCTTCCGCGCCTGCCGAATCGCCTACGACGCCGCAGCGAACGTAGCAACTTTCACCGTGTGGGGCTGAGATGGGATTTGCGGACTCGGTCAATTGCGTCGTTGGATTTCCCCGATGGACCGATCGGATTACGTGGAGCGGCCCCGGCGTCGCGTCGTATCCTGCATCGAACGTTTCCGTCTATCCGCTGTCGCAGGTCTGGCGATCGACAGGGCTCGGCGCCGATGCCCTGATGGTAGTCGGCTCGTTCGATCGCGACCGCGGTGTCCGGCTCGTTGGCGTCTGCAACCACAACCTGACCCTGCAGGCGATGATGCGCGTCCGGCTCTACGAGCGTGCGCCGGTCGCGTGGACGGTCAACACCACGACGGACGTCATCACCGCCACCGGCCACGCGCTGGTCAACGGCAACAGCTGCATCGTCTACACCGGCTATGGCGGCAGCGATGCGCTGCCCACCAGCACGCCGCAAATCGTGCGCGGGACGGTTTATTACGTGGGGTCAGTCTCAGGGTCGACGTTCAAACTCTACACGACGCAGGCCAGTGCACTGGCTGGCACGGGCGCCATCGACTTCTCAACGACTGGCACCGGCACGCACCGCATCATCGGCCCGATCCTGTACGACAGCGATTTTATCGAGGTCTGGCCGCCAGTGTTCCCAGCCGCTGAGTACTCGGGCAGCCCGGAATGGGAAGAAAACAACTGGTGGGATGGCAAGTACACGACGGAACAGCTAGCCGACACCGCCTGGCACAGGCCCGTGTTGCTCGACCGGATCTATCTGGCTCGCGCGATGACCGTCGAGTTCCTAGACCCGGACAACCCCGCTGGCTACGTACAGGCGGGCGTTGTCGAGGTTGCGCAAGGGACGCAGCTGTCTGTCAACTTTTCCTATGGTGCCGAACTGGGTTTTCGCTTTCGCTCGGTCGAGGTCGAGGCATTCGGGGGAACGAAGTCATTCCTGAGGAAGAACAAGCCGCGCCGTTTCACGGCGCAGGTCGAAAACCTGCCAGATGGTGAGAGCCTAGCGCTGATCTACGAGTTACAGCGTCAGCTCGACGTCGACGTTCCATTCCTCTGGGTCGAGAACCCGGCAGAACCCCAGCAGTGGCTTCGGAAGTCGTTCCCCGTCCGGAACAGGCTCGATAGCACTGGGATCCGATACACCAGCTATGCGAGCAACACGATTTTGCTAAGCCTTGAGGAGGTCCTTTAGTGGCTAACTCCGTCACTTTTCCGAACGGGACCGTGGTCAACGACGGCCTGTACGACGCGGTCACCAACCCGCTTGGTCTGGCCAACGGCGGTAGTCGTGTCAACCTTGTCCCGGCGATGTCGGCACAGGTCGACACCTATAACCGCACGGTGACCGCGCAGACCGCTGCCGCCGCTGCCGCCGCGTCGTCTCTGACCTACGCGCCGACGTCGTCGGCGACGCCGCTCACGATCGGCAGCGGCAGCAAGACGTTGACGATGGCCGCTGCCTTGCCGGTGCTTGCCGGCCAGTGGCTGCTGCTGAGCGATCAGGCGGCGCCAACCACCAACTACATGATCGGCCAGGTCCAGACCACGCCGAGCGGGACCTCGGTCACGATCGTCGTGCCCACCACCGCCTCGGCCGTCGGCGGCAGCGGCTCGAAAAGCGCATGGACCGTGCAGATCAGCTCGCCGCCGGGCGCAACCGGGGCAACGGGGGCGACTGGCGGCGTTACCTCGGTCGCCGGCCGAACCGGCGCCGTCACCCTCGCGGTCGGCGACGTCTCCGGCGCCGCGCCGCTGGCATCGCCGGCCCTGACCGGCACGCCGACCGCGCCGACCGCGAACGCCGGCACCAACACGACGCAGCTGGCCACCACCCAGTTCGTGCAGGCGGCGATTTCGGGCGCGCTCACCGGCCGCAATCGCCTGGCCAACGGCGATTTCCGCGTCATGCAAATCAGCGGGTCTACGACGGTCAACAGTGCCACCCGGGTCTACCCGATTGACCGTTGGCAGGCGTTCGGCGTCGGGTCCGCGGGCACCTATACGCTGTCCCGCGGGGCGGGCGGAAGTGGATATTCCTATTTTTTCACTGCGACCGTGGGCACTGCCGCCGCCAGCCCGGGCGCGTCCGACAGTTATGCGATTCTGCAGCGGATCGAGGGGCCGAACGTCGCGGATTTGGGGTTCGGCGCGGCTACCCCGCAGTCGGTCACGCTGTCGTTTATCGCCCGGTCGAGCGTTACCGGCACCTTTTCGGGATGCTTGCGAAACGGCGCGGCGAATAGGTCGTTCCCGTTCACCTACAGCATCCCCGCGGCCAACACGAACACGACGATCTCTGTCACGATACCGGGCGACGCGTCAGGTTCCTGGTCAATCACTCCCGGCGCGGTCGGTATGGATCTGATCTTCTGTCTCGGTTCCGGGTCGAACGGACTGGGCGCTGCGGGCACCTGGGCAGCGGCCAACTATTTCGGGGCAACGGGCAGCGTCAACCTCATGGCGACCGCCGGCGCGACCTGGTCGATCAGCAACGTGCAGATCGAGCGGGGTACCAGCGCCACCGTGTTCGAGGCTCGGCCATATGCGGCAGAGTTGGCGCTGTGCCAGCGCCACCTGCAGGTCTACGGCGAGGGGCAGTCATCGACCATCTATCTGTTCGGCATGTGCGAGTCGGCGACGACGGCCGTGTACGGGCTGCCGCTGCGCGTGCCAATGATGGCCGGGCCTACCGCAACTTTCTCGCCCACGGTCGGCGACTTTTCGACATTCACCGCAGGTATCGGCCTCGGGACTTGCACCGGGATCACCACCACCTATGCGGACGGCGCCGCTGTCGCCGTAACGGCGACCAATGCATCGGGCGGCATGACGCCGGGCTATGCCAGCCGGCTGGTTTCATCTTCATCCAGTTCCCGCATTATTTTGAGGGCCGAGCTATGACCCGATATGAGCTGACCCCGGGCGGCATGATCCGGCGCCTGGCCGATGGCGCGGTCATCCCGCGTGACGATCGCAACGGCGAGTACCGCGACTATCTGGACTATGTCTCGGCAGGCGGCGACGAGGCGCTGTTGCCGGCGCCGACGCTCGCCGAGGCTCGGGCGGCCAAGGTCGAGGCGATCAACGCGCAGCGCGATCTGGTGCTGGCGGCCGGGGCTCCCTATGGCCCGGCCCGGATCGCCGTGCATGACGGCGCGCGGGCCGACCTGTCGGGCATGGCGGCCTATGCGACCACGGTCCTGATCACGGCGGCGACGCCGGCGCCGATCGCTTGGCCTGACAGCTACGCGCTCGGGTGGATCGCGGTCGACAACAACCGCGTGCCGCTGCCGACCGCTGCCGATGGACTCGCCCTCGCGGCCGCGGTCGGCGCGTGGTACGGCGCGGTGGTGCAGCACGCGCGCAACCTGAAGGACGAGGCCCTGGCGGCCCCCGACGTCGCTGCGCTCGACGCGGTCGACCCGGCGGCGGGCTGGCCCTGATCGGCCGGGGCCTAAACGACACATGTCAGCGGGGCGCTGCGGCGCCCATTTTCATTCTGGGGGCGCCATGCCGATTTCCGCCGACCTGCAACTCGTGCTCACCATGCTCTTGCTGCCGCTGGTCGGCTGGCTCTGGCGCGAGGGCCACAGCCGGCTGAAGGCCGTCGAGGATCGCCAGCTGCTCGCCGAGCGTGAACTCGCTGCCTTTCGGCTTCTGGTCGCCCGCGAGTATGCATCGCTCCAGCATGTCCGCGAGGTCGAGAACCGTTTTCTCGACGATCTCGGCGAGATCAAGGGCACGCTGAAGGAAATCCATCGCGCGCTGATCGCGCAGCGTACCGGTGCCGCGGAATGAGCCGCGACGACATCGATCACCGCGAGCCGCGGCCAGCCGGGCCGTCGTCGACCCCGCCGTATTTCCGAGATCCGCCAGAAGGCCCGATCGAGCTGGTTGAGCCCAGGGCAGATGGCGGCCGGCCCGACGTCTATGCGATCGATGATCGGGTGGCCCACGTCCACATGGTGGACCTCTCCCTGGCATTGCTGCGCCGTCGCTCGCGGCCGGTAGAGATCCAGCGGCGCGAGCCGGCCTGACCTCGCGGCACCTTCGCGCCTTCGCAAATTCGGCCGCCCATGGCGGCCTTTTTCATGTCCGGAGATAACCCGATGACCCCCGAAACCTTCGCCGCCGCTGCCGGCTGTTCCGCCGCGATCGCCGCATCCTTCGCCGGTCCCATGTCGGCCGCGATGGTCGAGTTCGGGATCTCGGCCCCGACCGCCCAGGCGATGTTCATCGCCCAGTTCGGTCATGAGACCGCCGGCTACAGCCGCACCGTCGAGGGCCTGTCCTACAGCGCCGAGGGGCTGATGAAGACCTGGCCCAAGCGCTTCCCAACGATCGATGCTGCCCGGCCCTACGAGCGCGCGCCGGAGCGGTTGGCCAACTACGTCTATGCCGGCCGGATGGGCAACGGAGACGAGGCCTCGGGCGATGGCTGGCGGTACCGCGGCCGCGGCGTCCCGATGCTCACCGGCCGGTCGAACTATGCGGCGGCCGGGCCCGCGCTCGGGGTTGACCTGATCGGCCTGCCGGACCTGCTGCTGCAGCCATCGATCGGCGCGCGCTGCGCCGGCTGGTACTGGCGGACCCGCGGCTGCAACGCGCCGGCCGAGGCGGGGGACGTCGAGAAGGTCACCCGCCTGATCAACGGCGGCCTGATCGGCCTGGATGATCGCCGGGCGCGCTGGCTGCGCGCCAAGGCGGCGCTTCGGGCCTGACCATGGTCGAGCGTTACGCCCATTGGCGCGACATCCCGGCCGAGGCCTGGCGCTGGCGCGATTTTCCGCCGGCGGAGATCGCTGACCGGCTGACCGGGGAGATCGTGGTCGACGAGGTGGCGCTCGATCGCCTGCAGGCGCTGCGCGATCACCTCGGCAAGCCGGTGATGGTCATCTCAGGGTACAGGTCGGCCGCCAACAACCGGCGGGCCGGGGGCGGCTCCGGCTCGGGCCACCTGACCGGTTCGGCCTTCTGCGTCGGCATGCTCAACCACGATCCCGCACAGTTCGAGGCTGCCGCCAGGGGCGCCGGCTTCACCGAGATCGGGCGCTATCCGGCTGAGGGCCTGATGCACATCGGCCTGGGTTCGGCACGCACCTTCGGTACGCCGTTCCCGCCCGGCGCCGGCACGTTCTCGGCCGAACCGGCCCCGGCAACGGCGGGGTTCTCGCCGGCCGGCATCACGGCTGTCGGCATCGGTGCTGGCCTCGGCCTGGCCGGGCAGGCGGCCGACGCCAGCGACCATGGCAAGCGCCTGGTCGGCAACCTTGCCGACATGTCTGGTCTGGCGCCGCACCACGTCACCTGGCTGTTCGTCGCCGGTTGCCTGCTGGGCGGGCTCGGGCTGATCGCGCGGCACTGGTTTACCCACCGCCGACCGAAGGACTGATCATGTTCGGGCTCTCCAATCTGCGCCTGGCGCTCTATGCCGGCGCGATCGCGCTGGTCCTGGCCGCGGCCGGGCTGGCGAAGTGGCGCATCGCCGGCCTGACGGTAGAGCGCGATGCGGCGCGCCAGGAGGTCGGCGCGCTGCGCCAGAGCCTCGCCACAGCGGTCGAAACCAATGCCGAAAACCTCGCGGCCGTCGATCGGCTGCGCGCCTGGTCGGCGGCGGCCGATGCCGCTGCCGCCGATGCCCAGGCCGCGCAGCGCGCCGCCGACGCCCGCTACAACGACCTGAAACGGAGCATCCGCCGTGCCGCTACCCCGTCCGATCCGCCCGTTGCTCCTGCTCTCCGCGCTGCTCTCGACGGCCTGCGCCAGCGGCCCCCCGGCTCCGGCGGTGATCACCAGGATCCAGGTCGAGCGGCCGGCGATCCCAGCCTCGATCCTGCAATGCGCCGCTGAGCCGCCGGTACCGGCTGGCGAGGTCACGCAGGCCGACGTCGCCGAGTTCCTGGTCGACCTCGCAGCAGCCGGCGACGACTGCCGGCGCCGCCTCGCCGCGGTGCGCCGCCTCGTACAGGGCGACGACGACCGTCATCATCCCTGAAGCGGATCCGCGCCGGGCGGTTTCCCGGCATCACCGACAAGGGATACCGATGTCGAGAAACGCCCAAGTCATCGCCGAGGCGGCGATCGAGCTTGCCCGCATTTGCCATCAGGCGAACAAGGCCATTTGCGAGGCCTTCGGCGATTTCAGCCAGAAGAACTGGGAAGACGCCGAGCAGTGGCAGCGCGAGAGCGCCTATAATGGCGCCGTCTTCGCGCTTCAGAACCCCGATGCGCCGCCTTCTGCCCAACACGACGCTTGGATGGCCGACAAGGCCGCTGCCGGCTGGGTCTATGGATCAGTCAAAGACCCCGAGGCCAAGACGCACCCCTGCATGGTCCCTTACGACCAGTTGCCGCCCGAGCAGCGGGTGAAGGACCACGTATTCAAGGCGCTGTGCAGCGCGCTCACCGCCTGACCGCCTGATCGACCGTGCCGGGCGGTTTCCCGGCAATTCCCCGAGAGGAAACCCGACATGTCTCATGTATTTGCCGGTCAGCCCGACGCCCGCCAGGCTGGCGATATCAAGCCTTCGCGCTTCCGTCCGCAATATCGAGCGCTGTCCGCCGAGGCCAAGGCGCTGCACGACCAGATCAAGGAAAAGGCGGTCGAACTCGAGGCGCTGTTCGAACAGGCATACAAACTGGCAATGCCGCCTCTTCCCCTGTTCGTCGCCGGCAGCGACGACGGCGAGATGCAGGCGGTAGCGGGCATCAGCGCATCGCCCTTCGATCGGGACCCGCAGGAGAGTTACTTCACGGACGGCCTGAAGCATCTCGAACTGTCGGTGATGCTCACGATCAAGGGCCTGACCGCCTGAACGCATGGGCCCAAGCCTCGCGCATCAGGAATTCTGTCCGGCCTCCGTTGACCAAGATTGAAACCGCCTCTTAGGCTCGGACCGCTCCCTGAGAGTTCGTGAGTATCCTGGTTCCCCTGCATTCGAGGAGATGTCATGGTCAAGAATGCCTTCTGCCTCTCATCCGTCGTCGCGGCGGCCGCGATCGCGCTTCTGATGGCGGCGTTCCCCGCGTCGGCGGCGCCCCTGCCGGACAACCCGATCGTCGCGGCGTCGACCGCTTCGGCGCCCGATCTGTTCGGCGCCCCGCTACCGGCGGGCGATCAGTTGGTCGTGGTCCGCGCGATCGAGCCGATGACGGTCCTGTCGGGCGACGTCGGCCCGATGCGTGCCAGTCCGCCGGCCGCCCGTCTGGTCGTGCCGAACGACGCGACTTCGGCCCCGGCCATCGTCGGCGGCACCAGCCGACCGGCGCTGTGGCCTCCGATCGCCACCTGATCGGTTCACGCTCAATCCACGGCGCCGGGGCAACTCGGCGCCGTTTGATTTTCCGGCTGCAGTTTGCCCTCGTCGCGCTTTGGCGGGGGTTCGGGGTGGACCAACACCCGGAACCGCGAGACAGGACCTCGCCCGGCTTTCGCCGCCCCGCACCGTGCACACGGCGGGGCCATCCTGAGCAACTCAACATGCAAGAGTCGAGTCTTTCTTACCCTTACCGCGATGTTCGGCCGGTAACGCCGCCGGCGGCCTATATCGGCGGCAAGCGCAACTTGGCGGCCGAGATCGTCCGCCGCATCGAAGCCGTGCCGCACGAAAGCTATTGCGAGCCGTTCGTCGGCATGGGCGGGGTGTTCCTGAAGCGGCGCCTGGCGCCGCGGTCGGAGATCATCAACGATCTGTCGGGCGACGTCGTCACCCTATTCCGCATCCTCCAGCGGCACTACGGCGCATTCATGGACCACATGCGATTCGCGCTGGCCAGCCGGCAGGAGTTCGAGCGGCTGCTGGCGGTCGATCCGGCTACGTTGACCGACCTGGAGCTGGCAGGGCGCTTCCTCTACCTGCAGCGGCTGACCTTCGGCGGCAAGGTCACCGGCCGCACCTTCGGCGTCTCGGCCGGGCTGCCCAGCCGCTTCAACCTCAACCGCCTCGGCGCGATCCTCGAGGAGATCCATGAGCGGCTGGCCGGGGTGATCATCGAGCGCCTGCCCTGGCAGGACTGCCTGGCCCGCTACGATACGCCGGGCACTCTGTTCTACCTCGACCCGCCCTATTGGGGCAGCGAGCACTATTACGGCCGCGATGCCTTCGAGCGGCGCGACTACGAGGCGATGGCGGCGGCGCTGGGGACCCTGCAGGGCCGGTTCATGCTGAGCCTCAACGACACGCCCGGCGTGCGCGAGGTATTTGCCGCGTTCGCGATCGACAGCGTCGAAACCACCTGGTCGGCGGCGCGCGCTGCTGCCAGGCGCGTCCGCGAGGTGATCATCGGCCCGCGCTGCTGATCACCGCGACCACTCCGCCGGCCGTTCTGGCTGGTAGCTGCCGGATCAGGCCCCCGCGCCGGCAGGGCGACGGCATGGCCTGCACACTGCCCCGCTGCCCGAGAGGGTGGCGGGGCCTTTTTTTGTGCCCGGCCCGAGCCGATCTACATCAGCGCGTCCCGGGTGGCCCGGTCCGGATGACGTACCAGGCGCTGCCGACGATCAGGGCGGCCCCGACCAGATCGAATCGGCTGGGCACGTCGCCGAACAGCAGGTAGCCGACGGCCGCCGCGATCGGGATGCCGGTGAAGTCCAGCGGGGCGATATAGGCGACCGGCCCAAGTCGGAAGGCGGCCACTGCCGCGTACTGCGCCAGGGCGGCCGCGATGCCGAGCGCCACCAGCGCGCCCCAGCTCGAGGCCGGCGGCGTTACCCAGCCCGTCACGGCCGTGACGGGCGCCAGCAGCACCGCCGCGCCGATGCCATAGATGCAGACGATTAGGGCGGGCGAGTTGGAGACGGACAGGCGGCGGACGGCGGTCTGGGACAGGGCGGTGCTGATCGCCGCGCCCAGTGCCGCCAGGACGCCCAGCAGCTGCCCTCCGACCGTCAGGGCCGGCCAGACGGTCACGGCGGCGCCGACCAGCCCCACGACGGCCGCGGTGGCCAACCGTCCCGACAGCGGCTCGCCCAGCAGGATACGGGCGCAGACCGGCATCAGCAGCACGCGGGTCAGCAGCAGCAGCTGGGCGACCGCGATCGGCAGCGCGGTGACGGCGAACATGAAGGCAATCAGGGCCAGGACGCCGCTCACAACGCGGACCGCGTGCCAGCCCGGGTCGCGCGCGCGGCGCCAATCGACCGCATCGAGGCGAAACACCGCCGCTACGACGATCGCGGCGGCCAGGGCACGAAACAGGCTGACCTCGGCCGGTGGCAGCCTCACCCCGGCTAGCTTCGCCGCGGCCGATGACGCCGCGAACGCCGCGCCGGACACGATCGCCCAGGCCGCGGCCTGCAGCAGCACTCTGTTGGTTGCCAAAATCGCCTCCCCAGTTCCCACGGCCGAGCCTAGCAGCCGGGTTGCCGGGTTTCGACACGCATTATGCGTCAGGGGCAGATCCGTCGTCCTCGGGCGGCGGCGAGATCCCCAATCGCGCGGCCAGCCGCTCCTCCGCGACGCCCAGTTATCCGGGCAACGACCACGCCGACAGCGTGCCCCGGTCGATCTCGATCATCGGTCCGATCCGATAGATCTCGCCATCATCCCGCGCCAGGTCCTCGCCGATCAGCGACCACGTCCCGCAGTCGGTGTAGCGCGCCACCTCGGGCGGCTGCTCGGGGCTGACCTGGACGACATAGTCGCCGGGTGGGCGGGCGAGGGCGGGCGTCATGCCGGCCTCCATCCCAGATCCAGCCAGGTCGGTATCCATGCGGGGTTGACGTAGGCGCGGCCGTTGGCGCGGCGCGCCCGCATGATATGGAGCACGCCGCTCTCGCAATTGTCGTCATATGCGTCCTTCATGACGCCGTTGCCCTGTTGATCGAGGACCGGGAGGTAGTCGATGTCGGTCCCCTCGATCTCATGCTGCAGCCGTTCGGCGAGGCACCGGAATGCGTGCTTGCGCGTCATCAACCAGGGGACGTCATCGCGGACCTCGATCGGCGCCCAGGTCCATCTATAGAATTTGAAACGCGCCGCAGCATCGATCTCCGATTCCGATCGGACACGCTCGAAAGCGTCGGCCACGCCGGCGCGCTGGTCGTCGTCGTAGTCGGCGAAACGAACGATAGGCATCGGCGTCACCAGGAACCCATTGCGGCGATACATTATCTACCTCGTCGAGGCTGTTTTCTGTTGCAATCACTCTATCATGTCCCTACAAATAGGGCATCATAAATTTGCACACAGGAGGGTCTATCCCCGTGGCAAAAACACCGATCAAGTGCGCCGAGTGCGATGGCACCGTCATTGTCATCGGCCGCAACCGCCGGGAGGCCGATAGGATGGCCATCAGGCGGCGGGACGAGGGCGCAGTTTGTGCCGCCTGCTACGAGGCTCGCCGTCGCGATGCCCTCGCGGCAGCCACAGCCAAATCCGCCGAGCAAGGCCTGCCGGCGCTCAACGGCTCGCCGAAACAGGCGGCCTGGGCGGAGCGGATCCGCCGGACAGTATTCGATCTCATCGACATGGTGATGCCCGCCATCGACCAGATCGGCGATCGTCAGACGATCGAGAACGCCGATGGCAACGACCTCACCGCCCGCCGAGAAGCGATCGCCGCCGTATTCGCGGCGATACCGGAAGCTCAGCGCTGGCAGGCCCGCACGGCCGCGCTGGAACTGCTGCGCGAGGTCGGCTCGTCCGCCCGCGCGCATGGCGTCGTCGCGGCGTTGCGGCGCCGGGAGGATGCATCCTGGTGGATCGACCGGCGCGAGCACGGCCTCGCCGCGCTCGCCGGCGAGTTGCAGGCCGAAGTCCTCGCCGCTGAGGCGCCGCCCGATGACGATCTCGTCCAGCTGCAGGCCGAGGCGCGCGAGGAAGCGTTGCTGCGGCC
Source organism: Alphaproteobacteria bacterium (assembly GCA_017307375.1). GTDB lineage: Bacteria > Pseudomonadota > Alphaproteobacteria > Ferrovibrionales > Ferrovibrionaceae > JAFKFH01. The sequence continues at coordinate 391,819 of JAFKFH010000004.1, forward strand.
GTCCGCCGCGCCCGCAAACCCCGTGCCGGTCGAGATCTCCTACATCGTCGGCCACATCCGTATCGCCACGCCAGGCAGGCACGATGTCTTGCGCCAGTTGCTGCGCGACCAGGGCTACCAATGGTACCAGGGCGATCAGGCTTGGCTGCGCCCGGTTGCGTCGACCGTGTCATCCGACCGGCTCGCGGAAATCGCCCATCGGATCCTCGCGATCGGCTTCATGGTGGCGCTCTACGATCCTGCGGCGCGGCAGATGGCGATCGCCGGCAATTTCGCGCCGGAGCGCCGCCGCTGGGTCAGGCGCGTGACGACCGGCTACCGCGCCGGCTGGTTCAGCCTGTCCTGGTCGCGCGGCGACGACCTCTATTCGGCGGCGCGGCGCCTGCGCGGGGCAATCTATCGCAGACCCAACGTGTTGGTCCCGGCCCGGTCGTTCGATCAGATCGAGGATTTCGCTGCGCGCTACGATTTCGCGCTGTCCGATGGCGCGCGGCTCACGATCGAGCATTTCCGGTCGCTGCAAGCCGCCGGGGTCGTGATCGAGGATCCAAAGGTGCCGGAGCCCGTCGTGGCGGTGCGCGGGCGCGAAGATCTCAAGGCCGGTCAGTTCGGCGTCGACGATGATCTTCTCGACCACGACTGACCTGCTGCCCCACCAGCCGCCGGCAGTGGCCAAGCTGCTGCCGGCGCGGGTCGGCGGATTGTTCATGGACATGGGCACCGGAAAGAGCCGCGTGCTGCTCGAGCTCGCCCGGCTCCGGGGCCACAAATGGGACCGGCTCTACTGGTTCGCGCCTTGCTCGCTGAAGGAGACGGTGCGCCAGCAGATCGCGATCCATACCGACATTCCGCCCGATCAGGTCGCGGTCTGGGACGATCATGTCCACTCGGACCGGCGACCGACCCAGCCCGTCCAGATCATCGGGATCGAGACGATGTCGTCGAGCGATCGTGCCGTCACGGCATTCGCGGGCATGGTGACCGATCAGACCTTCGTCGCCGTCGACGAATCTGCTTACATCAAGGGGCCGATGGCTCGGCGGACGCAGCGGATCACGGCGATGAGCGAGCGGGCCCGGTACCGCGCCGTCCTGAACGGAACCCCGCTTACCCAGGGCGCGGTGGACCTGTATTCGCAAATGCGGTTCCTGAGCCCAAAGATCCTCGGCTATCGCTCGTTCTGGTCGTTCGCGGCCAACCACCTGGAATACGAGGTGCGGCGGGACGGTTTCGGGCGCCGTGTCCGCACCGGCCGGATCATCCGCAGCCACAATGTCGAGTGGCTGGCCGCCAAGATCGCGCCCTATGTCTACCAGGTGCGGAAGGACGAATGCCTGGACCTGCCCGAAAAACTCTATGCCGACCGGTTCTGCACGATGACAGGCCAGCAGCGCGACCTGTACGAGCGCGCCAAGGTCGAACTGCTGCTCGACCTCGCTCGGCACGACTGGGAGCGGCTGCAGATCCTGCGGCTGTTTTCGGTCCTGCAAACGATCACCTGCGGCTTCTGGCGCCGGCTGCGCGAGGATGGGACCCGTGAGCTGATCACCGTGCCGCATAACCGGCTGTCGCTGCTTGCCGGCGTGCTGGACGAGATCCCGCGCGAAGACAAGGTGATCATCTGGTCGCGGTACCATCATTCGACCGACGAGATCGTCCGGATGTTGGCCGAGCGGGACGGGGAGGGCAGCGCCGTGCGCTATGACGGCAGCCTCGGCGATCGGGCCCGCCAGCAACACCTCGCCCGCTGGCGGCAGCCGGGCGGCCCGCGGCACCTCGTCGCGACCATGGGTGTCGGCGGGCGCGGCCTGACGCTCAACGAGGCAGCCTACAGCGTGTTTTACGCCGACAGTTTCCGCTACGAGGACAGGATCCAGTCCGAGGACCGGAACCACCGTATCGGCCAGACCAGGCGGCCGGTCTACGTTACGCTGCGCTGCGGCAACTCGATCGACGATCGGATCGCCGCTTCACGCGTCAGGAAGGCCAGTACCCTGGCCGAGTTTCAGCATATGGTCGACCGCTACCGCAGCCAGGGCCTGCGCGACCGGCTCCACGAGATGGTGATGATGCTATGATCCATATGGATATCTCGGTGCTCGAGGCTACGTGGCGCCGGCTCGACACGATCTTCGCCGAGTTCGAAAACATCTACGTCTCGTTCAGCGGCGGCAAGGACAGCGGATTGCTGCTCAACCTGTGCCTGAAATACATGGCCGAGCGTGGGATCACAAAAAAACTCGGCGTCTTCCACCTTGACTACGAGGCGCAATACACGGCCACCACCGATTATGTCGATCGGGTCTATCGTGATCTGGCTGAACGGATCGAGCCCTACCGATGCTGCGTTCCCTTCAAGGTGACGACCTGCACCTCGATGCACCAGTCATACTGGCGGCCATGGGCCGAAGAGGACCGTGCGCTGTGGGTGCGGCCGTTGCCCGATTCTCGGTGGGGCGCCGAGCATTTCGATTTCTTCCATCCGGACATGTGGGACTATGAATTCCAGGCTCGGTTTTCGCTCTGGTATCACGCCCGGCAGCCTGGCGGCCGGACCTGCTGTCTCGTCGGCATCCGGGCGCAGGAGAGCCTGAACCGCTGGCGGACCATCGTTTCGGACCGCAACGTCAACAAGTACCTGGGCATCCCCTGGACGACCAGGATGGGGGACGATGTCTACAACGCCTATCCGATCTACGACTGGCAGACCGAGGACGTGTGGACGGCCAACGGTCGGTTCGGATTCGACTACAACGACCTTTACAACCTCATGTACCACGCCGGCGTGCCGCTCGGCGCCATGCGCGTGGCGTCGCCATTCCTGCTGGCCGGGCAGGAGAGCCTGAAGCTCTATCGGGCGATCGATCCGGATGTCTGGGGCCGCCTGGTCAGCCGGGTCAACGGCGTCAACTTCGCCTCCATCTACGGCGGGACCAAGGCGATGGGCTGGAAAAATATCACCAAGCCCGCCGGGTTCACCTGGCGGGAGTACATGGACTTCTTGCTGTCGACATTGCCGGAGGTCACGGCTGCCAGCTACCGGGCCAAGTTGGCGACCAGTATCAGGTTCTGGCGAGAGCGCGGGGGCGTTTTGTCCGAGGAGGCTGTCGCCGATCTCCGGTCTGCCGGTGCTGAAATCGACATCGGTGATGAAAGCAGCTACCGGACCGACAAGTTGCCGGTGCGCATGGAATACATCGACGAGATCGACAGCGATGCTTTCAGCCTGATCCCGTCATACAAGCGGATGTGCATCTGCATCCTGAAAAACGACCATCTCTGCAAGGGGATGGGGTTCTCGGCGACGAAGGAAGAGGCGGCGCGGCGCCAGGCCGCGATCGAGAAATACATGGCGCTGTAGGAGGGGCCGATGATCGCCACATTCATCCAGGGCACGCGCGATGCCGACCTCCGGATCTTCGGCAGCCTCGGCGGCATGACGACGTCGCGGGCGCTGCATCAGGCGCTCGGCGCGCCGATCACCAGCGCCGCCGGCGACGTCTGGCACCTGGCGCTCGACGACCACGAGGTGGCGACGGGATTTGCCTGCAGCCGGCTGGCCCGGACGGTGCCTACCGTGCATGTCCGCTATCTCACCAGCCTCGCATCGTCCAGGGAGGCCGCCGAACTGCTGCGCGCGGTGCTGGACTGGGCCGGCGACAAGGCACAGGAAATCTACACGTTCGATCGGCCCGAGGCTGTCGTCTGGCGGCGGCAGGGTTTCAAGATGGGCACCGCCCGCCGCGGCGGTTTCGTTCGGTGGGAGCGGCAATTGGGGACGAAAAATGCAGGATGACATCTGGACCGGCCGGCTCGAGGGCGGCGACATGCTGCAGCAAGCGGCGGTCGCCAAAGTGCGCGAGCTCGCCCGGGCGCTGGCGGCCGAAATCGACCGGCTGCCCTTCGAGCAGCAGGTCGCTGCGCTGAACGCGGCGCGCATCGAACTGCATCGGGTAAGCCCATTCCGGAACGAGCCGGTCGACCTGGTCGTGTGGGTGCCGGTCGAGAGCGTCACCGCGAACGACTACAACCCGAACAAGGTCGCGCCGCCGGAAATGAAACTGCTCGAGCGATCGATCGTCGAGGATGGCTATACGCAGCCGGTGGTCACCCATCTCGGCGAGGGCAGGACCGAGGTCGTCGACGGCTTCCACCGATCCCGGGTGGCGCGCGAAAGCCGGAAGGTACGCGAGCGCGTCCGTGGCCATCTGCCGGTCGTCGGGATCCTGCCGTCCCAGGCCGGACGATCGAATCGGATGGCGGCGACGATCCGGCATAACCGGGCGCGCGGGACGCACTCGATCGACCTCATGAAATCGATCGTCGGCGAGCTGGTCCAGGCCGGTATGTCGGACACGTGGATCATGAAGCATATCGGGATGGACGCCGACGAACTGCTGCGCCTGAAGCAGATCACCGGCATCGCCGCACTGTTCGCCGACAAGGACTTCTCCCGCGCCTGGGCCCGGGACGAGGCCGACGCGGCCAGCTACCAGGAAGGGACATGACCGACCGTCGTCGGGAACTGCTGGCGCGGGTCGGCCGCCTCGCCCAGGGCGAGGCCTGGCAGCGCGCGATGGCGGTCGAGCTCGGCCGGTTCCATCCGGCCGGGCCGCGCGATCGTATCGACGAGCGGCTGGTCCGGCGCTGGGTGGCGGGGCATCGGCCGATCCCCGACTGGGTCGGCCCCGCCCTGCAGCAGATCTGCCGGGAGATAGCGGCGCGCGGCGCCGAGCCCATGCCCGGGGAGGCCGTCGCGTTGCTGCAGCATGTCGGCCGGCTGGTCCATGGCGGCGAATGGCAGCGCGCGCTGTCGATCGATCTCGGCCGATATCACCCGGATGGGGTCCGGCCCCGGTTCGACGAGCGCCAGGTGCGCCGCTGGGTGGCGGGCGATCAGCGGATACCCGATTGGGCCGGCGCCGCGCTCAGGCAGATCGCCGCCGATTGGGGGATAGGCCAGCAGGCATCCTCGCTGCTGGCCGAGCTCGAGGTCTGGTAGGGCCGCCGTGGACCCGGGCGGTCACGTCGCTGGCGGCAGGATGCCGGCCACCTCGATCAGGTTCGCGGCCTTGACCATGTCGCGAGAATGCGGCCAGCGCCGATAGGCCGCATCGACCTCCGCCTGCCGGGCGGCCTCCGAATACGCGGGCAGGGCGCTGGCCTGTCCATCCAGGGCCCGCCACAACTCGGCGCACAAGGCCGCGCTCACCGAGACGACCCGCAGCGACTTGATGCCGGCGGTCGCGGCGTCGACCAGGGTGAGCTGCATCAGGGCGGCACCCTCCGGCCGTGGCGGCTGCGGCAGCCGGCCGTGTGACAGCCCCAGGCTGTAGGGCGCATCGGACCACGGTGCGAAGCCGTCCAGCTCGTAGAGCAGGAACGCCACGTGCTGCCCGGCCGGCAGGACCCCGAGCCGCAGGCGCCCACGCGCCCAGGCGCGAATCTCCTTTGGCGTCGGATCGCCTATGACGCCGAGGAGATAGAGGCCGTCGGCACCGATCCCGAAGGTGACGCCCTCCGGCTGGCCGGGCCGGACCAGCGGATGGCGCTTGCCGACCTCGAGGGCGGTCCAGCTATTCGACATCATCGCTGCGCCGCTCACCAGGGCCTGTAGAGAAATTCATTCTCCCTGCGCCTTTCCTGCTCCTCGCGCTTGACCGCTTCGTCAGCGATGTGCCAGCGACGATAGTAATAGCTCACCAAATGCGCGGCCTTGACCCTGTAGTGGACCCGCTCGCCGACGGGGTACGCGTCCTCGACAGTTCCGCGTCGGACCATCCGATCGAAAGCTTCGGTCACCACGGCGCGGAAACGGTTATTTGCGGCTGGCGAAGCATCCCGTGCGTACCCGACGGGACGATTGTTTTCGTCGCGCAGCGGCGGCAAGCCTGCTGCAGCGGCGATTTCGTCATCACTGTGTTCGGGGCGGGCCAGGTAGAACCCTGTCGGGCTGCCGCTATGTGTATAATAACCCCAGGCATTTTCCTTGATCCAGCTGATGACGCCGTTGATATCGGCACCGTGCCACAGCGGTTTCCGGTTTCGTCCGGAACCGGATTTTGGCGAGCGCCGCTGAGCGCTGGCTGCCGGCGGGTTTTTGGCGATGGCAAGCATCGCTTCCGCGGCCCGACTGTCCGCTTCAGCCGAGGCCTTGGCAGACGACATGCCATCCGGAGAATTACTGGGTACGTCCGCGATCATCACGATCTCCAATATGGTTTGCTGGGGAGAATGCCAAGCGACCAACTCGCGTCATGCGCCGTACCACATCGTCTTCGGCCGTCCTGACCCCTGCGCATTTAGCCAGCGCTGACCAATCAGAATGATGGCCAGATGCGTTTCGGTCTCGCCCTCACGCGGCAGGCCTGTCGGCCGCACGAGGCGGACTACCTTGACGCTCGAAACGGCCAGATCGGGCGCTCCCGCCACGGCGGACCTCGCCCATGCCGCCTCCTCGGCCGTCGCGTCGACCTCCTCGTCCACGCCCAGTTTCGGCGGGTTGAGGCCCTGAGGATAGGGCACGATCAGTTCGATTCCGTATTGCCTATCTGCCTCCTTGGCTTGGCGGCGCGATAGCCTGATCGTCGGCGCCGCGATTGCGCCGGGTGACACCCCGCGTTGGAGCAGCAGCCATCGCTCAAGCTGGTTGGCGCGGGCCGAGATCTCGGCTGCCCGCCGGCGGAGCAAGGCGATGGTGTCATCGAATACGCCGTGGTCGGCAAGCAGCGTCGTCCGCCCGGTCATCCAGCGGCGGAGTGTGTCGTCATCGATATCGAGATCACGCGCAAAGCGCAGCCTCCACTGCTCGTCCCCGTGCAATGTTCTCGCCGCGCTGGCGAGCATGTCGGCGGGTGTAGGGTTCTCCATCTTCACCATCTGGTCACCTTGAATGGACGATCGTCGATGCCGGGCATTGCTTCTTTTAGCCTAGCGTGTTGCCAAGCGATTTCAGCCTCGTGGGCTGCGATGTCGAAAGGTATTTCTGCCCAGCGCGCCCGTTTCGGCTTTCGGGCATATGATGCGGCCTTGGCCGCAATGAATGCGCATTTAAATGCGACATCGCTCATGCGAGCGCGATCACTCCAGTTCCCGGTCGGAGGAACGACCGCCGACGCGACGGCTGCACTAGTCATAGCGCGAAACCATTGAGAGAAACTGTATTTTTCTTTCCTCGCAACTTCCGAGAAGTTCGAGGCTCTGGCTTGTATATTATCAAGCCTCTTTGGGCATGGCCCTACTTTACGAAAGAGGCTATGCGCCTCAGTGAAGAACTCAGAAAACGCGGTTGTCGACGGTCTCTCTACCGATGCAAGAGCATCGTAGAGATAAACATGCCGCTCAACGCAACTGAGGGCCCAGTCTTGCAGCATGAAGTATGCGCGGCGCTCCATGAGCGCGTTTGTCATTGAATCAATTTCATCCTGCTGCAAAAAACGAACTTGCAGTCCATCAGCAGTCAACTTCGGTGTTTCCATTTTAATTCTCCCAGGTCGGAAGCCCGGCAACCAGCCGGTCAAGGCCATCAAGCGTTTCAATCAGCCGCCGCGATCCGATGACATGGCGGATTGGCGAGAAAAACTGATAGCCAGCGGCAGCCCGGCGGGCCGACACGCGCTGAAACTTCTGCTCGGCCGCCTCCGCGGTGCGGGCGGCTACGAGAACACGGACACGAGTGCCATCATAGGGTTCGGTCACGAGGTACATCGGGTCTCTCCCGCATGCCGACCGGGACAATTCCCGCGTCGTCGATTGCGAATGTACGGGCAAAATGCCCGTATCGTCAAGGCTGTTTTTAGTGCGCTGATCGCAATTTTCTGTTTGCCTGCGGCTGACGTGTGCTATCGTCGTCTTCGGCCGGGCGCCTCATTGAAGCGTACCGTTTTGCGGTGCCTGTTGAACAGGTACGCACCCTCGCCCGGCCGCCTATCGCTCATCGATATCGCTCGTAGCCGGCAGCCGGCTCCACTCGACCTCGGCCGCAATCGCCCGTAGCTCGCCGCATCCGCCGCAGGCCGTCATGTACGTGTCCCGCAGGCCGGTGCTTGCGCCGTCGAGCGGGTGCGCCACCAGGTCCGCCGGCAGCAGCGCCCAGCGATCGCCGCAGGTACGGCAGGCGTAGTGGACGCGGTCGCCCTCAATCAGGTCGGATGCCCTTGCCGCGAAAATGAATGGTATCGGCCGGTCGCCGTGCTCCCGTTGGTCAGGCTTGGGCCGAAGCGGCCGGAGGGAGACGGTCGCCGGCTGGCCACAGACCGTGCACCGTGCCGCGACCCGGGCGCGCGGCCAGTCCTCGCCGCGGCGGGCGATCAGGGCGGCCAGGTCGAGCACGGCAGTACGGCCACAGGGCCGGCAGGTCGCAACCAGCTCGTGGTCGCGAGCCCGTATCAACCCGATCGTATCGAGGCAGTAGCGGTTGCGGGCTCGCAGGGGCAAGGGTTGCGGGTCTGGGATCATGGACCGATCTTGCACCGACCGCAAAAAGAGAACAATATAAGAACATTCGCCGGGTCACGACCCATCTGAGGAGACTGTCATGGCCGAAGCTGAAGAACGCATTGAGCAGGGACAGCCGCAAGATCGCCCGGCGCCCGCCCGGGGCGCGCTGTACCTCGGGCACCACTGGCGGATCCAGAAAGGCCAGGCGCCTACCTGGGTCGTTGCGTTTCGTTGCGACGATCGGCCGGACTGGTACTGCGCCAAGATGGACGCCAGGGACGAGGCCGACGCGATCGAGCTGACCCTGTCGAGGATCGTCTCGGCGCGTGATCCGCGGGTCGTCCCGGGCCAGTTCGAGCTTCGTCCGCTTGCCGCTCCGGACAAGCTGCCGAGACTGGTGCGGGTGGAGCCCGATCACGAGGCCGAGGGCGAAAAAGCGGCTTGACAGATGCGCGTCAACATGGGCGACTGATTGGGCGGAGCCGCGCGGGCCATTCCGACAAGGCGGTTAAGTCATTGAATTGATTTGACAATATTGGCCGGCCTTTTGTGGGAATTGCCGCAGAAATCCGCCAAATACGCCAGACTTTTAATCAGGGGGTCCTGGGTTCGAGTCCCAGCGCGCTCACCACCTTTCAGGTGGTTCACAAGACCATCGCAGGACGACAATCCTAAAATTTCGCTAGACGCGCCCGGAAAACCGGTCGTAGGCGGTGATCCGCACGGTGGCGGGATCGAGGCTGTCGCGGCCGTAGACCTCGGTCCGCAGGAAGGCCAGCTCCTCGTCGCGCCGCTCCTCCGGCACGTCGATGAACCAGGCGCGCGGCCGGCCGTTGGCCTCGCCGTTCCAGCGGTAGCGGCGTGCCTTCAGCTTGTCCTTCAGCGCGAACGGCGCGGCCTCGGCCCAGATGCGCCAGATCGGCCGCCGCGCGCTTTCCAGCAGCCGGGCCAGCGCGGGCATGCCGGAAACCGGCAGCGGCCGGGCCAGCAGCTCGATGGCGGCCAGGCAATCGTCGGCGGCGCGATGGCCGTCGAAGAAGAAGCCCTGGCGGGCGGCGAGATAGCCGAGCTTGGTGCCCTCGAAGCCTTCCTCGGCCCACGGCACCTGCGCCATCGAGCAGGCCCAGGGCTTGGTCGAGAACACCGGGTCCAGCCGTTCGGCGAACGGCCGGTCGAAGGCGGCGTTATGGGCGATCACCAGCACGGCCCCGGCGGCCATCCGCCTGACGGCCTCGAGATCGACGGTCCTGCCCGCCACCATCTCGGCGGTGATGCCGGTCAGCGCGGTGATCTCGGCCGAGATCGGCACGCCCGGTTCGCGCAGCGCGGCATAGGCCTCGCCGATCTCGAAGATGCGGCCGTCATGCGAGAAGGTGAACGGCACCATCGCGATCTCGATGATCTCGTCGCGGGCGGGATCGAGGCCGGTGGTTTCGAGGTCGAGGAAGATCGCCCGGCGTGTCGGCGTGCCGTCGGGCGGGGTCACGACGCGGCGCGGCTGCAGCCGGCGCAGCACGCGGTAGTCGTCCGAGGCCTCGAGCTGGCGCGCGAGGGTTTCGAGGGGGCTGGTTCGGGTCATCGCCGCGGCTGGTGAACGAATCGGCCGCCGTTCGTGGCGGCCACCGATCTTACCGCGGGTGGCGCGCCGCCGGGCGGTGGTTTAGTGCCGCCCTCTCGGCAACGTGGCGCACCGCCTCAGCCGGGCTCGTCAAGGACGGGAAAGTGGAAGCGGGCGGCGGCGCCTTGCGGCCGGCGCGGCACCTCCGGCGGCGCGGGCAGGGGTGACGCGGCGTCGGCCACCAGGTCGGCGAGCGACACCCGCGCCACGATCTCCGCCAGGCGGCGCTTCAGTTCGGCCTCGTGCGCCGCGAGTGCCGCCGGGCCGCGGTAATGCGGAACGTCCTGCCGGAACAACGGGTCCTTGCGGGCTTCGTCGAGGCAGCGCTGGATCAGGAACAGCCCTCTCGCCGGCCTGATGCCGATGGTGAGGTGGACGGAAACGTCGCCTTCGACCGCCGTGCGATGCCACTCGCCCCGCGGCACGACCATGACGTCGCCGGGCCGCAGGAGATCGTCGCGCACCGGCGCCGCCGGGGCAGGGGGGCCGCCCCGGCCGGGCCGGTCGATCGCGACCGGAAATGCTTCCCGGCGGTCGTAGAACCACCAGCGCTTGGCCCCGTGAATCTGCGCCACGATGATGTCGTGATCGTCGAAATGGGCTGCCAGCGCACTGCCGCGACGGAACGACAGGTAGGTGTTGGCCGATACGCGTGCCTCGAAATGCGCCTGCAGGGCCGCCGTCAGGCGGCGGATGGCGGGGACCAACTCGTCGATGCGATCGATCAGGATCGTCGCCCCCTGGCGCAGCAGGCCGTGCAGCGACGAAGCGTCCGGGCCGGCGCCCGGCCGGGCAGCGGACCACAGCCAGTCGGGCAGCCGCATGCCATCCCGCATCACGGCCATCCGGTCCGGTTGCAGGCAATCGCCGTCGAACAGGCTGTTGATGGTGTCCCAGGGGAACAGGCCGGCCAGCTTGTCCGGCTGCGGCGCGCGCACGACGACGATCTCGCCGTTGCGATAGCGGCCGGTGAAATCTTCCGGCGCCATCGGGAAGGCCAGCTCGCGCAGATTGCAGACCATTCACGATACCTCCCGCCGGTCGGGCGCGATCATGATTGCCGGTGCGGCGCTGGTCAATCGGGCTGCGGCCAGCCGGGATAGTGCCGTAGCGGCGATGTTGATAGCATGGCCGCCCTGCCCCCGTTCGTGCGACGTCTCTCGGATTCCCCCTCGTGATCAGCGATGCCAAGCCACACAAGTCCTTCGCCGATACCGGCCACGTACCGTCGGGCAGCGGCGCCGCGCGGCATGGCGAGCGATCCGGTACCGATGGGGATCGGGCCTTGTGCGGGTGGCGGGTGGCGAGCGCGGTGCCGTTGTCGGGCCTGCCGCAATGGCGCGGCGACGATCGCGCGGCCGATATTGTCGTCACCGTCGGCCCGGTGCCCGACCGCCTGCCGGATCTGATCCTCGACCAGCCGCCCGTGCAGATCTCGGCCGACGGGGCTTGCCGGTTCGCCGTGCCGGACGTCGCGGCGTATCTGATCGACCCTGCCGGCCGCCGCGTCGCGATCGATCCGGTCGCCGGCGCGTCGACCGAGGACATCCGGATCTTCCTGCTGGGCACCGTGCTGGGGATCCTGTGCGCGCGCCGGGGGATCCTGCCGCTGCATGCGGCCTGCGTGCAGGTCGGCGACGGCGCCGTGGCACTGGCCGGGGCGTCCGGCATGGGCAAGTCCACCTTGGCCGCCGCCTTTATCCAGCGGGGATACCGGATCCTGTCCGATGACGTCACGGCGGTCGAGGTCGCCGGCGATCACCGGGTGCTGGTCCGGCCATCGCTGCCGCGGCTCAAGCTCTGCCCCGACGCGATGGACCGCTTGATGATGCCCGCCGACGCTGCCGAGCGTGCGTTGCGGGACGCCGGCAAGTTCATCATACCGGTCGACGACCACTTCCATCCCGCGCCGCTGCCGTTGACCGCCGTCGTCCATCTGCGGCCGGCACCGGACGGTATGCCGAGCACGCTCCATCGCCTGTCGGGAATCCAGGGGCTGGCGGCGATCGCCGACGATGTCTATCGGCCGATCCTGACGCGATGGCTGGACCAGGCGGACCGGTTGGCCCGCGTCTCCTTCGCCATGGCGGGTGCGCCCGGCGGGTGCTGGCAGTTGTCGTACCGTCACGATCCGGATGGTCCGGAGGCCGCGGTCGATCGGATACTCGATGCGCTCGCCGCGCCCGTCCGGGCCTCGTCAGGCAACCCGCGCTGAGCCTGGCCCGTCCCCGTTCGCCCACTCCGTCCCGATCGGGCAGCTGATCCCGTTGGCTACCGCCCATGCGGCGATATCGGTCCACGGGTCCAGGCTGTCCGACAGCATCCGATAGACCTGCTTGGCCGGGGCCTTGTCGTACCATTCCCGGCAGTCATCCGGCATGTCGGACAGTCTGACCCGGTAGAGGTCGGCCTCGATGTTCCCGATCGCGCGCCTCTCCCGCTCCGCATCCGGCGTCAGCCCGGCGAAGCGGCCGACCTGCCGGACGAAGCCTGCCGGATCGTCGATGTGTAGCGCATAGGGGAACAGGGCCGTGCCGGCCTTCAGGTCGCGCACGTGACAGGTCAGAATATTCGCCAAGGCGACATAGTCGCGCGTGTAATTGTAGAGAAACGCGGTCGTCTCGATGAAAAATTGCCGCGATTCTTCCATTGCCGGATTGAAGCAGCGCAACGACACCGCGCTTTCCAACGGACAGCGGATCGGAATGAGGAGGCGCGCGCCGCCCGCCGCCAGGGCCTGCCATTGGGGGAGGCGCGCGGGTCGCATCATGTTGGCCAGGCCGATCTTGACCGCGCAACCGTCGACCGGGCCGGTACGCGCAACCTGCTCCACCGTCAGTCCCTGCGCCAGGATGTCGGCGTCTTCGAAATACCCCTTCGGGTTTGCCGCGACCCCGAGGTCGTCCCGATGGAAGCGTCCGACCCAGGGTGCCCCGAGTATCGCCAGCGTCTGCATCAGCAGCGACGATCCGGTCCGTGGGTGCGCCAGGACGACAAGCGGGCTCTGCACCCTGGCCGCGTCAGACGGCGGTGGCATGGCGGAAAACATCGAGCCGGCAAAATCCCTCTCGGACAAACCTCGGCTTCATAGCGTACTTCCCGCCCCGGACGCCGGCAACCTGGCCAGCCGGCGCGACGCCATGATGCCGCAAATACCGCTCGTGTCGACCGAGCGCATGATGCGCCGATGTGTCGAAATTCTTTCGAATACACTTACGTATCCGCGGATTATTGTCGGAGCTGGTGGACAGGTTGTGCTTCCTTGATTGGCGTGGCATGGTGCGTCTCACTCCCACGTCAACTGCTTTACATGCGCCGATGACCCCCAGCAATATCGCGAATACGAAGACCGCGCCGGAGCGCCCAACGCGTCCGCTCTGGCGCAAGCCGGTCTACGCCGCCCACAGCATCAATCAATTTACCCAGACCCGGACATGCGGCACCGGATCCGACAGTTTTCCCGGATGGTGCGCGGCCAGTTGAGCAGCCGGGCCGCGCAACCGGCGTCGTCAGCGCGTCGTTTTGTCCCGCGCTCGGGTTTGGGTTCGCCCCTAAAGTCAGCGTAACGGTGAGGCTTGGGAAAGTCAGGTCGCCCGGGAACTGGTGAACCCGACCAGACCGCCTTTGTCGGGCTGCTGTGTCGGCAGCCATCCGATCGGCTTCTGCGCCGCATCTCGACCCATCCGGGCCGGCGCGTCGAGTGCGGGCCGGTTCATCTGGCCGGGCCGGGCCGCCGGATCAGAGGCGAAACCGGAATCCAGGCCTTTGCCCTGGCCGGTCGCCTGGTGAACGACCACGAACTGGCGGGCGACCAGTCAACCGGTGCTTCGCCGGCCGATGCCGCGGCCGTGGCGATGGGCCAGGTCCAGCGCCGCGGGCTGGACGCGCTTAGCGGATTTCGCGGGCATTTCGCGCTGGCGCATTGGGATCAACGGGCCGGTCGCCTGTGGCTGGCCAGCGATCACCTCGGCCGCCGTACCGTCTTTTATGCGCGCGTCGAAGACGGGTGGGCGTTCGCGTCAGACCTGCGCAGCCTGCTGGCGCTGCCGGGCGTGTCGTCCGAATTGAACGACGGCTTTCTGGCTGCCGCCCTGTCCGACGTGCCGCCGGAACCTGACGAGACCTGGTATGCGGCCATCCGGCGGGTACCGGCGGCCAGCGTCGTCGAGCTTCATCCGGACGGGCGAGAGGTTCCGCGCGGGTATTGGCGGCCGGACGAGGGATCTCGCCTCGCCTTTCGGAAGGACGACGACTATGTCGAGCAGGCCCGCGCGCTGCTCGACCGCGCCGTGGCGCGGGGCATGCACGGCAACGAAACCGTCGTATGCCAGCTGAGCGGCGGATTCGACTCCGGCGGCGTTGCGGCTACCGCGGCGCGGCTGGCGATGCCACGGCGGATCCATGCCTTGACCGTGGCGCCCCCCGAAGGCATGCCTCTGTTCGAGCATCCGTCGTTTTTCGGCGATGAACGCCCGTTGGCGCGGTCCGTCGCGGCGATGCACGCGAACATGGCCTGGGAAGCGGTATCATCGGCCGACCTCCATCCGCTGGATGAAAGTCCGACACGGCTTTTCCTGGCCGGCGCCGCGCCGGCCCGGGGTGTTCTCAATGTCGGCTGGTACGGCCCCTTGTTCGATCGCGCCCGCAGCCTCGGCGCCCGGTCGATGCTCACCGGCGGCATGGGCAACATGACGCTGTCCTGGGATGGATTATGCGGCCTGGCGTCGATGGCGCGGCGGGGGGATTGGTGGCGATTGCTGCGCGAGGCGCGGGCGCTGGCGAGGCGCAGCGGCGTTTCCGTCGCCGCGGTGCTGCGGCGGCATGCCATCATGCCGCTGCTGCCGCCCCGTCTGCAGGCGCGGTGGGCAGCCTTGCGCCATGGCGTGAAGTCCGACGGTGAAGAGTTCAGCGCGGTTCATCCGGAATTTGCCCGCAAGCATCTCATCCCCGAACGGCGGCTGGCGCTGGGGATGGACTACCCCGGCGATACCGCGGCGATGCGGCGCCGCTGGCTTTTCTACATCCAGTCGAACCCATGGACGGCGGACTGGACCGACGGGCTGCTCGGCATCGACACCTATGCCCCCTTGTCGGACGTCGACTTGCTGGAATTCTCCTTCGCCGTGCCCGAGGAACAGTATTTCCGTGACGGGCAGACCCGCTGGCTGGCGCGGCGGGTGCTGGCGGACCGCTTGCCGCCGGCGGTGCTGAACGAAACCCGGCACGGCTTCCAATGCGCCGAATTCCTGCACCGTCTGACCCTGCAGCGCGCGCAGATGGGCGAGACCCTCGCCCTGCTGGAACGCTCGCCGCTGGCTTCCCGCATGCTGGATCTCGATCGCCTGAAGCGACTGATCGCCAGCGAGTGGCCGACGGACGCGGCCAGTACCGGGTTCGGCGAATACGGTGGCGTGCTCCACCGCGGCTTGCACTACGGACAGTTTCTCCGCTGGGCGGAAGGCGGCAACCAGTAAACCGCAAGTCGATGCGGGCCGGTTCGCGGTGGCAGGACGATCGCCGCTTCAGACCGACCGGCTGCATTACTTGACACCTTGGATGGCATCGGGCAGAGGTTCCGCCTCATCAATGACCGATCCGCATCATGGCAGACGCCGATATTCCTCCACTTCTTCCTGCTATGCTCGTATGCCGCCGGGAAACTCTGCTGACCGCCGATTTGGCCGACCGGATGCTGATGATGGACCCGGACAACGGACTCTATTTCGAACTCGATACCATCGGCACCGACATCTGGCGACGGCTGGCAACCCCGGTACCGGTGGCGCATCTGGTCGCGGACCTGACCCGTGACTACGACGCACCGCGCGCAGAAGTTGAACGGGATGTGCTCGCTCTCCTGCACGACATGGTGGCGTACGGGCTGGTGACTGCTTGCTGAGCCCATCACCGGGGACGGATGGATACCAGCACAACCTGTGCGGATTGCATCTGGCATCCGACATGCCCCTGCCCGAACTGCCCCCCTGGCGGGGAGCGGAAGGTGGAACGCCGGAAATTGAGGTGCGGCTGGGCAATGTGCCAGACCAACTGCCCGACATCATCCATCGAGGACCGATTCTCCAGATTGGCGGCGACGGCTCCTGTCGCTACAACATGGCGGGGGTCGCCTGCTTCCTGATCGAAGGGGGACGGCGCATCACCGTCAGGCCCCACATGGCGGCGGACGCCCCGGACGTCCGCCTGTTCCTGCTAGGCAGCGTCTTCGGTCTGCTCTGCCATCAGCGCGGATGGCTGCCCCTTCACGCCTGTTGCGTGGAGATTGGCGGGCGCGCCATCGCCTTTGCCGGGCCGTCCGGCATCGGAAAGTCGACCCTCGCTGCCAGCTTCGTTCGCCAGGGTTACCGGCTACTGGCCGATGACGTGACCGTCATCGATGCCCATGCGCCGGGGGGACCCTTAGTCATCCCCGCCATCGGACGCATCAAGCTATGGAGGGACACGCTGGACGCGCTGAAGATTTCGGCAGACGGGCTGGAACCCTGCCGAAACCGGATGGAGAAGTTCCAAGTTCCGGTGGGCGGACGGTTCCAGCTCACCAGACTGCCGCTCACGGCCATCCATCTTCTCGACCGGGTCAGCGATGAGCGGCAGGCCGAACTGTTGCCCCTGGTCGGACTGCAGGCCGTGGAAACCCTGCTGGGTGCCGTCTATCGGCGCCAGGCCGGCGAACGGATGGGTAAGCGGCCGCAGATGCTTCGGGCCATCCACCGTCTGCTGACGGTGCCCATCCTGGCGCTGCGTTATGCCCAAGGGCTGAGCCATCTGCAGCAGACGGTCTACCGGATGGCTGCCCGTTATGAAGGTCGCGGGGAATGACCGGATTCTGCTGGCTGGCCTCATACCCCAAATCGGGCAACACTTGGCTGCGCCTGGCATTGCAGAGCCTGATCAATGGCGGGAAGGAGGTCGATTTCCGGTCGCGTGAGACCTTCGCCGCCATCGCAGCGAGCCGGGCAGACCTCGAAGACGTGCTCGATGCCCCGGTCGACGAGATGACGGATGACGAGGCCGAAGCGCTGCGGCCCCGCTTGTATGAAACCCAGGCGCGGGCAGCCGCGGCCCCACTGTTCCGCAAGGTGCACGATGCCTGTATGACGACGTACGCCGGGGAACCCCTGTTTCCGCCGGCACTGACCCTGAAGACGGTCTATATCGTGCGCGACCCGCGCGATGTTGCCGTCTCGCTGGCCCATCACACCGGGAGGGATCTGGACCAGACGATTGCTTTCATGGGCGATCCCGCGGCGACCTTCGGCTTGGCGGGCAAACGACAGTTGCGCCAAGTATTGTCGACCTGGAGCTTCCATGTCGAAAGCTGGTTGCGGGACGGGCCTGAATTGCTGCTGCTGCGCTACGAGCATATGCTGGCAGCCCCTGAAGAAGTGCTGGGGCGGGTGGCGTTGCATCTGCGTCTGGACGCATCCCCAATGGACGTCCGCCGTGCTGCGGCGGCCACGCGTTTTGACCGGCTGCGCGCGGCTGAGGACAGATATGGTTTCCGCGAAAGCCCGGCTGCCGGGGTCCGATTCTTCAGGCGGGGCATTGCCGGAGGCTGGCGGGACAGCCTGACTCCGGCCCAGGTGGCGCGGATCGTGGCAAACCATGGCCCGGTCATGGCTCGCCTGGGCTACGCCTGACGGCTAAATCCCCGGCCATCGTGGCCTATCGGTTGCCGCCTTCCGTCCAGTCCAGGAACTGCCCGACATGCAGCACGCGCAGCAACTGGACGCGGAAGGGTGCGCTGTTGCCGGCCAGGGTTTCAGGGTCCGCGGGCCATTGCCGGCTCAGTTCCCTGATCAGCGGCACATTCAGGATCCGGGTGGCCAGGGGCGATCGCTCCAGCCGTTCCACCTGAGCCTCCAGCACATCGCGGTTCGGGTTCAGGCGCGCATGCCAGTCGGTATTTTGCGCGCCACGCCGATAGTTCGAGATGATCTCCGGCGACAGCCGGTCGGCAAAAGCACGCCGCGACAGGCGGCGCCAAATACCTTTCGACAGGAACTGCTCGTCGGGCAACGACAGGCAGAATTCGAAGACCCGGCGGTCGGAAAACGGATCGGAAGGGGTGACGCCGTTCATCGTCCTTTGGACCACAACCCCATCGGTTTGCATACGCGACCGGAACAGCACATAGCGCAGGACGGAAGCGATTGTATCCGATGAAATAAGGGTCTGCCGCAATGCCCCCTCTCGTTCAAACCGTCCTTCCAAACCCGCGCTGCGCAGGAAGTCAGGGTTCAATAACGTCGGAGGAAAACTCGCGGCCCATCGCCGGCGACGCACAGGTAGCCAGCTCGGCAGGGCCTGCGAGACCTGCCCGCGCGCCAGTCCGCGCCAGACGGAGGGCGTCATCGTGTGCCGCAGAGCCAGGATTTCATGGGCCAGGGCTGTCCAGGCCCGGTCCCGACGAAGGGCGTCAAGCCGGGCAAACCCGTCCGCACTGAAGGTGTAATTGCCGAAATCACCTTGCAGCAGGGTGGTCGCGCCTAGTTCGGCGGCCCGCTCATAGACCGGCACAAACCATGCTACGTTGGATGGCGAGCGCACAGCAACACCAGTCGCCAGGAATTGGCCGCGCGGGTCCAGCTCCGCCGGCCGGGTGGCCCGTGATGATAGATATTCCAGCTGCAGATTGGGATGCCGCGCGGCCAGGGTCGCCACAAAGGGACGTTCGCTGGCATATTCATGCGGCATGACGGGAACCGGCACCCCATCCATCGGCACGGCACATAATCCATGCACGGTGGCAGGGGCGCGTTGCTGGGCGGCCGTCGTTGCCACGGCGCTGGAATCCAATCCCCCGCTGACCATGGCGACCACCGGTCCCGCGATGCGCAGGCGGCAGGCCACCGCCTGATCGAAAACGTCGCGGGCGGCATCCACGTAATCTGCGTCGCGCGCCAGGCGCAGCGTCGGGCGCGGCCCCGGTTCCCAGAACCGGTTGCGGGTCACGGCATCTGGGGTCACGATGATGCGTTCGGCCGGGCCGACCCAGGAAATTGCCTTGTACAGGCTGCGGCCGCTTTCGTCGGGCGTGGTCAGCAGGATGTCGGCGATGGCAACTTCGTCCAGATCGCGCGGGATTTCAGGCAGCGCCAGCAGGGGCCGGTAATCGGTAGAAAAGGCGACGAAGCCGTCGCCCCGGCTGAACAGCAGGGATCGATTGCGGGCGCTGTCGCGCGCCAGCATCAGCCGCTTGTCGCGCTGGTTCCAGACGGCCCAGGCGAAATCCCCCAGAAGACGGGGAACCGCATCCTCTCCCCAGCGCTCATAGGCAGCGCGGGCGATGTCCCCATCGGGGACCGGACGGGACACCGGGCTGGTCAGCCCCAGTGTACTCAGCAGCTCTCCGCGGTTGTCCAGCCTGCCATCGAACATCGATACGACCACACCGTCGGCACCAACGGCCGGTTGGCGTTCATGACGGTCTTCAGGGGCGAGAATGCGCTGTCGGAATGCGAAAATGCCGACGCCGACCCGGCGCAGCGTCAGCGCCCCCAGGCCCTTGCCGTCCAGACTGTTGCTGAAACGGGCATCGACGCCTTGTGGAGGGCTGCCGCCACCAAGCGCGACGACACCCGCGAATGCACTCATGAACCAACGTCAATCAAGCACGGACAACTCGGGAAGGACATCCCGTGGTTCAGGAAGCCAGCAGATTATTGGCACCATCGTCCTGGGTGGCGGCGGCGGCAAGGGTGATCACTCCGATCGGCGCAACCGTCAAACGGGGCGCAACCCAGGGCTTGCGGGCCGGCTCTACCAAATCGACTTCCATATCGTTTTGACCGGAATCCTGTCCCGCCATGGCCGACTCTCCCAAAACTAGCAATTCATCTCTACAATCAAACAAACTTTACAGCGCTATCCGTTGCAAAAGACAGTGGATTTTAAGGCGAAGGTGGCGCTTGAGGTGGTTTGGCGCCACTTAGCGATGGCGCAGCTCGCATTGAAGCCCAGTCTTAGCGAGGCAATGATCAGCGCTTCGCGCTAGGTCAATCGTGCCGGAACCGACGGCCCGCCGTCGATACAGCCATGTCGCACATTGATTTCCTGGACTTATTCTCTGCCGAGTCGCCGCCGGCTGCGGGCCGGTATTGGTGCGCCGCCTGTCGTGCGCCTGACTGTGCTCTACGGCGAAGTCGGCACGACTGTTTCGATCAGGCCGTTGTCGGACAGAAACGCCAGGAATTCCAGCACGTCGTCCTGGATCTGCGCCGGATCGCCCTCGTACTTGGCCGCCAGATCCTTGACCAGGTCGTAAACCTGAACGTCTCCGACTATCCGTTCCCAAATATCCGCTGAAATGGAATCGAAGTCAAAATAGTTGCCACTAGCAATATTCATCAAAATAAGTTCGTTGTTCAGCGGCGTCTGCAATGTCTCGCTTCGCCGCCGAATATGAGAAGACGATGTGATTTGAGTTGATTTAATCATTAGGAATGGTCGTGGTGTCGTAGAAACTCATTTGATTCTAAACCAATTCGACGATGTCGCGCAACGCCCCGACGGCTGTGCAAGCCCGCCTGACCGGCGGGCCTGGACAGCCGCTGCAAAACGACCGTTGCTGCCTTTCAGGGCACGTAGAGTTGATGCTTGTACCAGCTCCAGGCCTGATTGCCATAGGCTGGCGACTGGACGTAGGAAACCGGCGAGCTGGGCTGGTAGGATCCGGACAGCGAGCCGATCGCGAGGTTGCCGGCCAGCATCGCGTCGGCCGCGGTCAGGTCGAGGCGCGGCAGGCGGTAGCGGCCGTCCAGCACCAGCGGCTTGCCGCTGCGGGCCAGCGCCGTCTCGTAGTCGAAGGTGCGGTGGCCAGGATAGGCGGCATGCAGCACCGCCAGTGCGCCCGCGACCATCGGCGTGGCCATCGAGGTGCCGGAGAACCGCGCGTACCGGCCGCCGGGGATCGCCGACAGCACCAGGTCGCCGGGGGCGGCGACGAAGACCAGCGGGAAGGCGGCGAGATTGGTGCCGGCATTGTCGGAGAAGACGTCGGCCGGCGTCGTCGCCGCGACCGCGATCGCCGGGCTGAGACAGGCGGGGAAGGCAAGCTCGCCGCGATAGTCGTCGTTGCCGGCGGCGATCGCGGTGGTGACGTTGAGGTCGCGCAGGCGGTTGAGCACGACCAGCAGAATTTCGGCCCCGTCGTCCTCGGTGTCGCCGGCCAGATCCGCGTCGCAGAACCGTCCGATCCGGCCACCGCCGAGGCTCATGTTTGCCGCCGCGATCCGTCCCGGATTGGCCTGGGCCAGGCTTGCCACCTGGTCGAGGCCGGCGAGGAAGTCGATCGTGTCCGACCCGATCGACCATGCCTGCGCCTTGGCGTCCCAACCGCGATGGAAGACCTGGATGGCGATGACGTCGGCCTGGGGGGCGACGCCGTAGACCCCGGCGACCGGGTCGTTGCCGGTGGCGATGCCGGCGACATGGGTGCCGTGCACGCAGGATGGGACGAGATCGGTCTCGGGGCAGTTCGAGGCGGTGCCGGGGCCGATCGCCGCGCTGGCCCGCCCGGGGCAGAGCGAAAAATTCAGCCGGGCGGGATCATGACCCGAAAAGCAGGCCTCGATCACCGTCTTGCCGGCAAAGGCCGGGTGCGCGGTATCGACGCCGGTGTCGAGGACGGCGACGAACTGGCCGGCGCCGACATGGCCCGCGGACCAGACTGCGGGGGCGCCGATGACGCGCAGGTTGTCCGGCTGGGCCAGCCGGCTGGTGGCGGTCGGGGCGGGCGGCCGCGCCGCCTGGGGCTGCGTGGATGCCCTGCCGGCCGGCGCGGGGGCGGTCAGCGAGGCGACGGGCAGGCCGGCGGCCCGTATCGGGTCGATCGGCCGGGGGGCCAGGGCCAGTTCGCCGCGCGACGGCGCGTCCGCCGGGCCGAAACGGCGATTGGGCGCGATCGAGACGACCAGCGGATGGGCCTGCAGCGCAGCAAGCCCGTCGCGGGTCGCCTGCACCGCCAGCACGGGCACGGCGGCATAGCGGGTATCGACCAGGATACCGGCGCCGACCGCGTCGATCACCGCCTGCTGGCGGTCGTGGATCGCCTGGCGCAGGGCGGTGTCCCCGGACGCGGGATCGATATCCGGCGGCACCAGACCGACGATCAGCGTCACGCGGTCGTGGCTGGCCAAGCCCGCGGTGATGGCGGGCGATACCGGCACCGGATCCGCCAATGTCGGTCCGGCGGCGGTCAAGCCGGCCGCGAGGCCGAGCAACAACATGCGGAAACGCTTCAAGATCCGATCCTCCGGCCTTCAGGTTGCGAGACGCGGCGCCACCTTAGGGCCGCTGCGGCGGCAAAACCTTGCACCGCGTCTCATATTCTTGGCCTGACGTACCAAAGGTCGGGCCGGGGCGGCGGACGCCCCGGCAGGCTCGCGGTCAGGGCACGTAGAGCTGCTGCTTGTACCAGTTCCAGGCCTCGTTGCCGCGCGCCGGGTACTGCACATAGGAGACGGGCGCTGCCGGCTGGTAGGGGCCGGAAAGCGAGCTGCCGCCGACATTCCCGGCCAGGATGGCATCGCTGACCGGCAGGTCGAGGCGCGGCAGGCGGAACTGGCCGTCCAGCACCAGCGCCTTCCCGCCGCGGACCAGCGCGGTCTCGTAGTCGAACGCCTGATAGCCCGGATAGGCGGCATGCAGCACCGCCAGCGCACCGGCGACCATCGGCGTCGCCATCGAGGTGCCCGAGAAGCGGGCATAGCCGCCACCCGGTATCGCCGACAGGATCAGGTCGCCCGGGGCGGCGACGAAGACCAGCGGGAAGGCAGCGAGATTGGTATCGGCATTGACCGAATAGGTATCGCCAGCGTTGGTGGCAGCCACCGAGACGGCCGGGGTGACGCAGGCCGGCGAGCCGACCGCGCCGCGGAAACCTTCGTTGCCGGCGGCGATGGCCGTGGTGACGCTGGCATCGCGCAGGGCATTGACCGCCATCGCCACCGCCACCGCGCCGGGATCCTGGGCCGCCTGGCCGGCGGTATCGCAGAAGGTCGGTTGCGGCGTGTCGCCACCCAGGCTCATGTTCACCGCGGCGATGCGGCCGGGAGTCTGCTGTGCCAGGTCGGCGACGAAGTCGAGCGCCGCGACATAGTCGAGGGTGACGGCACCGATGGCCCAATTGCCGATGCGCGGATTCCAGTAGCGGCTGAAGACCTGGACGGCGATGACGTCGGCCTGCGGGGCCACGCCGTAGACGGCGGCGACCGGGTCGTTGCCGGTCGCGATGCCGGCGACATGGGTGCCATGGACACAGGATTCGACCAGGTTCGTATCCGGGCAGGCCGAGGCGGCGCCCGGGCCGACCGCGTAGAGCGCCCGGCCCGGGCACAGCGAGAACATCAGGTCGGCCGGGCTCTGCGACGAAAAGCAGGCCTCGACGATCGTCTTGCCGGTGAAGGCCGGATGCGAGGCTTCGATCCCACTGTCCAGCACGGCGACGAACTGTCCGGCGCCGACATGGCCGACGCTCCAGACCGCGGGGGCGCCGATCACGCGCAGATTGTCCGGCTGGGCCAGCCTGGTGGCCGCGGTCGGGGCCGGCGGCCGGGCGCTCGGGGGCGGCGGCGTGGCGCGGCTGTCGGCCTGCGGGCCGGCAAGCGTGCGGCCGGCCAGGCCGCTGGCCCGGCCCGGATCGACCTGGCGCGGGGCCAGGGCCAGTTCACTGGCCGCGCGGTTCGCCTGCGTGCCGACGACGCGGTTCGGCGCGATCGCCGCCACCAGCGGGTGGACCTGCAGCGCGGCAAGGCCGGCCGCCGTCACCTGGACACCCAGCGCCGGGATCGTCGCATAGCGCGTATCGACGATCAGGTCGGGGCCGATGGCAACGATCACCGCCTGCTGGCGCTCGCGGATGGCCTGGCGCATGGCCGCATGGCCGGCGCCGGCATCGATCGTCGGCGGCACCAGGCTGACGATCAAGGTCACGCGCTCATAGGTCGAGAAGGCCGCGGTCACCTCGGGGGCGACGGGAACCTGCGCCACCGCAGGGGCGGCCAGGGCCAGCCCGGCGGCGAGGCCGAGCCAGATGCCGATGCGCTTCAATTCATGCACTCCGAATCATCGATCATTGCGAACGCGTCGAGAATACGCCGATTTTCGCGACGATGTGCGTGGTCCAGATGGCGGAGTCCTGCAGTTTCGCCGCAAGGACGATCAGGAAGCTTCGCCGGGCACGAAGATGCAGACGGCCTGCCGCTTCGCCATTCCGTCGACCGGATCGCGCCCTCCGGCGCCCGCTCGCAATCGGCGGGGCCGCAGCAATGGGCATAGCCCGCCGCATTGGCGATGTCGGTGACATAGCGGGGGGCGTGCTGGATCCAGGCGGCATCGCCGTGGGCCAGGGCGAGGGCCGGGCGGCGCGCGCCAGGTTGCCGGCTTTTCGG
This sequence comes from Alphaproteobacteria bacterium, assembly GCA_017307375.1. GTDB lineage: Bacteria > Pseudomonadota > Alphaproteobacteria > Ferrovibrionales > Ferrovibrionaceae > JAFKFH01. Next base: position 416,287 of record JAFKFH010000004.1, read on the forward strand.
CGGAACCTCGCCGGTCAAGCCGCGTTCTCGACTGCAACCCATCCATATCCAGGTAGGAGCCGCGTATGAGCAACCTGAAGGCCAAGCCCGCCGTCGAATCCGTCCCCGTCAACATCGGCATCGAGGGCAAGGACCGCAAGCATCTGGCGGCGCTGCTCGAAGCGGCGCTGGCCAATACCTATGTGCTCTACGCCAAGATCCAGGGTGTGCACTGGAACGTGTCGGGGCCGAATTTCTACGGCATCCACAAGATGACCGAGGAACAATACGGCGACCTGGCCGAGAGCATCGACGAACTGGCCGAGCGGATCCGCGCCATCGGCTATCTCGCCCCCACCCAGCTCGCGTCCTATCTGAAACAGTCGCAGATCCAGGAGGCGGCCGAACTCGGCGATGCCCGCGCGATGCTGGAGACGCTGGCCCAGGATCACCAGACCGTCGCCAAGAACCTCCGCGCCGCGGTGAAGGAAGCCGACGAGGTGGACGACGTGTTTACCGCCGACATGCTGACCGCGCGCATCGGCAAGCACGAGAAATTCGCCTGGATGCTGCGTGCCTCGGCCGCACGCTGAGACATGTTCCGGGACGGGCGTCCCGAAAAGGTCACGCGCGCTCGCCGCATCGACGCCTATATACCAACGTGAAGCAACGTCACGAATAGGCGAGGTGCAGCGATGACACCGGTTCGCCCGTCCGCGGGAACTTCATGGGCGCCCCCCGGGGTGCCCGTCCTGTCGCGGTCCAACTCGCCGCTGGAGGTCCGATGACTGCCGATCCGAATGCCGGCCTGCGCGAGCAGGTCCTGGCGCTGATGCCGCTTTTGCGCGCCTTCGGCCGATCGCTGACCAACAATCGCAACGACGCCGACGACCTGGTGCAGGACACGCTGCTCAAGGCGCTGACCAACTTCGACAAGTTCACCGAGGGCACGAACCTGCGTGCCTGGCTGTTCACGATCATGCGCAATACGTTCTATTCCGGCATGCGCAAAGGCCGGAACGAAGTCGCCGACAGCGATGGCACCCTGGTGGCCGCCCTGTCGGTGCAGGCCCCGCAGGAAGGGGTCGTCGCGATCAAGGAACTGGCGGTGGCGCTGCAGCAGCTGGCCGCCGACCAGCGCGAAGCCCTGATTCTCGTCGGCGCGATGGGGCTGTCCTACGAAGAGGCCGCAGATATCTGCGGCTGTGCGATCGGCACGATCAAGAGCCGGGTGAACCGGGCGCGATCGAAGCTGGTCAAGACGCTGCAATACGGCGAGGTGGACGTGGTTGACGAGACACCGGACACCGCCGCCGAGCGGGCTGCGCAGGGCCTGCGGCCCGTCTGACGCAATCGCTGCAAGGAATCGAACCGGCGCCGGTTACTCCGGCGCCGGCTTCTTTTTCGTTTCGCCGGCGTGTTCCGCGCCGCCGCCTGCGGCCGGCGCCTTGCCGATCCGGTCGACCAGGGCCATCAGCGCGTCGGGGACGTCCTCGCGCGCGACGTCGTCATAAAGCAGGCGCAACTGACGCTTCAGCCGCTCGCGGCGCTGGCGATCCTCGGCGACCTGCTTCTTGTCCTGAGAGCTCATGGCGGATGTGTTTGCGCCTTTCACGCCGGGAACGTGGAAATCCAGCTTACGCATGGGCCCTCATCGGCGGCGAACAGTGAACAATGGCAACGGTCATCGCGTCCGCCCGCCGCGCCCCGCCGCATAGGGTTCGCGGGTGCGCCGCCCGGCCTGGCCGTAGGTATGCTGGCCGAATTCGCCGCGATCGTCCGGGTACCCGTCCTTCGCGTCCGGTGCCGGCCCCGTCGGATCGGCCAGGTGTTCGCCGGTGGGCTGCGCCTTGCCGTGGCGCGGGTCTTCGGGCATGCCCTGTCGTTCCCAGTTCTGCGCCGGATCTTCGCGCCGCCGGGTGGTCTGCGCCTCGGCGTCCTGCCGGCCGCGCCGGCGGATCGATGCGGGATGGCCAGTCATGGCTGCGCCTCCTCAGGTCAATGAACACAAGTCTGCAGCCGTCAACGCCGCGATCGCGCCGGGCGTTCCCGCCAGGGCAGGGTTGCGCGGCCGGCGTGGCTCAAACGACACGCCGGCACATGGCCAGGGGGAACCCCGGGGGGGAGGGGGCGTTGGGTTGACGTGGTCAGTACAGGCCACCTGTAAAAGGAGATCGTGATGAACCCCAATCAGCCGAACCAGGGCAATCCGAATCAGCCGAACCAGCCGAATCAACCCAACAAGTCCGACCAGCAGCAGCAGGGCGGCCAGCGCCCCGGCCAGCAGGGCGAGCAGCGGACCGACGAGCAGCGCAAGCAGCAGCCGGGCCAGCAGCAGAACCCGCAGGGCAACCAGCGCAAGTAGTCACGCGCAGCCTGATTTCCGGACATGAAGAAAGGCCGGCGGCCATGCCGCCGGCCTCACCTTTTGCGGCCTCGCGTCAGATCCGGCCGGTCGCCAGCATGACCACGAGGACCACGAGCAGGACGGTGACGATACCCGAGGGACCATAGCCCCAGCCGCGGCTGTAGGGCCAGGCGGGCAGCGCGCCGAGCAGGATCAGGACGAGGACGATCAGCAGGATGGTCGAGAGCATGGCTTGGTCTCCTGGTTGGGGCGGGGCGGATCAACCGCCGGTCTTGGTCGGGGTGGGGCAGGTCTCGTCACGGCCGAGCTGGTCCAGCGCGGCCTGGATCTTCTTCAGCCGTTCGCTGGTATCACCCTGCCGTTCCGGGCCGGGCATGTTCTCCTCGGTCGCAACCATCATGAGCTTAAGATCATATTCCCATTCCTGCAGGGTCTTGATCTTCTGCTCGCGGGTCAGATCCTTGGCCGCCAGGACGTCGGCTGGCGACGGGTAGGCAAGCCTGGCTTTTTCCTGTACGCGGTCGAGCGATGCCGACATGGGTATTCTCCTTGGGCGGTTGCCTGGTAGCGCGGGCTGTTGCGGGAACACGCCTCGGGGCGTTGCGGTTCCCGGTTCAGGAACAACGCGCCATCATCGGGGTTTTTCGCTCATGACGAGAAAACGCGCATGGCTTCTGGCGGGAGCAGGTGGCCTCGCCGCCGCGATCGCCGCCCTTGTCGTGGCCTTCGACTGGGACTGGTTGCGCGGACCGCTGACCCGCGCCGCGGGCGATCGCCTGGCACGCAGCGCGTCGGTCGGACATCTTGCGGCGGAATGGAAGCTGCGGCCGCGCGTCACGCTGCAGGATGTGCATGTCGGCAACGCCGACTGGAGCGCGCGGGGCGAGATGTTCTCGGCGGAGAGCGTCGAGGTGGTGCTGGACCTGCCCGAACTGCTGCGCGGCCGGCTGGTCATTCCCGAACTCAGGCTGGTCAGGCCCGAGATCACGCTGGAGCGCCGCGCCGACGGTTCGAACAACTGGTCGTTCGGTGCCGCGGCCGTCGCCGAGGCGGCCGCGCCCGATGACCGCCACGAGATGCCGCTGATCGGCAGGATCGCCTTCGAGAACGGCAGGATCGCCTATCACGACGAGATTGCCCGGCTGGACCTTGAAGGGGAGATCGCCAGCGCCGGCGGCAGTGGTGGCGAAGGAGAGGGCGAGGTGCGCTTCGGTGGGCATGGCAGCCTGAACGGCGAAGCGTTCCGCCTGCGGCTTCGCGGCGGTTCGCTGCTGATGCTGCGGGAAACCAAGGCGCCCTATCCGCTGACCATCGATGTCGAGGCGGTAGGCTCGCGCGGGCGGATCGAGGGCACACTGGCCGATCCGATCAAGTTCGAAGGCCTCGATCTCGATTTGCGCCTGCAGGGACCGGACCTGGCCAAGCTGGCGCCGATCACCGGCGTTCCGCTGCCGCTAACGCCGCCCTACGACCTCAAGGGCCGCCTGCAGCGCAACGGCGGCACCTGGATCATCGAGAGGATGACGGGGGCGATGGGCCACAGCGACATCGGCGGGCAGATCACCATCGAGACCGATCGGCCGCGTCTGTTCATCGCCGCGGATCTGCGATCGAAGAAGGTCGATTACCGCGACGTCGGCACGCTGATCGGCATTCCGCCCGATGCCGGCAACGCGCCGCCGGCGGTCGCCGGCGCCGCTCCACCGGCGGCGCGGCAACGCGGGACTGGTGCGCGCGAGCCCCGGCGGGTCCTGCCCGACGTACCGCTCGATGCCGATCTCGTCCGCAAGGTCGACGCGCGGGTCAGGTTCAAGGGCGAAGATGTCGAAGCGCCGAACGTCCCCCTCTCGGGGGTCGATCTCGATCTCGTTCTGGAAAATGGCGTACTCGAGCTGGCGCCGCTCGCCGTCGGCATCGCCGGTGGCCGGGCGACGTCGACGATCACGATCGATGCGCGCAAGCCCGATGTCTTCACCACGGCGGATGTGCGCCTGGCGAATTTCCAGCTCGAGCGGTTTCTCGACGATGCCGGCCTCGACGGCACCGGCGCCGGCCGGATCGACGGGCGGATCCGGCTTGCGGGGCCGGGCAACAGCGTCCGCCGCTATCTCGGCCATGCCGACGGTTCCGCCCAGCTGATGATGAACCGCGGGACCTTCTCCAACCTGGGGATGGAACTGATCGGTCTCGATATCGCCGAATCGCTGGGTTTCCTGGCCGAGGGTGACCGCACCATTCCGATCCGTTGCTTCGTCACCGATTTCGAAGTGCGGAAGGGCGTGATGCGGCCGAAGGTCTTCGTCTTCGATACGACCGATACGACGGTTACCGCGGACGGGACGATCGGGCTCGGGCGCGAGACGCTCGACCTGAAGTTCCTGGCCCACCCGAAGGATCCGAGCCCGCTGAGCGTCCGCACGCCCGTGACGGTCGGCGGCCATCTGGCCTCACCGCAGATCGGGGTCGACCCGGCGCCGCTGGCAGCCCGCGGGGCGGCGGCCGTGGCGCTCGGTACGCTGCTTTCCCCGTTCGCGGCGATCCTGGCCTTCATCGAGCCGGGTTTGCAGGAGGACGTCGATTGCGCGAGGCTCCAAGCCGAGGCCAGCAACGACGCGAAGGCCGGTCCGGCGGCGAACCCGACCACCCGGACCGGTCAGGCCAAATAGCGGCAAAAAAAAGCCCCCGCGCGAGGGCGGGGGCCGGTGTCCGAAACTCCGATGGTTCAGTTGATGGTGCCGAGCGAGCCGAAGACCTGCGGCACCACTTCGGCGCGGTAGCGCGGCGCCTGCTGCCACTGGGCGAGCGGCGCGGACAGGACGACGCGGCCCGACGCCGCCGAGGCGCTGGCCGCCGGGATGGCGATGTCGTTGCCCGCCCCGAAGCTGGGGCCTGACACCAGCACGTAGCGCACCTCGCCGTTCGACGGCGCGGCGGCGACGGCCGAGACCACGCCGACCGACTGTCCCAGCGAGTCGTAGACCGGCTGGCCGACGACGCTGCCACGCCGGGCCAGCTGCAGCGGTTCGACCCCGACCGGCACCGTGGTGGTGGTCACCGTGCTCGCCATCACCGGCACCGGCGGCAGCGGCGTGGTCTGGCCGACGACCGGGGCGTAGAGCGAGGTCGACGGGACGATCACGACCTGGGTCAGCGTGGTCGCCGGATAGTTGCGGTCAAGCTCGGACGACGCGAACTTCGGCATGTTCGCCAGCGTCTCCTTGGAGGCGTCGACGCGGATCTGCATCGGCGAGATCTGCAGCGCCGAGAACGGGATCACCACCTTGTCGGAGAAATGATTCATCGACGTCACGGCATAGCGCGCATTGCCGGTCGCCGGCTCGACCAGCAGCTTTTCGATCGTCAGCACGTTGGTGCCGCTGGAATCGGCGATGTTGCGGCCGATCAGGTCCGAGTTGGTGACGCTGGCCAGGCCGAGCGGCGGGGTGAGCGGCTGGTTGCCCCAGGTGCCGCCGGCCATGTCGAGCTTGGCGTTGGCCTGGAACGGCACCGCGTCGGTGCGGACGATGCCCGGTGTCGTGGTGACGATGCCGGTCGTCGGCACGACGACCCCGGTGGTCTGGGTGGTGTAGGTCGTGGTCGTCGTCGTGCTCTGGGCGGCCGCCACGCCGGCGGTGCCGGCCAGGGCCGTGGTGACGAGAAGGGCGGTGGCGATAGAGCGGCGCATGGTTTTCTCCTTCGCGCGAGGGTCCTGAACGGCGGCCGCCGTGACGAACTGGAGCGGCCTGATGGCACAGGTTTCGAGTGCGCGAAACTAACGCCGCCCTGGCGGCTTTTGTTCCTGACCTAGGGTTGGAGGGTCTGCAGCATCTGGGCGCGCAGCCAGCGATTGGCCGGATCCGCGTCGACGGTCTCGTGCCAGTAGAGAAACAGGTTCATCCCCGGGTTCTCGACCGGCAGCGGCAGGACCTGATTGCCGAAATGCTGGTTCAGCACCCGGGCGTACCGCTCGGGCATCGTCAGAATCAGATCGCTTTCCGCCACCACCCGGCAGGCGGCAAAATAATGCTGGCAGCGCAGCCGCGTCCGCCGCTTGAGCCCGCGGCGCGCCAGCTCGACATCCTCGATGCCCGGTCCGCGCCGGCGCGAGGTGACATGGACGTGGTCCTGGTCGAGATAGGTCGCGAGATCGAGGGTTTCGCCGACCTCCGGATGGTCGCGGCGGGCCATCACGACCAGCCGGTCGGCATCGATCTGCTGCCGGCGCACCGCGTCGGATACCGGCAGCAGGATGTCCATCGCGACATCGATGGTGCCGGCGGCCAGCCCGGGTTCGAGCGCGCGGCGCTCGAAGCGATGCGACGACAGGTCGATGCCGGGCGCGCGGGCCAGGCGCGCCACCAGCGGGGGCAGCACGGTCGCTTCCAGGATGTCGCGCATGCCGATGACGAAATGGCGCACCGTCGTCGCCGGATCGAAATGGCTGGTTTCATGCAGCGTTGCCTCCAGGCTGCGCAGTGCCCGCCGTACCGGTTCGACGATGTTGCGGGCGACCGTGGTCGGGACGAGGCGCTGGCCCTGCCGCTGGAACAGCGGATCGCCGAACATGTCGCGCAGCCGGGCCAGTGCATGGCTGATGGCCGGCTGGGTCAGGTTCAGCTTCTCGGCCGCCCGCGTCACGCCGCCCTCGGAATAGATCGCGTCGAACACGGCAAACAGATTCAGGTCGATCCGCGATACATGAACCATGTTTATATATCTCGATCAAAATCATTCATTTGATTGATGGATAGGCTGTTTCTACCCTTCGGACAACCCAGTACCGGAGGAGACGGAGATGATTTTCGAGTTTTCCGAGAAGTCCCGCGAGTTGCACGCCCGCATCGAGCAGTTCATGGACAGGCATGTCTATCCCAACGAGCACCGCTTCGATGAAGAGGTGGCCGAGGGCGATCGCTGGCAGCCGACGCGCGTCGTCGAGGAGCTGAAGCAGAAGGCCAAGGCCGAGGGCCTGTGGAATCTCTTCCTGCCCGACAGCCATCGCGGCGCCGGCCTGTCGAACCTCGACTATGCCCCGCTCTGCGAAATCATGGGCCGGGTGACCTTTGCCCCCGAGGTGTTCAACTGCTCGGCCCCCGACACCGGCAACATGGAGGTGCTGGAGCGCTACGGCACCGAGGCGCAGAAGAAGCAGTGGCTGGAGCCGCTGCTGGAAGGCGAGATCCGCTCGTGCTTTGCCATGACCGAGCCGGAGGTGGCATCGTCCGACGCCACCAACATCGCCGCCTCGATCGTGCGCGACGGCGACGACTACGTCATCAATGGTCGCAAGTGGTGGTCGTCGGGCGCCAATGATCCGCGCTGCAAGATCTTCATCTTCATGGGCAAGACCGACCCGCAGAACCCCAACCGCCACAAGCAGCAGTCGATGATCCTGGTGCCGCGCGACACGGCGGGGGTCAAGGTCCTGCGCTATCTGCCGGTATTCGGCTACGACGACGCGCCGCACGGCCATGGCGAGGTGCTGTTCGAGAACGTGCGGGTGCCGGCCTCCAACATGCTGCTGGGCGAGGGGCGGGGGTTCGAGATCGCCCAGGGCCGGCTGGGGCCGGGGCGCATCCATCACTGCATGCGCCTGATCGGCCTGGCCGAGCGGGCGCTGGAGAAGATGTGCCGGCGGGTATCGAGCCGCGTCGCGTTCGGCAAGCCGGTCGCGGAGCAGACCGTGACGCTGGAGCGCATCGCCGAAGCCCGCATCCTGATCGACCAGGCCCGCCTGCTGACGCTGAATGCAGCGCACAAGATGGACACGGTCGGCAACAAGGTGGCGGCCAAGGAAATCGCCATGATCAAGGTGGCGGCGCCGAACATGGCCTGCCAGGTCATCGATTGGGCCATCCAGGCCCATGGTGGCGGCGGCGTCACCAGCGATTTCGGCCTGGCCCAGGCCTACGCCCATGCGCGCACGCTACGCCTCGCCGATGGTCCGGACGAGGTCCATCGCAACCAGATCGGGCGCATGGAGTTGAAACGTTACCAATAAATGACAGACAAAACATTACACGAGGTGACGCACCTTTAACCGGTTCCGGGCTAGTGTCCTTACCAGTTCAGGCGTGTTTCCTCCCCTGATACAAACTCGAAGCCGCCGGCCGAAAGGCCCGGCGGCTTTTTCTTTGCCTCCCCGGTCCGATCGACTTCGGTGTGGCGTGCCGTTTTGCCGCAGTGCACAATTCCCGCCGGCCGCTAGGTTGTCGCCAAACCTTGTGAGAGGCACGCATGAACGAAACTGCATCGGCGATCTTCGAAGCGATGGTGGCCGAAGCGGCGGCCGCCGCACCGCTGCCCTGCGCCGTCGTCCACCCGTGCGACCGGGACAGCCTGGCGGGGGCGGTGGCCGCGGCCGATGCCGGGCTGATCCGCCCGGTGCTGGTCGGTCCGCCCGCCAAGATCCGTGCCACGGCCGAGGCTGCAGGCGTCGACATCGCCGCCTTCGACCTGGTGGCCACCGAACACAGCCACGAGGCGGCCGAGCGTGCCGTGGCGCTGGCCCGCTCCGGTGCGGTCGCGGCGCTGATGAAGGGCAGCCTGCATACCGACGAACTGATGGCCGCGGTCGTCGCCAAGGAGGGGGGCTTGCGCACCGCGCGGCGCACCAGCCACGTCTTCGTCATGGACGTCCCCGCCTACGAGCGCCTGCTGTTCATCACCGATGCCGCGATCAACATCTATCCGACGCTGGCCGAGAAGGCCGACATTCTGCAGAACGCGATCGACGTGGCCCGCGCCCTCGGCGTGATCAGGCCGAAGGTCGCGATCCTGTCGGCGGTCGAGACCGTCAACCCGAAGCTGCCGACGACGATCGATGCCGCCGCCCTGTGCAAGATGGCCGATCGCGGCCAGATCACCGGCGCGCTGGTCGACGGCCCGCTGGCGTTCGACAATGCGATCAGCCCCGAGGCGGCCCAGGCCAAGGGCATCGCCTCGCCGGTGGCCGGCCAGGCCGACATCCTGCTGGTGCCCGATCTCGAGGCCGGCAACATGCTGGCCAAGCAGCTGTCCTATTTTGCCGGTGCCCGCTCGGCCGGCATCGTGATGGGGGCCCGGGTGCCGATCATGCTGACCAGCCGTGCCGACCATGCCGCGACCCGGCTGGCTTCCGCCGCGGTAGCGGTCAAGGTCGCGCGCGCCCGCGCCGCCATCGTCTCGTAATCGGAGGAGGCCAGCATGGCCGATCTGTCGCTGCCGCCGGGCGCTGCGCTCGCCGGCAAGAAGGGCCTGATCGTCGGCATCGCCAACGAGAATTCGATCGCCTATGGCTGTGCCCGCGCCTGCCGGGCGCTGGGGGCCGATCTGGCGCTGACCTATCTGAACCAGAAGGCGCATGGCTTCGTGGCGCCGCTGGCCGAGGCGCTGGGGGCCGCGATGCTCGAACCGCTCGACGTGCGCGACATGGCGCAGCAGGCGGCGCTGTTCGAGCGAATCGCGCGCGAGTGGGGGCGGCTCGACTTCCTGATCCACTCGATCGCCTTCGCCCCGAAGGAGGACCTGCATGGCCGGCTGGTCGATTCGTCGGCGGAAGGCTTCGGCGCGGCGATGGATATCTCGTGCCATTCCTTTATCCGGCTGGCCCGCGCCGCCGAGCCCCTGATGACCGAGGGCGGGGCACTGATCACCATGACCTATCACGGCGCCCGCAAGGTCATCCCCAACTACAATCTGATGGGGCCGGTCAAGGCTGCGCTGGAAGCTTCGGTCCGCTACCTGTCGCATGAACTGGGGCCGAAGGGCATCCGCGTTCATGCCGTCTCGCCGGGGCCGCTCAAGACGCGCGCGGCATCGGGCCTGAAGGGTTTCGACCGCCTGCTCGACGAGGCGGTGCTGCGCGCCCCGTCGCACAGCCTGGTCGACATCGACGATGTCGGCGCGGCAACCGCCTATCTGTGTACGCCGTTCGCACGTCTGCTGACCGGCAACGTCGTCTATGTCGATGGCGGCTTCAACGTGATGGGGTGAGCGTCATGCAGCCGATCCTGGTCCTGAACGCCGGTTCTTCCAGCCTGAAATACGCGCTCTACGACGGTGACCGTCACCTCGAGGGCGGCGTGGTCCAGCGCATCGCGCCGGGTGGCCATGCCAAGGCGATGACCGAAGTGCTCGACTGGGCCGCCGCGCATCTCGGCGGCGTGCGGCCGGCGGCGATCGGCCACCGCATCGTCCATGGCGGCGACCGTTTCGTCGAGCCCGCCGTGGTCACGCCGGAGATGCTGGCGGCGCTGGAGGCCTACGTGCCGCTGGCACCGCTGCACGAACCCCACAACCTGGCAGGCGTCCGCGCGGCGCGCGAGATGGCGCCGGGCGTGCTGCAGGTCGCCTGTTTCGACACGGCCTTCCACGCCGGCCAGCCGCGGCTGGCAACGCTGTTCGGCCTGCCCCGGCGGCTCGAGGCCGAGGGGGTGCGGCGCTACGGCTTTCACGGCCTGTCCTACGAGCATATCGCCGGGGTGCTGAAGGCCGAGGAACCGGATCTCGCCGCGGGCCGGGTCATCGTCTGCCATCTCGGTGCCGGGGCCAGCCTCTGCGCCATCGCCGGCGGCCGCAGCGTCGCCTCGACCATGGGCTTCTCGGCCCTCGAAGGCCTGGTGATGGCGACACGCTGCGGCAGCCTCGATCCGGGGGTCGTCCTGCATCTGCTGGAGCAGCGCGGGATGACGCCGGCCCAGGTCCGCGACATGCTCTACAAGGATTCCGGCCTGCTCGGCGTGTCGGGCCTGTCCGGCGACATGCGCGACCTGACGGCGAGCGACCGGCCGGAAGCGGCCGAGGCCGTCGCCCTGTTCTGCTATCGCATCGCCCGCGAGATCGGTTCGCTGGTCGCGGCGCTCGGCGGGCTTGACGGCCTCGTCTTCACCGCCGGCATCGGCGAGCATTCGCCCCCGGTGCGCGCGGCGGTCGTCGAACGCTGCGCCTGGCTCGGCGCGCGGCTCGACGCCGAGGCCAATGGCGCCAATGCCCGACGCATCGACGGCGCGCAATCCCGCGTTGCGATCCGTGTCATCCCGACCGACGAGGAGGGGGTGATCGCGCGCCATTCCCTGCAACTCCTGGCGGCCCGACCAAAGTAGGGAACCTTTGCCTCGCCATAGGCGCTATGCGACTGGCGCGACTGTCCTTTCCGGATCGTTCGCGCCGGCGGCGCGGCGGGTTTTCCCGTCGTCCGACGCGGATCGCAGCTGGGAATGAGAAAGGGCGATGGCGATAGACAAGTCGAGGGACGCCGCCACCGGCGTCAGCGGGCTCGATGAAATCCTCGATGGCGGCTTTGCCCGTGATCGCGTCTTCCTGCTGGAGGGCAGCCCGGGAACCGGCAAGACGACGACGGCGCTGCAATTTCTGCTGACCGGCGCTGCGGCCGGCGAACGCTGCCTCTACATCACGCTGTCCGAAACCGAGGCGGAACTGGGCGATTCTGCCCTCGCGCATGGCTGGGATCTCGGCGGCATCGACATCTTCGAACTGATTCCGCCGGAACGGCTGCTCGACGAGCGGCAGCAGCAGAGCCTGCTCTATTCCTCGGACCTCGAACTGGGCGAGACGACCCGGATGATCTTCGAGGCGGTCGAGCGGATCGGACCCGACCGCATCGTCATCGACAGTCTTTCGGAGATCCGGCTGCTGGCGCAGAGTTCGCTGCGCTATCGTCGGCAGGTGCTCGCCTTGAAGCACTATTTCGCCCGGCACGGGGCAACCGTGCTGATGCTGGACGACCTGACGTCGGAGACGACCGACAAGACGGTGCACAGCGTGGCCCATGGCGTCGTGCGGCTGGAGGAGATGCTGCCGAACTACGGCAGCGAACGGCGCCGGGTCCGGGTGTTGAAATATCGGGGCCGGCCGTTCCGCGGCGGCTATCACGATTTCAGCATCAAGACCGGCGGACTGCGGATCTATCCGCGGCTGGTCGCTTCCGAGCATCGCACGGTCTTCGACCGCAGCCCGGCGCCGAGCGGCATCCGGGGGCTGGACGCCCTGCTGGGCGGCGGGGTCGAGCGCGGGACCAGCACCCTGGTCCTCGGCCCGACCGGCACCGGCAAATCCCTGCTGACGCTGCAATTCGCGCTGGCGGCGATCCGGCGCGGCGAGCGCGTCGGCCTGTTCATCTTCGACGAGGAGGTCGGGTTGCTTACCGCGCGCGCCCGCGGTTTCGGCATCGATCTCGATGCGCTGCGGGCGGAGGGCGCGCTGGTGATCCAGCAGGTCGATGCCGCCGAACAGTCGCCGGGCGAATTCGCCGCCCGCGTCCGCGCCTGCATCGCCGAGACCGGTGCCGGAACGGTGATCATCGACAGCCTGAACGGCTATCAGGCGGCGATGCCGGAGGAGCAATTCCTGGTCCTCCACATTCACGAACTGCTGCAGTTCCTCAATCGCCAGGGCGTCACCACCTTCCTGACCATCGCCCAGCACGGGCTGGTCGGCGACATGAAGACGCCGGTCGACATCACCTATCTCGCCGACACCGTCATCCTGCTGCGCTATTTCGAGGCACGCGGGCGCGTGCGTCGCGCGGTATCGGTGATCAAGAAGCGGGCCGGGGCCCACGAAACCACGATCCGGGAACTTGCCGTGACGTCGGGCGGCCTCGACGTCGGACCGCCGCTCGACAATTTCCAGGGGGTCCTGCGCGGCATCCCGGTCCTGGTGGACGACATGCCGCCGACAGGCGGGGCGGCGGCCCGGTGACCGGCGGCGAGGGAGGGCCGGAACGCGCCCTGGTCCTTGCCCCGGCAGGACGCGATGCGGCGATCGCCTCGCAGATCCTGGGCGAGGCGGGGCTGGCGGTTTCGGTCTGCCCGGATCTGCCGGGGCTGTGCGGCGGGGTCGCGAGCGGTGCGGCCATGGCCCTGATCGTCGAAGAAGCGCTGCTCGATGCCGATCTTGCCAGCCTGGCCGGTCTGGTCGCCGGGCAGCCGGCCTGGTCCGACTTTCCCTTCATCGTGCTGTCGCTGCGTGGCGCGGGGCTCGAGCGCAACCCGGGCGCCCGGCGGCTGATGGGCGTGCTGGGCAACGTCACCTTTCTCGAACGGCCATTCCACCCGACGACGCTGGTCAGCGTGGTGCAGACCGCCCTGCGCAGTCGCCGTCGCCAGTACGAGGCGCGTCGGCGCATCGAGGAGATCCGGGCCGCCGAGGCGCAGTTCTCGATCATGGTCGAGACGATCCCGCAGCTTGCCTGGATGGCCGAGCCCGGGGGCCGCGTGTTCTGGTACAACCAGCGCTGGTACGACTATACCGGCTCGAGCCCGGAGGAGATGGCGGAGCAGGGCTGGCAGGCGGTCCACGACCCGGCGGTGCTGCCGGCCTTCATGACGCGCTGGCAGGCTTCGCTGAAGTCCGGCGAACCGTTCGAGATGACCTTGGCCCTGCGCGCGGCATCGGGCGAGTTTCGTCCGTTCCTGACCCGCGCCGCGCCGATCCGCGACGAAGCGGGCCGGGTCCTGCGCTGGTTCGGCACCAATACCGACGTCACCGCGCAGCAGAATCTGGAAATGCTGCTGGAGCGGCGCGTTGCCGAGCGCACGGTCGAGCTGGAGCAGGCGAACCGCCAGCTCGCCGCGCAGATCGTCGAGCGGGAGAAGATCCAGTCGGCCCTGCGGCAGGCCCAGCGGCTGGAGGCGGTCGGCCAGCTGACCTCGGGTGTCGCCCATGACTTCAACAATCTGCTCACCGTCGTGCTCGGCAATGCCCGCCGCCTGCAGAAGGGCGCGTCGGACCACGAGCAGCGTCGCCGCCTCGACATGATCGTCCAGGCGGCCGAGCGCGGCGCCAAGCTGACCGCCCAACTGCTGGCCTTCTCGCGCCGGCAGAAGCTCGAGCCGAAGCCGGTCGACCTGAACGAGACGGTCTCCGGCATGCACGACCTGCTGCAGTCGACGATGGGCGGCAGCATCCGCATCCAGGTGCAGCTGTACCCGGGGCTGTGGCCGGCGATGGTCGACCCGACGCAGATCGAGCTGGTCGTCCTGAATCTCGCCATCAACGCGCGCGACGCGATGGAGGTCGGGGGGACGCTGACCGTCGAGACGGCCAATGTGGTGCTGGGGCCGCCGCTGCGGCCCGAGCAGCCGACGGCGGGCGACTACGTGATGGTCGCCGTCTCCGATACCGGCTCGGGCATGAGCGACGAGGTGCTGGCCAAGGCGTTCGAGCCGTTCTTCACCACCAAGTCGGTCGGCAAGGGCTCCGGCCTCGGCCTCAGCCAGGTCTATGGCCTGGCCAAGCAGTCCGGGGGCGGGGTCCGTATCGCGACCCGGCCCGGCCACGGGACATCGGTCAAGGTCTACCTGCCGCGCGCCCGGGCGATCGTGCAGGCCGAGCCGGGCCGGCGCCGGCAGCCGGTCGACCGCCAGCCCAAGGGCGCGATCGTCCTGCTGGTCGACGATGACGGCGCGGTTCGCGAGGTCACCGCGGCCATGCTGCGGGATCTCGGTTATGGCGTGTTCGAGGCGGGCAGCGGCGGAGCCGCGCTCGATCTGCTCGAACGCAATGCGCATGTCGCCCTCGTCCTGCTCGACTTTGCCATGCCCGGGATGAACGGCGCCGAACTGGCGCGCGAAATACGGACCCGGCGGCCGGGCCTGCCGGTGCTGTTCGCCACGGGCTACGCCGATGCCTCGGGCCTGGCCGGCATCCACCAGGACCAGATCATCCGCAAGCCGTTTCCGGAGTGGGAACTGGCGGACAAGCTGTCACGCCATCTCGCCGGCGACGCGACGGCGTGACCGTCCAGGCGATAATTGTACGTCGGACCTGTCTTTCGCGATCTTGACCGATCCGTAAGGCGCCTCTATTGGTTACCGCGCCGACGGATGGTTTCCGAATTAAGAGATATCGCACGAAAAATGAGGCCTTTAACCGCAACGGTCGACCAGAAGCGTGATCGCGCCGAGAAAACGTTGCGCCGGCTGCGCGAAATCCTGGAAGCCGGGCTCGAGGACGGGGTCAACCAGACCTATGCCCGCGGCTTCCTGCGGCGTCTCGACCACATCGAGCCCAAGATCGAATCCGCCAACATGGAACAGATCGATATCCTGATCCGGGATATCTCGCATGTGATCGACGGCTGGTCGATCCGGCGATCGGAGACGACGACGCCGCTGGCGATGCGCGGGCTGACCAAGAAGCTCTACGGCGAATTCTGACGGTTTGCGAAGCGCCCTGCCTTCAGGCTAGTTTCGACTGGCCGACACGGGGGACGGGGTTCTGATGGCGACGCTGGCCGAGGTTCTGACGCGCGCGCTGGCGTTGCATCAGGCGGGCGACCTGGCGGGCGCCGAGCGCCTCTACGATCTGATTCTCTCGCAGTTGCCCGACGAACCGGACACGCTCCACCTGTCGGGCGTGCTGGCCTTCCAGACCGGCAGGGCGGCCCTCGGCGCCGAGCGCATCGAGGCGGCACTGCGTCACGCCCCGGCCCTGACCGAGGCGCACAACAATCTCGGCGCAGTACTGGCCAGCCTGGGCGATCGCGGCGCGGCGGCGGCAGCGAGCCGCCGGGCAGTTGCCCTGCAGCCGGATCACCGCGACGCCCTGTTCCGGCTGGCCGAACTGACCGGCGATGCCATCGGCTTCCGACGCTGCCTGCGGCTCGACCCCCGCCATCGACCGACCCGGCTTGCGCTTGCCGCGGTCGATCCGGCGATGGCCCTGCCGCTGCTGCATGGCCTTGCCGCCTTCGAACCGGACGGGGCGCTGGCCTGGGCCAACCTGGCCCGCCTGGCGGGCGACCGGGCCGCGCTCTTCCGGCGCGCGCTGATACTCGATCCCGCCCAGCCCGACCTGCACGAGGCGCTGGCGCGGTTGGGCGCGGGCGGTGCCGCGCGGCGGCGCGCCCTGGCGCTGGCCCCGGCCTTCGGCACGGCGCTGGTCAACCATGCCGCGCTGCTGACCGGCACGTCGCGCGGCCGCTGGGCGGAGCGGGCGGTGCGGGCCGCGCCGGGCGATCCCGCCGCCTGGGTCAATTGCGGCAGCGCGCGCGGCGCCGGGGGGGCGGGCGCGTTGCGGCGGGCTGCCGCGCTCGATCCGGCACGGACCAATGCGTGGCTGGGGCTGGCCCAGATCGCTGCCGAGGATAGCCGGGTCGAAGACGCGGCGCGCGCCTACGATCGCGTGCTGGCCCTGTGCCCTGACGACATCGCCGCGCTGACCGGGCGGTTCAACATGGCAAGCCTGGCCGCCGACCTGGAGCGCGCCGCGCGACTGGCCGCGGCGATCCGGTCGGCGCTGGCCCCGGACGCGATCACCGACTGGCGGCTGGCCGGCCAGCTGATCTATCTCGGCCCCTATATCGGCCTGGATCCGGCCCGCCTGCGGGCGCTCGGACGGCAGTGCGGGGCACTGTTGTCGGCCGAGGCGGGACCGGCATCGGTGCCGCCCGCGCCGCGGCGGCCTTTGCCGCCGGTGCGTGTCGGGCTGGTTTCGCCCGACCTGGGCAACCGGCCGATGGGGCAGGTGCTGCGCGGCGTGCTGCAGGCGCATGACCCGGCTGCCCTGGAAATCCGGGGCTATGCGCTGGTCGACCGCGCCGGCGACCCCGGGACCCACTACCGCGACCTCGTCGGCGGCATGGCCGGCTATCGCGATCTCGCGGGATTGAGCGACGATGAAGCCCGCGCGCGGATCGCGGCCGACCAACTCGATGTCCTGGTCGACCTGACCGGCTTCATGCAGCATGCGCGCCCGGCGCTGTTCGCCGGCCGGCCGGCGCCGGTCCAGCTCTACTGGATCGGCCACCATGGCGGCGGCCTCAGCCTTTCGTTCTTCGACTATCTGCTGGCCGACGACGTCGTGCTGCCGCCGGGGGCCGAGGCGATCTACGCCGAGGCGGCGGTGCGGCTGCCGGTGAGCTATCATCCGGCGGATCGGCCCGCCCTGCCGGATATCGCGCTCGCCCGGCGCGATTTCGGCCTGCCCGACGAGGCGATCGTGTTCTGCGCCTTCAACAATCCGCAGAAGATCGACGGCGAATGCCTCGATGCCTGGGCCGAGATCCTGCGCGCGGTGCCGGGCAGCGTCCTGTGGCTGTCGAACCCGCATCGCCTGCCCGCCACGGCGGTCAATTTGCGTGCGGCGGCGGCGCGGCGCGGGGTGGCGCCGGACCGGCTGGTCTTCGCCGGCTTCGTGGCGGACAAGGCGGTCCATTTCCTGCGGCACCGCCTGGCGGACCTGTTCCTCGACGCGTTCCGCGCGACGGCCTCGACCACGGCGCTCGATGCGCTGTGGGCCGGGCTGCCGGTGCTGACGCGGGCGGGGCAGGGGGTCGGGCAGCGCATCGCCACCAGCATGGTCACGGCCCTCGGCATGCCGGAAATGAGCCGCCCCGACAGCGCCGATTTCGTCGCCACCGCGATCGCGCTGGCTAATGATCGGGCCGAGCTTGAGCGGCGGCGGGTCCGGCTTGCCGCGTTGCGCGACGGTGCGCCGCTGTTCGATCCGGGGCGCAGTGCCCGCCATCTGGCCGCCGCCTTCGCCGAGATGGCGCGGCGGTCCCGCGCCGGGCTCGCCCCGGCGCCGTTCCGGATCGGCGAGGACGGGTCAGTCGGTTAGCGGCTGCAGCGCGGTCGTCTTGCCGTCTGCGCGGGTTACCAGCCCGCCGACGAACCGGCCGCTGCCATAGGCATCCATCCGGCCGATGACGCGGATCCGGTCGCCGACCCGGACCGCGGACTTGGCGGCCCAGCCGTGCCCGGCGTCGACGACGACCGAGGCGTGGCCGTCGGACAGGACGAAGTCGCCGGTATTGGCGGCGACCACCGTCCCCATGATCATCACGAAGCTGGATTGCGGGATTTCGCCGATCGGGGTCGGTACGGCGAGGCGGGCAGCCGCCTGGGCGGCCGGATCGGGCGCAGCCGCCGGGGCGGGAGTGGCCGCGGCCGGCGGTGTCGTGGCGGCCGGGGTCTTGGCCGCCTGCTGGCCCTGGGCGGGCAGGGCCAGGACCATGGCCAGCAGCAGAGTTGTCGATCGGACGAGCATGGTCAGAAAATCACCCTGCTGGCCGCCCTGGGCAAGGGGAAACGCGCTTCCCGGCGACCCTAATTGCCCTGTAGCGTGCGGGCCGCGGGCATGTCATTCTACCCGGCGTCGGTACGGGAGCCGGCCATTTCGCGATTCGCTCATGAATTCGCCGGCTTGACCTGTATCGTGGTGGCGACCGATGCTGAGCGAACAACGCTCGGCGCGACGCGATGTATCAGCAGGGCGTGATCCGACCATGACGGAGACGATGCAACTCAGCAAGGCCGACGTCGAGCGTCTGATGCGCGATCCGTCACCGGATGCGCGCGTCGATGCCGCCTCCAAGGTCGCCAGCGCCTTCGCCGACGCGCATCTTACTGACAGCGAGCGTCAGCTTGCCCGCGAAATCATTGCCGCCTTCGCCCATGACGCCGTCGTCCGCGTCCGCCAGGCCCTGTCCGAGAACCTGAAGGACAGCCCGGATATCCCCCACGAACTGGCGCTGAAGCTGGCCAAGGACGTCGCCGAGGTGGCGGCACCGATGCTGGCCTCGTCGTCGGTGCTGTCCGAAGCCGATCTGATCGAGATCGTCACGGCCGGGTCGTCGGCGCATCAGACCGCCATCGCCTCGCGCCGCGAGGTTCCTGCGACGCTTGCCGGCGTGCTGGTCGAGAAGGGCTCCGAGGATGCCGTCTCGACGCTGATGAAGAACGACGGCGCCCAGGTCGACGAAGGCCAGATGGAAAAGGCCCTGACCCGGTTCGAGGGCAGCCAGAAGGTCGCCGACAACCTGGCGCTGCGCGCCAAGCTGCCGATCACGATCACCGAGCGTCTGGTGGCCGTGGTTTCCGACAAGATCCGCGAACATCTGGTTACCCATCACGAAATGCCGCCCGATCTCGCCGCCGATCTGCTGCTGCAGAGCCGGGAAAAGGCACTGGTCGGCCTGCTGGCCGAGAACGAGACGGTCGACGTCGAGGCGCTGGTGCGCGACCTCAAGGCCAATGGCCGGCTGACCCCGACGCTGATCCT
Organism: Alphaproteobacteria bacterium; assembly: GCA_017307375.1. Lineage (GTDB taxonomy): Bacteria > Pseudomonadota > Alphaproteobacteria > Ferrovibrionales > Ferrovibrionaceae > JAFKFH01. The sequence continues at coordinate 435,641 of JAFKFH010000004.1, forward strand.
GCGGGCGCTCTGTACCGGCGATATCGATTTCTTCGAGCATGCGATGGCGGTGCTGGCCGGCATTCCCGTCCAGAATGCTCACCGGCTGATCAACGACCCGGGTCGGATCGGCCTGAAGACGCTCTATGACCGCTGCAGCCTGCCGCCGCAACTGTTCGACATGGTGCGGATCGCCATCGATGTGGTGCGCGAGACCCAGTACAATGGCCTGCCCGGCGATCGCCGCCGCTTTGTCGAGAGCGTGATCGAGCGCACGCTGACCGCGTTTGACACGATCATGGAAGGCGACGATATCGACTGGCTGATCCGCAAGCTGTCCGGTTCGGCCTCGGCGCGCTCGCAGGCGGCCTGACCCGCCGGGATGCGGCCGGGCCAGGGCCCGGCCGTGCCTTCGGCCAGCCGGCGGATGCTCAGATGCAGCGGCCGCCGTCGACTTCCAGGATGACACCGGTGATGAACGAGGCTTCGTCCGACGCCAGGTAGAGCGCGGCGTTCGCGATGTCGCGCGGGGTCGACAGCCGGCCGATCGGAATCGACGAGACGAAGCGCTGATGCTGCTCGGGCGTCTCCTCGCCGCCCATGAACACCTTCAGCATCGGCGTGGTGCCGGCGACCGGCGCCAGCGCGTTGACGCGGATCTGCTCGGGCGCCAGCTCGACGGCCATCGCCTTGGTCAGCGTGATCGCCGCACCCTTCGAGCCGTTGTACCAGACGAGGCCCGGACGCGGCCGCAGCCCGGCGGTCGAGGCATTGTTGATGATGGCGCCGCCGCCCCGCTTGCGCATCTCGGGGATTGCGTGCCGCGCGCCGAGATAGATGCTCTTGACGTTGACCGCGAACAGCTTGTCGAAGGTCGCCTCGTCGGTATCGAGCAGCGAGCCGTTCAGCTGCGGCATGCCGGCATTGTTGACGAGGATGTCGAGCCCGCCATAGGCCTTGACCGCGGCCGCCACCATGCCGGCCACGTCGGCATCTGCCGTGACGTCGGCCTTGACCCCCAGCGCCTTGCCACCCGCCTTGGCGATGTCGCCCGCCACCCGCTCGGCCGCCGCCAGGTTGAGGTCGGCGATCACCACGGCCGCGCCCTCCTCGGCGAAACGAAGCGCGATGCCCTCGCCGAAACCCGACCCGCCGCCGGTGACGATGGCGACCTTGTTGTGCAGACGCATATCTTGGTTCCTTATTCCGACTCTATCCGAGAGGAGGGGAGTATACCGACGGGCCGACAGGTCGCCATGCGAAAGCGGTTTGCCTTGTCCCGGCTTGCCGATAGAGTGCCCCGCGAACGGGAGGGCACCCGATGTTCGAGGGCTTCAGCGACCTTTCGGTCGATACTGGCGAAACCGAGATCTTCATCCGGCGGGGCGGCGAGGGGCCGCCGCTGCTGCTGTTGCACGGGTTTCCGCAGACCCATGCCATCTGGCATCTGGTCGCGCCCGATCTGGCGCGGCATTTTACCGTCATTGCCGCGGACCTGCGCGGCTATGGCCGGTCGGGCAAGCCCGCCTCGACCCCCGATCACGCGGCGCATTGCAAACGCACGATGGCGCGCGACATGGCGACGGTGATGACGCGCCTCGGGTTCGATCGCTTCGCCGTCGCCGGGCATGATCGCGGGGGCCGGGTGACGCACCGTCTCTGCCTCGACCATGCCGAACGGGTGACCAGGGCCGCCGTGCTCGACATCATCCCGACGCTAACCTGGTTCGAGCAGGTGACCGCCAAGCGCGCGCTCGACTATTACCACTGGCTCTTCCTGGCCCAGCCCTTCGACCTGCCCGAACGGCTGATCGGCGGCGATCCCGACTACTACATGCACCAGAAGCTCGGCTCCTGGGGGTCGGGTTTCGACCGGTTCGCGCCCGAGGCGATGGCGAGCTATCTCGATGCCTGGCGCCGGCCCGAAGTGGTTCATGCCGCCTGCGAGGATTACCGGGCGGCGGCCAGCATCGACCTCGAGCACGACCGCGCCGACCGCGATGCCCGCATCCGCTGTCCGCTGCTGGCGCTGTGGGGCGAGAAGGGGCGGATGCACGGCGAGTTCGACGTGCTGGCCACCTGGGCGGAGAAGGCGACCGACGTCACCGGGCGGTCCCTGCCCTGCGGCCACTACCTGCCCGAGGAGCAGCCGAAGATGGTGTTGGATGAATTCATGCGCTTCTTTGCCGGCGGCTGACCGGCGATGACCGACAAGCCCTTGCATCGCGGGCCGCTCGCCCGGCTGCGGAACTGGTTCCTGGCCGGCATCGTCGTCACCGCGCCGCTCGCCATTACCATCTATCTGACGATCTATTTCGTCGAGGCGGTCGACCGCAACGTCGATTCCCTGCTGCCGCCGGAACTGAAGCCGTCGACCTACCTGCCGTTCCAGGTGCCCGGGCTGGGGCTGATCATCGCGCTGGTCTCGCTGACGCTGATCGGTTTCCTGGCGACCAACTTCCTGGGCCGCAGCGTCATCGGCATCGGCGAGAGGATCGTCGCCCGGATGCCGCTGGTGCGCGGCATCTACGGCGCGCTGAAGCAGTTGTTCGAGACGCTGCTGTCGCAGACCGGTTCGAGCTATCGCCAGGTCGTGCTGGTGCCGTTTCCGCGCGAGGGATCCTGGGCGATCGCCTTCGTCACCACCGAACAGACCGGCGAGGTCGGCCGCGCCGTCGCGCAGGACGACCTGATCGGCGTCTACGTGCCGACGACACCCAATCCGACCGGCGGCTACCTGATCTATGTCCGCCGGGCCGACGTCATTCCGCTGAAGATGACGGTCGAGGAGGGCATGAAGGTCGTGATCTCGACCGGCGTGGTCCAGGCGCCTGACGAGGTGGTGGCCCAGATCGACCGCAAGACGCCGAGCGAGGCGGCCTGATGCTCGATGCCGTCGAGCTGGTGATCGACTGGCTGCACAAGCTGGATCTGGTCACGATGGCGGTCGTGGTCTACGGCTTCTGGTTCGCCGTTATGGGCCTGATCGGGGTGATCGTCGCCCTGCGCGCCCGCGGGCCGCGGCTCGACGCCTATCGCCGGATTTCGCAGAACCTGCTGGGCACGCTGATGGCGTCGTTCGCGCTGTACACCGCGCTGTTGATCAATTCGATCTGGCGCGATCGCAGCGACGCCCAGCATATCGTGGTGCAGGAGGCGCGGGCGATCGAACAGTCGATCCTGCTGTCACGCCATCTCTCCGTGCCGGATCGCGGCGAGCTCGAGGTGATGCTGCGCGACTATGTCCAGGTCGTCGTGGTGCGCGAATGGCCCGCTCTCGACGAATCGATGGAACTGCCCTTCGCGGTGCCCGAACTGCGCGAGGCGATGGAATGGGTGCTGGCGCTCAAGCCGGCCACCCCCGAGGACAGCTTCCTGCGCGGCCAGCTCGTCGCCGAGATCGGCAGGATCGAGCAGGCGCGAACCCGGCGGATCGCCATCGCCGACCAGGAAATCTCGATCGTGGTCTGGATCACGCTGGTCCTCTCGGCGACCATCGTCGGCACCGCCGTCGCGATGGTGCATGTCGAGAACAAGCGCACCGAGGCGCTGACGCTCACCTTGCTATCGATCCTGATCGGCAGCGCCTTCTGGGTGTTGCTGTCGCACGACCAGCCGTTCGTCGGCACGCTGTCGGTGTCGCCCAAGCCGCTGATCGCGGCGGTCAATGCCCTCTGACGTCGGCCGATGACGGCCGTTCGCCGGCTGCTACGCCTCGCCGGGCGTATCGGCGCGGGCATCGTCGGCGTCGTTCTGGCGTTGATCGTGATCTATCGCTGGGCCGGGCCGCCCGTCACCCCGCTGATGCTGCTGCGCCTGCCCGAGGCGGGGACGATCCGGCGTGACCCGGTGACGCTCGACGAGATCGCGGCCGCCCTGCCGCGTTCGGTCGTTGCCTCCGAGGACAACCGGTTCTGCCTGCATCACGGCATCGACTGGGATGCCGTGGCCGAGGCGATCGACGATTATGAGGAGGAGGGGCGCCTGCGCGGGGCCTCGACGATCACGATGCAGGTGGCCCGCAACCTGTTCCTGTGGCCTGGCGGCGGTTTCCTGCGCAAGGCCGTCGAAGCGCCGATCGCCCTCGCCATCGATCTGCTCTGGCCCAAGCGCCGGATCATCGAGGTCTATCTCAACATCGCCGAATGGGGCGAGGGCATCTATGGTGCCGAGGCGGCCGCCCAGGTCTATTTCCGCAAGCCGGCCAGGGCGCTGAGCGGCCGCGAGGCGGCGCTGATGGCCGCGGTGCTGCCCAATCCGCGGCGCTGGTCGCCGGCCAGCCCCAGCCGCTATATCGCCGGCCGTGCCGGCGTCATCCAGGGCCGCATCGGCCAGCTCGGACCGTTGCTCGGCTGCATCGCCGGCTGAGTAGCCATCTGGCTTAAGCCTCCTGGTCGGTTGACGAATCACCGGCCGGCAATGCCCAATGGCACCCGAGGCGAGCGAGGGAGAATGCTGCAGGAAACCGCGTTGATTGCCACGCTGGTGATCGGATTGGTCATGGCTTTCGGGCTCGGCCTGGTGGCGCTGCGCCTGCGGCTGTCGCCGCTGGTCGGCTATCTGCTGGCCGGCATGGCGGTGGGGCCGTTCACCACCGAGCTCATCGGCGACGACAGCCTCGCCATCCAGCTCGGCGATATCGGCCTGGTGCTGCTGATGTTCGGGGTGGGGCTGACCTTTTCGCTGCGCGACCTCATCGCGGTCCGCACGGTCGCCCTGTCCGGCGCGATCGTGCAGATGGCGATCACCACGTTGCTCGGCGCGCTGCTGGCGGTTGCCTGGGACTGGCGCTGGGCCGAGGCGCTCGTCTTCGGCCTGGCCCTGTCCGTCGCCTCGACGGTGGTGATGCGGCGGGCGCTGGAGGAACGCCGCGAGCTCGACGGCAGCGACGGGCGGATCGCCGTCGGCTGGCTGGTTGCCGAAGATGTCGTCATCGTCCTGGTGCTGCTGCTGCTGCCGGCGGTGACCGATGCCACCGCGACCGGCAGCGAGATCGGGATCAGCCTCGGTCTTGCCCTGGTCAAGGCGGCGGTGTTCTTCGCCGTGGCCCTGCTGATCGGCCGCCGGCTGGCGCCCTGGGCACTGGCCCAGGCGGCGCGCACCGGCTCGCGCGAGCTCTATACGCTCGCCGTTCTCGTCCTCGGCCTCGGTCTTGCCTTCGGCGCCGCCTATCTCTTCGGTGTGACGGTGGCGCTCGGCGCCTTCCTGGCCGGCGTCGCCTTCGGCGAATCCGAACTCAGCCGCCGCGCCGCCAACGACACGCTGCCGCTCAAGCATGCCATTGCCGTCCCCTTCTTCATCTCGCTCGGGCTGATGTTCGACTTCCACGCGGTGGCGGCGAGCCCGCTGGCCGTGATGGGGGTGCTGATCGTCGTGGTCGTGGCCAAGGCGGCAGTGGCGGCCGGTATCATGCTGGCCTTCCGCCGGCCGCTGCGCACGGCGCTGACCGTCTCGGCGTCGCTGGCCCAGATCGGCGAGTTCTCGTTCATCCTGGCCGGGCTCGGCGGCATGCTCGGCCTGCTGTCGGACGAGGCGCGCGACCTGATCATCGCCGGCGCCGTCCTGTCGATCGTCATCAACCCGCTGATGTTTGCCGCGGTGCGTCCGCTGTCGCGCTGGCTCGGCCGCAAGGCCTGGGTCGCGCGGCTGGCCCCCGTCGAGGCGGATGAACGGGATGATAAGGCCGCCGGCCGTGCCGCCCCGCAGGGGCACGTCGTGCTGGTCGGCTATGGGCGGATCGGGCGGCTGGTTGCCAGTGGGCTGAAGGATCGCGGGCGCCAGGTCGTGGTGATCGAACAGGACCCGACCATCGTCGAACGGCTGGCGGCCGAGGGCGAACCGGTGATCTATGGCAATGCCGCCGCCGCCGCGGTGATCGAGGCCGCCTGGCTGCGCCAGGCGCGGCTGGTGGTGGTGACGCTGTCGGACCCGTTGCAGGCCGGCGAGATCGCGGCGCTGGCGCATGCCGCCAACCCCGATTTGCAGGTGATCGCGCGTGCCGCCGGCGAGGTCGAGCGCAGCCATCTCGCCGCCCGCGGTGCCGACCGGGTCGTGGTCGACGACCGCGAGCTCGGCTTGGCCATGACCCTCGAAAGCCTGCTGGCCGACGGGCTCGACGAACCGGCGGCGGTGGACGCGGTCAAGGATATCCGGCGCGGCCTGCTCGCCGGTCAATGACGCCGGCCGACGGCACCGGAAGTCGTTGAGCGGCGCGCGAAAACTGGCAGGATGGCCGGCAACCAGGGAGGTTGCCAGCATGCCGGCCAGCGAAGCCACCGTTCACCGCATCTGCCCGTTCTGCGAAGCCTGCTGCGGGCTGGAGCTGAAGGTCGCCGATGGCCGCGTCACCGCGATCCGCGGTCATGACGCCGATGTCCTCAGCGCCGGCTACATGTGCCCGAAGGGCGTGGCGCTGCGCGACCTGCACGACGACCCGGACCGGCTGCGCCGGCCGCTGATCAGACGCGGCGGCCAGTTCGTGGAGGCTGGCTGGGACGAAGCCTTCGCCGAGATCGACCGCCGCCTGCCGCCGCTGATCGGCGCGCATGGCCGCAACGCGGTCGCCACGGTGCTGGGCAACCCTACCGCCCACAAGGCCGGGCTCTTGCTCTATGGCGCGCGGCTCGGGCGGGCGCTGGGCAGCCAGAACGTCTTTTCGGCCTCGACCCTCGACCAGATGCCGCGCCAGCTGGCCGCCGGGCTGATGTATGGCCATTGGCTGTCGATCCCGGTGCCCGACATCGACCGGTCGGACTACCTGCTGGTGATCGGCGCCAACCCGCTCGCCTCGAACGGGTCGATGTGGACGGTGCCCGATTTCCGCGGCCGGGCCCGCGCGCTGCAGGCGCGCGGCGGCCGGCTCGTCGTCGTCGACCCGCGGCGGACCGAAACCGCCGACGTCGCCGACCGCCACCTGTTCATCCGCCCGGGCGGCGACGTGTTCTTCCTGCTCGGTCTGGTCCACGCACTGTTCGACGAGGATCTGGTGCGGCTCGGCCGGGCCGGGGCCTGCGTGGCCGGCCTCGACCAGGTGCGGCCTGCCGTCGCCGGCTTCGCGCCCGAGGCCGTGGCCGCGCGCTGCGGCATTGCCGCGGCCGATATCCGCGGCCTGGCGCGCGAGCTTGCCGCCGCGCCGCGCGCCGCCGTCTATGGCCGGATCGGCACCTGCACCCAGGAATACGGCACGCTGGCCAATTGGGCGATCGACCTGCTGAACGTGCTGACCGGCCGCCTCGACGAGGAGGGCGGCATCATGTTCCCGAAGGCGCCGGCCTTCGCGGCCAATACCGCCGGGGCGCCCGGCAGCGGGTGCGGCGTGACGACGGGCCGGCGCCGGTCGCGGGTATCCGGCGCGCCGGAAGTGTTCGGCGAGTTTCCGCTGACCTGCCTGGCCGAGGAGATCGAGACACCGGGCGACGGGCAGGTCAGGGCGCTGATCGCGATTGCCGCCAATCCCGTCCTCTCGGCGCCGAATGGCGCGCGACTGGCCGCGGCACTCGACCGGCTCGACTTCATGGTCAGCCTCGACATCTACCTGAACGAAACCTCGCGCCATGCCGACGTGATCCTGCCCGGGCTGTCGCCGCTCGAGGACATCCACTACGACGTACCGTTTCCGCAGCTCGCCTGCCGCAACTACGCCCGCTTCAGCGAGGCGACGCTGCCGCGCGACCCGGACCGCCCGGCCGAGTGGGAGACATTGTTGCGCCTTGCCGCGATCGTCGAGGGGCGCGGGGCCGGGATCGACGTCCACGCCTATGACGACGAGCTGTTCAACGCCGAACTCGGCCGCCTCGCCGGGGACCGCGCCGCGGCGATCGCCGACGCGGTGGCGCCACGGCGCGGCCCGGAGCGGCTGATCGATCTCGCATTGCGCCAGGGCCCCTACGGCCTGACGCTCGACGCGGTGCGTAAGGCACCGGGCGGCATCGACCTCGGCCCGCTCAGCCCCCGCCTGCCCGAGGTGTTGCGCACGCCATCGGGCATGGTCGAACTGGCCCCGCCGCCGCTCCTCGCCGATCTGGCCCGTGCGGCGGCCGATCTCGGCCGGCCGGCGCCCGATCTCGTCATCATCGGCCGCCGCCATGTGCGCTCGAACAACTCCTGGATGCACAACCTGCCGGTACTGGCCAAGGGCCCGTTCCGCTGCACGGCGATGGTGCATCCCGCCGATGCCGGCCGCCTCGGCCTCACCGATGGCGGCCGGGCGCGAATCGCGCGCGCCGACCGGGCGATCGAGGTGATGGTGGAAGTTTCCGATGCGATGATGCCGGGCGTGGTCAGCCTGCCCCACGGCTGGGGCCACGACCTGCCGGGCATCCGCCTCGGCCTGGCGGCCCAGCGACCGGGGGCGAACCTGAATGCGCTGCTCGACGAAGATCTGCGCGATCCGCTGTCCGGCAACGCCGTGCTCGGCGGTGTCGAGGTGACGATGCAGCCCTTGGGCTGAAGACGGTGGAGAGTTGGAGGCCCGACCCGGAATCGAACCGGGGTAAACGGATTTGCAGTCCGGTGCGTAGCCACTCCGCCATCGGGCCACCGGGCCTCCGTGGGCGCTGGTTTTATGTGCCTCCGTCGGCGCTGTCAAACAGATAACGCGTTGAGCCGCACCATTGAGCCCAAAATAGCTCGATTAAAATGATGTAATAAAGAAGTTAGCTATTGATAGTCAGAAATAAGTCTAATGCGAGAAACAAAAGCCATAATTTAATACCGTGGTGATGGAAATATAAATAAATGAGTCGCTCCATCATGCCAGTGTATTTTTGGTCTGTCTCTGTGTGCCAATAAGTTCATACCACTATCAATAGAAAATTGCAGAATATCATAATTTGACCATGGTGTAGTTATGACGCCCTTGTCAGACATCTTGTTTCTCACAAGTGTTAGTTGCTTTTTTACGTGCTCTGAATTCGATAAGGTTTCATGGAAAAATAAATCAATCTTTTCTTCTATTTTGTCAATTTCATTGACCGAGTCCCCGAATAAAATAGTGCCAAATTTCGGCTTCACGCTTTCGATGAATAAAATGTTCTTATCTCTATTAATTTCGATCCCGAGATATCTACCAGGATAGCCCTCGCTTGCATTCCGCTGAAGGGCACGATCAATTATCAGGGCACCCAGGCCTCTGTCTACCCCGGCTTCGATAGTAAGTTGGGGACGTAGGGCGCGCACTAATAGATAAAACTTCAGTCTTTTCCCAATCCTTAATACAGGATCATGGAAATATTTCTCGTTAGAATTTGAAATTCGCTCCATTATTTTAAATTTAATCTCATCGTCTTCAGCAAGTTCATCCCTGTATGAAATAATTTCTTCGATTCTCCTATTAGAAATATTTGCTATAATGTAGCACAGTTCTATTTGGTTATCCGGCTCAGTGATATAATTAGATCCGCCATATTCTCGAGACTTAAAAATCCATAATATTATAGCACAGATCTTAGATATAATATTGGATGTATTGATAGCATTTATTAGCCGCAGTGGCATCAGTAGTGCTAGGCCAATTCCTGTAGATAGAATGAGATTTCTAAAATTGGACTTCATTCTTATATATCCAATATGCTTAGCTAATTGAAAAATCTGCCACAGATTTCGCTTTTGGTCTAGAGCCTTGCAGGGTGAAAATATGATAATGTTAATCATGTATCCAGCAACATGTTGGGCGAGTATGAAATATTATCATAATATCTTTATGATTCTGAAAAACACCGATTTAAGCCAGCTAGTAATCGGTGTTCTTTGCGGTAGTATTTTTGAATTTTTATCTACACGATTTTTAGTGTGCCATTGCTTGACCAAAGAGCTCCAATTGGCAAGCCGGAAGGACTGGTTGGTAAGTTCAAAAGAACTATACTTCCGGATGTTCCATCCGATGAGCTGCCCGGAATTAAGTGAATATGCCCACCAGTCGAATATCCGGAAGAATTTCCAGCTTTAATTGTTATGGTTCCACCATACTGGTGCATTCCTGTACCGTCGGAAGCTGAAATGTATATAGATCCACCTTTGCCGTTGCTAGAAGTTCCGCCTGAAAGGCTGATGCTCCCAGCATCGCCTGTGATCGAGCCGCCATTTCCTCCCCTGATGGCTACATTCCCTGCCACCCCATTGGGACCTGCATCGCCCGCTGTAAGACGAACTGCTCCCCCTTCGCCAGTCAAATCGCCGCTACCTGCAACGATTGATACTGTGCCGCCCTCGCGCGCCGCTCCCGACGAGCTTCTTGCTAATCCACCCGCAATCAGCACATTTCCGCCGTTCCCGTCGTTGGTCGGAGCTCCGCCGACGATCCGGACAGTTCCCCCACTGCCGGATAGATCGCCGCCCGCTCCTCCGACAATCTCCGTGCTTCCTCCATTGCTGGTAGATGAGGCGGTGCCCCCAGCCAGCTTAATTTGTTTCGTCGTCGAGTTAGTCAGCGACAGCCCAGCGCCACCTCCACCAACGAAGCCAACGCTCGCTGTCCCAGCAAAGTCTGTAGCTGCACGAATTGCAGGTGCAACGATCGGGACTGAAAATTCAGCGTTGCCGCCATCTGCGAATGCTATTTGTTCTTGACCGGCGGAATTTTCGACAACAAACACACCTTTTATTCTTGTTTGTCCATTTGTTCCTATTGCAGATTTTCCAGGCCTTAGCGTTATGTTGCCGCCATGTCCAGCACCCGTCGCATCACCTGCCGTTATTAGGACATTCCCACCATCGTGATCGCTTCCGCTCGCTGCTGCACCAGAGATTACACAATTTCCCCCGTTTCCATCAGCAGGGGTGCCGCCAATAAGCTTTGCGTCCCCACCGGTTCCATGCGGCATGATTGCATCACCTCCGATAACTGAGGCGCTACCTGGCAACCCGCTTGAGCCGCTTTGACCGGCCTTAAGGACTAATGACCCACCAGAGCCACCAAGAACTCCGTTGCCCGCGACGAGTTCTATAGCTCCACCATCGCGACTTGTAGCTGCGATAGTCTGTCCGGCGGTTCCGCGGATGACAATACTCCCCCCATCCCCTTCCGCGGTATTGCCGCCGACGATCTGCACATTCCCGCCTGTGCCGGCGGTTGCGCTGCCGCCGCCGATGACGGCGTTGCCGCCGTTGCCGCCGACGGCCCCGCCGCTGCCGCCGACCAGGGAGGCGTTGCCGCCGTTTGCGGTCGTCGACGGGGTTCCCGCCTTCAGCCGAACGTGACGGGCGGCGGCGTTGACCAGGAACAGGCCGGTATCCGGGGCATTGGCGAAGGCTTGTGCCGGGGCCGATGCGCTGCCGTTCGGCAGCAGCAGGGGGCCGGTGAACGTGGCGCCGCTGGTGGCCGCAACACCCGAGAGATCGACCGATAGATCGATGTGCTCGTTGCCGCCGGGATTGATCACGGTCTTGGTGAGGGCGCCCGACACGGTGATCGCGGCGTCGAGCAGTTCCGGCGTCGTATCGGTCGGCGAGATCTTGATGCCGCCCCCGGAGGCCGCCTGGGCGGCGGCGGCGGCGTCCGCGGCGCTTTGTGCGGCCGCCGCCGCCGCGGCGACGGCCTGGCCCGCCTTCGCTGTCGCGGTGGTGGCCGCCTCGCCGATGCCTGCCGCCGCCGCCGTCGCCTCGTCCGCCCTGTCGGTGGCGGTCGTCGCGGCGGCCACGGCGGTCACGGCGTGGGTGGCCGCCGTATCGCGCGAGGCGATTGCCGCGGCCGCCGCCGTGCCGGCCGCGGATGCGGCGGTCGATGCCGTGGCGGCGTCGGTTGTCGCCGACCCGGCGGCACCGATTGCCGCCTGGGCGTGGCTCGCGGCGCCGTCTGCCTTGGTCGCGGCGATCGCGGCGGCAGTGCCGGCCGCGGTTGCCGAGGCCGCCGCCGCCGCCGCGGCGCCATCGGCGGCGGCAGCCTGGGCCGTTGCCGTGGTGGCCGCGCCGGCTGCCGCCGCCGCGCGTGCGATCGCCTCGTCGCGGGCGGCGCCGGCCGCCGTCGCGCTGCCGGCCGCCGCGTCGCGGGCCGACAGCGTTTCGTCACGGGCGGCCGTGGTGGTGGCGGCGGCGGCAGCGGCGGTTTCCGCCGCCGTCGCGGCCTGGCCGGCGCGGGTCGCGGTGGCCAGCGCATCGGCAGCGGCAGCTGCCGCCTTCTGCGCGGCGGTTGCCGTATCGGCTGCCGCCGAGGCCGCGGCGCTCGCCGCCGCCATGGCCGCATCGGCCGCGGTCTCGGCATCGGCGGCCACGCCCGCGGCCGCGGTGGCGACCTCGTCGCGCGCGATCTCGGCCGCGATGCGGGCGTCGCGGGCCGCCTGGGCATCGACCAGCGCGCCGGCCGACGCACCGGTGGCCGCGGTTGCCGCACCGGTCGCTGTCGCCGCTGCCTGGCTTGCGCTGTCGCGGGCGGCTTCGGTCGCTGCCCGCGCGGACTGGACCGCGGCCGTCGCGTCGACCACCGTCGTTGCCGCCTCGCGCGCGTCGGCCAGCAGATCGGCGACGGTCTCGACGGTCTCGGGCACGGGATTGATGCCGGTGAAGAAGCCGGAAGTGGTCATGCGATGCTCCAATGGAACGCCCGGCGGCGGCTGCCCCGGTCAGGTATGGAAGAGGAGCCTGCCGGCCATGCCGGCCAGCAGGCTGGTGCCGGCGCCGAGCAGGGTGGCGTAGGCCAGCAGGCGGGTGCGGGCTTCCTCGAGCCCGCGCAGGCGCTTTTCGTGATCCTTGAGATCGGCCGACAACGCGGTTGATTGCAGGCCGTACATGTCGAGCTTGCCTTCGAGCCGGGCCAGCGCGACGCGCAGCTCGGTCAATTCGTCGCCGCTCATCGCACCGCCGCCCAGCCGGCGAGCGGCGCCACCGCCGCATCGTCGAGCACGAGCCGTGCGTTCTGTGCCTCGACGTCGGCCATCACCGCTTCGTAGCGCGCGGCCCAGCGTTCGCCGCGGGGATCCTCGAAATGCTCGGCGGCGAAGATCAGCGCCGCCCATTCGACGAGGTCGGGCATCGCCGCGAGCAGGCCGTTGCTGTCGCCGTCGGCGTTCAGCGCCGTCGCGTCGGCGTGATAGCTGTAGCGCAGCGTCGAACCGGCCGGCGGCCGCCCGGCCAGCAGGAAGCTGCCGCGGTCGCGGGTGTAGACCTGCGGCCGGGCGGCGGCCGGCACGGTGTCGAACGCGGCCCGGCCTACCGGTTCCAGCGCCCGGGGATCGCCGGCATGGTGCAGCGCGATCATGCCGAGGAAGTCGCCGGGAACGTCGAGCCCGCTGAAGTCGGCGCCGACCTCGACGACGACGGCCTGTTCCATGAACGGCAGGCGCGCGCGGCGCTGGATCAGGCGGATGCCCTTGTCGACGAAGGCGGCGGTCAGCGCGGGCGTGGTGTCGGTGCGGTTGAGCGTGGCCTCGATCGAGGCCTTGAGGTCGCCGTAGTTCATGTCACACCCGCTTGGCCGTGGCGATCAACCGCCCCATGTCCTCGGCCCGCAGCCGGCGCAGGATGTCGGCGGCGCCGACGCGCTGGTCGAGGATGTTGAAGCCCTGGGCCGCCCAGCTGTCGACGATGGCCGCGGGGATGGAGGCGACCTTCATGAACATGCCTTCGCGGGTGACGGTCGAGGCCAGCCGCGTCTCGGCGAGATCGTCGAGGTAATGGGAATCTATGCTTTGGTGATGGCCGACCAGAAGCTTGCCGTCGACGAGGTCGAGGCTGGTGGTGACGTCCAGAAACTGCATCGTGGCCTCCGGCGGAATAGAGGCCGGGAGAGCGCCTGGCTGCTCTCCCGGCGGGTGGCCACGGGATCAGGCGAGGTTGCTGATCCGACCGGTGGCTTCCTGGTTGCGATGCTTCAGGCCGTATTCGCCGACCAGCATCCACTGGTTGTTGTCGCCGGTCTTGGCCAGCGGCGTCATCTTCCAGCCGCGCAGCTTCATCAGCTTCCACATCGAGGGATCGAGGATCAGGGCCTCGGTCGACTTGAGCTGGCGGTTGATCACGACCTTCAGCTCGCCGAACGGCGAAATGTAGAGATCGACCGCGTTGACCACCTTGCGCTGGGCGGCAATGTCGCGGGTGCGGCCCGAGGCCGCCGCGAAGCCCGAGACGATCAGGCTGTCGGCCGGCTTGATCATCAGGGTGGTCACGTCCTCCGACCCCTTTTCGTAGAGGGTCTGGTGCAGGCCCAGGATGTCGCCCTCCTGCAGCGCGCGGGGCTGGTTGCCGGCGCTGCCGGCATCGCCGTCGACGATGCGCGTGACCGACGCTGCGATCTGCGACAGCGCCGAGGCGAAGCGGCGCGGGGTGGCGGCATCGCCGGTCACCGCCGCCTGCAACACGCCGACACAGGCGCGTTCGAGATCGCGCTTGATCTCCTTGCCCTTCTTGGCCGCCTGGTAGGAGCTTTCCTTGGCCCGGCCATGCGTCTGCACCGCATCGGCCGTCTCCGACACCTTGACCGTCTTTTCGAAGATCTGGACGGTGTTGGTCCGCATTACCGTCGGGGTTACGCTGCCCGAGGCGGCATCGAAGCCTTCGACCCGGGCATTGTCGGCCGGGTCGGCCAGCGCGTCTTCCTGCCACTCGTAGACGCGCGCCTTGGTGGTCTCCTCGCCGATCGAGGAGATGAACGGCGTCGAGGTCGGCGAAAGATTGGAGATGACGTCGTCGACGTCCTCGGCAAGGCCGACCTGGTCGTAGGTGGTGATCTGTGACATGGGTTTCCTTGAAGATGGATGGGATGGGGTGACGAGGGGCTAGCCGCGCCGTGCCGTCATCCGGGCGAAGATCGCGGCTGCCGCGTCCTCGACGCTGCCGGTTTGTTTCAGCCGCGACATCGCCTTGTCGGCCGCGGCCGATCCGGGGCCGGCCTTGGCCGGCGCGCCGGTCGTCCTGACCGGACTGGCGCTGCGCGCCGCGGCCCGGGTCTTGACCGGCCCCTGGGCCTTGATCGCATCGTAGCGGCTGGCCTTGTAGACCATCTGGATGATCGCCGGATTGACCCAGCCGTCGACCTCGTCCTGGGGGAAGCCCTGGGCCACGGCATAGGCCCTGATGCCGTCATAGGTCTCGGGCGACCAGCGGCCGCCGGCCTGGGCGATCCGCTCGCGGATCTCGGGCAGGGCCGCCACGGCCGCCTCGCGCAACGCCTCGACACGGCCGGCCTTGGCCCGGTCATGCAGGCGGACGGCTTCCTCGGTCAGGAAGTTGTAGTCCTCGTAATGCCGGCGGGCTTCGGCCCGCAGGGCCTGCAACTCGTCGGGCGACAGCTTCTGCGCCGCGACCAGCCAGTCGATCTGGGCATAGGGCTCGATGCGTTCCTGGGCGCGGCGGATCAGGGCGTCGAGGGTATAGGCGCTGGCCTCCTCGCGCTCGTCGGCCGCCTTGCGGCGGGCTGCGACTTCCTGCGATTTGCGGGTCAGCGCCGCTTCCTGGCCCGCCAGCCGCTTCAGGTCGCGGACGGTGACGCGGCGCACCTCGCCGTCGACCACGACCTCGACCTCGGCATCGTCGGCCGGCGGGGTGCGCTCGGGACCGGCATCTTCCGCCGGCGCATCCGGGCCGTCTTCGGTCTCGGCAAAGGTCTCGTCATCGGCATTGCCGATCTCGGCACCGTCGCCGGCGTCATCGGCTGGAGCGTCGGGCTCGGCCGTCATCCGGGCGAAGATGGCATCGGCAGCCTGATCCTGGGTCAGGCCGTCGCTGGTCTCCACGGTCCCGTCGGTGGGATTGGTGGTCATGGTGGGTATCACTCCTGCGCCGTGGCGCCTTGTTCTTCGGGGTGGCCTTCGGCGTCCCAGGCCTTGAGCTGGCCCAGGATCAGTTGAAGACCGAGATGCTGGTGGAATAGGCTCTCGCGCGTGGCCTGCGCCTCGGGTGCCTGGGCCACGATCTGGTCGCGCAGATCGGTCATCACCGCCTCGAAGGCCTCGATCACCGCCGGCTGGGCCAGCAGGATGCGGGCGCGCAAGGCGCGCTCGACGACCGCGATATGGGCATCGTCCGGCTGATGCACCGTCATCGGCCGTCCCCCTGTATGGCTTCGGCCAACTCCAGCCCGATCTCGGCCTCGTCGATGCGCTCCTTGTGGTCCTGCTTGCGGGCATCGAGAGCCGCCCGCATCAGGCTCAGCATGGTTCAGCGCGGCCATCTTCTCGACCTGGTCCTGCTGGCGCAGCATCACCTGATTCTGGATCTGCATCTGGCTGAGGGCCGCCCGCATGGTTTCGAGCTGGATGGCCTGGGCCGGATCCGGCGGCGGCGCCGGGGGTGGGGGTGGCGGATCGGCCGCGAGATAGGGGGATGGATCCTTGATCCCGAACCGCTTCAGATACTCGGCGACGAGGGCCTGTCGCTGGCCCGGCCCGTAGAGCGGCGACAGCACCGGGTCGCCGGCCAGCAGGCCGTGCAGCGCCAGGAACAGTTGCGCTTCCTTCTCCTGCTCGCCATAGCCGATGCGGGCGCTGGCCCGCACCTTGGTGCGGCCGCCCCACTCTGCCGGCGAGACCGCATTCCAGCCGCCGGCGACGTCGAACAGGCGGCCGCGATCCTCGTTGGCGATGACCACGGCATAGACCTTGAGGTACAGGCCCTTGAGGAAATCCTCGATGAAGTTGCGGGCCATGACTTTCGCCCGCTGCATCGACAACGTGGTCAGCTGGCCGACCAGGGCCGCCGAATTCTGCCTGGAGATCGCATCCTTGTTCAGGCCCTGGGCAAGCCGCGAGACGCCGGTCACGTCCTCCTTGTCGGCATCCATCAACTGGACCGTCTCGAACACGTAGGGATTGAGCGGCGCCTGGACCATCGGCGTGATCGCGTCCGGCCGGGTGACGTTGACGATGCCGCCGAAGCGGTTGTCGATCAGCTCGCGCGGGTTGACCAGGCCGCCCTTGACCACGACAAAGCGCGGGTTGTTGGTCACCGCCGCGTGATTGAGGATCGATCGGGTCAGGACGGTCTTGGCGTTCTGCACCGCCACCACCTTGTCGGCATAGTTCGATCCGAAGGCGGCATGGGGACGGCGCAGCAGGTTGCAGGCGACGAACGGATCGTCGGCGACCTGATCGCAGCGCAGGACGCTTCGTCCTGACACCACGATGTTCCAGAGCTTGGGCCGCGTCGCGTCGAGATTGGCCGTCAGATAGCAATCGTAGACCCATAGCCTGGCCGTGTCGGCGTCGCCCGGCATGTCGTCGCCGAACGGCCAGGCACCGGTGACCCTGTGCCGCTCCATGGTTTCGGCGGCGACGTCCCAGTCGCCGCCTTCCGCCGGAAGATCGTCGATCAGCCGGGCGGGAAATCCTTCCGCCTTCAGCTGGGCACGGGTCTTGCGCGTGCGGCGGCCCTTGAAGACGCCGCGTTCGTTGGCGTCGCGTTCGCCGGCGCGCAGCAGGAATTCCTCGGGCGGCACGTTCTCGATCCGGCATTGCGCGCGGGAAATGCGCCGGGTCAGCGTGCCGGCGAGCATGCCGCCCTCGTCGCGGTCGATGGTGAAATCGACAATGTCGTCCGCATCGCTCAGCGCGGCGGCCAACTGGTCGGCGCTGGCCTGCTCGAAGGTCTCGGTCCGCTCCTCGGTGGCGGCGTCCCAATAGATCTGGACGACGCCGAGCCGGGCGGTGAGGCTGTCGTGGATGACGTCGTGAAAGATGCGATAGCCCGGGTTCTGCCGGAAGACGACGAAGTCGGTGAATTCGGTCGCCTGGCGGGCCATTGCCACATCCTCCGGCCCCTGCGGCTCGAACTCGATCAGGTCATGGCTGCCGCCGAAGGTTTCGAGCAGATTGGCCTTGACGCCCTCCACCGCGTTGTAGACGTCCTGCGAGACATAGCTGGCGCCGCCGCGATGCTGCGGCAGCGGCTTTTCGCCGTCGTAATAGGCCTGCACCTTCTCGCGCTCGGTGGCGAGCGTGCGGTCGAGATGGCCGACGCTGTCGCGGATATGGGCGTCCAGCAAGGCGATGATCTCGTCGTCGCGCTTCTTTGTCATATCGCCTCGGTATAGAAGTCCTCGATGGGGGGAATGGGGTCGAAGGCGGCCTCGTGGATGTGGTTGGCCAGCGCCAGTGCCATCACCGCGTCGTCGTGGCAGCCGGCCTCGGCCGTCATCGCCCCGGCACGATTGACCACGTAGGTCGTCAGTTCGCGGATCGTCGTCTTGTCGTTCAGCTCGATGGCGCCGTCGCGCAGGGCGGCGCGCAACTGGTCGATGATCAGCGGCTTGCTGCGCGTGGTCGTCAGGAAGCCGAGATGGGGCGAAACCCTCTCGGCCAGGGTGTCCAGGGCCTGTTCGGTATAGAAATCCGGATAGGCGAGGTCCTTGGCCAGCCGGGTGCAGGTCAGGATGCCGTGGTTGTTGCGCTCGACGATGATGCGGGCGGTGTTGTAGTGGAGCCCGAGATGGTAGAGCACCTCGGCGAAGTGGTCGGGGTGCACCCGCTCGCGCCAGACGGCGACCTGGCGCTTGCGGCTGTCGAGGACCTGGGCCACCGACCAGTCGCCGTTGCGCAGGCCCATGCCGACATCCGCACCGATGTAGTAGCGCTCGCCCGGATCGTGCAGGCGATAGACGGCAAGCTCGCCGCGGCGATGCGGCTGCCAGACGCTGCCTTCCAGCGCCAGGCGATGCAGCAGGTCGGGCACGCCTCGCAGCCGCAGTTGCAGGCTTTCGGGGTTGAAGACCGGGCGGCCGGTGGTCAGGAAGGCTTCATCCGGCTCGGCCGGATATTCCTGGCGGAACAGGTCGAGGCCGTTCTGGGCCACCTTGCGCCGGCGCCACGCCAGTTGCCCGAGGTCGAGGCCGTGACGGTCGGCGAGGGCGGCCTCTTCGTCGGTCGGGCGGAAATCGGCGGCCGGCTCCTCGCGGTAGTCGGCACTGACGAACCACGGGATGAAGACCGGGACGAAGCCCGACCGGCCCTCGACCGCGTCCTGCCACAGCTGGTGGAACAGGCCGGTGACGCCGTTGGCGGTGCTCTCGACGTAGACTTCGGTGTCGCCGGCATCCGGCACTGCCTGCATCAGTCCGTTGAACGTGTCGCGGGCCCGGTGCGGGGGCCAGAACGCCAGCTCGGAGGCATGGACGTAGTTCAGGGTCTCGCCGCGACCGGCACCGTCGGATCCCGCGGTCGCCACCATGTAGGCGGAATCGAGGGCGGAAAACGACAGTTCGCGCCGCGAGGAATGCCGGGTCTCCGGCCGCAGCGGCGCCGGCATGTTGGCATGATAGCGCCGCGTCAGGTCGAACAGCGCCTTGGTCGAATCCGCCAGATGGGCGATCACCATCGTCTTGCGGGCGCGGCGCTGGTTGGTCAGCCAGTAGAGACGGGCGCCGATATAGGTCGACAATCCCTGCTGGCGTGCCTTCAGGACGATCGCGCGAACCCGGCCGGTACGCCGCCGCTGCGCCTCGGCCGCTTCGTGCAGCAGCCGCTGCGCGGCGTTGAGGCGCAGCGGCGCGATGTGCCCGTCCTTGGTCCGGACCTTCAGGGCGTGACGGGCATAGACCTCGAAGTCGTCGAACAGCAGGCGCCGGGCGCGGACATGCTCAGGCTTCATCACCGGCCAGTACGGCATCGAGCAGGGCCTCGGCCGCGGTCAGCGCGATCGCCGTCTTCTGCGTCGGCCTGGTGCGGGTGTACTCCATCACGGTACGGGCGGCCGCCAGCCGGACGCGATCCTCGGCCGGTGCCCGCATCAGGGCGACGGCCACGGCGAGCGCCTCGCGCGCCGCGGCATCGTCGGTCATCCCTTCAGGAGGCGCGAGGGCCGCGGCGGTTTCGCGGGGCGGGACCGGTTTCCGCCGCCGGGACTTCGGTGCCGCCGGCTCGGTCGCGGTGATATCGGATGCGTTCACGGATGTACTCGAAGGTTGCGGGCGCGGCACGCACCGACAGGCCGGTCGGCAGCGATTGCAGCAGTTCGGCGGCGATCACGCGCCGGCGGTCCGCGTCCAGTGACGGATCGTTCAGGGCTGTCTCGATCCGCGGCAAGGCCGCGAGGAGGTCGAAGGCTTGGGTCATGGCATCTCCGGATGCGGCCTCTGATGTGGCTGCGGTCCCGTGGCCGGGGAACGATCAGGCTGACCGGTAGTCCGCGCGGCGTGTGGCAACTCGGCCAGGCGCTGTCCGGCAAATCCCAGTACGCCCGGGCCGAAGCGGTTGCCGGGCTGGGGCAACGAATCGGCCCCTGATCCGATCGAGGTCGGTCTGAGGTCGCTGTCGAACATCGGTGCCTCTCCTTCAGGGCGTCCCCCAGGATGGGCCGTAATAGGCCGGCCCCAGCGAGTTGGCCGAACGGGCGGCGGGCTTGCCGTCGCCGAACAGGCCGATCAGATCGACGATCGTACCGCCGATCTGCTGGCCGAGCCTCGCGCCGTACGCCCCGTCCTTTGGGGCGGTGTTCGTGGTCTGGCTGCTGCCGCCCCAGTCGCGTGAGCCGACGATGCCCCAGTAGTTCTTCAGTTCGTCCCAGGGCCGCTGATCGTTGCGTTCCCAGCGCATCAGCTCGTCGTCGAGGCCCTTCTGTTCCCAGTCGCGCACGTGGCGGCCGGCCGCGGTCATCGCGTTGGCCGCGGTCAGGCCCGATTGGATGCCCTGGCTGGTCGAACTGTTGCCGAGGTCCCAGGCCTGGCCGAGCTGTCCGTTGGCGTTCAGCATCGCCGTCGTGTCGTTGTTGTACTGGCTCTGGGCGCGGGCCAGGCCTTCGTTCCAGGCGTTGAGCCGGGCCTGGGCCGAGAGGTCGGCAATCTTTTCCGCCGCCCCGCGCGTCGCAATGCCTTCCGCCACCCCGGCCCGGCTGGAGTTCAGGTTGCCCCCCGTTGCCGCACCGCGATCGATGCCGGTGAGCACGTCTTCCTTCAATGTCCGGGTGACGTCGCCGGCCGCGGCGTCGATCGCTGCCTGGAGATGCGGATTGTCGGCGTAGCGGGCCGCATTGTCGATCAGCAGCTGGGTCTTGTCGCCGGCTGCGCGTGCGTAGGTATCGTTGGCGTTCCTGACAAAATTGCCCGCGGCGCCCAGGCCGGTCGTGCCGGCATTGACCATCGCGGTCGCCGCGGGCATCGCCGTGCCGCGCACGAAGCCGGCGGTGAGATCCACGCCTTCACGTTCCAGCGGGTTGAACCCGGCGGTCAGGCGCCCCTGATACCACGGGGTGTTCTGGCGGCTGTCCAGCAGGTTCTGGGCATTGCGGAAGCCGCCGGTCAGATAGGGGATCTGGGCCGCCCAGGGTTCGTTGGTGGTCTGGGTCGACGACGTCTTGCTGCCGCGGCTGTTGATCAGGCTGCCGGCGACCGAGGCGACCGCCGGGATGATGGATGTCCACATGGATGACTGCTCTCCTTATCGGCGCAGCTCGATGGCGGCGATCATCGGTTCGAGAACGCCGGTGCCGCCGATCAGGCTGTAGCTGTAACTGCCGGTGCCGACACCGTAGTCGACGTAGAAGAACGTGACGGTGCCCGCGCCGGTCTTGGTGTAGATGTTGGTGCCGTTGCGCTGCAGGTAGACCGTGACTTCCTGGATACCCTGGCCCTCGCCGACCACCACCATGGGCACCTTGCATGTCGCCATCACCAGCACGTAGCCGCCGTTCGTCTGCAGGTAAGGTGTGCTGGTGGTCGGGGTCGCGACGGCGTTGGAGACCGCGCCGGGGGCGATCTGCTGGGTATTGACCGAGCCGTCGATGACCTTCTTGCAATAGATGCTGCCGTCGATGGTCAGTGCCGCCTGCGGCACGCCGTTGATGATCGAGGTTTCGACCTTGAACGGCACCCAGCCGCCGACCCCCGGCTTGTGCAGCTCGAAGTCGTCGGCGGAGACGGCGAACTTCGCCGTGCCACTCGAGGAATTCAGGATCTCGATGCCGGCAATGTGGCCGTTCGCGTTCAGGCGGACGCCCCATTTGTTGGCGATTCCGTTCACCGTTGCGGCGGTGCTGGCATAGTTCTGGATCGATCCTTCGATGCCGTTGAACCGGGTGTTCAGCCTGGTCGAGAAGCTTGCCTCGGTACCGCCCGGCCCGGCGACCGTCCGCATCTCGGTTTCGATGGCGGCGATGCGGCTGCCCGAATCGATCGCCTGCAGAGCCGTGATCTGGCGGGCGAGCGAGCTCTGCCTGGTGACGTCGACGGTGGCCTCGGTAAGCGTCGTGACGCTCGACGACAGCAGGTCGATCTTGCGATCGTAGACATCCTCCCAGAAGCTGCCGGTATAGCGCCGCGTCCGGTAGTTCTGGCTGGTATCGAACCAGAGGTCGCCCGTAGTCAGGAACGACCCCACGGGCTCGAAGCTCTGCACGAAGGTACGGTTCTTCGTTCCGGCTGTCGCCGAGACGGTCGAGATGTTCTGCGACAAGACCCCATCGGCACTGGCGCGGATCGCCGCCTCGCTGTCGATGCGGCCGCTGACGATGCCGAGCTGGCTGGCAAAGCTTGCTTCGGTGGTTTGCAGCCGTGTCGCCACCGCTTCGGTCTCGCTGGCGCGCACCTCTTCCTCGGTGGCGATGCGGGCGTTGGCATGGCTGGTTGCCGTGCTGAATGAAGCCGACAGGCTCTCGACATGGCGGGCCATCGCTTCGGCGGTACCGGCCCGCGCCGTCCGCTCGTCCTGAAGTTCGGCGCGCGACTGTACCCGGGCATTGCGGATCTCGGCCCCGAGGTTTTCGGTGATGCTGGCAAAGGCCTCGTTTTCGGCGACGCGTACCTCCTCGATCCGCCGGACCTCGGCCTTGACCTTCGTCAACTCGCCCGTGATCTCGCGCATCAGCTCGCGTACCCGCTTGAGCACGCGATCTTCCGTCCTGTCCTGGGCCTCCGGCAGGGCGCCGGCGGCTTCCTTCAGGGCTGCCTTCAGGCCGGCGATCTCGTGGGCGACTTCGTCGAAGCCCGCGCGGGTCGCCTTTTCGATCGCCGACAGTTCGCCGTCGACGAACTGCCGCTGCGATTGCAGCTCGACCGGTGCCGTCGATCGCTTGTAGGAGGTGAAGACGCGGGTTTGATCGGTATCGTCGGTCATTGCGCGCCTTTCAGCGCCGGCCAAGCGGCGCAGGGTCGAAGTCGAAGCCGATGATGCGAAACGGCCGCAGCGGATTGGCCGGGCGGATCTCGTAGGCCAGCAAGCGGCCGCCGATCCGGGTATTGATCCGGCGCGACACCGCGGGGCGGTAGGGCATCTCGGCCGACCAGTCGGTCGCACCCGAAATCCACGGCGCGGCACCAAGCCGCAAGACCATGCCGTCTTCCGGATCCTCGAGCTCGATCAGCGGCTGGATCTCGCGCCACAGCTTGTAGGCATCCGGGCCGGCCAGATCGGCAAGCGACAAACCCTCGCGGACGATTCGCGGGCCGGGGTTATGGGTTGCCGATGTCGCCAGTTGCGGCAGCACCGCGTTGCGCCCGGCTTCGTCCATCACCAGCAGTTCGCGGCTGGCCAGGAAGACCTGCTGCTTGTCGAAGCTGTCGCCTTTCTCGGCGTAGGACTGATCTTCCTGCGCGTAGGATCTGGTGGCGTCGGCGTAGGTTTCTGTGAAGGTCGCATTCATCGGCACCGCGGCGACCGTGTTGGGCAGGTCGACGAACGACCAGGCTTCGCTGTCGACGTGATAGACCGCTGCGACGTTGCAGCCGCCCTCGGTGGCGTCGAATGCCAGCCCCGGCTCGGTGCTGGGATAGCAGAAGTAGACGAGGCGCCGCGTCTGGTCCGTCGTGACGAAACAGCGGGCCTTCAGCCGCCGGTCGAGATGGCGAAAGATGCGGTTGCGGATCCTGTTGGTCACGATCGATCGGGCGGTGACGCCGTCATGCGTCCAGATATCCTGGTCGCCCAGGCAATAATGCGCCCCGTCCATGTCCATCGCGGCATTGGTGCCGATGATGCCCCGGCGGTCGAACAGCAGGCGGAAGGCGAAGATGTCGCTGCCGCCCGTTGCCGTCATCGCCCAGGTGGCCTGGCTGGCATAGAGGATGCAGGCATCCCGCAACGCGACCGCGTCGACCAGCGGCGAGGCGAGGCCGGCCAGCATGTTCTCGCCGGCCAGGGTCTGGGGATCGTCCTTGTCCCAGGTCGTCGGCACCGGCCCCTTGTCGAGCCGCCAGTATCCCGACCATTTGACCATGTTGGAATACCGGGCACCGCCCTTGGCGATGTCGACCGCGATCAGCATGTCCTTGTAGGCGCGCAGGGCGCCGCATCGCCAGGCATCCTGCCAGCCCGGCAGGGGTTTCAGCTGCATGTCGCCCGACGACATGTAGACAGGCACGTCGACCTGGCGGTTGATGACGATCGCACCGGCCTGCGACACGCCCGAGATCGGGCCGTCCGATACCGGCGTCGTGCCGGCGGAATAGTCGGCCGGGCTGACCCAATAGGCATGGCCGTTGTCGATCGCGAGGTAGCTGCCGTCGATGCCGACGATCACCGTACGGTCGAAGCCGTTCGGCGGCGTCTGGCAGATCATGCCCTGAGGCCGCGGCGGCAGGTCCGGATGGGTAAGAAGCTGGCGGAACAGCGGCGACCGGGTAACCGCGCCGTCGCGGAAGACGACGTTACGGGCCTCGGTCAGTCCGGCGAGCGGCAGGTCGCTGGCCGGCAGGTCGCTGATCACGCCGACCGAGCCGAGGCCGCGCACGGCGACATTGGGCATGGCTGCACCTTTCCTCAGACGACCTTGATGATGAAGGCCAGGGCGTAATACGGCGGCGGGGGCGTGCTCACCGTGCCGGTATGGGTGTGCCGCCCGTCGAGGGTGATGGCATGGGCATGCGGGTTACCGCCGCCGACCGTGGACGACGAGAATTCGGCGCCCGCCCCGCCCGGGGCCAGCAGATAGTTGTTGGTGTTGCCGTAGCTGTTGCCGCTGGCCTGGATCAGGGTGCCGCCGCTGCCGGTGCCCGCGGTGCCGTGGCTGTGCGCCGGAAGCTGGGCAACGGTCAGCGTGGTCTCGGCGGTGACGCCGGTATGGGTATGGCCGCCGGCCTCGGCAATCGTGATCGCGGCGTTGAACGAGCCGCCGGTCGTGCCGACCTCGTCGAGCGTCGCGGCGCCGGCGATGAACTTTTCGCGCAGATCCGGGGTGCCGTCGGTGCCGTCGCACAGTTTCCAGCCCACCGGGATGTCGGAGGCGGACTTGCCCGACCACATGACGATCGCGCCCTTGGGGACCAGATTGGCCCGCAGGCCGCCGACCTGGGTATTCAGCCCGGTGATGTCGGTCAGGATCTGGGCAAGCTTGTTGATGTCGGCATGGGACGCGGTCACCGCGCCGGCGATGTTGGGAAACGTCGCCTTGATCGCACCCTTGATCAGGCGCAGATGGTCGTCTGCCGCGCCGGTCGGGTCGGTCGGCACGGGGTTGGAAATGTTGAGTTGATGAATGAACTCGGCGCTTTCGAGCGGCATCGGTTGCTCCTGTTCCGGCTAACATGTGGCTTTTAGCGTTCGAGTATCGCCAAGTTCATGATCTGCTTGGCTTATCGGTCGGCCAGCAGCGCCATCAGCCGCGGGTTGTCGCGGATCCAGCCCAGGATCTGCGGGGTGAGGGCGCGCACGATCACCTCTTCCGTCTGGTCGTCGACGGCCGGCATTGCCGTCGCAAACATCGCGTGCAGGCATTCGTGTACGGTGACCAGGCTGCGCATGCTGGCCTTGAGCCCCGCATTGATCTCGATGCGGTCCTCATGAACGTGATAGCAGCCGTATTCCGCCTGGTCGGCGAAGTCGCGGACAGCGATAGGTACGTCGCGAAACCCGATGCGCACGCTGCGCGGCAGGCGGCTGCGCCGGCCCTTCACAGGCCGAACGCCTTCTCGCCCGTCCAGGTCGAGCGCCAGAAGGCGCCGTGCATGCCCGAGGCGTCGAGGGTGGTGATGTAACCCCGCAGCGCCGCTTCGGCGACGGCCGCGGCTTCCCGGCGGGCGAGATTCGATTTCAGCCGGAATGGCCGTTCGAAGGCGGCGCGCACGATCAGGGCGAGTTCGTCGGCAGGAGACGGCCGTGGCCGCGTCGGCATCACTGGCCCTCCGTCGACCGGTCGCGGCTTGGCCCGGATGCGTCTGCGCCCAGACTGCCGACCAGCGCGTCACGCTGGCCGGCGAGGCGGCGTCGTTCGGCAACATCGCCCCCACGGCGGAGGGCATCGGCGAGCAGTCTGGCCAGGCGCCGCTTGTCGGCCTGGATGGCGTCGTCGGTCAGCAGGGGCATCAGGGCGTGCATCGGTCGCGCTTTCTTGTCCGGATGGGAGTGACGTTCAGGTGGCGGCGTAGGTTTCCAGCACGGCACGGGCCAGCGTGATGGCGCTGTCGACCGTCAGCGAGACGACCGGGCGGTCGTCGGCATAGATGACGATGGCGTCCTCGTAGATGTCGGCCTCGGTGACCTGGGCGACCGGGGCGGGCGCCAATGGCACGGCGACATTCGCAAGCGGTACGCCGAAGCGGCAGGCGCCGCTCGGCACGGGGGCGGGGGCCGTCATCGATATCTCCATGGATGTTCGAAGGATCAGGCGAAGGCGTAGTCGGCCCGGAGGATGTTCCGCAGGTCGAGCGAACCGCGGGCCGGCGGCGGCGGCAGCTTGCCGCGCGCTTCAGGGCTCAGCACGGCGCTGGCGGCATGATGGACGACGGCGTAGGGATCGAACGTCTCGTAGAGGTCGAACAGCGCCTTGCGGACGGTGACCACCCATTTGCCCGACCGCGCCGCGTGGGTTGCGAAGCTGTCGTGGATCAGGGCGAAGTCGGCGATACCCTCGCCGGCCGCGGCCAGCACGGCGAGCATCAGATGGCTGGCATCCATCGAATGGATCACGTTCGGGGCAATGGCGGATTTCTGCTTGGCCCGATCGAGCACGTCGGTCGCCTCGGTGCGCAGCAAGGCCATGACCCGGACATGTACCTGGCCGCCGGTGATGCGGTCATGGGAAGTCGCCGCGGCGACCGGAACGGAACGGTCGAGAAAGTGCAGCTTGATGCGCCGCTCGTCCCACTTGCGATAGTCGTGGGCGATCGGCAGGCCGATTGCACTTTGCCAGTGCAGTCCGTGACCTTCCGAGGCCAACAGGCCGGCAACCTGCTTGAACCACGCCATGCCCGTGCCGGCGCCCGCCACCGCGTCGTTGACCGTCTGCCACAGCAGATGGGCCAGATAGCCGGCAGCCGGCCAGCCGCCATCCGTGAACGGGTGTGCCTGCAGGTCGCCGGCCGTGACCCGGTCGGCCAGCGGCTTCATCGTGTCGGCCATCAATTGCCGGCGAAAGCCGAACTCCTCGGACGAATAGGCGAAGGTCATGACCGATCGCTTGACGGTCGCGCGGGTCACGCCGAACCCCTGCCATTCGCGGGCCTGGGCGTCGCCTGCGGTCGCGTCGCGCTCGACGCGGTCGGCGACGATCCGTGCCACCTGGCCGTAGATGTCGGTCGGTCGCTCGGCCGGCAGCAGGTTGACCAGCGCCGCGCCCATGCCGTCGCGCAGCGACGCCGCATAGTGCTGCAGGCCCGAGCAGGAACCGTCCAGCGCTACCGGCAGATGCGAGACGTGGGCCGCCGGATCGGCGGCCGTGATCGCGCGGGCATAGTCCTGGCAGGCGGCGACGAACTGGAAGGGACTGTCGGCGGCCGACCACCAGCGGATCGTCCCGATCGGGTCCTCGGCCGTCGCGACGATCCGGTCGAGATGGCGGCCGACCCAGGCGACGCGGTCGTCGAACGATGCCTTCGATATCTTGTCGAAGTCGCCGGCATTGGCGAGGTGGACGGCAAGCCAGAAGAGGCCGGCGGGGCCGAGCGGAACACCGTCGGCGAATTCCAGCATTCCCCGTACGTGATCGCCGCGCTGCGGATTGAACGCCGGCACCGGATAGGCGCGGCCGCGAAAATCCAGGCTCTGGGGCATCCAGAACCGATTGCCGCAATCGATCATCAGCTGCGCGGTGGCCAGATCCTGCGCGACGACGATGCGGGCGCTGTCGATCGCCCGGTTATGGGCATGGCGTCGCGCCGCTTCGGCCCGCCAGGCCTTGCGCTGTGCCGGCCCCATGTCCGCCCAGGCCGCCGGGCGCTCCGGGGCGGCGAGGCGCGGGCCGGGCAGGGTCGAACCCTGGGCCAGCAGCCTGCCGCGATGGCAGGTGTCGACCAGTTCCAGGATCCGTTCGTTGACCCGCCAGGCGGTAGCCTGGATCGCGTTGACCGCCGCGAAAAGCCGTTCGCGGCCCGGCTGTCGCAACCGGGTCCGCATTGCCTGCCGCTGGCGCCGATCGCGCAGGCGCACCAGCTTGACCTGCCTGGCGGCTTCGGGCGTCAGGTAGGCGCCGGTGTCGAAATCGGTCCATGGCCGCGGCGGCACGATCATCGGATAATGGGCGGGGCGCGCGAACAGGCCGCCGCGGCGTGTCATCGTCTCGGACGCCTCCGCCGTCAGCCCTAGAAACAGGGTGTCCTGCGCCGTATAGGTCTCGAACATCCCAGGGCAGGCATGCAGGACGGCGTTGACGAGTGTCTCGCCGACCCGGGCGCGCATCGCGCGGGACCACCCGGTCCACGCGAACCCGGCGCGGCGCGCCGCAGCGCGTGCCGCCTTGGCGCGATAGCGCGGATGGCCGTGCCGCTGGCGCACCCGTGTATCGATCCGGCCATGCAGTTCGGGCGATGCGGCGCGCAGGGCCAGGCTCCAGGCCTCGGTCTCCACCAGTTCGCCGGTTGCTTCGGCAAGGGTTGCGATGGGTCGCTCGGCACCGATGCCGTTCAGGCAGCCGACCAGGGCTGCCAAGGCCAGCAGGTCGGGCGGCAGCACCCTCAGCCGTGCCACTGACGCATGGGTCTTGCCTCGACCGCCGTTTCCCAAGGCGTCGAGGTAGTGGCAGATCGCCGTCGCGACCGCGGGCAGGGCGGTGGCGATCAGATGGTCGGACGTCCGGCTGGTGCCGAGGCCGGCTTGCCGCAGGATCCGCCCGTCCTGCAGGGTCTGGCGCTGCTGACCCAACCTGGCGGATAGCTGCTCCAGTTCGATCTCGAGCGCTGCCTTGTCTGCATGGTTCATGGGGATCCCTCGTTCGCGCCGCTGGCCAGACCGGGTTCCGGCTAACCTGTGGCTTTTAGCGTCGCGAACGATGAGTTCCCTATTTGTTCCAGTAGTTTGAGCGATCCGATTGAGGCGTCCTGGCAGCTGCCCGCTCGCACTCGCCGAAGACGTCCGGGGCCGTTGCAATGCTGTGCAACAAAAGCCCCGTTGCCGAAGCAGCCGGGGGGCGATATAAGCCAGTGTACGAGGGCTTACAGTACCGTGTCGGTCTTGCGACCGTGCCGTGGCTCCGCTCGGGGAACTAGAATTCACGCGACGAACGACAGTGGAGGTTTCAGCGCATGGCATCCGTCGATAGCCACGCCGCCGCTCGGCAGAACATGATCGATTGTCAGATCCTGCCCAACCGGGTCACCGACCCGACGGTGCTGCGTGCCTTTGCCGACGTGCCGCGCGAGCGTTTCGTGCCGGCCTCCCATCAGGGCGTCGCCTATCTCGACAAGGACCTGGCGCTGGGTGGCGGGCGGGTGCTGATGGAGCCGATGGTTGCCGCCCGCCTGCTGCAGGCGGCCGAGCTGTCCGGGTCGGAAAAGGCGCTCGTCGCCGGTGCCGGGTCGGGCTATCTCGCGGCGCTGCTCAGCCATATCGTCCGCTCGGTCGTCGCGGTGGAGAACCGGGCCGACCTGCTGGCCCTGGCGCGCGACGCGCTGGCCGACGCGGCGTCGATCACGCTGGTCGAGGGGGCGCCCGCCGACGGCGCCAAGGCATCGGGCCCCTACGACCTGATCATCCTGGGCGGTGCGGCCGAACAGGTGCCTGCCGCGCTGTTCGACCAGTTGGCGCCGGAAGGCAAGCTGATCGCGGTCGTTCGCCAGGGCGGCGTCGGCAAGGCCACGCTGTTCACCCGTCCCGGCGGGGTTCAGGCCGCCCGCATCCTGTTCGACGCGGCGACGCCGGCATTGCCCGAATTCGCCGCACCGAAGGCCTTTGCGCTGTAGGCGCCCCGGGCCGGTCGGAGAGGACCATGACGGACGGATC
Source organism: Alphaproteobacteria bacterium (assembly GCA_017307375.1). Classification (GTDB taxonomy): domain Bacteria; phylum Pseudomonadota; class Alphaproteobacteria; order Ferrovibrionales; family Ferrovibrionaceae; genus JAFKFH01. The sequence goes on from JAFKFH010000004.1 coordinate 465,619, forward strand.
CGGTTTCGAGATCACTGTCGCCGACCTCGCGGCCTGGCGCCGGGACGGCGTGCCCCATGATCTCGTCGACATCCGCGAGCCATGGGAATTCGATCTCGTCTCGGTCGAAGGCAGCCTGAAGATTCCGATGGGGCAGATCGCCGGCCGTACGGCGGAACTGGCCCAGGATCGGCCCCTCGTCGTGATGTGCCACCATGGCGGGCGCAGCGCGCGCGTGACCATGTGGCTGCGTGCCAACGGCTTCCCGCAGGCGGTCAATCTGGCCGGCGGTATCGATGATTGGGCGGCGTCGGTCGACCCGGCGTTGCCCCGCTACTGATTTCACGCGGCCTGCGTGGTGGCGGGCCAGGGAGTTTGGGGATGATCCAGTCGACCAGGCGTATCCGGGGGCTTGCCGCGACCGTTGCGGTGTTCGCATTGGCGTTGGCGGCGGCACCCGCTTCGGCGCAGTCGCTGCAGGAGGCGCTGGCCGCCGCCTATGCCTCCAACCCGACGCTGACCGGGCAGCGCGCCTCGCAGCGGGCCACCGACGAAAATGTTCCCCAGGCCCTGGCCGGCTGGCGTCCCTCGGTGTCGTTCACTGGCAATGCCGGCTATCAGAGCATCGATACCGAGACTTCGGGCCGCACGGCCCTGCGCACGCCGAGCAACACGGCCGAGACCAATCCCTACCAGGTGACGCTGCAGGCGACGCAGCCGCTCTACAAGTTCACGACCAATCCCCAGATCGATTCGGCCGAGGCGACGGTGCTGGCGGGGCGTGCCACGCTGACCGCGACCGAACAGACCGTGCTGCTGAACGGCACCACCGCCTATCTCACCGTCTTGCGCGACGGCGCCGTGCTCGAGCTGAACCGCAACAACGAGCAGGTGCTGCGCCGCCAGCTCGAGGCGACGCAGGATCGCTTCCGGGTCGGCGAGGTGACGCGCACGGACGTTGCGCAGGCCGAAGCCGCGCTGGCCGGCGCGGTCGCCAGCCGGATCCAGGCCGAGGGCAACCTCGTCACCAGCCGCGCGAACTTCGAACAGGTCTTCGGCTTCCCGCCGGGCACCCTGACCCAGCCGCCGCTGCCGAGCGATCTGCCCCGCTCGGAAGACGAGGCCTGGGCCCAGGCGCAGGACCAGAACCCGGACTATGCCGCCGCCCGCTATCGCGAGATCGCGTCGAAATACGATATCGATGCCACCACCGGCCAGCTGCTGCCGCAGTTCAACCTTGTTGGCCAGCTGAATCGCTCGAACGAGACGACGACGCCGGATCTGACCACCAACTCCGCCCAGATTCTCGGGCAGGTCACGATGCCGCTGTACGAAGCCGGCAGCGTCTACAGCCAGGTGCGCCAGCGCAAGCAGGTCAACAGCCAGCGCAAGCTGCAGATCGACGAGACCGGCCGCCAGGTCCGCCGCAACGCGGTGTCGACCTGGGAGAACCTGCTGACCGCCCGGGCCAACATCGAATCGCTGCAGGCCCAGGTGAACGCCAACCGCATCGCGCTGGACGGCATCCAGCAGGAAGCGGCCGTCGGCTCGCGCACCGTGCTCGACGTCCTGATCACCGAGCAGAACCTGCTGAATTCGGAAGTCGCGCTGGTGCGCGCCCGCTATGACGAAGCGGTCGCCTCCTATTCGCTGAAGGCAGTTGTCGGCACGATGACCGCGCCCGGCATGAAGTTGCCGGTCGAACTCTACGATCCGACCGAGAACTACAAGCGCGTGCGCAACAAGTGGCTGGGCCTCGGTATCGGCAACGGCGACTAAGATCCTGTATTAGCGGGGTTCTCGGCCAATCCGGCTGGCTTTTTGGCGGGACGTGGCTTAGCGTTGCCGCAACTTGTGCGGGGCAGGCCGATTCGTAATGGCGCCGTCCCGCATATTCGTACAGGCGTTCAGCCGGGCTTCAAGCCCCTGGAAATGGATCGAAACGGGCAGGGATGAGCGACCCCAAGGGAGGTGGGCAGGAACCGACGATGGAGGAGATCCTCGCCTCCATCCGGCGGATCATTTCCGAAGATGGGGCCGAACCGGAGCCGGCCAAGGAGCCGGAACCGCCGCCACCGCCTCCGCCGCCACCCCCGCCGCCGCCTCCGCCACCTCCACCCCCGCCGCCCGAACCGGAGCCGGAACCCGAGCCTGAGCCGGAACCCGAACCGGAGCCCGAGCCCGAATGGGAACTCGAGCCCGAACCGGAACCCGAGCCGCCACCGCCGCCACCGCCACCGCGTCCCAGGCCGCCACCGCCACCGCCACCGCCGCCTCCCCCGCCGCGCTATCAGCCGGTGGAGGACGTGCTTGAGCTGACGCACGAATTGCCTGAGCACCTGGTGTCGGAGCCGATCGCCCATCAGGCGGCCAGCCACTTCAACAACCTGTTCGCGGCGGTTCAGGACTCGCGCGGCATGCCGCTCGGTTCGGCGCATCGCACGCTGGAGGACCTGGTCAAGGAACTCCTCAAGCCGTTGCTGCGCGACTGGCTCGACCAGCATCTCGCCTCGATCGTGCAGCGCGCGGTCGAGCGTGAGGTCGGCCGCCTGACCAGCCGCGGCGAGGACGACCCGCCCCGCTACTGAGCCGGCGGGTCATTCCCTCCTTGCCAGGGCCGGGCCGCTGGCTTATCCAGCATGGTTCTGCCTTTAGCCATGCTTAGCGATGCGGATTTGACCATGCTCGACAAGACGTACCGGCCCGAGGAGGTGGAGACCCGCCTCTATGCCGCGTGGGAAGACGCCGGGGCCTTCGCCTGCGGCCAGAACGACAACAAGCCGTTCTCGATCGTCATCCCGCCGCCGAACGTCACCGGCAGCCTGCATATGGGCCATGCGCTCAACAATACGCTGCAGGACATCCTGATCCGGTTCGAGCGCATGCGTGGCCGCGACGTGCTGTGGCAGCCCGGGACCGACCATGCCGGCATCGCCACCCAGATGGTGGTCGAACGCCAGCTGGAGCAGTTCCAGCAGACCCGGCGCAGCCTCGGCCGCGAGAAGTTTCTCGAGAAGGTCTGGGAATGGAAGGCCGAAAGCGGCGGCACCATCACCCGCCAGCTGCGCCGCCTCGGCGCGTCCTGCGACTGGAGCCGCGAGCGTTTCACGATGGACGAGGGCCTGTCGGCCGCCGTCCGCAAGGTCTTCGTCGAGCTTTACCGGCAGGGCCTGATCTACAAGGACAAGCGGCTGGTCAACTGGGACATCAAGTTCCAGACAGCCATCTCCGACCTCGAGGTCGAGGCGCGCGAGGTCAAGGGCAATCTGTGGCACATCGCCTATCCGATCGAAGGCTCGGATGAGCGGATCACGGTCGCGACCACCCGCCCGGAAACCATGCTGGGCGATACCGGCATCGCCGTGCATCCCGACGACGAACGCTTCAAGCACCTGGTCGGCCGCCATGCGATCCTGCCGCTGGTCGGTCGCCGCATCCCGATCGTGGCCGACAGCTATTCGGACCCCGAGAAGGGCACCGGCGCGGTCAAGATGACGCCGGCCCACGACTTCAACGATTTCGAGGTCGGCCGCCGCCATGGCCTCGACATGATCGTGGTCCTCGACCGCGAAGGCCATATCAACGAGAACGGGCCGGAAGCCTATCGCGGGCTGAAGCGCGAGGACGCGCGCAAGCGCATCGTCGCCGACCTCGAGGAGCAGGGCTACCTCGTCAAGGTCGAGCCCCATGTCCACACCGTGCCCCACGGCGACCGCTCGGGCCTCGTCATCGAGCCCTACCTGACCGACCAGTGGTATGTCGACGCGGCCACGCTTGCCAAGCCGGCGATCGAGGCCGTCGAGACCGGCGCGATGACCTTCGTGCCGCGCCAGTGGGAAAAGACCTATTTCGAGTGGATGCGCAACATCCAGCCCTGGTGCATCTCGCGCCAGCTGTGGTGGGGCCACCAGATCCCGGCCTGGTATGCGCCCGACGGCAAGGTGTTCGTCGCCGAGACCGAGGCCGATGCCCAGGCCCAGGCCGATGCCCATTATGGCCAGCCGACCGCGCTGGCGCGCGACGAGGATGTGCTCGACACCTGGTTCTCGTCCGCCTTGTGGCCGTTCTCGACGCTGGGCTGGCCCGAGAAAACGCCCGAGCTGGCGCGCTACTACCAGACCGACGTGGTCGTCACCGGCTTCGACATCATCTTTTTCTGGGTTGCCCGCATGGCCATGATGGGCCTGCATTTCATGGGCGAGGCCCCGTTCCACACGATCTACATCCACGCCCTGGTCCGCGACGAGAAGGGCCAGAAGATGTCGAAGTCGAAGGGGAACGTCATCGATCCCCTGGTGCTGATCGACAAGTACGGCGCCGATGCGATGCGCTTCACCCTGACCGCGATGGCGGCCCAGGGCCGCGACATCAAGCTCGCCGAAAGCCGGGTCGAAGGTTATCGCAACTTCTGTACCAAGCTGTGGAACGCTTCGCGGTTTGCCGAGATGAACGGCTGCGACCCGGTCGCGGGCTTCGACCCGGCGAAGGTGGCCCAGACCGTCAATCGCTGGATCGTCGGTGCGACGGTGCGCTGCGGCGCGGCGGTGACCCAGGCGATCGAGGCCTATCGCTATAACGAGGCCGCGGGCGCGCTGTATCAGTTCGCCTGGGGCACCTATTGCGACTGGTATCTCGAATTCATCAAGCCCGTGCTGATGGGGGCCGACGGCCCGGCCAAGGACGAGACCCGCGCCACTTGCGCCTGGGTGCTCGAGCGGCTTCTGGAATTGATGCACCCGATCATGCCGTTCGTGACCGAGGAGTTGTGGCAGCGCCGCTACCAGCCGGTCACCGGGGGCAAGTTCCTGATGCAGCGGCCATGGCCCGATTTCTCCAGCCTGCCGGTCGATCAGGCGGCCTTCGACGAGATGGAATGGGTGATCCGGCTGATCTCGGAAGTGCGGACGACGCGCAACGAGATGAACGTGCCGGCCGCGGCCAAGATCCCGCTGTTCCTGAACGGTGCCTCGGGCCTCAGCCAGTCGCGGCTTGCCACCCATCGCGACGCGATTCTGCGCCTCGCCCGTCTGGAAGATGCGGCCATCGATGGCACTGTCGGCCAGGGTGCGGTGCAGATCGTGCTGGACGAGGCGACCGTGGTGCTGCCGCTGGCCGACGTCATCGACATCGCCAAGGAGCGCGAGCGGCTGGCCAAGGAGAAGGCCAAGGCCGAGGCCGAGATCGCCAAGATCGACGGTCGCATGGCCAATGCCGACTTCGTCGCCAAGGCACCGGCCCATGTGCTCGAGGAGAACAACGAGCGCAAGGTCAATTTCTCGGCCACCATCGCCCGCCTCGACGAAGCGCTGAAGCGTCTGGCCTGACGATGACGATGCAGGCCGAACCGGTCACGGCTGACGACGAAGCCCTCGTCGCCGCCGCGCGCGATCTGATCAACGCGCGGTTTCGCGAGAATCGCCACCACATCGCGGCGGCGGTGCGCACGACCGACGGCCGGATCTATCTCGGCCTGCATCTCGACACCTATGTCGGCCGCGCCTCGGTCTGCGCCGAGGCGGTGGCCGTCGGCGCGGCCATGGCCGACGGCGCGACCGGCATCACCGCGATCGTTTCGGTCCGCCATCCGAAGCCGACCGACCCGATCGACGGGGTGCAGATCGTGTCGCCCTGCGGCATCTGCCGCGAGATGCTGACCGATTTCGCACCGGATGCCCGCGTCATCATGCGGCAGGGCGGGGAACTCGGACGCTTCAAGGCGACCGAGTTGCTGCCCGAGAAATACCGCCGCAAGACCGCGCCTTAGCCCTTTCGCGTCACCAGCGCGATGCCGATGGCGACGGGCACGATGCCGATGAGGTCGAACAGGGCCACAGGCTCCCCCAGGACCAGCCAGCCCAGCAGCAGGCCGAGCGGCGGCATCAGGAAATGCCAGGCCGAGGCCTCGGTCGCCGAATAGCGGCCGAGCAGCCAAAGCCACAGCAGGTAGGCCGCGACCGAGGCCGCCAGGACGAGGAACAGGAAGGCCGTGACGAACGATGCCGTCCAGCGGATCGCGCCGGCATCCTCCAGCCCGAAGGCGAACGGGATCAGTACCAGCCCCGAGGCCATCACCTGGATGCCGTTGGCGACCAGGAGATCGCCGCGCGGTTTCAGCCGCTTGTAGGCCACGGCGCTGGCCGACAGCGCCGCCAGGGCGGCCAGCACCAGCAGCACGCCGTTCAGGTCCTCGGCTCCGGTACCGATCCGATGCCGCAGGATCAGCGCGACGCCCCCGAGGCCCAGCGCCAGCCCGATCAGCGTGCGCCGCCCCAGCGGTTCGCCCAGCAGCGGGCGGGCGAGAAGTGCGGTGAGGATCGGGTTGGCCGAGATGATCAGGGCGGTCAGGCCTGAAGACACCGTGACCAACCCCGAATAGCTCAAGCCGAGGTAGACTGCATTCCCCAGCAGCCCGACCAGCAGATGGGCTGCAAGGTCGCGTCCGCGTGGCCACGCTCCCCGCTGCACCAGGCGGGCGACGCCGAGCATCAACCCGCCTGCGACCAGGAAGCGCAGGCACAGCAGCAGCAGCGGCGGGCAATCGGCCAGCGCGATCTTGCCGGCGGCGAAGGCCGAACTCCAGGTCAGGCAGAACACGGAGACGGCCAGCGGCAGGCCGAGCCTGCCGGGGGTGTGGGTATCGCTGGTGCATTGGGTCATGCCAGGAAACTAGGGCGGCGCTCTTGCATCGGGAAATTAGATGTTTAAATCTCTTTCATTGGAATTATGGATGAAAAAAACGCGATGACCGGCGCACCCCTGGAAATCGATCTGTTGCGTACTTTCGTGTCGGCGGCCGATTCCGGCGGGTTTACGCGGGCGGGCGAGCGCGTCCACCGTACCCAGTCGACCGTCAGCCAGCAGATCCAGCGGCTGGAGGCCGCGGCAGGGCATGTGCTGTTCCACCGCGAAGGCCGCAAGATCCGCCTGACCGAGGAGGGGGATCTGCTGCTCGGCTATGCCCGGCGTCTGCTCGATCTGCATGACGAGGCCAAGGCGGTGCTGGGGCAGGGGCCTGGTGCGGGTGCGTTGCGTCTCGGCGTCACCGAGGATTTTGCCAGCCGGCGGCTGGCCGAGGTCCTGAGCCGCTTTGCCGCCGTGCCGCGCCGGCGGCTCGAAGTGCGCTGCGACCTCAGCGTCACCCTGCGGCGCGATCTCGCCCGCGGCGACCTCGACCTGGCCCTGGTCAAGCAGCCGTCGGGCCAGCCCGGAACGCTGCACAGCTGGAACGAACAACTGTTCTGGATCGCCGCAGACGGCTGGCGGCCCGATCCCGACAAACCCTTGCCGCTGGTCCTGTTCTCGCCGGGTTGCCTCTACCGCCAATACGCGCTCGAGGGGCTGGACCGCGCCCGCCGGCCCTGGCACGTCGCCTATGTCTCGCCAAGCCTGGCGGGGGTGCAGGCCGCGTTGCAGAGCGGTCTCGGCGTCTCGGCGCTCGGCCGTTCGGCGCTGGCCGACGGGCTGGCGGTCGTCGATGGCCTGCCGCCCTTGCCGGTAGCCGAGCTGGGATTGGTGATCGGCGAGACCAGGCCGCCGGGCCTCGACGATCTGATCGGGGCGATCGTCGGCGCCATCGATCCGGTGATGGCGGCGGCCTAGGCGCTTTCGGCGTTTTGCCGGTCGCCCAGCGTCGTCGGGTGGGCGATCGCGAGGAACTCGGTTTCGCTGTCGGACAGGTTGCGCACCTTGTGGATCGCGCCGGGCGGGACTTCGAGCCCCTCATGCCGGCCGAGCGGATGGTCGATGCCGTCCACCGTGATGACCAGGCTGCCTGACAGCACGAAGAAGAATTGCCGCGCGACGGCGTGGTGATGCGCCAGTTCGGCGGTTCCCGGCGGCATGCGTTCGTGAAAGATCGCCATGTCGGGCCGGGCGAGCAATTCCCAGGTCAGGCAACCCTGGCCCCATGGGCGCGGTATGACAGTCTCGGTGCTCTTCATAGCGGTGCTGCTGTCGACTTTCTGATCATCAGGGTCGGCGAAAGGACGATATTCAGCCGCGCGCCGGCATCGCGGTTGATCGCGCGCATCAGCAGTTGCGCCGCCTCATGCCCCATCTCGCGATGCCCGATGCGGACCGTGGTCAAGGGCGGTGCGACCATATCTACCAGCGGCATGTCGTTGTGGCCGACGACCGACAGGTCCCGGGGGCAGGCAAGTCCCCGCTCGTTCAGCAGGTCGTACAGCCCCAGCGCCAGCAGGTCGTTGGCCGCGGCGACGGCAGTGAGATCGGGGCGGCGGTCGAGCAGGGCGCGGGCGGCGACCACGCCGTCCTCGCGGCTGTAGCTTGACGCGGTCTCGATCGCGGCATCGTCAACCTCAAGCCCATGGGCCGCCATCGCCGCGACGAAGCCGCGGCGCCGCAGATGCCCGGTCGAGATCTGCGGCGGCCCCGCCAGATGGCCGATGGCGCGATGGCCCAGCCCGATCAGATGATCGACCGCCAGCGCCATCCCGGCCATGTCGTCGGAGACGACCGCCGATACCCGCGCGCTGGCTTCGGCGCGGTTGACCAGCACGACCGGCAGCGCCCGTTCGAGGCAGCGGGCGACCACCGGGTCGTCGCGCGCCACCGTCGCCAGGACGAGGCCGTCGACCCGGCGGGCCATCAGCGATTCGGCCAGGTCGATCTGGCGGGCGCGGTCGTTGCCGGCATCGGCGACGATCGTCGAATAGCCGTGCGCCGACAGCGCCTCCGCGATACCGCCCAGGATCGGCGAGAACACGGGGTTGGCGATATCTGGAACCAGCACCCCGACCATGTGCGACCTGCCCGTCCGCAGCGACGCGGCGACCGGGTCTGGGCGATAGCCGAGGCCTGCCGCCGCCGCCGCAACCCGGGCCGCGACATCGTCGGCCACCAGATGGCGTGTCCCGGCGCTGAGGGCGCGCGAGACGGTGGAGGGATGCACGCCGGCCGCGGCGGCGACCTCCTTCAGGGTGACGGGCTTTTGTGTCGGACGGGGTCGGGTCATGTCGGCGCACTATAGCTTGCAAACGATTCCCGTCCAAACGATCTATTGGATTTTCAATTGACAGAATACCAGCGAATAATCCTACAATCGTTTGCATAAGAGCAGTCGAGCGGGGCGACATGATCATCTCGGGACAGGAAACGGTGACAGCGGCGGTGCAGGAGGCGATGGCCGCGACGCCCGATCCACGCCTGCGCGAAGTGATGGCGGCCGTCGTCCGGCACCTGCACGCGCTGATCCGTGAGGTGCGGCCGACCGACGAAGAATTCATGGCCGCGCTGGGTTTCCTGACCGAAATGGGGAAGACCTGCACCGCCACCCATAACGAGGCGGTGCTGTTCGCCGACGTCCTCGGTGCTTCGACCCTGGTCGCGCTGCAGAACCATGGCACCGCCGACGGCGACGCCGCGTTGCTGGGGCCGTTCTGGCGCGACCGGTCGCCAGTGACGCCAAACGGCGGGTCGCTCGTCCGCTCGGTCACGCCGGGGCCGGCCCTGTTCGTGCGCGGCAGTGTTGCCGATGCCGCGGGCCTGCCGCTCGCCGGGGTGCGCGTCGACGTCTGGCAGGCATCGCCGGTCGGGCTCTACGAGAATCAGGATGACGAGCAGGCCGACATGAACCTGCGCGGCTGCCTGACCACCGATGCCGACGGCCGTTTCTGGTTCCGCAGCGTGCTGCCTGCCGGCTATCCGGTGCCGACCCACGGTCCGGTCGGCGGCTTGCTGCGAGCCCAGCGCCGCCGCCCGATGCGTCCGGCGCATCTGCATTTCCTGCTGCATCGCGACGGCTACGACACGCTGATCTCGCAGGTTTTCGTCGCCGACGATCCCGACCTGGAAACCGATGTCGTGTTCGGCGTCACCCGGGCACTGGTCGGCGACTACCGCCGTGAGAGCGGCCCGGCGCCCGCGGCCGACGTCGCGGGCCCCTGGTACAGCCTGGAAACCCGCTTCGTCCTGCAGCCCGGCGCCGCCGTGCTGCCGCAGCCGCCGATCGACTGACATGGCATACACGCTCGAAAACAAGGTGGCGGTCGTCGTCGGGGGCTCGGGTGGCATCGGTGCGGCCACCGCCCTTGCCCTGGCCGGGGCCGGCGCCCGTGTGGTCGTGACCTGGCGCGCCGATCGCGCCGGCGCCGAGGCGCTGGCTGCCCGGCTGCCGGGGGTGGGGCATCTCGCCCTGCAAGCCGACGTGGCGGACAGTACGACCCTGAACGTGCTGGCCGGCACGGTCGCCGAACGCTGCGGCCGTGCCGACATGCTGGTCAATGCCGCGGGGTTCACCGCCGCGGTGCCGGCCCACGATCTCGACGCGCTCGACGACGACCTGATCGACCGGTTGTTCCAGGTCAACTGGCGCGGCTGCTTTGCAACCATCCGCGCGTTCCGCCCCTTGCTGGCGGCCAGCGGCGACGGGTTGATCGTCAACATCTCGTCGATCGCCGGCATGACGGGTGCAGGCTCCAACCTCGCCTATGCCGCCGCCAAGGCCGGTATCGATGCGCTGACCAAGGGGCTGGCCCGCGCCCTGGCGCCGGCAATCCGGGTCGTTGCCGTCTCGCCCGGCATGGTCGATACGGCCTTCGTGCCCGGGCGCGATGCCGCCGCCAATGCCAAGGCCGCCCAGACCATCCCGCTGCGCCGCGTTGCCGACCCGGCGGACGTCGCCGACGCGGTGCTCGCCTGCGCCACCTTGCTGCGCTACTCGACCGGCACGATCGTCGTCTCCGACGGCGGCCGGTCGCTCTAGGGGACATTCATGCACGACCGCGTCGTCATCACCTGCGCCGTCACCGGGAACCTGACCACCCGCGACCAGCATCCCGACCTGCCGGTGACGCCGGAAGAAATCGCCGACGCCTCGCTTGCCGCGGCCGAGGCAGGGGCGGCCGTCGTGCATATCCATGTCCGCGATCCCGCGACCGGCAGGCCGTCGATGGCGCTGGAATACTACCGGGACGTCGTCGAACGCATCCGCGCGCGCAATACCCAGCTGATCCTGAACCTGACCACCGGACCCGGCGGGCGCTTCGTGCCGTCGGACGCGGATCCGAAGATCGCGGGGCCGGGCACGACCCTGACGCAGCCGGAGATTCGCGTCGCCCATATTCCAGTGCTCAAGCCCGATATCTGCACCCTCGATCTCAACACGATGAATTCCGGGCAGGAGGTCGTGATCAACACGCCCAAGACCGTCCGGCGCATGGCGGCAGTCATCCGCGAGGCCGGTGTGTTGCCCGAAATCGAACTGTTCGATTCCGGCGACATCGCCTTTGCCCGCGATCTGCTGGCCGACGGCACGCTGGCCGGACCGATGCTGTGCTCGATCGTGATGGGCGTGCGCTACGGCTTTCAGCCCGGGCCGGAAACCGTGCTCTACGCGCGCGGCCAGTTGCCTCCGGGCGCTGTCTGGACGGCCTTCGGCACCGGGCGTTCGGCGTTCCCGATGGTCGGGCAGTCCTATCTGGCCGGCGGCCATGTCCGCATCGGGCTCGAGGACGCCGTGTTCATCGAGCGCGGCGTGCTGGCGCCGTCGAATGCCGCGATGGTCGAGAAGGCGCGGGCGATCGTCCAGGCGTTGGGGGCCGAGATCGCCAGTCCGCGCGCCGCCCGCGATCTGCTCGGCCTGCCGACCCGCCTGGCCTGAACATGCCCGTCATTTGCAGCAGGAAGCAGTTTCCATGACCCTCATGGTCGATCCCACGCCGGCCGTCGCAACGGGCGGCGGCGCCGTCGCCCGCCGCCTGCGGCTGATGGCCAAGGCGCCCGATCTCGCCTCGCTGGCCTTCGCCACCGAGACGGCGCCGCTGCGGCGCGAACGCGCCGATCAGGTTCTGGTCGACATTCACGCCGCCGGCGTCAATCCGTCGGACGTCAAGGCGGCGTTGGGCCAGATGCCTTATGCCGTGTGGCCGCGCACGCCGGGTCGCGATTTCGCCGGCGTGGTGGTCGAAGGGCCGTCGGCCCTGGTCGGCCAGGAGGTCTGGGGTTCGGGCGGCGAACTCGGCATCCGCCGCGACGGCACCCATGCCAGCCATATCGTGCTCGAGGCGGCTTCGGTGCGCCCGAAACCCGCAGCGCTCAGCATGGCCGAGGCGGCAGGCATCGGCGTCCCCTTCGTCACGGCGATCGACGGCTACCGCCGTGCCGGCACGCCCGGACCGGGCGACACGGTGCTGATCTGCGGCCTGAACGGCAAGGTCGGGCAGGCGGCCGCGCAGCTGGCAAGCCTGCGCGGCGCCCGTGTCATCGGCGTCGTTCGCCGGGACGAGCCCTATGTCGGCCACGCTTCGGGACCAGTCGAGGTGATCGATGCGTCCGGCGGCGACGCGGCCGCGCGCATCCGCGACCTCACCGGCGGGCGTGGTGTCGATCTCGTCTTCAACACCGTCGGCAGCCCGTATTTCGAACTGGCACATCGGTCGCTGGCGCTGCAAGGCCGGCAGATCATCATCGCCACCATCGAAAAGATCGTACCCTTCAACCTGTTCGAATTCTTTCGCGGACGACATTCCTATGTCGGCGTCGATACGCTGGCTCTCGATTCGCCGGTCTGCGCCGAGCTCCTGGAGACGCTCCGAGCCGATTTCGACGCCGGCCTTTTGCGGCCGTTCGCCGTGGAACAGGGATTGCATGGATTCGACGACGCGGCGAAGGCCTATCAGGCCGTGCTCGGCTCAACCCGGCCGCGGGTCGTGCTGGTGCCGCCGGAACGCTGAACGGGAGAAATCGATGCACGTCACCCGCCGCGATGAAGCGCCGCGCTACGAGGCGCCCGGCCACGACCGCATGACGATGTGTCGCCTGCAGGGGCGTGAGGCCGGGCCGAGTTCGGCCATGTGGCTCGGCCTGTCGGTGATCGAACCCGGCGGTGGAACCACACTCGACGCCTCGGCGCAGGAAAAGATGTACGTGGTGCTGGAGGGCGAGGTGACGATGATGTCGGAGACTGGCGAGGCGTTGCTGCGCCCGCTCGATTCCTGCCGCTTCGCACCCGGCGAGGGCCGCCGCCTGCTCAACCGCTCCACCCGTCCGGCGACCGTGCTGCTGGCCATGTCGCTGGCGGCAATACGATGACCTGCCCATTGGTTTGGCCTTCATTGCAAATTGCAAACGATTGCAATGCTGCATCCCTATTCGCGCCCGAAGAATAAGCGGCAAAGCCGCATTTCCAGGCTTCACCGGATCCGCGCCGGCACGACCCCGGCCCGGATCGACCAGACAGGAGATGACAGATGACCAGAGTGTCCCGCCGCCGCATGCTGGCCGCTGCCGGCGCAGGCATTGCCGCCGCCGCGACCTTTCCCAGCCCGCGCCTGTGGGCGCAAGGCAACTTCATGGCACCGGCCAAGCTGCGCGCGGGGCTGACGCCCTATATCTCGTCCGGCCCGGCGATGATCGCCGAGGCGAAGGGCTACTTCGCCAAGATGAACCTGACGGTCGAGACCACCAGCTATGTCGACGGCAGCCTGTCGATGCCCTCGCTGGCGGCCGGCGAACTCGACATCGCCGGAGCGACGATCTCGGCCGGGCTGTTCAACCTGGTTGCCAAGGGCACCGGCATCAAGCTGTTCATGGAACGCGGGCGCGAGGCGCCGGGCTGGGGATCGAACGCGATCCTGGTATCGAATGCGCTCTACGAGAAGGGCTTCACCAATCTGGCCGGGTACAAATTCGCCAAGGGCCAGAAGATCGGCATCTCGTCGCGCGGTTCGGTCGCTCATTACCTGCACACCATCGCGCTGCAGAAGGCTGGACTGACCGTCGACGACGTCGACTGGCAGTGGGGGATGGAGCCGCGGGTCAGCCTGCCGCTGATGAAGCAGAATTCGATCGGCATCATCAACCTGCCGCTGCCCGGCGCTTACGCGGCGGAAAAGCAGGGCATCGGCCGGGTCGTCACCTGGTCGGACGAGATCGATCCGAACTTCGTCCTGGCCTGTTCGGCGGCGTCGGCCAAGCTGCTGACCGAGCGCAACGATGCCGTCGTCCGCTTCGTCATGGCGATCATGCAGGCCAACAAGGACTACATGGACTGCGCCAAGAACGGCGATCCGGAAATCCTCAAGATCATGGCCGAGGGGACCAAGCTGCCGATCGCGGTGATCGACGAGACCCGGCCGCGCTGGACCTTCATGGTGCCCGACGGCCAGCCCAACATCCCGTCGATCATGGCCCAGCAGAAATACTGGCACGAGAAGACCGACCTGCTGGTCAAGCCGGTGACCGAGCCGCAGCTGTTCGATCTCAAGGCGATCGCCGAGGCCCGCAAGCGCCTCGACGACAAGAACCCGTTCATTTGAGCACGATGGCGACCATGCAATTCGAACAGATCGCCGTCGACCGGGTCTCGCATCGCTGGCTGTCGAAGACGCGCAAGCCGACCACGGCGCTGGCCCAGACGACCTGCGACTTCGCCGCCGGCAAGATCACTGCGCTGGTCGGCCCCTCCGGTTGCGGCAAGTCGACGCTGCTGCTGATCCTGCGCGGCCTGCTGCAACCGTCGTCGGGCGAGGTTAGGTTCATGTACGGCGACGGTTCTGGCAGGCTGCAGCCCGGGCCGAAGCCTGGGATGGCGACGGTCTGGCAGTCGTTCAACCTGCTGCCCTGGCGCACGGTGCTCGACAACGTCGCCTTCGGGCTGGAACTGGCCGGGGTCGCGAAGGACGAGCGCTACGCCCGCGCCGAGGAGGCGATCCGTTCGGTCGAGCTGGGCGGTTTCGAGCGGCATTTCCCCGCGCAGCTGTCGGGTGGCATGCGCCAGCGTGTCGGCCTTGCCCGCGGCCTCGTGATGATGCCGGACATCCTGTTCCTCGATGAACCGTTCGGGGCGCTCGACGCCCAGACGCGCCTCTACCTCCAGGAGCAGCTGGCCGCGGTGGTCGAGCGGTCGGGCAAGACCGTCATCCTCGTCACCCATTCGATCGAAGAGGCGATCTTCCTGTCCGACACGGTGCTGGTGATGACCGCGCGGCCGGGCCGGGTCGCCGCCCGGCTCGACATCGATCTGCCGCGCCCGCGCGGCTTCGACATGCAGAACGACCCGCGTTTCGGCGAACTGTTCAACGAGATCTACGGCCTGCTGCGCGACGAGGTCCGCAAATCGATGCTGTCGGCCTGAGGGGCGAAAATGAGCGAGCACTCCATCACGGCGGCCGAGGCCGCCAAGACCGACGATGCCCACGACGACGAGCGGTTGCGCGACGACACCTGGTGGTACGGGCCGGTGGCGATGGTCGCCTTCCTGCTGTTCTGGGAGGCGGCCGTCTATTTCGCCGACATTCCCGAACTCTACCTGCCGCGGCCGTCGGTCATCGCGATCACGCTGTACGACCTGTTCGTCCACAAGAACCTGGCCTACGACCTGATGCTGACGCTCTATCGCATCTTCGGCGGCTTCTTCCTCGCGGCGTTGGTCGGAATCGCCCTTGGCATCGCCATGGGGACCTCGAAGCGCATCCATGCGATCTGCGACATCTTCGTCGCCGCGATCTATCCGGTGCCCAAGATCTCGCTGGTGCCGCTGCTGGTCATCTGGCTCGGCTCGGGCAATATCTTCCAGATCGTCCTCTCGGCGCTCGGCTGCGTGTTTCCGATCCTGGTCAACACCATCATCGGCGTCAGGCAATGCGACGAAGGGCTGATCCTCGCCGCGCGTGACCTCGGCGCGACCCGCTCGCAGATCCAGCGCAAGGTCGTGCTGCCGGCGGCGGTGCCGGCCATCTTCGGCGGCCTGCGCCTGGCACTCGGCATCTCGATCATCCTGATCGTGGCCGCCGAGATGCAGACGGCGAAATACGGCCTGGGCGCCCGGCTGCAGCTGGCCGGCCAGATCCTCGAGACCGGCCAGGTCTTCGCCATCCTGCTGCTGCTCGCCATCCTCGGCATCCTGTTGACCAAGGGCCAGAACCAGCTCGACCGGCTGGTCAGCCGCTGGCGCACCACCTGATAGAAGAACCCGGAGGCAGACATGACCCGCGTATTGATCAAGGCCGGCTGGGCCGTCACGATGGACGAGAAGATCGGCGATGTGAGGAACGCCGAGATCCTGGTCGAGGGCGAGAAGATCCTGGCCGTCGGCCATGATCTGAACGCCACGGCGGACGAGGTGGTGGACGCCTCCGAGATGATCGTGATGCCCGGCCTGGTGAACGCCCATATCCACGTCTGGCAATGCGGGCTGCGCGGCATCGGCTCGGAATGGATGGGACCGGACTACCACACGCACATCCATGGCAACATCGCGACCTTCTACCGGCCCGAGGACAACTACCTCGGCAACCTCATCGGCTCGCTGACCCAGATCGACGGCGGCGTCACCACCGTGCTCGACTGGAGCCACAACCTCACCTCGCTGGAGCAGGCCGAGCGGTCGATCGACGCGCTGGAGGAAACCGGCATCCGTGCCGTCTTCGCCCATGGCACCGCCAAGCCGCCGACGGCGCCGGGCGGGGTGCCCTACACCCACATTCCGCATCCGCGCGATCGCATCGAGGCGCTGCGCCGCGGCCGCCTGGCGTCCGACGATGCCCGCGTCACCCTGGCAATGGCGATCCTGGGGCCGCATTATTCGATCTACGACGTCTGCCAGCAGGACATCCGGCTGGCCCGCGAGCTCGGTTTGCTGTCGACCTCGCATGCCACCCGCAAGCCGGCCGACTGCATTACCGCCGAAGGCTATCTGCGCCTGGCGGCCGAAGGGCTGCTGGGGCCGGACCACAATATCGTCCATGCCAACTACATCTCCGACGAGGAGCTCCGGGCGATCGTCGATTCCGGCGCCTCGATCTCGGCCACCGTGCTGACCGAGCTGCACGGGATGACCTCGGACCCTTTGACCCTGCGGGTCCGCGCGCTGGGCGCCGTGCCTTCGATCGGTATCGACGTCGAACCGATCGTCACCGGCGAATTCATCCGCGAGATGCAGGCAGCTCTCGTCCACGCCCGCCTCGCACTGCATCGGGACAATTTCCTCGCCGGCAACCCGCCCTACAAGACCATGCCGATCCGCTCGCGCGAGGCGCTGGCCTGGGCGACGATCGGCGGTGCCCGGGCGATGCGGCTGGAAGATCGCATCGGGTCGCTGGTGCCGGGCAAGCAGGCCGACATCGTCATGCTGCGCGCGACCGACCTGAACCTGTTCCCGGTGCACGATCCCGTCTTTTCGATCACCGAGCAGGCCCATGCCGGCAATGTCGACAGCGTCATGATCGCAGGGGTCTTCCGCAAGCGCGATGGCCGGCTTCTGTTCCCGCGGGATGTCCTGCGCCGGCGTCAGGGCGAACTGGCCCAGTCGGTGGCCCGCATCCTGCGCGACGCGAAGTTCGAGCTGCAGGTGGCATGACCATGAGCAGGACCCTGATCAAGTGCGGCTGGCTGATCACGATGGACGATCAGCTCGGCGACCACCTGCGGGATGCCGAGATCCTGGTCGACGGCGACCGCATCGCCGCGGTCGGCCACGCGCTCGGCGCCACCGCCGACGAGACGATCGATGCCTCCGACATGATCGTGATGCCGGGCCTGGTCAATGCCCATATGCACACCTGGCAGGCGGGCTTGCGCGGCATCGGCTCGGAATGGATCTACAACGACTATTTCAAGTACGTCCATGCCAACATGGCGACGCTGTACGGACCAGAGGACAACTACCTCGGCAATATCGTCGGTGCGCTGAACCAGATCGACAACGGCGTGACCACGCTGTTCGACTACTGCCACAACATCACCTCGCTGGAGCAGGCCGAGCGCTCGATCGATGCGCTGGAGGAGAGTGGCATCCGCGCCCTGTTCGGCCTGGGGGCCGGCAAGATGCGGCCGGAAATCGAGGCGGTGACGCCGTTCGAGCAGCGGTCGCATCCGCGCGAGCGGATCGAGCATCTGCGCAAGGGGCGGCTGGCGTCCGACGACCGGCTGGTGACGATGGCGCTGGCGGCGGCGGGGCCGCACTGGGCAAGCTACGAGGCGTCGCTGGCCAATTTCCGGCTCGCACGCGAATTCGGGCTGATCTCGTCGTCGCATGCGACCAAGCGGCCCGCTGACGCGATTGCGCCGGACGGCTACTGGCAACTTGGCCGGGAAGGGTTGCTGGGGCCCTGGCATTCGATCGTCCATGGCAACTATCTCGGTGACGACGAACTCAAGATGATGGTCGATCATGGCGTCGCCATCATCGCGACCGTGCAGACCGAATTCCGCGGCTACGGGGCCGACCCGCTGGTTGCCCGCACCCGCGCCCTCGGCGGGCTGCCTGCGCTCGGTGTCGACGTCGAACCGAAAGTCTCGGGCGAGATGTTCCGGGAGATGCAGGCGGCGTTGATCAACGTGCTGTCGATCGCGGTGCGCGACAATCGTCTTGCCGGGCGTCCGCCGCTCGACATGCCGCCGGTCCGTACGCGCGAGGTGCTGGCCTGGGCGACGCTGGGCGGCGCCCGGGCGATGGGGCTGGAGGATCGGGTCGGGTCGCTCACGCCCGGCAAGCAGGCCGATATCGTCATGCTCCGCGCCGACGACCTCAACCTGTTCCCCGTGCACGACCCGGTCTTCAGCGTGGTCGAGATGGCCAATGGCGGCAATGTCGACACGGTGATGATCGCCGGCCGCCTTGCCAAGCGGGCAGGGCAGCTCACCTATCCGCGCGCGCTGCTGCAGCAGAAGATGACCGCGCTGCGCGAATCAGTCGATCGCCTGATGGTCGAGGGCAAGTATCCGCGGCGTGCGGCGTGACCGAGCGGTCGGCCTGACGATCGCTCGATCGCGAGTGCGCGCCTAGGAGGCGCGCAATCTCGGCCTGGACGTCCGTACTATTGCCAGGTTGGGCCGCGCGATGGCATTCCAGCACATCTCGGCGATGCGCGCGCGGTCGGCCGGTGTCAGTTCGGTACCGGCCACCCGCCGCCATTTCAGCGTATTGCGGATGCCGCCGCCGATGAACCCGCCCATGTCCTCGATCGAGGTGCCGCGCAGCAGGCCGGCCGCCATCGCGTCGCCGATGATGCGGTTGGTGTAGTCGGTGAGGGGGCTGAAGGCCTGGCGCAGGTCGCGGCCGGGGATCAGCGGCACGTTCGCCAAGTACTCGAACAGGATCGCCCGCTCGGCGTCGCTCCAGATGAAGGTGATGTAGTCGTCGATATAGGCGCGGATCCGCGCCTCCGCCGTCATGGCGGGATCCTGCGGCCGGATCAGCGCCGCCGCGGCTTCGTCGCGCAGGCGGTCGTAGACGCCCGAGACCATTTCGTCCTTCGACTTGAAGTAGAGATAGATGGTGCCGGCCGCCACGCCGGCCAGCTCGGCGATCTTCGCCATCGGGCATTGCAGCCCGTTCTGCACGATCAGCACCGACGCCGCCTGCAGGATCCGCTCCCGGAAACCGAATGAACGTTCATTCATTTGTCATGTTGGAGGAGTACACCTCGGCCCCACGAAGCGCAAGCCCAGAAGCGACAGGATCCGAAGCGATGTCCCAGCCCGTGACGTTCGTCCACATCACCGACCTGCATGTCGGCAATCCCGCGGTGGCCGACGACCATCTCTATTCCGATACGACGACGACGCTGCGTGCGATCCTCGCCAACGTCAAGCAGGTCCAGCCGAAGCCGAGCTTCATCCTCGCCACCGGCGACCTGACCAATCGCGGCGATGCCGGCAGCTTCATGCAGCTGAAGGCGCTGATGGACGAGGCCGCGCTGGACGTGCCGGTGCTCTATACGCTCGGCAACCACGATACCCGCGCCGGCTTTTATTCCGTCATGCTCGATCAGGCCGGCGATCTCGATCGGCCCTACGATCATTCGGCCGTGATCGACGGTATCCACATCGTCGCGATCGACACGTCGACGCCGTTCAAGGTCGGCGGTCATTTCGATCCGGGCCAGGTCGAATGGCTGGCGGCCGAGTTGGACCGGCATCCCGACCTGCCCAAGCTGATCGCGATGCATCATCCGCCGGCGCTCGACGACAGCCATGCCGAGCTTGAATGGGAATCGCTGTCGTTTGCGGATTCGGCACGCCTCGCCGATCTGCTGGCCGGGCGCAACGTGGTCGGCATCATGTGCGGCCACATGCATCTCGACCGGGTTTCCAGCTGGCATGGCATCCCGGTCGTGGTCGGCATCGGTCAGCACGCGGCAACCGACGTGCTGTTCCTGCAGCAGGGCGGTTTCCGCATGCTGTCGGGCGCATCCTTTGCCATCGGCACCATTCGCCCGTCGGGCCTGACCGTCACCTTCGCGCCGCAGCCCGCCGAACGGCGCGAGCTGAAATCCTACGGCAGCCTTGCCGAGATGGCCGCGTTGATCCGCCAGTACGAAGCCACCGCCGCCATCAACGGCGCCGCCGCCGAATAAACGGGGAACATCCTGATGAACCGCAAGACCTTCCTGCTCGGCACGTTGGCCAGCCTCGGCGTCGCCTTTGCCGCACCAGCCCTGTCCCAGTCGACGCCCCGCACCGTCGACCAGAAGGTGACGATCAGCTACTACAACTACAACCTCGCCTCGGCCGGCAACGGTGCCGACGCAACCAAGCGCCTGATCGCCCAGTTCGAGGCGGCCAATCCCAATATCAAGGTCGACGGTGTCGGCGCGGCGCCCAACGACCTCACCGCCCGCGTGCAGGCCGACATCGCTGCCAACCGGGTGCCCGACGTCGTCCAGATGGTGTTCTCCGATCTCGATTTCTCGGTCACCAATCTCGGCGCCGTGGCGCTCGAGAGCTTCGTGCCGCCCGACGAACTCGCCGCGCATTTCGACGGAATCTCGCCGAACGGCCGCAAGCTCGGCGTGATCGACGGCAAGACCTATGGCCTTGCCTATACGTTCTCGACCCCGGTGCTGTTCTACAACGCCGACATCTTCAAGGCCGCCGGTCTCGATCCGGACAAGCCGCCCAAGACCTGGGCCGAGGTCAAGGCCGCGGCGCTCGCCATCACCAAGAAGACCAAGGCCGACGGTCTCCTGACCGGCATCTTCGGCCCGTCGGCGGGTGACTGGCTGTTCCAGGGCGTCGTCCGCTCCAACAACGGCGGGGTCATGTCGGCCGATCGCCGCAAGCTGGTCTTTGCCGAGCCGGCGGCGGTCGAGGCCGTCGCCATGCTGCGCGACCTCTACGACAGTGGCGCCTACACCAATCTCGACGTCACCGCGGCGATGGAGACGATGGCGGCGGGCAAGGCCGGCATGTATCTCCAGACGTCGGCGGTTCAGGGCTTCCTGGTCAAGGGAGCGACCGGCAAGTTCGATCTGCGCGCCTCGACCATGCCGCGTTTCGGCGACAAGCCGCAGCGGCCCAACAATTCGGGCTCGGCGCTGGTGATCCTCAGCCGCGACCCGCTGAAGCGCCGCGCGGCCTGGGAGTTGATGAAGTTCATGACCTCCAAGGAGGCCTATACCGTCATCACCCGCGACATCGGCTACCTGCCGCTGCGCACCGACATCGTCAACGATCCGCAGTATCTCGGCGACTGGGTCAAGAAGCATCCGTTGCTGCAGCCGAACCTGGAGCAGCTTGCCATTCTCGAACCCTGGGAATCCTTCCCCGGCCCGAACTACCGCCAGATCCAGAAGATGATGATGGACGGCGCCGAGCAGGCCGTGTTCGGCGGCGGCGATCCGGCCAAGGCGATGAAGCAGGCCCAGGATTCCGCCCAGGCACTGATGCCCAAATAAGACGCGCGGGGAGGTGCCGATGTCCGATCTGGCGATGACCGCATCCGTGCCGCCGCCACGGCGTCGGCACCTCCTGCCGTGGCTTTACCTGGCGCCCGCCATTCTGACCCTGGGCCTGTGGATCTACTGGCCGCTGATCGATGCCTTCAGGCTGTCGTTCTACGAATGGAACATGCTGCCGACAGCCGAGCCGAAGTTCGTCGGCTGGCAGAATTACGAGAACATCTTCGCGCTGCAGAAGTTCTGGCAGTCGCTGAACAACACGGTGATCTATGTCGTCGGCCTGTGGCCGCTCGCCGTGCTGCTGCCGCTGGCCATCGCGATCTACACCCATGACCTGCCGCGGCGGTCGCGCAACGTCTATCGTGCGATCATCTTCGTGCCGCTGATCATCGCGCCGGTCGTCGCCGCGGCGGTATGGCGCTGGCTGCTCGATCCGCGCTACGGGCTCGTCAACGAAGGCATCGGCACACTTGGCTATCGCGCCGTCCGGTTCCTGCAGGATCCCAAGATCGCGATCTGGACCATCATCGTGCTGACCGGGTGGAAGCTGATCGGCTTCTCGACGCTGATCCTCTCGGCGGCCAACGCCAATATCAATCCGTCGCTGATCGAGGCCGCGCGGATGGACGGCGCCACCCGCTGGGCCGTCATCCGTGACGTTCGGCTGCCGCTGCTGCGCTCGACCGTCCTGTTCCTGACCCTGATGACCATCCTGCTCGGCGCACAGTGGTCGTTCTCCTACATCCAGGTGCTGACCGGCGGCGGCCCGCTCGGCGCGACCACGAACATCTTCTACATCCTGTGGGACTTCGGCTTCTCCAGCCTCTCGGTCGGGTGGAGCTCGGCTGCTGCGGTGATCCTGTTCCTGGGCTTCGGGCTTCTCGCCTTCATCCTGTTCCGGCTGATCGACAGGTACTCGTTCCATGACAATTGACAGCGCCGTCTCCGCCCCGCTGCGCTCGATGCCCGCCGCCTCGCCCCGCGCGCGGGCGAAAGGCAAGGGCCGGGCCACGACCGCCATCGCCCATCTGGTCATGGTGATCCTGTCGATCTTCTGCCTGTTTCCGGTCTACTGGATGGTCGTATCCTCGCTGCGTCCGCCCAACGAGATCTACGATACCTCGCTATGGCCGACCGGCGCGTCGCTCGACAACTATGCCTATGCGCTGAAGGCGATCCCGATCGTCCGGATGCTCGGCAATACCCTGGTCGTCTCCACGGTCGTGACGATCGCCCAGCTGATCACCGGCCTGCTTGCCGCCTATGCGTTCGCCCGCTGGCGCTTTCGCGGCGACAAGTTCGTCTACACGCTGGTCGCTCTCACCTGGCTCGTTCCGTTCCAGGTGGTGATGATCCCGGACTACCTGCTGGTATCGAACCTGGGGCTGCTCGACAGTCTGTCCGCGCTGATCCTGCCGCATCTCGCCGGCGCCCTGGCAATCCTGATGCTGGCCCAGGCGATGCGGTCGTTCCCGCGCGAGGTGATCGAGGCGGCGCGAATGGATGGCGCCCGAAGCTGGCGCATCCTGTGGGAGGTGATCATGCCCAACCTGCGCGGCACCATCGCCTCGCTCGCCATCCTTGTTTTCATCTCGACATGGAACGAGTATTTCTGGCCGCTGCTCCTGTCGCGCAGCCCCGAGAACAGCGTGATCCAGATCGGCATCCAGATGTTCATGACGTCCGAGGGCACGGCCTGGGGTCCGCTGATGGCCGCCTCGACGATGGCCAGCCTGCCGATCCTGTTCATCTACATCGTCCTGCAGCGCCAGGTCGTCCAGTCCTTCATGAAGTCGGGAATTCGTTGATGCAGCCTGCCCCCGAACGCCTCCTGCCGATCGACGGCGCCTTTAACGTCCGCGACCTCGGCGGCTACGTCCATCCGGCCGGCGAGACGCGCTGGCGCCGCGTGCTGCGAGCCGATGGGCTGCACCGGCTGACCGAGAGGGGCATTGCCGATCTCGTTGCGGCCGGCGTCACGACCGTCGTCGACCTGCGCCACGACAACGAACTGGCCAGCCATCCCAATCCGTTTCGCGATCACCCGGCGGTGACCTATCGCCACCTGTCGCTGTTCGAGGACCTGGCCCCGGCGGCGATGTCGGGTGGGGACGTGCTGCTCGATCTCTATATCGAGGCGCTGGAGCGGCGCGGTGGCGCGATCGTCGCCGTGCTCGAGGCGCTTGCCGAAGCACCCGACGGCGCCGTCCTGTTCCATTGCACGGCGGGCAAGGATCGGACCGGGCTGATCGCCGCGCTGGTGCTGGCGTTGGTCGGCGTCGATGCCGAGACGATCGTCGACGACTATGCCCGTACCGGCATCCATATCGCCCCCCTCCTGTCGACCATCATGGCCGAGGCCACCGCCCGCGGCATGGATCCGGAGGCGCTGCGGCCGCTGCTTGCCTGCGAACCGGTGACCATGGCCAGCACGCTTGACCATGTTCAGCGCCGTTGGGGTTCGGTCGACGCCTATCTCGCTGCGATCGGCCTGGCCCCGGCCGCCGCCGCGCGGCTGCGCGCCCGTCTGCTGGAGGATTGCTGATGGCCTATCTGTCGCTCAAGCACCTGAAGAAGCGTTACGAGGGCAAGCAGGTGCTGCACGGCGTCGATATCGACATCGCGCACCGGGCATTCGTCGTCATCGTCGGGCCGTCGGGCTGCGGCAAGTCGACGCTGTTGCGGATGATCGCGGGGCTGGAGGAGGTGAGCGAGGGTTCGATCGCGCTGGATGGGCGGGAAATCGCGGGTCTCGATCCCGCCGACCGCGGCTGCGCCATGGTGTTCCAGAACTACGCCCTCTATCCCCACATGACCGTGCGCGAAAACATCGGCTATCCGCTGAAGCTTGCCGGCATGCCGCGGGAGGAGCGGGTGCGGAAGGTCGAGGAGGCGGCACGCATCCTGGACCTCGGCGACTATCTCGACCGTCGCCCCGCCCAGCTTTCGGGCGGCCAACGCCAGCGTGTGGCGATGGGCAGGGCGATCGTGCGCGAACCCAAGCTGTTCCTGTTCGACGAGCCGCTGTCGAACCTCGATGCCAAGCTGCGCGTGACCATGCGCATCGAGATCAAGCGGCTACACCGCCGGCTCGACGCGACGTCGATCTTCGTCACCCACGATCAGGTCGAGGCGATGACGCTCGCCGATCTGCTCGTGGTGATGAACGCCGGGCGGGTCGAGCAGATCGGCACGCCGACCGAAATCTATGGCCGCCCGGCTTCGACCTTCGTTGCCGGTTTTCTCGGCGCCCCGGCCATGAACCTGATCCCGGCGCAGGCGATCGACGGGCAGGTACGGCTCGACGGCGCTGCCGATATCGCGTTCGACCTGGCGGCCGCAGCCTGGGGCAGGGTGACGCTGGGCATCCGGCCCGAGGATATCGAGCTGTCGCCGGAGGGGACTCCGGTCAAGGTCGATCTGGTCGAGGAACTGGGCGGCAGCCGTATCGCCTATGCCGTGCTGGCCGGTCAGGAAATATCGATCGTCTTGCCGCGTGGTGCGACGGCAATGGCGGGCGACATCCTGCGCATCGACCTGCCGAAGGCGGCGCTGCATCTCTTCGATGGCGACACCGGCCGGCGGATCGAGTGGTCCGTGCCTCAGGCGCTGGTGGCCTGACGGCCGGGAAGCCTGGCGAAGATCACCAGGTTGCCCGCGAGGATCAGCGGCAGGCCGATGATCGCGGACGCGGTCCAGACATAGCCCTCGGCCAGCGTCGATACCGTCAATGCGACCAGCGGGAACAGGACGGTGACGTAGGCGGCCCGCGCCGGACCGGACCGGGCCACCAGCGCCAGATAGGCGAGGAAGCCGAGGATCGAGCCCGGCACGGCGAGATAGACCAGCCCGCCCAGATAGCGCCAGGACAGTTCCGGCGCGAAGTTCTGGCCCCTGAGCAGCGCGAAGGTGCCGAGGAAGAACGCCCCCCAGCACATGCCGCGCAGGGTGACGTTGGGCAGGTCGGTGCCGTCGGCCGCGGCCCGTACCGAAGCGAGGTTGCCGAGCGAGAAGGCATAGGTCCCGCCCAGCGCCAGCACGATGCCTAGGGCTGACTCGGGCCGTCCGGCGACACCAGCCCATTCCGAGGCGAACAGCAGGCCGATGCCGCTCATCCCGCAGGCTGCGCCGACGATCACCCGGGCCTGCGGCCGCACCCCGAAGAAAATCCACTGGTTGACGGCGTTGAAGATGGTCGCGGCGGTGAAGACCACCGAAACCACGCCGCTGGCGACATGCTGCGTGGCGAAATAGATCAGCAGGAAGTTCAGGCCGAACAGCGTCGCCCCCAATACGGCGAAGCGCCGATGCTGCGCCAGGCGGGCCGGGCGGAAGCGCCTGGTGACGGCAAGGCCGAGGCCAAGCAGCGCGGCCGCCAGGACAAAGCGGTGAAAGATCGCCACCTCGGGCGGCACGCTGCCGAGTTGCAGCTTGATCGCAAACCAGGAGAAGCCCCAGGCGAGAATGACGAGAACGAAAAGCAGCAAGGTCATGCGTGCGATCCTGCCGCGGCGCCGTGCCGGCCGATGTCACGATCTTGCGGTAAAGTCATCGCCCGGGCTTGCATGCCGGCAGGCCATGGGCTGTGCTGTCGGCATGGTCCTGCGCGGTTTCAGTGTCTTCGATCACCTGCACGGCGAAGGCGTGCCGTTGCGCGCCGCGGCCACTTTTGGCGACCGCATCAGCGCGGCCTTGTGGGGCCGGCACGACCGGGCCGACACCTGCTATCAGGCGCCCGGTCATCACACGCTCAGCCTCTATCTCGCAGGTGGCGAAGCGATCAGACGGCGGCGCGCCGGCGCCTGGATCGGCGACGGCGGGGCCGGCCGGTTCTGCCTGATGCCGGCCGGGCTGTCGACCGAGTGGGAGGTGGCCAGCGCCGTGCTGATGCTGCATCTCTACATCCCGACGGCAGCCTTTGGTCGTGCGGTGGCCGAGATGCTCGGCGCCGATCCGGCGGCGGTCGGTCTGCAGGATCGAACGTTTTTTGTCGATCCGGGGCTGGAAGCACTGGTGCGCAGGGTGCTGTTGCCCCTCGACTGGAACGCCCCGTCGGATCGTCTCGCTGCCGCCCAGGCGGCGCAGGCGATCCTGGCGCGGCTGGTCGCCGGCTATACCGACCGCGGCCCCAGGGCCCTGGTCGCCCGCGGCGGTCTGAGCCCGCGCGCGCTGCGCCAGGCGATCGATCGGATCGAGGCCGGGCTGGATGGACCGATCGGTCTTGACGAGCTGGCAGGCACCGCCGGTCTGTCGACTTTTCATTTTGCGCGCATGTTCAAGCATTCGACCGGTCAGACGCCGCAGGGCTTCGTGCTGCGGCGTCGCATCGAGCGCGCGCGCCAGCTGCTCGCCGACGACCGGCTCGGCCTGGCCGAGATCGCACTGGCCTGCGGCTTCAGCGGGCAGAGCCATTTCACTGCCCGCTTCCGCGCGGTGACCGGGCTGACGCCCGGTCAGTATCGCCGGACGTGATGCCGGTCATACCCGGCTACGCCCGATTTCGGCCAAGATCCTGTCGCCAAGCCGCCACGGCGTTCAGGAATTGTTAGGGCTCGGTCCTTAGCCTGACCGATAGGGAGATTACGAGACATGAGCCGCCAGCGTCGTTCCGCCTATATCGCCAAGCTTCAGGTGCCGTTGCCGCCGGGCCCGGCCACCGGCATGCGCAGCGGCGCCAGCGTGGTCAGCTACAACGTCGCCGCCGCCCTCGACAGCCTGCGCGACGATCCGCGGATGTATCAGGCCGTCGCCGCGATGCTCGGCGCCTCGCTGCGCTTCAACGACGATTAGGCGATCGACCGCACCAGCAATTGCGCCCCGAGGCCGGCAAGGCAGATCAGGAACCAGCGCCGGAAGGCTCGGGCGGAGATGACCGCCCGGAGACGCTGGCCCAGTACCATCCCGATGATCGCTGGGCCTAGGGCCATGCCACTGGCCAGCAACTGGTCGGCGGCCAGTACGCCGCTGTCGGCCAGCCCCACGGCCAGGGCCACGGTCGAAACCGTGAACGAAAGCCCCAATGCCTGTACGAGATCGTCGCGGTCGAGGCCGAGTGCCTGCAGATAGGGTACTGCCGGAATCACGAACACGCCGGTCGCGCCGGTAATAGCGCCTGTAGCGATCCCGATCGGCAGCGACAGCCAGCGCTCGACCGGCGGAGTAACCCGCCAGTTCCAGGAGGCCAGGCTGACCAGCGCGTACAGGCAAAGCGCCGTGCCCAGCGTCGCGGCGGTCCAGCGTGTCGCCCCGCCGGTCAGCAGTCCCGCGCAGACGACCGTGCCGATGACGATGCCGACCATCATCGGCCATAGCCGGTTGGCCTGGCGGCGAAACGACGGGCCGGCGCCCAGTTGCCAGAAATTGGTCACGAAGGAGGGGACCACCAGCAGCGAGGCGGCAAGCGGCGGCGGCATCAGGCTCCCCAGCAGGCCCATCGCGACTGTCGGCAGGCCCATGCCGGTCACGCCCTTGACCATGCCGGCCAGCAGGAAGATCAGGGCGATCAGGGTGAGGTGGCTGGCATCGGCGGCGATCATGCCGCCATTGCGCCGCCCGGGCGTGCCGACGGCAATGCGGATCTTGCGCAGCCAGCCTTCGGATTTGCCGAAGGCTGGTGCTAGGATCCCGGCCATGCGTTTCGACCTGACCGATCTGCGACTGTTTCTGTGCATCGTCGAGGCCGGCAGCATCACCAGGGGCGCCGAGATGGCCAACCTGGCGCTGCCCTCGGCCAGCGGGCGGTTGCGCGGCATGGAGGAGGTTGCCGGGGTGACGCTGCTCGAACGCGGCCGCCGCGGCGTCAGCCCCACACCGGCCGGCAGCGCGCTGGCCCACCATGCCAGGCTGGTCCTGGCCCAGATCGATCGCATGCGGGGCGAATTGGGCGAGTTCGCCGGGGGGATGCGCGGCCGCGTTCGCATTCTCGCCAATACCGCGGCAATGACCGAGTTTCTGCCGGAGGTGCTGGCACCTTGGCTGGCCGCGCATCCTAAGATCGACATCGACCTGCGCGAGCGCCAATCGACCGACATCGTGGCAGCCATTTCCGGTGGGCATGCCGATATCGGCATCGTTTCCGATGCGGTCGATCACGGTGGGCTGAAGACCCTGCCGTTCGCGGTCGACCGCATGGTGGTGGTCGCGCCGCCCGACAGCCCGCTGGCCGGGCGGCGCCAGATCGCCTTCACCGAAACCCTCGATCACGGGTTCGTCGGGTTGGGAGCCGGCAGCGCGCTGCAGGACTATCTCGGCGGTCATGCTGCCCGCGCCGGACGACGGATTGCGTTCCGCATCCGCATGCGCGGCTTCGACGGCCTCTGCCGGATGGTCGCGGCCGGCGTCGGCATCGGCATCGTGCCCGAGACTGCGGCGGCGCGGGGCCGGCGGTTGTGGGATATCGCAACGATCCCGCTCAGCGACGGCTGGGCCGCCCGGCGCCTGCTGCTGTGCCTGCGCGACCCCGGCGCCTTGGCGCCGCCGGCGCGCGCCCTGGTTCAGGCCCTGACGGCGTAGAGCTTCAGCGCATTGCCCCGCGTGCGCTGGGAGCGCCAGGCGGTCGGCGGCACTTCCTCGCCGTGACGGTCGAGCCAGTCGCGGAATGCCTGGGCCCGCCGGTGCCCTTCCGGCCCGGGGCCGAAACCGCCGGCCGCGCCGACCAGCACGTAGCGCACCTCGCCGGCGGCGACGCGGGCGGCGAAGTCGTCAAGGCCGAGGATCGGATCCGAGCCCATGTATCCGCCGATTGCCATGACCGGTTCGCCGGTCGCGATGATCAGCGGTGCGGCCAGCCGGGCATTTGGCGTGGCAAGCAGGTAACGGGCATCGCCGCGATTGGCGATGAGAAATGCGGCCAGCGCCGGGTCGTCGGGCGCATAGCGCCGCACCAGGGCTGCACGGCGCCTGGTCTCGTCGTCGGCGCGGCCGTCCAGGCGGTCGGCGCTGGCTGACGGCAGCATGATCACGCCCGGCGCGAGGATTGCCGAGGCCGACCAGATCGCGGGCGCGGCCAGCAGCGCTGCAAGCCCCACGGCGAGGGTCGCGAAGCGCGGGCCGGAACGCTGCCCGATGATCGTGACGAGGACGCCGATGGCGATCCCGGCGGCCAGCCACGTCCGCCAGCCGCCGGTGTCGGCGATGTAGACCTGCCAGGCCGCGGTCAGTACCAGCGCAGCAGCCAGCCATCGTGCCCGCGGCCACAGCGCAACGATGCCGATCCCGACCAGTGCGGCCAGCGGCGGGGCCAGCAGGACCAGGTAGTAGGCGTGGAAAATGCCCCCCGCCGCGCTGAACACCGCGATGTAGGATAGGGCCCAGACGACCCACAGCATGATGGTCGGTCGTGCCGGGCCACGCCACATGGCGGCAAGCGCGATGACGGTGCCTATCACCGCCAGCGGCCACAGCCAGGCGACCTGCGCGGCGAGATGGCGGTCGGCCAGGCGCAGCGGCCCGACAGGCACGTCGTCATAGGTCTCCAGCGGCGGCGGCGCGTCGGGGCGTGGCGGCTGGGCCGGACGCGGCAGCAGGCGCACCAGCCGCTCGATCCCGTTGTGACCGACGGCGAGTTCCAGCATGGAATTGCCCTGGCTGGACCCGACATAGGGCCGTTCGGCGGCCGGGACGACATCGTAGGCGGCGGCCCAGGAAAGCGCCACGCTGGCCAGCACGATGCCCGATGCCGCGAGATGGACCAGCCGGCGCCGCCATTCGGCCGGTGCCGCCAGCCAGTAGACCAGCGCGAAGCCGGGCACTACGACCAGTGCCGCCATCATCTTGACGTTGAAGCCGATCCCGACCAGCGCCATGGCCAGCACCAGCAGGCGCCACGATCCACGCTCCGCCGCGACGATCATCGCCCAGGCCGCGAGCAGCAGGACAAGGACGAGGCAACTGTCGGTGTTCGACGAGCGGTCGACCGCGACGCTGATCGGCGTCATCGCCAGGAACAGCGCGGCCGCGAGACCGGCAAGCCGCCCGCAGCGCCGGGCGACGAGGTGGTTGAGCAGGGCGATCGCCGCAACACCTTCGATTACCTGTGGCAGCAGGACCGCGAAGCCATTGAAGCCGAACAGTTTGGTGGACAGCACCTGCAGCCAGAACGCGACCGGCGGCTTGTCGAGCGAGACGAAGCCCGCGGGGTCGAAGGCGTTGAACAGGAAATTGTGCCAGCTTTCGGCCATGCTGCGCACGCCTGCGGAATAATAATCGGTGCCGAAGCGGTTACGGTCGAGCTGCCACAGCCGCAACGCGGTGCCCAGCGCCAGGATCGCTCCGAGCCCGAGCCGCCCCCATGTTATCCCGCTGAATCGCATCGCCCGAGTCTCCGCGCCCGCCGCCGAAGTCTACGTCGCCCCGGCGCGGTTGACCATTGGTAGGTCCCGGCACAGCATGGCGTTTCACGCGTTGCCAGAGTCGCCGATGCCGGATGCCCCGCCCGAGTTCCCCGCTGCCTATTCGTCCGTCCGGGCCGCCGCCTTCGGCGGGATGCGCGATGCGATCGCCGCGCCTTCCCTCGTCCTCGGTGCCAGCTATGTCGGCTTCGGCTCGCTGATCCGGGAAAGCGGGCTCGGGCTCGGCTGGGGCATGGCGTCGACGTTTGGGGCCTGGGCGCTGCCCGGGCAGATCGTCGCACTGGAGATGGTGATGGTCGGCGGCTCGCTGGCCGCACTGTTCCTGGCAGTGGCCGCCACGAACTTCCGCCTGCTGCCGATGACGGTCTCGCTGGTGCCGCATCTGCGGGCGCCCGGCCGGCCGGCCTGGGTCTACTATCTCGCCGCGCATCTGATCGCGGTCACCGGCTGGGCGATGGGCATGCTGCGCTGTCCCAGCCTGCCGCCCGAGCAGCGGTTGCCCTATTTTGCCGCTGCCTCCGGCACGCTGTGGATCGCGTCGCTGGCCGGCACGGCGCTGGGCTTTCTGGCGGCAGGCAGCGTGCCGCATGTCGTGTCGCTGGCACTGCTGTTTCTCAACCCGCTCTATTTCCTGCTGGTTTTTCTCGGCGATCTGCGCCAGCGCTGGCGGCCGATCGCGCTGGCGATCGGTTTTGCCATGGGGCCGCTGATGCATCTGGCCGAACCCTCATGGGGGCTCGTCATCACCGGTCTGGTCGGCGGCACGGCGGCCTTCCTGCTCGATCGCAGCCTGACGGCTTTGCGGGGCGGCCGGTGAGCGCGGCAGGCCTGCCATGGATCGCCCTGCTGCTGGGGATCGTCGCGACCTATTTCTGGCGCGGCCTCGGCGTGGCGCTCGCACGGCGGATGAAGGCGGAGGGAGCGCTGATCGATTGGGTCGGTTGCGTGGCCTATGCGCTGCTGGCCGGGTTGATTGCCCGCATGATCATTCTGCCGGTCGGGCCGATCGCCGATATTCCGCTGACCCAGCGTGGCATTGCCGTCGCCTGTGGAATCGCGGCTTATTTCATTTCCCGTAAGAATATTCTCGTCGGCGTGCTGACAGGAACGGCAATGGTGGCGTTGCTGGTTACACTCTAGAAAAGCTGGCCATTTCGCGGCTGGGCGCGCGAATATGGTGAATGCTTTGTTGCTCTACGATATCTTGCGGACAATTTGGCGATGTTCTCGTCGGAGCGCCCAATTTGCGGGATTCGACTACCTTCCGTTCGCGATACGATCCCCCGGCAGAACTTGCCGACACCATGTCTGGCGTGGCGGTCCAAATTCGTTCCGGATCCAAATCCAAGATCGGGGATTCGTCGCCGGTTCGTTCTGGCGGCGTCGAAACGACAGGGCAGGGCTGAGGAGATATGGTTCTCGACGTCCGCACGCTCGCCATTCTGTCCGTCGCGATCTATGTCCTGGTCGCGATTGCGATGGCGTTTCTGTCGTATGGCAACCGCGACAACCCCGGCCTGCGCGACGTTGCCATCGGCACGATGGCCATTGCCTGCGGCCTGCTGCTCGTTGGGATGCGCGGTCTGGGTGTCCCCGTCGCGGTCTCGGTCGTGATTGGCAACGGCATGATGGCACTTGGCTTGGCACAGGTGGTCGCCGGTCTGCGGCATTACTTCGGGCGGCCGCGCCGATGGGCCGGTCTGCTCGTTCCTGTTGTGCTGCTCGCTGCGACGCAGGCCTGGTTCGTGCTGGTCGACGACGACATAACCTGGCGTACCTTCGCCTTCTCGGCGGCGCATGTCTGGCTGAGCCTGGTTTTTGCCGCCGAATTTCTGCGGCCGGCGCCTGACGAAGTGTGGCCTGGACCGCGGCTGATGGTGGCGGCGTCGCAGCTTTGCCATGTCGGGGTAAGCCTGTGGCGCGGGGTCACCGCGGCGACCCAGGGGGCGCCGGCAGACCTGTTCAGCCCGGTCTGGTTCAACGCGATCGTCTATATCGACGGCATCCTGATCTACATGGCCTTTGCGATCGGCATGATCCTGGTCGACGGCCAAAGGCTGCAATCGCGGCTGGCGCGGCTGGCCGCTTCGGATCCCCTGACCGGCCTGGCCAATCGCCGCGGTTTCATCGATCGGGTCGCCGCGGCCCTGCCGGCACGGTCGGCCATTCTGCTGCTGATCGACCTCGACCACTTCAAGGCAATCAACGATCGCTTCGGCCATGTCGCTGGCGATGCGGTCCTGGTCGAAGCCGGCCATCGCTTTGCCGCACTCCTTCGGCCGGAAGACAGCATTGCCCGGCTGGGCGGCGAGGAATTTGCCTGGTTCATGCCCGACACGACGGTCGAGGCGGGCTTCGCGCTGGCCGAAAGGCTGCGTGCGGGGTTTGCCGACCGCCCGATCGTGGTGGACGGGCGCGAGATCGATCTGCGGATTTCCATCGGCGTCGCTGCCGCCCCGGGCGACGGATTGTCATGGCCCGACCTTTACCGCGTGGCGGACGAACGCCTCTACCGCGCCAAGCGCGAGGGGCGCGACCGGGTGGTGGCATCGGCCGACTGACGGCCGCTATAATGGGGCCATGCCGCACGCCAAGTTCGTTCATCTCCGAGTCCATACCGCCTATTCGCTCAGCGAGGGCGCGATCCCCGTCAAGAAGCTGGTCGACCTGTGCAAGACCGCCGGCATGCCCGCGGTCGCCATCACCGACACCAACAATCTTTTCGGTGCGCTGGAATTCTCCGGGGCCGCGATGGGCTATGGCGTGCAACCGATCGTCGGCTGCCAGTTGTCGATAACCCAGGATGCCCCCGCCGATGAGGCCGCCGCACTGGTGATGAAGCGCGACGGGCGCAAGCCCGAGCCGGACCCGATCGTGCTGCTGGCGCAGAACCAGGTCGGCTACGGCAACCTGATGGCGTTGACGTCGAAAGCCTTCCTCGAAACCCCGCCGGGGGAAACGCCCCAGGTCGATTTTGGCTTTCTCGGCCGGCATGCCGAAGGGCTGATATGCCTGACCGGCGGTGCCGGGGGGCCGGTCGGGCGGCTGGTCGCTGCGGGGCAGTTGCCGGCGGCGCAGGCGCTGGTGCAGCGCTACGCCGATCTGTTTCCCGGTCGCCTCTATGTCGAGATCCAGCGCCACGGCACGCCGCTGGAGAAGCGGACCGAGGCACCGATGCTCGACCTCGCCTACAAGCTCGACCTGCCGCTGGTCGCGACCAACGAGTGCTTCTTTGCCGATGCCGGCATGTACGAGGCGCATGATGCGCTGCTCTGCATCGCCCAGGGCACCTTCGTCGGCGTCGAGGACCGGCGGCGGGTGACGCCCGAGCACCGCTTCAAGTCCGCTGCGGAGATGCGCGAACTGTTCAAGGACCTGCCCGAAGCGGTCGACAATACCCTGGTGATCGCCCGCCGCTGCGCCTATGCTGCGCCCGAGCGCAAGCCGATTCTGCCGCGCTTTGCCCAGGGCGGCCTGGAGGGCGAGGCCGAGGCGTTGCGCCAGATGTCCTACGACGGGCTGGAAAAGCGCTTCGTCGAGCTCGGCATCACCGACGAGGCGCAGCGCAAGGTCTACCGCGATCGCCTGGAATTCGAACTCAGCATCATCATCAAGATGCAGTTCCCGGGCTATTTCCTGATCGTCGCCGACTTCATCCAGTGGACGAAGTCGCAAGGGATTCCGGTGGGGCCGGGCCGCGGCTCGGGCGCCGGTTCCCTCGTCGCCTATGCGCTGACCATCACCGATCTCGACCCGCTGCGCTTCAGCCTGCTGTTCGAGCGTTTCCTGAACCCCGAGCGCGTGTCGATGCCGGACTTCGACATCGACTTCTGCCAGGACCGGCGCGAAGAGGTGATCACCTACGTCCAGCAGAAATACGGCCGCGACCAGGTCGCCCAGATCATCACGTTCGGCAAGCTGCAGGCACGCGCCGCCTTGCGCGACGTCGGCCGCGTGCTGCAACTGCCGTTGGGCCAGGTCGACCGGATCTGCAAGATGGTGCCGAACAATCCGGCGAACCCTGTCACGTTGAAGCAGGCCATCGCCGAGGAGCCCCGCCTGCAGGCCGAGCGCGACCAGGACGAAAGCGTCGCGCGCATGATGGACATCGCCCTCAAGCTCGAGGGGCTCTACCGCAATGCCTCGACGCATGCTGCCGGCGTGGTGATTGGCGACCGCCCGCTGGTCGAGCTGGTGCCGCTTTACCAGGATCCGCGGTCGACGATGCCGGCGACGCAGTTCTCGATGAAATACGCCGAGGGCGCGGGACTCGTGAAGTTCGACTTCCTGGGCCTCAAGACGCTGACGGTGCTGCAGCGCGCGGTCGAACTGATCCGCCGGCGCGAGGAGATCGACCTCGCGACCATCCCGCTCGACGACAAGGCATCCTACGACCTGCTCGCCCGCGGCGAGACCGTCGGGGTGTTCCAGCTGGAATCGACGGGCAT
Source organism: Alphaproteobacteria bacterium (assembly GCA_017307375.1). GTDB lineage: Bacteria > Pseudomonadota > Alphaproteobacteria > Ferrovibrionales > Ferrovibrionaceae > JAFKFH01. Next base: position 501,037 of record JAFKFH010000004.1, read on the forward strand.
GCGCGACATGCTGCGCCAGATGAAGGCCGACCAGTTCGAGGACATCATCGCGCTGGTCGCGCTCTACCGTCCCGGCCCGATGGACAACATTCCGAAGTACATCGCCTGCAAGCACGGGCGCGAGGAGCCCGACTATCTCCATCCCTGGCTCGAGCCGGTGCTGAAGGAGACCTACGGCGTCATCATCTACCAGGAACAGGTGATGGAGATCGCCAAGGTGCTCGCCGGCTATTCGCTCGGCGATGCCGACCTGCTGCGCCGCGCCATGGGCAAGAAGATCAAGTCCGAGATGGATGCGCAGAAGGAGCGTTTCGTCACCGGCGCCAGGGAAAAGGGGGTCGATCCGGGCCGCGCGGCCTACATCTTCGAACTGGTCGAGAAGTTCGCCGGCTACGGCTTCAACAAGTCGCATGCCGCCGCCTACGCGCTGGTCGCCTATCAGACCGCGTATCTGAAGGCCAACTATCCCGTCGAGTTCCTCGCCGCGTCGATGACCCTCGATCTCGGCAATACCGACAAGCTCAACGTCTTCAGGCAGGACCTGCGGCGCCTGGACATCCCCTTGCTGCCGCCCGACGTGCAGGAGAGCGAGGTGGTGTTCGACGTCGCGATGGTCGAGGGCAAGCGGTCGGTCCGTTATGCGCTGGCGGCGGTCAAGGGCGTCGGTCCCGAGGCGATGGCCGCGATCGTCGAGGCCCGCAAGGCGGGGGGGCGCTACAAGTCGCTGTTCGACATGGCCTGCCGGGTCGAGCCGTCGAAGATGAACAAGCGCATGTTGGAAAACCTGGTCAAGGCCGGCGCCTTCGATTCACTCGAGAAGAACCGTGCCCGGGCCTTCGCCGCGATCGAGCCGATGCTGCGCCATGGCCAGGCCGTGGCGGCAGACCGCGCCTCCAACCAGAATTCGCTGTTCGGTGCGCCGGAAGCTGCGCCGCCGCCACCGATGCCCGATGTCGACGGCTGGACGCCGATGGACCAGCTGGCCAAGGAGTTCGACGCGATCGGCTTCTACCTGTCGGCCCATCCGCTCGACAGCTATGCCACCGTGCTGCGGCGGCTCGGCGTCAATACCTTCGCCGACATGGCCCGCAGCCTCGGCCTGTCGCCCCAGCGGCACAAGATCGCCGGCTCGGTCATCGACCGGCGCGAGCGCATCTCGCAGAAGGGCAGCCGCTACGCCTTCGTCCAGTGCTCGGATGCGACCGGTGTCTACGAGGTCATGGTCTTTTCCGAGTTGCTCAACGCCCATCGCGACAGCCTCGAGGCGGGCAACCTGCTGGTCTTCGCCGTGGACGCGCAGTTGAACGGCGACCAGGCGCGGATGACCGTGCAGTCGATCGAGCGGCTGGACGAGGTGGCGGCCAAGGCGGCGGCCGGTGTCTGCATCTATCTCGACGACGTCAAGCCGATCGAGACGATCCGTACCGTGCTGGCCGGTGCCAGCCGGGGGCGGGGCCTGGTCAAGGTCAACCTGCGTCTGCCCGATCTCGGCGACCAGGTCGAATTCCAGATGAAGGAAATGTTTGCGATCACCCCCCAGGTGCGCGGCGCCCTCAAGGCCACGCGCGGGGTGGTCGACGTCCAGGAACTCTGAAGGGCGGCCCGTCGATCGACAGGCCGCCCTTCGGCGTCGTTACAGCTTGCAGCCGCTCTCGGCGACGGTGGCGAACGCCTCGTCGCCGGGGATGGTGGCGAGGTGCTTGTAGTAGTCCCAGGCACCCTTCGATTCCTTGGGCGACTTGACCTCGAACAGGTACATGTCGTGGACCATGCGGCCATTGGCGAGAACCTTGCCCTGGCGGGCAAAGAAGTCCTGCACCGGCAGTTCATGCATCTTCCTGGCGACCGCCTCGGTCTCGTCGGTGCCGGCGGCCTGGATCGCCTTCAGGTATTGCATGACCGCCGAGTAGGTGCCGGCGTGGATCATGTTGGGCATGCGACCGGTGCGCTTGACGTAGCGATTGGCGAACTCGCGCGACGTGTCGTCGAGATCCCAGTAGTAGCCTTCGGTCAGCACCAGGCCTTGGGCGGCCTGCAGGCCGAGGCCATTGACCTCGGCCAGGGTCATCAGCAGGCCGGCGAGGCGCTGGCCGCCGGCGACGATGCCGAATTCGGCGGCCTGCTTGACCGAGTTGATGGTGTCGCCGCCGGCATTGGCCAAGCCGATGACCTTGGCCTTCGAGCCCTGCGCCTGCACCAGGAACGACGAGAAGTCCGAGGTGTTCAGCGGGTGGCGGACGGCGCCGAGCACCTTGCCGCCCCTGGCGGTGACATATTTGCTGGTCTCGTCCTGCAGCGAATAGCCGAAGGCATAGTCGGCGGTCAGGAAGAACCAGCTGTCGCCGCCCTGCTTGACCAGCGCCGCGCCGGTGCCGACTGCCAGGGCGCGCGTGTCGTAGGCCCAATGGAAGCCGTAGGGCGAGCATTGTTCGCCGGTCAGCACGGCCGTCGCCGCGCCGGTGACGACGTCGATCTTCTTCTTTTCCTTCGACAGGCCCTGCACCGCCAGCGCTACCGACGAGGTGGTCAGTTCCATGATCGCGTCGACCTTGTCGACGTCGTACCACTGGCGCGCGGTGGTGATCGCGACATCGGGCTTGTTCTGGTGGTCGGAGCTGACGATTTCGATCGGCGCATTGAGCACCTTGCCGCCGAAGTCCTCGACGGCCATCTTCGCCGCCTCGACCGACCACTTGCCGCCGAAATCGGCGTAGATGCCGGACTGGTCGTTCAGGATCCCGATCTTGACCACGTTGTCCGAAACCTGCGCCGCCGCAGGCAGTGCCAGGATGAGCGCCGCACCGATACCGGCACCGAGAATGCTCTGCCGCATCTTTCCTCCACGTGTTTTTTGTCTCCATCCGCCGCGTCCGCGGCGGTTTGCGTGGAAGAGGATGGTATCCCGGCCGCCGCCGGTCAATCGTCAGCCGAAGCCGAGCGCCGCGCCGGTCGTCGGATGCAGGGGCAGGAAGCGGTCGAACCCGGAGATCCGGATGACCTGGAGCACGTCGGGCGCGACGGCGCAGAGTTCGACCGTGCCGTCATGCGCCTTCTGCTGCTTGGCGACGTAGAGCAGCACGCGCAGCCCGGCCGACGCGATGAAGGCCACCTCGGCCAGATCGAGCAGCAGCCGCGGGGATGGCGTCTTCAGGGCCGCGGTCAGTTCGTCCTGAAACTGCTGGGCGGCGCTGGAGTCGAGGCGGCCTGAGACCAGCGCCACCAGCGCTTCGGGACGGCGATCGAACCTGATTGAAATCGGCACGGCGGCCATGTCCTCCGAGTCGCTGCTGCCGCCCGAGACTGCCGCAGCGGCGACGGCGAAACAATCTTGTGACCGCGCGGGGTGTCATGTAGCTGTAACCGATCAGGGAGAGGGCCGACCATGGCGCACGGTGCCGCCGACGACAACGTGTCGCTGGCCGACAAGCTGAAACTGCTGCGGCTGGTCATGGCGATGGAGGGGTTCACCGTCGTCGGTGCCGGCATTGCCGTCCTGACGTCGAACTCCGTCACCTTTCTGGCCAATGTCCTGATCGCCATATCCGGCTTTCTCGGCACCTGGCTCAGCTATCGGACGGTGCGCAAGATCGCCGCCGGGCCGACCGAGCGGTACTCCTATGGCCTCGGCCGGCTGGAAACCCTGTCATCGCTGGCGGTCGCGGCGTCGATGGCCTTTTCCGCCCTGTTCATTCTCTATGAAACCGTCGGCCGCATCTATTTTCCCGAACCGGTCGAGGGCGGCGGCATCGGCCTCGTGGTCACGGCAGTCACGCTGCTCGGCTCGGCCTATCTGTGGTGGCGCAACTGGCGCCTGGCCCGGACGGAGGGATCGCCGATCTTCGGTGCGGTCTGGCGGCTGTGCCGGCAGGGTACGCTCGAAGACCTGCTGATCCTGGTCACGGTCGGGCTGGGCCTGTTGCTGGGCCGCGAGGCGGACTGGTCGCACTATCTCGACCCGGCCGGCTCGCTGATCCTGCTGGCCCTGCTGGTCATGTCGATCTATGAACTGTTGCGCGGCTCGGTCGGCGATCTTCTCGACTGGTCGCTGTCGGAATATCACCAGATGCTGATCATGCGCAGCCTGGCCGAGCATTACGACAGGTTCGAGCAGGTGCACGGCATTCATACCCGCCGCTCGGGCAGTCAGGTGTTCATCGAGCTGGCGCTGGAATTCGACCCGTCGCGCAGCATGGGCGAAGTCTACGCGGCAATGGCGGCAATCCGCGGCCATCTCGCCGGGCAGATCCCCGGCGCCCGCGTGGTGATCGAGCCGATGCCGCCCTGCTGATCGTGAAAAGGCAAGTTTGCTGAAAGAGTTGCGCTTGACAGGACCTGCCCCCGGGCCACCATTGTGGCGGGGGCGATGGTGGGGAATATGGTAGCCAAGGACGCACGGGCAGACGTCAGTTTCTTCAGCCGGTACAACAGGATCATGCGCATCACCTTCGTGGTGGTCGCGCTGATCTGCTGCGGGCTGTTCTATCTGCAGTTCGAGCAGCGGCTGACCTCCGAGCGGTCGATCCTGACCGAGCGGCTGGCCGAGCGCGCCGGCAGCCTCAACTACATCCTGAAATCCAGCGCCGACTACGTTGAGGCGCTGAAGCTGCAGGCCAACACCTATTACGAGGTGACCAACACCAATATTCCGCGATCGAAGCTGTTCCAGGGGCTGGTCTACTCGCTGAATGACGGCAAGTACGATCTCGACGACATCCCGCCGCCCTACAAGCCCGCCCAGATCGCCAATCTGACCGGTGTGCTCGACACGCCGACCTTCGATCCGTCGCTGCGGCTCGAGCTCGAGATGGCGCTGAGCCTGAACCCGCTGTACCAGATCATCGCGCGCAACGTGCCCAACATGGCCTGGGCCTATTACACCTCGCAGCGCCGCTTCATCTCGATCTATCCCTACGTCACCTCCGACAAGTTCTCGTTCACGCCCGAACTCTATACCCACAGCTTCTATTTCGGCGGCCTGCCTGCCGCGAACCCGAAGCGCGACCTGTTCTGGACCGAAGCCTATGTCGACGAGGCCGGCAAGGGCCTGATGGTGACCTGCGCCGCCCCGGTCTATCAGAACGACGATTTCCGCGGCACCGTCGCCATCGACTACACGCTGGATGAATTGACCAAGTTCGTCCGCGCCTTCCAGTATCCCGACAGCGAACTGTTCGTGATCAACGATCGCGGCCAGGTGCTGGCGCATCCGAACAAGGTGTCGTCGTCCGACAAGAAGGTGAAGGACGTCAAGGAGATCCTGCCCGACGACCTGTCCGGCCTGAATCTGGTGGAATTGGGCGAGGACAGCCGCGGCCGCGTCGTGCAGATCGGCCGTCACTACGTCTATACCGCACATCTGTCGGAAGCGCCGTGGCGCATGATGTTCACGGTGCCCGCGCGCTCGCTCCAGTTCCGGCTGTTTGCCTCCTCCGCGCTCGAGGTGGCCGCACTCATCGCCGGCCTCGCGCTGATGCTGTTCATCGCCAACCGCGCCACCCGCAAGGAGTTCATCACCCCCGCCCAGCATCTCGTCAGCTATATTGACGAGCAGAGCCGCGAGGAAGCGACCAACATCCCGACGGTGCCCGAGGGCTGGCGGCCGTGGTTCGAGACCATCAAGGGCATCTTCGCCGAACACGGCCAGCTGATCTCGATCAGGCAGGAACTCGACGTCGCCCGGCGCATGCAGCAATCGATCCTGCCGTCGCGCTTCCCGACGCGCCGCGACCTGCAGGTCTATGCGCGGATGGAGCCGGCCAAGGAAGTCGGGGGCGACTTCTACGATTATTTCTGGCTCGACGATACCCGATTGGGTCTGGTCATTGCCGACGTCTCGGGCAAGGGTGTGCCGGCGGCCCTGTTCATGGCGGTGTCGCGCACGCTGCTGCGCGCGGTGGCGCCGGTGATGGGCGAGCCGGGGCCCTGCCTTGTGAACTCGAACGACCTGTTGTCGACCGACAACGACGCGGCGATGTTCGTGACCATGTTCTATGCCGTACTCGATACCGAGACCGGCGAGATCGCCTATGCCAATGGCGGCCACAATCCGCCGATCATCGTGCTGCCGGACGGTGAGGTCCAGTACCTCGAACCGGCCGAGGGCGTGCCGCTCGGCGCGATGGAGGGCATGGTGTTCGAGCAGAAATTCGCCATGCTTCCGCCAGGTGCCACACTTCTGCTCTATACTGACGGCGTGACCGAGGCGCACGACCCGTACAACGAACTCTACGGCGAGAAGCGGCTGGAAAAGACGCTGACCGGCGATGGCAACCGTTCGGTGCGCGATACCATCGAGGTGGTCTTCGAATCGGTCGAACGCTTTGCCGCCGGCGCGCCCCAGGCAGACGACATCACCTGCCTCGCGGTGCGCTATGTCGGTCCGATGGCCGAGGAGTGAGGCATGACGGCTGCGCTCGAGATCCGGGTCAGGAACTCGCTCGACGAGATTGCCCGTCTGGCCGAGCAGGTCGACGCGTTCTGCGAAACCCACGGGATCGGGCCGGGCATCGCCTATAACCTCAACCTCGCCTTCGACGAACTGATCACCAATACGATCTCATACGGCTACGACGATCAGGCCGAGCATGAGATCGTCGTGCGCATCGCGGCGTCCGACAAGGCCGTCGAGGCCGAGATCGTCGACGACGCCCGCGCCTTCGATCCGCTGAGCCGCGAGGATCCGGACGTCGACGCCGACCTCGACGACCGCGAGATCGGCGGTCTCGGGATATTTTTCGTCAAGCAGTTCATGGACGAGGTGGCCTATCGCCGCGAAGGCGACTACAACGTCGTCGCCCTGCGCAAGGGGCTGGCTGCCAACGACTGAAAGCCAATGAGCGTAACAACGGGAGTGGTCATGGATATCAGCGATACCCAGGTCAACGGCATTCAGGTGCTCGACGTCGCCGGCCGCATCGATTCCGGCACGGCCAAGTCCCTGGAGGACAAGGTGGTCGGGTTTCTGGACGGCGGTACCAAGGCGCTGGTGATCGACCTGTCGAAGGTTGAGTTCGTGTCGTCGGCCGGGCTGCGGGTCTTCCTGCTCGCCGCCAAGCGGCTCAAGGCGGTCGGCGGCAAGTATGGCCTTGCCGGGTTGCAGCCTTCGGTGCGTGAAGTGTTCGAGGTGTCGGGCTTCTCGAAGATCTTCTCGCTATTCGCCGACCGCGCCGAGGCTCTTGATCGGCTCGGCTGATATCGCGAGCCGGTCGATCCGGCCGGTCAGGACCCCCTGATTGGTCAGGCCGATCAACTCGGAAAAGGCCCGTCGCGTCATCAGTCCTTCCATCGGCTGGTTGCGGCTCTCCCGCAACCGGCCGATCAGTTCCTCGTAATCCTCGTAGCCGCCGACGATGGCGTCGAACCAGTTCAGCCGTGCCTCGGCCACCAGCGGATGTTCCTTCAGCGCCAGGCACAACCGGCCGATCTTGGTGGCCTGGTCCAGCAGGATCACATCCATTGCCGTATCGTCGGCGAGGAGTTGTTCGCGCAGCAACCGGTCCCAGCGGATCGAGATTTCGGGCAGGAACACGTAGCGCAGGCCGACGGCCCAGCCGAACGGCAGGTCGGGCGTGGCCACCGTGGTGAATCCGTCGATCGGCCAGCCATCGCCGGGAAAGCCGGTAATCGCATCGACCACGCTGCGCAGCGCACCGATGCGTTGCGGCTCGGAGAACATCACCGTCAGGCCGGGCCGCGTGTTGTCGGCCCATTCGTCGTCGTGCAGCACACGGGCGACGAAGGCATCGGTCTGGAAATGATTGCGCGCGATGCGGAACACGCCCTCGACGAGATCCTGAACGGCAAAATCGGGCGTGGCGGTGACCTCGAGATACAGCGAAAGCTCCTGCGCCTTGCCATAGCGGCCCAGCGCCACCCCGACGGTCATGTCGTGGATATGGTCGTGGCCGCGCAGGGCGGCGATCACCGGCTCGGCGAATTCCATCAGTTCGCGGCTGGTCGGGTAGACGTCGCGGGCGGGGCGCACGACCTTCTCGTACAGCCGGGCCAGGCCACCTGTGGCTATCTGGTTCGTCACGCCGACGAAAAATGTGTCGTGTTCGCTCATCCCGCCCCCTCATCGCGGCGATACACCCGCCGCCGCGCCAGGCGGCAGAAGGGATACCATGAACAGGGCGGGGTGAATATGTGATCAAGAAACCAAATACGTAAAATTGGCTCAATTTACGTATTTAGAAAGCTTCCTCCCAGGATTTCGACAGCCGCATCGCGGAATTGATCAGCCCGACCATCGAGTAGGTCTGGGGAAAGTTGCCCCACAGCTCGCCGGTGTTGAAGTCGATGTCCTCGGACAGCAGTCCCAGGTGATTGCGCCGGCCCAACATCTTCTCGAACAATTGGCGGGCCTCGTCCCGCCGGCCGATCGCGGCCAGGGCGTCGATGTACCAGAAGGTGCAGATCGTGAAGGCGGTCTCGGGGCGACCGAAATCGTCGGGGATGACATAGCGGTAGAGGAAATCGCCCTGGCGCAGTTCGCGCCCGATCGCCTCGACGGTGGCGACAAAGCGCGGATCGTCGGCCGCGACGAAATCGAGCTCGTTGAGCAGCAGCAGCGTGGCGTCGAGTTCGTTGCCGCCGAAGGAGGCGACGAAGCTCTGCCGTTCCTCCGACCAGGCGTTCCGAATGATCAGCGCGCGGATCTCGTCGGCCTGGCGGCGCCAGTTCTGGGCGCGGCCGGCAAAGCCGAGATGGGCGGCGATCTTGGCCAGCCGATCGCAGGCGGTCCAGCACATGACGACCGAGAAGGTGTGGATCGACGCCTTGGTGCGCAGTTCCCACGGCCCGGCATCGGGGCGCGCATGCACCGCGACGGCGCGATTGCCCAGCATTTCCAGCCGTTCGAACAGGTCGGGGCTGCCGCCGCGGATCAGCCGCTGGTCGAAGAAGATGTGGGTCGAGGCCAGGATGATCGCGCCGTAGACGTCGTTCTGGATCTGCTCGTAGGCCTGGTTGCCGATCCGCACCGGGCCGAACCCGCGATAGCCGGCCAGGGCCGGGGCCGTATGTTCGTCAAGGCTGGTCATCAGGGTGATCGGATAGACCGGCCGCAGGCCGTCATCGCCCGCGGCACCCACGATATTGGCGATGAAGGTGATATAGTCCTCCATCGTCTTGGTGGTGCCCAGCCGGTTCAGGGCGTGGATGACAAAATAGGCATCGCGCAACCAGCAGTAGCGGTAGTCCCAGTTGCGGCTGGACCCGTGCGCTTCCGGAACCGAGGTGGTGAGCGCGGCGACGATGGCTCCGGTCTCCTCGAACGAGCACAGCTTCAGCGTGATTGCCGCCCTGATCACTTCCTCCTGCCATTCGAAGGGCAGGGAGAGCGACCTGACCCAGTCGCGCCAGTAGTCGAGTGTCCGGTCGAGCAGGCCGCGCGTCGTCTCGTCGACGCCCGAGGTCAGCGATTCGTCGGCACCGAACACCAGGTTGACCGGCTGGTTCAGGAAGAACGGCGTCTCCTCGATGATGTAGGAGGCCGGCGCATCGGTGGTCAGCCGCAGAACCTGCGAGGGCGCGACGTAACGCACATGGTTGGAGCCGCGGGTGATCTGCGGGCTGAGCGCGCCGTTGTCGAAGCGGGGTCGGAGACGGATACGGATCCGCGGCGCGCCGGAAGCGCGCTCGACCCGGCGGACGATCGTCGGCGGCCGGAACATGCGGTCGAAGCGTTCGAAGCGCGGCGCGAAGTCGGTGACCAGGATGGCGTTGCCCTCGGCGTCCGAAATGCGCGTGACCAGCACGGCCGAGTTGCGGATGTATTCCTGATGGTGGTTCACCGCCCCCTGCAGCTCGATCGAGAAGTAGCCGCCGGCAGCCGGGTCCTCGCGATCGTCGAGCAGGCGGCAGAACACGGGGTCGCCGTCGAGCCGTGGGAAACAGCCCCAGACCATCGTCGCGTTGCGGTCGATCAGCGCGGCGATTGCGCCATTGCCGACGACGCCGAGTTCGAGGGATGAGGTCATGCCTTGCCTCCGCCTGCGAGTTGCCTGAGCCAGTGATGAACCGCCGTGACCGACGGCAGGCGATAGGGCGCGCGACTGTCGCCGGGGCCCACCTTGATCGCCAGCCCACCGTGGTTGAGCACGGCGGCGAAACCGCTTTCGTCGGTCACGTCGTCGCCGAGAAACGCCGGCTTGCGGCCGGCATAGGGCTGGTGGTCGAGGAAGCGATCGATCGCCTGGCCCTTGGATGCGGCCGCCGGCAGAATTTCGAAGACCGCCTTGCCGGCGATCAGCTGCCAGCCCGGCCCCAGTTCGACCATCGCCGCCGTCATCGCCGCCTCGACCAGCACGGCCGCCTCGGGCACGTGGCGGTAGTGCAGAGCGACCGACGGGCCCTTGTGTTCCACCAGCAGGCCGGGATGGGCGATCGCCAAGGCTTCGAAGCGCTTGGCGATCGCCAATAGCGGCTTGGGGTCCTGATGGATGGCGGCCTTGGCGCCGCCGCAGCGCCATTCGGCGCCGTGCAGACCGGCGGCGTCGCCCTTGAATTCGGGAAACAGCCAGGCCACGTCGACCAGGGGGCGGCCGGTCACGAGGGCCAGTGCGCCGTCAAGCCGGTCGTAGAGCCGGTGCAGCAGGCCGGCCAGCCCCGCCGGCACCACGACCGTATCGGGCCGGTCGGCCAGTTCGAGCAACGTGCCGTCGATATCGACGAACAACGCTATTTGGCCCGGCGCCGCGGGCATCGGCGGATCAAGCGCCATGGCGCCGCTCGGTCTCGAATTGCAGGTTGCCGGCATCGATCCGGCTGTGCTTGCGCAGGCGGGCGGCATCGAGCAGCATGCGCCCCGCCCAGCGATAGACATTGTTGTCGCGGACCATGTCCCGCATCAGCCTCATCCTTTCGCGCTGTTCCTCTACCGGCATGCGTAACGCCTGGGCGAGGGTTTCGGCCATGCTGTCGGTGTCGTAGGGATTGATGATCAGCGCCTCGAGCAGTTCGCGCGACGCGCCGGCGAAGGTCGAGAGGATCAGCACGCCTTCGCCGTCGTCGCGGGCAGCGATGAATTCCTTGGCGACCAGATTCATGCCGTCATGCAGGCTGGAGACGACGCAGAGATCGGCGGCCCGGAACAGCGTCATCACCTCGTCGGGTTCGTGATGCCGCGGGACCAGGATGATCGGCTGCCAGTCCGCGGTGCCGAAACGCTCGTTGATTTCCTCGGCGACCGCGCGCGCCTCCGCCTCGAGCTGGCGATACGCCGGCAGCTTGGAGCGCGTCGGTGCCGCCGCCTGCAGGAAGGAGAACCGGCCCCGCCATTCCGGCTGCAGTTCCATCAGCCGGCCGACGGCGCGGAAGCGATCGACGATGCCCTTGGTGAAGTCGAAACGCTCGACGCCGACACCCAAGCGAACCTCCGGGCCGATGCCGTGCCGGGCGCGAACCGTGTCGCGGCACTCGGCCACGGGCGGCTGGCCCGCCAGCGCTGCGGGCGGCCATTCGATCGAGATCGGGTAGGGGCGGATCGCCGTCGCCAGGCCGCCGACCGTGATCGTCGCATGTTCGCGATCGATCCGGCTTTCGAGGTAGTGATCGACGCCGTCGAGGAAATTGTTGCAATGGAACTGGGTGTGGAACGCCAGGATCGTCGAGCCGAGCAGGCCGTCGAGGATTTCGGCGCGCCACGGGCAGATGCCGAACGTCTCGTGATTGGGCCAGGGGATATGCCAGAAGGTGATGATCGTCGCCTCGGGCAGGCGCTGGCGGATCAACCGCGGCAGCAGGGCGAAGTGATAGTCCTGGACCAGCACGATCGGGCGCAGCGACTTCGCCTCGGCGACGACCGCTTCGGCAAACCGGGTGTTGACCGCGACATAGTGGTTCCAGTCGTCCTGGCGGAACACCGGTCGCACATAGGCTAGATGGCAGAGCGGCCACAGGCCTTCGTTGGCCATGCCGTAGTAGTAGCCGTCCTGCTCCTCCTCGCTCAGCCAGACGCGGCGCAGGGTATAGGCGGGATCTGCCGGCGGCACCGGCACGCGGTCCTGCGCGTCGACCACGTCGCGGTCGGCACTGCCCGAGCCATGGGCGACCCAGGTGCCGGCACAGGCCCGCGTGATCGGCTCCAGGGCCGCGACCAGGCCCGAGGCCGGGATCTGCAGCGAGATGCCGCCGTCGTCCGTGCGATTGTGGATATAGGGTTCGCGATTGGAGACGACGATGACGTCGGCGTCCGGCAATTCCTGGGCCAGGATCTGGCGCAGGGTTTCCGGGGTCCAGGTCAGGCGGATCTCGTTGCCGGCCCGGCTTTCGTCGAGCGCGCGCAGCATGTCCTGAATGTCACGCGCCAGGGGGCCCAGTTCGGGCAGCGACGGGGCAGGGGGCGATACTGCGGGGTTGGTCGCCGGCGACGGTGCGACGGCGAGGCTTTCGCGCATTGCCCGTGCCCAGCGCCGCAATGCCAGCCGCATCAGGAACAGGGCGGCCACGGCCACGGCCCCCCCGACGATGATCAGGGCGATCAGCGCGTAGATCACGACGTCGGTCGAGCGCTGCTCGACGAAGTCGAGGTCGTGCACGACCACGAGCCGGCCGAGCGTGATTCCGTCGCCGTCAGTGATGGGAAAGCGTGCCATCAGGAACCGGGGCCCGCCATCCTGTGTCGTGATCTCGAACCGCGGCCCGTCTTGGCAGGGGGCGAACGGCAACCCCGCCGCCTGGAGCGCCGTACCGTCGGCAGCGCAGAAGGCGAGGCCGCGCAGGTTGTCAGCCTCGCTGCGGGCGAGGCTGTCGAGCAGCGCGGCGATTCCGGCCCGGTCGTCGCGCGACAGCAGCACGCCGATCGGGGATGCAAGCGAGCGCTCGATCAGTTCGGTCCGCAATTCGACTTCCCCGGCAAACCACTGCTCGGTGAGGAAATTGACGGCAGGGACGAGGGCCAGCGCCAGTACGATGAGGACGCCGGCAATAGGTGCGACGATGCGGATCGCGACAGACATTGCACCCGAACATAGGGCGCTCACCCGTTAGATCAATTGTTCATAGGTATTCAGGACTATTGTCCTGCCATTGAGTGGCGAACAGGAAATGAAGACGTTCCTAGGGCGTCGGGAATTCCTGTCTTGCGCTGTCGAGAATAAGCTGGAGTAGCGGTCGAGCCAGATGTGCCCGCGGGCCATCTTCGCCCAGCACGATCACTTCGAGCTCCGGCAATATAGGAAAGCCTTCTTCGGGAGTGAGTTCGCGCAGCCCGCCAATCATCGCCGAGCGGGATAGCACGGCGACGCCGACACCGGCCAGTGCCGCGGCCTGCAGCCCCAGCACGCTGGGCGCGGTGTAGGCCGCCTCCCATCGCCGGCCGATCCGGTCGAGCGCCGTGATGCCGTGCGTGCGATAGACGCACGGGGCGGGCAGCAGGCACAGCCGTAGCGGCCGGGCCGGAACGATCTCCAGCCCGGCGGAGGCCGCCCAGACCAGCGGATCGCGCCAGATCAGCCGGCCCTTGCCCTCGCCCTGCTCGCGCCGGGTGAGGACGAGATCGAGATCACCGCGCTCGAAGGCTGCGGTGAGGTCCTGGGCGAAGCCGACCCTGGCCTGGACATGCACGTCCGGGTGGCTGCGACCGAACCGCGCCAGGGCCTTGGGCAGGTGAGCCGGCAGGAAATAGTCGGCGACACCGACCCTCAATGTCCCGGACACGGGTGGCGCACCCAGCCGCTGCAGCGTTTCATCGTTCAAGTCCAGAAGCCGACGTGCATAGCCGAGCAGCACTTCGCCATCGCGCGTTAAAGCGAGATGCCGGCTGGATCGTTCCAGTACTCGCTTGCCGAGTGTGGCTTCCAGCCGCTTGATCTTGAGCGACACGGCCGCCTGGGTGCGCCGCAGGCGTTCGGCGGCAGCGGTGAACCCGCCTTCCTCCGCTACGGCAACGAAGGCGCGCAGGAGATCGAGATCGAGGTCGGCGGCATCGTTCATTCATCTATAAAATATATTTATTGTTGAGAGGGCAAGAACTCATTTTACATATGGATTCGGATCGGCTTCAGTGGGCTGGCAAGTACAACTGAGGATCGGACGATGCGCGCTGCCTGGTATGAACGGAACGGCAAGGCTCGCGAGGTGCTGGTGGTGGGCGAACTGCCGACACCCGAACCGGCGCCCGGCGAGGTGCGGGTCAGGCTTGCGACGTCCGGGGTCAACCCGTCCGACGTGAAGTCGCGTCTGGCAAGGCCGCTATCCGATCCGCGGATCGTGCCCCATTCGGACGGCGCCGGGATCATCGACCGGGTCGGGGCGGGTGTGCCGGAGAGCCGCATCGGCGAGCGCGTCTGGGTTTACAATGGCCAGTGGCGTCGGCCACTCGGCACGGCGGCCGAGTACATCGCCTTGCCGGCGGCCCAGGCCGTGCCCCTGCCGGCCGGCGTCGACGAGGCGGCCGCAGCCTGTTTCGGCATTCCTGCCCTGACGGCGTTTCACGCGGTGTCGCTGTTCGACGATCTGGCGGGGAAGACGCTCCTGATCACCGGTGCCTCTTCTGCGGTGGGCCACTATGCGACCCAGTTCGCGGCGCGCGAGCGGGGCGCCCGGGTGATCGGCACCGTCGGCTCCGAGCGAAAGGCTGCGCATGCGCGGGTAGCCGGGGCCGCCGAGACCATCGACTACAAGCGTGAAGACGTCGCGGGCAGGCTGCAGGCCCTGGCGCCCGGCGGCGTCGATGGCGTCGTCGACATGGATTTCTCGTCGACCGCCGCGCTGCTCGACCGCATCCTGAAGCCGCGCGCCCAGGTCGTCTGCTACGGGTCGAACACTGTCGATCCGGTGGCGGTGCCGTTCCGGCCGCTGCTGATGAACGCGATTACGCTGCGCTTCTTCCTGGTCTATGACCTGCTGCCGGACGAATTCGCGCGTGGTATTGCGGCGATCAACGCGATGGCCGGCGGTGGCCGTCTGGATCATACCGTCGGTGCCCGCTTTCCGCTCGACCGGATCGTCGAGGCCCATGAAGCCGTCGAGGCCGGCCGCACGCTCGGCAATGTCGTCATCGACCTGAACTGAGGGTAAGCTCCGGCCTTCTGATCCAGACCGGAGACTCACGAGCGATGGCCGAGCCGCATGACGAAAACTGCGTCTTCTGCAAGATCGTGGCGGGGACGATCCCCAGCTTCAAATTGTACGAGACCGACGACGCGCTGGCCTTCATGGATATCAATCCGGCCAATGACGGCCACTGCCTCGTGATCGCCAAGGCGCACTATCCGACGGTGCTAAATCTGCCGCCGGACCTGTTCGCCCGGCTGGCGCCGGTCATTCACAAGGTGGCCGGTGCGGTCTGGCGCACGGTGCAGCCCGACGGTTTGAACCTCGTCCAGGCCAACGGCAAGGGGGCCGCCCAGTCGGTGCCTCACTTCCATATCCATGTCCTGCCGCGGCGCCTCGGCGATCAGCTCGACTTCAACTGGATCCCGAAGCCCGGCGACATGACCAGGATCGGCGATCTGGCGGGGCGGATTCGCCACAACCTCTGAAGCGGCTGCCGTCGCGCCGGAGACGCAGCAAGGGAGGCGCTGGGGGCGCCTCCCTCGACTTGGACATGAGTAAGTCTGGCGGGGCGGCTGCCGGAAAACCTCGACCGTCGGGGACCAGTCGGGGAGGGCGAGGTGGGCTCGGCAGCCACGTGCAGATGCAGGGAACATAGATCGAACATTCCGACTCGTCAAGCGGTTTGTTCGGTCTATGTTCTGGTCGCTGCCGGATCCTCCGCCCGGGGAATGCCCAGTTCGCCACGTGACGGCCGAATCGCGGGGCCAGAGGCCGGCAGAGACCGTGGCGCGGGGACTCGCGATGTAGCGAATGGATGCTCGGCATGCAGCCGGCCCGGACAGCAGCAGGGGCGCCCCAGTGTCGAGGCGCCCCGTGACGTCGCTGTACTGTCGTCCTTAGGCTGTGCCGGCCTGCGACTGCCTGGATCCCCCGGAGAAGATCGAAGCCTTGATGCGGCCCGCGTGCGTATGGTGAAAACATAACAAGAACGGATGGTGCCGTCAACGGCTTTGTTCTCATTTTGTTTTCTCTCGCCGCCTTGCCGCCGCTTCGGACTTGATCTGCCCCCGTTCCTCAGGTAGAAGGCGCCCACTTCAAACCCACACGCGGGGAGCGTGGCGGGCCGCGTTTGTCGCGCGCTCCGTCCTTCCGGTGTTCCCATGATGGGAACCTAAATCCCCGCGGCGGCCAACCGGAGAAAAGGACTCTCTTATTATGGCTCTTCCCGTCGTGAATCTGCGCCAGCTGATCGAGGCCGGCGCCCATTTCGGTCACCAGACCCATCGCTGGAACCCGAAGATGGCCTCCTACCTCTATGGTTCGCGCAACGGCGTCCATATCATCGACCTGCGCCAGACCGTGCCGATGCTCGACCGCGCGCTGAAGACCGTGCGCGACGTCGTCGCCGGCGGTGGCCGCGTCCTGTTCGTCGCCACCAAGCGCCAGGCGTCCGAGCCGATCGCCGAGGCTGCCCGCAAGTGCGGCCAGTACTTCGTCAACCATCGCTGGCTCGGCGGCATGCTGACCAACTGGAAGACGATCTCGGTGTCGATCCGCCGCCTGAAGGAGCTGGACGAGAAGCTCTCGGGCGATCTGGGCTCGCTCGGCCTGACCAAGAAGGAACTGCTGCAGCTGACCCGTGAGCGCGACAAGCTCGAGCGGGCGCTCGGCGGCATCAAGGAGATGGGCGGCCTGCCCGACATCCTGGTCGTCATCGACACCATCAAGGAAGACATCGCGGTTGCCGAAGCCCGCAAGCTCGGCATTCCCGTCGTGGCCGTCGTCGATTCGAACTCGGATCCGGCCCCGATCACCTACCCGATCCCGGGCAACGACGACGCGCTGCGCGCCATCGGCCTGTACTGCGACCTCTTCACCGCGGCCGTGCTCGACGGCATCCAGGCCGACATCTCGGCCCAGGGTGGCGATGTCGGTGCTGCCGCCGAGCTGCCGGCCGAGCCGGCGCTCGAAGAAGCCCAGGCCTGATCTCCACCCCCGTCATTCGAGGGATAACCCATGGCTGAAATCACCGCTGCGCTGGTCAAGGAACTTCGCGAGAAGACCGGCGCCGGCATGATGGACTGCAAGAAGGCGTTGGCCGAAACCGCCGGCTCGCTCGACGAGGCCGTCGACTGGCTGCGCAAGAAGGGTCTTGCCGCCGCCGCCAAGAAGGCCGGCCGCGTCGCTGCCGAGGGCCTGGTGGCTGTCGCGCTCGACGGGCTGACCGGCGCTGTCGTCGAGGTCAACGCCGAGACCGACTTCGTCGCCCGCAACGACCAGTTCCAGGCGCTGGCCCGCGGCGTCGCCAAGGTCGCGCTGACTTCTGGCGCCGACGTCGAGACGCTGAAGGCTGCCGCTTACCCCGGCACTGGCCGCACCGTCGCCGAGGAGATCACCCATGCGGTGGCCACCATCGGCGAGAACATGAGCCTGCGCCGCGTCAAGACGCTGTCCGTGCCGGAAGGCGCGGTCGTGCCCTATGTCCACAACTCGTTGGGCGACGGCATCGGCAAGATCGGCGTGCTGGTCGCGCTGAAGTCCGCCGGCAAGAAGGACGTGCTGGAAGGCCTCGGCAAGCAGATCGCGATGCATATCGCGGCGACCAATCCGCAGTCGCTGTCGGTCGCCGATCTCGACCAGTCGCTGGTCGAGCGCGAGAAGTCGGTGCTGACCGATCAGGCCGCCGGTTCCGGTAAGCCGGCCGAGATCATCGCCAAGATGGTCGAGGGGCGCATCCGCAAGTTCTACCAGGAAGTCGTGCTGCTCGAGCAGACCTTCGTCATCGACGGCGAAACCCCGGTGAACAAGGTGCTGGCCAACGCCGCGAAGGAAGCCGGTGCGCCGGTCGAGATCGCCGCGTTTGCCCGCTTCCAGCTGGGTGAGGGCATCGAGAAGGCCGTCGACGACTTCGCCGCCGAAGTCGCCAAGATGGCCGGCTGACGAAACCGCCTTAAGACCGGGCGGCCGAAAAGCCGGCGCAAGCCTGCCATTTGGTCGCCCCAATTTACTGGTGTATGTTTCCGCCGCCGATGGAATCGGTCGATTCCGTCGGCGGCTTCATGTCCGGCCTAGTCAGCCGCCCGTCGAAACAGCCCATTGGCCCTGTTCCCATTGGCCCATCTTCACGGATCCGTCATGACCTCGCCGCTTCGTTACAATCGTATCCTGCTGAAATGCTCCGGCGAGGCCCTGATGGGCCAGCAGGGCTACGGCATCGACTTCGCCACCGTCGATCGCATCGCCGGTGAGATCGCCAAGGTCCACGCGCTCGGCGCCCAGGTCTGCCTCGTCATCGGCGGCGGCAATATCTTCCGCGGCGTCGCCGGCGCGACGAAGGGGATGGCGCGCGCCTCGGCCGACTACATGGGCATGCTGGCCACCGTGATCAACGCGCTGGGCATGCAGCATGCCCTGGAAAGCAAGGGTTGCGAAACCCGGGTGATGAGCGCGATCCCGATGACCACGATCTGCGAGCCCTACATCCGGCGCCGCGCGCAACGGCATCTGGAAAAGGGCCGCGTCGTCATCTTCGCCGCCGGCACCGGCAACCCGTTCTTCACGACCGATACCGCCGCCGCGTTGCGTGCCGCCGAAATGGGCTGCAACGCGATGCTCAAGGGTACCCAGGTCGACGGCGTCTACACGGCCGATCCCAAGACCGACCCGACCGCCACCCGCTTCGACCGCCTCGGCTATATGGACGTGCTGCGGATGGATCTGAAGGTGATGGACGCTTCGGCGATCAGCCTGGCGCGCGAAAACTCGATTCCGATCGTCGTCTTCTCGTTGCATGAACCCGATTGCCTCGCCCGTGTGGTGCAGGGCACCGGCGTCTGCACCGTGATCTCGGACTGATTTCGGCGTTACTTCAAGAAGCAACCCGCGCAAGGGAGATTTTCCATGTCAGTGGACCTCGACGACATCGGACAGCGGATGAACAAGGCCATCGAGGTGCTGCGCCACGAATTCGGCGGCCTGCGCACCGGCCGCGCCAGTGCGAGCCTCCTTGAACCCGTCGTCGTCAACGCCTACGGCTCGAACCTGCCGATCGCGCAGGTCGGCACCGTCTCGGTACCGGAGCCGCGGATGATCTCGGTCCAGGTCTGGGACAAGGCCAACGTCAAGGCGGTCGAGAAGGCGATCCGCGATTCGGGCCTCGGCCTCAACCCCCAGGCCGATGGCACCCTCGTCCGCATTCCGATCCCGGAACTGAACGAACAGCGCCGCAAGGAGTTGACCAAGGTGGCCGGCCAGTACGCCGAACATGCCAAGGTCGCCGTGCGCAACGTGCGCCGCGACGGCATGGACGGCCTGAAGAAGATGCAGAAGGACGGCCACGTCTCGGAGGACGAGGTCGCGCTGTGGCAGGAAGAGATCCAGGAATTGACCGACAAGGCGATCGCCCGGATCGACGAGGTCCTTGCCACCAAGCAGAAGGAAATCATGCAGGTCTAGGCCGGGCCGGTCCGGTGACCCTGGTTTCGACATCGCCGGCGGATCCCAAGCCGCCCACCCACGTTGCCATCATCATGGACGGCAACGGCCGCTGGGCGTCCGCCCGTGGCCTGCCCCGCAGCCTCGGCCATCGCAAGGGCGCCGATGCGGTGCGCGAGGTGGTCAAGGGCTGCCGCGAGATGGGTATCGGCTATCTGACGCTCTATGCCTTTTCATCGGAGAACTGGAAGCGGCCGGCTTCCGAAGTTCTCGATCTGATGGATCTGCTGCGGCTCTATATCCGTCGCGAAATCGACGAACTCGACCGCAACGGCGTGCGCATCCGCATCATCGGCGACCGCTCGAGGCTTGCCGCCGACATCGTCGATCTGGTCGAGCGGGCCGAGACCCGCACGGCGGCAAACCGCGGCCTGACCTTGGTGATCGCGCTGAACTACGGCAGCCAGAACGAGATCGTCGCCGCCTGCCGCAAGCTGGCCGCCGAGGCGGCGGCCGGGCGGCTCGACCCCGCCACGATCGATGCCGATCTGTTCGCCCGCCATCTCGAGACCGCCGACATTCCCGATCCCGATCTCGTCATCCGCACGTCCGGCGAGCAGCGGCTGTCCAACTTCCTGCTGTGGCAGTCGGCCTATGCCGAACTCGCCTTCATCGACACCTTGTGGCCGGATTTCGATCGCCACCACCTTGCCCGGGCGGTCGCCGATTTCCAGCGCCGTGAACGGCGCTACGGGGGCAGCGGTGTCTGATCCAGCCGCCGCGCCCTCCGGGCCCTCCAACCTGCGCCTGCGGGTTCAGTCCGCCCTGGTCATGCTGGTGGTGGCCGGCATCTGCGTCTGGGCCGGCGGGCTGCTGTTCGACCTGCTGGTGATCGGCGTCGTCGGCGTCATGCTGCTGGAATACAACACCATCACCGCCCCCGGCGCAGCGCGCGACGGCACCCCCGGCAAGCCCTTCGCGCTGGTTGCCGCCCCTATCGCCCTGGCCCTGATCCTGGCCGCTTTCGGCTGGGCGGTCGCCGCCTTGCTGATCCTGGTGGTGGTCGCGGTGCCCGTTTCGCTGTTCCTGGCGCCGATGCAGGATCGCGCGCCGTTCTGGGCTTTGCTGGCACCGCTCTATGTCGGCGTGCCGGCCGTCGCGCTGATCTGGCTGAGCCAGCAGGAGAATGGTCTGGCCTGGATCTTGTGGCTGATCGGGGTGGTCGTTGCCACCGACATCGGGGGCTATGCCGCCGGCCGTACGATCGGCGGCCCGAAGCTAAGCCCCCGGATCAGTCCGAAGAAGACCTGGGCCGGGCTGCTTGGCGGCGTCGTCGGCGCCGGGATCGTCGGCTTGCTCTGCGCATCGGCGCTGGATATCGGGGCGGGTTCGCTGATGCTGCTGTCCGCCGCGCTGGCCGTCTGGGAGCAGATCGGCGACCTGTTCGAGTCCTCGATCAAGCGGCGTTTCGGGGTCAAGGATTCGGGCTCGATCATCCCGGGACATGGCGGCGTGCTCGATCGCGCCGACGGCCTTCTGTTCGTCGCCCCCGTCGTGGCGCTGATCGCCCTGGCGGTCGCCTGATGAGCGCCGATCTGCTGCGCGCGCCGGGCGTGCAACCGCGCAAACGCCTCACGATTCTCGGGTCGACCGGGTCGGTCGGGCGCTCGACGCTCGATCTCGTGGGCCGCAATGCCGGGCTCTACGAGATCGAGGCGCTGACCGCCTACGAGAACGTTGCGCTGCTGGCCGACCAAGCTCGCACCCATCGCGCCCGGCTGGCGGTGATCGGCGATCCCGCGCGCTATGAGGCGCTGAAGGCAGCCTTGGCCGGCAGCGGCGTCGAAGCCGCCGCCGGCCCTGCCGCGCTGGTCGAGGCGGCAAGCCGGCCGTCCGACTGGGTGATGGCGGCCATCGTCGGATCGGCCGGGCTCGGGCCGACGCTGGCGGCGGTGACACGCGGCGCCACCGTGGCCCTTGCCAACAAGGAATGCCTGGTCTGTGCGGGCGATCTGGTGATGAAGGCGGTCGCGCGGCATGGCGCGACGCTTTTGCCGGTCGATTCCGAGCACAACGCGATTTTCCAGGTATTCGACTTCGCGCAGCCTGAAAGTGTCGACCGCCTGATCCTTACCGCCTCCGGCGGGCCGTTCCGCCGCTTGTCGCTCGGCGAAATGCGCGACGTGACGCCGGCGCAGGCCGTGGCCCATCCCAACTGGAGCATGGGCGCCAAGATCTCGGTGGACTCGGCGACGCTGATGAACAAGGGCCTCGAATTGATCGAGGCTTCGCATCTCTTTCCGGTACCCGAGGAGCGGATCGAGATCCTCGTCCATCCGCAATCGGTGGTGCACAGCCTGGTCGCCTATGTCGACGGGTCGGTACTGGCCCAGCTCGGCCCCGCCGACATGCGTACCCCGATCGCCTACACGCTGGCTTGGCCTGAACGGATGAGGACGCCGTGCCCGCGGCTCGATCTCGCCGCCCTGACAACTCTGAGTTTCGAAGCCCCCGACCCGGTTCGCTTTCCGGCGTTGAGCCTGACCCGCCATGCCTTGCAATCGGGTGGGGCGGCGCCTACTATCCTCAATGCTGCCAACGAGGCGGCCGTGGCTGGTTTCCTGGCCGGCCGCATCGGATTCCTCGACATCGCCCGGGTTGTCGAGCGCGCGCTGGAGCAGGTGCCGCGCCATCCGGTCGATACGCTGGATGCGGTGCAGGCGGCCGATCAGGCGGCGCGTGCCGCGGCGAATCGCCTGATCGCCGAACTGACGTGACCGCTGCTATGCGCGTGCCGGGCGCGATCTGAATGACCCGGGGTTTGAAGCCTGGACCAGCCCAGCGGGCAAAAAGCCAGCGACAAGGGACACGAATCTGCTGATGGACTTTATCGTCGGGCTTTTCACCTACATCATCCCCTTCCTCATCGTGCTGACCGCCGTGGTCTACGTGCACGAGCTCGGCCATTACTGGGTGGCCCGCTGGGGCGGGGTGAAGATCGACACGTTCTCAATCGGTTTCGGCCCCGAATTGTTCCACTGGTACAACCGGCAGGGCACCCGCTGGCGGATCGCCGCGATCCCGCTGGGAGGCTATGTCAAGTTCCACGGCGATGCCGATGCCTCGTCGGCCGCTGCCGCCGACCTCAGCCGCATGGACGAGGCGGAGCGGGCGGTGTCTTACCACGCCAAGCCGGTGGCGGTGCGCGCGGCCATCGCTGCGGCTGGTCCGGTCGCCAATTTTCTTTTTGCCATCGCGATCTTCGCGGTCGTCTTCACCTTGTATGGTCAGCCCTACACCGCGCCGGTGATCGGCAACGTCGCCCCGGGCAGCGCGGCCGAGCAGGCCGGCCTGAAGGCCGGCGACCGGATTGTCGCGGTCGACGGCCGCGACATCGTCCGGTTCGAGGATCTGCGCACCTATGTCGCGCTGCGCGCCGAGACACCGATCGCCATGGCGATCGAACGCGACCACAACCCGTTGACGCTGACCGTGACGCCGCGCCGGGTCGACGTGCCCGACGGCTTCGGCGGCACCACCCGGGTTGGCCAGGTCGGCATCCAGTCTGGCGGGGTGATGGAATTCAAGCCGCTCGGCCCCGGCGGCGCCGTGGTTCAGGGCGTGCATGAAGTCTGGGCGATCGTCGGCACGACGTTCACCTATGTCGGCCGCGTCTTCTCCGGCCACGAATCGGGTGACCAGATCTCCGGCCCGATCGGCATCGCCAAGATGTCGGGTGATGTCGCGCGGCTCAATCCGTTCGCCTTGATCACGCTGATTGCCACGCTGTCGGTCGGTATCGGCCTCGTGAACCTGTTCCCGGTACCGATGCTGGATGGTGGCCATCTGCTGTTCTACGCGATCGAGGCGGTGCGCGGGCGCCCGCTCGGCGACCGGGCGCAGGAATTCGGTTTCCGTGTCGGCCTCGCTCTGGTATTCGGCTTGTTCCTGTTCGCTACTTGGAACGACTTGCAAAGGCTGCAGGTATTTGGCTTTCTTGCCAAATTATTCTCGTGATGCCGTCAGAGCGTGAGCCGATGAAGCGTATCGACGACGCCGCCTCTTCCCTGTTGTCCGCGTCCTGGTCACGTGCGCTGATCGGCGTCGTGATCGGCTGTTCGCTGGGTATTTCCGGTGCCGCGGCGCAGCAGATGTCGACCGGGGGACGCTTCGGCTTTTCCTCGAGCCTCGGCGGCGGTGCCAGTGCCCCGATGTCGAACACGATTCGCGACATCGTCGTCCAGGGCAACCGGCGCATCGAGACGCCGACGATCCTGACCTACATGAAGGTCAAGACCGGCGAACCGTTCGCCGACGACAAGATCGACCAGTCGCTCAAGGCGCTTTATGCCACCGGCCTGTTCGCCGATGTGACGATGCGGCGTGAAGGCAATGATCTGATCGTCCGGGTGGTGGAGAATCCGATCATCAATCGCATTGCCTTCGAGGGCAATCGCAAGATGAAGGAAGAGAATCTCCTTCAGGAAATTCAGCTGAAGCCCCGTCAGGTCTATACCCGCGCCAAGGTGCAGGCCGACCTGCAGCGGGTGCTGACCGTCTATCGCCGCTCCGGCCGTTTTGCCGCCACCGTCGAGCCGAAGGTCATCCAGCTGCCCGAAAACCGCGTCGATCTCGTGTTCGAGATCAACGAAGGCGCGACCACCGGCATCAATACGATCCGTTTTGTCGGCAACAAGAAATTCTCCGACGGGACGCTGCGCGACGCGATCTCGACGAAGGAGACGACCTGGTGGCGCATCCTGTCGTCATCGGACACCTACGATCCCGACCGTCTGACCTATGATCGCGAACTGCTGCGCCGCTATTACCTGTCGCACGGTTACGCCGATTTCCGGGTGACCACCGCGGTCGCCGAACTGTCGCCCCAGCGTGACGGCTTCTACATCACCTTCGTGGTCGAGGAGGGCGAACGCTACAAGTTCGGCAAGCTTTCCATCACCTCGCGCATCCGCGGCATCGACGGCGAGGAGTTCATGCCGGCGCTGCAGATGTCGGAAGGCGACTGGTACGACGCCGACCTGCTCGAGAAGTCGATCGAGGAGATCACCTATCGGCTCGGCACGCGCGGCTATGCCTTCGTCGACGTTCGCCCGGACATCGATCGCGATCGCAACGGCCGTATCATCGGCGTCAACTTCGTCATCAACGAAGCGCCTCGTGTCTATGTCGAGCGCATCAACGTCACCGGCAACGTCCGCACGCTGGACAAGGTGATCCGGCGCGAAATGCGGCTGGCCGAGGGCGATGCCTTCAACGCCGCCAAGGTGCGGCGCTCCCGCCAGCGCATCCGCGGCCTGGGCTTCTTCGACAAGGTCGATATCGAGGAGGCGCCCGGCACCGCCCAGGACAAGGTGGCGCTGAACGTCAAGGTCGAGGAAAAGTCGACCGGCGAACTCTCGTTCGGTGCCGGTTACTCGACCACTGACTCGCTGCTCGCCGATATCGGCATCCGCGAACGCAACCTGCTCGGCCGCGGCCAGGACCTGCGCCTGGGCTTCGTGCTGTCCGGCCGGCGCCAGCAGGCCGATCTGGGCTTTACCGAACCCTATTTCCTCGATCGGGAAATGGCCGCGGGCGTCGATATCTTCACCCGCCGGCTCGATCTGCAGGACCGGTCTGGCTATAACCAGTCGTCCTCGGGCTTCGTGCCGCGCCTGACCTACCCGATCACCGAAAGCCTGAGCCAGCAGGTCGGGTACACGCTGCGCCAGGACCGTATCTACGACGTCGATCCCGGCGCTGCCTTCATCATTCAGCAGAGCGTCGGCAACGCGGTCACGTCGTCCATCAATCAGGCGCTCACTTACGACCGGCGCGACGACAAGCTCGAACCGACCAAGGGCTACATCCTGAAGTTCGGCAACGACGTTGCCGGCCTCGGCGGCAATCAGAGCTACCTGCGCTTCCTGCTGGAAGGTACCTACTACTATCCGATCTCCGACAACTGGGTGATGTCGGCCGGATCGACCTTCGGCACGATCTTCGGCTATGGCGGCAAGGATGTCCGCATCACCGATCGCTACTTCCTCGGCGGCGACAACCTGCGCGGCTTCGCGCTCGGTGGCGCCGGTCCGCGCGACATTCCGTCCGGCAACTCGGTCGGCGGCAACAACCTGATGACGAACCGTCTTCAGCTCTCCTTCCCGCTCGGCCTGCCGAACGAACTCGGCATCCTCGGGCGGACCTTCGTGGACGGCGGCATGCTGTTCGGCGTCGACGGCCAGACCGCGACCATCATGGACACCAAGACCTACCGCATGTCGGTCGGTGCAGGCATCTCGTGGAAATCGCCCTTCGGCCCGATCGCGATCGATCTCGGCTACCCCGTCATGAAAGAGTCTTTCGACAAGAAGGAACTCTTCCGCTTCACCTTTGGCACTAGGTTCTGAGAATATGATCAATCGACTGAAGTTCGGCTTTGCCGTGATCGCCGTTGCCGCCGTCGCAGCATTCGGCGCGATCTCGCCGGCCCCGGCGCAGGGCGCGCCCGGTGCCAATGTCGGGATCATCGACATGCAGCGCATCATCCGCGACGCCGCCGCCTTCCGTGATGCGCGCACCCAGCTCGAGCGCTACCGCACGACCTACCAGTCGGAAATCACCCGCGACGAGGAGCGCCTGCGCAAGGAGGACGAGGAACTCGGCCGCCAGCGTGCCGTGCTGTCGCCGGACGCGTTCGACAAGCGCCGCGCCGAGTTCGAGCGCAAGGTGATGGATGTGCAGCGCCGGATGCAGGACCGCTCGGTGTCGCTCGAGCAGTCGTTCGACAAGGTGCGCGGCGATGTCGGCCGCATGGTGATCCAGATCGTGACCGACATGGTCAAGGAGCGCGGCTACCAGCTCGTCCTGGATAAGAGCCAGGTGGTCTTCCACGCCACCGAAATGGAAATCACCGACGAGGTCCTGCGCCGCCTCGACCAGAAAATGCCGACCGCCAAGGTCAATCCGCCCGGCGGCACCGGCAAGTAAGGCGGACCTTTGGCCGATCCGCGCTTCTTTGACCGCCGGGGACCTCTCACCGTCGCCGAACTCGCGGCCCTGACCGGGGCTGCGATCGGCGACGGTGGCGATCCCGGCCGACGGCTCGGCGATGTTGCGCCGCTCGATCTCGCCGGGCCCGACGACCTTTCGTTCATCGACAATCCGAAGTACCTGCCGGCTTTCGCCGCGACCCGGGCCGGCGCCTGTTTCGTCGCGCCGAAGAACGCCGACCGGGCGCCCGCCGGCACGGCGCTGCTGATTTCGCGCCAGCCCTACAAGGCTTATGCGCTCGCGGCCCAGGCTTTCTATCCGTTGCCGGACGCGCCGGCAGGCGTGCACCCGACCGCTGTCGTCGCCCCCACCGCCCGGATTGGCGACGGCGTCAGCCTCGCTCCCCATGTGGTGGTCGAAGACGGTGCCGAGCTCGGCGCCGGCACGAGTGTCGGTGCAGGCAGTGTCATCGGACGCAATGTCGTCGTCGGCGAGGGGTGCCGGATCGGTGCCCAGGTGGTGCTCAGCCACTGCCTGATCGGTGCCGGGACGGTGCTGCACGCCGGGGTCAAGATCGGCCAGGACGGGTTCGGTTTCGCCCCCGATCCGGCGGGCCACGTCAAGGTGCCGCAGCTGGGCCGCGTGCTGATCGGGCGGCGCTGCGAGATCGGTGCTAATTCGACGATCGACCGCGGCGCGGGCCCAGATACCGTCGTGGGGGACGGCTGCTGGATTGATAATCTGGTGCAGATCGGGCACAACGTCACCCTCGGTCGCGGCTGCATCCTGGTCGCCCAGTCCGGCGTCGCCGGGTCGTCGCATCTCGGCGATTTCGTCGCGATCGGCGCACAGGGTGGTGTAGCCGGCCATCTGACCCTCGGCACGGGCGCGCAGGTCGCAGCCCAGGGCGGGGTCATGACCGATATCGGCCCCGGCGAGACCTATTCAGGGTCGCCGGCCATGCCGATCAAGCAGCATTTCCGTCAGGTCGCGACGATCAAGCGCCTGGCGCAGAAAAAAGGTAGGGACGAATGAGCGATACCGGCGCAACCATGGGCACCGCGGAAATCATGGACGTGATGCGGATGATTCCGCATCGCTATCCGATGCTCCTGGTCGACCGCGTCATCGACATGGTCAAGGGCGAGCGCGCCACCGGCATCAAGAACGTCACGATCAACGAGCCCTATTTCCAGGGCCACTTCCCGACCCGTCCGGTCATGCCGGGCGTGATGGTGGTGGAAAGCATGGCGCAGACCGCCGGCATTCTGGTCGTGCATACGCTCGGATCGGATGCCGAAGGCAAGCTGGTCTATTTCATGTCGATCGACGAGGCGCGTTTCCGCAAGCCGATCGTGCCGGGCGACCAGGTCATGGTGCATGTCTTCAAGGAACGCAGCCGGGGCAATGTCTGGCGCTTTCGGGCCGAGGCCAAGGTGGACGGCAATCTGGCGGCCGAAGCGACCTTCGCCGCGATGATCCTGGATTCGAAGTAAGCGCCCTGATGCCCCAGATTCATCCCACCGCGATCGTCGAGGACGGGGCCAAGCTCGGCCCGGGCGTCCAGATCGGGCCCTATTGCATCGTCGGGCCGGAAGTCGAACTGGGCCCGCGCGTCCGCCTGGACGCCCATGTCGTCATCACCGGCATCACGTCGCTCGGTGCCGATACCCGGGTCTATCCGTTCGCCTCGCTCGGCCATGCGCCGCAGGACCTCAAATACAAGGGCGAGCGCACCTCTCTCGTGATCGGGGCCGGCAACCAGATCCGCGAGCACGTGACGATGAACTGCGGCACGTCGGGTGGCGGTGGCGTCACCCGCGTTGGTGACCGCGGCCTGTTCATGAACGGCGTCCACATCGCCCATGACTGCCAGGTCGGCAACGACGTCGTGATGGCCAACAACGCGACGCTGGCCGGCCATGTCGAACTCGGCGATTTTGTCGTGCTCGGCGGCCTGTGCGCGGTCCACCAGTTCTCGCGCATCGGCAAGCATGTGATGGTCGGCGGCTTGAGCGGTGTCGAGCGCGACATCATTCCGTTCGGTTCGGTCACCGGCAATCGCGCCCGGCTGATGGGCCTCAACCTGATCGGGTTGAAGCGCCGGGGCTTCGGCCGCGACGAGATCCACGGCCTGCGCAACGCTTTCCGTCAGTTGTTCCTCAGCGAAGAGGGCAACTTCTCCGAGCGCGTCGAGGCGGTCGCGGCCGCCTATCCCGACAATGGCCTGGTCGGCGATGTCCTTGCTTTCGTTCGCACGCCGTCGAGCCGCGGGCTGGTCATGCCCGAGCAGGGCCAGACCGGCGATGACGACGCTGACTGAACCAACCCGCCTCGGGATCATCGCCGGCGGCGGCACACTGCCTCAACGCATCGTCAGGGCCGGCCGTGATCAGGGCCGGCCGCTCTATGTCGCGGCCCTGTCGGGTCATTGCGCCGCCGAAACGGTGTCGGGCGTCGACCATGGCTGGTTCGATCTGGCCGGTGTCGGCCATATCACCGAGGCGCTACGGCGGGCGGGTTGCCGCGACGTCGTCTTTGCCGGCTCGGTCGGCCGTCCCGACCTTGCCCGGCTGAAGCCGGATTGGCAGGGCATCAAGCTGTTGCCCCGGGTCATTGCCGCCGCGGCGCGCGGCGACGATGCGCTGCTGAAGGTCCTGGTCGGGTATCTCGAGGAAATCGGGTTCCGCGTCGTCAGTGCCGAGGACTGCCTGGGCCTCGATGCGCTCGCCACGCCCGGGCCGCTCGGCCGGCTGGTGCCGGACGAGGCGGCGCGCAGGGATATCGACCGCGCCGTGGCCATTGCCCGGGCGCTCGGCGCTCTCGATGTCGGCCAGGGGGCGGTGGTGCGCGATCAGGTCGTGCTCGGCGTCGAGGCGGTCGAGGGCACCGATGCCATGCTGCGGCGGGCCGGCGACCTGGCCCCGCCGGGACGGGGCGGCGTGCTGGTCAAGCTGCCCAAGCCGGGCCAGGAACGGCGTGTCGATTTGCCGACCATCGGCGTGGCGACGGTCGAGAATGCCGCTGCGGCCCGGCTCGCCGGCATTGCCGTCGAGGCTGGCGGCACCCTGGTGCTGGATCGTGATGCCGTGGCCGCGACGGCGGATCGCCTCGGCCTGTTCGTCATCGGATTCCCCCGGGCATGAGCGGCACCGGCCTGCGCGTCTTCATCGTCGCGGGCGAACCGTCGGGCGACCTGCTGGGTGGCCGGCTGATGGCGGCGCTGCGCGAGCGCCTGCGCGGCGACGTCGTCTTCGCCGGGCTGGGGGGCGAGCGCATGGCGGAGGAGGGGCTGGACAGTCCGTTCTCGATCGACGAACTCGCGGTGATGGGCCTGTTGGAAGTGCTGCCGCGCGCGCCGCAACTGCTGCGACGCATTGCCGAGATGGCGGCCCGCGCCCGCGCCTTCCACCCCGATGTCCTGATCACCATCGACAGCCCGGGCTTCACCTTTCGCCTGGCCGAGCGGCTGAAGGCCGAGCGCTTCCCCAAGATCCACTACGTCGCGCCACAGGCCTGGGCCTGGCGGCCGAAGCGCGCGGCAAAGCTGCATAAACTGTTCGACCACATGCTGGCGCTGCTGCCGTTCGAGCCTGATTGGTTCAAGCCCTATGGCATCGCCACCACCTTCGTCGGCCATTCGGTGATCGAAGGCGGTGCCGGTCATGGCGACGGCCCCCGCTTTCGCCTGCGGCATGGCATGCAGGGCCGGCCGCTGCTGGTCGTGCTGCCGGGCAGCCGGCGGGGAGAGCTGAACCGGCATCTGCCGGTTTTCCGCGACACCGTGGCCCTGCTGCGCCGACGCCGTCCCGAACTCGCCGTGGTACTGCCGACCCTCAGCCATCTCGCGCCCGCCGTGACCGAGGCGGCCAAAGGCTGGGCCGACGTCATCCTGACTGGCCAGGACGACAAGTTCGATGCTTTCGCGGCCGCCGACATCGCGCTGGCAGCCTCCGGCACCGTGGCGCTCGAACTGGCGCTGGCCCGCACGCCGCATGTGGTCGCCTATCGCGTCAACCCGCTGACCGCGGCGATCGCCCGCCGGCTGCTGACCGTGCGCTACGTCAATCTGATGAACCTCGTGCTCGACCGGCCGGTGGTGCCGGAACTGCTGCAGGAACACTGCAATGCGCAGGAACTGGCGGCCGCCCTCGATCGTCTGGCCGATGGCGGGCCGGCCCGCGCCGCCCAGATCGGCGCGGCCGAGGAGCTGGCAGCCAAGCTCGGTGCCGGCGGAACAAGTCCTTCGCTGCGTGCTGCCGATGCCGTGCTTGCCACGATCGGCTATCGGCGGCGCTGACGTGCAAGCGGATCCAATTGGGGCTGCATTGCCAGAGCGCGGTCCGGTTGATACTAAATATGTTAAATGACCCGGTGGTGAGATCATGACCAAAGCTCCCCGCATCTGCATCATCGGCGCCGGCGCGGTTGGCGGGCTGATGGCCGCCGGTCTCGCCCAGGCCGGTGCCGCGGTCAGCGTGCTGGCCCGCGGCGAGACGCTTGCCGCCATCCACCGTGACGGTCTGATTGCCCGGGCCGAAGGGCGGACGATCACCGGTCCCGTGAATGCGAGCGCTGATCCGGCCAAATTGGGGCCGCAGGACTACGTCGTTCTGGCGGTCAAGGCGCCATCTTTGCCCGCCGTGGCGCCGGCACTGGAAGTCCTGATGGGAGCGGATGGTATCGCCGTCTCGGCGATGAATGGTGTTCCCTGGTGGTTCGGTGCCGGGTTGCCCGCCCTCGAGCACCATAGCCTGCCGGCGATCGAGCAGGGCGGCGTGCTCGGGCGAATCGCGCCGGCCAGCCGCAGCATTGGCTGTGTCGTGCACTATGCCGCCCGTATTGGCAGCCCCGGCGTGATCGACCATAGCCGCGGCTGGGACCTTATCCTGGGCGAGGCGGCGGGCGGAGCGCCCGGCGACCGCGTCGCCAGGCTGGCGGACTGGCTGGTCCGTGCGGGATTTTCCGTCGAGCAGTCGGCGCGCATCCACCACGATGTCTGGTTCAAGCTGTGGGGCAACATGAGCATGAACCCGATCAGCATGCTGACCACGGCGACGGCGGACCGCATCACCGGCGATCCGCTGGTCGAGGGGCTGTGCCGGCGGATGATGGAGGAGGCCGGCCGGGTCGGGGATGCCATCGGTCTGCACGTCGAATCCTCGATCGACGAGCGCATGGACTTTGCCCATAAGCTCGGCGCGTTCAAGACCTCGATGCTGCAGGACGCCGAGCGCGGCACCCCGGTCGAGATCGACGCGCTGGTGACCGTGGTCCATCAGATCGGCCGCATCGTCGGCGTGCCGACCCCGTTCATCGACGCGGTGCTGGGCTTGTCCCGTCTGCGTGGGCAAAGCCTGGGGATCTACCCGGCGGCTAGCTCCGCCTGATCACGGTCCAGGTCGCCCAACTGCCGACCAGCGCGAGAAAGGCGAGTTCCGCGACCGCCAGCAATTCACGCGCGAACTGGGGCAGTTGTCCGTCGTCGGCCACCTCGCCCGGATCGAGCGGCGAAATTCCGGTCAGCATGAAGACGACATAAATGGTGCTGGTGGCCACACCGCAGGCGGAAGCGGCGAGCAGGATCGTGTGCTCGCGCCCCCAGCGTCCCGGTCGCCGAGCTGATCGCCGTTCGATCGGCTGCTGCTCCAACTCGCCCAGCGCACTCGCAAGCAGCCGTCGGCGGGTTTCCTGCGAGAGCTCGAGCGGAAACGGGTTGGAAGTCTTCTCCGGATCCATTCTTGGATATCCTGGACGGGTTGTTCCGACTTTCGCGCCCCCGCCTTACTGGCGAGGAATGGTTGCTTGTCAACCATACCATGTTAGCCGTTAGGATAGCTCATCCTGCATAAATGTACGATAAATTTTGTAGAAAATAGATGTCTTAGAACAGCCCGCTGCGATAGGCGATCCGGCCGTCGATCAGCAAGGCTGCCGGACGGGCATTGCCGTCGGCCGCCACCACCGCGTCCAGATAGATGCGCCGGCCGGGTGCGAGATCCTCGATCGCACGGCCTTCTCCCTCGGGCACAAAAATGGTTTCGAGGCCCAGGACAAGCCGCCCGGCCGCTTTGTCGGGAGCCGTCGCCCGGATGGCGACCGCCGGCGGCGCAGGACGTGCCCGGGTCACCGCCGTCACCGACCAGGTCTCGCCCTGCGGTGCCAAGGTCAGCCACACCGTCTCGCCGGCGACCGGGCGGAACGGCAGCGGGCTGCGCGCGACCGGATAGGCCAGCCTGACATAGTCGCCCTGAAACAGGCTGCGGGGATCGACAGGCTCGGTCTCGAGCCGCACGCGGGTGCCGTGCTGCAACGTCCACTGCGCCTGTGTCGCAAGGCCCGCGACGATGGCGATCTGTGCCAGTGCCAGCAGGATCCGCCAGATCATGCCCGTGTCCGCCGCCGGCGAGTAGCGATCCAGCCGGCGGCGAGCAGCGCGATGCCGCCCGCGGCCAGCAGGACCGACCGGTTGATCAGCGACAGCAGTTCGGCACCGACGAAGTAGCCGAGCGTGCCGGCCAGGCCGAGCCCGCCCAGCCAACTGTCGAGCCGATCCTCGGCCCGTCTTGCCATGATCAGCACGGCCAGGAAGGCCGCAGCGGCCAGCGCGATCAGCCAGGGGGCCGGCAGCGGTGCCAGCGAGATCAGCAAGAATCCCGCCGAGCCGGCGATGATCGGGGTCTTCCAGCCCACGGCCAGCGCGGCAAGGGCCAGCCCGATCGTGATCCCCAGCAAGATGCCGGTGGGCGGTGGCCCGAAATCGGCCGCCGTCCAGCCGGTGACGGCGACCAGCAGGGCCAGCGTCACCCGCGTATCGATCTGCAGCGGGGCGACCAGCACATAGGGGCGTCTTGCCCGCATCGCCAGGGCGGCGATCATCCCCAGGGCCCCGACCGCGAGACGCAGGCCATGGCCGGGTGCGAGGTCGAGCAGCCAGTCCCACAGCGCCAGGCGCGCCGCGGCGGCAATGGCCAGCGCCAGCCACAGGAATTGCCCGGCCCAGACCCAGCCATGGCGCGCGATCGCCCCGGCGAGCAAGGCGCAGGCCGCGAGGAAGCCGAAATCATGGGGGCTGCCGCTGGCCCAGGTCTCGACCATCCAGGCCATGCCGATGGCAATCGCCACCAGGGCCGCGGCTGAACTGGTCCAGATCCAGGCCGTGGCGACGCCGGCGATCATCCAGATCAGGAAGAAGGCGGGCGGTTGCGGTGGCAGGTTGAAGATCTGGCCGATGAGCCAGATGTTGGCGCCGAACAGCAAGGTCGCGAGCAGCAGCAGCGCTTCGACCATCCAGGCCGGACGGCGTCGGCTGGCGACGATGGCGCCGCCATGCGCGGCCGCCAGGGCAGCGACGGCGAGGGTGAGCCGGGCTGCCGCGGACAAGGCAGCCCAGTGGGCCGCCACGAACAGGAGCGCACCCAGGCCGAGCAGCAGGGCGCCGAGCAGGCCGAGCAGCGCGACGAGGTCGCGGCCCTGCACCCGCCGCGCGAAATCGTCCCGGATCGCAGCGGCTCCCGCCTCGTCGATCCAGCCTTCGGCGATCCAGCGCGGCAATTCGCGCAAGACCCGGCGTTGGGTCAGGCGGTCGAGCATCCAGCCTCTTGCTCCGCTCGTTGGCATGCCACATTGGGCTGAGCGTCCGGCGATTGCAATGCCCGGCAAAGCCTCGCTACACTGTCGCCAACTCAAGCACTTAGGAGTGAATGATGACCTCGAGCGACATCGTGATCGTCGGTGCCGCCCGGACCCCGATGGGCGGTTTCCAGGGCGACCTCAAGGACAAGACCGCGCCGGAACTGGGCGCCGCCGCGATCAAGTCGGCGATCGATCGCGCCGGCTTGAGCCCGGCCGACATCGACGAGGTCATCATGGGCAACGTGCTGCCGGCCGGGCTCGGCCAGGCGCCGGCCCGCCAGGCCAGCCGCGGGGCTGGCCTGCCCGACGCCGTCGGCTGCACGACGATCAACAAGGTCTGCGGCTCGG
This sequence comes from Alphaproteobacteria bacterium, assembly GCA_017307375.1. GTDB lineage: Bacteria > Pseudomonadota > Alphaproteobacteria > Ferrovibrionales > Ferrovibrionaceae > JAFKFH01. The sequence continues at coordinate 535,447 of JAFKFH010000004.1, forward strand.
GCATGAAGACCCAGATGCTGGCCCATGACCTGATTCGCGCCGGATCGGCCGGGATCATGGTTGCGGGCGGCATGGAAAGCATGACGAATTCGCCCTACCTGCTGCCCAAGGCGCGCGGCGGCTTCCGCCTCGGCCACGGCGAAGTCAAGGACCACATGTTCCTCGACGGGCTCGAGGATGCCTATGACCGTGGCCGCCTGATGGGCACGTTTGCCGAGGATACGGCCGAGGCCTACCAGTTCACCCGCGAACTGCAGGACGCCTATGCGGTGGAAAGCCTGCGGCGGGCCAAGCTTGCGGTCGAGAGCGGCTGGTTCGACGGTGAAATCGTGCCGATCGAGGTGGCCGGGCGCGGCAAGACGATCACTGTCTCGCGCGACGAGCAGCCCTCGAAGGCCGACGCCGCCAAGATCGCCACGCTGAAGCCGGCCTTCCGCAAGGACGGCACGGTCACGGCGGCGAATTCGTCGTCGATCTCCGACGGCGCCGCGGCCCTGGTGCTGACCACCGCCGGCGAGGCCGAGCGCCGCGGCCTCAAGCCGCTTGCCCGCATCGTCGGTCATGCCAACCACGCCCAGGCGCCGGCCTGGTTCACGACCGCGCCGGTCGGGGCGATCAAGACGCTGTTCGAGAAGACCGGCTGGAAGGCCGAGGATGTCGACCTCTTCGAGATAAACGAGGCCTTCGCGGTCGTCGCGATGGCGGCGATCCGCGATCTGGCTCTCGATCCGGCCAAGGTGAACGTGCATGGCGGCGCCTGCGCGCTGGGACATCCGATCGGCGCGTCCGGCGCCCGGCTCGTCGTCACGCTGCTTGCGGCGCTGGAGAAGTACAACCTGAAGCGCGGGGTCGCGTCGCTGTGCATCGGCGGTGGCGAAGCCACGGCGATGGCGGTGGAGCGCCTCTGAGATGCTGACCGAAGACCAGAGCATGATCCGGGACATGGCCCGGAGCTTCGCTGCCGAGGAACTCGCGCCCGGCGCGGCCGAGCGCGACCGCACCGCCGCCGTACCGCGCCATCTGCTGGACCGTATGGGCGAGCTTGGCCTGATGGGCATGTGCGTGCCGGAGGAGTTCGGTGGGGCCGGGGCAGACTACCTGTCCTATGCACTGGCGCTGGAGGAAATCGCCGCCGGCGACGGTGCCTTGTCGACGGTCATGTCGGTCAACAACGCGCCGGTCTGCGCCGCCCTGCTGCGCTACGGCAGCAAGGCGCAGCAGGAACGTTTCCTGGTGCCCTGCGCCAAGGGCGAGATCATCGGTGCCTTCTGCCTGACCGAACCGCAGGCCGGTTCCGATGCCTCGGCGCTGAAGACCCGGGCGGTGCGCAAGGCCGATGGCGGCTGGGTGATCAATGGCGTCAAGCAGTTCATCACCTCGGGTTCGATCGCCGGTGTCGCGCTGGTCTTCGCGGTGACCGACCCGGCGGCAGGCAAGAAGGGAATTTCCTGCTTTGTCGTGCCGACCGATGCGAAGGGCTACGTGGTCGCCTCGATCGAGAAGAAGCTGGGCCAGCGCTGCTCGGATACCTGCCAGATCCTGTTCGAAGATCTCGAAGTCGGACCGGAAGCGCTGCTCGGCGACGAGGGCGATGGTTATCGCATCGCGCTTGCCAATCTCGAAACCGGGCGCATCGGCATTGCGGCGCAGGCGGTGGGCATGGCGCGCGCCGCCTTCGACGCGGCCGTCGACTATGCCCAGCAGCGCGAAGCGTTCGGCGTCAAGATCATGCAGCATCAGGCCGTCGCCTTCCGGCTGGCCGACATGGCGACGCAGATCGAGGCGGCGCGGATGCTCGTTCACAATGCGGCGCGGCTGAAGGACCAGCGAATACCCTGCCTGAAGGAAGCGTCGATGGCCAAGCTGTTCTCATCCGAGATCGCCGAGAAGGTCTGCTCGGACGCGATCCAGACGCTGGGCGGCTATGGCTATCTTGCCGATTTCCCGGTCGAACGGATCTATCGAGACGTTCGGGTCTGCCAGATCTACGAGGGTACATCCGACGTTCAGCGGCTGGTAATCAGCCGCGCGCTCGCCGCCAGCTAGCAGCTACGTTCCCAGCCAGGGAGGGCCGGACCGGGTGTTTGGCGATCCGACCCAAATCCTGTTCGTCGGTGGGGTGCTGATCCTGATCAGCATCTTCGCCGGCCTGATTTCCAGCCGCGCCGGCGCGCCGCTGCTGCTCGTCTTCCTCGTCATCGGCATGGTGATGGGCGAGGACGGGCCGGGCGGCATCAGCTTTGCCAATTACGAGGCCGCCTATCTGATCGGGTCGGCCGCGCTCGCCATCGTCCTGTTCGACGGCGGCATGCGCACGCATATGGACACGCTCAAGCTTGCCGCCGGGCCAAGTCTGTCGCTGGCGACGGTCGGCGTCGTCGTCACCACGGCGGTGGTTGCCGCCGCGACCCACTGGCTGACCGGCACCGGGTGGATCCAGTCGGTGCTGATCGGCTCGACCGTCGCTTCCACCGACGCGGCGGCGGTTTTCTTCCTGCTCAATGCCCGGGGCATGGAAATCCACCAGCGGGTACGGGCGACGCTCGAGGTCGAATCCGGTATCAATGATCCGATCGCGGTGTTCCTGGTCACTACCTGCATCGCGATGCTGCAGGCCGGGACCGAACCGACGATCGCGGGTTTCGCGCTCGACTTCATGGCGCAGATGGTCGGCGGCGGCCTGCTCGGCCTCGGCGCCGGCTTCGCCATGGTCTGGGCGATCAACCGGTTCGACTTCGCACCCGGCATCTATCCGATCTTTGCCGTCGCCTCGGCGCTGGCGGTGTTCGGTGGCTCCCATTTCATTGGCGCCTCCGGCTTCCTGGCGGTCTATGTCGCCGGGCTGGTGCTGGGCAATCGCCGCCATCGCGGGATGCAGTTGATCCTGCGGTTTCACGACGGGCTGGCCTGGCTCAGCCAGATCGTCATGTTCGTCATGCTGGGTCTGCTCGTCACCCCGCACGACATGGTGACCGATCTCGGCATCGGTTTTCTCGTGGCGGCCGTGCTGATCGTGCTTGCCCGACCGCTGGCGGTCGTCATCTGCCTGACGCCGTTCCGCTTTTCCTGGCGGGAACAGGCTTTCATCGCCTGGGTCGGCCTGCGCGGGGCGGTACCGATCTTCCTGGCCTCGCTGCCGGTGATGTATGCGCTGCCGGGCGGGGCGATCTATTTCCATATCGCCTTCGCCACCGTCCTGGCTTCGCTGCTGCTGCAGGGCTGGACGATCGGGCTTGCCGGCAAATGGCTGCGCCTGGAATTGCCGGCCGATCATGAAAGTGCCGAGCGTCTGGACCTCGACGTCGCCGGCGATGGCGATCGCGACGTGGCCGGCTACCGGGTCGGCGCCAAGGCCCTGGCGCTCGATTATCGCTATGCCGAGCTGGCCCTGCCGCGGCGCGTCCGCGTGCTGGCGGTCATTCGCGACGGCGTCGTCATGGACCGCGACACGCTTGAGCGGCTCGAGGAGGAGGACTATGTCCTGCTGGTCGCGCCCCCGCATCAGATGTTCGAGCTCGACCGGATCTTCTCGGCCCGGCGCGTGGTCGACGCCGAGGCCGACCTGGTGTTCGGCGAGTTCACCCTGTCGGGTTCCGCCAAGCTCGGCGAGGTCGGCGCGCTGTACGGTTTCGAGGTCCGGCCGAAGGACCGCGACCAGACGGTCGACGACTATATCCGCCAGCATCTGCGCCGCAAGGTCGTCGCCGGCGACCGGCTGCGTGTCGGCCCGGTCGAACTGGTCGTGCGCGACATGTCGGCCGGCAAGGTCGCCCATTTCGGTGTCGAGCTCGACCCCGACGAACCCTGGCGCGTGCGGTTGCGCCGCCTGCCGGTGGCCAGGCTGGCACACCGTGTGCTCGGGCTGGTTCGGCCGCGCGCCCTGAAAAGAAGGACGGCCGATGACTGAGATCTTGTTCTATTTCGATTTCTCGTCGCCCTATGCCTATCTCGCCGCCAAGCGCATCGACGGCCTCGCTGCCCGTCACGGCCGCACCGTCGACTGGCGCCCGTTCCTGCTCGGCGTCTTCTTCAAGGAGAATGGCGGCCGGCCGCTGACCGAATACCCGCTGAAGGGCGACTATTCGCGCCACGACTTCGCCCGGTCGGCCCGTCGGCATGGCATTCCGTTCAGGATGCCGGCGATATTTCCGCGTCCGTCGACGCTGGCCATGCGCGCTGCCCTCTGGATCAAGCAGCGCGACCGCGCGCGTGCCCGCATCTTTTGCGAGGCGGTCTTCGATGCCTATTTCCAGCATGGCCGCGACATTGCCGATGCCGCCGTGCTGCTCGACCTGGCCGGCGACCTTGCCCCCGCCCTGGCCGAAGGCCTCGACGATCCCGCGCTGAAGGCGCTGGCCCGCGCCGAAACCGAGGCCGCGATTCACCAGGTCGGGGTCTTCGGGGCGCCCTACATCGTCGTCGACGGCGAACCGTTCTGGGGCAACGACCGGCTGGAAATGATCGACGAGTGGCTGACGCGGGGCGGGTGGTAGCAGGCGGGCGGGGCCTAAGCCCTTCTATCCGTCCCCGCGCCGCCGCGCCGCTTCTGCCTCGATCGCCTTGGCCAGCGCCGGGTGCTGGCCGGCAAGCTGGAAGAAGTCCGGCATGGCCAGCACCAGCATCGTGCAGGAGGTCAGCGTCACGATGTCGGCCGAGCGCGGCCGGCGGTCCAGCAGCGCCATCTCGCCGAAGAACATGCCTTCCGACAGGATGACGCTTTCCGGCTGCAAGCGCACCTCGACCTCGCCCGCGGCGATGAAGAACATGCTGTCGCCGGGCGCTCCGCGACGCACGACCATTGCGCCGGGCGGGAAATAGCGGGCCTTCAGCCGGGCGACCACGTCGGCGATGGCCTGGGCGCCGATGCCGGAGAACAGCGGGACACGGGCGACCAGTTCCCAGATGCGCACGAAGTCCCGGCGCTTCACCTCTTCGGAGAAGCCGGTCGCGAGAATGCCGGCGAGCAATGCCAGCACGCCGATGCCGGAGATCATCACGAAGCCGGCGATGATCCGGCCGAACGCGGTCTGGGGCACCACGTCGCCGTAACCCGTGGTCGTCAGGGTGACGATCGCCCACCACAGCGCCTTGGGTATGCTGCCGAAGATCTCCGGCTGGTCTGCCCTCTCGGCGATATGGGCCAGTGTCGCGGCGGCGATCAGCACGATCCCGAACATGATCATCACCACCAGCAGCGTGCGCCGCTCGTTGTAGATCACGCGGCCGATCAGGCGCGCGCCCGGCGTATGCGCCGACAGTTTCAGCATGAACAGCAGCACCATCACCGCCGCGAAATCGGGCGGCAGGATCATGCCCCAGGTCAAGGCGCCGGTAACCGGCAGGATCGCCAGCAGGTCGACGATGCCGGCCGGCGACAGGGCCCAGTGCCACCGGGCCGCGGCCGGGTTCAGCCAGGTCAGCCGCGGCAGGTCCGGGGCGCACCATAGCCGCAGTGCGTATTCGAAGGCGAAGGCGAGCCCGACCAGGGCGATCGCCATTTCGACCGCCATCTGCAGCTGATGATCGATGCCCGGGATCGAATCGACCAGGGTGCAGCCGATGCCGATCAGGATCAGCATCAGCTGCGCAAAACGAAAGCGCTGCGCCCCGGGCAGCGCGACTTCGGGATCGAGGATGAGATGCAGGCGCTGGCGCGAGGACGTCATCAGAAAATCGTATAGCCCCCGTCGATCACGAAACTGTCCCCCGTGTGGTAGGATGATGCATCCGAGGTCAGATAGACGGCGATGCCGCCGAAATCGGCCGCCTCGCCCCAGCGTCGGGCTGGGATACGCGGCATTACCGCGCCGACGAACTTGTCGTTCGAGGTCGCGGCCGTCGTCATGTCGGTGGCGATCCATCCCGGCAGGATCGAATTGGCGCGGATGCGATGCCGCGCCAGTTCGACCGCCAGGCCCTTGATCATCGAGATCAGCCCGCCCTTCGACGCCCCGTACTGCTCGTTGCGGGCGGCCCCCTCGATCGCGGCGGTCGAGGCGATGCCGATCAGCGATCCGCCGTTGCCTGCAGCGATCATCGCCCGGGTGGCGGCACGCAAGGTGAAGAAGGCCCCGTCCAGATTGATCGCCATCACCCGGCGCCATTCCTCGTCGCTCATCTCGACGAAGCTCGGCGCGCGGCCGATCACGCCGGCATTGGCAATGCAGCCGTCCAGCCGGCCGCCAAGGGCCGCAACCGACCGCGCGGTCGCAGCCTCGACCGCCGCCGAATCCCCGACATCGCAGGTCAGCGCCGCCACCTTGCCGGTGGCTTGGGCGCTCAGCCGGTGTGCCGCCTCGTCGGTCTTGGCCTGGTTGGTGCCCCAGATGACGACCGAGGCGCCGGCCTGGACCAGCGCTTCGGCCATGCCGTAGCCGATCCCGCCATTGCCGCCGGTAACGATGACACCTTTGCCCGTCAGGTCGAACGGCCGATATCCCATGGTGTTTCCCCGTGAATCCCGATTCATTAAATTGCCGGGGTTACCTTAGCTATCTGCGATCGATCGGAAAACCGTCTGTCGGTGCCGGCATCAACCCGACCGAGACACGGTTCTTGCCGTTGCGCTTGGCGTCGTACATCGCGGCGTCGGCGCGGGCCAGCGCCACGTCGAACCCCAGCGTGTCGGGGCTGCAATAGGCGACCCCGACGCTGCAGCCGATGCCGTCGCCGACCCGGGCCACCGCGTCGACGATACGCTGGGCGACGGCCGCCGCCGTCGCCTTCACACCGTCGGGCGCCCCTGCCATGCAGATGACGAATTCGTCCCCGCCCAGCCGCCCCACCAGATCGCCGGACCGGACGACGCTTGCAAGAATGCGGGCAACGGCAACCAGCACCGCGTCTCCTCGGGCATGGCCGAGGATATCGTTGACCTGCTTGAAGCCGTCTAGGTCGATGAACAGCACTGCCAGCGGCCGCTTCCGGGTCGCGCATTCCCGATGCAGCGCTGCCGCGAGTTCGAGGAAGTGCGTGCGGCCGGGCAGGCCGGTCAGCGCGTCGTGCCGTGCGGTGATCGCCTCGGCGGTGTGCTTTTCGACTTCCGCCTCAAGCCGCTCGTTCGAGCGCGCGAGACGTTGTGCATCGGCGGCTGTTGCCATGTAGGCGCGGTTGATCTCGTGCAGGTAGACCAGCAAAAGCATGGCTGACGAGACCACCCCGAACATCCGGCCGATATACCAGCCGATCGCGTAGCGACTTGCCCCGGCGATGGTGACCGCGCAATCGAGCAGCAGGGCGAAGAAGGCGACGCCGAGCGAGACCTGCAGGACAGTCCGGAAATGGGTGGTGTGCCAGAACAGGACCAGCGCGCCCGCCATCATCGCGACGATCAGCGGTCCTGGCCCCCAACTGGTCATCTGGTTGAGCCGGCCATCGCGGTCCAGCGGCAGCAGGTGGTCGTGGCCGACCGTGACCATCGCGACCGTCGCCACGAACAGCACGAGGGTCACGCCCAGCGCGGTCCATGCGGCCCCCCGGCGACCTTCGTGGGCCGCGGCGCGCGGCAGCAGCCGGTCGCTGGCCGTATAGATCAGGATGCCGAGGAAGGGACCCAGGTGCCAGAAGCACCACAGCCAGATCATCGTCTGCGGCCCGCCGGTGAAGACGGCGCGGTCCGGCAGGATCTGGCCGGGGAAAGCCAGGAACTGGATGATCATCAGAAGGCCGGTATAGAGACTGCCGCAACCGACATAGAGCAGTGCCGGATTGCCGGTTCCCCGGTAGTGACCGAAGATCAGATACGCGGTTACCAGATAGTTGGAGGCCGACAATGTCTGCACGATCGGCAGGAAGGCCGGGATTGGTGGCCCGATCTGGCTGGAGAAGGGCAGGGTGACCACCGTGATCGCGCCAAGCACGACGCAGAACCACAGGGCAAGGGCGCGCAGGCCAGGGCTGGCCGGTTGCGAGGCGAGCGACGAGAACGGATCGCCCGCGGCCGCCCGCCTCGGGGTCCTGCGATATGCCGCGAGTTTGTCGATCGTCTTGCTCACGCAGCTGCTTGCCCACCGATCAATGCGCGCGGCCGGCGCCGCGCCGCCACGACTTTGGTACAAGAATCAGCAACGATTGGTTAACGCGGCATGACGATTTGCCGACAGTAAGGGGCGCCACGCGCCGGCGGCGGGCGGCGCCCGTCGGAACTTATTCTTCCTTGTAGCCGTACGCCGGTATGTTGCCGGTGGCGCCGTAGTACTTGTAGGGGAGGAATTTGCCGGACATCGTGATCTGGACCCGGTCGCCGCGCGGGTCGGGCAGGCGCTCCATCGTGAAGTCGAAATCGATCGCCGACATGATGCCGTCGCCGAATTCCTCCTGGATCAATTCCTTCCAGGTCGGCCCGAAAACCGAGACCAGTTCGTAGAAGCGATAGATCAGCGGGTCGGTCGGCGGGCCGGTCAGGGTGCCGCGATGCGGTACTTCGTTCAGCATCCGCTCCTCGACCGTGGAGAGGCCGAACAGTTCGGCCGCCTTCATCGCCTGCGGTTTGGTCAGCTTCATCTGGCCCAGCAGCGCCGCGGTGATCAGGATCGGCGAGAAGCCCCCAATCTCCTCGCAGATCTGTTTCCAGCTCCAGCCTTTCTCGCGCTTGATGTCGAGAATCTTTTCAGTGAGGTCGGCGCGTTTCATCCCGGTTTCTCCTAAGGGTGAACGAAGGGGGTGGCGGACGGACGGACTGCCGGCGGATGCCGGCGATCCCAGGCAAGACCCGCGATCTCATCCTTGAAGCTGCGCGAGCGGGTGACGAGAAAGTCGATCAGGTGGTTGCGCAGCGCGTAGTAGTCGGGGTGGCGATGGACGTTGAGCCGGTCGCGATCGCGCGGCAGCGGGTTGACCACGGTTTCGGCGATCAGCGCGCCGGGGCCGTTGGTCATCAACACGATGCGGTCGGCCAGATAGATCGCCTCGTCGACGTCGTGGGTGATCATGAATACGGTCTGGCCGGTGCCGTGGCACAGCCGCCGGACCTCGTCCTGCAGCGTGCCGCGCGTCAGTGCGTCCAGGGCCGAGAACGGCTCGTCCATCAACAGCATCTTCGGTTCGAGCGACAGGGCGCGGGCGATGCCGACGCGCTGCTTCATCCCGCCGGAAAGTTCCGATGGCCGTTTGCCTTCGGCGCCCGTCAGCCCGACGAGCCGGATGTAGTCGAGCGCATGGGCCCGAATCTTCGCCCGCGACCAGTCGGGGTGGCGGGCGCCGACCGCATAGGCGACGTTGCCCAGAACGGTCAGCCAGGGGAACAGGGCATGGCCCTGGAAGATCACGGCGCGGTCGAGCGCCGGGCCGTCGATCGCCTTGCCGTCGACGACGACGACACCATCGGACGGCTTGTCCAGGCCGGCAAGAATGTTCAGCACCGTGGTCTTGCCGCAACCCGAATGCCCGATCACGCAGACGAACTCGCCGCGGTCGATGCCGAGCCACAGATCCTCGAAGATCGCCGGGCCGCCATACCGCCGCGCGATGCCCTCGATGGAGATCAGCGGGCCGCTCATTCGGGATAGCTCACGAGCCGGGCGAGGCGGGCAAGCGCCTGATCGAGCACCATGCCGACCAGCCCGATCAGCAGGATCGCCGTGATCACGTTGGTGATCGACAGGTTGTTCCACTCGTTCCACACGAAGTAGCCGATACCGGTACCGCCGACCAGCATCTCGGCGGCGACGATGACCAGCCAGGCGATGCCGATCGAGATCCGCATGCCGGTCAGGATGGTCGGGGCGGCCGCCGGCAGGATCACGGTGAAGGCCCGTTTCACCGGGGGGATTTCCAGCGTGCGGGCGACGTTCAGCCATTCGCGCCGAACGCTTGCCACGCCGAACGCGGTATTGACCAGCATCGGCCAGACCGAGCAGATGAAGATCACGAATATCGCCGAGATCGCCGAGTCCTTGATCGTGTAGAGCGCGAGCGGCATCCAGGCCAGCGGCGAGATCGGCTTCAGGATCTGGATATAGGGATCGAGCGCCCGGTTCATCAGCGGCGACATCCCGATCAGGAAGCCGAGCGGCAGGGCGACCAGGACTGCCAGCAGATAGCCGGCGAAGACCCGGGCGATCGAGAAGGCGAGCTGGATGCCGATGCCCTTGTCGTTGGGGCCGCGATCGTAGAAGGGATCGGCGAGGTGATGCCAGAGCTGGGCGCCCACCGCACCGGGGCCAGGCATCGCCGAAGTCCCCTGCGTCGCGGTCTGGCCCATCAGCTTGGCATATTCCGGATCCATGTCCGCGGCCGGCCCGCTGCCCATCGTGCCGAGGTGCCACAGGCCGAGGAACGCGGCCAGCAGCAGCAGCGACACGAGCGCGGCGCGGATGGTGAGCGACCCCGTCATGTCCGTCGGATCGCGAAGGAATTGACGTAGTCGTCGGGCTTGGACGCATCGAACGGCTTGCCCATGACGACGATGGTCTTCGACCCGGCAGCCGGCGGCGTCATGCCGGCCTCCTTCATCAGCCGCGCGGCATCGGTCGCCAGGAAGACCTGATTGGCGATCGACTTGTAGTCGACTTCTCCCTTGATCTGCCCCCAACGCTTCATCTGGGTCAGGATCCATACCGCGAAGGATTCCCAGGGGAAAGGATCGAAGGCGATGCGGTTCGGATCCTTCTTCACCGTACCCAGACCGTCGGCATAGGTGCCGGTCAGTACCTGCTCGACCACCACCGGCGGCTGGTTGAGGTAGTTGGCCGGCGCGATCGCGTTCGCGATCTCCTTGCGGTTCTCCGGGATCGAGGCGTAGGCGGTGGCTTCGATGATCGCCTTCAGCAGCGCGCCGTAGGTGTTCGGCATCGAGGTAACGAATTCCTTCGATGCGGCAAAGGCGCAGCAGGGATGGCCGTCCCAGATTTCCTTCGACAGCATGTGGATGAAGCCGACGCCGTCATAGACCGCGCGCTGGTTCACCGGATCGGGCGCCAGGAAGCCGTCGATATTGTCGGCACGAAGATTGGCGACCATCTCGGGCGGCGGCACCGCCCGGATCTGCACGTCGGCATCGGGATCGACGCCGTTCTCTGCGAGGTAGTAGCGCAGCAGGTAGTTGTGCATCGAATAGTCGAAGGGCACGGCGAACTTGAAGCCCTTCCAGGACTTCGGGTCTCGCTTGTCCTTGTGCTTCACCGACAGCGTGATCGCCTGGCCGTTGACGTTCTCGATCGCCGGCACGGTGTAGGGCAGGGGCGTGGCGCCGGCGCCGAGCGAGATTGCCAGCGGCATCGGCGACAGCATGTGCGCGGCGTCGTATTCCTTGTTGATCGTCTTGTCGCGGATGACGGCCCAGCCGGCCGTCTTGATCACCTCGACGTTCAGGCCCTGCTTGGAATAAAAGCCCATCGGATGGGCCATGATGATCGGGGTTGCGCAGGTGATCGCGATGAAGCCGATCTTGAGGTCCTTCTTTTCGAGCGGACCACCCTGGGCCAGTGCGTCCGTCACCTGGCCCAGCGGCAGGATCTGGCTGATCGCGGCCAGCGCGGTCGAGCCACCGACCGCCTTGAGGAACCCGCGGCGCGTCGCATCCTCCGGAAACAGCGCCCGGACCACGGCGCTTTCGACCGCGCGCGACATCCGCGCCTCCGATCCGGCCGTCGCCGCATCATGGTCTGCCTGGCTTGCATGTCGCCCGCAGCCGCAGCCGCTGGCGCTCAGCTTCCGCGTGGCATCGAGCGGATCGTCGAACATTCCCATGGCACCCCTCCTCTGGCGATGAACCGGCCTGGTTTGTGCAACGCAACAAGTGTGCCAGCCGCTGGAAGGACGGATTTCCGGGAGGGAGACGGGTGATGACACTTACGAGATCTCGTGACACACTAAATTTCGTAGCTCGGATCACGAAATTTCGTAGCGAGGGCGAGGTGGAACCGGGATTTGGGCTGGCCTTCGAACATGGCGCGCTCGCCACGCTGGTGCTCGATCCGATGGCCGACCGACTGCTCGACGCCAACCCGACGGCCTGCCGGCTGCTCGGCTATGATCGCGCGGCGTTGCGGCAGATGTCGGCCAGCGGCTTGCACCCGGGGCAGTTGCCGGCATTGATCGTGTTTTCGGAAGCGGTGCTGACCCAGGGCAACTACTGGACGCGGACGCTGGCGCCGCGCCATGCGACAGGCCGCGAACTGCGCCTGGAATACGCAGCGTCCCGCCTCGATGCCGATGATCGGACGCTGATCCTCCTGACCTTGACCGATCTGGACGAACGGCGCCGGCGCACGGTCGATACCGAGGCCGACCTGCTGGTCCGCGAAGGTATTGCGGAATGGCAGCGGGTCGAGCGCTTCTTCCGCGACGTCGAGCGCGAGAACCAGCTGATCCTGCGGGCCGCCGGCGAAGGCATCTACGGTGTCAATGCCGAGGGGCGGACCACCTTCGTCAATCCGGCGGCGGCGCGCATGCTGGGCTGGCCGGCCGAGGATCTGGTCGGCCAGGACATGCATTCGGTCGTCCACCATACCCATGCCGACGGCCGGCACTACCCCGAGCAATGCTGCCCGATCTATGCCGCCTTCCGCGATGGCGCCATCCACAAGGTCGATCGGGAAGTGTTCTGGCGCCGCGACGGGACGCATTTTCCCGTGGAATACACCTCGACGCCGATCCGCGACCGTGGCGTCGTGGTCGGCGCCGTCATCGTCTTCCGCGACATCAGCCAGCGCCGGGAGGCCGAGGAGCGGCTGCACGCCGCGCTGGCCGAGGTCGAGAGGCTGCGCAGCCGGCTGGAGCTGGAGAATGCCTACCTGCAGGAGGAAATCCGGGCCGAAACCAACCAGCGCGGGATCATCGGTCGCAGCGCGGCCATCCTGAAGACGACCGCCCAGGTCGAACTGGTCGCGCCGACCGATGCCACCGTGCTGATCACCGGCGAGTCCGGTACCGGCAAGGAATTGATCGCGCGGGCGATCCACGAGGCATCGGATCGTCGCGATCGGCCGCTGATCCGCGTCAATTGCGCAGCCATTCCGCGCGAGCTGTTCGAAAGCGAGTTCTTCGGCCATGTGAAAGGGGCCTTCACCGGAGCCTCGCGCGATCGCGTCGGCCGTTTCGAACTGGCCGACGGCGGCACGCTGTTTCTCGACGAAGTCGGTGAAATCCCCCTCGAACTCCAGGGCAAGCTGCTGCGGGTGCTGCAGGAAGGGCAGTTCGAACGTGTCGGCGACGAACGCACGCGCACGACCGACGTCCGCGTGATCGCCGCGACCAATCGCGATCTGAAGCGCGAGGCGCGGGCCGGCCGCTTTCGCGAAGACCTCTATTTCCGCCTGGATGTCTTTCCCATCGAGTCCGTACCGCTGCGCGAGCGCGCGGACGATATTCCGCTGCTCGCCGCCCATTTCCTGCACGGCGCCGCGCAGAAACTCAAGACGCCGGCCTTGCGCCTGACCGAGGCGGACGCCAATCGGCTGCGCAGCTACGACTGGCCGGGAAACGTCCGCGAATTGCAGAACGTCATCGAGCGCGCAGCGATCCTTGCCCGGGGGGGTAAGTTGCGCTTCGATCTGCCCGATGGCCCGGCCGTCCCGGCAGTGCCGAGCATCGTTCAGCCGGCCGTGCTCACCGAGGGCGATCGCCGGGCGCGCGACCGCGCCAATATCGCCGCCGCCCTTGCCGCGTGCGGCGGCAAGGTGTTCGGCCCGGACGGCGCGGCCGTCCTGCTGGGCGTGAAACCGACGACACTGGCCTCGCGCATCAAGGCGCTGGGCTTGCGCCAGCCTTTACCCCCGGGATAATCGACGACACCGCCGGCGGCGGGCAGCATCGGCCTCATCGCAAAGCCAATGGAGGCCGTCATGACCGAACTTAAAACCGTCGCCGAGAATTACATCGCCGCCTGGAACGAGGTCGACGCGGCTGCGCGCCGCGCCCTGGTCGCCCGCACCTTCACCGAGACCTGCGCCTATGTGGACCCGCTGATGCAGGGGCAGGGCCACGACGGCATCGAGGCGATGATCGCCGGCGTGCGGGCCAGGTTTCCCGATTTCCGCTTCATCCTCGACGGTGCCGTCGACGGCTATGGCGACAAGATCCGGTTTTCCTGGGCGCTTGGCCCGGCCGGCATCCCCGACATGATCAAGGGGACCGACTTCGGCCTGGTGGCCGAAGGGCGCCTGCAGGCCGTCACCGGTTTCCTCGACAAGGTGCCGCCGGGGATGTGACGCCGGTCTCACCGGTCGGCTATCGAGCGGAAAAGCAGGTCGGCGACGCGTTTTCCGTCGACCGGCTTTTCGCAGCGCGGCACCGTTTCATAGCCGCTGGCGATGGCCGACCGGTCGTAGCCGGTGGCAAAGACGAAAGGGATGAAGCGCGCGCGCAGGGCGTCGGCGACCGGGTAGACGGCATCGCCGGCGAGGTTGATGTCGAGGATCGCGCCATCGAGTGGTTCGGCCTCGATCACTGCCAGCGCCCGCGCGACGTTGCCGACCGGCCCGACCACCTCGATGCCCGATTCTGCAAGCGCGTCCGCCAGATCGACGGCAATGATGTATTCGTCCTCGACCACGAGGATCCGCCGTCGCGCCTCAGCCATGGTTTGCACTCCGCAAGGGGATGGTGATCCGGCAGCGCACGCCGTCGGCGGTGAAGTCGAGCCGGGTCATGGCGCCGAGCTGGTAGGGCAGGGCACGCTCGATCAGTTCGCTGCCATAGCCGGCGTGGCGCGGTCGGCCATGCGGCAGCGCGACGCCTGATTCGCACCAGTCGAGAACCAGTGCATACCCCGGTCGCGTCGCGGCGACGTCCCAGCCGATGCCGAGCCGGCCTTCGTCATGGGCCAGCGCGCCATGTTTCAAGGCATTCGTCGCGAGTTCGTGCAGCGCCAGGCCGATCGTCTGTGCGGTCGTCGGGGTCAGTGTCACCGTCGGGCCGGTGATCGTGACCCTGCCTTCGATGTCGCCGTGCATCTCCATCTCGCCCCATACCAGTTCGCGCAGCCCGATCGCACCCTGGTCGGTGCGCGCAAGCAGGCCCTGCACGCGGCTGAGCGCACGCAGACGTCCGGCGAATTCGGTGCTGAACGCGTCGAGCGATGCGCTCGCCCGCAGCGTCCGGGCCGCGATCGCCTGGGTCACGGCGAGCAGATTGCGGGTACGGTGCTGCAGCTCGGCCATCAGTATCTGCTGCCGACCCTGCAGCTCGCGCAGGTCGTGGACGTCGGTCATCGTTCCGACCCAGTCGACATCGCGGTCGTCGGTGCCCGTCTGGATCGGACGCGCGCGCGTCTGGTGCCAGCGATATTCGCCTGTCGTCGCCCGTCGCACCCGATGTTCCACATAGTATTCGCCGATTTCCGCCGCGTCGTTCCAGGCGGCGAGGGTGGCGTCGCGATCTTCGGGATGGATCGCGTCGAGCCAGCCGAACCCCATGCTGTCCTCGAAACTCAGCCCGGTGAAATCTATCCACTGCGGACTGCCCCAGCTGCGCCGGCCATCGGCCTGGGCACGGAACACCAACTGCGGGATGTTGGTGGCCAGCAGGCGGAATCGCGCCTCGCTTTCCCGGATCCGCATCTCGGTGTGATGCTGCTCGGTCCGGTCGCGCAGGATCTTGACATAGCCCAGGCCGGGGGCGGACAGCGGCATCATCAGGCCCGACGCCCAGAACCTGTCACCGTTCTTGCGCATCTGCCAACGTTCGTCGATTGCCCGCCCCTCGGCGGTGGCGACGCGGCGTTCTTCCTCTGCCTTGCCGGCCACACGATCTTCAGGCGTGAAGATCGCGTCGGCCGACCGGCCGAGCATCTCGGTCTCGCTGTAGCCAAGCAGGCGTTCGGCGCCGGTGTTCCAGCCGGTGACCAAGCCCGACGGATCCATCGAGAAGATCGCGAAGTCCGTCGCGCTCTCGATGACGACGCGGAGCAGTTCGTCGCTGCCAGGCGAGGGCGCCGCCGCTGGGCTGTCGTCGGCCATCGGGGTCTCCGGTCTGCCGCGGGATGCAATCCGGAAACGACGCCCGGGCCGAACCTTTGTTCCACCCACCTACCAGGCGAACGGGGCCAGCGGAATCGTTCGACCGTTCGAAAGACGCAGCCACACGCCTGACTTGCCCAGCCTGGCACTGACCTGCCCCGCCGGGACGGGCGAGGCGGTCGCCAGCGGTGGGGCCGCGCTGAAGGGCGAGCCGCCGCGATAGGCGTTGACCTCCGCCTCCATCAGATAGCCATCCCCGGTCGGGACGGGCGGCGCACCCATTACGTACCAGACCGGTGCGCCGGCGCTGTCATAGGCAAAAGCCGAAAGGAACGCCTGACCGCCCTGCTGCTCGACGAAATAGCCGACTCCCGGCTGGGTCGCGTCATAGTACCATCCGGTCGCCGCGGCATTGGCAGGTGCCGGCGAGACGGCCGGCCCTCCGATCGGGTACCGCTGGATGCGCTTGGTGACAATGGTGCCGTCGACGTTGTCGGCCAGCGACAAGAACGAGACGAGTCCGCCCCGGCTCGACATCGCAAAAGTCGCTGCCCACTGCCTGCCGGTACGTGCCACGCTGCCCGCTTCGCCGCCGAACAGCGTGCCGCCGCCGCGATGCTCGGCGATCGTGCCACGGTAGATGGTCAGGTTGGTGCCGGAATCCACACGGCTGAGCGTGCCCGATCGCCAATGCGGGGCGCCGGTTTCATCGTAGCCGTAGGCGGCGATGAAGATGCGGCCCTGATCGTTCAGGGCGAGGCTGTAGCCGCGCCCCGGTTCGTCGGGCACCCACCACCAGCCGTTGACCGCAAGCTTGGGATCGTATCCCAGGGTGAGGCCGCAGCCCGACACGGCGTCGGCCGGTATCGTCGCCACCGCCGTCAGTCCGGTCCCGCTGCACAGGCCACTCCATTGCGTGACCGAGTAACCGGGAGCGAGCGTGAGCGTCAGGGTCAGCTGTTGGCCGGCATCCACCGGATAAAGGCAGCGATACCCCGCCATGTCCAGCGGCCCGCAGTTGCGACCGAGCGGCGCGATGGCGACCGAATAGGCCGTGCTGTCGCCGTTGGGAGACACCACGCTGAGCGAGAAAATCGGCTGGCGCGCCCAGGCGGCAGGGCTGACTGCGAGGGCGATAACCATGAGCAGGGCGAAGGCGCGAACCATGCCCGGCGTTATAGCGCACTGCCACCCTCGCAAACCACGCCCGGCCGTCTCATAAACTTTCCAAAACGTCTCGACGATCATAGACATTCTCTATCGAATCCATGAGACGAAATCATTTTCCCAATCCGTTGCAATCCCATACCGTCCGGATGCGAGGCGGGCTAGGCTTGCGGCTCGCCTGAGGTGTGACAGTAGACGGGAGAAGACGGATGAACCGTACCGGCGCCGGAAGGCGGGCGGCATGACCGCCCTGCGAAGCGCGATCGATCCGCGCGGCGACGCCTTCAAGGACAATGCCGCCCGCATGGGCGAACTGGTCGAAGATCTGGCGCAGGTCGTCGCGCGCATCAAGGAAGGCGGGGGCGCGAAGGCCCGCGACCGCCACCTGTCGCGCGGCAAGTTGCTGCCGCGCGACCGCATCCGCACGCTGCTCGATCCCGGCTCGCCGTTCCTCGAATTCAGCCAGCTCGCCGCCCACGGCGTCTATGGCGAGGAGATCCCGGCCGCCGGCATCCTGACCGGCATCGGCCGGGTGTCCGGCCGCGAATGCGTCATCGTCTGCAACGATGCGACGGTCAAGGGCGGCACCTATTATCCGCTGACTGTCAAGAAGCACGTCCGCGCCCAGGAGATCGCCCGCGAGAACAATCTGCCCTGCGTCTATCTCGTCGATTCCGGCGGCGCCAACCTGCCCAACCAGGACGAGGTCTTTCCCGATCGCGACCATTTCGGCCGCATCTTCTTCAACCAGGCCAACATGTCGGCCCAGGGAATTCCCCAGATCGCGGTCGTCATGGGGTCTTGCACCGCCGGCGGCGCCTACGTGCCGGCCATGTCGGACGAGAGCATCATCGTCCGCAACCAGGGCACCATCTTCCTGGGCGGTCCGCCGCTGGTTAAGGCCGCGACGGGCGAGGTCGTCTCGGCCGAGGATCTCGGCGGTGCCGACGTGCATAGCCGCATTTCCGGCGTCACCGACCACTATGCGCTGAACGACAGCCACGCGCTGGGCATCGCCCGCCGGATCGTCGCCGGCCTCAACCGGCGGAAGGTGGCGCAGGGCGACACGCGCCCGCCCCGCGATCCGCTCTACGATCCGCGCGAGCTGCACGGCGTGATCCCGCGCGAGACGCGCATCCCCTATGACGTGCGCGAGGTCATCGCCCGTATCGTGGACGGCTCGGAATTCGACGAGTTCAAGAAGCTCTACGGCCCGACCCTGGTCTGCGGGTTTGCGCATATTTTCGGCTATCCCGTCGGCATCATCGCCAATAACGGCATCCTGTTTTCGGAATCCGCGGTCAAGGGCGCGCATTTCATCGAACTCTGCGCCCAGCGCCGTATCCCGCTTGTCTTCCTGCAGAACATCACCGGCTTCATGGTCGGCCGCAAATACGAGAACGGCGGCATCGCCAAGGACGGCGCCAAGCTCGTGACCGCGGTGGCGACCGCGGCGGTGCCGAAGTTCACGGTGATCATCGGCGGGTCGTTCGGTGCCGGCAATTACGGCATGTGCGGCCGCGCCTACGGGCCGCGCCAGCTGTGGATGTGGCCGAATGCCCGCATTTCGGTGATGGGCGGCGAGCAGGCGGCCAGCGTTCTGGCCACCGTCCGCCGCGACAACATCGAGGCGGCGGGCAAGACCTGGTCGAAGGAGGACGAGGAGGGCTTCAAGGCGCCGATCCGCGACCAGTTCGAGGGCCAGGCCCATCCCTATTACGCCTCGGCCAGGCTGTGGGACGACGGGGTCATCGATCCCGCCGACACCCGCATGGTGCTGGCCCTCGGCCTGTCCGCCGCCCATAACGCGCCGATCGGGGATACCCGCTTCGGCCTGTTCCGCATGTAATCGACGGGAGCCCGACCGATGAGCGAGAACCCCGAAGACATGGTGCTGCTCGATGCCGACGAATCCGGCGTCGCCACCGTCACCCTGAACCGCCCGCAGCTGCACAATGCGTTCAATGCCGACGTGATCGAGCGCCTGGCCGATATCTGGGACGATCTCGACAAGCAGGACGGCATCCGCGTCGTCGTCGTGCGCGCCAACGGACGCAGTTTCTGCGCCGGCGGCGATCTCAACTGGATGAAGGCCGCGGCCCTCTACACCTACGACCAGAACCTCGAGGATGCCCAGGGGCTGGCGGAAATGCTCCGCCGGCTGGATCGGCTGTCCAAGCCGACCATCGCGCTGGTCCACGGCAATTGTTTCGCCGGCGGCGTCGGCGTGGTCGCGGCCTGCGACATCGCCGTGGCGGTGCAGGGCGTGCAGTTCGCGCTGACCGAGGTGAAGCTCGGCCTGGTACCGGCAACGATCTCGCCCTACGTGGTTCGTGCGATGGGCGCCCGCCAGGCCCGCCGCTACATGCTGACTGCGGAGCGCTTCGATACCGAGGCCGCCCATCGCAGCGGTCTGGTCCACGAGGTGGTGACCGACGGCGTGGCGCTGCAGACCGCGCGCGACCGGCTGGTCGCCGATTTTCTCAACGCCGCACCGGGCGCCCTGGCCGCGACCAAGACCCTGCTGGACAATGTCGTCGACCGGGAAATCGACGACGAGCTGATGGCGCTGACCGCACGCGCCATCGCCGATGCCCGCGCCACCGACGAAGGGCAGGAGGGGTTGGCGTCCTTCCTGGAAAAGCGCAGGCCGTCCTGGGTGCGCGGGGGCGAGGGCTGATGTTCGACAAGATCCTGATCGCCAATCGCGGCGAAATCGCCTGCCGGGTGATCGATACCTGCCGCCGCCTCGGCGTACGTACGGTCGCCGTCTATTCCGATGCCGATGCCGAAGCCCGCCATGTCGCCCTGGCCGACGAGGCCGTGCATATCGGGCCGGCTCCGGCGCGCGACAGCTATCTCGTCATCGATCGCATCATCGCGGCGGCGAGGCGGACCGGGGCGCAGGCCATTCATCCGGGCTACGGCTTTCTGTCGGAGAAGGCCGAGATGGCGCGGGCCTGTGCGGCGGCCGGACTCGTCTTCATCGGGCCGCCGGCGTCGGCGATCGAGGCCATGGGGCTGAAGGGCGCGGCCAAGGCGCTGATGCAGCAGGCCCAGGTGCCGGTCGTGCCGGGTTATCACGGCGACGACCAGGATCCCGGCATGCTCGCGGCAAAGGCTGCCGAAATCGGCTGGCCGGTGCTGATCAAGGCGGTGGCCGGCGGCGGCGGCAAGGGCATGCGCCGGGTCGACGCCGCCGAAGACTTCGCCGCGGCGCTGGCCGGCGCCCAGCGCGAGGCTGCTGCATCATTCGGCGACGACAAGGTGCTGATCGAGAAATATCTGGTCAAGCCGCGCCATATCGAGATCCAGGTGTTTGGCGACACCCGGGGCAACGCCGTCTATCTGTTCGAGCGCGACTGTTCGGTGCAACGCCGCCACCAGAAAGTGCTGGAGGAGGCGCCGGCTCCCGACATGCCGGCCGAGATGCGCGCGCGGATGGGCGAGGCGGCGGTGGCCGCGGCCAAGGCGATCGGCTATGTCGGCGCCGGCACGGTCGAATTCATCGCCGACGTGGCCGACGGCCTGCGCGCCGATCGCTTCTATTTCATGGAGATGAATACCCGGCTTCAGGTTGAGCATCCGGTCACCGAGATGATCACCGGCCAGGATCTCGTCGAATGGCAGCTGCGCGTCGCCGCGGGCGAAGCGCTGCCGCTGACCCAGGGGCAACTGGCCATCGACGGCCATGCGATCGAGGCGCGGGTCTATGCCGAGGATCCCGCGCGCAACTTCCTGCCCTCGACCGGCCGGCTGGCCCGGCTGCGCCCCCCGTCGACCGATGCCCATGTCCGCATCGATACCGGCGTCCGCGAGGGCGATACGGTCACGCCGTTCTACGATCCGATGATCGCCAAGCTGATCGTCTGGGACCGCGACCGGCAGGGCGCGCTGCGGCGCATGGCGGCGGCGCTGCAGAACTACGAAATCGCCGGGCCGACCACCAACGTCGCCTTTCTTCGCCGACTCTGCCTGCATCCGGCCTTTGCTGCCGGCGATCTCGATACCGGCTTCATCGAGCGGCATCGGGCCGACCTGCTGCCGGACAGCGAGGCGCCGTCCGACACCATCCTGGCGCTGGCGGCGCTCGCCGTCGTCAAGGAGCGCGAGCAGGCGGCCCGCGAGGCCGCGGCGGCCTCCGGCGATCCGGGATCGCCCTGGGCGCGGACCGACGGCTGGCGGCTGAACGACGAAGGGCACGACGTGGTCCGCCTGGTCCATGGCGGTACGCCCGTTGCGATGGCACTGCGTTATCGCAAGCAGGGCGGCTATGTCGTCGGCGACCTGGCTGCCTCGGCGACGCTCGATTCCGCGGGCACGCTGGAAGCCGACCTGGGTGGCCTGCGCCTGCGCGCCGCGGTGGCCCTGGCGGGCAGCGATCTGACGCTGATCGTGCAGGGCGTGACCTGGCGCTTCACCCTGGTCGATCCGTTTGCCGCCGAGGATGACGAAGGCGGCCACGGCGGGGTGACCTCGCCGATGCCGGGCAAGGTGATCCAGGTCCTGGCCCAGGCCGGAGACGCAGTCGCGAAGGGCCAGCCGCTGCTGATCCTCGAGGCGATGAAGATGGAACACACCATCGCGGCGCCGGTCGACGGCAGGATCGCGGCGATCAATGCCGCGGTGGGCGAGCAGGTGAACGAAGGCGTGGTGCTCGTCGCCTTCGAGGAGGATGCGTGATGGCCGACCTGCCCCGCAGCGTGAAGATCTGGGAGGCCGGGCCGCGCGACGGCCTGCAGAACGAGCCCGGCATCGTCCCGACCGCGGTCAAGGTGGCGCTGATCGAGCGCCTGGCCGAGGCGGGCCTGCGCCACATCGAGGCGACAAGTTTCGTGTCGCCGAAATGGGTGCCGCAGATGGGCGACAACGCCGAGGTGATGGCGAGCCTCGTGCGCCGGCCCGGCGTCACCTATCAGGTGCTGACGCCGAACATGAAGGGGTTCGAGGGCGCGCTTGCCGCCGGCGCCACCGACATCGCGGTGTTCGCCGCCGCGTCGGAAAGCTTCTCCCGCAAGAACATCAACTGCTCCATCGCCGAATCCCTGGACCGGTTCCAGCCGGTGGTCGATGCGGCGAAGGCTGCCGGGCTGCGCGTCCGCGGCTTCGTCTCCTGCGTCGTCGGCTGTCCCTACGAAGGCGAGATCGCCCCGGCCGCGGTGGCGGCCGTCACCAAGGCCCTGATCGACATGGGCTGCTATGAGGTCGGGCTGGGCGACACCATCGGTGTCGGTACCCCGCTCAAGGTCAAGCGGATGATCGAGGCCTGCGCCAATCTCGTGCCGATCGAGGCGCTCGGTGCGCATTACCACGACACCTATGGCCAGGCGCTGGCCAATATCCTAGCCTCGCTGGAAATGGGGGTTGCGACCGTCGACGCCTCGGTCGCCGGTCTCGGGGGATGTCCCTACGCCCGGGGTGCCTCGGGCAATGTTGCGACCGAGGACGTTGTCTACATGCTGCACGGCATGGACATCGCGACCGGCATCGATCTCGACGGGCTGGTCGAGACCGCCTGGTTCATCGCTGACGCCCTGGGCAAACCGCCGTCGAGCCGGGTGGCCCGGGCCTTGAAGGGCAGGACGAGCACATGACCGATGCGGCCTCGATCAACACGCCGATCCTGATCGTTCCGGGCCTGGGCGGCTCGGGTCCCGATCACTGGCAGACGCGTTGGGCGAGGCTGCATCCCGAATTCGTCACGGTTCTTCAGGACGACTGGCACCGTCCTGACCTTGCGGCCTGGATCGCCCGGCTGGACGACGCCGTGCAGGCCTGCAAGGCTCCGCCCGTCCTGGTTGCCCATAGTCTCGCCTGCCTGCTGGTGCCGCTGTGGGACGCCGCCTGCGTCCAGCGCACCATTCGCGCCGCCTTGCTCGTCGCGCCCCCGGACCCGGCGAACCTGCCGGCCGAGGCCGCGGAATTTGCCGATCTGCCGCAAATGCCGCTGACCTTCCCGAGCCTCGTCGTCTGCTCGTCCGACGATCCCTGGTGCAGCCCGGGGCGCGCGCGCCAGCTGGCCGGCATCTGGCATTCGGAAATCGTCGAGATCGGTGCCGCCGGCCATATCAATTCGGAAAGCGGCCTCGGCGACTGGCCGGCCGGCTATGCGCTGCTGCAACAGCTGGCCGGATAAGCCGCCGCACGCCCGTCAGGTCGATCGACGCTAGCGCCTGTTCATTCTGCCTCGCCTCGATGTCGTGCGGGTCGTGACGGCCGGCAATTACGACAAGCCGGACCAGTGGATCGCGCCGATCCGCATCCTGCGCGACGTCTTCCTGGCAAATATGGCACCTTGAGTTCGATATATCTTGAAATTCGATATATCTAAAAATACCTTCAGTTCGATATATCGAACTGGAGATGCCTATGGACCATCAGATTTCCCGCCACCGCCACGAACTCAAGCGCCGCCAGCTGGCGCTGCGCCATACCGGCCGCGTCACCCCCAACATGCTCCGCCTGGTGTTCGCCGGCGACGATCTGGCCGATTTCGTCAGCCTCGGCTTTGACGATCACGTGAAGATTTTCGTGCCGGGCCCGGCGGGCGAGCCGGCGATGCGCGACTACACCCCGCGCGCCTTCGATCGCGATGCCCGCACGCTGACCCTCGACTTCGCGGTTCACGAGGCCGGCCCGGCTACGCGCTGGGCGCTCGAGGCCCGTCCGGGCGACCGGCTGGAAGTCGGCGGTCCGCGTGGCTCGATGGTTATCTCCCCGACCTTCGACTGGTGGCTGCTGATCGGAGACGAGACCGCGCTGCCGGCGATCGGCCGCCGGCTGGAGGAATTGCCGGCCGGCGCAAAGGCCTTGAGCGTCGCGGCGGTCACCGGGGCGGACGAGGAGCAGGTCTTTGCCTCCCGTGCCGATCATCAGGCGACCTGGGTCCATCGACCGCTGGATCGGGCCGATGATCCAGGTGCGCTGCTTGCCGCCGTGCAACGCCTGCAACTGCCCGCCGGTGACGGTTTCATCTGGATCGCGGCCGAGGCGTCGGTTGCCCGCGCCCTGCGTGCCCATTTCCTCGCGGGGCCGGGCGGCCATCGCAAGGAATGGCTGAAGGCCGCCGGCTACTGGCGGAAGGGTGTCGCCGACGCGCATGAAAAGCTGGAGGACTGACCGTCCGTCGCGCGGCCAAAGGGCTTCACGCGGCAGCGACAGCCGCCGCGCCCTGGTTCCATAGTAGGGCATGGTTCCAGCGATTCGTCTGCCCATCGTCGTGATTGCCATTGCGGTGGCGCTGTCCGCCTGGCTTTTCCTGGCGCCACCGGCCGGCTTGCCGCCAGCGGCTGCCAATACCGCCGCGTTGGCCGTGGTCGCCATTGCCTTCTGGGCCACCGGACGGCTGCCCGAACACGTCGTGGCCCTGGCCTTCCTGCTGGGGGCGGTGCTGCTCAAGGTGGCGCCGCCACCGGTGGTCTTCTCGGGTTTTTCCTCCACGGCTTGGTGGCTGATCTTCGGCGGCCTGATCATCGGCGTCGCGGTGCGCCGCACCGGGCTGGGCGACCGGGTTGCGATAGGGCTGTCGGCGCTGTTCGGCAGGCGCTACCCCGGCCTGGTCATCGGCATCACCGTGATCGGGCTGGTTCTCGGTTTCATCCTGCCCTCGTCGATCGGCCGCGCGGTGCTGCTGCTGCCGATTGCGGCGGCGCTGGCCGAGCGTCACGGCTTCGTCGACGGCAGGCCCGGGCGCACCGGGATCGTGCTGGCCGCAGCCTTCGCCGTCCACCTGCCGACCTTCGCCATTCTGCCGGCCAACGTGCCCAATATGGTGCTGGCCGGCGCGGCCGAGCAACTCTACGGCTACACGCCGCTCTATGGCCATTACCTGCTGCTGCACTTCCCGGTGCTCGGCCTGCTCAAGGCCGCCGCAACCGTCGTACTTATCCTCTGGATGTTTCCCGATCGGACTCTGGCCGGCCAAACCGCCAGCGAGGCGCCGGCGTTGAGCCGCCGCCCGTCGCGCGACGAATGGCGCCTGACCTTGCTGATCATGGTCTCGCTCGCCCTTTGGGTTACCGACTTCCTGCACCACGTATCGCCGGCCTGGGTGTCGCTGGCTGCCGGGATCGTATGCCTGCTGCCGGCGACCGGCTTGGTGCCACCGAAGTCATTCGCCCAGGAAGTGCCCTACGGCACGCTGTTCTATATCGCCGGCATCATGGCACTGGGGGCGGTCGTCGCCCATTCGGGCCTCGGCGACGTGCTCGCCCATCGGCTGCTCGCCATCCTGCCGCTGGCGCCGGGCGCGGAGGCATTGAACTTCGCGGCGATGTCGATGCTCGGAACGCTGATCGGGCTGGCGACGACGCTGCCGGGGGTGCCGGCGGTTCTGACCCCGCTTGCCGCCGATCTGTCCCAGGCGACCGGCTGGCCGCTGCAGACGGTGCTGATGGCGCAGGTGCTCGGCTTCTCGACGGTCCTGTTTCCCTACGAGTCCGGGCCGCTCGTCGTGGGCACGCAATTGTCCGGCGCCGGCATGGCCGCGGCGCTGAAACTGTGCCTGGCGCTCGCCATCGTGACGATCGTGTTCCTGCTGCCGCTGGACTTTTTCTGGTGGCGGCTGCTCGGGGAGATCGGCTGAAACTCTCGATGACGTTTCGCCGCCATGCCGCGACGCACTGATCCCGGCCGCTCCGCCGGTCCGGCTTGGCATCCTGCTCCGGATCGCCTATGCCGGTGACCGGGAAGCATGGCCTGCCGAGGGTTCGCGTTGACGTTGCATCTGATCAAATTGTCCGTGGGGTCGGAATCGATCGAGGATCTCGAGGCGTGGCAATCCAGCCGGCCGACCGCCAAGCTCGGGTACAGCCATCACCGCACCCGCCATGCGCCGAAACGCGACGCCGAAATACTCGCGGCCGGCTCGATCTACTGGGTGATCAAGGGGATGGTGCGGGTGCGCCAGCGCGTCCTCGCCTTCGACGAGGGCAACGATCCCGACGGGACGCCGGTCTGCCTGATCAGGCTGGATCGCAAGCTGGTGCCGGTCGAGCCGCGCCCCTTCCGGCCGTTCCAGGGCTGGCGCTACCTGGCGGCGAAGGATGCGCCGCCCGATCTGCAGGGGGCTGCCGCCGATGCCCCGCCGGAGATGCTGGCCGAACTGCGCAATCTCGGCCTGATCTGAGCGCTATTTCAACGCGGCGACGGCCGACGTGACCAGCCGGTTCATCGCGTCGATATCGCCGTAGGGCGTGTGGAATACCCCGAACCGCGCGACGACCAGCCGCGCCGAGGGCACGATCACGACATATTGGCCAAAGCTGCCGCGGGCCATGAAGGCGTCCGCGGGCATCCCTCCTTCGATCCGCGACCGGGCGCCGGCACCGTCGCCGCGGTTGGTCCAGAATCCGGCACCGTAGCCGAAGCGATCCGCGGCGGGGGTCGGCCGGGCGGCTGCCTCGACCCACCCGACCGGCAGCAGGCGTTGGCCATCGACCACGCCGTCGTCGAGGTAGAACTGGCCGAACCGTGCCCACGCCCTTGCGGGGGCATGCATGTGGCTGCCGCCGAGCGGGGTGCCCACGCCGTCGAATTCGAGGGTGACGCCGCGCATGCCCAGCTTGTCGAACAGTTCTCTGCGGGCGAAGGCCAGGGTGGCGGCCGCGTCGCCGCCGGCGAGGTCGCGGATGATGCGGGAGAGCAGGATGGTATTGCCGTCCGTATAGGTCCAGGAGGTGCCTGGCGGCGCGATCAGCGGCTGCCGCGCGGCCCAGCCGGCCATATCCCGCCGGGTGAACAGCATCTGTGCGGCAGGATCGAAGGCGCTGCCGAAGCCTGCGACCAGTGATTGCCCGAGATCGAGGCCGGTCGTCATGCGCATCATCTGGTCGATGGTGATGGCGTGGCGCGGGTCGTCGCGGTCGGCCCATTCCGGAACCGGTGCAGCGGCCTCGACGTCGATCCGGCCCTGGTGGGCCAGGATGCCGAGCAGCGCGTTGGTGACCGACTTGGTGGCCGACCAGCCATGCAGCGGCGTTTCGATGCCATAGCCGGCGGCGTAGCGTTCGCCGACGATGCGCCCGTCATGCAGGATCACCACCGCGGATGTCGTCCGCCCGGCTGCCGGCGCGAATTCTCTGTCGATGGCGGCGCGCAGCCGTGGGTCGGTCGGTTCGACCGGGCCGGGCGACGGGGGATCGGCCGCGATCGGACGGAAACTCGCCTGCGGGGGCAGGTCGAGCGTGCAGCCATAGGCGCCGCGATAGAGCGCGCGGGTCTCGCTGCCGGCGAATCGGGCGGTCACGGTGCCGGCTGTGCGGTCCACCTGATGGGTGACGAGGTCGCCGAGTGGCGACAGGACCGGCTCGATCCCATTCTTGTAATAGTGCTCGGGTTCCGCCCCCGAAACGAAGACCGCGGAACAGAGCTGATGGCTGACGAAGCCGGTTGCCGTGGCGGCGACCCGTTCCGGGCTATGGCTGCCGCAGGCGGCAAGGGCGAGGGGAAGGGCGAGGATCGTTCGGCGCATCGGTCACTCCGTATCGGGGAGCCTTTGCCTTGCCAGCTGATCGCCGGTCTTGCTCGCCCGGTTCGAAACCGGGCTGGCCAAGTCCGGCGGCGGTCTTGCCGAATCTGGAAATATGATTTCGGATCAGATAGTTATAGGGCAATCATGCAGCGTTGCTGCGAACCTCGGCAGCGGCGGTCCGGCGATATTCCGACGGCGTCATGCCGGTCTCGGCCTTGAAGGCGCGATTGAACGGGCCGAGGGAATTGAACCCGGCATCGAGGGCGATGGTCAGGATCGGCACCTCTGCCTGGGCCGGATCGGTCAGGGCCGCCCGCGCATCAGCCAAGCGGTAGTGATTGAGAAACGCAGCAAAATTGCGGTATCCAAGTGTGCCATTGATCAGCCGACGCAGCCGGTACTCCGGCAGGCCGACGGCAGTCGCCAGCATGCCGATCGACAGGCCCTCCTGGCGGTAACGACGCTCGACCTCCATGACCTGGCGCAGACGCGCGACCAGCGGCTGGTCCGGCAGTTCCGGCGCGGCGGGGCGCGCGGCTATGGGAAAGAGCGGCGCCCCGTCGACGCGCAGCAGCGCCCAGCCCACTGTGGCGGCGATCGCCGCCAGGCCGAGCGCACCGAGCAGGCTGGCAACGGCGGCGCGCTCAAGGCCGAGAACGGCGGCAATGGTGGTCAGCAGGATGTAGATGCCGGCGGCTGCGACGATGAAGACCCGCACCCGCCGCCGCCCCTCGACCAGATCGTCGTGCCAGGACGCGATCGACCGGGCAACGCCGAGCAACGCGAAGCCGAGCGAGATCATGGCCAGCGCGATGCAGGCGACGCGGTAGAGGTCGCCCTGCGGCATCAGACTGACGGCAAGGGTCAGTCCCAGCATGACGATCCAGCAGGCCACATGACGGGGCTTCAGCCGGAAATCGTCGTCGAACAACGCCGTGGCAAAAAGCCAGAACACGACATTGTTGCCACCCGCAATCACGGCCGGCACCAGGCCCCCGACCGGTACCAGGGCAAACGCGATGCTGCCCAGCGCGAACAGCGCGCCGAGCCGGGCCGGCAACCGGTCACGATGATCGCGCAACAACAATCCCGCGACGATCAGCAGCAGCAGGCAGACCCCGCCGCGCAGCATCAGGTCGGCGGCTGCCAGCGTCTCCATGGTCAGCCGACGCCGGTGATCCGCTCGATGAAGGGCGGCTGGGCCACGGCCGGCGGCTCGGCCGGGAACAGCAGCGGCCGGCCGTACAGGAAACCCTGGCCGGCGGTACAGCCCAGCTGGCGCAGTGCCTCGGCCTGCGCCTCGGTTTCCACGCCTTCCGCGACGACCGACATGCCCAGCCGCTCGGCCAGCGCGATGATGGTGGCGATGATCGAGCGCGATTCGCTCGAATGAGGCAAGCCGGCGACGAACGATTTGTCGATCTTGAGCGCATCGAAGCGCAACCGATGCAGGTAGCTGAGCGACGAATAGCCGGTGCCGAAATCGTCCAGCACGATCGGCACCCCGAGGCTGCGCAGGCGCTTCAGCGTTTCCAGCGCCGCCTCGGGGCTTTCGATGACCAGGCTTTCGGTTACCTCGATGCGCAGCCGGCCCGACGGCAGGTCGTGTTCGGCCAGCGTTGCGGCGATCACGGCCGGCAATTCGGCGTCGGCGCGGAACTGGCGTGGCGAGACGTTGACGGTGACGAACAGGCCTTCATTGCCCGGCAGCAAGCGGCGGCGGGCCAGTTCGGCGGTCGCTTCGCGCAAGGCCCAGGCGCCGATCGGGATGATCTCGCCCGTCTCCTCGGCAATATCGACGAACTGGCCCGGTGCGATCACCCGGCCCGGTTCCGGCACCCAGCGGATCAGCGCTTCGTAGCCGACCACGGCCCGGGTAGCGAGATCGACGATCGGCTGATAGGCGAGGCGGAATTCGTCGCGCTTCAGAGCGCCGACGAGGCCCTGGGCAACATCGAATCGCTGGTCCGCCGACGTGCGCATCTCCGCCGCGAAGACCGAGACGCCGTCGCCGCCCGCGGCCTTGGCGCGATGCACCGCGACCTCGCCGTCACGCAGGTAGTCCTCGGGCACCCGGCCGGGTCCGGAGAGCACGATTCCGACCGAGGCGGCGACCGTAACCGGCCGGCCGGCGATTTCGAACGGCTGTCGCAGCGTCGTGCGCAACCTGTCGGCCAGGTCGTTGGCCTGCTCGGGGCCGGAGACGCCGTCGAGCAGCACGGCGAACTCGTCCGAGCCGATGCGGGCCACGGTATCCTGGGCCCGCGGGAGGCTCGCGATTCGCTGGGCGGCGAAGCGCAGCAGGCTGTCGCCGGCGGCGTGCCCCAGCGTGTCGTTGACCGCGCGGAAGCGATCGAGATCGACCCAGAGGACCGCAAAACGATCGTTCTCGTCCTGCTCGGCGCGGCGCTGGCATTGGCCGAGCCGGTCGAGCAGCAAGGCCCGGTTCGGCAGGCCGGTCAGCCCGTCGTGCAGCGCGTCATGAAGCAGTTGGTCTTCGTAGCGCTTGCGGTCGGAGACATCGCCGACCGACCCTACGAATCGCTCGGGATTGCCGTCCAGGCCGAAAGTGATGATGCCGCGGATCGCGATCCAGCGGGTCTGGCCGTCGCCGTGGCGAAAGCGATATTCGCCGGCGAAGGTCTGGTTGCGGCGCGCAAAGGCTTCGTTCAATTCGCGCAGTGCCAGTTCGCGATCCTGTTCGACCACATGGTCGATCCAGGAGAACAGCGAGCGGTTGAGGCCGCCGTCGGGAATCCCCAGCAGTTCGTGGGCCCGGGCGGAGAAGTAGATCCTGTCGGTGCGCCGCGACCAGTCGAACAGCCCCTCGTTGGTACCTCGGGCGGCCAGGGCGTAGCGCTCCTCGCTCTCGCCCAGCTCGGCAGTGCGCTGGGCGACCCGGTTGTCGAGCTCGGCGTTGAGCACGGCCAGTTCCAGGGCGCGGCGGCGCGCGGTCAGGTTCGCCGATTCGAGTTCGCCGATCAGGGCCTCGCGCTCGAGCCGCAATTCGATTGCCTCGCACAGCGTGCGATAGGCTTCGCGCCCGGTTTCGTAGAGGCGATAAAGACCCAGCGCGGCGATTGCGGTGATCGCGGCGCCGGGCGCCGTCCCGAGAAGCAGGTTGCGCAGCGCGAACGGCAGCAGCACGACCGAGACGTAGATGTTGTAGGCGGTGGGATTGGCCGCCTTCGATGTGGTCGAGCCGACGGCGAAGATCGTTGCCATGGCGCCGGCCATCACCTGCGACGCCCGGTCGCCTTCGGGCCAGACCAGCGCGAAGAACAGGCCGAGCAGCAGGCCGTTGAGCGTCGAGGCGATCACCTGGCCGCGCCAGAGCCGGCGCAACACGACCGGCTCCGCCGATTGGACGGCGCCGAGTTCGACAAAGCGCATGGTGAAGATGCAGGATGCCGTATAGGCACCCGCCGTGCCCGCAAGCAGCCAGAGCGGGGCGACGTCGTAGAACAAGGCCGCGAACACGGCGAAGATCGCCATCGGGGTCCATGGCGCTGCCCGGTCGTACCGGACGTAGAGCGCGAGCAATTCGGCCTCCAGCCGCGACTGGCGGGTCGGACCCGTCGTCGCCGGTTCGGCTGAAGTGCTGGCGACAGGCGCTGTCACGACCGAAAAGTCCTCGTCACGGCGGGGTGCTCGACCGGCCCCGGCCCTCTGCTGGCAGGCTTTGCGCGGTTCCCGTCAAACGACGGGAACAGGCCGGGTTCTAATCTTCGGTTGTTCACCGCCGGGGTCAAGCGATTTACCCTGCCGATGCCGCGCGGGCACGCGTTACCCCACCACCCCGCCGGCTGTCCAGATGTCTCAGGTCTTTTTTGCAAACGCTTGGAAAACCAGGGAAATCCTAGGTTCTTCACCATTCTCGAAAAAAATGCGATTTGGCGCTTGCAAAGCCTCTGAAGCCGAGTATAGTCCGGCCCCGTTCGAGGCACTCAACGCTTCGGGGGCACATAGCTCAGTTGGTAGAGCAGCTGACTCTTAATCAGCGGGTCCTAGGTTCGAGCCCTAGTGTGCCCACCATCCCTTCCTCGAATGGAAGGGGCACGGTGGATGACCTTTCAGGTCTTGATATCCTCAAACGGGATAAGTGAAATCAGGCGGTTGCATCGCGGGCGGTCGTCCCCCGATACTGTCTCTCCTTGTTTCAGGGATGTCTTGTGCCACGGCGCGATTCGTTCGATATGACCCGCCGGCGGGCGCTTGGCGCGATCGGCGCGGTTTGTGCCTTGTCGCCGGCGATCCTGCGCGCCGCGCCGCGAATCGTCGTTGCCCATCGCGACGACAGCGATGTGATGTGGGCGGACGGCGGGATTGCGAAATCGGTGCTCGACGAGGTGCTGACCGGACGCTGCGGGCTACAAGTGACCTACAAGGCCCTGCCCTGGCTCCGGGCGCAGCGCGAGGTCGAAGTCGGCACGGCCGATGCCCTGTTCACCATACCTTCCGATGACCGCGCGCGTTACATGCTCTTCACCGACAGGCCAATGGTCGCGTTTGTCGGTGGCATCACCTATCGCCGCGACCATCCGGCGCGCGCGCAGCTCGACGCCGCCAATTCGATCGCTGAATTGACCGACCTGACCTATAACTACTACTATGCGGACAACTACCAGCAGGGCCGGGCGAAAGAGTTCAGGCGATCGGAGGACGCGCCGTCGATGGAAGCGGCAGTGCGAAAGCTTGCGGTGGGGCGCGGCGATTTTTGCGCCAGCCAGCTCGTGCGGCTGCATCGCCTCGTCGATCGCAACCACCTCGGTGATCGATTGCTGGTGCGGCGGTTGGGAGAAAGCACCGTCAGCTGGTCGTTCGGATTGCGGCATGGTTTTCCCGATGCGCAGGCACTGATCGCGCGCATTGGCATGGCCGGTGTCGATGCCTGGGAAGACGGGACGACCAAGCGCCTGACCGAATTTCCATCGTGAGACGCGCATGACCCCGGCAACCGGGATGGCCCGTCGAATCGTTGCCGATGCGGCGCGGCTGATGGGGGCGCCGGGCTTGGTGCCGGTCGTCTCGGCCCATATCGACGGCTGTCTCTATCACGGCGATTCGGGGGTCGAGTTCGCCGAGGCGCTGGTCGCCGGTGGCGGCCAGGTGGCGGTGCCGACGACCCTGAATGTGGGTGCCCTCGACCTGCTCCATCCCGGCAGGGTGCGCTTCCCCGACCATCAGGCGGCGATGGCGCGGCGGCTGATGGCGGCCTACGAGCGGCTGGGCTGCCGCCCCTCGTGGACCTGTGCGCCCTATCAGGCCGGGCATCGGCCGCAACCGGGCGAGCATGTCGCCTGGGGCGAATCGAATGCGGTCGCCTTCGTCAATTCCGTCCTCGGCGCGCGAACCAATCGGCTGGGTGATTTTCTCGACATCGCCTGCGCGATCGCCGGGGTTGCCCCCGATTGCGGCCTGCATCGGGATGAAAATCGCCGGGCCCGCATCGTGGTCGATGCGGGCGGCCTCTCCCGGCGGTTGCGGGCATCGGAGAGCTTTTATCCGGTGCTCGGGGCCTGGCTCGGCAGCCATGCCGGCAATGCGGTCGCGGCCATCACCGGCCTGCCGCAGGATGTCCCGGAAGACGCGCTGAAGGCGCTCGGTGCCGCGGCGGCGTCGACCGGCGCGGTCGCCCTGTTCCATATCGTCGGGGTGACGCCGGAGGCGCCCACGCTGGAGGCCGCGACGGGCGGCATCGCGCCGGAGGCGAGGCTCGACCTGACCCCGGACATGCTGCGTAGCGCCCGCGACCGCTTGTCGACCGCCACCGGCATCGACCAGCTCGACGCCATCGCCCTGGGTAGCCCGCATTTTTCGCTGGCCGAATTCGCGCAGCTGCGCGCGCTGCTGGCCGGGCGCCGGCTCGCCGTGCCGTTCTATGCCTGTACCGGGCGCGGTGTGATCGAGATCCTCGATGGTCGCGGCTGGCGGCGCGAGCTCGAGGGCTGCGGCGTCACCCTGGTCGCCGATACCTGCGTCGTGGTCGCGCCGATACTGGATGCCGGCCGAGGGGTGCTGATGACCAATTCGGGCAAGTTCGCCTTCTATGGCGAGGCCAATACCGGCCACGGCACGGTGTTCGGCAGCCTGGAGGATTGCGTGGCCTCCGGCCTGGCGGGGCAGGTCGTGCGCGACGAGGCGTTGTGGCAATGATCCGCGCACGCGTGCTGCTGCCTGGCGCGGGCGCGGGACCGCTGTTGCGACTGGTCGAGCCGCTGTCGTTCTGGGGCGGCGTCGATCCGGCCAGCGGCATCGTTACCGACGCGCGCCATCCCGCCCGGGGCCGATCGATCGCCGGCACCGTGTTGGCGCTGGCGGCGACCCGCGGGTCGTCCTCGTCCAGTGCCGTGCTGCTCGAACTGATCCGGTCGGGCCGCGCGCCGGCCGCGATCGTCCTGGGCGAGGTCGATGCAATCCTGTCGCTGGGTGTGGTCGTCGCCCGGGAAATGGGCTGGCAGACGCCGCCGGTGCTGGAACTGGCGCCCGAAATGCAGGCGACGCTGCCCGAGGGGCAGCGCCGCGTCGATCCGGACGGTACGATCGCCTGATCAGGCGGCCAGTGCATCCTCGCCGTCGAGCACGGCGGCAACGGCATGCACGGTGGCGGCGATGCGGACCACGGCCTGGATCTGTTCGGCCGTGATGCCGTGCTCGCGCACGACCTTCTCGTGCGATTCCAGGCACATGCCGCAGCCGTTGATGGCGGAGACGGCGATCGACCACAGCTCGAAATCGACCTTGTCGACCCCCGGCTTGGCCA
Source organism: Alphaproteobacteria bacterium (assembly GCA_017307375.1). GTDB lineage: Bacteria > Pseudomonadota > Alphaproteobacteria > Ferrovibrionales > Ferrovibrionaceae > JAFKFH01. The sequence goes on from JAFKFH010000004.1 coordinate 569,747, forward strand.
TCACGTTCATCCGCAGCTTGGCGGGCAGGGTCTTGTAGTCGCCGCCCACCAGGTGGACGAAGCGGTAGTAGATGTTGTTCATGCCCATGATCGCGGCGGCCGCCTTGGTCGCCTGCAGCGCCTCGGCGCTCAGCTTGGGCCCGAACTCGGCCGTCACCGCCTTGGTCACCTCGGCATTGCGCGACGCCAGGGCGGACGCGATGAACGTGCCGGCCTTCTGCTGCTCGCTCAGCAGCTGTTCGGTGGCGAGCGACGACAGGTTGAGCTTGAGATCCTTGGCGAACTCAGGCAGCGCGTTCTTCAGATTTTCGAGCGACATGGGCGGAAAACTCCAGGGGTACGTCGGGGAAGAAGGCCGCGGCGGCTGGTCCAGCAGGCTGGACCCGGCCGCCGCGGCCGGCAGGCGTTAGGCGACCTTCAGAACCTCTTCGCCCTTCTGCCAGTTGCAGGGGCACAGTTCATCGGTCTGCAGGGCGTCGAGGACGCGCAGGACTTCCGCCGGGTTACGGCCGACCGACAGGTCGTTGACCGAAGCGAAGCGGATGATGCCCTCGGGGTCGACGACGAAGGTGGCGCGCAGGCACACGCCCTCGTTCTTGTCGAGAATGCCGAGCGCCGACGACAGCTCGCGCTTGATGTCGGCGAGCATGGCGAACGGCAGGTCCTTCAGGTCGGCGTGGTTGTTGCGCCAGGCGAGATGGACGAACTCGGAGTCGGTCGAGACGCCGTAGACCACCGCGTCGCGGTCGTTGAAGTCGCCATTGAGCTTGCCGAAGGCGGCGATCTCGGTCGGGCAGACGAAGGTGAAGTCCTTCGGCCAGAAGAACACGACCTTCCACTTGCCGGCGTTCGACTGGTCGGTCAGGTCGGTGAAGGCCGACTTGATGTCGGTCGAAACCACGGCCTTGAGGTTGAAAGCGGGGAACTTGTCACCAACGGTAAGCATGTAAGGCTCCTTTGCAAAAGAACGCGTTGTCTCCGTGTTCGGAAGAAATCTAAGAAGGGATTGCAAATCGGTCCAATGAATTATATTTGTCAGTTCAATCGGAGAAATCGATCATGAACCGACCGCAACCCACGCTTCGCCAGCTTCGGCACCTGGTGGCACTGGCCGATACCGGTCATTTCGGCAAGGCGGCGGCCGAATGCCTGGTGACCCAGTCCACCCTGTCGGCCTCGCTGAAGGAACTGGAGACCACCCTGGCCGCCGTGCTGGTCGACCGCAGCCGGCGGAAGGTCGTGTTCACCGCGCTGGGGCGCGAGGTCGTCGGCCGGGCCCGCCGCCTGCTCGCCGATGCCGACGAAATCGTGCGGCTGGCCGAGGCGGCGCAGGAACCGCTGACCGGCGAATTGCGGCTTGGCGTGATTCCGACGATCTCGCCATTCCTGCTGCCCCCGTTGCTGCCCCAGCTGCGCAAGCGCTATCCCCGGTTGAAACTCTATCTGCGCGAGGATCTGACGGACCGGCTGGTAGCCCAGCTCGAAGCCGGGCGGCTCGACCTGCTGCTGCTGGCGCTGCCCTGCGACTGCGGCAATGCCGCGACCGAAGTGCTGTTCGAGGACGGCTTCTCGGTGGCCCTGCCCGAGGGGCACGGCCTGTCCGGCCAGGCGGCGCTGGGACCCGACGACCTGGCGGCGGCGCCGCTGCTGCTGCTGCAGGACGGGCACTGCCTGCGCGACCACGCGCTTGCCGCCTGCCGGCTGACCGACCGGCGGGGCGGCGACGCCTACGAGGCGACCAGCCTGCACACGCTGGTCCAGATGGTCGATAACGGTCTTGGCCTGACGCTGCTGCCGCACATGGCCGTCAAGTCCGGCATCCTCAACGGCACGGCGGTGGTCAGCCGGCCGCTCGACGACGAGGCCGCGGCCCGCCAGATCGGGCTGGCCTGGCGCCAGGGTACGGCGCGCGAGGAAGAATTTCGCTTGTTTGGCCGCGAACTTGTGGCATTAGCGAATCCATGAACACGCTAGCCCATCTCGACGGCGCGGCACTTCATCTGGCCTGGGGCCTGCCGTTTGCCGGTATCCTTCTGTCGATCGCCCTGCTGCCGCTGGCTGCGCCACGGTTGTGGCACCACCACTTCGACAAGATCGCCGTCGGCTGGGCGCTGGCGTTCCTGGTACCTGCGGCGATCGTGCATGGCCCGGCCGTCGCGGGTACCGAATTCGCCCATGTCATGCTGGCGGAATTCCTGCCGTTTCTCATCCTAATCGGCGCGCTGTTCATCGTCACCGGCGGCATTCGTGTCACCGGCAATCTGGTCGGGACCCCGGAAACCAACCTGGCGCTGCTCGCCTGCGGCACGGTACTGGCGAGCGTGATGGGCACGACCGGGGCGGCGATGCTGCTGATCGCCCCGCTGATCCGCGCGAATGCCTGGCGAACCCACGTCACCCACATCTTCGTCTTCCATATCTTCCTGGTGGCCAATATCGGCGGCGCGTTGACCCCGATCGGCGATCCGCCGCTGTTCCTAGGCTATCTGAAGGGCGTCGATTTCTTCTGGACGCTGCGCCACCTGGCCTTGCCTACGGCTGCGATGGCCCTGCCGCTGCTCGGGTTGTTCTATCTGCTCGACAGACGGGCCTTCGCCCGCGAGACCGCGACCCCGCCGCAGATGGAAGCACGCGACGAGCGGCTGGGCATCGAGGGCGGGATCAACCTGCTGTTCCTCGCCGGCATCGTCGGCGGGGTGCTGCTCTCCGGCGCCTGGCGGCCTGGTGTCGCCTGGACCGTGTTCGGCACCGAACTGCACCTGCAGGATCTCGCCCGCGGCGGCATCCTGATCGCCTGCGCCGGCCTTTCGCTCGCCTGCACGCGGAAGGCCACGCGTGTGGCCAACGGCTTCACCTGGGGACCGATCCGGGAGGTCGGGCTGCTGTTCTTTGCGATCTTCGTCACCATCGTACCGGTCGTGGCGATCATGCGGGCAGGCGAGGGCGGGGCGGCCTCAGGCCTGGTCGGCCTGGTCAACCAGGATGGCCGGCCGATCGACGCGCTCTATTTCTGGATCGCCGGCGCGCTGTCCAGCGTGCTCGACAATGCGCCGACCTACCTCGTCTTCTTCAACATGGCGGGCGGCGACGCCGAACGGCTGATGCACGACCTGACGCGGACACTGGTGGCGATTTCGGCCGGGGCCGTGTTCATGGGGGCAAACACCTATATCGGCAACGCGCCGAATTTCATGGTCAAGGCGATTGCCGAGGCTGCGGGGATCCGGATGCCCAGCTTCTTCGGCTATGTCGGCTGGGCGCTGGTCGTGCTGATCCCGCTGTTCGTGGTCCAGACCCTGATCTTTTTCCGTTGACCGCCATCAAAACAAAAGAAGAACATAAATCGGGCTGACATGCGGGGGCCGGATCGCGTACACCACCGCCCTGAGCGACGGAAGGAATTGAGCAGATGGCAGGCAGCGTCAACAAGGTGATCCTGATCGGCAATCTCGGCCGCGACCCCGAGGTGCGCCAGACGCAGAGCGGCGAGGATATCGTGCATCTGTCGATCGCGACCTCGGAAACCTGGCGCGACAAGAACTCGGGCGAGCGCAAGGAGCGCACCGAGTGGCACCGCGTGGTCATCTTCAACGACAATCTGGGCAAGGTCGCCAAGCAGTACCTGAAGAAGGGCGCGAAGGTGTACCTGGAAGGGACGCTGCAGACCCGCAAGTGGACCGACCAGCAGGGTCAGGAGAAGTACACGACCGAGGTGGTGATCCCGCGCTTCCGCGGCGAGCTGACCATGCTCGACGGCCGCGGCGAGGGCGGCGGCGGCGGTTTCTCCAGCGGTGGTGACGATTACGACACCGGTGGCAATGGTGGCGGCTTCGGCGGCGGCCGGTCGTCCGGCGGCGGTTATGGTGGCGGTGGCGGCAGTGGTGGCGGCTTCGGCGGTGGCGGTGGCCGCGGCCAGTCGAACCCGAGCCGCGGCGATCTCGACGACGAAATCCCGTTCTGATCGGCAGCAACCGGCAGGAAGATGCAGCTTGATCCCGCCGCTTTCCGGCGGGGTTTTGCATTTTGAGGTGCGACGATGGTGCCGTCCCCGCGCTGGCCCGGCCCGCTTCGCCCGGGCGACAAGGTCCGTTTCCTGTCGCCGGCCAGCCCGCCCGACCGGGCCGGCGTGCTGCGGCGGGCGGCGGTTTTGCGCGATTGGGGCCTTGAAGTCGATTTCGGCAGCGCGACCTTCAACCGGGCAGGCTACCTCGCGGGCACGGATGACGAGCGACTGGCCGACTTCAACGCGGCGATCGCCGATCCGGCAGTGCGGGCGATCATCGCCACGCGGGGTGGAAAAGGTTCCTACCGGATCGCCGACCGGCTGGATTTTGCGGGCCTGCGGGCGGATCCGAAGTTCATCGTCGGGTTCAGCGATATCGCCATCCTGCTCGCCGCCTGCATCAGGCATTGCGATCTGGTCGGCGTCCATGGCGCCCTGACCGGTGAGGGAGAAGAGGTCGACGCGGCCGCCGCCATCGCGTTGCGCCGTCTGCTGATGACGGCGGACGAGACCGTGATCGCGGCACGGCCCGACGAGGCGACGCATGCGCTGAGCACCGCGGGCGTGGCGCGGGGCCGGCTGGTCGGCGGCCACCTCGAGACCATTGCGGCGGGGGCGGGCTGGGCGCTGCCGCCGCTCGCCGGCGCCATTCTGCTGCTCGAGGCGGTCAACATGGGCATCGGCCAGGTCGATCGCCTGCTGACGATGCTGCGCAAGGCCGGGCATCTCGATGGTCTGGCCGGCGTCGCACTGGGGCAATTTACCGGCTTCGACCCGGTCATCCTCGAGGTGCTTGGCGGCCATTTCGATACCCTTGATGTCCCGGTGCTGGGCGGTTTGCCGCTCGGACACGGTGTCGCGCCGGTCTGCGTGCCGGTCGGGGCGGACACCATCCTTGATTCCGGTCGCCATCAGCTGATCGTGCGCCACCCGCAGATTGCCCGCGACGGGTCGGTTGCAACCCAGTGGTAGAAACGTTATGCATATTGACCCGTTCGGATTGGAAGCCCGGTCCGGTCATGCAGCACGAAGATTTGGCGATCTGCGGCCTGCGGGTCCGCAGCGATCTTGCCCTCCCGGAACTCTTGCCGTGGACCGCGGATGCGCGCGGCGTCGATCTCGTCATCGAGCTCGGGGACGTACCCGACCGCGTGAGCGGCGCGGCCGAAACGCATCCCCTGATCCAGGTTTCGGCGGATGGCACTTGTCGCTTTGCGATGCCGGAAGTCGCCGCCTTTCTCGTATCGCCCGACGGGCGTGCCGTCACCGTGGCGCCTTCGCCGGGGGCGACCGAGGCCGATATTCGCGTGTTCCTGCTGGGAACGGTCTTCGCGATCGTCTGTCAGCGCCGGGGCCTGCTGACGCTGCATGCCTGCTGCGTTCGCGCGGGGTCCAAGGCGGTCGCCTTCGCGGGGGACAGCGGCGTCGGGAAGTCGACGCTGGCCGCTCGCTTGCGGGCGCGCGGACATGCCTTGCTGACGGACGATGTCACGGTGGTCGACATGGAGGCGCCCGGCGGTCCGCTGGTCCTACCCACGTTCCCCCGGCTCAAGCTGTGGCGCGACGCCCTGGAAAGCCTGGGGCACACGGTCGACGGGGCAGGGGCGATACGACCCGGACTCGACAAGTACCAGCTGCCTCTCGACGACGGCTTCTGCAACACGCCGCTGCCGCTGGCGGCACTGGTGCGGCTCGACGGAAACCGCAAGGCGCCGGAGGGATTGCGGCTGCTCGATGCGGTGCAGGGGCTTGGCGAGCTGGGCAAGGTCCTGTACCGGCCAAGACTGATGCTGCGGCTGGGAACCCAGGCCCGGCAGATGGCGCAGTTTCTTCGGCTGCTCTCGTTCGTCGGTGGCTTGAGGACGCTGCGCCGCCCGGAAACCATGGCCGGCTGGAGCGAGGTGGAAGCGCTGCTGCCGGTGCTGGCGGACTGAAGGATGGGAGGCTTCTACTGGATCGCCTCCTATCCCAAGTCGGGAAACACCTGGATGCGGCTGCTGCTTGCCAGCCTGATCGATGGCGGCGCCCCGCTCGATTTCAGCAGGCCTGTCGGTTTTGCGCCTTCGGCCGCGTCGCCGTCGGACATGGACCTCTTCCTCGACGTGGAATCGAGCGAGCTGACGCCGGTCGAGCAGACGGAATTGCGGCACGATCTGGCGCTGGCGGTCGCGGCCGCGACGGCAGAGCCCCAGTATCGCAAGGTACACGATCGTTGGGGCCACAGCCCCTCCGGCCGGCCGCTGTTTCCGCCCGCGGCCACGCTGGGCAGCATCTATCTGGTGCGGGATCCGCGAGACGTTGCCGTTTCCTGGGCCCATCATAGCGGGACGACACTCGACGAAGCGATCGACTTCCTGGGCAGGCCGGGCGCCGTCGTCGCGGCCGCCGGCAAGTGGCGGGACCAGTTCGAGCAGCGGGTCGACAGCTGGAGCGCCCATGTCGCCAGCTGGCTGGCGGCTGAGCCCGTGCCGCTGGTGGTCGCCTATGAAGCGCTGTCCGCCGATCCGCTGCGCGTCCTCGCGCAGGTCGCGATCCATTGCGGCCTCTCGGCTTCCGCCGATACCCTGGCCGGCGCCGTCGAAGCGACCCGCTTCGCCCGTCTGCAACAGCAGGAGCGTATCGACGGCTTCGAACTCGGCCAGAAAGCCGGCCGACGATTCTTTCGGCGCGGCATAGCGGGCGGATGGCGCGATACCCTGAGCCACGCCCAGGCCAACCGCATCGTCCGTGATCACGGCGCGATGATGGAGCGCCTTGCATACGACACCGGAGTCTAACCGCAACGGAGGATCGGCATGTTGACCTATGACGCGGCCAAGGCGGTCGAGGGTGGCTCGTTCACCATTAAAGCCGGCATGGGGCCGGCCCTGCCGCTGACGCTGGTGGAGGTGGTGGCCGGCCGCAATCGCGCCCCGGTTCCGGGCTTGCCCCAGGCCTTTTCCCTCTACCTGAAGGGTACGCCCGGCATCATCTGCCCGCAGGGCACCTATGTGCTCGAAAACCCGAGTCTCGGCAGGCTGGAGGTCTTCGTGGTGCCGGTAGGGGACGATGCCGAAACCGGTGAATTTCTCTATCAGGTGAGTTTCAACTGAACCCTGTCAGCCGGCGGAAGGCGGCACCCAATCCATCCGCAGATGGACTCCCCCGCCAGTGTCGCCCGGAACGAAACCAAGCCGGTCATAGAGGCGCCGGGCGGCCAGGTTGAATACCTCGACATGGATCGAAACGGCGGTCCCTGCGGCGCGCCCCTGCTCGAAGACGGCGCGGATCAGGCTGCTGCCGATGCCCAGCCCGCGATGGCTCGGCAGCATCGAGATGTCGATGATTCGAAGGTCCGCCGGTCCCTGGTGGAGATAGAGCCGGCCGACCGGCGTGCCGGCATCGGTGACGATCCCCCAGGCGGCGCCGAAATAGTGCCGCTTGTAATGGCGTGACTGGAAGACGAACTGATCGCCGAGGAACGCAAGCTTTGCCTCGTCCGTCCAGTCCGCGCCGGCAAGTTCCTCCCAGCGAACCGAGATATAGAGCCGCCGGAGAAATTCCGTGTCCTGCTCGGTTTCCCGACGCAGGCCCATCCCCCGCGCCGACAACTCGGGCGGCACGGGGGGCAGGGGCGTGGGGGCGGCGCTGTTCGCGCTGACGCTCATCGGCTCGTCAGTCCGTCAGGGGCGCTCCGGATAGAGCCCATCGTTGATGCAAATGCAGAAATTGAGGCTGAGATAGGGCGAAACGTTGTTGTGCGGCTGCGCCGCGCTGGCCCCGAAATAGCCCACCGACGCGTCCGACATCGTCGTCTTGTTGACCGCATTGTTATAGGGCGTCCACGCATCGTAGACGGTCGTGATGTTGAGCCGAGGGATCGAGACGAAAGAGTCGGCACTCGGACCCGCCGTGATCTTATTCTTGGTCTGGACACTGACCGCCTGATGCGTATGCGACGGCATGTTCGAATTGTTGATCGTTACGGCATTCCCGCCCGTGGTCGCCGCCAGTTCCAGCGTCCTGGAATCCCCGCCTACCACGGCCGATCCCGTACCGGCCGTGACCCGCCCGCGCAGATCCGGAACGTTGAAATAGGTCTTTTGGTCGCCGCCGTATAACCAGCCGATCAAGCTGTAGAGTGCCTGATGCTGCGCGATGGGAAGTCTCTGCCCCCAGCAATAGGCCCAGTTTTGCGGCGCATAATTGAAAGTGTAGGCCCGGATTTCTCCGTAGAACGCGTCGGCCATCGTCGCTTCTCCCTGGTTGCCGGGCGGTCAGGCGGGTGACGGAAAGATGCCGTTGGTGGCAATGATGTAATTGATGCCCATGGTCGGCATCACGTTGTCGTGGGGTTTCGGTGATGCCGACCCCGACGACGAGACCATCTCCGGCGCCATATTGACCCGTGCCGTGTCCACCGCGTAATCGGTGAAGCCACTGGTTGCGGTGGCGAAGACAACTGTCGGCCCAGGGGTGGTCGTCGTGGCGGGATCCGTGCTGGCCCGGAACGGATGCGTGTGGACCGGCAGGTTCTTGTCACTCAGCGCGACGGTGAACTGGCCACCGGGATTACCCAGCTTGTAGGTGTTGGCCATCTTCGGCGGCTCGGTGTCGGACCTGCCGACGGGTACGCGGACAGACAGGTTCGGGATGCCGAACGTCGTCTTGCCGTCGCCCCCGTACGTCGTTCCGAGCAGGGTGTACAGCACTTCGTATTGCTGGATGGGCAAGAGTTGCCCCTGACAAAACAGCCAGCCGACGGGGGCGAAGTTACCAGCGAACAGACGGATTTCGCCTGCATAGGGGTCCATCGATATCTCCTGCTTCAATGCTTCACAGGCGGGGGCCGCGACCTCATAAGTCGCGCGGCGGATAGATCGCCCGGTTGACGGCAATGCAGTACATCATCGGCAGGAACGGTTGCCGGTTCTCGTGCGCCACACCGGCTCCGGCATTGCCGAGGCTGGCCGCATTCAGCGCCAGCAGGTTCGTAGCCTGCGGCGGGGAACCGACGGGCCCTTTGATGTGGATGTCGGCGACATCCTCGACGCCGGAGACAGGGTCACCAATTCCGGGGCCTCCCCCCGGTATACCGCCATTCTGGTGACCGGGACCATTGAATGGACCGCGGATTCCGACCGTCGGCACACCATAGAGATTGGGCGGGGAAGGGCCGACCGTGACGCTGGCCGGCTTGATGCACGTAGCCGGGATGCTCGCGCTTGCGACCAGAGAAGACGTCGCATTTCCCGTATCCGCCACGATCGTATGATTGTGGATTGGGGTTTGTTCTCCCGTAAGAACGACTCCCTCCTGGCCCCCAGTGGCACCGAGCGCCAGGGTTGTGCCCGACGCTGAAATGCGCGTGTTGTCCGGAATGGCGCCAGTGCCGGCGATGGCCCTGCCACGCAGATCGGGCAGGGCGAAGGTGGTCTTGCCGTCACCGCCATAGGTCGTCATCAGCAATGAGTACAGGGCTTGATAGTCTCTGATGTTCAACAGCTGGCCGGAACACTCGATCCAGCCATTTGGAGGCTTGCCATTCGCGTAAGGAAACAGCCGGATTTCGCCTAAGAAATAGTCGCCCATACCGTCCCTCCTGGTTGCTGATGCTTGATTTCACTCCCCACACGTTCACTAAGAGAAACTGGACATAAGCGCACGTAAAGTGTAATATTGTGTATTAGAGTCCAATTTTTTGTAGACAACCTATTAAAACCGCGCATGAGTTGGGTCGCGCTGCCGGTGTCCGGCCTGTGACCCTTGCCTCCCGACTGATTCCTGTGCCGCCCGCCCAGAACGGAGTTTGATGATGGATCAAGCCTCTGAAGAAGCTTCCTCGGCCCAGGTGCAGCATGTTTCTTCGAAACCTGTATGGGCCAAGCCGGAGTTTACTGTTCTTCCATTGACCCAGACCCTGAACACTGCCTCGCGGACGACGGACACTAGTCCGGCATCGAGGAGTTGACCGCACACCCCGGCGGGATCCCGGAAGGGTGTCTTGACCATCGTTTTCGGCGCCTGCGGCGGGGTTGTTCCGCCCGGTCCTGAACCCTACACGCAGGCGTTGCGCCGATACCCCGATGTCGGCGAAGTCGATCGCTATCTGGACGAGACCTGTTTCGTGGCTGTCGGGCATAAGGCCCGCACGCGGCAGCGCCGAAGCAATCGGCGACCGATGGTTTGTGCCGATGGGCGCCATATGCTGGCCCTGGAAGGGTGGCTGGCAAATCGCGATGAACTCTCCGCCGCTCTCGGGCTCGCTGCGGTGACGGACGATGCCATCGTGGCCCAGGTCCTGTTGCGTTGGGGGTCCGACGGGCTGCTGCGCCTGCATGGCGACTTCGCGATCGCGTGGTGGGATGCCGTCGAGCGACGCCTGTTGCTGGCGACGGACCGCACAGGAGGGCGGGCGCTGTTTTTTCACGAGGCGCCCGGCCGAATATTTTTCGCCAACATCGTCAGTCCGCTGTTCGCACACCCGCGAGTGCCCAGGGAACTTGATCCGGAGATGGTCGCGCGCGCCGCTTTCACGGCGTCGCTGGATTGGGAAAAGACCTGTTTTCGTGGAATCCGCCAGCTATTGCCAGGCCAGTTGCTCGATTGGTCGGCGGCAACCGGTGCCCGGATATCGCGCTATTGGCGGCTCGATCCGGGACGCCGGGTGCGGTTCCGGCGCGATGACGATTATGTCGAGGCGGCCCGCGACCTTCTCGATCTGGTCGTCGGGGAGGCGATGCCGCATGATGGCCTGCTCGCCTCGATGCTCTCGGGCGGGCTCGACTCCGGCGGCATCGCGGCGACCGCGGCACGTCTTGCGGGCTCCAGGCCCATCCATACCTTCACGGTCCGCCCGGATCCGGCCAGCCCGCTGCCCGCATGCGGGCCGGGTCATATCCAGGACGAATGGGCCCATGCCCAGGCAACCGCCCGGCTGCACCCCACGATCGTGGCGCATGCGGTGCCGGCAAGCCTGGAGTCGTTCGAGGAAACGACCCGCAGCGGCTTTCACTGGGCCGGGCGTCCGCCGATCCATCTGCTGCCGGCGACCTGGTTGCGCGGGGCCTGGACGCAGGCGCGCAGTCTCGGGGCCGCGTCGATATTCGTCGGCCTGTCGGGAAATGCCACGTTGTCGGCATCGGCCCTGCCGAATTCCCTGCGGCCGAAATGGCGGGACATGCCCGAGGCCTTGTATGCCGCTGCCCTGGCGGCAAGCCAAGACATGCCGGTATTGCCGCATCTGCTGGCCTTCACGCCGCAATGGCTGCGCGATCTGCGGGCCCGCCTGCCGCACGGGGCGCCGATCTGGCGCCGGCACACGGCATTGCGTGAAGCGGCCGCGCAGGCGATCGACATGGACGGGATCTGGCGATCCTTCCACGCCGGGGATTCCGCTGCATCCTGGCGCCGCCGCGCCAGGCTGCGGCTGATGGAGCGCACCGCGGTGGCGCGGACCATGTCGACATGCCAGCATTTTCGCGACGGCATCGAGCGGCGCGATCCGCTGGGCGATGTCCGGCTGGCCGAATTCTGCCTGGCCATTCCGCCCGACCAGTTCACGCGGCTGGGCCACGACCGTTTCCTGGCCCGCCGCGTGCTGTCTGATCGCCTGCCGTCAGAAGTGCTGGCCGAACGGCGCAGCGGCGTGCAGATCGCCGAATGGTTCGACTGGGCGTCGCGCCGGCGTGACTGGCTTGCCGCCGAACTCGACGGAATCGAGGCCAGCGCGCTGGGGCGCGAGACAATCGATGTCCCGCGCCTGCGCAGCATCCTCGCCGACTGGCCGGCCGACGCGAACACGGCCGAGCCCCGCTATGGCGAACTGATGAACCTGCTGGGCCGCGGGGTTGCGATCGGCTCGTTCATCAGGTGGGCCGAAGGTAGCAATATTTAGCCGTTAGCCCTCGGTGATCAGCAGTCCTTTCGCCGACAGACCTTCGACGAGGAAGATCACGTCGGCCTCGATAACGCTCAAGTCTCCCGCGTAACTTTCGGCCAGTTCGGCCACGAGTTCCTGGATCGTCCTTGGCTCGACAAGACGGTGCCAGATGTCCGAGGCGACTGGATTGAGGCTGTAGTATTCGCCAAGTTCAGCATTCATCGTCACCATTTCGCCGTTGATTTCGGCGGCCGGGACGTCTGGCTTGCGACGAACGCGGGTTTGTCGACTGATCGATGCCATGCCGCCTCTGCAGTGCGTGTGAACCGAGTCCTACAAGAGCTTCGTTTTCCAGGGAACAGAAATCTCGGTTGCGCCCGGCCTGGGCGGCAAGCGGGGCAAGAAGAGTTTACAGTCATGCAAGTTTACCCGGGGCGCCGCGGCAGGCCGCCGACGAGCAGCTGGATCGACGAACCGCTCGACTTCATCATGCTGATCCGGATAAAGGACGATGGATATGCAAATTGACCCCCATCGTCACCGAGATGCCTGGATCGGCCACGGCCCGACTTGCGCGGTCCCGAGATGCTGACTTTGCTCGCAGGCCGCGATTTCAGGGCTCACCGGTTGCGGCACCGTGCGCTGGCTGGGCGTTCGCGTCTGTTTCTTGACCTTTCGAACCCCGGGAAGCGGCGGCTATGCGGCCCGCTCCCCGACCAGGATGGCCAGGTGTGAGCGCCCCGTCGCTGGGACCGCTGATTCGCCATGTTTCGACGATCGGGCGGGCCCGGATCGTCTGGGTCCTCGTGCTGAGTGCCGTTGCGGGACTGGCCGAGGCGGCAGGGGTACTGGCGCTGCCGCCGCTGTTGACGATCATCGGGGTCGGCAATGGCGCGACCGGCGCGACCGACGCGTCGCTGCTTGCAGCGCTCTTTGGCTATGTCGCGCTGATCTGCCTGGCGGCCCTGGTCGTGCGTGCCAGATCCCTGGCTGTCGACGGCCTCGCGCGGGATGTCGCCGATCGCCTGCGCAGCACGTTGCACGCCGCGGTGCTGTCGATGGAATGGGCACGATTTCGCAGTTTGCGCGTCGGCGAAATGCAGCAGGCCATCGCGGGCGAAACCGGCAAGGTCGGGCAGGGTGTCGTACAGGCGATGGCGGTGGCCGGGTCGCTCTGCACGATCCCTCTCGTCCTGGTTGCCGCCCTCTCCCTGTCGCCGGCGATGACACTGTCCGCCATGGCTGCCGCCCTCACCATCATTCTGGTGACCCGGAAATTCGACCACAGGGGCTATCGCGTCAGCCGGGAAATGGTGGCGACAAACCGCCTGGCGATGGCCGACCTGGCCGACGATCTCGCGGGCATGCGTATCATCAAGGGGTTCGGCGCCGAGGCCGCCCGCGCTGCCGGGATTGCGAAACGCTTCGATGCCGTAAGGGCCGGTTTGCGGGCCTATGAGCGACTGCGCGCCAACGAACGCGCGATATTTCAGGTCGCTGCGGCATCCGCCGTCGCCGCGACCCTCTATCTGTCGATCGCCGTCTTCGCCGTGCCGCTCGCCGAGGCCCTGGTGCTGATCCTCGCCTATGGCCGCCTCGTCCAGACCACCTTGAACGGGCTTTCCAGTTGGCGCCAGCTCGATGGCGCGCTGGCCGTGCTTGCCTCGTATGACGAGACGCTGGCCGATTGCCGCAATGCCCGGGAACCGGTCGAGCCGGCGCCGATTGCGATGCCGCGGCATGCGATCCGCCTGCGCGGGGTCGGGGTTGTCTATCCGTCGGCAGAAGGCGGTCAAGCCGGTCTCGATGGCATCGATGCCGACATTCCGGTCGGCCGGGTGACGGCTATAATCGGGCAGTCGGGCGCGGGCAAGTCGACGCTGGTCGACCTGCTGTCCGGCCTGACCGCACCCGATGTGGGCGACCTGTGGCTCGACGATGCCAGGCTGCCTGCGGCGCGTCGAACCGCTTGGCGGCAGCGCACGGCGATCGTGCCGCAAGACCCGTTCCTCTTTCACGACACGATCGCCGCGAATCTTCGTCTGGCCCGGCCTGATGCCGACATCCAAGCGCTGTGGAGTGCGCTGGAACAGGCCGCCGCCGCCGATTTCGTCCGCGCGCTTCCGTCAGGGCTCGATACGGTCGTGGGCGACCGCGGTGCCCGGCTGTCGGGCGGCGAACGCCAGCGGATTGTTCTTGCGCGCGCACTGCTGCGCCAACCCGCCCTGCTCGTGCTCGACGAGGCTACCGCGGCGCTCGATGCTGGGACCGAGGCCGCCGTCGCCCGGGCTCTGGCCGCGCTGCGCGGCAGTTGCACGATGGTTGTGGTGGCTCACCGGCCAGGCACTGTGCAATCGGCAGATCACGTCCTGTTGCTGGATGCAGGCAAGCTGGTTGCCGCGGGCAATTGGGAACAAGTGCGGCAACAGGCTGGTGGTCTCATCACCGCCCTGGGGATGATGGACACCGCAACGGACAAAGTGTGAGGTGCACACTTGTTGCATTCTAATCGTTGCTTCAGTCAAGGTCATCCCGCGAATAGCTTGAATTCGATGCGCGTCGACGAACTGCTAGGGTTTGCAATAATATTATCAAGGCTGCGGGCATGAGAAAGATCGGATTGATTCGCGACATAAAGAAACTCGATGCACTGATTGCTCGCGCTTCTTGGAATGATATCATCGTTCTCGCCCCGCAGATGCTAAGGCGCCATGGGCGCGATCATGCTTTACTCCGACGGATCGCGCAGGCGCAGGAAGCCGTTCACGGCGAGTCCGGATCCTTGCAGCTTTGGCTTGAGGCGGCTGCAGCATTTCCTGGCGATAGTGCCCTGCAAGATGATCTCGCCGATCGGCTTGACCGTGCTGGTCGCCCCGGCGATGCCTGCATTGCACGGTTTCGGGCATGGCAAGCAGGCGGATCGAGTGGGCGATCCTTGACCGCCTTAGGTCAATACCTCATTGGGACTGATCAGACACTGACGGCAGATCGAGCCTATGACGGCTTCTTTTTCCTGCGCGAGGCATTGTCAAAGACCAGTCAGCCGTCGATACCGGCCACGATCGCCGTCAACGCCTACGTTGCCATGAAGAGGGAATCGGCCGCGGCGAACGTTTTACGGGAGGCGATTGCGCTCGATCCCGCGGACCCGAATAGTTGGCGAACGGCGGGTGCGGTCGCCTTTATCCGGGGGCGGGTTTCCGAAGCGGACTCCGCTTTCCAGCGTACAATCAGTCTGTGCAACGATAGTCGTTCGAAAATAATGCAGGCTCTTCTCATCGAGGGAGTTCCAGTATCAAGAAAATCAATTACCGATTCACGAACAAGGATTTCGAGAAATTTAGATAATTTGATGAGCGATTTTGACATTAAAGTAGATATCGCTCAAAGCAATGAAAATTTACTTTTTAACCTTTTCAGTTTTGCTTACCATGGTGAAAACGACCGCCCCCTGTTGGAGAAAATTGCTGGTTTTTTCCGACATGTGTCACCGAGCCTGGTCTGGACTTCGCCGCATGTCCACAGCCAGCTTCGAGCCAAAGGGCCGATCCGCATCGGATTTGCCGGGTCGCTGCATATTCATGCCATCAATATGATGATAAAGGCCATAATTGCGGGCCTGGATCCCGATAGATTTGCGGCGACATGCTTCACTTTGCATAGTGGCGGAAGCATCTATGACGGAAAGATCGGTAATGTAAGTGTCGTGGTACTGCCTAATAATTTGATTTCTGCGAGAGATATTATTTCAGATTATAATCTGGATATAATTTTATATACGGATGTTTTTCTTGATAACTTCTTTTACTTTCTTGCGTTCTCTCGACTCGCGGGCGCCCAATGCTTATGGCCAGGTCATCCTTCCACATCGGGCCTGTCTTCGATCGATTATTTTATATCTTCGTCGCCATGCGAACCGGCAAATGCGCAGGACGCCTATACTGAAAAACTTCTTCTGAATCCAGAACTCAATCTTGTTTATCCATCCGTACAAAACGAAAAGGAGTATGTAAATATAAATGAATTCGACCTGTCTCGCGATATGAATATCTATGTCTGTGCGCAGACGCTATATAAATTACATCCTGATTTTGATTTTATTGTAGATGAAATTCTAAAACTTGATCAATCAGGCGTCGTTGTGTTTTTTGAGAACAGCCATGCCGACCGGGCGACGGCGATCACTGATCGTTTTACTGCATTGCGTTCGCGCCACGGCGAAAATCGTGTCCGCGTACTACCCAGACTGGCCTTCGGACGATATCTTGGGCTTATCGAGCAAGCGGACGTCATGCTGGACACGCCCCATTTCTCCGGTGGTAATACGACACTGCAAGCCCTTCAACTAGGCGTCCCTGTGGTCACCCGCCCGTCCGCCTATCTTCGCGGAAGATCGAGCACAGGTTTTTATTCGGTAATGGGTTTTTCGACTTTGGTGGCGGACACTGACGAGGAATATGTCCGCTTGGCGATCAGATTAGCTAATGACAAGCCATTTAATGCTTGGTGCCGGTCAGAAATCCTGAACAAAAAAGACAAGTTGATCAATCGTACCGACGTGATCGGTGGGTTTGCTGATCTATTTGAGAAGATTTGCCCGCGTTGTTCTAGCTGAACTGGGTACCGATGACTGGCAACGGCTCCAGCAGCACTCGCAGGCGGCTTCCCTGCCCGCACTGAACTTCGCACCATCCCGTGTTGTCGACGGCAAGAACGCGACCAGGGGGGGCGTCGTTCTGAACGCCCTGGATGATTTCGGCGCGGCGCACCAGTGTCTCGCGGCCATCCGGTGCGATGGTGTAGGCTGGTGGCAAAGGCATCGGCAGGGCTCGAATCAGGTTGAAGATGGCCCGCGCCGGCTTGGCCCAGTCAATCTGACCATCGGCTGCAGTGCGCCTGCGGCCATAACTCGGCGCATGGCTCGAGACGATCGGCATCGGCAGGGTGTCATTCGCCGCGGCAAATCGGAAGGTCGACACGGCAAGCTCGGCGGCAAGCTGGTCCAGATCCTCGGTCAGGGACCAGAGATCGTGGTGATCCGCTATCGGGAGGGCAGCCTGCGCCACAATCGGCCCGGTATCGATACCGGCGTCGATACGATGGATCGTCACACCGGTTTTCTCCGCTCCGTCGATAAGGGCCCAGGATACCGGATGGAAGCCGCGATAGCTGGGAAGCAGCGACGAATGGATGTTCAGCGCCCCGATGCGCGGCGCCTCAAAAACCAGAGCCGGCAAAAGTTCGAAACGACAGACGAGCAGAAGGTCGAGTTCACCCACCATTCCTGACAGTCGCGTTTTGTCGTTGTCGTGCAGCGCTACGTCAAGATCCCCGGCCGCCGAGGCCATGTCGGCCTGGTCGTTTTCTGGCAATCCTCTTGGCAGCATCACGAAGTCAGGACGGAAGCCGGCGGCAGTCAACGCCTTGAGGCAGGCTATCGCCTGAGGTTTCCCGCCGGCCAGGGCCCAGCGCAGTCTGATCAATCCCACTCTCCCGCCATCGGGAAGCTGGCATGGCGGGGCCGCACGTGCTGGCGAACGGTCGGAAACTGACTGCCGTCGAGCAATATCTGCGATCGGCTCCCGTCCAGATCCTCATGATACTCGCGCCAATACCAGAAGCGCCCCATGTCAATTCGATAAGCGACATGCTGGACCGCCTTCGCCACCCACTGGATGGTATGCGAGGTGAGCTTCCCATCCAGAATGGCTGCCCAGTCGATCTCGTCGACATGCAGCGTCTGATCAACAGCGCCACGATCATCCCAGTCGAACGACACACCCGTGGCCGGATCCGCCTTCAACACGTAGGAGAAGCCTGAATTCGGCCCCTCGATCTGGAAGCGGAATCGCGCGGAAAAATTGACCCAGTCCTGGGTAATGCGTTGTTGGGTGACCGCCGTGCGCTGCCTAGTTCGCGCTTCCATGTCGCTGAAGTCGGAATCGCGCAGCCATGTCTGTATCGCTTCAAGCTTGGGCCTGAACCGTTGCTGCAGTTTACGGATCTCGCCCAGCATGTCGTCCCAGTCGACGCCGGGATGATTCTTGCGAACGCCGCCTGATTTGGTCCAGACGTCGGAGGGAAGCAGGAGGACCACCTCCGTTTCGGGGAATTCGCCGTTTGCGAAGGCCGTAAACAACTTCGGGGTGGTGCGATTTGCCCAATTGCAGTGAAAAAGCCGCTCGTCCAGCCAACAGAAGTCGGCCGCGAAGGGCGCAATGGCTGTTGGCTTGATGATATCGAGGACGCGACGCTGCTCGTTGAACGTGACCTTGCGCGCGTCGGCAGCAGCCGTCATCTCGGCGTCGGACAACTTGAAACAGCCCGGGAACATGGTAACCCCGCCGGCCTGAACCAGGGCGAGATCGATCACCGGCCAGCGGCGCTTGATCTCCTGGCACAAAGCGGCGTCGTTGACATTGTCGTTGAGGTTCAGGATCGTCGCGTCGGGATGCGCCAGGACGAAACCCGCGTTTTCCCAGTCATGCTGTCGTGTATCGGCGGCCGGAATGAAGGTGAACGGCGTCACGCCTCCCAACATCACGGTTTCCCAGCCCTTGACACGCTTTATGCGATGGAAGCCCAATTCCCGCATCATGCGCTCGGTCGTATGGGCACGCAGAGACGGATGACTTTCGTAGGCAGGCAGCAGGACCGTCACGTTCCGATCGATATGATCAATCGATGGAATATGGAAATGGTCTTCATGCGAATGGCTGATGAATAGATAGTCCACGCCGCTGACCAACTCGTCCGGAGGAATTACCGCCGCGGGGAATTTCCACGTCGAGAGATTGTAGACCGGCTCGTTGAGAAACCACGGGTCGCAAAGCAGCGTTCCGAATTCTCCGGAAATCTTCAGGCATGCATGGCTTACAAATGTAACTTCGAGCGGGCGGGCCATTGTTCGAATTCCAATATCCTGTGCTGCACTCACGCTGGTCTGACCTAATCGATCGCCAGAAGGAAGTCCAATTCATTGATCATGCTGACGGCCGATGCAGCGGCGGATCAGGGGGGCAAATCGTCGCACCGGGCTGCTTGATGACCGGGGAGATGTTGTCCGGCAAGGCCCTGTGGCGGCGGAGGTCCACGAGCACAACCGCATTGTGGCCGGAAATCGCAGTACGGCAAGGCCCCCTTCGGCTGGTATGTCTTGTTGCTGCCGCATGCTTCCCCACGGTTCGATATGTCATATTCCACGCTTCACCGCATACCACTCGAAGACGAATTCATCTGGAACGACACTGTCCGCGGCGTCGGCTGGCCAGCTCACAGCTTTGATTACCAGCGTGCACTCGCGGCGGGCACCTCTTCGAATGTATCTCTCATGGATTTCCGCCAGGGGGACGGGCGCCTTATCGTTCCCGTGATCGAACGCTGTGACGACCGTGCGCGTGACCTCGTGACGCCTTATGGTCTGGGTGGGATGATCGTCCAAAATCCGTCCCACGAGCTCTTTTCGCGGTTCGGCGAGGAATTGGGCGAGCAAGGTTACGTGGCCGGCTATCTTCAGTTCGATGTCGCGACGCCTTGGGGATCTTGGCAAAATGGTCTCGACATTCGTGGCGACAACGAGGTTTTTGTCCTTGACCTCACTGACGAAAATATTGAGTTGCTGAATCCGCGATCGGAAAATCTCCGAGAAAAACTTCGTGTCTGGGAAAGACTTGATGCGCGCATCGAAACCGATATCGAGATGTTGATGCCTGCGTTCCTGTCGCTTTTCCCGACCACGATGGTCCGAGTAGGCGCCTCGCCAACCTACGATTTTGCGGCTGAAAACCTGATTGAACTTCTCAAATCCGAAGAAACCACGATGTTTGGTGGCGTGGTCGGCGGCCATATCGAAGCCGTGTCGGTGTTTCGTCGATGGGGCCGGCGCGCCGACTATCTCTTCAATGCCTCGACGGATGCCGGACGCGGATTGTCCGCGAAACTGCTGCTGCTTGCGGCCCAGCAGTTCAGATCGGATGGAATCGAGCTGTTCTGCCTTGGGGGCGGGGTGCGGCGCGGCGATGGCCTGGCGCAGTTCAAGCGTCGTTTCGGGGGAATTGCCCGCCCCTTGCGTGCATTGTGCCAAGTTTATCATCGCGAACGCTTCGACCAGCTTTGCGCTGGGGTCCGCGTCGACGCGGGATGGTTCCCCCCTTATCGGGCACCGGCAGCAGTCGGGTCGCCCCAATCTTTCCGATAGATGCGCGGCAGCAGGCGTTGCCCGTAGCTCGACAGCCTCGCAGCGTATCGGTCTTGCATCCTTGAGGTGTTCTGCCGGGGGGCGTCCTTCGCGGCTGCGAAACTTGCTGCCTACGGGCCGATCTGATAGACGGGAGCAGTCTTGCCGCGCCCTGTGCGCGCAGGTCCGGTTTGCCGCCTCAAACCGCATGCCTGGCTCAGAATTATATGGGTAACCCGACTTGACGGATCAGTCCGACACTCAGCCCCTCGACATCGTCCCGATCACGATCGAAGAGGAGATGCGCCGCTCCTACCTCGACTACGCGATGAGCGTGATCGTGGCGCGTGCGCTGCCGGATGTGCGCGACGGGTTGAAGCCTGTGCATCGCCGCATCCTCTATGCGATGAACGAGGGCGGCTACACGTCTGACAAGCCCTACCGCAAGTCGGCGCGTATCGTCGGCGACGTGATGGGTAAGTACCACCCGCACGGCGACAGTCCGATCTACGAGGCCATGGTGCGCATGGCCCAGCCGTTCTCGATGCGGCTGATGCTGCTGGACGGCCAGGGCAATTTCGGCTCGATGGATGGCGATCGCGCGGCAGCGATGCGCTACACCGAGACGCGCCTGGCCAAGGCGGCCGAGGCGATGCTCGACGACATCGACAAGGACACCGTCGACTTTCAACCGAACTACGACGAATCGGAGAAGGAGCCGTCGGTCCTGCCGGCGCGCTTTCCCAACCTGCTCGTCAACGGCGCCTCCGGCATCGCCGTCGGCATGGCGACCAATATTCCGCCGCACAATCTCGGCGAAGTCGTCGACGCCTGCCTGGCGCTGATGGACAACCCGGGGTTGTCGATCGAGGATCTGAACAAGATCGTTCTGGGGCCGGATTTCCCGACCGGTGCGCTGATTCTCGGCCGGACCGGGATCCGATCGGCGATGCAGACCGGTCGCGGCTCGATCGTCATGCGCGGCCGCACTCATATCGAGGAACTGCGGCGCGAGCGCGAAGCCATCATCATCACCGAGATCCCATTCCAGGTGAACAAGGCCTCGATGATCGAGAAGATCGGCGAGGCGGTGAAGGCCAAGAAGATCGAGGGCATCGCCGAGCTTCGCGACGAGAGCAACCGCGACGGCGTGCGGGTGGTCGTGGAACTGAAGCGCGACGCGGTGGCCGATGTCGTGCTGAACCAGCTCTACCGCTTCTCGCCGCTGCAGCAGTCGTTCGGTGTCAACATGCTGGCACTGAACGCCGGCCGCCCCGAACTGCTGAACCTCAAGGAATTGCTGGTCGCGTTCGTCGCCTTCCGTGAGGAAGTCGTCACCAGGCGAACCCGCTTCCTGCTGGCCAAGGCACGCGATCGTGCCCACATCCTGGCCGGCCTGGCGATCGCCGTCGCCAATCTCGACGAGATGATCAACATGATCCGCACGGCGCCGGACCCGGCGACGGCGCGCGAACGACTGATGGGCAAGGACTGGCCGGCGCTTGACGTCGAGACCTTGATTCGCCTGATCGACGATCCCCGACATCAGGTGATCGACGGTGTGTACCGGCTGTCCGAGGCGCAGGCCCGTGCCATTCTCGATCTGCGGCTCCAGCGCCTTACCGCGCTCGGCCGCGACGAGATCGCCAACGAGATGACGACCATAGCCGGCGAGATCAAGGGCTATCTCGAGATTCTCGGCAGCCGCGACGTCCTCCAGGGCGTGGTGCGCGCCGAACTGATCGATGTCCGCACCCGCTTCGCCACGCCGCGCCGCACAGAGATCACCGACAGCGATTTCGACGTCGACGACGAAGACCTGATCCAGCGCGAGGACATGGTCGTCACGGTCAGCCACGCCGGCTACGTCAAGCGCACGCTGTTGTCGACCTACCGGCCCCAGCGTCGCGGCGGCAAGGGCCGCTCGGGGATGAGCACGCGAGACGAGGACTTCGTCACCGAGATGTTCGTGGCATCGACGCATGCGCCGGTGCTGTTCTTCTCGAACTTCGGCCGCGTCTACAAGATGAAGGTCTATCGCCTGCCGCTCGGCAACCCGCAGAGCCGGGGCAAGGCGATGATCAACCTGCTGCCATTGGCAGAGGGCGAGAAGATCACTACCCTGATGCCGTTGCCCGAGGACGAGACGCTGGTCGCCGACCGCACCATCGTTTTTGCGACGGCCAAGGGGAATGTTCGGCGCAACGCGCTGTCGGACTTCGTCAACGTGATGGCGAACGGCAAGATCGCCATGAAGTTCGAGGGCGAGGATGCCGACGACGCGCTGGTCGGCGTAGTCCAGACGACCGAGCATGACGACGTGCTGCTGGCCACGCGCCAGGGACAGTGCCTGCGCTTCGCCATCACCGACGAGAATTTGCGCGTTTTCCGCGGTCGTGATTCGACCGGCGTGCGCGGGATTCGCCTTGCCGACGGCGACCGCGTCGTGTCCGTCTCGGTGCTGCGCCATGTCGAGGCTACGCCCGAGGAGCGGGAGGCCTATCTCGGCTATGCCAGCGCCCAGCGTCGTATCAGCGAGGGTGAATCGGGCGTCGAGATTCCGTCCAGCCTGTCGCAGGAGCGTATCGCCGAGCTTCAGGGCGCCGAACAGTTCGTACTGACCGTGACCGCGAACGGCTTCGGCAAGCGCACCTCCGCCTACGAGTACCGTGTCACCGGCCGTGGCGGCTCGGGCATCATCAACATCCAGACCACCGAACGTAACGGCGGCGTCACCGCCTCGTTCACGGTCGACGACGCCGACCAGATCATGCTGGTCACCAACGGCGGCCAGGTGATCCGCTGCCCGGTCGACGATATCCGCGTCGCCGGCCGCAACACCCAGGGCGTCACCCTGTTCAAGACCGCGCAGTCCGAGGAAGTCGTTTCGGTCGCGCGTCTTCCCGAAGCCTCGACCGGCGGCGATGACGCCGCCGGCGATGACGGCACAGAAGACAGCAACGGGCCCGACGGGGACGAGGAGGCGTAAGTTGTCCGAGCGGATTGGTCTTTATCCCGGTACCTTCGATCCGATCACCAAGGGTCATTACGACATCATCAAGCGCGCGTCGAAACTGGTCGATCGCCTGATCGTCGGCGTCGGTGTCAACCCGGGCAAGGGGCCGCTGTTCACGATCGAGGAGCGTGTCGATCTCGTCCGGGCGGAATGCGCGGAGATCGGTCCGAAGGGCGCGGTCATCGAGGTGCGGCCGTTTTCCAACCTGCTGATGCATTTCGCGATGGAAATCGGCGCGGTGATGATCATCCGCGGCCTGCGCGCGGTATCGGACTTCGAGTATGAATTCCAGATGGTCGGAATGAATGCCCGCCTTAATCCGGACATCGAAACGGTGTTTCTGATGGCGTCCGACAGCTATCAGTTCATCGCCTCGCGGCTGGTCAAGGAAATCGCCATGTTCAACGGCGACATCTCCAAGTTCGTGTCGCCGCGCGTGGAAAAGATGGTGCTGGACCGCATCGCCGAGCGCCGTGCCGCGGGCGGCAACTGACCGCCGACCGGATCGATTCTACAGAGGGTCCAACCATGCGTCAGCTCATCGCAGCCTTCGTCTGCGCCCTTTCACTCATCATTTCAGGAAACGCCATGTCAGCGCCCGATCCGCAAAACACCATCTACATCGACATGCAGTTCGGCCGCATCGTGATCGAACTGCGCCCTGATCTCGCCCCCAACCACGTTGCCCGCATCAAGGAACTGGCGCGCCAGGGCTTCTACGACGGCACGCCGTTCCACCGTGTCATCCGCGGCTTCATGGCCCAGGGTGGCGACCCGACCGGCACCGGCATGGGCGGTTCCGGCCAGAAGCTGAAGGCCGAGTTCTCCAAGGAGAAGCATGTCCGCGGCTCGGTTTCGATGGCCCGCGCTGCCGACCCGAACTCGGCCGACAGCCAGTTCTTCATCGTGCTCGAGGCCGCGCCGCATCTGGACGGCCAGTATACGCTGTGGGGCAAGGTCGTCGAAGGCATGGATGTCGTCGACAAGATCAAGAAGGGTGACCCGGCGCGCAACGGCACGGTCAGCGATCCCGACAAGATCGTGAAGATGCGCGTCGCCGCCGACGTCAAGGAGTGAGCGCAGGCTTGCAGCTTGCCGACTTCGACTTCGAGTTGCCGCCGGAGCGCATCGCGACGCGCCCGGCGGAACCCCGCGACAGCGCCAGGCTGCTGGTGGTCGGCCCTGATGAAGGGCTGACCGATGCGCGAGTCGGCGATCTCGTCGACTGGCTGCGGCCCGGCGATCTCCTGGTCGCCAACGACACCAAGGTGATCCCGGCACGGCTGTACGGCATCCGGCCGCGTAGCGGCGGGGCGGGGGCGCGGATAGAACTGTTGCTGCACCGCCGGCTGGGTCCGGGTGCCTGGGCCGCTTTCGCGCGGCCGGCCAAGCGGCTGGCCCCGGGCGACCGCGTGGTGGTCGCCGACGATCTGGTCGCGACCGTGGTCGACAAGGGCGATGACGGCGAGGTCCGTGTCGATTTCAGCTGCGATGACGCGACGTTGTTTGCCGCGCTGGAACGCTGGGGCAACCTGCCGCTGCCGCCCTATATCCTCGCGCAGCGTGATGCCGACGACCGCGACCGGCGCGACTACCAGACCGTCTTTGCCGACCACGAAGGGTCCGTGGCGGCGCCGACCGCCGGACTGCATTTCACGCCGGAACTGCTTGCCCGCATCGAGGCGCGCGGCGTCAGGCGGCTGACGGTGACCCTGCATGTCGGGGCCGGCACCTTCCTGCCGGTCAAGACCGAGCGGATCGCCGACCACCGCATGCATGCCGAATGGGGCGAGGTGACCGCCGAGGCGGCCGCTGCCGTCAATGCCGCCCGTGCCGCCGGTGGCCGCATTGTTGCCGTCGGTACGACGGCCACGCGGCTGCTGGAAAGCGCGGCCGGAGAAGATGGGACGATGCTGCCGTTTTCCGGCGAGACCGCCATCTTCATCACCCCGGGCTACAAGTTCCGCGCAGTCGATGTTCTGATGACCAACTTCCATCTGCCCAAGTCGACGCTGTTCATGCTGGTCTGCGCCTTCGCGGGCATGGACCGGATGAAGCGCGCCTATGCCCATGCCGTGGCTGATGGTTACCGGTTCTATTCCTATGGCGATGCCAGCCTGCTGCACCGGACAACCCCATGACGCGTGACTTTTCCTTCACCTTGCTGGCCGAGGACGGCATGGCCCGCCTCGGCCGTGTCGATACCGCGCATGGCGAGATCCGGACGCCGGCCTTCATGCCGGTCGGGACCGCCGCCACGGTCAAGGCGATGCTGCCCGAAGCGGTGCGCGAGACCGGTGCCGACATCCTGCTCTGCAACACCTACCACCTGATGCTGCGCCCGGGGCCCGAGCGGGTCGAGCGCCTGGGCGGGCTGCACCGGTTCATGAACTGGTCACGCCCGATCCTGACCGATTCAGGCGGCTATCAGGTGATGTCGCTCAACGAACTGCGAACGATGAGCGAGCGCGGCGTGACCTTCCGCTCGCATCTCGACGGCAGCCGCCATGAACTGACGCCGGAGCGTTCGGTCGATATCCAGCACAAGCTCGATGCGACCATCACCATGCAGCTCGACGAATGCACCCGCTATCCGGCGACGGAGGCCGAGGCCGCGCATTCGATGCGGCTGTCGCTGCGCTGGGCCGAGCGGTCGCGGACGGCATTCCGCGACCGGCCGGGCTACGGCATCTTCGGTATCGTCCAAGGATCGGTCTATGCCGACCTGCGCGCCGAATCCGTTGCCGGACTGGCCAGGCTGCCGTTCCACGGCTATGCCGTCGGCGGGCTGGCCGTGGGCGAGGGGCAGGAACTGATGTTCTCCACCCTCGACGTGACCACCCCGCACATGCCGCGCGAGAAGCCGCGCTACCTGATGGGCGTCGGCAAGCCGGACGACATTGTCGGGGCCGTCATGCGCGGCATCGACATGTTCGACTGCGTGCTGCCGACGCGGTCCGGCCGTACCGCCCAGGCATGGACCCGGCGCGGTTCGCTGAACCTGCGCAATGCCCGGCACGCCGAGGATCCGCGACCGTTGGACGAGCATTGCCGCTGCCCGGCCTGCCGCGACTACAGCCGCGCCTACCTGCACCACCTGACCAAGGCGGGCGAAATCCTCGCCTCGATGCTGCTGACCTGGCACAACCTGACCTACTACCAGGACCTGATGGCCGGCATCCGCGAGGCGATCGGCCAGGGCCGCATGGCGCAATTCGCGTCCGAGTTCGCGGCGGGGCAGGCGGCAGGCGACATTCCCCCCCTCTGAAGCACGGAAACGGCGTCGCGCTTTCCCCGGGTAACTCGGGTATGCTGGTGCCATGGCGGTACCCGAGACATCTTTCGAACTCTACGAATACCAGAACGACTACTGGGTACTGGTCGAGCGGTTCGCCGCCCGCGAACGCGAGGCCGCGCTCTACCTCGCCCGCCAGATCGAGCAGCGCAACCGCCGCGCCTGGATCAAGATCGTCAAGTCGGCGTTCAATCCGGACAGCGGGTCCTGGGACGAACTGGTCGTCCATCGTTCGGCGGCATTGCTGGCCCACGAAGCCAAGTACGGCTCGATCGAAACGGTGGACCACTACGTCGTCTACCAGCTCGCCGGCGGCAAGTGGCTCGAAGTACGCGAATTCGGCAATGCCGGCACCGAGTTGCAGGGGTTCATCGGCGCGCTGAAGCGTACCCCCCCGCCATCGGCGATGCGGGTCGTCAAGGAAACGCGGACCCGCGGCGGCAAGGCGATGGGACGCCAGATTCTTTATGAGTCGACGCCGCCGGCACTGTTGATGACTGCCCCGCCGCTGCCGGGCGAAGACATGCTGCCGCCGCCCCGTCCGGCCGGCACGTCGTCGGCCGAGGATACCGCCGTCGTCTGGCGCTTCTTCTCGATCCTGATCATCGCGATGCTGATCGGAGGGATTTGCGCCGGCACCTTGATGCTGGTGGCGACGGGGGCGTTCCCACGTGGCTTTGCCGACGCCGACACGTTCCGCTATCTGCTGGTCGGGGTCTTTGCCGGCGGGTCGATGTTGGCCTACTTCTCGCTGGCCGCTGCCTTCGACGTCTCCGCCTCCCGCGTGGTCGCCGCCTTCTCCGACGTCGAGGCCAGCGCAGCCGAGCCCCGCGTCATGCTGCTTGGTCCGACCCGCCAGGTAACCCCGGCTCTGCCCGAGTTGCCGCCGATGGCCGACGCGCCGGCGGCCGAACCGACGCTGTCGGACGCGCCCGGGGGGCCGACCGGCACCGCGGACGGCATGTCGGCCGAGCTGGCGGCAGATGGTCCGGATGATCCGCCTGAACCGCCGAAACCGACCGGGACGGCCGACCCGGAACCGGCCCACTGGGAACCGACCGTCACCCAGGACATGTCGGATGCCGAGGCCGGATTCGTATCCTATCTGCCGATCCCCGGCTCGACCCCACCGCCGCCGCCGGGCGAGATTGCCGAGGATCGTGCGACTGCCGAAATGCTGTCCACGGTCGAAGCCAGCCGCGGTCTGCTGGCGCTGATGGGGCATGTCGTCGCCAAGCTCAAGGACCAGGTCACCACCCGCGATGCCGTGGCCGATCGTTTTCTCGGGCTGATCGCGGTGGGGGCGGTGCGCGAATTGACGCTCAGCGGCGAGGTCGGTTCCGGCCAGCGCCTGCCGCTGCTGCAATCGATCGGCTTCATCTCGGCCTCGGCGGCGGACGGGATCAGCCGCTGGTGTCTCGATGGCGGTGGCAGCCTGGCGGTGCCGGCCTATGGGCGGGCCGTGGCGTTGGGCGAGGCACTGATGGCGGCGATGATGAACCAGCCCGATGACCTGTCGTCGATGACCGCGCTGGCCGGTGAATTGCGCGATTTCCGGGTGGCGATGGCCGAGGTCGTCGAAGTTCACCGCCGCTTGCTGATTGCCCTGTTGCCCGGCACCGGCGAGGAGCCGCTGGATCTGCGGCTCGGCGCCGAGATGCGGCGGCGGCCGGGCCAGGTCAACCCGCTCGCGATCGACGGGCAGGGCAATGACCGTGTCCTGCGGTATTGGACCACCGGTGCCGACGCCGCCTATCTGATGACCAGTACGGTTGCCCGCCGGGTGCATCACGGCGAACTGGCGGGGCAGGGTATCGGTCTTGCGGAAACCGATGCGGTCGTGGCGGCCGGTCACTATCACGCGCTGGGCCAGGATCTTGCCCTTGATGCAGCCCGCGCCTCGCGCGCCCTGGGAGGCATGCCGGTGGTTGCCGCGGGCGCGGAGGGCGGCACGACCTATGCCGCGCTCAACCCGGAACGGCTCGGCCATGCGCCGACACCGGCCCCGTTTTCGCCGCTGAACTGACCCCCCAGGAGAACCCGACCATGGATCCGGAACTGCTGGCTGCCGCCCGCGCCGTCCGTCGCAGCGCCTATGCCCCGTACAGTCGATTCAAGGTCGGGGCGGCGCTGCGCGACGAACGCGGTCGCATCCATGTCGGCTGCAATGTCGAGAATGCAGCCTATCCGCTGGGCACCTGCGCCGAGGCGGGGGCGATCGCGGCGATGATCGCGGCCGGCGGCAAGCGCTTCCAGGCGGTGGCGATCGTCGGCAACGGGGCGGCGGCCTGCGCGCCCTGCGGTGGCTGCCGCCAGCGGTTGTATGAATTCGGACTGCCCGGGGCGTTCGCGATCCTTGCGGGGGCGTCATCTCGCCGCGTCGTCAGCCGGCCGCTCGTCGAGCTATTGCCACTCGCCTTCGGACCGCACAATCTGGTCGAGGCATCCTAGAATTTCCCGCAGGGAGGGGCAGTCCGCAGGTGGGCGACGATAGCGATCCGGCCATGCTCCCCGCTCTCGGCAATGATGCCGATCTGCTGCGGCGCCAGTTCGCCGAAATCCTCGATGCGCTGCCCCAGGCCATCACGATCTACGATGACACAGGGCGGGTTGTCTGGTGCAACCGGGTGCTGCTGCGCGATTTCGGTCTGACGCGCGACGCCATGGTCGGCCGCACGGCTGCGGAACTGTCGACGTTGCATGCGCAGGTCCTCAAGCGTTTCGACGATGTCGAGATCGTATCGGCATCGGATCTGATCGCGGTACGCGGCGCGTCATTGGCGCGCGCCGACGGCGCGCCCCACGATCTGCTGGATCGCGACGGCCGGCATCACACCCTTCGCGACTACCGCCTGTCTGGCGGCGGGGTCCTCACGGTCCGCAGCGACGAGACCTCGATTGCCGCTGCCCGGCTGGCCGCGGGGACGGCATCGCAGAGCCTTGCCGACGTTATCGCCAACATGCATGAGAGCCTGTTGTTCTTTGGGCCCGATCGCTGTCTGAAGTTTTGCTCGGCCGCCTATTATGTCGAGTTTCCCGAACTTCAGGGATTGGTCGAGCCTGGCCAGTCCTATGCTCATATGGTCGACCTGATCTGGGCCAACGTCCCGGCCGTTCGCGCGCAGTATCCGGACCGGGAAGCCTGGAAAGCCATGCGCCTGGCGACCTTCGATCAGCCGACCGCGTCGCGTATCCGGCGGCACGGCGACCGTTGGTATCGTGTGTCGGAGCGCAAGACTGCCGATGGCGGTCTGCTGCGTGTCGCCGTCGACGTTACCGAAATCGAACTCGCGCGTGCCGCCGCGCTGGCAAGCGAACAGCGTTTTAATCTGGCGGTCAAAGGCGCCGGGGTCGGTCTGTTCGATTGGGATGTCGAACGGGGGCTGTATCTGTCGGAACGAAGCCGCGAGATCCTCGGCCTGGGCAGCGAGGACGTCAGCGGCTGGCGGCAGGCAGACTGGCTTGGCCATGTCCATCCGGCCGATCGTCAGCAGGTCAGCGCATGGACCGACGCCCTGATGCGGTCCGAAGGCACCCTTTCCGTCGAATATCGGGCGATCCGGCCCGATGGTTCGGTTCGCATCTGCATCAATTCCGGTGCGTCCGCCCATGGAAACGCCGGCCGGGCGACCCGCGTCGCCGGCTCGATGCTCGACGTCACGGAGCAGCGCGAGCGCGAGCGGCGCTTCCTCGACGTGCTCAAGCATATCCCCGAATCACTGACTCTTTACGACGCCGACCAGCGCCTGGTCCTGATCAGCCAGCGCACCCTGGATTTCGAAATTCCCCGGGTTCGCGACAAGATCCGGCTGGGCATGTCGTTCCGCGAGGTGATCGGCGCCATCTGGGATGCCGGCTATATCCCGTCCGACGTACCGTTCGCGACCAGGGAAGGCTTCATCGAGTGGCGCGTCGGTCATTTCCACGACCCGCCGCCGCCGCGCCTGATCCAGATGGGCGACGTCCATGTCCTGATCGTCGAACGGAAGACCGTCGACGGCGGCCTGTTGCGGATCACCATCGACATTTCCGAGCTCGAGCAGGCGCGGGCCGCGCTGACCGAGGCCGAGCAGCGCTACGCGCTTGTCGTCAACGGCACCGATGTCGGCATCTACGACTGGGATGTCCGCACCGGCCGGATCTTCCGCAACGAGACCCACCGGGCCATTCTCGGCGACGCTCCGGGCACGCCACCACCCGGTCTCGATGCTTACCTGGCGCAGGTCCATCCCGACGATCGGGCGGCGGCGCGCGACTGGTTTCGCGACGTGCTGATAGCCGGGCGCAGCGATCCGATCGAATACCGCTATGCCAGGCCGGACGGGGTGCAGCGCTGGTTTTCGACGCGTGGTGTCTGCCAGCGCGGGGAGGACGGGCGGGCAATCCGGTTCCTCGTCGCCACGCACGACGTGACCGACCGCAAGGAAACCGAGCTGGCGCTGCGCCGCAGCGAGGAGCGGTTCGCGCTGGCGATCGAAGGGGCCCACGAGGCGATATGGGACTGGGATATCGCTGCAGACCGCCTTTATGCAGCGCCGCGCCTGCTCGACCTGCTCGGCGTCACGCGGCTGGGGGGGACTCTCGGCGATTTGCTGGCCCATGCCGCCGCCGAGGAACGCGACCGGGTCAGGGCCGAGATCGCCGTGGCCTTCGCCTCGGCCGCCGACCGTCTCGACATCGAATTCCGCGTTCCCGGTCCGAACGAACGCTGGCTCAAGCTGCGGGGCTTCATCGTGCGCAACCCCGACGGGGCCGCCCGCCGCGTCGTCGGGTCGATCGGCGACGTCACCGACGCCAAGCTCGCCGAAGCCGGGCTGATCGCGGCCAAGCAGACGGCGGAACTGGCAAACCGGGCCAAGAGCGAATTCCTCGCCAACATGAGCCATGAACTGCGCACGCCGCTGAATGCGATCATCGGTTTCTCCGAGATCATGCAGCAGGAACTGTTCGGGTCGGTGGGGAACCCGCGCTACCGGGAGTATGTCGACAACATCGCGGTGTCGGGGCGCCATCTGCTGTCGCTGATCAACGACGTGCTGGACATGTCGAAGCTGGAGGCCGGGCAGGTCCAGCTCGATGACGACGTTCTCGATCCGGCGCAGTTGATCGACACCTGCGTGATGATGGTGCGTGCCCGGGCCGAGGCGCGTGACATCCGCGTGATCAACCAGGTTCGGCCCGCCGCGGTGTCGCTGCGCGCCGATCGGCGGGCGCTGCAGCAGGTCGTGCTCAACCTGTTGTCGAATGCGGTCAAGTTCAATGCCGAGCATGGCCGCATCACCATCAGCCTCGACCGGACCGCCGACGGCGGCTTGGCCCTTCATGTCGCCGATACCGGCATCGGCATCCCGCGCCATGCCCTGGCCAGGGTGATGGAACCGTTCCAGCAGGCCGACATGCGGCTGGCGCGCGAGCATGAAGGCACGGGCCTCGGCCTGTCGATTTCGAACGCGCTGATGCGGCTGCATGGCGGCGGCTTGTCGATCGACAGCACCGAGGGTACAGGTACGACGGTGACCGCCACCTTTCCCTCCGAACGAGTGATCGCATGACCGAGCCATCCGCCGCAGTCGTCCGCGCCCGCATGCCCACGGGCTTCGTGCCGGAAATCGCCCTGATCCTCGGCTCGGGTCTCGGTCCGCTGGCCGACGCCGTCGCCGAGGCGGTTGTCATACCCTATGCCAAACTGCCGGGCTTTCCGCAGCCGTCGGTCCCGGGTCATGGCGGCACCCTGCATCTCGGCCATCTCGGCGGCGTGCCGGTGGTCTGCCTGAAGGGGCGGGCCCATTTTTACGAAGGCCATGGCTCCGGCGTGATGCGTCCGGCGATCGCGGCCCTGGCGGAACTGGGCTGCCGCGGCATCGTGCTCACCAACGCCGCCGGGTCGCTCGACGCCGACATGCCGCCGGGCAGCCTGATGATGCTGAACGATCACATAAACTTCGCCGGAACCAACCCGCTGATCGGCGACAGGGGACCCGATGGCGGCCCGATCTTCCTGCCGATGACCGATCTGTACGATCGCGGGATCCGCGAGATTTTCGCCGAGACGGCGGCCGGCCAGGACATCGACCTGTTCCAGGGTGTCTACGTCTGGTTCACCGGCCCGATCTTCGAGACGCCGGCCGAGATCCGCGCCGCCCGCATCCTCGGCGGGCACGCCGTCGGCATGTCGACGGTGCCGGAAGCGATCCTGGCGCGCCGCTACGGCATGAAGGTCGCGGCATTCTCGAACATCACGAATCTGGGCGCCGGCATGGCACCGGACGAAACCCTTAGTCATCACCTGACCATCGACCGCGCCCGGATCGGTGCCGCCGCCCTCCAGAACCTGCTGATCGGCGGCCTGCCGGCCATGGCCGCGCTGCTGCGGGGCCAGTCCTGATGCTGCTGCCGCAGGAAGTCATCCGCCGCAAGCGCGACGGCGCCGAACTCAGCGCCGAGGAAATCGCTTTCCTGGTTCGCGGGATCACCGACGGCAACCTCGGCGATGCCCAGGTCGGTGCCTTCGCGATGGCGGTGTTCTTTCGCGGCATGACCGCGCGCGAGCGGGTCGAGCTGACCCGGGCGATGACCGATTCCGGCGATCGTATCGGCTGGGATGACTTGAACCTGCCCGGCCCGACGCTCGACAAGCATTCGACGGGCGGGGTCGGCGACAAGGTCAGCCTCATGCTGGCCCCGATCGTCGCTGCCTGCGGCGGCTTCGTCCCGATGATCTCCGGCCGCGGCCTCGGCCATACCGGCGGCACGCTCGACAAGCTCGAAGCGATCCCCGGATACGATGTCGCGCCGAGCCGCGAGCGTTTTCGCGAGGTCGTTGCCCGTTCTGGTTGTGCCATCGTCGGCCAGACCGCCGACCTGGCCCCGGCCGACCGTCGCCTCTATGCCATCCGCGACGTCACCGCGACGGTCGAATCGATCGCCCTCATCACGGCCTCGATCCTGTCGAAGAAACTGGCTGCCGGCCTGAAGGGGCTGGTGATGGACGTCAAGTTCGGCAGCGGGGCGTTTGCGCAACGCTACGAGGATGCCCAGCTTCTGGCCCGCTCGATCGTCGAGGTGGCGACCGGCGCGGGGTTGCCGACCGTCGCGCTGCTGACCGACATGAACCAGCCGCTCGGGCGCACCGTGGGCAATGCGCTGGAGGTGCGGGAGGCGATCGATTACCTGACTGGCGCGCGGCGAGATCCGCGGCTGCACCTGGTCACCGGGCGCTGCGCGGCCGAGATGCTGATGCTGGGCGGGCTGGTCGATCAGGTCGCCGCCGGCGCCGCGGTCGAGGGAGCATTGTCGTCGGGCACCGCCGCGGAACGCTTTTCGGCGATGGTCGCGGGTCTCGGCGGCCCCTCCGACCTGCTCGAGGCGCCGCATCGCCATCTGCCCAAGGCGCCCGTCGTGCGGGCGGCCTATCCGGTCCGTACCGGTCACGTGCACGCCGTCGACAGCCGCGCGGTGGGGATTGCGGCGCTGGCGCTCGGTGCCGGCCGGACGCGGCCCGGCGAGGCGATCGATGCGGCCGTCGGTTTCAGCGACGTGGCGGCGCTCGGCGAAGCGGTCGGTCCCGACCGGCCATTGGCCTGGATCCATGCGCGGACCGAAGATGCGGCCGAGGCGGCAGCCCGTGCCCTCGATCGCGCCTATGTGGTCGGCGATGGCATCAAGGCGCCCGGCCCGATCGTGCCCGAGCGTATTGCCTGATAGCGGCCGTCGGGCGCAGACTATGACGATGGACAGGCGCGGTTTCATCCTGGTGATGGATTCCTTCGGGCTCGGCGGCGCGCCCGACGCCGATGCGTTCGGCGATACCGGCGCCGATACCTTCGGCCATATCTTCGCCGCCACGCCGGACTTGAGGCTGCCCGCGCTCGAGCGCCTCGGCCTGCATGCCGCGCATGGCGATTCGATCGGGCGCCCGCTTGCTGCAGATGGGGCCGAGGGGATTTTCGGCTTTGCCACCGAGGCCTCGCGCGGCAAGGATACGCCGTCCGGCCACTGGGAGATGGCGGGCGCCCCGGTTGCGTTCGATTGGGGCTATTTCCCGGACCAGACCCCGAGTTTTCCGCCTGAGCTTGTCGCCGCGCTGATCCGCGAAGCCGGGTTGCCGGGCATCCTCGGCAATTGCCATGCCTCGGGCACCGAGATCATCGAGCGCCTGGGGACCGAGCATATCGCGACCGGCAGGCCGATCTGCTACACCTCGGCCGACAGCGTCTTCCAGATCGCCGCCCACGAAGACCATTTCGGTCTCGAGCGTCTCTATGCGGTCTGCCGCATCGCGCGGCGTCTCGTCGATCCCTACAATATCGGCCGGATCATCGCGCGGCCCTTCGTCGGTACGCCCGGCAGCTTCCGCCGCACCGGCAATCGCAAGGACCTGGCGGTGATGCCGCCCGAACCGACATTGCTCGACCGCCTGACGGAGGTGGGCAGGGCGGTGCGGTCGATTGGCAAGATCGGCGACATCTTCGCCCATTCCGGCACCGGCGAGGAGATCAAGGCCGACGGCAATGCCGCGCTGATGCAGGCGACGCTGGAGGCAGCGGCGGCCACCCCGGCGGGTTCGCTGACCCTGACCAACTTCGTGGACTTCGATACGCTGTACGGCCATCGCCGCGATGTTGCCGGGTATGCGGCCGCGCTGGAAACCTTCGATGCCTGGCTGCCGCGCTTTCGGGCCATGATGCGGCCCGGTGACGTCGCCATCATCACGGCGGATCATGGCTGTGATCCGACCTGGCGCGGTTCCGACCATACGCGCGAGAACGTGCCCGTGCTGGCCTTCGGGCCCGGCATCGCGGGGCGGCGCCTCGGCCGCCGCGACGGGTTTGCGGATATCGGCCAGACACTTGCCGCCCATCTCGGCATCGCGCCGCTCGCGCATGGCAAGGCGTTCGACCTCGGGAGGGGATAGCGGGGGTCCATGTGTCGGACAGCGGTTCTCGTGCTCGTCTGGCTGCTGAGTATGGGAACCCTCGCCGCGGCCGACCCGTGGGGGCAGGTGACCCCGACGGTCGGTTTCATGCCGGGCGCGCCCTATCGCGATTGCGACGAGGCCTGCCCCGAGATGATCGAGCTGCCGCCCGGCAGCTTCACCATGGGCGCGATCGGACTGAACGCCGACGAAGGGCCACCCCATCCGGTAACGATCGCCTATCCGATCGCCGTCGGACGCTACGAGGTCACCTTCGGGGAGTGGGATGCCTGTGTCCGCGACGGCGGCTGCAACCGGCACATGCCCGGCGACAACGGCTGGGGGCGTGGCCGTCGCCCGGCGATGAACGTGTCATGGCTCGATGCCCAGGCCTACGTCCAGTGGCTGCGGCGCAAGACCGGAAAACCCTATCGCCTGCTCAGCGAGGCGGAATGGGAATACGCGGCCCGCGCCGGCTCATCCGCCGATTATGACTGGGGCGACGAGATCGAGCGCAACCGCGCCAATTGCAACGGTTGCGGCAGCCCGTGGGACAATCAGCGCACCGCTCCCGCCGGATCGTTTCGACCGAACGCCTTCGGGCTGTTCGACATGCACGGCAATGTCTGGGAATGGGTCGAGGATTGCTACCGCGAAACCTATTTCGACACGCCTGATGACGGCCGGGCGGTCAGCCCGCCGGTCTGCCGCTACCGGGTGCTGCGTGGCGGGTCATGGGATTTTGGTCCCGCGATGCTGCGCGCGCCGTATCGCTTCTTCTCGCTGCCCGACTATCGCTACGATGCCATCGGTTTTCGTGTCGCCTACGCCGTGATGCAATAAGGATCGGCGGTTGCACCGAATCGCGTCCTCGTGGCACAAAGCAGGGAGGCGCGCGGGCGCCAGATCCTTTCGATCCAAGGAATGCTTATGGCCTTTAGCCGCTGGTTGCGTGCCTCTGCCCTGATTCTAGCCGCATTAACCATGACGCAGTGTGCCCCCGAGGGCACGACCCCTGCGACCGGCAGTCAGGTTGCAAGCCAGCCCAGCGTCGATGCCGATGGGTTCCCCGTCGCTGCCGCGGCCCCGCGCGGCGGCATCGACAGCCAGACGCTGGCGCCCCCGCCGGGCGTCAAGGCCGCGCCGCCGCCTCCCCAGCAGGCGCCGGCCTCGACCGCGGCAGTCGGTGCGCCGCCGGTCATCCATAACCCCAAGCCTTTTCCGGCCTGGGTCGCCGATCTGCGCAAGGAAGCGCTGGGCAAAGGCATTTCGGGACCGGTGTTCGACCGCGCCTTCCGCGGCGCCCAGCCGATCCCCCGGATCATCGAACTCGATCGCAAGCAGCCCGAATTCTCGCTGACTCTCGACCAGTATCTCGACCGCGTGGTCAACAACGCCCGGGTCGAAAAGGGCAAGCAGATGCTGCGCGAGAACCGCGGCCTGCTGAACAAGGTTGCCGAGAAATACGGCGTGGCGCCGCGCTACGTGGTTGCGCTTTGGGGAATCGAGACCGATTTCGGCCGACTTACCGGCGGCTTCAAGGTGGTACCGGCACTGGCCACGCTCGCCTATGACGGCCGGCGGTCGCTCTACTTCCGCAACGAGTTGATCAATGCCTTGAAGATCCTCGAGCGCGACAAGTTCGAGCCGGACGAGTTCACCGGGTCATGGGCGGGGGCGATGGGCCAGAACCAGTTCATGCCGTCGACCTATCTCAGCTACGCGGTCGATTTCGACGGTGACGCCCGTGCCGACATCTGGCGCTCGCGCGGCGATGTCTTTGCCTCGACCTCGAACTACCTGTCGCGGATCGGCTGGAAAGGCGACGAGGGCTGGGGGCGCGAGGTCAAGCTGCCGCCGGGTTTCGATGCCGCTCTGGTCAACACCGATGCCGAGAAGACGGTGGCCGAATGGGGTGCGGTTGGCGTGCGTAGCCTGAACGGCCAACCGCTGGCGGCGGCGCAGACCCGGGCAATGCTGGTGGTGCCGTCGAACGGGCAGGGCCGGGCGTTCCTGGCCTACACGAACTTCCGCGTCATCATGAAGTGGAACAAGTCCACCAGCTTCGCGATCGCGGTCGGCACCCTTGCCGATCGGATCGGCGACGGCTAGATTTTGTGAATATCTGGGCGAAAATAGCGGGGTCGCCACCAGATGATGCGGGCTAGGGATCTACGGGCTGTCACGGCGCTTGTCGCGCTGGCCGCACTCGGCTTGGGGGGCTGTGCCGAAACCAAGCTGGTCGGCGCGGGTGCCAAGTCGGCCGCCAAGCCTGCGGGCACGACGGCCCAGGCGGCGCCTGGCAAGGGCGTCTACAAGGTCGGCAATCCCTATCAGGTTGCTGGCGTCTGGTATTACCCGAAAGAAAATCCGAAATACGACGAGACCGGCATCGCCTCGTGGTACGGGCCCGGGTTCCACGGCAAGTACACCGCCAACGGCGAAGCCTACGACATGAACGATCTGACGGCGGCCCACCAGACGCTGCCGATGCCGGTTTTCGTGCGGGTGACGAACCTGGAGAACGGGCGCTCGATCGTCGTGCGCGTCAACGATCGCGGCCCCTTCGCCAACGGACGCATCATCGACATGTCGCGACGCGGCGCCCAGTTGCTCGGCTTCGAGCAGAAGGGCACCGCGCGTGTCCGCGTCCAGTTCATCGAGAACGCGCCGCTCGAGGGCGGGACGATGGTCGCCCAGGGTGACGAACCGCAGCCGCAGGTGGCGGCCGCGCCACGCGGCGATATCGGCGTCCAGACCCTGGCGCCGCCGCCGACCGTTCCGAGCCGGACGGCCGCTGGCAAGCCGCCTCCGCCGCAATTGCAGCCGACGACACCGCCCGCCCCGCAGACCCGTGTGGTCACCGCCGATATTCCGCCGGACTACACCGCCCAGACTGTCCGCGTCGAGCCGGTCAAGCAGACCAATATCTACATCCAGGCCGGTGCCTTCACGGTGTTCGACAACGCCAATCGCCAGTCGGCGAAGATCGGGCGGTTCGGCCCGACGCGGGTCACGCAGACCGTCGTCAACGGCACCGATTTCTATCGTGTGCGGCTTGGTCCGATCGATTCCGTCGAGCGGGCCGATCAGTTGCTGAGCCAGATGATCGCCGGCGGCGAGACGCAGGCGCATATCGTGGTGGAGTAAGTTCAGTGGTCATGGTTTCGCCGCGTTGTCGGACTAACAGGACCGCACGGTCAACGAGGGGGGTATCCGCCATGTCCATCATCGCACGGCTGGGGCGCGTCCTGTTCGTTGCCTCCGCCATTCTCGGACTCGGCCCTGCCATTGCCATGGCACAGGGCTTCGAGACCGCTGCGCGCCAGGCGTTCATGGTCGATTTCCAGACCGGCGCGGTGATGTACAACAAGAACGGCGACGAACTGATGCCGCCGTCGTCGATGTCCAAGCTGATGACGGCGTTCATGGTGTTCGAGCGCCTCGCCGCCGGCACCCTGCATATGACCGACCAGATGGGCGTTTCGGAAAAGGCGTGGAAGACCGGCGGGTCGAAGATGTTCGTCCATGTCGGCGACCGCGTGTCGGTCGAAGATCTGCTGCGCGGCGTCATCATCCAGTCGGGCAACGATGCCTGCGTCGTGCTCGCCGAGGGGCTTGCCGGCAGCGAGGAGCGTTTTGCCGAGCAGATGACGGCCCGTGCCCGTGAACTCGGCATGAGCAAGAGCGTGTTCAAGAACGCGACCGGCCTGCCCCAGGACGGCCACTTGATGACCCCGCGCGAACTGGCCTTGCTGGCGCGCGAGATCATCATCCGCTTTCCGCAATTCTATCGCTTCTATTCCGAGATCAGCTTCACCTACAACAATATCAAGCAGGGCAACCGCAACCCGCTGCTCTACAAGAACACCGGCGCGGACGGCATGAAGACCGGCCATACCGACGCGGCCGGCTACGGCCTGACGGCTTCGGCCAAGCGCGACGGCCGGCGCATCATCATGGTGGTCAACGGCTTGAAGTCGATGAACGAGCGGTCGCGGGAATCCGAGCGCCTGCTCGACTGGGGCTTCAACGAGTTCGACACCTACAAGATCTTCTCCCCCGGACAGGTCGTCGATACCGCCGGCGTCTGGCTCGGCGTGCAGCCGTCCGTGCCGCTGACCGTTTCGAAGGAAACTTACGTCACCCTGTCTAAGCGCGACCGCCCGGGGCTCAAGGTCACCGCCGTGTGGGACAACCCGATTCCGGCGCCGATCCAGGCGGGCCAGCCGGTCGGCCGCCTGCTGATCGCGGCCCCCGAGATGGACCGGCTGGAACAACCCAGGCAGATCGAGGTGCCGCTGGTGGCGGCCGGCCCGGTCGACCGGCTCGGTTTCGCCGGCCGCATCCAGGCGACACTTCTCAGCCTCGTCGGGCTGAACAAAGTCGCCGCGCCATGACGGCCGGCGGCCGCGCAGGCCGCCAGCCCGGCCGCTTCATCACCATCGAAGGCGGCGAGGGGGCCGGCAAGTCGACCCAGATCGCGCTTCTCGTCGCCCGCCTCGAGGCGGGCGGCAAGACCGTGCGGCGGACGCGTGAACCAGGCGGCTCGCCGGGCGCCGAAGCGATCCGCAACCTCGTCGTCACCGGCGCCGGGGATCGCTGGGACGGAGTGACCGAGGCGCTGCTGATGTTCGCCGCCCGGCGCGATCACCTGCGCGCGACGGTCTGGCCGGCGCTCGAACGGGGCGAGTGGGTCGTCTCCGACCGGTTTGCCGATTCTTCGATGGCCTACCAGGGCTATGCCCGCGGGATCGGCCCCGGGAAGATCGCCGAACTCTATGCCTGGACGCTCGGCGATTTTCGCCCGGACCTGACCCTGATTCTCGACCTGCCGGTGGAAATCGGCCTCGCCCGGGCCCGGGCCCGGGCCGGCGACGAGCAGCGTTTCGAAGGCCTCGACCTCGACTTCCACCGCCGGCTGTCGGCGGGCTTCCACGCCATCGCCGCCGCCGAACCCGATCGCTGCCGGCTGGTCGACGGTTCCGGCGACATCGACGGTACTGCCGCCCTGATCTGGGCTGCGGTCGCCGAGCGCTTCGACCTGGGCAGATGAGCGATTTCGATCCATCCCAGGATCCGACGCACGCTGCCCGGACCGCTACCGCGCTGATCGGGCACGGCGAGGCCGAGCGCACGTTGCTCGACGCCTTCAATTCTGGTCGGCTGCCCCATGCCTGGCTGTTCACCGGTCCCAAGGGTATCGGCAAGGCGACGCTGGCCTTCCGTTTTGCCCGGTTCATCCTGAAGCAGAAGGAGGCCGGGGCGGGCGCGTTTTCGATGTTCGACGAGCCGGCGCCGACCTCGCTGGACGTATCGCCCGACGACCCGCTGTTCGCCCGTGTCGCTTCCGGGGCGGCGGACCTCGTCACCATCACCCGCTCCTGGGACGACAAGGCCAAGCGCTGGCGCAAGGAAATCGGCGTCAACGATATCCGCCGGCTGCAGCCATTCTTCCATTCGACCGCCGCCGAAGATGGCTGGCGGGTCGTGATCGTCGATGCGGCCGACGAAATGAATCGTAATGCAGCCAATGGGCTGCTGAAGATTCTTGAGGAGCCGCCGCAGCGCGCGTTGCTGCTGCTGCTGGCCCATGCCCCGGGCGGTCTGCTGCCGACCATCCGGTCGCGCTGCCGCGTGCTGAAACTGCGCCCGCTCGGCGAGGACGACACCATCGCGGTGCTGTCGCGCTGCCTGCCGGACAGCGAGCGCGACGAGCGCTTGGCGCTGGCCCGGCTGGCGGAGGGCGCGCCGGGCCGCGCCGTCGCACTGCACGAGGCCGGCGGCCTCGACCTCTACCGCCAGATCGTCGATCTCGTCGCGAACCTCCCGCGCATCGACGCCGTCAAGCTGCATGCCTTCGGCGACAAGCTCGCCCGCAAGGGCGAGGAGGGGGCGTGGCAGGTGTTCACCGACCTGCTGGGCTGGTGGCTGGCGCGCGGGGTGCGGGCCGCGGCATCCGGGGTCATGCCGCCGCCGATCGTGCCGGGGGAGACGCAGGCCCTGACCATCCTGCCCGAACGCTGCGGCCTTGATCGCTCGGTGGAGGTGTGGGAGAACGTCTCCGGCCTGATCGCCCGAGCCGACAGCGTCAACCTCGACAAGAAGCAGGTGGTGCTGAACGTCTTCTCCCTTCTGGAGCGGGCGGCCAAACCTGCCTGATGATGGTAGGTTCCTGATTTTCCACGCCTGTTCTGAATCGGTTGAGCCATGCCGCAAAGCTTTTACGTCACCACGCCGATCTACTACGTCAACGACAAGCCGCATATCGGCCATGCCTACACGACGCTGGCCTGCGACGTGCTGGCCCGGTTCAAGCGGCTGGACGGCTATGACGTGATGTTCCTGACCGGCACCGACGAGCATGGGCAGAAGGTCGAGAAGTCCGCCGCGGCCGCCGGCAAGGAACCCAAGGCGTTCTGCGACGAGGTCAGCCAGTCGTTCCGTGATCTGGCCAAGCTGCTCAACATCTCGAACGACCAGTTCATCCGGACGACCGAGCCGCGCCATTACGCTGCCTGCCAGGCGCTGTGGCAGCGCCTGATCGAATCCGGCGACATCTATCTCGGCCAGTACGAGGGGTGGTACGCGGTCCGCGACGAAGCCTTCTACGGCGAGGACGAACTGGAGAAGCGCGAGGACGGCAAATTCTACGCGCCCTCGGGCGCCCCGGTCGAGTGGGTGGTCGAGCCGTCCTATTTCTTCCGCCTGTCGGCCTGGGGCGACCGGCTGCTCAAGTTCTACGACGAGCATCCGGGCTTCATCCTGCCGGCGAGCCGCCGCAACGAGGTGGTGTCGTTCGTCAAGGGGGGCCTGAAGGACCTGTCGGTCTCCCGCACCTCGTTCAAATGGGGCGTGCCGGTACCGGGCGACGAGGCCCATGTCATGTATGTCTGGCTCGACGCGCTGACCAACTACATCACCGCCGTCGGCTATCCGGATACCGGAAACGATGCTTTCCGGCGCTACTGGCCGGCCGACCTGCACATGGTCGGCAAGGATATCGTGCGCTTTCATGCGGTCTACTGGCCGGCCTTCCTGATGGCGGCCGGCGTCGCGCCGCCCAAGCGCGTCTTCGCCCACGGCTGGTGGACCAACGAGGGGCAGAAGATTTCGAAGTCGCTCGGCAACGTGATCGACCCGGTCGAACTGGTCTCGACCTTCGGGCTCGATCAGACCCGCTACTTCCTGATGCGCGAAGTGCCGTTCGGCAATGACGGCGACTATAGCCGCCGCGGCATGATCAACCGGATCAATGGCGAACTGGCCAACGGCTTCGGCAATCTGGCGCAGCGGACGCTGTCGTTCATCGCCAAGAATGCCGAGGCCCGGGTGCCGCAGCCCGGCGCCCTGTCGGAATCCGATCAAGCCCTGCTGGCCGAAGCGCACAGCCTGGTCGAGCGGATGCGCATGTCGCTCGCCGACCAAGCCATCCATGTCGCGCTGCAGCAATGGTGGGATCTCGTCGATTCCGCCAATCGCTATATCGATGTCGAGGCGCCCTGGACGCTCAAGAAGACCGATCCGGCGCGGATGCTGACCGTGCTCTGGGTGCTGGCCGAGACGATCCGGCATCTGGCGGTCCTAGCCCAGCCCTTCGTGCCCGACGGAGCGGCCAGGGTCCTGGACCTGCTGGCCGTCGGCCCCGACAGCCGCGGCTTCGCCGGACTGGGCGACGGCGGGGCCCTGGTGCCCGGCACCGGCCTGCCCGTGCCGCAGGGTATCTTCCCGCGTTACGTCGAGCCGGCGGCCGGCTGATGACGCTGATCGACAGCCATTGCCACCTCGACTATTTCGCCGCGGGGCCGGAGCGGGACGACATCGTCAATCGTGCGCGCGCCGCCGGCGTGCGCACGATGCTGACCATCGGGACCAAGTTGCACGACTTTCCCGCGGTACGCGCCATCGCCGAGAGCGATCCCGACATCTGGTGCACCGTGGGTCTGCATCCGCACGAGGCGGACAAGGAGCCCGACATCGATGCCGCGCGGCTGATCGCCGAGGCCGCCCATCCCAAGGTCGTCGGGGTCGGCGAGACCGGGCTCGACTATTTCTACGATCATTCCGACCGGGACCAGCAGCAGCGGTCGTTCCGCGCCCATCTGCAGGCGGCGCGCGCGACCGGCCTGCCCGTCGTCATCCATACCCGCGATGCCGACGACGATACCTGTGCCATTCTCAAGGACGAGATGGGGCAGGGCGCCTTCGGCGGCCTGATCCACTGCTTCACCTCGTCGGCGGCACTGGCGCGCACCGCGCTCGACCTGGGCCTCTCGATCTCGCTGTCCGGGATCGTCACGTTCAAGAACGCCGGCGATATCCGCGAAACCGCCCGCTTCATCCCTCGCGACCGGCTGCTGGTCGAAACCGATTCTCCCTATCTCGCCCCGGTGCCGAAGCGCGGCCAGAAGAACGAGCCGGCCTTCGTCGTCCATACCGCCGCGTTCCTGGCCAAGGAACTCGGCATGGCCAACGAGGAATTGGCCGAACTGACGACCGCCAACTTCTTCCGGCTGTTCTCCAAGGCGCAACCGCACGCCGGCAAGACCGCATGAAGGTCACCGTCCTGGGCTGCGGTTCCTCGCCTGGCGTGCCGCGCATCGACGGCTCGTGGGGTGATTGCGACCCGAACGAACCGCGCAACCGGCGCCGGCGGTCGTCGATCCTGGTGCAGACCGACGCGACCTCCGTCCTGGTCGATACCAGCCCCGACCTGCGCGAGCAGTTCATTTCCGCCGGCGTCAAGCATCTCGATGCGGTGGTCTGGAGCCACGATCACGCTGACCAGACCCACGGCATCGACGACCTGCGCTACCTGACCCTGGTGATGCGCCGGCAGATCGAGGCCTGGGGCGACCAGATGACGCTCGACCGGCTCCAGGCCAAGTTTCGCTACTGCTTCGAGGGGCATGCCGGTTATCCGGCGATCCTCCAGGCCCGGTTGATCCCCGGTCGGTTCGCGATCGGCGACATTCCGATCGAGCCGATCGAACAGGATCACGGCACCATTCCCTCGCTGGGGTTCCGGTTCGGCGACATCGCCTACAACAACGATGTCGTGCGCCTGTCCGATCGCGCGTTCGAACAGCTCGCCGGGGTCAAGGTCTGGATCGTCGACGCGTTGCGCTATCTGCCCCATCCGACCCATACGCATGTGGCCCAGACGCTCGAGTGGATCGCCCGGGTCAAGCCGGAGCGTGCGATCCTGACCAACATGCATGTCGACCTCGACTATCGAAAGCTTGCCGCCGAACTGCCGCCGGGCGTCGAGCCAGCCTATGACGGCATGGTGATCGAGGTCTGATGAACCTCGAGCCGGGCAGGGGGCTGTGCTGGGCGCTGACCACCGGCGAGGCCGGCCACCAGTCCCAGGCCATCGGCATCGCCGAGGCGATCGGCTACCCCGCCCCGGTCAACAAGGTCGTGCGGGTCGCCAAGCCCTGGTCCTGGGCGCCGGTCGGGCTGCTTCCGACGCCGGTTTCGGCGATCGCAGGCGAGGGCATTACCCCACCCTGGCCCGAATTGATCGTCTGCTGCGGCCGCCGCGCCGCCCTCGCCGCCCTGGCGATCAAGCGCGCCGCCGGCGGGCGTCCGAAACTCGTCTGCGTGATGGATCCGCGCGCCGGCCGCGCTCGCTTCGACGTGCTGGTGGT
The DNA here is from genome assembly GCA_017307375.1 of Alphaproteobacteria bacterium. Lineage (GTDB taxonomy): Bacteria > Pseudomonadota > Alphaproteobacteria > Ferrovibrionales > Ferrovibrionaceae > JAFKFH01. The sequence continues at coordinate 614,665 of JAFKFH010000004.1, forward strand.
GCCCGAGCACGACCCGGTGCGCGGGGCGAACGTCGTCGTCACGCAAGGCGCCCCTCACCGTGTCACCCGCGCCCGCCTGGCGGCGGCGGCGGCAGAGTTCGCCGCGCTGGCCGATGGCCTGCCGCGGCCGCTGCTGGCGGTTCTGATCGGCGGTTCCAACGGCGTCTATCACCTCGATTCCGACTGGGCGGCCGGGTTCGGCCGGCGGCTCCGCGCGCTGGGTTGCGGCCTGCTCGTCACCGCGTCGCGACGAACGGGCGAGTCCGCCGCCCGCAGCCTTTCCGCAGCCCTTGCCGGCAGCGCGCACCGCTTCTGGTCGCCTTGGACCGACGGGGCTGGACCGAACCCCTATTTCGGCTATCTGGCGCTTGCGGACCAGATCCTGGTGACCTCCGATTCCGTCTCGATGATCTCCGAAGCCTGCGCCACTGGCCTTCCCGTGCTGGTCGAGCGGCTGCCAGCCAAAGGCGATCGAGCCAAGTTCGAACAATTTCATCAAAGGCTTATAGATAAGAATCTAATAAATTGGTTCAATAATGAGCCGCAATCATGGCCCAACGGCCGCCTCGACGATATGGATGCGCTGGGTGACGAACTGAGGGGGCGGCTGCATATCGCTGGTCGCGCGAAAGTCTCGCAATAGAGGTCGATGGCGATATTCGAACACGTGTTGCCTTCAATTCCGGAATACAGCGCAGCGTGATACAAGACCGGTAGCAAAGCCGCGCCTGCCGGAGACGATGTGAACCAGGTTTCAAAGTCCTTCGAATCCGATTTCCTGTCGGAGGCGCTGGTCCAGCAGATCGATGCTTGCGATCGGAATGAGCTCGTTCCACTTCTCCTTCGCGTTTTTGCCGAGAGCCAGCCCGTCCTGGAAGCCGGATGTGGCAGCGGTCGCTGGTGCGGCTGGTTCCTGCGCCGGGGCATCGCCTGCGACGGTGTCGACTGGTCGCAGGAACTGTGCGACAGAGCGGCGCGCGAATTCCCGCAGGCGCGCTTCTTCGCCTGCGATATGGCCTCGGTCCCCGTGCCGGACGGCAGCTATGGCGGAATTATCGCGCTCGGGTCGATCGAACATACCCAGGATGGGCCGCAAGCCATGCTGCGCGAGTTTCGCAGGCTGTTGCGACCCGGCGGCCGGGCCTTGATCACCGTGCCCTTCGGCAGCCCATTGCGCCGTCTGGCGTCGCCATTTGCCAATCTGTCCCTGACCGTCAAGGCGATCCCGCAGCTCCGGCGTCTTTTCGGCAAGCGCGTTGGACCCACCAGGCTCGCCAATGCCCGCAAGGGGCCGCGGCACGACTGGCTGCCGTTCTTCAGCAACGACGAGCAAGGCTGGTTCTTCTACGAATATCGCTTCACCCGGTCGCAGATGCGCAGCTTCCTGGCGGAAGCGGGGCTTGCCGTCCGCGAGGAGTTCGTGGGTTTCCATGACGAGGGTATCCTGCATCACTTCGGCCGCCTGGCCGGCCGCTTCGATCGCCAACGGGTCGCCGTCGACTTTACGCCGGTCGGTCGATTGTTGCGGGCGGTCCTGCCGGTCGGAATTGCCGGGCACATGCTGTGCTATCTGGTCGCGCGTGATGACTGAAACCGGTGCTCGCAACCGGGACGGGCAGGGTACCTGACTTGGGCCGGGCCTGGTCAGAGGGGCGACGCATCGGCGTTCTGGGGCCGGTTGCCCTCGCCGATTTCGACGATCTCCTGCCCGGGCAAGACCTGGCCGGCGATCGCCTGCCCGGCCTCGGTGGCCCGCCGGTCCACTGGCATGTTCGGGAATTGCTGCGGCGCGGCCGGCGGGTCACGTTGTTCACGCTGGATCCAACGATCGACGGCGAGCGCGTCTTCGAAGGCGATCGGCTGAAGATCTGCGTCGGCCCCTACACGCGGCATCGGGGCAGGGCGTTTTTCAGACGCGAGATCGGCTATCTGCGCGATGCGCTGCGGCGCGAACAGCCGGATATCCTCAGTGCCCATTGGACATACGAATTCGCGGCGGCGGCGATCGCCAGCGGTATCCCGCATGTGGTGACCGCGCATGATGCGCCCTGGCGGATCCTGCGCCACAATCCGTCGCCCTATCGCCTCGTGCGAACGGCCATGGCATACATGGTCGGCCGGACGGCACGGCGCCTGGTGGCCGTATCGCCCTATGTCGCCGATCATCTGCGTCGTTTCGGGTTTCGCACCGGCGCGATCGACGTCATCCCGAATGCGCTGCCACCGATCTTGACGGGCAAGCAGTCAGCGCGGCGGACCTCGGGAACCGAGCCGGTTTTTGCCGGCATTTTCAGTGGCGGCTGGGACGGGCTAAAGAACGGCGCGACGCTGATCGAAGCCTTCGCCATGGTACGCCGGCGACTGCCCGGGGCACGCCTGCTGCTGGTGGGGGCGGAGTGCGGACCCGCTGGCCCGGCGGCCGCCTGGGCCAGCGCCCGGGGCCTGGATGTCGGCGTCCGGTTCGCCGGGCGGCTGCCGCATCCGCACGTCCTCGATTGGCTGGGCACGGAAATCGACGTCCTGGTCCATGTCTCGCGCGAGGAGGCCTTCGGCCTGACATTGATCGAGGCCGCTGCTTGTGGCGTCCCGGTTATCGCCGGCAGGGACAGCGGTGCCGTGCCCTGGATCCTGGGCGATGGCGCCTACGGCCAGTTGGTCGACGTGGGCTCAGCTATCGCCGTCGCCCAAGCAATGATGGATCTTGCCCAGAACGAAGGCCGGCGCAGCGCGCTCGCCGCTGCCGCAAGACGGGCGGCACGGGAGCGCTTTGACATAGTCGCGGTAACCGATCGCTACGAGGACATCTTTGCAAGCCTGAGCCGGCAGACCTGACCCGGGCCAGGCTGTGCACAACCGCCCTGCTCCGAATCCCAGCATTGATTTTCCATAATATATATTATCCGATCTTCGGTTCGATCCTGCGGCTGGTCATGATGCCACGCTGTCGCGGCTTTCCTTGGCCCGATAGAGCGCGGCGTCGGCGCGTCGGAGCAAGCCGTCCGTGCCGTCGTCGCCGTCCAGTTCGGCAATGCCGGCGCTGATCGTTTGCGGCCAGCCCAGCCCGAAGTCATGCCGTCGCGCCGCCTGGCGCAGGTCATCGCCGAGGCGTCGGGCCTGGTCCGCCGTCGTGGCTGGGCACAGGATCAGGAATTCCTCGCCGCCCCAGCGGCCGACGATGGGCCCCTTGCCTGCCGTGGCGATGAGGATGCCGGCAAGATCACGAAGGACCTGGTCGCCGGTCAGATGGCCGTGCCGGTCGTTGACGAGCTTGAAATGGTCGAGATCGATCAGGATCACGGCCAGCGTATGGCCATGATGCTGCGCGCGTTCGATTTCCTTCAGCAGCCGTTCGTCGAGCGCCGTCCGGTTGTAGAGGCCGGTCAGCCGGTCGGTTTGCGACAACTGACGCAGCCGGGCGTTGGCCTGTCGCAGCTTCAGCGCCCAGACGAGGTTCGAGGCCAGGATGATGGTGAAGCCGAGGACCAGGTTGCGCAGCAGCGTGTAGTCGATGGCGGTCTGCACGTTGATCGACACGTGCCGGTTGGCGATCTGGTTGCGTTCCTGGGGCGTGATCGTGGCGATCGCGCGGTCCAGCATGGGGCGTAGCTCTGCCCGCTCCTTGCGGATCCCGACCCGCAGCCTGTTCTCGTAGCCGGGTATCTGGCCCGATACCTTCAGGTTGAACCATCCCTCCTTCTTGATCGTGTAGACCGCGACCGTCAACGACCGGATCGTCAGGTCGGCCTTGCGGTCGGACACCATGGCGAAACTGTCGGCTTCGCTTTCGGTGGTGATCACCTTCAGGCCGGGAAAATCGCGGCGCACCCGTTCCTCGATCGACGTGCCCGCCGGCAAGACGAGGGTCTTGTCGGTTTCGGCGGCGAGGTCGGCGATGAACGGGTGGTCTTCGCGGGTGACGATGACGTTGGGATCGACGAACAGCGGCTGGGTGAACACCAGCCATTCCTCGCGCTTCGGCGTCTGATTGAGGAAGCTGAGGATATCGCAGTCGCCGCGGCGCGACGCGGCAAGGCTTTCTTCCCAGTCTCGGGTCGGATGCAGGGCGAGCGCCAGCCCCGCACGGTCGGCGGCCAGGCGGAGCAGGTCGGCGGCGATCCCTTCATGGGTGCCGCTGCGATTGATCACCTCGTAAGGCGGCCAGTCCGGGTCGACACAGAAGCTGATGGTATCGCCAAGCCCCGGGGCGAATTCCGCCATGGCCGGCGGTGGCGTTGCCACCGCAGTCGCGAAGACGACCATGAGCAGCAACAGGCTGTCGCACCAGGACCTGATCGTGCCCCTGCCCGACTGGCAAGATGTTGCATCGCTGATGGTCGGGGCTGATCCGGGCAATGGGCGGTCCAGAAACCAATCAAGAAATATGTTTACAAGGCGGTAATTGATCTCGCGAATCGGTCTTCACGCCGAGTCGTCTTGTGATAGACTGTCATCATCGAGTGGCAAAACAAAAACCGGCGCATGCCCCCGGCGATCACCCGTCGTCGCGGTTCCGGCCAAGACGCCGACGTTTATCGGGGATGAAACATGAACCAGAAATCGAGCGACCAGCAAACTCGTCTCTATCACATGTTCGAAAATCTGCTCAGGCAGGCCAATACCCCGGCCATCGGCCCGCGCCTCGGCTGGGTCGACACGGTCGCCGAGCCCAAGCGCCAGTAGTTCCGGATACCGACCGCGCGGAGCGGCGCGGCCGGGCAGGGCGAGCATTGCCCCGCCCTGCCCGCCTCGCCATACTCCGCGGCATGACGAAACCGGAAATTCACCCGAACGGGGCGGCGGCAACGCCTGCGGATAAGGCAACTGCCGCCCTCTCGCGGCTGATCGCGATCATGGCGCGGCTGCGCGATCCCGACGGCGGCTGCCCGTGGGATATCGAGCAGACCTTCGCCACCATCGCCCCCTATACGATCGAGGAGGCCTACGAAGTCGACGAGGCCATTCGGGCCGGCGACATGGCGTCCCTGCGCGAGGAACTCGGCGATTTGCTGCTGCAGGTCGTGTTCCACGCCCGGATGGCCGAGGAAGCCGGCCTGTTCGATTTCGCCGAGGTCGCGACGGTCATCGGCGACAAGATGTTGGCGCGCCACCCGCATGTCTTCGGCAATGTCGATATCGCCGATGCCGAGGCGCAGACGAGGCATTGGGAAGCGTTGAAGGTGAAGGAGCGCGCGGCGAAGGCCGCTGCCTCAGGCAAGGCGGCCAGTGTCCTCGACGGCGTGGCGCTGGGCCTACCGGCACTGGTCCGTGCCATCAAGCTGCAGAACCGCGCGGCCCGGGTCGGGTTCGACTGGCCGACCATCGGCCCGGTCTTCGACAAGATGACCGAGGAGATTGCGGAATTGCGGGCCGAGATCGAGCAGGGCGCATCCCCTGCCCGGCTCGAAGACGAGTTCGGGGACATCCTTTTCGTTTTCGCCAATCTCGCCCGGCATCTGAAGATCGAGCCCGAGCAGGCGCTGCGCGGGGCCAATGCCAAGTTCGTGCGCCGCTTCACCCGGATCGAGGCGCTGCTGGCCGAACGCGGCAAGACCCCGGAGCAGTCCACCCTCGAAGAGATGGACGCGCTCTGGGATCAGGCTAAGGCGGAAGAGAAGAAAGGCAGTTAGTTCAGGGCTTTGGCGTGAAGATTTCATCCCGGAGCCAGCCGAACCGCTCGTCGTCCGGTGCTGCCATCATCGGGGCTGCCACGTCGAGATCGCCGGGCCGGTAGCGCGCCCCGTTGTCCATCCGGCGGACGACGCCGCCCGCTTCCTCGACGATCAGGGCGCCGGGTGCGTGATCCCAGGGATAAGTGCGCTGGAAATAGGCGAAGTCGACCCGGCCCTCGGCCACGGCGACATATTCCTGTGCGGCCGAGCGCATCATGATCCATGACCCGAGCTTCTTCAGCTGGCGCACGACGTGGACCGCGAATTCCGGCTCGCCGAAGCGGATGTTGGGAATGCCCGACATGTAGGCGAGGCTCGGCGCCTTGGCGACCTTCAGCCGGCGGTCGCCGACGAAGGCACCCGAGCCGCGCTCGGCCCGGGCGGTCCAGCCGGCCACCGGGTCGTGGATCCAGCCCGCGAGGGTTTCGCCACCCTGGACCAGCGCCACCATCACGCCGAACAGCGGCAGGCCGGCGGCGAAGTTCAGGGTCCCGTCGACCGGGTCGATGATCCAGACCGGGGCATCGCCGGCGATCGCCCGCATCACCTCGGGATTTTCCGAACATGCTTCCTCGCCGACCACGCGCGATCCCGGCAGCATGGCGGCAAGCGCGGGGGTCAGCAGGCGCTCGGCGTCCAGATCGGCCTGGGTGACGACGTCGGCCGGCCCGGTCTTCTCGATCGCGGCGAAGCGGTCGGCGCTGCGGAAACGGGGCATCACCACCTCGGCGGCGACGCCCTCGATCAGCGCGGTCACCCGCGCGATGTCGATGCTGCTCATGCCCGGCGTTGTAGGCGCCGGGCTGGCGGTTGACAAGCCGCCACGGCCGGATATCTTGGCCGCATTGTGACACGGGGTGCCGGATGGCCGGCTGAGATCACACCCGCATCACCTGATCTGGTTCGCACCAGCGTAGGGACGTCACCGTGAGCCGTTCGAGCCTTCCGATCCCCCATCTGCCGATCGAAGTGCCTTGCCGCCCGCGCCCCTGCGCTCAGCCGGGGAGTATCGGGCATGGGCCGCGCCGATTTTGATCTTTCGCTCTATCTGATCGCCGACGTCGAAGGCGCCCGGGGGGCCGACCTCGTCGCCATAACCCGGGCCGCGCTCGCCGGCGGCGCGACGCTGGTGCAACTGCGCGCCAAGTCGATCGATGGCGGCGCCATGGTCGACCTTGCCCGCGCGTTGCTGGCAGAGACCCGTGCGGCAGGCCGCCGGCTGATCGTCAACGACCGCATCGACGTCTGCCTCGCCGCCGGGGCCGATGGCGCCCATGTCGGCCAGGACGACATCGCCCCGGCCGATGCGCGCGCGATGCTCGGCCCCGACCGCATCCTCGGCCTTACCGCCTCGAGCCCGGCCGAGTTGCGACGTTTCGATGCCGCCATCGTCGACTATGTCGGCATCGGGCCGGCCTACCCGACTGCGAGCAAGGACACGCCGAAACCGGTGCTCGGACCCGACGGGGTAGGGCGGCTGGCCCGCACCCTGCCCTGCCCGGCCGTCGGCATCGGCGGGATCGGCCCGGGCCGTGCGGCCCCGGTCATCGCGGCCGGTGCCGGCGGGGTCGCCGTGATCGGTGCCCTGTGCGGCGCAGCCGATCCGGCGGCGGCGGCCCGGCAACTGATCGACGAAATCAACGAGGCCCGTTCATGATTCCCAACGCACTGACCATCGCCGGTGTCGACCCCTCCGGCGGCGCCGGGATCGTCGCCGATCTCAAGGCATTCTCGGCGCTGGGAGCCTATGGTTGCGCCGTGGTGGCGGCGTTGACCGCCCAGAACACGCGCGCCGTGACGGGGGTCGAACTGGTCGACCCCGCCTTCGTGCGGCAGCAGATCGACACGCTCTACGACGACGTCCGCATCGATGCCGTCAAGCTCGGCATGCTGGGCACCGCTCCGATCATCGCGGCGGTCGCCGACGGGCTCGTCGCCCGCAACCGCGCACCGATCGTGCTGGACCCGGTCATGGTGGCCAAGAGCGGGGCGAGCCTGCTGGCGATGGAGGCGGTCACGGCGTTGCGCGCCCGCCTGCTGCCGCTTGCCACCGTCATCACCCCGAACCTGCCGGAGGCGGGCGTCCTGCTCGACCGCCCGCCTCCGGCAACCCTGGCCGACATGCGTGACGCTGCCCGGGCGCTGCAGCGGCTCGGCCCGCGTTGGGTGCTGCTGAAGGGCGGGCATCTCGCGGATGGCCCGGCCGTCGACATCATCGATGACGGCGAGCGCCAGATCGAACTGTCCGCGCCGCGTATTGCCACGAAGAACACCCATGGTACCGGCTGCACCCTGTCGGCCGCGATCGCGGCCTTGCTGCCCCAGCGTTCCGACCCGATCGCGGCGATCGAGGGCGCGAAGGCCTACCTGACCGCGGCGATTGCCGAAAGCGGCAGCCTGGCGGTCGGGGCCGGCCATGGTCCGGTTCATCATTTCCATGCGCTATGGCCCGCCTCGTCCGCACGGGACTGACCCTCGCCGGGCTGGTCGCGGCCTGGGCGGCCCTGGTGACGGTGACCGGCGTGCCGGCCTATCTGCTGCCCGGCCCCGACCGGGTCGCCCGGGTGCTGGTCGACCGGGCGGACGTGATCGCGCGCCATGCCGGGATAACCCTGGTCGAAATCCTGCTGGGCCTTGCCGTCGGCGTGATCGCCGGCACGGCGCTGGCATTGGCGCTCGCCGCTTCGGCCGGTGCGCGGCGCTGGCTGCTGCCGCTGGTCATCGGCAGCCAGGCCATCCCGGTCTTCGCGATCGCACCGCTGCTCGTTCTGTGGCTCGGCTATGGGCTCGCCTCGAAGGTCGCGGCGGCGGCCTTGATCATTTTCTTTCCCGTGGCCGTGACGCTGCACCAGGGGCTGGCGCGGGCCGAGCGCGACTGGCTCGACGCCGCCCGCTGCCTTGGTGCCGGGCGCGGCAGCCTGCTGTGGCGCGTGCGCCTGCCGGCGGCCCTGCCCGCCTTCGGCCAGGGCCTGCGCCTCGCCGCGGCGGTCGCCCCGATCGGCGCCGTAATCGGCGAATGGGTCGGGGCGGGCGCCGGCCTCGGCTACCTGATGCTGCAGGCGAATGCCCGGATGCAGATCGACCTGATGTTCGCGGCGCTGATCGTGCTGATCGTCATGGCCGTGCTGCTGCACGCCGCGGCCGATCGGCTCGCGGACTTCCTGACACCCTGGGCGCCCGCGCCCCAACCCTAGGAGAAACTGCCCATGTTGCGTCGGCTCGTCCTTGCCGCCACGTTCTGCCTGACCGCCGCGTTGCCGGCGCGGGCCGAGCCGGTGACCCTGCTGCTCGACTGGTTCGTCAACCCCGATCACGGGCCGATGATCGTCGCCCAGCAGAAAGGCTGGTTCAAGGAGGCCGGCCTCGAGGTGGAGATCGTGGCACCGGCCGATCCCAACGATCCGCCCAAGCTGGTGGCCGCCGGCAAGGCCGACCTCGCCGTCACCTACCAGCCGCAATTGACGCTGTTCGCCGACCAGGGCCTGCCGCTGGTCCGCATTGCCACGCTGGTGGCGACCCCGCTGAACTCTCTGGTCGTGCTCGCGGACGGCCCGATACGAACGCCGGCCGACTTGAAGGGTCGCAAGATCGGCTATTCGGTGGGCGGCTTCGAAGATGCGCTGCTGAAGGAGATGCTCGGTCGCCACGGGCTCAAGCTCGACGACGTCGCTCTCGTCAACGTGAACTTCTCGTTGTCGCCAGCCTTGTTTGCCGGCCAGGTCGATGCCGTGATCGGGGCTTTCCGCAATTTCGAACTGAACCAGATGGCGATCGAAGGCAAGCCCGGCCGCGCCTTCTTCGTCGAGGAGGAGGGCGTCCCGGTCTATGACGAACTGGTTCTCGTCACCCATCGCGACAAGCTGTCCAAGGCCGCCCTCGCCCGCTTCGTCCAGGTAGTCGAGCGCGCGACGCTCTATACCCTCAATCATCCGGGCGAAGCGTGGGAGGTCTTCAAGACCTACGACAAGACGCTCGATAACGAACTCAATCGCCGCGCCTGGTCCGACACGCTGCGGCGCTTCAATGCGTCGCCCGCGGCCCTCGATCCCGCGCGCTATGCCCGCTTTGCCGCCTTCCTGAAAAAGCAGGGGCTGATCCGGACCGAACCGAAGACGTCGGACTACGCCGTGACGCTGCCCTGACCGGGGGCTGTCACGCGCCTGTCACGCCGCCGCTTTACGACTGGAGAAAGAACTCTGGCACGGGGAGCGACGGGTGGCAGGCGGCCTGACGGCCAGGCATTTCCTCGATACCGCCGTGGCGGCGTTGGCGGTGGCTCTCGGCCTCACGCTGCTGCTGGCCTGGCTCGACCTGCGCGAGTTTCGCCAGGACTTGGCTGCGAGCATCGGGACAGTCTTTGCGACGATCACCCAACCCGCCGCCAAGGCGGTCTACGAGATCGATGGGCGGGCCTTGGGCGTCGTCCTCGACGGCGCGCTGGGCGAGCGACTGATCGACCAGGTTGCGGTCCGCGATGAAGCCGGCGCGCTGGTCGACCGGCGCGGCCGGGTGCAGGATCCCGATGGCGACCTGCCGCGCTGGCTTGCCGATACCCTGCTCGGCGCGGGTCTTCAGGCGATGTCCCGCCCCCTGGTTCAGGAGCGGCCGCAAGGCCCGCTGGTGGTCGGCACGCTGGAACTGGCGATCGATCGCGGCTACGCGACCGGCCGGTTCCTGGCGCGCTTCGGCCGTTCGGTCGTCGCCGTGTTCGTCCAGTCGCTGGTACTCGGCGCAATCATGGCGGCGGTGGCACAGGCAACACTCGGCCGTCCGATCCGGCGGCTGAGCGAAGCCCTGCTGGACCTGCAGCCCGAGGCGCTGGGCCTGCGCCACCGCCTGCCTGGCCGCCGCCGTGACGACGAACTCGGTGCCATGGTCCGCCGGATCGAATCCCTGCTCGACCGGATCGTCGCCGCCAGGATGGTGCGTGAGCAGGCCGAGGTCGAGCTGCGCGAAAGCGAGGCGCGATTTCGCGATCTTGCCGAAGGATCCCTGCAGGGCATGGTAGTCCATCGCGATTTTCGGCCGCTGTTCGTCAACGACGCCCATGCCCGTGCCCTCGGCTACGGTGATGCCGCGACCTTCTTGGCGCAAGAGCCGGACCTGCTGGACCTGATTCCCGCCGACATCCGCGAGGCGGTGGTCGAACGCTATCGCGACATCATCGCCGGTCGCGCCGTGCCCGTCGCCCATCGGATCGCCAACCGCAACCGCCATGGCGCGATCCGTCATTTTCTGGTGCTTGATCGTGCGATCGACTGGGGCGGCGAGCCCGCGCTTCAGGTCTCGCTCATCGACATTTCGCGCGAAGTGCAGGTCGAGGCCGAACTCAGTCGGCTGGCGACGCGCGACGGGCTCACCGGCCTGGCCAATCGCGCGCTGATCCATGAAACGCTCGCGACAGCGGTTGCGCAGGCCGCCGCCTTCAACCGCCGACTTTGGGTCGTGACCATCGATATCGACCGGTTCAAGGACATCAATGACAGTTTCGGCCATCCTGGCGGCGACAGCCTGTTGCGCAAGATTGCCCGTCGGCTGGAAGCCCGGTTGCGGCCGGGCATGACGCTCGGCCGCCTCGGTGCGGACGAATTCGTCGTGCTGGCGGCCGATCTTGCCTGGGACGGGTCGGAAACCGCCTGGCTGCAGGAGTTGGCCCAGGCATTCTCACGCCCGTTCACGTTGGCCGGCCAGGAGGTTTTCGTCCGGGGCGCCTTCGGCATCGCGGCCTATCCCGAGAACGGCACGGCGGTGGACGACCTGCTGCGCGGGGCCCATACCGCCGCCAATGCGGCCAAGCGACAGGGGGCGGGCTTCGTCTTCTACGATGCGGCGATGAACCTGCGCGCCCGCAATCGCCTGCGGCTCGAGCGCGACCTGCGGCGCGAGATCGACCAGGACGGGTTCACCGTCCACTACCAGCCGCAGCAGGACATTTCGACGGGCGAAATCACTGGGTTCGAGGCGTTGCTGCGCTGGAAGGGCGCCGATGGGGTGGCGATACCGCCGGACCAGTTCATTCCGGTCGCGGAGGAGACGGGAATGATCGTGGCGCTCGGGGAACTCGTGCTGGAACGGGTCTGCCGGCGCGCGGCGGCCTGGCGGCAGCAATATCGCCGCCAACCCTCGGTCGCGGTCAACGTCTCGCCACTGCAGCTTCTCGACCCGGGATTCGCCGACCGGGTCGTGGAACGGCTGGCGCGCCACGGTCTTCCCGCCACCGCCATCGAGATCGAGATAACCGAAACGGCGACGATCGCGCATATCGAGCAGGTACTGCCGGCGCTGCGGCAATTGCGCGATGCCGGCATCGCCCTGGCGATCGACGATTTCGGCACCGGCTACTCGTCGCTCAGCTACCTGAAGCGCCTGCCCCTGTCCTGCCTCAAGCTCGACAAATCCTTTGTCCGCGACCTGCCCGACGCCGAGGCGATGACGATCGCGCGCGCGATCGTCGTGCTGGGCCATCAGTTGGGCTTGAGCGTCACGGCGGAAGGCGTCGAGACCGAGGCTCAGCGCCGATTGCTTGTCGAACTGGGCTACGACCGGCTGCAGGGCTATCTCATCGGGCGTCCCACCCCGGACAGCGAACTGGTCCGCTTCCTCGATCCGCCGACGGCCGCCTGATCGAGGCCGCGTCAGAGGCGCTGGTCGTACTCTCGATGCAGGCGCCCCCAACTCTCCCAGAACGGCGCGGTCTTCCTGCCGTTTGCGACCTCGACCAGCAGATCGAGATGGGCGTGCCACCCGGCGCTGACCTTGAGCAGCATGTCGCGATCGGGCAAACGGCGGTGGATCACCGTCAGCAGCACGTTGCTGCCGCGGGTTTCCAGGTCGAAGGAAACATCACCCGAATTGCCCCAGGCAATCGCCAGGCGGCGCGGCGGATCGAGTTCGGTGACGCGGCTAGCCATCCGCATCTCGGCAGCGAAGCCTTCCGGCCGCGTCGTCGGCTGGTCGCTCAGCTCGTCATTGCGCCAGACCAGTTCAAGCGCGCTGCCGATCCGCAGTTCCATTTCGCCGGCAGCCAGCCACTGGCGGCGGAGGTTGCCGTCGGTCAGATACCGCCAGATCCGGTCGATCGGACCGGGCAGCACACGCTGGATCTTCAGCGTCGCCGCTTCGATCAGCTTGCCATGGGCATCGACGGGCATCGCATCGTTCATGTCGTTGTTCCCTTGGTTTGCCCGGCGGCATCCTCGGCCCGGAGCAGCCGTTCGAGGGCGTCGAGGCTGGTGGTCCAGTAATGCTCGTAGAAGCTCAGCCACTGATGGGCCGAGGCCAGCGGTCCGGGCTCCAGCCGACAGACATGGGTGCGGCCGCGGATCTCCCGGCGGATCAATCCGGCGTTCTCCAGGGCCTTGATGTGCTTGGAGGCCGCGGCCAGCGACATCGCGAACGGTTCAGCGAGCTGGCCGACCGTCCGTTCGCCGTCGTGGAGGTCGCGCAGCATGCGTCGCCGGGTGGCATCACCCAGGGCGTGGAAGACCGCGTCCAGCGCGGCAAGCTGAGATTCAACCATGTGGTTAATATACCGGCGTCCCAGCCGATATTCAACCATGTAGTTTAATTCCAGGTCGGCATGCCGACGAAATCGAGAATGAGCTTGGCGTTGAGGACGATGATAACCATCGCGATCAGCGACACGACCGCGACGAGCCAGCCTGGCGCGCGCAGATCACCCATGCGGGCGCGGTCGGCGGCGATCAGCACCAGCGGGACCACCGCGAACGGCAGTTGCAGGCTGAGCACGACCTGGCTGAAGATCAGCAGCTTGCCGGCGCCGCTTTCGCCGTGGAGCATCGTGACGACGGCAGCCGGTGCGATTGCGGCCATGCGGGTGATCAGCCGGCGCAGCCACGGCGCCAGCTTGATGTCGAGAAACCCCTCCATCACGATTTGGCCGGCCATGGTTGCGGTTACGGTCGAATTCAGGCCGCAGCACAGCAGCGCGATGGCAAACAAGGTCGGCGCGATCGCCGAGCCGAGCAGCGGTGCGAGCAGGAAATGGGCCTTGTCGATGTCCGCAATCGCGGTCTCGCCCCGCATGTGAAACGCCGCCGCGGCCAGAATGAGAATGGCGGCATTGATCGTCAGCGCCCCCATCAGGGCGATCGAGCTGTCGATGGTGGCAAAGCGCAGGGCTTCCCGTCGCTGCGCCGGGCTGTCGCCGTAGGCGCGGGTCTGGACGACGCCGGAGTGCAGGTACAGATTATGCGGCATCACCGTCGCGCCGATGATGCCGAGCGCGAGATAGAGCATGTCCGGATCGGTGACGACCCTGGCAGTCGGGGCAAAACCGCGAAGGACGGCCCCCCAGTCGGGATCCGCCAGCGCGATCGGGATGACGAAGCAGATCGCGATGACGGCGAGCAGGGCGATGACAAACGCCTCGATCCAGCGGAATCCCCTCGCCTGCAGCCACAGGATCAGCAAGACATCCGCCGCCGTGATCAGCACACCGAGTTCGAGCGGGATGCCGAACAGAAGATTGAGGCCGATTGCGGTGCCGATCACCTCGGCCAGGTCGGTGGCAATGATTGCCACTTCTGCGAACAGCCACAGGATCCAGGCGACCGGCCTGGGATAGGCGTCGCGGCAGGCCTGGGCCAGATCGCGCCCTGTCCCCACGGCGACCCGGGCACAGACATGCTGCAGGACGATCGCCATGAGGTTGGACAGGAGCGCGACGAACAGCAACTGGTAGCCGAACCTGGATCCCCCGGCGAGCGACGTGGCCCAGTTGCCGGGGTCCATGTAGCCGACCGCGACCAGGTAGCCCGGCCCGATGAAGGCCAAGCCCTTGCGCCAGGTCGCGCCGGTGTGCCGCACCGGGATCGAGCGATGGACATCTGCAAGCGATGGTTCGCCCCGACCGCGCCGCCACGGTGCGACCGCTGCGCCACCCGATAACCGAAGAGCCATCGACCATCCCGTGTGTTGCAATTGATTCGCAATTAAGTTTGGGGCCAATTGCGAACCATTTGCAAGTATGTCAGTTCGGCGATATCGGCTTGCGCATGAAGACGCGGGAATAACCGGCTTGTTCCCCGCGGTGGGTTTCGACGAAGCCAAGCCGCCGGTACAAGGTGATGTTCTCGGTCATCGTGATGTGGGTGTAGAGCCGGATTTCGTGCAGCCCCAGGCGGCGGGCCTCGGCCTCGGCAAAGGCGATCAGCCGGCGGCCGAGCCCCCGGCCCTGCGCTTCGGGCGCGACCGCGACATTGTCGAGCAGCAGATGGTCCGGCTGTGGCAGCAGCACGATCAGTCCGGCCGGCCGGCCGGCATGGTCGACCACCGTCACCCGGCCATCTGCTACCAGCGCGTGGTAATCGTCGAGCATCGGCCCGGGCGGCTTGCCGATGCGCGGCAGGTAGATCGAATAGGCAGCCCGGACGAGGGCTTCGATGCCGGCAACGTCTTCGATACCGGCCTGACGGAGTGTCACCATCGCCGAACTCCCTGCCGATGCTCGGGCCAAGGTTGGACCTGGCCATGAGGGCCTGTCAATCGCGCCGGCAATCGGCAGGCGGATGGAAATCCTAGGTCCGATCCGCATCCCCGGAACCGCTTCTCGCCGCTCGCGTTGCGCTTGGGTCTCCCCGCGACCGGAGGATCCGCATCTTGGCCGGCATTGCCACCTACAATCGCAAGCGCGACTTCTCCAAGACCGCCGAACCGCCGGGCGAGATATCGAAGCGGCACCGGGGCGAACCCCGCTTTGTCATTCAGAAGCACGATGCCAGCCGGCTGCACTACGATTTCCGCCTCGAGATCGACGGCGTCCTCTGCAGCTGGGCGGTTCCCAAGGGACCGTCGCTCGATCCCGGTGAAAAGCGCCTCGCCGTGCGCACAGAGGACCATCCGGTCGCTTATGGCGGTTTCGAAGGCACGATCCCCGCGGGCGAATATGGCGGCGGGACGGTGATGCTGTGGGATGAAGGCACGTTCAGGCCGGTCGGCAATCCGCGCGACGGCCTGAAGCAGGGCGACCTCAAGTTCGAACTGCATGGCAAGCGCCTACGGGGCAGCTTCGTGCTTGCACGGATGCGGCCGCGACCCAAGGAAAAGGGCGAAAACTGGTTGCTGATCAAGCATCGCGACGCCGAAGGGCGCGCGGGGTCGGGTGATGCGGTGGTTCGCGACCACACGGCCTCGGTCAGGACCGAGCGGCAGATGGACGAAATCGCGGCGGGCGGCAAGACCTGGCATTCCAATCGCGCGGCGAAGGCCGGGAAACAGACCTCGAAGAAGCGCATCGAGCCGGCCGGGATTCCGATCGATGTCGCGGCGCTGACCGGGGCGAAGAAGGCGCGCCTGCCGCAGAAGTTATCCCCCCAGCTCGCCACGTTGATCGAGGATCCGCCCGCTGGTGACGACTGGCTGTCGGAGATCAAGTTCGACGGCTACCGGATGCTGGCCCGGATCGAGGACGGCTCGGTTCGGATATTCAGCCGCAACGGCCTGCCCTGGGAAAAGAAGCTGCCGAGGATTGCCGCATCGCTCGCGCGGCTCGCAGTCGACAGCGCCTGGCTCGACGGGGAAATCGTCGTGCTTGACGAAGAAGGTCGCTCGAGCTTCAGCCGATTGAAGAATGCACTCGGCGGCGAACAGGGCGATATCTTCTTCTTCGTCTTCGATATTCTGCACCTGAACGGCTTCAGCCTGATGGACTGTCGCCAGGACGATCGCAAGGCGGTCCTGGAACAGGTTCTGGGGACGAACCCACCCGCTTGGCTGAAATATTCCGACCACATGGCCGGGCTGCCCGATCGCATCCGCCAGCGCGCCTGCGAGATGAATCTCGAAGGCATCATCGTCAAGGCCGCCGATGCGCCCTATCGACAGCAGCGGACCCGCAGCTGGCTCAAGTTGAAATGCATCCAGCGCGAGGAATTCGTTGTCGTCGGCTACACCGATCCGCAGGGCAGCCGGGAAGGTTTCGGCGCCTTGCATCTCGGCTATTACGATGCCGATGGCAAGCTGCACTACGCCGGGGGATGCGGCAGCGGCTTCAATGCCAAGATGCTGAAAGCGCTGTATAACCGCCTGCAGGGATCGGTGCGCAGGATTCCGCCGGGCATTCTGATCCACGGCGACGGGCCGCCACGGAGTCTCAACTGGGTCAAGCCGGAGATCGTCGTCGAAACGCAGTTCACCGAATGGACCGACGGCGGGTCGGTGCGTCATTGCGTCTTCCTCGGCCTCCGTGACGACAAGACCCCATCCGACGTGGTCCGCGATCCGCCGACCGAACCGATCGGCCGCTTCTCGGGCGCCGGGACGGTGGTCACTGCCGTCGCGGCACGGCCGAGGAAGAAGAAGGCGGGCAGCAGGGAGAAAAGGAGCAAGCCTGAGGCACCTGCGATCGTCGACAATCGCCGCGACGAGGCCGAAGGGGTCAGGCTGACGCATCCCGCCAAGCTGCTTTGGCCGGACGAGAAAATCAGCAAGGCCGACCTTGCGCAATACTGGCAACGCGCCGGCGTCCACGCCCTGCCCTATGTCGCCGGGCGCCCGCTGGCCCTGGTTCGCTGCCCCGACGGGATAAAAGGCCAACAGTTTTTCCAGAAGAAGGTGTCGCCGGGCTTCCCACGCCAGATCGAGGATCTGACGATCGGTGACGAGCAGGTGATCGCCATCCGCGACGCCGACGGCCTGCGCGCCTTGAGCCAGATGGCTGCGATCGAACTTCATCCCTGGGGCGCGACAGTCGACGACATCGAGCGTCCGACCTATATCGTCATCGACCTCGATCCCGACATCGGCCTCGACTTCGAGGATGTGGTCGATGCCGCCCATCAGGTGCGTGAAGCGCTGAAAACGGCAGGCCTGGCCAGCTTCTGCAAGACAACGGGAGGCAAGGGGCTGCATGTGGTCGTGCCGTTCCGCCCGACCCTGGGCTGGAACGAGGCAAAGGCTTTCGCCCGGTCGATCGCTGCCGCCTTCACCAGGGCCGAGCCCGGACGTTTCGTCGACGTCGCGGCCAAGAAATCGCGCGGCGGCCGGATCTTCATCGACTACCTGCGCAACGGTCGCGGCGCAACCGCCGTGGCCCCGTTCAGCCCGCGGGCAAGACCGGGTGCTACCATCGCCATGCCGCTGACCTGGGGCCAGGTTAAGCCGGGCCTCGATCCGGCCGACTACACGGTCAGGTCTTCGGACAGGCAACTCATGGCCGGGGCTGCCGCCTGGAAGGACTTCTTCGCAACCGATCAGGTCGTGTCGGCAAAGATCCGGCAGGCCTTCGAGAAACTCTGAGGAACCAGGTGATGCCAAGGCGTTCCAAGCAGGTGTCGCGTCCGCTGTGGCGGGGCTATCTCAAGCTCTCGCTGGTCTCCTGCCCGATAGCGGTGTTCAACGCGATCACCGAGTCCGAGGACATCCACCTCAATTTCCTCAACCCCGAAACCGGCAACCGGATCCGCTATCAGGTGGTCGACGCGGAAACCGAGGAACTGATCGATCGCGCCGATCTGGTCCGGGGCTACCAGTTTCAGAAGGACCGCTACGTCACCCTCACCGACGACGAATTGGACGAGCTGAAGATCGAAAGCTCCGAGGTGATGAAGGTCGAGGAATTTGTGCCGTTCGCCGAAATACCGCCGATGTACTTCGAACGTGGCTACTACATCGTGCCCGACGGCGAGGCAGGTGAGGAAGCCTACGCCGTCATTCGTGAGGCGATGTCCCGCTCAGGCATGTTCGCGATCACCCGTGCCGTGATCGCCCGCAAGGAGCGGGTGATCGCCCTCAAGCCGAGTGGGCGGGGCATCGTCGGCCATGCGTTGCGCGAGGCAAGCGACATCCGGCCTGAAAGGGAGTTCTTCGGCGGCATCGATGCGGCCAAGCCCGACAAGGATGCGCTGGCAATCGCGCTGCAACTGGTCGAACAGAAGACGGCACGCTTCGATCCGGCGAAGTTCGAGGATCGCTACGAAGCCCGCCTGCGTCAGCTGATCGATGCCAAGCTCGAAGGGGTCGAGCTCGAGCCGGAGGAGATCGAGGAGGCGCCGAAGGTGACGAGCCTGATGGAGGCGTTGAAGCGCAGCCTGGCGGAAGGTGGCAAGGGTGCCCGTCGGGGGTCGCCGAACGACGATGCCGGCGACGAGCCGAGGGCTGCCACGATTCACCGGCTGCAACCCAAGAAGAAGGCACCGGCGAAGAAGAAGCCGGCGAAGTCCCGACGGCGCGCCTGAAGGGAACCTCGCCGCTTCTGTACGGTTTGTCCTGCGACGGACCAACCAGCAGGAGAAACCCAATGGCCAAGCGCGCCACCAGGACATCGACGACGACTGCCCGCAAGACCAAGACCACCGCCGCCTCGGCCGGGACCTCCGCACGGCGCAAGGCCGCGGCCCCGCGGCGCAAGTCGAGCGGCCTGGGGCTGACGAGCGTTACCCCGGCCCTGGCGAGACTCGCCAAGGAGATGACGTCAGCCCTGGCAGCCGCAGTCGCGCCCGGCGATGCCATTGCCCTGCTGAAGGCCGATCACCGCAAGGTCGAGCAATTGTTCAAGGATTTCGAGGCCGCCGAACGCAACGTGGAAAAGGGCAAGCTTGCCGCCCAGATCTGCCTGGAATTGCGCGTGCATGCCAAGATCGAGGAGGAGTTGCTGTATCCGCCGGCGCACGAGGAGATCGAGGAAGACATCGTCGACGAGGCCATCGTCGAACACGCCGGGGCGAAGAACCTGATCAAGCAGATCGAGGCGATGAAACCGGGCGAGCATCTCTTCGACGCCAAGGTCAAGGTGCTCGGCGAATACATCAAGCACCATGTAAAGGAAGAGGAAAACGAGATGTTCCCGCAGCTTCGGCAGAGCGGGTTGGATCTTGCCGAACTCGGCGCGCAGTTGAAGGCTCGAAAGCAGGACCTGCTGCAACAGCTTTCATCCAAGAAATAGTCTGCTTGCGCCGCTTCTTCCAACCACCAAAATATATCGGAGAAGCGGCGCATCCCGCCGTCAGCGGTCCATTTCCCGCCATGCTGTGGCCAGATCCGGCGACAGGCTATCACTGTAAAATGCCTGCTGCGGGAACACGAACGGCGCTGCACTTGTTTTTCGAGCGAGAAACATCAGTCCCGAATAGCGCGCCAACCGCTCTTCCACAGCGATTCTTATATATGATTCTCGTGAAGTAATTGGAACCAGTTTACCTGGCCTTTCCGTGCCGTCGAGATAAGAAAACATCAGTAATTTATAAGAATTTGCTTCGGCGAGGTCAAAAATAAAGGTCGGATGGTAATTGTAAAATCCGTGGTCGTAGCATCCCTGATTTGGCAGCGAATGAAACATAAGGCCGCCTGATGTTGTGGCTTCGTGCATGGTTTTAAAGAATTGTGCTTGATTGAAAATATGCTCTGCCGTTCCAAAATTAGTCGTCAAGTCAAACTGGCGAGGTAGCTCGATCGGAATATTTAGGTCATGCTTCATCGAAGCACTTGTCCCATGCAAATCAACCGCTAGGTATTCCCGTATGCCAAACACAATCTGGTAGAAGAGTTTCGCGACATCGAACCGCCTCTCCCGACCGCCAAGCAATAACGATTGCTGCCCAACCCATTCGACGAATGCCGGATCCCGTCCGAAGAAGGCGGCGATCCGGGGTAGTTCCCCAACCGCGACGTCACCGTACCAGTTCTGTTCACCAAACTCGAGCATGGCATGAGAGGCTTGCGGGAGGTGTCCTTGTGCAGCCGCCTCCAGTATAAAAGTGACGTGAGCGTGGGTAATTGCCATGACCACAATACTATCCCTAAGCTCGAGTTGATGCCACGCCGGCCGCGCTTGCAGGCCACGGATTCCATGAGGCAAGTGGATGCAGTTTCGGCGACTTGGTGCCGCAGGGCTGTTTGTGCCCGCCTTGAGCTTCGGCACGGCCACCTTCGGGGGGCAAGGCGACTTCTACAAGGTTTGGGGCTCGACCGACGCCGCCAAGGCGCGGCGGCTGGTCGATATTGCGCTTGATGCCGGCGTCTGCCTGTTCGATACCGCGGACAGTTATTCCGGCGGTATGGCCGAAGAAATCCTCGGCACGGCGATTGCCGGCAGACGCTCGCAGGTATTGATCTCCACGAAATCCACGTTCCGGCTCGGTCCCGGCGCCAACGATGTCGGCTCTTCGCGGCATCGGCTGATTGCCGCGTGCGAGGCGAGTCTTCGCCGGCTCGGGATCGACCATATCGATCTCTGGCAGATGCATGGCTTCGATGCCGCGACGCCGATCGAGGAGACTATGCGAGCGCTGGACGATCTGGTGACCGCCGGCAAGGTTCGCTACGTGGGATGCTCGAACTTCTCCGGCTGGCACCTGATGAAGTCACTGGCGATCAGCGATCGCCACGGCTGGGTCCGTCACGTCGCCCATCAGGCATACTACTCGCTGGTCGGTCGCGACTACGAGGCCGAGCTGATGCCGCTGGCCCTCGACCAAGGGGTCGGCACCGTAGCCTGGAGCCCCCTGGCCGGCGGGTTGCTTTCCGGCAAGATCCGCCGCGGCCGTCCGCCGGCCGAAGGCACGCGGATGTCGGTGCAGGACGGCCCGGGTCGGCACTATCCGCGTGAGCAGCTTTATGCCGTCGTCGATCTATTGGACGAGATCGCGGCCGAGGCCGGCCGCAGCGTGTCGCAAGTCGCGCTGAACTGGGTCATGCATCGGCCGACAGTCGCGACCGTGGTGATCGGGGCGCGCACCGAGGCTCAGCTGCGCGACAATCTCGGCGCCGCTGGCTTTCGCCTCACGGCCGACCAGGTGGCGCGCCTGGACCAAGTCAGCGCGCGCCCCCTGCCCTACCCGTATTGGCACCAGCGCTTGACACTGCCCGACCGCAATCCGCCGCCTGTCTAGACGAACCGCCCGGCGGCGGCTTGCAGCGCGTCAGACGGCGTGAATGGCCCCTGGCCCGAGACGCTTGCGCAACTGGCCAAGTTCGGCTTCGTCGAGCGCGACGGTCAAAGTGACCCGGCCATCATCGCCCTTGCGTCCGAGCACCTCGCCATGGCGGTGCAGCCAGGCAAGCGTCGCACCGTCGCCGGCATCAAGCGTGACCGTCATCGGCTGGCGGCTCGCCCCCAGTCGGCGTGCCAGTTCGGCGAGCAGCCCGTCGCAACCTTCCCCGGTCAGGGCGGAGACCGCGACATGGTCCGGACCATCCGCGCGGCTGGTCAGCGCCTCGTGCCGTTCCGGCGTCAACAGGTCGATCTTGTTCCAGATTTCAATGAGGTTCTCGTGGGTGTCGGGCTCGACGCCCAGGTCCCGCAACACATCCTCGACATCGGCAGCCTGGGCATCGCTGTCGGCGTGGGCGATGTCGCGGACATGCAGGATGATGTCGGCCTCCAGCACCTCTTCCAGCGTCGCCCTGAAGGCCGCGACGAGGTGCGTCGGCAGATCGGAGATGAAGCCGACAGTGTCGGACAGGATGATCCGCCGCCCGTCCGGCAGCTTCAGCACCCGCATTGTCGGGTCCAGCGTCGCGAACAGCATGTCCTCGGCCAGCACTTCGGCACGGGTCAGCCGGTTGAACAGCGTCGATTTTCCGGCATTGGTGTAGCCGACCAGGGCGACGATCGGATAGGGCACCTTGCGCCGGGATTTCCGGTGCAGTTCACGGGTGCGAACAACCTGATCGAGCTCCTTGCGCAGCTTGGCGATACGCTCGCCGATCAGCCGGCGGTCGATTTCGAGCTGGCTCTCACCCGGGCCGCCGAGGAAGCCGAAGCCGCCCCGCTGGCGCTCGAGATGGGTCCAGGTGCGCACCAGGCGCGACCGCTGATAGGTGAGATGGGCCAGTTCGACCTGCAACCGGCCCTCGCGCGTCCGCGCACGTTCACCGAAGATTTCGAGGATCAGCCCGGTACGGTCGATGACCTTGCACTTCCAGGCCTTCTCGAGATTGCGCTGCTGGACCGGGGTCACCGCCGAATCGACGACCACGACCGTGACGTGCATCGCCTCGATCAGTTCGCCCAGTGTTTCTACCCTGCCGCTGCCGAAAAGTGTTGCCGGCTTGGCGGCGGGAAGGACCACCACCTCGGCATGGGCGACTTCGAGCCCGATGGCGTGCGTAAGGCTTGCCGCCTCGGCCAGCCGCGCTTCGGGGTCGCGGCGGACCGCCGCCTCGTCCGTCTGGCCCCGCCGTTGCTTCAGCGCGGGGTGGAGGACGAGGGCACGCCCCGAGCTGCCCGCCGTTGCCGGCGGGTCGAGCCCGGGGTCGTGCCCCGCATCCATGTCGTCGTTGCGGCTCACCCGTGACCTTCGGTCTGCTGGCCGCCACCGCCCGCAACCGCGGCCGGGTCGAACAGCTGGATCGGACCAGCAGGCATGACCGTCGAGATTGCATGCTTGTAGACAAGCTGGACATGACCATCACGGCGCAACAGCACCGAGAAGTTGTCGAACCAGCTGATCACGCCTTGCAGCTTGACGCCGTTGATGAGGAACACCGTCACCGGAGTTTTATTCTTGCGGACGTGGTTCAGGAACACGTCCTGAACATTCTGCGCTCTTTCCGCCATCGTATGACCTTTCTTGTTTTTGTGTGCTTGTTATTGTTTATGACTCTTGTGTTACGCGGCAACTGTAGGCAATCGACTCCGTCCAGCCCTGGCCGCCTCAGGGATGTCCGTCGCTAACATGGGGGCTCGCTCGCCCCAGGGCAAGGAGCTAATCAGCAGGGCTCATATGCGCGTCGTAGATGCGCCGCAGGCGCATGGTCAGGTCGCCCGGACGCCCGTCGCCCACCGCCTTGCCGTCGAGCCGTACGACCGGCATCACGAAGGCCGTGGTCGAGGTCGTGAACGCTTCTCGTGCAGCCAGAACTTCCTCGACGGTGAAAGGTTGCTCGGCGATCTCGATGCCGGCCCGTCCCGCCTCGGCGAACAGGACCTGGCGGGTGATGCCCGGCAGGATCGCCTGGCTCAGCGAACGGGTGCGCAACCGGCCCGTGGCATCGACGATCCAGGCATTGCTCGACGACCCTTCGGTGATCAGGCCGTCGCGATCGACCATCCAGCATTCGAACGCACCCGCGGCACGCGCGGTCTGCTTGGCCAGCACATTGGCCAGCAGCGACACGGTCTTGATGTCGCAGCGGCCCCACCGGATGTCGGGCTGCGTGACCACCCCAACGCCCTGCGCGGCCGTAGCCGCTATCCTGGCGAAATCAAGCCGCTTGGCCGTCATCACCAGCGCCGGGCGCACCGGCCTGCCCGGAAAGGCGTGGTCGCGGGGCGACACGCCGCGGGTGACCTGGAGATAGACCATGCCGTCGCGGATGAGGTTGCGGCGGATCATTTCGTCATGAAGCATCGCCACCGTTCCCCGCGTCGCGGGCATCGGGATCGAAAGCTCGGCCAGCGACCGTTCCAGACGGTCGAGATGCGGCTCCAGGTCCTGCGCCTTGCCCCGCAGGACCGCGGTCACCTCGTAGACGCCATCGGAAAACTGGTAGCCGCGATCCTCGACATGCACGCGAGCCTCGGAATGGGGGACGAAGCGGCCGTTGACATAGGCAATTCGGGACATGGCTGGACCTCAATTGGGGCGGTCGGTACCGGAAACGCCCAGCGACTTCAGCTTGCGGTGCAGGGCCGAGCGTTCCATGCCGACGAAGGCGGCGGTTTTCGAGATGTTGCCACCGAAGCGGGTGATCTGGGCCAGCAGATATTCGCGCTCGAAGATTTCTCGCGCATCGCGCAGCGGCAGCGCCATGATCTCTGTCGCGGCGTCGGCCCGCGGCATCGACGGGCGCCGCCCGCCGAAATCGGCCGGCAGCATGTCGGCCCTGACCGGGGTGCGGGCATCGCCCGGCGCCAGGATCAGCAGGCGGGCGACCAGGTTGCGCAATTCGCGAACGTTGCCGGGCCACTCCGCCGATTGCAGGGCGATCAGCGCATCCTCGGCCAGTTCCCGGACCGCGAGCCCCTGGGCTTCCGATTCCCGCCGCATGAAGTAGCGCACGAGATCGGGGATATCCTCGCGCCGTTCCTTCAGCGGCGGTACCCGCAGCGGCACGACGTTCAGCCGGTGATAGAGGTCGTGGCGGAACCGGCCGGCCGCGATTTCCGCCGTCAGGTCCCGGCTGGTCGCGGTGATCACCCGCACGTCGACTTGAACCTTGGTGCGTCCCCCGACCCGCTCGAACGTCTGGTCGACCAGTACGCGCAGGATCTTCGCCTGGGTCTCGGTCGGCATGTCGGCGACTTCGTCGATGAACAGCGTGCCACCATGGGCCTGCTCGAACGTGCCGACCTTGCGCCCGTCCGGTCCGTTGCTTTCGTCGCCGAACAGCTCGAGTTCCATGCGATCGGGCGCCATCGAGGCGGCGTTGAGGACGACGAACGGACCCTCGACCCGGCGCGACTGCTGATGCAGCAGGCGGGCGACCACCTCCTTGCCCGCTCCGGGAGGCCCCGAGATCAGGACGCGGCTGTTGGTCGGCGCCACCCGTTCGACGGCCTGGCGCAACTGGGTGATCGGCGCGGAAGCGCCGACCATCTCGACGAAGGCCCCGGCGCGCTGGCGCAACTCGGTATTCTCGCGCCGCAGCTTGGCGGTCTCGACGGCGCGGATCACCTGCAGCAGCAGCCGATCGGCCTTGAACGGCTTCTCGATGAAGTCGTAGGCGCCCTTCTTGATGGCGGCAACGGCAGTCTCGATCGTGCCGTGGCCGGAGATCATGATGACCGGCAGGCCCGGATGGTTGGCCGTGACCTCCTCGAGGATCTGCAGCCCGTCGAGGCGCGACCCCTGCAGCCAGATGTCGAGGATCAGCAGGTTCGGTCGCCGCGCGGCGATCGCGGCGAAGGCCGTGTCGGCGTCGCCCGCCGTTCTGGTCTGGTACCCCTCGTCGTCGAGGATACCCGCGATCAGATCGCGGATATCGGCTTCATCGTCAACGATCAGGACGTCGTGTGCCATCTCCCCTCACACCCCGGTGGTGGCTCGGGCGGGTTCTTGCCCCGCCTCGCTGGTATCTTGATTGTCCGACATGATCGATGCGGCAGGAAACCGCAGGGTTATCCGCGCACCGCCGCCCGGCGCATCGGCCAGGCGCAACTCGCCGCCATGCTCCTCCATCACCTTGCGGACGATGGCGAGGCCTAGCCCGGTGCCCTTTGCGCGCGTCGTGACATAGGGTTCGACGAGCCGCTCGCGGTTTTCCACGGGCAGGCCGCGGCCATTGTCGGTGACGGTCAGGACAAGATCTCCTTCGGCTGCGATCGTCACGGCGGTGGCGATGTTGCCGCGCGGCAGGTCCTCGCCGCTGCGGCCATCGATCGCGTCGGCGGCGTTCTGGTAGAGGTTGGTCAGGACCTGCGACAATTGCCGGCCGTCGCACAAGATGTGCAGATGGTCCGGCGCCTCGACCGGATAGGCGATGTCGCCATGGGCCTGCGCCTGGAGAAAGACCGCCTGGCGGACCAGCTCGACCACGTCTTCGCGGGCGAACTGCGGTGCCGGCATCCGCGCGAAGGACGAAAACTCGTCGACCATCCGCCCGATATCGCCGACCTGCCGCACGATCGTCTCGGTGCACTTGATGAAGACGTCGGGGTCCGAGGTCACTTCCTTCAGGTACTTTCGCTTCAGCCGTTCGGCGGCGAGCTGGATCGGCGTCAGCGGGTTCTTGATTTCATGCGCGATGCGCCGCGCGATATCGGCCCAGGCGGCGGTGCGCTGAGCCAGCACCAGTTCGGTGATGTCGTCGAAGGTCACGACATAACCCAGGCTTTCGGCAAAGGCGCCCTCGCGGGCCACCCGCACCATCAGCGTCGTGGCCCGGCCTTCGCGTACCAGCACCACCTGGCCATGGCTCTGCCGCAGGCCGGACTGGGCCACCTGGGCGAACAGTTCGGCCATCTCGGGCAGGGCCTCGGCAAAGGGACGGCCGCTCAGTTCGGATTCCGGCGTGCCGAGCAAGGTGCTCGCCGACCGGTTGGCAATCGTGATGCGCCCTTCCGGGTCCAGCCCCAGCACGCCTGCCGAAACGCCCGACAGCACGGTTTCGGTGAAACGGCGGCGGGCGTCGGCCTGGGCATGGGTATCGATCAGCTGGTCGCGTTGGGCCGAAATCTCGCTGGTCATCCGGTTGAAGGCGCGGCCGAGCGTGCCCAGCTCGTCATGTTCGGCGCCCTCGGCGACCCGGGCGGCAAAGTCACCCGATCGGACGCGCTCGGCCGCTGCGATCAAGGCGCCGATCGGACGTACCAGCTGATTGGCAATGGACAGCCCGAACCAGATTGCGGCCAGCAGGATCAGCAGGGCGACCATGATGAATAGAATCGCGAAGGTCAGTTCCAGGTCGGATCGGGCGGCTTCAAGCTGGCTGTACTGCTCGGTGGCGTCGCGGGTCCGGTCGAGATGGCTGAGGACCCTCGGATCAATGAAGCGACCGACGAACAGGTAGGCGTCGAGGAAGCCGTCGAGCTTGACCAGCGCGCGGACCCGGTCGTCACGGTCCGCGGTCAGGACCGAGACCAGCCCGGCATTGGCATCCCGCACCGCCCATTCGGGGACCTTGTCGAACTCCATCAACAGCGACAGGCCGGTGCGCCCCAGGACCTGCCCGGCGGAGGTCACCACGATTGCTTCCGACAGGTTCCGCAATTCGGCCTGCACCTTCAGGACCTGGCCGAAGTAGTAGGGATTGAACTGCAACCGGATGGCTTCGCGGTTCAGGTCGGCGGCCATCGCCAGGATATCGCCCTGGATCGCCTTGCGATGTTCCTGGATGTAGGCCTCGGCAACTGCGACGGATTCGCGTACCGCGGTGTTCACCCGGCCGGAGAACCAGGCCTGCAGACCGAGATTGAAGAACATCACGGAGAAGACGGCGACGACGATCGTCGGCGTCACCGCCACCACCGAGAACAACCCGACCAGCCGGGCATGCAGCCGCGAGCCCGCGGCCCCGCGCCGCCGCTGCACCCAGATCAGCACGAGGCGGCGCAGAATGAAGGCGACCAGCATCAGCAGCAGGACGAGGTCGCACAGCAACAGCCCGCGGACGAGCTGCGGATTGATATTGCCGGCCGAGGACGGGGTCAGGGCGACGAAGGTCGCAATGCCCGAGGCAAGCGCCAGCAATGCCAGGCCGAGCGCAAGGCGATTGCCGATGCCGGCGGCACGGGCCCGAGCCCAGCGCTGCCGCATTCTGGTCCATAGATCGGTTCTGGTCTCGGTACCGTTCGGGGTCATCTGACCACCGGACAGCGAGTCGAATCATCAACCATCTCGGCATGCTTACCACAGACCGTGGCAAGATTGCATCACCCTGTGGGCATTTTAGGGAGGGCCTGATTGTCGCGCCCGGGGCATACTGGCGCCGACGCAGATTCGAAGGATGTCGCCGTCATGTCGCCTATTCGTCTGGTGGCGGTGCTGGCGCTGCTGCTGCTCGCTATTCTCGGCTGGTTTGCCTATCGCCTCACCTCGGCACCGGACCTCGCCGCTTATGTCGACCGGCAGATGCCCCCGGCGCCGGCATCGCCCGGCAGGGTGAGCGCCACGTTCCTCGGGGTCACGACGGTCCTGTTCGACGATGGGGAGACCGCGATCCTCACCGACGGCTTCTTCAGCCGGCCGGGTCCCCTCAAGCTCCTGACCAAGGTCGAGCCGGCGCGCGAGGTGATCGCCGCACATCTGCATCATGCGGGCATCACCAAGCTGGCCGCCGTCATCGTCAGCCATTCCAACTATGACCACGTGATGGACGCACCCGAAATCGCCCGGGTCACCGGCGCTACGCTGATCGGGTCGGAATCGACGGCCAATGTCGGGCGGGGCTGGGGCCTGCCCGAAAACCAGATCTATGTACCCAAGCCGGGCGAGGTCATGCGCTTCGGCCAGTTCCAGGTCCGCCTGCTGCCGTCGGCCCATGTGCCGGGCGGCCGCTGGGCAATCGGCGAGATCAAGAGCCCGCTGCACCCGCCGGCCGCGGTCAGCGACTATCGCGACGGCGGCACCTATGCGCTGGTCATCGGCCATGGCGGCCGCACCATGGTGATGAACGCATCCGCCGGATTCATGCCCGGGGCGCTGAAGGATGTCCGTGCCGACGTCGTCTTCCTCGGCATCGGGACGCTGGGGCGGGAAAGCAGCGACTATCAGGAAAACTACTGGCGCGAAGTGGTTGCCGCGATTCAGGCCAGGCGGGTGATCCCGGTGCATTGGGACAATTTCACCATCCCGCTCGACCGGCCGATGGTGCCCCTGCCCCGCCAGTTCGACGATCTCGACGTCACCATGGCCTTCCTGACCCGGCACGGTGCCCGCGACAACGTCGACATTCGCCTGCCCGTGGTCTGGCAGCCCTTCGATCCGTTCATCGGGCTGGCGCCCCGGGATTAGGTTTCGAGGGCGACGCCGAGCGCGGCAAGTGTCGCCCAATAGCCCGGATAGGTCTTGGCCACGCAGCCGGGGTCCAGGATCGTGATGCCGCCGATCTTCAGCCCGGCCAGGGCGAAGCTCATCGCGATGCGATGGTCGGCATAGGTTTCGATCCGCGTCGGCAGCGACTGGCCCGCGAGCGTGCGATCCGCGGTGACGATCAGGTCGTCACCGTCCTCGATACCCAGGCCCGGGCGGATCCGCGAGAGTTCGGTCGCCAGCGCCGCGACCCGGTCGCACTCCTTGACCCGCAGATTCGCGATGCCGGTGAAGCGCACCGCGTGGTTATTGAACGCCGCCAGCACCGCCAGTGTCGGCACGGCGTCCTGGATCTGCGAACCGTCGATCTCCGCCGGCATGTCCGGGAAGGCCGAGATCAGCGCCCATGCCCGCGCGTCGGGCTGGGTGAAGGCCTCGGGCGCGATGCCGAGGTCGATGGCGCCGCCGGTCAGCTTCTCGGCCGCCCATAGATAGGTCGCGGCCGAGGCGTCGGGTTCGATCAGCAGGTCGGTGGCGGCATAGCCGGTCGGTGCCACTGTCCAACCGCCATCCGCCGTCGCCGTGATCGCCGCGCCGAACCGCGCCATCGCTGCAAGCGTCAGGTCGACATAGCCACGCGCCCCGATCTTCTCGCCGGCAAGCGCCACGGCGACAGGCTCTTGGCCGCAGGCGGCAAGCATCAGCAGCGCCGAAACATACTGGCTGGACAGCCCGGCATCGATCGTCACGCTGCGGCCCTCGAACCCGCCGCGTCCGTGGACGGTCACCGGCGGGCAGCCGGTCGGCGCCTCGACGACGACGCCAAGCCGTGTCAGCGCCTCGATCAGCGGCGCGATCGGTCGTTTGCGCATATGGGCGTCACCATCGACGACCACGGTGCCGTCGACCAGTGCGGTCGCGGCCGTCAGGAAACGGGTCGCCGTGCCGGCATTGCCGAGGAAGAGCGGCTGGGCCGGCGCCTTCAGCCGCCCGGTCCCGGTGACCACGAAGGTCGTGGCGTCCGGTTCCGCGATCTCGACCCCCATCGCCGCCAGCGCCTCGGCCATGCGCGCGGTATCGTCGCTCTTCAGCGCGCCGTCGAGGCGACTGGTGCCGCGGGCGAGTGCCGCCAGCAGCAGGGCGCGGTTGGTGATCGACTTCGAGCCCGGCGGGGCGACGCGGCCACGCAACGGGCGAACCGGGGGCACGATGCTGACGGCACGGGCGGACAGGTAATCGGGCATCGGCAGGCCTCTGAAGCAGGAACGGCCCTTCCCTAGCCTATTTCAGGCCGCGGATCACCTGGATGTCGAGATCCCTGATCTTCTTGCGCAGCGTATTGCGGTTCAGGCCCAGGAGATGCGCCGCCTTGATCTGGTTGCCGCGTGTCGCCGACAGGGTCAGCGAGATCAGCGGCCGCTCGACCTCGCGCAGGATCCGGTCGTAGAGCCCCGGCGGCGGCAGGCTGCCGCCATGGGCGGTAAAGTAGCGATCGAGATGACGCTCGATGGTGGCCGACAGATTGTCGTCCTCGGGCAGCAATGCCGGGGCGGCGACCGGCACCGGTTCGGCGAGTTCGAGTTCGATGACCTCGGTGCCGATGACGTCCTCGGCGTACAGCGCGGCCAGCCGCCGCACGAGGTTTTCCAGCTCGCGCACGTTGCCGGGCCAGCGATAGCGCTTCAGCCGCTCCATCGCTTCCGGCGACAGCGACTTCGCCGGCAGGCCCTCCTCCATTGCCAGCTTGAGGAAATGGCGGACCAGGTCCGGCACGTCCTCGGACCGCTCGCGCAGCGGCGGCAGGCGCAGCGGCACGACATTGAGGCGATAGAACAGGTCTTCGCGGAACAGGCCCTGGGCGATCAGCTGGCGCAGGTCCTTGTTGGTCGCGGCAATGATCCTCACGTCGGTGCGGATCGGGGTGCGGCCGCCCACCGTGGTGTACTCGCCCTGCTGCAGCACGCGCAGCAGGCGGGTCTGGGCCTCGATCGGCATGTCGCCGATCTCGTCGAGGAACAGCGTGCCGCCCTCGGCCTGCTCGAAACGGCCGGCCGAACGCTGGTTGGCGCCGGTGAAGGCGCCCTTCTCATGGCCGAACAGCTCGGACTCGATCAGCTCGCGCGGAATCGCCGCCATGTTGATCGCGACGAACGGGCCGTTCCGGCGCTTGCCGTAATCGTGCAGCGCCCGGGCGACCAGTTCCTTGCCGGTGCCGCTCTCGCCGTTGATCATCACGGTCAGGTCGGTGCCCATCAGGCGGGCCAGCACGCGGTAGATTTCCTGCATCGCCGGCGAGCGGCCAATGACCGGCAGCTTCTCTTCCTCCGGCGACGGCACGAAGGCCGCCTTGTTCTTCGGGGCGGACAGCGCCCGCTCGACGACCTGCAGCAGTTCCTTCAGGTCGAAGGGCTTGGGCAGATATTCATAGGCGCCACGCTCGGCCGCCTTGACCGCGGTGAGCAGCGTATTCTGCGCGCTCATCACCACGATCGGCAGATCGGGCCGGATCTTCTTGATGCGCGGCAGCAGGTCCAGGCCGTTCTCGTCGGGCATCACCACGTCGGTGATGACGAGATCGCCGTCCCCCTCCGAGACCCAGCGCCACAAGGTCGAGGCATTGCCGGTCGTGCGCACCGCGTAGCCGACACGGCCGAGGGCCTGGTCGAGCACGGTGCGGATCGACCGGTCGTCATCCGCGATCAGGATGTTACCCTTGCTCATTCTGGCGCAACCTCATGCAGGGGCAGCCGCACATTGAATTCGGTGCGACGGGGGCGGCTGTCGCATTCGATCACGCCGCCATGGTCGCCGATGATCTTGGCGACCAGGGCGAGGCCAAGGCCGGTACCGTTGGGCTTGGTGGTGACGAACGGGTCGAACAGATGGGCCTTGAGGTCTTCGGGAACGCCCGGGCCGTTGTCGATCACCGTGACCTCGAGCGGCAGGTGGATGCGTTCGGGCGTTCCGCGGACGGCGAGGCGCACGCCATGGCGATAGGCGGTGGCCAGCATGATTTCCGAGCCCGGCTCGGTCGCCGCCTCGGCCGCGTTCTTGATCAGGTTCAGGAACACCTGCACCAATTGATCGCGATTGCCCAGCACCGGCGGCAGCGACGGATCGTAGCGCTCGATGAAGCGGACATGCCGGCCGAAGCCGGCCTGCGCCACCTTGCGCACGTGTTCGAGCACCTGGTGGATGTTGACCGGGCCACGCTCGATCGGGCGCTTGTCGGAGAACACCTCCATCGAATCGACCAGAGCCTTGATGCGGTCGACCTCGTCGACGATCAGCTGCGTCAGGTTGCGATCCTGGGCCGAGGCCGACAGTTCCAGCAACTGGGCGGCCCCGCGAATGCCCGATAGCGGGTTCTTCACCTCGTGCGCCAGCACCGCGGCCATGCCGGTCACCGACCGTGCGGCGCCGCGATGGGTCAGCTGCCGGTCGATCTTGTGCGCCATCGTGCGCTCGGTGAACTGCAGCACGACTGAACCGGGCATCTCCGGGATGGCCGAGGCCTGCAGGTCGACAAGGCGGGGGGTGGCGAAACGCGGCGTTGCCAACTCGATGCCGTGTTCCGAGACCGATGCGGGATAGCGCGCCACCTGGTCGGCGAGCGCGACCACGGGCGAGTCCTTGGGGACGAGATCGTCAAGCCGATGCTTGGCGAGCTGGGTCGCCGACAGCGCGAAGAAATTCTCCGCCGCCGGGTTGGCGTAGCGCACCAGCGTGTCGGCCCCGATCACCAGCACCGGGTCCGACAGGGCCCCCAGGATGGCACCGGGATCGACGGCTGGTTCCGGCAGGCGGGCGAGATTGTCGCCGACCAACTCGACCGCCTTGCGCCTCATGCTGCCTCACGCTCGAGATGCGGATGGAAAAAGTCGTCGATCGCCTGGCGCACCGCCTTCGGATCGTCCAGCCGGTTCACCGCGTCGCGGAAATCGGCCGAGCCGGGCAATCCCTTGGAGTACCAGGAGATGTGCTTGCGGGCGACGCGCGCGCCGGATTCGACGCCGTAGTGGTCCAGCATCGCCTCATAGTGGTCGCGTAGCACGGCGAGCCGGTGTGCCAGCGGCGGTTCCGGGCTGCGTTCGCCGGTGCGCAGGAACCGCGCGACCTGATTGAGCAGCCACGGCCGGCCATAGGCGCCGCGGCCGATCATC
Source organism: Alphaproteobacteria bacterium (assembly GCA_017307375.1). Taxonomy (GTDB): domain Bacteria; phylum Pseudomonadota; class Alphaproteobacteria; order Ferrovibrionales; family Ferrovibrionaceae; genus JAFKFH01. Next base: position 647,869 of record JAFKFH010000004.1, read on the forward strand.
ACGCCGTCGGCGCCCGACTTCTCCAGCGCCTCGCGCGCCTCATCGCAACCGGTGATGTCGCCGTTGACCACGACCGGGATCCTGACCGCCTGCTTGACGCGCGCTACGAACGACCAGTCGGCCGAACCGGTATACATCTGGTTGCGCGTGCGGCCATGCACCGTCAGCATCTGGATGCCGCAATCCTCGGCGATCCGTGCCAGTTCGGGCGCATTCAGCGACTGGTGGTCCCAGCCCATCCGCATCTTCAAGGTTACCGGCACCTTGACTGCCTTGACCGTCGCCTCGATCAGGCTGCGGGCATGGACCAGGTCGCGCATCAGCGCGGACCCGGCATGGCCGTTGGTGACCTTCTTGACCGGGCAGCCCATGTTGATGTCGATGATCGCGGCGCCGCGATCCTCGTTGAGCCGTGCCGCCTCGCCCATCACCCGCGCCTCACAGCCGGCAAGCTGCACCGACATCGGGAATTCCTCGGGCTCCGACTGGATCATCTTCATCGTCTGGCGCGATTCGCGGACCATCGCTTCCGAGGCGATCATCTCGGACACCACGAGGCCGACGCCCGCGCGCTTGACGACGCGCCGGAACGGCAGGTCGGTTACCCCCGACATCGGCGCGAGGATGACCGGATCCTGCAGGGTGATCGGGCCAATCCGGATGGTCATAATGTAGGCATCCACGACAGATGATTAATTCGAAGGCACGATAGCCGGGTTCTTGTTGCGATGCAATATCGTTCCGGCGTCCGTCCAATCGGGCGGTCCGGGCGCTCCGCCTTGCGGCAGGCCCCGGAACCGGGTTTAGTCCGCGCCATGTCTGTTGTCGTCCTCATCGTTGCAGCCGGTCGGGGCCAGCGCGCCGGCGCCGGTCTGCCCAAGCAGTACCGCCGGCTAGCCGGCCGGCCGGTGCTGGCGCGTACGCTCGCGGCGTTCCTGGGCCAACCCCGGGTCGATCGGGTCGCGGTGGTTATACACCCTGACGACCGTCCGCTCTACGACGAGGCGACGGCGGGCCTCGACCTGCTGCCCCCGATCGCCGGCGGCCCAACCCGGCAGGACAGCGTGCGTCTCGGGCTGGAGGCGCTGGCCGATCTTGGCCCGGATATCGTGCTGGTGCACGACGCCGCGCGACCGTTCGTTTCGCCCGAACTGATCGGACGGGTGATCGATGCGGTCCCGGCGATCGCCGCCCTGCCGGTCGTCGACACGCTGAAACGGGCTGAGGACGGCAAGGCGACGACCGGCCCGGCACGCGACGGGCTGTGGCGGGCGCAGACGCCGCAGGGCTTCGCCTACCAGGCCCTGCGTGAGGCGCACCGCGCGGCCCATGGCGGCCCGGAACTCACCGACGACGCGGCGGTTGCCGCCACCGCCGGCATCGCGGTCGCGCTGATCGAGGGCGACGAGGCGAATTTCAAGCTGACCACGCCCGACGATTTCCGCCGGGCCGAGGCGCTGCTGATCAATCGTCACCCGGATGTCCGGGTCGGCCAGGGGTTCGACGTTCACGCGCTGGCCGACCTGCCCGGGCGTCCGCTGATGCTCGGCGGCATCGCCGTGCCCCATGCCAGGGCGCTGGCCGGGCATTCGGACGCCGACGTCGCCCTGCACGCTCTGACCGATGCCGTGCTCGGCGCCCTGGCCGAAGGCGATATCGGCCAGGCCTTTCCGCCTTCGGACGAACGCTGGCGCGGGGCCGCCTCGGACCAGTTCCTCGCTTTTGCCCGCGACCGGGTGGCAGCGCGTGGCGGCGTCATCGCCCATGTCGACCTGACCCTGATCTGCGAGCGTCCGCGGATCGGGCCCCATCGCGAAGCGATGCGGACGCGTATCGCCGACATTCTCGGCGTCGACCTCGACCGCGTCGCGGTCAAGGCGACCACTACCGAAAAGCTCGGCTTCACCGGCCGCGGCGAGGGCATTGCCGCGCAGGCGGTGGCCACGGTGCGCCTGCCGTGACGCGCAAGGCTCGCATTGCCCGCATCGTTGCCACCTGGTTCGGGGCCGGCCTCGCGCGCAAGGCACCGGGGACATGGGGCTCGCTCGCAACCCTGCCGCTCGGCATTCTGACCCTCTGGCTCGGCGGACCCTGGGCCACGGCGGCGGCCGGGCTGGCGGCAACGGTGATCGGCCTGTGGGCCATCGAGGTCTATCTGCAGACCGCGGCCCTCAAGGATCCGAAGGAAGTCGTCATCGACGAGGTCGCGGGCCAACTTTTCGCGTTGGTACCGGCGGGGCTCGACTGGCGTCTGTGGATCATCGCCTTCATCCTTTTCCGCTTCTTCGACATCACGAAGATCGGGCCGATCGGCTGGGCAGAACGCTTGCCGCGCGCCTTCGGCGTGATGATCGACGACGTCATCGCCGGCATCGTCGCCGGGCTGTGCCTGTGGGCCATCGCGAGGTATCTGCCGTGATCGACCAATCCCTCATCGTATTGGCGGAAGAAGTCTTGCGTGCTTGTCGCGGCGCGGGCCTGACGCTTGCCACCGCGGAAAGCTGCACCGGGGGACTGATCAGCGGCTGCCTGACCGAGGTCGCGGGTTCGTCGGACGTGGTCGAACGCGGCTTCGTGACCTATTCGAATCTGGCCAAGACCGAGATGCTCGGCGTCCCGGCCGCGCTGATCGCCTTGCATGGCGCGGTCAGCGAGCCGGTGGCCAGGGCGATGGTCGAAGGTGCGCTGGTCCACAGCAACGCCGACATCGCGGTCGCCGTCACCGGCGTCGCCGGTCCCGGCGCCTCGGAAAGCAAGCCGGCCGGCCGCGTTCATCTTGCCGTCGTCCGCCGCGGCGGACAGGTCGGTCATCTGCAGCGCGACTACGGCTCCATCGGCCGCAACCGGGTGCGCCAGGCAACGATCCGCGACGCGCTGGAAATGCTGTTGGAACTGGCCGGACCGGGCATGGTCGCCTGAATAAGGCGATCAAGGCGCCGATCGGGATCAGACCGTCGCCAGCGGCAGCACCACGGTTGCCCGCAGGCCGGTGCCCGGGCGGTTTGCCAGAATAACGTCGCCGCCATGACGGCGCAGCACGGTGCGGGCGATGGCGAGGCCCAGACCCACCCCCCCGGTATCCTTGCTGCGCGACCGGTCGACGCGATGGAACGGCGTGAAGACCTCCTCGATCTCCTCGGGCGGGATCCCGGGGCCGTCGTCGTCGATGGTGACGGTTACCTGGGTCGCTTCGACCGTAAGCCCGACCTGGGCCCCGCCGCCATGCTTGACCGCATTGTCGATGAGATTGCCGAAGGCGCGGCGCAGGGCCACGGGGCGGCATTCAAGGGCAAAATGGTCGGGGCCGGCATAGGACGCCTCGGCCCCGGCATCGGTCTGCCCCTCGACCAGGCTTTGCAGCAGGTCGGCGAGGTCGACCGGGACCCGGGCCTCGGACCGGGCGTCGTCGCGGGCAAAGGCCATGGTCGCCGCCACCATCTGCTCCATCTCGTCGACATCGGCGATCATCTTGCCCTGGATTTCGTCGTCGTCGATCAGGTCGGCGCGCAGCCGCATGCGGGTAAGCGGCGTTCGCAGGTCGTGGCTGATCGCGGCCAGCATCTGGGTCCGGTCTGCGACGAAGCGGCGCAGCCGTTCCTGCATCTGGTTGAACGCCCGCGTGGCGGTCTTCAGTTCGGACGGGCCGAGTTCGGGCAGCGGCGGCGCCTCGCCATCCATGCCCAGCCGCTCGGCGGCGGCGGCGAAACGGCGCAATGGCGCCGAGATGCGCTGGGCTGCGAGGACAGACAGCCCGCCGATGACGACAACCGAGCCGAGCAGCCAGAGCCCGAGCCGCAAGGTCCAGCTCGAATCGTCGCCGGTGGAGAAGACCACCCATTGGCCGTCGGCCAGCCGCACCAGAATCCGCAGGCGCGGCGCCGGCGGTTCGGCCGCCAGCCCCAGCAGCCGGGGTGGGGGCGGAGCTGCCGAGATCAGCACCGGCCGGCGCTCGTCCTCCAGTTCGCTGCGCACGCGGCGGCGGATCGCATCGCCGAACCAGCCCGGCTCACCTTCCGGCCCCATCCGCTGCGGCGGCGGCAGGCTGGGATCGCGCAGCCGCACTTCGAGATTGGGTTCGTCGAGCGCATGGACGATGCGCTGCCGTTCCGATGGTGAGGTCTGGTCGAGGACGCGGACGACGGCGGTGACGCGCTGGGCCAGGACCCGCGGGGGATAGTTCTGGCGGGCTTCGTCGCGCCCGATCCAGAACACCGCCGCCGACACCGCCTGCAACAGCACCAGCGCCGCAACCACGGTCAACGCGAACCGCGCGGCAATGCCGTTCGGCAGGAAGCGGCGCATCAGAGGCGCGCGACGTCGGGCGTGAAGATATAGCCGCCCGAGCGTACGGTCTTGATCACCGTCGGTTCCTTCGGGTCGGGTTCGATCTTCCGGCGCAGCCTGCTGACCTGGACGTCGATCGAACGGTCGAACGGGGTGGCCGCGCGACCTCGCGCGAGGTCGAGGAGCTGGTCACGGGTCAGGACCCGCTGCGGCCGCTCGGCAAAGGCCAGCAGCAGGTCATATTCGCCGGCGGAAAGCTGAACCTGCACGCCGTCGGGCGAATGCAGCGATCTCCGCGCCAGATCGAGCCGCCAGCCATCGAATTCGAGCACCCTGGCCCCTTCCGGGCGCTCGGCCTCGGCCGGCTGGTGGCCGCGGCGCAAGACTGCCTTGATCCGGGCCAGCAACTCGCGCGGATTGAACGGCTTGGCGAGATAATCGTCAGCACCCATCTCCAGGCCGATGATCCGGTCGGTCTCTTCGCCCATCGCGGTCAGCATGATGATCGGCAGGCGCTGATCGGCGCGGATCTTGCGGCAGAGGCTGAGCCCGTCTTCGCCGGGCAGCATCAGGTCGAGCACGATGAGGTCGATGCGCGCGGCTTCGAGCGTGCGGAACATTTCCGGGCCGTCCTTGGCCACCGACACGCGGCAGCCGTGGCGGCCGAGGAATTGCGACAGCAATGCGCGGATTTCGCGGTCGTCGTCGACGATGAGGATATGGGGCGAGCGTTCCATGATCCCATTATGGCGTCAGGCGCGGCAGGCGGCAGCGGCTAATCGTTACGCTCGGCAACAGCCGCGCGCCCTGCAACAGCGCGTTACAAACCCCCGGCGTTCCCGACATCATCGAGTTACGCGCGGCCCCCATGGTGGTTCCTGTCCGAATGATCCCCCGCCGGACCCAACAATGGAGCCCAAGATGCGTAAGTCCCTCGCCGCCGCGCTCGTCGTCCTGACCACCGGCCTTGCCGCTGCCCAGGGTCTGCATGCCGCCCCCGCCGACAGCCCGGCGGCCGGTACCGGCCCGGACTTTGCCAAGATGTGCGAAGTTCGTGAAGCCCACCAGGCCGGTCATCTCGCCTACATCCAGAAGCGGCTGAACATCACGGCCGCCCAGCAGGATGCGTGGAACCGTTTCACCGCCAAGATGGCCGTGGCCAATGAACCGGTCAATGCGTTGTGCACGAGCCTGGCAAGCCAGCCGCGCCCGACGACACTGCCCCAGAAGCTCGACCGGGCCGAGCAGATGATCAACGCCCGCAACACCCAGTTCGGCGCGATGAAGGTGGCGGCTGTCGAGCTCTACGGCCAGCTGACGCCCGACCAGCAGGCGATCGCCGACAAGTTGCTCGCCCGTGGCCCCGGCGCACCGGGCGGCCAGCACGGCGGTCCCCGCCGCGGCTAAGCCTTAAGGTACATGATTACCGGCGGCGGGGCCTTGCGCCCCGCCGTTGATTTGCAATCGCCCCCCAGGGTCGCTAGGTTTGTGCGACATGTCCGGCGAAGCCCCGAGCCACCCCGAAAAACGTCAGCCGACGGTCCTCCTGGTCGAGGACACGCCCTCCTTGGCACGAATTTACCAGGAATACCTGCGCCCGATTCCGTCACGGGTGCTGACTGCCTCGACCGGGGCGGAAGCCTTGGCGCTGTTGCAGGCGCAGTTGCCGGCGGTCGTCCTGCTCGATCTCAATCTGCCCGACATTTCGGGCCTCGACGTCCTGCGTCGTATCCAGGAGTGGCGAATGCCGGTGGCGGCCGTGGTCATCACGGCGCACGGTTCGGTCAATGTCGCAGTCGAAGCCATGCGGGCCGGGGCCGTCGATTTTCTGGCCAAGCCGTTTTCGGCCGAACGCCTGCTGACGACGGTACGCAACGCGCTCGAACGCCAGCGCCTCGCGGTGATGGTCGAGGATCTGCAGGAAACCTTCGGCCGCGATCGTTTCGAAGGCTTTATCGGCACCAGCCTCGCGATGCAGGGCGTCTATCGCATCATCGACAGCGCGGCATCGAGCCGGGCGACCGTTTTCGTCACCGGCGAATCGGGGACCGGAAAGGAACTGGCCGCCGAGGCCATTCACCGGCGCAGCCCGCGCCGAGCCGGTCCTTTCGTCGCGATCAACTGCGCGGCGATCCCGCGGGATCTGATCGAATCGGAACTTTTCGGCCATGTCCGGGGTGCGTTCACCGGTGCGTTGTCGGATCGCGAGGGCGCCGCCTGGCGGGCCGACGGCGGCACGTTGTTCCTCGACGAAATCGCCGAACTCGACCTCAATCTCCAGGGCAAGCTGCTTCGCTTCCTCCAGAGCGGGCGTTTCACCCCTGTCGGGTCGGACAACGAGCAGAGTGTCGATATCCGGATCGTCTGCGCGACCAACCGCGACCCGATGAGCGAGGTACGTGCCGGCAGGTTCCGCGAGGATCTCTATTATCGCCTCCATGTCGTGCCGATCGCGATCCCGCCGCTGCGCGAACGCGGCGAGGATTCGATCCTGCTGGCACGCCATTTCCTCAGCCGTTCGTCGGCCGAGGAAGGCAAGCGCTTTGCGACCATCGCGCCGGAGGCCGAGGGCCTGATCGCGGCCTATGACTGGCCCGGCAACGTACGCGAACTCGAGAACGTCATCCGCAATATCGTCGTGCTCAACAACGGCACTGTTCTCGAGGCTTCGATGCTGCCCGACGCGCTGCGCAGCGGGGCTGCGGCGACGCCGTCGACGGCCGACGCCGTCCCGGCGGCGGTAACCGATACAGGGGCTGCGTCCTGGCGAGCGGCCGGCGACATCCAGCCATTATGGCAAGTCGAAAAAGGCGCCATCGACCGTGCCATCGCCCTGTGCAACGGCAACATCCCGCGCGCGGCAGCGCTTCTCGAAGTCAGCCCCTCGACGCTCTATCGAAAGATCCAGCGCTGGCAGGAAGAGGGGCGCAGCTGACGCCTTGGCCGTCATCGCGCCGCCCGTGGCTGGCGCTTCTCCTGGCCCTGCTGGCAACGGGCCTCCTGGCCGGGGGAGGCGCCTTGATCTGGGATTCCCTGCGGACAGCAGCGGCACGCGAGACCGGGCTCTACGCGCGCGCCGCCGCGACACAGGCCTCCCGCGCGATGGATTTCGCACAGGAGGCGCTCAGCGCAGTAGGCGCCCAGGCCCTGACCGACCTGCGCAAGCGCGGCCCCGATGTCGTCGCCGAGACCCTCACGCGCCAGGCCGATGCGGATCGTGAAACCCAGTGGATCGGCCTGTTCGATCCGAAAGGCGGCCTGATCGCCGCGTCGTCGCCGGATGGGCCGGAATTTGCCGGTCTGGTCGACCCGCTCGGCGATCGCGTCGAATTCGCCCGCGGCTTCTATGTGGGGCTGCCCGTCGTCGCCTCCTGGCGTGACCGACAGCTGATTCCGATGACCCGGCGGCTCTACGATGCCGACGATCGGCTTGAGGCCGTCATCGTCCTCTTGACGACACCGGAATTCCTGCTCGCCCTGCCCACCGGAAGCGAGCCCGAGACCCGCATCCAGCTGCGGCGCGGCGATGGCGCCTTGCTTGCCCGGGTCGGCCCCGATCAGGTCGATGACCGCGCGATCGAACGCGCCATCGATCACAATGTCCTGGCGCCTGGCGATCCCGGCGGCGTAGCAGTCGCCACCAACGATTTGCTGGTCGCCGCCCTGCCGCTGGAACGCTACCCGCTGATCGCCGTCGCCGCGCTGCCGGCGCCGCAGCTTTCCGATGGCGGACGGCCGCTGGCGGTCCTGGCGCTGCTGGTGCTTGCGGTCTTCGTCGCGGTCGGGGCGGGCGCGGCCTGGCGATGGCAGCGCGACGAGGATCGGGCCGGCGCGGCGCCCGACCTCGAAACCCGCCTGCTGGGCCTGCTCGGACGTCGCCTGCGCGAGCCGGTATCGACCATCGCGCAGGCCGCGACGGCGCTGATGGCCGAACCGCTGTCGGTCGAGCAGCGGGAGCAGGTCTTTGTGTTGCGCCGCGCCGCGGCCGCGCTGGGCCGGGCCGCCGGCGACCTTGCCGATTGGGCAGGACCTTCCGATCCGCCGGGCGAGACGAGCTTCGACCCGACCGCGCTGCTGGCCCAGCTCGCCGCCGCCGCCGGCCCGGCAGCAAGGGCCCGGGGCTTGCGTTTCGACACCGTGACGGATCCCGATCTGCCGCCCAGCCTGACCGGCGACCCGGCGCGCTTCACCCAACTCGTGGCGGCGCTGATCGACCAGGGGATCGAATCGACCGAGGCCGGGATAGTCCGGCTGCTCGCGGGCGTCGTCAGTCAGGACGGTGACGCGGTCACGCTCGAAATTCTGGTCACCGACACCAGCCGGCCCGTCGACACCGCGCGCGAGGATGAGCGTCGGACCCGCCTCGACCTTGCCCGACGGATGGCAGCCGGCCTGGACGGGACGCTCGACGTGACCAGTCAGGCCGATGGCGGCCTCGCCGTCCGCGCAAGGCTGCGCCTGGCACGCGGCAGCGCGCCCGCGGTCGACGACGGCAGGCAGCCCCGACCGGCCGGGAATGGCTTGTCGATCCTGCTGATCGAGGACAACAGCGCCAACCGCCAGGTGGCCGCCGGCCTGTTGGGCCGGCTCGGGCATCGCATCGCCCCGGCAGCGGATTCGGAAAGTGCCTTCGTGCTGCTGGAGAAGCAGCGCTTCGATCTTGTGCTGCTCGACATCCATTTGCCCGGACGCGATGGAATCAGCACGGCGGCGATGATCCGGGCGATGCCGCCCCCGGTCGGGCGCATCCCGATCATCGCGCTGACTGCCGACACCCTGCCTTCGACTGCCGAGCGCTGCCGCGCAGCCGGGATCGACACCGTGCTGACCAAGCCGGTACGGCAGGCCGACCTGGCCGCTGCGATCAGCCGGATTGCCGGCCCGCGGAACGGCTCCGAACCCTTGTTGATCGACAATGCCGGAGTGGCCGAGTTGCGGGCAGCCCTGTCGCCCGACGCGATCGGCAGCCTGCTGCAGCAACTCGCGACCGATATCGACGATACGCTGGCCCGGTTGGACGCCGCCGCCGCCCGCGGCCTTTTCGCAGAGGTGGCGCGACAGGCCCATGTGATCAAAAGTGTCGCCGCCACCTTCGCCCTGCCTGCGCTGTCCGATCTGGCCGCGGTGGCCGAGGCGACGGCGCGGACCCTCGACGACGGCGGCTCGACCGCGACGGCGCAGGAGTTGCGCGCCGCAGCGCTGCGCCCGATCGCGGAACGCAGCCTCGCCGCGCTGCGCCTGGCGTTGCTGCCGGCGGATCTGCACGAAACTCAGCCGTGACGGACCTGCGGCCGGTCACGCAGGATGATATCGACGCGCTGGTCCGGCTGGAGGCTATCTGCTTTCCCGGCGACCGCCTGACACGAGCCCGATTCCTGGATCTGCTGCGGCGGCCCAGCGCCGCCTTCATCGGCGCGCCCGCCGCCGTGACCGGGGCCGGCGCAACCGGACTCGCCGGTTATGCGTTGATTTTGTTCCGGCGCGGCAGCAGGGTTGCGCGTCTCTATTCGATCGCGGTCGATCCCGAGGCCCGTGGCCGCGGGCTGGGCCGTCGGCTGATGGAGGCAGCTGTCGATCTGGCTCGGCAAAGGGGAGCCGACCTGCTGCGGCTGGAGGTGCGTGTCGACAACCCGTCGGCCATTGCCCTTTACCGCGCGCTCGGCTTCCATGATTTCGCCACGCGGCGCGACTACTACGACGACGGAACCGACGCATTGCGATTCGAGAAGGCCCTAGTCTGATGCCGAACCCGGTCGACCTGCACCCGCGTGCCGCTGAGCCGCTGCATGTGATCATCGTCGAGCGGAAGGGCAATTTCCGCTATCGCCATCCGGGTTGCCTGGTCGTCAACAACCGGGAATTCATCACCCGGCCCGAGCTGCTGGGCGGGCGCCCGGCGCGCATCATCAACCTGTCCAAGGACTACAGCTACCTCGGCTACGGCTACTATTGTTCGCTGCTGGCCGAGGCGCGCAACCTGAAAGTCCTGCCATCGGTGGCGACGATCCTGGAACTGCGCGAGAAATCGATCTATCGCCACGCCCTGCCCGAACTCGACGACCTGCTGCGCCAGCAACTCCGCCGCCTCGGCCTGACCCCTCTCGGTCCCTTCGTCGTCAACGTGTTCTTCGGCCGGACCGACGATGACCGTTTCAAGGACCTTGCCCGAAGGGCCTTCGACCTGTTCCGCTGCCCGCTGCTGCGGCTCAACATCACCCCGGACGACGACTGGCGCATCAGCTCGATCAGGCCGATGGCCCTGGGCGACCTCGGCCTCGACCAGCAATTGATGTTCGAACAGGCGCTGGAAGCCTATACCCGCGTGGCCTGGCGGGCACCCAAGGCCAAGGCGCCGCGCTACAGCCTTGCCATCCTGCACAATCCGCAGGAGAAGATGCCGCCCTCCTCGGCCCGCACCCTGCAGAAATTCGTCAAGATCGGCGAAGGGCTCGGCCTCGAGGTCGACCTGGTCGAGAAGAAGGACTACGCCTCGCTCGCGGAATACGATGCGCTGTTCATCCGCGAGACGACGGCGATCGACCATCACACGTTTCGTTTCGCCAAGAAGGCCGAGAACGAGGGCATGGTCGTCATCGACGATCCGACCTCGATCCTGCGTTGCACCAACAAGGTCTACCTCGCCGAGTTGCTGCGGGCCCACAACATCCCGACGCCCAGGACCGTCGTCCTCGACAATCGTCAGGTCGTGGAGATGGTCGAGCAGGAATTGACCTACCCTGTCGTGCTCAAGATCCCCGACGGGTCGTTCTCGCGCGGCGTGATCAAGGTCGGCGACCGGGCCGAGCTGATCGACGGGGCCAGCCGTCTTCTCAAGGAGTCGGACGTCATCCTGGCCCAGCAATACATCTACACGGAGTTCGACTGGCGGATCGGCATCCTCAGGGGCCAGCCGATCTACGCCTGCCAGTATTTCATGTCGCGCAATCATTGGCAGGTGGTCAAGCATGAACCCGGCGGCCGCTTCACCGAGGGGGGCAGCCGGACGCTTGCGGTCGAAGCCGCACCGCCGGAGGTCGTCAGCCTGGCCCTGCGCGCGGCCGAACTGATCGGCGACGGCCTCTACGGGGTCGACCTCAAGCAGACCGCGCAGGGCATCTATGTCATCGAGATCAACGACAATCCGTCGATTGACATGGGGTGCGAGGACGCCGTCCTGAAGGACGATCTCTATCGCCGGATCCTGCAGGAATTCGTCCACCGGCTGGACAGCCGCACCCCCAGCGCGCTGCGCGGCGAACCCGAACTTCCCCTCACCCTTACGGCTGCGGCGTCGGACTGACCTCGGCCGCCAGCCAGTCCCGGAACGCCACGATCTTCTGTTCCGAACCCGCCTCTGCCGGATAGACCAGCCAATAGGCCCGGACCGGATCGCGCCAGACGGTCTCGAAGGGCCGGACCAGCCGGCCGTCGCCCAGCGGAATGTCGAAGAAGGCCGGATTGAGCAAGGCGACGCCCTGCCCTGCTATCGCGGCGCGGCCGGCCATGTGCTGGCGGGGAAACGTCGCGGCAATCGTCGGGCGCTGCCGCGGCGCGGCGATGCCGGCCGCGGCAAGCCAGGGCAGCCACATCTCATAGGGCTGCAGCAGCGGCAGGGTCATCAGGTCGTCCGGTACCCGGACATTGGCGAGCAATTCGGGCCGGCAGCACGGGGTCAGCTCGACCGGCATGATCCGATGCGCCACCAGGCCCGGCCCTCCGCCCGTCCCGACGCGGATCGCGACATCGCTGCCCCGCCGCTCGAGATCCCCGACATCGGCGGCGTCGACGGCGTCGAGGCGGACGGCGACACCCGGATGGGCAAGCTGGAACCGGCCCAGCCGCGGGACCAGCCAGTTGTTGGCAAAGGTCGGCACCGCACTGATCGACAGCACGGCCGACGCGGTTGCCGTCAGCGTGGCGGCGGCGAAGGCCGCCTGAAGCCGCAGGAACGCGTCGGCGATGCCGGGTGCCAGCGCGGAACCGACCGACGTCAGGGTCAACCGGCGCGGCTGGCGCAGGAACAGCTTCTGGCCCAGATGGGATTCCAGGGTCTTGATCTGCCAGCTGACGGCCGCCTGGGTCATCCCCAGTTCGGCGGCGGCCTTGGTGAAGCTCAAATGTCTCGCCGCGGCCTCGAAGGCGCGTATCGACCCGAGCGGCGGCAGGCGCATAAACATCTCCATGGATAAATCAGACTTATTCTAACAGTCGCAGAACTCGTTTGTCGCCATCCGTCGGATGGATCAGGTTTTCAGTAGGAATTTCAAAGAAAGCCACGATCTCAATGCTGCCCGATGCGCCCGATCCGGCGCAGGTGACGTCCTGCGTCTTGAACAAACTGAATTTGGGAGAGTGGCTCCGGCGCCGCCTGATTCGGATCTGGACCTGGCTCGACCGGATCGACCCGGCGCGGCTGATCGGCGGTTCCGACGTCTTCAAGTGACAAGTCGGTCCGGCATCGCCTACGGTGCCGGCAACACGAAGAGTCCTTGGGGGAAATGCCGTTGAAGACCGCCACGCGCTGGTGGCCCGCCGCGATGTTCGCGACGCTGGCCGCGTCGTACTCGCTGAGCCAGTTTTTCCGTGCCGCCAATTCGGTCATCGCCCCCGACCTGAAGGCTGAAATGCACCTGGCGCCCGACGATCTCGGCGTGCTCACCGGCGTTTTTTTCCTGGTCTTCGCCGCCTGCCAGATCCCGGCGGGCATTTCGCTCGACCGGTTCGGGGCGCGCCTCACGATGGGCGCGACCATGGTGGTGGCGGTAGCCGGCGCCGCCTTGTTCGCTGCGGCCGAAGGCCTGGCCGGACTGACCTTCGCCCGCGCGCTGCTCGGACTGGGTTCCTGCTGCCTGCTGATGGGGCCGCTGATGGTCATCGCCCGGTGGTACCCGCCGGACCGTTTCACCCAGCTCACGGCGGTCATCATCGGCATCGGTACGCTGGGCAGCCTCGTCGCAACCGCGCCACTGGCCCATGTCGCCGCCGCCATCGGCTGGCGCGGCGCGTTCTGGCTGATGACTGTGCTGACCGCGGCACTCACCGTCGCGATCTGGGCGATGGTCCGCGACGCGCCGCCCGGCGCCGTGCCGCCAACGGGCGGCGGGGAATCGCTCCGGCAGTTGCTGTTCGGCGTTGGCGATGTCTTCCGGCTGCCCGGGATCGTGCCGATCCTGCCGGTCTATGCCTCCTGCTATGCGGTGACGGCCGCGATCCTGGGCCTGTGGGGCGGTCCCTATCTCCATGACGTCCACGGCCTGGACGGTCCGGCGCGCGGCAACGTGCTGCTGGTGATGGCGGGGGCGACCGCGCTGGGCTACTTCACCACCAGCTCGCTCGACCGGCGATTCGATACCCGCAAGGGGATCGTTCTGGCCGGTGGCGGGATCAATGCCGCGCTGCTGGTCCTGCTTGCCGCCGTGCCCGCCCCGCCGCTGTGGCTGGTTACCACGCTGCTCGGGCTGATGGGCTATACGTCGAGCTACTTTGCCGCCGTCATGGCCCATGGCCGGGGCCTGCTGCCGGCGCGCCTCCTTGGGCGCGGTCTGACCGTGCTGAACATGGCCAACATCCTGGGCGTCTCGGCGGTGCAGTTCCTGTCGGGCTGGCTGATCGGTGCCCTGACGCCTTCAGGCGCGGCGGCGCCGGAACATGCCTATCGGCTGGCCTTCGTGCTGTTCGCGGCTTGTCTCGGCCTGTCGCTGGTGATCTATGCCGCCCGGGTGCCGGACCGGAAGCCTTCGGCGCTGGCTCAACCCGCCCAGTAGGGGACCCGCAACTCCCGCTTGAGCAGCTTGCCGATCGGCGAGCGCGGCAGCGTGTCGCGGAACTCGATGCCGGCGACGCGCTGGGCCTTGCCGACCCGGCCATTGACGAAGGCGGTCAGTTCGTCGGCACTTGCCGCCATGCCCGGCCGCAGCACGACCAGGCCCAGCGGGGTCTCGCCCCAACGCTCGGACGGAACGCCGATGACCGCGCAATCGGCCACGGCGGGATGGCGCGACAACTCGGCCTCGATATCGACCGGATAGATGTTGAAGCCGCCGGAAATGATCACGTCCTTCGCCCGGTCGAGCAGGACGAGGAAGCCATCCTCGTCGAACCGCCCCATATCGCCCGATCGGAAGAAGATCTGGCCGTCCGGCGACCGCCACAGGATAGCCTCGGTGAGTTCGGGACGATTGTGATAGCCCAGCATCATCGAGGCGGCGCGGCCGACCACTTCGCCCACCTCGCCCCGCGGCAGTTCGCGGCCGTCCGGATCGATGATGCGGATGTCGGCGTTCGGTGCCGGCTGGCCGACGGTGTGCAGCTTGCCGGGGTGGTCGTGGGCGCGCAACAGGCAGGAGCCGCCGCCCTCGGTCAGACCATAGATCTCGATGAACTTGCCGGGCCAGCGCGTGATCAGCTGCCGTTTCAGCTCGGCGCGCAACGGCGCGCTGGTGCACCATTTCAGCCGGAACGACGACAGGTCGTAGCGGTCGAAATCGGGGTGTTCCAGCAGGCGCTGGTACTGGACCGGTACCAGCATCGTAACGGTCGCGCGATGCTGCCGGGCCAGCGCCAGGTAATGCGTCACATCGAATTTCGGCATCAGGATCGCCGTGCCGCCCTTGGCCAGCGTCGGCAGCAGCACGACCAGCGTGGTGTTCGAATAGAGCGGGGTGGCAAACAGCGAAACCGAGGTTTCGTCGATTCCCTCGCCGCTCATCCGCCGGATGATGCCCTCGCGCGTGCCATGGGCGTGGACGATGCCCTTGGGCGTGCCGGTGGTGCCGGACGAATAGATGATGTTGAAGGGATCCTCGCGGCCGATCGCGACCTCGGGCCGCGACGCCGGGGCACCGGCCAGCCAGTCCTCGAACGAAGGCCAGCCCGGCTCGGCATGGTCGAGGCCGAGCCGGAACGGCGCCTGGGCGGTCGAGGCCAGGCCGAGGTAATGGCGATCGACGGCAAAGACCTTGGCCCCCGCATCGGCGACCATGGCCGCCAGTGATTCGGGCGACGCCAGGCCCGACAGCGGCACGGCGCAGGCGCCCGCCGCCAGTGTGCCGAGGAACAGTTCGACATAGGCGATCGAGGCCTGGGCCAGCATGGCCACGCGATCGCCTTTCCCCACGCCGGCCGCCGCCAGCGCGCAAGCCACCCGCTCGACCCGCGCGGCCAGGGCCGCGTAGTCGCGCCGGTCGCTGCCGCAGATCAGCGCGGTCGCGTCTGGCCGGGCCGCCGCGGTCGCGGCAATGGCTGCGGGCAGGCTGACGAAATCGTCGGGAAAGGCGAAGGCGTAGAACATGCTCAGGTCAGGCCGAGACCATCGTCGGCCGAGACGATCGAACCGGTGAGGAAACGGGCTTCGCTGGAGGCGAGCAGCAGCAGCAGGCCATCGAGATCGGAGGGCTCGCCCACCCGCCGACGCGGGAAGCGGCTGATCAGCTTCTTGCCGCCCTCGGTCTCCCAGTAATAATCGTTGATCTCGGTACGGATATAGCCCGGGCAGATCGCATTGACGTTGATGTCGTGGCGCGCCCATTCGAGTGCCAGCGCCTTGGTCATCTGCACCACCGCGGCCTTCGACATGCAATAGACCGACAGGTCGGGAATGACCTTGAGCCCGGCAACCGAAGCGATGTTGACGATCCGACCCTTGATGTTGTGCCTGATCATGCCGCGGGCGACGGCCTGGGCGACGAAGAACGCCCCGCGCACGTTGGTCCCGAAGGTGAAGTCGTAATCGTCGGCCTCGACGTCGACGGCACGCTTCGGGGCGCTGACCCCGGAATTGTTGATCAGGATGTCGATCGGCCCCAATTCCGTCTCGACTGTATCGACCGCGGCGCGGACGCCGGCGATGTCGTTGACGTCCATCTTGACCGGCAGGGCACGGCCGTCGAAGCCCGCGATCTCGTCGGCCAGCGCGGCCAGCCGGTCGGTGCGGCGGGCGGCGAGCGCCACGCGGGCGCCGGCGCGGGCCAGCGTCAGGGCGAACTGGCGGCCGAGGCCACTCGAGGCGCCGGTGACCAGCGCGGTTTTGCCGTCCAGGCGAATTTCATTGGACAAAATCGTTATTCCTCCCACTGAACCGATAACGGCGGGCATCGTTGGCGCAACATCGGGCGCGGTCAAGGGCCGGGGTTGTCAGCGCAGGGAAAATCGGCGCAGACTGACCGGGGAATCAACCTCAGCGGGCTCGGCATGCCGGTCATCGCGCGCGTCATCGTCGTCGACAGCGACCCGCAGGCC
Source organism: Alphaproteobacteria bacterium (assembly GCA_017307375.1). GTDB lineage: Bacteria > Pseudomonadota > Alphaproteobacteria > Ferrovibrionales > Ferrovibrionaceae > JAFKFH01. Next base: position 664,390 of record JAFKFH010000004.1, read on the forward strand.
GCACGCGACTGGTGCGGGCGGCTGGAACGGCTTGGCTACGGCTGCGAGACGGCCTCGCCCACCGCGCTGCCCGTGCTCACCGCCTTCGATCTCGCCTTGCTTACCGACGGCGACCCCGAGGTGATGGGTCGGTTGCGCCCGTTGCCCATCCTGGTGGCCGGCGACGTCATCCCGGCCGGGGCGGCGGCGATCCTCGATCCCGGTTGCACCGACGCGGCGTTGCAATCGCGGCTCGATGCCCTCAGCCGGCTGGACACCATGCGCCGGGAGATCCGGCGGCGCGGCGCCGTCACCGAGGGTTATGGCGGCGAGGCCGTCAGGTTGCCGAAAGCGCCGCTGCAGGTAGCCGACGCCCGCATCCTGCTCTATTCGCCGACGGCCGGTGAAGCCGCAATGCTCGAATCGGCCGGCGAAATCGCCGCGATCGATGACCGCTTTGCGCTGCTCGACCTTTTGCAGCGCCAGCCGGCCGATGCGGTGATCCTGGCCGGACCGGAAAGCCCTGCGGAACTGTTCGAACTGATCGACGACATCAGGCGCAATCCGCGCCTCTTCCACCTGCCGCTGATCGCCTTGCGCGACGATGCGCTGGACGAGGCGGCCGCCTATGGCCACGGCCTTACCGATCTGTGGCGCCAGCCGCTTAACCTGCCGCGGGCGCTCAGCCATCTCGACACGCTGATGCGCCAGTACCGTCATCGCCTCGGGCTGATGCGTGCGGCGCGCGAGTCGCGTCATCCGGCAACCGTGGACTCGCTGACCGGCCACTACACCTTCGGCTTCTTCATGGCCAATCTCGCGGCCCAGATCCGCGAGGCGCGCGCCGACAACCGCCAGCTCAGCCTGCTGCTGCTGGACGTCCTGGCGATGCGCGATCTGAACCGCGCCCACGGCCATATCGGAGGTGACCGCCTGCTGCGCCAGATCGCCAGCCTGCTGGGCGGCCTCGTCCGGGGCGAAGACGTCGTGGCCCGGCTGCCGGGTGCAGCCTTTGCGGTCGTGCTGCCCGATACCGCGCCCGATGTCGCCCGCCGGGTGCTGGCGCGGCTTCAGTCGATCGTCGAACATACGGAATTTGCCCTGCCCGGCCGGGACGAGGCGGTCTATCTTGGCTTGAAACTCGGTGTCGCCGCGGTAGGTCCGGGTGATGACGCCGAAACCCTGCTGGCCCGCGCGCTGGCCGACATGCGCTGAAAGGTTTGTTCGATGACCGCCCCGATCCAGATCGATATCGTTTCCGACGCCATCTGCCCGTGGTGCTTCATCGGCAAGCGCCGGCTGGAGAAGGCCTTGGCCGAACGGCCCGATATCGAGGTCGCGATCAACTGGCGGCCGTTCCAGCTCAACCCCGACATGCCGCGCGAAGGCATGGACCGGGCGGATTATGTCGCCGCCAAGTTCGGCTCGGTCGAACGGGCTAGGCAGATGTATGCCAGCGTGGCCGCGGCCGGTGCCGGCGAAGGCGTCTCGATCGCCTATGACAAGATGCAGCGCACGCCCAATACCCTCGATGCCCACCGGCTGATCCGCTGGGCGGACAGCGCCGGCGTCCAGGGCAAGGTAGTCGAACTCCTGTTCACCCGCTATTTCGAGCAGGGCGCGGATATCGGCAACCATGACACGCTGGTGGCGGTGGCGACCGAGGCCGGCATGGACGGCGCGGTGGTGCGCGACCTCCTGGCCTCCGACGCCGACCTCGAGGCGGTCCAGGCCGAGGACGCCTATGCGCGCAAGCTCGGCATCCAGGGCGTGCCCTGCTTCATCATCGATCGCCGCTACGCCGTTTCCGGCGCGCAGGAGCCGGAAGCCTTCGTCGAGATCTTCAAGCGCGTCCAGGCCGAAGCCGCCGCGGCCGCCGAATAGCGGCTCGGCCGGTCGTCAGCGGCTGAACAGCCAGTAGCTCGTCGGATCGTCTGGGCATTCGATCGGGCCGCACTGGACGAAAGTGGTGACGGCATTGGCCAGCACCAGGGCGATCACCAGGAAGGCGGCGGCCGTGGCCGGCACGCCCGGCTGATGCCGGGTGCCGGCGGCGGGCACGCCCATCAACAGCAGCACGGCGACGCCGAGCACGAGCAGCCCGAACAGGATGAAGGCCCAGCTGTAGAAATGCAGCCCCAGCACGGCCGAGCCGTAGGCTCCCGAACCCGGCACGATATGCAGCATCACCTGTCGGCCCGACGCGGTCATGCCGAACAGGGCGGCCAGGATGATCAGGCCGTAATGGGCGGGTTTCGCGCCGAAACGCAGGTTCATCACGAAGCCAAAAGCCGTCAGGGCAAAAGCGATGCGCTGCAAGGTGCAGAGCGGACAGGGCAGTTCGCCCAGGGCAAACTGGAACCCGTAGGCGGCAAGCAGGACGATGCCCAGGCCCAGCACGGCCAGCAGGTTGGCGAATTCGACCAGACGCGGCATCTCAGAACCCCAGGGCCAGCGGATCGGTGATGTGATGGTTGAGCCAGGCCAGCGACAGCAGGAAAGCCACGACGAAGACGCCGACGGCGAGGCGCCAGCGTCCGGCCCAGCCGATGATCATCGCGACGGCGGTCAGCAGGAACAGCAGGCTGCTCATCGATTCCTCCCTGGTCTCGGGCGCAGCTTATAGTATCGTCCGACCGGTCGTAACCATGCCGATAGGACGTCCGTGACATATCTGTGGGTGGCTTTGGGCGGCGCGCTCGGCAGCATGGGCCGCTACTGGCTGGGCGCACTGATCGCGCGCAGCATCGACACCTTTCCCCTCGGCACGATGATCATCAACATCATCGGTTCATTCGTGATCTCGTTCTTCGGCACGCTGACCGCGCCGGACGGGCGGTTGTTCGCGCCGGCCGATGCCCGTGTCTTCGTCATGGTCGGGATCTGCGGCGGTTTCACCACCTTCTCGTCCTTCTCGCTGCAGACGCTGACGCTGGCCCAGGACGGCGAATGGCTCTATGCCGGGCTCAACGTCGTCGGCTCGATCATGCTCTGCCTTGTCGCCGTGTGGCTCGGCCACGCGCTCGCGACGCTGATCAACCGCTGAGCCCCGGAGGGCCCGATGGCGCAACTGACGGAAATGCTGGCCCTGCGCATCTATCTGAGCGAGCGCGAACGGCACGAGCACCAGCCGCTCTACGAGCATCTGGTGCTGCGGGCGCGCGAGGCCGGCCTGGCCGGGGCGATCGTTCTGCGCGGCCATATGGGCTTCGGGCATAACCGCCAGCTGATGACGACCAAGATCCTGCAGCTGTCCGAAGACCTGCCGGTGCTGATCGAGATGGTCGACGAGGCCGCCAAGGTCGAGGCCTTCGTCGATACGATCGAGGGTGAGCTGCGCGGCGGGCTCATCACCGTCGAGAAGGTGATGGCCCGCCGCTTCTGAGCGCTCAGATCCGGCGCAGATAGCCGCCGGGATTCTGTGTCAGCAGGAAGCGTTCGCGCCCTTCGTCGACCTCGAAGGGCGGGTTCTCCGCCAGATAGGTGGCAAGCGCCTCGGTCGGGCCCGGGCCGTGTTCGGGCACCACCGGGTGACCGTTCACGTTGCCGTCCTCGACGATCATGTAGCAGCCCGGGGTCACCAGCGGTCCGTAGAGGCGCATTTCCGCCAATACGTGCTCGTAGTGATGGTCGCTGTCCAGGATGACCATCACCCGGCTGTCTGCATCGATGTGCTGGCGCACGGCGTCGATCGTCGCGGGGTCGGTCGAGGAGGCGTTGATGTAGCGCAGCATGCCGTGCACCGGCCGGTCGGGCTGTTCGTCGATATCGATCGAGATGACGGCGCCGCGCCCGACCAGCTGGCAGATCGAGGCGAGATAGAGGGCCGAGCCGCCGAAACGCGTGCCGCATTCGATGATCAGGTCCGGCGCGGTTTCGACGATGATTTCCTGATAGGCCCAGAGATCGAGCGGGCTCTTATAGGCGAGGTACCCGAGCCAGGAGACCGAGTGGGATTCGCGTCCGTCCTGCCAGAGGTCGTAGGACAGCTGGTGGAAGCGACGCACGATTTCCTTCTGCTCGTCGGTCAGCGGCCAGTAGCGGCCCTTCGGCCGGAACGGCCCGGGCACCGCGTAGCGGAAGATCTGGCGGTTGAAATAATCCAGCGGAATGGCAGCCGGCATCGTCGCCTCCCCTGTTTTGGGGTCGATTATGCCGTCGCGATCTTCGCCAGGGTAGCCGCGAGTTCCTGCGCGCCCTTAGCCCGGGCCGGGGCTTCTTCCCAGTCGCGCACGAACACCACCTTGTGGTCGGGGCGCACCTTGGCGGTGCCGACCTGGCGGGCGATGAAATTGACCAGCCCCGCCGGATTGGCGAAGGCGTTGTTGCGGAACGAGATGACCGCGCCCTTCGGCCCGGCTTCCAGCCGGTCGACGCCGGCCTGACGGCAGAGCTGCTTGATCAGCACGATGTCGAGCAGATGGCGAACCTCGTCGGGCATCGGGCCGAAGCGGTCGACCATCTCGGCGGCCAGCGCGTCGATCTCGGCCTTGTCCTCCAGCCGCGCGACGCGGCGATAGAACTGCAGCCGCAGGCTGAGATCGGCGATGTAGCTCTCGGGGATCAGCACGGCGGTGCCCAGGTTGATCTGGGGCGACCATTTCTCCTCGGCCCCCGCCTTGTCGTCCTCGCTGCCGCGGGCGGCGGCCACCGCCTCCTCCAGCAGTTCCTGGTAGAGCTCGAAGCCGACTTCGCGGATATGGCCGGACTGTTCCTCGCCCAGCAGGTTGCCGGCGCCGCGCAGGTCGAGGTCGTGGCTGGCCAGGGTGAAGCCGGCGCCGAGGGTGTCCAGCGCCTGCAGCACCTTCAGCCGCTTCTCGGCGGCAGACGACAGCTTCTTCTTGGCCGGCACCGTCAGATAGGCATAGGCGCGCTGCTTGGAGCGCCCGATGCGGCCGCGCAGCTGATAGAGCTGGCCCAGGCCGAACATGTCCGAGCGATGGATGATCATCGTGTTGGCGGTCGGGATGTCCAGCCCGCTTTCGACGATGTTGGTCGACAGCAGCACGTTGTACTTGCCGTCGTAGAAATCGTTCATCACCTGGTCCAGCTCGGCCGCCGAGAGCCGACCGTGGGCGATCACCGGCTTGACCTCCGGCACCATCTCGCGCAGGAACCGCTCGGCTTCCGGCAGGTCCTCCAGCCGCGGGCAGACGTAGAAGCTCTGCCCGCCGCGATAGAGCTCGCGCAGCAGCGCCTCGCGGATGACCACGGGATCGAACGGCAGCACGTAGGTACGTACCGCCAGGCGATCGACCGGCGGCGTGGTGATCAGCGACAGTTCGCGTACGCCCGACAAGGCCAGCTGCAGGGTGCGCGGAATCGGTGTCGCCGACAGGGTCAGGACATGGATGTCGGACTTAAGCTGCTTCAGCCGCTCCTTGTGGCGGACGCCGAAATGCTGTTCCTCGTCGATGATCAGCAGGCCGAGATCGCGGAAATCCATGCCCTTGGCCAGCAGCGCGTGGGTGCCGACGACGATGTCGACCTGGCCATCCTTCAGGCCCTTCCTGGTCTCGTTGGCCTGCTTGGTCGTCACCATGCGCGACAACTGCTCGACGCGCACCGGCAGGCCCTGGAAGCGGTTGGAGAACGTCTTGTAATGCTGGCGGCAGAGCAGCGTGGTCGGGCAGACCAGCGCCACCTGCTTGCCATTCAAGGCGGCGGAGAATGCCGCGCGCAAGGCGACTTCCGTCTTGCCGAAGCCGACGTCGCCGCAGACCAGCCGGTCCATCGGGCGCGTGGTCGACAGATCGTTCAGCACGTCGTCGATCGCCTTCTGCTGGTCCTCGGTCTCCTCGTAGGGGAAGCGGGCGCAGAACTCGTCGTAGAGGCCCTGGGGCGGCGGCAGCGCCGTCCCCTCGCGCAGCTGGCGGGCGGCGGCGATCTTGATCAGTTCCTCCGCCATGTCCTTCAGCCGCTGCTTCAGCTTGGACTTGCGCGCCTGCCAGGAGGCGCCGCCGAGCTTGTCGAGGTTGACGGCGGTATCGTCGGAACCGTAGCGCGACAGCAGGTCGATGTTCTCGACCGGGATATAGAGCTTGTCGCCGCCGTCGTAGACGATCAGCAGGCAGTCATGCGGGGCATTGCCGATCTCGAGCGTCGCCAGACCCTCGTAGCGGCCGATACCGTGATCGACATGGACGACGTAGTCGCCGACCGCGAGTTGCCCCGCTTCGGCGATGAAATTCTCGGCCCGCCGCGTCCGCCGTCGCGGGTGGGCCATGCGATCGCCGAGAATGTCGGGTTCGGCGATGACGGCGAGATCGTCGCTGTCGATGCCGTGGTCCAGCGGCAGCACCACCAGCGCCACCGCATGATGGGGCAGTCCGCGCGCCTCCTGCCAGCTTTCTACGGCGAAGGCCGGCTCGATGCCGTGATCGTTCAGGAGGGTGACGAAGCGGTCGCGGGCGCCGGTCGTGTAGCAGGCGACGACCACCCGCTTCTTCTCGCTGCGCAGGTCCGCCACGTGCTGCTTCAGCGCCGTGAAGACGTTGGCGCCCTTGGTGCGTTCCTCGGCGAAATCGTGCCCCTTGCGGGCGCCCAGGTCGAGAACCGTGGCGCCGTCCGGCGGCAGCACGAAGGGGGTGAAGGCGCCGACCGGGCGAACCGACAGCCGCCGGTCCCACTCGCGCTCGTTCAGGTAGAGCCTTTCCGGCGACAGCGGCTTGTAGGGTGCGCCGCCCTCGGCCAGGCCGGACTTCAGCGCGGCCTTGCGCGCCTCGTAGTAGTCGGCGATCGCGGCGAAGCGCTGGTCGCGGGCCTCCAGCGCCAGCGCGTCCAGCGTGACCAGCGCGCCGGGCAGGTAGTCGAAGACGGTATCGAGCTTTTCGTGGAACAGCGGCAGCCAGTGTTCCATGCCGAACTGCTTGCGGCCTTCCGATACGGCGGCGTAGAGCGGATCCTCGTCGGTGACGGCGCCGAAGGTTTCGCGATAGCCGGCCCGGAAACGCTGGATCGACGCGGGATCGAGCATGACCTCGCTGACCGGGACCAGTTCGAGGCTGTCCAGGCGCACGGTCGTAAGCTGGGTCAGCGGATCGAAGCGGCGTATCGAATCGAGCGTGTCGCCGAACAGGTCGAGGCGCACGGGCTCTTCGAAACCCGGCGGGAACAGGTCGATCAGTCCGCCGCGTACCGCATATTCGCCAGGCTCCATCACCGTCGAGGCGCGGTTGTAGCCCGATCGGGTCAGGAAGGCGGTCAGGCCATCCAGGTCGACGGCATCGCCAAGCCTGGCGACGAACGACGAATTGGCGACCACCTCGCGCGCCGGCACCCGCTGGACCGCGGCATTGACCGTGGTCAGCAGCACCGTCCCGGGCGGCACGCCCTTGGCAAGCTTCGACAGCGTATCCAGGCGACGGGCCGAAATGTCGCCGTTCGGCGAAATGCGGTCATAGGGCAGGCAGTCCCAGGCCGGCAGGACCATCACCGGCAGCCCGGGGGCGAAGAACTGCAGCGAACGGGCCAGTTGCGACAGGCGGGCATCGTCGCGCGCGACATGGATCACGCCCTTGTCGCCGACGCCGGCGGCGATCTCGGCCAGGGCGCGCGCATCCATGCCTTCCGGCGCACCGCCCAGGGTGACGAGGCCGGGGCGGTCGAATACCCGTATCCAATCCATGATTTATGTTTCGATCTTGAACTGCTGTAGCAGCTTCATGACAGGGGTGTCGTAGTCCGGCGGCACCGGGTCGCGGCCGATCGCCCAGGCATAGATCAGCGGGTCTTCCTGGGTATCGAGCAAGTGTTCGTATTGATCGAGCTCGTCGGGTCCGAACCCCGGCAGGTGGGCGCGGGCGAAGGCGCCGAGCAACAGGTCGGTCTCCTTCATACCCGTGTAGAGCGAGCGATAGATCAGCCGCTTGCGGCGCGCTTCCAGCAAATCGTTCGTGTCGGTCATGCGGGGAGATATAGACCGCCGCCCCCGCGATGTCACCACCAGGGAGAACATATCATGGCCCTCCCGGCAAAACCGGCCATTGGCGCCGGCGGCGCGGCCCCGTATAAGTCCGCGGATGCGTCCGGAGTTGCTCAACCCCGCCTTTACCGCGATCGATGTGCTCAAGGGCTGCGGCCCGCGCATCGCCAAGCTGCTCGAAAAGCTCTTGCGCGGCGGGCGGTTGCTCGACCTGTGGTGGCACCTGCCGAGTGGGCTGATTGACCGGCGCTACGCCCCGCCGGTTGCGGAGATCGAGCCTGGCCGGATCGCGACGCTGACGGTGACCATCGAGGACTATCGCCCCGGGCAGAGCGCGCGTCACCCGTTCAAGGTGGTCGCCTCCGACGAGACCGGCTCGATCGACCTGATCTTCTTCAAGCCGCATGAAGATTGGCTCAAGACCGCCCTGCCGATCGGCGAGACGCGAATCGTCTCGGGCGCGGTCGAATGGTTCAACGGCCGGCCGCAGATGAGCCACCCGGACCGGATCGGCGGGCTGGACGAGCGCGCCGCGATCGAGACGGTCGAGCCGGTCTACCCGCTGACCGCAGGGCTGACCAACCGCCCGCTGACCAAGCTGGTATGGCAGGCGCTGCTGCGGTTGCCGCCGCTGCCCGAATGGCTCGATCCAGCCCTGATGGAACGCGAGAAATGGCCGGGCTGGGCCGCCGCCCTGCGTGCCGCCCACGCGCCGAAGGATGCCGCCGACCTTGACCCCAACGCCCCTGCCCGCGCCCGGCTGGCCTATGACGAACTGCTGGCCAACCAGCTCGCCCTGATCCTGGTCCGGGCCCAGACCCGGCGCCAGGCCGGTCGGGCGATGGTCGGCGACGGGCGGATCACGGCACGGCTGGCGGCGAACCTGCCCTACCGGCTGACCGGGGCGCAGACCCAGGCGCTGGCCGAGATCGCCGCCGATCTGGCTTCCGACACCCGCATGTCGCGGCTGCTGCAGGGCGATGTCGGTTCCGGCAAGACCGCGGTCGCGCTGTTCGCCCTGGCCATTGCGGCCGAGGCCGGCGCGCAGGGCGCCCTGATGGTGCCGACCGAAATCCTGGCCCGCCAGCATTACGACAGCCTGTCGCGGCTGGCCGAGAACACGGGCCTGCGCGTCGCCCTGCTGACCGGCCGCGACAAGGGGCGGGCGCGGGCCGACCTGCTGGCCCGGCTCGAAGCCGGCGAGATCGACCTGCTGGTCGGCACCCATGCCCTGTTCCAGGACGACGTGGTGTTTCGCGACCTCGGCCTGGTCGTGATCGACGAGCAGCACCGCTTCGGCGTGCACCAGCGTGTCAAGCTGGCGGCGAAGGGCCAGCGCGATCAGGGCGGGATCGATCTGCTGGCGATGACGGCGACGCCGATCCCGCGCACCCTGGCGCTGACCGCCTATGGCGACATGGACGTCTCGAAGCTGACCGAGAAGCCGCCGGGGCGGCAGCCGGTCGATACCCGCTCGGTCGCCCTGGACCGGCTGGACGAGGTCGTTGCCGCCGTGGGCCGCAAGCTGGCGGCCGGCGACCAGGTCTACTGGGTCTGCCCGCTGGTCGAGGAAAGCGAGGTGGTCGACCTGGCCGCCGCCGAGGAGCGCTTCGCCCATCTGCGCGAAGCCCTGCCCGGCCACGCGATCGGCCTGGTGCACGGCAAGCAGAAGGCGGCGGAAAAAGACGCGGCGATGGCCGATTTTGCCGCCGGCCGCACCCGGCTGCTGGTCGCGACCACGGTGATCGAGGTGGGCGTCGACGTGCCGACCGCCACGCTGATGATCATCGAGCATGCCGAACGCTTCGGTCTGGCCCAGCTGCACCAGTTGCGCGGCCGGGTCGGCCGCGGCGGGCTGAAGGGCAGTTGCCTGCTGCTTTATGCTTCCAATATCGGTAAGGTGGCCCAGGCGCGCCTGAAGATCATGCGCGAGACCGAGGACGGCTTCCGGATCGCCGAGGAAGACCTGGACCTGCGCGGCGCCGGCGAACTGCTCGGGGCCAAGCAGAGCGGCGTGCCGGAATTTCGCGTCGCCGACCTTGATGCCCATCGCCGCCTGCTTGAAATCGCGCGCGACGATGCCCGGCTGATCGCCGAGACCGACCCGCGGCTGGAAACTGAGCGCGGCCAGGCCCTGCGGGTGCTGCTGTATCTGTTCGAGCGCGACCAGGGCGTCCGCCTGTTGCGCAACGGCTGAGTGAGGCTTCCACGATGCGTCGCCTGCTGATCACCGCGGCCCTGGCGCTGGGCCTGCTGCCCACCCTCGCCCGGGCCCAGACCGACAATCGGACGCTGGGGGGCGACGATATCCCGCCTACACGCTGGCCGATCGTGGCAGCGCTGCTGCACGGCGGCGCGCCCGGTTGCGGTGCCGTGCTGATCGCGGAAAGCTGGGTGGTTACCGCCGCCCACTGCGTCTACCGGAACGGTGCGGCGCTCGAGCCTGCCGTATTGTCGGTCCGTTTCGGTACCGAGCTGCCCGACAGCGCTGCCGGCGAGGTGGTCGACGTTGCCGAGGTCGTCGTCCACAAGGATTTCGCGGCGCCGACTCCGCCGCCGAATAATTTCAGCTATTTCGTCAACGACATTGCCCTGCTGCGCCTCGGCCGCCCGGTCGCGCTCGCCCCGGCTCAGCTGTTAGGCACGACACGCGCGGCCGCGCTGGCCGCCGTCGGCAAACCGGCGACCGCGATCGGCTGGGGCACGCTTGCCGAGGCATCGGCCCCGACCGGGACGACGATCCTGAAGCAGGTCGCGATGACGGTCGCAGCCAGCGGCGTCTGCGCGACGACGATCGCGCCGCGGCCCTACCTGGCAGGGATGCTGTGCGCCGAGCCGCAATCGGCGACTCCGGCCGCCGCCGATGCCACCTGTGGCGGCGACGCCGGTGGGCCCCTGTTGCTGCCGAACGGCCGTGGCGGCTTCGTGCTGGCCGGCATCCTGTCGGGCCTGCGCGTCGACTGCACCGAGCCCGGGCCAGCGATCGCGACCGCCATGCCCGACTATCTCGACTGGATCGTTGCCCGCGTGCCGACCCTGATCGTCGACGGCAACGTCGTCGAGAGCGGCTTCTGGGGCATCGACGGCGCGGCGGCGGCCGGGGTTGCCATCGAGATCCAAGGCAGCCGTTTGATTCTCGGCCTGATGCTTTACGACGCGGCGGGCAGCCCGACCTGGTACTTTGCCAGCGGCGCGTTCAGCGGACTCGGAACCTTCACCGCACCGCTGCAGGAATTTGCCGATGGCAGCGACATGCTTTACGGCGCGGGTCTCGGGACGTACCAGACCCTTGCCTCGCCAGGTACGGTCACCCTGACCTTTCAGGCCGCCGATCGCGCGCGGTTGACGGTCGCCGGTCGCGACTGGACGATCCGCCGCAGCGACCAGATTGCCGGACGACCGGCCCCCGACGCCGGCTTGCCCGAGACCGGCTGGTACCGGAGCCGACGTGATCCCGGTCGCTTCTGGTTCGTCGAAGCCCAGGGCGCCCGCATGATGGTGGCGGATTTCGCCTACGGCACGGCCCGCGTCGACGACCATTACCCCGCACGCTGGACGATCGCCGCGGGCACCGCGGCCAAGGTCGGCACCGCCGCCGTGATGAGCGCACCGATATATGGCTGCGTCGGCGGGCCGGGACTGAAGACCACGGGCGGCACCGCCAGCTGCGGCGATACCGACTTTGCATTGTCGCTGATGTATCCCGGCGTCTTCACCGGCTGGCTAATACCCGACGGTTCGCGTGCGGTCGCTGTCGGCCGCTACGTCGCGCCATAGGTTTTCAGAAGTCGATCTGGATCCCCAGCTCGATCGAGCGCGAGGCCGGCGCCCCGACATATTCGGCGACCGGCCGCCCGCGGCTGTGCAGCCAGCGGAACGGCCGGCGATACCAGCGCCAGCCCCGTTCCGGCGCGGCGCGCAGACCTTCCCGGCCGAAGATGTAGACGAGGTCGCCGGCATCACGCCACAACGCGTAGGGGCCGGCGGCCTCGACCAGTGCCTTCAGGTCGGGGGTCTCCATGAAGCCGTGGCGGGCGATCAGCTGGTGGATGCCGCGGCCCTTGGGCAGCAGTGTCAGCCGCTCGGCCTCGGGGACCCGCGGCCGGTCGTCGGTGACCAGGCTGAGGATGATCGTCGGCATGTACAGCGAATCGGTCAGCTGCATCTGCTTGAGCAGCGCCGGCGGCACCATCTCGGGCAACGGCAGATGGCTGACATAAAGCGCCGGCTTGTCGATCCGGTGCAGGTCGGCGCGTTCGCCGACGCTGTCCGCGAACAGCCCGATCGGCATGTCCAGCCGCTCGGCCCGGTCGTTCAATTCGCGGCTGCCGGCGCGCCAGGCCGCCATCAGCCACCCCAGCCCGATCGCGATGCACAACGGCACCCAGCCACCGACATGGATCTTCGGTAACGTCGACAGGAAGAAGGCACCGTCGAAGACGCCGAGGAACCCGACCAGCGCCAGCGCCCCGGCCGGATGCCAGTTCCACACCCGGGTGAGGACGAAGAAGAAGGCGACCGTCGTGATCACCATCGTCGCCGCCACCGCGAAGCCGTAGGCGGCGGCCAGCCGGCTGGACGACCCAAAGCCGATGACCATCATGACGCAGGCGATCATCAGCAGCCAGTTGACCGTCGGCAGGTAGACCTGGCCCTGCGCCTTGTCGGACGTCTGCACGATCCTGAGCGGCGGCAGGTAGCCGAGCTGGATCGCCTGGCGGGTCAGCGAGAATGCGCCGGAGACCAAGGCCTGCGACGCGATGATCGTGGCGAGGGTCGCCAGCACGACCATCGGCAGGACGAAGCCAGGCGGGACCAGCGCGTAGAACGGGCTGATCCCGGGCAGGGGGCCATCGAGCAGCAGGGCACCCTGGCCGAAATAGTTCAGCACCAGCCCGCCCAGCGCCACACCGTACCAGGCCAGCCGGATCGGCCCGCGCCCGAAATGGCCCATGTCGGCGTAGAGCGCCTCGCCGCCGGTCACGGCCAGCAGGACCGAACCGAGCAGCAGGAAGGTCCGCCAGCCCAGTTCATCGATCACGGCGATGCCGTAGAGCGGATTCACCGCGGCCAGGATTTCGGGCGCCTGGATGATGCCGCGCAGGCCCAGCCCGGCCAGCACGACGAACCACAGCAGCATGACCGGCCCGAAGATGGCGCCGATCCGGGCGGTGCCGAAGCGCTGCATGACGAAGAACGCGACGAGGATCAGGCAGGTCAGCGGCACCACGGCCTCGCCGGCCTCCGGCATCGCGACCTCGAGCCCTTCGATCGCGGATATCACCGACAATGCCGGGGTGATCGCCCCGTCGGCGTAGAGCAGCGCGGCCGCTGCGGCGACCATCAGGCCGAGGGCGAAGTTCTCCCGCCGCCCCAGCGCGCGCGCCCGGGCGCGCAGCAGCCCCAGCATGGCGAAGATGCCCCCTTCGCCCTGGTTGTCCGCCCGCATGATGAACACAAGGTATTTGAGGCTGACGACCAGCATCAGCGACCAGAAGACCAGCGAGACCACGCCGAGAACATTGCCGCGGCTGACGGTGAGGCCGTGCACGGAATGGAAACATTCGGCCAGGGTGTAGAGTGGACTGGTGCCGATATCGCCGAACACGACGCCCAGCGCGCCGAGCGCCAGCAAGGCCGTGCGCCGGGGGCCGCCCTGCCCCGGCTTCGTCATACTCATTCCCGCGATCCCCCACCAGCCATGCGGGGCGCAGTGTGGCGCAAGCCGGACACGACGCCAAGGGCGCCGTGTCCGGCCTGGCCGGATCAACCCTTGACGGCGGTGTCGAGCTGCTTCAGCGCGCTATCGACCTGATCGGCGGTGCAGCCCGAGCCGTTGGCGACGCGGCCGCGCAGCGCGCGGCGCTTGACGCTGCTGCCCAGCACGTCGCGGATCGCGGCGTCGTTCATGCCATCGGCCTTCATCTTGTCGTGCAGTGTGGCCGACAGGGTCGAGGCGTCGCACTTGCCCTGGGCAAGGGCTTCGCTGGCGAAGGTCAGGGCGATGGCGGCGGCGGCAAGAAGGCCCGCGGCGATCAGGACGGGACGGCGCATGCGAGAAATTCCTTGTGGCGTTGTCGATGGGATGACCCTTAAGGGCCGCCCCGCCCCAGCCGCAAGGCCTCAGGCGGATTATGCCCCAAACGGGGTAGAGGGCTAGACGACGCCGTCTTTCGCCTGCCGTCATCTCGGGTATGCTCAGAGCATGGCTGTATCGGCAAATCTGATTCGCGGTCCGCAACTGGCCGCTGCCGCCGCGATCCTGGCGGCGCTTGGGCTGTTTGCCGCCGTGGCCCTGCTGATGCGGGACGAACCTGCCCTGCCCGAGGCGCGACCGCAGGGCGGCGTGCTCGACCTGAGCGACTGGAACGTCGCCGACGAACCGCTCAGGCCGCTCGGCGCCGGCTGGCAGTTCTATTGGAACGTCCTGCTGCCACCGGCCGAATTCGAAGGGCCGGAGGTACCACCGGGCAGCATCCCGGTCGACTTGCCGGCCGCCTGGCAGTCACCGGAGGACGACCGAACCGGCCGCGCGGGGCGCGGTGTAGCCACCTACCACCTGCGCATCGAACTGCCGGATCGCCATCCGCCGCTCGCCATCCGGCTGCCGACCACCTACAGCGCCTCGATCCTCTGGGGCAACGGCCTGCCGCTGATCGTCAACGGTCAGCCCGGCCGCGGATTCGCGCTCGAGCGGCGCATCATCCAGGATCGCATCGCCGTGCTGCCCGAGCGCTGGAGCGGCGGACCTCTCGATCTCGTGCTGCAGGTATCGAACCACATGGTGCTGAGCGGTGGCCCGACGCGGAAACCCGCGATCGGTACGCCAGACGCGCTCTACCAGCAATTCGGCCGCCAGGTGGCCCGCGACCTGTTCGTGGTCGGCGCCTGCGTCGTCGTCGGGCTGTTCTTCCTGGTGCTGTTCGCAACCCGGCCCCAGGAACGCGGCTTTGCCTGGTTTGCCGCCTTCAATCTGTCGGTCAGCGTGATCTATGCGCATCTGTCCGATGTGCCGCTGCTGTTCGCCCCGGACCTGCTGGCAGCGACCCCCAATGCCTACCTGATACTGATGCTGGTGGCCGCGCCGATCGGGGCGGGCCTCTTCCTCCTGGTCCTGCAGGCCCTCTATCCCGGGGAAATTTCGCTCCGGATCGTGCTGGCGGCCTGCGCCCTGCTGCTGGCCTATCCCGTTGTTCTGACGTTCGGCAGGGTACTGGCGCCCGACATGCTGTCGCCCTACTGGGAAGACGTGCGCAGCGTCAGCCACGCCGTCGTGCTGGCCTGCCTGGCCTACGGAATTGCCGGCGTCACGGTCGCGGCCTTCCGCCGCCGCCGCGGCGCCATCGCCGCCACCGCCGCCGTCCTGATCTTTGCTGCTGCCTCGCTGCACGACCTGTCGGCGGTCCAATCGGGCGCCACCGCAACGCCGCTGATCGGTGCCGGCCTGCTGATCCTGGTTTTCGCCTATGCGACGATCCTGGGCGGCAGGCTCAATGCGGCCATTACCGACGCGGAAGCCTTGTCGGCGGATCTGCGCCTCCTCAACCTGACCCTCGAGCGCAAGGTGGCGGACCGTACCGCGGATCTGGAGCAGGCGGCGCGCCGGGCCGAGGCGGCCGACCGGGCCAAGTCGCTGTTTCTTACCGCCGCCAACCACGACCTGCGCCAGCCGCTGCACGCCATGGCGCTGATCATCGGCGCGCTGCAAGGGCGGCTGCAGGAACCGAGCCTGCGCGAGATGGTGGCAACGCTGCAGACCTGCCTGGCCGGCACCCGCCGCCTCCTGGCCGGCATGCTCGACGCGGCCCGCCTCGATGCCGGCGCCGTCCGGCCGGAACGTGCCGTCTGCGACCTCGCCGCTATCGTCGACCAGGCCGTTGCCGAACTGGAGCCGTTCGCCGCGGAACGCGGCGTGCAACTGGCCCGGGTCAATATCGGGCATTCGGTACTGGCCGATCCGGCCATGCTCGCCCGTGTCCTGGCCAACCTGATCGGCAATGCGATCAAATATGCGCCCGGCGGTCGCGTCCTGGTCGGATGCCGGCGGCGTGGTGCCGGGTTGCGGCTGGAAGTCCGCGACAACGGCATCGGCATCCCGCCGGCCGACCACGACCGGATCTTCGCCGAGTTTCACCAGGGCGATCCCGCCCCCCGTCATGTCCGGGAGGGGCTCGGTCTCGGCCTGTCGATCACGCGGCGCTTCGCCCGGCTGATGGGCACCGACATCGCCGTTCGTTCGGCCCCGGGTCGTGGCTCGTGCTTCTCGCTCGACTTGCCCCTTGCGCCCGCGCCCGCCCGCGCCTCCGACGACGACCTCGCCGGGCTGCGCGTCATGGTCGTCGCGACCGACGCCGCCGCGATCGACGCCCTGCTCGTCGGCTGGGGATGCATTCCCGACAGCGAGCGGCCCGACATCCTGCTTGCCGATACCCCGGCAACCGTTGCCGAGATTCGCCAGCGCTGCGGAAGGGACCTGCCGGCGGCACTGATCGGCACCGCTGCCGATGCCGGGACCGGTCTGGCCACCCTGCGGCGGCCTTTCCAACCCGGCAATCTCGCCAGCCTCGTCCGCCACCTGGCGCGGCAGAACCGGACGCTTGCGGCATGAAAATCCTGATCGCCGACGATCATCCGCTGGTCATCGCCGGGCTGCGGGGCCAGGTCGCCCTGCTCGACGCCGCGGCCGAGACGCTGGTCGCGCGCTCGTTGTGGGAAGTGTGCGAACTGATCTCGGTGCATCCCGACCTCGCCCTCGTCCTGCTCGATTTCCGCATGCCCGGCATGGAGGGGGTAGCCAGCGTGCGCCGCGTCGTCGACCTTGTGCCGACGGCGCCGGTCGTCGTGGTCTCCGCCCATCACGGCGCGACCTTCCCCGCCGACCTCGCCGCTGCGGGCGCCGCCGGGCTGATCCCGAAGAATGTCAGCGAGCCGGTCGTGGTCGCCGCGCTGCGCCAGGTCCTTGCCGGACAGCGCTATTTTCCGGCGGCGCTGTTCGCCATGAAGGTGGCGGCCGAGGAAGACGCCGCGCCGGGCGACGAATTGCCGCTTGCCACCCGGCTGGCCACGCTGACACCGCGTGAACGCGAGGTGCTCGACCATCTGGCGACCGGGCTGTCGAACAAGGGGATCGCCCGGCTGGTCGGCTGTTCGGACGCTACGGTCAAGGTCCATGTCAAGGCGATCCTGAAGAAACTGGATGCCCCAAGCCGCGCGGTCGTCGCGGCGATGGTCAAGGCGGTCTAACCCCAGATCTACCCAGAATGGCCGATGGCGCGCGGCCGTCGCCCCGGCCAGGATCCGCCTGTCAAGAACGTCAGGGTGGATATCATGCTACGTCACGTCGCCATCATCGGCCTGCTCGGCCTTGGCGGTTGCGTCGGCGCCGTCGCCGAGGGCGCCAATATCGCCAAGGACAAGGCGACGATCAGCGCCAACTACGACGCTGCCCGCGCCGGCAATGCCGAGGCGCAATACAAGGTCGGCGAAGCGCTGTGCTGTTCGGTCAACGAAAGCGAAGGCTTCTACGATACGCCGCGCTCGGTGGCCTGGCTGTGCCGTGCCGCCGCCCAGAATTACGGTCCCGCCGCCTACAAGCTTGGCGAGATCTATGCCGGCGAAGTGGTCTCCGGCGCCCGTGTGATACGCCGCATCAGCCAGACGGTCGTCGGCAGCAGCACCAACAAGACAATCGCCTATGCCTGGCTGTCCCGCGCGTCGAGCCTCGGCGTCGCCGATGCCGGCAAGGCGGCGAGTGCGCTGTGGCCGAAGCTGTCGGCCGTGCAGCAATCCGATGCGCAGGCCATGGCGACCGGCCGCAAACCGCTGCCCTGCGAATGGGAAACGGTCGTCGGCCGGTCGTAGCCGCCCTGGATCAGCCGATCAGGCTGACATGGGCGGCGACCACGCGCCAGCCATCGGGTGTGCGCATCCATGTCTGGCTCTGCCGGCCGGTCTTCGGGCTGCCGTCGCGCTGAAACTCGGTATTCGCGGTCGCGAAATCGCGGCCGTAGGTGGTGATGACCGTATTCCAGATCCGGCGGGCCAGTCCCGCCGGCGAACGGCCGGCGCGGAAGGCCGCGATCTCGGCATAGCCGTAGAGATTCTCGCCCACGCCATAGCGCAGCGTGCGCGTATCGTTCCAGAACAACTCGTCGAGTACGGCGACGTCGTTCTCGACCAGCGCCTTTTCGTAGCGGGCGAAGGCCGCCTCGACCTCGGCCTTGACCTCGGGGATATCGATCTCAGGCATGGGCGATCTCCGCAACCGGGGCGGCGCAGATGCCGCGGGTTTCGAGTTCGGCGGCGACGCGCAGCGCCCGGTCCTCGGCCCACGGCGCGGCGATGACCTGGACCCCGACGGGCAGGCCGCCGGCGGACTTCAGCGGCACCGCCACCACCGGCAGCCCGATGAACGAGATCGGCTGGGTGAAGATGCCCAGCGAAGCGCGCACCGGCACCGTCTGGCCGTCGATCACCATCGTCTGCTGGTCGACGGCCGGAGCCGCGCAGGGCGTCGCCGGCGCCAGGATGATGTCGACCGCCGTGAACAGCTTGGCCACTTCGGCCTGGTACCAGCGCCGGAAGCGCTGGGCCTGCACATACCAAGTGGCCGGCGCCAGCGCATTGGCGAGGAAGCGATCGCGGGTTTCCGGGTCGAAATCGCCCGGCCGCGCCTTCAGCCGCGCCAAATGGAGGTTTGCCCCTTCGGCGGCGGTGATGACGAACGCGGCTGCCCGCGCGCGCGCGGCTTCCGGAATTTCGATCCGGGTCGTCGCCCCCAGCGCCGCGGCGACACGCGACACCGCGCCGAGCGCATCGGCATCGGCGCCGCGCGTGAAGTAGCCGTCGGCCACGGCGATGCGCAAGCCTTCGGCACCACGCGCAAGCAGACCGGAAACCGGTTCCGCCGGCCGTACCGTGCAGACCGGATCGTCGGCGTCCGGTCCCTGCATCGCGTCGTAGGCGGCGGCGAGATCGGCTGAGGACCGGGCGATCGGCCCGAGATGGTCGAGGCTGCCGACGAACATGAAGCTGCCGGCGCGGGTCAGCCGGCCGTAGGTCGGCTTCAGCCCGAAGCAGCCGCACAGCGCCGACGGCACCCGGATCGAGCCGTTGGTGTCCGACCCCAGCGCCAGCGGCACCATCCCCGCCGCCACCGCCGCGCCCGACCCGGACGACGACCCCCCGGTCATCCGCGAGGGATCGTGCGGGTTGCGGCAATGGCCGTAATGGGCGTTCCGGCCGCTGAAGTCATAGGCATACTCGCCCATCGCCAACGTGCCGACCAGCACGGCACCGGCCGCCTCCAGCCGGCGCACCAGCGCGCCGTCGCGGCCAGCCGGGGGCAGGTCACGATTGATCTTCGAGCCGGCCAGGGTCGGCAACCCGGCGACGTCGATAAGGTTCTTGACGGCAAAGGGCACGCCGGCCAGCGGGCCCACATCCTGGCCGGCGGCAATGGCGGCATCCAGGCGGTCGGCGCGGGCACGGGCGCGATCGGCCAGCGTGTCGACCACGGCATTGACGACCGGGTTGACCTCGGCGATCCGGCGCAGGGCATTCTCGGTGACGCTGCGGGCGCTGACCTCGCCGCGGCGGACGGCGCGGGCAATGGTGGTCGCCTTCATGCCGTGAACACCGGGGCGGCTTCGACGTCGTCGGGCATCGGGAATTCGGCGACTTGGCGCGCAACGGCGGCCAGGCGCTCCAGATTCTCGATTACGCCGGGGCGGCAGGCTTCGTCGATTTCGAGGCCGACCAGGCTTGCGGCCTGGTCGAGATAGGTTGACGCATCGAACGCCATGGGTCGTCTTCTCCTCACGCGAAATGGCAGGCGGCGAGATGGCCCGGCCCGACCGGCGACAGGCGGGGCATCGAATCGGCACAGGCCGGCCTGCCGTCCGGGCAGCGGCCGAAAAAGCGGCAGACCTTCGGGTCGGGGTTGATCGGGCTGCGCGGTTCGCCGCCCAGCCGCGGCCGTGGCCCCGGCGGTTCGAGCGTCAGTTCCGGCACGGCCGACAACAGGGCACGGGTGTAGGGATGGGCCGGCCGGCCAAGCACCTCGGCGGTAGGCCCCTGTTCGACGATCTTGCCGAGATACATCACAATCACCCGATCGCAGATCAGCCGCACCACATTGATATCGTGGCTGACGAACAGATAGGACAGGCCGAGCCGCTGGCGCAGGTCCATCAGCAGCTTGAGGATCACGACCTGGACCGACACGTCAAGCGCCGCGGTCGGTTCGTCGAGGATCAGCAGGCGCGGTTCGACCGCGATCGCCCGCGCGATGCCGACCCGCGCCTTCTGCCCGCCCGAAAGCTGGTGGGGGAAGCGACCGAGCAGCGCGCGCGGAATGCCCGTGGCATCGGCCAGTTCCTCGACCCGCTGCTGCAAGGCGGTGCCGCGCAGGCCCCGCAGCCGGCGCAGCGGTGCTGCAATCGCCTCGAACGCGGTATAGCGCGGATTGATCGATTCACCGGCATCCTGGAAGACCATCTGGATCGCCGCACGCTCGGGCCGGCGGGCGAAGCCGCGTGCCTTCATCCCCGCCAGGTCGGTATCGCCGAAATGGATCGCGCCGGCGGTCGGGTCGTGCAGCCGGGCCAGCAGACGCACCAGGGTCGACTTGCCGCAGCCTGACTCGCCGACCAGGCCGACGGTTTCGCCCGGCGCGATCGAGAAGCTGACGTCGTCGACGGCGTGGAGCTGGCCGCGGGCCTTGCCGCCGCCGCCGACGGGGTAGATTTTCTGCAGGTTGATGACGTCAAGCAGCGCGGTCATAGCGGATTCCAGCAGGCAGCATCATGCAGGGGGCCGGGCGGGATCGGCGGCAGGCTGCCGGCGCAGTCGTCGCGTCGCCGGTCGCACCGGCCGGCAAACCGGCAGACGCCGGCGGCCGCGCGGCGCAGGTCGGGCAACTCGCCGGGGATGGCCGCCAGGTCGCCGAGGGCAATGCCCGGGCGCGGCGTCGCGGCCAGCAGCCGCGCCGTGTAGGGATGGCGGGGGGCTGCCAGCAACTCGGCGACCGGGCCGCTCTCGACCACGTGGCCGGCATGCATGACGACGACCCGATCGCAATATTCCGAGGCCAGCGCCAGGTCGTGGGTGATCAGCAGCGTCGCCATCTGGCGCTCGCGCGCCAGGTCGCGCACCAGGTCCATCGCGACGGCCTGGGTCGTCACGTCGAGGCCGGTGGTCGGTTCGTCGGCGATCAGCAGCGACGGTGCGCAGGCCAGCGCGATGGCGATCATCACCCGCTGGCACATGCCGCCCGACAGTTCGAACGGATAGGCGCGCGACCGCCGCGCCGGATCGGGGATGCCGACCTGGGCCAGCAGCCGCACCGCCTCGGCCGGCGCGTCGGCCCGGCGGATATTGCCGTGCCGCAACAGCACGTCGGCAATCTGGGTGCCGATGCGGCGGATCGGATTGAGCGCGGCCCGCGGGTTCTGGAAGATCATCGACATCTCGCGGCCGCGCAGATCCTCGATCTCGCGTTCGCTCGCCTCGGTCAGGTCGATGCCGTCGAAGACGATGCGGCCGCCGGTCACCTGCCCGGCCGGGTCCAGGATGCCCATGGCGGCATAGGCGGTCACCGACTTGCCCGAGCCGGATTCGCCGACCAGCGCGACGGTCTCGCCGCGAGCGATGCTGAACGAGACGGTTTCCAGCGCCCGGACGATGCCGCCGCGGGTACGGAAAGCCACCGACAGGTTCTCGACGCGTAGCAGTTCGCTCATCCGATCAGCTCCGCCGCCGGGGGTCGACGATGTCGCGCAAGGCGTCGCCGAGCAGGTTGAAGCAGAACACGGCCAGCATCAGGACGAGGCCCGGGAACAAGGCGACCCACCATTCGCCCGAAATCATCAGCCCCGCGCCTTCGGCGACCATGATCCCCCATTCCGGGGTCGGGGGCCTTACCCCCAGGCCGATGAACGAGAGCCCGGCGGCATTCAGGATCGCATAGCCCATGGTCAGAGAGGCCTGCACCATCATGATCGGCAGGATGTTGGGCAGCAACTGGCCGAACAGGATCGCCGTCTCGCCGTCGCCCGACAGCCGCGCTGCCTCGATGAACCCGGCAGATTTGCGCTGGGCGGTTTCGGCCCGGGCGACGCGGACGTACAGCGGGAAGTTGATGATCGCGGTCGCCAGCACGATGTTGGTCACCGTATTGCCCAGCGCGGCGACGATGCCCATCGCCAGCACGAACAGCGGGAAGGCCATGATCGTGTCGACCAGCCGGCCGATCGCCTGGTCGGTCGCGCCGCCCAGGAATCCGGCGGCCAGCCCCGCCAGCGTGCCGAAGGCAAAGGCCAGGATGACCGACGAGACCGCGATCGCCATGTCGAGCCGGGTGGCGACCAGGACGCGCGAGAAGATGTCGCGCCCCAGCGCATCGGTTCCGAACCAGTGGCGCAGCGACGGTGGTTGCAGCGCGCGGGCGGCATCGGAGGCAAAGGGGTCATAGGGCGCCAGCGAGGGCCCCAGCAGCGCCGCCAGCACGAAGAAGACGAACAGCCCGGCGGCGCCCAGCGTGACCGGATTTTCGGTCAGCACGTGGCGGACATGGCGCAGCGTCTCGTTCATGCCGCCGGCTCCAGCCGCGGATCGATGATGCCGTAGAGCAGGTCGATCGACAGGTTCAGCACGACGTAGAGCAGCGCCATGGTCAGCACGAAACCCTGGATCGGGGCATAGTCGGCCGCGATCAGCGCCTCGATCGCGTAGGAGCCGATGCCCGGCCAGGCAAACACCTTCTCGACCAGGACATTGGCGCCCAGCAGGAACGAGAACACCATGCCGAGGGTGGTGACGACCGGCAGCATCGCGTTCCTGAAGGCGTAGGCGAAGACGACGGTGCCACCCGACAGGCCGCTGGCCCGCGCCGTGCGGATGAAGTCGGCCGACAGCACTGCGAGCATCGAGGCCCGCGTCATCCGCGCCAGCGGCGCCAGGGTGAAGATCGCCAGCGTCGCCGCCGGCAGGACGAGTTGTCCTGCGGCGGCGACGAAGGTTTCGGCATCGCCGGCCAGCAGGCTGTCGACGAGATAGAGGCCGGTGCGGTCGGGCGGGCTGGAGAAGAACGCATCGAGCCGCCCGAGCGGCGCCGGCGACCAGCCGAGCAGGAAATAGAAGACGTAGACCAGTACCAGCCCGGTGAAGAACGTCGGCATCGAGACGCCGAGGGTGACGATCACCCGGCAGAGGTGATCGACCCAGGAATTGGGCCGGGTCGCGGCGAGAATGCCGAGCGGCAGCGCAATCGCCAGGCTGATGACGAGGCCGAGCAAGGTAAGCTCGAGCGACGCCGGCAGCCGGCTGGCCAGTTCGACCAGCACCGGCCGGCCGGTCGAAAGCGACTGCCCGAGGTCGCCGCGCAGCAGATCGCCGACATAGCGGACGAACTGCTCCGGCAGGCTGCGATCGAGGCCGAGCGCCGTGCGGATCTCGGCGATCGCCTTGGCATCGGCGTTGGGGCCGGCGAAATAGGCGGCGGGGTCGCCGGGCAGGGCCCGGGTCAGCACGAAGGTCACCACGACCACGCCGATCACGCTGGGAATGGCGGCGGCGAGCCTTCGTCCGATCAGGGTCAGCATCGGCGGCCCCTCCCCGTTCAGTTCTTCACCAGCTGGCGGAAATCGAGCTGGCGATGGAACCAGTACTTGTAGCCGGTGATGTTCTTCTGGAAGCCGACGTCCATGAACTGCTGATAGAGCGGGACGCGCGGCACTTCCGTCATCGCCATCTGGATGAAGCCCTTCACCGCGCCCTCGTACTTCGCCGTGTCGTCCTCGTAGCGGGCGGCGTCGATGAACTTGTCCATCGCCGGGTTCTGGTAGCCCATGGTGTTGAAGGTTCCGTTCTGGCTGTGATAGCCCCAGTAGAACCAGTAGTCGGGGAAGTTGAGCCAGCCGCCGAACGACGCGATGTGGATCGGCAGGTCCTTCTTGGCCAGCGCGCCGCGCCAGTTGGCACCCGGCACCTTGTTGATCGTCGTCTTGACCCCTGCCTGGGCCAGCGATTCCTGCAGCAGCACCGCAGCCGGTTCCGAGACGGTGGCATCGCCCAGGTCGATCGATATCGTCGATTCGAAGCCGTTGGGGAACCCGGCCTCGGCGAGCAGCGCCCGCGCCTTGGCGATATCGGTCTTATAGGGGAAAGGCTGTGGCCAGGCAGCCGTCTTCGGCTCGCCGCTCGGTGCGCCGAACATCGGCACCCCGCGACCGTAGACGGCGGTCTTCATGATCGCCTCGTAGGGAATCGCATAGGCCAGGGCCTGACGGACCTTGACGTTGTCGAACGGCGCCTGCTTGACCGCGAAGCCGACATAGAGCAGCGAGTTCTCGACCGGGACGCCGACGATCCGATACTTGCCCGAGGCGGAAATCTCGGCGGCGTCCTTGGGCGGCAGGTCGATCGAGATGTCGGCGTCGCCTTTTTCCATCAAGGCGCGGCGGTTGCCGGCCGACGGGACTTCGCGCAGGATCACGCGCTTCATCGCCGGCAGCGGCCCGTTCTTCCATTCGTCGAACCGGGTGTAGACGGTCTCCTGCCCCGGCGTCCATTTCTCCAGCTTGAAGGCGCCGCCCGCGGCGACGTTGTTCTTCAGCCAGTCGAGCGCCCAGGGATCGGCCGCGGTCGCATGCTTCTTGGCGAGTTCCGAGTTGTAGATCGCCGCGACCGGCACGGCCATGTCGGGCAGAGTCAGCTTGTCCTTGAGCAGGAACTTGACCTTGAACGTGTAGTCGTCGATCACCTCGAACTGCTCGGGCTTGGTCAGCGACCCCGCGCTCATCTGGAACGTCGGGAAGCCGCCGACCGACACCGCCCGGTCGAACGACCACTTCACATCCTTGGCCGTGACGGGACTGCCGTCGTGGAACGTCGTGCCCCGGCGCAGGTAGAAAGTGACCGACATGCCGTCCGGCGCGAACTCGTAGCGCTCGGCCAGTTCGCCGACGATCTTGGTGTAGTCGTAGGACAGCGTGCCGTCGGCAAGCGTCTTGGTCCCGAACGACACCAGCCGGTCATGCGTGTTCCACGACGCGACATAGGAACGAAAGCTGGTGCCGACGCCCTGGATATCCAGGTTGTTCGGACCGCTCTCCACCAGCACCAGCAAGGTATCCTTGCGCCCCTGCGCCGCGGCGGGCATGGCGGTTGCCACCCCAGCCGCCAGCATCGCCGCCGCCACCCACTTGCCCCCAGCCTGCATTGTCGCCTCCTTGGCATGACCCCTGTCGGTAAATGGCTACGCAAGGGGCATGCCAACTTGCTGCGATGCGGCAAGTCTTTGAAAAAAGAAGGTTATTTTTCATGTTACGTTGTATGCAACAATACTGAATGGATGAGAATCAAGTCATCGATGATAAAATTTTAGGCAGCTATGTGCTCGTTGTATGCAATGTGGGTACGGCAGCCACGACCTCGTGGCTGGCATCCGAAACCACCAGTACATGATGCAGCATCGCGCGCTGCGCCTCGGCACCGTCGCCGCGAAGGATGGCGCGCACCACCTGGTCATGCTCGTCCCATGACTTCTTGAGGCGGCCGGCAATGCGGAACTGGGCGCGGCGAAACGGCTGGATGCGGGTGCGGATCGCCTGGGCCGTCTCGGCCATGACGTGATTGTGGGCGCCCTGGTAGATCGCCGAATGGAATTCGAGGTTTATCTGGTCATAGGTTTCGCGGGCGCCGACATGCATCGCCTCGCCGGCGCGGGCATGGATCGCTTCGAGCGCCTGGCGCTCGCGTCCGGTCATGCGGACCGCAGCCAGCCGCGCGCAGACCGCCTCCATCTCGGCCATCGCCTCGAAGGCTTCGTCGAGCTCGGGGTTCGACAATTGCCGCACCTCCGCGCCGCGATGGGGCTTGATGTCGACAAGGCCGGTGACGACCAGCAGTTTCAGGGCCTCGCGCACCGGGGTGCGCGAGACCTGGAAGCGGGCGGCGAGCGTGGTTTCGTCGAGCTTGGCGCCGGGCGGCAGTTCGCCGGCGAGGATGGCATCGGCAATCTGCTGCTTCAGCCGCTCCGCTAGGGTTGCTTTCGAGAATCGGGCCATGGCGGCCGGACTTTAGCGCTTCTCCCGCCAGGCGCGCCACCCGCCATACGCCGTAATATCTTCGGCGCCGACGATGCCGATGCCCTCGCAGACGAAGCCCTTCACCCAGGATCCGTCATCGAGTTCGACCGAACCGATCGCAAGCGGCGGCGGCACCAGTGCCAGAAAGCCGCCGACGGCCTCGGCCGGCACCGACCAGACCTCCAGCGCGATCGGCGCGCCCCCCTCGGCGACACGAATCAGGCCTGGGCGCGGGCCCATGGCGTAGAGCCGATAGGTCGGCGCCGTGTGCCGGCTGGCGACCAGTGTTGCTCCCCGGCTGGTGAGTTGATCGTTCAGCGGCTGCCCCGACAGATGGGCCCCGACCACCGCGATCTGTAGCCCTGCCGGCTCCGCCTCGGCCCAACCGACGGGTGGCAGCGGGGTGCTGGTGCCGCCCATCAGCCCGCCGAGATCCGCATGAGCTGCCGCTGCTATGGCGGCAATCCGGGCATCGGCCAGGGCCGGACCGGCCAGGGTGACGCCGAAAGGCAGGCCGTTCGGCCGGAAGCCGGCCGGATAGGCGATGCCGCTCATGTCCAGCAGATTCATGAAATTGGTGTAGTGGCCGAGATTCGAATTGTACCGGATCGGTTCGGCCGCGAGATCGGCATGGGTATAGTTGGTCGGCGCCGTCGGCAGCAGCAGGCAGTCGACCTTCGCCATCTCGGCGGCGCAGCGCCGCTTGAGCGCCTCCAGGCGATAGAGCCCCTTGAACGCCTCGACCGCACTGCGACCGGCCGCCCCGTCATAGATGGCGCGCGTGACCGGGTGCAGGCTGTCGGCGTGATCGCGGAAGAAATCCTCGATGGCGGCGACGCGTTCGGCGACCCATGGGCCTTCGTAAAGCAGCAAGGCCGTCTCGCGGAACGGGCCGAAGTCGATCGGCACGGCCGTGCCGCCGATCCGCTCCAGCCGCGCGACCGCGGCGGCAAACAGCGCCGGCCCATCGGCATTGCCATAGAACTCGAGCGCCTCGGGCGCCGGCACGCCGAAGCGGAAGCGGCCCGGCCGGACCAGGGCGAGTTCCGGCTCTTCGGACCGGGCATAGATGTCGCCGGCATCGAAGCCCTTCGCGACATCGAGCACGGCCAGCGCATCGGCGGTGGCGAGGCCGAAGATCGAGACGCAATCCAATGACCTGCAGGCGGGCACCACGCCGGTCGTGGGGATCAGACCGCGTGTCGGCTTGATGCCGACGAGGTTGTTGAGCATCGCCGGCACCCGCCCCGACCCGGCCGTGTCGGTGCCGAGGCTGAAGGAGACGAGACCCGCGGCGACGGCAACGGCCGAGCCCGAACTGGATCCGCCCGAGACATAGGCCGGATCGAAGACGCAGGATGGCGCGCCGTAGGGCGAGCGCACCCCGACGAGGCCGGTGGCGAACTGATCGAGATTGGTCTTGCCGACCGCCAGCGCGCCGGCTGCCTCCAGCCGCGCGACGACGGTCGCGGAAACCGCCGGGACGTAGGAGAAATCGGGGCAGGCGGCGGTCGTCGGCCAGCCCGCGACATCGATGTTGTCCTTGATCGCGAAGGGTATGCCGTAGAGCGGCAGATCGTCCGCGTTGCCGCGCGCCATCAACGCTTCGGCCCGCGCGATCGCCTCGGCCTCGTCGGGCAGGTGCAGCCAGACCTTGTCGTCGCCGCGGGCGGCAATGCGCGCGCGCACCGCGCGGATCACGTCGACCGGCGTCGCGGCGCCGCTGCGATAGAGTGCGCGCAGGCTCGTGATGTCGAGGCTGTCGATCGGCGTGGACATGTCGGTACTCCTTCAGTCGACGATTTTACCCTGACCATTGCAGGTTTGGTGCCATCACACGGTGGCAGGCGGCAGGCCGCGTCTGCTCAGTCCCCGGGCGATGTATTGCATACATTGCGCACCATATCGCCTATTTTTTCATCAAATCTGGTATTCGAACGATGCCCGGTGGCTGGATTTCGGCGGTTCGGCGTCTGGCATCGAACCTGCATCGTCATGCTGCAGCCGCGAAAGGCTCACGTCCAGACGAGGGGAGATGCCATGACCAACTTCACCACGCCGTCCCGCCGGTCCCTGTTGCGCGGCGCTGCCGCCGGCGGCCTGCTTGCCGCCACCGGCCTGCCGATCGGCCGCGCCTTCGCCGCCGACCTCGTCGTCGGCTTCATCTATGTCGGGCCGCGCGACGACTACGGCTACAACCAGGCCCAGGCCGAGGGCGCCGCGGCGCTGAAGAAGCTGGCGGGCGTCAAGGTCGTCGAAGAGGAGAAAGTGCCGGAGACCATCGCCGTCGAGAAGACGATGGAGAGCATGATCAACCTCGACGGCGCCAAGCTGCTGTTCCCAACCTCGTTCGGCTACTACAACCCGCATATGCTGAAGCTGGCGAAGAAGTATCCCGCCGTGCGCTTCGAACATTGCGGCGGCCTGTGGACCGAGGGCGCGCCCAAGAACGCGGGCAGCTATTTCGGCTACATCGACGAAGCCCAGTATCTCGCCGGCATCGTCGCCGGCCATACCTCGAAGACCGGCAAGCTCGGCTTCATCGCCGCCAAGCCGATCCCGCAGGTCCTGCGCAACATCAATGCCTTCACCCTGGGCGCGCGGTCGGTCAATCCGAACGCGACGACGCAGGTGATCTTCACCGGCGACTGGTCGCTGCCGGTCAAGGAAGCCGAGGCGTCGAACAGCCTGATCGACCAGGGCGTCGACGTCCTCACCTGCCACGTCGACAGCCCGAAGGTGGTGATGGAGACGGCCGAGCGCCGCGGCGTCTTCTGCTCGGGCTACCACGTCAACCAGGCGCCGCTGGCGCCCAAGGGATACCTCACCGGCGCCGAATGGGCCTGGTCGGGACTGTTCACGTCGATGGTCGACGCGGTCAAGACCGGCAAGCCGATCCCGAACCTCGTCCGCGGCGGCCTGAAGGAAGGCCTGGTCAAGACCTCCGCCTACGGTCCTGCGGTGGGCGAGGCGGCGCGCAAGCAGGCCGACGCGGTCAAGGCGCGTTTCCTCGATTCCGGCTTCGTCATCTTCAAGGGCCCGCTGAAGGACAACAAGGGCGCGGTGGTCATCCCGGCCGGCCAGGAGCAGGGCCAGACCGACCTGCGGCTGGAAAGCATGAACTACCTGGTCGAAGGCGTCCTGGGCGCCCTGGCCTGACGTCTCGGGCGATCGCCCTTGGACTGGACCGTCACGCCGGCATTTGCCGGGGTGACGGTCGGCCGGCAGGCGATCGGTCGGAACTGCGATGCGACAGCAGCGGGGCAACAAGGAGATGACAGCATGACCCGATCCGACGGTTGGGCGGCGACGATCGACGCGGTGGCGATCCCCGTGCTTGCCATCGTCGTTGCCCTGGTCCTGTTCGGCGCCTTCGTCGCCATTTATGGCGTCGACCCGTTCGCCGCGTACGGCCTGATGTTCGAAGGTGCCTTCGGATCGGCTTTCTCCTGGCAGAACTCGCTGCTGCGCTCGGCGCCGCTTATCCTTACCGCGCTGTGCACGGCCCTGCCCGCCCGTGCCGGCCTCGTCGTCATCGGCGCCGAGGGGGCGCTGGCGCTGGGTGGCCTTGCGGCCGCCGCGGTCGGCCATGCCCTCGACGGTGCGAACGGCATGGTCACCGTGACGGTCATGGCAGTGGCGGCCGCTGTGATCGGCGGGGCCTGGGTCGCGCTGGCCGGCGCACTGCGCTACTGGCGCGGGGTCAACGAAACCATCGCCAGCCTGCTGCTCGTCTACATCGCGATCGCCCTGTTCAATCATCTGGTCGAAGGCCCGCTGCGCGATCCGGCGTCGCTGAACAAACCGTCGACGCCGCCGATCGCCGACGACGCAATGATCGGCGCGATCCCCGGCTTCGACGTGCATTGGGGCCTCGTCACCGGCGTCCTGCTGTGCCTTGCCTTCTGGGTGCTGATCGAGCGGACCACGATCGGCTTTGCCATCCGGCTGATCGGCGACAACCAGAAGGCGGCGCGGCTGGCCGGGCTGCGTCTCGGCGGCTACGTGCTCGTCGTCTGCGCGCTGGGCGGCGCGGCGGCGGGCCTCGCCGGTCTCTACGAGGTCGCGGCGGTCCACGGCCAGGCCAATGCCTCGCTGCTGGTCGGGTACGGGTTCACCGGCATCCTGGTGTCGTTCCTGGCCCGGCATAATCCGCTGGCGATCATTCCGGTCGCGATCCTGATCGGCGGCATCGGCGCCTCGGGCGGGCTGCTGCAACGCCGCCTCGATCTGCCCGATGCCGCGGTGCTGGTGCTGCAGGGCATCCTGTTCGTCACCATTCTCGCCAGCGAAACGATGTACGGCCGCATCCGCTGGCGCCTGCCCAGCCTGGTCGCGGCAAGGAGGCCGGCATGAGCAACGCTGCCGAGGCCCTGGGCTGGTGGGGCGTACCGCTCGCCGTCATCGGCGGCGCCATCCGCGTCTCGACCCCGTTTCTCTTCGTCTCGCTCGGCGAATGCCTGACCGAACGGGCAGGTCGGATCAATCTCGGCCTCGAAGGCACGCTGATCATGGGGGCGATGAGCGGCTATGCCACCGCCCTGCATACCGGCTCGCCCTGGGCCGGGGTGCTGGTCGCCGGTCTTGCCGGCCTGCTGTTCGGCCTGCTGCACGGGGCGATCTGCTCGCTGCCGCGGGTCAACGACATCGCCGTCGGCATCGGGCTGATGCTGCTCGGCACCGGCCTCGCCTTCTTCCTGGGCAAGCCCTACATCCAGCCGAAGGCACCCGGCCTGCCGGCGATCGACCTGGGCTGGTGGAGCAGCCTGCCGCAGGTGCAGGCGGCGCTGAAGATCAACGTGCTGTTCGTGATCGGCGTGATCTGCGCCCCGGTCATGCTGTGGTGGCTGAAGAATGCCCGGCTGGGCCTCGTCGTCCGCACGGTCGGCGACAGCGCCGATGCCGCCCGCGCCCTCGGCTTCCCGGTCATCGCCACACGTATCTGGGCGACGGCCGCCGGCGGGTTCCTGGCCGGCGTCGGCGGGGCGTTCCTGTCGCTCTACTATCCCGGCAGCTGGTCGGAGGGGCTGTCGAGCGGCCAGGGCATCACCGCCGTCGCCCTGGTGATCTTCGCGCGCTGGAACCCGATGGGCTGCTTCTATGCCTCGCTGCTGTTCGGCGGGGCGGGGGCGCTTGGCCCGGCACTGCAGTCGGTCGGGGTGACGCAGGGCTACTACCTGTTCAACGCCCTGCCCTATGCGCTGACCCTGGCCGTGATGATCATCGCCTGCTCGCCCCGCCGCACGCTGGCCGGCGCGCCCGGCGAGCTCGGCGTCACCAACTGAGGAGACGGAGATGAGCGGCCTGGGCGGTCTCAACAAGTCACCCCACGGCGTCGTGATCGGGCTGGTGCAGCTGCAACTGCCGCTGGTCGTGACACCTGACGACCTGGCGCGTCAGACCGCGCGGATCTGCGCGCTGGTCGCCAAGGCGCGGCGCGCCTCGGCGACGATGGATCTGGTGGTCTTTCCCGAATACGCGCTGCACGGCCTGACGATGGACACCAACCCGGCGATCATGTGCCGGGTCGACGGGCCGGAGGTCGCGGCCTTCCGCGCCGCCTGCGCCGAGCACCGGATCTGGGGCTGCTTCTCGATCATGGAGCTGAACGAGGGCGGCAATCCCTACAACAGCGGCCTGATCATCGATGCCGAGGGCGAGATCCGCCTCTATTACCGCAAGCTGCATCCCTGGGTGCCGGTCGAACCCTGGGAACCCGGCGATATCGGCATCCCCGTCTGCGACGGACCCAACGGTTCCAGGCTGGCGCTGATCATCTGCCACGACGGCATGTTCCCCGAGATGGCGCGCGAATGCGCCTACAAGGGGGCCGAGATCATGCTGCGCACCGCCGGCTATACCGCGCCGATCCGCCACGCCTGGACCGTCACGAACCAGGCCAACGCCTTCTGCAACCTGATGGCGACAGCCAGCGTCTGCCTCGCCGGCAGCGACGGCACGTTCAATTCGATGGGCGAGGCGATGATCTGCAATTTCGACGGCACGATCATGGTGCAGGGCAACGGCCTCGCCGACGAGATCGTCACCGCCGAGATCCGCCCGGACCTGGTGCGCGAGGCACGGCGCCTGTGGGGCGTCGAGAACAACATCTACCAGTTCGGCCATCGCGGTTATGTCGCCGTCAAGGGCGGCGCGGGCGACTGCCCCTACACCTACATGCATGACCTGGCGGCCGGCCACTACCGCCTGCCCTGGGAGGACGAGGTCGCCGTGACCGACGGCACCTCCTGCGGCTTTGCCGCACCGGAACGGCTCTATCGTGGAGGACGCGACCAGCAATGAGCAGAACCGTCGCCGCCGATCCTTACGCCTGGCCCTACGACGGGCGCCTCGATCCCGCCATCACCGCGCTGATCGTCATCGACATGCAGACCGATTTCTGCGGCCCGGGCGGGTATGTCGACCGCATGGGCTACGACATCGGCCTGACCCGCGCGCCGATCCAGCCGATCGCCGACGTGCTGGAAACGTTGCGGCCGCGCGGCTTCACCATCCTGCATACGCGCGAAGGCCATCGGCCCGACCTGGCCGACCTGCCGGACAACAAGCGCTGGCGGTCGCGGCAGATCGGCGCCGGCATCGGCGACGACGGCCCCTGCGGCCGCATCCTGGTACGCGGCGAGCCGGGCTGGGAGATCATTCCCGAACTGGCGCCCCGGCCAGGCGAGGCGATCATCGACAAGCCGGGCAAGGGCAGCTTCTATGCCACCGACCTCGACCTGCTGCTGCAGCGCGCCGGTATCCGCAACATCATCCTGACCGGCATCACCACCGATGTCTGCGTCCACACGACGATGCGCGAGGCCAACGACCGCGGCTACGAATGCCTGCTGCTGTCCGATTGCTGCGCCGCGACCGATCGCGGCAATCACGAGGCGGCGTTGAAGATGATCAAGATGCAGGGTGGCGTGTTCGGGGCGGTGGCCAGCTCGGCCCAGTTGATCGAGGCCGTGTCGTGACCGGCGCGCTGGGTATCGAAGCGGTCGCGATGACCAAGCGGTTCGGCGATTTCGTCGCCCTCGACGACGTCACCATCCGCGTCCGCCCCGGTTCCTTCCACGCCCTGCTGGGTGAGAACGGTGCCGGCAAATCGACGCTGGTCAAATGCATCATGGGCTATTACCGCCCGGAGGAAGGGCAGGTCATCGTCGGCGACCGCGAGCGCGAAATCGCCAATCCGCGCCAGGCGCACGGCCTCGGGATCGGCATGGTCTACCAGCATTTCACGCTGGTCCCGAACATGACCGTCGCCGAGAATCTGGTGCTGGCCCAGCCCGACCTGCCGGCGGTGATCGACTGGCGCAAGGAGCGGCCGCGGCTCGAAGCCTTCCTCGCGCAGATGCCGTTCAAGGTGCCGCTCGACCGCGTCGCCTCGAGCCTGGCGGCCGGCGAGAAGCAGAAGGTCGAGATCCTGAAGCAGCTCTATCTCGATCGCCGCTTCCTGATCCTGGACGAGCCGACCTCGGTGCTGACGCCGGCCGAAGCCGACGAGGTCCTGGGCCTGCTGCAGCGGATGACGCGTGCCGGCCGGCTGACCATCCTGATGATCACGCACAAGTTCCGCGAGGTCATGGCCTTTGCCGACGAAGTCAGTGTCCTGCGCCGCGGCAAGCTGGTCGGCGGCGGGCTGGTCACCGAGCTCGATACCGACCGGATGGCCGCGATGATGGTCGGCGAGGCCGCGCTGCCCCAGCCGAAATCGCGCAACGAGCAGCCCGCTGGTGCCGTGCGCCTGCGCATCGACAGCATCTCGGCTCTCGATGATGGCGGCCAGCCGGCCGTGCGCGGGCTGTCGCTCGAGGTGCGGGCCGGCGAAATCCTTGGCATCGCCGGCGTCTCCGGCAACGGCCAGCGCGAACTGGTCGAGGTGCTGGCCGGCCAGCGGCCGGCAACCGGCGGCAAGATCCTGGTCGACGGCCAGCCCTTCCACGCCCGCCGCGACCAGATCCGGCGGCATCGCATCGCCCTGCTGCCGGAAGAGCCGCTGCGCAACGCCTGCGCCCCGAACCTCACCGTCGCCGAGAACATGGGGTTGCGCCGCTTCGACATCGCGCCCTACGCGCGCGGGCCGTGGCTGAAGCCGTCGGCCTTCCGCGAGGCCGCGACCGGCCTGATCAGCCGCTACCGGGTCAAGACGCCCTCGCCGCTCGCCCCGATCAAGGCGCTGTCGGGCGGCAACATCCAGCGCGCCGTGCTCGCCCGCGAACTGGGCGAACCGCCGTCGCTGCTGATCGTCGCCAATCCGGTCTTCGGCCTCGACTTCCAGGCGGTGGCCGAAATCCACAACCAGATCATCGAGGCGCGCAACCTCGGCGCCGCGGTGCTGCTGATTTCGGAAGACCTCGACGAACTGTTCGAACTCGCCGACCGTATCGCGGTCATGTTCGCCGGCCGCATCGTGCACGAAACCGCGGTCGCGGGAACCCGGCCGACCGAGATCGGCCGGCATATGGCCGGCCATGGCGAGGATGCCCATGAAGCAGCTTGAAGCCGCCCTGCCCTACCCGTTCCGCTTCGATCCCGAGCGCACCGCCCTGGTCGTCATCGACATGCAGCGCGACTTCATCGAACCGGGCGGTTTCGGCTCGACGCTCGGCAACGACGTGACCCTGCTGCAGGCGATCGTGCCGACGACGCGGCGGTTGCTCGACGGCTGCCGCGCCGCCGGGATGACGATCATCCACACCAAGGAGGCGCACAAGCCCGACCTGTCGGACTGCCCCGAAGCCAAGCGCCAGCGCGGCAGGCCGGGCCTCAGGATCGGCGATCCCGGGCCGATGGGCCGCATCCTGATCGCCGGCGAGCCGGGCAACGACTTCGTGCCGCAACTGGCCGCCTTGCCGGGAGAAATCGTGATCGAGAAGCCCGGCAAGGGCGCCTTCTACGCCACCGAGCTGCAGGCGATCCTGCGCGCCCGCCATATCGGACAGCTGGTCTTCGCCGGGGTCACGACCGAAGTCTGCGTGCAGACCTCGATGCGCGAAGCCAATGATCGCGGCTATGACTGCCTGCTGATCGAGGATGCGACGGAAAGCTATTTCCCGCAGTACAAGGCCGCCGCGCTCGACATGATCCGCGCCCAGGGCGCGATCGTCGGCTGGACGGCAACCTGCGACGACTTCCTGGCCGTATTGCCGGACTGAACCCGGCAGGATTTGGCGGCAAATCGTTATCGTTTGTCCTCCCCGCGGAAGGCTTGCCCGAACATCGCCGCTATCTTGGCGGCGTTGGTAAAACCCGCGCGTCCGATCGCGCTGTGCCGGGGAATACGGGATGGGCGGCGAACCAGGATTGATCACGCGCAAGCTGCTGCAACTGCTGATGCGGCCGGCCCGGGTTGCCGGCATCGAGACGCCGTTGCCGCGCTTCCGGATCGTGCAACTGCAAGGCGAGGCGCTGCGCAATGTCGGCTGGATGCCCGGCCAGAAGGTCCAGATTGCGATCGGTTCGGGCCTGGCCAGCCGGACCTATACCCCGATGTCCTGGGACGAGGCCGCCGGCAGTACCCGCCTCCTCGCCTTCCTCCACGGCGACGGCCCCGGCAGCCGGTGGGCGGCTGGCTTGCGTGCGGGTGACGGCTGCCATCTCTTCGGGCCGCGCCGTTCGCTCGACCTGACGGCGCCCGGGGCACCGCTGGTGCTGTTCGGCGACGAAACCTCGTTCGGCCTGGCCGCGTCGCTGCGGCGCGACGCGACCCTGCTGTTCGAAGCCGGTGATACCGGCGAAGCGCATGCCATCCTCGCCGGGATCGGCATCGGGCACGCCATGGTCCTCGGGCGGACCGTCGGCGACGCACATCTCCTGACGATGGAAGCCGAGATCGCGCGCCATGCGGTCACCGGCGCGCATTTCGCATTGACCGGCAAGGCTTCGTCGATCCAGCGGCTGATCCGCTGCCTCCGGTCGGCCGGCGTCGGATCGTCGCGGATCAGCAGCAAGGCCTACTGGGCGCCGGGCAAGACCGGGCTGGATTGAACCCGCCGCTCAAGTGCCGAACAGACGGCGATCCCAGAACACCGGCTCATGCAGGCCGGTTTCGATCGCGGGATATTCCGGATGAGCCGGGTTGATCAGGACATTCTTGTCGACCCTGGCGACCACGCTGGGCACCAGCAGAATGACGCTGCGGCGTTCGGTGCACCAGCGTTCGCCAAAGTCCCTGCTGACCGTTGCCGGCAACGCATCCCAGCCGGGCAGCGCCGGCGGCGAGAACACCTCGTAGCTCAGTCCCCGTGGCACGGTGATCCGGATGAAGTGCTGGTTTGGCGGCAGCCGCCCGCTGCCGCGGACCAGCTTTTCCAGCAGCGCCGTCGAATAGTGCAGGCTGGCATAGATCATGGGGCTGCCCGGCGTATTCCAGCGCCCCGGCGCCAGGGTCGGACCTGTCGCATCGAAGATCGGATAGCTGCCGCGGGGATCGCCGATCCGGTAGCAGGATAACGTGCGGTCCAGGATCTGCGCCGTCACGCGGCCGTGCCGTATTTCAGCCCGGCCAGGATATCCATGACCATCTCGGCGCCGAACTCGTTCCGGATCACCGCGTCGATGGGTGGGCGGTCCTCCAGCATCGGATGCGACCGGAACAGAAAATCCCGCGCCTCGGTATCGTTCTGCCAGACATCGAGGGCCAGACTCCAGACCCGGGCAAGCCGTGCCAAGCGGACACCTTCGTCCGGCGAAAGTTGCCCCGCAGCTTTTCTCCGCTCATAGGTAGCCTTCGGGATCAGCCGATACCTGAACTGGCTGTCGCCAGGGGCCAGCAAGCGGACCAGACGCTCGAAGGCAGCGATCGGCAACCCGCCTTCGATGCGCTGGATCAGCCCGAAGGTCGATCGCGACGCAACTTCTTTGGCTGGCAGACCGAGCACGTCGGCAACCCGCGACAGAGCCAGCATTTGACCCTCCTCATCACCTGATGGAGAATATAGTATCAGCTGGACCAGGCAACAAGGGCTGCCTAGTCCCCGAGCAGCGCTGCCAGCGTGCGGGTGAACAAGGGCCGGGCCGCGCCGTCACGCTCCAGCCGCTGGCTGGCCTGATCGGTCATCAGGTCGGGCGGGCTGAGGCCCGCCAGGATGTCGTCCTGGCGGAACAGGGCGTTCAGCCGGGCCCAGATCGCGGCATTGGCCACGAACGGTCCGGTGACGATGATCCGCTGCGGCACGATGACCCGGCAGAAATTGCGCAGGGTATGCGCCATCGTCACCGTCGCCTCGGCCATCGCCGGCAGGCTGAGCAGGTCGAGGTCGCGGGCGCGATCGGCGAAGGCGCCCTCGTCGGCGGCGAGGTCGGGCCAGCGCTTGCGCAGTTCCGGCAGCAGCGCCCACAGCGCCGCCGAGGTTTCGACGCAGCCGCGCTGGCCGCAACGGCAGGGGCGGTCGTCGAAACTGCGCAGGCGCCAATGGCCGATCTCACCCAGGAAACCGCCGGCGAGACCCAGCGGCTGGCCACCCAGCCGGCAGGCCAGCCCGATACCATAGCCCCAATGCAGCAGCAGCAGGTTGTCGCGCCGCGAAGCCGCCTCGTCGCCGCTGCGCGCTCGCAGCTCGGCATCGAGATGCCGCGTGACCTCGAGCGGGCCGGCCGCCGGTTGGAAGCAGGCGTCGAGATCGAGAGCGCGCAGCCGCGGCCAGCGCGAGGAGACGAGCCAGGTGCGGGCCGCGATGTCGACCGCGCCGGCTACCGACAGCACCGTCCCGGCATGGCGGCCCAGGCGGCGGCTGCGCGGGGTCAACGTGGCCGCCAGGCTCTTCAGCGCCGCCGCCATCTCGGCATTGTCGCAGTCGCGGTCGATATCGACGCTGTGCTCGGCCAGGACGTGGCCGGCAAGATCGACGATCGAGCCGACCAGCGAGCGCGAGACGATCTGGATGACGATGCCGGTCAGGCCGCGCGGATTCAGGACCAGGGTGGCAGCCGGCCGCCCGCGACCCGCCGCTGCCGCGGTCGCCTCCAGCACCAGGCCGCGTTCCACCAGGTCGCTGACGATCTGCGACGTGGTCGACGAACGCAGGGAGAGGATCTCGCTGATATCGCGGCGCGACCCGGCGCGGCCGGAAGCGACCAGCGCGAACGCGTTCGAGCGTTCGCGCGCCCGGGCGGCGGCAAACTGGTCGGGCAGGACATCGGCAAGGATCGAGCTGGGCATTGCGGCGGCGACTGTCATCGGGATATTTTAGAACGTCAACGGTTCAAAAATAGATTGACGTACCGGCAGGACTGCGGCGAGGCTTGTGCATCGGGTTCAGGGCGGCGGGGAGCGCATGCAGGTCGAAATTCTCGAAGATGCCGTGGCGCTGGGCCGTGCCGCCGCCGAAGCCGGGGCCGCCGTCATCCGCGAGGCGCTGACGCGCCGCGACCGGGTCGACATCATCGTCGCCACCGGGGCCAGCCAGTTCGACATGCTGGAGGTGCTGACCACCGCGCCCGGCATCGACTGGTCGCGGGTGACTGCCTTCCACCTCGACGAGTATATCGGCCTGCCCGTCACCCATGGCGCCAGTTTCCGCCGCTATCTGCATGAGCGCTTCGTCGCCCGGCTGCCGGCGCTGGGCCAGTTTGTCGACGTGGTCGGCGACGCGCCCGACATCGCTGCCGAACTGGCGCGGCTGAACGGCCTGATCGGGCCGCGGACGATCGAGGTCTGCTTTGCCGGGATCGGCGAGAACGGCCATCTTGCCTTCAACGATCCGCCCGCCGATTTCGCGACGACCGAGCCCTATATCGTCGTCGATCTGGACGAGGCCTGCCGCCGCCAGCAGATCGGCGAAGGCTGGTTCCCCGACATGACCGCGGTGCCGCGCCAGGCGATCTCGATGTCGATCCGCCAGATGCTGGCGGCGCGGACGCTGATCATCACCGTGCCCGGTCCGAAGAAGACCGCGGCGGTGGCCGCCGCCCTCGACGGCCCGCTGACGCCTGACGTGCCGGCCTCGATCCTGCGCCAGCACGCGGATTGCCGCATCTTCCTCGATCCCGCCTCGTCGGCCGGGCTGAAGCGCTGACCATGCGCAGCGCCGGTCTCTTCGACCTGCAGGTCAACGGCTTTGCCGGAGTCGACTTCAACGACGACGCGATCGACGCGGCCGCCATCGACCTGGCGCTGGAACGCATGCTGGCGACCGGCGTGACCGCCTGCCTGCCCGCGATCATCACGGCGACGGCCGATCAGCTGGCCGCCCGGCTGACCGCGCTGGACCGCGCGATATCGGCGAGCCGGCTGGGGCCGCTGATGATCCCGGGCTATCATCTGGAAGGTCCGTTCCTCAACCCCGCCGCCGGCTATGCCGGATGCCATCCGCCGGCGGCGATGACGCGGCCGGATGCCGGGCTCGTCGCCCGGCTGGAAGCGCCGCTGGCCCGGCCCATCCTGCTCGTCACCATCGCCCCGGAGATCGAGGGCGGCGAAGCATTCGTCGCGGCGATGGCCGGCGAGGGGCGCGTCGTCGCGATCGGACATTCCGCCGCCGATTCCGCGGTGGTCCGCCGCGCCGCCGCGGCCGGGGCGGGATTGTCGACCCATCTGGGCAATGGCCTGCCCCAGCAGCTGCACAAGGTGAACAACACGCTGTTCGCCCAACTGGCCGAGGATCGGCTGGCCGCGTCGATCATCGCCGACGGCATCCATCTGCCGCCCGACGCGGTCAAGGTGATCCTGCGGGCGAAGGGGCTGGATCGCATCATCCTGGTCACCGACGCGGTGGCCGCCGCCGACGCGCCGCCCGGCATCTACCGCTTCGCGGACATGACGCTCGAACACCACGCCGACGGCAGCGTGCGCGAACCCGGCGCCAATCACCTCGCCGGCTCGGCGCTGACGCTCGACCGCGCGGTGCGCAACCTGGTCGCCTGGGGCATCGCCGGCACGACGGAGGCGATCGCGATGGCGAGCGCCACACCGCGCGCGCTGATGGCCCCTGCCCTTGCCCGCCGCGGCATCGCGATGCCCGGCGGCACGGTCGAGTGGCGCGACGACCTCACCGTCGCCCGCGCCAGCCTCTAGTCATCGACAACAACGACAGCACAAACGGGGAGTCCTGCTGCCATGGCCCACAATCCGACAGACCTTACCCGCCGCACCGTCCTCGGTGCAGGCGCCGGAATCGCGGCGCTCGCCGCCACGGGCGCGCGGGCCCAAGGCCTCGCGCTGCCGAAATCCCCGGTCACGCTGACCATCATGGATGTCGGCGGCGCCCTCGCCCTGATGCAGACGGCGTTCGAGAACTATGCCGCCGCCCGCCCCGACCTGGTTTCCAAGATCACCTTCAGCAAGGGGCCGGCGCCCGAACTCGCCGGCAAGATCAAGGCCCAGCAGGCCGCCGACAAGCTGCTCTACGAACTGGTCCTGACCGGGTCCGACGGGCTTGCCGCGGGCATGGCAGCCGGGCCGATCTGGCTGAAGCTGCTGCCCGAGCATGCCGACAAGCTGCCGGGTCTGGAAGAAAACTACGAGCCGGCGGCGCTGCGCCTGCACAAGGTGCAGGGCCAGGGCTACGGCGTGGTGATCAATTATTACCCGTCAGGCCCGCTGATCGAATACATGCCGGCCAAGGTGCCGACCCCGCCGACGTCGGCCGAGGAACTGCTGGCCTGGGCCAAGGCCAATCCGAACCGCTTCATGTATGCCCGGCCGGCCAATTCCGGCCCGGGCCGTACCTTCATGATGGGCCTGCCCTACATTCTCGGCGACAAGGACCCGACCGATCCCGAGAACGGCTGGGACAAGACCTGGGCCTATCTGAAGGAATTGAACAACTACATCGAATACTATCCCTCGGGCACCGGCGCGACGATGAAGGAGCTGGGCGAAGGCTCGCGCGACATGGTGATCACGACGACCGGCTGGGACATCAATCCCCGCGCGCTCGGCGTGGTGCCCAAGGAAGCCAGGATCGGCACGCTGAAGGGGTTCCACTGGGTCTCGGATGCCTTCTTCATGGTGGTGCCGAAGGGCATCTCCAACGACAAGCTCGCCGTCGTGCTCGACATGATGGCCTTCGTGCTGAAGCCCGAGCAACAGGCCCTGTCCTACGACGAGGGCTATCTCTATCCCGGTCCGGCGGTGAAGAACGTGCCGCTGTCGATGGCGCCGGCCGCGAGCCAGAAGGTGATCCAGGAATTCGGCCGCCCGGAATACGCCGAGCTGATCGCCAACAATCCGATCGAACTGCCGCTCTCGACCGACAAGATGGTCATCGCCTTCCGGCGCTGGGATTCGGAAGTCGGGGCGGCCAAGAAGAAGTAACTGCCCGATACCGCGGCGAAAGGCCTGAAGCCATGCTGATCCACCCCGACCGCTTGTTTTCGGCCGATCCGGCCACCCGGGACGTGGCGCGCAGGCTTTACGCCGCGGTTAAGGATTTGCCGATCGTCTCGCCGCACGGCCATACCGACCCCCGCTGGTTCGCCGAGAACCGGCCCTTCGCCGATCCAGCGCAGCTGCTGGTCATTCCCGACCATTACGTGCTGCGCATGCTCTACAGCCAGGGCCTCACGCTGGAAGAACTCGGCGTGGCGCCGAAGGCGGCGGGCAGGCCGGCCGACCCGCGCGCCGTGTGGCGCCGGTTCGCGGCGAACTATCACCTGTTCCGCGGCACGCCCTCGCGGCTTTGGCTCGACCATACCTTCGCCACGCTGTTCGGCCTCGACGTCAGGCTGACGGCCGCGACCGCGGACCACTACTACGATCACATCGCCGCCTGCCTCGCGCGAGAGGACTATCTTCCCCGGGCCCTGTTCGAACGCTTCGGCATCGAGGTCATCGCCACGACCGAAAGCCCGCTGGACGACCTGCGCCATCACCAGGCGATCCGCGACAGCGGCTGGCCGGGCCGGGTGGTCACCGCCTATCGGCCCGATCCGGTGGTCGATCCCGAGTACGAGGGGTTTGCGGCCAATCTTCGTGCCTTCGGCGACCGGACCGATTGCGACGTCGGCACGTTTGCCGGGTATATCGAGGCGCATCGGCGGCGTCGGCTCTACTTCAAGGCATTCGGCGCCACCTCGACCGATCACGGCCATCCGACCGCCCGGACCGCCGATCTCGACCCCGCTTCCTGCGAGGCGCTGTACCAGCGCATCCGCCATGGCGGCGCCGGTGCCGAGGATGCCGAACTGTTCCGCGCCCAGATGCTGACCGAAATGGCCGGGCTGAGCCGCGAGGACGGGCTGGTGATGCAGATCCATCCCGGCGCCTTCCGCAACCACAATGCAGCGATCTTCCGCGATTTCGGCCGCGACCTCGGGGCCGACATTCCGCAGGCGACCGACTACGTCCGGTCGCTCAAACCGCTGCTGGACCGGCACGGCAACGATCGCGACCTGACGATCATCCTGTTCACCCTCGACGAAACCGCCTATGCGCGGGAACTGGCGCCGCTGGCCGGTCATTATCCGGCCCTGCGGCTCGGGCCGGCCTGGTGGTTCTTCGACAGCCCCGACGGCATGCGCCGCTATCGCGAGGCGGTGACCGAGACCGCCGGTTTCTACAACACCGTCGGCTTCAACGACGATACCCGCGCCTTCCCGTCGATCCCTGCCCGCCACGACGTGGCCCGCCGGATCGATTGCCGGCATCTCGCCGACCTCGTCGCGACACACCGCCTGGACGAGGACGAGGCGCACGAGGTCGCCCACGACCTCGCCTATCGTCTGGCCAAGCGCGCCTACAAGCTTTAGCGGAAGAAGCCGCGGGCACGCTCGGCATCGAGATATGCGTTTATTTTTTTGTCGCCTTCTTTATATGCTACTATACATAGATAAATATATAGAAAGAGCAATGTAATGGCCGACTTAAGTATTCGCGAAATTCTGGAGCAGGTGGCGCGTGGTCAAATTAGGATACCAGCGTTTCAGCGTGGTTTTGTATGGGAGCCCGAGCGTGTCGCCTACTTAATGGATAGTATTTACAAGAGATTTCCATTTGGGTCCGTGTTGTTTTGGCGGACAAGAGAAAAACTGAAATTTGATAAAAAGCTTGGACCTTTCGAACTTCCCGAACCGAAGGCAGATTATCCTATTGATTATGTATTAGATGGTCAGCAGCGAATCACGTCGATTTTCGGTGTTTTTCAGTCAGAACTACCTGCACCAGGTACCGACGACAATTGGTTGCCAATCTATTTTGATTTGATAGCAGAGCAGACTGCCCAAGATAGTCAATTTATTGCGTTATCGCCCGATAAGGTCGATCCAGAACGACATTTTCCTCTCTCCACACTGTTTAATACGGTGGCTTACAGAAAAGCCAATGAAGGGCGACCTGATAGTACAATAGAAAAAATTGATAAGATGCAGGAGATATTTAAAGAAGTTAAGATTCCGACCCAAACATCAACAACCGAAGATAAGGCAACGGTTGCGATAATTTTTGAAAGGGTCAATAGACAGGGCGTCGAACTAGATACATTACAGTTGCTGTCCGCGTGGACTTGGAGTGAAGAATTTCAGTTGCAAGATCAATTCGCTGAACTAGCAGAAGAACTTACACCATTTGGATTTGAGGAAATTGGAGGAGATACAAATCTTCTTCTAAGGTGTTGCTCTGCTGTGCTTAAAGGCGATGCATCCCCTCAAGCGCTTATGAGTATAAATGGTGCAGACGTAAGAAAGGAGTTCGATAGAGTAACAAATGGTGTGAAATACGCTGTTGATTATTTAAGGAAAAATTTCCTTGCTGAAAAGTTGAATAATTTGCCTTTTTCGACTTTATTAGTTCCTTTATCTGTATTCTTTGCGGTGCCCGGCAAAAAAGAGGCTAGATATAGCGACGATCAGCGCAAGAAAATAAATAAATGGTTCTGGAGAACATCGTTCTCTAAGAGATACAGTTCCGCCGTAATTAGAAACTTAAATGTTGATATTGAGCAGATGAAGAATCTTCGCACCTACGGCGACAGCCATTTGGGAGATTTTTCAACTGATTTTGGGCCAGAATTCTTTAAAAATAATACATTTGGTCTAAACAATGTCAACACAAAGACTTTTGTATTACTTCTTGCTACAAGAACACCCCGGTCGTTCATATCAGGCCAGCCCGTTGATCTAGCAAAAACATTGAAAGAATCAAATAGAACTGAATTTCATCACCTCATGCCTCGGGCATTTC
Organism: Alphaproteobacteria bacterium; assembly: GCA_017307375.1. GTDB lineage: Bacteria > Pseudomonadota > Alphaproteobacteria > Ferrovibrionales > Ferrovibrionaceae > JAFKFH01. The sequence continues at coordinate 708,509 of JAFKFH010000004.1, forward strand.
TGAAAAATAAAAATACGCAATACGATGAAAATGTTCTTGCGAACTTTTCATTCCTTTCTCGGGCGGACAACAGAGAAATTGGAGGGGCGCCTCCATCTGCATACAAATCAAAGATGCCAGAAGATTTGACTTCTATACTAGCAGGTGCGGCGGCTCCGATGTCACTATTTGACGATGATTTTAATAAGTTCGTTGAAGAGAGATCAGACCTCCTTGCCAAAATAGCTTGGGATTTGTGTGAGATAGATTTTCGGGCGGATTTCCCTGCTTAGAGAAAAGGCAGCTAGTCTAGCGTCGCAACGAAGAACAGCCGCGGGAACGGGAGCAGCACGGTGCCGTCGGCCATCGTCGGATAGGCACCGGCGAGTGCTGCTTCGTACTGCGCGAGATAGCCGGTCCGCTCGTCCTCGTCGAGCGGATCGAGGAACGGCCGCAACCCGGTTCCCTTGAACCATTCGACGACCGCCGCCGGGCCGCCGGCCAGCGGATGATGATAGACGGTCCGCCAGACGTCGACCTGCACCCCCGCCCCGCGCACAACGCGGAAATACCAGTCGGCGTCATGCCGGCTGGCGCGCGCCTGGGCGGCATCGACGAGCTTGCCCGCCCATGGGCCATCGGCTGCCACCTTGCGCATCAGGCGATGGGCCGGTTCGTCGAGATTGTCGGGCATCTGCACCGCCAGGCTGCCGCCAGGGGCCAGGCGCGCCAGCAGGGCCGGCAGCAGCCGGGCGTGGTCCGGAACCCATTGCAGCGCGGCGTTGGCCAGGATCACGTCGAACCGTTCCGACCCGGTCCAGTCGGCGATGTCGGCGACGGCGAACCGGGCCGCCGGCAGGCGCCTGCGCGCCGCCTCGATCATCGCCGGCGAACTGTCCATGCCGAACAAGGCGGCCTCAGGGTAGCGCCGTCCCAGCAATTCGGTCGAATTGCCGGGGCCGCAACCGATGTCGGCCGCCTGCGCCACGGCCGTGTTGGGGATCTGGGCGAGCAGATCGCGGATCGGCCGGTTCCGCTCGTCCTCGAACTTGGTGTACTGGGTCGGCGACCAGGTCATCGGCATCTCCGCTCATCGCTGCGGTTGCGATCCTGGCTGGCGCCGGCCATGACTTCCAGTATCCTTGTCGAACGATATCCATACCCTGGAGGTATCGTTGATCGACTTGCGCCGGCTGCGCGCCTTCGTCGCCCTGGCCGAGGAAGGCCACGTCACCCGGGCGGCGGAACGGCTGGGCATGCAGCAACCGCCGCTGACCCGATTGCTGCGCGGGCTGGAAACCGAATTGGGCGTATTGCTGATGCATCGCCTGCCCCGCGGCGTGCGTCCGACCGAGGCGGGCAAGGCCCTGCTGGCCGAAGCGCACAATATCCTGGCGCGGGCCGACCAGTTGCCCGCGATCGTTGCCCGCGCGGCACGCGGCGAGGCGGGAAGCCTGGCCATCGGGTTCACGTCGTCGGCCGCCTTTCACGCCGTCGTGCCGGCGACGCTGCGCCGGTTTCGCCAGCGTTTCCCCGGCGTCGCCGTCACGCTGGAGGAGGCCGGCACGGCCGAACTTGTCGACGGACTGATGGCCGAGCGGCTGGATGCGGCATTCGTGCGCTCGCCCGTTTCCCATATCGGCGACCTCGACGTGCTGTCGGTGGTCGAGGAACCGATGGTGGCGGCGATTCCGGCAGGTCACCGTCTTGCCCGTGCCACGATCGTCGATCTGGCCGAGCTGGCGGGCGAACCACTGATCCTCTATCGCCGGGCCAGCGGGCCCGGCCTCCATGACGCCATCGTGGCCGCCTGTCGCGGGCTGGGCTTCAGCCCGATCGTCGCCCAGGAAGCGCCGCGCCTGCCGGCGACCCTGAGCCTGGTGGCCGCAGGTCTCGGCATCACCATCGTGCCGGCCTCGATGCAGCGGCTGGGCGGCGACGACATCGTCTATCGGCCGCTCGGCCCCGCCGGCGTCCTGTCCGCCCCGATCGACCTGGCCAGCCGGCGTGCCCGCCCTTCGCCGGTACTGCGGCAATTCCGCAAGATGGTCAGCGGCGCGGCGTCCAGGCCGTGAGGGCGATGCCGGCAAGGACCAGCCCGGCACCGGCAAGGAAAGTCGCGCCGATCGCGTCCCCGAACAGCCAAGCCGAGGCGACGATGCCGACCAGCGGCTGCAGGTATTGCGACCCTGCCGCGATCCGCGCCGGCAGGCTGCGCATCAGATTTAGCCAGACGACGACGCCGGCGACGGTCACGAAGATGCCGAGATAGAGAACCGAGGCGATGCCCGTCGCCGTCGGCGGCAGCAGCGGGGTCGTTGCCAGTTCCCAGGCGGCGAACGGCAACAGCGCCGCGGTGCCGAACAGCGAGCCCCAGGCCGCCACCGTGAGCACGCCATGGCGTGCGGCCAGTTCCGTCGACAGGACGTAATAGAGCGCGACGCTGACGGCCGAGACCACCATCAGGCCGTCGCCGAGCAGGGCGCCGCCGGCCTCGGCCAGGGCCGAAAGCCTGCCGCCGGTGGCGATCACGCCGACACCGCCGATCGCCACGAGCAGGCCGAGGATATGAATGCCGCGGATCCGCTGACCCAGGCGGAGCGCGGCCAGCAGCACGACGAGGATCGGGATCGTCGCCCCGATCACGGTCGCCACCGATGCCGCGGTCAGGTTGACGCCGACCGCCTGGCTGACCTGGCCGATGCCGATGCCGACGATTCCGATAGCGGCCATCGCGATCAGCGCCCGCAACGGCGGCAACGGCGCGCGCAGCGCGAACCAGACGAAGAACGGGGCAGCCGCGAGATAGCGCAGGGTGGTGAGCGTCATCGGCGGAAAATCGGCGAGGCCCAGCTTGGTCACCGGGATCGACAGGCCCCAGACCACGATCAGCACGGCCAGCGCGACCAGCGACATGACCGGGATCGGCTGTTTTTCGGCGACGAAGGTTGCGGCAGTCATGAGGCGGAGCTTCCGGCAAGGTCGAAGAGGCCGCGACAATGACCGGCGCTGGCGCCGGCTGACAATCGATATATAGTCAAGCCATGCGCGAGGAAAACTCACACATACGCCTGCCGCCACTGAATACCCTGCCGGACTTCGAGGCGGCGGGCCGGCATCTCAGCTTCACGCTCGCCGCCGCCGAAATGAACGTCACGCATGGCGCCGTCAGCCGCCAGGTCAAGGCGCTGGAGCAGTATCTCGGGGTCAAGCTGTTCCGCAGGCTCACGCGCCGGCTGGTGCTGACCGACGAAGGACAGGCCTATCTGCCGGCGGTGCGCCGCCTGCTCGACGGCCTGGCCGAGGAAACCAGGCGCCTGAAGCGGCGCGATCGCACCGGGCATCTGACGGTGTCGACCAACGTCTCGTTCGGGACGAAATGGCTTGCCGCCCGCCTCGTCCGCTTCCAGGCGATCGAACCCGGAATCGACGTCAACCTCAACGTCACCGACACGCTGATCGACTTCGCGCGCGACGATGTCGACATCGCGATCCGCTACGGCTTCGGCGACTATCCCGGCGTCATCGCCGAGCGGCTGTTCGCCGAGCATGTCGTGCCGGTCTGCAGCCCTGGCCTTCGCCGCCGCCTGCGCCGGCCCGAGGATCTTCGCCATCACGTCCTGCTGCACGAATCGCGGATGGGCGCGAACTGGCACGCCTGGCTCGGCCAGATGGGCATAACCGGTGTGGATGCCGGCCGCGGCCCGATCTTCAGCCACGGCAGCATGATGATCGAGGCCGCGATCAACGGCGAGGGTGTCGCGCTGGGGCGCAGCGTGCTGATCGCTGAGGATCTTGCCGCCCGCCGCCTGGTGCGCCCGTTCGGCAATGCGACGCTGCAGGCCGAGCGGCGCTACGACCTGGTCTACCCGCCTGGCGCCCTCGAGCGTCCGAAGGTCGCCGCCTTCCGCAACTGGCTGCTGGGCGAGGTCGCGCGCGCCGGCCTCGCCTAAGCCAGCTTGAAACGGCGGGGCTCGTCGGTCCAGGGGTTGAACAGCGCGGCTCCGGTAGCCCGCAGGTCGTCGACGTCGCGGGACACGAGATAGAGGCGATGCTCGATCGCCGTGGCGGCGATCAGCGTGTCGATCGGGGGCGGCGCAACCCCGGTCCGGCCCAGTACGCTGCCGGCGATCAACCCCCAGCGGCGGGCAACCGCCGCGTCGACCGGCAGGACACGCCCGTCGAACCGGCGGGCGATCTGGTCGCGCAACGCCGCGATGCGCGCCCGTTCGGCATGGCTGTCCGGCAGATTGGCAATGCCCTTGTCGTATTCGCCGAGGGTCAGGACGCTGATGAAGCAGCGCTCGGATTCCAATGTCGCTGCCCAGCCCTGCGCTGCAGCCGGCAATCCGCCCGCCGCCATCGCGCTGACGACATTGGTGTCGAACAGCCAGCCGACCGGCCTGCGCGTCCAGCCCATCAGAGCCGTGCCGCCAGCCGCTCGAGATCGTCGTGGGCGAACACCTCGATGCCGTGGCGGCGCAGCAGCACTGCGGTAACCCCCGCCCCCGCATGGGCGAAGCCGGCGAAGCGACCGTCGTAGATGCGGGTCGAGCCGCAGGACGGGCTGGCGTCGGTCAGCACCGCGTATCGGCATCGATGGGCTTGAGCCAGAGCAAGGGTGGCCTGCGCGCCGGCCAGGTAGCCGGCCGTCACATCACACCCGCCACGTTCGACGATGCGGGCGCGACCGTCGAGGACATCGCCGCCGTCGCGGCCGTCGGCAATCTCGGCCGGCGGGCGCGGAGTCGGAAAACCACCGGCGAGTTCGGGGCAGGTCGCGACCAGTCGCCCTTCGGCCTGCCAACGGGCGAGCAGGCCGGAGGCGCCCTGCTTGCTGGTCCCGTCGTAACGGATCGGCTGGCCCAGCAGGCAGCCGGAGACGAGGATCTTTTCCATGTCGTCCGCCATCCGTCGCCCGCCCCGCTCTCAGAGCCGGCAGGCCAGCGCCGCGGCCGTGGCCGAGCCGGGCGTCACCGGCACGATCTCGAAGGCGACGAGGTCGGACCATTCGGCGACCCAGCGCTGCAGCAACGTCGGGTCGTCACAGTCCATGACCTGGAAACACCGGCCGAGATCGGCCGATGTCCAGCTCGACACATAGGTCAGGCCTTCCGGCGCCAGGCGGCCCTGGTCGCGGAAGCGGCGATAGACCGCCTTGGCATCCTGGTTGCGGAATGTCTCGATCACCATGAACAGCATGGCCCGCCCCTCTTCCCGTCATCCCCGATGGCGCGGGTCGAGTGCGTCGCGCAGACCGTCGCCGACGAGGTTGAAGGAGAGTACCACCAGGAAGATCGAAATCCCCGGCCAGACGGCCATCCACGGCGCCTGGGTCAGGAAATTCTTCGCGGTGTTCAGCATGCTGCCCCAGGATGGGGCCGGCGGCTGCTGGCCGAGCCCGAGGAAGGACAGGCTGGCCTCGGCGATGATGGCGGCGGCAATGGTCAGCGTCCCCTGCACCATCAGTGCGGGCACGATATTGGGCAGGATGTGGCGCAAGGCGATTCGCCAGGGCGGATTGCCGACGGCGCGCGCCGCCTCGACGAAATCCTCGACTTTGACGGCTTGGACCTGCGCACGGGTCAGGCGGATGAAGATCGGCGTTGCCGACAGCCCGATCGCGATCATCGCATTGGCCAGCGACGGCCCGAGGAAGGCCGCCAGCGCGATCGCCAGGATCAGGAACGGACAGGCCAGCATCGCATCGGTCAGGCGCATCAGCAGGCCGTCGACGAAGCCGCCGGCATAGCCGGCGATCATGCCGATCGGAATGCCCAGGCCAAGCGCCAGGCAGACCGAGATCAGCCCGGCCATCAGCGAGGCGCGCGCGCCGTGGATGACGCGCGAGAGCACGTCACGCCCGATTTCGTCGGTGCCGAACCAGTGGGCCGCACTCGGCCCCTTGCGGACCGCCATCCAGTCGGTCGCGGTCGGATCGTAGGGGCTGAAGACGTCGGCGCCGATTGCCAGCACGACGAAGACGAGAACGATGGCGAGGCCGACCAGCGCGCCGCGGCGGCGCGCCAGCCGGCGCAAGGCCCGCTTCAGCGGGCTTTGGATGACGGTAGCGTCGAGCGTGGCGGCAGTCATGCGTCAGGCCCTCAGCCGCGGGTTGACCAGGACATAGGCTATGTCGGCGAGGAGATTGAGCATAAGATAGGCCGTCGCGGTGCACAGCACCACGCCCTGCACCACCGCATAGTCGCGGTTGAACACCGCGTCGACGATCAGCTTGCCGAAGCCGGGAATGGAAAAGACCTGCTCGGTCAGCACCGCCCCGGACAACAGCTGACCGAATTCGAGGGCGCCCAGCGTGATCACCGGCACCGCGGCATTGCGAAAGCCATGCTTGAAGATCACCACGCGCTCGACCAGCCCCTTGGCCCGGGCGGTGCGGATATAGTCCGACGACAGCACCTGCAGCATCGCCGCCCGCGTGTGGCGCATCATCACCGCGGCAATCGCATTGCCCAGCACGAAGGCCGGCATGATCATGGCCTTCAGGTTGCCCCACAGATCTTCCGACGGCGGCACGTAGCCCGAGGCCGGCAGCCAGCCTAGCTCGACCGAGAACAGCAGGATCAGCATGATGCCGAGCCAGAAATTCGGGGTCGAAAGACCCCACAGCGCGACGGCGTTGGCGGCGTAGTCGGCGACCTTGCCGTTCTTGACCGCCGACAGGATGCCCATCGGTATGCCGATCAGCAGCGCCACCAGCATCGACAGCAGCGCCAGTTCGACCGTCACCGGCAGCTTTTCCAGGATCAGCTGGGAAACCGGCTGCTGGATCCGGATCGATTCGCCGAAATCGCCCTGCACCACCCCGCCGACCCAGCGCAGGTAGCGCATCGGCACCGGATCGTCGAGGTGGTACTTGGCGCGGATATGGGCGATCACCTCGGGGTCGCGCTCCTCGCCGGCCAGCGCCGTCGCCGGGTCGCCCGGCAACAGCTGCTGCAGGCCGAAGATGATCATCGAGACGAAGATCACCGTCGGCACCATCACGGCGAACCGCCGGACAAGGAAGCGCAACACCCCGGCCGGTCCTTCAGTTCAAGGTCATGTTGGCAAACCGCACCAGGCCGTCCGGATACTCGGTGAAGCCCGACAGCTTGGCGGTGGCCGCCCACAGCCACTTGCGGTGGTAGAGATAAACCACCGGGCGATCGGCCAGCGTCGCCTTGGCGACACCGTTCCAGGCCTTGCGCCGGGCCTCGATATCGGTCGTCGTGCGCGACTGGTCGAGCAGCGCGTCGACTTCCGGCTTGCAATACTTGCCGTAGTTCAGCGGGCCCTTGCAGGCGACGAAGTTGTAGAGGTTGCCGTCCGGATCGGTCCGGCCCGACCAGGCCAGCAGATAGGCCTCGAAGTCGCCTTTCTCGGCCAGGTTCAGCGACGACGCGAACTCGGTCGCCTGGATCCTGACGTCGAAACCGGCTTCCTTGGTCATCGCCTGGATCACCTGGGCCAGCTGCTGCTGCTCGCCGGTGGTCGGCGTCATCAGATTGACCACCGGGTTGGCGACGCCGGCCTCCTTCAGCAGCGCCCGGGCCTTGGCCACGTCCCGCTTCGGAATCGGGAATGCCTTGTCGTAGTTCGGGTTCGACGGCGACAGCCACTGATTGCCGGCCTGGTATTCGCCGTTGAAGACGACCTGGACGATCGCCTGACGGTCGAGCGCCAGCTCGAAGGCCTCGCGCACCTTCTCGGACTGACCGATCGGCGACTTCGCCTTGTCGCCGTTGTTGGTGTTGATGGTGATGCCCTGGTAGCCGAGCTCGACGATCGAGGCGAACTTGAGCTTCGGATCCTTCTTGACCTCGGCAACGTCGGTCGCTGCCAGCCGTTCGATGATGTCGAGCTGGCCGGCCTTGAGATTGGCGAGCTTGACCGCGTTGTCGGTGAACGGCCGGAACTCGATCCGCTTCAGCTTGATCGCGTCCTTGTTCCAGTACTGCTCGAACTTCTCGACGACGATGCGATCCTGGGCCACACGCTCGACGAACTTGAACGGCCCGGCGCAGACCGGGGCGGTGGCGAACTTGTCGCCCAGCGCCTGGGCCGCCTTGGGCGAAACCATCATGCCGGCGCGATCGGTCAGCTGGGCCATCAGGGGCGCGAACGGCGCCGCAAGCGTCATCCGGATCGTCAGGTCGTCGACCGCATCGATCTGCTTGATCGCCGAAATCTCGCCGCGCCGCTGGGAGCCGGCCATCGTCAGATGGCGCTCGAGGCTGAACTTGGCAGCGGCGGCATCGAATTTCTCGCCATCATGGAAGACGACGTTCGGGCGCAGCTTCATGGTCAGGACCTTGCCGTCGTCCGACCAAGTCCATTCGGTGGCCAGCTGCGGCACGACCTTGAGGTCGGGGGTGATGTCGACGAGCTTGTCGCACATCGCCGAAAAGACGATGCGGCCGACGAAGGTCCGGCCCATCGTCGGGTCGAGTGCGTCGGGATCCTCGGCGAGGCCGAAGCGCAGGGTCTGCGCCTGGGCCGTGCCCAGCGTCAGCAGCAGGCTCAGCCCGACGGCGGTGGCGGTCCTCAACATGTCACGACCTTCCTTGTTCTCTAGAGGGCAACGGGGCGGGTGGAGAAATGCGCCTGCAGCCGGGCCAGCCGTTCGGCCCCGGGGCCGGATCCTTCCGACGGCAAGGGCTGCGCGGGCGGCAGTTCGCGCCAGCGATGGCAGGCGACCCCCTGCTCCAGCGCCGGCACCTCGGTGCGGCAGCGATCGACGGCGAACGGGCAGCGGGTATGGAAGCGGCAGCCCGGCGGGGGATCGATCGGGCTGGGCACGTCGCCGGCCAGGATGACGCGGTGGCGTGCCGCGCCGGGCGCCGGCACCGGAATGGCCGAGAGCAGCGCGCGGGTATAGGGATGGCGCGGCCGCTCGAACAGCTCGCGCGCCGGTCCGGTTTCGACGATGCGACCGAGATACATCACCGCGACCCGTGCCGCGATATGGCGCACCACGGCAAGGTCGTGGGCGATGAAAACCAGCGCGATACCGAGCCGCGCCTGCAGATCCTTCAGCAGGTTCAGCACCTGGGCCTGGACCGAGACGTCGAGGGCGGAGACCGCCTCGTCGCAGACGATCAGCGACGGTTCCACCGCCAGCGCCCGGGCAATGCCGATGCGCTGGCGCTGGCCGCCGGAAAATTCATGCGGATAGCGCCGGGCATGGGCAGGCGACAGGCCGACCAGGCGCAGCAGCTCGGCCACCCGCTCCGACCGCCCGGCGGGCGGCACCAGGCCGTGCAGGGCCAGCGGTTCGGCGAGGATGTCGGCCACCGTCATCCGCGGATTGAGCGAGGCATAGGGATCCTGGAACACCAGCTGCATCTCGCGGCGCAGCGCGCGCAGTTCCGCCCCGGCCAGGCCCGTCACCTCGCGGCCCTTGAAGCGGATCGTGCCGGCGGTCGGGTCGATCAGCCGCAGGATCAGCCGGCCCAGCGTCGACTTGCCGCAGCCCGATTCACCGACGATGCCGATCGTCTCGCCGGGCGACAGGTCGAGATCGAGATCGTCGACGGCGCGTACATGGCTCCGCGCCGCGCCGAGCCAGCCGCGCGAGGCGACGAAATGCTTGGTGAGACCACGGACTTCGAGCAAGGCACTCATAGCGGCGCCCGCCAGCAGGCGGCGGCATGATCGCCCGCGATCGCGGCCAGCGGCGGCGCCTCGGCCCGGCAGCGATCGATCGCAAACGGACAGCGCGGGCTGAACCGGCAGCCGGGCGGCATCCGCAGCGGATCGGGCACCGTGCCGTCGATGGCGTTCAGCCGTGCCTGCTCGCGGTCCAGCCGGGGCACCGAGCCGAGCAGGCCGATGGTATAGGGATGCTGCGGCTGATCGAACAGCCGGGCCACCGGCGCCTGTTCGACCACCTGCCCGGCATACATGACGACGACGTCGTCGGCCATCTCGGCAACCACCCCGAGGTCGTGGGTGATCAGCAGGATCGCGGTTCCGAAATCACGCTGCAACGCCCGCAGCAGATCGAGAATCTGGGCCTGGACCGTCACGTCCAGGGCGGTCGTCGGCTCGTCGGCGATCAGCAGTTCGGGATCGCAGGCCAGCGCCATCGCGATCATCGCGCGCTGGCGCATGCCGCCGGACAGCTTGTGCGGATAGTCGTCGATGCGCCGTTCCGGTGCGGGAATGTTGACGCGCCTGAGCATCTCGATGGCCCGCGTCCGTGCCGCCGCCCGCGACAGTTTCTTGTGTCGGACCAGCCCTTCCATGATCTGCTCGCCGATCGTGAAGGCCGGGTTCAGCGACGTCATCGGTTCCTGGAAGATCATCGCCAGGCGGTTGCCGCGCAGGTCGCGCAGGTCGGCCGGATCGAGACCTGTCAGCTCGCGTCCGGCAAATCGAACCGTGCCGCCGGCGATGCGGCCCGGCGGCGATGGAACCAGGCCCATGATCGACAGCGACGTGACCGACTTGCCGCAGCCGGATTCACCGACGATGGCCAGCGTCCGGCCCCGGCCGACGCGGAACGAAACGCCGTCGACGGCGCGAAATTCGCCGCCGTCCACGGCAAAATGGGTACGCAGATCCTCGACCTCGAGCAGGTCGGTCATAGGGCTGCGGCTTCCCGCCGCTGGGCCTCCGCCTCGATGACGTCGCGATCCCATGTGCCGGACGGGTTGGCGCGGGTCGCCATGAACTGGTGGAATGCCGCATAGCGGCCCTGCGAAACGCCGTACAGCCGCCGCAGTTCGGCCAGCGGCTCGGGATGGTCGTCGACCCGCAGGGAAAGCGCCGGATAATCCTCGGACGTGTAGATCACCAGCGCGGCGGACTGCTTGCCGCGCTTGTCGCCCCCTTCGGCCTGACCCGCGTCGAGCGCGTCGAGGAAACGCTCGGCCAGGCTGCGGCCGGCGGACTCGGCGAAGCTCGCCGCCGTGGCCTCGATCACGGCCGGTCCGGCAAGCATGTTGCCGGCGACCGAAAAGCCCGGGCCGTCGTCGTGACCGGCCCAGCCGATGCAGCCGCTGCCGGTATGGCGGCCGATCCGCCCGGCGGTATCGACGACATGCAACTGCCGGGTCTCCCGTCCCTCGTCGCTTTCGACCAGCAGCCGGACCACATCCGGCGCGGGCACGCCTTCTCGCAGCAGCGCCAGGCCCCGCGCCCCCCAGGTCGGATTGAGCAGGGCCTGGGTGGCCAGGGCGCCGATGCCGCTGGCGGCATGGGGGCACAAGGCGCCCACCGCGAAGAACTTGGTGGTGACAGCGACACCCAGCGCCCCCGTCACCGGATCACGCGCCACGATCGACCAGGTCATCTCCCCTCCCCCCTGCCGGCTGTCAGCGACCGACGGCGTAGCCCTGCATGCCCCGCGGATTGGCACCGGCCTTGAACACCCGGCCTTCCGGGGTCTCGTCGATGCCGCAGGCGCAGAGCCGCCCCTCCGACCAGTCGCCGCCGACCTCGACGAGATGGCCGCGGGCCCGCAGGGCCTCGACCGTCGCCGCCGGCATGCGCCCCTCGACCGCGAGATAACCGGGCCGCGCCGCCCGCGGATAGAACGACGACGGAAAGTGCTCCGAATGGAAGGCCGGGGAATCGATGGCTTCCTGAAGGTTCAGTCCATGGTGGACATGCTTCAGGAACAATTGGATCGACCACTGGTCCTGCTGGTCGCCGCCCGGCGTGCCGAAGGCAAGGGCCGGCTTGCCGTCGCGCAGCGCCATCGATGGGGACAGCGTCGTCCGCGGCCGCTTGCCCGGCGCCAGCGAATTCGGCAGGCCTTCCTCCAGCCAGAACATCTGGCCGCGGGTGCCCAGGCACATGCCCAGTTCCGGGATGATCGGCGACGACTGCAGCCAGCCACCCGACGGGGTCGCGGCCACCATGTTGCCGTGCCGGTCGATGACGTCGACATGGCAGGTGTCGCCCGACATCGCGCCCCGCTTCGTCGGCGATTCCGACAGGCGGCCGACGGTGGGTTCGCCGATGCCGGCCCCGCCGGCGGCCGCATCGCGTGCGGCGGCCAGCCGGGCGTCGCGCCCGGTCGGATTGCCCGGCCGGATTTCCATCGATGCCGCATCGGTGATCAGCGACCGGCGCTCGGCCTGATAGCCATCCGACAGCAGGTCGGCCATCGGCACGTCGACGACGGCGGGATCGCCGTACCAGGCTTCGCGATCGGCGAAGGCCAGCTTGGACGCCTCGATCACGGTATGGATGAAATCGGGGCCATGCGGGTCCATCGCGGACAGGTCGAAGCCTTTCAGCAGTGCCAGTTGCTGCAACAGCGCCGGCCCCTGGCTCCACGGGCCGCATTTGGCGACCGTCCAGCCGTGATAGTCGTAGGTCAGCGGCGCCTCGACCGTCGCCTGCCAGCGCGCCATGTCATCGCCGGTCAGCAGGCCGCGATGACGCCGGCCCGACGAATCCATCGCCTCGGTCTCACGGCAGAACCGGTCGACCGCTTCGGCAACGAAACCCTCCGACCATGCCTTGCGCACCGCATCGATCCGCGTCTCGCGGCTGCCGGCGGTGTCGGCGGCAATCCGCGCGAAGCGGCGATAGGTCGCGGCCAATGCCGGGTTCCGGAACAGGCGCGACGGATCGGGCAGGTTGCCGCCGGGCAGATAGAGGTCGGCAGACGTCTTCCATTCGTCGGTGAACAGCTCGCGCACCGTGGCGATGGTGTCGACGATGCGCGATACCAGCGGATAGCCGCCGTCGGCATAGTGGATCGCGGGGGCCAGCGCCTCGTCGAGCCCGATGGTGCCATAATCACGCAGCATCAGCGCCCAGGCATCGAAGGCACCGGGCACGCAGGGCGCCAGCAAGCCCGAGCCAGGGACGAGATCGAGGCCCAGCCCGCGGAAATGGGCCAGGGTTGCGGCCTGCGGTGCCGGCCCCTGGCCGCAGATCACATCGAGCCGCTGATTTCTCGCCGACCAGACCAGCGCCGGCAGGTCCCCGCCCAGCCCGTTCAGGTGTGGTTCCACGACTTGCAGGACGAAGCCTGCCGTCACCGCCGCATCGAACGCGTTGCCGCCGCGCTCGAGCACCCCCATCGCGGCCGAGGACGCCAGCCAGTGGGTCGACGAGACGACGCCGAACGTGCCGCGGATTTCCGGGCGGGTGGTGAAGGCCATGGCATAGGGCGATGCGGTCATGCGAGCAATCCGTAGAACATGCGCAGGGCGGTGAGCCCGAGGAAGGCGGCGAAGACTTGCTTGAGGCGCCGAGTATCCAGGCTGTGGGCGAGACGCGCGCCCACCGGCGCCAGCAGCATCGAGGTCGGCAACAGCGCGGCGACGCCGAGCAGATTGACGTAGCCGAGGCTCCAGGCCGGGCGGTTGGGCACGTCCCACCCGGCCAGCACGAAGCCGATGGTACCAGGAATGCCGATGATCAGGCCAATGGCCGCGGCCGTGCCGACCGCCTTGTGGATGGGATAGCCGAACAGCGTCAGCGTCGGCACCGACAGCGTGCCGCCGCCGATCCCCATCATCGCCGAGACGGCACCGATGAAACCGGCGATCCCATGGCGCAGCGCGCCGGTCGGCAACTGGTCGGCGATGCGCCAGTGCGGCCGCCCGAAGGCCATGTAGAACGAGACGATCGTCGCCATCACCGCAAACACGGCGGTCAGCGCCGACCCGCGGACGAAGCCGGCGATCGCCGTTCCGGCCAGCACGCCGACGAAGATCGCCGGCCCCCAGGATTTCAGCAGCCCGCTGTCGACCGCCCCCCGTTTGGCATGGGCGCGTATCGACGTGGTCGATGTGGCGATGATCGTGGTCAGGCTGGTTCCGACGGCCAGATGCATGCGCACCGCCTCGTCGACGCCGAGCTGGGTGAACAGATGATAGAGCACCGGCACGATGATGATGCCCCCTCCGACGCCGAGCAGACCGGCAGCGACACCCGAAACGGCGCCGACGGTCAGCAGGATGCCGCCGAGCATGAGGGGATTGGCAAGCACGAAACCCATATTGAACTCTATTCTCCGACCGGTTCTGAACGACGGCCCGGCATCAGCAGGTCCGCGGACGCCCCGCCCGCTTCGGCGACATGGCCGCGCATGGCGCGGGCGGCCGCGTCCTCGTCCTGGGCCAGAATGGCGTCGAGAATCCGCTGATGCTCGGCAAACGACCGGGTGATGCGCTCGGCGCGGCGGAACTGCGCCCGACGGAACGGCATGACGCGCTGGCGCAGCGACTGGGCGACATCCGCCAGATAGCTGTTGCGCGCCCCACGCAGGATCAGGGCGTGAAATTCCCGGTTCATCGCGTCGTAGCGTTCGCCATCCCCGCTGACCACCGCCTGATGGCTGAGGACGTGAAGATCGGCCAGCATCTGACGATCGGTAGCGGTCATCCGGCGGGCGGCGTGGCGGGCGCAGGCCGCCTCGCAATCGGCGATCGCTTCGAACATCAGGCCCAATGCCTCCGGCGAGATTTCGGCCACCACGACGCCCTTGTGCGGCCGCGCCTCGACCAGACCCGTCACCGCCAGCTGTTTCAGCGCCTCTCGAACCGGCGTCCGTGACACGCCATAGCGCAGCGACAGCGATTGCTCGTCCAGGCGATGGCCCGGCAGGAACTGGCCGAACAGGATTTCGTCCGCCAGGCGCTGGCGGACCTCGTCGGTCGTCGTGCTCCGTTTCAGGGCTGTCATCAGAACCGAATCCCCGCCGGCCCCATCCCCTGCCAGCTTGTTCGGCATACGGGCGTTCGGGACGTCGTGTCAACCGGCGTTTTGCATAAAATTTAGGCTGAAATTCTGAGCCCAACAGTTTCAATATATAAATAACAACGACTTATGTCGCTTCTTTAATATTCCATATTGCATGGAATATCTGCCCGAAAGTTGCCCGCGAGCGGAACGATCTGCACGTCCTTCCGCGAAGATCGGCCCGGTTTTTTCGGAATGGCAGCGGACGCGCGGCAATTATTGGACGATCATCATGCCGTAATGCGGCATGCGCATTGTGTCGGCCTCTGAAAGCTTCACAGTCGAGGACGGTCATGACACAAGGGCGCCCGACCGGCAGGATGTCGCTGAAGACCAGGACGATCCTGATCCTGGCAACATTGGTCAGCCTCGTGGTCGGCGTGTCCGACGCCGTGCGGCTGTGGCGCGGCGCCGTCGATCGCGAAGCCGGGCTTGCCGCCCGCGCCGAGCAGGTTGCCGTCATTCAGGCCGAAGCGCTGGTGCAGCCGCTCTGGGATCTCGACAACGGCCAGATCGCCAATGTGCTGCAGGCCTTGAGCCGGGATCCCGATTTTCTCGCCGCCCGCGTGGTGGATCCCGCAGGCAAGCTGGTCGTCGCCCAGGGTCAGGTTCCCGCCACGGCCGCCGTCATCGCGGTACAGGTTGAGATCCGGCGGGCAGAAAAGACGATCGGCAGGCTGATCCTGACCCTGAACAAAGCCGGGCTCGACCGGGCCTTCAACGCCGATTTGTTGCTTGCCCTGGTCAACTGGGCCGCGCTTCTCCTGGTGATCGTCGTTGCCGCATACCTGTCACTGCGCCTGATCCTGAAACCATTGGACGGGCTGCGCCGGGCGATGGCGGAGATTGCCGGCGGCCAGCTCGACAATCCCGTCCCGTCGCTCGACCGTGCGGACGAGGTTGGTGCGATGGCGCAGGCCGTCGAGGTATTGCGCCGCAACGGCCTCGAACGGATCGAACTGCAGCGCGCCGCAGAAGAAAGCCGCCGGCGCGAGGACGAAGCGCGCGAACGAGATCGACGGCACCGGGCCGAGCGTGAAGCCGCCGAACGCCTGGCGGCGGAAGAAGCCCGGGAAGCCGAGGCCCGGCGGGATCGGGAACGGGAAGCGACCCAACTGCAGGTCCGCGAGGCCGAGCGCGCGCGAGAGATCGCCCTGGCAGCCGAGCGTGCCGCCCGCGCCGAGGCACTGACGGCGTTGATCGCCAGGTTCGATGACCGGGCTAAGGGCGCCATCGCGCATCTGGCGGATGCGGCAGCCGGATTGCGGGGAACGGCGCAGGCCATGGTCTCGACTGCTCAGGACGCCTCAAGTCGGGCCAGCGCGGTTGCCGGGGCGTCCGAAACGGCGTCTGGCAACGTTCAGACGGTGGCCGCGGCTGCCGAGCAACTTTCGGCATCCATCGACGAGATTTCCCGTCAGGTCAGCCAGTCATCAGCCGTGGTTTCCGCGGCCGAGCGCGACGCCGCAAGGGCGAATGATGCGATCCGCGACCTGTCCACCGCGTCGGTGCGCATCGGCGAGGTCGTCGACCTGATTACCGGTATTGCCGGTCAGACCAATCTGCTCGCGCTGAATGCCACGATCGAGGCCGCCCGTGCCGGCGAAGCCGGAAAGGGATTTGCCGTCGTCGCGTCCGAAGTGAAGAACCTGGCCACCCAGACGACAAAGGCCACCGGCGATATCGGCCAGCAGATCGGCGGCATGCAGACGGCAACCGGGGACGCGGTCAACTCCGTCAGGCAGATCAGCGAGGTGATCGCGGAGATCAACGGCATCGCCACGGCCATTGCCACCGCTGTCGAGCAGCAAGGGGCCGCAACCCAGGAAATTGCCCGCAACATTACCCGCGCTGCGGCGGGTACGCGGGAAGTGATGGGGCAGGTCGCCGACATGTCGGCTGCCGCAGGCCGGACCGGCGACGGCGCCCAGGCAGTACTCGATGCCGCCGGTTCGCTGGAACAGCTGTCGCGCCATCTGCGCGGCGATATCGAGAGCTTTCTTGCGGAGGTCCGGGCGGTCTGACGACCGCCCGTCCCCGGATCACATGCCGCCGAGCCGGGCGAGATACTCGGCCTGGATCGCCTTCACGTCGATCTTCCTGATGCCCACGTCGAAGGCGGCCTTCATCTTTTCGCCCAAGGGGCTCTTGGCGAACGCGATGTGAAGGGTCTTGTTCTCGAGCACCGTCGGGTTGAACGAGACTTTGCCGCGGTCCCCGGTCAGTTCCCGGTTTGCCAACAGTTCATAGCGCATGACGTACTCGTCGATGATGGCGGCATCGATGCGCCCGGCAACGACCTTGCGCAGGTTGGTCAAGTCATCCTTGACCGCCTCGACCGGCAGGGTCTTGTCACCGATCGCCTTGTCGACAGCCTCGGTATTGACATAACCCGACACGACGCCGAGCTTCAGGCGGGCAAGTGCCGGCACGCTGACATCCGCGATCGTCTTGCCCGCGGGGACGACCAGCCCCAGCGGACTTTCCCCCAGCGGCGCCGACAGCGTGAACTTGTCGAAACTACCGGCATATTCCGGAAAATAGCCGGCGACTTTCGGATCGTTCTCGGCAGTCTGGACTGCGCGTTGCCAGGGCAGAAATTCGACCTTGACGTCGATGCCCGAGACGGCAAAGGCGCGGCTTACGATCAGCGTCGACAGTCCCTGGTCGGGCAGTGTGGCGCAGGTATAGGGGCACCAGTCCAGCGTCGTCAGCATGACGGTCTCGGCGCGGGCGCCGCCTGCGGTCGCGAGCAGCGCCAGCAGGGCAGCCGCGGTCGGATATGGCTTCATGATCGCTCGATCTCCTATCGGATGGCAACGCGACGATAAGTCCCCAGGATGACCGTCCAGCGACATTGATCGGGAATTGGCCCTCCTTCGCGTTTCCCGTGACACGGAATTACCAAGCTTGACGCTCAGCCATGCAGCCTTCGGGCACGATGCCGCGGATGAATCGAGTAACCCGCATCCCGCGTGAATCGGAGCGCCACGCAGCAGAGCCTCGCCGCAGGCAGTCATGGCCAGGCCAAAGCGCGTGGCGCGGAGATCGCGACCCCGACATGAAAACGGGGTCGGCCACCGCGTGGCTTGCGCGGGCCCCGCTACGGACGTTGCTGCTCATCATTCTCGTCTGGGGCCTCATTATCGGCGACGTGATCGACGAACGGCGCAGCCTGATCGGCGAGACGACGGCGCGCAACGACGCGATCGCCTCGACCCTGGCGCTGCAGACGGCGGAGACCCTGCTGCAGGTCGACCAGATGCTGGCCGGGCTCGCGCGCGACATCGCGGACCTCCCCGAGGACGGTCAGGGCTTCAGTCCGCGGCTTCACGAGATGCTGGCGCGCCGCGCCGCGTCCGAGCCGGGTATCGCCAGCGTTTTCGTGACCGACGAGTACGGCATCGTCCGGAATTCTTCTCACGAACCGGTCTCGCCGGGCGCAGATCAATCGACACGCGAGTGGTATATCGGTCCCGCTGCCGCAAGCGACGATCGCACCTACATCGCGTCGACAATCCGATTGCGGTCTTCGAGCAATGCCGTCGAGCCGGGTTTCGTCATGTCGCGGCGTCTCGGTCGCGGCCCCGAAAGCTTCAATGGCGTCATCGCCGCAACCGTCCCGGTCCTCAAGCTGACCAGCCTCTATGCCAAGCTGTCGCCCGGCGAAGGGCGCACGATCGCGTTGTGGCGCGATGATGGTTCACTGATGGCCGAATGGCCCAACCGTCATGGCGAATACCCCCAGCATGACAGCCAGGAGGTAAGGCAGCGGCCGATCGCAGACGGTCTCGTCGCCGACGCGATGAGTGGCCGTGAGGTCGTGCGTGCGAGCGAAGACGTGCCCGGATTCGATCTTCACGTCGTGGTTGCCAGCGACCTCGTGCCATTGCTGGCCGAAAACTGGGACCGGACGCTCTACCGCGGACTCGCGGTTGCCGCGCTGACGACGCTCGCGCTTGTGATGGCTGCCTGGTGGTCGCATCTGGTGCAGGATCGCGCGCGACACATGCGCATCAAGGCGCAGCGGGCGCAGGAACGGCTGGCGTCGGTGGTCAATTCGCTCGACGAACTGGTGTGGAGCTTCGATCCGGCGCGCCGCAAGCTCTCGATCCTGGGGCGGGAATCGCCACGACGCGCCCGATTGTCGCGCAATCTCGAGGCGGCGTTCGGCATTGCAGCGTCCTCAGCCGATGTGCCGAAGCCGCTGCGCGACGTCGATTGGACGACACGAGAGTCGGTAATCGAACAGGAGGTTACACAGGCCGATGGCAGCACCACCTGGTTGCTGGTGCGAGGCCGCGGCGTCGTGGACGACCATGGGCGGATCATCCAGGTCGAGGGCATCGCCGGCGACATCACCGCGCGCAAGGCGGCCGACGCGCAGTTGCAGCACAACAGGCGCCTTCAGGCGCTGGGACAGCTAACCGGCGGCATCGCCCACGATTTCAACAATCTGCTGGGCATCGTCGTCGGCAATCTGGAACTCGTGGCCAAGACGGCCGACACTGCCCCCGCGGTCGCGGGCCGGATCGATGCCGCACTGGCGGCGGCGTTGCGAGGCGCCGAACTCACGACGAAGCTGCTCGGCCTGTCACGGCCCAGGCCCGAACGCAGCCAGATCGTCGATTGCAACGATGTCGCGGTTTCGATCCGCAACCTGGCGGCCACCATTCTGCCGTCGTCGATCACGCTCGATCTCGATCTCGATCCACCGGGCTGCCTGGTCAGGGTCGATGCCGGGGGGCTGCAGGATGCCTTGATGAACCTGGTGCTGAACGCGCGCGACGCCATGCCCGAAGGCGGATGGCTCACCATCGCGACGCGCCGTCGGCACGTCGACGATCCCGCGACACTCAACCTGCCGGGCACCGGCCCCCATGTCGTCGTGACCGTCCGCGATACCGGCACCGGCATGACGCCAGAGGTACTGGAACGCATCTTCGAACCCTATTTCACCACGCGCGAACCGGGCCGCGGTGCCGGGCTGGGGCTCTCTCAGGTCTTTGCCTTCGTGCGCGGCGCCTCCGGGACGGTCACGGCCCGGTCGACGCCGGGCAACGGCGCGACCTTCGACCTCTATCTGCCGGCGGAGACGCCATCGCAGGCAGAGACCGACGGCGGCCCGGCCGAGGCATTGCCGCGGGGCAGCGAAACGATCTTGCTGGTCGACGACGAACCGGGCCTGCTCTCGATCATGACCCAGCAACTCGACCTGCTCGGCTATCGCGTCATCGCCGCCCACGACGGCGAAACCGCGCTGGCGTTGCTGCATGCCGAGGCAAACAAGGTCGATCTGCTGATCACAGATTTAGCGATGTCGCCTTCATTCGACGGCGTTGCGCTGGTGCGCGCCGCCCGCGCGCTCCATCCGCTGATGCCTGCCATCCTGATGTCGGGTTCGCACCCGGGCGTGCTCGACTGGGATGCCGGCTTCGGCCCGATGCCGTGGATCGTCGAAAAACCGTTGCTGCTGGGCCCGCTGGCCCATCTGATCCGCTCGGCGCTGTGACCTGACGCCGATCGACGTCAGGCAGACGCCGCCAGCTTGCCCGGTTCCGCCTGCATCCAGCGATCAAGCTCGAAACGTTCGGCCGGGCTGAGCCGCAGGCCGAGCTTGGAGCGGCGCCACAGCACATCGTCGGCAGTACGGGCCCATTCGTGCGCCATCAGATAGCGGACCTCGCGCTCGAACAGGTCGGCACCGAAGGACAGGCCGAGATCGGCGGCCGAGCGTGCACCGTCGAGCAGGACATGAGTGCGCGTGCCATAGGTGCGGGCCAGGCGCTGGGCATGGCTGCGCGACAGGTAGGGGTGGCGCTTGCCGATATCCGCGGCGAGCGCCGCCAGCGCGGTCAGCGGAAAATCGCCGCCCGGCAGCCGCGCGGTGCGAGTCCAGCCCGCGGCCTCACCCGTTGCGGCCGGCAGATGCGGCGCAAGCTTCTCCAGGGCGGATTCGGCCAGCCGGCGGAAGGTCGTGATCTTGCCGCCGAATACCGACAACAGCGCGGCACCGCCCTGCGGCGCCTCGAGCGACAGGACGTAGTCCCGCGTCACTGCCTTCGCGTCGGATGATCCGTCATCATAAAGCGGACGCACGCCCGAATAGGTCCAGACCACCTGATCCGGCCTCACCGGAACGGCGAAGTACTCCGAGGCAGCCGCGCAAAGATAGGCGATCTCCTCCTGGCTGGCCTCGACCTTGCCCGGCTCGCCCTTGAAGTCGCGATCGGTGGTGCCGATCAGGGTGAAATCCCCTTCATAGGGGATAGCGAAGATGATCCGCCCGTCCGCATTCTGGAAGATGTAGCAGCGATCGTGGTCGAACAGCTTCGGGACCACGATATGCGAGCCCTGAACAAGTCGCACGCCGGCCGGGGCGTTGGCGCGGATCGCGCCGGCCAGGACCTGGGCGACCCAGGGACCGGCGGCGTTGACCAGCGCGCGCGCCTCGATCGTCTCGCGGGTACCGGACGCGAGATCCTCGACGGTCACCGCCCAGATCTCGCCGCGCCGTTCGGCCGACACGCAACGCGTGCGGGTACGGATGACCGCGCCGCGGGCAGCCGCATCCATCGCATTGAGCACGACGAGCCGGGCATCCTCGACCCAGCAGTCGGAATATTCGAAGCCGCGATGGAAACCGGGCTTCAGCGGCTTGCCGGTGGGATCGCGCGACAGATCGACGCTGCGCGTCGCCGGCAGCAGACGGCGGCCGCCCAGATGATCGTAGAGGAACAGCCCCAGCCGCAGCAGCCAGGCCGGGCGCAGGCCCTTGTGATGCGGCAGCACGAAACGCAACGGCCGGATGATATGCGGCGCCACCGCCCACAGCGCCTCGCGCTCCATCAGCGCCTCGCGCACCAGCCGGAATTCGTAATATTCGAGATAGCGCAGGCCGCCGTGGATCAGCTTGGTCGACGCCGACGAGGTGGCCGAGGCCAGATCGTTCTGCTCGCACAGAAACACGCTGTGGCCCCGCCCGACCGCGTCGCGGGCAATGCCGCAGCCGTTGATGCCGCCGCCGATGATGGCCAGATCGTAAATCATCGCGCCACTCCGAACGCCAAAGTTCTTTCGCATTCAGATTTAAACGAACCAGAAACGAAACTCAACCAGGCGCAACCCTGCCCTGCAAAAACTGAAGGTGCCGGCCGATCCCCTTGATCGGCCGACACCTTTTTGTAACAAACGGGCAGATTTCGGTGACGAACTTATGCCGCGTCGAGGCGCGGATAATCGGTATAGCCGGCGGCACCGCCGCCGTAGAACGTCGCCCGGTCCGGCTCGTTCAGCGGCGCGTTCTTCTCCAGGCGTTCGGCCAGGTCGGGGTTGGAAATCGCCAGCTTGCCGAAGGCAATCATGTCGGCACGGCCTTCGGCCACTGCCGCGATCGCCATGTCGCGGTCGTAACCGTTATTGGCCATGTAAGGCCCCTTGAACAGCCGGCGCAGTGCCTGGATGTCCTGGCCCGGGGCGAGGTCGCGGCTGCCGCCGGTCTGGCCTTCGACCATGTGCAGATAGGCGAGGCCCGCCGGCGCGATCTGCTCGATGGCGTAGGAGAAGGTCGCCACCGGATCGCTGTCGACCACGTCATTGGCATTCGAGAACGGGCTGAGCCGGATCCCGACGCGATCGGCCGGAATCGCGCCGGTCACGGCGTCGACCACCTCGCGCAGCAGCCGCGCCCGGTTGGCGATCGAGCCGCCATAACCGTCCGTGCGCTGGTTCGACCCGTCGCGTAGGAACTGGTCGATCAGGTAGCCGTTGGCGGCGTGGATCTCGACCCCGTCGAAGCCGGCCTCCAGCGCGCGCTTCGAGGCACGGGCATAGTCGGCGACGATCCCGGGGATCTCGGCGACGTCGAGGGCGCGGGGTTGCGACGTCGCGACGAAGCCCTGCCCGTCATAGGTCTTCGTCCGGGCAGCGATCGCCGACGGCGCCACCGGATCGGCGTTGCCCGGCTGCAGCACGTTGTGCGAGACGCGGCCGACATGCCAGAGTTGGATGACGATGCGCCCGCCGGCCTTGTGCACGGCTTCGGTCACGGCCCGCCAGCCGGCGACCTGGGCATCGGAGTAGATCCCGGGCGTCCAGGCATAACCCTTGCCCTGGGGGGAAATCTGCGATGCCTCGGTGATCAGCAGGCCCGCCGAAGCGCGCTGGGCATAGTACTCCGCGTTGAGCGCATGGGGCACGTCGCCGTCGGGCAGCGCCCGGTTGCGGGTCAGCGGCGCCATTACCACCCGGTTCGGCAGCTCGATCGCGCCAGCCTTGAACGGGGTGAACAGTTTTTCCTTCGTCATCGACGACAGCTCCGATGTTGCAGTGCGTCAACACATTGGGACGAGCGGTTCAGGCTTCAATACCCCAACAACGTCAACCAATTAGCGCCTGTCGGGTGTAAAATGATCTACCCCACCCAAGGTGGGGGTGGCGGTTACCGACCGGTAGGGCATAGTAGCGCGCGACCGGAACAGAAGGGAATCGCAGATGACCACCATCATCAACGGGGTGGCCGGTGCCAAGGCGCTGGTCGGGCAAGTCCTCGGCTCCAGCGACTGGGTGACGATCGACCAGGATCGGATCAATCAGTTCGCCGACGTCACCGGCGACCATCAATGGATCCATGTCGATGTCGAGCGGGCCAAGGCCGGCCCGTTCGGCGCGCCGATCGCGCATGGTTTCCTGACGCTTTCGATGGTCGTCGCGCTCAACCAGCAGATCGTGCGGTACGAAGGCTTCACCGCCGGCATCAACTATGGCCTGAACAAGGTTCGCTTTCTGACCCCGGTCAAGGTCGGATCCCGGGTGCGGTCGACGCTGACGATGCAGTCGATCGAGGACAAGCCGATGGGCATCCTGATCACCAACGCAGCCGTCATCGAGATCGAAGGGGCGCCGAAGCCGGCGTGCACGATCGAACAGCTGAGCCTGATGATTCCGGCATAGAGACCATTGCATCGGCCGTCATCGCCGGTGCAGTGTCCCGGCCATGTTGGCGGCATCGCGACTCCTGAAGGAGGTTTTCGGCTTCCCCGGCTTCCGGCCCGGGCAGGAAGAGATCGTGCGCACCGTGCTGGACGGCGACGACGTCCTTGCGGTATTGCCGACCGGCGCCGGAAAATCCCTGTGCTACCAGTTGCCGGCCCTGGTCCTGGGCGGCATCACCGTGGTCGTATCGCCGCTTATCGCGCTGATGCGCGATCAGGTCGCGGCCCTGCGCGAATACGGCGTCGGCGCCGGCAGCCTGACCTCGGCCAATGACGAGGCGGAAAAGCGCCGCGTGGCCGACGAGATGCGGGCCGGCACGCTGCGCCTGCTCTATGCCGCGCCCGAGCGGCTGTTGCAGCCGGGGACGCTGGACTGGCTGGCCCGGCAGAACGTACGGTTGCTCGCGATCGACGAGGCCCATTGCGTATCGCAATGGGGCCATGATTTCCGCCCGGAATATGCCGCGCTGGGCGAGGTAAAACGACGCCTGGGCGTACCTGCGATCGCGCTGACCGCGACCGCCGACAAGGCGACGCGCGCGGATATCCTCAACCAGCTGTTCGAATCCGAGCCGAAGATCTTCGTACACGGCTTCGATCGCCCGAACCTGCGCCTCGCGATCCAGCCCAAGGACAACGCGCGCCAGCAACTGCTTCGCCTGCTCGATCGCCAACGCGGGCAGAGCGGCGTGATCTATTGCCCGTCGCGGCGCGAGACCGAGCGGCTGGCCGAGGCCATCACCACAGCCGGCTACCGCGCCCTGCCCTATCATGCCGGCATGGCCGCGCCCGAGCGCGACCGCAACCAGGACATCTTCCTGCGCGAAGACGGCGTCGTCATGGTCGCGACGATCGCGTTCGGCATGGGCATCGACAAACCCGACGTGCGCTTCGTCGCCCATGCCGGCCTGCCGAAATCGATCGAGGCCTATTATCAGGAGATCGGGCGTGCCGGGCGCGACGGCCTGCCGGCCGATACGCTGACGCTGTGGGGGTTCGACGACCTGCGGCTGCGCCGCCAGCAGATCGAGGATGCCCAGTCCTCCGACGAACAGAAGCGCATCGACCGCCAGCGTCTCAACGCGCTGATCGCGCTATGCGAGGCCCCGACCTGCCGGCGCCAGACCCTGCTGGCCTATTTCGGCGAGGACAGCGGCCCCTGCGGCAATTGCGATCTCTGCCAGGAGGGTGTCGCCGGCTTCGACGGCACGGTCGCAGCCCAGATGCTGCTGTCGGCCATCTATCGCACCGGCGAGCGTTTCGGGGCCGAACATCTCGTCAGCGTACTGCTCGGCGAGGAGACCGATGCGATCAAGCGGCTCGGCCACGACGCGCTCAAGACCTTCGGCGTCGGCAAGGCGCGCTCGAAGGACGAATGGCGCTCGCTGCTGCGCCAGATCTATGCCGCGCAGCTGGTGTCG
Organism: Alphaproteobacteria bacterium; assembly: GCA_017307375.1. Classification (GTDB taxonomy): domain Bacteria; phylum Pseudomonadota; class Alphaproteobacteria; order Ferrovibrionales; family Ferrovibrionaceae; genus JAFKFH01. Next base: position 733,614 of record JAFKFH010000004.1, read on the forward strand.
CTCGACGTGACCGGCCCCGGCGGCTTCACCATCGCCGAGCGCGGCTGGGCGGTGCTGCGCGGCCAGGAAACCATCCAGTTGCGCACCTTCGTGCCGCGGACGAAGGAGAAGGCCCGACGCCGCGCCTCGAACCTCGAGGCGCAGCCGCATGACAGCGCGCTGCTGGCGCGGCTGAAAGCCCTGCGGACGGAACTGGCCCGCTCGCACGGCGTGCCGGCCTATGTCATCTTTCCCGACCGCAGCCTGATCGACATGGCGGCCCGCCAGCCCAGAACGCTCGACGAAATGGCGCTGGTCCACGGCGTCGGCCAGGCCAAGCTCGATCGCTACGGCGATGTTTTCCTTGCCGCAATCGCTGCCGGCTGATCAGACCGGCTCGGCCAGGAACGTCTCGTGCGGCCGTGGCCGACCGGGTTCGGCGCTGCGGATCCGCTCGTTGCGGGCGGCGCAGGCGGCGGGGTCGGTCAACTGACCTTCGTCGCCGATGCGGCGCGAGGTTTCCTGGACGAAACGGCAGCGCGGCAGGCGGCGTGCCATGAAGGCATCGAGCGCCGCGGCAGGAACGAAGTCGGGCGCCGCCGCCAGTTCGGCCAGGACCACGGCATCCTCCATCGCCATCGTCGCGCCCTGGCTGAGATAGGGCGTCGAGGCGTGCGCGGCGTCGCCGATGAGCCAGATGCGGCCGCGCCCCCAGGGTGCCGGCAGGATCACTTCCTCGACCGGGGTATAGACGATCGGGGTTTCTGGCCCGATCATCGCCGCGGCCTGCGCAACCGGGCCGCCGAAATGAGACAGATAGCCGGCGAGCATCCGGCGCTGTTCCGGCAGGTCGACATGCGCCGGCGACGGTTCGTTGCTGATCAGCAGCAGATACATTTCCGCCCGGGTCAGCGGCACCATGCCCGCTTTCAGCCCGATGCCGAAGAACAGCGCACAACGATCGAGGTCGGCGGGCCGCGGCACGGTGACGCGCCAGCAGGAATGGCCGACGAACTGCGGGTCATGACCGTCGCCGAACAGGCGGCGGCGCAGGGCCGAGCGAATGCCGTCGGCACCGACAATCAGGTCGTATCGCTGCCGGCGGCCGTCGGACAGCGCCACGTCGACGCCGGCATCGTCCTCGGCAAGGCCGGCGACCGTCGTTCCAAGGGCAATGTGCACGCCAAGGCTTGCGGCCCGTTCGGTCAGGATGGCGTGCAGCGCCGGCCGCGGCAGGGCATTGTTGGGCGGGCGGTGGTCGCCGACCAGCCGCAGGCTGTCGAACCGAGTCAGCTCGATCCCGCGATGATCGTAGTATACCCAGCCCTCGGTCGGATAGCCCGCCGCCAGGCACGGTTCGAGGATGCCGAGTTGGTCCAGCACGCGCAACGCGTTGTTCGGCTGGATGATGCCGACGCCGAGCACCGCGTTCTGCGGCTTGACCTCGACCAGGTCGACCGCCGCGCCGCGCATCGCCAGCGCGATCGCCGCCGACAGCCCGGCAATCCCGCCGCCGACGACGAGGGCGCGCATCACCGTCCGGCCCAGGGCAGCGGCGCGGCGTTGAGGCCGAAATAGAGGCTTTTCTGGCTGGTGTATTCGAGAATGCCGAGCCGGCCCTTCTCGCGGCCCATGCCGGAGTCCTTCATCCCACCGAACGGCGTGGCGATCGACAGCTGCTTGTAGGTGTTGATCCACACCGTCGCCGCCTCGATCCGGCGGGCGACCCGCCAGGCCTTCTTGTAGTCGGTCGTCCAGATGCCGCAGGCGAGGCCGTAGACCGAATCATTGGCTTCCTCGATCAACGCCGCCTCGTCGTCGAACGGCATCACGACAAGAACGGGACCGAAGATCTCTTCCTGCACGACGCGGGCACGATTGGACAGGCCCGCGATCACCGTCGGCTGGTAGTACCAGCCCTGGTCGTAGATGCCGCCGGTCGGCCGGGCGCCGCCGCAGAGGATCGCCCCCCCCTCCTCGACCGCCAGCGCCACGTAGCGCTCGACCGAATCGCGGTGCTTCGGATGGATCAGCGGGCTGATCTGGGTTGCCGGATCGTCGGGATGACCGATGCGCAGCCGCCGGGCCTTGTCCACCAGCCGGCCGAGGAACGTGTCGTAGATGCCGCGCTGGACGAACAGGCGCGACCCGGCGATGCAGGACTGGCCGTTCGACGAGAAGATGCCGAACAGCACGCCGTCCACAGCGTGATCGAGATCGGCGTCGTCGAACACGATCGTCGGCGACTTGCCGCCCAGTTCGAGCGAGACCGGCATCAGCTTCTGGGCGGCGATCGCGGCAATATGCCGGCCGGTCGTCGTGCCGCCGGTGAAGGAGACGCGGCGGACGTCGGGATGGCGAACCAGCGCGTCGCCGATTTCCGAACCCGAACCGGGCAGCACCGAGACGAGACCCGGCGGCAGCCCGGCCTCCATGCAGATGCGGCCGAGCTCGAGCGCCAGCAGCGGCGTCCAGTTCGCGGGCTTCAGGATGCAGCCGTTGCCGGCGGCCAGGGCCGGGGCAAGCTTCTGCGCATCGGAGGCGATCGGCGAGTTCCACGGCGTGATCGCGGCAACCACCCCGATCGGATCATGTACGCTCATCGACAGATAATCGCCGCGCGGCGGCGTCAGGCTTTCCTCGAACGTCTCCAGCGCCGCGGCAAAGAAGCGGAAGGTGCCGGCGGCCGAGGCGACAAGGAGGCGCGCCTCACCCAGCGTCTTGCCGTTGTCGCGCGACTGCAGCCGGGCCAACTCGTCGGCTTCGGCCGTGATCCGCCGGCTGATCTCGTAGAGATAGTTGGCGCGCTGATGCGGCAGCAGGTCGCGCCACACCGGGAAACGCATCGCCGCCTTGGCGGCGGCGACCGCTTCGTTGACGTCCTCGACCGAAGCGCCGGGAAATTCCTCGGTCAGGCTGCCGTCGGCCGGATAATGGGTCTGCTGCAGCGCGCCGCGCCCGACGCGCCATTCGCCACCGACCAGGATCTTGCGCATGCGCCCTCTCGTCAGATTTCGATCGTGCCCGAGCGGTTGAGGATCGCGCGGGCGACGCTCAGCGCCGTCAGCGCCGAGGTCTTGGGATTGTCGACGGAAGGCTTGCCTTCCAGCCGGATGGCGAACCGGCCCGACTGGCCTTCCGCCTCGATTTCGTGGATGTTCTCGGTGACGGCAGGATCGGCCATCAGCTCGACCTCGGTCGCCTCGAAGCCCAGCCCCGCCAATGCCACCGTCGCCGCGACATTGGCGTTCTTCGGATAATCGAGCGCGGCGGCGCGTGCCGTGCCGCGATAGAAGACGGTCGCCTCGCCCAGCGCATCGAGGTCGACGGCCGCCTCGGCCGGCGTACCCTTCCATGCCGACGGCGGCTTGCGCGACCGGTAGCGCACCTTGGCCAGGCCACCCAGCCGCATCGCGGCCAGTGCATCGATGCCGCCGACCGCACCGGCGGGCAGCAACAGGCGGGCGCCGCCCTGCCGCGCCGCGTCGCGCAGCCGCTTGAGGAAATCGTCGTCGGCCAGGGCGCCGATCGACGAGACCAGCAGATCGCAACCGGCAGCCAGCACCGCCTGGCCATAGGCGCGCAGCGGTTCCTGGCCGGCGACCTCGACGACCAGTTCGGGCTTGTGCGCCAACAATTCCGGCAGGGTCGTCGCCAGCGCCACCGCCTCGCCCAGCTTGGCGCGTGCGGCTTCCGCCCGTCCCGGCCGCATCAGCGCGGCGGTCAGCATCACGTTGCCCAGCCCTTCGCGGGCAAGCGTGCGGGCGACCGTGGCGGCAATGCCGCCATAGCCGATCATCGCCACCGACAGCATGTCAGGCGGCCGGCTTGCCGGTCGGCGGACCGGCGAAGGACGATGCAAAGGGACCGATCGACGTCATATCCACCTCGAGCAGCGCCGGCCCCTTGTGGGCCACCGCCGCGGCAATCGCCGCCGGGAAGTCGGCGAGCGTTCCGGCGTACCAGTAACGCAGGCCCATCAGATCGGCCAGCCTGGCGTGATCGGTGGTGGTGACGTCGGTGTAGTAGTGGCGCTTGCCGTAGAGCTCGTCCTGGATATTGCGGATGACGCCATAGCCCTTGTCGTTCATGACGATGAAGGTGACGTCCGCATTCTCCTGCGCCGCCGTCGCCAGCTCGGTCATGCAAAGGGTCAGGCCGCCATCGCCGGTCAGGCAGACGGTCTTGGCGCCATTGGCGGCCAGCGCGGCGCCGACGGCCATTGGCACGCCCTGGCCGATGCCGCCGCCCAGCGCATGCACGCCGGCACGGCTGTCGGCGATGCGCAGCAGGCGATTGCCCCAGGTCGAATTCGAGATCGTGATGTCGCGGACCCAGCGCAGGTCGCGCGGCAGCGCCGCCTGCAGCTGGGAGACCAGTTCGCCATAGGGGCCGAGCTGCTTGCGCAAGGCGGCCTCGGCATCGCGACGCATCGCGGCGACATCGTCGCCCAGCGCGGGATCGAGGCCCACGCCTTCGGCCTCCAGCCGGTCGGCAAGGGCGGTCAGAGCGGTACGGGCATCGGCGCAGACGAATTCGTCGACGGCAACGGCGCGCCCCGCCTGGCCGGCATCGATGTCGATCTGGCAGAACGGCCGCGGCCAGGGCAGCGCATAGTTCTTGGTCTCGTTCGACCTGAGGCGGGTACCGACGGCAAGCAGCAGGTCGCAGGTCTTCAGGAAGGCTTCGGTCACCGGCCCCTGGGTATAGGCGCCGAGCGACAGCGGATGATCCTCGGGCAGGACGCCGCGGCCGTTGACCGACGTCATCACCGGCAAGCCCAGCGCGGCAAGGCGCGCCACCGCCCGCTCGGTCCCGCGCGCACCGCCGCCGAGCCACAGCAGCGGCCGCTTCGCCGCCTTGAGGCGGGCGACCAGGCGGGCAATCCCCGCCGGTTCCACCGGCGCCGGCTGAGGCAGCAGGGCGCGGAAGCTATCGGCATCGAAGGTGATCTGGCTGCGCTGCACGTCGATCGGGATTTCAACCGATACCGGCCCCATCGGCGGGGTCAGCGCGGTCCGCACCGCTTCCGCCACCACGCCCAGCGCCATTTCCGGCGTCCAGACCCGGAAATAGGCCTTCGACACCGCCTTCAGCAACGCCGGCTGGGCCGGGAATTCGTGGATGAACGCACGGGCGCGATCGAGATGCGCGGAATCGATCTGGCCCGTCAGATGCAGCACGGGGCTGCCCGCGGTCAACGCCTCGACCAGTCCGCCCGCCGCATTGCCCGCACCGGTGCCGGTCGAGGTGACGCAGACGCCCAGCCCGCCGGCGACCCGGGCATGGGCGTCGGCCATGTTCATCGAGCCGGCTTCGCCGCGGGCCGGCACGAAGCGGATCTTGCCGCGCCGGCCGAAGGCATCGAGGATCGGCATGTTGTGAATCGAGATCACACCATAGGCGTGGGTCACGCCGCAGGCTTCGAGATAGGCGGCAATCAGCTCGCCGACATTGCTGGTGATCTCAGGCATGGCGGGAGACTCCTCCGGAAACCTCGAGCGCGGCGCCGGTGATGTAGGCGGCGGCGGGCGAGGCGAGAAAGACGACGGCGCGGGCGGCCTCCTCGGGTTCGCCGAGGCGGCCGAGGGGGATGTGCTTGGACTTGGCGAGCTGGGCGTACCATGCGTCGCGCGTCTGGCCCTGGTCGGCGCGCGCGGCGAAGCGGCGCTGCCACTGGCCGGAATCGACAAGGCCCAACAGGATCGAATTGACCCGGATGCCTTCCGGTGCCAGCTCGACCGACAACGACTTGACCAGGTTCTGCACGCCGGCGCGGGCGGCCGAGGTGCAGACCATGTGCGGCTCGGGCTGGCGGGCCAGCAGCGAGTTGACGCAGACGACCGCGCCGGCGTCGGACGCGGCAAGCGCGGCGCGCGCCGCCCGTGTCGGCCGGATGACGCTGAAGAATTTCAGCCGCAGCTCGGCTTCCCAGTCTTCGTCGGTCGTATCGGTAAAGGTCGAGACCCGACCCTGCCCGGCATTGTTGACGAGGATGTCGAGCCCGCCGAAGCGGTCGCAGGTCCCCGCGATGAACGCCTTGACCGCGGCCTCGTCGAGCACGTCGCAGGCCGCGGCATGGACCGCCTCGCCGTACTCGGCCGCCAGTCCGGCCGCCACGGCATCAAGCCGCGCGGCATCGCGGGCGCAGAACGCAACCTTGGCCCCCTCGGCCAAAAACAGCCGCACGGCGGCAAGGCCGATGCCGGACGAGCCGCCGGTGACGAGAACGCGCCGACCGTGAAGACCGAGGTCCACCGCCGTTACTCCTGGTTGGGGTCGGGGTTGCCTGCCATGACCGCGCGGATCACCGGCGACGGCGGACCGGCAGTGCCCCACAGATCGGACTGCGCGGGAATGCGCTGCCAGACCTTCGGCTCGTGCGTCGCCTCGTCGATCTGCTGCAGCTCGCAGGTATATTCGAAGACGAAATTGCCGGGCACGACGAAATAGGCGAACGGGTTGTTGCCCGGCCCATGCCGGCCCGGCCCCCAGGCCACCGCGCTGCCTGCCGCCTTCATCCGGCCCTGGCCACGCATATAGGCGTGCATCGAGCACATCTCGAAGGCGACATGGTTGAGCGAGGCATGCGACAGGCGGTTGAGCGCGATGCAGTGATGATCGGTCGCGGCCCGCAGGAACACCATCTGGTCCTCGGACCAGTCGGAAATGCGGAAGCCGACCGGGCCGCAGAAGAAATCCTTGACCGTGTCGAGCTGCGCCGAGTTGAGCACGACATGGCTGAGCTTGCGCGGCCGGTCGTCGTGATCGGCCGTGTCGGCATGCTGGGCGATGTCGGCGATCACGCGCAGGCGGCGACCGTCGGGATCCTGCATCGTGAAGCCATAGCCGCCACCCGGCGTCGACAGCTCGGCCGGGCTGGTCACCGCGACGCCCTGCCCGGCCAGCCGGTCGTGCATGCGGTCGACCGCGGCGCGATCCGGCGCGCCGAAATCGATCGAGATGATGCCGCGCACCGGCCGGTCATGCAGCGCGACGATGTGGTGCTCCGCACCGGTGCCGCGCAGATAGACCACGCCATCCTGCTCGGCCGCGATGGCCAGCCCCCAGGCATCGCGGAAGAAGCTGGCCTGGGCGGTCAGGCCCGGTGCCCCGAGGGCGATGGCACGCAGACGGTCGATTGCCATGTCGATCACTCCTGGAAACGATGGCCGAGATGGCGCGAGATCGCCTTGGCGGCGGCCATCACCCGGTCCTTGAACACACCTTCGAGCGCCCCGGTATCGAGAGCCGTCGCCGGACCGGAGATGTTCACCGCCGCGACGACCACACCCTGTGCGTCGACCACCGGCGCGGCCACGGCCACGATGCCGCGCTCGAAATTCCCGCGGCTGACGACGTAGCCGCGGGCGCGGTCCTCGGCGATGCGGGCCTTCAGTTCGGCGAAGTCGCCGGGCGTATCCTCGGTGAACTTGTCCAAGGCGACGCCGGCATAGAGTGCCTCCAGCTCGGCCGCCGGCAGAGCGGCCAGCAGCAGGCGGCCCATCGACTGGGCGTGGGCGGGAAACCGGCTGCCGACCGATACGCGGCTGGACAGCTGGCGCAGCGACGAGACCTGCGCGACATAGATGACGTCGCGGCCGTCGAGCACGCCGAGATGCGAGGAGGCGCCGGTGGCATCGCGCAGCGCCGTCAGTTCCGGCAACGCCACCTCGATCAGGTCCTGCGAGGCGAGGTAGTCGAAACCGAGCGTCAGAATGCGGGCACCCAGCTTGAAGCCGCCGGGCGAACGCTTGAGGAAACCCATCTGGTCGAGGGTATAGGTCAGGCGAAAGGCGGTCGATCGCGGCACCTCGAGACGCCGCGCGATTTCGGACAGCGACAATTCCGGTTCGGTCCGGCTGAACAGGGCCAGCAGGTTCAGCCCGCGCTCCAGCCCAGGCACCATGTATTGCTCATGGTTCTTGCCGACATGCATGTTCATGCCGTTTCCCCCAGGAATGCCGTCAAGGCGGTGTCGAAGGCGGCCGGCGCCTCGGCGTAGAGCGCATGTCCGGCCCCGGAAATTTCGAGATAGCGATGCCCGGCCAGCCGCGCCGCGACATCGCGGCAGCGCTGCGGCGGCACGATCCTGTCCTCGGCGCCGCAGATCACCAGCGTCGGCGCCGCGATCGCCGGCAGATCGGCGAACAGATCGCCCTGCGCCAGCAGCGCGCAGGCCTGGGCATAGCCCGCCGGGCGGATGCGCGCCATCATCTCGGTCACATGGGCCACGACCGCGGGGTCGGCGCCGTCGGCACACAGCCGCGGCGCGCGCTCGGCGGCAAAAGCCGCCGGGCCCTGGCGGTTCAGATCGTCGATGCGGGCCTGGACCGAGGCGGGCAGCGGCGCGTCGAGCGCCGTACCATTGCCCACCGCGGCGGCCGCCAGCACCAGGCGCCTGACCCGCTCGGGCCAGATCCGGGCATAGCTTGCCGCCATCAGCGCGCCCAGCGAATGGCCGACCAGGTTGCAGGAGGCGACGCCGAGATTCTCGAGCAGCTGGGCAAGACGGGCCGCATAGTCGCGGGCGATCGGCCGGTCGACGTCGAGATTGGCCGAGCTGCCGTAGCCCGGCGCATCCCAGGCGATGACCCGGTAGGCGCGCGACAGCGTCTCGAACTGATGCTTCCAGGAATCGGCGCAGCCGCCGATGCCGTGCAGCAGAACCAATGCCTCGCCCTGCCCGGCCTCGCGATAGCCGGTGAGCTTGTCGCCGATGTTGCAGACCGCGGCCATCAGTTGAACACGAAGCCGCCGTTGAGCGGCAGTACTTGGCCGGTCACGAAGCTCGCCCCCGGCGACAGCAGAAAGACCACGGCACCGGTGCAGTCATCGGGCATCTGGGCGCGCGGGATCGCCCGGCCGTTCTCGTACAGGCGATGGCGTTCGGCCGGCACGTATTCGGTCGCTTCGACGCGGACGAGGCCGGGGGCGATCGCGTTCACTGCGATGTTGTCGGGCCCGAGTTCGCGCGCCAGGCTGCGGGTCATCGAGATGATCGCGCCCTTGGATGAGGTATAGTGGAGCAGACGCGGCGCCCCCCACAGCGCGGTATCGGATGCGACATTGACGATCTTGCCGGCATCGGACTTGCGCAACAGCGGTGCCATCGCCCTGATCATGAGCCAGGTGCCGCGGACGTTGACGGTCATCACCCGGTCCCAGGTCTCGATATCGATCTCCTCGAAGGTCTTGCCGCCGATGCCGGTCGCGATGGCCGCATTGTTGACCAGGCCATCGATCCGCCCGTGACGCCCGGCCACCGCCGCCCCGAAGGCCGCGACCGAGGCGGGATCACCGAGATCGACCGGCAGGAAGTCGACCTCGGCACCGGTCGCAGCGATCGCCTTGGCAGTCGCCTGCCCCAACTCGACCTCGCGGTCTGCCAGCACCAGCCGCGCACCAGCCGCGGCCGCGGCCTCGGCGAAGGCCCGGCCGAGGCCGCGGGCGGCCCCGGTGATCACGATGATGCGCTGGCTGAGCTGGGTCATGTCAGGTCACTTGTTGCGCTTGATCTTCGACAGCGGATGATCCGGCGGATAGGTCGGGGTCACCGGCTTGGCCGCGCCGAGCATGACGCACATCAGCGCCTCTTCCCGGCCTTCGTTGCGCAGCCCGCGATAGACGCCGGCCGGGCAGGAAATCAGGTCGCGCTCGCCCAGCACCGTTTCCCAGGTCCGGCCCTCGTACTCGAAGAACAGCCGGATGCTCTCGCCTTTCAGGATGAAGAAGACTTCCTCGACATCGGTATGGATGTGCAGCGGGCCTTCGCAGCCGGCGGGCAGCACCATCGTCGAGAAGGTGAAATGCTCCGGCGGGACGGCGTTGTCGTCGCCGTCGGTCTTGCCGGTGCCGCCGGTGCCGATATAGCGCATCTGGGCGCGGCGATACTTCGGGTCGTAATCGGCCTGGAACTTGAGCACGTCCCAGTCGTAGGTACGGGTCTTGAACCGGGCGATGCGGGTGGTCAGCCAATCCTCGAACGACATGCCCTCGGGGATCAGGGCGCCGGGCTTGGGCGCTTCGGCGGCGGCAGCTTGGGCGGACATCGGTTCTTCTCCTTGTCAGCGGGCGCCGAAGTCGCGCTTCGGCAGGTAATGCAGGACGCGGCCCTCGGTCACGGCGACTGCGAGATAGGCGACGAGGCCGATCAGGGTGAGCAGGAGGATGACGACGAAGACCATCGCGGTATTGGCCTGGCCCTGGCCGTAGACCAGCAGATAGCCGAGCCCGACATTGCCGCCGACGAGTTCGCCGACCACGACGCCGATGACGGCCAGGGTGGCGGCGATGCGCAGGCCCGAGAACAGCGCGGGCATCGAGGCGGGGATTTCGATCTTCCAGAAGACTTCCAGCCGGTTGGCCGAGAACGCGCGGGCCAGGTTGATCTGGTCGCGATCGATCGTGCGGACGGCGCCGAGCACGTTGACCATCACCGGAAAGAAGACGATCAGCACGGCGACCAGGATCTTGGGATAGACGGTGAAGCCGAACCACATGACGAACAGCGGCGCGAACGCGACCTTGGGCGCGATCTGCAAGGCCAGGATATAAGGCGACAGCACCATCTCGGCCGACGGCGACATGCCCAGCGCGTAGCCGACGACCATGCCAAGCAGGGCGCCCAGCACGAAGCCCGCGATCACCGACAGACTGGTCGCGCCTACATGGAAGAAGACGCGCTCGTTGGCGATCATGTAGAGGAATTCGTTCCAGACTTCCGACGCCGGCGGGATGATGAACGGCGGAACGCCCAGCAGGCCCGGCACCCATTGCCATACGGCAAGGAAGACGATGCCGAGCAGGAGCCCGCCGATGGCGGCCAGTCGCGCGCTGTCACTCATTGCGGGCTCCCCTCGTTCATTCGGTCTCAGTTCAGGAATTCGTTGGTGTAGAGCTCGGCGACCGGGGTCGCGCGGCGGATGATGCCTTCCTTCAGGTAGAAGTCCTGAAGCTGGGTCAGCTTGTCGGGATCCATCGCGCCGGGCTGCTTCTGGCCGGCGTAGATCTTGTTCTTGTACTCGACCATGATCTTGAGGACGTCGGCCTTCTTGTCGGCATATTGCGGCAGCGCCTTGACATAGACGTCGGCTGCGGCCTCGGGATCGTTCATGATGTCGACCATCGCCTTGACCACGGCGCGGGCGACACCGCCGACGACCTTGGGCTTCTTCTTGATGGTCTCGTCCGAGGCAAGGATTGCCTGGGCCATGCCCGGGTAGTAGGCACGCGTCTGGAAGGCCCGCACCTTGACACCGGCCGCCTCGACCGCCTGGCCCCATTCCGGAGGACCGGCCAGTGCCTGGGCCTGACCGCCGACGACCAGCTGAACGATGCCGCCCGGGCCTACGGCCTGGGCATTGACGTCGTTCTTCTTCATGCCGAAATGGGCCAGGGTGCCGAGCAGCGCGTAGTAGGTGGTGTCCTGATAGGACATCACGGAGATGGTCTTGCCCTTCAGCTCTGCCGGCGAGGGAATCCCGGCATCGTCGCGGATGTAGATCTGGGTCAGCGCGCCGCCGCCCAGCACCGCGACCGCCTTGATCGGAACGCCGTTGGCGCGGACGATGACAGGGGTATCGCCGATGCCGCCGCCGACATCGGCGTTGCCGGCACCGACCTGGGTGGCGACGTCGGCGCCGCCCTGGCCGACCTTGAACTCGACGTCGAGGCCTTCGGCCTTGTAGTAGCCCTTGGCCATCGCGATGTTATGCGGCGCGAAGGCCTGCAGGACCGGCGGCGCCGGCAGCAGGAATACCACCTTCTCCTGCGCGGCGGCAGCCGCGGCAAGGCCGAGCCCGAGGGCCAGGGCGGCGGCGCCGGCAAGCCGGCTGATCATGCGTGACGTCTTCATCTCGGTTCTGTCCTCTCCTGTCGAAATCGTCTTCAGACCTTGGCGTGGGCGAGGTCGAGCAATTCGCCCAGGCGATGCAGGTAACCGTTCATCATCGGGCTTTCGCGCCGGATCAGCGGGTTGTCGCGGCCCGGAATCTCGATGACGATCTCCTCGATGATCCGGCCGGGACGGTGGCTCATCACCAGCACGCGATCCGACAGGGCCACCGCCTCGGCCAGATCGTGGGTGATGAACAGGCAGGTCTTGCGCATCGACGACAGCGTCTGCGCCAGATCCTTCTGCAGGATCATCTTGGTCTGCGCGTCCAGCGCCGAGAACGGCTCGTCCATCAGCACGACGGTCGGGTCGGTCGCCATGGTCCGCGCCAGCGCCGCCCGCTGGCGCATGCCGCCCGACAGCTGATGGGGATAGTGATCCGGGAAACCTTCGAGATGGCAGGCCTTCAGCATCGCCAGCGCGGTCGACTTGCGCTCGGCCGCCGGTACCTTGCGGATTTCCAGGCCGAACTCGACGTTTTCGCGGATGGTGCGCCAGGGCAGCAGCAGATCCTTCTGCAGCATGAAGGCCACATGGGCATTCGGTCCGGTGACCGGCTGGCCATCGACCAGTACCTCGCCCACCGACGGCCGGTCGAGACCGGCGGTCAGGTTCAGCAGGGTCGACTTGCCGCAGCCCGACGGGCCGATCAGCGAGACGACCTCGCCGTCGCGGACCTGCAGCGACACGCTTTCGATCGCGGTCACCGCCTCGGCCTTGCCGCGGCCCTGGAAGCGACGGGTGACGTTGCGGAATTCGAGTCGGATCGCCGCCACGTTCGCCCCCGCCTGCTGCGTCATCGCATGTTTCTCTAAAGAAACGTTGTTCATGGAGCGGAACTGTAATTGAGCCCCCAGCAAACTGTCAACTCGCAACTTTCGATCGTCGGCAATGCGCAAATCTTCGGCAACTTGCTGCAAATATCGCCAGAACCTCAGGTTCCTGCGCCGCGGGAGCGGCGGCCATTGACAGGGCAAGCTTGGGCACGTAGCATTCCTGATACGAAGCGCGGTTTTATTAGTAAAACATAAACCGAAAGCAGTCCCCATGAGCACCCCCGAAGAGACGATGTTGCTGACGGTCCTGCTGCGGCATGATCAGTCGAACAACCTCGACGCCATCCAGACCCGCCTCAAGGAGGCGGACTGGTGGGAGCGATTTCCGCCGGAAGGCGTCGAGATCGTCTCCTGGTACGTGGCGATGGGTTTCGGGCAGATCGTGACGCTGCGCCTGCCGCCGTCCAAGCTCGCCCAGGTGAATGTCGAGCTCGAGCGGTCGGCCTGGGGCGTCTTCACCACCGAATGCCTGCCGACCTACGATTTCGTCCCGGTCCGCGAGCGCATCAAGGAACGTGTCCGCCAAGGAGGCAAATGACTATGGCTCAGTACCTGAACCCGCACCAGGCGCGCCGGCAGGAGCCGACCATGTACGAAAATCTCTTGGGCGACGCCATCGAGCGCGCCTATGCCGCCGGCCACCACGATCTCGATTCCCTGGTGGCCTCGCTCAACGAGCAGGCGGTGCCGAGCCCCGACGGCCAGCCATGGACGCCGGACCTGTTCGCCAAGGAAATGCAGCGCCTCGGCGTCTGATCAACCCAGCGGAGATCGAAGACCATGACCACGCCCCGCACCGACGATCCGGTCGACGCCGTCCTCGCCAAAGGCCTGCGCAATCTCTGGTGGGCGATCTGCCCGTCGGACTTCGTCGGCGAGAAGCCGGTCTCACTGCGCCGGCTCGGCTACAAGCTGGCCTTGTGGCGCGACCGCAACGGCACGCCCTACATGCTCGAAGACCATTGCCCGCATCGCGGTGCGCCGCTGTCCCAGGGGATCAATCTCGGCAATACCGTGGCCTGCGGCTATCACGGGGTGCAGGTCCGGCATGACGGCGTGGTCACTTCGGTGCCCGGCAGCCCGGGCTGCCGGCTGGAAGGCATGAAGGCTGTCCGTTCCTTCCCCCTGGACGAACGCAACGGCGTGATCTTCGCCTATGTCGGCGATGATGCGCATCAGGAGCCGATCCCGTTCACCCTGCCGGAAGAGCTGGCCGACGCCGAGTTCTCGCAGTTCCTCTGCTATACGGAATGGGCCGGCGATTACCGCTACGTCTATGACAACGTCATGGACCCGATGCACGGCACCTATCTGCACAAGCAGTCGCATTCGATGTCGTTCGGCGACACCACCGCGACCTTCCAGGTGCGCGACACCCCGATCGGCTTCGTCTTCGAGAAGAAGGAGCAGAAGGGCGTCAACTTCGACTGGACCGAATGGGGCGAAACCGGCATCCACTGGATGCGGCTGGAAATCCCCTACCCGAAGACCGGCGGGCCGGGCGGCAACTTCCACATCATCGGCATGTACACGCCGATCGGCCCCAAGATGGCGGCGGTCTTCCACTGGCGCTGCCGCAAGGTGCAAGGCTGGCAGCGCGATACCTGGCGCTTCCTCTACAAGAACCGGCTGGAAGCCCGCCACTGGGCGGTGCTTGAGCAGGACCGCGTGATGATGGAGGACATGGAGCCGGACGCCAACCAGCGCGAGATCCTCTACCAGCACGACATGGGCATCGTCCGCCTGCGCCGCCGCCTGCGCAGCCTGGCCGAGGCCCAGATCGCGGCCCAGTCCGGCGGCCAGGAGGCCGCCGAGTAGGCGATGGGCGATCTCGTCGTCGAGAAGGTCGTGACGCCCGGGGCGGCCGAGCCGCCCGGGGCGACCTGGTCGAACTGCCTCGTCATCGGCGACGAGATCGTCGTTTCGGGCCAGCATGCGCGCGGCCCCGACGGCGCACCGATCGGCGGCGACGATCTCTACCTGCAGGCCAGAGCCAGCCTGGCCAAGATCGCCGATCTGCTGGCGGCCGCCGGCGGCGGGCTGCACAACGTCTACAAGCTCGTCATCTACGTCACCGACGCCGACAACAAGGCCGCCGTCAACCGCGCCCGGGCGGAAGTCTTCGGTCCGGTGTTTCCGTGCTCGACGTTGGTCGGCGTCGGGGGTTTCGCGTTTCCCGGTCTGCTGATAGAAATCGACGCCTTCGCCAACCGTCGCGTCGATCTGCGCCTTGCCTGAAAGTTCCGATCATGGCTGATACCGATACTCTCGAGCTGCGTCTGCGTGCCGTCCGCTGGGAAGCCGACGGCATCCTGTCGATGGAACTGGCCGCGCCCGACAACCGGGTCCTGCCGGCCTGGGAGGTCGGCGCGCATGTCGACCTGCACCTGCCCAACGGCATCGTGCGCAGCTATTCGCTGGTCAACCAGCCCGGCGACAACCGCCGCTATCTGGTCGCGGTGGCACTCGACCGGCAGAGCCGCGGCGGCTCGCGCTTCGTTCACCAGTCGCTGCGCCCCGGCCAGATGATCAAGGTCGGCCTGCCGCGCAACCATTTCCCGCTGGTCGAATCGGGCGGCGAGGTCGTGCTGATCGCCGGCGGCATCGGCGTGACGCCGCTCTATGCGATGGCGACCGCGCTGGAACTGGCCGGCCGGCCCTACCGCTTCATCTACGCGACCCGGTCGCGGGCACATGCCGCCTTCACCGACACGATCGCGAATTTCGGCGACAAGGCGGCGTTTCATTTCGACGACGAACATGGCGGCAAGCCGCTCGACATCGCCGGCGTGATCGCCGCGGCGGGACCGGGTGCCCATTTCTATTGCTGCGGTCCGGCCGGCATGCTGACGGCGTTCGAGCAGGCGACCGCCCACCTCGCCCCGGAACATGTCCATATCGAGCGGTTCACCGCCAAGCCGGTCGATGAAAGCGCGCCGTCCAGCGGCTTCAAGATCGTGCTGGCCCGTTCGGGCAAGGAACTGACGGTGCCGGCCGACAAGTCGATCCTGGACGTGCTGATCGACCACGACATCCAGGTGCCCTATTCCTGCCAGGACGGCATCTGCGGCAGCTGCGAGACCAAGGTCCTGGCCGGCCAGCCCGATCACCGCGATTCGGTGCTGACCGCCGCCGAGCAGGCCGCCAACAAGACGATGATGGTCTGCATCTCGCGCTGCAAGGGTGACAGCCTGACCCTCGATCTCTGATCGGTCGACGGCCCTCCGGCCAGGTCGCGCTTTCAGGCCGCGGCCTGGCCGATGCCGCCGCGGCGCGTCCGCGGCGCGATCGATCCCCACAGCACCTCGTGACCGGCCGGCAGCGGCCGGTTGTTGGGCATCGACAGCCATAGCCGGAACAGCAGGCGGTCATGACCGCTGCGCGCATCGTCGGTAAAGGCGGTCCGACCATGATAGGTGACGTGGCTGTTCAGGAACTGGATGTCGCCGGGCTTGAGCGTCATCTCGAAGCACAGTTCCCGGGCCAGTTCCATCAGCATCCCGATCGCCTCGCGCTGGACCGGAGTCAGCTTGGGCACGCCAGGGGTCAGCTCGGCTGCCTCGATATAGGTCAGCGAATAGTGGCTGGTGAATTTTTCGCCGACCCGCCCGAAGATCGGCAGCGGATAGACCTCGGCCGAACGGTCGGTTTCCTCGCCATGCCGGCTGCGCCAGAAATCCCGGAACAGAACCTCCAGCAGGTCCGGCCGGCGCTCCAGCATCACGTTGTGGATCATCGGCGTTGAGCAGATGGTCGAGATCCCGCCCGCCATCGCCTGCCGGACGCAGAGCAGGGCGACGACATCGGTGCGATCGGTATGGAAGCGCAGCTGGCCGTTGCTCAGCGTGCGGGCATAGGACGACAGGAAGGGCTCGTCGCCCGTGCCGGCATTTTCGATCTGGCCGTAGCGTTTGCCGAGATCGCCGCCCTCGTCGCGGATCGCCCGCATCAGTTCGCCGCGCCGGTTCTGGAACACCGGCCAGCCGAGATGGCTGCCGAGGCCGAAATAAAGACGGCGCAGATCATCCTCCGCGTAACGGTCGACGGGCAGGCCACGCAGCTTGACCATGCCGCAGCCGTCCTCGAGTTCGGCGCGGATGTCGTCCAGCAGCCGATCGAGGCCCGCCAGCGGAAAGGTCTCGCGCGTGATTTCGTCCCAGGCCAGGTTGCGGGCTGCCGCCAGCGCCGCATCGAGCGCGGCAAGCGACACCTGGTCCCATTCGCGGATCCAGCGTGTCGACCCGGCCATTTCCTCACCCCGCCAGACGCTCGCCCCTGCAAGCGGCCGGCGTTCGATCCTGTCGTTATCGGTGCTCATGGTGGCCGATCGTAGTCAACAGCCCTCACCCGCTCAATCCTCGATGGCCTCGACCCCCAGCCGGTCGAGCTCGGCCAGGCGCTCCCTCATCACCTTGATTTCCTCGGGCGAATGGCCGACCCAGTCGGTGACTTCACCGAGGATCCGCAGCGGATCCCTTGTCCGGTACGACTTCGTCGGATTGCCGGGAAACTTCTTGTCGGTGAGATTGGGATCGTCTTCGAACGGCCCTGTCGGCGCGATGACGTAGATGCGCCCCGGCCCCTCGCCCACTGCCAGTTCGGCCCCCCAGCTCGCCGCGTGCATGGTGGCGCTGAAATAGACGAAGGCGGCCCGCCTGCGCCGGCCGTAGTTCGAGACATGGCCGGGCACGATCAGATCGCCCGGCTTCAGATCGGCTTTGGTGCCGTGAAAGAATGGGTCAGCGTGGTTTTTTTCCATGGCGACAGACTGCGAAAATTTCGCCGACTGCCAATTCTTGATCTCGATTTTCTTTGGCCCATATCAACCTCAGGCAGGGATCACGCCCTTGCGCAGGATCAGGTTGCCGTAAAACCGGCGCTCGGCCGTGGCGATGATGCCGAAGGCGTTGCGCGCGCGGGCATAGAATGCGTGCCTGTCGACCAGCGCGATGCGGGGCGCCGACGCGCCCAGGCGGTGGACCACCACCCGCTGGAATGCCGCCACCGCATCGGGCATGCCTTCCGTCGCCCCGACGGCCTGCATGGCCACCAGCGGATCCGGTTCGAAATCGTCGATCGGCAACAGCCGCAGCACCGCGTCGAGTACCTGCTCGCCGCCGGCCCCATCCAGCCGCACCAGGCGGCGGGCGTTGGCTTCCGATGGAAAATTCGCGTCGGCCAGTGCGACGGTGTCGCCGTGGCCCATCGCGCGCAGCAGCGCGAGAGCATCGGGGCTCAATATCGGATCGATGCCGATCAGCATGCGTCGCGCTCCAGCCAGCCGGCCAACAGCGCCGCCACTCTGTCGGGCTGCTCGAGCGGCGCACAATGGCCGCAGGCCGGGATGAGATCCAGGGTGGCGCCGGGGATGCCCGCGGCGATTTCTTCCGACAGATAAGGCGGCAGCAGGCGATCCTCGGCCCCACCGATCACCGCGGTCGGGCAGGCGATGTCCGCGAGGCCCGGGCGGCTGTCCGGGCGGGCGATCACCGCTTCCTGCTGCGACAGGTAGGTGGCAACCGGAAAGGTGGCAGCGGTTGCCATCATTGCGGCGAGGACATCGGGCCGCTTGTCATGCACGTCGAGATCGAGTGTCGCCTCGGTTACGGCCGCCATGCCGCGTGCCGCGGCCATCGCCATCATCGTCCGCCGAGCCGCCGTGGCTTCGACGCTGTCGGGACGGGCCTGGGTCGCGACGAACGCGACGCGGCGGATCCGCGCCGGCGCCTGGCGCAGCATGGCGAAGGCGATGTAGCCACCCATCGAATGGCCGGCGAGGTCGAACCGTTCCGGCGCGCGGGCGAGGATTGCGGCGGCCATCGCCTCGATCGTGGGTTCGTCGACATGGTGCGCCGGGATCGTGGCGCCGAGGCGCGCATCGATCCCGCCCCAGGAGCGGGCGTCGGCCTTCAGGCCGGGGATCAGCAGCAGGGTCATGCGGCATGTCCGATCTTGGCGGGTGCCACCAGATGACAGGCGACACGATGGCCCGTCGCGACCTCGCTCAGCCTGGGCCGCTCGGTCCGGCAGCGCGCGATCGCGACCGGGCAGCGCGTGTGGAACGGACAACCGGCAGGCGGGTTCAGCGGGCTTGGCAGATCGCCCTTCAGCAGGATACGGCGGCGCCTCCGCACCGGATCCGGCACCGGTGCCGCGGCCAGCAGCGCCTGGGTATAGGGGTGGGCGGCGCCGCCGAAGATCGAGGTGGTATCGGCGATCTCGACGATCCGGCCGAGATACATGATCGCAACGCGCCGGCTGACATGGCGCACCACCGACAGGTCGTGCGACACAAACAGCATGCCGAGATTGAACCGACCCTGCAGGTCCATCATCAGGTTGATCACCTGGGCCTGGATCGAGACGTCCAGCGCCGAGACCGGTTCGTCGGCAACCAACATGTCCGGCCCCAGCGCCAGGGCGCGGGCAATGCCGAGGCGCTGGCGCTGGCCACCGGAAAACTCGTGGGGATACCGCGTCGTCTGGTCGGGGCGCAGCCCGACCAGATCGAACAGCTCGGCGACCCGGCGCCGGCGTGCTGCGGCATCGCCGAGACGATAGTTGAGCAGCGGTTCACCGACGATGTCCCCGGCCGACTGGCGCGGGTCGAGGGAAGAATAGGGGTCCTGGAAGACCATCTGGATCCGCCGGCGATGCGGCCGCAGCGCCCGCGCCCCCAGGCGGGTGATGTCGGTGCCGGCAAGCAGCACCTGCCCCGCCGCAGGCTCGACCAGCCGCATCGCGGCCTTCGCCAGGCTCGACTTGCCACAGCCCGATTCGCCGACCAGGCCGAGCGTCTCGCCGGCGGCCACCGACAGGCTGACGCCGTCGACCGCCTTGACCTTGCCCCGCCCGCCGAACGGCCCGGATTTGCCGCCGGGAAACGAAACGGCAAGGTCGCGCAGTTCGAGCACGGGGATCATGGCGCGCCCTCCCAGGCGGCGGCAACGGCGCCCGCCCGCAGGCAGGCGGCCTGGTGGTCTTCGGCGACCGGGGCAAGTGGCGGGACAACGGCTGAGCAGGCCGGGCCGGCGAATGCACAGCGCGGCGCGAAGGCGCAGTCCTGCCAGCCGGTCTCCAGCAGCGGCACCATGCCGGGGATTTCGGCCAGCCGCGCCGAGGTTTCGTTCATCAGCGGCATCGACCGCATCAGCCCGTGGGTGTAGCCATGATGGGGCCGGCCGAACAGCGCGATCGGCGCGCCCTGCTCGACGATGCGGCCGGCGTACATCACCGCGACCCGGTCGGCCGTTTCGGCGACGACGCCGAGATCGTGGGTGATCAGCAGCACGGCGGTTTTGAAGTCGCGCTTCAGATCATCGATCAGGGCCAGGATCTGGGCCTGGATCGTGACGTCGAGGGCGGTGGTCGGCTCGTCCGCGATCAGGATCGCGGGATCGCAGGCCAGCGCCATCGCGATCATCGCCCGCTGGCGCATGCCGCCGGAAAGCTGGTGGGGATAATCGTCGACACGGGCACCGGGATCGGGAATGCCGACACGATCGAGCATGTCGATCGCCCGCGCCTGGGCCGCGCGCCGGCCAAGCCGCTGGTGGCGCATCACGCCCTCGCGGATCTGGCGGCCGATCGTCAGCACCGGATTGAGCGACGACATCGGATCCTGGAAGATCATCGCGATGCGGTTGCCGCGCATCGTCGCCATCTCCGCCTCCGACAGTGCCAGCAGGTCGCGCCCTTCGAACAGGATGCGGCCGGAAATCTCCGCCCGCGGCAGCAGTCCCATGACGGCGAGCGAGGTGACGGACTTGCCGCAGCCGGATTCGCCGACCAGGCAGAGCAGCTCGCCGCGCTTCAAGGTCAACGAGAGGCCGTCGACGGCCTGGGCGCGCTGACCGCGGGCGTTGCGGAAGGCGACGGCGAGATTGTCGATGACCAGATCGCTCATTTGCCCACCCGTCGCGACAGCTTGGGATCGATCGCCTGGCGCAGGCCGTCGCCGGCCAGGTTCACCGCCAGGACCAGCACGGCCAGGAAGATGCCGGGGAAGGCGATGATCCACGGCGCGACCTGGAACAGCTGTCGCCCGTCGGCCATCATGTTGCCCCAGGACGGGATCTCCGGCGGCGTGCCGGCACCGAGAAACGACAGAACGGCTTCCGAAATGATTGCCGAGGCGCAGGTATAGGTCGCCTGCACCATCACGGCGCCGATGACGTTGGGCAGCACATGGCGCCACAGGATACGCGGCAGCGGCGTGCCGATCGAGATCGCCGCCGCGATGAACGGCTGTTCGCGTACCGTCAGGGTGACGCTGCGCACCAGCCGCACCATGCGCGGGATCTCAGGCACGGTGATGGCGATGACGACGTTCTGCAGCGACGAGCCGAAGATCGCGACCATCGCGATGGCGAGCAGGACGCCGGGGATCGCCATCAGGCCGTCCATCAGCCGCATGGCGATGCGGTCGGTCCAGGCCGAGAAGCAGGTGACGATCCCCAAGGTCACGCCGATCAGCGTGGTGGCGATCGCCACGGCGAAGCCGACGATCAGCGAATTGCGCGTGCCGTAGAGGGTGCGGCCGAAGACGTCGCGGCCAAGCTGGTCGGTACCGAACCAGTGCGCGGCGTCCGGTGAAAGCAACCGTTCGGGCAGGTTCAGCGCCCTGATATCGCCGACGAAGGCGGGCGCCAGTACGCCGATCAACGCGTAGACGGCCAGCACCACCCCGGCGGCGATGACGGCGCCGGGCAGTCGCGGCAGGTGACGTCCGGGAAGAGCCAGCGCGGTCATGCGTTGCGGACCCGCGGATCGAACAGGGCGTAGGACAGGTCGACCAGGATGTTGACCACGATCAGCATCGCCGAGAAGGCGAGGATCACCCCCTGGACCACCGGGTAGTCGCGGCGCAGGATCGCGTCCGTCGTCAGGCGGCCGAGACCGGGAATGTTGAAGATCGTCTCGGTCACGACAACGCCGCCGACAAGGATCGCGAAACCGATGCCGATCACCGTCATCGTCGGCACGCCGGCATTCTTCAGCGCATGGACGATTACGATGGTGGGGGTGGCCAGGCCCTTGGCGCGCGCGGTACGAATATAGTCCTCGGCCAGGATCTCCAGCATCGTGGCCCGCACTACCCTGGCGATCAGAGCGGCGAAGACGAAACCGAGCGCCAGGCTCGGCAGCACCAGCCCCTGCAGGCAATCGAGGATCCCCTGGGCCAGCGGGGTGTAGCCCTGGACGGGGAACCAGCCCAGCTCGATCGAGAAGACGTAGATCAGGCCGTAGGCCGTGACGAAGACCGGGGTCGAGAAGCCGGCGACCGCGAACATCATCACGACGCGGTCGAGCAGGCTGTCGGCCTTCCATGCCGCAAGCGTCCCGGCCGGTACCGCGATCGCTACGGCCACCAGCATCGCGGTCACGGCGAGCAGCAGGGTCGGTTCGAGCCGCTGGCCGATCAGCCGCGACACCGGCTGGTTGGAGAAGATCGAGACCCCGAGATCGAAGCGCGCGAGATTGGCCACCCAGCGCATGAACTGGTCGGGCAGCGGCATGTCGAGCTGCATGCGCTGGCGCAGCAGTTCGACCTGCTGGGGCGAAGCGTTCGGGCCGGCCGCCACCGCCGCCGGGTCGCCGGGGGCGAGATGCAGCAGCATGAAGATGAACACGGCGACGAATATGAGGATCGGTACCGCCGCGACGATGCGGCGAACGAGAAACCAGAGCATGACGCGATTACTCCCCCGGTGGGCGGATCGTGCAAGGATCCGCCCATCAAGTTCCCACTCATTCTAGTTCTTGGCGATGTTCCACATGAACGGCACCGGCGCGGTCAGCACGCCCGAGATGTTCGCGCGATACCCGGTCAGCTGGCGGAACTGGCCCATCGGCACGAAGGTGACGATCTCATGTGCCCGGGCCTGGACGAGGTCCGCGATCTTCTTCTGTTCGGCCGGATCGGAGGTCGAGGCGAAGGCGGCGCGCAGCCGTTCGAGTTCGGCATCGCAAGGCCAGCCGAACCAGGCCTTCTCGACGCAACCGCCCGAGACCAGCACGTTGACCGCGGGGTCGAGCATGTCGGGGCCGGCCCAGCCGGTATGGAACAGATGCCAGCCTCCCTCGGCGATCGGTTTCTTGGATGCGCGGCGCGAGGCGACCGTCGCCCAGTCCGAAGTCACGTCGTTGACGACGAAGCCGGCCTTGCGCAGCGATTCCGCACCGACCTGGCCCCAGAGGTTCTGTTCCGGCAGGTCGGTCGCGTGCAGCAGCACGATCGGCGTGCCGTCGTAGCCCGCTTCCTTCAGCAGCGCCTTGGCCGCGGCGAAGTCCTGCTTCAGCACCCGCTCGGAACCGATGTCGGTTGCGAATTTCGTGCCGCAGAAGAAGACGGCGGCGCAGACCTGGTAGAACTCGGTCTGCTTGCCGAACATCGCCTGCATGTAGTCTTCCTGCTTCAGCGCCAGTTGCAGTGCCTGGCGCACCTTGACGTTGTCGAATGGCGGGTTCAGGTGGTTGGGCACCACCTGGACCTGCTTGCCCAACAGATTGACGACCTGCAGCTTGACGTTCTTGTTCTTGGCGACCAGCCCGGTCAGATCGGGCGGCACGGTGGCGAGGTAATCGATTTCGCCGTTGGCCAGCGCATTCACCGCGGTCACCGGGTCGGGCATCACCAGCCATTCGATGCGCTCGACCTTGGCCACCTTGCCGCCGGCGGCGTTGCTCGGCGGTTCCTTGCGCGGCACGTACTCCTGATTCTTGACGTAGACGATCTTCGAGCCCGGCACCCATTCGTCGATTTTCATCTTGAACGGACCCGACCCGATCGGCTCCTTGACCTGGTCGAAGGCGTCGGTATTCGCCAGTCGCTCCGGCATCATGAACGGCACGGTCGAGGAGATCTTGCCCAGGGCCGGCAGCACCAGCGACCAGTTCTCCTTCATCACGATACGGAAGGTCTTGTCGTCGACCTGCTCGAAACGTTCCAGGCGCGCCATCATCTGCTGGCCGAGCCCGTCGCGCTTGCCCCAGCGCTTCAGCGAGGCGATGCAATCCCGGGCCGTGACCGGCGTGCCGTCATGCCACTTCAGGCCGTCGCGCAGGGTCAGCGTATAAGTCTTGCCGTCCTCGCTGACCGCGTGACGGTCCACCATCTGCGGCTGGACGTTGTACTTGTCGTCCATCGCAAACAGCGTGTCGTAGACCATGTAGGCATGATCCCGAACCGTGTAGTTCGACGTCCAGATCGGGTCGATCTCCTTCAACTCGCCGTCGAGCTTCACCCGCAACACCGTCTCGGCCACGGCCGGTTGCAGCATCAGCGCCAGGCCGAGCCCCAGACACGTCGCCGCGAATCGCTTCATCCTGCCTGTCATGGCATTCCCCTCCCGATTTTGCGGTCGGTTGCCACCGCCGCGAATTGAAACGTTTCATTCCTTGCCTGCGAAGAACGGCCAGCCTCTGCCTTGCTGCGCTGCAGCGAAAAACAGAGACCGACCGCTGATCGGCGTTGTCATTCTGAAACGTTTCGATAAGCTAGCGGAACCCATTCATCACCGCAACAGGAAATCCCCGGCTTATGGCGACGATCAAGGATGTGGCACGCGAGGCCGGCGTTTCGATCGGCACGGTTTCGGCCACCATCAACGGCACGGCCGGGGTCTCCGAAAAACTGGCCCAGCGCGTCTGGGACGCGGTGGCCGCGGTCGGCTATTCGCCGGACGGCATCGCCCGGTCGCTCCGACTTGGTCGCACCTCGACCATCGCGCTGGTGATCTCGGACATTTCCAACCCGTTCTTCGCCTCGCTGGCCAAGGCCGTCGAGACCCGGGCGAACGCGGCGGGGTATTCGGTGATCCTGGCCAATACCGACGAGGACCCGGCGCGCGAACTCGCGCTGCTCAAGCTGATGCGGGTCCAGCGTGTGGCCGGCATCCTGCTGGCGCCCTCGGGCCATGACGAGCCCTACCGGGCGGCCCTCGCCCGCTTTGCGGACCTGCCGCTGGTCATGGTCGATCGCTTCCTGCCCGACCTGCCCTTCGATTCGGTGATCGTCGACAATCTCGCCGCGGCGCAGTCGGTGACCGACTATCTGTTGCGGCTCGGCCATCGCCGGATCGCGATCGTCAGCGGCCGCCCGCATATCTCCACCGCCGAGCAGCGGTTGCGAGGGTTTCGCGAAACGCTTCAGGCGGCGGGAATCCGTCATGATCCGGCCTTGGCGATGACGGCCGATTTTCGCATCGAGACAGCCTATGACGCGGTCCAGACCCTGCTCTCGCGTCCCGAGCCGCCAACCGCGATCTTTGCCGCCAACAACATGATGTCGTTGGGGGCGATGCAGGCGGTCATGGACATGGGGTTCCGCTGCCCGGAACAGATCTCGGTCGCCGGCATCGACGATTTTCCCTGGTCGGCGGTGATCCGTCCGCGCCTGACCACCGTGGTCCAGCCGATCGAGGAGGTCGGCGCGATGGCCGTCGACCGCTTGCTGGCCCGGCTGAAGCCCGGCGGCGCCAAGGCGGCATCGGAGACCATCACCCTGGCCCCGCGCCTGCTGGTGCGCGACTCCTGCCGGCGAATCGATTGAATCGGAAATATCGGGATTTTTAGGATAATAAGCTTACAAGACTTGCGAAGATTCCCGAATCGGACTATCGTTCCAACAGCGGCAGAAGTTCGCTTGAGACCGAGATTGGGGAGAAACCGCCATGTCGTCCGGCATTCGGACATCGGGTCCTTGTACCCGCCTCGATAATCCTCCCATGACGATGACTGCAACAGCGTCAAGCCGCTTGCGCTGAGATTTCCTCTCGGCCGTCCCGGCACCCGCCAGTGCCTGTCCCGCGGCCGACGACGCCCCCCTGCAGTCACCCGACGTCTGCAGGGGGGCGCCCCAGCCTTTTCAGAACCGGAATCGCGACAGGCTGGCGGTCCTCCCGTCGGGCAGGGTGATGCGGGCGGCCTCGCTGCCGTCGAAGGTCAGCCGCACCGGGCCGACGATGGCGGCGGAGGCCGGCGCGGCCGCCGCGGTCGTCCCGAACGGCGCGCCGCCGGCATACTGCATCAGCATGCCCGAGAAGCCGAGATCGGCACCGAGCGTCGCCTGCGCGCTCTGCCAGACCGGGCGGCCCGCGGCATCATAGGCCAGCACCGACAGATAGCCGATCTGCGCCACCGACCCGTCGGCCTGCGGCTGGCTGTCGATGGCGAGGAAATACCCGACATTGTTGCCCGCCCCCGCCTCGTACCACCACCCCGCCTGCGGCAGCCCGGCATAACCCGTGGTCCGGCTGCCGCCGATCGGGAACGGCGTCAGCGCCTGGGCCGGGGCTGACCCGACCGACAATGTCGCGCCGTTGCCCGTCGCCGCCGTCACCAGGGTGAAGGCCGGGCCGGCCGCCCCCGCCGCGGTCAGCGTGCCGCTGCAGGTCAGCCCCGACAGCGTGCAGAACCCGGCCAGCCACTGGCTGCGCCCCTGCCCGTCATAGGCCAGCCC
>JAFKFH010000037.1 GCA_017307375.1 Alphaproteobacteria bacterium
GCCTCGGCGGTGGAGGAGCAGGGTGCGGCGACGCAGGAAATCGCCCGCAATGTCGAGCAGGCCTCGGCCGGCACCCAGGAAGCGTCGGCGAGCGTGTCGGCGGTCAAGCAGGCGGCCGACGATGCCGGCCATGCCGCCGACCAGGTGGCCGCGGCCTCGGGCGAACTGTCGACCATGGCCGAGAAGCTGCGCGGCGAGGTCGACCGCTTTCTCCGCCAGGTCCGCGCCGGCTGATTGAACGCTTTGGTAGTGTGGATTATGCGATAATTCGCATAGGCAACCCGCCTTAAGTCAGTATAAATGCCCGCCGGATTTTCGACGGAAACTGGCGGGTATTACGCGTGCAAAATCTCAAGATCCTCTACAAGATTGTTATCGTCATCGCGATGCTGGCCTTGCTCGGCATCGGGACGACTTGGTTGTCGATCCATCGGATGGGGCAGGCCGACGATCGGAATACCGTCATCCTGACCCGTGACGCCCCGGGTCTGGTCTGGCTGGCCCGCGTCAACGTGACGATCACCCAGACTGCCGCATTGCTCTACCAGATGACCGCGCAGAACAATCAGGCTGACGTCAAGGTCACGCTGCGCAACCTGCAGGCAGCACAGGTCGAGTTCAACCGGCGCGCCGAGCTGGCCCGCCAGGGCCTCCCGCATCACGCCCAGGCAATCGACCGGTTCAAGGCGGAATATACCCGCATCTTCGAGGCGACGCGCGACGTGCAGGCACTGGCCCAGATCGATGGGCAGGAAGCGACCGACGAGGCGACGCGAATCATCGACAAGGAGTTGAACCCGCGGATCGAGGCCTTGCGCCAGGACGTGGCGCGCGAGCTGGATCAGTTGCTGGTCGAACTCAAGCAGACAGCAGACGATCTGACCGCCGGCTACGTATCTACCCGCAACATGCTGTTCACGATCCTGGGGCTGGGCGTCCTGATCGTCGGTGCGGTGGCGTTCTGGATTGCCCAGCGCGGCATTGCCGGGCCGCTGCAAGGCTTGGCCAAGGTGATGGAGGTGCTGGCCCGCGGCGACTATTCGGCCGAGGTGAGCGGGCGTCAGCGGCTGGACGAAGTGGGCCTGATGGCGCGCGCGGTCGAGGTGTTCAAGCAGAACGGGATCGAGGGCAAGCGGCTGGCGGCGGCGGCCGAGGAAGCGCGGATCCGCGAGGAGCAGCGCCAGCGCGACGAGGAGGCGCGTGAGCGGGCGGCGGCCGAGGAGAAGCG
>JAFKFH010000020.1 GCA_017307375.1 Alphaproteobacteria bacterium
TCGCGATCGCCCGACAGCGCCTGATAGCGCACGATGTCGCTGAAACCGTTGGCCGAGGCCGGGAAGATGTTCGTCGCCGCCGTCTCGAACACCATCTGCCCGCCATCCCACGACAGCGCCGACCGGCCCGACCGGCCATTGCCGCGCGCGCCGTCCAGGCTCAGCGACACCGCCGACATCGCCACCGGCGAGCGCGGCGCATAGAAGTTCATCCGGATCGTGGTGGCATAGCTCTGCCCGTCGCCCCGGGCGGTCAGCGTCACCGGCAATTGCGCCACCCGCAGCAGCAGCGGATAGACCGTGTTCGACCACGACGCCCGCGCATCGGCACGGCCAGCCCGGCCGTCGGCATCGGCCAGCGGCTGGATCGGCAGGTCGGACGGAATCGGCACGTTGTAGGCGAACGACACCGTCGCCGGATCGAAAGTCAGCCACGCCGGCAGCGGCGCGCCGCTGTTCTGCGTCGCCGTGAACGTCAGGCTCTGCGGGTTGGCGAACGACGAGGCCAGCGACAGCGTGCCGCTGCCCGAACCGACCGTCGCCGCGTTCTGCACCACCGTCACCGGCGTCGTCACGAAGGCCGGCGGCGGCGCCGGCGGCGTCACGGCGCCGCCATTGCCGCTGTTGCCATTCCCGCCGCCGGACGCCGCAAAGCTCGCCGTGCAGGTGATATCGGTCGATATCGTGATGGTCAGCGGGCTGGTTCCGCCCGAACAGCCGCCGCCCCAGCCGGCGAAGCCGTATCCCGCGGACGGCGTCGCCGTCAGCGTGACCTGGTCGTCGATCGAGAACAGTGCCGAACAGGTCGTCCCGCAGGCGAGGCCGCCGGTATCGCTCGTCACCGTACCATTCGCCGGCCGGGTGAACGACAGTTGGCGGAAGCCAGCGTCGAACCGAGCCACTCTCTGGTAGGGGTCCGACGACGAACCAGCGGTTGTGAACTCACCCCCGACCAGAATCCGGCCGTTCGACTGCAAGGCCAGGGCCCATGCCGTAGAATCCAGGTTCGGGTCCCGGAAGCTATTGTCGAGAGCGCCGTCGCCGGTGAGACGGACAAGCCTCAGATACTGAACGAAGGATCCGCCCGTGTTCAGACCGGTAAAGTTGCCTGCGGCCAGAACCTTGCCGTCGCTCTGAACAGCCAGGCTATAGACATCAGCATCGAGCCGTGGATCGGCAAAACTCGTGTCGAGGGTACCATTGGCATTGAGCCGCGCAAGATTGCCTCGATTGGTGCCGGAAACACTCGCGAAGCTGCCGCCAGCCAGAATCCGGCCGTCCCCCTGCACGCGGATCTTAGAAACCGTCCCGCTGAATGCCGGATTGATGAAAGACGTATCCAAAGTGCCATCGGCGTTGAAGCGGGCAAGACGGCCGTAGTTCGCATTCGAGGGGCCGGCAGTCGTGAAGGTGCCTGCGGCCAGTATCTTGCCGTCTCCATCAAGAGCGAGTCCTGCCACGAGGCCGTTTAGGTTTGACCTGGTAAAAGTTGTATCTAAGACACCGGCACTAGAATAGCGCGCGAGGCTTCCGTAGGAATGGCCTCCAGCATTCAAAAACGTCCCGCCGAACAAGATAGAACCATCTCGATTGATCGCTATCGAATAAACAGTACTTTCGAGATTCGGATCGGCAAAGCTGGAGTCGAGAGTGCCGTCGGTATTCAGGCGCGCGGCCATGCGATAGACCGCAGATCCCACTCGATTGAAACCGCCGGCAACCACGACCTTGCCGTCGGATTGCAGGGCGATAGCGACTATCCCACCGTCAAAGTCAGGAGACGCGAAGCTGGCGTCCAGCGACCCGTCGATGTTAAGTCGGGCAAGACGCGCCCTCGCGACTCCGCCAACACTGGAGAATGCGCCGCCGACCAGGATCTTGCCGTCGTCCTGGATCGCCAGGGAGTAGACAGTGCCATTAACTTGAGGATCCTGGAGCGTCGTATCGAGCGGGTCGATCCAGGCCCAGGCAGGGCTGCTCAGGCCAAGGAAGAAGGCGGCCACCGTCACGATGAACGCCCCGATCATCCGCTGCCGCCGAGTGCTGCCGGCACAGGCCGCCACGTACCAGCCACGCATTTCCAGGAATGACATCATCTCCGTCCCCCGACGATCAGTCGGCCGGACGATATCGCCGCGGTAATATGCGCCGCACCCCATGATCATGGGGTGTGTTGGAAAAAATTCTGCCTAGGCTATCGTCTCGCTGGCGGGTGCCGCTGTTCAAGGCGCCCCGCGACCCTGCCGAAAGCGAGACCGTGACGCTGGTTCTGATCATCGAGGACGAAAAGGATCTGCGATCGGGACTGGCCCAGGCGCTGAGCCGGGCACAGTTCGATGTCGCCGAGGCCGAGGACGGCGAGGAAGGTTATGCCGCGATCCTGGCGCTGCGCCCGGACCTGGTGCTGTGCGACATCAGCATGCCGGGGCTGCGCGGCGACCAGCTGCTGCGGCGGCTGCGTCGCGATCATCCCGACCTCGACCGCACGCCATTCCTGTTCCTGACCGCGCTGGCCGACCGGGACAGCGTGCTGGCCGGCCAGGAATTGGGCGCCGACGACTACCTGACCAAGCCCGTCGACCTCAAGCTGCTGATCGGCTTGATCCGCCAGCGCCTGGATCAGGCGGAACGCTGGGGGCAAAGCTATCTCGGCGAATTCGAAAGCGAGCGGCGACGCTTTCTCGATACGCTGTCGGCACGGACCAGGCTTTCCTTCCTCTCCGCCGCCGACGTGCTGAACCGGCTGGGCGACGCGGTGCTGCTGTTCAATGGTTCGGCCGAGCTGGTCTTCGCCAATCGCGCCGCGCGGCGGCTGCTGGACCAGGATGACGGGATCGTCGTGCAGAACGGCAGGCTGGTCGCGACGCGGGGCGAGGACACCCGTCGGATCCGGGACATGCTGAAAGCCATCCAGGGCGGCGGGCCGGGCCAGCCCAGCCTGCATCTCAGCATCGAGCGGCCGTCGGGCCGGCGGCCCTACGCCATGCGCATTGCCCGGCTGGAGGGTGGGCCGGGGCTGGATGACGGCAGCGGGGCGCTGGCCGCCGTCTTCCTGTCGGACCCGGAAGTCCGGCCACGGCCGTCGGAAGCCTCGCTGGTCGAACTGTACGGCCTGACCCAGGCCGAGGCGCGGACGGTGGCGGACCTCGCGACCGGCCTGTCGGTCGACGAGGCCGCGGAGATGCAGCATATCAGCCGCAACACGGTCCACCATTACCTCAAGGCGGCGTTCCGCAAGACCGGCACGACCCGGCAGAGCGAGATGATCGCCGTGGTGCTGTCGAGCGCGACGGTCGAGCCCGGTGCCGACGACGGCGGGGGCGGATAGCCCGGCATGCTGCACGCCCCGACGCTGTTCGCCGTCCTGTCGCTGGTCACCCTGTTCGTCGCCCTGCTGGTCGCCCTCGCCTGGCGGGGCGATTCACGCTATGCCGGCATGCGCGCGGTCAAATACGGTCTTTCGTTCATGGCGGCGGGCTTTCTGATCCAGACGCTCCGATCGTTTCCCGTGCCCCAATGGGCCGTCACCTCGGCCGTGCTGGTCGCGAACTTCCTGCTGGTCTGCGGCGTGGTCGCCACCCTGAACGGCAGCGTGGCCCTGGCCGGGGCCAGACCCGGCTGGCGCCGCGACATCGCAGCCTCGAGCTGTGCCTATGCCGTCTTCCTCTACTACCTGCTGGCCGAGCCGATGATGTACATGCGCATCCTGAGTTTCGGGCTGTGCAACGCCTTCATGTTCTTCGGCGGCTTTCTCGCGCTCCGGCGGCTGCGTCACGATCCGGTCGGCCGCAGAACCCGGAAGGCCTTTTCCGCCTTCCTGGTGCTGGACGGGATTTCCGAAATCGCGCGCGGCCTGGGTGCGCTCTACCCCCATCCGGTCACCGATTTCTCGACCCCCAGCCCGGTGCTGACGCTGTTTCCGGTCGGCTTCATCTTCGGCATGCTGGCCTTCACCGTGCTGTCGCTGCAATTGGTCAACGAGCGGCTGCAGCGCGACATGCGCCGGTCGGAAGACCGCATCGCCAGGGCGTTCGACGTGGCCAGCGATGCCTTCTTCGTCGTCGACAGCGATGGCGATCTGGTCAGCGCCAACGCCCGCTTCGGCGACCTGTTCCCGGCCGCTGCAGGGCGTGCGCTGCCGGGTGCCGCCATCGACCAGGTCTTCGGCGATCCGGCAAGGTTCGGCATCGCGGCCGAGTGGCTGACCCGCGACGAGACCGGCTTCCTGCTGGCCGAAGCCAGGCATGACGTCTTCTGCCCATCCGGCGACCGCTGGGTCCATGTCAGCGCCGCACGGACCGACGACGGCGGCCTCGTGCTGTGCTGGGCCGACATCACCGACTTCAAGCAGGCCGAGGCGGTGCTGGCCAACGAACTGGCCCATCAGAAGGAACTGGCCGCCATGCAGCGGTCGTTCGTCGCCATGGCGTCGCACCAGTTTCGTACACCGCTGTCGATCATCGATCTCGACGCGCAGCTGATGGAGGACGAATTTTCGTTCGACGGCCGCCCCGGCACGGTCAGCGGCGCCGCGCGCATCCGCCTGACCGTCCAACGCCTGATCAGGCTGATCGAGCTGATGCTGGGCGCGGCCAGCGCCGAGGAAGGCAGGATCGAGCCGAACCGGAGTCCGACCGATCTGGCACTGGTCGTGCAAGAGAGCTGCGCGCGCATGCAGGAAACCATGCCGTCCCGCCTGATCGAGGTCGATACCGCGGGGCTGCCGCCGTCGGTGATCTGCGACGCCAACGTGATCGAGCATGTGATCAACAATCTGCTGTCCAATGCGATCAAGTATTCGAGCAAGACGCAGAAGGTGATCGTGCGGGGCTATGTCGAGGACAAGATGGCCGTGGTCGCCATCACCGATTTCGGCGTCGGCATCGCGCCGGAGGACCAGCCCCAGATCTTCGAGCGGTTCTTCCGGGCCAGCAACGCGCGCAGCATCGCGGGCACCGGCATCGGCCTAACCCTGGCACGTTACATCGTCGACCTGCATGGCGGCGAGATCACCGTCCAATCGGCTCTCGGGGCAGGGTCGACGTTCATGGTGCGCCTGCCGATGGCATGAAGAAGGCCGCCGGACGGCGCGGTCCGGCGGCCCTTTCCGATCCGGCGGATCAGCTCTTGCGGATCGCGTCCTTGACGTCGCCGACGGCCTTGCGGGCCTCGCCCTTCGCCTTGTCGAACTGGCCCTCGGCCTGCATCTGCTTGTCGCCGGTCATCTTGCCCACGGTCTCCTTGACCGCACCCTTGGCCTTGTCGACCGTACCCTTGACATGTTCCTTGTCCATCGCGGCTCTCCTTTGGTTTCACAGAAGCCAGTGGCGAGAGAACGCGGGCGATCAGGGCGGGGTTCCCGGATTTCAGGTGACGGCTTGGCGCTGACGGAAGCGCGGATCGCGATAGCGCCCGCTGTCGACGATATCGGCCAGCCGGGCCGCCGCGGCGGCAACGTCGGCGCCAGAGACGTAGAGCGGCGCCAAGCCGAACCGCAGCACATCGGGCGCGCGGAAATCACCGACGACCCCGTCGGCGATCAGCGCCTGGACGATGGCATAACCCTCCGCATGGGTCAGCGAGACCTGGGCGCCGCGCTCGCCCGCCGCCCTGGGTGTCACCAGGCCGAAGCCGCGCCCGGCCAGATCGCGATCGTAGAGATCGATGAACAGCCCGGTGAGCTGGCCGGCCCGACGCTCAAGCGCGGCGACATCGATGCCGTCGAAGGCGGCCAGCGCCGCCTCCAGCGCGATCAGCGACAGCTGAGGGGCAGTGCCGCACAGGAAGCGCGCGATGCCCGGGGCCGGGCTGTAGTCCGGCGAGAACGCGAACGACGCGGCATGGCCGTGCCAGCCGGTCAGCGGCTGGTCGATCGCGTCGTGGTGGCGGCGCGCGGCAAATACATAGGCCGGGGCCCCGGGCCCGCCGTTCAGATACTTGTAGCCGCAGCCCACCGCAAAATCGGCGTTGGCGGCGTTGAGATCGACGGCGATCGCCCCGGTGGAATGACACAGATCCCACAGCATCAGCGCGCCCATGGCCTGGACCCGGGCGGTCACCGCGGCGATATCCCGCCGCCGGCCGGTGCGGTAGTTCACCTGGCTCAGCGCGACGATCGCGACATCGTCGGCCAAGGCGGCGTCGAGACCGTCGGGTGCGATGCGGCGGACCTCGGCACCCAGCGTCCGGGCGACGCCGTCGGCGATGTAGACATCGGTCGGAAAGTCGCTTTCCTCGACCACGATCACCCGCCGGCCCGGCCGCAGGCGCAGGCCCACCGTCAGCAGCTTGAACAGGTTGACCGAGGTGGAATCGGCCACGATCACCTCGCCTGCCCCCGCGCCGATCAGCCGGGCCAGCCGGTCGCCGACGCGGGCTGGCGCCGCATGCCAGCCGGCCTCGTTCCAGGCGCGCACGATCTTGCCCTGCCAGTCGACCTCGACGGCCTGGCGCATCGCCGCGGCGACGCCCTCGGCCAGCGGCCCCAGCGAATTGCCGCAGAGATAGACGGTATCGGCCGGCAGTCGCACGCGATCGCGCGCCAGCGCCGGCATGTCGGAAGGCATGATCACAGCTCGGTCCTCAAGGTCCAGAGTTCGGGAAAGAAGCGATGCGACACGACCGCACGCAGCCAGCCCACCCCGGCCGAACCGCCGGTGCCGGGCTTCAGCCCGATGATGCGCTCGACGGCGTTGAAGTGGCGGTAGCGGTATTGCGACAGCGCATCCGACAGGGCGATCAGGCTTTCGGCGAGGCGGTAGAGATCGTTCTCCGGCACCGGGTCGCGATAGACCGCCAGCCAGGCCGCCGCGACCGAGGCATCCGGCCGATAGGGTTCCGACCAGTCGCGGTCGAGCGCCCGCGGATCGATGCGATGGCCGCGCCGGGCCAGCAGCGCGATCGCCCGGTCCCACAGGCTCGGTCCGTTCAGCGCCGCCTCCAGCGCCGGCCAGACATGGGGCAGGTTGCGATGGGCGGCGGCCAGTTCGGCACTCTTGTTGCCGAGGATGAACTCGACATGGCGGTACATGAAGGAAAGCTGGCCCGAAGCGGTGCCGAGATAGTCGCGGAACTCGGCAAAGCCCTGCGGCAGGATCGTCGACAGCACATCCCACGACCGCCCGATATAGACAGCGATCTCGCGCGCGCGGTCCAGCAGCGGCAAGGCGCCCTCGACATCGTCGCGGTCGAGGCGCAGCCGGGCGTTGTGCAATTCGTGGTGCAGTGCCTTGAACAGCAGTTCCTTGACCTGTCCCATGACGATGAAGCACATCTCGTCATGCCCCGGGCTGCGCGGATGCTGCAACGACAGCAGCAGGTCGATGCTCTCATAGTCGACATAGGGGTTGCTGCGCCCGGCGAACTCGGTCATCGGCCGGCCGCCGGTCTCGGCCACGGCCTGCACGCGCTCGGCTTCCGATCCCATCGGCATCGGCCGCGCATAGGCGCTGGCCTCGACCCCCGCCGGATCGATCAGCCGGGGAATGTCGGTCGCGCGGTTCACGGCCTCCCCCCTTGGACCTGATCCATCACCGCCCGGCCCAGGCGGGTCGCCGGATCGCCGAGGCCGAAGACGATATCGAAATGGTTCACCACCGGAATTTCGTCCTCGCCGACGGTGAAGCCGGCCCGGCGCAGATGCGCGGCATAGTCGCGGCTCTGCCGCTTGAATTCGCCGGTCTCGTTCTCGCCCCAGGCGACCAGCACCGGCAGCGGCGCACCGGGATCGAGGCGCTGCGGGCTCAGGGTCGCGATCTCGTGGTCGTCCAGCCGCAGTGCCTCATCGATATAGGTGCCGGCCAGCGGTTCCAGGTCGAACACCCCCGACAGCAGCACGAGGCCCGCCAGCGGCACCGGCCGTGGCGTCAGCATCATCGTCGCCAGATGCGCACCCGCCGAACTGCCGGCGACGTGGATGCGGCGCGGGTCGAAACCGAGCCGGCCGGCCTCGCCCTGCAGCCAGGCCAGGGCGCGCCGGCACTGGTCGACGATCCTGCCCAGGCGAACCGCCGGGGCGAGGCTGTAGTTGATCGCGGCGAAGGCCACGCCGTTGGCCGCGCAATCGGCGCCGGCGAACAGCGACTCCTCCTTGCTCAATTCCTGCCAGTAGCCGCCATGGATGAAGACCAGCAGCGGCGCATCCGGTGCCGCGGCGGGAAAGAAATCGAGCGTCTCGTCCGGCCGCTCGCCCCAGGCCAGGTCCTTGAGCACGCGCGCCCGCGCCTCGGCCGCGCGGCTGCGGGCGCCATAGGCGGCAATAAAGGGGCCGATGTCGTCGATCCGGCTGCTGGGGGAATATTCGCGTTCACGTTCGGCCAGCGGCCAGGCGCGCCAGTCGCCCTGCAACGATGCCATGATGCCTCCTCCTCTGTCGGTGCAAAGTGTACCGGTCCGCGCCGAAAATTCTTGCCGGTTTGCAGCCCTCAGCCGCAATATCCGGAAAACAATTCCACCAGATCGTCCATCCACGGAGAATCATGCCGCCCCTGAGCGCAAGCGACGTGAAGCTTCTGACCGCCCTGCAGCAGGATGCCCGGCTGACCACGGCCGAGCTTGCCGAGCGCGCCGGGCTGTCGTCGTCGGCCTGCTGGCGACGGCTCAAGGCGCTGGAAGAGGAAGGCTACATCACCGGCTATCACGCCCGGGTCGATCCGCATCGGCTGGGCTATGCCGTGACGGGCTTCGTGATGATTACCGTCGCCTCGCACCAGGACGAGGATGCGACCGCTTTCGAGGCGGCGATCCGGCTGATGCCGGAGATCACGGCCTGCCATGCCGTTTCCGGTACCCCCGACTTTATCGTCCAGATCGTCGCCGAGGGCCTGGACAGCTATGCCGACGGCGTGCTGATGCGCCTGCGGCGACTGCCGGGCGTGCGCGAGATCAAGACCAGCTTCATCCTGAAGGAGCTGAAGGGCGTGCCGGTCATTGTGCCGCCGAGATGATGCCGCTGGACGACGGGCAGCCGGACGTGCCAAGCAGGCTCTTGATGACACCGGATCTTTCCCGCGCCTATAAGCGCTTCGATCGCTGGATGCTGGACCAGGCCCTGCCGTTCTGGTCGACGGTGGGGCATGACGGCCCCGGCCGCCCGTTCACCGAGCACCTGACCCTCGATGCCAAGCCCGCCGACGTGCCGTTCCGCCGCGTGCGCGTGCAGGCGCGCCAGATCTATGTCTTCTCGCACGCCGAGATACTGGGCTGGCCGCACGGACGGCGCGCCGCCGACGACGCCTATCGGTTCCTGATCAGTCACGGGCGCCTGGGCGACGGCTGGGTGCGCCGGATCGGCCGCGACGGCGGCGTAATCGATGCGGCCGCCGATCTCTATGACATCGCCTTCGTGCTGTTCGCCCTGGCCTGGCGCCACCGGGCCACCGGCAACGCCGAGCCGATCGCCCTGGCCCGCCGGACCGTGGCCTGGCTCGATGGCCTGCGCATCGCCGGCCAACCCGGCTTCGAGAACGTGAAGCCGGTCGAGGCCGGGCCGCGCCAGCAGAACCCCCACATGCACCTGCTGGAAGCGGCGCTGGCGCTGTTCGAGGCGTCGGGCGATGAGGTCTTTCGCGACCTGGCGCTCGAACTGGTCGCCTTGTTCCAGACGAAACTCTTCGATGCCGCCAACGGCACGCTGGCCGAATTCTTCGCCGACGATTGGCAGCGCCGGCGCCCGGCGGCGATCGAGCCGGGCCACCAGTTCGAATGGGCGTGGCTGCTGCACCAGGCCGGGCGGCTGCTCGGCATCGAGGTCGCGGCCGAGGCACGACGCCTATACGCGTTTGCCGCCCGCCATGGCGGCATGCCGGTCGTCGACGCGGTGACCGAGCAAGGCGCGATCCGCGACGCATCGACCCGCCTGTGGCCGCAGACCGAGGCGATCAAGGCGCATCTCGTGTTCGGCGACATGCCGGCCGCCGCGCGGCTGACCGAGACCCTCTGCACCCGATTCCTCGCCCCCGCCCCCGCCGGCACCTGGATCGACCACTTCGCGGCCGATGGGCGGGCCCTGCCGGACAAGATTCCAGCCTCCTCGCTCTACCATCTGTTCATGGCCTACGCCGAATTGCACCGGGTCTCGGCCGGCTGAACGGCGGCTGCGGCGAGCCTGCCCGATGGTCCAATCCGCGCCGAATCTCGCCACGCGCGGGCGGATCTGGTATCAATTCCGGCAGATATGACCGACCTGCCCGCCCCCCTTGCGCCGCAAACCCGGCGCTACAACCTGAAGCGCGATGCAATCCTCGATGCCGCGGCCGTCCTGTTCAATCAGAAGGGGCTGAAAGGCACGACGCTGGCGGCCGTGGCCGACAGCGTCGGGCTGATGACCAACTCGGTCACTTACTATTATCGCAAGAAGGAAGAACTGGCGACGGCGGGGCTGTTGCGCTCGATCGCCAGCCTCCAGGGGCTCGCCGATACGGCGGCTGCCGAGGCGACACCCGAAGCACGGATACGCCGGCTGTTCCAGCTGTTCTACGAACGCGCGGCGGCAATCCTGCGCGGCACCAGCCCGCCGCAGATGAACTTCAGCGACGTGCGTGCCCTGACCAGCCCGCATGTCGAGACCGTGTTCGGCGCCTATACCGGGATGTTCCGGCGGATCCGCACCTTGCTGGCCGAAGACGAAACCCATCGCCCGCCGCGGGTCGACGCCAATGCCCGTGCCCATCTGGTGCTGTCGGCGCTGAACTGGACCCGGGTCTTCATCGACCGCTACGATCCGGATTCATATCCGCGCGTGGCCGAGCGCATCGCCGACATGCTGATCGAGGGCCTGGCGGCGCCGGGATCGACATGGCGCGACCGCCGCCTGCCCGGCCTCGCCTGGTCGTTCACCGACGATCCCGCCCGCGAAGCCTTCCTGCGCTCGGCCACCCGGCTGATCAACGAACAGGGCTATCGCGGCGCCTCGGTCGAGAAGATTTCGGCGCAGCTGAACGTCACCAAGGGATCGTTCTACCACCATAACGAAACCAAGGACGACCTGGTCGCCCAGTGCTTCGCCCGCTCCTATGCGGTGGTGCGCCGCGTCCAGGGCCTGGCCGAGCAGGCGGGCGCGACGGGGTGGGAACGCACCTGCCTCGCCTCGGCCGAACTGGTCCGCTACCAACTGTCCGAGGCCGGGCCGTTGCTGCGCCATTCCGCCTTCGCGGCGCTGCCGGAAAACCTCCATGACCAGGTCAGGCAGACGATGGACTGGCTGGCCGAAGGCTTCGCCGGCATGGTGGTCGACGGCATGATGGACGGCTCGATCCGCCCGCTCGATTCCGCGATCGCCGCCCAGCTGATCAACAACATGGTCAACGCGGCGGCCGAGCTGCCCTGGTGGATTCCCGGGGTGACCGTCGAGAACGCGGCCGAGGCCTACGCCCGGCCGCTGTTCGTCGGACTGTTCCGCTGACCCGCCTTCAGAACCGGAACCGGGCGAGGCCGGCGGTCCGCCCGTCGGGTAGCCGGATGAGCGCGCGGTCGGTGCCCTCGAACGTCATCCGCACCGGCCCCACGACGCTGCCCGATGCCGGCAGCGCCGCGGCGACGGCACCGAACGGTGCGCCACCGGCGTAGTGGACCAGCGTGCCGGAGAGGCTGAGGTCGGCGGCCAGCGTCGCCTGCGCCGTCTGCCAGACCTGACGGCCCGCCGCATCGTAACCCAGCACGGCGAGATAGCCGACCTGGGCAACCGAACCGTCCGGTTGCGGCTGGGTATCGATATCCAGAAAATAGCCAATGCCATTGCCCGCTTCCGGCTCGTACCACCAGCCGGCCTGCGGCAAACCGGCATAGCCGGCCGTCCGGTTGCCCCCGATCGGGAACGGAGCCAGGGTTTGCCCGGCCATCCCGCCGACGACCAGCGTGGCGCTGGTGCCGCTCTCGGCAGTGGTCATGCTGAAGGCGGGGCCGCCGGTCAGCATGCCGCCGCAGGTCAGGCCCGACAGCGTGCAGAACCCGGCCAGCCATTGGCTGCGCCCCAGGGCGTCATAGGCCAGACCGCCGACATAAGCCTGGTTGCCCCAGCGCTCCATTACCCACCCCTGGCCGCCGCCGATCCCGATCATAGTCCAGTACCCGGTCTTCCCCGGCAGGGGCAGCGGGTTGGCCGACAGATAAGCCTGGCCCGCAGCCGGATTGCCGTTGACCAGGTCACGAGCGTCCGAGGCGAAGGAGATCGTGCCGCCGTCGCCCGACAGCGTCGGATTCCAGCTGGCGCCGGAAGCGGGTCCGCCAGCTGCGGTCCGCGTCACCAGCATCGTGACCCCGCGCTCGATATCGCGGACGAAGATCTGGGCGAGGCCATTGCCGGCGTAGCCCGGTACGAGGTCGGTGGCGCCGGAACGAAAGACGACGAAGCGGCCATCGGCCGAGATTGCCGGCTGGTCGCTGGGACCGTTGCCGGAGGTCACTGCCCGCACCGCGCCGCCGGCGAGATCGACGACCATGATCTGGGCGATGCCGCCGACTGCGGCGACGTAGGCGACACGGTCGGCGCGGGCGGTCAATCGCGGCTGCGTGCCGGCCACCAGCGGGACGACCGTGCCCGACACCATGTCGCGCAGATGGATCAGCCCGTTACGCTCGAAGGCGATATGGTGCCCGTCCCACGAGACCGATGCGTTGCGGCCCGGTCCGTTCGAAACCGCATCCAGCGCGCCGGTCTGGAGATCCTTGCGCCACACCTGAGTGGCGCCGTCGAGGCCGGTGGCGAAGTTCGTCGCGGTGCTCTCGAACACGACATATCGCCCGTCCTGCGACAGGCCCGGATTGTCGGAATGGCCGTTGCCGACCATGCCGGCGGCGGTAGCCGACACCAGCTCCGGCGCCGGCGTCGCCTGCTCGTTCAACGGGATCCGCGGATACCGCAGCGCGGTGCGATAGACCTGTCGCACCCCGCCGGTCGGGATCAGCGTGATGCCCGGCGCGTCGGCGGCGAAGGCAGCGTAGCGGCCGTCCGACGACACCGCGGGGCTGGAAGCGGGGCCGGCGGCCGCATTGGCGACGCCGCCGCCGGGGATCGCCGTCTGGCTCAGGCGGTCGCGATCACCCGACAGCGCCTGATAGCGCACGATGGTGCCGTGGCTGTTCGGCGCGGCCGGGAACAGGTTGGTCGCGGCGGTCTCGAACACCATCTGCCCGGCGTCCCACGACAGGGCCGAGCGGCCCGACCGGCCGTTGCCGGCGGCACCGTCCAGGCTGAACGACACGCCCGACATGGCGACCGGCAGTCGCGGGGCGTGGAAGTCGACCCGGATCGTCGGAGCGTAGCTCTGGCCGTTGCCGGTCGCGGTCAGGGTGATCGGCACCTGCGTCACCCGCAGCAGCGGCGGATAGATCGTATTTGCCCATGAAGTCCGCTCATCGGCCCGCCCGGCCTGTCGATCGGCAGCGCCTAGCGACTGGAACGGCAGGTCGGCGGGGATCGGCAGGTCGTAGGCGAACGACACGCTCCCCGGCGTGAAGGTCAGCCACGACGGCAGCGGCACGCCATTGCCCTGCGTCGCCGTGAAGGTCAGGCCGGACGGGTTGGCGAACGACGAGGCAAACGAAAAACTGCCCGACGCCGATCCCGCCGTCGACGCAATCAGGGCCGGCGGCAGCGGCGTCGTGACGAAGGCCGGCGGCGGCGCCGGCGGCGTAGCCGGCACCGGGCCATCGGCCGAGAAGATCGCCGTGCAGGCGGTGTCGGCCGCAAGCGTCAGCGTCAGCGGATTGACCGAACCCGAGCAACCGCCGCCCCAACCCGCAAAGCGGTAGCCGGAGGCTGGCGTCGCGGTCAGCGTGAGCTGAGTGCCGCCGCCGATGTCGACGGCCGAACAAGTTGCCCCGCAGGCGATCCCCGCCGGGCTGCTGGTGACGGAACCGTTCGTCGGCGGCGTCAGGGACAGGGTATAGCGGCCACTGAAGAAGCGGGCGAGGCGCGCTCGCCCGAGGTTGTCTGCGGTCGTGAAGTCACCGCCGACCACGATCTTGCCATCGCCCTGAACCTCCATCGCTCTAGCCCAGCCGTCAAGACCGGGATTGAAGGACGCGTCCAACGTGCCGTCGTTTCCGAATCGGGCCAGTCTCTGGCGGCCCGTGCCGTTCGCCGACGTAAAGCCACCGGCAGCCAGGATCTTGCCATTGCCCTGCACGGCAATCTTCATGACGGTGTAGTTTAGATTGGGGCTGAAGGCCGCCTCCAGCGTGCCATCATTTCCGAGTCGAGCCAGACGTGTGCCCCCCGCGCTGCCCCCCAATGTGAAGGCACCGCCGATCAGCAGCTTGCCGTCGGTCTGCATTGCGATGGCAAAGACACCGTTGTCGAGACTGGGATTGAAGGCGGCGTCCAGCACGCCGTCGCTCTCGAACCGGGCGAGATATGTACGTCCCGAGCCACCCGCCGACGTGAAGGTACCGCCGGCCAGGATCTTGCCATCGCTCTGTACCGCAATGGCACGGACATCGCCGTTCATGGAGGCGTTGAAGGCCGGATCCAGCGTGCCGTCACTGGCGAGCCGGACCAGATATCTGCGTCCCGAGCCAGCCACCAGGAAGTCGCCACCGACCAGGATCTTGCCATCGTTCTGCACAGCAATGGCAAAGACGTTGTTGACGTAACCGCCGAAGGTCTCGAGGCTAGGGTCGAAGGTAGCATCCAGCGTACCGTCGCTCGCAAACCGCGCGAGGCCGCGCCGCCCGGCGCCACCCGCCGTCGAAAAATCGCCGC
The DNA here is from genome assembly GCA_017307375.1 of Alphaproteobacteria bacterium. GTDB lineage: Bacteria > Pseudomonadota > Alphaproteobacteria > Ferrovibrionales > Ferrovibrionaceae > JAFKFH01. The sequence goes on from JAFKFH010000020.1 coordinate 14,702, forward strand.
CGACCAGGATCTTGCCGTCGCTCTGCACCGCAATCGTATAGACCTTGCTACTCAGACCGGGACTGAAAGCCGTATCCAGCGTGCCGTCGCTATTGAAGCGCGCCAGATACGTGCGCCCAGATCCGCCCGCCGACGTGAAGTCACCGCCAACCAGGATCTTGCCGTCTGTCTGCAGCGCAATAGCGAAGATCGCGTCGTTCGCGGCGGGATCGGCAAACCCGGTATCGAGCAACCTGGTGTCGGCGTGGGCAGGATCCACGATTGCAAAGATGAAAAATGCAACTATCATTAACAATATGGCAAATATAACTCCGATTATTCCAGATAAATTTAGTTTATTATTTTGAGTTTTTGTGTAGTTTCTCTCTGAATTTCGAATATTCATTTCAGATTTTTCAGACTAAAGGTTGATAGTATTTAATTTCAGCCCGCTTAAGTTATCGGCCAGCCCGGCCTGCCTCAATTGGGGGAAATCCCCCATCCTCTCGCTCCCAACGCTCTGCCCGCGGGTTGCAACCCATCGCATAATTCGGCATTCCTTGGACGCGAGTCACAGTGCGGAGGGGAAAACTCCTGGCCATGGTGTCCAAGCCGGAAACGACAGCATCACCGCAACAGCGGGCCCTGAACCTGCCGTTGCTTGCGGGGGTCACGGTCTTGCTGTCGGCGGCGATCGGCGCCTCCTATGTCTTCATCGACCTGTCGCTGAACCGGATGGGCGCCTCGGCGACATCGATCGGCATGAATGCCGCGATGCCGGCGCTGGGCTGGCTGCTGGCCACCCCCTTCCTGCCGTGGCTGGTGCGCCGCGCGAATACCCGGGGTGTCTTGCTGGCGCTGCTCGTCACCGCCGCCCTCGCCGCGACCGGCTTCGCGGCCCTCACCGACCAGCGGGCCTGGCTCACCCTCCGCTTTCTCTTCGGCTCAGGCTTGGGCGTCGCTTTCCGGCTGATCGAATACTGGATCAGCGCGGCATCGCCGGCCGCCCGGCGCGGACGCAATGCCGGCATCTACGCTGCCGTGTTCTGTGCGGGAGCCGCGGGCGGCGCCGGCATCCTGCCCCTGGCGGGAGCCGAGGGGTGGCCCGCCGTGTCGCTGATCGTGGGCCTGATCTGCGGCGCGATGCTGCTGCTGGCCTGCCAGCGCTCCGGGCCGCCGGCAATCCTGGCGGCGCCGCAGCGGGCAGTGCCGCGTCTGGGTGGGCCGGCCATGGTCGCGATCGTCACCGCCGGGATCATCGGCCTGCTCGAGGCAGTGCCCTACACCATGATGCCGGTCTATGCCGTGCGCATGGGGATTGCCGAGGATTGGGCCGCCTGGACGACGAGCGCGTTTCTGGCGGGCCAGATGCTGCTGGTCGTGCCGATGGGCATGCTCGCCGACCGGCTGGGCAAGCTGGGGCTGCTGGCGGTCGGCGCGCTGGCAGGCCTGCTGGTGGCGCTGGGCCTGCCGGCACTCGACAACCGGGCCGAAGCGCTGCTCTTTGCAATGCTGGCCTGGGGCGGCTCGGCCGGCTGTCTCTATGCCCTGGCCCTTGCCATGCTGGCCGATCATTTCGCCGGCGCCGAACTTGCCGCGATCAATGCCGTCTTCGGCACCGTATACGCCGCAGGCGCCCTGTTCGGACCGCTGCTGCATGGGATGGCCATGGACTGGCACGGCCCCAGGGGGCTGATCGAGAGCAGCGCCCTGCTCTTCCTGATCCTGCTGGCCGCGATAGCCTGGCGTGGTCTCGGCGCGCGGCGCCTCGATGGATGGGCGACATGAACGACCTGGGAAACGCCGGCTGCCTGCCGGCCGCCGATATGGTCTCCCAGTTTCGGCAGGCGGCCAGCCGGGATGAGCTCTGGGCGATGCTGCATCGCCATATGGACAGTATCGGCGTCACCGGCATCATGTACGGGAGCGAGGCGCGCCCGAGCAGCGAGGGCGCCCACGACATCTTCCTCACCTCCTACGATCCGGCCTTCGTCGAGGCAAAACTGTCGAACCGCCTGTTTCAGTGCGATGAATACGTCCGGGCGGCAAGGGTCGAAACGTCGCCGGTGCTGTGGAGCGAGACCGAGCGCCTGGAAAATCTGAGCCGCGAGGCGCAACGCTCCCTGGAACTCGACTGGGATTACGGCGTCCTGGCCGGTGTGACCTTGCCCATGCGCTTTCACCACGGGATCGGCCGCAGCGGCATGGGCCTGCACGCCGCCGGCATGAAGTGGACCGAGTTCGACCGGCTATGGGCGTCGAACCGCAACAGGATCTGCATTGTCGCCAACGCCTTCGACGTCTGCCTGCGCGAGCAGCATGCCGGCGAATACTTCAACCTGTCGCGGCGCGAACGGGAATGCCTGCTGTGGCTGATCTGCGGTCTGCGGCGCGAGCAGATCGCCCACCGCCTCGACATCCACCTGAAGACCGTCGAGAAGCAGATCGAATCCGCACGCCGGAAATTGAAAGCCGCGACGGTCGCCCAGGCAGTGGCGACCGCGCTGGTCTACAATCTGGTCAGCCCCTGACCGGATATGCCGGCATGCCGTTCTAACCGATCGTCACCCCGCCATCGGCGACGATAACCTGGCCGGTGATGAAACTCGCTGCCGGTCCGGCCAGGAACGCCACCACCCCGCCGATCTCGTCGGGCTGGCCGATGCGGCGCAGCGGCGTGGTCGCGTTGCGGCGATCGAGCGTCTCGGGATCCTCCCACAGCGCCTTGGCGAAATCGGTCTGCACCAGGCCCGGGGCGACGCAGTTGACGCGGATATTGCGGTGGCCCCATTCGACGGCGAGGTTGCGGGCCAGGGCGAAATCGGCCGCCTTGGAAATGCCGTAGCCGCCGATGACAGGCGTGCCGCGGATGCCGGCGATCGAGGAGACGATGACGATCGCCCCGCCGCCGCGCTCGGCCATGCCGGGAATGACGAGGTTGCAGAGCCACAGGTTGCTCTTGACGTTGGCGCCCATGATCTTGTCGAAGGCTTCGTCCGACAACTGGTCCAGCGGGCCATAGACCGGGTTGATCGCGGCGTTGCAGACCAGGATGTCGACCCGGCCGAAGGCTTCGACGGTACCGGCGACCAGCGCCTCGACCTCGGCCTTGCGCGAAATGTTGCAGGCGATCACCCGGGCGGTGCCGCCGGCCTGGCGGATCTCCTCGGCCACCGGTTCGCAGGCCTCCGCCTTGCGGCTGGAGACCACGACCCTGGCGCCGAGCCGGGCCAGGGTGACGGCGATCGAACGCCCGATGCCGCGGCTGGAGCCGGTGACGATCGCGACCTTGTCGGTCAGGTCGAAGGGTGTGGTCATCGTGGTTCTTTTCCTGTCAGTTCACCAGTTCCCAGGCGCGGTCGGCCAGGGCGCGCCCACGGGCGCCGACGGTCTCGGCCTCGGCGCTGGATGCATTGCCGGCCTTGGCGCGGGCCAGCACGCCTTCGAGGATCACCGCCAGACGGAACAGCGAGAAGGCGAAGTGGAACGGTTCGAGGGCGGCATCGCGGCCCGATGCCGCAGCATAGGCCCGCACATAGGCCGCCCGGTCGGGAATTCCCAGTTCGGCGAGGTCGCAGCCGACCAGGCCCTTGTAGATCGACGGCGCGGTCACATAGCAGATGCAGTTATAGGCGAGATCGGCCAGCGGATGGCCCAGCGTCGCCAGTTCCCAGTCGAGGATGCCGATCACCCGCGGTTCGGTCGGGTGGAACATCATGTTGTCCAGCCGGAAATCGCCGTGGCAGATCGTCGTCTCGTCGCCGGCGGGGATGTTGGCCGGCAGCCAGGCGGCCAGCCGGTCGATCGCCGGATTGTCGCGGGTGCGCGACTTCTCCCACTGGCCGGACCAGCGCGCGATCTGGCGCTGGAAATAATTCCCGGGCTTGCCGTAATCGGCCAGCCCGATGCCCTGCCAGTCGACGGCGTGGAGACGGGCCAGCGTCTCGTTCATCGCCAGGTAGATCGGCGTCCGCTCGGTCCGATCGACTTCCGGCAGCGTCGGCTGCCAGAAGATGCGGCCGACCAGCCGCTGCATCACGTAGAACGGCGTACCGATGACGTCGCGGTCGTCGCAGAAGACCAGCGGCCGCGGCACCGGCACGTCGGTGCCCGACAGCGCCTTCAGCACGCGGAATTCGCGGTCGACGGCATGGGCGGAGGGCAGGATCGGCCCCGGCGGCTGCTTGCGCAGCACGTAGTCGCCCCGGTCGGTGACCAGCAGGAAGGTCGGGTTCGACTGGCCGCCGCGCATCTGGCGGACCTCGACCAGCCGGGCGCCGAGCGCGTCGCCGATCAGGGTCGCTAGTCGCCCGGTCGGGAACCGGTGCGCCTCGCGCACCGGTATGGTCTCGGCTTCGGTCATCCGGCGTACTTGGCCAGTTCGAGCTTGGCGACGGTCTCGCGGTGCACCTCGTCCGGCCCGTCGGCAAAGCGCAGGGTGCGGCTGCGGGCATAGGCATAGGCCAGGTGGAAATCCTGGCTGACCCCGGCCCCGCCGCAGACCTGGATGGCCCGGTCGATCACCTTCTGGGTGACATTCGGGGCCACCACCTTGATCATTGCGATCTCGGCGCGTGCGGCCTTGTTCCCGACCTCGTCCATCATCCGCGCGGCATGCAGCGTCAGCAGGCGCGCCTGATCGATCTCCATCCGCGATTCGGCGATCCAGTGCCGCGTCACCCCGTGATCGGCGATGGTCTTGCCGAAGGTGGTGCGCTGCATCGCCCGCCGGCACAGGGTTTCCAGCGCACGCTCGGCCACGCCGATCTGGCGCATGCAGTGGTGGATGCGCCCCGGCCCCAATCGCCCCTGGGCGATCTCGAAGCCGCGCCCCTCGCCCAGCAGGATGTTGCCGGCGGGCACGCGGACATTCTCGAACACCACCTCGGCATGGCCATGCGGCGCATCGTCATAGCCAAAGACGGTCAGCGGCCGGACGATGGTGATGCCCGGGGTGTCCATCGGCACCAGGATCATCGACTGGCGCTTGTGCTTCGGACCCTCCGGATCGGTCTGGCCCATCAGGATGGCGATCTTGCAGCGCGGATCCATCGCGCCCGAGGTCCACCACTTGCGGCCGTTGATCACGTAGTCATCGCCGTCGCGGCGGATCTCGGTGCGGATGTTGGTGGCATCCGACGAGGCGACGCCCGGCTCGGTCATCGCAAAGCACGAGCGGATCTCGCCGGCCATCAACGGTTCCAGCCACTGCTTCTTCTGGGCGGCATTGCCGTAGAGGGCGATGGTCTCCATGTTGCCGGTATCGGGCGCCGAACAGTTGAACGGTTCCGCCCCGATCGGCGACCGCCCCATGATCTCGCACAGCGAGGCATACTCGTAGTTGGTCAGCGCGTCGGGAAACTCGCGCTTGGGCAGGAACAGGTTCCACAGCCCCTCGGCCTTCGCCTTGGCCTTCAGGTCCTCCATGATCGGCGAGACCGACCAGCGTGTCGGCAGGCGGTTCAACTCCTCCTCGAAGGCGGCCTCGGCCGGATAGACATGGCGGTCCATGAACGCCTTGACCTGCAGGCGCAGGTCGTCGATACGCGCGCCCATGCTCAATCCCCCATCAGCCCGCCGGCATCGGCCAGCCGCTCCAGGTGGTGGTCGGCATCACCGAACATCAGGTCGATCATCGTCAGCCGCTTGAAATAATGGCCTGCCGCATATTCCATCGTCATGCCGATCCCGCCATGCAGCTGCACCGCCTGCTGGCCGATGAACCGGGCCGAGCGGCCGATCTGGATCTTGGCGCCGGCAATCGCCCGGCAGCGTTCGTCGGCATCGTCCGCGGCCGCCATCATCGTCGCCAGCATCGCCATCGACCGGGCCTGTTCCAGCGCGATGAACATCTCGGCCCCGCGATGCTGCAGCACCTGGAACGAACCGATCGGCACGCCGAACTGCTTGCGCGTCTTCAGGTAGTCGATGGTGAGCGCATGCAGCGCGGCCATCGCCCCGACCGCCTCAGCCGACAATGCGGCAATGGCCTCGCCGACCACCCGTTCGATCAGCGGCAGCGCATCCTCGCCGAACACGGCGTCCGCAGCCACGCGGACCCCGGCCAGGCTCACCTCGGCCGCGCGCAGGCCGTCCTGGGTCGGGTAGCCGCGGCGGGTCAGCCCGGTCGCGTCACCATCTACCAGGAACAGCCCGATCCCGCCGCGGTCACGCGGCCCGCCGGCGATCCGGGCCGAGACGAACAGCTTGCCGGCGCTGTCGCCATGCAGCACCACGCCCTTCTCGCCGTTCAGCACCCAGCCATCGCCATCGCGCTTCGCGGTGGTCTCGACCGCGTTGAGGTCGTAGCGCGACTGCCGCTCGGTGTGGGCGAAGGCGAGCGTCAGGTTGCCGGCCGCGATCTCGGGGATCAGCGCGGCTTTCTGCGCCTCGCTGCCGCCATGGCGGATGAAGCCGCCGCCCATCACCACCGTGGCCAGATAGGGTTCCAGCACCAGGCCGCGACCGAAGGCTTCCATCAGGATCATCGTCTCGACCGGCCCGCCGCCGAAGCCGCCATGGTCCTCGGCAAACGGCAAGCCGAGAAAGCCGAGTTCGGCGAACTTGGCCCACATCGCAGCCGAATAGCCGTGCTCGGCCCGGCCCAGGGCCTTGCGCTGTTCGAAGCCGTATTCGTCGGCGATGAGGCGCTCGACGCTGTCCTGCAGCAGGCGCTGCTCTTCACTCAGATCGAAATCCATCTCTCACAACCCCAGGATCGCCTTGGCGATGATGTTCTTCTGGATCTCGTTCGAACCGCCGTAGATCGAGACCTTGCGATAGTTGAAGTAGGCCGGCGCGATCGAGCCGGACGCCTCCGGGCCGATGGTCGGTTCGTTCCAGCCGTCCGGCGTTTCCGGCTGATACGGCATGCCGTAAGGCCCGATGACCTCGAGCAGCAGCTCGGTCGTCGCCTGCTGCAGTTCCGAACCCTTGATCTTGAGGATCGACGAGGCCGGGTCGGGCTTGCCCTTCTGCCGCCGGCTTTCGGCGGCGACGACACGCAGCTGCGTCATCTCCAGCGCCTTCAGCTCGACCTCGACCGCCGTCAGCTTTTCCATGAAGCGGCGGTTGCGGATCAGCGGCTCGCCGCCGTCATGCTGCACCGCCGCCAGCTCCCGCACCCGGCGCAACCGTTCCTTCGAGGCGCCGATGCGGGCGATGCCGGTGCGCTCGTTGCCCAGCAGGAACTTGGCGTAGTCCCAGCCCTTGCCTTCCTGGCCGACCAGGTTCCCATAGGGCACGCGCACGTCGTCGAAGAACACCTCGTTGACCTCGTGGCCGCCGTCGATCGTCTGGATCGGGCGCACGGTGATGCCCGGCGTCTTCATGTCGACCAGGATGAACGAAATGCCTTCCTGTTTCTTCACCGTCGAATCGGTGCGGCAGAGGCAGAAGATCCAATCGGCGTGCTGGGCCAGCGTCGTCCAGGTCTTCTGGCCGTTGATCACCCATTCGTCGCCCTCGCGCTTCGCCGTGGTCTTCAGCGAGGCAAGGTCCGAACCCGATCCGGGCTCCGAGAAGCCCTGGCACCACCAATCGTCGAGATTGGCGATGCGCGGCAGGAAGCGCTTCTTCTGCTCCTCGCTGCCGAACTGGATGATCACCGGACCGACCATCGAGGTGCCGAAGGCCAGCATCTGCGGCGCCGGGGCCTGCTGCAATTCGTCCTGGAAGATGTACTGCTGCACCGGGCTCCAGCCGGTGCCGCCCCATTCCGGCGCCCAATGCGGCACCGCCCAGCCCCGGGCATTCAGGATCCGGGTCCACTGGACCAGGTCCTCCTTCGACGGGTGGCGGCCTTCCTGCATCTTGCGCCGCAACCCCTCGGGCAGCGCCGTCTTGAAGAATGCCCTGACCTCGTCGCGGAAAGCGATTTCCGCCTCGGTAAAGCGCAGATCCATCACATCCTCTCCTTCAGTGTTGCCGGCGCTGCCGTTCCTCGGCGCGCAATTCTACCTTGGAAAGCTTGCCGACCGGGGTACGGGGCAGCGTATCGCGGAATTCGAGCGCGGCGGGCATCTCGTGCCGCCCGACCTTGTCGGCCAGGAACGCCCTGAGCTGGTCGAGGGTGAAGGCCGCGGCACCCTGGCGCAGCTTGACGAAGGCCTTGGCCGCCTCGCCGCGATAGTCGTCGGCAATGCCGACGACGAGGGCTTCCTCGACCGCCGGATGTTCATAGATCGCCTGTTCGATCACCTGCGGATAGACGTTGAAGCCGCCGGAGATGATCATGTCCTTCTTGCGATCGACGATGAAGAACCAGCCGTCCTCGTCCATGTAGCCGATATCGCCGGTGAGCAGCCAGCCGTCGACGAAGGCGACCTGGTCGTCCTCCGGCCGGTTCCAGTAACCGCGGGTGATGTTGGGCCCCTTGATGCGCAGCTCGCCGGTCTCGCCCGGCGCCAGCACCCGCCGCGGATCTTCGATCGCCACCACCTCGATCACCAGCCCTGGCAGCGGCACACCGATCGAACCCGGCTTGATCACGCCGTCGCGCGGCAGGTTGGTGCCGGCCGAACAGGTCTCGGTCATGCCCCAGCCCCCGCCCAGGCGATGGCCGGTCAGGCGCTGGAAGCGGGCCGCCACCTCGACCGGCAGCGGCGCACCGCCCGACGAACAATAGAGCAGCGACGAGAAGTCGCGGCTTTCCAGCCCCGGATGGTTGGCCAGCGCGATCCACATCGTCGGCACACCGGGAAAGGCGGTGGCCCTCCGCTTCTCGATATCGTCCAGCGTGGTCTCGACATCGAAGCGCTGGCGCAGCAAGATCTCGTTGCCGTTCTGCAGCTGGCGCAACAGGATCGTGATCAGGGCGTAGATGTGGAACAGCGGCAGCACGCAGATCACCCGCCCGCCCCCGTCCGCCGGGGGGTGGATCGCGGCAAACCAGCTGTCGTAGATATTGACGCCGGCGGTCAGGTTGCCGTGGCGCAGCATCGCCCCTTTCGGCAGGCCGGTGGTGCCGCCGGTATATTGCAGCAGCATGACGTCGTCCGGTGTCACGTCCGGCCATCGGGCCGGCAGCGGCACGTCGGCGACAAAGGCGGCATAGGACACGACATCGGGACGATCCGGGATCGGGGCCAGCGGGCCGCCGGGTCCCCAGGCCTCGTCCTCGCCCACCACCACCAGGTCGAGCAGACCGGCATCGAGCAGCCGGATCGCCATCGGCAGCATGCCGGCCAGATTGGTCGTCACCAGCAGGCGTGCCCCTGAATCCTTCAGTTTGTGGGCCAGCTCGCGCTCGGCATCGAGGGGGCTCAGATGCGTCAGCCGGGCGCCGGCCCTGGCGCCGCCGAAGAAGGCAAAGGGATGATAAGGCGAATTCGGCAGGTACAGCGCAGCGACCGCGATGCCGCGCGCCAGCAGCGCGGCGCCGAAACGATGCGCATGGCGGCCCAGTTCATCATACGTGACGAACCGCCCGCGAAACTCGAGCGCAGTGCGCGGGCCATGGGTTGCGACCGCACGATCGAGCAGTGCCGGAATGGTCGAGATCGCGATCGGCGCCGTGGCGCTGAGGCCCGGCGGATAGGCCTTTTCCCAGGGATAGCTCATGACCCGTCCCATGCTGGATTGACGACGGCGGCATTAGATGCTGAACTAGGAATATATACAGAAAAAGTCAGGAAAGCTCCATGCCACGCCTTCAGGGCAAGTCCGCCATCGTCACCGGGGCCGCGTCGGGCATCGGCCGGGCCAGCGCCACACTGTTCGCGGCCGAGGGGGCCGCCGTGATGGCGGTCGACCGCGACGCCGATGCAGTGGCACAGGTCGCCGCCGATATCATCGCCGCCGGCGGCAATGCGGCAGCCTTCGCCGCCGATGCCGGCGACGAGCCCCAGGTGCAGGCATTCATTGCCGCAGCGGTCGCCGAGTTCGGCGGCCTCGACATCGTCTACGCCAATGCCGGCATCTCCGGCGGGCTGGTGCCGCTGTTCGAACAGACGGTCGAACAATGGCAGGAAACCCTGCGCGTCAACCTGATCGGCCCGTTCCTCGCCATCAAGCATGCCGCACCGCTGATGGTCGCGAAGGGCCGCGGCGCCATCGTCTGCACGGCATCGGTCGCCGGACTGCGCGCCAATGCCGCGGGCAGCCCCTACAGCGCCAGCAAGGCAGGCGTCATCAGCCTCGTCCAGACCACGGCCAACGCGCTCTCCGGCACCGGGGTGCGCGTCAACGCCGTCTGCCCCGGCCTGATCGAGACCGGCATGACCAAACCCCTGTTCGATCATGCCCGGGCCCGCGGCACCGAAGACCGCATCGGCCAGCTGAACCCGACCGAGCGGGCCGGCGCGCCGGAGGAAATCGCGACGATGGCCCTGTTCCTGGCCAGCGACGAGGCAAGCTACGTCAACGGTCAGGCGATCGCGGTCGACGGCGGCCTGTCGTCGACCCTGCCCTTCAGGCAGCAACGGCGCTGACCGCGCCATGATCAGGCAGGGTCGCCGATGGTGACGACGACCTTGCCCATCGCCTTGCGGCCGGCCAGCCAGGAGATGGCTTCCGGCCCCTTCTCCAGCGGAAACCGCTCGGAGATCACCGGCTTGATCTCCCCCTTCAGGTAGAGATCGAGCAATGCCCGGGTATTGGCGGCATTGGCCTTCGGGTCGCGCCGGGCGAAGGCACCCCAGAACACGCCGACGATCTGGCACGACTTGAGCAGCGGCAGGTTCAGCGCGATCTTGGGCATGCCGGCCGGAAAGCCGACCACGAGGAAGCGCCCCTCCCAGCCGATCGAGCGCAACGCCGCCTCGGCATAGTCGCCGCCGACCGGGTCGTAGATGACGTCCGGTCCATCAGGGCCGCAGGCATCCTTGAACAGCTGCGCCAGCTGCTTCTGGCCATCCTTGTCGAATGGCCCGGCCGGGTAGACCACCCCGCTTTCCGCACCGTGCCGCCTTGCCAGTTCGACCTTCTCGGCCGAGGACGCCGCGGCGACGACATGGGCGCCCATCGCGCGGCCGAGCTCGACGGCGGCAAGGCCGACCCCGCCGGCGGCACCAAGGACCAGCAGCTTTTCGCCGGCCTTCAGCACCGCCCGGTCCTTCAGCGCGTGATAGGACGTGCCGTAGGTCATGATGAAGGCCGCCGCCTCGTCGAACGGCATTGCATCGGGGATGGGGATGCAACGCCCTGCCGGCAGCACCAGCTTCTCCGCCATGCCGCCCCAGCCGCTCGACCCGATGACGCGGTCGCCGGGCTTAAGCGTAGCGACCCCTTCGCCGACCGCCTCGACGATCCCCGATACTTCGCTGCCCGGGGCGAACGGCCGCTCCGGCTTGAACTGGTACATGTCCTGGATGATCAGCACGTCGGGAAAGTTCACCCCGCAGGCCCGCACTGCCAGCCGAACCTCGCCGGCCCCCGGCACCGGATCCGGCAGTTCGGACAGGGTCAGGGTTTCCGGCCCGCCGGGGGCCGTGCTGAGCAATGCTTTCATGAGCCGTTTCCTCCAACAGAACGCCAACCCCATTTTTCTAATTTTTTCGACTGTATCAAGAAGCTTCTTTGATTTAAGGGTTTATCCCACGTTTTTGAGCATACCGAATTTCCAATTTTGTGATGTCCGATAACAACAGGAGGAAGCGACCCGATGCGTGAAGCCGTCATCGTCTCGACCGCCCGCACCCCGATCGGCAAGGCCCATCGCGGCGCCTTCAACAATACCCAGGCCCAGGCGCTGGGCGGCCATGCGATCGCCGCGGCGGTCCAGCGGGCCGGTATCGATCCGGCCGAGGTCGGCGACGTCGTCATGGGGACTGCGGTTCAACAGGGCACTTCGGGCGGCAACATCGCCCGCCAGGCGGCGATGCGCGCCGGCCTGCCCGCCAGCGTGGCGGGAATGAGCCTCGATCGTCAATGCGCCTCCGGCCTGATGGCGATCGCCACCGCGGCCAAGGAGATCATCGTCGACGGCCTCGACGTTGCCGTCGGCGGCGGGGTCGAATCGATCTCGCTGACCCAGAACGAGCATATCAACCGCCATCGCGCCCGCGATCCCTGGCTGGGCGAACACCTGCCCGCCCTCTACATGACGATGCTGGAAACCGCCGAGATCGTCGCCGAGCGCTACGGCGTCAGCCGCGAGGCGCAGGACGAATTCTCGCTACGCTCGCAGATGCGTACGGCCGAGGCCCAGGCCGCCGGCCGCTATGCCGCCGAAATCGTGCCGATGACGGCGACGATGCTGGTGACCGACAAGGCGACCGGCGCGACCAGCGAGCGCGACATCACGCTGTCGCAGGATGAAGGCAACCGGCCGCAGACGACACTGGCCGATCTCGCCGGCTTGAAGCCGGTGTTCAAGGATGGCCAGCGCGTCGCCCAGGGCCGCTTCATCACCGCCGGCAACGCCAGCCAGCTTTCGGACGGCGCCTCGGCAGTGGTGCTGATGGAAGCGAAGCTCGCCGAACGCCGCGGCCTGCAGCCGCTCGGCGCCTATCGCGGCATCGCCGTCGCCGGCTGCGATCCCGACGAGATGGGCATCGGTCCGGTCTTTGCAGTGCCCAAGCTGCTGGCCCAGCACGGGCTGAAGATCGACGACATCGGCATCTGGGAATTGAACGAGGCCTTTGCCAGCCAGGCGCTCTATTGCCGGGACCGGCTGGGCATTCCCGACGAGCGGCTGAACGTCTCGGGCGGTGCGATCTCGATCGGCCATCCCTACGGCATGTCGGGGGCGCGCATGACCGGCCATGTGCTGATCGAAGGCAAGCGCCGCGGCGCGAAATACGGCATTGTGACGATGTGCGTCGGCGGCGGCATGGGCGCTGCCGGGCTGTTCGAGATCTATTGAGGTGGGATTGGCTGAAATGACGACGACCGACATCAACGACGTGGCGAAGCTTTCGCGTCTCGGCGATATCGCCGTGCTGGCGCTCGACTCGCCGCCGGTCAACGCCTTGTCGGCGCGGCTGCGCGACGGCATCAAGGGTGGCATCGACCAGGCTTTGGCCGACAAGGACGTCCGCGCGATCGTGCTGATCTGCCGTGGCAAGACCTTCGTCGCCGGCGCCGATATCACCGAGTTCGGCAAGCCGCGCACCGGCACGCCGCTGCCCGACCTGGTCGACCTGATCGAGAATTCGCCGAAGGCCGTCGTCGCCGCGATCCACGGCACGGCGCTGGGCGGCGGGCTGGAGCTGGCACTGGCCTGCCACTATCGCGTCGCCGTGCCGTCGGCCAAGGTCGGCCTGCCGGAAGTCAAGCTCGGCCTTATCCCGGGCTCGGGCGGCACCCAGCGCCTGCCGCGCCTGGTCGGCGTGCAGAAGGCGCTCGAACTGATCACCTCGGGCGCCCAGGTCGCGGCACCGGTGGCCGAAGGCCTCGGCATCGTCGACAAGGTCGTGCCCGAAGCCAGCCTCGAGGATGCCGCCATCGCCTTCGCCCGCGACCTGCTGGCCGCCGGCGCCAGCCATCCGCGCGTCCGCGACCGCGACGACAAGATCGGCCCGGCCCGCGGCAAGCCCGAGATCTTTGCCGAATTCCGCAAGGCCAATGCGCGCGCCTTCCGCGGCTTCCTGGCGCCGGAATACTGCATCCGGGCGATCGAGGCGGCGGTCGAGCAGCCGTTCGACGATGCCGTGAAGTACGAGCGCAGCCTGTTCCTCGAACTGGTCGCCGGCAGCCAGTCGGCCGCCCAGCGGCATGTCTTTTTCGCCGAACGCCAGGCCTGGAAGGTCCCCGACATCGCCGACGACACCCCGACCATCCCGGTCGCGAAGGTCGGCATCATCGGTGCCGGCACGATGGGCGGCGGCATCGCGATGAACTTCGCCAATGCCGGCATCCCGGTGACGATCGTCGAGATGAAGCAGGACGCGCTCGACCGCGGCCTCGGCATCATCCGCCGCAACTACGAGGCGACCGCCGCCAAGGGCCGGTTGAAGCCCGAGGATGTCGAGCGCCGCATGGGCCTCCTGTCCGGTGCGCTGGATCTGTCGGCACTGGCCGATTGCGACCTCGTCATCGAGGCCGTGTTCGAGAACATGGACATCAAGAAGGACGTGTTCGGCAAGCTCGACGGCATCGTCAAGCAGGGCGCGATCCTGGCGACCAACACGTCCTACCTCGACGTCGACGAGATCGCCGCGGCGACCGCGCGGCCCGACCATGTCATCGGCCTGCATTTCTTCTCGCCGGCCAACGTCATGAAGCTGCTCGAAGTCGTGCGCGGCGAGAAGACGGCAAAGCCGGTGGTCGCAACCGCGATGCAGATCGCCCGCAAGATCGGCAAGATCGCCGTGCTGGTCGGTGTCTGCCACGGCTTCGTCGGCAATCGCATGCTGGCCCAGCGCCAGCGCGAGGCCAACAAGCTGATCCTGGAAGGCGCCATGCCCTGGGACGTGGATCGCGTGCTCTACGATTTCGGCATGCCGATGGGGCCGTTCGCCATGTCCGACCTGGCCGGCCTCGACATCGGCTGGTCGAAGGAGACGACCTCGTCGTCGACGGTGCGCGAAATCCTCTGCGAGATGGATCGCCGCGGCCAGAAGACTGGTGCCGGCTTCTACGACTACGACGAGAAGCGCCGCGCCAGCCCGTCGCCGGTGACCGAGAAGATCATCCTCGACCTCGCCGCCAGGAAGGGCATTACCCGCCGGGCGATCTCGGATGACGAAATCCTCGAACGCTGCATCTACCCGATGATCAACGAAGGCGCGAAGATCCTCGAGGAAGGCAAGGCGATCCGGGCCTCCGACATCGACATCGCCTGGATCAACGGCTACGGCTGGCCGGTCTATCGCGGCGGCCCGATGTTCTACGGCGAGATCGTCGGCCTCGACAAGGTGCTGGCCAGGATGAAGGAGTTCGAGGCCAGGCTCGGACCCGACTTCAAGCCGGCCGCGCTGCTCGAAAAGCTGGTGGCCGAAGGCCGCGGCTTCAAGTGACGACCTAGGATCTGGCGCGCAGGGTCAGGGCTTCCCTGATCTTGCGCGCCAGTGCCTCCAGCCGGTAGGGCTTGGACAACAGCCCCGCCGACTGTTCCAGCGCCGCATTGTTGCGCAGCGACACCTCGGTAAAGCCCGAGGTGAACAGGACTCCCAGATCGGGCCGCCTTGCCCGCGCCTGCTCGGCCAGATCGAAGCCGCTGACCCCGCCGGGCATCACCACGTCGGTGAACATCACGTCGACCCGGGCGTCGCCGTCGATCACCCGCATCGCCTCGGCCGCGGTTTCCGCCTCGATCACGCGATAGCCGAGAATGCCGAGCTGGCGCGCCGTCACCGACCGGACATCCTCGTTGTCCTCCACGACCAGCACGACTTCGTCGTTGCCCTGCATCGAGCCGCCATCGCCGGGATCCTCGATCGGCTCGGCCACGCGCTGCTCCCTCGCCTTGGGCAGGTAGAGCCGCACGGTCGTGCCGTGCCCCGGCTCGGAATAGATCTTCACATGGCCGCCCGACTGCTTGGCGAAGCCATAGACCATCGACAGACCGAGGCCGGTGCCCTGCCCGATCGGCTTGGTCGTGAAGAAGGGCTCGAACACGCGGCGGACCACATCGGGCGGCATGCCGGTCCCGGTATCGGTGACGGCGAGCATGACGTAGTCGCCGGCCGTCGCATCCGGGTTGTCGGCGACATAGGCATCGTCGAGGGTGACGTTCGCCGTCTCGATGGTCAGCGCCCCGCCGCCGGGCATCGCGTCCCGCGCATTGATCGACAGATTGACCAGGGCAGATTCGACCTGCGAGGGATCGGCGTCCGCCGTCCAGATCTGCCGGCCGAAGGCGGTCCTGATGGCTATAGCCTCGCCCAGCGTCCGCCGCAGCAGCTCGGCGGTGGCAGAGACCAGCTGGTTCAGATCGACGGGTTGCGGCTGCAATTGCTGACGGCGCGAGAAGGCCAGCAGCTGCTTGGTCAGCTCGGCCCCCCGCAACGAGGCCCCGACGGCGGCGTTGACCAGCTTCTGCGCCGCCGGCTGTCCCTTCAGCATCGTCTCGAGCAGATCGAGATTGGCGATGATGATCATCAGCAGGTTGTTGAAGTCGTGGGCGAGGCCGCCGGTCAGCTGGCCGACCGCCTCCATCTTCTGCGCCTGGTGCAACTGCTCCTGCTGTGCCACCAGTTCGGCGGTGCGTTCCTGCACGCGCCGCTCCAGCTCATGGGCGTAGGTCTCCAGCTCCAGCTTGGCGGCGGCCAGCTGCGCCTTGCTGGCCTGCAGGCCCAGATTGGTCCGCACGATATCCTCGAAGGTCGCGATCAGCAGGTCGAGGATCTGTTCCTTCTCGGAATTGATCAGGAACTTCTTGCCGAGAAAGACGATCTCGACGCCGAAGGTCAGCTTGCCCGACGACCGCATCGCCCGGTTGGCCAGCACGGTACGGACCCGCGCGACCAGCTGGTCGGCCTCGTAGGGCTTGGTGATGAAGTTGTCGGCCTCGCATTCCAGCCCGCGGATGATGTCCATCGGATCGGACAAGGTCGACAGCAGGATCACCGGCGTGTCACGGCCGCCCTCATGATGCTTGATCCGATGGCACAGGTCGTAGCCCGACATGCCCGGCATCATGATGTCGGAGATGACCATGTCGTACTGGCGGCTCTCGAATTTGGCCATGCCGCTTTCGGCATCGCCGGCGATGTCGGCCTCGATGTTCTCGGCTTCCAGGATGAACTGGAGCTGTGCGGCCTGGGTCGGGCTGTCCTCGACGATCAGTACCCGGGTCATCTGCCCTCCCTCGCATTCTGGATAATCTGGAGAAGTTCGCCGCCGATGGCGGCCAGCGGCAAGACCTGGTCGACGACACCGGCCGCGACGGCGGCCCCGGGCATGCCGTAGACGATCGAGCTGGCCTCGTCCTGCGCGATCACCCGGCCGCCGGTCCCGGCGGCGACCTTGAGGCCGGCAACGCCGTCCTGCCCCATGCCGGTGAGGATCACATGCGTCGCCGCAGCGCCGTACACCCGCCCCACCTGTTCGAAGAGGAACGTCGCCGACGGACGAAACCCGCCGATCGGCGCGGACCTGGACAAGGCGATGCGTCCCCGATCCAGCACACCGAGATGGGCGTCGTCGGGCGCGACATAGACGGTATGGGACAGGATCGGTTCGCCCGCCACCGCCACCCTTACCTTCAGCGACGAGACCGTGTTGAGCCAGGTGACCAAGCCGTCGACGAACCCCTTGCCGATATGCTGCACCACCAGGATCGGCGTCGGGAACGTCGCGGGAAGCCCCGACAGCAGCACCTGCAGCGCCGCGGGACCGCCGGTCGAAGCCGCGATGGCGACGATCCGCTGATGCGGGCTGACGCCCGCCGCCGGCACCGCGGGCCGCGCCGGCAGTGCCGCCGCCGGCCAGTGCCGTACCACCTTGACCCCTGCCATCGCCCGCACGGTTGCCATCAGCCGGGCAGCGGCCGACTGCCTTTCGGGCGGCATCAGCCCGGCCAACCGCGGCACGACGGCCAAGGCCCCGGCACGCAGCGCCAGGATCGACTGCTCGACCTGCCGCGGATCGCCTTCGTCGGAGACGATCACGACCGGCGTCGGCATCTCGCTCATGATCGCCTTCGTGGTCTCGAAGCCACCGGCCGTCGGCAGATCGACGCCCACCACCAGGATGTCGGGGTTGAGCCGACGGGCCAGCCCCAGGACCTCGGTCGAACGCGTCGCCTCGCCGACCACTGCCAGGCCGGGATCGCCGCGCAGCGTCGCCACCAGCCCGTCGCGGTCGCGCAGCGAACTTTCGGCAACGACGATACGGATCACGCCGGTCACAGCAACTGCCCGATGGTCGACAGCAGCGCCGACTGGTCGAAGCCGCTCTTGACCTGATAGGCATCGGCGCCGGCCGCCAGTCCCCGCGCCTTGTCGGACTCGCTTTCCATCGCCGTGACCAGGATGACCGGGAGCTTGCGGAAGCGGGGGGAGGCGCGGATGGTCTCGGTCAGGGTAAAGCCGTCCATGCGCGGCATCTCGACATCGGAAACGACGAGGTCGGCCCCCTTCTCCAGCAGCATGGCCCAGGCTTCGGCGCCATCGGGCGCGGCCATGACCTCGTACCCCGCCCCTTCGAGGATGCTCTTGACCAGAGTGCGGATGGTGACGGAATCATCGACCACCAGCAGGCGTCTGGCCGCCGCTTCGGTCGCGGGCGCCGCGCCGGCGGCGGCGAACCGGCCACCGGTGGCGACCTCCATCGCGCGATCGACCAGTTCGGCTGCGTTCAGCACCAGCCCGACACGCCCGTCCGGCAGGATCGTGCCACCGCCGACATGGGCGATACGGCGCAACCGCCGCCCGAGGCTGCGGATGACGATCTCGCGTTCGGCCCGGACCTCGTCGACGACCACGGCGACCCGGCGGCCGCGGACGTCGAGGACGATGGCGATGAACCTGGCACCAATGGCGGCGGCCGGTTCGGCCGACCCCAGCAGGTCGGCCAACCGCACCACCGGGACCGGCCGCGCGTCGACCACCAGCATGTCGCGGCCTTCGACGGCGACCAGATCGGCCAGCGCCGGTCGTATCACGCGCAGCACCTGTTCGGCCTCGATCGCGAAAACCCTGCCACCCGCGGCCGCCAGCACGGCCCGGACAGAGGTCAGGGTCAGGGGCACGCCCAGCATGAAGCGGGTACCGCGCCCCGGGGTGAATTCCACGTCGACCGTACCGCGCATCGCCTCGACCGCGGTCTTGACCACGTCAAGGCCGACGCCGCGCCCGGACAGCGCGGTGACCGCGCTCGCGGTCGACAAACCGGGGGCGAAGATCGCGCGTGCCAGCGCCGCCGTTTCGGCCGGAACCGGCAGGCCGGCCTGGACCAGCCGCGACCGGATCGCCTCGATATCGAGGCCGCGACCGTCGTCGGCGACCTGCACCTCGACCCTGGCGCCGTTACGCCGCGCCGACACGACGATGCGTGCAACGGACGGCTTGCCCGCTGCCGCACGCTGCTCGGCCGGCTCGATACCGTGATCGACGGCGTTGCGCACAAGGTGCAGCAGGCTGTCCTTCAGACCATCGAGGACCGACCGGTCGAGCTCGATGTCGTGGCCCTCGACCACGAAGTCGGCGGTGCGCCCCCCCGCCGCCGCGAGATCGCGGACGACACGGTCGAGCCCCTCGCAGGCTTCCGCGAAGGGCAGCATGCGGGCGCGGCGGATTTCCTGATCGATCGGGACCGCCACCTGGTCCAGCAGGCGGCGGTCGCGCTGCAGTTCGGCCGACAGGCGCTGCATGCCGCGCTCGATACGCCAGAAGGCGTCGCGATGGCGGCCGATCGCCTGGTCGAGCTGCGCCCGCAATGCCGTGGCGCCGCCCTGGCCGTCGCGCTTGGTCAGTATCGCCAGGCCGGATTCGAGCCGGCGCCATTCCCGCTGCCAGGCGCCGATCTGGTCTAGCAGCGCCTGGGCATCCTGCTGGCGCGCCTCGGCGCGATGGCGGACCAGCAGCAGTTCGCTGCCCTGTGCCATCAGCGCATCGAGCTTCTCGGCCGGGACGCGCACCATGCCGGCCCATTCCCGGGCCGCGGGACCGGGCGCCGGCGTCTCGGATACGGGTGGCGCGGCCGGCGGCCGAGGTGGTGGCGGCGCGGGCGGCTGCACGCTGCGATCGCCCACCAGCACCGCCAATCCGCGCAGGGCGGCGTCCAGCGGGCCGCCGGCAAGCGCCCGGTTGTCGCGCAGCCGGCGGCCCGCATCTCCGATGGCGTCGACGACCGGCAGCAGCCGGGCGAAGAATGCCGCATCGGTCGGCAGGCGGCCGTCGCGCGCGCCGCTCAGCACCTCCTCGGTCAAATGGGCGGCGGCCTCGACGGGTGCAACCCCGACCGAACCGGCGGCGCCCTTGAGACTGTGGGCGGTGCGGAACAGGACTTCGAACAGCTTGCGCCGGGTCTCGCCTTCGGCTCCCTTCTCCAGCGCCAGCAGATCGCGTTCCAGCGCGCGGACATGCTCCTCCAACTCGGCCACGAAGGTGGCCATCAGGCGCTGGATCAGCCGCGCCTTGTCCATGGTCAGCCGGCGACCAGCCTCTTGAGCGTCGTGCCGACGCTACTGAGGTGGCGGGCAGCCTGCTCGGCCTGGGCCGTCGCGGCCAGATGCTGGCTGGAGACCTGGCTGATGTTCTGCATCGCCTGGTGGATCTGGCGCATGCCGGTCGCCTGCTGGTTCGACGAGGCTGCGATCTGGGCGGCGGCCTGGGTGGCCTGGGCGATCACCTCGGCCAGCTGGCGGATGGTGATGCCCGCCTCATTCACGGTCTTGATCGCCTCGTTGACACTCTTGCCGCCCTGCTCGGTCACGATGACCGCGGCATTCGTCGCTTTCTGGATTTCGCCGAGAATCGTGCGGATCTGGGCCGTGGCCTTCTTGGACTGCTCGGACAGCGCCTTGACCTCGGCGGCGACGACGCTGAAGCCGCGGCCGTGTTCGCCCGCCCGCGCCGCCTCGATCGCGGCGTTGAGCGACAACAGGTTGATCTGCTCGCCGATATCGTTGACCGCCGCGATGATCTCCCCGATGGCCTGGGCCTGCTCGGCCAGGGTCAGGATGCTCTCGGCGATCGACGAGGTCTGCTCCTTCACCACCCCCATGGCCGCTACCGAATCGTCCACGGCCCGGCGTCCGGCCATGCCGACTTCGGCGGCACGCTGGGCCGATTCCGAAACCGCCACGGCACGCTGGGCCGCCTGTTCGGAAGTCTGCAGCACCTCGTCGACGGTCGAGACGGTCTGGGTCACCGCCGCCGAATGTTCGCGCATGCCGGCGGCTTGCTGGGTCGTACCCGCAAGGATCTCGGACGAGGATGAAGCCAACGCCTCGACCGCACGGCCGACCGGCAGCGTGATCGAGCGCATGATGAAGAAGCCCGCCACCGCCAGCAGCAGGAACGAAAAGGCCGTGCCGCCCAGGATGGTCTCGAACGTGATGGCGGCCAGCCGGTCGGCCTCCAGGATGCGCTGACGCAACGTCTCGTTTTCGTCGGCGATCATCTGGTCGAGCGCGACGCGGATGTCGTCCATGAACTTCTTGCCGCGGTCGGTCCTGATGACCGCCAGCGCGGCATCGAATCCCTGCGACCGGCGCAGCGCGATGGTTTCGGCAAGTTCGGCCAGCTTGAGCCGGACCGCCTCGCGCAGGGCCACCAGCCGCGCCTGCTGCCGCGGCGTGTCGACGGTCAGTTCGGCCAACCGGGTCAGCGCCACGTTCAAGCCGGATTCGGCCGCCGCATAGGGCGCCAGATAGGCATCCTCGCCGGTCAGCACGAAACCGCGCTGCCCGGTTTCGGCGTCGACCAGCAGGCGCGACAGCAGCGCCGTCTGCTGCAAGACCAGATAGGACTGCTGCAGCTGATTGCGCCGCTCGACCAATCCCTCGGTGGAGGTATAGACGATCCAGCCGACGATCAGCAGCACGACGGGTCCCAGCGCGAACCCCGCCGCGAGCTTGCCCTGGATGGTGCGGACGTTGAACATCAGGCCTCCCCTTCTGTCGATGCGGCCGTTCCCTCGACGAACAGCCGCCGATCGCGCAGCAGCGCCGCGCCATCTAGGACAATGATGGCATCGCCGGTGATGCCGCGCACGCAGGGCTGGCGCTCGGCCCCGAACAGCGTGGCTTCCGGCAGAAGGCGGGAAACGGGCAGCGCCGATACGTCCTGGGTGGAATCGGCGACGATCCCGAATTCCGGGTCATCGGCGCCGCAGACGATCAGCCGCGTGCGATCGGTTAGGCCACGGTCGGGCAGGCCGAACAGCAGGCGCAGATCGAACACGGCCAGTATCTCGCCGCGCAGGTTCGTCACGCCGACGACATGAGGCGGTACGCCCGGCAGGGCGGTATAGTCGGTGAAGGGAAGCACCTCGCGAACTACCGCGGCATCGAGCGCATAGCGCTCACCCCCCAGGCGGAAGCCGACCACGTCGATCGTCTGCTCCTCGGCTGCGGGCGCCGCCAGCTTGCGGGCCAGCAGGCGGGCCCGTTCGGCGAGGATGGCGTCCGTCCCGGTCATTGCGATGCCTCCGTCCCGGCAAGCTGCGCCGCGGCGGCGGCGGCGAGGCGCGCCGCCGGTTCGCCCTCGGCCAGGGCGACGGGGGTATCGTCCGGCAACGCAGCACAGAGGGCCAGGGCATTGCGAAACGCACGCCGCGCGTCGTCGGCGGCACCAAGGCGCCGCAGCACGGTACCGAGCGTCAGATGGGCAACCGCGAGCGTACTGTCGAGATAGAGAACGCGGCGCAGGCTCGCAGCCGCGTCATCCAGCCGCCCGAGATCGATCTGGAGCACGGCGGCAAGGTAATGCAGCCCGGTGTCCAGCGGGAACCGGTCGATCGCCTGGCCGAGTGCCGCCAGCGCCGCCTGGGGCTGGCCACCGTCGGCCAGCGCCCGGATGCCCGGCCGGGGATCGGGCGGCATCACAGGCGGCGCCGGTTCCGGCCGCGGCAGCTTGGCGACGTCCTCGCACCCGGCAGGGCTTGCGCCGGGGAACGTCATGTCGACGGCAGGGTCGGGTACCGCCGAGGGGTACGAGGGTCTGCCGACGGCACGTCGCCGATAGACCACGCCGCCCGCCGTCACCACGGTCTCGAACGGAGCAAACGTCCACAGCGGCGGATCGGAGGGGCCGGTCAGCAGCCAACCGCCCGGCGCCAGCAGGTCGTGCAGCCGTGCCGCAATAGCCTCGACCGCTTCGGCCGCGAAGTAGATCAGGACGTTGCGGCAGAGGATCAGGTCCATCTGGTCCAGGACCGGCATGACGGCGCGATAGTCGGGTGCGGCCAGGTTCAGCGTGCCGAAGGTGACCTGGCGGCGCAGACGGTCGGCGAGCAGGTAGCGGTCGCCCTGGCGGCGGAAGGCACTGACGATCACGTCCTGCGGCACGCCGCGCAGCGACCAGGCACCGTATTCCGCGCGCCCGGCCCGCGCCAGCGCCACCGCGGATATGTCGGTGCCGACGATCGTCGCCATGTTCCCGATACCCTCCTGCTCCAGCAGGATGGCCAGCGAGTAGGCCTCTTCCCCGGTGGCGCATCCCGCGCTCCAAAATCTCAGCGGCGCGACGCCGCGCCGGCGGACCAGATCGGGCAGTACCAGCCGGCGCAGCACCTCGATCTGCGCGGCCTCGCGCAGGAAATAGGTCTCGCCGACAGTAAGGTCGGCGACCAGGGCGGCAAACGCCGCTTCGTCGCCGATCAGCCACTGCAGCAGTTGGGCAGGATCGGCCAGCCGGCCCCGCGTCATCGCCGACGATATCGCGGCCTCGACATCGCGGCGACGCGCCGCTGGGAACACCAGCCCGGCTCGCCGCCGCACCAGGGCGAGCACGGCGTCGACCGCAGGTCCGGGCAGCCGGTCAGCGCCCACGATCGGCGGCCACGAGCGCGGTGTCGAGGGCCTGCGCCTCGCTCGCCGACAGGAAGGTTGCAAGATCGTGGATCAAGGCGAGACCGTCGGCGAGCTTGGCCACCCCGGCCAGCGCATTGCCCGACGTGACCGGACGGTCGATGTCCCGCGGATCGACCTCGACCAGGGCGCGAGCGCAATCGACGCGGATGGCGACGGTGCGCGGCCCGGCCCGGGCGATCAGCAGGTGATCGGAGAGTTCCACGGCCTTCGGAGCAAGGCCGAAGCGGGCACGAAGATCGAAGACGGGAACGACCTCGCCCCGCAGGTTGACGATGCCCTCGACCAGCGGCGGGGCGTCGGGCAGATGGGCCATGGCCACCACCCGCACGACCTCGACGACATCGGCCAGAACCAGGGCGCAACGCTGGCTGCCGA
The DNA here is from genome assembly GCA_017307375.1 of Alphaproteobacteria bacterium. Lineage (GTDB taxonomy): Bacteria > Pseudomonadota > Alphaproteobacteria > Ferrovibrionales > Ferrovibrionaceae > JAFKFH01. The sequence goes on from JAFKFH010000020.1 coordinate 38,421, forward strand.
GATCGAAGGTCAGCAGATCGCCCCGACCGTCTCGCACGTCCCCTCCGCCACAGCCGCTACCGTCCGCACAGATCCTGCCAGGGACCGCGCCGTAAATTTAATCATCCACCATCGACGACACGCAAGCGGCGTATCGACCGTCGTCAGTCGGCGATCTCGCGCTGGCGGGCGGCCGACAGGCGCAACATGGCCCAGGCGACAACGACGACGAGGACAGCCGCGCCGGCATCGACGGCAATCTCGGGAAGGTTCGGCGGCAGCCACGGCAGGATGGCCTGATCGGCCACCAGCATGCTGCCGGCGATCCAGCCCAGGAAGGCGGCGCCGGCCCAGACCAGCAACGGCACCCGGTCGATCACGGCCATCAGCAGGCTCGACCCCGCGACGACCAGCGGCACCGAGATGATCAGCCCGATCGCCATCAGAACATGCGAGCCATGGGCGGCTGCGGCTATGGCGATGACGTTGTCGAGGCTCATCACCGCATCGGCGACAACCACGGTGACGACCGCGCGCAGCAGCGTGTCGGGGGCGGCGACTTCCTGCTCCTCGTCATCCTTCGCGGCCGCGAGCTTGACGGCGACGATCACGAGCAGGATGGCGCCGATCGCCTTCAGGTAGGGCACCTCCAGCAGATAGCCCAGCGCGCCGGTAAAGATGATGCGCAATGCCACCGCCGCACCGGCGCCGCAGATGATGCCCCAGCGCCGCTGCCGCTCGGGCAGCGACCGGCAGGCCATGGCGATGACCATGGCGTTGTCGCCCGACAGCAGGATGTTGACCCAGATGATTTCAAGCAGCGACAGGCCCCACGACCAGGCGTCGGCGCTGATGGCATCGGTCATGGCTGATGGCTCCGGCCTTGCTGTCGATCAGCCCTAATTTACCCGGGAACGACCGATGTCCAAGCCGCTATTGCAGCGACAGGTCCCAGCCGCCCGGGGCACCATCCCGCCGGCATCCGGACAGTTGCCGGCTCATCACGATCGCGCCGGGCTGGAAGTAGCCGGCCACGTCGCGGGTACGATAGGCCAGCAATTCGGCGGCGATGCAGCCGATGCCCTGCGAACCGTGCCGCGCCGGCTCGATGACGATGCCGAGCGTGCAGGCCATGTTGCCGCCCGGCCGCGAATAGAGCAGTTGCCGCTTCGGCTGGGCCAGGCGGGTGGCGCTGTCGGCATAGCGATAGACACCGCGCGCCAGCCTTTCGAAACATTCCGGCCCGATCAGCGGCTGGACGTCCGACAGCAGGGTACGGATGCTGGCCATCGCCTGGTCGACCCCGGCCGGCGGCGGGTTCCACGGCGCGACGACGCCGGGATCGGTCGTCATCACCGCCGCCGTGCCGGGGCGCGGCTCGGCCAGCAGCAGGGTTGCGGTCGGACCGGCGGTGTAGCGGTAGAAGTAGATCAGCCCGCCATCGATCGCCCGGCAGGCGTCGCCGACATCCTCGCCGCCCTTGCCCGAGCAGAACGTCGACAAGGTCCGGGCCGGCGCGTCGCTGCGCTGGGTCGCGGCCGTCATCGTCAGCTTGACGGTATAGATATGGAAATCGCCCTCGTCGCGCTCCTCGATCGGCTGCGGCTGGATATAGGCCGAACGCGACGTGTCATAGCGATGCTGGAATTCCTGGGCCAGGTTCTTGACCGTCAGTCGCCGCCCGGCCGGTTCGCCGGGCCGCGGCGGCGAGGTCGGCAGCGGTTCGGGGTCACCGCCGCAGGCGCCAAGCAGAAGAGCCAGGATCAGGACGAAGTTGCGCGGACGAAACATCAGGAAATCCCGTGCGGGAAGTTTCACAACGGTTGAGAACTGCACGTTCCAGCGATGATAGCGGATCGATGGCAAGGAAAGCCAAGCATCACGCAACCGGATGCGTTCCGAAGAGTATCGCTTATTCCGTATCGAGAAGGGGAAAGTGGTGCCCGGGGACGGATTTGAACCGCCGACACACGGATTTTCAATCCGTTGCTCTACCAACTGAGCTACCCGGGCGCCCTGCGGCCGGGCCATCGGGCCGGACCGTCTCGGTTGCGGGCGCCTAGATACGGGATTTGATCGGGGCTGTCCAGCGCCTTTCTGCGGTCAATTTCATCCACCTGTCATCGATGGTGCGGTGCGGCGCAAGTCGCCTTGGCAAGCTGGCGGACCACCGATACCCTGACGCCTCACGGTTGTTTGATCATCAGCCCGTCATCCGAGGTGCCATGCCCGCCCGTATCGTCACCATCGCTCAGCAAAAGGGCGGCGCCGGCAAGACCTCGCTCACCGCGCATCTTGCCGCCGCCTTCGCAGGACAAGGGCATCGCGTGGCCTTGATCGACATCGACCCCCAGGGCAGCCTGACCGCCTGGGCCGGCTTGCGGCCGGCCGGGTTCGACCCGCACCTGAACCTGTCGACGGTTTCGGGCTGGCGTACCGGCCCCGAGGTCGAACGCCAGGCGCGCGAGCACGACCTCGTCCTGATCGACTGCCCGCCGCATGGCGAGACCGCGGCGAAGCTCGCCGTCCGCGCGGCTGATCTGATCGTCGTGCCGATGCAGCCTTCCCCGCTCGATCTTTGGGCCACGCGCGCGACCATCGACCTGATCGCCGCCGAGAAACGGCCATTGCGTCTCGTCCTCAACCGGGTGCCGGCGCGCGGCTCGCTGTCGGAAGCGATGGCACGCGAACTGGCGGAAACCGGCGCGCCGATCGCCGACGCGACGCTCGGCAACCGACAGGCCTTCGCCGCGGCGCTGGTCGAAGGCCTCGGGGTCACGGAATACGAACCCCGCGGCCAGGCCGCGGCCGAGATGAACGCCCTGGCCGCGGAATTGCTCGGCGTGCTCGCCCCGGCGCGAAAGCGCTGACGGGGGCATGCGGCGCACCCGCTCCTGGCATGTCGACGCCCCGCCCGACCGGCTTTGGCGGGTGCTGGCCGACACGGCGCGTTTCAACGAGGCTTCGGGCCTCGGCAAATACCAGCTCGAGGAACTGCCGCAGGCCGATGGCAGCGTGCTGCGCATCGGACGATCCAGGATCATGGGTTTTGGCCTGGAATGGAACGAGCGTCCCTACGAATGGCTGGAAGGGTCGCATTTCCGGCAGACCCGCCTGTTCCGCAAGGGCCCGTTCAGCCGGTTCGGCATATCGGCCGAGCTGACCCCGGAGGCATCGGGCCGGACGCGCATCGACTATGTCCTGCATGGCGAACCGGCCAACATCTTCGGCCATGCGCTGGTCGCGCTGCGCCAGATCGACCGGGCGTTTCGCCACATGGGCATGCTGGTCGAAACCGCATCCCGCCATGCCGAGGCGGGCGAACCGGGCCCGGCCCCGTTCGAGATGCCGACAGTCGAACTCGCGCCCGGGGGGCGCGAACGGCTGGAAGCTGCGCGCGGCCGCCTGGCCGCCGGTCCCTACGGCCATGGCCTCGCCGACCGCCTCGCGACGCTCATCGCCGGCGCACCGGATGTCGATGTCGAGCAGATCCGGCCGCTCAAGCTCGCCCGCGAGTGGGGTGTGTCGCGGCTGGCAGCGGTTGAACTGGCGCTTGCCGCAACCCGTGAAGGCATGCTGCGCCTGTCCTGGGATCTGCTGTGTCCGCGTTGCCGCGGCGCCAAACGATCGGTCGCCGCACTGGACCAGTTGCCGCGCGGCGCCCATTGTCCGTCGTGCAACATCGACTACGGCGCCGATTTCACCGAGAACGTCGAGCTGTCCTTCCGGCCGGCACCCTCGATCCGGCCGGTTCTGGCCGGCGGCTTCTGCATCGCCGGCCCGATGTCTACTCCGCATGTGGTGATGCAGCAGATCCTCGCCCCCGGCGAGACCCGCGAACTTGCGGCACCACTGCCCCCCGGCCGCTACCGGCTGCGCACCATCGATCCCGGCGAGACGGCGGAATTCGAACATGATGGCGGCGCCCTGCCCGCCTTCGTCGCCGACGCGTCCGGTGCCCGGCTGGACGCCGTGGGCCCGGCCATCCGTCTCGCCAATCGCGACGCGCGCGAACGCGTGCTGGTGCTGGAGCGGCGCGACTGGCGATCGGACGCGCTGACCGCCAAGGCGGCGACCGCGCTGCAGGCATTCCGCGACCTGTTCGCCGACCAGGTCCTGCGCCCCGACGAAGACGTGGCTATCGACAGCGTCGCGCTGATGTTCACCGACCTCGAGGGTTCGACCGCCCTCTACCAGCGCATCGGCGACGGCGCGGCCTACAATCTGGTACGCGATCATTTCGCATATCTCGGGGAGGCGGTCAGGCGCCACGAGGGCACGTTGGTCAAGACCATCGGCGATGCCGTGATGGCCGCCTTCGCCGATCCCGCCCAGGCGGTCGCCGCCGCCCTGTCGGTGCAACGCCATGTCGGCGAATTCAACGCCCGCCAGCAGGATGCGGCGATCCGCATCAAGACGGGCCTGCATGTCGGGCCCTGCATCGCCGTGACGATGAACGGCCGGCTCGACTATTTCGGCTCGGCGGTCAATCTCGCCGCCCGGCTGCAGGGCGAGAGCGGCGGCGGCGACGTCGTCATCAGCGAAGCGCTGGCCGCCGATCCGGCGGTGCGGCCGCTGCTGGCGCCGTTCAGGCTCAGCGACGAACGCGCGCGGCTCAAAGGCTTCGCCGAACCGGTGCCCTTCCACCGGCTGACGCAGGATGCGCTGCTGGCCAATTGACCGGGCGTTCACGAACCAACTAGCCTCTGGCCCCATGACGATTCGCAGCGGCCCGTTCAATCTTCTCACCGACGTCCCCGGCATCAAGGTCGGCCATGCCGTCGACACCGACGTGCGTTCGGGCGTCACCGTCATCCTGCCCGACGACCCGGCGCTCGCCGGCGTCGACGTGCGTGGCGGCGGGCCCGGCACGCGCGAGACCGAATTGCTGCGCCCGACCTGCGCAGTCGATCGGATCGACGCGATCGTGCTGTCCGGCGGCTCGGCCTTCGGCCTCGACGCCGCATCGGGTGTTGCCAATTACCTCGCCTCGACCGGCCGCGGCTGGCCGGTGGTCGGCGGCATGCGGGTACCGATCGTGCCCTCAGCCATCCTGTTCGACCTGGCCAATGGGGGCGACAAGAACTGGGGCGAGGAACCGCCCTATCGCCGGCTCGGCCGCGAAGCGGTGATCGCGGCGGCCCATGGTGCCTTCCCGCTGGGCAATGTCGGGGCGGGCTACGGCGCGGCGGCCGGGCGGATCAAGGGCGGGCTGGGCTCGGCCTCGGTGATCGACGACCAGACCGGCCTGGTGGTCGCGGCCCTCGTCGCCGCCAATCCGGTGGGCAGCGTCACACGGCCCGGCACCGGCCGATTCTGGGCGGCCGACCTCGAGCAGGACGGCGAGTTCGGCGGTTATCGCGAAGAAACGCCGCCCGGCGACATCGATCTCGACCTGCCCGCCGAGGGCCGCATCGGCGGCCATACCTCGATCGGCGTCGTCGTCACCAACCTCGCCATCGACAAGGCTTCGGCCGAACGTATCGCGATCATGGCCCAGGACGGCTACGCCCGGGCGATTCGACCTGTTCATACGCCGATGGATGGCGATACGATCTTCGCCATGTCCACCGGACGGCTGAAACCGACCGTGCCGCTGCCGCTGGCCGTGGCCCGGGTCGGCAGCCTTGCCGCGGATTGCGTCGCCCGGGCGGTGGCGCGGGCCGTGCATGCAGCCGACAGCCTCGGCGGCCTGCCGAGCTGGCGATCACTGCACGCCGGGTGAAACTCTCGGGGACTTCGCTCTGAACATCAGGACTTTTGGGGGAAAAGGAAAACACGTCATGCGGAAATTCTGGTATGCGGCACTCGCCGTGGCGGCACTTGCCGGCACGCCGCTGGCCGCCGATGCGCAGGCCAAGAAGGATGCGGTCGCACTCGGCATCGTGCTCGAGCCGCCGGTGCTCGACCCGACCGTCAATCCCGCCGCCGCGATCGGCGAGGTCGTTCACTACAACCTGTTCGAGACGCTGACCCGGATCCACGAGAACGGCACGGTCGGCCCGCTGCTGGCCGACAGCTGGACGCCCTCGGCCGACGGCAAGACCTGGACCTTCAAGCTGAAGTCCGGCGTCAAGTTCCACGATGGCTCGGCCTTCTCGTCGGCCGACGTCAAGTCGTCGTTCACCCGCTACGGCGCCGACGGCTCGACCAACAAGAACAAGGCCACCTTCTCCAACATGGAGAAGATCGAGACACCGGACGCGCAAACCGTCGTCATCACCCTGAAGGCGACCGACGCCTATTTCCCGTTCCGCATCGGCGAGAACACCGCGGTCATCACCTCGGATAAGACCGCGGCCGACAATTCGACCAAGCCGGTCGGCACCGGCCCGTTCAAGTTCGACAGCTGGACCAAGGGCTCGTCGATCACGCTGGTCAAGGCCGACACCTATCGCGACCCTGCGGCGATCAAGCTGAACAAGCTGACCTTCAAGGTCATCGCCGACCCGGCCGCGGCGGTTGCCGCGCTGCTGGCTGGCGACGTTGACGCTTTCCCGACCATGGGCGCCTACGAGACCGTCGACCAGTTCAAGAAGGATGGCCGCTTCACCGTCACCGTCGGCTCGACCGAAGGCGAGACGCTGCTGTCGATCAACAACAAGCGCAAGCCGTTCGACGACGTCCGCGTCCGCCGCGCGGTCTCCTACGCGCTTGATCGCCAGGGCATCATCGACGGCGCGATGTCGGGCTTCGGCATCCCGATCGGCAGCCACTTCCCGCCGCACAACCCGGCCTATGTCGACCTGACCAAGGTCTATGAATACAATCCCGACAAGGCCAAGGCCCTGCTGAAGGAAGCCGGCGCGGTCGGCACCGAAATCACCCTGCGCCTGCCGCCGCCGCCCTATGCCCGCCGCTCGGGCGAGATCATCGCGACGCTGCTGACCGATGTCGGGTTCAAGGTCAAGATCGAGAATCTGGAATGGGCCGCCTGGCTCGACCAGGTGTTCAAGAACCGCAATTTCGACATGACCATCATCAGCCATGTCGAACCCAACGACATCAACATCTACTCGACCAAGGTCAAGCCGGGTTACTACTTCAACTACGAGAACCCGAAGTTCGAGGACCTGATCGCCAAGGCCGAGGCGACCGTCGATCCGGAGGCGCGCAAGCCGCTGCTGCAGGATGCCCAGAAGATACTGGCCGAGGACGCGGTGAACGGCTTCCTGTTCGTGCTGCCGAAGGTCTCGATCTACAAGAAGGGCCTGAAGGGCCTGTGGCAGAACGCGCCGATCTTCGTCAACGACATGACCGCGGTCTACTGGGAATAACCGGTCCCCGCGATCGGAACGATCGAAGGCCGGCGGTGTCCCCGCCGGCCTTTTTCGTTCAGGCCGCTTCCAGGACGGGCGGCGTCGTGGAGCCGTCGATCGCCTCCCATTCACTGCCGCGACGCCGTGCCATCCGCCCTTCGTCGTCGATGGCGACGAGGTGCATCCACCCGTTGTCGAACAGGTCGCGCAGCATCGTGTTGCGCAGGACGATGCCTGCAAGCGCCTCGCGCGGGGCTTCGACCAGCACGGTGAGCCGCAACGGCTGGTGCACCAGCCGCTCGCCGTCATGCACGGACTGCCGCGGCAGTCCGCCGCGCAACACCCCGGCGTTGCCTTCGACGACACCGACGCCGCCGGTGACGTTGTGGATCAGCTTGTTGCCGGCCCCGAACATCGCCGGCGCCACCGACGAACCGTAGTATTGCAGGCTGATCCAGCTTGCCACCACGACCGGGCCGGCCATCAACCCTTCCAGCCCGGCGAAGCCTTCGTCCTGGCGCCAGTCGTAGTCGTGAAGGAAGGCACGCCCGGCGAGGTTGCGCCCGGCGGTGCGCCGCCGCGGTGCGGCGATGAACAGCTGGCAGCCGGCCAGCCCCCATTCCGGCCGTACTTCGGCCCAGTCGCGCGCCCGCCGCGCCGCCTCGGCACCGCGCCGCGTGCCGGGCAGTCGGGCCTGCCGCTCGCCGCGCGCCAGGACGCCGGCCGCGTCGAGCCAGGCTTGCGCCTGCCGCAGATCGTCCTGATGGGCGGCCACATCGTGATCGCCGGCAAAGACCGTCACGACGTCGGTCACCGTGTCGTGCAGCGCGGCCAGGAACAGCGTATCTTCCGGGATCGCGATACCAAGCGCCGCAAGGCCGTGGCGCACCTGCCGGTCATTGAGCAGCCCCGCCAGCAGCCGGGCATTGACGTCGCCCGAATAGCCGCCGCAGGCGCCACATTGCAGACCGCCGGCATGGGCGTTGTTGACCATGGCGGCGCCATGGCCGGCGACCACCACCAGCCGGGCGAAGCCGTCGGTCAGGGCCATCGACCGCAATGCGCCGGCGGCCAGCCCGACCCTGGCCCCGATCCCGCAGGCGGGATCGAGCCGCGGCGCCGGTTCGACGACACGCTTTCTGGCCGCGAGGCCGACGCCATCGCGCAGCAGGGCCACGGCATGCAGCGGCCCGCTGGCCTCGACGAAGGCGAAGGACGAGATCGCGGCAACCTTGAACCGGCCCCAGGCCCGCTTGGCCCGCGCGACGATCCGCGCGGTGCGGTCGGCCGTCTCGTCGCCCCGCCCGCCGGCCTGCGACGCCAGCGGCGGTGCCAGCAGCACCGGCAGGCGTGGCTCGACCAGGTCGGAGGCAAAGCGCCGATGGCCGACCCCCAGGCCGAAGAAACCTGCGGTGCCGTGCGTCCTGATACCGGGATCGAGGCTTTCCAGTCCCCGCCGGAACACTTCCGACCGCACGTCGATGCAGAACGCGACCTGCAGCCGGGGCCGGGCGGCATCGGCCCGCCCGTCGTTACCGGTCGCCACCGGCGCAAGCCGGCGCAGCGCCGCGCGTTCGGCGGCATCCTGCAGGATCGCATCGACGAGGTCGTCCGGCGACGGCACCACGGGCCGGGCATAGGCAGCCAGCGCGATCCGCCAGTCCTCGGCGATACGCGGCGCAAACTGCCGCAGCAGCGCGCATTCCCAGGTCAGCCGGATCGCCAGCAGGTCCAGCGGGGTCCGGTCGGCGCCACCGGCAAGCCCGGCCTGCCAGTCGCGCCAGCGGGCCAGCTGGGCCCAGCCGCCCAGCGTCGCCATCAGTCGATGGAAGTACGCCTCCAGCCCGGCTTCCTCGACCGCGAGTTCGGCGACCGCTTCCGCCAGCGCCTCTTCGGCCCGGGCCGGCGCATGGCCGACCAGCCGTGCGAAGCCGGCCAGTCCCGCGATCTCCGGCGTCAGGTCCTGGGCCGCGGCCATCCGCCAGGCGGCATAGGCCCCGGTCTCCGTGCCCGCCGCCCACAGCGCCTGGCCGTCGTCGAAATAGCTCGCCGCCCAATGGCCGATCCGTTCGGCGATCAGGCCGGGCCAGTCGATGCCCGAGGCCGCGGCGGCCAGATCGGCGATCGTCGGCAGCGGCCTGATCTCGGGCCGCGCCGTGCGCATCGCCGCCTTCAGTTCGGCAAGCGATGCGGCCGGCCGGCCGGCCGGTGCGGCATCCAGCGCCGCCTGCAGATCGGCGTCGGTGATCTCTCCGGCCCGGTGGCGCTCGGCATACCAGTCGCGCGGCATCGTCAGCGGGATGCCGGCGGCCTGGCCGAGCCGGGCGGCGGCGGTGGCGAGGTCGTCGCCCGACTGGCCGAGGAAAGGGTTGACCGCGACGCTCGCGGCCAGCGGCCACAGCGGCGGGACGGCCTGGGCCGCGCCGGCGGCGGCGGCCAGGATCGGTGCGTGATGGTCGAGTTGCATGATCGTCACTCCCTTGTCGCTTTCAGGCCTTCGAGGTCGACCAGTTGCCGAGCAGCCGGTCGATGGCGGCATTGACGTAAAAACCGTTGGCCACGTGAACGCGGAGTGCCGCGGCCGCCGGATGCGACGCCCAGAGCGGCAGCAGCGCCTGGGTGACCGCGACGAAACCGAAGCTCGCCACCGCCAGCAGCATCAGGGTCCATTCCAGCCGGCCGGGGGCGGGCGTCGCCGGCAAGGTGCCGGCCGTCAGCCACTCGGCGATCGTCTGCAGGGCGAAGTAGCCGATCGTGGCCGCGATCGAGCGCATCGCGGTCCGGACGGTCAGCGCGCGCGGCGCGGCGTCGGCAAGACCCTGGGCCAGCAGATAGGCGACGCCGAAGACCAGGATCGCGCCGAGGGCGAGCGCCTGGGGCGACTTGTGGCCGAAGCCGAAGGCCAGGCCGAAGGCGGTGCCGATCGCCGCATAGATCGCCAGTGCGGCGACGAAGGCCCGACCGACCGCCGCCCCGTCCGGGATCGCCACCGGCCCCGGCCGCCGGATCGCCGCCACCTGTTCGACGGCCTGGCCCGAACCGAGGAAGGCGTGGGCCTTGTAGAGCGAATGGGCAACGATATGCAGCAGCGCCAGCGGGAAGAGCGCGAGGCCGCATTGCAGGATCATGAAACCCATCTGCGCCACGGTCGACCAGGCCAGGGCCGTCTTGATTGCCGGCTGGGTGAGCATGACGACGGCACCGAACAGTGCGGTCAGGCCGCCGATCATCGCCAGCACGGCAAGGATGCCGGGCGCGGCCAGCATCAGGTCGGCACAGCGGATCAGCAGGAAGCCGCCGGCATTGATCACACCGGCATGCAGCAGTGCCGAAACCGGCGTCGGCGCCTCCATCACCTCGGTCAGCCAGCCATGGGTCGGAAACTGCGCCGACTTAAGCAGGGCCGCGACCGCCAGCAGCCCGGCGGCGACGAGGGCCGTCGCCGGCACGTCGCCGGCCCGGGCCGCCGCATTGATCGCGGCGATGTCGGTGGTGCCGAAGACGATGGCAAGCAAGCCCGTCGCCGCCAGCAGCGCGACGGCGGCCATGGTCGAGAACAGCCGTTTCTTGCGGGCGGCCCGCCGCGCGGCGGGCCGCTCGGCATAGAAGACCAGCAGCCGGTCGAGGCACAGGCTCGCCGCGATCCAGGCGGCGGCGAGCTGGACCAGATTGCCCGCCTGGACCACCAGCAGGATCGCGGCGATCACCGCACAGAGCCAAGCGGTGAACGCGCCCTGCCGCGGCTCGCCGTCCAGATAGCGCCGAGTATAGCGCACGACGATCCAGCCGACGAAGGTGACCAGCAGCAGCATCGTCACGCTGACGGCATCGATCCGCGCGGACAGGCCGACGCCCGCCAGGCCGACCAGGCTGCTGGTCGACGGCCCCCTGGCGATCAGCAGCGCCAGGGTGCCAAGCGCGACGACCAGCGCCGCGAGGGCCGCGGCCTCGGCCACCTGCGGCACCAAGCGCGGCCGGCTGCCGCGTCGCAGGGCCCCGAAGGCAGCGGCGAGGAGAAGCGGCAGCGGTGCGGCAAGCGGCAACAGATCTGACGGCATGATGGCCCCCGGTCGGGTTGAAATCGAACACGCCCCGGAGATAGCCCGCCCGCTGCCAGGATAAAAATTCATTGTTCTCGTCAAAACGTTTTATAAAATCGAACGATATGAGCGCACTGAACTACAACCATCTCCGCTACTTCTGGGCCGTCGCCCACGACGGCAACCTGACGCGCGCGGCGGCACAGCTGAACCTGACCCAGTCGGCCCTGTCGGTGCAGATCCGCAAGCTGGAGGAGCGGCTGGGCCATGCCCTGTTCGAGCGCCGCGGCCGCCAGTTGCACCTGACCGAGGCCGGGCGCATCGCGCTCGATCATGCCGATGCCATCTTCGCCCTGGGCAGCGAACTCCTCGGCACGCTCGGCAATACCGGCGCGGCGCGGCGCATTCTCAGGGTCGGATCGCTCGCCACGCTGTCGCGCAATTTCCAGATGGCGTTCCTGCGGCCGCTGCTGGGCCGGGCGGATATCGAACTGGTGCTGCGCTCGGGCAGCACGGCCGAGCTGCTGCGCGCGCTCGAAACCCTCGGCCTCGATGTGGTGCTGCTGAACCAGGCGCCCTTGCGCGACACGGGCAGCGCCTTTGTCGCCCATCGCCTCGCCGAACAGCCGGTCAGCCTGGTCGGCACGCGCGCGCGGCTGAAGGGGCGCAAGCGCGACCTTGCCGACTGCCTGCGCGACCATCCGGTCATCCTGCCGACCGCCGACACCAGCGTCCGCACCGGCTTCGACGCGCTGGCCGACCGCCTGGGGATCCGCCCGCAGATCGCCGCCGAGGTCGAGGACATGGCGATGATGCGTCTGCTGGCGCGCGAGGATGTCGGGCTTGCCGTGCTGCCGCCGATCGTGGTGCGTGACGAGATCGCGGCGGGCACGCTGGTCGAAGCCCACCAGTTGCCCGGCATTGCCGAGATGTTCTACGCCGTGACGATGGCGCGGCGCTTTCCCAATCCATTGCTGCGCCCGCTGCTGCATCCCGGCGTCGCTTGACCCTTGCCGCCGCGGCGGGCCATCCTGCCGGCCGCCCAGCGGTCAATTGCCCCGGAACCGGACGATGTCGGATACAGCCTCGCTGCACCAGCGCCAGATCGACTACTGGAACGGCGAAGGTGCCAGCCATTGGGTGGAACGCCAGGCGCAGACCGACGCGATGCTGCAGCCGGTCACCGCGGCACTGCTGACCCGGGCCTCGGCCATGCCCGGCAACCACGTCCTCGATGTCGGCTGCGGCTGCGGCGATACGACATTGCGGCTGGCAGAGGCAGTCGGCCCGGCCGGCCGCGTCACCGGCATCGACATCTCGGCACCGATGCTGGCGGTTGCCGCCGATCGGCTAAGGGGGTTCCCACAGGCTGGAACCTTGCTCGCCGATGCCGCGGCGCAGCCGCTGCCGGCAGCCGATCTCATCGTGTCGCGTTTCGGCGTGATGTTCTTCGGCGATCCCAAGGCCGCGTTCGCGAACTTGCGCAGGGCGCTGCGGCCGGGCGGTCGCATCGTCTTCGCCTGCTGGCGCCGCTTCGACGAGAATGTCTGGGCCAGGCTTGCGCTGATGGCGGCCTATGGCCATGTCCCCCGCCTGCCCAGAATGGACCCGCGCGATCCCGGCCCGTTCGCTTTTGCCGATCCCGGCCATGTCGGCGAAATTCTCGACGCGGCCGGCTTCACCGGCGCGGCCGTCGATCCGGTCGACCTCGCGATCGCGCCGCTGGCCGGCGGCACGTTGGCCGAGACGGCGACGCAACTGCTGGAAATCGGCCCGGCAAGCCGGGCCGTCGCAGGCCAGCCGCCGGAGACGGTCGCAGCTGTCGCCCGCGACATCGAAAAGGCGCTGGAACCCTATCAGGGTGTCGACGGCATCAAGCTGCCGGCAGCCATCTGGATTGTCGAAGCCCGCGCCTGATCAGCCGATCAGCGCCGCGCGCGCATCCGCGAGAATCCGGTCCGACCGGGTCGGGTCCTCGACGATCCGCGCCAAGGTCAGCGCACCGACCATCGTCGACAGCGCCGATTGCGCCGCCGCCTCGCCCTTGCCCTGCGCCGCCTCGATCAGCTTGACCATCCGGTCCATCCGGGTTGCCGCCGCCTGCCGGACGGTCGCGGGCTGACGGGCAAGATCGGCGCCCAGCGCGGCATAGCAACAGCCCTGCTCGCGCGCATCGCGATGCTGGCGGCTGAGATAGCTGCGCACCAAGGTGGGGAAACGCTGTTCGGCCGGCACGGCCATCACCTGGTCGCGCAATCGCTCGAACGTCTGGTCGAGCGCGGACGCCATCGCTTCCTCGACCAGTGCGTCCTTGGACTTGAAATGGGCGTAGAACCCGCCATGGGTCAGGCCGACGCCCTTCATGATGTCGACAAGCCCGATCCCGTCGACGCCATGGCCGCGAAAGGCGGTCGCCGCCTCGTCGACGATGCGGCGATGGGTCTGCTGCTTGTGTTCCGCGGTATAGCGCATCACCGACCCCTGGAATTCACATGATAAACATCATTTAAATAGGTCGCCGCGTCAAGTCCACAAGCTTGGGCTTCAGACCACGCCCTCCATCGCAGCACAGAAGGCGTGCACCGCCTCGGTGACGCCCGACAGCCGCTCCTGGCCCAAATCGACGTCGCCCTGCGCCAGCGCCGCCTCGACCGCGGCGGCGGCATCGCCGACCGCCGTCGCCCCGACGGCGCGCGCCGCGGCAACCAGCGACCGGGCCTGTTCCTGGGCGCCACCAAAGTCGGCGGCCCCGAACGACATTTCCAGCATTTCCAGCTGATCGGGCAAGGCTGCGGCAAACTCCGCCAGGAACGCGCGCGCCGCCGCGGTAAAGCCACCGAAGCTCTCGGTCAGGCGACCGGTATCGAACAACTCGGGCTGGAACGCCGGCAGCGGTGCCGGCGGCGCGGTTTCCCTATCGGCCTCCGAGACGACCGGGCTTCGGCGCAAGCCATCGGCCGCAGGCAGCAAACGAGCGACCAGCGCGGCAAGTCGCACGGCATCGAGCGGCTTGGCCAGCCAGTCGTCCAAGCCGGCGGCAAGACAGGCCGCACGCGTCGCGGGCGTCACGTCGGTCGTCAGCCCGATCACCGGCAGGTGGCGGCCTGCGGTTTCCTGGGCGTGGATCGCCGTGGCCAATGCCAGGCCATCGATCGCCGGCATGTGCAGGTCGGCCAGCACGAGCCCGAAACCCGGCTCGGCCAGCGCGGCCAGCGCCGCCCTGCCGCCATCGGCCAGGACATGGGCATAGCCGAGACGGCCAAGCATCCGGCCGATCAGCTGTCGATTGACCGGATTGTCGTCGGCCACCAGGATCGCCGCGTCGGCGGCCCGGGCTTCGTCGAGCGGCGGCGGGGCAAAGCCGCCCGGCCCGCCGCCGGCCGGCGCACGGCCGAGCGCTGCGGCGATGGTCGACCATAGGCGGCTGCGACGGATCGGATAGTCGAGGGTGGCCGCCAGCCGTTGCCGCACCGACGGCTTCAGCAAGGCAAGCTGCCCCTGCGCGCCCGCGACGATGATCGGCCTGCCGGCCAGCTTGTCGTCGCGCGCCAGCTTTTCCAGCAGCGCCTCGACCTCGCCCGGCGCCGGACCGAGACAGACCAGGACGAGATCGAGTTCGGCCGAGGCCAGAACCTTTGGCGCATAGCGATCGGCGGTCAGCCACAGCGGCTCCTCGATCCCGGCGGCGTAGAGCTGACCGACCAGCGCGTCGCGCCGCCAGCCATCGGCACCGAGGATGGCCAGCCGGACATCGGCGATCTCGGGCACGGGGGGCGATGCGACGGCGGTGCCCGGCAGCACCAGTTCGACGGTGAAGGTCGCCCCTTCACCCGGCACCGATTCGCATGCGATCGTGCCGCCCATCAGTTCGACCAGCCGGCGGGCCAGCGTCAGGCCGAGGCCGCCGTCGACGGGCGCGGTACCCGGTCCGTCCAATGGCCGGAACAACCGTTCGATCTGATCCTCGGTCAGGCCGACGCCGCTGTCCGATACGTCGAGGCGCAGGGTTGCCGCCCCATCGCGCCGACGGGCACCGGACAACTTGACCAGCACGCCGCCTTCGTCGGTGAACTTCACCGCGTTGCCGGCGAGGGCGAGCACGATCTGCCGCAGCCTTGCCGGATCGCCGATGACCGTTTCGGGCAGACGCGGATCGAGATCCACGACAAGCTCGATGCCGCGATCGTCGGCCAGCGGCGCCAGCGCGGCACCCGCGGCCTCGGCAATGGCGGGCAAGGAAACCGGCCGGGCATCGAGGCTGAGTTCGCCGGCCTCGATCCGGGCGATATCGAGCACGTTGTCGACGGTGCCGAGCAGTGCATCGGCGGTCTGGCGGATGACGACGGCCTGGGCGCGCCCGTCATCGTCGAGATCGGCTTCGGCAAGCACCTCGGCGATGCCGGCCAAACTCGCCAGCGACGGACGCAGGCCACGATCGATGACCGCGAGGATGTCCGAACGCCCCTCGCCGGCCGCTTCGACCTGGTTCCGGGCAGCAGCGAGCGCCGCATTGGCTGCCGCGAGATCGGCCAGGGCCTGCGCCGCCTCGCGCCGGGCGGCAGCGAGAGCAGTCGCCTGCTGATGGCGCTCGGCCGCATCGAGCCAGACACCCGACAGCAACGTCGCCCCGTCGCCGAGGCGCCGCGGCGTCGCCCGCAGGCCGATCCAGCGCTCGCCGTCCGGATGGCGGTCGCGGAATTCGAGATCGAGCGGCTTCAGCGCCGCCGCCGCCTCGGCGATGGCCGCATCGAGACCGGCACGATCGGCGGGATGGATCGGTTCCATGGCCTGGCCCGAGGTCAGCGCGGCCGGATCGATGCCGCGCAGCGCCCGTGCCGCGCCGGCGACGAACTGGTAGCGGCGCCGGCCGTCGGCCTCGATGCGCATTTGGAAGACGGCACCGGGGACGGCCTCGGTCAGGTCGGCGAGCTGATTGTAGAGCCGGTCGGTCTCGGCATGGGCCTGCGCCACCGCTGCCTCGGCGTCCTTGCGCAACGAGATGTCGCGCATGACGAAGGCGACCCGCTCCAGGCTGCCGAAGCGCAGGAAGCGCGCGACCGCCTCCACCGCCACCGCCGAGCCATCCTTCCGGGTCACGCGCCCTTCATAAGGTTGCGGATCGGCAATGCCGGCGATGGCCTGCCATTGGGCCCGCCACCCATCGGGGTCGAGGCCGGCGATGTCATGCACGGTCATCTGGGCCAGTTCGTCGGCCTGATAACCCATCAGCCGGCGATAAGCCTGGTTGGCATAGGCAATGGTGCCGTCCTCGGCGACCCAGAGGATCGCCTCGACCGCCTGGTCCAG
Source organism: Alphaproteobacteria bacterium (assembly GCA_017307375.1). GTDB lineage: Bacteria > Pseudomonadota > Alphaproteobacteria > Ferrovibrionales > Ferrovibrionaceae > JAFKFH01. The sequence goes on from JAFKFH010000020.1 coordinate 55,006, forward strand.
CGCAAACTGGCTCATCGCCAGCCGATCGGCCTGCTCCTGGACCAGGGCGCCCTGCGCCTTGAACCGCGCCAGGGCCTGAGCCAGTTCGCCGACCTCGTCCTGCCGATCCTGGTCGGGTACGGCCATGTCGCGGCCAGCCGCCACCCCGCGGGTCGCCGCGGCCAGCCGGGCCAGCGGCGCCACAACCTGACGGCGAACGATCCACAATGCCGCCATCAGCGCGACCAGCGCCGCGCCGCCGACGGCAACCAGCCGCACCGCCGCCTGGCGGATTTCCTCGTTGGCGGCGACGAGGCCGGCCGCCGCCGCGCGGCGCTCGGCGGCGCCGAGCCCGGCGAGATCCTGCGCCAGCGGCGCCAAAGCCTGGGTCAGGCGGTCGTCCACCATCGCCGTGAGCGCGTCGCGATCATTGGTCCCCAGCGCGGCCAGCAGGCCCTGCGCCACCTCGTCCGCTGTCGCCAGCCGTGCCGCGACGGCGTCGATCAATGCCGCGTCGGTCACCCCCTGTCGCTCGGCCCGGTAGCGCAACCACAGCGGCTTGGCCTGGTCGAGCGCCCCCTGGACGCGGCTTGCGCCTTCGGCCACGCCGAGCCGGCCATCCCGGACCGCCCGGGCGGTCTCGCCCACGGCCAGCGTGTAGATGTCGCCGAGCGCCGCCAGTTGCAGCGGCGCGGCGGCATCGCGCTCGATCCCGGCGAGGCGCTGGCGAAGGTCGAGGAAACCATGGGCGGCGATCCCCGCCAGCGCGAACAGCGCCAGCGCGATCAGGCCGAACAGGAGGGAAAGGCGGCGGTTGATGGTCATGAGGAAATTACGAACTTTCGTCTGCTACTGGGAGAGCGTGAAACGCGTCGCGGCCGCGGCCGGGCCCCCGAATCGAGGGACGGCCGCGGCCGCGATGATAGCGACGGCGGATGAAGGCGTCAGTGCAAACGGCAGAAAACCGCCGCCTGCGTCACCGAACGTAGAGATGGACCTCGTTCGAGGCGACACGCGGGTTGTTGGTGGCCGACACCGTCACCCGATTGGCGGGCAGGCCCATGTCGGTCAGGCTGCGCAGCACGCGTTCGGCATTGCGCCGCGAGGCGCTGGTGTTCAGCGCGGTCTGCGTCTGGCTGCCCTGAACGGCGGTGACCGAGACGAGATCGAAACGGGCGTCGGGCTTGCGCTCGAGCGCGCGCGACACCGCGTTGTACAGCGCCTGCTGATAGGCGACGTCGGCACGATCGAAGCGGATGACCACGAGCGGCTGACGCCCCTCGACCGAAACCGGGGTTTGCGGCGCAGCGACCGCCATCGGCGAGTTCGCACCGGCAAGGCCGGCAAAGGCCCGCCCCGTCGACAGGTTCGGGCCGTAAAGCTGGCCCGAATTCACCGCAGCGGCCAGCACGGTCAGGTTGGCACGCTCGGAGCCGATATAGTCGGTCTGGCGGGCGACGTCGGCCGACAGCTCGGTCAGCAGGCGGTCGATGTTCACCACCGTGCGGTTGGTTTCATCCTCCAGCACGCGCAGCTGGCGGTGATCCTCGTCGATCGCGCCCGGCAACACGTAGGTCGCCCGGGCCGAGTCGAGGATGAAGCTGGCCGTCGCCGAATCCTGCGCGGTCTGGTTGGCGAGCGCGTTGAGGCTGTTGATGTCCTGGGCCAGCTGGTCGAGCGACCCCTGGATGCCGCGCCACTGTTCCACCAGCACCGGATTGGCCGGCGTCGTCCCGATCTGCAGCCGGGTGGCGATCGCCGCCACGGTGCCGTGGTAGCGCTGCGAGGTCTGCGAAATGCTCTGGCGCAGCGCGGTCAGCTGGGAGTTGCGCTGGCTGATATTGCCCTGCAGGCTCGACAGGTCGGCGCGCATCTGCTCGACCTTCTGGCCGACGGCGGTACCGGTCGAGCGCGAGGCGGTGACGCCAGGCGAAACGAAGGTCGAACTACCCATCGCCGGCTGGTTGGGATCCAGCGTCGGTTGCGGGTTCGCTTCGGCCGCCGAGGGGGCGATCGGCGTGGCGGACGACGAAGACCCCGACGAGACACCGAGCGACGGGGCCAAAGCGTCGTTGGTGAAGGAGCAGCCGGCCAGGGCCAGCATCGCCAGCACGGCAAGGCCGGCACCGGCGTTGCGGCGAGCCCGAGGATCTGGACGAACGTGGACCGACATCGGGCTGATCGCTGCCTGATCGTCAGATAGTATTGCCGTCTCGATCGTCACGAGCACCCGTTTTCCCGTTCCAAACACACCCGCAGCACGTCGTCACCAGGAGCCGTGCGCGCGTCGCGTCGAGCCGAAGCACATCTAGCCGTAGACGGGCGCATTCGCATCATCGCCAGGAGCGAACCGACCGTGTCGCTGAAAGGATTCCCGCCGCGGCAATGGCCCATGCCGCCTGGAGCCCCCCTCCGGCGCCATCTTGGTTTACCCCTCTACACCCAAGCGCGGCAAGCATTTTTCGACGTTGGCGGGTGCGGCGACCCGTCCCTTTGTGGCTTCGGGGCAACTGTGGCATAGTGTGACGGTGGATGCAGAAGGCTCCCTCGATGCTCAATGAACTCGGCCTGACCAAGCGCGGCCCGGTCTGGCAACTGCCCGGCGGTCTGGCTGCCCGGATCCGCGAACAACCTTTTGGCGAACGCCACCACGCCTTTCAGGCGCTCTGCCGGGAAGTCTTCAGGAACAGCGCAGGCGCAAAAGCGACTGCCTGCACCTCCGAACTTGCGACACTCGGGGTCGAGATGATCCCGGGTGTGCTGGCGCCGGAAACCTGCGATGACCTGTCGGGCCGCATCGGCACATGGCTCGACCAAGCCGTGGCGACGATGGATGCGGCGACCGGGGGCTTCGATTTCCGGACCGACAGGACCAATCGCGTCGTGCCGCTGACGCCGGAAATCGTGCGGGCCGCGCTGCCGATCGTTCGCCGGGTACTGGCGCGGCCGACGACGGCGCTGGCCGAAAGCTACCTGGAAAGCCACTTCAAACTCGATTCGATCAGGCTTTTCCGCTCGGTACCCAATCCCGACCCGCTGGTCTCGTTCCGTTGGCATTGGGATTCGGCGCCGCTGGGCCAGTTGCACGTCATGGTCTATCTGACCGATTCCGGCGCCGACGGATCCGGCGGGGCCACCGAATTTCTCGCCAGGCCCGTGTCGGAGCAGTTGCGGCGCACCGAATACTTCGCGCGCGGCATCGACGACCGGGTGCTCGAGATCGAGGAATTGCCCGACGGGGCCAAGCTCAGGAATTTCGTGTTCAAGGCGACCCCGTCCCGCGGCGACGGACTCATCTTCGCCCCCGGCCTGATCTGCCATCGCGGCGTCCCGCCCAAGCAGGGTTTCCGGGATGCGCTGCTGCTGGTGCTGCTGCCGTCGCTCGATCCCTGGGCGGTAAGTCTCGCGGCGGAAGGCAACGACGCGATGGTCAAGCGCATGATCGACCGGTGCTTCGGTTACCTTCCGATCACCGGCGACCCCCTGGAGCCGTGAGCGGGGGCCGGTTGCCCGGCCCCCGAAGCCGTACTTCAGACGATCTCGAACAGCCCGGCCGCCCCCATGCCGCCGCCGATGCACATGGTCACGACGACGTGCTTGACGCCGCGGCGCTTGCCCTCGATCAGCGCATGGCCGGTCAGGCGCGCGCCAGACATGCCGTAGGGGTGGCCGACCGCGATGGCGCCGCCGTCGACGTTCAGCCGGTCGTTGGGAATGCCGAGCTTGTCGCGGCAGTAGAGGACCTGGACGGCAAAGGCCTCGTTCAATTCCCACAGGCCGATATCGTCGACCTTCAGGCCATGCCGCTTGAGCAGCTTGGGCACGGCATAGACCGGCCCGATCCCCATCTCGTCGGGCTCGCAGCCGGCGATGGCGAAACCGCGGAAGATGCCGAGCGGCTGCAGGCCGCGCTGTTCAGCCAGCTTGGCGCTCATCACCACCGCGGCCGAGGCGCCGTCCGAAAGCTGGCTGGCATTGCCCGCGGTGATGCACTTGTCCGGCCCGCGCACCGGCTTGAGCGCGGCCAGGCCCTCGAGCGTCGTGTCGGCGCGGTTGCCCTCGTCGCGGCGCAGGGTGACGGTTTCCTCCAGCGTCTCGCCGGTCTCCTTGTTGACCAGCAGCTTGACGGTGGTCAGCGGCACGATCTCCTGGTCGAACCGGCCGGCGGCCTGGGCCGCCGCAGTGCGCTGCTGGCTCTGCAGGCCGAATTCGTCCTGGACCTCGCGGCTGATCTTGTAGCGCGCGGCCACGACTTCGGCCGTGTCGAGCATCGGCAGATAGATTTCCGGCTTGTGCTGGTCGAGCCCTTCGTCACGCAGCCGGAAGCTGTTCTTGTGCTCGTTCTGCACCAGGCTGATCGATTCGAGGCCGCCGGCGACCATCACGTCGCCCTCGCCGCTCATGATGCGCTGGGCAGCCATCGCGATGGTCTGCAGCCCGGACGAGCAGAAGCGGTTGACGGTGACGCCGGAGACGGAAACCGGCATGCCGGCGCGCAGGGCGATCTGGCGGGCGATGTTCTCGCCGGTCGCGCCCTCGGGCATCGCGGTGCCCATCAGCACGTCCTCGATCTCGCCCAGTTCGACACCGGCGCGTTCGACCGCGTGCTTGACGACGTGGGCGCCCAGCGTCGCGCCATGGGTGTTGTTGAAGGCGCCGCGATAGGCTTTGCCGATCGGCGTGCGCGCGGTCGAGACGATGACGGCCTCGGTCATGATGGCGTTCGCTCCCTAAGTTACCAACGAGTAGAATGCGGGCGACAGCTTAAGCCGCGCCATGGTGCATTGCAACGTGCCGCTCAGTAGCGCCCGGCGGCGAGCAGCGGCACCAGATCGGCCACCAGCGCCGCGGCCGCTTCGTCGAGATCCGGATGACCGGCCACCACCCGACCGGCGTCGAGGCCGTCGAGCGCGCGGCGCAGCCGGTCGAGCGCCAGGCCGCGCACCAGCCGCGCCAGCCGCCGGGTCCGGCGCGCTGCGGCATCCTCGCCCCCGCGGGCCGCGGCGCCCAGCACCGCGTCGGCCAGCCGGTCGATGCCCTGTTCGGACACCGCGACGGTCTTGACCACCGGCACGTCGCGGATGCCGGCGGAATGGCCGAGCTGGCGGGCGGTGCGGTCGGCCAGCGGATTGTCCGCCTTGTTCACCACCAGCACGTCGGCGATCTCGAGGATGCCGGCCTTGATCGCCTGGATCTCGTCGCCGAGTCCGGGCGCGGTGACGACGACGCAGCAATCGGCGATGTCGGCGATCTCGACCTCGGACTGGCCGGTGCCGACCGTTTCGACCAGCACGACATCCTTGCCGGCGGCATCCAGCACGTCGACGACGCGCTGTGCGGTGCGCGAAAGCCCGCCGAGATGGCCGCGCGAGGCCAGCGAACGGACGAAGACGCCGTCATCCCCGGCATGACGGGTCATGCGGATCCGGTCCCCCAGGATCGCGCCGCCGGTCAGCGGGCTGGACGGATCCACCGCGACGATGCCGACGGTGAGACCACGGGCACGCAGCTCGGCGCAGAAGGCACCGACCAGCGTCGACTTGCCGGCCCCGGGCGCGCCGGTGAAACCGACAACCCTGGCACGGCCGAGACGGCCTGCGATCAGCGCCAGGATGGCAGCGGCATCGCGCGTCTCATTTTCGACGGCGGTGATCGCGCGGGCGAGCGCCAGCCGATCGCCGGTCAGCAGCGCGCCGGCCCAGTCGGGTTGGGGTGAAGTCATCACCCGGCGAAACTAGGATCAGGCGAGCGCCGGCGCAACCGCCTCAGCCGGTCGCGACGGGCAGCAGCAATTCGTCCGGCGCCTTGCGGGCCGGCCGGAAGCCGTTCACCCGGTCGTCGGCCGGATAGCCGAGCGACAGGCCGCAGAGCAGCTTGTAGCCCTCCGGGACGTCGAAACACCGGCGGATCGGCCCGGGATACATGGCCAGCGCGCCTTCGGCGCAGGTGCCGAGGCCTTCATCGACCGCGGCGAGCATCAGCGATTGCAGGAATACCCCGGCATCGAGCGCCGCGTACTGGCCGAGCGCCTCGTGCGCGAAGAGGAACAGGACGACCGGCGCATCGAAGAACGTGAAGTTGCGCCGCATCTGGGCATGGCGGGCCGCATGATCCTGCCGCGCGATTCCCAGCGTCTCGTAGAGGCCGTATCCCGTGGCCTGGCGGCGGCGCTGCAGTTCCGGCGGATAACTGAGCGGCAGCGGAATCTCGGGTGCCAGGTCGACCGATCCGCGGTCGAAGGCCGCGGTCAATTCGTCCGCCAGCCGATCGCGAAGGGCCCCATGGGCCAGGCCGAGGCGGTAGGGCTGGGTATTGCTCCAGCTCGGCGCCTCCTGGGCTGCCGCCAGGAGGCGGTCAAGGACATCGGCGGGTACCGGATCCGGGCGAAACGCACGAATCGAGCGGCGGCGGGCGAGCAGATCTGCAGCGGTCATCGAGGCAGCGTAATTGATGGCCGCATCGGATAGAATAGCCGTTGCTGGATAAACTCATGCATGAAACGCATAAATGTCTCGCCTCGCCGAAATCGAACTGTTCGTCGCCCTGGCCGAGGAGGATGGCTTTTCCGCCGCCGCCCGCCGCCTGGGCCTGTCGCAGTCGGCGGTCAGCCGGGGCCTCAAACGGCTGGAGGACCGGATCGGAACCCGGCTGATCGCACGGACCACCCGGCGAATGAACCTGACCGATTCCGGCCTCGCCTTCCTCGGCCGGTGCCGCCAGATCCTGGCCGACCTGGCCGAGGCCGAGGATGCGCTGGCCGCGGCCGCCGACCTGCCGCGCGGCCGGCTGCGTGTCTCCTGCGCCTCGGCCTTCGGCCGCCGCCATGTCGTGCCGTTGCTGCCCGGCTTCCGCCGGCTCTACCCCGGCATCGAGGTCGACCTGGAGTTGAACGACCGCTATGTCGATTTTGTCGGCGATGCCGTCGACCTGGCCATCCGCCTCGGCCCGCCCGACGGACAGGACCTGGCGGTCCGCCGCCTCGGCGAGGCGCGGCGGATCCTCTGCGCCGCGCCGGGTTATCTCGACGGACGTCCGGTCCCGACGGCGCCGCGCGATCTCGCCCGGCACGAATGCCTGATCCTCAGCGTCTATGGCGGGCGCGATCGCTGGCGGTTCACCGCGGCCGACGGCGCGATCGCCACGACCCGGGTCGGCGGCGCGATCAGGTTGAACGATGCCGAGGCGCTGCGCATCGCGGCCCTCGCGGGCGGCGGCATCACCATCCTGCCCGACTATATCGCCGGGGAGGATCTGGCGGCCGGCCGCCTGGTCGAGGTCATGCCGGGCTGGCGCTTGCCGGCAGTGCCGATCTTCGTCGTGCTGCCCGAGCGCCGGCTGCAAAGCCGGCGCGTCCGCTGCTTCGTCGACCATCTCGCCGCGACGCTTCGCTTGCGCTAACCTCGCGCCGACCGACTTTGGGGGAACGCCGTGGACGAACTGAACTACCGCGAATACAAGATCATCCTGACTGCCGACCGCTTCGAAGAAGGCAAGCACACCTTTGCCCGCTTCCGCGACATCGTCTTCGGTACCGCAAAGACGCTGAAAATCGGCCTGCTGAAGCCGCCTTCGGTCGATTTCCGGGTGCGCGAGGTCCGCTTCTTCGACACGCCGGACGGCGAGCTCTACCGCAATCACTTCATCCTGCGGTTCCGGCGCGGATTCACCAACTATTGGCCCGACGATGCGACCGAACTGGCGCTGAAATACCGCCACCCGGATTTCGCGACGGCGCAGACGGTCGATCCCCGCGCCTTCCCGCAGGGGCCGCTCGACCGCATCAAGTTCAAGGAGGAGTTGCTGCCGCCCAAGGATGGCGGGGCGGGGATCCGCTCGATCTACTCCCACAACCTGATCAGCCCGACCCTGCAGATCCCGGACGACCGGTCGTTCAAGTCGATGTCCCATTTCCTGCCGGCGCTGGCAGCGATCAAGCTGCCGGCCAAGGCAGAGATCCTGCAGGTCGGCACGGTGGTCGAGGAAGTGTTGATGGAACTGGGCGAACTCGATTTCGGCGGCGGCATCAAGGCCAAGACCAACGTCGCGATCTGGCGCGACCGGGGCACGCACGAGATTCTGTGCGGCGAATATGCCTACCAGATCAAGTTCAAGAAAGGCTTCCCCGGCAATGCCCCCGGCCTGAAGCTGTCGGAAAAGTTCCTCCAGCACCTGCAGATCGAGGCGCCCGAATGGATGCTGCGCGGGGTGACCAAGACCGCGCTGGTCTATGCCCGCACCGGCGTCGGGGGCAAGGCCCATGAGTGAGCGGCCGGCGCAGCGACCGCACGTCACGCTGTGGCGGATCTTCGCCGTATTCGGGCTGATCGGCGCGACCTCGTTCGGCGGCGGTGTCGTGGCCTATCTGCGCGCCCAGCTGGTCACGGCCACGGCCTGGCTCGACGACGGCGAATTCCTCGAACTGCTCGAGGTCAGCCAGACCCTGCCCGGGCTGAACGCGACGAACATGGCGGTGCTGGTCGGCGACAAACTGCGCGGCGTGCCCGGCGCGATCGCCGGCCTGATCGGCATGATGCTGCCGGGCAGCCTGTTCATCGCGATGCTGGGGGCCGCCTATGCGACCTACGGCGGGACGCATGTGGTGACCGCGGTCCTGGGTGGCGTCGCCGCCGCGGCGGTGGGCGTGATGACGGCGGTGACCGTGCAACTCGGGCGCAAGCAGCTCGATCGCTGGAGCGACCTGGTGCTGGTCGCGCTGACGCTGATCGCGGTGTCGGGCTTCAAGCTGTCGCTGCTGACCGTGCTCGGCACCCTCGGTCCCGTGGCGGTGCTGCTGCACTGGCCGCACAAGGCCCGCGCCACCGGGGAAACCCGGCCGTGAACGACCTTTCCCTGTTGATCCGCGCCTTCGCCGTCCTGTCGCTGCTTGCCGTGGGTGGCGGTTCGGCGATCCTGCCGGAAATGAAGCATGTCGTCGTCGACCAGTATCACTGGATCACGGCCGACGATTTCGACGACATCTACAGCCTGGGCCAGATGGCGCCGGGGCCCAACATGCTGATGGTGTCGCTGATCGGCGACAAGGTCGCGGGCATCGTCGGCGGCTTCGCCGTGCTGATCGCCTTTTTCCTGCCGGCCTCGGTGCTGACGCTGGTATCCGGCCGGCTGTGGGAGCATTTCAAGGCCGCCCCGGCACGCGAGGCGCTGCGGCGCGGCCTTGCCCCGATCACCATCGGGCTGATGCTGTCGGGTGCCGTCTCGATCGCCCGGACGGCGATCGACGGCTGGCAGACCGCGGCCATGGCCGCGGTCGTCCTGGCCATCCTGCTCTGGCGCAGCCTCAACCCCCTATGGCTAATCGCTGCAGCCGGGCTGATCGGCTGGCTGACGCTCGGCTGAAGCGAGCACGGCGCCCAGCCGGCGGGCGGCATCGGCGATCCCGGCCGGCTCGAAGGCGCCGAAGCCGAGCACCAGGCCGCTGAGGTCGCTCCGTTCCACCGCATAGCGCGACAACGGCACTGCGGTTATGCCGGCCGCCAGCGCCGCCGCGGCAACGGCACGATCGTCGAAGCCGCCGGCCAGCCGGCAGGCCACGTCCAGGCCGGCCATGATCGGCGGCACGACCAGCCGCCCGGCCCACTCACGGCGGCCGGCAGCGGCGAAGGCAGCGGCACGCTCGGCATAGAGCATGCGCATGCGACGGACGTGGCGGGCGAAATGTCCTTCGGCCATGAATGCGGCAAGCGTGGCCTGCGTCGCCTGTGGCTGGTGCCGCGCGGTCAGCGACAAGGCGTCGGCAAAGTCCGGCGCCAGCGCCCGCGGCAGGACGGCGTAGGCGAGCCGAAGACCAGGAAACATCAGCTTGGAGAACGTGCCGGCATGGATGACCCGATCGCCACCGTCCAGGCTTTTCAACGCCGGCAGCGGGCGATCGGCAAAACGGTGCTCGGCATCGTAATCGTCGTCGAAGACATAGGCGCCGGCCACGCCCGCCCAGCGCAGCAGGGCCAGGCGGCGGTCGAGCGAAAGGACATGGCCGAGCGGCGCATGCCGTCCCGCCGTGAGATGGACGAGGCGCGCCTCCGGTGCCCGCACCATCCCGGCCGCAACGTCGAGTCCCTGGCCGTCGACCCCGACGGCCACAAGCTGCGCCCCGGCGGCCTGCAGCACCTGCCGCGCCGCGGGATAGCCGGGATCCTCGACCCACGCGGCATCGCCAGGCGCCAGGACCAGGCGGGCCACGAGGTCGAGGGCCTGCTGCACGCTGGCAACGATCGCCACCTGCCCGACATCGCATTCGACGCCGCGGGCAAGCGCCAGGTGATCCCGGATCGCGATCCGCAGCGGCAGATAGCCGACGCCGTCGATCTCGCCCAGCAGCGCAGTGCCCAAGCGCCGTGCCTCGCGCCCGGCCAGCCGGGTCCACAGCGCCAGCGGAAACGCGGCGAGGTCGGGCAGGCTGGCGCGGAACGGGCGGACCGGCGCGGTCGCCCCGGCGAACGGGCTGCGGGCGAACCGCGCCGCGCATCCGGGCAGCGCAGCCGGCGGCGGTTCGCTCGCCGGGCGCACGGCCAACAGATCGTCGGGCAGGTCCCGGGCGACGAAGGTGCCTCGCCCGGTCGCGCCGACCACATAGCCCTCGGCGGCAAGCTGCTCGTAGGCGGCGACCACCGTGCCGCGCGCGACGCCCTGCTGGCGGGCAAGGTCGCGACTGGCCGGCAGGCGTGTCCCGGGCTTCAACCGGCCGCTGAGGATCGCCCGGCGCAGCGCTTCATGCAGCCAAGCCCCGCGCGCCATGCCCGGCGGCGGGCTGCCCAGGGCAAGAACGGCTTCGGCGGCGGCGCGACCCATGCCCCAGTGTAAATGGACCAAGTCGATTCTGATAAATGGATCTTCTGACTGATCCAGGATCAGTCGATGGTCGGGATCGCTCAGACCAGGAGAGGGACCATGAACCATCCGCTGCAACCGCTGCTGCACCGCCATCTGGCGGCCGAGAACGCCCATGATCTGCCGGGTACGCTGGCGACACTGCATCCCGACTGCCTGTTCGAGGATGTCGCCACCGGCCAGACCTGGCATGGCCATGCAGGCGCCGCGGCCCATTACCTGCACTGGTGGAACGCGTTTGGCGTTACCGTCTCGCGCGAGGCGCAGGACCGCTCCTTCTGGTGCGAGGACGGGTCCTGCGTCAGCCAGGCGACCTTTTCCGGCCGCCATGTCGGCGACTTCTTCGGCCTGGCGCCGACGGGGCGCGACATCTCCTTCCGCTTCGCCGTCTTCATCGGCTTTCGCGACGGGCTGATGCTGAGCGAGCGCTTCTACTACGATCTGGCCGGCCTGACGCGCCAGCTCGGCGCGACGGGCCTGCCCGCCCTCGCCGCCTGAACGCCGTCCCCGAACGCAGGAGCAACTATGGAACAACGCCTCGATCTCGCCCGGACCGCCCCGGGCATCATGACGACGATGCGCAAGCTGACCGCCCATGTCCATGACGGCCCGATCGAGCAGCGGCTGCTGGAACTGGTCATGGTCCGCGCCTCGCAGATCAATGGCTGCGCCTTCTGCATCGCCATGCATGTCCGCGCCGCCATCGAGGCCGGCGAAAATGCCGGCCGGCTTCACCTGCTGCCGGCCTGGCGCGAGGCACCGGGCTTTTCGCCGCGCGAGCGTGCGGCCCTGGCGTGGACCGAGGCGCTGACCAGGTTGGGCGAGCATGGCGTGCCCGATGAAGTCTATGCCGCAGCCGTGACCGAGTTCGGCGAGGCCGAGCTTGCCGAACTGTCGCTGGCCGTCGTCACCATCAACGGCTGGAACAGGTTGATGATCGCCTTTCGCGTGCCGCCGCGCGGTTAGGAGGACTGGCCCCGGGCCTTGGCGAGGGCCGAAGTCAGCTCGGCGCGCTCAGGACAGCCGGAGGGGCAGAGGCGGCTGAGCGTCGCCAGCTGCTCCTCCGCCTTCGGCAGATCGCCCATCTGAATGTAGAGTTCGCCAAGATATTCGCGCGCACCCCTGTGATTCGGATTATTCTGCAGCGCAGCCTGGTAATACCCCAGCGACTTTTCCCTGTTGCCCAGCTTGCGGTGGGCATAACCCAGATAGTTCAGCGCATCGGCATTCCTGGGCTGCTGGGTCACCACGTTCTCCAGCAGGGTGACGGCATCCTGGTAGCGGCCGGCATTGATCGCCTTGACGGCGGTATCGTACTCGGCGCTCCACCCGGTGGCGGGCTTGGGCTGGAAGGCGTCGGACGTGCCGCCGGCCGCCCGAGCCGGGGCGGCGGCAAGCAGGGCGCCGGTCATCAGGGCACCGGTGATCAGGATGGTGGCGGTGAGGCGCAGCATCGAAAGCTCCCATGCTTCAGGGCGGTGCCGCCGGTGGCGTTGCCAGAAGCGACCGGAGCCACTATAGCATCGCCCGGGTCAGGAGCGACGATGATGAGCGAGCTTGCCGAGTTGACAACTTCGTGTGCCACGCCGCCGCAGCCGCGGACGTTCCGCTCGGCCAACTGGGTCGGCATGTGGACGCTCTACCAGAAGGAAGTCCACCGCTTCCTGAAGGTCGGCACCCAGACCGTGCTGGCACCGATCGTCACCACCCTGCTGTTCCTTGCGGTTTTTGCCCTGGCGCTGAAAAGCGCCGATGCCCGGGTCGACGGCATCCCCTTCGTGACCTTCATCGCCCCGGGCCTGATCATGATGGCGATCGCCCAGAACGCCTTCGCCAATACCTCGTCCTCGGTGATGATCTCGAAGGTCCAGGGCAATATCGTCGATGTGCTGATGCCGCCGCTGAGTTCGGCCGAACTGCTGATCGCCTTCGCTGCCGGCGGGGTCACCCGCGGGCTGGTGGTCGGGCTGTCGACCGGGCTGGCGATGTGGATCTTCGTGCCGATCTCCATCAGCTCGGTCATCGTGGTCGCCTACTATGCCTTCGCCGCCTCGCTGATGCTGGCGCTGCTGGGGCTGATCGGCGGGCTGTGGTCGGAGAAGTTCGACCACCTGGCGGCGCTGACCAATTTCGTGATCACGCCGCTGGCCTTCCTTTCCGGCACCTTCTACTCGGTCGAGCATCTCCCCGGAATTTTCTATACGATCAGCCACGTGAACCCGTTCTTCTTCATGATCGACGGCTTCCGCGCCGGTTTCATCGGCCGCTCGGACGCACCGCTGGCGATCGGTGCGGCAGTGCTTGCCGGCATCGACCTGGTGCTGGCGGTCGGCTGCTACCTGCTGCTCAAGAGCGGCTGGCGGTTGAAGGCATGAGGGGCGCGATCCCGGCCCTGCTGGTGCTGCTGGCCGCAGGATGTGCCGGGCCGTCGCAGTTCGACGCCTATGTCATCCCGGCCGGCAACGGCATGACCAGCAAGAGCCAGATCTCGATCTGCTATTCGAGCGCCTTGAATGCGCCCGAGGATATCCGCGCCCTGGTCGCGCAGGATTGCGAGGAACCCAAGCTGACGGTCAATGAGCGCAATCTCGGCGTCTGTCCGCTGGCGACACCCAGCCTTGCGACCTATACCTGCGCGCGCGTCAATCCCGACCTGCTGGGCCAGCGCGCGCCGATGCCGCTGCGTCCGCTGAAGAACTGACGGGAACAGGCGCCCATGTGCGGCATCGCCGGCCTGCTCGACGTCAACCACGGCGGTTCCGCCGCCGCCCTGCTCGGCCGCGTGCGGGCGATGACCTCGGCCATCGCCCATCGCGGCCCCGACGGCGACGGCCACTGGGTCGAACCCGAAGGCGGTATCGCGCTGGGCCACCGCCGCCTCGCCATCATCGACCTGAGCGCGGCGGGCCGCCAGCCGATGGCCTCGGCCGACGGCCGGCTGGTCATCACCTATAACGGGGAAATCTTCAATTTCCTCGAACTCCGCGCCGAGCTCGAGGGCCAGGGCGTCCGCTTCAAGGGCCATTCCGATACCGAGGTGATCATCGAGGCCTGCGCCCTGTGGGGCATCGGCCCGACCATCCGGCGGCTGATCGGCATGTTCGCGATCGCGATCTGGGAAACCCGCACCCACCGCCTGCACCTGATCCGCGATCGCCTCGGCATCAAGCCGCTCTACTGGGGCTGGCAGTCCGGCGTGCTGCTGTTCGGTTCGACCCCGAAGGCCCTGGCCGCCGATCCGGCCTTCGAGCGGCGCATCGACCGCGACGCGCTCGCGGCATCGCTGCACTACAACTACATCCCCGCGCCCCGCTCGGCCTGGCTCGGGGTCGAGAAGCTGCGCCAGGGTCACCACCTGACCGTCCATGCCGACGGCCGGGTGGAACAGGATTGCTACTGGGATCTCGACGGCGTCGCCGCCACCGGCATCGCCAACCGCCTCGACGAGGACGACGAGACGGTGGTCGAACGTTTCCATCATCTGATCGCCGACGCGGTCAAGCGGCGCATGGTGGCCGACGTGCCGCTCGGCGCCTTCCTGTCGGGCGGCATCGACAGCTCGACCGTCGTGGCGCTGATGCAGGCGCAATCGGCGAAACGGGTCAAGACCTTCACGATCGCCTGGGAAGATGCCCAGTACAGCGAGGCGGCGGAGGCGCGCGCCATTGCCGCCCATCTCGGCACCGACCATCACGAGATACCGGTCTCGCCGGCCGATGCGCTGGCGTTGATCCCGCAACTGGCCGAGTGGTACGACGAGCCGTTCGCCGATGCCTCGATGATCCCGTCGGTCGTGGTCTCGGCGGCGGCGCGGCGGCATGTGACGGTCGCCTTGTCGGGCGACGGCGGCGACGAGGTGTTCGCCGGCTACACGCGCTATCAGCTCGGCCCCCGCGTCGACCGTGCGATCGGCTGGGTGCCGCGTTTTGCCCGCCGCGGGATCGGCGCCGTCGCCGGTGCGGTGCCGCCCGCCGCCTGGGACCTCGCCTTCACCATGGTGCCGGCCGATCGCCGCCCGCGCCTGGCCGGTGACCGGCTGCACAAGCTGGCCCGCGCCATCGATTACGAGGATGTCGACGGCTTCTACGGCCGGCTGGTCAGCCAGTGGGCCAATCCCGACCAGCTGATGCCGGGGACCGCCCCGCCGCCACCGCCCGGTGCCGGGCGCGCCTTCCGCCCGTTCGATTTCGCCGAACGGATGCAGTGGCTGGACCAGGCGACCTACCTGCCCGACGACATCCTGGCCAAGGTCGACCGTGCGACGATGGCGGTGGGGCTGGAGGGCCGCGTGCCGCTGCTCGACCACCGCGTGGTCGAGCTGGCCTGGCGCCTGCCGGCAGCCCAGCGCCAGCGCGACGGTCGCGGCAAGTGGATCCTGCGCCAGATCCTGGCCCGGCATGTGCCGACGTCGCTGACCGAGCGGCCCAAGATGGGCTTCGCCATGCCGCTCGACAGCTGGCTGCGCGGGCCGCTGGCCGACTGGGCGGCCGAACTGCTGCGACCCGAGGCGCTGGAACGCGACGGCATGTTTGTCGCCGCGCCGATCGTCAAGCTGTGGAATGCCCACCGCCGCGGGCGGCGCAATGGCCAATACGCCTTGTGGAGCGTGCTGATGATCCAGGCCTGGCGCGCCCAATGGGCCTGACGTCCTACCGGTTCAGCGAACGGCTGTGGCGACAGGTCGGCCGGTTGATCGGGCCCTTCGTCCGGCGTGTCCTGGATCGCCGCGCCGCCCGCGGCAAGGAAAACATCGACCGCCTGCCCGAACGGTTCGGCCATGCCGGCCTGCCCCGCCCCGAGGGGCCGCTGCTGTGGATCCATGCCGCCTCGGTCGGCGAGCTGAACTCCGTCCTGCCGCTGCTGGTGCGGCTGCTGGACGACCGGACCGAGCTCAACGCGCTGGTCACCACCGGCACGGTGACATCGGCGACGCTTGCCGCCCGTGTGCTGCCGGGTCGCGCGATCCACCAGTTCGTGCCGGTCGACCTGCCCGGTGCGGTCGACCGCTTCCTGGACCACTGGCGACCCGACCTTGCCTTTTTCATCGACAGCGAATTCTGGCCTGGCCTGATCGGCGGCCTGGCGGTGCGCGGGGTGCCGCTTGCCCTGGTCAACGGCCGCGTCACCGAGACGACGGTGCGGCAGTGGTCGAAAGCCTCGTTCATCATGCGCACGATGCTCGACCGTTTTTCGGTGCTGCTGGCCCAGTCGCCGGAAGACGCCGACCGGCTGATCCGGCTGGGCGCACGGCGCGATCGGGTCCAGATGCTGGGCAACCTGAAGACCGTCGCCCAGCCGCTGCGCGCCGATGCCGGCGAATATACGAAGCTGTCGGCGATGATCGGCGGTCGACCCTGCTGGATCGCCGCAGCCACCCATCCCGGCGAGGAGGTCCAGGCCGCGCTGGTCCATGCCCGCGTGATGCAGCGCGGCCGCGACTTGCTGACGATCATCGTGCCGCGCCACCCCGAGCGTGGCGCGGCCATCGCCGCCGATCTGGCCAGGACCGGCCTGGTCGTCGGCCTGCGCAGTCGCGGCGACCGCCCGGAACGCCAAGTTCAGGTCTATATCGCCGATACGCTGGGCGAGCTGGGGCTGTGGTATCGCCTGGCGGAACTTGTCTTCGTCGGCGGCACCCTGGTCCCCCATGGCGGGCAGAATCCGCTGGAAGCCGCGCGCCTCGGACGCGCCCTGGTCTTCGGGCCGCATATGGACAACTTCGCCGCGATCGTGACCGGCCTGCGCGAGGCGCGCGCCTGCCGCGAGGTCGCGGATGCGCAAGGCCTGGCGGCAACGGTCGAGACGCTGCTGTTCGACGATGTCGCCCTGCGCGGGCAATTGGCCCAGGCCGCGCGATCGCATGCCGAGGCCGCGACGATCTCGCTCGATGCGATCGTGGCCGCCCTGGACCCGCTGCTCGATCGCCTGCCGGCCGCTACGCCTCGGCGGGCCGCCAGACCGGCGGATCGATGACGTTGGCCAGGTAGGACAGGTCGGTCACCGCCTGGACCGGCCCGGCAAAGCGGTATTCGTCGGGCAGGCCCGCCCGGTTGACCCAGACGACATGGAAGCCGAAATTCGCCGCCCCGGCAGCGTCCCAGCGGTTCGAGGACTGGAACGAGATTTCCTCGGGCGCGAGCCGCAAGCCATCGCAGGCCAATTGGTAGACGCGGGCATCGGGCTTGTAGACGCCGACCGCCTCGACCGACCACGTCATGTCGATCCAGTGGTCGAGGCCGGCCGACGACGCGGCATCGGCCAGCATCTCCGGACTGCCGTTCGACAGCACGCCGACGGCCAGCCCCTTCGACTTCAACTGGCGCAGCACGCCGGTCACCTCCGGATAGGCCGACAGGCGGCGATAGGCATCGAGCAGCCGCCGGCGCAGATCGTTGTCTTCCAGGCCGTGCAAGGCCATCGCGGTGTCGAGCGCCTCGCCCGTCACCGTCCAGAAATCGACATGCCGGCCCATCAGGCTGCGCACCCAGCTGTATTCGAGCTGCCTGGCCCGCCAGTCGCGCGACAGCGGCTCGGCCGCCGGCCCGATTTCGGCGGCCAGCCGCCGTACCGCGGAATGCACGTCGTAGAGCGTGCCATAGGCGTCGAACACGCAGGCCCTGATCCGCGCCATCACCGGTTTCCTTCCCCAGCATTTTCCGGATGGTGCGCCGGGAGGGCCGGCCGCACAATACCGTCATCCGCCCAGCCCGATGCAGTCCCGAGCGACCGGCCCGAATGAACGACCTGTTTCCCGAACCGCTGCCCGACGGCATCACCCTGCTGCCGCGCCAGGCCGACGCGGTGGCGCTGCTGCCGCTGATCGATGCGATCGCCGCCATGTCGCCGCCCCGGCATCTGACGGTGCCGGGTGGGGGCAGCATGTCGGTGGCGATGACCAATTGCGGCATGCTGGGCTGGGTGTCGGACCGCAGCGGCTATCGCTACGACCGGATCGACCCGCTGACCGGCCGCCCCTGGCCGGCAATGCCCGCAGCGTTCACCGAACTTGCCGCCGGCGCCGCCGCGCAGGCCGGCTTTGCCGGCTTCATGCCCGATGCCTGCCTGATCAACAGCTACGCGCCGGGCGCCCGGATGGGCCTGCACCAGGATCGCGACGAACGCGATTTCGCCTGGCCTATCGTGTCGGTGTCGCTGGGGCTGGACGCCGTCTTCCTGATCGGCGGCACCAGACGGGCCGATCCGACCCGTGCGCTGGTCCTGGCCGACGGCGCCGTGCTGGTCTTCGGCGGCCCGGCGCGCCGCATGTACCACGGGGTCCGCCCGCTGAAGGCCGGGCATCACCCGCTGCTGGGCGCACGGCGGCTGAACCTGACCTTCAGAAAGGCGGGGTAGGACGGGTCAGGCGGCCTCGTACTCCGCCCGCAGCCGCGCCACCAGATCGGCCGTCGCCGGCACGTCGGCGATCGAGCCGACGCCCTGGCCGGCAGACCAGATGTCGCGCCAGGCCTTCGACTCGCTCTGGTCGAGTTCCTTGCCCAGATCGATTTCGGGGCGCAGCTTCAGCCGCTCGGCATCGAAGCCGGCGGCAGCCAGGCTCTGGCCCAGGAAACTCGCCGGTATTCCCGACACGGCGGGGGTATAGACGATGTCCGCGGCCGTCGAATCCAGGATCATCTGCTTGAACGCCGGCTGCGCCATGCTTTCCCGGGTGGCGATGAAGCGCGTGCCCATGTAGCAGAGATCGGCGCCCAGCACCTGGGCCGCCTTGATCGCCCGGCCCGAGGACAGCGCCCCGGCCAGGACGATGGTCCGATCAAACACCGCCCGCACTTCGGGGAGGAACGCGAAGGGGTTGAGCGTGCCGGCATGGCCGCCGGCGCCGCCGCAGACCAGGATCAGCCCGTCGACGCCGGCCTCGGCCGCCTTGCGGGCATGGCGCAGGGTGGTGACATCATGGAAGACGACGCCGCCATAGCTGCGCGCCGCCTCGACGATCGGGGCGGGATTGCCGATCGAGGTGATGATCAGCGGCACCTTGTATTTGACGGCCAGGTCGAGATCGGCCTGCAGGCGCTGCTGGTTGGTCTTGTGCACGATCAGGTTGATGCCCCAGGCCGCGGCCTGGGGATCACCGTCGAGGGCGGCACGAATCTGCTGGTACCATCCTTCGACCTGCTCCAGCGTGCGGGCGTTCAGCACCGGAAAGGTCCCGATCGCGCCGGCACGGGCGGTCGCGATGACCAGGTCCGGTCCCGATACCAGGAACATCGGCGCCGCGATCACGGGCAGGCGCAGGTTTTTGGCAAGCGTTGCCGGAATGGTCATCGCGTTTTCCTCCGCTCAGCCGCCGAGGGCGTGGCGAACAACTTTCACCACGTTGTCCGAGGACGAGTTGAAGCCGGTGGCCCCGTTCATGTCGCAGATCTTGCCGATGTTCTCGGCGATCATCTCGATCGAGACTCCCTTGGCCGGATCGAACGAGACGCCGGGCGCCTCGACCAGCTGGACGCGGGCGTAGTGCCCGGCGCCGGCCTCGAACACATGGCCGGTGACGTCGCAGGCCTCCGAGCACATCCAGGCGACCATCGGCGAGACCAGGTCGGGCTTCAGCGCGGCAAGCGCCTTGGCATCGAGCAGGCTTTCGGTCATGCGGGTCGCAGCGACCGGCGCGATCGCATTGACCAGGATGCCGTACTTGCCGCCCTCATGCTTCAGCGCGTTGACCATGCCGACGACGGCAAGCTTGGCGCCGCCGTAGTTCGACTGGCCGAAATTGCCGTAGATGCCGGAATTCGACGAGGTCATCACCACCCGGCCGTAATTCTGCTGCTGCATCAGCGGCCAGGCGGCCTTGGTGACATAGGCCGAGCCGAGGAAATGGACCTGCACCACCGTCTCGAAATCGGCCATGTCCATCTTGGCCAGCGTCTTGTCGCGCAGGATGCCGGCATTGTTGACGACGATGTCGACGCGGCCCCAGAGATCGGCGGCCTGCTGCACCATGCGCTGGGCGCCGGCAAAATCGGCGACGGAATCGCCGTTGGCCGCGGCAATGCCGCCCTTGGCCTGGATTTCCTCGACCACGCGCTGGGCGGCGGTCATCGAACCGCCGGTGCCGTCGACGGCGCCGCCGAGATCGTTGACCAGCACCTTGGCCCCGCGCTCGGCCAGCAGCAGCGCATGGGACCGGCCGAGGCCCGACCCCGCCCCGGTGACGATGGCGACGCGATTGTCGTAGCGAATGGTCATGACGGCGTTTCTCCTGTTTACCGTAAGCTATTGATCAATTTGTAGATTTTTCAGGTTTCGCGGGCGGCGAGCAGAAGGTCGCAGATCTCGCGCACCGCCCCTCGCCCGCCGGGGCGCTCGGTGATGTAGGCGGCCGCCGCGCGGACCTGGGCGACCGCATCGGCGACGGCCAGCGGCAGGCCGACCGATTGCAGCAGCGGCAGGTCGTCGAGGTCGTCGCCGCAATGGGCGACTTCGCTCATCCGGAAACCCAGGCCCTGGGCAATCGATTCGACGGTGTCGAGCTTGCTTTCGACCCCGTTCTGGGTCGTATGGATACGCAGCTTGCGGCCGCGATGCACCATCGCACGGGCCGGCGACAGCGATACGAAGACAACCTCGATGCCGCAATCGCGCAGGGTCATCAGGCCGTCGCCGTCGCGGTTGTCGAACCGCCGCAGCTCATCGCCATACTCGGTGTAGAACACCCCGCCATCGGTCAGCACGCCGTCCACGTCCAGCGACAGCAGCCGGATCTGGGCGAAGCGCTGGCGCAGTTCGGGCGGAAGGGCCAAAATCGGGTACTCCTGTCGGGCGGCCTGGGATCGTGTCGACAGGAGAGTAGCAAATTCTACCCGGGAGTCACCTCAAGCATGCGCCCCCTGATCCTGGCGGTTTTCCTGTGCCTTGCCACCCTGCCCGCGGCGGCCCAGACGGCCCAGCCCCCGGCGGGCACCGGCCTGACCGACGAGGCGCGCCAGGCACTCGACCGCGCCGAGATGCTGTTCAAGTTCGTCAAGATGTTCGTCGACTACCTGCCGGCCTACGAGGTGCCGACCGTGCTGCCCAACGGCGACATCCTGATCCGGCGCAAGCCGCCGGAGGCCACGGGCACCCCGCCGGCTGCGACGGCCCCCGCCGTGCAGAAGAAAAGCTGAATTGCCCGGCGGTTTGCGGATATTTGACGCGGGCGCCCGTGGATAGGGTCACGGCATGAACGCAATGACCGATACCCCAGCCCTCGACGCCGCCCGGTGCCTCGACGCGGTGCGCCGACGCGACCGCGGCCAGGACGGCCGTTTCGTCTACGCCGTGCTCACCACCGGCGTCTTCTGCCGTCCCTCCTGCCCGAGCCGTCAGCCGAAACCCGAGAACGCGCGGTTCTATGCCGGTCCCGCGGCGGCCCGCGCCGCGGGCTTCCGGCCTTGCAAGCGCTGCCGGCCCGAGGCGACGGTGCCTCTCGACCCGCGGCTCGCAGCGATCGAGAAAGTGGCGGCCGCGATCCGCGAGCATGTCGCCGCCGGGGCCGAGGGACCACCGCTTCTGGCCGATCTCGCCCGCACCGCGGGCATCAGCGCCGGCCGGTTGCAGCGCCAGTTCACCGAGGCCGTCGGCATCTCGCCGCGCGCCTATGCCGAGGCCGAGCGGGTCGCCCGGCTGAAGAAGGCCCTGCGTGCCGGACATGGCGTCGCCGACGCCGTATTCGATGCCGGCTACGGCTCGGGCAGCCGGGTCTACGAGAAGAGCGACCGGCGGCTGGGGATGACGCCGGCAACCTACGCCCGGGGCGGCACGGGCGTCGACCTGACCTATGCGACAGCATCCTGCACGCTGGGGCGGGTCCTGGTGGCGGCAAGCGCGCGCGGCATCGCCGCGGTCGAACTGGGCGACGACGACGCGGCGCTGCTCGAACGGCTCGAGCGTGAGTTTCCCCGCGCGATGATGACCCGGGACGGCGCGGCCATGGCCGACACGCTCGATCAGGTCGTGCGCTATCTCGATGCCCGGGGGCCGCGGCCGGACCTGCCGCTCGACATCAGGGCCTCGGCCTTCCGCGAACGGGTCTGGCGCGCGCTGCTTGCCATCCCGGCCGGCGAAACCCGCAGCTATGCCGAGATCGCCCGGGCGATCGGCGCGCCGGGCGCGGCCCGCGCGGTCGGCACGGCCTGTGGCGCCAACCGGCTGGCGGTGCTGGTGCCCTGCCATCGCGTGCTGCGCGAGGACGGCAGCCTCGGCGGTTATCGCTGGGGGCTCGCACGCAAGGAAATGCTGCTGGCCCGCGAAGCGAAGGACTAGGACGATATAGGTACCTTTGATGTAGAGGCCATTTTTATTATATACCAGGTAATATTTAATCGTATATTTTTCGATTTTGACAGCAGAACTACCTTTGTCTATTTTTCCATAAACAAATTCAGATGAAAGCTTAGAAACAAAACCTTTTTGAATGAGTACTGAGTGAATCTAGAAAAGAAAAGATTTCTTGCGGAAAAAACTATTTCTGAAGTTTTTATCTCTCCCAAAATTGAAGTATTTACTTAAACATTTGTACGGAGGATTGTGCTTCCGCCCATATTCGCCCCTCTGCATCGACCATATACGCCCCCCAAGAGCTTATCGTGCTGGCACTGTAGGCCAGAGACTTAAGAGTTAAGTTTGGGTGTGAGACTTTGGAGACGTGTTCGAGCCAATGCCCACCAAGGTCGCAAAAGTTGTCATATGAATGGGTCCTGCCGACTGGGCGCTCAAATGCCGGCAACGCGGGGTAAGCTAGCCAAATGTCACCGTTTTGTTGCTGCAGTACATATGGCTTCCAGCTTGCCACGGGATCGACGGCGAAGTTCCGGATGCCCTTGAAGGTAGCAACGCGGCCATTGGCCACGCTCCCGGGGATGAGTTTCCCATTGTCGCTGCATCCGCCCCATTGGCGCAGTAGTCCGTCGTCGGTCAGTACGAATGTTGCTTGGTAGGTGGCGGCAATTTTTGTCGCCCTCCCGTCGATGGCGAACTCTGCAGGCCGTTGCGGATCAACAAAGCGTCGGCTGTCCGCGCCGAGTTGGTGGAGGTTATTGACGCCCCAGCCAACAACAACATTGTCGCCTTTCAAAACGACAACGTTGTAGCCCGATACAGCAATCCCCTGAATCCCGAAAGGTGTTCGCAAGACCTCCGCAGGAGTCTCCGTCCCCAAGAATTGCGCGAAGTCAGGATTATCGCCCCGCCCCACGTGCCGGCGCCATTGATAGACACGCCCATCGGATGTGGCTGATGCGTATTGCAATCCACCTGATGCGATCATTATTGACCGCGGTGCTGCCGATTGCAGGCGCGGGGGTTTGTAGCGCACCTTAAAGTTGAGTTCGTCGGACGAACTAACCTCCGCGTCCCATTGATAGACTTTTCCGTAATAATCAAGTGCGATGTAGGGCTCAATGTCTCTAATTTTAGAGAGCCCCTTAAGCTTGAATTTCCCCTTAAAAGACCATGGATCAGTGAACGCCCACACATCACCAGCATCATCGAGTAGGAAAACTACGCCATCATTGTCCACAACAAGTTTACTGATTGTTGCAGCTGGCGACGGCGATGCTGAGTATTTATCATTGTTCTTGGCGGCGGCAATTACTTGAGCAGCTGCACAACCTACGTGAGTTGACGCAGAAGCGACCAGGAAGGTTCCCGCCGTCATCACACCTATAACGATAGCCCTAAATTTGAAGCCAGTGTGTGATTCAAGCGTGACAGTACTTGACCTACTTAGCAGCGGCGAACAAATTGTGTAATAAACGTCTTCCGCACCGAATAAATGTTGGCGCAGCGCTTGAAGCATAGCCGGGAAAACTTCGCCGGCAATCGCGCCTATTCCCCCACCGGCCTTCAGCCGCGTGGAAGAAAGTGAAGCCATTCGTGCAGACGCCTTTGCATCCGCCGGCTCTACACCGGCGGCTATGATGGGGCCGTCTATTGCCTTGACGCGGGCACTGGCGATCAGATTTGGCGGGCTGAGATCTGCGACTGGGTCGGCTCGTCGCGAGTTATCTCGCGGCGCCACAGGTTGCCGGTGATCGGCCTGGAATACGCCCTCGCGGCGCAGCCGCTCTCGGATCTCAGCCGCCGGCATAGCCTGTATACTAGTCATAATTGCTCCCACCCTGCCACACACCCACTGCCGGACCAGTCATCCCCGCCCCCGGTATAATTCCGTCCCAGGCCATACACTGCTTTGCGGGCCGTACGCCAGCCGCTATTCTTGTGGGCCGAACAATTGGGGGCGACGTTGAGCGGGGTTTCTGTGCAGAACGGCGAGCTGCGGGAAGGTAGCCGCGCGAGAATGTCGATTGCCCGTCGGGATGATTTCCTCAAAGAGGAAGACCGGCGCCAGATCTACGACTTTCTACGCGAACCGACATGGGAATACTGCTGGAAGTCTGGCCCAGACCGGGACGAATTCTCTTTCTGGCATAAGCATTTTGCAGGGGCGGTCGAGTCAGACCACGCTGCCGGGAATAAGGAAGTACCCAGTCAGGACCGTGGCGCCGAGCTCGCCCGGAATGCACCTCTGCTACACCGTTTCTGGCTCACCCAAACTCGCACCGTTTTGCCCGGTCACCGCCTAGGACGATTCGACATTCACCGCAGCCATATGATTGATGCGGCGAGGTGAATGAAGGCGAGGAAGTGATGAGCTCGTCGATCGTATCGTGTGGCGAAACGCCTGAAATGCTTGAGCTTGTTGAAGCAGCGCTCGATGAGGTTTCGTTGCTTGTAGATGCCCCGATCATGGGGAATTGGGTTTTTCCGGGAACGGGTTGATGGGCTTACGGCCTCGGCTCCCATATCGGCGATAGCCTGCCGCAAGTCATTGCTGTCGTAGGCCTTGTCGGCCAGGACGGCCTGAGTCTCGAAGCCATCGAGCAGAGCCTTGGCTGCAAGATTGTCATGGCGTTGGCCGGCGTCGAGTTTGAAGCGCAAGGGTGGGCCCGAGGTGTCGCAGACCATGTGAACCTTGGTGGTCAGTCCTCCTCGGGAACGCCCCATAGCCTGAGACTGGGCCCGCCTTTTCCGTTCGCGGCCTGCTGGTGGACGCGAACCAATGTGGTGTCGAGCATCAGGTATTTGTTGTAGCGATCCTTGATCAGATCTTCGAACACCTTCTCCCAGATCCCTTTCCTCACCCAACGGCTGAACCGCGTGTGCACGGTCTTCCACTTGCCGTATCGCTCAGGGAGATCCGGCCAGTGCGCACCTGACCTCAGGACCCAAAGTACCCCGTTCACGAAGAGCCGATTGTCCGCTGCGGTACGTCCTGGGGCACTCACCTTGCCGGGCAAAAGCGGCGCAATCCGTGCCCACTGCCCCTCACTCAACTCGTACCGCTTTATCCCCATCAGTCGGCTCCAAATCTCAAAATCCGGAGCCAAATGAGTCAGAACTCATCGACCAGGGGAATCCTGAATGTCGATTGGACCTAACCCTCGCGGGCGACGGCAAGGCGGTCGCGGCCGCCCGCCTTGGCCGCATAGAGGGCGCGATCGACCCTCGATAGCAGATCGTCGACGATATCGCGGGGTTCCAGCGCGGCAACGCCCAGGCTCACCGTAACCGTCAGCGCGCCGTCGTCGATCGCCCCGGTCGCGGTGGCGACGGCTTCCCGAATACGTTCGGCCAGCCGCGTCGCCTCGTCCAGCGAACAGCCCGGCAGCACGGCGAGATATTCATCGCCGCCCCAGCGGCAGACGATGTCGCGCGAGCGCAGCGCCCGGCGGATCGCGTTTGCCACCTCGACGATGACGCGGTCGCCGGCCAGATGGCCGAAACCGTCGTTGACCGCCTTGAACTCGTCGATATCGACCAGAACGGCCGACAGCGCGCCGCCGCCGCGATGCGCCTCGGTCACCGCGCGGGCGATGACCGGGTCATAGGCATGGCGGCTGGCCAGGCCGGTCAGCTTGTCGGTCGTCGCCATGACCTCGAGACGCGACTGATAGCGATTGATCGTCGCCAGCACCGCCCACAGCACCAGCGCGGTGACGATCGCGCAGAGAGCCAGGTTCAGATAGAGGGTCTGCCGCGCCGGGCCGAGCGCCTCGTCCTCGGTCTTTTCGACGAACAGATACCAGTTCAGCTGCGGAATGAAGCGGATGTTCAACAGCGTCTCCTGCCCGTGGCGCCGGTAGGACAGCGAGCCCGCGCCCGAGCCGGCGACGTCGAGCCGGGCGGCCACCTCGGCCAAGCCCTCGCGCTCGGCCAGCATCGCTTCCGGCACCGCCGCCTGGTCTGACGTCAGGACGATCTTGCCGGCGGGGTCGACGAAATAGACCACGCGGTGGAACCGGCTCTGGTAGCTGCGGATCAGGTCACGTACCGCGTTGACGGTCAGACCGACCCCGGCCACGCCGAGGAAATGGCCATCGGCGGCGAGCACGCGGTAATTGACGAAGATGGTCAGGGCGTCCCGGTTGGCGAAATCGGGGTCGACGTTGATCTCGTAGGCCGCGTCCATGTCGCGCACCCGGAAATACCAGGCATCGCGCCAGTCGGCGTGGTCGATCGGCTTCAGCACGCCGTCGGCGTAGTAATAGCGGCGGGTGGCGTCGGAAACAAAGAAGCTCGCCACCGTGTTGTAGCGCCGGCGGATCTCGCCGAGATAGGCGGCGATTGCCGAAACCGGCGCCTCGCCCTCACGCACCCAGTCCTGCAGGAAGGTATCCGATGCCATCACCGACGAGATCAGGACGGGCCGGATCAGGTCGTTCTGGATCTCCGAGTAGATGGTGTCCGAGGTCAGCGGCAGTTCGGTCTCGACGATGCCCTGCCGGACCGACGCGCGGGAAACCAGGTAGCTGCCGATGGTCGTGACCAGGAAGCCGACGCCAAGCAGCAATGCCAGCGCCACGATCAGCCTGCGCTTTGCCCCCGAGATCACTGCCGAATCGTCTCCGCCCGCCTGGAATGAGGGCGCAGTATCGCGGCAGCCCGCCACCTTGGCCAGCCCGAAGGGATGGCGCGGTGCAGATGCCCATGTCATCATCGCCCATCAACCCGAAGTCGAGCGGAGTCCGCGCTGATGTCCTACGTGCGCAAAGTGTGTTTGCCTGGTGAAGAGATCGTCTACGAAGCGCGGTTGCATTGGGTTGCCTACCTGCCGGTGTTCTGGCTGGTCGTTTTGTGGGCCGTGTGCTTCTGGCTGCTGCTGGGGCGCGGCGACATCTTCTGGATCGCCAATGCCATCTTCGCCGTCTTTGCCGGGCTGATCCTGTTCGCGAGCTGGCTGCATGCGGTGTCGACGGAACTGGTCGTGACCGACAAGCGCGTGATCGCCAAGACCGGGTTCATCCGCCGTTCCAGCCACGAGATCGCACGGCACAAGATCGAGGGTGTCGCCGTCGACCAGAGCCTGGCCGGCCGCATGCTCGGCTTCGGCACCGTCACCGTGCGCGGAACCGGCGGCGGTCTCGCCCCGATGACCCAGATCGCCGACCCGCTGGCGTTCCGCAACGCGGTCTCGACCGAGATCGACAAGGAAGGCGCAGCCGTCCGCGCGATGGCCGCCGCCCCGCCGCCCGTCGCCGGCTGACATGTGGATCATGGTCGCCGGCCCCTATACGTCCGGCGGCGCCGGCCCGGCGCTTCGCGCCGCCAATCTCGATGCGATGAACCGGGCCGCCCTGGCCCTGTTCGACCGCGGCCATGTGCCGATCATCGGCGTCAACATGGCGCTGCCGGTGATCGCCGTGGCTGGGTCCGATCAGTTCGACCGGCTGATGATGCCGATCTCGCTGGCGCTTGCCGAGCGCTGCGACGCCTGTCTGCGGATCGGCGGCGCCTCACGCGGCGCCGATGACGAGGTCTCGCGCTTTCACGCCGCCGGCAAGCCGGTCTATTTCCGGCTGGAGGACGTCCCGGCCGACGGCAGCACCGCCAGCCCGACCACCGCGGCCAACGCCGCCAGCACCACGTTCAGCCCGATCCCCCAGCGGAACGCATCCTCGTAGGCGGCGACGATCGCCTGCCGGATCTGCTGCGCCGCCGGCCCTGGAGGGACGGGAATGTCGAGCAGCCGGTCGGCCTGCGCCAGCACCAGGGCGGCCTGGTCGGTGCCGGCAAGCCCGATCTTCAGCCCTGCCGCGAACTGGACGGCCATGACCGCGCCGGTGATCGCGACGCTGAGCAGCCCGGCGACCCGCGCCGCGGCATTGTTGATGCCGGAGGCCGCGCCACTGTGGGCGTCGCCCACAGCATTCATCACCGTCGTCGTCAGCGGGGCGATGACGACGGCCATGCCGAGCCCGATGCCCAGGACCGGGCCGAACACCCCGGCCCAATAGCTGCCGGCCGCCCCGGTCCAGCCGAGCCAGGCGGCAGAGGCAGCGACGATGGTCGAGCCGGCGACCATCGGCAGCCGCCCCCCGATCCGGTCCCCCAGACCACCAAACAGGCGCGACAACAGCCCGATGGCCAGCCCCATCGGCAACAGCGACAGGCCGGCCTCGGCCGCGGTATAGCCCTGCACGCCGATCAGCGTGTAGGGAACAATGAAAAGAGCGCCGGACAGCGCGGCATAGAGCAGAACGGTCAGCAGGTTGACCCCGGCGAAGGCGCGGTCGCGAAACAGGATCAGCGGCATCATCGGCGCGGCCGTCCGCGCTTCCCACCAGACAAACGCCGGCAGCGCCACCGCGGCGGCGGCAAATCCGGCCAGTACCAGCGGCGAGGCGAGGCCGCGATCGCCGAGATGGACGAGGCCCACCGTCAGCGCGCCAAGCCCGACCGTGACCAGCAGACCGCCTGCCAGATCGACCGGCGAAGCCCCCGGGGCCCGGCTTTCCGGGACGCGCGCCAGCGTCAGCCATAACACGACAGCGCCCACCGGCAGGTTGATCAGAAACGCCGCCCGCCAGGAAAACAGGTCGACCAGCACCCCGCCCAGGGTCGGGCCGAGGGCGGTGGTGAGCGCCGAGGCGGCCGCCCAGGTGCCGATGGCGCGGCCGCGCCGCTCCTCGGGAAAGGCCGCGGCAATGATCGCCAGGCTCTGCGGGATCATCAGGGCGGACCCGATGCCCTGCAAGGCACGCGCCGCGACGAGCCACCCGGGTCCCTGGGCAAGGCCGCAGAGTGCCGAGGCCAGCACGAACAGCGCCGTTCCGGCCGCAAAGACCCGCCGGCGCCCGAGGCTGTCGCCATAGGCACCGCCGACCAGCACCAAGGCGCCGATGAACAGGACATAGATGTTGACGATCCATTGCAGCGTCGCGAAGTCGGCGCCGAGATCGGCCTGGATCGCCGGCAAGGCGATCTGGACGACGCTGCCGTCGATGAACGCCATTGCCGAACCACCAATGGTTGCCGCAAGAATGGCGGTTTCGTCTTTTTCGGGAAATCGGGCCATCACGACTCGCCGGGATGCTGACAATGGCTGGAAAGTTGACAGCCAGATGATGACAACACCAGCAAAGGAGGATGCGCACGGCAGTGCGATTTGGTATGGCCTTTCGCAGGAGAGCCTGGAAACCAGCATGACGCCGCGCATGGGTCGCGCCCTCGACAACATTTTCGTTGCCGCCTGCCTGACCGGCCTTGTCATGTTGATCGCTGCGCTGATCGGCATCCTGACCCGGCCGCTCGGCCATGCCGCCGCGTTCTGGCCGGCGAATGCCCTGCTGCTCGGACTGATGCTGCGTGTGCCACAGACGGCCCATCCCCTGTCGATGGTCGGCGCGGCGGCGGGCTACCTGCTGGCCGATCGCCTGACCGGAGGCAATTGGATACCGACGCTGTGGATGACTGCGGCCAATCTCGGCGGCAGCATCGCCGGCTACCTGCTGTTCGGCCGCTCCTTCGCCCGCGACCGCGGGCTGCGCCAGCCGCGGTCCTTCGTGCAGATCCTGATGACCTGTGCCGGGGCCGCCGGCGTCTCCGCCGCCATCGCCGTTCTCGTTGCGCCGCCGCAGTTCGGGCTCAGCGGGCTACGGGGCTGGCTGGGATGGTTCAGCGCGGAAATCCTCAACTACCAGACGGTTCTGCCGGTCGTCCTGACCTTTCCGGCCCTGGCCCGGCTGCGGCGGCGTGGCCTCGGCCTGCGCGCGTCGGATTGGCGCCGCGTGCTGCCGGCTGTCGCGCTTGTCGTCTCGCTGGTCGCGGGCGCGGAGGTGGGGGGGCCGGGCGCCCTCGGCTTTGCGGTGCCCGCGCTGCTCTGGTGCGGTCTCACCTACGGCCTGTTCACCACCTCGCTGCTGACGCTCGGCTTCGCGATGTGGACGATCGTCGGCCTGGCATCGGGCCGGATCGACGCGATGATCGGCGGCGACTTCGTGCCCAACCTGACCTCGGCCTATCTCGGCATCGCGCTGATCGCGCTGATGCCGGTGACGGTGGCGAGCGTGACGCTGAACCGCAACGACCTGATGCGACGTCTGGAACGGGCGGCGACCCGCGATTTCCTGCCCGACGCGCTGAACCGCAGCGCCTTCACGCTTGCCGGCAAGCACATGATGGCGCGTGGCCCGGTCACTGCCCTGATGTGCGACCTCGACCGCTTCAAGCGGGTCAACGACGATTATGGCCACGCAGCCGGCGACCGGGTGCTGCAAGTCTTCGCCCGGCTGGTCGAGCGCCACCTGCGCGACGACGACCTGTTCGGGCGGATCGGCGGCGAGGAATTCGCAGTACTGCTGCCCTGTGGCGCCGACGAGGCGATGGAGGTGGCCGAGCGGATCCGCCGTGCCTTCGCCGCTGAGCGGATCACGATCGACGGCGCCCAGACCTTGCAGGCCACGGTCAGCATCGGGCTGGCCACCGGCACCGACGATCTCGATGTGCTGCTGGCCCATGCCGACGAGGCGCTCTACCGCGCCAAGGCCGAGGGCCGCAACCGTCTTGCGCTGGCGGCCTAGGCCCTTTCCATTTCCGCGAGCATATGGCCGACGACGGCGGCCGAGTTGTGCCGCAGCACCGCCTCGGCAGCGTCCCCGGTGGCAAAATGCCCGTTCAGTTCGAGACTGACGACGCCGTGGACCACGGCCCACAGGGCATCGGCGACCAGATCGGGCGTATAGCGGCGCCAGTGGTCGCGCTCGGCCAGCAGGCGCTCGACCGCACGCTTCAGGGTCTGGTAGCCGGAGAGGACCTTGAGATTGACGGCATCGACCCGCCCATGGGCGAGGCTTGCCCCGGTGATGATCCCGTAGAGCGCCGGATGCGCCAGCGAATAGGCGCGGTAGGCAAGGCCCAGTTCGGCCAGCCAGACCATCGGATCGGGATGGGGCGGCACGGCCTGCAGGGCGTGGCCCAGCCCCTCCATCGTCGCGAGGTAGAGGGCATCGAGGAGCCCGTCCTTGCCGCCGAACAGCGAATAGACCGCCATCGTCGAGGTGCCGCAGGCCTCGGCCAGCTTGCGCAGCGACAGGCCGGCCATGCCGTCGCGGGCCAGGATCAGCGCCGCCTGGTCCAGCATCTCCTCGCGCTGGGCATCGCGGCCCGCGGGCTGGGCAGGCGCCGCTACCGGCATCGACGACTCCACGATTGACAGAACACCGTTATAACGATGTTATAGTTCGCAATCAAGACCGCAACCTGGAAACGCTCATGACCCTGCCCGCCCTTCTCCGCGACAATCTGCGCCTGCCGGTGATCGGCTCGCCGCTGTTCATCATCTCGACCCCGGCCCTGGTGATCGCCCAATGCAAGGCGGGTATCGTCGGCTCGTTCCCGGCGCTGAACGCCCGGCCCAAGGAACGGCTGGAGGAATGGATCGTCGAGATCAAGCACGAACTGGCCGCCTACAAGGCCGCCAACCCGGGCAAGAAGGTCGCCCCCTTTGCCGTCAACCAGATCGTCCACGGCTCCAACGACCGGCTGATCCACGACGTCGAAGTCTGCGTGCGCCAGCAGGTGCCGATCATCATCACCTCGCTGCGTCCGCCGGGCGAACTGGTCAAGGCGGTGCACGGCTATGGCGGCATCGTGCTGCATGACGTGATCAACATCCGCCATGCCAGGAAGGCGCTGGGCGAAGGTGTCGACGGGCTGATCCCGGTCTGCGCGGGTGCCGGCGGGCATGCCGGCACCTTGAGCCCGTTCGCGCTGGTCCGCGAAATGCGCGAGATCTTCGATGGCCCGATCGCGCTGTCGGGCGCCATTGCCGACGGCCGCGGCATCCTCGGCGCCCAGGCGATCGGCGCCGACCTCGCCTACATGGGCACCCGCTTCATCGCGACGAAGGAGGCCAATGCTTCCGAGGCCTACAAGCAGGCGCTGGTCGACTCGACCGCCGACGAGATCGTCTATTCGCCGCTGTTCACCGGCGTGCACGGCAATTATCTCCGCCGCTCGATCGTCAATGCCGGCCTCGATCCCGACAATCTGCCGACCGCCGACAAGACGACGATGAACTTCGGCTCGGGCGGCAACACCGACGCCAAGGCATGGCGCGACATCTGGGGTGCCGGCCAGTCGGTGGCAGGCATCACCGACGTGCCGACGGTGGCCGAGCTGGTCGACCGGCTCGAGGCCGAATATCTCGCGGCCAAGGCCCGCCTGCTGGCAGCCTGACCAGCGATTGAAGACGAGCCGGCGCCGGCCCCCGGTCGCAAGTTTTCTTTTATCCACTGAATGACAAATATTGTTTTATGTCATTTCATCAGGTAGCTTCCGGCGATCAGCACATAGGGAGACTGCCCCGATGCAGACGCGCACCCTCGGCCGCTCCGGCCCTATCGTCTCCGCCCTCGGCCTCGGCTGCATGGGCATGTCCGATTTCTACGGCCCGGCCGACGAGACCGAGAGCCTCGCCACCATCCATGCCGCGATGGAGGCCGGGATTACCCTGCTCGACACCGGCGACTTCTACGGCTCGGGCCACAATGAGCTGCTGGTTGGCCGCGCCATCAAGGGCCGGCGCGATCAGGCCTATGTCATCGTCAAGTTCGGCGCGCTGCGGGACCCGGCCGGCGGCTTCGTCGGATTCGACACCCGGCCGGCGGCGATCAAGAACTTCCTGGGCTATACCCTGAAGCGCCTGGGCACGGACTATATCGACCAGTATCAGCCCGCCCGGCTCGATCCCAACGTGCCGATCGAGGATACGGTCGGCACCATCGCCGACCTGGTCAAGGCAGGCTACGTCCGCCATATCGGACTGTCCGAGATGGGCGCAGCCACCATCCGCCGGGCGCATGCGGTGCATCCGATCAGCCAGTTACAGATCGAGTATTCGCTGATGAGCCGCGGGGTCGAGGCCGAGATCCTGCCGACCCTGCGCGAACTCGGCATCGGCCTCACCGCCTATGGCGTGCTCGGCCGGGGCCTGCTCGCCGGCTCGCGCCTCAGCGAGGTCAATGATTATCGCAGCCAGTCGCCGCGCTTCCAGGGCGAGAACCTGAGCAAGAACCTGAAGCTGGCCTGGCGGCTGGCCCAACTGGCCGAAGGGCGCG
This sequence comes from Alphaproteobacteria bacterium, assembly GCA_017307375.1. Lineage (GTDB taxonomy): Bacteria > Pseudomonadota > Alphaproteobacteria > Ferrovibrionales > Ferrovibrionaceae > JAFKFH01. Next base: position 88,233 of record JAFKFH010000020.1, read on the forward strand.
GCGCCACCCCGGCGCAGCTTGCCATCGCCTGGGCCCTGTCACGGGGCGATGACATCGTCCCGCTGGTCGGCGCCCGCCGCCGCGAGCGCCTGGCGGAATCACTCGGCGCGCTCGAGCTGCATCTGAGCCGGGAAGAGCTGGCGGCGATCGAGGAAGCCGTGCCGGCCACGGCAGTGGCGGGCACCCGCTATGATGCACACGGCATGGCCATGCTCGACTCCGAACGCTAGCCTGAAGGGGCAATGAGCGAATCGCCCCCGGATACCCGCGACCGGATCCTGCAGGCGGCGGAGGAAGTCCTCCGCCGCTTCGGCCCGGCCAAGACCACTGTCGTCGATGTCGCCCGCCATCTCGGCATGAGCCACGGCAACGTCTATCGCCATTTCCCCAGCAAAGCGGCGCTGCGCGAGGCGGTGGCGGAGCGCTGGCTGGCCACCGTCAGCCGCCCGCTGGCGCGCATTGCCGCGTCGGGCGAGCCGGCCGAACGGCGGCTCGAAACCTGGCTGCTGGCGCTGGCCGAGGCCAAGCGCCGCAAGGTTCACGACGATCCCGAACTGTTTGCGACCTACCACGTGCTGGCGGCCGATGCCGCGACCGCCATATCGACCCATGTCGACGAATTGCGCGGCCAGGTCGCCCGCATCGTCGCCGATGGCATCGCCGACGGCAGCTTCAACGTCGCCGACCCGGCCGCCGCAGCCGTCGCCGTGCTGACCGCGACGCTCGATTTCCATCATCCCGTCCATGTCCGCGCCGCCGGCGGACGCAATCGCGAGGCCGAAGCGCGGCCGGTGATCAGGCTGGTCGTCGCGGGGCTGAAGGCGGGGGTGATCTAGGGTCGAGCATCGCGATGACGATGCCCCCGAACACGGCGACGATGCCGACGGCGAGATGCCAGTGCAGCGGTTCGCCGAGGAGGAGCGCCCCGGTCAACGCCGCCGAGATCGGATTGACCGTCACCGAGACGGCCACGCGCGTCGGCGTCGTCCGTTCGAGGGCCAGGGCCCAGAGGTAGAAGGTCAGCGCGCCGCCGAACGCACCGAGATAGGCCGCCGCCAGCCACTGCGGCGGCGCGAAATGCGCAACGGGCGCAAAGCTGCCACGGACGAGCGCGACCAGTGTCAGGCAGGGGGCGCCCGCCCCCATCGCCAGAACGGTAAAGGGAATCGGTCCGGCACGGCGGATGAACGGCTTCGACCAGACGCCGTAGAGTGCCATGCAGAATGCGGCCAGCACCATCAGCAGATCGCCGCGCCACGCCCCTTCCGGCGCAGCGGCCAAGCCCGAAAGCAAGGCGAGCGCCACGCCCCCCATGGCGATCCCGACACCGAGAAGCTTCCGACCGGTCAGCGCCTCGGTCCCCAGGACTGCCCCGGCGGCCATTGTGAGCAAAGGCAGCGTCGACAAGGCCAGCGCGCCGCGCGCCGCCGTGGTGAAGATCAGCGCGGCGTTGAACAGGATCGGGAACAGGAAGAAGAACAGCAGTCCCAGCCCGGCAATGGCTGGCCAACCGGAGCGATCGGGCCACGGTCCGCCACGCAGGACGGCGATCGGCAGCAGCAATGCGAAGCCGATGACAAAGCGGAACGACCCGATCGCCAGCGGATCGAGCACCAAGGTCAGATATCGCGTCGCGCCGATCGAGGTGCCGCCGAGGCCGCTCGAAAGAATTGCCGCCACCATGCCGCCGAGTTCACCCATGCGATGGACGATAGCGTGGCGATGCCTTATCAATAAAACCACAAGTTAATATCCATCTTATCAGCATTCGTTATGAGCCTCCCGGCCCTCGACCCCGATCTGCTCCGCGCCTTCGTCGCCGTTGCCGACCATCGGTCGTTCACGCGGGCAGCCGCGGCGCTGAACCGGACGCAGTCGGCCGTCAGCATGCAGATCAGGCGCCTGGAAGACCGGCTGCAGGTCGCGCTGTTTCACCGCAGCAAGGTCCATGTCGAGCTGAGCCCCGCCGGCGAAGGCCTGCTTGGCTATGCCCGACGCATCCTGTCGCTCGGCGACGAGGCGGTGGGCCGGCTGGCCGAGCGCAAGGTGGCGGGGCGGGTCCGCCTCGGCGTGATGGACGACTACGGTCAGTCGGTCCTGCCGCCGATCCTGGCCGGTTTCGCGGCCGACTATCCGGCGATCTCTATCGAGATGGAAACCGGCCTGACATCGACGATGCCCGCACGGCTGGGCACACGCTTCGATCTCGTGATCGCCATGCACCCGTCAGGGCATGAGGCCGGCGACTTGCTGCGGCGGGAACAGGCCGTCTGGGCGGCAGCCCCGCATTGCGCCATCGGGGATAGCGATCCGCTGCCGGTCGCGCTCTATCCGCCGGGCTGCCTGTTCCGCAAATGGGCGACGGAGGCGCTGGACGCGGCAGGCCGGCCATGGCGCCTCGCCTTCGTCAGCCACAGTGCCGCGGTGGTCGAAGCCGTCACCGCCCAGGGCCTGGCGGTGACGGTGGTGAAGTCCGGTACGTTTCCGCCCGGCTTGCGGCCACTTTCCGAGCGGGATGGCCTGCCGCCGCTGCCCGCCGCCGAGATCCGCCTGCACGCGGCGTCAACCCCGTCCGCCGCCGCAATGCGGCTGGCAGACCGCTTGCGGACGACACTGCGAAGCGGCTAACCATCGCGGGCCCCGACCGTTCGAGTTCGAGACGACGATGCCCGACTACATCGACAGCTATTACGCCCGCACCCTGGCGAGCACCACCGAGCGCCGTGCCCTCGCCGGCCGGCACGCGGCCGATGTCTGCATCGTCGGCGGGGGACTGGCCGGGCTGACGACCGCGCTGGAACTGCGCCGGCGCGGTCTTTCGGTCGTCCTGCTGGAAGCCCACGCCGTGGGCTGGGGGGCGTCGGGCCGCAACGGCGGGTTCGTCAGTGCCGGCTTCGCCCGCAGCCTGTCGTCGATCGAAGCCGCCGTGGGCACCGATGCGGCACGCGAGCTCTACCGGATGTCGATCGAAGGCGTCGGCATCGTCGAGGCCAATATCCGCGACCACGGCATCGCCGAGGCCAGGCCGGTCCGGGGCATCTTCAAGGTGATCCGCTACGACGACGCGGCGGGGCTGCAGGCCCAGCGCGCCCGGCTGATCCGTGACTTCGGCCACACGCTCGACTATTGGCCGACCGCCCGCGTGCGCGAGACCCTGCGGTCGCAACGCTACCATCAGGCCCTGCTCGACAACGACGCCTTCCACATTCATCCGCTGAACTATGTGCGCGGCCTGGCAGCGGCGGTCGAACGACAGGGCGGGCAGATCCACGATCGTTCGCCCGTCGCCGCGCTTGATCTGGCGGGGCCCGAGAAGATCGTGCGCACGGCCGCCGGCGAAGTGCGCGCCCGCCACGTCGTGATGGCCTGCGGCGGGTATACCGGCACTCTGATCCCGCGGCTGCGTCGCAGCCACCTGCCGATCGCGACCTACGTGCTGGCGACCGAGCCGGCGCGCGAGCGGCTGGCCGAGGTGATCCGGACCCGGGCCGCCGCGCTCGACGATCGCCGGGCCGGCGACTATTACCGCCTCGTCGACGACGGCGCGCGATTGCTGTGGGGCGGGCGCATCACCACGCAGACCAGCGAGCCGCGCCAGTTGGCCACCCTGTTGCGTCGCACGATGATCGACACCTATCCGCAGCTCGCCGATCTCCGGGTCGAACTGGCCTGGTCGGGGCTGATGTCCTATGCCCGCCACCTGATGCCGCAGATCGGGCAGTTGCAGGACGGAGTCTGGTATTGCATGGGATTCGGCGGCCACGGGCTGAACACGACCGCGATCGGCGGCCGGGTGATCGCCGAGGCGATCGCCGGCGACGGCGGCCGCATCCGCCATTTCGCGCCGTTCGGCCTGGCCTGGAACGGTGGCCCGTTCGGCGTCGTCGCCGCCCAGTTGACCTATTGGACCTATCAGGGCCTCGACTGGCTGCGCGAGCGCCGAGCCGCCTAATCCTCGCGCGGCGACCACGCGCCCAGCAGCTTGGGCAGGTCGCCGAAGCGGGCGACGAGCCCGAAGACCACGGCAGCGATCACGACGAACAGCACGGCCACCGCCGCCATGGTCGGCGTATAGCCGTAGCGCAGCGAATTGAAGATGCGGATCGGCAGGGTTTCCACCGTGAAGCCGACGGTCATGTAGGCGACGATGTATTCGTTCAGCGACAGCACGAAGGCGAAGGCGAAACCCGAGATCATGTAGGGCAGGATCAGCGGCAGGACGACGGTGCGCAGGATCGTGGGCTCGTCCGCCCCCATCGTCGCCGCCGCCTCGACCAGCGAGCCGTCGATCGCCTCGAACCCGAGCGTCAGGGTGACCAGTGGCAGGGTGACGAAGAAGATGCCGTGGCTGATCACCACTGTCCAGGCCGCGCCGTAGAATCCGGCGGCATTCCAGAAGCTGAGGAACCCGAGCGCCGTGATCACCGGCGGCAGCACGAACGGGGCGAAGCCCAGCAGTTGCACGAGGCGCGCCCACGGCGCATGCCGCCGCCACAGGAACCAGGCCAGCGGCAGGGCGACGATCACGGCCAGCGCCGCCGAGGCCAGTGCGATGCCGAGCGAGGCGAAGAGCGCATTGCGCCAGCCGGCCTCTGCGAAGATCTCGCCATACCAGGCGAGCGAGAAGCCCTGCGGCGGGAAGGTCAGCGACTTCTTCTCGTTGATCGAGACCCCGGCCACGACGGCCAGCGGCGCGGCCAGCAATAGTGCCATGGCCGCGAGGAACAGACGGATGGCGAAACGGGCGATCACGTCCGTCCCTCCTTCTGGCCGAGCAGGGTCGAGAGGACGACGAGGGCGAGCGAGACCAGGACCAGGAACACCGCCATCGCCGCGGCGAACGGCATGTTCGACTGATAGATCGCCTGGTCGGTGATCAGCACCGACAAGGTCCATTGCTGCGGGCGGCCGAGCAACTGGGGCAGCAGGTAAGACCCAAGGGCGAAGACGAAGACCATGATGACGGTGGCGAGGATCGCGTTGCGCAGCGCCGGCACGACGACGGTGAAGAACGAGCGCAGCGGCGAAGCGCCGAGCGTACGCGCCGCCTCGGTCAGCGTCGGGTCGAGCCGCGACAGCGAGGGGTAGAGCACCAGCACCGCATAGGGAAATGCCTGGTAGGTCATGCCGGTCAGCACCGCGCCGAACCCGGGCGACAGCGACACCGGCTGGTCCATCAGCCCGATCAGCACCAGCAGGTTGGTGACGCCGGCCGTGCGCGACAACAGCGTCGACCAGGAAAAGCCGATGATCACCTCGGACAGCGACAGCACCGCCAGCAGGAAGACCAGCCAGGGCACCTGCTGGCGCCGCCGCATCCGCGACAGCAGGTAGGTGAAGGGAAAGGCAAGCGCCACGGCGATGACCGCGACGAGTAGCGCCAGGCCGAGCGAGAAGCCGAGGACATTGCCGAAGAACGCGGTAAGGAACCGGGCGTAGTTGGCCAGGACGAAGTCGGGCTGGTAGAACCCGCCCGGTACCCGCCGGAAGAACGACACCGCCAGCATCAGCCCGAAGGGCAGCACGAAGAACAGCACCAGCATCAGCGCCGGCCAGGCGATCGGCGCATAGTCGACGAGGCGTCGCGGCGCGGTCCGGATCATGGCGACAGCACGACGCAGGCGGCGGCCGGCAACTCGACGAAGACCCCGGCGCCGGGCCGCAGCTCCGGCAGATCGGCGGGCGGCATCACCAGGATCAGTTCCTGGCCCGCGGCATCGAGGCGCATCTCGACGGTGGCCCCGAGGTCGCGAATGAAGGTCACGCATGCGGCGACCCGGTTCTCGCCACCACCCTCGGCATGCAGCCTGAGGTTTTCCGGCCGCACCGAGATCGCCGTGGCACCGCCGGCGGGCAGGCCGGGCACCGAGATTTCGCCGGCAGGCAGCCCCAGCCGGCCGGGGGCGACGACCTGGCCCTGCAGCAGGTTGGTCGTGCCGATGAAATCGGCGACGAAGGCATTGACCGGGTGGCAATAGACCTCGACCGGCGGGGCGGCCTGCTGGATGCGGCCGGCCGACATGACGACGACCAGGTCGGCCATCGTCATCGCCTCGCGCTGATCGTGGGTCACGACGATCGTGGTGATGCCCAGGCGCTCCTGCAACAGCTTCAGCTCGATCTGCATCGCCTCGCGCAGCTTGGCATCGAGGGCCGAAAGCGGTTCGTCGAGCAGGAACAGCTTGGGCTTCAGCGCCAGGGCGCGGGCGATGGCGACGCGCTGGCGCTGTCCGCCGGACAGCCGCGACACCGGCCGGTCGGCGATACCCGGCAGGCGCACGAGGTCGAGCAGCCGCGTCACCTCGGCCGCCTGATCCGCCTTCGAGGCCCCGCGGATGCGCAACGGATAGGCGATGTTCTCGCCGACGCTGAGATGCGGGAACAGCGCCAGCGACTGGAACACCATGCCGAAATCGCGCCGGTGCGCCGGCAGGTCGGTGATGTCGGCGCCGTCGAGCCGGATGCGACCGGCACTGGGCAGGTCGAGGCCCGCGACCAGCCGGAGCAGCGTGGTCTTGCCGCAGCCGGACGGCCCCAGCAGGCAGACGAACTTGCCCTGCGGGATCGTCAGCGACAGTTCATGCAGCGCGACGACGGTGCCGAAGGACTTGGCGATCCCGTCAAGAACCAGACCGGACATGGCTATCTCCACCAGAACCAGTCGCTGCCCCGGCGACGGCCGGGGCAGCGACGGGCGTCAACCGACGATCAGCTCGGTCCACTTCTGGGCGAGCCAGTCTTCCTTGGCCTGGTAGAGGTCGTAGCGCGGGATGATCGGCGGGATTTCCGAGGACACCGCGGCAAACTCCGCGTCGGTCAGGTCGGTCAGCTTGCGCGGGATGGTCGGCGAGGTGCCGACCTTGCGCGACAGCAGCGCCTGGATCTTGGGCTGCGACATGTAGTCGATGAAGACCTGCGCGGCGTCGAGCGCAGTCGATGCCTTCGACACCGCCCAACTGCCGGCATCGTTGATCCCGCCTTCCTTGGGAAAGGTCGAGCGCACCGGCTGGCCGTCGCCGGCGGCGAGCGAGGTGACGTCGTGATAGTACTGGCCCATCGGGATCTCGCCGGCCTTCAAGGCTTGCTCGAACTGCGCCTCGTCGCGATACCACAGCTTCACGTTCGGCTTCAGTTCGGCCAGCTTGGCCATCACCTTCAGGATGCCCTCGTCGGTATCGAGCACCTTGGTGCCGCCGAAGAAGGTCGCCGCGGTCACTTCGAGCAGGAACGAATTGTTGACCAGCGCGAGCAGGCCGAGCTGGTTCTTGAGCTTGGCGTCCCACATCTCCGCCCAGGAAGTCGGTGCGGCCGGGAATACCTTCGTGTTGGAGACCAGCGTGATGTACCAGGAAACCGCACCGACGCCGGCAATCCGGCCGTCCGGATACTTGTTGACCAGATGCGGCAGCACGGCCTCGGCATGCGGGATCTTCTTCAGGTCCAGCGGGGCCCAGAGGTCGACGGTCATGCCCTTCAGCATCGAGGTCTGGGCGATCATCGAGACGTCGGCCGGCGCCTGTCGGGCGCGGGCAGCCTGTTCGAGCTGGACGAGCCAGGCGGCCCCCGTGGGCTCGGCGATCGATTCGACGGCGATGCCCGAGGCCTTGGTGAACTCCGGGAAGATGTGCTTGTCGAACGAATCCTTGAAGTAGCCGCCATAGACGCCGATCTTGAGCGACTTGGCCTGGGCCTTGGCGATATGGGGCAAGCCGAGCGCGGCAACGGCGGCGCCCGAGGCGGCGAGGAAACCGCGCCGACCGATCGTGGTCTTCATCGTTTTGTTCTCCCTGTTATCGGGCGGCCTTGCGTCTGCCACCCGCAGTAAGGGAAACGATCCCGCCGACGCCACCGCGGAAACATCACGATCTGTCGAATTTCAGTTTGAAGAACATCGAAGAAACGCCGCCCGGAACCGGCGTAAGAAAGAAGCAATCGTCGACGCCAGAGAGGACTCGCCCGCGATGACCGATCCAGCCAAGCTCGAAGAACTGCGCCGCCGCTTCGGCAACGCGGCCGGCGGCGACATCCTCGATCCCGAATTCCGCCGCGTCGCCGATCTTCAGTTCAAGGACGGCGACAAGCGCGCCTGGCCGTTCGCCGGCGCCGCCACCCTGCTCGATGCGCCCTACCGCCCCGACGCGCTTGACCTGCCCGACCTCGGCGGCATCGAGGTGGCGCTGATCGGCGTGCCGATGGACCTCGGCGTCACCAACCGGGCCGGCGCCCGCCTCGGGCCCCGGGCCGTGCGCGCCGTCGAGCGCATCGGCCCCTATGAGCATGTGCTGCGCATGGTCCCGTCGGCAGACGCGCGGGTTGCCGATATCGGCGACGTGCCGATGCAGAGCCGGTTCAGTCTCGACCAGTGCCATATCGACATCGAGGCCTGCTTCACCCGCATCGTCAATGCCGGCGTGATCCCGCTGGCGGTCGGCGGCGACCATTCGATCACGGCCTCGATCCTGCGCGCGATCGGGCGCGACCGCCCGGTGGGGCTGGTCCATTTCGACGCCCATTGCGACACCAGCGGCATGTACGAGGGCGCCAAGTTCCACCACGGCGGCCCGTTCCGCCATGCCGTGCTCGACGGTTCGATCGATCCGGAACGCACGATCCAGATCGGCATCCGCGGCGGTGCCGAATATCTCTGGGAATTCTCCTATGCCAGCGGCATGACGGTGATCCACGCCGAGGACGTGCCGGGGATGGGAATACCGGCAATCATCGAGAAGACGCGGCAGGTGGTGGGGGACGGGCCGGTCTATGTCTCATTCGACGTCGACTGCCTCGACCCCGCCTTCGCACCCGGCACCGGTACCCCCGAGATCGGGGGCTTGAGCACGCGCGAGACCCTGGCGATCCTGCGCGGCCTCGTCGGCCTCGACATCGTCGGCGGCGACGTGGTCGAAGTGGCGCCGCAATACGACGGCACGACCAACACCGCCCAGGCCGGCGCGCAAATGCTGTTCGAGATCTTCTGCCTGGCCGCCGGCACGGTGAAGCGCCGCCGCGGCGGCTGACTATCCGGCGGCCTGCCTGACCTCCTCGGCCAGCAGTTCGAGGAACAGGGTAACGATCGCGTTGTCGCTGCGCGTGTTGTCGTAGGCGGCCTGGAACGACGCCTGATAGCCGAACAGCGACGGGCGTATCGGGCGCATCAGCCCCGCAGCCTCGAAGCGGCGGGCGTAATGTTCGGGCAGATAGCCGAGATAGGCGCCCGACAGGATCAGCCGCGCCTCGGCCTCCATGTCCGAAACGGTGGCCGAGGCGGCACCCAGCGCGAAGATCTTGAGGTCGCGCTGGCCCCAGTAGCCCCGGGCGACCACGCGGTAGCGCCGGACCTCGTCGATGTCGATGTCGGCATCGTCGACCGTGAACAGCGGATGGCCGCGGCCGCAATAGAACTTCTGGCTTTCCACGTAGAGCGGAAGATAGGCAAGGCCCAGCGCCAGCCGGGGAAAACCCGAGATCGCGACGTGGAGCTGCCCGGCGATGACGTCGCGCAACAGTTCCGCCGGCGAACGGGTTACGATCGAGAGCGCCACTTCCGGCGCCGCCTCGGCAAAGCGGGCGAAGACCTTTTCGAGCGGCAGCTGCGGATCGGTGATGGTGTTGTCGACGAGGCCGAGGGCCAGCGTGCCGGTCATCCGCTGCTTCAGGCCGCGGATGCGGGCGTCGAAGCGCTCGACCGCCCCGAACAGCCGGCGGCCCTCGTCATAGACCGCCTGCCCTTCCGGGGTGACCTCGAACCCTGATCGGCCGCGCTTGCACAAGACCACGCCCAGCCGCGTCTCCAGCGTCGAAACATGGGTCGAGATGGTCGAAAGCGACAGGTTCAGCTCACCCTGCGCGGCGGCAAAGCCACCGGCCTCGACGATCGTCATGAACAGGCGCAGCAGGCGGATGTCGGCAGTGTCCAGGGCCATGGCGGCCCCAGTCTAGCCGGGCTCGAGCACGCAGCGGAAGCCGATATGACCGGTCGGGCTGTCGACCGGCTGGCCCAGCCGGGCGGCGGCGCGATAGCGGGCGCAGTAATTGGCCGCGCAAAGATAGGAGCCGCCCTTGATCACCCGCGCATCCTCGCCCGCCCCGCCGCCGCAGCACGAGCCGACGCCATGAGCGGCGAAGACGTCGCGCGTCCACTCCCAGACGTTGCCGATCATGTCGAAGAGGCCATGATCATTGGCGGGGTGTTCGCCGGTCCGACTGGGTCCCGGCTGCCGCACCCGGGCATTGTAGGTCGGAAAATAACCCTGCCAGACATTTGCCGGCCGGCCGGGATAGTCGGCCCCCTGCGCCGCATACTCCCACTGGACCTCGCTGGGCAGCCGCTTGCCGGCCCAGGCCGCATAGGCCTCGGCATCGGCATGGCCGACATGGACGACCGGCAGGTCACCCTCGCCCCGCCAGTCGGTCCCCGGCTGCCAGCACCACCAGTCCGGGCGGCGAAGGTCGGCCGCCCGCGGCTGGCGGAACACCGCCGACCCGCCGAGCGTCTCGGCAAGGGTCACATGACCGGTCGCGGCGACGAAGGCGGCGAACTGGGCGACCGTCACCGGTGCCCGGTCGATCCAGAATCCGGCAACCTCGCGTCGATGCGCCGGCCGTTCCTCCGGGTAATGGTCATCCGAACCCATGACAAAGCTGCCGCCCGGCAGCCACACCATGCCGGGCGGGCAGGCCGTCATATCGTGATCTGCATCGAAAGCAGGAAGCGGCGGATTTCCTGCATGGTCGGCGGCGCGGTGTCGATATCGAACACCACTTTCTCGATGCGTCCCTGGAAGGCGTTCGCGCCGCGATAGTTGCGCGAGACGCGGCCGCGCCCGTCGCGGCCGATGGTTATGCCCTCGAACGGCGCGGCAAACAGCACCCGCTTGAACGGATGGGTCGCCATCACCTTGCCCTCGACCGACAGGTTGCCGGTGCCGACGAACGGCCGCTCGGTCATGGCCATCGCGAATTCGACGGTGATGCGACCGGCCGGCAGCGGCTCGGAAACCGAGAAACCGTCGAAGCGGGGAATGTGATTGTGCTCGTAGTGCAGCCGGTTGTCCCTGACATAGAGCACCCAGCCGGCATACATGTTGCCCAGCGCCACCAGAACGCCCTGCTGGTCGGTACTGGCCCGGTCGATCGTCACCGCGATGCGGTGCGACCGGCCCCCCGGCTGCGGCCCGGTACCGGCGCTGATCGGATCGAAGGGCGGGAAGAATTCCCAATGGGGTCGCGCCGGGTGGCGCTGGCGCTCGGCGATGATCTTGAGCACGACGTTGCGGTCGTCGAGCGGGAAGACGTCGTAGCGTTCGGCGGCCGCGATGAAGCGGGCCTTCAGGTCGGCAAGCCTGTCGGGATGCGTCTGCGACAGATCGCGGATCTGGGTCGGGTCGCCGGCGAGATCGTAGAGCGCCCAGACGTCGCTGTCATAGGGCTTGCCGCGGTCGTGCAGCGCCACGGCTTCCCAGCCGTCGGCATGGTAGGCACGCTGCCCGCCCATCTCGAAGTACTGTTCGGTCCGCGCCGGCGGCGCGGCCTGGTCGGCAAAGGTGGCGCGAAAGCTGGCACCCTCGATCGGCTTGGCGGCACGGCCGTTATAGCGCGCCGGTGCGGCGATGCCGGCCACGTCCAGCACGGTCGGCAGGATGTCGATGACATGGGTGAACTGCCGACGGGTCTGGCCATAGGCCTTGATTCCGGCCGGCCAGTGCAGGATCAGCGGATCGCAGATGCCGCCGAGGAAGGTATACTGCTTGTACATCTTGAACGGCGTATTCGACGCCATCCCCCAGCCCATCGGATAGTGGGGATAGGTGTCGCCGTCGCCCATCTGATCGTAGAGGGACAGCGCCTCGTCCAGGTCGAGCGCGATCCCGCCCGCCGTGGCCAGCAGGTTCGGGGTGCCGTCGGGCGTGCCCTCCGGACTGGCGCCGTTGTCCGAGAACAGCACCACCAGCGTGTTGTCGATCAGCTTGCGCGTCTCCAGGAAGTCGATCAGCCGACCGATATTGACGTCGAGCCGATGGATGATGCCGGCATAGACTTCCATATAGCGGGCATAGACCCGCCGTTCCTTGTCGCTCAGCTCGCCCCAGGCCTTGATGCCGGGGTTGCGCGGCGGCAGGACCGCATCCGGCGGCAGGATGCCGAGATCCTTCTGGCGTGCCAGGCGGCGGTCGCGAATCGCGTCCCAGCCGATGTCGTAGGCGCCCTTGAAGCGGTCCCGATCCTCCGGGCGCGCCTGCAGCCCGCTATGCGCCGCGTTGTAGGCGAGTTGCAGCAGGAAAGGCTTGTCGGGGTCGAGGCTTGCCTGCTGGTTCAGATAGGCCATCGCCTTGGTGGTGAAGGCGTCGGTGGTGTAGTAGTCCTCGGGCAGGTCGCCGGTCAGCGCCGAATTGTCCTCGTAGAGGTCGGCGGGCGCGAAGAAGTCGGCGGAATGCCCCATGAACCAGTGGGCGCGATCGAAACCGCGGGCGTTCGGCCAGTTGTCGGTCGGGCCGAGCGGCCCGTTGCTGCGTTCGGCATTCACATGCCATTTGCCGACATGATAGGTCGAATAGCCGCCATCGCGCAGGATCTCGGCCATGGTCGGCGCTTCATGGGTGAGATCGCCGCGATAGCCCGGAAAGCCGATATCGGCATCGGCAAGCCAGCCCATGCCGGCCGAATGATGGTTCAGCCCCGTCATCAGCGCCGCGCGGGTCGGCGAGCACATCGCGGTGGTGCGGAAGTTCGTGTATTTCAGCCCGCCCCTGGCCAGCCGGTCGATATTGGGGGTGGGGATCTCCGAGCCGTAGCAGCCCAGGTCCGAAAACCCGATGTCGTCGAGAATGATGACGAGGATATTGGGGCTGCCGGCAGCGGGCTTGGCTTCGGCCGGATAGAACGGCGTCGCGGCATCGACGGTGGCGGCCATCTTGCCGGGGAACACCGGCTTCCGGTAACCGTCGGCAGGCTGGGCCGCCGCCGTCCCGCCGAGCCCGGCGGCCGCGCCGATCGCGGCGGCACCGCCCAGCAGCGCACGGCGGTCGACGCCGCGACGGCGTCCCTGGTCGTTCGATCCCTTGGCCATGCCGTTTCCCCTCCTGAGGTGACCCGGCATTGTAGCCGGTTGGCTACAAGAGTGCCCTCACGCGAGAGGATTGCCAAGGGGCTTCGGCAATCACTTGTCGGCGTCGTCCTGCTTGGGGGTGGCGTCGGCGGCCTTGGCAGCCTTGGCCTCGCGCTTGGCCGCGGCCTTTTCGGCATTCTTGGCGGCCTTGGCCTTTTCGCGTTCGCGCCGCTCGAAGTCATAATTGGGTTTCGGCATATCGGTCCTCCTCGCCGCTGATAATGCTGCTGTGTGGGCCATCGGGGGCCGCGACGCAAGCCTTACCGGCGCAGCGCGGCCAGATCGAGATCACCCAGCCCGCGGATCAGTGCGGTCATCGCCGCGGCGACGCGGTTGAACCCCGGCAGGCGCGCCAGGCGATTCTCGTCCATGTAGAGGCCGCGATTGATTTCGATCTGCAGCGCATGCACGCCCTCGCGCGGGCGACCGTAGCTTTCGGTGGTATAGCCGCCGGCATAGGGGTCGTTGCGCGCCACCCGCAACCCCTGGGCCCGCAGCACCGATTCGGCATAGTCGATGAGCGCGGGGTGGCAGGCAGTGCCGAAACGATCGCCCAGCGCGATATCGGGCCGGCGCTGGCCGGGATCGCGGTCGGTCGGTCCCCCGACCGAGGGCATCGAGTGGCAATCGACCAGCATGGCGACGCCGAACCGTGCACGGGTTTCGGCGACGAGGCGCGACTGCGCCGCGTGATAGCTGCGCCAGCAGCGATCGATTCGGGCGTCGGCCTCGGCGAAGCGCAGCTTGTCGCGATAGATCTCCGCTCCCGAGGACACGACCTTGGCGATGGTGCCGAATCCCATCGCCACCCGCTGGCTGGCGGTGTTGACGAAATCGGGAAGCGGGTCGGCGAACATCGCGGGGTCGAGTTCGTAGGGTTCGCGATTGGGATCGCAATAGGCCCGCGGAAACAGGGCTTTCAGCAACGGGGCGCCCAGCGCCGGGGCGGCGGCGAAGAGGTCGTCGACGAAACAATCCTCCGACCGGCGCAGGGCAACCGGGTCGAGCTTCGAGTTGCGGACGAAATCCTCCGGGTAGTCGCTGCCCGAATGCGGCGAGGCAAACACGACGGCCGCCGTCTGCTCGGCCGGGCGCAGCACCAGGATGGGGGCGACATCCCCCCGGTTTCCGGGCACTTCGAAATTCTTCAACGCGTCAGACGCCATCACGCTCGACATTCGTTCTCTGGGAAAGGCGATGATAGTCAGCCGGGTTTCGCGCCGCAACGCGACGGGTGGGTCAAAAAAAGTGCCGAACGCCCCTTGACCACCCCGGGAACAATCGGCTACTAGACCGGCCTCGCGACGACGTGGGCTTCACCCGGTCGACGCGGAACGGCAGGATGGGCGGTTAGCTCAGCGGTAGAGCACCACGTTGACATCGTGGGGGTCACAAGTTCGAACCTTGTACCGCCCACCATCCTGACCGACACTTGCCCCAGACATCTGCTATAGTAGCATGAGAAGCGCGCCGTTGCGCGCGATGCTGCATTGCACAAAATCACTTGGATTACCCGGCGTCTTGTGGCTAGTCTCCCGCGACTTAAAGTGAGGAGTTGCAGTCATGGACCTGTCGAAAGTCTCGATCGGGCACGATGCCCCGTGGGACATCAACGTGGTGATCGAGATCGGTACCGGCGGCCCGCCCGTCAAGTACGAGATCGACAAGGATTCGGGGGCGATGTACGTCGACCGCTTCCTGCACACTGCGATGCACTACCCGGGCAACTACGGTTTCGTCCCGCACACGCTGGCCGATGACGGCGATCCCTGCGACGTGATCGTGCTGGCGCCGGTCGCGGTGATTCCCGGCTGCATCATCCGCGCCCGGCCGATCGGCGCGCTGATCATGGAAGACGAGGCCGGCCAGGACGAGAAGATCCTGGCGGTGCCGGTCGACAAGCTGCATCCCTATTATTCCGGCGTGAAGTCGTTCCGCGACCTGCGCCCGATCCTGTGCGAGCAGATCGCCCACTTCTTCACCCACTACAAGGACCTCGAGGCCGGCAAGTGGGTGCGACTGAAGAGCTGGGCCGAACCCGAGGCGGCCGCCGAACTGATCCGCCAGGGCATGAGCCGCTACAGCGCGGCCAAGGGCCACAAGTAGGCCGGGATTGCCGGGACAGGTGATCCTGTCCCAAATTTAACCTGCGGCCGGGCTTGGCGCCCGGCCGCAGGCCCCCCACATCCAGCGCGTCAACCTTGGGAGATAGCCGCATGACCCCGCAGGAACGCGATCTGGTGCAAGGCCTGCTCGACCGTCTGGCCAGCGCGCCGCCGCAGCAGAAGGATCCCGAGGCCGAGGCCTTGATCCGGGCGGCGGTCCAGCGCAACCCGGACGCCGCCTATCTTCTGGTGCAAAGCACCATCGTGCAGGATTTTGCGCTGCAGGAAGCCCAAAAGCGCATCACCGACCTGGAAGCCCAGGTGGCTGCGGCCCGGGCGCCGGCCGGCAACACCGCCTCGTTCCTGCCCCAGGGCCCCTGGTCGAACCGTGCTGCGGCGGCACCGCCGCCGACGACGCCGGCCGCCGCACCGATGGGTGCCCCCACCCGGCCCGGCTGGGGCGGCGGCGCGGTGCCGCCCGCCGGCCCCCAAGCCTATGGTCAGCAGCCTTACGCCCAGCCCCAGCAGGGTCCCAGCTTCCTGCGCCAGGCGGCCACGATGGCTGCGGGCGTTGCCGGCGGCGCGCTCCTCTTCCAGGGCATCCAGAGCCTGTTCTCGGGCCACTCGATGCTCGGCGGCGTGGCGAATGCGGCCGGCATGCCCGGCGAGGTGATCAACGAGACGGTGAACAACTACTACGGCGACCAACCGCCGGTCCCGCAGGAACGGCCCGATTTCGGCAACCAGCCCGACCAGGGTGCCTGGGGCGACCAGGGCGGCGGGGCCGACCAGGGCTTCCAGGATGCCGGCTACGACGATCAGGGCGGCGGCGATTTCGGCGGTGACTTCGGCGACGATTCCGGTTACGCCTGACCGGCATTAGCCCGATATCCGGCGCGGCGGATCGATCGGTTCGCCGCGCCCTGTCGCACAAGGATCGCCCTTGACGGTGAAACCCTGCACCATCGGCCCGATGAGCCGCGCCGATCTCGATCTCGCCATCGAATGGGCTGCATCAGAAGGCTGGAATCCCGGCCTGCATGACGCGGCGGCCTTTCTCGCCCAGGACCCCGGCGGCTTCCTGATGGCCCGGGTCGACGGTATCCCGGCCGCGTCGATCTCGGTCGTCCGCTATGACGGCGGCTATGGCTTTCTCGGCTTCTACATCGCCGCCCCGGAATTCCGCGGCCAGGGCTATGGCTACCAGCTGTGGCAGGCCGGCATGAAGCGGCTGGAGGGAATGACCGTCGGCCTCGACGGCGTGGTCGCGCAGCAGGAAAACTACCGCCGTGCCGGCTTCGTCCTGGCCCATCGCAACCTGCGGTATCTGGCCCCGACCTGCCCGGTGATCGCGATGCCGGACGAACCCTGGCGCGTGACGCTGGACCAGGTGCCGCGCGATCTGCTGCTCGCCTACGATCGCAAGTGCTTCCCTGCCCCGCGGCCCGCGTTCCTCGATGCCTGGATGTCCAGCCCGGGCCATCACGGCGTCGCGGTCTTCGTCGACGGCCGGGTGAAAGGCTATGCGCTGGCCCGTCCCTGCCGGGACGGCCACAAGATCGGCCCGCTGTTTGCCGATGACGAAGGAACCGCGGAGACCCTGTTCCTCGACCTCTGCATGAAGGTCGGTACCGGCAAGCTGTTCCTCGACATCCCCGAGACCAACAAGGCCGCGGTGAGCCTGGTCGAACGCTTCCGCATGACGCCGCAGTTCGAGACGGCGCGGATGTATCGCGGCACCCCGCCGGTCGTGGCGGCACAGAGCATATACGGCATCACCTCCTTCGAACTGGGCTGAACCCGACATGACGGCAGCGACGACGCCCCCGGCCGACGACACCCTCGACCGTATCGATCGCCGCATCCTGCGCGAACTGCAGGCCGACGGGCGCATCTCGAACGCCGATCTCGCCAAGCGCATCTCGCTCAGCGCGGCAGCCTGCCACCGCCGCGTCGCGCGGCTGGTCGAAGATGGCTACATCACCCGCTTCACCGCGCTGATCGACCCCGCCCGCGTCGACCTCGGCGTGCTGGTCCATGTCGGAGTCGTCCTTGACCGCTCGACACCGGAAAGCTTCGGCAATTTCGAAGCCGGGGTGCTCGAGATTCCCGCGATCCTCGAATGCCACCTCGTCGCCGGCGATTTCGATTATTTCCTCAAGATCCGCGCCCGCGACCTCGACGACTTCAACCGCTTCCACGGCGAAACCCTGCTGGGACTGCCCGGGGTGCGACAGACCCGCACCTTCTTCGTCATGAAGGACGTGCGCTCGAACGGCGACCTGGTCATCTGATCCGCCGCGAAAAAAAACTTTGTAACCTTTTCGCCTCGAGTGCGTTGAACCTCCCGGTGGGGTTCGCGGAAGGCGGGCATGACATTTTTCCCAAAGCGCGCTGATGGCTGAGGCGACGCCGATCGATCGGGGGGGCACGGGCGATCTGCTGTTCGGTGCCGTGGCGGCGTCCGGCCTGCCGATGGTGCTGACCGATCCGCTGGCCGCGGACAATCCGATCGTCCATGCCAATGCCGCGTTCCTGAAGCTGACCGGGTACGGTCCGCAGGAAATCGTCGGTCGCAACTGCCGCCTGCTGCAAGGTCCAGATACCAATCCGGCGGCAACGGCTGCCATCAGGCGCGCGGTGGCCGCGGGCGAAGCCGCCAGCGTCGACATCCTCAATTACCGGCGCGACGGCGGCAGCTTCTGGAATGCCCTGACCGTCAGTCCGATCCACGACGCGACGGGCCGCCTGCGCTACTTCCTTGGCATCCAGCAGGATATCGGCCAGCGCGCCTCCGGGGATCGCGGCCTGACGCCCGACTTCATCGCCCTCATCGCCCATGAATTGCGCAACCCGATGACGCCGGTGCTGATGCAGGTCCAGCACCTCTCGCGCCTGGCGGAGAGCACCGAAGACACGCTGCGCCCGCATCTCGACCGGCTGCGCCTGGCGATCGACACCTATATGCGGCGCGCCGCGACCCTGCTCGACCTCGCCCGCATCGCCGCCGGCCGTCTCGACCTCAAGCCCGCGGCGGTCGATCTGGCCGATCTGACCCGCGCGGCGATCGAACGTCACCAGGCATGGGCGGCCGCGGCCGGATCGCCGATCGGCTATGCCGGCCCGCCCGAGGACCTCGGCTGGTGGGATCGGGCCGCGCTGGAGCAGATCCTCGACAACCTTTTGTCCAACGCGATCAAATATGGCCCGGGCATGCCGATCTCAGTCACGCTGTCATCGACGCGGGACACGGTGACGCTGGCGGTGCACGACAAGGGCAGCGGGATCCAGCCGAGTGAACGCGAGCGCGTGTTCGGCCCGTTCGAAAGGCTGATCGGGCCTGATGCCCAGGCCGGCTTCGGCATCGGCTTGTGGGTCGTGCGCCAGCTGGTCGAGGCCATGGGGGGTAACATCGTAGTTGCCTACGGCCACGAAGCCGGTTCTACCTTTACCGCAATCATCCCTCGCGCGGACAGACGACCAGAATCACGATGAGCATGGATACGGCAGGCATACCCCCTCTGGAACGAGCCGGCAGTGCAATTCCCGGCCTCGACGCCATCATCCACGGCGGTTTTTTCAAGGGCGGCGTCTACATCATCTCGGGGGCACCAGGTGCCGGCAAGACGGTGCTGGGCAACCATATCTGCTTTCGCCACGCCGAGAACGGGGGCCGCGTCCTCTATGTCACGCTGCTCGCCGAATCGCATGCCCGCATGCTGCAGCACATTGCCGGCTTCGCCTTCTACGATGCCGAGGTCCTGTCGCGCTCGCTGACTTATGTCTCGGGTTTCGGCATCCTGCAGGAAGGTGGGCTGCGCGGCCTTCTCGACCTGCTGCGCCGCGAGATGACCAGTCATCGGGCGACGCTGCTGGTCCTCGACGGCTTCGCGGTCGCCGCCGCGGCGACGCCGTCCGAGCAGGAGCTGAAGAAGTTCATCCACGAACTGCAGACCTTCACGGCGATGCAGGACTGCCTGACCCTGTTGCTGACCAACGGGTTCCGCGGCGACTACCATGCCGAGCAGACGATGGTCGACGGCCTGATCAGCCTGCATCGGCAAAGCTACGGCAACCGCGTGGTGCGCGAGCTGGAAGTCCTGAAGTTCCGCGGTTCCGATTTCCTGGTCGGCCGCCATTCGTTCCGGATCGGCGCCGAGGGCATCACGATCTTCCCGCGGCTGGAGGCGCTGCTGTCGCACGGATCCGGCGACGACCGCTACCGCGCCCACTGTCTGTCGATGGGCGTGCCCGAGCTCGACGACATGCTGGGCGGCGGCCTGCCGTCCGGCACCACCACCATGCTGCTCGGCCCATCCGGATCGGGCAAGACGACGCTCGGCCTGCATTTCCTCTGCGAATCGAGCCCGGCCGAACCCGGGCTGCTGTTCGGCTTCTACGAGACGCCGGTGCGGCTGCAGAAAAAGGCCGAGCGGCTGGGCCTGTCGCTGGCCCGCCCGCTCGAGGACGGGACGCTGGAATGCCTCTGGTACCAGCCGACCGAACAGCTGCTCGACGATCTCGGCGCGAAACTGCTCGATGCGGTGCGGCGGCGTAACGTCAAGCGGCTGTTCATCGACGGCCTGGACGGCTTCAAGCAGGCCTCGCCCAATCCCGACCGGCTGATCCATTTCCTGACCGCCCTGACCAACGAGCTGGGCGTGCTCGGGGTCACCACGATCTGCTCGACCGAGACGAAAGTGCTGGTCGGACCGGAGGTGGTGACGCCGGTGTCCGGCCTGTCGGTCCTGGCCGACAACCTGATCCTGCTGCGCTTCGTGGAACTGCGCGCTCAGCTCTACCGTTTGCTGTCCATCCTCAAGGTGCGCGACAACGCCTTCGACGCCGCCCTGCGGGAATTTCGCCTGACCAGCGACGGCATCAAGCTCGCCGATACCTTCCGCAGTGCGGAAGATATTCTTAGCGGTGCCGCCAGGCTACAGGACTTGGGCGACGACGGCTTGGGCAAGGACAAGAATTTGCGATGACCCTCGTCCTGGTGGTCGATGACGAGTGCGGGGTAGCCGAAGTCCTGCAGTTCATCCTGGAGGAAGAAGGCTATCGCGTACTGACGGCCATCAACGGCAAGCAGGCGTTGGGGCTGATGGCCGGCGACCGGCCTGACGTCGTCATCCTCGACTTCATGATGCCGTTGCTGGACGGGCCCGGCGTGCTCGCGGCGATGCAGGCCGATGACGGACTGAAAACCATCCCGGTGGTGATGATGAGTTCGCTGGACGAGGCGACGGTCGCGCGCCGCTGCCGCGATCATCGCGGCTTCCTGCGCAAACCCTTCAGGATCGAGGAGGTGCTGGGCGTCGTCGCGCGGGTACTGGGCCGCCGGTGACAGGCTGCGCCGGCATCCCGGCGCAGCCCGTTGGGCCCGGTCAGCCGGGAATGCGGTCGGCCGCCGGCACGACGATGGCGAAGCGATCGGCCAGGGCGGCGAGCGTCGCCTGCTGCAACGCCGCGGCCGGCACCACCCCTTCGCCCCCGGCGGCTTCCGGCAGATCGCGGGTGGCGGTCGCCCCGGCCACGACCGTCGACCGATAACCGCGGTCGAGCGCGTCGCGCACGGTTGCCGCGACGCACATATGGGTCATGAAACCGGCGACGACCAGCGCCTTGCGCCCGGTTTTCGCCAGTTCCTCCTCCAGGGTCGTGCCCGCGAACGAATTGGGCAGACGCTTCTCGACCACGGTCTCGCCCTGCGCCGGGCCGATCCCGGCGAGGAAGGCGCCGCCCGGCCCCTCCCGGTCGAACAGCCCGCCTGCCGCGCCCTTGTGCGCAACATGGATGACCGGGGCGCCGGCATGGCGGGCCGCGGCCAGCAGGCGGCCGATCTCGGCCGCCGCGGCCTCCACGCCAGGCAACGGCAGGCGGCCGGTCTGGTACTCGCCCTGGTGGTCGATGACGATCAGCACCGATTCCGACCAGGCCGGGGGCTCGGCGGGCGCACCCGCCATCTGCAGCAGGGTCATGGGACGCGACATCGCGAAACTCCTGTATGATTTGGACGGGCTGGATCCTGCCCTCTCGCCTGATCATGCGATATTGGCTAGGATCGCACCATGGCTGTGCAAAAACGCACGATGGGCGGTGATCCCTCCTGGGACGATATCCGGGCACTGGCGGCGGTGATCGAGGCCGGCACGCTGTCCGGGGCCGCCCGGCTGCTCGGGCTGAACCATGCCACGATCGGCCGCCGGCTACAGGCGCTGGAGCGCGATGCCGGCGCACGGCTGATCGAACGCCGCGGGGATCGCTGGATCCTCACCCCGGCCGGCGAGACCCTGCGGGCGCCCGCCCTGGCGATGGCCGAGGCGGCGCGGGGCCTGGTGCGGCGCAGCGCGGCGACGCCGGGGCTGGTCGGGCGCGTGCGCGTCACCGCGCCGCCGCTGATGGCCGAACGCCTGCTGATTCCGCGGCTGGGGCCGCTGATGGTCGCGCATCCCGGCCTCGAACTGTCGGTCATCGCCGACAATCGCTCGCTGAGCCTCGACCGCCGCGAGGCCGAGATCGCCCTGCGCCTGGCCCGCCCGCGCGACGGCGACCTGCTGGCCCGGCGGGTGGCAGTCATGGCTTATGCCGTATACGGTCTGGCCGGGCTGCCGCCGGATGCCCCCTGGCTTGCCTATGACGAATCCGACCCGCTGCTTTCGGCCACGCCGGAGGCGCGCTGGCTGGCCGCGCGCCCGCCGCCGACGCCGATCGCGCTGCGCGCCAATTCCGGCGCCGCGCTGCTGGCCGCCGCGCTGGCCGGCCACGGCCGGGCGCTGATTCCCGTGGTGATGGCGGCCGACCACCCGGAGCTGGTACAGCTTGGCGGCGAAGCCGGCCTGCCGCGGCGCGAGATCTGGCTGTTGCGACATCGCGACCTGCGCCAGTCGGCGCGGGTCGCCGTCGTCGCCGACTTCATCGCCGCGCTGTTCAGAACCGAACGCGCCCGATTCGGCTGACATGCCGCGGCTACATGGCTGGGTTGCGACGCCCGGCGCAGATATCGATCGGTCCAACGGGCACAATCGCGGTTCGCCCATCCCATTGCAGGTACGCATGTCCGTTCCCTTCGATCGTCGCCTGGCCATCGGCCTCGCCTTCGGCCTGGTCACCACCCTGATGTGGGCCGGCTGGTCGGTGGTTTCGCGCCGCGCGGCGCTGGGCGGGCTCAGCGCCTTCGACGTCACCGCGCTGCGCTTCATCGTCGCCGGGGTGATATCCCTGCCCTTCCTGCTGCGCCGCCGTATCGGCCGCCATGGCATCGGCACCCTGCCCTGGCGGGCGATCGGACTGATGTTCATCGGCGCCGGGGTACCCTATTGCCTCATCTCGCTCGGCGGTTTTGCCTTTGCGCCGGCCGGCCATGGTGCGCTGCAGGTGCCGGCGACGGTAATGATCCTGACCACGGCCTACGCGGCATTCTTCCTGGGCGAGCGGCCGCGCCCGCGCGGGCTGGTCGGCCTCGCCGCCGTCATGGCGGGCGTCTTCGCCGTGGGGCTTTCGGGCCTGACGGGCGCGGTCGGTCCCGATGCGTGGCAGGGCCATGTTCTGTTCTTCTTCGCCGCGGTCTGCTGGGCGACGTTCACGCTTGCCGCGCGCATCTACCGGGCGGACGCGCTGACCGCGACCGCGGCGGTCGCGGTCGTCTCCGCGCTGGTCTACCTGCCGCCCTACTTCGCCGTCACCGGCAGCCGGTTGTGGCATCAGCCGCTCAACGAGTTGCTGCTGCAGGGGCTTTACCAAGGGCTGGTGGCCGGCGTGCTCGCGATCATCACCTTCACCAAGACGATCGAGGCGCTGGGCGCCGCCCGTGCCTCACTGTTTCCGACCCTGGTGCCGGTGCTGGCCAACCTGCTGGCGGTGCCCGTGCTGGGCGAGCCGCTGACACCCGCGACCATGGCCGGCATGGTGCTGGTCACCGGCGGCATGGTGCTGGCGATGTCCTCGGGCCTGCGGCCGCGCCCGACGCCGGGCGTGACCCCGGGCCGCGCCGGTGCTACCTGAAGGCGATGACAGGGATCACGGACTGACATGGCGCGCGGGCTGACCGGCTGGATCGGCGGGCTGGCGGTGCTGGCAGCGGTGCTGGGCGGCGGCTACGCGCTCGCCACCCGTGACGCCGTCGGCAACGCGGAACGCAGCCCCTGGCGCACCGCGACCGTCGATCGCGGCGACATCGTCAATGCGGTATCGGCCACCGGCACGCTTTCTCCGGTCAACACGATCGAGGTTGGCTCGCAAGTCTCGGGACAGATCGCCGAACTCCATGCCGACTACAACAGCATCGTCCGCCAGGGTGACGTAATCGCCCGCATCGATCCGGCAAGCTATGCCTCCCGCGTCGCCCAGGCCGCAGCCGACCTCGATATCGCACGGGCCGGCGTGCTGGCCCAGGAAGCCGCCGTGGTCCGCGCCCGCGCCGATGCCGAGAATGCCCGCAACGCTGCGGCCGCCGCGTCGGCAGCCGGAGCGCGCATCGACGCGATGCTGCAGGATGCGGAACGCGAATACGAACGGCGCCGCAGCCTGCTCGAACGCGGCATCGCCTCGCCGCGCGACCGCGAGAAGGCCGAGACCGAGTTGAAGAGCCAGCGCGCCGCCAAGGCGGGGCAGGCCGCGACCGAGCGGGCGGCACAGGCACAGGCGCAATCGGCCCTGGCCCAGATCCGCGCCGCCGAGGCACAACTCGAAACCGCCCGGGCCCAGGTCAAGCAGCGCGAAGCGCAGCTGCGCGCCGCGGAAATCGACCTTGCCCGCACCGAGATCCGCGCCCCGGTCGACGGCGTCGTGCTCGACCGCCGCGTCAATGTCGGCCAGACCGTCGCCGTCTCGCTGCAGACGCCGGTGCTGTTCACCCTGGCCCAGGACCTGCGCGACATGCAGGTCGAAGTCGCGGTCGACGAGGCCGATATCGGCCGGGTCGCCCCCGGTCAGGCCGCGATCTTCACCGTCGACGCCTTTCCAGGTCGCGAGTTCACCGGCCGCGTCAGCCAGCTGCGCAAGCAGCCGCGCACGACCCAGAACGTCGTCACCTACACGGTCATCGTCGCCACCCGCAACGACGACCAGCGCCTGCTGCCCGGTCTGACCGCGACGATCCGGATCGTCGCCGACCGCCGCGACGGCGTGCTGCGCCTGCCCGATGCGGCCCTGCGCTACCGGCCGCCGGGGGTTGCTGCGGCGCCGGCCGCCCAACCCCATGTCTATGTGCTGGACGGCGATGGCGAGGCACGGCCGCGTCCGGTGCGGCTTGGCCTGAGCGACGGCAGCTTCACCGAACTGACCGATGGGATCGGCCCGGGCGAGCAGGTCGTCATCGGCGGCGGCCAGCCCAGGACCGGCGGCGGAACAGGCTTGCGCCTGGGATTCTGATCCCATGACTCGCGCCGTGATAGAACTCCAGGCGCTGCGCCGCGAATACCGGGTCGGCGCCGGTACGGTCGTCGCCCTGGACGATGTCGACCTGACGATCGAGGCCGGCGACTATGTCGCGGTCACCGGCCCCTCGGGTTCCGGCAAATCGACGCTGATGAACCTGATCGGCTGTCTCGACCGGCCGACATCCGGGCGCTATCTGCTCGACGGCATCAACGTCGCGGAGATGGATTCCGATCGCCTCGCCCAGATTCGCGGCGCCAAGATCGGCTTCGTGTTCCAGCAATTCAATCTGCTGCCGCGAACGACCGCGCTGGAGAATGTGGAGTTGCCGCTGCTCTATGCCGGCGTCAGGGCGCGCGATCGCGAGGCGCGGGCCCGGGCCGCGCTCGACGCCGTCGGGCTCGGCGATCGCATCGGCCATCGGCCGACCGAACTTTCCGGTGGCCAGCAGCAACGCGTCGCCATCGCCCGCGCGCTGGTCAACCGCCCGGCGCTGATCCTCGCAGACGAACCGACCGGCGCGCTGGACAGCCGCACCGGCGACGAGATCATGGCATTGCTGGAGCAGCTCAACCGTGCCGGCAACACCATCCTGATCGTCACGCATGACCGGAATGTCGCCGCACGTGCCCGGCGGATCGTCGGTGTGCACGACGGCCGCATCGTGTCCGATCGGCGGCAGCCGTGAGGCTCGGCGCCAGCCTGCGCCCGGCCCTCGCCGCCCTGCGCCGCGCCCGCTTGCGCACAGGGCTGACGACGCTCGGTATCGTGATCGGCACGGCGGCGCTGATCGCGATGGCGGCGATCTCGGCCGGCGCCCAGGAACGCGTCCGCCGGCAGATCGACAGCCTGGGCGCCAATCTCGTGATGGTGATTTCGGGCAGCGCCACCGCCGCCGGCGTCCGCCTGGGCGGCGGCTCGGGCCTGACGATCACCGCCGACGATGCGGCCGCGATCGCGCGGGCGATCCCGAACCTCGATGCGGTCGCACCGGTTCGCCGCGGCACCGTGCAGGCGGTGGCCGGGAACCGCAACTGGCAGGCCACGCTGCAGGGCATCACCGCGGATTTCCTGGTCGCTCGCGACTGGGCGGTCGTCGCCGGGCGGCCGCTGACATCAGAGGAACTGGCCGGCAGCCAGCGCCTCGCCCTGATCGGCGAAACGATCAGGCGAGAATTGTTTGCCGACGGCGATGCGGTCGGGCGACTCATCCGTGTCGGCAGCCTCGCCTTCACCGTGGTCGGCGTGCTCGAGGCCAAGGGGCCGAACCCGCAGGGTGCCGACCAGGACGACATGCTGCTGGTGCCGCTGAAGACCGCGATGCGGCAGGTGCTGGGCGACAGCGCCGCACGGCCGCGCACCGTCGACCAGATCGTGATCAGGGTCGCCGACGGCGCCTCGGTACCCGGCACGATGGAGGCGGTGCGCGAGTTGCTGCGCCGGCGGCATCGCCTGGGCGCGGAACGCATCGACGACTTCATCCTGCGCGACATGTCGGAGATGCTGGCGGTGCGCGAGGCGGCCGGGCGCGTTCTCGGATTTCTGCTCGCGGCGGTCGCGTCGGTGTCGCTGCTCATCGGCGGTTTCGGCGTGATGAACGTGATGCTGGCCGGCATCGCCGAGCGTACGCGCGAAATCGGCCTCAGGCTCGCCGTCGGCGCGCGGCCGCGAGACATCCTGGGCCAGTTCCTGATCGAGGCGACGCTGCTGGCCAGCGCCGGCGGATTGCTGGGCGTCGCGCTCGGCATCGTCGCGGCGATCGCGGTCGGCCGGTCGTTCGGGTGGCCGATCGCGATCGGTGCGGGCTCCGTCGGGCTGGCCCTTGCCGCGGCTGCCTCGACCGGGATCGGCTTCGGGATCTATCCCGCCATGAAGGCGGCGCGGGCCGATCCGATCACGGCGTTGCGGACGACATAGCGGCAAGCCTGGCGATGCCGTCGCGATCGAGGCGGTTTACCGTCCAGCCGTCCATCGGCCGGGCGCCGATCGCCCGGTAGAAGCCGATCGCCGGCTCGTTCCAGTCGAGCACCGACCATTCCAGCCGGCCGCATTGCCGTTCCTGGCACAGCCGCGCCAGATGGCGCAGCAAGGCGAGGCCGAGGCCGAGGCCGCGATACCGGGGCCGCACGAACAGATCCTCGAGATAGAGGCCGCGCCGGCCGACGAAGGTCGAGAAATTATGGGTGAACAGCGCCACCCCCGCATGCCGCCAGGCGCCACCCTCGCCCGCGATCTCGGCAACCACCGCCTCGACCACCGGACGGTCGCAGAACAGTTCCGCCTCCAGCCGCGGCGTATCCATCTCGACCTCGTGCAGCAGGCGCTCGTACTCGGCCAGTTCGCGCACCATGGCGACGATCTCGTCGCAATCGGTCCGAACGGCGGCGCGCAGCCTGGTGACAGGACGGGTCATGGCCATTTCCTCTTATCGCTTGCCGGCCCGCCAGCTAATATCCCGGCATGGACGATTGGAACAAGGTTCTCGACTATTGGTTCTCGCCGGCCGCCGAACCGCACTGGTTCGCGGGCAGCCCCGCCTTCGACGACGACCTGCGCCAGCGTTACTCCGCGCTGTTCACGGCGGCAAGCCTGGGCGAGTTGGCCGACTGGGAAGCCACCGCAAGCGGGGCGCTGGCGCTCGTCATCCTGCTTGACCAGATCCCGCGCAATATCTTTCGCGATACGGCCCGGGCCTATGCGACCGACGATGCGGCACTCGCAGCCGCCGACCGAGCGATCGCCCAGGACTTCGATCTCAGCCTGCCGGTCAAGCGGCGGCAGTTCCTCTACCTGCCGTTCGAGCATTCGGAAAACCTGGCCGACCAGCTGCGCGCCGTCGACTTCTTCGCCACCCGCACCGAGGACAGCGAAGGCCGCGACTATGCCGAGCGGCACCTGGCCGTCATCCGCCGTTTCGGCCGCTTTCCCCATCGCAACGAGGCGCTGGGCCGCCGCTCGACCCGGGCCGAGCGCGACTATCTGGCCGAACGCGCCGGCAAGGACCCATTCTGACGGCACCGCAATCAAGTAGCCGGGGCGCTGCTCTCCGGTCTAACCCGTCATCGCCGGCATGACCTCGCCGAACCGCAGCGCGTGTTGGTTTGGCAGCGTCAAGCCGCGCAACAAGGCCTGGTGGCGCAACTATCCCTGAACGGTCAGAAGGCGTAGCGCAGCGACAGCACGACTTCGTTGGCGCGAAGATTGCCGCGCACCCCCGCGGTCGGGGCCTGGAACGTGCCGCCGGGCGTCAAGGTCACCTGGCTGGTTCCCGCCTTGGTCTCGATATCGCCAAGATCGACATAGCGATAGGCAAGGTCGGCCGACAGGTTCGGCAGAATCGCCCAAGCCAATCCCGCCCCGACATTCCAGGCGAAATTGGTGGTCGAGCCGCTGGGGTCGGTCTCACTGCCCGCGGAAGACAGGCTCGACGCCGACCAGCTTTGCTGGATCGCGCCCATCTTGTTCCAGGCCACGCCGATACCGGCGTTGACGAACGGCCGGATCGGCCCCAGCGCGAACGGCAGGTCGACATAGCCGTTGGCCATCAGCGCCCATGACGTGACGTTGGCGCGATAGCTGGTGCCGATGACGTCGCTGCCCCGCCAGCGAAAGCCGCCGCGATAGCTGATCGTGGCGTCGGCACGCACGAGGTCGCTGAAGCGGTAGCCCGCCCCGGCCCCGAACACCGCGCTGTTGCCGAGGTCGTCGAACGAACCGGGCTGGCAGATCAGGCAACCGGGATTGCCTTCCCCGGCCTTGTCCTTGATCGCGGCATCGGTGGCCCAGCCCGCCCCCAGATCGCCGCGCAGATAGACCTGGGCACTGGCGGCACCGCTGCCGACAATGGTGACAAGCAAGGCGCCGATGCCGGCGGCAAGGATGCTACGCATGATCCGTCCTTACTGCGCCGGGCGGGCGCCGAGATAGCCGTTGATGCCGTCCCACAGCATGTCGATGACCTGCAATGCGGGCGAGCCGAGATTGGAGTTGCCGTAGTTGGGCGACGCGGTCAGCACCGAGACATTGCCGACGCCGGTCCACTCCAGCCCCGAGGTCAGCGGGACTGTCAGGTTGTTCAGGATCGTCGTCTGCCCCTTGCCCCCGACCGCCGGGCCGGTCATGGTGACGACGAAGCTCTGCGGCGTGTTGATCGAATAAAGGCCCTGGTTGCCGCCGTGCGTCGGCGCGGTGACGACGCCCTGTGCGACCAGTTCGTTCAGCACAGCCTGCGAGCCGGTCGAGATCCGGATATTGGCCGCCCCCGAATCGAACAGCGTCGGCAGGGTCGAGATGGTCGAGCCGCCCGCCACCGAGAAAGTGGCCTGGGCCGTCGCATTGTTCCAGGCCAGCGGACACTGGTTGGAACCGCCGGGACCGACGCAGCCCGGCTGCAGCGGCATCGACGCCATCTGCACCTGCGGGAATGCGGCCCGGACGGCCGGCGTCAGCCCGGCGGTGACGGCGAGGTTCTTCAGCGACAGCGTGAAACCCGAGTTGTACGGCGCCGGCAGTTGCGCCAGCGGGCTGGAGATCACGCCGGTCATCGCGGGAACCGAGGCGGCCGTCGACTGCACCACCCCCATTGTGCCGGTGCGGCCGGTGAAGGCCTTGGCCGGTTCCTTGTCGGGATTGCAGGTCGGGTTCAGCGTCAGGTCGCAGGTCACCTGGGTGACCAGCCCGAACGGCAGGCCCTGCACCGTCACCCCGCCGATGGTAAAATCCGCGTAGGCGAGCACGGCGTTGTAGAGCACGCCGGACGAATAGCCCTGGCATATGCCGCGTGCATTGTTCGGGCAAGAGCCGGTCGGCTGGCTGGCCGCGACCGTGTAGGTCGCCCCGGCGGCATCCAGGATCGTCTTGGACAGGAACATGCCGCTGGAGCCGAGGTCGAAGGTGACGATCTGCGGCTGACCGCCGCCGACCGTCACCTGCACCATATTGCCCCAGGTGAAGACGTCGGCCGGCGCCATGTTCGGTTCGAACAAGACCGGGATCGCGACGCTGGGCGGCAGTGCCGGCGCGGTCGAATAGCGCGAGAACGCGACCTGCAGGGCACCGATGTTCATCACGATGCCGCCGCCGGCGGTCGGCAAGATGCTGCCGGCGATGTTGTTGGGCGCGCAGGTGGTGGCGCCGTTCTGCAGCGTGCAGACATAGAACTGGCCGTCGACCTGGCCCGATGACTGCACCGTTCCCGTATAGTAGATCCAGTTCGGCCGATAGGGCGGCGCCGAGGTCGCGGGCTGCTGCGGGCTGGGCGTGGCGCCGACGACGACCGCAGTCACGGCATTGCCCTGCACGTCGGCGAACAGGCCCAGCGGGACAAAGTCGCCGGGCTGGTTCCATGCCGCCTCGGGGTAGGCCGCCCACCACCAGCCGGCGGCCGGCGCGACTGTCGAGGCGACGGCGATCGCACTGCCGGTGCCGGCGGGAATCCGCGTCGGCGCCTCGTTCACCGACATCGTCCTGGTGCCGGTCGTGGTGATCGGGATGCCGCCCTGGCCGGTGACCGTGCCCGAATCGTTGACCCCGGCCGAGGCCGCGAAGACCGAATTGTCGTAGGGGCCGAACGAATAGGCGAGCAGCCCGACACTGGAGAACGGCATCGGGCCGCCGTCAGGGTCGAAGGCGTTGGTGCCGCCGGTCGCGGGCTGGAAATAGGGTTTCCAGAGATAGGGATAGTCGAGGCTGGCGCTGGGGATGCCGGACGACGGCGCCCGCGTGGTCGAAACCCAGGATTGGCGCAAGGTCGCGTTGGTCGCCTGCGACAGCAGCGGCGGCAGGACCGAGCTGTCGGGCAGCGCCACGGCGGGCGAGACCGTCGCCTCCCCGTAGTACCAGACCGGCACGCCCAGGCTGTCGTAGCTGAACAGCCCGGTCGCCACCATGCCCTGCGCGGTGCGCTGGACGCCGTAGAAGTGATCGGTCCGCCGCGCGCCCGGCCCGTAGAGACCCGCATAGGCCGATTGCTGGGCCGCCGGCACGCCGCCATAGGCGAAGAAATAGACATTCCCGCTGGTGAAGGTTGCGGCCGAAAATCCGTCGCGGCTGGTAATGCCCCGGCTGTTGCCGGCGGCGCCGGCCATGGCCACCACCGGGCCGTTCTGTCCGGCCAGTCCAGAGGCAAGATATTGGGCATTGGGCCTGACCACCGCGACCTGGCCGGTACCGGGCGCGCCGCTCCAGCCCGGGCACAGCGCCGCATTGGCCGTATAGCTCAGTGCCTGGCCCCCGGCATTGGCCGCGGTCTTGGCAAGGACGCCGCTGTAATAGGCCTGTACGCAGGACGGCACGTCGTAGGGATTGGCCGACGCCGCCACGACCAGGTAGCCGGCATTGGCCCAGGCCTGGGCCGCGGCCAGCGCCGGGCGGTTCTGCGAATTGCCCAGCACCGTCCA
The DNA here is from genome assembly GCA_017307375.1 of Alphaproteobacteria bacterium. Taxonomy (GTDB): domain Bacteria; phylum Pseudomonadota; class Alphaproteobacteria; order Ferrovibrionales; family Ferrovibrionaceae; genus JAFKFH01. The sequence continues at coordinate 119,219 of JAFKFH010000020.1, forward strand.
GCCGGGCCGCGGCGCCGCCGCGGTCAGGGCCGGCACCGCGACCGGGTTCTGCGCCGCCTGGTTCCACAGCCAGACGAACTGCGCATTCTCCAGCCCCTGCTGGGCCGCCTGCGGCGGTCGCAGCAGGTAGATGCCCAGTTGCTGGGCCGCGGCGGCGGCAAAGCTGCCGCCATGCGTCGTCGTGGCCACGGCGGTCGCACCGACGGCGCGATCGGGTGTGCCGGCCAGGAAATTCACATGCTGACCGGCCAGCCATTTGCCGGCGGGGTCCATCGAATCGATCAGGCTGCAGGTCGCCGCGGCCGTGCCGGACAGGCCGCCGCAATTGACCAGGAAGTCGCTGGCCGGCGGGGGGCCGGGCACCCGCGCCTCGCTCCCGACCGCCGCCACCAGGGCCAGCATGACTGCCCCGACCATCACCGATCCACGCATGGCTTTCCCCGCCCCGACTACGGCCCGAGGAAACTATGCCCTGCACGCGGATACCGCTGTCAAACCCTGTTTGATTTCAACCCCGAAAGGTCGGATCGGGCACTGGTCCGGTGTAACGCGCCCGCGGCCGGATCAGCCCGCCGTCGCGCGCCTGCTCGAAGGCATGGGCGATCCAGCCGATGGTGCGGCCGACCGCGAACAGCAGGAACGGTGCCTCCGGCCCCAGCCCGAGCGTGCGGCCGACCGCGACCAGCGCCGCATCGACATTGGCGGGCGCGTCGGTGACCCGCTCGCCCGCCGCGATGGCGGCAAGGATCGGCGCGGCACGCTCGGCCCCCAGCTCGTTCAGGCGGCCCAGCAGATAGGCGGCGCGCGGATCGCCCTCGGGATAGAGGGGATGGCTGAAACCCGGAATGATCTCGCCGCGCCGGAGCCGCGCGGCCAGGGCGGGCTCGGGCCCGCCGGCCTGGTCGATCTCGTCGAACAGCGCCTGGACGCGCCAGGTCATGCCGCCATGGCGCGGCCCCTGCAGCGCGGCGAGGCCGGCCGACAGCACCGCGTGCAGCGACGCGCCGGTCGAGGCCACGACCCGCGCGGCGAAGGACGAGGCATTCAGCTCGTGATCGGCCGTCAGGATCAGCGCGGCAGCCAGGATGCGTTCGGCCGCCGCCCCCTGCGCCCGCAGCCCCTGCGCCATCACCGCCGCCAGCGGCCGGTCGTCCGGCGCGGTGCCCGCGGCCCAGGCCGCGACATGGCGCAGCAGGCGCCCGGCGGTCGCCGGGCTGGGGCCCGCCAGCCCCGACAGGTCCTCGGCAGCCGCCAGCGGCAGCAGCGCCATCATCCGTTCGGGCCCCGGCAGATCGGCAAGTTCGGCGCGCCACCGCCGCAGGGTGCCCGATTCGGCGACGCTGCCCGCGGGGAACGCGGCTTCGACCGGGCAGTCCCACAACAGCGCCGCCACCGCCTCGACGCTGCCGGCGGCGGCGAGTCCGGCGGCATCGCGGCCGCGATAGGACAAGCGGCCTTCGGAAATCGACGTCAGCGCCGAATCGAGCACCGGCATGCCCCAGTCGAGCGCCTGGCGCGCCCCGTCGGGGGCCCGCCCCTTGCGCTGCTTCAGTACGTCGAGATCGGCGCGGCGGTAGCGCCGGGTACGTCCGTCGGGCCCGGGTTCGGAGCGCAGTTGCCCGCGGCTGACATAGGCGTAGAGCGACGCCGGCGCGACACCGAGATAGGCGGCGGCCTCGGCGGCCGAAAGCAGGGTCTTCGACATCGAATACATTGATTGCTGTATCAAGATTGACTGATTGATCGCGCGGTTATCACATCCTGTCAATGAGTTTTGCTGAGGAGATGTGACATGACTGCAATCGGACTGGATGGCGTGGTGGCGGCCGAGACCCTGATGTCGCTGGTCGACGGCCAGAACGGGCGGCTGGTGATCCGCGGGCGCGAACTGGCCGACCTGGTCGCCGAGGATGGTTTCGAGGGTGCCGCCGCGCTGCTGTGGCAGGCGGTGTCGGACCCGGCGCCGACGCGCGCGGCAGTCGCCGCCGGCCTCGGCGCGGCGCGGGTCGCGGCCTGGGCGCTGGTCCCGCGCTTCCTGGCGGCCGCGCGCGGCAAGGCGCCGATCGATGCCCTGATGCTCGGTGCCACGCTGCTCGACGATGCCGGGGATAGCCCTGCCGAATGGCGGCTGACCGCGGCCCTGGCCGTCTTCCTGCCCGCCCTGCTGCGCGACCGCGACGGCCTGGGGCCGGTAGCCCCCGATGCCGCGCTGGGCCATGCCGCCGACATCCTGCGGATGATCCGTGGCGCCGAGGCCACGGCGGCCGAGGTCGCGGGGCTCGATGCCTATATCACCACGGTGATCGACCATGGCCTCAACGCCTCGACCTTCGCCGCGCGCGTCATCGCCTCGACCCAGGCCGGTCTGGTCGCGGCGGTCGCCGGCGGCATCGGGGCGCTGAAAGGCCCGCTGCATGGCGGGGCGCCGGGTCCGGTGCTCGACATGCTCGATGCCGTCGGCACGCCCGGAAACGCGACGGCCTGGCTGGCGGCGGCGCTGGACCGTGGCGAACGGCTGATGGGGTTCGGCCATCGCATCTATCGCGTGCGCGACCCCCGCGCCGACATGCTGAAGGCGGCGGTGCGGCGGCTGGACGCCAAGGCCGGCCGCATCGCGCTGGCCGAAGCCGTCGAAGGTGCGGCGCTGGCCCTGCTGGCCGACCGCTACCGGAACCGCAGGCTGGAGACCAATGTCGAGTTCTACACCGCCCTGCTGCTCGACGCGCTGGGCCTGCCGCGCGACACCTTCACCGCGATGTTCGCGGTCGGCCGCGTCGCCGGCTGGACCGCGCATGCGCTGGAACAGGTGCGCGGCGGCCGGCTGATCCGGCCGGAATCGCGTTACGTCGGCCCGCTGGCAGCCTGAGCCACCTGGCGGCCCGCGGCCAGCAGCAGGCTCTGGTCCGAGCCGACGATGAAGCAGCGATACCCGGCCCGGACCAGGGCCGGGATCTCCGCCGCGTCGGCGACGAAGATTCCGGCGGCGATTCCGGCCCTGGCGCAGGCGGCGGCGACCGCCGTCAGCGCCGCGCCGATCTGCAGGTCATCGTTGCCGGCCACGCCGAGCGACAGGGCAAGATCGGCGCGGCCGACGAACAGGCAGTCGACGCCGGGCACGGCAGCGATCGCATCGAGCTGGTCCAGTGCCTCGGCATCCTCGATCTGGCACCAGACCGAGACCGACCGGTCGGCGTGATCGAGATAGGCGGAGGGCTGGAACCGGCCGTAGCCGCCGGCGCGTGTCGACGGCGAGAAACCGCGCACGCCGCCCCGGTAGCGGGCCGCGGCGACGGCCGCCGTCGCGGCTGCCGCGTCGCGCACATGCGGCACGAGAATACCGGTCGCCCCGAGGTCGAGACAGCCATTGATCGCGGCGGGTTCGGGACTTGCCACCCGGACCAGGATGGGAATCCCGACGGCCCGCCCGGCCAGGCACATCCGGTCGAGATCGCCGGCCGAGAACGGCGCGTGCTCGGCATCGATCACCAGGCAGTCGAGGCCGGAAATGCCGAAAACCTCGACGACGTGGTGGGACGGCGTCTTGACGAAGCTGCCGACGATCCGGCCGGTACCGCGCAGGACCTCGCGCAGCGCCTCAGACATATTCCGGGCGCTTCGGGGTAAAGATGTCGAGGTTCAGCACGGGTTCGTCGCCGACCACCTCGCCCCAATGCTCGACATGCGGCGGGATCGCCATCAGCCCGCCCGGGCCGATCAGATGGACCTGGTCGCCGACATGGAAACGGATCGTACCGGCCAGGATGTAGACGATCTGCTCATGCATATGCGAATGCGGCTTGGGCTCATGCCCCGGCATCAGCCGATGCAGGGCCAGCGTCGCCCCCTCGCCGGTGAACGACTTGCGGTCGACGCCGTCGCGCACCGGGGTCCAGGGGATCGAATTCCAGTCGATCTTGGCGATATCCATGGCGGTATTCCCTATGGGGTTGGCTGGATCACTTGGCCGGACCGAGGATGCCGGACGGCCGGATGAACAGGAAGACGAGCAGTACCGACAGCGCCGCGACGTTCTTCAGCCCGGCGCCGAACGACACGATGGCGATCGACTGGATGACCCCGAGCGTCAGCCCGCCGAGGAAGGCGCCGAACGGCCGGCCGAAACCGCCGACGATCGCGGCGATGAAACCGGAAATCGCGAAGGGCACGCCGATGTCGAAGGCGGTGAACTGGGTCGGCGTGATCAGGATCCCGCCGATGGCCCCCAGCGCCGCCGACAAGGCGAAGGCCAGGGCCAGCATGCGCGAGACCGGGATGCCCTGCAGCGCCGCGGCCTCGCGGTCGATCGCCACCGCACGCATCGCCTTGCCGGTCCGCGTCGTGCGGAAGAACAGCGCCAGCAGGCCGACAACGGCCAGCGAGCAGCCGACGATCCAGAGCAACTGGTAGCTGATCGCCACGCCGGCCAGCATCAGCGGCGGGCGGTCGGTGAACATCGGCAGCGTCTTGGGCTGGTCGCCGACCAGCAGCAGCGTCGAGCGCTCGACGACGATCTGGGCGGCCAGGGTGGCCAGGATCATCACGAACATCGTGGCATTGCGGTTCCACAACGGCCGCACCACCAGCCGTTCGACGACCACGCCGAGGCCGGCGACGCCGGCGATGGCGATGACGGCCGCGACCGGCAGCGGCAGGCCGGCCCGCTGCATCAGGACGAAGGTGACCATCCCCCCCAGCATCACGAAGGCGCCCTGGGCGAAATTGACGATCCCGGAAGCATTGTAGATGACGCAGAAGCCGATGCCGATCAGCCCGTAGACGCAGCCGATGCCGAGGCCCGATACCAGAATCTGCGGCAGATAGGAGAGGCTACCCATGACCGATCTCCACCCCGCCGAGATAGGCCGCGATCACGTCCGGATTGTTGCGGACCTCATGCGGCGTGCCTTGTGTCACCTTGCGTCCGAAGTCGAGCACCACCACCTCGTCGGCCGTGTTCATCACCAGCGTCATGTCGTGTTCGATCAGCAGTACCGTGGTGCCGCCGGCGGCGATGCGGCGGATGATCGCCGACAGCCGCGCCGATTCCTCGGCATTCAGCCCCGCCGCCGGTTCGTCGAGCAGGATCAGCCGGGGCCGCGCGGCAAGCGCCCGGGCCATTTCCAGCAAACGCTGGCGGCCGTAGGACAGCCCGGCCGCCGGCAGATCGGCAAGATCGCCGAGGCCGACGAAATCGAGCAGGTCGGCCGCAGCCTTGGCCACCGCGCGCTCCTCTTCCCTGGCCCAGCCCGGCCGCAGCAACGCGGCAAAGAGCCCGCCGCGGGCATGCAGATGCGTGCCGATCTTGACGTTCTCGAGCACGGTCAGGTCGGAGAACAGCTTGACCAGCTGGAAGGTGCGGACGAGGCCGAGCCGGGCCACCGCCTCGGGCGCCAGCCCGGTGATCTCGCGCCCATCGAAGACGACCCTGCCCTCGCTTGGCGGCATCGCGCCGGAGATCAGATTGAACAGCGTGGTCTTGCCCGCCCCGTTCGGCCCGATGACGGCGGTGATCCGGCCGGCCGCGACATCGAAGGTGACATCGTTGACGGCGACGAGGCCGCCGAACCGGCGGGTCAGCCCTTCGACGCGCAGGATGCTCATGACCGCGCCTCCCGCCGCCGGAACAGGGTCGAGAGGCCGCGCGGCGCGTAGATCAGCAACAGGATCAGCGCCACGCCATAGGCGAGGTCCTGATAATCCTTGAAGCCGCGGAACGCTTCCGGCAGCAGGCTGACGATCAGCGCCCCGATCAGCGGTCCGGCCACGGTGCCGATACCGCCGACATAGAGCATGGTGAAGGACAGGATCACCATGTGCAGCCCGTAGACCTCGGGGCTGACGAAACCGACGACATGCACGAACAGCGAGCCGGCGAGCGCGGCGAAGCCCGCCGACAGCAGGAACGCGGCAAGCTTGTAGCGGGCGACGTCGATGCCGAGCGCGCGGGCCGCCTCCTCGCTGCCGGCCACGGCGAAGAAGGCGCGGCCCAGGCGCGACGCCCTGATCCGGGCGGCGGCAAACAGCGACAGCGCGACAATCGCGATCAGCACGACCAGCTGGCCGCGATCGGAGGTCACCGTCCACTTGCCGAGGCCGAGCGGCGGAATCCCCGAAATGCCCATGTAGCCCTGGGTGACCGACTGCCACTCGACGGTGATCTCGTAGGTGATCAGGCCGATGGCAAGGGTGGCCATCGCCAGGTAATGGCCCTTGAGTCGCAGCGTCGGGTAGCCGACCACCAGGGCGGCCAGCACCGCGCCGCAGACGCCGGTCAGCATCGCCGGCAGCGGTTCCCAGCCGAACATCGTGGTCAGCACCGCCGAGCTGTAGCCGCCGATCGCGGCGAAGGCGTTCTGGCCAAACGAAACCTGCGCGGTGAAGCCCATGAACAGGTTCAGCCCGACCACGAACACCGCGTAGATCAGGGCGAAGGAGACGACCGTCGCCATGTAGCCGCCGGCGACCAGCGCATAGCCGACCAGGCCCGCCGCGAAGACCCACGGCACGGCCCCGAGCACGGCCCAGCCGCCGCTAGGCGAAGTAATGCTTGGCGATATCGTCATAGGATGTGATCTCGCGGGGATCGATGGTGGCGACGATGCGGCCGACCGACAGCAGATAGGCGCGCTTGGCAAGCTTGAGCGCCAGCGGCGCCTTCTGCTCGACCAGGATGACCGGCAGGCCCCCCTGGTTCAGCCGATGCAGTGTCTCGAGGATCTCGGCCGTGACCCGCGGGGCGAGGCCGAGCGAAGGTTCGTCGAGCAGCAGGACCTTCGGATCGGCCATCAAGGCGCGGCCGATGGCCAGCATCTGCTGCTCGCCGCCCGACATCGAGCCGGCGACCTGGCCCAGCCGTTCCTTCAGCCGCGGGAACAGGTCGAAGACCCGTGTCCAACGGCGCTCGAACTCGGCCTTGTCGCGGCCCAGGCGATAGGCGCCGAGCTCGAGGTTCTCGGCGACCGTCATCGGCCCGAAGATGCCGCGGCCTTCCGGGACCAGCACGACCCCCGAGGCCGCGACCGCCACGGGGTCGCGGCGCGGCAGCGGGCGGCCACGGAAACGCACCGTGCCGCCATTGGTCACCAGCCCCATCAGCGCCCGCAGCAGCGTCGACTTGCCGGCCCCGTTCGGACCGAGGACGGCGACGAGCTCGCCGTCCTCGACATGCATGTCCGTCGGCGCCAGCGCCTCGATGCTGCCGTAGCGGGCGGTCAGGCCGACGGTCGCGAGGACCTCGGCCGGGCCGGCCGCCGCGGCCGCCGTCACTGCACGACCTTGACTTGGCCGTTGATGATCTGGCCCAGCACGAACGAGTTCTGGGTGATCCCCTGGTGGTTGGACGGCGTGAAGGCATAGACGCCGGTCGTGCCCTGGAAATCCTTCAGTCCCTCGATCGCGTCGCGCACCGCCGGCCCCTCGAAGGATTTGCCCTTCTCGATCGCCGCGACCGTCAGCATGACGCCATCCCAGCCGCGCGAGGCCCAGTTCGGGTCACGCTCGCCATACTTGGCGCGCCAGGGCGTCAGGAACTCGCCGATCGCCTTCTTCATCGCGCTGTCGGGCAGGGCGTCGTAGACCTGCGAGGGCGAGGCGACGAACAGGAACTTGTCGCCCAGCACCTCGGCCACCGGCTTGAACACCTCGAGGTCCTCGAGGCTGGTCAGCAGCAGCATGTCGGCGCCGAGTTCCTTGATGTTCTTGGCCGCGGTCAGCGTGGTGCCGCCCAGCCCGATCTTGAGGATGGCGCCGGCACCGGCGGCCTGCATCTTCTTGATCTGGACACTGAGATCGGAATCGTTCTGCTTGTACTGCTCGACCCCGACCAGCTCGAGACCGTATTGTGAGGTCATCTTCTCCGCGACCGACTTCTGCAGGTTCGCGTAGGGGGTCGGGTCGTGCAGCACACCGATCTTCTTGATCTGCGTCTTGTTTTTCAGATAGTCGAGGCGCGTCAGCACCTCGAATCCCGCCGGCGGCAGGGTCGTGAACATCCACTTCGCCTGGTCGGCCTGCTGGGGCAGGATCGAGCACAGCACGCTCGGCACTTCCGCCCGCGCCAGGATCGGGGCGGCGGCGAAGTTGCCGGCGGAAACGCAGCCCGAGATGAAGATCTTGGCGCCGTCCGACGACATCATCTTGCGATAGACGGTGACGGCCTCCTGGGGTTCGGACTTGTTGTCCTCGACCACCACCTCGAGCTTGCGGCCGAGCACGCCGCCGCGCGCATTGACGGTCGCAACCGCCACCTCGACGCCGTCGCGCCAGGCACGATCGACCGTCGCGGCATAACCGGTCAGACCGGCGGAGATGCCGATCTTGTAGGGCTCGGCAGCCTGCGCCGCCGTGGCGGCAAGCCCCGCCAGCAACGCCGCGGCGGCCACATGTAAGAGACGCTTGTTCGTCATCGGGTTTTCCTCCTCCCCCTTGGTGATTGTTGTTCAGGCCGGGGCGCCGAAGCCGCCGCCGCCGGGCGTTTCCAGCACCACCACGTCGCCCGGCGCCATGCTGAGCTTGCGGGCGGTCGAAACCGGCTCGCCATTGACCAGGAAACGGCCGTGCTGGCCGTCCTGGCCACCGCCGAGCCCGTCGGGGCCGGCGTTCAGCCGGCTGGGAACGGCGTTGAGCAGCCAGGGTTCTTCGGTACGCAGCCGGAACTGGATGGTCTGGCCGTCGCCGCCGCGGGTGCGCCCGGCCCCGCCGGAGCCGCGGCGCAGTTCCTTGCGGTCGAACACGATCGGCATCGCCGCTTCCAGGATCTCGATCGGCACCGCCGCGACGCCCGTGGGGTAGCAGGTGGCCGACGGGCCGGGCTTCTCGGCCCGCGCGCCCATGCCGCCCGAATAGTTGAACATCGACGAGGTGAAGGCCTCGCCGTCGGCGCGCTTGCCCTGGACCTGGATCGTCCAGACGGCGCCCGAGCCCTCGGCCAGCACCCGGTCCGGCATGACCTGATAGAGCGCCTTGAGGATCGGCATCGGCACGTACATGCCGACGACATGGCGGGCATTGACCGGTGCCGGATACTTGCAGTTGACGATCGAGCCCTCGGGCGCGCGCAGCTCGATCGGCGCCAGGCTGCCGGTATTGTTCGGCAGGTCCGGATTGAGACACGAGCGGATGGCGAAGGTCGTGTAGGCGTGGGTGTAGTTCTTGACCACGTTGATGCCGGTGGTCGTCTGCATCGACGAGCCGGCGAAATCGACGACGATCGTGCCGGTCTCGGCATCGACGGTGACGGCGGTCTTCAGGGTGATGACCTCGCCGCCGGGGACGTCAAAGCTGCTCTCGCCGTGATAGGTGCCTGGCTTCAGCTTGCGGATGGCATCGCGCGTCGCGGTCTCCGAGCGCTGCACGATCTCGTCCGAAAGCCCCTCGATGTCCGGCAGGCCGTAGCGCTGGCAAAGGGCGATCAGATGCTCGGCCGCCGCCTCGCCGCTCGACACCTGCGCCGAAAGATCGCCCAGCACCGCATCGGGCGTGCGCACGTTGCGGGTGATGATCGAGAACAGGACTTCGGACGGCTTGCCCGCTTCATAGAGCTTCAGCGGCGGGATCCACAGCCCTTCCTCATGCACGTCGCGCGCGCCGGCGCCGATGCCATAGCCGCCGATGTCGGTATGGTGGATGGTCGAGCCGATATAGGCGAGCAGCCTGTCGCCGTTGAAGATCGGGGTCAGCACGGTGATGTCGAAGAAATGCCCGGCCGACAGCCAGGGATCGTTGGTGATCAGCACGTCGCCGGGCACGCATTTTCCGGCGAACTGCCGCACCAGGTAGTCGCCGGCGAAGGCCAGCGAATTGATGTGGCCCGGGGTGCCGGTATTGGCCTGGGCCACCATGCGGCCGCGCTGGTCGAACAGCGCGCAGGCGAGGTCGCCGGCCTCGCGCACGATCGGGCTGAAGGCAATGCGCTGCAGCGCCTTGGCCCGTTCCGAGACGATGCCGATCAGGTTGGACCAGAGAATTTCGAGTTCGACGCCGTCCATGGCCTCAATCCTTCTTTGCAACGATGCAGCCGAACGTATCGATGGTCGCGGTCCAGCCCGGCGGAATCGCCGTGGTCGTCTCGCGCTCCTCGATGATCGCCGGGCCGGGCACGGCCTGGCCGACGGCGAGGCCGGTGCGGTCGTAGACGGGGACCTGCTGGTCGTCGGCCCAGGCATCGACCCGGCGATGGGTCTTCGGGCTGCCTGCCGCACCGGCCGGCTGCGCGGCCGAATGGAAGGGAACGACCGGTCCGCGCGCGGTCACCCGCCAGGTGACGATCTCGATCGGCACGTGCGACGGGTTGACGCCGTAAAGATTGCGATAGGCCGCCTCGAACAGCGCGGCGATCGCGGCCGTATCGCGGGCCATGCGCGGATCGGCCGGGAAGGCGATGGTGACTTCGTGCTGCTGGCCGACATAGCGCAGGTCGGCCCCGAAGACGAGATCGACATCCGCCGGGGCACAGCCCGCCTCCTGCAGCGCGGCACGGCCTTCGCCGGCCAGCCCGTCGAGCAGCCGGTCGACCCGCGCCCAGTCGATCGAGGCGAGCTTGGCGACGTCCGACCGCACGAGGTCGAGGCGCACCGGCGTGACCAGCGTACCGAAGGCAGACAGCACCGACGAGCGCGGCGGCACGATGACCGACGTCGATTGCAGCAGTTCGGCCACCGCACAGGCATGCAGCGGGCCGGCACCGCCGAAGGCAAAAAGCGGCAGGCCACGATAGTCGACGCCCCGATCGGTGGCATGGGTCCGCGCCGCCGCGGCCATCGCCTCGGTCACCACGCGGAAGATGCCGCGCGCCGCCTGGACCGGCGTGATCTTCAGTTCGACCGCCAGCCGGCTCATCGCCGCATTGGTCGCGGCGGTGTCGAGCTGCATGTCGCCGCCCAGGAAATTGCCGGCATCGATCAGCCCCAGCACCAGGTCGGCATCGGTCACCGTCGCGTTCCTGCCGCCCCGGCCATAGCAGGCCGGCCCCGGATCGGACCCGGCGCTTTCCGGCCCGACCTTCAGCAGGCCGAGGCTGTCGACATGGGCGATCGACCCGCCGCCGGCGCCGATCTCGATCAGGTCGATCGACGGCACCGTCACGGGTAGGCCCGAACCTTCGCGGAAGCGATAGCGGCGATCGACCTCGAACAGCCCGGTCACATGCGGCTCGCGGTTCTCGATCAGGCAGGCTTTCGCGGTCGTGCCGCCCATGTCGAACGACATCAGCCGGTCGATACCCAGCACCTCGGCATAGTGGCAGGCGGCCAGCGCGCCGGCCGCCGGGCCGCTTTCGATCATGCGCACGGGATTGCGCCCGGCGGTGTCGGCACCGACCACGCCGCCCGACGACAGCATGATCAGCGGCGTATTGGAGAAACCTTCGGTCTTCAGGCGATCCGACAGGCGCCGCAGATAGGGTTGCGAGATCGGCATCGTGTAGGCATTGACCGTCGTGGTCGAGGCGCGCGGATATTCGCGGATCTGCGGGGCCACGTCCGACGAGGTGCAGATGAAGGTGTCGGGCAGGTGGCGTGCCAGTTCGCGGGCCACCAGCGCCTCGTTGGCGCCGTTGACGAAGGAATTGAGGAAGCAGATGGCGACGGCGCGGGCGCCGGACGCCTTGATCCTGTCGGCCAGGGCGGCGATCTCGCCCTCGTCCGGCTCGATCGCCACGGTGCCGTCGGCCAGCGTGCGCTCGCTCAGACCGAAGGTCAGGTCCTCGGGCACCAGCGGCTCGGGGAACTCGATCTGCGGATCGTACATGTCGTAGCGATGCTCGTTGCGGATGGCGAGCACGTCGCGGAACCCCTCGGTGATGACCATCGCCGTCGGCAGGCCCTTGCGCTCGATCAGCGCATTGGTGACGACGGTCGTGGCATGGACGACGACGCCGTCGACCGCGGCGGCGTCGACGCCGGTGCGGGCGAGCACCGCGTCGACGCCGCGGAAAAAGCCTTCGAGCAGATCGTTATGCGTGGTCAGCGTCTTGTCGACGGTCAGCCGGCCGTCGGAATTGCGCAGGACGATATCGGTGAAGGTGCCGCCGATATCCACGGCGAGTGAGTAGGTCATGCCGTCATTTTCTCCATCCGAGAGAGCGTGAGATCCGCTGCGCCGTGCCGACCACCTCGTCGATGACGGTGTCGGAGGGGCGCGCGGGAATGAACTGCGTGGCGCCGACGATGGCGACCGAGCCGGCGAGAATGCCGCGATGGTCCCAGACCGGCGCGGCGACGGTATTGACGCCGGTGATGACTTCGTCCGGCGCCGTCGACCACCCCTGGGCGCAAACCTTCGCCACCTCGGCCCGCACGGCGGCGGGATCGGTCAGCGTCCTGGGGGTCCAGGCCTTCATCTCGCCGGCGACGACACGGTCGAGCAGCCCCTCGGGGCCGAAGGCCAGCCAGATCTTGCCGTGAGCCGAGGCATGGAAGGCGAGCCGCGTGCCGGGCCGGGTCGAGAACTCGATGACCGTGCGCCCCTGGAACAGGTCGAGCACCACAAGCTCGTCGTCGATGATCTTGCAGACGGTCACTGCATGGCCGCTCTGGTCGCGCAGCGCCAGCAGGTCGGATCGCGCGGCGGCAAGAATGTCGAAGCGGCCCCGCGTCGCCTCGCCCAGCACCATCAGCTTGACGCCGGCTTCGTAGTGACCGGTGCCGTCGTCCTGCCGGACGAAGCCGTGACGCTTCAGGGTCTGGAGATGACGGTAGACCGTCGCCTTGGAGGCATCGAAGGCCTGCGCGACGGCCGCGAGCGGCAGCGCCTGGCTCTGATAGGCGAGGAACTCGACGATGCGCAGCGCAAGATCGAGCGTGCTCGTCTCCGCGGTCGATCGCTGTGCCCTCGGCTCGCCCTTGCCCGTCATGACCCGTCGTTTCCGTTCCCGATGTCGTTTCATTTATCAAAACGACGTTTTGTTATTCATAATGCTGCTGACCTTTGCCGCGCCGGTCAAGCGGATTTTTGACAATTCCGTTTCCGGCTTGTCGGATCCTGGCCATAAGAATTCGCTCCCATGCCGCCGCCGCTCGCGAACGGGTTTGCGTCGGCGCATGCCTCGTGGCTATGCTCGCCGCACAACTCGCGTCACGTCAGGAGACAGCAATGGCCAAGGCCCCCGCCGACAAGTCGTCGCCCAAGACCCGCCGCACCGCCAATCTCGCGACCCCGACCGACCTCGGCGCCAATGCGATCCAGGACCTGTCGGGTGCGCTGAACGTACTGCTGGCCGATACCTTCGCGCTGTACCTGAAGACCAAGAATTTCCACTGGCACGTTTCCGGGCCGCATTTCCGCGACTATCACCTGCTGCTTGACGAGCAGGCGGCCGAAATCTTCGCGACGACCGACGACATCGCCGAACGCGTGCGCAAGATCGGCGGCGGCACGATCAAGTCGATCGGCCATATCGCCCGGCTGCAGCGGGTCAGCGACAATGACGCCGACTATGTCGATGCCCAGGACATGCTGGCCGAGCTGCGCGAGGACAACAAGGATCTGGTCCGCCGCCTGCGCGAGACGCACGACCTGTGCGACGAGCATGGCGACGTCGCCACCGCCAGCCTCATCGAGAACTGGATCGACCAGGCCGAGCGCCGCGTATGGTTCCTGTTCGAGACGGGCCGCAACGCCAGCCGATGAACGAGGCCGTCCAGGCATTCCTGCTGGCGGCATCGGCGCTGTTTTCGATCGTCAATCCGCTGGGATCTGCCTTCATCTTCGGGCAGATCACGGCGGATCGTTCGCATGCCGAGCGCAGTCAGCTTGCCCGCAAGATCGGCTTTTATTCCGCGATCGTGATGCTGGTCGCCCTCTGGGGCGGCACCTACGTCATGAATTTCCTGGGGGTCGGCCTGCCGGCGCTGCGCATCGCCGGCGGTCTGGTCGTCGCCGCCTCGGCCTGGACCCTGCTGCAGGCGCCCGAGCGGCAGGAGGCAAAGAAGCAGGCCCAGGCCTCCGAGGCTGCCGGCATCGACGACGTCGCCTTCTTCCCGTTGACCATGCCGTTCACCACCGGCCCCGGCACCATCTCGGTCGCCATCGCGCTCGGCTCGAACCTGCATACCGAAAAGAGCGGCCTGGTGCTCGGCGTCGCCGGCACGTCGATGGCCGCGATCGTGGTGGCCATCGTGATCTGGGCCGCCTATGCCTCCGCCGACCGGCTGATGGACCTGTTGGGCCAGACGCCGACCCGGGTGCTGTCCCGCGTCTCCGCCTTCCTGCTGCTCTGTGTCGGCACCCAGATCGCGCTGAGCGGCATCGGCGATTTCGTCAACACGCTCAGATAGGCCCAGGCGGGCTTTCCTGCCGGAAGACCGTGACCGACGGCCCCGACGGCGTCTGGATGCCGGCCGCGGCGAAAGCCTTGTAGATCCGGAAGCGCAACTCGCTTTCGATCAGCGAGCGGCGGTCAACATCATCGATATAGCCGCGCGCCGAGAAGACCAGCGCGGTGTCGCCGAAATCCTCGAACAGCACCGACGGCGCCGGATAGGCGACGATCTCGGGATGATCCCCGTAGATCGCCAGCAGGATGTCGCGCACCCGCTCGACATCGGATCCATAGGCGACGGTGAGCCGGACGTCGGCCCGGCCCTGCTTCGACCGGTGGGTCCAGTTCATCACCTGCTTGGAGATGAACTCCGAGTTCGGGATGATCAGCGAGGCGCGGCGGAAGGTCTCGACCTCGGTGGCGCGCACGCTGATCGAGCGGACCACACCCTCGGTGCTGCCGACCACGACCCAGTCGCCGACCTTGATCGGCCGCTCGATCAGGAGGATCAGGCCGGAGACGAAGTTGTTGACGATGTTCTGCAACCCGAAGCCGATACCGACCGAAAGCGCGCCGGCGATGATAGCGATGTTCGAGAGGTTGAGGCCCAAGGCGGAGAAACCGAAGATGGCGGCGAGCACGTAGCCGACATAGCCGCCACCGGAAACGATCGAGTTCTGGACGCCGAGATCGAGCCTGGTCTGCGGCAGCACGGTATCCTGCAGCCAGCGCTTGACCGCGTTGGTGGCGACCACGCACAGCACGACGACACAGATCGCGGCCAGCATGTCGACCAGCGACAGCCTGATGTCGCCGATCGAGAAGCCGAACAGGAACTGGCGCAGGCGGTCGAAGATGACCGGCCAGGGCACGCCCCAGAACAGCAGCAGCGAGACCGCGACCCAGGCAAACAGCGTGCAATCGAGCAGCCAGCCCAGCCATAGCCGGGCAATGCGCATGTCGTCGGCGAAACCGAGGTTGCGCCGCAGCGACACGAGGCCCGGGCGATCCGAAGTGGCCAAGGTGGCGATCAGGTGGCGCCCTATGTGCCGGCAGGCGTCATAGGCGAACAGGAGCGCGTAGGAACGCAGCGTCCCGCCCAGCAGGAACCGAGCGAACGGATAGTAACCGAACAGCAGCGACAGCCCGCCGACGATGATCAGGAGGCGGAGAATCCAGAGGAGGATCAGGCCGACCCGGCTGACCGGCCGCGCCTCGCCCGAGTGGTCGCGATGCCAGAGTCTCGTGCTCGTCAGCGCGAACATGATCGAGGCGAGCGCCAGGCCGAAGAGACAGGCCAGTACGGCCTCGAGCTCACGGTCGATCAGATATTCGCCGGCGAAGCCGTAGCTCATCCACAGCGCGAAGAACAGGAGCAGCACCAGCAGCCGGACGCGGCGGCGCAGCCGGCGGGCGGACACCGGAACCAGCGGATAGAGCCGCCAGGCCGGTCGCGACGGGGCGACGGCAAGGTCGACGAGGCCGAGATAGAGCAGCCCGAAACTCGCCGCGTCCGCCGCGCCGGCAAACAGCGCGCCGAACAGGCCGAACACGAGACCTTGCGAGGTCGCGAGCGCCAGCGCGCCCTGCAGCACCGCGATCGGCAATACCGTCTTGGCCAGCCCGTCGACCACCGCGCCGCGATAGAGTTCGATCTTTCCCCGAGGTGTCACGACCCGCGCCCGGCCCCAGCGTCGGCGAGCCATGCGCGCAAACAGCGCCAGCGCCACGACCAGCGCGGCAAAGGTTGCCCAGGCCGACGCCAGCGCGCCCGGCCGGCCGTGATGTTCGGCGACGGCGCGATCGGCCCAGTCGGCGGGCGCGGCGAGCAAACGGCCGCCGAGCTCGATCATCTGAGGCCCCGCCAGGCGCCAGGTCATCGCATCGAACGGCGATGGTCCGCGATGGCCGAGTTCCTGCGCCAGCAGTTGCTGCTGCAGCCTGTCGATTCGGTCGATCAGCGCCTGCGCCCGGGCCGAGACGAGATCGAGCTGCTTGAGCTGATCGAGGACGCCGTTGAGGTCGGTGCTGAGCTGGCCGCGCTGGGCGGTGATCGCCATCGCCTCCGGCGTGCCGTCGGCCGGTGGCGGCCCCAGCGCCGCCAGCAAGCCCTGCTTTTCCGTCGCCAGGGCTTTCAGGCGCAGCTTCGCGCCATCGGCGGCCGCGCGCACGGCGTCGAGCGCGGTCCGCATCGACAGGAGATCGGCCGGTGTCGTCGCGCTATCGGCCAGCGCGGCCGCATAACCGTCCAGGGTCTGGAGCCAGTCGGGCAAACGTCCGGCCGACAACGCCGCGTCGGCCGGGCGTTCCATCGGTTGCGGCACGGCAGTCTGGGCGGCGAGCGGGCAGGCAATCAGCGATACCAGCAACGCATAAAGCGCCGCCCGCAACAGCCTCGTCAGTTCCCGCATGTCTCACCCGAAAGCACGTGCCCCGGGACGACTATATCCGGCTTCTGGCCAAATGGGGCAGCGTCGTTACGCCGCAAACGACCAGGACGAAAGCGACAGGCTGCCGTAGGAAAACGAACCATGCAGCCGGCGGCCGACCGCGCCCGGCCCGGCGGCGCCCAGCGCGACGTAGAGCGGCATCAGGTGATCGTCCTGCGGCTGGGCGCAGCGGGCGCCCGGCGCGCGGGCGCGATAATCGTCCAGCGCGGCAACGTCGCCGGCCTCGATATGGTCGGCGAGCCAGCCGTCGAAGGCGACGGCCCAGTCCGGCGGATCGGGCATCCGGTGGTGCCGGCGCAGCATCGCATCGCGCACGTTGTGCACCGCGCCGCCCGAACCGAGGATCAGCACGTTGTCGCCGGCGAGCGGCGCCAGGGCGGCTCCCAGCGCGCGGTGGTGGGCCGGGTCCAGCCGCGGCTGAATCGAAAGCGGCACGACGGGAATGTCGGCTGCGGGAAACATCAGGCTGAGCGGCACCCAGGCACCATGATCGAGGCCCTGGGCGGGATCGATGTCGGCCGGCATGCCGGCGGCGTCGATCAGCGCGGCGATGCGTTCGGCCAGGGCACGATCGCCCCGGGCGGGATAATGCCGGCTGTAGAGTTCGGCCGGGAAGCCGTAGAAATCGAAAATCATCTCCGGCGCCGCAGCGGCGCCGACCCGCGGATTGTCCGAGGTGAAGTGGGCCGAGATGCAGACGATGGCATCCGGCCGGCCGTGGGCCGCGACAAGGTCCTGGCCCAGTTGTTCCAGGAAATGCCGACCCGGGTCATCGTCGACCAGGATCGTCGGGGCGCCGTGGCTGACGAAGACCGGCGGCAGGGTGCGGGCCATCGGCAAGACCTCCGAGGCGGTCGGCCGCCACCCCGCGGGGCGGCGGCCGGGCACTGGACTGGATCGGTTACTTGGCGAGCTTGGCGGCGACGGTCGCGACGTGGCGGCCCTGGAAGCGTGCCAGCTCGAGCTCGTTGGCCGACGGCAGGCGGCTGCCGTCGCCGTTGGTGATGGTGGTAACGCCGTAGGGCGACCCACCGGTGATCTCGTCATTGCGCATCTGGCCCTGCGCCGTGTAGGGCAGGCCGACGACGACCATGCCATGATGCAGCAGGGTCGGGATGAAGCCGAGAATCGTGCTTTCCTGGCCGCCGTGCTGGGTGGCCGACGCGGTGAAGACCGACCCGACCTTGCCGACCAGCTTGCCCTGGAACCACAGGCCGCCGGTCTGGTCGATGAAGTTGCGCAGCTGCGAGGCCATGGTGCCGAAACGCGTGCCGGCGCCGAAGATGATCGCGTCGTAATTGGCCAGTTCGTTGACGTCGGTGATGACCGGCGCCTTCTGGTCGACCTTGCCATGCGCCGCGGCGAAGGCTTCGGCCGACATCAGCTCGGGCACCCGGCGGATGTCGACGGTGACGCCCGCGACTTCGCCGGCGCCGGCGGCGATCGCCTCGGCCATCGCCTCGACATGGCCGTACATCGAATGATACAGCACCAGGACCTTGGTCATTTTCCGCTCCATGCGTTTGCTCTGCCGACGGCCCTTCCGGCCGCCTCGGCATCAGATGTACCGCATGCACGGGATTTAGATAATTGCGCCTTTCGGAATTCGATTGTTTCCGATTTGGCGACGATCAGGGCGGTGGCAGCGGTTGCGCAATCACCGGCGCGATCGGCGCGGTGGCCGAGGGCTGGATCGCGCCCTGCTGGACCGCCGGCGGCAGCGGCGCCAGCGGCGGCGGGGGCGGATTTGGCGGCCAGGTCTTCGGATCGGTCACGGTCAGCGGCGGCGCCGACCGGTCGGCCCGGTCGTGATACGGTTCCGCCGACTGGTAGCAGTCGACCCCGCCCAGGTTGCGATAGCAGTAGCCCGGCCGCGGATTGACGCTCTCGGCCGTCGTCTTGCGTTCGCAATAGCTGGAACCGTAATACATGCCCGGCGTCGGGCAGACGGTGCCATAGTTGAAGAACGGCTGCTCGGGGTCGCGCGGGCCGCCGGCGCAGGCGGCCACGAGACCTGCCATCGCCAGGCATGCTATGCTATGGATTGCGGTGGCGCGGATCATCCGGTTTTCGGCCCCCAGGACGTACGAACGAGTCATAGGCGCCCCATGCTTGCCAAACCGTTAAACGCATCGGCGGTCTGGGCCGTGATGCTGGCTTTGCCCAGCGCGGCGCTGGCGGCCTCCATCCTCGCCCTGCCGCAATACGGGGTGCGGGCAGTGATCCAGTCCTGGTCGGGTCCGCCGCCCAAGTTCACCGCGGCCGTCGCCCGGCCGCTGAACGAGCCGATCCGGCCGAGCCCGGTTATTCCCGAGATCATACCGGAAGTTTCGGCCGCTACACCGCCTGCCCCGGCCGTTGCCGAAGCGGCGCCTGCCCCGCCGGCCGCAGTCGAGGCGCCGCCGCAGGAACCGGCACTGGTCGAGGCGCCGATCCCGCAGGCGCGGCCCGTGCTGCGGCCGATCGCGCCGCCCGTGCGGCGCATCGCCCAGGCACCGGCAGTGCCGCGCGCCGCGGCTGCCGCACCGGCCCGGCCCGGCCCGGTCGCCCAGGCGGCCGCCCCGGCGGCCGATCCCGGCTTCGTGCTGCCGGTCGAACACCCGTCGAAGATTTCCGGGCTGGTCGTCGGACCGCAGGGTGATGGCTGGCGACTGACGCTCGAGGCCGACGGGCCGACCTCCGCCTTCTATTCGGTGCTGCCGCTGGGCCAGCAGGTCCTGATCGCCTTGCCCCAGGCCACCTGGAACATTCCGGTTCATCACGACCTCTATGCCGGCCGGCTGATCCTGGCCGACTGGAAGAACGGGGTCCTGACCGTTACGGCGGCGGCGCCGGTCGACATCACCGGCGTCACTACGGCGACGCCGGTCGATGCCGGTCCCTACCGCCTGATGTTCGACCTGAAGCCTGAGAACGGCATGCCCTATCGCCGCGGCGGCATCGTCGCCTGGGGAACCAAGCCGTGATGGTCGACCTGCCGATCGTCGTTGCGGCCAACGACCTCTGCGTCAATGCCTGCCTCTACAACGAGGACAAGGGTTGCCTGCCGGGCGCGCAGGCCAATGCCGACAAGTGCTTCATCGAGTCGCTGGGCAAGCGGGTGATGGAAGTCGAGACCTTCATTCGCGAGGAAGCCAAGAAGCTGCCGCCCGAGCCGCCGAAGGCCAAGAAGCCCGACAAGCCCGCCGAACCCGAGAAAAAGCCGGAGCAGACGGCCAAGGCGCCGGAACCGGCCAAGCCGGCCGAACCGCCCAAACCGGCCGAGCCCGCAAAGCCGGCCGAGACCGCCCCCGCCGCCAGCGGGGATGGTGCAACCGCGGCGATGAGCGGTGCCGACCCCGCGTCGAGCCCGTTGCCGATGAGCCTGTGGCGCAAGCCCGAGGACGCCACCGAGGAATAGCAGCCGCGTCAGCCGTGGTTGTCCGGCAATTCCAGCCGGAAGGTGGTGCCGAGCGGGCCGGTGCGGGCAAGCGTCAGATCGCCGCCATGGGCGCGCAGCATTTCGCGGGCGATCGCCAGGCCGAGCCCAGAACCGCCCGGCCGGCCGCGGCCGCGGAAAGGTTCGAACAGATGGGTCCGCACCGTCTCGGGAATGCCCTGGCCGGTGTCCGCGATCTCGACCACCACGGTTCCCGCACGGACCACGGCGTCGAAACGGATCTCGCCCTCGCCGGCGATCGCCTGTCCGGCATTGCGCGCAAGATTGAGAAAGGCCCGGAACAGCTGGTCGCGGTCGCCTTCGATCAGCAGATCCGGCGCCACGTTGTTGACCCAGCGCACCTCGGCACCGTCGGGCAGATCGACGAAGCTCTCGACCTCCTCGATCAGCCGGGCCAGCGCAAAGCGCGAGCGTTTCAACGGTGCTTCCTCGGCCCGTCCATAGGACAGGACGGTCGTGCACAGGGTGATCGCGCGGCCGATCGAATCGATCAGGCGCGGTGTCAGGCGGCGAACGGCGGGCTCCTCCGAATCGGCCAGGCGGTCGGATACGATCTGTGCGGTCGCCAGGATGTTGCGCAGGTCGTGATTGACCTTGCTCATCGCCTCGCCCAGCGCGGCCAGCCGCGCCTGGCGGGTCATCGCCGCGCGCAATTCCTGCTGCATCGTCGCCAGCTCGGCCTCGGCCAGGCCGATCTCGTCCGAGCGGCCCGACGGCTCGATCACGCGCAAGCCATCGGCAGGCGCCTCGCGGAAACTGATCATCGCCTGGGTCAGCCGGCGCAACGGACGCACCATCATCCAATGCAGGCTGAAGAACACCGCCGTGGCGGTCAGCAGCGAGATGACGATGGAAAGCGTCAGGATGCGGCCGGAGAACGCAAACAGCTCGGCCTTCAACGGCGCCAGCGGCAGCACGACCTCGAGCCCGACATCCGGGCCGCGCCGCGGCACGCCCCTGATCAGCACGTCGGTCTCGTCGGGCAGCACCATGGCGACGAAGACGTCGCGCATCAGGTCCCACGGCGAATCCTGGGCGATATCGTAGCTGAGCGCCACATTCTGCGGCATCCGGTCGGACAGCAGCAGCACCCGGCGGTCGGGCTGCTTCATCATCACCGCCTGGGCGCCGGCCGCGGCCAGAAGCTTGGTCTCCAGATCCGGATCGACCATGTTTTCCGGCGCGGCAAGCAGCGCCAGACTGGCAAGATAGGCGGCATCGAGCTTTTCCAGGTACCAGGTCTGCCGGTAGCGGGCGACCGACGGCACATAGATCATCACTTCGCTCACCATCACGAAGGTGATGGTGAGCAAGAGAAGCCGGGCGGACAACGTGCGCCACGCGCGGGTCCGCGGCCGTTCGGTCGGGGTCAGCTCCATCGCAACAGGAATCGCACCACGCGTTTTGCCCGTTCGGAGAATAACATCGGCAGAAAGAATGCGCCCGCAGCGCGTTTTCCCGCCTCGCTCCGCGTCGGATACGGCAGGACGCCGGCCGCCAGGGCGCCGAGCTTCATGCCCCGTTCCACCGCCAGCACATAGGGTGCCAGCAGGTCTCCTGCACCGGGCCCGACGATGCCAGCCCCGAGCAGCCGGCCGCGCCGGTCGGCGATCAGTTTGACCAGCCCGTCGGGGTCGCCCTCGGCCCGGGCCCGGTCGTTCTCGCCGAAGCCCGAGCGCAGGATGCGGATCGTGCCGTGGCGGGCGCGGGCCTCAGCCTCGCCCAGCCCGACATAGGCCAGTTCCGGATCGCCGTAGGTCACGCGCGGCATCCGCTCGGGCCGATAGCGCGCCGGCAGGCGGAACAGCATGTTGCGCAGTACCACCCCGGCCTGGTGGCCGGCCACGTGGGTGAACTGCAGGCCGCCCGTGACGTCGCCCAGCGCGAAGACGCGGGGGTTGGTCGTCCGCAGGCGGTCGTCGACGGTGACGCCGCCGTCACCATGGGCGATACCGGCCGCCTCGAGGCCGAGGCCCGCCAGCGAAGGGCGGCGCCCCGCCGCCACCAGCAGGTGCGAGCCCGCGACCCGCCGGCCATCGGCCAGGTCCAGCGCGATCCCCTCGCCGACCCGGGTTGCGGCAACTACCGCCTGGCCCTCATGGAGGGTGACGCCCTCACCGCGCAGCCGGGCGAGCAGGACGGCCGCGAGTTCGGCATCCTCGCGCGCCAGGGCGCGGCCGGCGTCGATCACCGTCACCTCGGCACCCAGGCGGCGATGGGCCTGGGCCATCTCGATGCCGATCGGTCCGGCGCCGAGGATGACGAGATGGCGCGGACAGGTGCGATTGGCCCAGATGGTCTCGCTGGTCATCCAGGGCACGGCGTCGAGACCGGGGATGCGGGGGATCGCCGGGGCGGCGCCGGTGGCGATCACGACGTATTTCGCCTCGACCCGCCAGGTGTCGTCGACCGCCAAGGTCGTTCGGCCGACGAACCGGGCCAACCCGGCCAGCACGGTGACGCCGAGCGCCCGGAAGCGGTCGGCGGTGTCGGTCGGCGCGATCGCGGCGATGGCACGGTCGACATGCGCCATCGCTGCCGCAAAGTCGATCAGCGGCGGGCCGGCGGCAATGCCGAAACGATGGGCCTCGCGCACCGCCTGGGCACGGGCCGCGACGGCCAGCAACGCCTTCGACGGCACGCAGCCGGTATTGAGGCAGTCGCCGCCCATCCGGCCGGCCTCGATCAGCACGGTGCGCGCCCCGAACTGCGCCGCGCCGGCCGCGACCGACAACCCGGCCGCCCCGGCGCCGATCACGCAGACATCGGCCACTATCGTCTCAACGGTCACGGCGCGCCCGCCACAGACGGTAGAACACCGGCACCAGGGCCAGCAAGGCGAGCAGCACGAAGGCCGCCATCAGATGAGGCGTCAGGATCTGGCGCAGGTTGAGGACCGGCGCATCGAGCAACATGCCGAGGCCGCGACCGGCATAGGCATAGACGATCGCCCCGGGGACCACCCCGACAGCCGTGGTCCAGATGTAGGTGCGGATCCGCACCGAGAAGAAGGCGGGGGCGAGATTGACCAGCCAGAACGGAAAGGCGGGCACCAGCCGCAGGAACAGAAGATAGCTCGCCGCGTCACGGGCAAAACCGGCCTCGAAGCGACGCAACCGCGGTCCCAGCCGGCCGCGCCAGCCATCGCCCAGCGCCGAGCGCGCGACGAGGAAGAGGAGCGTCGCGCCGCAGGTCGCCCCAAGGACCGAGAGACCGGCGCCGGCCCACAGCCCGAACAGGAAACCGCCCAGCAGCGACATGACGATCCCGAGCGGCAGCGACAGCGCGGTGACGCCGGCATAGGCGGCGACATAGGCAAGGCCCGCCCAGACCGGCCGGGCAGCGACCTCGGCCCTCAGCGTTTCGCGATTGGCACGGAGCCAGTCCAGCATCAGCGACTTTTCGGGGCCGAGCGTCCAGACCAGGCAGACGGCCAGGACCAGCACCGCCACCGGCCCGTAGCGCCGCATGGTGCCCGCCGGCCGAGATCCCCGAGCTGCCTGTCCGCCCAAAGCGCTGCCAATCCCTTCCAGCGTGTGATTGCACGCCGACACTAGCGACTGACGCCTCGGGTTGTAAGGGGCCATCACCCGAACGTGACGCAACAGTCAGATGCGAACGAATCTTGGCAAACCACCTTGTCAGGGCGTAAGGATGGAACATCGATCCAAGGAGGCCGCCCCTGCATGGCCAGCGCCGATGCCGAGACCCTGAAGCTGATCTCGACAGTGGAAAGCCGCAGCCGCAAGCTGTGGCAGGCCTATGCCGACCGGCGTGCACGTATGCCCGGTATCGCCGGTCTCCGCGCCTTTACCGACGAAGTAGACACGCTGATGCGCTTCGTCGACTTCGTCGACGAGCGGCTGGCGCAGGGCAAGTTCGACAAGAAGGTCGAATTGCGCCGGCATTGCTCGCAGTTGCGCTGGCGCACGATCTCGCTGCGGCTTTCGGTCGCCAACGACTACCTCGTCGCCTTTTCGGAGGGGCGCTGGCCGCAGGGCCTTGGCGCCAAGCAGGTCTACCAGCGCGAGCAGGCCTTCCTGGCCAAAGCGCGCGAGTACCACCGGGTGCACAGCCTGCTCGATGCCTTGCCCGAGTTCGACGAAAGCCATTTCGACCGCATCAGCGCCTTGCTCGACCACCTGTCGGAGGATGCGCGCGCCCTGGTCGATTTCGCCGACGAGGCACCGCCGCCGGTGAGGGACACGCCCGCCCCCGCCCCCCGTCCGCGGCCCGCGGCGCCCCGGATCGTCCGGCCGGGGCCGGAGAGCAACTATCAGAAGGTCGAGCTGCCGTTTGAATTGCGCACCGGCGCGCGCTATCTCACCCGTACGGCGCCCGAACTGGTGACCGCGGCGCGCAAGCGGCTGGGATTGACGCTGCCCGACCTTGCCCGACGTGTCGGCATCCCCGATACTCAACTGGCGCTGCTGCTGGGCGGGCACGACCCGATACCGACGAGCGTCCTGCAGCGTATCGAGCTGGTGCTTTCGGGAGGCCGTCCGCCAGGCGAGCCGATGATCGACAGTCCCTACGATCCGATGGCCAAGCTTTGACAGAAAGGGCCGTCACCATGGCTGACCAGCAAGATACCGATCCGGCCCGGAACTCCACCAAGCCCGAACGCGGCAATGCCCGCATCGACCGCCTGTTCGTGCTGGTGGCGACGCTGATCGTGCTGCTCGGCCTCGGCTATGCCGGTTATCTCGCCTTCACGATGAACACCGCCTCCGAGGCCGACGGCGCCGAGATGTCGAACCATGGCGTCTTCGCCACCATTCTCGGCATCGTGCTCAGTGTCGGGCTGGGCGTTCTTCTGACCACGATCTTCGTCCGCGGCCGGCGGCGCGAGGCCCGCGACGAGAATGCCCACGTCTACAAGGCGCCGCCGCGGCCGGAATGGTTCAAGGACGGCTGAAGCCAGCCGCGACCGGCCGGGGACACGTCGCGCTCCATCGGCCAACAAGCTTGCGTTTTCCGTCAGAACACCGCATCAGCAATCCCGGGGTGTGGGAGGAGAACGATTGAATGCGACGTAATCTGCCGATCAGCAACCGCGAATATCGCCTGGCCGACGACGCGATGCTTGTCTCGCGTACCGATCTCAAGGGCAAGATTACCGCCTTCAACGATCAGTTCGTCGCCGTCTCGGGCTTCACGCCCGAGGAATTGCACCAGGCCCCGCACAACATCGTGCGCCATCCCGACATGCCCGAGGCCGCGTTCGCCGATCTGTGGGCGACGCTGAAGGCCGGCCGGCCGTGGACCGGGGCGGTGAAGAACCGCCGCAAGGACGGCGACCACTACTGGGTCCGCGCGTCGGTATCGCCGATCGTCGAAGCCGGGCGGGTGGTCGGCTATGTCTCGATCCGCACGGCCCTGACCGCGGCGGAAAAAAGCGCGGCCGACGCACTCTACAAGCGGATCGGCACCGGCGACGCCAAGGACATCGATCTGGTCGCAGGCCAGGTCGTGCCGCGCCGCAGCGCGTTCGGCCGCATGCTGTCGGGCATGGGGCGCTCGGTCGCAACGCGCATCGCGGCAAGCCTGGCAGTGGCGGCAGGCGGGATGGTTGCCGGGGTGGCGGCCTTGCTGTTGCTGCCAACGGGCGGCTTGGCCGCGCTGATCGCCTCTCTCGTGGTCGGCCTGGTCCTCGCGGCGGCTGTCGGAGGGAGCGCCGCCAGGCTGCTTGCCCGCGCCGGAGACAGCTTCGCCCAGGCCTTCGTCGCGCTGGCCAACGGCGACTACAACCGTGTCCTGGTTTCACCGGCCGGCGATGCCGCGCTGGTGGCCGCCGCCGACCAGTTCCGGGCGATGCAGATGCGGTTGGCCTATCTCGACTTCGAGCGCGAGCAGGCGATCATCCAGACCGAGGCCGAGCGCCGGCGCCAGGCCGCGAACGAGGCCGCCGCTGCCGAACAGCGGCTGCGACACGAGCAGGAGGCAGCCGTCGCCGAAGAACGTCGCCGGCGCGAGGCACAAGAGGCCGAACAGCGCCACCAGGCCGAACGACAGGCCGCCGAGGAGCGCCAGCAGCAACAGGCGGCGGCCCAGCGCCGCGCGGCGCTGGTGGCGCTCGCGGACAATTTCGAACGCGCCGTCGGCGGGCTGGTCGGCGATGTCGGGCGCTCGGCCGGAGCGATGGAGCAGACGGCCGAGGCGATGACGGCGATCGCGGCCACGACCTCGGCCCGCAGCCGCGACGCGGCCGACGCCACCGGACGGGTGACCGGCGACGTCCACGCGGTTGCCGCCGCCTCGGAGGAACTGGCCGCGTCGATCGGCGAAATCGGCCGGCAGGTCGCCACCGCCGCGTCGGTCGCCCAGGATGCCGTCGCCCAGGCGCATTCGACCGACCGCATCATGCGGGAACTGGCCGCGGCCGCCGACAAGATCGGCGAGGTGGTCAGCCTGATCACCGCCATCGCCGGCCAGACCAACCTGCTGGCCCTGAACGCCACCATCGAGGCAGCGCGGGCGGGCGAGGCCGGCAAGGGTTTTGCCGTCGTCGCCTCCGAGGTGAAAAGCCTGGCCACCCAGACCGCCAAGGCCACCGAGGAAATCGGGCAGCAGGTCGCCGGCGTGCAAAGTTCGACCGCCCAGGCGGTGACGGCGATCCAGGCGATTTCGGGCGTCATCGGCCAGATCGACGGCATCGCCGCCTCGATTGCGACCGCGGTCGAGGAACAGGGGACGGCGACGCGCGAAATCGCCCGCACGGTCGAAGGGGTGGCGCGCGAAACCCAGCGCGCGGCCGAGAACGTCGGGGTGGTCGAGCAGGCCGCATCGGAGTCGGGCGAGGCCGCCGCACGGGTGCGCCAAGCTGCTGCCGACCTGTCGTGCCAGGCCGGACAGCTGAAGACCGAGATCGCCAGTTTCGTCTCCGGCGTGCGGACGGGAACCTGATCATGGCCGTCCCCGTCATCGAAACCCCGCGTCTGGTTCTGCGCGGGCATCGTTCAGGCGATTTTCCGGCGGCACAGGCACTGTGGGCCGATCCCGGCGTCACCCGCTTCATCGGCGGCAGCCCGCTGAAGGCGGAAGACGTCTGGGGCCGCCTGCTGCGCTACGCCGGGCTATGGTCGCTGCTGGGCTACGGTTTCTGGCTGGTCGAGGAACGCGGCAGCGGCACCTTCGTCGGCGAAGTCGGGCTGCACGACCTGCAACGCGACACCGAACCGTCGTTCGCCGGCACCCCGGAGGCCGGCTGGGCGCTGATGCCGTCGGCGCACGGCAAGGGTTACGCGGTCGAAGCAGTGGCTGCCATGCTCGGCTGGGCCGATGACCAGGGCATCGGGCGCACCGTGTGCATCATCGCGCCCGAGAATGCGCCGTCGATCCGGGTCGCGGGCAAACTCGGCTATCGCGTGTTCGCCGACGGCAGCTACAAAGGCAAGCCGACCCGGATCTTCGAGCGGATGAGGCCGGCATGAGCGACGCCCGGCGGCACGCCCCGGCAACCCAGCGCAATCGCGACGCCATCCTTGCGGTGTTGCGACGGACGCTGCCATCCGCCGGGCTGGTGCTGGAGGTCGCGTCGGGCAGCGGCGAGCATGCCCTGCATTTTGCCGGCGCGCTGCCCGGCCTGGCCTTCCTGCCGTCCGATCCCGACCCCGACGCGCTGGCCAGCATCGCCGCCTGGACGGCGGGCAGCCCCAACGTCCTGCCGCCGGTGCAACTCGATGTGACCGGCGACTGGCCGGTCGCGGCGGCGAACGCAATCCTGTGCATCAACATGATCCATATCGCGCCCTGGGCCGCGACGATCGGGCTGCTTGCCGGGGCCGCGCGGATCCTGCCTGCCGGCGCACCGCTCTACCTCTACGGTCCCTATCGCCGCAACGGTGCCCATACCGCACCGAGCAACGAAGCCTTCGACCGCTCGCTGCGGGACCGGGATCCCGCCTGGGGCGTCAGGGATATCGAGGCCGTGAGCGGCCTCGCTGCGGCCGATTTCACCGGGCCCGAGATCACCGAAATGCCGGCCAACAATCTGAGCCTGGTGTTCAGGCGGCGCTGACGCCGAAGATCTGCGCGGCAAAGCGCGGATAGGTCTCGGCGATCTCCCTGGCGATGGTGTCGCGCAGCAGGGTCAGGGTCGCCGGATCGGGGCGCGCCGTCTCGGGCACGTCATCCGGGCAATCGAAGTCGAAGCCGGTGTTGTCGCGAACCTCTTCGACACTGTGTCCGGGATGGACGGTTTCCAGCACGAAACGGCGCCGGGCCCGGTCGAAGGCGAACCAGCAGAGATTGGTCAGCAGGCCGATCGGGCCGCCCGGTCGGTAGGTGCCGTCATTGGCAGGCCCCGCCGCCGAGACGAAATCGACCTTCGGCACCATGACCCGCCGCGTATGTTCCTCGCGGAACAGAATCACGCGCGGCACGAGATAATAGAGATAGCCCGAGCCGAACGAGCCCGGCCAGCGGACGTCGGTCTGCGGATAGCTGCCGCCGGCACCGACCAGATTGATGTTGGCCTGCCCGTCGATCTGTCCGCCGCCGAGGAAGAAGGCGTCGAGGCGCCCCTGCGCTGCCAGGTCGAACAGTTCGACCCCGCCATCGCACAGGAAATCGTTCCTGATCGAGCCAAGCACGTTGACCCGCATCCGCCCGCCGGATCGGGCACGGGCCAGCAGGGCGCCGGCCCCCGGGATCGGCGAGGCCGCGCCGGTCGCGACCAGGCGGCAACCGTCCAGCAGCCGCGCGATCGTCGCGATCAGCAGTTCGTGGCGATTGAAATCGGCCATCGCCCTACTCCGCCGCCGCCGCGCGGTGGACGAAGCGGTCGAGATAGGCGGTAAAACCCTCGTCGGTCCGCGCCATCTCGGCGTACTGGCGCATATGGGTCTCGTCGTGGGCGTAGATGTTCCAGAGGTTCAGGGGCCAGGCGCCGCGCGGCGCGACGGCGATGCCGCCGATATAGGCCCCGGCCAGCGTGCCGGCCGCGGTCTCCTCCGCGCCCAGCAGATCGACGTCGCGGATTTCCTCGACCGTCACCAGCGCCGTGGTGGCGGCATGGGCCATCGCCACCAGTTCGCGCCGGCGGCCGATGAAGACATTGCCGTTCCGGTCGGCATAGGGGGCGTGGAACAGGGCAATATCCGGCCGGATCGCCGGCAACAGCACGATCGGGTCGGCCGCCTCGGCGAACGGATTGTCCATGACTTTCCAGTCCGGCCGGCTGGCCAGCAGGTCCGAGCCGAGCAGGCCGCGCAGCGGCATGAACGGCAGACCCTTGCCGGCTGCCTGGATCGCGGCGTGGATCGCCGGGCAGGTCGCATCCATCATGCGAAAGGCGCGACCTTTCAGCCCGGCGACGAAACGCGGCGCGGTGCCGTATTCGCCGAGCGAAACGGCCGAGGTCTCGAGCGTCGCGACGCAGCCCGCGCCGATCAGCATGTCGGCCTGCAGGCCCGAAACCGGCACGCAGACCAGATGCAGGCCACGGATACCGCGGCGGATGATCGCGCGCGTCGCCTCGATCGCCACGCCGGAATAGTCGGGCGGCACGGCGATCTTCGCGCCGTCCGGGATCAGGCCTGCCAGCTGGTCGACATCCATCGCGCGCTTCTCCTGGTTTCCACCCCGGCCAAGCCTAGCCGAGATGGGCGGAGGATGTCGACCGGCCGATCAGCCGGCCTGCTGCGGCTGCGCCGCGGCCTGGGCCGCCACCCGTGCGGCTGCGGCCGCCCCGGCGGCGGCGGTCGAATTGACCTCGCCCGCGGTCTGCACGGTCACCGCCGACGAGGCGAACTTGATGCCCTTCTCGGCGAAGGTCTGGTAGATCTTGCGGATCGCCTGGCGCTGCACCAGGCTCGGCTTGCCGGGCTTGGCGGTGAACTTGAAACGCAGGACCAGCGCGTTGTCCTGGATGTCGGCCACGCCCTGCATCTTCAGCGGTTCCAGCAGCTGCGGCCCCAGTTCGGGGTCGGTCAGCATTTCCTGGCCGATCTTCTTCACGGTCTTGCGCACCAGTTCGATATCGGTGTCGTGGCTCATACGCAGATTGAACTTCACCGTCACCCAGTCGCGGCTGAAATTGGTGATGGCGCCCAGCTGGCCGAACGGGATCGTGTTGATCTGGCCGTTCTGGTGGCGAACCTTGAGCGAGCGCAGCGTAAAGCCCTCGACCGTGCCCTTGGCCTTGCCGGTGTCGATGTATTCGCCGACGCGGAAGGCATCGTCGGCCATGTAGAACACGCCGGAGACGATATCCTTGACCAACGTCTGGCTGCCGAACGAGATCGCCAGGCCGAACACCGAGGCACCGGCGATCAGCGGCGCGGTATTGATGCCGAGCTCGGTCAGCACCACCAACACGGTCAGCACCAGCAGGCCGGCGGCCAGCACCACCCGGAAGATCGGCAGCAGCGTCGCCAGCCGCGACGGCGGCGGCGGCTCGTCGCCGGTCGCATCCTCGTCGGCGCGGCCCAGCACCGGCTGGGCCTCCTTCAGCTTGCGATCGATCCAGTACTTGACGATTTCCCAGAACACATAGGCGACGAACATCGTCGCCGCGGCGGTCGTGATCGACCGGGTCAGGGCCTGCCACTGTTCGCCGGGCATCAACTGCATCGCCCCGACGGCCCAGGCTTCGGCGATCAGGGCGATGGCGACGATGCGCAGGCCGACGCCGATGCACCGCCGGGCCACGGCCGCAGCGGTGCCGTCACCCTTCCTGAACAGCGCACGCGCGGCACGGGCGACGATGCCCTCGGCGATCAGCAGCAGCAGCAGCACGGTCAGCGTGCGGGTCATCGCCTGGAACGGCCCGAGATTCTTCAGGATCACGCCGTTCAGCCAGGTCGCCAGCCAAAACAGCGTGCCGCCGATGGCCAGGTAGTGCCAGCGCCGGGCGAAGGCGAGACGGATGGCAAAGCCCGGTTCCGTCGGCAGGTGGGCTGAAACCATCAGCTGGCTGACGACGCGGCGGGCAACCCAGATGCCGACGATCAGCAGGCCGGCAATGACGATGCCGACGACCACCGCGACGGCGCGAACATTGTCGGCATGCATGCCGGCCGCGATCATCACCCGCTGGAAGGCGATGCAGGCCAGGGCCAGGAAGATCAGCGCGGTCAGCCAAAACTTCGAGCGCGACGCCTCGATGTCGGAAACCGGCACCAGCCGCGCCGGCTGGCTGTGCGGCCGCAGGATCAGCTCCAGCACCAGGACGGCATAGCGCCAGGCTACCAGCATCTTCAGCACGTAGACGCCGAACAGCGACTGGGGCAGGCTGCTGTCGAACCAGTAGCCCGCCAACCCTTCGGCGGTGACCTGGAAACCGACGACCGCGACGACATCGAGGACGAACAGCCCGGCCAGGCGGCCGATATCGGCATGTTCGGCCACGTTGCGCATCAGCATGGCCCGGGGCCGGGTACACAATGTCCGGATGCCCCATTCGACGGCGAGCGCGACGACGAAGGCGAGCAGGATCAGCCCGAACAGCGCGCCGCGCCCGTATCCCTCGTCGTTGGCGGGCCGCAACTGGTCGCCGATGCGGGTGAACTCGCTGCCGATCCGCGGCAGGGCGGCACCGATGGCCTTGAGGTTTTCGGCCACCCGGCTGCCGTGGCTGCCGTATTCGGCGCCCATCCCGGTCATCGCCTCGGTCGGATGCGTGGGGGCGGCCTGGGCGGCGTCGGGCGCCGGTGCCGGCTTGGGCGTGACGCCCTGCTTGTTCAGCTCCTGCAGGACGTTCTGGGTGATCGTCGTGACCAGCTGGTCGACTTGCGCCTGGCTCAGGCCGGCAGCAGCCGGCGCCTGCGCCATGGCAGTGCCGAACGGAAGGGCCAGCAGCAGGCCCAGAATCGCGGCGATGATACGCATCGTAAGAATCTCCCCCAAGGACCACCTGGATCCTCGGGGGAGTAAGCGACGACGGGCCGCCGCTGTCAACGCGGGCGGCGGCGCCTTTTACGCGGTTTTACTCGGCGGCCTGGGCGCTCGTGGCTGCCCGGCCGGCTTGCAGCAGGCGGGTCCAGTCGCGCAGCGCCGTCAGTTGCTGGGCGACCAGCGCGCGGGTCGGCTCGTCGACCAGGCGGCCGGCATCGTCGAACTTGCCGGGCGCATTGACGACGAAGATCTCGGGCTTGTTGATGATGTGCATGTTCAGGAACACGCCGACCTGGCGCAGATGATACTGGGCGCGCGAGGTGCCCATGCCGCCACCGACACCCAGCAGCGCGGCCGGCTTGCCGTCCAGCACCGATTGGCCGTAGGGCCGCGACGCCCAGTCGAGGGCGTTCTTCAGCACCGGGGCGATCGAATAGTTGTACTCCGGCGAAGCCAGCAGCACCGCATCGGCCGCCTTCAGCCGGGCGCGCAGGTCGATCGCGGCGGCCGGGGCGTCGGCCCCGTCGATATCCTGGTTGTAGAACGGCAAGCCGGCGAGATCGACGATCTCGACCGTGACGCCGGCCGGGGCCAGTTCAGCGGCGGCGCGCAGCAGCGCGGTATTGAGGGATTGCCGGCGCAGGCTGCCGGAAAGGCCGAGGACGCGGATCGGCGCGGTCATGGGACGAATCCTGACTGAAACGGTTGAGAACGATTGAGCGATACACCCTTCTGACGACAGTGATTAGCCGCGTTCGCCAACACGGATCGTTCGCCCTGGGAAACAGTCGGATCAATTGACGGTATGGGGCAGGTCGCGGCCGATCTCGATCGCCAGCACCCGGATATCGTTGAGATGCGGATGGATCCGCAGCGCTTCCTCGAAGGCGGCCTGGGCGGCCGTGAGGTCGCCGTGGCGCAGGGCGATGTGCCCGAAGCCGGCGATGGCGCCGAAATGCCGGGGTTCGAGGACGATGGTCCGGCCGATATCGGCAACCGCCTCGATATCGCGCCCCATCATGTAGTTCAGGGTTGCCCGCTTGTTCCAGGCTTCGGCCCAGTCCGGCGCCATGGCGACGATGCGGGCGAGGCAACCCCGCGCATCGTCGACATGCCCGACCGCCATGGCGGCGATCGCCTGCACCATCCAGCCGTCACACGCCGTATCCGGATGATGAATCCAGAAATCCCAGATGTCGTCCTCGAGATCGGCGACCGGCCGCGTCGGCACCGGGGCTCGCAGGGCCGCGAACACGTCGTCGAGACCGGCGGGCGCGTGCGCCGGAAGCTGGCGGTTGGCCAGATCGAGGATCAGCTTCAGCGTCGAACCCAACATCGGCCGAGCATAGCAGGCCGATATTGCGGTGATTTGTCACCCCGGCCGGTGTCGCCTAGACGCCGACATATCGGTGGGCGATGTCGGGGTTCTGGTCGAGTTCGGCGGAGGTGCCGGCCCAGACGGTGCGCCCCTTCTCGACGATGAAATGCCGGTCGGCGAGGCGCTTGAGCACGGTGAGGTTCTTGTCGACGATCAGGATGGCCTGGCCGGCGGCCTTCAGCGTCTCGACGCAGCGCCAGATTTCGGCGCGGATCAGCGGCGCCAGGCCCTCGGTCGCCTCGTCGAGGATCAGCAGCTGCGG
This sequence comes from Alphaproteobacteria bacterium, assembly GCA_017307375.1. GTDB lineage: Bacteria > Pseudomonadota > Alphaproteobacteria > Ferrovibrionales > Ferrovibrionaceae > JAFKFH01. The sequence goes on from JAFKFH010000020.1 coordinate 152,843, forward strand.
GTTGGTCATCAGCGCGCGGCCGACCGCCAGCATCTGCTGCTCGCCGCCCGACAGCGTCGAGGCCATCTGGCCGGCCCGCTCGCGCAGCCGCGGGAACAGGCCGTAGACCTTGTCGAGATCCCAGGGCGAGCGCGCGTTCAGCCGGTTCGACGCCGTCGCCACCAGGTTCTCGCGCACCGTCAGCGTCGGGAACACCTGCCGCCCTTCCGGCACCAGCCCCAGCCCCAGCCGAGCCAC
>JAFKFH010000021.1 GCA_017307375.1 Alphaproteobacteria bacterium
CCTTGGTCCGGTCGTAGGTGATCGGCACTTCCGCCGCGTATTGCGCGGCGATGCAGGCGATCTTGTTCTCGAAGCCGGTCTCGGTGGCTTCGCCTTCATGCTTGCAATCCATGATGATCAGGTCGGACATGACACGGTTTCCTTTGAGAAGATCTTGTTCGGGGCTTCGTCGTTTGCCTTGAAGCGACTATGCCCCGATCCGCTCAACTCCGCTGTGACCGGCGTCAAGACTTCTTCGATCAGAATTGCCACTGTGCCCAGGCGGTGAAGAAGTCACCGGACTGGCCCCCGGCGTCGCGCGTGCGGCCGCCCGGCTCGTAGTGGACATAGGTGCCGCCGATCGCCAGGGCCTCGGTGACGTTCCAGGTGGTGCTGAACGATACCTGCTGGCCGATATAGCGTCCCGACCCACCGGCGGTGCCGCGTACCGGCGTCAGCGGCGGGGCGTAGAAGGCATCGGCCAGCGCCTGTTTCCACAACAGGTTCCAGCCGACGCTGGCCGTCACGTCCGGGGTGATCGTGAGCGTCAGATTGGGCTGAATGTCCAGCAGGTTGGCCGGGGCGGCGAGGTTGGCTTCGGAAAAATAGGGCAGCTTGGGGAACAGCGGATTGAAGGTGCCAAGCGTGCCGTCCTTCGTATTGTGGTCGCCGCTGATTGCGTCGGCGTTGAAGCCGAAGCGCGGGCTGAACGGCAGCTCGCTGGCCGTGTAGCCGAGATTGGCCGAGACCGTCCAGGCCCGGATCGAGGCGTCGCCGAAACTGCCGAATTGCACGGCTTCCTCGATATTCCAGTCGAAGCCGGCCCGCTTGCCGAACTGACGGGCGCCGACGGTATGGCGCCGCTCGGACGCCGTGCCCTGGGCGAAGCGGGCATTCTCGCGGTCGAGCCCGAGATAGTAGAGATCGAAATTCGTGATGCCGGTCTTGACCGTCGCGTAGGCTCCCCAGAAGGCCTGCGCCGAATCGCTGCGGTCGTTGAAGCTGCCACGCTCCGGCGTCACCGGCCGCACGGCGAAGCCGTCGATGCGAATACCCTCCGCGCCCGACCACGAGGCGCGGACGCCGTCGAAGGCCCGCCGGACGTTCGGCGCCTCGCGGACCGAAATCAGCCGGCCCGACCCGAAACTCATTTCCTGGCGCCCGCCGCGGATCCAGGTGCTGCGGTCGCCCGTCGGCCGCCACTCGCCGAACGCCTGGAGCAGGTCGAGCTGGTCTTCCTGCGTCGCCGGCGGAGTGCCGCGCCAGCCGGCCGTCAGGCCGTTGACCAGTTCGACGAAGGCGCGGACCTGCGGTCCCAGATGCACGTCGCCGAACAGGAACAGACGATGCAGCAGATAGTCGTTGCGGGCCGGGCCGGACAGGCCGAACACCGGGTTGCGCGAGGCTTCGTAGCGTTCGCGCAATTCGCCGCCGAAGGTGACGTACCAGTCGGGATCGCGGGCGATCGGTACCCACTTGATCGGATCGAGGACGTCGGTGCGCATGGCCGGGTCGGTCATCGCCCGCCAGTCCTCGTCGTAGCGGAAGTCCTGGTAGGTCGGCCGGTCGGCGGCCAGCGCCGCCGCCGGCAGCAGCGCCAGGGCGAGAACGACGCGGCCGATCATGCGGTGCGCCGCGCGTCGATGGTCAGCAGGTGACTGACGGCGGGCTTGTCCGGTCCCTCGTGATACTGCGCCACCTCGCGCTGGATATCGGCATCGGCGCCGAGCGCGCGGCGATGCTGGCGCATGTGCTCGCCCCAGGATTCGACCATGAACCATTCGACGATGCGGCGCGGCTCGGCCGCGTCCTCGGTGACGCCCCAGCCATAGGCGCCGTCGCGCCGCCGCGCGGTCGACAGCCGGTTCAGCGCCTTCAGGAACGCCGTGCGGTTGGCCGGATCGATCCGGTACTCGATCAGGATCAGCACCGGGCCGCGATCGTTCTCGACGGGATCGGCGACCAGCGGCTCGGGCCAGTGATTGGACGGCTGCAGGTCGCTTTCCCCCGTCGGCAGGGCAATGCGGAACAGGGCCAGCGCCACCAGCGCGAGCCCGGCCGCGCCGGCCATCAGCGTTGCCGGCACCCCGATTTCCTGGGCCAGCAGGCCCCAGCCGAGGCTGCCGCCGGCCATCGCGCCGTTGAAGACGGTCAGGTAGATCGCCAGCGCCCGGCCGCGCACCCAACCGGGCAGGATCGCCTGGGCGGTGCCGTTCAGCGTGGTCAGGGCCGCGATCCATCCCGCGCCCAGCGGCAGCATCAGCAGCATCGCGAGCCATTTTGGCGGGGCGAGGCTCAGCGCGCCCATCACCGCCGCCGCGATCAGCGAGGCACCGAGCAGCAGGCCATCGGGCCCGACCCGGCCCCGCAACCGCGGCATGACCAGCGCACCGAGGATGGCGCCGATGCCGACCAGGCCGAGCAGCATGCCGTAGAAGCCGGCGTCACCGCCGATCAGGTTGCGCGCGACCAGCGGCAGCAGAGCCCAGATCGCGCTGCCAAAGGCGAAGAACACCGCGGTGCGCAGCAGCACGACATGCAGCTCGCGGCTGGCGCGGGCATAGCGCAGCCCGGCGCGGAAGGCGCCGAAGAAGCTTTCCGACAAGGCGTCGTCGGTCGCGGCCGGCCGGCGCCACCACAGCAAGGCGGCGACGACCAGCACGTAGGTGGCGACATCGGCGCCATAGGTCAGGGCCGCACCCGCGGCGGCAAGCAGCAGGCCGCCCGCCGCCGGGCCGATGGCGCGCGCGATATTGATGCCGAGCGAGCCGAGCGCCACCGCATTGCGCAGATCGCGCTTCTGGACCAGTTCCGGCACGATCGACTGCCAGGTCGGGCCCATCAGCGCCGCCCCGACCCCGCCGGCAAAGGTCAGCGCGATCAGGCTGGTGATGGTCAGCATGCCGGTATGGGCCAGGATCATCAGCGTGGCGCTGACCATCGCCAGCATCACCTGGACCCCGATGGCGAAGCGCCGGCGATCGAGGATGTCGGCCAGTACCCCGGCCGGCAGCGACAGCAGGAACACCGGCAAGGTGCCGGCGACCTGGACCAGGGCCACCGCGACCGGCGACGACGACAGCCCGGTGGCGATCCAGGCCGAGGCCACGTCGCGCATGAAGCTGCCGATATTGCCGAGCACCGTGGCCGCCCAGAGGACGGCAAACAGCGGCTGGCGCAGCGGCGCGAAGGGGCTGGGGGGCTTCTGGTCGCTCATCGCCGGGCCGCCATGTCGGTCACGGCGACCAGGACGAAGGCGCCGGCCAGGCCAAGATGCTCGAAGAAGGCGTTGGCGGCCATGAACCGCTCGATACCAGCCATTTCCCAGAAGCGGTTGGCCACCAGGGTGGCCATCACGGTGAACCCGGCCAGGGCCAGCGCACCGACCGCGCGGCCCCGGCCGGCCAGGATCATCGCCGCCGCGCCGAGTTCCAGGGCGATCGTGGCGATGGCCAGCGGCGCCGCCGGCTCCAGCCCGAAATGCCGCATCTCGGCCAGCGCGCCAGGGAAATCCAGTGCCTTCTGCAGGCCACCCTGGATATAGGCGGCGCAAAGGGCCAGCAGGGCCAGCCAGCGCACCGCCGGGGCCAGAAGCATCGGCCGGATCGCGGCCGCTATCGTCGACATGGGCAAAGCCTCCCCTCGAACCGTCGGGAACACGCCAGACTAGCCCCCCTCGGCTCCCGGTTCTTGTCGGATCGCCGCATTTTGGGATGTTGCACCGGCGGCCAACGGGGGCGCCCTTGCAACATTTCGCGGCCTTTAACTCGCCTGGCGATTGCTGATCGTTCAATGATATCGGGACGACAGCAACGGAGCCCGCCATGGCCGTGACCATCCAGTCTGCCATCACCCCGGACCGCATCGCCGCGATCCGGGCGCTGCTGGCCGACGCCAGCCGGTCGGCAACCCGCGATGCCGACTTCACGGTCGAACGGATCGGCGAGGCCATGCGCCTGCTGTCGCCGCAGCCGGCCGAGGCACCGGCCCGGCGCGGCATCCTGACCGCCAGGCAGATCCGCATCCTGGAGCGGCACGTGGCGGCCGATCTGGCGGGTGATCTGCGGGTGCCGAACCTGGCCCGGCTGGTGCAGCTTTCGCCCGGCTATTTCGGCCATGCCTTCCGCGCCGCCTTCGGCTGCTCGCCGCATGCCTATGTCACCCGCGTGCGGCTTGCGGCGGCCGAGGCCAGGATGCTCGACACCGAGGAGCCGCTGGCGCGGATCGCCCTGGAATGCGGCTTCTGCGATCAGGCCCATTTTTCGCGGGTCTTCCGCCAGGCGAGGGGAACGACGCCGCTGGCCTGGCGCCGCGACCGGCTGATCACGCGCACAATGTCCTAAAACTGCCCGAACCGACAAGAAGCAACAGCTGCGTTCGACTAGAAGTCGAAGGCACCGACCATCAGGAGAGACCAATGACCTTCAAGGCCACCCCGACCCCCGGCGCCAAGCTGCTGTCGCCGAAGGACCACACGCTGATCATGATCGACTTCCAGTCGCAGATGGCCTTTGCGACCCACTCGATCGACGCGGTGTCGCTGCGCAACAACGCCGCGCTGGTCGCCCATGCCGCGGCCGGCTTCGGCGTCTCGACCATCCTGACCACGGTCGCCGAAAAGTCGTTCTCGGGCCCGATGTTCACCGAGATCACGGAAGCCTTCCCCGGCCAGGCGATGCTGGACCGTACGTCGATGAACACCTGGGAAGATGCCGCCGTCATCGCCCGCGTCAACGAGATCGGCAAGTCGCGGATCGTGCTGGCCGGGCTATGGACGTCGGTCTGCATCGTCGGCCCGGCGCTGTCGGCGCTGGACCAGGGGGCCGAGGTCTATGTCATCACCGATGCCTGCGGCGACGTCTCGGCCGAAGCCCATGAACGCGCGATCGACCGCATGGTCCAGGCCGGCGCCCGCCCAATGACTGCCCTGCAGTACATGCTGGAACTGCAGCGCGACTGGGCGCGGGCCGAGACCTACGACCTGACCACCGGCATCGCCAAGCGCTTCGGCGGGGCCTACGGTCTCGGCATCATCTATGCCAAGACCATGTTCGGCGCCTCGGAAGGTCACTGAAACAAGCACAAGGGAGGCCGCCGCCATGAAGATGTATGTCCTGTCGCTCGGCGCCGGCCTCCTGGTCGGCGTGGTCTACAGCCTGCTCAACGTCCGCTCGCCGGCGCCGCCGCTGGTGGCGCTGGCCGGGCTGCTCGGCATCCTGCTGGGCGAGCAGATCATTCCGGTGGGCAAGCAGATGCTGGCCGGCACCGGGATTGCCGCCGCCTGGAAGCAGTCCGACTGCACCGCGCACGTGATGGGCATGCTGCCCGGCCGCCAGGCGAAGGCCGACGACAAGACGGAGGCGCAGTCGTGATCGCGCCGCAGCTGATCCTGCATGGCGGGCAGATCACCACCCTCGACCGCGCCAACCCGGCCGCGACCGCGGTGGCGATCGCCGACGGGCGCTTCCTGGCGGTCGGCGACGATCGCGAGATCATGGCGCTGGCCGGCCCCGAGACCAGGATCGTCGATCTCAAGCGCCGCCGCGTGCTGCCCGGGCTGATCGACAATCATCTTCACATCATCCGCGGCGGCCTGAACTTCAACATGGAGCTGCGCTGGGACGGCGTGCGCACGCTGGCCGACGCGATGGCCATGCTGAAGGCGCAGGTCGCGATCACGCCGCCGCCGCAATGGGTACGCGTGGTCGGCGGCTTCACCGAGCATCAGTTCGCCGAGAAGCGGTTGCCGACGCTCGACGAGATCAATGCCGTCGCACCGGACACGCCGGTCTTCATCCTGCATCTCTATGATCGGGCCCTGCTGAACGCCGCCGCCCTGCGCGCGGTCGGCTACACCCGCGAGACGCCGGCCCCGCCGGGCGGCGAGATCACCCGCGATGCCCAGGGCAATCCGACCGGCCTGCTGCTGGCCAAGCCCAATGCCGGTATTCTCTATGCCACCCTGGCCAAGGGACCGAAGCTGCCGTTCGACTACCAGCTCAATTCGACCCGCCATTTCATGCGCGAACTGAACCGGCTGGGCGTCACCGGGGCGATCGATGCGGGCGGCGGTTTCCAGAACTATCCCGACGACTATGCAGTGATCCGCAAGCTGGCCGAGGACGGCCAACTCACCATCCGGCTGGCCTACAACCTGTTCACGCAGAAACCGAAGGCCGAAAAGGACGACTTTCTCAACTGGACGCGGACGTCGCGCTACAAGCAGGGCGACGACTATTTCCGGCACAACGGGGCCGGCGAGATGCTGGTGTTCTCGGCCGCGGATTTCGAGGATTTTCGCGAACCGCGCCCCGACCTCGCGCCGGAGATGGAGCCCGAGCTGGAATCGGTCGTCCGCATCCTGGCGGAGAACCGCTGGCCCTGGCGGCTGCATGCGACCTACGACGAGACGATCTCGCGCGCCCTCGACGTCTTCGAGAAGGTCGATCGCGACGTGCCGCTGAAGGGCCTGCACTGGTTCTTCGACCATGCCGAGACGATCTCCGACCGCTCGATCGATCGCATCGCGGCGCTGGGCGGCGGGGTCGCGGTGCAGCACCGCATGGCCTATCAGGGCGAATATTTCGTCGAGCGCTACGGGGCGCGTGCCGCCGAGGCGACGCCGCCGGTGGCCCGCATGCTCGATCGCGGCCTGAAGGTCTCGGCCGGCACCGATGCCACCCGCGTCGCCTCCTACAACCCGTGGGTCTCGCTGTCCTGGCTGGTCACCGGCCGCACGGTCGGCGGCCTGCGCCTCTATCCCCGCGCCAACTGCCTCGACCGCGAGACGGCGCTGCGCATGTGGACCGAGAATGTCACCTGGTTCTCCGACGAGGAGGGGCGGAAGGGACAGATCATGGCGGGCCAGCTGGCCGACCTGATCGTGCCGGACCGCGACTTCTTCGGCTGCGCGGAAGACGATATCGCCGGCACGACGTCGGAGTTGACCATGGTCGGCGGCCGCGTCGTCTATGCCGCCGGCGACTTCGCCGCGCTGGACGATGCGGCCCCGCCGCCGGCCATGCCGGACTGGTCGCCGGTGCGCCGCTTCGGCGGGTTTGCCGCCTGGGGCGTGTCGCCCGACGACCGCCAGAACCTGCAGCGCCAGGCCGCGGCCGGCTGCGGCTGCGCCAGCGCCTGCGGCGTCCATGGCCACGACCACGCCCGCGCCTGGGCGAGCGCGGTGCCGGCCGGTTCGCTGCGCGATTTCTGGGGCGTGCTGGGCTGCGCCTGCTGGGCCGTCTGATCCGTCGTCAGCGCGCCCGGCCGGTCAGCCGGGCGTAGACCACGACGATCAGGATCGTGACGACCAGGTTGAACACGAGCGAGACGACCTGGCCGACGATCTGGCGCGGCACCAGCTCGGCCATGTCGAACAGCGTCTTGGGTGCACCGGCGGCCAGGTTGATGGCGACGGCTGCCAGCGTGATCACCGCGATCATGCCGAGAATGGGCCAGCGATGGCCGCGGGTCAGCGCGACGCTGCGGTGAAAGCTGTCGAGGATCGTGCAGCGCTCGGCCAGCCAGATCATGGGGGCCAGAAAGATCGCCGGAAAGACGAACAGAAACGGGATGAACAGCAGCGCCATCGTCGTCAGGCTCAGGACGATGAAGATCACGGCAAGCAGCACGAAGGGGGCAATCCGGGGCACGGCTTCGCGCCACGCCTGGCCGACGGGGAAGCCGCCGGTCTCGAGATGGTGCAGCACGGTGAGCTGCAGCGTCATGGTGGCGACGAGCGAGGCGGCGGCCACCACCAGCAGGCCGAGGCCGTAGAGCGCCGTCGCCAGCGCCGGATCGTCCGGCTTCAGCCCCGTTTCCATCAGCGCGATCAGCAGCCAGGCGACGATCATCGGCGCATAGAGGGTCATGACCGCCGGCAGGTTGCCGAACAGGATCACGCAGGATTGACCGACGCTGCGCCAGATCGGCAGGGACGGCGAGGCGGCAACGGTATTCAGCGGCTTTCTCCCCGAATCGAAAAACGTTTATGATTGGCGGCAATCGTAGCATCGGAGTCTTTCGAACTCATGCCCGAACCCTATCCCGTCACCCGTACCGATGCCGAATGGCGCCAGCGCCTGACGCCGGACCAGTATCATGTGATGCGTCATCACGGCACCGAGGCCCCGGGCAGTTGCTCGCTGCTGCGTGAGAAGCGCCCCGGCGCCTTCTGCTGCGCCGGATGCGATGCCCGGCTGTTCGTCTCGGGCGAAAAATTCGAGAGCGGTACCGGCTGGCCCAGCTTCATCGACCCGGTGCCCGGCTCGGTCGAAACCACGGTTGACCGCAGCTACGGCATGATCCGCACCGAGGTCCATTGCGCGACCTGCGGCAGCCATCTCGGCCATGTCTTCGACGACGGTCCGCCCCCCACCGGCCTGCGCTATTGCATCAACGGCGTGGCGCTCGACTTCGTGCCGGACTGATCCGGGACGAGGCATCACAAGCCATCACCCGTCGGCATCGTTCCAGGCCAGTTGCCGGACATGCCGGCGGATGTCTTCGGCCCATGATGTCGTCTCCGCCTCGAAGCGCGGGCGATCATCGGCGAACAGGGCCCGCGATGCTTCTTCGAACCCCGCGAAGTCGCCGGCCATCGCTGACATGAAGCGGTAGGCCACTTCCTGCGCCTGGCGCCGCGACGTCCGGCCGTGGTCCGCCCGCCGCGCGTCGTCGACCAGTCGGCGCAGCGCCTGCGACGCCCCGCCGGGCTGGGCGTTCAACCAGTCCCAGTGGCGCGGCAGCAAGGTGACCTCGCGGGCCACGACACCAAGCCTGGGACGGCCGCGCGGCCGCGCCCCTTCCGCGGGCGCATATCGTGCGGCTATTTCCGGGGCTTCGCCGCGCAGATCGAGATCGACCACCCGCCCTGTCGCATCGTCGAAGACCAGAACGGCCGCCGAGGGATCGGCGGCCAGCGCGCTCTTTGCCGCCAGCGCGACATCGGCAAGGGACCCGCCGGCGATCCGGCGGAGGCCGGCGAAAGCGGTGCAGTGAACCAGATCAGACATCGGCGATATTTACCCGGGTGAATCTCTTGCGTCAATATCACCCGGGTGTTAATTGTCCGGGCATGGAAACCGCACTGAAGAAGGCCGCCATCGCGGCCTACAAGGAACTGAAGACCGCCTCGGGCATCTACGCCGTGCGCTGCCTTGCGACCGGTCAGACCTGGGTTGGTCATGCCCCCAATCTGGAGAAGATCCGGAACCGGCTGTGGTTCACCCTGCGCCAGGGAATGTGCCGCCAGGCGGCGCTGCAGGCTGCTTGGAACGCGCATGGTGCGGCCGATTTCACCTGCGATCCGGTCGAAGTCTTCGACGAAGAAGCCCTCGGCCATGTTCGTGACCGTATCGCCCGCGAGCGGCTGGCGCATTGGCGGGCGGAACTCGACGCTGACATGCTTTAGGCCCGGCATGGCATCCGACGGTGTTCCGGTGCGGCCCGAGGCGCTATAAGCTGCGGTTCCGGGATGCCTGCCGGGAGATTCGACGCCTTTGGAACATGAAGTCTTGGCCGAGGCGAGCACGCCGCCGCTCGATCCATCGCTTGGCCTGTCGCTGCTCGGCCTGCTCGCCTCCTTCAGCGACGAAGCCGTCTGCCTCTACGACGCCGACGAGGCGATCGTCTGGTGGAACGCGCGTTATCTGGAATTCTTTCCCGAGGTCGTGCCGATCATCCGCCGCGGCCTTCCGTTCATCGAGACGGTGCGCCGCTTTCTGGCGCTGCAATATCCCCAGCAGGCGGCACCGGAACGGCTGCAGCCTTATGTCGACATCGCAATGATCCGCCACCGCACCGAACAGGGGCCGCTGGAATACCAGCGCGCCAGCGAGGGACGCTGGCTGGAACTGCGCATGTTTCCGTTGCCGCAGGGCGGGCGTTTCAAGATCTGGCGCGACGTGACGGCGCGGCACCGGCAGCAGGCGTCCGCCAGCCGTGTCTTCGAACTTCTGGCCACCATCAATGTCGGCCTGCTGGTCCATGGCCCGGACGGCCGGCTGGTCTACGCGAATACGCGCTTCGGCGCGGAATTGACGTCGGGTTTCGTCGTCTCGGTGCCGCCGTTGGCCGAGCGGCACGATCGCGCTGCATTCTGGCGAGGGTTTGCCGACGTCTTCGTCCATGACGAAGTCTACCGCGGCCTTGTCGAAGAAGTGGGCGGCAGCGGCCCGTTGCCGCATCCGGTGACGCTGCAGACGCGGAACGACCGGTGGGTGCGGATCGAGGAGCAGGCCTGGGATGGCGGCATCGCCTCGGTCTGGGTCGACATCACCGAGAACAAGCTCCAGGAAGCCGCCTTGGCCCGATCGCAGGACGCACTGGTGGCCGCAAATCGCCGTCTGACCGAAATGGCCGAACGCGACCCGCTGACCGGGCTGTTCAATCGCCGCAAGTTCCTGGGCGATGCCGACCTGCTGATGGCGCAGAACGATGACTTTGCCCTGATCCTGCTCGACCTCGACCATTTCAAGGACGTCAACGACCGATACGGGCACCAGGCGGGCGACGACGTGCTGTGTGCGGTGGCCGGGATCCTGCGCGCCGAGCTGCCGGCCGGCGCCATTCCCGGACGGCTCGGCGGCGAGGAATTCGCCATCTGCCTTGCCGGCCTGGCACCCGAGGAGGCCCGAGGCCTGGCGGAAGTGCTGAGGCGACGCCTGGCGGCCACCGTCCTCGCCCATGGCGTGGTGGTGACCGCCTCGTTCGGCGTGGTCAGTCCGCGACCGGGCGAAGACTTCCGGGGGCTGATGGCCCGGGCCGACGCCTTGCTCTACGAAGCCAAGCGGGCCGGACGCAACCGCATCGCGGACTAGCGATTTGTCGCCGCCGCCCGTGCCTTGGCCGTTGTCGCCGACTGCGACCCAGAGACTGCCGGATCGGCGACCCGCGTATTGTTCTGGACGTGGCTGACGCCCGGAACACCATCGGCGACGGCCTCGGCCCGGCGCCGCTGGTCCCGCGTGGGGACGGTTCCGGACAGGGTGACTTCGGTCGCTGAAACCTCGACCTCGATGTCCCGGGCATCGACCATCGGATCGTCACTCAGCCGATCGCAGACATCCTCGTGAATGCGGTCGGATGACCTGACGTAACCCTTCGGCCCGTGGCCGCGATGCTTGTCGGCCCACCGCCGCCGCTCGGCATCATCGTCGCCGAACCACGAGGCGATCTCGTCGCCCGCCTTGTCGAGGAAGCCGCGGTCGTCGTCATGGCCCTGGTTCGCACGGCCCATGCCGTAGCCGGCCCGACCGTCGGAATAGTCGCGGCCTTCGCCGGGATAGGAAGGGCCGTACTGCCGGCCCATCTCGCGGCGGGTCGGGGCGGTGCCGCGGCCCGCCCCCTGGCGCTCGCCGGCGCCGCCGAAGCCAAATCCGACGTCACCGCCATAGGGGCCGCCGCCGCCCTCCGGCCGACGGTAGGATCTGTCGTCGCGTGGCCAGCCGGCGCGCTCCCGTTCGGCATCGTTCCAGTCGTCGTCGCGGCCGAAGGCGCGGGTCGTGCGCCCGTAGCGGTCGTCGTCGGTGCGGCGGTTGCGATCTGCCATGGTGGCCTCCGTTCTGCAAAAGCGTCACGGTGGGCGAACGTCCCCGGCCCCGCAGCGTTCCCGGCCTTCGCGCCGGGCGGCGATCGACGCCGCCAATGCCGGATTATTGCCCCGCGGCAATCGCGGCGGCGGCATCCCGGCGGGCGGCGGCGAACATTTCCCGTTGCATGAAGCAGGCGCTCTCCGGGACCGCGACGTCCGCACCCAGCGCCGCGGCGAACCCTGCCGCGTAGATCCGCCAGTATTCCAGCGCATGGCGGGTCGAGCGTTGGTCAAGCACGTCGATCCAGTGGCGGGCCAGGTCATGACGCCCGGCGGCAATCGCCACGGGAATGCATCCCAATGCCAAGCCGTAGCAGATCGACAGCGCGTGATCGGTGCCGACAGCCTCGTCGGCGCAACGCCGTGCCAGCGCCATGGCGTCGCCGATCTGCCCGAGATGCCATTGCAGCCGCACCATCAGGCTCGTCGCCGCCACGCGCCCGTCGATGCGCGCGTGATTGGCATGATTGATCCGCAGCGGGCCGACATCGGCCTCGGTCATCGCCCGCATCAGCGCCAGGGCCGCGACGTCGTCTCCCAGGAAATGATGCGAGAGCGCCATCATGTGCATCGCGCTCTGCCGGCAGGCCAGGCCCGCAGCCGGGCCGATACGATCGCCGAAACCGGCTGCGAGCGCGAGACTCGCCCGATAGTCGCCGGTCAGCAGCCGGTGCGCCCAGACACCCCACAGCGCCCGGCGGATCAGGTCCTCGTCGTCGACCGTTTCGGCCAGGGACAGCGCGCAGGCGAAGGTATCGGCCATCTCCGGCACCGGGCCGCGGGCATGCCAGATCGCATGGCCGTAGGCGGCGAGCAGCTCGACCCGGCGGGCGGGATCCGCCGTGCCCGCGCGATCGACGGCGGCAATGACCCGCGCCGCCCGCCCGATGAATTCGAAGGGCAGCGACAGGTGAAACCACAAGGCGGCGCTGGTCACGATCAGCTCGAGGGCCAGGTCGAGGTCACCATCGTCGGCCAGCGACCAGTCGAGGGCGGCGCGCACGTCATCGATGCGACGGCTGTGCAACGCCTGCCACTCGCACGGCGCATGCGCCTTCCAGGCATCGGCGGCGTCGGCAAAGGCATCGATCAGATAGCGGGCATGCCGGGCGTGCGTCTCCCGTTCGAGCCCGGCTTCGGCAAGACGCTCGTGACCGTAATACCGGGTGGTGTCGAGCAGGCGATAGCGCATGCCGCCGGCGGCCGGGGACGATACCACCAGCGACTTGGCGACAAGCCCGGCCAAGCTGTCCAGGACATCGATATCACGGCCTTCTGCCATGCCGCGGGCATCCGCGCCGTCGAAGTCGGCGCGGAACAGCGACAGGCTCATCAGCAGCCGCTGTTCCGGCGGCGGCAACAGGTCGTAACTCCAGTCCAGCGCGGCGCGCAGCGTCCGGTGGCGGGGCAGGGCGGTGCGCCGGCCGCGGGTCAGCAGGTTGAGCCGGTCGTGCAGCCGGTGGGCCAGTTCCGGCAGGTCCATGATGTCGATCCGGGCCGCGGCCAGCTCGATCGCCAGCGGAATGCCGTCCAGCCGCCGGCAGATTTCCGCCAAATGGGCAGCGTTGCCATCGTCGACGACGAAATCTGCCCGCACCGCGCGGGCGCGCTCGTAGAACAGGCTTGCTGCCGGAAAGCGCAGGACGCTCGCAGCGTCGCCCACGGCGTCGTCCGGCACGGCCAGCGCCGGCAGGCGATGGACCCATTCGCCAGTGGCACGCAGCGGTTCGCGGCTGGTTGCCAGCAGCATCAGCCCGGGCACCGCCTCGCCCAGGCGCTCGGCAAGGCCGGCAACGGCCTCGATGAGGTGTTCGCAATTATCGAGGACCAGTACGCTCGGCGTGGCAGCGAGGGTGTTGGCGATACCGGAGAACCGCATGCTGCCCGATGCTGGCAGGCCGAGCGACGCGGCGACGGTGGACTCGACAAGATCGGCATCGGCCAGTGGCGCGAAGTCGACGAAGCGCCTGGTAATGCCTTGGCCGTCCAGTTCCGCGGCCACCGCCAGGGCGATGGCCGTCTTGCCGATGCCCCCGGGCCCGACCAGCGTCAGGAAACGGCGGATTGGCAGTTCGGCCAGCAGCATCTGAACGACATCGTCGCGACCGATCAGCCCGGCCAGCGGACGGTAGCTCGGCGGTGCGATACCCGGCTCGGTCTGCGCCAGGCGCTGGACCGGCAGGGAAAGGCGATAGCCGCGCCCGGCTTCATTCGAGATCAAGCCCGGGTCGCCCAGCGCCTTGCGCAGGCTGGAGAGATGGACACGGACGACGCTGTCGTCGATCGCCTGGCCGGGCCACACAGCCTCCAGCAGCCGGTCGCGGCCCACCAGTTCGCCGTCGGCCGCCGCCAGGACGGCCAAGAGGTTCGCCGCGCGCCCGCCCAGCTTGACCGGCTGACCGTCGCGGGCGAGGGTCAGCTGGGGAACATCGAACGTGAAGTCGGCAAAGGAATACCGGATACGCTGATCGTGCATGGCCGCCGGAATCGGTCTGACGAGGCCATCGACATTAGCCGCGCTTGATCCCGGGCGTAAGCCATCCTGCGAGCACGATGCAGACAAAGGCGCCGACCGCCGCCGCGGCAAAGCCGTCTGAGTAAGATAATACCGCGGCCTGCCGGGCAACCGCGTCGCCGAGCAGCCTGGTGGCGGTGGCGGCGTCGCCAGAAAGCCCCAGGTAGAGGTCGAGGCGTTCGATCGTCGACGGGGCCAAGGCATCGACATGCAGGCCCAGCAGGTTCGAATGCACCTGTTCGCGGACCCGCACGAAGGTCTGCATGAAGGCGGTGCCGACCTCGCCGCCCAGCAGGCGGCCGACCTGGATCAGCGCACCGATCGTCACGGCCGACGACGGTGTGATCTCGCGCACGGCCAGCACGACCATTGCGGTCAAGGCCAGGGATTGGCCGACCGCCTGGAACGCTTGCGACGGCAGGAAATCCCAGGTCGCCCATCGCGCCGTCAGCAGGCTTGCCTGCAGGCAGGCGATGCCGATGGCCAGCGTGCCTGCCGCCAGCACCCATCGCCCGTCGACGCGGCCGAGCAGCCATCCGAGCGGCAGGACCAGGATCAGCTGGGGCAGCGCGATGAACAGCAGCACCGGCCCGACCTGCAATTCGCGGAAGTTCTGGACCACCTGCAGATAGGTCGGGATGATGTAGGCAGTCGACAGGATGATGAAGCGAAAGCCTGCCAGCAGCAGCATCAGGATCATCAGATTGCCGCGCGCCAGCTGGCGCAGGTCGAGGAACGGGTGGCGGCTGACGACAAGTTCCCGGCCCACGAACAGCGCGATCAGGATCGCGCCGGCGGCGAGCAAGGCGACGACCAGTCCCGATCCCGCCCAGTCGAGCCGGTTGCCCTGATCGAGGCCCGCATAGAGCAGGCCGAAGCCGGATGCCGCATAGGCGACGCCGGGCCAGTCGCGATCGTGCAGCAGGTCTGCGTTCAGCGGTTCGCGCGGGACACCGATCCAGACGCAGACGAACATGACCGGCAGCATCAGGCAGTATTGCCAGCTCAGCCAGGCGATCGACCAGTTTTCGGCATACCACCCCTCCAGGGCGGCGCCGACATTGAGCGAGAATTCCAGGTTCACCGCATAGGCGGCAAGGCCATATAGCATCAGCCGTGGCGGCAGGCTGACCGCGATGAACTTGATGGTCAGCGGGATGAAGGTGCCCGACCCCAGCCCGGCCACGAACTGCATGGCCAGGAACGCGTCGAGATTGGGTGACAGCGGCGCCAGCAGGCTGGCGGCGAAGAAGAGGCTGATGCCGGCGAACAGCATGCGGCGGGTGCCGAACAGCGTGCCGAGATAGGGGCAGGCGATGCCGATCACCATCTGCCCGACGCCATAGGCTGTCGTGATCCAGGCGCCTTCGTCGAAACCGACATGCAGCGCGCCGCGCAGGTCGCTGAGGCCGAAGGTGGTGATGCGCGAGCCGAGTGTCGAAGCCAGGGCGCCGATCAGCACGCCGAGAATGCCGATATATGGGCGGCAGGCGGCGATCATGACGTGCGGATCGTCGCCACGACCGACATGCCCGGCCTGACCAGCGTGCCCAATGCCGGGACCGGATCAAGCACGATCTTGACCGGAACGCGCTGAACCACCTTGGTGAAGTTGCCGGTGGCATTGTCCGGCGGCAGCAGGGCGAAGACGCTGCCGGTGCCGGGCGACCAGCTTTCGACATGGCCGGCCAATCTGAGATCGGGAAAGGCATCGACCGTGACCTCGACCGGATCGCCGACCCGTATCCGGGTCATCTGGGTTTCCTTGTAGTTGGCGATGACCCAGACATGGGGCAGCGCCATCACCCCGATCACCTGGGTGCCGACATTGACGAACTGGCCCGGCCGTACGCGGCGTTGGCCGACCATTCCGTCCTCGGGCGCGAGGATGCGGGTATAGCCGAGATTGAGCTGTGCCTGGGCCACCTGTGCGGCGGCCATGGCGACCTGGGCCGCCAGCTGACGTTCCTGGACGTCGATGCCGGCCAGCAAGGCCTTCTGCTGGTCGAGCTGCGCCAGGTTCAGCTGCACCTGCGCCGCGGCGTGCTGTGCGGCGTCGTCGGCCTGTTCGACCCGTTGCGGCGTGCCGGCGATATTGGTCCTGAGCAGATCCCGCTGCCGCGCCGCCTCGAGCTGATAGCGGGTCAGGTCGGCCTTCGCTGCGGCGATGCTGGCCTCGGCCTGCCGCACCAGTGCCTTCTGCACCTCGCGCTGATTGGCGAGGTTGGCCAGATTGGCCTGGGCCGCGGCAAGGCCTGCCTGTGACAGATCCAGCTGCGCCTGGTAGTCGGCGGGATCGATCTCGGCGATCAGCTCACCCTTGCGGACCGCCTGAAAATCGTCGACCGCGACGCTGCGGATGTAGCCCGCGACCTTGGCCGAGAGCGGCGTCAGGTCACCGGCTATGTAGGCATCGTCCGAAGATTGCAGTGCCGCAGCACCCGTCCACCGGTCCCAGTGGCCTGCCACGAGCCAGACCAGCGTCACGATACCCACCAGGACGATCGTCCGCAGGAGTGGCGCCAGCCACGACGCGCGCGGCGGGGGCGAGCCCGGGTCGCTCATGCCCGCCTCCCGCCGGGAGCGGCTGCGACGACCGGATCTTCGAGGACGAGAGCGGCGACGGTCGACATGGAATCCTTCGATGACGAAAACAGGCTACGAAGGAAAACATGCCTTATGCGGATCAATGATTCTTGAACGTTCCTGCTGTCCCGGTGCCGGTCAGTCGGGCGAGCCGAATCGGGTGATGCTGGTATCGCGGATCGCCAGTACCTCGGCCATCCGTACCAGATCGGCCAAGGACTGTGCCTCCATCTTGCGCATGACGTTGCCGCGATGGATCTTGACCGTGATTTCCGACAGGTTCATCCGGCCGGCGACCTGCTTGTTCATCAGCCCGGTCACCACCAGCCCCATGACTTCCCGCTCGCGCGGCGTCAGGCTTTCATAGCGCTGGCGCAGGACGCCGGCATTGCCATCGGCCGCGCGTCTCGACCGGTCGGTCTCGATCGCCTGGGCGACGGCCGACAGCATCTCCTCCTCCCGGAACGGCTTGGGCAGGAAGTCGACGGCGCCGGCCTTCATGCCGCGCACGGTCATCGGGATATCGCCATGGCCGGTCATCAGCACCACCGGGATGCGGATGTTCTCTCTGGCCAGCCGCTCCTGGAAATCCAGCCCGCTCTCGGCCTGCAACCGGATGTCGAGGACCAGGCAGGATGGCTTGTCGGCCAGGCCGTGGCCAAGGAACTCCCTGGTCGAGGCGAACGGTACGACATCGTACCCCGTCGAGCGCAGCAGGCTGTCGAGCGAGCCGCGCATCTCGGCGTCGTCGTCGATGATGTAGATCCGGGCGCTCTCGGTTGTCATGTCCTCTCCGCTCAGGTCAGGCCGATCGCGCCAGCTCGACGGTCGCGATCGGCAGGGTGAAGGTGAAGGTGGCGCCGTCATCGGGGTTGTTTGCCGCCGCTATGCGCCCGCCGTGGGCCTCGATGATCGACTGGCAGATCGACAGGCCCATGCCCATGCCGTCGGCTTTGGTCGTGAAGAACGGGTTGAATACCATTGCCGGCTCGGCCATCCCGGGGCCACGGTCGCTGACCGCCACCTGCAACCGGTCGTCGGCCACCGTCACGGCGACGCGCATGACGCGCCGCTCGGCAGCAACATCGGCCATCGCCTGGATACCGTTGATCAGCAGGTTCATCACCACCTGCTGGATCTGAACCTTGTCACCGAATCCATCCGGCAGGCCGTCCGCCGCCTCGAGGTTGATGACGGTTCCGTGGGCGTCGCGCCCGACCAGCAGGATGGTTTCCTCGATCAGGTCGCGCATGGCCAGGGGTTCGGCCGGCGGCGTGTCGCTGCGTGCCAGGGAACGGATGCGGCCGATCACGTCGGCGGCACGGGTCCCGTTCGACACCACATGCTCCAGGCAGTCGGCCACCTCGCGCGCGCCGGGGGCCTCGCGCGCCAGCCAGCGCTTGCCGGAACGGCCATAGGTCACGATGGCCGCCAGCGGCTGGTTGACTTCGTGTGCGATCGACGCGGCAAGCTGGCCCAGCATGCTGACGCGGGAGGCATGGGCCAGTTCGGCCTGCGTCCGGACCAGCTTTGCCTGGGCCTCGTTGCGTTCGGTCACGTCGGCCGCCATCACCAGAACCCGCGACCAGTCGTGAGGGCCGAGCGGCAGGGTGACCCGCATCACCACCTCGACGATGCGGCCATCGGCGACGCGAAATTCGGTCTCCTTCTCGACCAGACGTTCGCCCGACGCCAGCTCGGCGACGATCGCGGCGAGGACCTGCGCGCCGTGCGGCGTGAAGAAGGGGGCCATGCCGTGCGCGAGCAGCGCGGCCCGGTCGGCCATGCCGAACAGCTTGACCGCCGCGTCGTTGGCATCGCGTAGCGCGCCGCGACCGATGGCCTGCGCGGGTGCCTGGCCGGCCAGGATCTGCTGCCAGGCGTCCGACCAGTCGGACTCCCAGATCGCGAAGCCGGCGGCGTTGAAGATGGTCCGATAGCGCTCTTCGGACTGGCGGCGTTCGGCATCGGCCCTGATCTGTTCGGTCAGGTCGGCCGAGGTCTCGATGATCCCGATCCGCCGTCCCTCGGCGTCGAACCGCTGGAGCCAGCGGCTGGCCAGCACGATGCGCCGGCCGTCGCGCCGGATCCGGGTCATTTCGCCCGACCATTTGCCCTCGCCGGCGAGTCCGCGGACAACCTCGTCGACCGGGAAGTCGCTGGACAGCAGTTCCTGGGCGTTGCGGCCGACTGCCTCGCTCCGCCGCCAGCCGTACAGCACCTCGGCGCCATCGTTCCAGTAGCGGATGGTGTCGGCCGTATCCCGGATGATCACGGTGTCGTGGGTCAGCTCCAGGATGCGCGCCTGTTCGGCCAGCATCCAGCGGGCGGAGCGGTTGCGCAGGCAAAGCAGCGTGGTGATCATGATGGCGGTCAGGCTGACCGCGAACCGCACATGGGCACCGCCGAACACGCTCTCGCCATGGTTGTCGACGAAGGCGATGGTGGCAAGCACCCCGCAGGCAAGGCCGGCCAGTGGCACGGCGCGGCGATGTTCGGTACGGGCGACGAGCAGCACGACGGTCGTGTAGAGAACGGCGACGGCACCCTCCAGCGGGGTCAGGATATCTGCCAGGAAAATTGCCGCTGCGACCACGACTGCGGCGACGATCGGCCAATGGCGCATCGGCGACGGCTGGGGGATAACCGGTCCCTCGGCGGTCGGCCGCGCGGCATGCTGTATCATCGCCCAGATCCCCCTTGACCGCTTCCCATCACGATCCGGCGCGCAGGATACCTTGCGGCATGGTGCGATGCCATCGGCGAAGACCGGACCCAAACCAAAGTTTCGATAAACCTTGGTCTGTCTCTTCGTCGGCTCGCGGCAACAGGAAACTCGGCCTGTCGCAACCGGAGGACATCTTCATGAACGTCGATAATGCCAAAGCCCGCCGTCTCGCCCCGCTGCAGACCCCATCGGATCTGCCTGCGGACGGTCTGCACGATATCGCCACCGAACTGTCGGCCCTGCTCGCCGACGTGCTGGCGCTCTATCTGAAGACCAAGAATTTTCACTGGCACATGTCCGGCCCGCATTTCCGCGACTATCACCTGCTGCTGGACGAACAGGCCGACCAGATCTTTGCGATGACCGACACGATCGCCGAGCGCTCGCGCAAGATCGGGGGCACGACGCTTCGCTCGATCGGCCATGCCGCCCGGCTGCAGCGCCTTGCCGACAACGATGCGGACTTCGTGACGCCCGCCGACATGCTGGCTGAACTGCGCGAGGACAATCGCCGGCTCGTCGGCTTCATGCGCGGCGTGCACGAGCTGTGCGACGAGGTGGGCGACGTGGCGACGGCCAGCCTGCTCGAAGTCTGGATCGACGAGGCCGAACGCCGCACCTGGTTCCTCTACGAATCCGGTCGGCGCGGCTGACCGCCGGCGAATCGAAGGGCCGCGTCCCGGCGAGAGCCCGGGCGCGGCCGATGCCGCGTGCCTAGATGTTGCGCTCGATGCAGGCCAGCAATTCGTCGTCGCCGAACGGTTTGCCAAAGAACGCGACGGCCCCGCGGCGCAGCGCCTCGGTGCGGGACTGGATCGTCGGCCGGGCGGTGATGACGACGACCGGGAACGGGTGGCCGGCTTCGGCAAGCCGGGCCTGCAGATCCAGCCCGCTCATGCCCGGCATGTTCACGTCGACGATCAGGCAGCGGGTGCACGCGATCTCGGGCGCGGCCATGAAGTCCTCGCCCGAGGCGTAGGTGCGGACTTCGTAGCCGGCCGAGCGCACCAGGCTCGCAATCGCCGACCGTACGTCGGCATCGTCGTCCACAATGGCGATCTGCACGGTCAACGGATACTCCAGATCATATGTCCGTCCAAGTCATGCCGTTGCCCGGGCGCTGCGCACAAGACGGATCGGGATGCCCTTGGCCGACGGCGTAAAGCTCAGCGGATCGCGGGCGTAGAGTGGCATCAGCGGGTTGACTTCCGGATAGTATGCCGCGCAGCTGCCATCGGGGAAGGCGTAGGGCACGATCTCGAAATCGCGCACCCGGCGTTCGACCCCGTCGCTGGCGATCGTGACGAGGTCGACGCGGTCGCCGGCTTCGAGCCCCCGCTTCGTCATCTCGTACTGGTTGAGAAAGACGATGTCGCGCCGGCCATGGACGCCGCGATAGCGGTCCGAGAATGAATAGAGGGTGGTGTTGTACTGGTCGTGGCTGCGCACCGAGGTCAGCCACAGGGCATCGGGGTCGTCTTGCGTCAGATCCTCGGCCAGACCCGCGAATACCAGGAAGTTGGCCTTGCCGCTCGCGGTCGTCCAGGCGCGCTCCCGCGCCGACGACGTCAGATGGAAGCCGCCGGGCACCCGGATGCGGGCG
This sequence comes from Alphaproteobacteria bacterium, assembly GCA_017307375.1. GTDB lineage: Bacteria > Pseudomonadota > Alphaproteobacteria > Ferrovibrionales > Ferrovibrionaceae > JAFKFH01. Next base: position 21,005 of record JAFKFH010000021.1, read on the forward strand.
TTATAGTCGCGGAAGATCGGCAGCACATCCTCGATCGCCTCGCGGATCAGATTGTAGTCGGCGGCGAACTGCTCCCAGGGCACCTTGCTGCGTGCGCCCAGCGTGGCACGGGCCAGCCCGGCGACGATTGCCGGCTCGCTCATCAGATGCTCGGAGGCGGGACGGTTGCGGCCGCCCGACGCATGCACCATCGACATCGAATCCTCGACGGTGATCGATTGCGGGCCGCCGGCCTGGACATCGATCTCGGTGCGGCCGAGACAGGGCAGGATCAAGGCCTCGCGACCGTGAACCAGATGGCTGCGGTTCAGCTTGGTCGAGACATGCACGGTGAGGGCGAGGTCGCGCAGCGCCCGGCGTGTCGCCTGCCAGTCGGGGATCGCCGCGGCGAAATTGCCGCCCATGGCAAAGAACACCCGCGCCTCGCCGCGGATCATGGCTTCCAGCGCGGTCACGACGTTGTGGCCTGGCTCGCGTGGCGGCTGGAAGCCGAAGCGACGTTCGAGACGGTCGAGGAAATCGGCGGATGGCACTTCGGTGATGCCGACCGTGCGATCGCCCTGCACGTTGGAATGGCCGCGCACCGGGCAGATCCCGGCGCCCTCGCGGCCGATATGCCCGCGCAGCAAGGCCAGATTTGCCAGCTGCTGCACCGTCTCGGTGCCGCGCCGGTGCTGGGTGATGCCCATGCCGTAGACGATGATCGCCCGCGAAGCCCGCATGTAGGCCCGGGCCGCCTCGCCGATGTCGTCGCGCGACAGGCCCGACCAGCGTTCGATCTCGTCCCACGCAGTCTGCCGCAGATCGTCGCGCAGGGCGTCGATGCCGAGCGTGTGGCGGTCGATGAACTCCCAGTCCAGGATGGCCCGGCCGCCCTGGCCCCGCGCCTCGTCGTCGGCCTCCACCAGCACTTTCATCAGGCCCTTGATCAGGGCTGCGTCACCGCCGACCCTGACCTGGTAGAGGCGCGCTGAAATCGGCGTCGAGCTCAGCGTGGCCATTTCGACCGGATCCTGCGGGGCGGCAAATCGCTCCAGCGCCCGTTCCCGGAACGGATTGAACGACATGATCGTGGCGCCGCGGCGTGCGGCGTTGCGCAGGCTGGTCATCATCCGCGGGCTGTTGGTGCCGGGATTCTGGCCGAAGATGAAGATGCAGTCGGCCAGATCGAAGTCGGACAGCAGCACCGTACCCTTGCCCACGCCGATCGATGCGGCCAGGCCGATCGAGGTCGCCTCGTGGCACATGTTGGAGCAGTCGGGGAAGTTGTTGGTGCCGAACTCGCGCACGAACAGCTGGTAGAGGAACGCAGCCTCGTTGGAGGTGCGGCCCGAGGTGTAGAACTCGGCCATGTTCGGGTCGGGCAGGGCGTTCAGGTGGCCTGCGACGATCGCGAAGGCCTCGTCCCAGGTGACCGGCTGGTAGCGATCCGATTCCGCGTCGTAGCGCATCGGATGCGTCAGCCGCCCGGCCATCTCCAGATCGTAGTCCGACCAGCGGCTCAGTTCCTCGACGCTGTGCTCGGCGAAGAACGCCGGCGTGCACCGTTTCGACGTCGCCTCCCAGGCCACGGCCTTGCCGCCGTTCTCGCAATACTCGAACGACGAGGTGTGCTTCGGGTCCGGCCAGGCGCAGCCAGGGCAATCGAAGCCCTCGGGCTGGTTCATGTGGGCCAGCGTCGCCATGCCCTTCACCGGGATGTCCTGCTTGACCAGGGCGGTGCCCATCGCACGCAGGGCGCCCCAGCCACCGGCGGGTCCGTCGTAGGGGCGAACTGGTTTTTCCGTAGACATCGCTCGGTATCCTCGCCGCTATGCCAATGGCCGGAGGGTAGGGGGCGGTACCGCCAGGCCACCATCATACGTGGGTTTGGTACCTTCTGCCGCCCCGGTGCCGCATACCTAAGTATGGCTTGCTGCCAGCGCGACCATGCGACGCGGCGATCATCACGCGCAAGCAGACCCGACATCGTCCTAGCCCGAAATCCGGACGCCGTTCGATCCATCGATAGGAATTATAGCCGTGCTTTTGCGAAAGAAGCCCGGCGCTTTCGAAAGATCGACGACGATCGCCCGTGCATCCTCGGGGCATCGAAACGCGAAGAACCGGAAACGCCGAGATGTCGCTCAGCCTCGATCTTCAGTCGACCCGATTCGGCACCATACCCGCCGGGTGCAGCCGGGCCGCCCGCACCATGGCCCGGATGGCAGGGCCGGCCGTGGTTGCGTCGATCGCGTACATGGATCCCGGCAATTTCGCCACCAACATTCAGGCAGGCGCCGGCTATGGCTACCAGCTGCTGTGGGTCGTGCTTGCGGCAAATCTGGTCGCCATGCTGTTCCAGGGATTGTCCGCCAGGCTCGGCCTGGTCACCGGGCGCAATCTTGCGGAACTCTGCCGCGACGAACTGCCGCCCGCATTGGTCTATCCGATGTGGGTGATTGGCGAACTGGCGGCGATGGCGACGGATCTGGCCGAGTTTCTCGGCGGCGCACTGGGGCTCTCCCTGCTGCTGGGTCTGCCGCTGATGGCGGGAATGGTCGCGACGGCTGCCCTGACGGCTGCCGCGCTGACGCTGGAACGGCGGAGCTTCCGTCGGCTGGAATTGTTGATCGGCGGTTTCGTCGGGGTGATCGCCCTGTGCTACGTGGTCGAGCTGTTCCTGGCACCGGTGGACTGGCCGGCGGCGCTGCGGGGCGCGACTCGGCCGGTGCTTCCCGACCACGAAGCGCTGGTCCTGGCCGTCGGTATCATCGGTGCGACGGTGATGCCCCATGCGATCTTCCTGCATTCCGGACTGACCCAGAACCGGCTTCCCGTGGCGGGTCCGGTGCAGCGCCGCAAGCTGGTCGGCTATGTGACGCGCGAGGTTGTGGTGGCCTTGTCGGTCGCCGGTTTCGTCAACCTGGCGATGGTCGCGATGGCTGCCGCATCGTTTCACCAGACCCAGCCCGGCATTGCCGAGATCGATGAAGCCTACCGGATGCTGACGCCATTGCTCGGCGGCGCCGCGGCCCTGCTTTTCCTGACATCCCTGATCGCCTCGGGATTGTCGAGCTCGATCGTCGGCACCATCGCCGGGCAGATGATCATGCAGGGGTTCGTCGGGTTTCGCATCCCCGTCTGGCTGCGTCGGACGGTCACCGCGTTGCCCGCCTTCGCGGTGGTCGCACTGGGCATCGACATCACCCGTGCCCTGGTACTGAGCCAGGTGGTCCTGTCGCTGGCATTGCCGGTGCCGATGATCACCCTCGTCCTGTTCTCCCGGCGCCGCGACCTGATGGGAGAGTTCGCCCTGCGTCGACCGACGACGGCACTCGCCGTCGCCGCGACCGTCGCGATCGTCGGGCTGAACGTGCTTCTCGCCTTCCAAGCCTTCAACTGAAAAAGGAAAATGACCATGGTTCAGTTTTCTCGTCGGAACCTGTTGGCCCTCGGTGCGGCCGGCGGGGCGGCGATGGCCGCGACCTCCGCCTATGCCGCAAGCTTCGGCGATCCGGATCGACCGGCGCAGGGGGCGATCAATGCCCGCTCGGGCGCGTTGAGCGACCCGGGACCGCAGAACCGCGCCTTGGCGGACCAGTTCCCGTCGTCCGGCAGTCCGCCGGCGACCGATGTCGGTGACCAACCCCAGTTCTGGTCGTCGTTCAACATCGCCCATCGCCGCATCCAGGACGGCGGCTGGGCGCGCGAGGTGACGCAGCAGAACTTTCCGATCTCCGAGGAGATTGCCGGCGTCAACATGCGGCTGTCGGCCGGCGGCATCCGCGAGCTGCACTGGCATCTGGCCGCGGAATGGGGCTTCATGACGGCCGGCCGCTGCCGCGTCACGGTGCTGGACGAATTCGGCCAGGCCTATGTCGACGATGTCGGTCCGGGCGACCTCTGGTATTTTCCACCCGGGCAGCCGCATTCGTTGCAGGGCCTCGGCCCAGACGGCTGCGAATTCCTGATCGCGTTCGACGATGGCCGCGCATCGGAGTTCGGTACCTTCATGGTGACCGACTGGCTGGCGCACACGCCGCCCGAGATCCTGGCCAAGAATTTCGGCGTGCCGGCCGAGACCTTCCGCGCGATCCCGCTGAACGATCTGTGGATTTTCCAGGGGCGCGAGCCCGGCCCGCTGGCGATCGACCAGGCGGCGGTGGCGTCGGGCGGGGTGCCGGCAAACCCCTTCACCTTCAAGCTGGGCAGCGCCAGGCCGATCCGGCAGACGCGTGGGGGCATGATCCAGCTGGCGGATTCGACGACCTTCAAGGTCTCGACCGCCATCGCCGGCGCGATCGAGACCATCAGGCCCGGTGCCATTCGCGATCTGCATTGGCATCCCAATGCCGACGAATGGCAGTACTGGCTGAAGGGCGAGGGGCGGATGACCGTCTTCGGTGCCGGCCCGCGCGCCCAGACCGCGGATTTCCGGCCCGGTGACGTCGGTTACGTCAAGCGCAGCTACGGCCACTACATCGAGAATACCGGCAATACCGACCTCCTGGTGCTCGCCGTGTTCAAGACGGCAAGATACGCCGAGGTCGGGCTGTCGGATTGGCTGACGCACACGCCGCGCGACCTGGTGGCGCAGCATTTCAACATCAGCCCCGAGACGATCGACAGGTTTCCCAGCGACCAGCCCGGGCTGATGCCGAGGTGACGCGGTCAGGCGGCGCCTTCACCCGAAGGCGCCGTTCGCGGGACCGCCAGCGGTGCGGGGTTTCCCCGCAGATCCGCTTGAACACGGTGGTGAAATGCGCCTGGGTCTGGAATCCGACGCTGAGCGCCACGTCGACCAGGCTGGCGCCGTCCTCGCGCATCAGGCTCTGTGCCCGTTCGATGCGCCGGCGCAGCAGATAGTCGTGGGGGCGCTGGCCCGTCGCGGCGCGGAACTGCGCGGCAAAATGCATCCGGCTCAGCCCGGCCGCCGCGGCCATGTCCTGCAGCGTGATAGGCCCGTCCAGATGTTCCTCGACATGGCGAAAGACCCGCGTCAGGCGCCACGCGGGCAGGGCGGTGCCTGCCCGCTCGGTCTCCTGCCGCTGCAACAGGCGCAGAAGAATGGCGATGCGCATGGCATCGGCGAAGATGTCGTCACCGGCTGCGGGCATGATGATCTCCTTCGAACGTCCCTTCGGCAGAACCTAGGAAGGAATTCGTCGGATCGACATCATGCCATGGTTTGAAGTTCTACCTGATTGGTATGATCGCTCAGGCGGCGTTTCGCCGCTGGAAACGGCGCCAGGCATGGGGCGTGATGCCGTGAAAGCGCCGGAACAGCCTGGTGAAATGCGACTGATCGGCCAGGCCGCAAGCGACGGCAATCTGCGACAGCGGCTCGTCGCTCGTCAGCATCAGGTCACAGGCGCGCGCAATTCGCTGGCGCAGCACGTGGACGTAGGGGGCTTCGCCGAAACTGGCGCGGAACGCGCGCGAGAAATAGCTCGGGCTCAACCCTGTCTCGGCCGCCAGGTCCTCGACGGCGATCGTTTCGGTAAGGCGGGCGGCGATATGTGCCTTGACGCGCTTGGCCTGCCAGGGCGCAAGACCGCCACTGACCTGGATCGGCAACTGGGCGGGCTGTTCGAGCAGCGCGGTTGCGCGCGAGATGTACTGTCTTGCCTCGTCGGGGTTTCGGCCAATTGCCGATTGGGCGTCGGCCAGCAGTCGGGCAAGATCGGTGTGCATCGCGGCCAGCGCGGGCGGCAACGTCATCGGAATGGCGCTTTGGTTCATCGGTGTCATCGTCGTTTCCCCATGTCGGCTCTTGCCATCGGGGAAATCCTGGTCGAGCACCGTGCGCGCCGAAATCGTACGCTGGATTGGCCGGCCGCATACCTAGGTATAGTCAGGATCGCGCAGAACAGGTCGGATCGTCCCAGACGGGAACGCCGGGAAGGCGCAGGATCATAGCCGTCGAGGTGATCGGCGCGAGAGTACAGACCGGCTTCGCCATCTCCCTCCCCCCGCCCCGCGGGCCGGCACGGCGCGCCGGTCACCCGACAGATCCTCCCCCGACTTCAGGCAGCCGGCTCCCCCCGTGCTGCCTGCTTTGTGCCCGTCGCCACCGGTTCGGGCAGCGCCGGCGATCGTGACGGGTTGGATCGCGGGAAGGCGCTAGCCGGCAATCAGGATATCGAGCAGCAGCCGCGCGGCGCGGCTGAGATACCCGTCACGGCGGGTGATCGCAAAGACCGGGTTTGCCGCGTCGAGGTCGGCCACGGGGATGATCGCCAGGGATCTCGCACGCAACTCGTCGTCGATTGCCGAGCGTGGCAGCAGGGCAAGGCCCGCGCCGGCTTCGACCAGGCGCTTCTGCGCCGTAAGGCTGTCGATCGCGCTCCATTTCAGGTCTGCGATACCGCGGACCAGAAACAGCGCCGACAGGGTGCCGGCTGCGGCCTCGCCGCTTTCGATCCGGTCGGGGAAGACCAGCCAGTGTTCGGCCTGAAGCTCGGACAGTTGCCTGACCCTCTGCCCGCGCAGCGGATGATCGGGTCCGCAGATCACGACCAGCGGCTCGGGCGGCATGGCATGGCAGTCGAGATCGTCGGAGCGGTCGGCGAAATAGCGCACGCCGATCGTCGCCGCGCCCGAGCGCACCAGGCTGCTGACTTCCGCGCTGCGCCCGGTCCGCAGGTCCAGCCGGACGTCGGGTGCCGCGGCGGCGTAGCGGCGCAAAGTCTGCGTCAGTTGCAGCCCGGCCAGCGTGCCGACAAGCGCCAGCGTCACCCGCCCCGCATGCCGCTCGCGCAGGTCGCGGATCGCCTTGCGCGCGTCCTCGATCGCGGCGAGCGCCCGCTCGGCATGGGGCAGCAGGGCATCGCCGAGCGCGCTCAGCCTGACGCCCCCGGCGGTGCGCTCGAAGATCGGTCCCCCCAGTTCGGCTTCCAGCAGGCCGATCCGCCGGCTTATGGCCGGCTGCGAGCGGCCGAGCGCCTCGGCGGCAGCGGAAAAGCTACCGGCCCGGTGGATGGCCACGACCGTCAGCAGGGCGTCGGAGTCCATTCATCTCATCAGGAATACGGATCCAGGATAGACATATTATGCATTGGACGCATATGACGCCACAATCCTAAGGTCGGCCATCCAGTCCCGAAGGAGGCGCCCATGCGATCCCGTTCATTGGCCGAGGACCAGGCCCGGCAGTTCCTCAGGCTGCACCATCAGGCGCGCGGCTTCGTCCTGCCGAATGCCTGGGACGCGGCCAGCGCGATCATCCTGGCCGATGCGGGCTTTGCCGCGCTGGCCACCACCAGCGCCGGCATCGCCTTTTCGCTCGGCCTGCAGGACTACCACGTCGAGGATCCGGCCCTTGGTGTCGGTCGCGATCGCATGTTCCGCCGGCTTGCCGAGATCGTCGAAGCGTCGCCGGTCCCGGTCAGCGCGGATCTCGAGGCAGGCTTCGGCGACGCGCCGGAGATGGTCGCGACCACCATCGATCGGGCGATCGACACCGGGCTTGCCGGCGGCAATATCGAGGACAAGGTGCCCGGGGAAGACCGGCTCTATGACGAGGAACTGGCCGTCGAGCGCATTGCCGCGGCGGCAGCGGCGGCGCGGGGCCGCGGCCGGACCTTCGTGCTCAACGCCCGCACCGACGTGCTGCTGCTGGGCGGTGATATCGGGGCAGCCGTCCGCCGGGCAAACCGGTTCCTGCAGGCGGGCGCCGATTGCATCTTCGTGCCGGGCGCCGCCGATCTCGCCAGCATCCGCCGGCTGGCCGACGAAATCGACGGCCCGCTGAACGTGGTCGTCGGGCTCGGCCCCGTGCCGTCCGACATACCCGCCATTCTCGATGCCGGCGTCAGCCGCGTCACGGTCGGGGGCACCATCGCGCGGTCGGTCATGGGTTTCATTCGCGACTGCGCCAGGATGCTGCGCGAGCAATCGTCGATCGGCTTTGCCGCCGACCAGATCTCCGGGGCCGACCTGAATGCGCTGTTCGCGCGGCATCGCCACCCGACGGCGGTACGGTGAGGGCCGTTCGCGGGCGCCTTACCAATGCGGCGCATGCGTCCCCGGCGGCATCGACGGGCGGGCATAGCCGGCCGGGGTGCGCGCCAGCCGTGCGCTGGGGATCACCGCCCGCAGTTCGCCGAAGCCGGAGGCCGTGGTCTCCAGCCAGGGGGTGAGGTCCGGCGTGGCCGCGGCGAGGCCGCCGGCAATGCGGCCCAGTCGGCGCAGCCAGTGGCCGGTCTGGGCCAGCGAGACCTGCACATGCCAGCTGCCCCCTTCCTGCTGTTGCCGCCAGAGCGCGGCGGCGGCACCGAACGCCATCAGGAAACCGCTGGCTTGGTCGAGGATCTGCATCGGCAGCGCCCGCGGCGTGCCGTCGCCTGCCGCCTCGCCTTCGGCATGATTGAAGCCCATCGCGGTCTGGACCAGCGAATCGAAGCCACGCCGCGCGGCCCACGGGCCCTGCGGGCCATAGGCCGTCAGCGAGACGGCGACGATGCCGGGCCGGCGCGCCGCCAGTGCCTCGGGCGAGAACCCGAGGGCCGCGAGCCCGCCGGGCCGGTAACCCTGCGAGAAGACATGGGCGCCGTCGACGAGATGCCACAAGGTTTCCCGTCCGGCCCCGCTGCGCAGGTCGATCCGCGTCGAGCGCTTGCCGCGGCTGGTTTCGGCGATGGCCGCGATATTCGGCAGGTCGGGCGAATTGACCAGCATCACGTCGGCACCGAACGCGGCCAGTGTCCGCCCGCCGACCGGCCCGGCGAGGATGCGGGTCAGGTCGAGCACGCGCAGGCCCGACAGCGGTCGCTGGTCTGCGGCAAGCGGCGGCAGGGAACGCGGGGCAGCGTCGCCGATGCGGGTGACGGTCATCAGCGGCTGTGCGGCCACGGCCCGGCCCTGCGGCGAGGCATCCCAATCGGCGAAGCGGCGCAGGGCGGTGGCGACCAGGCCGCGTTCGGCGGCCGCCGCCTCGAAGTCCAGCGCCTGCCATTCAAGCATTGCCCGCTCCGCATCCGCCCGGCCGGCCGTTGCGGGATCGAGGCCGAGCAGGCGCAGCGCGCCGTCGCGGTGATGGGCGAAGTTGGTATGGACCCGAACATGGCCGTCGGCACAGCGGTAGAGCCCGGCGAACGGATCCCACAACGCCGGCTCCTGCCCGTCGATCGAGAACCGGCCGGTGGCTTCGACGGCGGCATGGGTCATGTCGACGCCGACGCGCTGGCGGGGCATGCCGCGGGCATGGCCGATCTCGCAGGCGGCGAGGGCGGCGGCGCCAACGGTCGCCTGGGCCGCGGTACCGACAGCGAAGGACGACGGAAACACCGGATCGCCGCCGGACAGGGCGATGTCGTCCAGGGCCGCGGCGGGAAGGCCGCCGAGCGCCCAGATCTCGGCCAGCGCCTGAAGTGACTTCATCGGTTACCTCGTCAGCCGCAGAAGGCCCGCGGGTCCAGCCAGGTCAGCGGCAGGCCGGCCTGCGCCCAGGCCTGGAACACCAGCAACCCGACTGCGAGCAATAAGGCAAGCGGCAGCCAACGGGCAAGCCATCCGGCGGGCGGGTTCACGGCGTCGCCGTTCGCAGGTGGTCCCGGACGACCGGGCGATCGTCGATCGGCCAATGCAGCAGTGCCGCCAGCAGCCCCAGCACGATCGCGACAAGCCAGATCCCCTGGTACGAACCGGTCGTGACGAAGACATAGCCGCCGAGCCACACCCCGAAGAACGAGCCGAGCTGATGGCCGAGGAAGACGAAGCCGAAGAGGGTCGTGATGTAGCGGACCCCGAACAGCTGCGCGATCAGCCCGTTGGTCAGCGGGACGGTGCCGAGCCACAGGAAGCCCATCACCGCCGCGAACAGATAGACGCCGATCGTACTGACGGGCAGCAGCACGAACAGCATCATGGCCGCCGCGCGGGCCAGGTAGATCGCGGCAAGCAGGTATTTGCGCCGCAGCGACCCGCCCCACAGGCCGAAGAGATAGGTGCCTGCGACATTGGCCAGCGCGATGATCGCCAGGCTGGCGACGGCCTCGGCCGCGCCCAGGCCGCGGTCGGCCAGATAGGCCGGCAGATGCGTGGCGATGAAGGCAAGCTGAAAACCGCAGGCGACGAAACCGAGGTTCAGCAGCCAGAAGCCGCGATGGCGGAACGCCGCGGCGATCGCGGCCGCCATCGACGGTTCGGGGCCGGCAGGCGTTTGCGCGTCCGCCCGGTCGCGCAGCGGAAATGCCGCCGGCAGCAGCAGCGCCATCACCGTGGCCAGGATGACCAGCGCCCCGGCCCAGGCCCAGCCCCCGATCAGTGCCTGGGCGGCGGGCACCATCGCGAACTGTCCCAATCCGCCGACGGCGCCGGCCAGGCCCAGCGCCCAACTGCGCCGGCCGGCCGGCATGATGCGGCTGAGCGCGCCATAGATCGCGGCGAAGGCCGTGCCAGACAGGGCGATGCCGATGCACAGCCCGGCGCTCAGCAGAAAGGCGAAGGTGGTCTGCGCCTCGGCCATGAAGATCAGGCCGGCTGCATAGAACATGAGCCCGCCCGCCACGACGATGGCCGACCCGTAGCGGTCGGCGATCATGCCGGTGAACGGCTGGGCCAGCCCCCAGACCAGATTCTGCACCGCCATCGCCAGCCCGAAGGTTTCGCGCGACCACCCGCGATCCAGCGTGACCGGCAGCAGGAACAGGCCCTGCACGTGGCGCACGCCCAGCGCCAGGCCCATGATCAGCCCGCCCGCCAGCACGGCCAGCCACAGTGTGCCTGAATCGGGTGCTGCCTCGTTCCTGGTGCCGGGTCTTGTCATCGGCCGGGCCTCTCCATCCCCGTGGGTGATCGGCCGCGGATCATCGTGGCAGTCGCCGTCTGTCCTCCAGCGAGTAATTTTCACGCGCGACTGAGTTTTGCGCATCCGCGCGGGCGGATCGCCCTACAGGCGGGTGTGGGCCTCGATCCGCAACGCCGCGGCCGCATCGACCGGGCCGCTGTCGACGATCTCGCCCGACTTGAACACGGCAAAACGGTCGCTGACACCGAGGACGAAGGGCAGGTGCTGCTCGACGATCAGCATCGCGGTCCCGCGATCGCGGCGGGCGGCTGTCAGCGCCTCGGCCAGCCGGTCGACCACCGACGGCTGCAGGCCCTCCGTCACTTCGTCGAGCAGCATCAGCCGCGGCCGCGCGATCAGCCCGCGGGCGACGATCAGCATCTTCTGCTCGCCGCCCGACAGCGTGCCCGCCCGCTGCCGCAGCCGCCGGCCCAGCACGGGGAAGGCTTGCGCCATCTCGGCAATGCCGGCTGCCAGACCCGCGTCCGAGGCGAGGCCCAGCCGCAGGTTGTCGTGGACCGTCAGGTCCTGGAAGATCGGCTGCTCCTGCGGCACGTAGGCCAGCCCCAGCGATGCCTTGCGGTGCGACGGGATGGCGGCGATGTCCCGGCCGGCCAGCGCGATGCCGCCGGTCTGCAGTCGCAGGAAGCCCATGATCGTCTTCAGCAACGTCGATTTGCCCATGCCGTTCTTGCCGATCAGGGCGACGATCTCGCCGGACGCGATATCGAGCGAGACGTCGCGCACCACCCGCGACGAGCCGTAGCCGCTCGAGACCCGGTCGAGCGCGAGCAGCGGCGCGCTCACGAGGCCGTCTCCGCCGTCGGCACGTGACCGCCGGTATAGATCTCGTGCACCAGCGGTGCGTTGACGACCTGTTCCACCGTCCCGTCCAGGGCGATCTGCCCCTGGTGAAGAACGATGATGCGGGACGAGATTTCGCGCACGAAGTCGAGATCGTGCTCGACCAGCAGCACGCAGAGCCCCTCGCGCCGCACCAGGTCGGTCAGGATGGCGCCGAAGGCGCTGCGTTCGGCGCGGGTCAGCCCCGCCGTCGGTTCGTCGAGCAGCACGACGTCGGGTTCGAGGGCCAGGACCATCGCCAGTTCCAGTGCCTGTTTCAGCCCGTGGCTGAGGTCGCCGGCGACGTCGCCCAGTCGATCGCCGAGCCCGCCGCCCTCGATCACCTGGCGCGCCGCCTGGGGCAGTGACAGCACCGGCGACCGATCGAACCACGACATGGGGTCGCGCCGCGACCGCGCGATACGCAGGCAATCGGCGACCGTGAGGGTGTTGAAGACCGAGGCTGCCTGGAACTTGCGGCCGAGGCCGAAGGCGACCAGGCGATGGGGCGGCAGGCGCCCGATCGGCCGGCCGACGATCGAAATCTCGCCCCCAGTCCGCTCCAGCCCGTCGGCCAGGCAGCGGATCAGCGTCGTCTTGCCCGCCCCGTTGGGCCCGACCAGGCTGACCAGCTCTCCCCGTCTGGCCGAGAACGAGACGCCGTTCAGCACGGCCAGGCTGCCGAACTGCCGCGTCACCCCACGGGCCTCGACCATCATGTCGCGGTCGGCGCGCGGAAGCGGCGCGGCGGTCTGCAGCCTTGGGGCAGCATCCGCGCGGTCGCCGGGGATCAGGCGGCGCAGCGCTCCGATCAACCCGGCCGGGAACAGCACGATCACGGCCACGAAGGCGATCCCGACGATCAGCTCCCAGATGAAGGGCAGGCTGCCCGAAAGATAGGCGCTGGCCAGTTCGATTCCGAGCGCGCCCAGCACGGCGCCGAGCAGGGTGCCGCGCCCGCCCAGCGCCACCATGATGACAAGCTGGGTGCCGAAGACGAAGCTGGCATTCTCGGGCGCCGCCACCCCGCCCAATGCGGCATGGCCAAGCCCGGCCAGTGCCGCGACGATCGCGCAGACCACCAGGATCCCAAGGCGCAGGCGCTCGACGTTGATGCCGATATAGGAGCAGCGGGCTTCGTTGTCGCGCAGCGCGGCCAGGATACGGCCGGCATCCGAGTGCAGCAGCAGATAGCCCGCCGCCGCCACCGCGACGGTCGCCAGCCCCGCCAGTCTGAACCAGGTCTCCAGGTCCAGGTCGAAGGTCTGGAAGCCGACCAGCCCGCTCGACGATCCCGTCGTCTCGCCCCCCGCATAGATCAGCTGGACCAGGACGATCGGCAGTACCAGCGATACCACCGAGGCATAAAGCGGCGTCGAGCCGTGGTAGAACGACAGCCAGCCGACCAGCGCCGCGACGAGACCCGCGACGATGACGGCGAGGCCGAAGGCGAGGGCGATGCCCCCGGCATCGAAGCCGACATGGGTGAAGGTCATCGCCAATGCGTAGGCGCCGATCCCGAAGAAGGCCGACTGGCCGAAGGTGAGAACGCCGCTGTAGCCCCAGAGCACGTCGACGGTGAGCGCCGCGATGGCGACGAAGAAGGCGCGGGCGAGGATGCTGGCCGTGTAGGTATCGACAATCCAGGGCGCGACGACGACCAGCAAGCCGGCTGCCAGGGCGGCGAGCGCGATGCGGCGGCGGGGAGTCAGCAAATCAGGCACGGGCAAATCCTTCCGGCCGCAGGCGCAGGGCGATGGCGGCCAGCACCGCGATGGCGAGCCCGCCGAGGATCGGGCTGACGAAAGTCGAGATCACGACCTGCATGCCGCCGAGCACCAGGCAGGCCACGGCCAGGGTCGACAGCGCGCTGCCCGACACCATCACCAGCATGAAGGCGTTGATCAGCCAGGGTATCCCCATGTTCGGATCGACCGAGGCCAGCGGCGTGATCAGCGCCCCGGCCGCCGCCCCCAGGCCGCTGCCGATGCCGAACGTCAGGAAGCGCACGAAGACGGCATTGATGCCCAGGCCTTCGGCGAGGGTCTCGTTCAGGATCACTGCGCGCGTCGACAGGCCGAGCCGGGTGCCGTTCAGGACGAAGGTGAAGCCGATACCGATCGCCAGCGCCGCGGCGACCAGCAGCAGCCGGTACAGCGAGTAGTCGGTGCCGCCCAGGCCGATCGTGCCGGCCACCGGCGCAGCCACGAACTGGACCTCGCGCCCGAAACCGACGATCACCGCCTGGCCGAGCACGATGCCGAGCCCCCAGGTCGCCAGGATGGCATCGAGGGGGCGGCGATAGAGCCGGCGGACCACGACGCTCTCGATTGCCATGCCGAGCAGGCCGCCGACCATGAATGCCAGGAACGGGGCCATCCAGGCCGGCAGGCCCAGCCGCATGCCGACCAGCGCCGCATAGGCACCGGCGGTGATCAGGGCGCCGTGGGCGAAATTGATGATCTTCATCACCCCGAACACGATCAGCAATCCGGCGGAGACGATGAACAGGATCGCGGCCGTGGTCGCGATGTCGAGGGCCAGCGTCAGCATGGTCGGAACTCCCGGACGCGTCGGATGGTGCGGCGGACGGGACCGGGCGGCCGGTCCCGTCCGCCGGGATGGCAGGATCAGGACTTCAGGTCAGGGCACTGCGCGCCCGGGGTGACGTCCTTGAAGCTGCTGATCACCTTGACACTGCCGTCCGGCTGGACCTGGCCGAGATACATGGTCAGCGGCGCATGGTGCTGCGCGCTCATCGCGATCGTACCGCGCGGCCCGTCGACGGCCACGCTGCCCAGGGCCTTCAGCACGTCGTCGGCCTTGGCCGAACCGGCCTTCTCCACCGCCGCCTTGTAGGCGTAGATCGCTTCGTATTGCGGCACCGTCAGGTCGTTGGGCGTCTTCAGCTCGCCGCCGAACTTGGCCTGCATCGCCGCAAGAAAGGCCTTGTTGGCCGGTGACTCGATCCCGGTCACGTAGGACGCGGAAATGAAGATGCCGGTGGCATCGCCACCCATGCCCTTCGCGGTTCCTTCGTCGACCGCCAGATTGCCGTAAGGCAGATTGACGCCGGCGGCCCGCAGCTGCTTGGTCAGGGTGACGTTCGGCGCGCCGCCCGCGGTCGAGGTGACCAGGGCATCGGCGCCCGATGCCTTGACCTTGGAGATGATCGCAGTCCAGTCGGTACCGTCCATCGGCAGATATTCCTCGCCGACGACGCTGCCGCCGGTCTTGCCGATATAGGCTTTCGTGAAGGCCAGCATGCCGCGCCCGAAGGCGTAGTCCGATCCGATCAGGAAGTACTTCTTCGCCTTCAGTTCGCCGGCGAAATAGTCGACGATCGGCGGCACCTGCTGCTCGGGCACCCAGGCGTTGACGTACATGTAGGGACTGCAGGACCGGCCTTCGTAGAACGAGGTGTAGATGTAGGGGACCTTGCCACGGGCGACGATCGGCAGGGCGGCGTTGCGCGCCGCGCTGGTTTCCATCGAGATCAGCACGTCGACCTTCTTCTGGAAGATCAGCGAATCGAAGGCCTTCTGCGCCCCGGCCGCTCCCGATCCGTCGTCGGCGACGACGAGCTCCAGCGGCCGGCCGAGCACGCCGCCCCGGGCGTTGATCTCGGCCACGGCCAGTTCGGACGCCTGCACGACCCCGGGGGCCACCACGCTGTTGGCGCCGGACAGGCCGACCGGCACGCCGATCCGGATCGGATCGGCGGCAAGCGCATTGCCGGCGATGGTTGCGAGAACAAGGCCCAGAATGGCCGCGGATCGTTTGATGGTCATGGCGTCGGTCCTCTCGTTGCGGGTTGGTGCAGGCAGGGGAAGCGGTCAGTACCAGCCGGGTTTTGCGTCGGCGCCCAGCATCTCGCCGTAGACGTCGGTGCGGCGGTCGCGCAGGATCTGGTTGAAGTCGTTCCAGTTGCGTCCGCGCCGCGCCGCGCCGGGCTCGACCACCGCGTAGATGATTTCCTCGCGGTCGCGGCTGGCGGGGCCGGCTGCCGGCCAGCCGGTGTGGTCGACGATCACGCTCTGCCCCTCGAAGGGTTGGCCGCGTTCGGTGCCGACGCGATCGGCGCAGGCGATGATCAGCGAGTTGCAGTGCGCCGCCGCCATGGTCAGGATCGTCGCCATCGCCGGCTGGCCGTCGGCCTGGCCGGGAATGGGTACCCAGTTGGTCGGCACGCAGACGATGTCGGCGCCCTGGAGGGCGGCGAGGCGGAAGGTTTCGGGAAACCAGGCATCGTAGCAGATGCCGACGCCGATGCGGCCGAGCGGCGTGTGGACGACGGGAAAGCCGAGGTTGCCGCGCTCGAAGAACAGCGCCTCCTCGTTCCACAGATGCATCTTGCGGAAGGTGCCGAGATGGCCTTGCGGCCCGAGGATGACGGCGCTGTTGTAGAGGACCGGCCCGGCGCGTTCGCAGATGCCGGCGACGAGGTGCAGGCCGTGACGCGCCGCGCGCTCGGCCCAGGCCGTCGCAGTCGGGCCGTGCGGCACTGCCTCGGCCAGCGCGAAGGCTTCGGCGCGGGTTTCGAACACGTAGCCCGAATTGGCCAGTTCCGGCAGGACCACGAGATCGGCGCCCGCCGCCGCCGCCTGGTCGATCAGCTCCAGGCTGCGGGCGACGTTCTGCGCCACCGCGCCGATCGCGGGTTGGGTCTGGATGCAGGCGATCTTGATCGATCGCTTCGGGCTTCCGGTGGTCGCGACGTTCGACATGGGCAAGCTTTCCCCCTCGCGCTCAATGATATTGAGCGCAAAACAAAAAGCCCCCGATCCGCCGTCAGGCGTCGATCGAGGGCTACACAGCCGGATTTTTGCTGGATGGCCGACCGGCCGTCCCGGATAGTCCTACCGGACCATCGCTGGTTTCGACGCTAACCGCCGCTCACAAATCGGTCAATGAGTTTTTGTGCCTAATGTTTAGCCAGTGCTGGTGGCGCCCGGCATCATCAGGCCGAGGCCGCCGAGCATTTCCTGCGCGCTGATGATGGTGATCGCAACCTGTGCCATGGATACGCGCTTCTGCGTCGCCTGCTGGCGGATCAGCTCATAGGCTTCGGCTTCCGAAATCTGCTTCAGCCCGACCAGGATCCGGGCCGCTTTCTCGACGTCGCGCCTGGCCTTCAGCGTATCCTCGAGCTTGCGCACCTTGGCATTCAGCCGCCGGGCATAGCCGTGCAGCGAGCGGGCCAGCACGATGCTCGACAGGATGCCGAAGGCGCGGATCGGCTTGTTGACGACACCATGGGCGTTGGTGTCGAGCAGGCGCCGCAGCACCGTCGGGTTTTCATAGTCGACGACGGCGATCAGGGTGGGGCCGTCGTCCTGGATGCCGTCGATCAGCGCGGGCATGTCGCCGCCCTCGATCAGGTGGAACAGGACGTCGACATCGGCCGGCAGTTGCGCCGGCGGTGGCCACATGCCCCGCACCTGGCAGCCGATGCGCTTCAGATGGTCGATCAGCGCATCGCCCTCGGCGTCGCGCGGATGGACGACCAGGATGCGTGTGCCGCGGAGTTCGTCGACCAGCCGGCGGATCGCGGGCTTCACGGCTGGATCTCGTCGGCCGCGATCCAGCGTCCGCCCAGCGGCGAGACGGCAAGGTAGGGATCGGGCTTCACCGGCGCCTTTGCCTGCCAGACGATGTCGAAAGCGCCATCCGCCCGGACCCGACCGATCCGCGGCGTCAGCCAGGTGTGGTTGGTTTCCGGGTCGATCTGGATCGACCCCTCCGGCGCATCGAGTGCCAGGCCGTGGACGGCGTCGACCAGGCGCTGGGTGTCGAGCGAGCCGGTCTGGGCCAGGGCCTCGGCGAAGATCCGGACCTGGGCGTAGGCGCCGGCGCTCCACATGCTGATCGGCCGGTCGTAGCCATAGGCCTGGCGGAACTGGGCGACGTAGCGGTGGTTGGCTTCGCGGTCCAGCGAGCCGAAATAAGTCGCCGCGGTGATATGACCGGCACAGAGTTCCGGCCCGATCTCGCGCAGTTCGCCTTCGGCCATGGTCAGGCTGGCGATCGGGATGCGCGCCGGATCGAATCCGGCGTCGCGATACCGGCGGTAGAAATTCTGTGCCGTCTTGCCGACCACGGTCGAAAACACCGCGTCGGGCCGCGCCTTGCCGATGTCGCCGAGCACGCGGTCGAGCACGTCGGCGGCGGCATCCATCGGCACGTAGATCTCGCCGACGACCTCGCCGCCGTAGGACTCGACCAGATCGCGCATGATGCGATTGGACTCGCGGGGATAGACATAGTCCGAGCCGACCAGGAACAGCCGCGGCCCGCAGGTGCGGATCAGATAGTCGGCCAGCGGAAAGCTGTTCTGGTTGGGCGAGGCGCCGGTATAGATGATGTTGGGCGAGTATTCGAAGCCTTCGTAGAGCGACGGATACCACAGCAGCCCGTTGCGCCGTTCGATCGCCGGCAGCACTGCCTTGCGCTGGGCGGAATTCGAACAACCGAAGATCACGGAGATCCCGTCCTCGGTCAACAGGCGGTCGGCCAGACGCCGATAGGCCTGCGCGTCGGAGGCCGGGTCGTAGGCGACGACTTCGATCTCGCGCCCCAGCACGCCGCCGGCCCGGTTGATCTCGCCGATCGCCAGGGCGGTCCCCAGGAAATGCTCGGTCTCCGTCACCGACATCAGCCCGGTCCGGGAAAACAGGACTCCCACCCGCCAAGTCTCCATGCCGCCCGTCATGCCCGCTTCCTCGCCATACGGCCCCGGGGCCAGAACCTGCAGCAAGGTCGGGGCTTTGGCAACGTCCGTGCGCGCGTCGCCACGAGATCCGATGACGCCGCGGCCAGTGCCGATGGCCTGCCTGATCGGTCATCGAGTCCGGGGACGGGAACGATCGCGCCCGCCATCGCCGGATACGTGACGGTCCGCTCGGTCGCGACCGTTGCCCGCCATGGCGGGCAACAAGCTCAGCGATCGTTCGCTGAATTGCCGTGCTCGTCCCGGCCACACGCCTGGGCGGGGCTTGGCTTCTCCTTGCCCCAGCGGGCCATCTGCCCGATGGCCAGTTCGGCTGCGGGCGCCAGGCCGCGGTCGGGCACGGCATCCGACAACTGGCGCACCCGCCCCGAAAGTTCAGGTAAGGATAATATGCCCTTCTCGACGAGCAGCTGACCCACTGCAGCGCCGATCAGCATCGAGGCGAACTGTACCCGGCTGAGGTACAGATCCGGACTTTCGAGGGATTTATTGACTTTCATCATCATGTGTCGTGAGAGGTTCCTGCAACAAATCGGGCGCCCGTGCAGCGCCGCCGCGCGCCGCTGGGATGGCGCCGGCCGGTTTGGAAACGCATATCACCCGTCGGCCCAATGGTCGGGGCCGTTGTCGTCGGATCTTCCGACGGGGCGGCCGAACAGCCAGCCCTGGGCATAGCGTATGCCAAGTGCCCGCAGGCAGGCTGCCTGGCGATCGCTTTCGACCCCTTCGCCGATTACCCTCACGTTCATCTCGGCGCAGGCTTGGCAGATGCCGCGGAGCAATGCTTCGTCACGTGGATTCCTGCCCAGACGCGATACCAGCGACCGGTCGATCTTGACGAAGTCGACGTCAAGACGACGCAGCCGGTCGAGCGATGCGGCACCGGCACCGAAATCATCGAGCCCGATGGCGTAGCCCGACTGTCGCAACCGGGCGATGCTGGAGTCGAGCCGGTGCGGCGAGGGCGCGCGTGCCGATTCGGTAACTTCGAACATCAGCCGCGACGGGCGGATCCGCGACCGCCGCAGCTTGGCCAACAGTTCTTCGACAAAGCCGGAATCTTCGACGGAATAGCCGGATAGATTGACGGCCAATACCGGCGGGTCCGGCTCGGCACGGTCGAGCAGATCAATGATCCGGCCAGTTACGGCGCGATCGAGATCCGTGCCGAAGCCGAGCTCCTCGGCCAGTAGGACTGCCTGTTCCGGACTTTCCTGGCCGTCGAAGCGAAGCAGCGCTTCATGATGGATCGTATGATCGCCGGCGATGTCGACGATGGGCTGGAACACCAGCCCGAACGCGCCCCCGGCAATCGCCGCTCGGACAGCTCGGCCCAGCATCAGCGTCTCGTCGACAAGCTGCCGCAGCATGTCGATGTCTCCGGCGTTCCGCCGGAGAGCGTCGGGCGACAGCGAATTGAGCGCGTATCTCGTCGCCAGGATCACCTCGTCTGGTGGGCGGTGCTGCCGATCCTCCGGACCAGGCTGGTCGAACAGCGCCGTCATCGCGCGTGGGCCTGTCGGTCGGCTTCTTCGCAATCCACGACTGGCGGCGAGACGCGATCAACCCGCGCGCACCTGGGCGAGGAAGCGACCGACTTCACCGCGCAGGCGTTCCGCCAGGCTGGAGAGTTCGCCCGAGGCGGTAAGGACCTGACCTGCGGCAGCATCGACGTCTCCGGCCGCCTGGTTGACGTCGGCAACGCTCGCCGATGCCTGCCGGGTGCCGGCCGCAGCCTGCTCGACATTGCGGGCGATCTCCTGGGTTGCCGCCCCCTGCTCCTCCACCGCCGAGGCGATCGAGCCGTTGATCTCGCTGATCTGGCCGATGGTGCCGCCGATGTTTCGGATCGCCTCCACCGCCCTGCGGGTGGCATCCTGCACGCCGGCGATCTGCTGGCCGATCTCGTCCGTCGCTTTGGTTGTCTGATTGGCCAGCGACTTGACCTCGGAGGCGACGACGGCGAACCCCTTGCCGGCCTCGCCGGCGCGGGCCGCCTCGATCGTCGCGTTCAGCGCCAGCAGGTTGGTCTGGCCGGCGATGTTGGTGATCAGATTGACCACCGCACCGATCTTGTCGGCCGAGGCCGCCAGGCTCTGGACGATCGTATCGGTCGCTTGCGCCTGATCGACCGCGCCGACCGCGATCCGGCTGGCGCTGGACACCTGGGTCGAAATCTCGCGGATCGACGCGGCCAGTTCCTCCGACGCCGAGGCCACGGTCTGCACGTTGGCCGCCGCCTGTTCGGTGGCTGCAGCCGCAGCCAGCGACTGCTGCGTCGTCGATCTGGCGACGCCGCTCATCGCGCTTGCCGTAGACTGCAGTTGCGTCGCCGCCGCCACCACCGCGTTGACCACGCCGCCGACCGCCGCGTCAAAGTCATCGGCCATTTTGCGCAGCCCTTCCTTGCGCTGGCGCTCGGCCTCGGCCCGCGACCGCTCCTGTTCCGCCTGGCGCTCGGCGTCCTGGCGACGCTCGGCCTCCTCGGCGTCGTGGCGGCGCTTCTCCTCGGCCCGGCGCTCGGCCTCTTCGCGCTCGCGCTGCGCCTCCGCCAGTGCCCGCTCGCGCGCTTCCTCGTCACGTTGGCGCTGAACCTCCTGGGCACGATTCGCTTCGGCTTCGGCGGCCAGCTGCCGCGCCTCGATACCCGTTTGCCGGAACACCTCGACGGACCGTGCCATCAGCCCGACTTCGTCGCGGCGCTCGCTTCCCGCCACTTCCGCCGCCAGATCGCCTTGGGCCATGCGGTCCATCCTTGCCGCCAGTTGCCGCAAGGGGGCGGCAATCCCGATCTGGCCGATGGCCATTGCCATTGCCACGACACCGGCGATGCCGATCCCCAGGACGATCAGCATCCATCGCCGGGTCGCCTGATAGCTCGTGTCCAGCGCCGCGATCGAGGTGTTGAGTTCCGCCTTGACCTCGTCGACCAAGGAACTGAGGGTGCCGCGCAGCCGGTCGAATTTTGGACCGATCTCGTCGTTCATGATCTTGGCGGCTTTCGCATTGCTTTCGGCCGTATTCTGCTTGGCCAGCGCTTGCATCTCCCGCGAAGCGGCGAGAAGCTGGTGGTAGCCGATCTTGAGGCGGTCGAGTTCGGCGGCGCGCTGTGGCAGGCGCCTTATCGCTTCCCGATGGCGCTCGTCGAATTCCTCTCCGATCTTGCCGAGTCCGGCCGTTGCCGCGGCGATATCGGCGTCTTCGACGGAGGCGATCACCTGGTAGAGCAGGCTGGTCGTGCGATTGACGGTCGAATTGACCCGCGCCAGCCAGATCGAGCCAACGGCGTCTTCATCCAGCACCGCCGAGCTGCGTTCGTTTGCTTCCCCCATGCGATACAGACCGAAACCGGCTGTGGCCACGGCGAGCAACGCCATCAAAAAAATCACGATGAATATTTTAATTATTATGGGAAAATTTTTCATCTTTCACTCCACTGGGGTAGTTTTCGGAAAATCCGTGCTTCTTAATTTCGTTGACACGAACTGTAAGAAGATCCGGCAAATTCGATTCTAACTTTTTAATGATATTTTCATCATCAGTGGGGTTGTGTCAATTTTCAGGAATGTAATTTTTGTAAAAATTACCTTGATTGTTGTAGGTCGGTCCAAGCTTGGTCGTTCGCTTCGATGTCCGACACAGCTGGAACTTGCTGGGCGCGGTTGCTCCGGCCGTCTCTATGACCAAGCGGCAAGGCAGGGTGGGGGTGCCGAGAAGGTCTCGGCACGCGCCATCGAGTCGCATGCGGCAGCGCTGGGCGACGTGCTAGATTGCCGGATTAAGTTGCCGGACAGGTGCGGGGGTGCGAGAAGCGTTGCTTGCCGCCAAACGAAACCTGCGAAAGCGGCTTGTCGCCGATGATGTATTGGATAGTGATATCGTTTTGATCGCGGTACTATGTTGCCCGAGCGTGTTTGGTGGAAGATTGAGCGTTTGGCGTGGAAATGATTGTGTCGGTTCTGGAAACTTACTGGTTCCCCAGATCCCCAGTTTGGCTCTGCTCGGTTGATCGCGCAGAATGATACTTGTGCTATTTGGCCTCATGTATTTTCTGATGTGATGAGCGGTGCGAACTCTTCTTGGTCTCCACAAAAAGACGCAAAACTGTCGAAAATAGATGTATCATAAAATCACCGCCCGCTTCTGCATTCGCCTCTGACCGACACGCGAGACAGTCATGCCGCGCCTCAAGAACGATCCAAGAACACTGGCAGCCGTTGCGGCCACGCGTCAACGGCTGCTGGATGCTGCCTGCGACGAATTTTGCGAAGTCCCGTTTTTCGAAACGGATACGAACAAGATCGCGCGCAGGGCGAACCTTTCTCCCGGCACCTTCTACAATCATTTTGCCGACAAGATCGAGATCTTCGCCGAGGCGTTCGAGCGGCTGAACGCCGAAGAGGTTGCCGAGATTACGGCTAGGACGGGGGCGGCGCGTGACAGCGGCGCCTCCTTTGTCGAGATCATCGATGTGATGGTCGATACCCTGCTTGCCTGTCGACAGCGTCAGGCCTTGATCCGGCTGCAGGCGGACGTACTCAAGCGCACCGAAATCCGGGTTCGCGACGCCAAGATGCGGGTGCGGCTGAACAATATCGGCAACATGAAACAGGCTATGGCCAATCGCGGCATCGTCCAGGTAAGTGATGGCGAGCTGCATCTGAATATGTATGTCATCAATCTGCTGGCCGACGGCATCGTCAACGGCGAATTCAGGATGTATGGCGTCGACAACAAATTCGCGCGTGACGAGATCAGGCGCCGATTCATCGCCTGCTATGCAGGTTTGGGTTCCGGTGGCTCACCGTCGGCTGCGGCGGCGCCGTAGCACGCTGAGAGACCGTGCCGGCGACCATGGTGCCCGTTGCTCGGCAATGCTGAGCGACGGGCGATCAGCGCCTTCCTCCAACTTGGAACCATCGAGATCGGTATAGATTTATCATTTCATAGTGGATATTGTATCCGGAGGTGTGGCGGAAGAGGGAAGCGGATGCCGATCCCGAGACAAGATTCGGCAGCCAGGGACGAGGCCGGAACCGTTCGTGCTCAACTGCTTGCCGCCGCCTGCGACGAATTCTGCGAAGTTCCCTTCTATGAGGCCGATACCGACAGGATCGCCGAGCGCGCGGGTCTGCCGCCCGGAACCTTCTACAGCCATTTCAGGGACAAGGCCGAAATCTTCGCTGAAGCCCTCATGTATCTGTATCGCCGCGAGGCCGAAGAGATCATCGACAGGGTGAAAGCCGCGTCGGCTGCGGAGGCGAGTGCGGGCGAGACCGCGGACATCATTGTCGAGTTCCTGCTTGCGTCTCGTCGGCGCCAAGCGCTCATTCGACTGCAATGCGCGATACTTCATCATGTCGACCCGCGGATACTCGACGCGGAACGGCGTGCCCAGTCACACTACGTCACCGAGTTGACCCGTGCGTTGCGCCAATGCCCGGCGATCAAGACCGCGCCCGAAGACCATGCTCTGAATGTCTACATTCTGAATTCTCTCATCAACGCCATCGCGAACGAGGAATTCGAAGAGCGATACCGGTCAAGGGTGGTTGCGGGAATAAGATCGATATTATCATCCTATTTCGGCGACGGTTAAGGGCGCAGCCGCCCGGACGGACGCGCATCCGGAGAACGACAGGAAGTCCACCGCTCGGCGGTCGGATGGGCGGCACGATGCCCTCCTGCGTCTAATCCGCAGCAGGCCGACGGCAGGGCGCATCCGGATGGTCGGATGCATTGACTTCGATGATGCGTGAGATAACGCCGCGTACCATCAATGACCTTGCATTGCCCACCACAGCCGTGACTTATCGTCTCCTGGGGCTACTGGCGTTGTCGAACAAGCCTGCATGCAACGATGTATCGACCAGCAGGCGCTGCTCGAGAGATTGCGTCGCGACATGCGCCAGCGTCTTTTCGACGCGTCGATGAGGAAATCGCGGCGCTCGTGGGGCTTGCGAACCCCGATCATTTCTCGACCCGCTTTCGCAAGTCGTTTGGCCTGTCGCCGCACGGCTGGCGCAATCGGAATAAATGACGATGCGGGTGTCCGACGCGTGGGACCCACCGCTCGATCAATGTTCGTGGGCGGTCTGACCTCGAAAGTCCCGTGCCGACCCTGCGCATGCAATTGCCGATGGTGATGGCCGATCGATACCGGACACTCCCTCCTCCGGGACTGGCGGAGGGGACGATGCGGGCCAGGACCAAGCCGAGTGCCGGCAACACGCGAACGTATAGCTGTGCCCGCAGCCGATATCGGGAGGTTATAGAAGGAAGTAGGGGAAGTGGCGCGCCGGGGAAGATTCGAACTCCCGACCCCCAGATTCGTAGTCTGGTGCTCTATCCAGCTGAGCTACCGGCGCCCGTCCGTGGTGGCGGTCCTTATACAGGATGGTTCGGCGATGGCAAGCCAAAATGTTGCAGCCCGATGGCGTGACGCGCCGGGCGGATTGGCCTAGCCTCGATCATGAGTTCAGTCCGCCCGAGGCCCGCGCCAATGCCGATCACCACCCTGGCTTTCGATGCCGACGATACGCTCTGGCACAACGAATCGATCTTCGCGCTGACCCAGCAGCGTTTTGCCGAACTGCTTGCCGACTATGCCGACCCGGCGACGCTGGGGGCGCGGCTGCTGGAGACCGAGCGCGCCAATCTCGGCGTGTTCGGTTATGGCGTGAAGGGCTTTACCCTGTCGCTGATCGAGACGGCGATCGCGGTCACCGAGGGCAGGGTGCCGGCCGATACCATCCGGGCCCTGATCGATCTGGCCAAGATGATGCTGACCCATCCGGTCGAGCCGCTGCCCGACGTGGCCGAGACGCTCGGTCAGTTGAAGGAGCGCTATCGCCTGATCGTGATCACCAAGGGCGACCTGTTCGACCAGGAGGCCAAGATCGCCCGCTCGGGTCTCGGCGATCTGTTCGATGCCGTCGAGATCGTCTCGGAGAAGGACGAAGGCGTCTATCGCCGTATCCTCGCCCGCCACGGCGACGGGGCGGAGAAGGCGGTCATGATCGGCAATTCGCTGCGCTCCGACATCCTGCCGATGCTGGCCGCCGGCGGCCATGCGGTGCACATTCCCTATCACTTGACCTGGGCCCACGAGGCGGCCGACGCCCCGGTTGGCCATCCGCGCTTCACCCAGCTTGCGCGCATGGCGGAACTGCCGGGCTGGCTGCGTGCGGTTCACGGCGGCGTCGCCGCGGATTGAGGTGGGAGAACGGCAACGTCAGCCGGCCATGAAACTGCCTTGGTCCGCTCTATAGTAGCTGCCAGGAAGGCCTGTAATGACCCTGACCACCTACGAAACGGTTCGCCTGCTGGCGGGTTTCGCCATGGTGCTGCTGATCCTCCCGGCGGCGCTGCCGGCCCTGGCCCGCTGGCGCCGGCCGTTGCGCAACGTCGGGCTGGGCTGCTTCGTCGCGGCGATGCTTGCCGCACTCTATGCCTGGGCGACGGGCGGGTGAGCCGCCGCCGGTGCCGCTGATCGCTTGTCGCGGTTCGGCGTGACAGGGACTTGCCATGGAACGTGAAGACAGTCCGTCAGAACTGCTGGCCGACCTCTGGATGCATCGGGTCGGGGTTACGGCCGGCCTGGCCGCTGCCCTGATCCTGGTCGGGCTGGCCGTCGCCTTGGGGGCGGCGCCGGCCGTCGTCGCGGTCGTGATCTACGCGATCGCGCTGATGGCGATGCTGGGCTGCTCGGCCTTCTATCACCTGACGCCGCCATCGCCGCGCAAGGCGCTTGCCCGGCGGTTCGACCATGCGGCGATCTTCCTGCTGATCGCCGGAACCTACACCCCGTTCACATTGGGCCGCCTCGGCGGGGCCTGGGGTTACGGCCTCGTCGCCGTCGTCTGGGCGGTGGCGCTGGCCGGCATGGCGATCAAGCTGTTCCTGCCCGGTCGGTTCGAGCGGCTGTCGATTGCCGTCTACCTGGCCCTCGGCTGGATCGGGGTCGTCGCCTTCCGGCCGATGCTCGACGCGCTCGGCCCGGCGCCGCTGGTTCTCATCGCCGCCGGCGGCGTGCTCTATTCCGTCGGCGTGATCTTCCACGTCTGGCGCAGCCTGAAGTTCCAGAACGCCATCTGGCACGGCTTTGTGCTGGCCGGGGCCGGCTGCCACTACGTCGCGGTGCTGAACGGCGTGGTGCTGGCCGCTAGCTGAAATAGCTGATGGTGGCCAGCACGCCGACGCCGAGCACCACGACCAGGACCAGCCCGATGCCCCAGGCACCGTTGCCGGTGCGCCGCCGCGGCCTGATCTGCAGCGGAAACGGCGTCCCCTTCAGTTTCTCGTCCATGCCCGGTACTCCCGACTGACCGATGGTAAACGCCGGGCACGGTAGTGCGGGCCGCGCCAGGGCGGCTGCGACAAAGCTGTGACATCGGGGATGGAAGGAAACTGTCCGGCGGCGGATTGGTGGAGCCGAGCGGGATCGAACCGCTGACCTCCTCATTGCGAACGAGGCGCTCTCCCAGCTGAGCTACGGCCCCGCCGAACCGGACAGGCGGGGGAAATACCCCAGAACTTTTCGACCTGCAAGCCCTAAATCGAGGGTTCAGAAATCGAGCACCGCATAATGCTTGGGGGCGGGCAGGCCGGGGACGTGTTCGGCCAGCAGCGGGCGGAACGACGGCCGCGATTTCAGCCGCATGTACCAGTCCTTGGCGGCCTCGAAATCGTCCCAGGGAATGTCGTTCATATAATCCAGGCTGGACAGATGCGCGGCCGCGGTCAGGTCCGCCAGGCCGAAATCGGCGCCGGCAAGCCAGGTCCGGCGCTCCGACAGCCAGCCGAGATAGCCGAGATGGTCGCGCAGGGCGTGCTGAGCCTGGCGGATCACCGCCGAATCGGGCCCGCCCAACCCCATGAAGCGCTTGAACAGCTTTTCGTAGACCAGTGGCAGCGTGACCTCATGGGCGAACTTCAGGTCGAACCAGGCCACCAGCCGCCGCGTCTCGGCCCGCGCGCCGGGGTCGAAGCCGATCAGCGAACGCTTCTGGTGGACCTCGTCGATGAATTCGCAGATCGCCTGGCTTTCACAGAGGACCAGACCGTCCTCCTCGATCAGCACCGGCACCTGGCCGGTCGGGTTCAGCCCGAGGAATTCGTCGCGCCGCTCCCAGAACTTCTCGATCTCCAGGTCGAAGTCGAGACCCATCTCGCGCAGCGCCAGCCGCACCTTCCGCGAATAGGGGCAAAGCCAAATATGGTATAGTTTGCGCATCGATCCGAAGCTATCCCAACAGATAGTTTGTGGAAAGCCCGAGTCGCTGACAGAGTCCGGATCGATGCCTACGCTTGCCGCCATCGCCATCATGCTTTTTGCCGCCATCGTCGCCGTCCGGCTGTCCAGCCGGTTCGGCTTTGGCGCCGTCCTGGGCTATCTCGTTGCCGGCATGGCGATGGGGCCACATGGCTTGAAACTGATCGGCGATCCCTCCGCGGTGCTGCATGTCGCCGAATTCGGCGTGGTCATGCTGCTGTTCATCATCGGGCTGGAACTGAAGCCGCAGCGGCTGTGGGTGATGCGCCGGCAGGTCTTCGGGCTGGGCGGGCTGCAGGTCGTCGGCACGACGGCGTTGTTCGGGCTGATCGGCTGGTCGCTCGGCTTCAACCCGGCGGCGTCGGGCATCGCCGGTCTCGGCCTCGCCCTGTCGTCGACGGCCTTCGTGCTGCCGATCCTGGGCGAAAGCGGCGAGATCTCGGCGGCGCACGGGCGCTCGTCCTTCGCCATCCTGCTGTTCCAGGATATCGCCGTGATACCGGCGATGGCGCTGATCCCGCTGATGGGGGTCGAGGCGAAGTCCGGCCCGCTCGGCGACATGCTGCTCGATGCCGGCCGGGCGATCGCCGCCATCCTGCTGGTAATTCTGCTCGGCCGTCAGGTCGTGCGCCACTTCCTGCGGATCGTGGCCGAGACCCGCAACCACGAACTGTTCGTCATCACGGCCCTGTTCATCGTGCTCGGCACCGCCGCGCTGATGGAGGCGGTCGGGCTGTCGATGTCGCTGGGCGCCTTCCTCGCCGGCGTCCTGCTGGCCGATTCGGAATACCGGCACGAGCTGCAGGCCGATATCGAGCCGTTCAAGGGGGTCATGCTCGGCCTGTTCTTCATGGCGGTCGGCATGGCTGCCTACCTGCCGCTGCTGGTCGAAAGCCCGGGGCTGATCCTCGGGCTGACGGCCGGCTTCATGGCCGTCAAGATCGTCATCATCTACCTGCTGGGCCGCTACGGCGCCGGTCTCGACGCCCGGGCCGCCCGGGCCATGGCCTTCGTGCTGCCGCAGGGCGGCGAATTCGCCTTCGTCCTCTATGACGTCGCCGCGCGCGAGGGGGCGATGACCGACCTGATCGCCGACTATCTGATCGTCGCGGTGACCCTGTCGATGGCCGCGACCCCGCTGGTCCACCAGTTCAACCGCCGGTTCCTCGATCGCTGGCTGTCGCCCCCCGGTGACGGGCCGCGCTTCGACACGATCGAAACCCCCGCCCAGCCGGTGGTCATCGCCGGTTTCGGCCGATTCGGCCAGATCGTCTCGCGGACGTTGCGGGCCCGCAGCATCCCGTTCACCGCGATCGAGGTGTCGGCGACCCAGGTCGACTTCGTCCGCCGCTTCGGCAACAAGGTCTATTACGGCGATGCCACGCGGCTGGACATCCTGCGCTCGGCGGAAATCGGCGAGGCGCGGGCCTTCGTGCTGGCGATCGACGATCCCGAGGCGTCGGTCCTGTGCGCCGAGGTGGTGCGGCGGAATTTTCCCGACCTGCCGATCTATGCGCGGGTGCGCAACCGCCAGCATGCCTTCCGCCTGCTCGACCTCGGCGTCACCCATGTCGTGCGCGAAACCTTCGCCTCCAGCCTGGAATTGACCGAAGACCTGCTGCAGGGCCTGGGGTTCCCGGCCCAGGAAGCCGCCCATACGATCGCCACCTTCCGCCAGCATGACGAGGCGATGCTGCTCAGCCAGCATGCCGCCCATGCCGACGAGGCGGCGCTGGTGCAGAGCGCCCAGGAGGCCAGCGAGCAGTTGCGCAGCCTGTTCGAAAGCGATCCGACCGGCCAGGCCGCCGCGCAGGCCGCGCTGCCGGCCGGCGAATGACCGGGATCGGCGGCGAGATTGTACCTTCGTAGGAATTTCGCCATTGTAAGGCTATGAAGCGGGCGCTGGTTTTGCTAGTGATCTAGGTCTCCGCTCCGACGTGACCACCGGGGAAGTCCTTGTCGCAATCGATGCCCAAGCTTGCCGGCAGCGAATTCCTGCCATCGCGTTTCGCCGAACGCGGCGCGGCGGTTCCCTTCACCACGCCGCTGCTGGCGCAGGCGCGGGTGCGGATCGACGACCGCAAGCAGTTCGAGCTGATGATCCCGGCCTTTGCCGGGGCCAAGGGCACCTATGCGATCCGCTGGCGAGACCTGCCGGAAGTTTTCACCAGCATGACGGTACATGATCGGGCGCTGCACGACGCGATCGGCGCCGGGGCCGAGGCCAGCCCCGCCAGCGTGCGCCTTGCCGCGATGAAGGTGGCGGCCTCCGGCCTCGCCGGGCCGGAGGCGGCGCGCAGCGCCCGCCATTTCCTGGCCGAGGAGGAGAACGACCGGCTGCTGATGACCTTCCTGCTGGTCAAGGCGGCGTGCGACCAGGTGGGCGAGCGCTCGGGGCTTTCGATCTCGGATCTGACGTCGGCGGAAGGCCGCCTCAAGGCCAAGACGGCGATCGAGGGCGTCGCGCGCCGCTTCGGGCGTCCGCCCAATGCGCTCTATGCCGAGCTCGAGGATTGGGCACGCATCGCCGGCCCGCTCGGCGCCCCGGAACAGCCGCGGCCCGCCCGGCTGCGCCGGCTGGCCCATCAACTGGCGGTGATGGACGCGCAGCTCGCCGCCTTCGCCGAGAAGGATCTGTCGGAAGCGCGTGCCATGGCACTCTATTGCCATCGCGTGCTCTCCTTCACGCTGGACGCCTTCAAGACCGTCTGCGACCAGCTCGACGCGCTGGCGGGTGGCATCCCGATGGCCCTGCGCAACTGGAAGAAGACGCGCGACGACATCGGCCTGCAGGCCGAACGCGCGGCCTGGACCCTCGACGGCTGGGAGTTCATCCTGGCGCTGTGGCGCGACGCCGAGGGGCGCGAAAGGGCCGAGCGCTACGTGGCGCTGGCCGAGATGCATCGCCTGGTACCGATGATGCCGGAAAAGGAATTCCCCAACCAGCTCGGCCAGTTCCGCAGCGTCGCCGAGGGCGCGGCCGCCAAATATGCCAAGGCGCTGCAGGGCTGGCAGTCCGGTGCCTACGACGTCGATCTGATCATGCGGCTGGAGCGGATGAAGCAGAGCACGGTGTCATGAGCATCGAGGAACAGCTTCGCGAGATCGGCGCCAATCTCTTCAACCTGCCGGCCGAGAAGGTGGCCAAGCTGGCCCTGACGCTCGAGGGCGTGCGCGGTGTGCCCAAGGGCGGCGAATTCGCCGAGGCGGCGCTGGCGATGATCCGGCCGCGGCTGCGCCGCGACCGGCCGATGCGGCTGTTGACGCCGCAGCGGCTGTTCTGCCGGCCGTTCGAGGATCTGCTGGACGTCAACCCGACCGGCGACAAGGTGCGCGGCCGCATTGCCCGGTCGGCGATCAAGCCGATATGGGAGCTTTTCATGGCCGAGGCCCCGGCCGAGCGTTATCGCAAGGAGGCGGCCGCGATCGCCGCCCAGGCCCAGCCGACCGGCGATGCCTTCACCGACGATCCCCGGATGATGACGCTGGGGGCGACCTTCTGGCCTTTCGCCGCCGACGTCCTGGGCGGTGTGCTGGACCGGGCCGAGCGCAGCCGCGAGCAGCGCGCCGCACTGATCCGCCAACTCGGCCACAATGTCTATTACGAACTGATCGACATGCACGGCGTGCTGGAAATCGCCGACCAGGCGATGGCGGTCGGTGAATTGCTGGCGCCCAAGCCGCTCGACATCCTGCGCGACGACCAGGCCAACGCCTTCAAGGCCATGCTGGTGGCGCTGGCCGAATCGCGCCGTGGCAAGCCCGCCTATCTGATCATGCTGGCCCTTTCCCGCCTCAAGGATCCGTTCAGCCTGGTCCGCCTGGCCAACGATCTCGGCGCACTGGAATCCGGCTTCCAGCGCGAAAGCGTCGGCACCTTCACCCAGGTCACGCTGGCCCAGGCGATGGGGCTGATGGCCGAACGCATTGCCGGCCAGGACAAGTTCGGCGACGAGGCGCTGTCCGACCAGAACATCGCCCGGCTCGGCGCCGATCTGTCGAAGAGGCTCGCCCGCTTCGAGGAGACGATCGGCGGCGACGCGGCGCGCCAGGTGCGGTCGAGCTTTTCCGGCGCCAAGGACAAGCTGAAGCAGATGGTCAACGAGGGCGTCGTCGCCGAGGCGAACGACGTGGTGGTTTCCGGCATCGTCGACGGCATGACGGCCCGCCGGCGGATGAACGGCACCGCCTCGGACGCCGACGAGGAAATGGCGATCAAGCTGCAGCTCGCCGGCGAGAATCGCGCCCGGGCCTTGCGCCAGTGCCTCGTCTTCGCCGAGGATATCGGCATGCGCCGCGAACTGGAGCAGAAGGTCGCCGCGATCAGCCGGGATATCGAGCAGTCGACCCAGGCGATGCTGGACGGCCTGTCCTTCACCGACGTGCGCGGCGCCGGCCGCGGCGCGGCCGAACTCGAGGTCAATTCGGCGGTACGTCTGATGGAGCTGGTGGCCGGCCCGCAGGCCGCCGAGAAGCTGCGCCGCCTGGGCCTTGCCGCCATCGCCGAGAAGGCGGGCGACGAGTCGACATGACCGAATGGCCGAGATGACCGAGCGCCGGACGGGCCGCGATCGGCGGGCCCCTGTCGATGCGCGCGCGGCGTTGATCGCCGCCGGCACCGAGCTGTTTGCCGAGCTGGGACCCGACGCCGTCTCGCTGCGCACCGTGGCACAGCGGGCCGGGGTCAATTACGGCCTGGTCCATCGCCATTTCGGTACCAAGGAAGCCTTGCTGAAGGCCGTGACCGAACCCCAGCTGACCGGGCTGAAAGCCGACCTGGCCGCCCTGCCGCCAGGACCGCCGGAACTGGTGCTCGGGCGCGTTCTGGCCGCCGTGCAGAAGCGCGAGGCCTATTGGCGGCTGCTCGCCCGCGCGATGCTGGCCGGCCAGGACCCTCACGAGGTCCAGTCGGATTTCCCGGCGGCCGAATGGCTGATGCGCTGGCTGTCGACCCCGGACGGGCGATCCCGGCTGGCCGACGGTGTCGATCAGCGCCAGGTGCTGGCACTGATCATGGCGACCGGTCTGGGCTGGATGGTGTTCGAACCCTTCTTGCGCGCGGTCTCCGGGCTGGACGAGCGCGGCACCGATCCGGTGCAGCAGGCGCCGCTGATCGGGCTGGTGGCCCGCATCCTCGGCACGTTGACGGCGCCGCCGCCGAAGGATTGATTCCGTAGCCATATGGCTACATACTCCTCCCACCAGGGAGGAACCCGATGACAATGATCAAGGCCGTCGCAACGGCCGTTCTGGCCGCCTTCGTCGCCATGGGCCCGGTGCAGGCGCAGCAGGCCCCGCTGCCCGCGGTCAAGCCGCGGATCCAGCCCGCCCTCAAGGCGCATGGCGACCTCTATGCCAAGAAGGTCTACAAGCTGGGCCAGCAGGTCCATGTCGCGGTCGGCTGGGACCTCGCCAACATCATCATGATCGAGGGGCAGGACGGCATTGTCATCGTCGATACCGGCCTCGATGTCGGCCGGGCGCGCGAGATGCTGGCCGAATTCCGCAAGATCACCGACAAGCCGGTCAGGGCGATCGTCTACACCCATCACCATGTCGACCATATCAACGGGGCGAAGGCCTTCGCGACCGAGGACGACGTCAAGGCGGGGCGGGTGCGCATCATCGCCCATGACACGCTGATGGAGAACGTGCAGCGCCAGGGCGGCACGATCGGCCCGATCCTGGGCGTGCGCTCGGCCTATTCGTTCGGCGCCGCGCTCGGCCCGGCCGACATGGAGGGGATGAACGGCGGCATCGGCCCGAATGTCGGCCATGCCGTGCAGGGTTCTTTCCTCGCCCCGACCGAAACCTTCGCCGACCGGCTGGAGACGACGGTCGCCGGCATCCGCATGGAACTGGTGCACGTGCCGTCGGAGGCACCCGACGAGATCGCCATCTGGCTGCCCGACCAGCGGGTCCTGCTGTCGGCCGAGGTGATCCAGGACCATACCTTCCCCAACATCCATACGCTGCGCGGCGCGACCTATCGTGACCCGGTCAAGTGGTTCAAGTCGATCGACCGCCTGCGCGGCTTCAAGGCCGACGCGATGGGCCTGCAGCACGGGCCGCCGGTCGAGGGCGCGGCCGAGGTCGAGCGCGTGCTGACCGTCTATCGCGACGGCATCCAGTTCGTGCACGATCAGACCGTCCGCTACATGAACAAGGGCCTGACACCCGAGGAACTGGCCCAGGTGGTCAAGCTGCCCGCCCATCTCGGCGGCACCAAGCCCTGGATGGAGGAGTTCTACGGCACCGTCAGCCATTCGGTCCGCCAGATCTACCAGGGCTATCTCGGCTGGTTCCAGGGCGACCCGCTGAAGCTCGACCCCGTGCCCCCGGTCGAAAGCGCCCGGCGCCATGTCGCGCTGATGGGCGGGCGCGACAAGGTGCTGACCGCCGCGCGCGCCGCCTATGACAAGGGCGAGTTCCAATGGGCTGCCGAACTGGCGACCTACCTGATCCGCATCGACCAGAAGGACAAGGATGCCCGCGCCTTGAAGGCCAACGCCTTCAGGGAACTGGGCTACGCCCAGATCAACATCAACTGGCGCAACTGGTACCTGATGAGCGCGCTGGAACTGTCGGGCGACCTCGACATCGACGCGCTGCAGCAGGGCATCCTGCAGGTCTTCGCCTCGCCCGACACGGTGGCGGCCTTGCCGGCGGCCAACTTCGTCGAGGGATTGACGACGCGGCTGAAGGCGGAAGAGACGCTCGATACCGCGATGGCGATCGGCTGGGTCTTCCCCGATATCGGCGAAGCCTACGGCCTGACCATCCGCCGCGGCGTCGCCGAGTTCCGCAGGGGCGTGCCGGAAAATCCGGACATGACCCTGACCCTGGACAAGACGGTGCTGGACCAGGTGCTGCTCGGCCGTGTCAGCTTTCCCGGCGCCATGGTCCGTGGCGACATGAAGGTTTCGGGCAACCCGCTGAACCTGGTCAAGATGTTCAACATGTTCGAGAAGCCGTTCGTCGACCCGATCCGGCTGACGGTGCGGTAGGCGGAAAGTCCTTTCCTGCGCCCCGTCGTTCGCGGGGCCGATGGCGGGCGACCGGCCGATGCGGCCGGTAGCGCCCGCCCGGCCGGTGCGGCTCAGGCCGCCTTGGCATGTTCCTTCTGCTTGTCGGCGAAGAACTTCCAGTCGAGCATCATCGCGATCGACTGGTCGGGGTTGATGAAGGCGATCGGCCCCTGGTTCGAGAACCAGAGCTCGGAATCCTCGAGGAACGTGGTGCTTTCATGGAAGACGCCGAGCGGCTCGTAGCCGTAGTCGCCGGCCCGTGCGATGCCGGCGCGATAGTCCATCACCCCCTTCAGCATCACGTATTCACCGGCGCCATGATGGAAATGCGGGGGAAAGCCGGACCCCTTGGCGCAGCGGAACATCACCGTCCAGGTGCCGGTCTCGGCGCTGACGCGCAGCACGGCATAGTCGATGCCGGGGGCAAAGTTGATCCAGTCGAGTTCGTTGCCGCGGCACAGCACATCGGCCGGGTTGGTGTCGCTCATCGGGTGTCCTCCTCAGGTTGATCGGCCATTGACGCTGGCCGTTGATTGCCGAACTATCGTCGCCGATGACGCGCCCGCGATCTTGCCGCAGCGCGCCGCGAAACTTGGATCAGCGGGAAGGCGCGACCGTGCCCGACGACGCCGAACTGTTCTCGTCACAGGCCGTGGGCCCGACGCGGCAATACGGCTGGTGGCGCGACGCGGTCAACGCGACCCACCTGGCCTGGGACATGCCGGCCCGCCGCGACGCCACCTTCCGCGGCCGCATCCGTCGCCAGCGCGTCGGCGCGGCCGAGGTGATCGACTGCCTGTGCGACGGCTGCGACGGCCGCCGCGGTCCGGCCGAGATCGCGCGCTCGGGCGATGCCTGGTACGGCGTGCTGCATGTGCTGGGCGGGCGCGAGCGGCTGGTCATCGGCGCCGACGAGATCGAGCTGGAAGCCGGCAGCTTCGCGGTCTGGGATTCGACCCGCGCCATCCGTTTCGCGACACCCGATACGCTGCGCAAGCTGACCCTGATGCTGCCCCAGCACATGGCGCCGGGCCTGGCCCGTCTGGTGGGGCGGCGGATCGACGCCCGTCGCGGCCCGGGCGCGCTGTTTGCCACCCATCTGCGCGCCCTGTCCCGCCAGGCCGCCGGCCTCGACGTCCGCGGGCAGTCGGCGGTGTTGCGCCCGACGCTCGACCTGCTCGAACTGGCGCTCGACCCGTTGCCGGGGGGGCCGGGCCACGGCCGGGCGGTCATGGCGCGGGCGACCGCCCATATCCTGCGACATCTGGCCGATCCCGGCTTGCGGCCCGAAGGCGTCGCCGCGGCGGTCGGCTTGTCGCTGCGCCAGCTTCATCGGATCTTCGCCGACAGCGACTGGACGGTCGAACGCTGGATCTGGCATCAGCGTCTGCAACGCTGCGCCCAGGATCTCCGGTGCGATCCGGCTGCCCGCATTACCGAGATCGCATTCCGCTGGGGCTTCAGCGACGCCGCCCATTTCAGCCGGGTCTTCCGCGCTGGGTTCGGCCAGTCGCCGCGCGACTATCGCCGCGGGGGCCATGGCCGATGATCGCGCGCGGCGGCAAGGCGGTCTATGGTGCCCCCCTCGGCATCCTGATGCTCGAGGCCCGTTTCGCCCGCGTCCCGGGCGACATGGGCAACGGGCTGACCTGGCCCTTCCCGGTACTCTATCGTGTCGTGCGCGGCGCCAGCCCCGAACGCGTCGTGCTCGACGGCGCGCGCGGCCTGCTGCCCGACTTCGTCGCCGCGGCCCGCGACCTCGTCGATCTCGGGGTCGAGGCGATCACCACCAATTGCGGTTTCCTGTCGCTGTTCCAGGCCGAACTCGCCGCGGCGGTCGGCGTGCCGGTCGCGACCTCGTCGCTGATGCAGGTGCCCTGGGTGCAGGCGACATTGCCGCCCGGCCGCCGGGTCGGTGTCGTCACGGTCAGCGCCCCGAGCCTGACCGCCCGTCACCTGGAGGCCGCCGGCGCGCCGATCGACACCCCGATCGCCGGTACCGAGGGTGGGCAGGAATTCTTCCGGGTGTTGATCAAGGCGGAAAAGCACGAGCTCGACACCGCCCTGGCCGAGGCCGATATCCTGGCGGCCGGTCGCGACCTGGTGGCCCGCCATCCGGAGGTCGGCGCCATCGTGCTGGAATGCACGAACATGCCGCCCTACGCGGCGGCGCTGCAGGCCGAGCTGGGATTGCCGGTCTACGACATCTACACGCTGGTCGCCTGGCTACACGGCGGCATTCGGCCGCGCCGCTTCTGACGGCGCGGCCGTTGCCTCATTCCGCCGTGACCAGCATGGGCGCACCGCCATCCTCGCGCGCCACCAGCCGCATGACCTTGTCGTGCAGGGGCTTGAGATTCTCGCGATGGCCGATCGACACGATCGTGGTGCCGGGCAGGTGCTCGCGCAGCGTCCGGTAGATCGCGGTCTCGCTGGCTTCGTCGATCGCGCTGGTCGATTCGTCGAGGAACAGCCAGGCCGGACGCTGGATCAGGGCGCGGGCCAGCGCGATACGCTGCTGTTCGCCGCCCGAAAGCTGCAGCGCCCAATGCTGCTGGTCGTCGAGACGCCCGGCCAGTCCGTCGAGGCCGACGGCGGTCAGCGCCGCGGTCAGCGCCGCGTCCGAGCGCTGCGCCGGATCGGCCGGCGGCTCGGGATAGAGCAGGACGTCGCGCAGGCTGCCGATCGGCAGATAGGGCTTCTGCGGCAGGAACAGGGTCGCATCGGCCGGCGGGCGGCGCACCGCGCCCTCGCCGAACGGCCAGATGCCGGCCAGTGCCCGGAACAGGGTCGACTTGCCCGAGCCTGACGGGCCGGTGATCAGCAGGCTGTCGCCGCGGGCGAGGTTCAGATGGCCGTCGCTGAGCAGCACGCGGCCGTCCGGGCGGCGCACGGTCAAGCCGTCGACGACCAGGCTGTCGGCGCCGGTGTCGGTGACGGCGATACGGTCGTCGCGCTCGGCCGTCTCGGCCGCCTCGATCGCCTTGCGGAACGACGCCAGACGGTCGACCACCGCCTTCCATTCGGCCAGCGAGGTGAAGGCGTTGATGATCCAGCTCATCGCTTCCTGGACCTGGCCGAAGGCCGAGGCGGTCTGCATCAGCTGGCCCAGCTGGATCTGGCCGGTGAAATAGCGCGGCGCGGCGACGATGATCGGGAACACGGTGGCGATCTGGCCATAGCCGGCGGTGAAGAAGGTCAGCTTCTTCTGCCGCCGCATGATTTCCCACCAATTGTCGACGACATGGCCGAAGCGGGCGAGGAAGCCGCGCCGCTCGTCGCCTTCGCCGCGATAGAGGGCGATCGGCTCCATGTTCTCGCGGAAGCGCACCAGCCCGAAGCGGAAATCGGCCTCGAAGCGTTGCTGGTTGAAGTTCAGCCGGGCCAGCGGCCCGCCGATCTTGATGGTCAGCCAGGTGCCGACGATCGAATAGACCAGCGCCGCCCAGACCATGTAGCCGGGCACCGCGATCTCGTAGCCCCCGACAGTGAAGGAAAAGTCGCCCGACAGCGTCCACAGGATCGTCAGGAACGACACCAGCGTCACCACCTGACGCAGCAGGCTCAGGGTCAGCGACAACGTCAGGTTGACGAAGTCGCGCAGGTCGTCGGCGATACGCTGGTCGGGGTTGTCGGTGCCCTGGTCGAGAAGCTGCATCCGGTAGTAGGTCCGCTTGGCCAGCCAGGCGTCGAGATAGTTTTCCGTCAGCCAGCGGCGCCAGCGGATCTGCAGCATCTGGTTCAGGTAGATCTGGTACACCGCGATCAGGATGAACGCCGCCGCATAGCCGCAGAAGATGTAGAGCTGGTGGACGAATTCGGCATAGTCCTTGTTCTGCAGCGCGTCGTAGAACGCCGCGTTCCACTTGTTCAGCAGCACGTTGATGAACACGAGGCTCAGGTTCAGCGCGACGATCACGCCGAGCAGCAGGAAGGCGCGCCCGCGGTCCTCCGACGTCCAGTAGGGCTTGGTCAGCGACCACAGGTCCCGCAGGAACTGGCGGAAGGTCGACATCTGCGAGACGCGGATCATCGGGGCGGCGCTCCGGGCAAGTGGTGGCGGCCCGAAGATGGCCGGGCCGCCGCCAGGGGGCAAATGAACTCGGTGTTAGGAATTCAACCGTGCAGCTTCGGGGCCAGCCAGTCCCAGACCTCGAAACCGCCTTCCCAGATCATCTTGATCGAGACGTAGACGATGATGGCGAGGCCGAGATAGGCGATCCAGCGATGCTTCTTCAGCATCCGGGCGATCAGCTGGGCGCCGACCGCCATCAGGAGGATCGAAAGCCCCAGGCCGAAGACCATGATGTAGGGATGCTCGCGCGCGGCCCCGGCTACCGCCAGCACGTTGTCGAGCGACATCGAGATGTCGGCGATGGTGATCTGGGTGACCGCTTCCCGGAAACTCTTGGCCGGCTTCACGTCGGGGGCGATCTCCGCCTCGTCGACCGACGCGTCGCTGCCGGCCAGCGCCGCGCGCTTGGCCGCCCGGCGGTCGGCGTCGATCTCGCGCCACAGTTTCCACGACACCCACAGCAGCAGCAGGCCGCCGGCCAGCAGCAGGCCGATGATGGCCAGCAGCTGGGTGGCAATCAGCGCCAGCGCGATGCGGAAGACCACGGCCGCGACGATGCCGATGGTGATGGCCCGGGCCCGCTGTTTCGGCTCCAGCGCCGCCGCCGCCATGCCCACGACCACCGCGTTGTCGGCCGACAACGCCAGGTCGATCAGGATGACCGAAACGAACGCCCAGGCCGGGCCGGTGAGCCAAAGCTCAATCATTTCCATAGTCTAGAAAGCTCCGAAAAACGGCTTAGTCCCCGGCCGCACCATACGCGAATGACGGAAAAAGGCGATGGCCGGGATTAAATCCCGACTGCCCAACACGCGGGCTGCACAAATGTTGCTGCATAAATATACGGCGAATGGCGAAAAAATATGCAGATTTGCGCCTGTCAACGCGGCGATGGGGGGATCACCAAACGTTTTTGCGTCGCAGCGCCGCTCGGCCCCCTGTTGGCACGCTTCTTGTAACTCCTCGTCGCGGGGGCGGCCCGACATCGGCCGCACAAGCGTCGTTGAAGGGATAGAAAACATGATGGGCAAGTACCGCAGGCTGATCGAATTTTCGCTGATGGGGGCAGCGCTCGGCGTCGCGTTGTTCGGCGGCGACCTGGCTGCGCTGGCGCAGACCGCTCCTGCGGCGGCGGCGGCGCCGACACCCAAGCTCGACAGCGGCAACACCGCCTGGATGATCGTCGCGACCGCGCTGGTCCTGATGATGACCATCCCGGGCCTGGC
Source organism: Alphaproteobacteria bacterium (assembly GCA_017307375.1). GTDB lineage: Bacteria > Pseudomonadota > Alphaproteobacteria > Ferrovibrionales > Ferrovibrionaceae > JAFKFH01. The sequence continues at coordinate 60,952 of JAFKFH010000021.1, forward strand.
GCTGTTCTACGGCGGCATGGTCCGCAAGATGAACATCCTGGCGACGATGATGCAGAGCTTCGCGATCTGCTGCCTCGTCTCGATCATCTGGATGGTCGTCGGCTACTCGCTCGCCTTCGCCGGCACCGGCCCCTGGATCGGCGACCTGTCGAAGATCTTCCTCAAGGGCATCGACCTCAATTCGTTCTACGACCCGGCGGCGCACACGATCCCCGAGGTCGTGTTCCTCACCTTCCAGATGACCTTCGCGATCATCACCCCGGCGCTGATCACCGGCGCCTTCGCCGACCGCATGAAGTTCTCGGCGATGCTCTGGTTCATCGGCATCTGGTCGATCCTGGTCTACTCGCCGATCGCCCACATGGTCTGGGCCGCCGACGGCTGGATGTTCAAGCTGGGCGTGCTCGACTTCGCCGGCGGCACCGTCGTCCATATCAACGCCGGCATCGCCGGTCTGGTCGCCGCCATCGTGCTCGGCAAGCGCATGGGCTACGGCAAGGTCTCCTTCGCCCCGCACAACCTCGTCTACACGCTGATCGGCGCCTCGCTGCTGTGGGTCGGCTGGTTCGGCTTCAACGCCGGCTCGGCCCTGACCGCCGACGGCCGTGCGGGCATGGCCATGCTGGTCACCCAGATCGCCACGGCCGCCGCGGCGCTGGCCTGGATGTTCTCGGAATGGGTCGTCAACGGCAAGCCGTCGGTCCTGGGCATCGCCTCGGGCGCCGTGGCCGGCCTCGTCGCCATCACCCCGGCCGCGGGCTTCGTCCTGCCGGGCGGCTCGCTGATCATCGGCATCGTCGCCGGCATCGGCTGCTTCATCGGCGCCACCTGGCTGAAGCGCGTCGCCGGCTATGACGACTCGCTCGACGCCTTCGGCGTGCACGGCATCGGCGGCATCATCGGCGCGATCCTGACCGGCGTGTTCGCGGTCTCGTCGCTCTCGGCCGTCACGGCCGCCGACGGCACCGTCACCCCGGGCGCGGCCGGCCTGTTCGACGGCGGCGGTTTCGGCCAGGTCTGGCTGCAGATCATCGGTGTCGCGGCGACCGTCGTCTACTCGGGCATCGCCACCTTCATCATCCTCAAGGTCATCGACATGGTCATGGGCCTGCGCGTCGACGAAGCCACCGAACGCGATGGCCTCGATCTCAGCCTGCATGGCGAGACCATCCAGTAATCAGGAATCCCTGAGGCGACTTGGGGGGAGGGTCAAACCTCCCCCACTTTTTTTTACCGACCGCGACTATTTCGGACCGGCCAGCGCGTAGGTCAGCGTCGCCTGGGCCAGCGGCTCGACCCCGCCATCCGGATAGAGCGTCACCTCCCCGAACACCAGGCTGCGCCCGCGTTTGATCACCCGGGCCTCGATCAGCGTGTCGACCTTGACGGCGGCGCGAAAGAACGAGGTGTTCTGGCTGACCGTCGCCATGTCCTGGAAGCTGCCGAGGCTCGAGGCCACCGCGAACACCATCGCCGTATCGGCCGCGGCCATGATCGCCTGGCCGCAGACCATGCCGCCGACCCGCGTCAGCCGCGCGTCGAAGGGCAGGCGCAGGGTGACCCGGCCCGGCTCGATTGCTTCGATCCTCAGGCCCAGCTCCTGGATCCAGGGGGCGAAGTTGTCCTTGAGAACCTGCGCGGCCTGTTCGATGGTCATTCCCGTCATCTGGCGATTCCCCCTGTCGTTGCGTTTTCCGGGGTGGAAGAGTGAGGGCCGCAGGGGGAAATGTCGATTACCGCCGTCATCTGTGAAGTGGTCCTGGCGCTGGCCTGCGCCATCGCGATCGGGCTGTGCAGCCGGACCCGGCTGCCTTCGGGCCTGTTCTGGGCCATCGGTTTTGCCCTGATCGGGATTACCGCGGGGCTCGGCGCGCTGCGGCTGGCCGGGTTCGAGGCGGTACGGCCCGCCCATCTGTTCTTCAACGGCCTCGCCGCCTCGGTCGGGGGCGCGGCCCTGCTGCTCGGCGCGCTGTTCGGGGCGGTGCTGCGGCTCGGGCCGGGCCTCGGGGTGGTGGCTGCCGCGGCGGGCGGTGCCGGGCTGCTGGCGGTAGGGCTGGACCTGGTGCCCGATTTCGGGCAGCCGCCAGCCGTGCTGGCCCTGATCGGCATGGCCATCGTCGCGGCGATCGCGCTGAAGACGTCGCGGACGGCGGCCTTCTGGCTGTTTGCCGGCATCGGGCTCGCCGCCGCCGCCGAGGTCGCCCGCCAGGGCCGGCTGGGGCCGCTGCCGCTCGCGCCCTATGATCTCTACCATCTGCTGCTGGCCGGCATGGCGGCCAGCTTCGGCATGGGGGCGAAATCGCACGGCTGACGGCGCCGCGCCGGGCGGCTATGCTGCCCCGCCATGAACGCCAGCCCCAAGATCGCCCGCGCCCGGGACCAGGCCGTCGACATCGTTGCCTCGGCCTGCCCCCATGACTGCCCGTCGACCTGCGCCCTCGAGGTCGAGCGCCTGTCGCCGACCCGTATCGGCCGCGTCCGCGGGGCCGCCGACAACGACTACACCGCTGGCGTCATCTGCGCCAAGGTCGCCCGCTATGCCGAACGCGTGCACCATGCCGACCGGCTGACCAGGCCCTTGTTGCGGACCGGCCCGAAAGGGTCGGGCCAGTTCGCCGAGATCGGCTGGGCCGAGGCGCTCGACCGCGTGGCGGACGCCTTCGTCGCCGCCGAGCAGCGCCACGGCGCGGAAGCGGTCTGGCCCTATTACTACGCCGGCACCATGGGCCTGGTGCAGCGCGACGGCATCCACCGCCTGACCCACGCCAAGAAATACTCGCGCTTCTTCGGCACGATCTGCGTCAACCTCGCCTATGCCGGCTGGCTTGCCGGCACTGGGGCGCTGCGCGGGCCGGACCCGCGCGAGATCGGGCGCAGCGACCTCGTCGTCATCTGGGGCACCAACGCGGTCAACACCCAGATCAACGTGATGACGCACGCGACCCGCGCCCGCAAGGAACGCGGCGCCAAGATCGTCTGCATCGATCCCTACCGCAACGGCACGGCCGAGGCCGCCGACATCCATCTGATGCCGCGCCCCGGCACCGACGGGGCGCTGGCCTGCGCGGTGATGCACGTGCTGTTCCGCGACGGCCACGCCGACTGGGAGTATCTGGAGCGCTACACCGACCGCCCGCGCGATCTCGAAGCGCGCGTCGCCGCCCAGACGCCGGCCTGGGCCGAGGCGATCACCGGCATCCCGGCGGCCGAGATCGAAGCCTTCGCGCGGCTGGTCGGCACGACGAAGCGGGCCTACTTCCGCCTAGGCTACGGCTTCTCGCGCAGCCGCAACGGCGCGGTCAACATGCATGCGGCCAGCTGCATCGCCGCGGTCACCGGCGCCTATCAGTACGAGGGCGGCGGTGCCTTCCACTCGAACGGCGGCATCTTCACGATGGACAAGACGCTGATCGAGGGGCTGGACCTGCGCGACCTCACGGTCCGCGACCTCGACCAGTCGCGCATCGGCCAGATCCTGACCGGCGATGCGGCCGCGCTGAAGGGCGGCCCGCCGGTGACGGCGATGCTGATCCAGAACACCAACCCCTATGTGGTGGCGCCCGAACTCGGCCTCGTCCACCAGGGGTTCGCGCGCGACGATCTGTTCGTCTGCGTCCATGAGCAGTTCATGACCGAGACGGCAAAGATGGCCGACGTCGTGCTGCCGGCGACGATGTTCCTCGAACACGACGACATCTATCGCGGCGGCGGCAACCAGTATGTCCATTTCGGCCCGAAGGTGATCGAGGCGCCTGGCGAGGCGCGCGAGAACCACTACGTGATCTGCGAGCTGGCGAGGCGCCTGGGCGTGGCCGAGCTGCATCCGGGTTTCGGCATGACGCCGCGCGAGCTGGCCGACCAATGCCTGCGTTCGGGCGGCTATCCCGGGGCCGAGGACCTGATCGCGGCGCGCTGGCACGACGCCCAGCCGGATTTCCGCCGTGCCCATTTTCTCGACGGCTTCAACTGGCCGGACAAGCGCTTCCGCTTCTTCCCCGACTGGAAGACCCAGGGACCGGACTGGGAAGGGATGCCCGAAGGCCCGACCCATTGGGAATCGATCGAGGCGCCGACCGACGCGTGCCCGTTCCGCCTGGTCACCGCGCCGGCGCGCACCTTCCTCAATTCGACCTTCACCGAGACGCCGGGCAGCCTCGCCCGCGAGAAGCGCCCGACGGTAATGGTGCATCCCGACGATGCGGCGGCGCAGGGCATCGCCACCGGCGACCTCGTCCGCCTCGGCAATCGCCGCGGCAGCGTGGCTCTGCACGCCCAGCTGTTCGATGGCATGCGCCGGGGCGTGCTGATCGCCGAGGGCATCTGGCCGAACGGTGCCCATGTCGAGGGTGTCGGCATCAACCTCTTGATCGGCTCGGACCCCGCCAAGCCGAACGGCGGCGCCGCGTTCCACGATACGGCAGTGTGGCTGAGGCGGGCCTAGGCCGCCTCGGCCAGCAGGTCGAGCACCTGGCCGTGCACCCCCGGCCCTGAGGTGATCACGTTCGGGTGCACCGGGCGGGGCTGGTTGTAGCGGAAGGCCGCGCCGGTCGCGGTCGTCGCGCGGGCACCGGCCTCGCGCACGATCAGGTCGGCGGCGGCGATGTCCCAGTCGGATTTCGGGGTCAGCGAGATCGCCGTCTCGAAGCGGCCGGCGGCGACCAGCACCATGCGGTAGGCGATCGAGTTGCGGTAGGAGAAGCTGGCGCCCGGTGCCGCTTCCTGCCAGGCCGGCGAGGAGAAATGCCGGCTTTTCGAGGCAAGCAGGCGGGCGGCGTTGAGGTCGTCGCGGCCGCTGGCATGGATCGGCCGGCCGTTCAGCGTGGCGCCCTGGCCCCTGACCGCGGCGAAGAACTCGTCGGTGGCCGGGTTGAACACGGCGGCCAGCACCGGCTCGCCCTGTTCGACCAGCGCGGCGCAGACGCAGAATTCCGGCCGGCGGGCGACGAAGGCGCGGGTGCCGTCGATCGGGTCGACGACCCAGACCCGGGCGCAGTCGAGCCGCCGCGGATCGTCGACGCTTTCCTCAGACAGCCAGCCATAGTCGGACCGCGCACCCTGCAGCCGCTCGTGCAGCAGCCGGTCGACCGCGAGGTCGGCTTCCGAGACCGGATCGTCCGGCTTCTTGTCCCACGGGGTCACGCCGGCCTTGAAATGGTCGAGCGCCAGCGCGCCGCCCTCGCGCGTCGCCGCCATCAGGAGGTCGAGATCGGCCGAAACGCTCATGTCCCGGCGATCATCATGTCGTCGATGCGGATGGTCGGCGCGTCGGTACCGTAGCGGAAAGTGAGGTCGCTGGCCGGGATCAGCCGGGCGAACATGTCCTTCAGGTTGCCGGCGACCGTCAGTTCGGACACCGGATAGGCGATCTTGCCGTTCTCGATCCAGAAGCCCGACGCGCCGCGGCTGTAATCGCCGGTGACGCCGTTCACGCCCATGCCGATCAGTTCGGTGATGTAGAGGCCCGACGTGATGTCGGCGATCAGGTCGTCGGGCGAGACCTGGCCCGCTTCCATGTAGAAGTTGGTGACGCTGGGGCCCGGCGGCCCGCCGGCACCGCGCGAGGCGTTGCCCTGCGTCGCCAGGCCGAGCTGGCGGGCGGTTCCGGTATCGAGCAGCCAGCCGTCGAGCGTGCCGTCGGCCACCAGCACCCGGCGCCGGGTGGCGACCCCCTCGCCGTCGAACGGGCGCGAACGGGTGCCGCGGATACGCAAGGGGTCGTCGACGATGTTGATGCCGGGGCGAAAGATCCGCTCGCCCAGGCGATCCTTCAGGAATGAGGTGCCGCGGGCCACCGACTGGCCGTTGATCGCGCCCGAGAGATGCCCGACCAGCGAGCCCGCCACCCGCGGGCTGAACACCACCGTCGCCGTCTGGCTGGGCACCTTGCGCGGGTTCAGCCGTTTCAGCGCCTTGTCGGCCGCGGTGCGGCCGATCGCCTCGGGCGCATTGAGCTCGGCCCGGAAGCGCTTGGAGGAAAAGTCGTAGTCGCGCTCCATCCCGGTGCCTTCGCCGGCGATGACGCTGATCGAGCGGCCGTAGTTCGTGCCGAAATAGGCGCCGGCAAAGCCGTCCGAGGTCGCGAGGGCGACCAGACCGGAACCGGCCGAGGCGCCGCCGCCTTCCGAGTTGGTGATGCCGGGTACCGCCAGCGCGGCTTCCTCCATCGCCCGCGCCTCCTCGATCAGCGTCTCGATCGGGGGCGGCGGCTCGGGGTCGGCGAGGTCGAGATCGGGCCAGGACCCGGCCAGGGTCGCCGGGTCGGCAAGGCCGCAGAACTTGTCCTCCGGGGCCAGCTTGGCCATGGCCACCGCCCGTTCGACCACCTTGTCCAGCGCGTCGCGCCGCCGGTCGGTGCCGGCGACGAACGCTTGCCGCTTGCCGATCAGCACCCGCAGGCCGAGATCGACCGTCTCCGACCGCTCGATATCCTCGGGCTTGCCCATGCGGTAGGACGCCCCGTAGGAAACGCTTTCGAAGGCGATTGCGTCGGCCTGATCGGCGCCGGCGGCGCGGGCCCGGCCGATCAGGTCGGTCAGGAGGTCGAGGGTGGCGGCGGCGCGGGACTTGTTATCGGTCATGACGTCTCGTGGCTTACCGGGGACTGTAGCCCAGGATATGGGGCGTAGGCGGGGTCAGCGCAACAGCCCGGCGGTTTTCAGCCAGGTGTGGCAGTCCGCCAGCATGTAGTAGAGCGGCGCCGGGCGATAGCCCAGTTCGTCGATCGCCCGGGTCGAAGCGATGCGGGTCCGGTGGCAGACCATCTCGGCGCCCTCGGGGGTCAGTTCGGGCCTTTCGCCGGTGAATCGGGCTTTCAGCGCCTGCAGCCGGGCGGCGGCGCGCAGCGCCGCGGCCGGCAGCACCCGGGACGGCACCTTGGCCCCCAGGCGGAAGCCGATCTCGGCAATCACCTCGTGGAAACTGTGGTCGGCACCGCCCAGCAGGTAGTTCTGTCCCCGCCGGCCCCTGTCGCCGGCCGCGATGATCGCCGACGCCACGGCCGCCGCATGCGCAAAGCTGCCCGAACCCGGCGGAATGCCGGGCAGGCGCCCCTGGTCGACCATCAGGAACATCCGCGACCAGGTGCCGGGATCGTAACGGCCCAGGATATGCGCCGGATTGACGATCACGGCGTCGAGGCCGCGTTCGGCCGCGGTCTTCACCGCCTGTTCGGCCTGCCACTTGGTGCGGACATAGCCGATCCAGGAACTGCCGCCGGTCTGCGGCGTAGCCTCGTCGATCTCGGGCCGGTGCAGGTCGTAGACGCTCCAGGTCGAGACATGGACGAGGCGGCGGGCTCGCCGCGTCAGCGCGGCGGCCAGCAGGTTGCGCGTGCCCTCGACATTGATCCGCCGCTGGACTTCGGCTTCGCGCGCCCAGATCGAGGTGTTGGCGGCGACATGGAAGACGCGGTCGACCTCCATCGGGATCGCGGCGGCAAGACTCGCCTGGTCCTGCAGCGAGCCTTCGACCCAGGTGATCACCCGTTCGCCGTAGAACGAGCGGTCGCTGTCGCGGCGATGCAGCGCGGTGACCTGCCAGCCCTGGTCCAGCAGCTGTTCGACGAGATGCTTGCCGAGGAAGCCGGTCGCCCCGGTGACGAAGGCCCGGCGGGGTCGCCCCTCGCTCATCGCGCGATCTGCCACAGGCCGAGCGGGGCATCCAGGCCGCGGATCGTCTGGTCGGGCAGGCGCACCAGGCCCGTAGCGGTCAGGTCGTGGACCTGGGCTTCGGCGCTCAGGCGCCGGACGAAGGCGTCCGAGGCGATCAGCGCGGCGTGATGCTCGCGTGTCAGTTTTTCCAGGCGGCTGGCAACGTTCACCGTCTCGCCCACCACCGTATACTCGATGCGGTTCTCGTCGCCGATGTTGCCGAGGGTGACCGGGCCGAAATGCAGCCCGATCGACAACAGGATCGGGGCCTCGCCCCGCCGCTCGCGATCCTGGTTGAGGCTGGCCATCGCGACCAGCATGCTGCGCGCCGCGGCCAGCGCGTCGGTCGCCTCGTGGCCGGTGGGGCGCGGCGTACCGAAGCTCGCCATCAGCCCGTCGCCCAGGAACTTGTCGAGGGTGCCGCCACAGGCGAAGACGGCGCGGGCAAGGCCCCGCTGCACCTCGCGCACCAGGGTGATGACCTGGTGCGGATCGTGGCCGGCGGTGGCGCGGGTGAAGCCGACTAGGTCGGCGAACAGCACCGCGACGCTGAGCTGGCGGGCCTCGCCGAACGGATCGTCCATGCCGGAGAGATCCTCGACCACGGTCGGCGAGAAATAGCGCGACAGGTTCAGGCGGGCCCGGTCGGCCTCGGCCTGGCGGCGCACCATGCGGCGGGCCCGATAGGCCGCGGTCGCGGTGATCGCGGTGATCAGCAGCAGGCCTTCGATCTGGCGCAGCGGCACCGGCGGCAGCACCATCCAGGGATTGGTCAGTGCCGCGATGATCTCGTCTCGCGATACCAGCTGCTGGCTATGCGGCATGGCGCCGATGACGACACCGGGTTGCAGGCCGACCCAGATCCAGCCGGCCAGCCAGCAGGCCGACATCGTCACGCCGCTCCAGATCACCACGGCCGGTGCATTGCCGAGCGACGACAGGGCGATGAACCCGGCCAGGAACAGCACGGTGTCGAAGCCGAGCCGCATCGGCGGGGGCAGCGCAATCGTATCGAAATGCCCGGCGGCAAGCACGCCGCCGACGATCACCGCGCCATCGACGGCGGCAAACAGCGCGGCAAGCCAGGCCTGGTCGCGCTCGGGCGTGCGCAGGGCAAGCTGGACGAGGCCCAACGCCATCAGCACCAACAGCATGGTCAGGATCGGGACCGCCCGGGCGAAACCGATTTCCCAGACGAGATAGCCGGTGATGACGACGCAGGCGAGCGCCCGCAGGACCACGGCGAGCTGCAGGCCCTTGTAGGCCTCGGCCCTCAGCGCGCGGTCGACGTGTTCCTGTCGGCGCATCGCGTCACCGCCAGATCGGCTTGCCCGAACCGGGCAGGCCGAGACGGCTCCATTTCTCGCTGACCGCGTCGATGACATCGTCGGTCATCCGGATCTTCTCGCCCCATTCGCGCTTGGTTTCGGGCGGCCACTTGTTGGTGGCGTCCAGTCCGATCTTCGAGCCGAGGCCGGATTCGGGCGAGGCGAAATCGAGATAGTCGATCGGCGTCCCCTCGATCACCGTGATGTCGCGCGCCGGGTCCATCCGGGTCGACATCGCCCACATCACGTCCTTCCAGTCGCGGGCATCGATGTCGTCATCCACGACGATCACCCATTTCGTGTACATGAACTGGCGCAGATAGGACCATACGCCGAGCATCACGCGCTTGGCGTGGCCGGGATAGGCCTTCTTCATCGACACGACCGCGATGCGGTAGGAACACCCCTCCGGCGGCAGCCAGAAATCGACGATTTCGGGGAACTGCTGGCGGAACAGCGGGATGAAGACCTCATTCAGCGCCTCGCCCAGCACGCTCGGTTCGTCCGGCGGGCGGCCGGTGAAGGTCGACAGGTAGATCGGCTTGCGCCGCATCGTCACCGCGGTGACGGTGAAGACCGGGAATTTCTCGACCGCGTTGTAATAGCCGGTATGGTCGCCATAGGGGCCTTCGTCGGCGTAGTCGTCCAGGCTGACCAGGCCTTCCAGCACGATCTCGGCCTCGGCCGGCACCTTCAGCGGCTGGCTGACGCAATCGACCAGCTCTGCCTTCTTGCCGCGCAGCAGTCCGGCGAACTGGTATTCCGACAGCGTGTCGGGCACCGGGGTGACGGCGGCCAGGATCGTGCCGGGATCGGCGCCGATCACGGCCGCGGCGGGCAGCGGCTCGCGCTTGGCCTCGCCCCAGCGGCGATGATGCTGGGCGCCGCCGCGATGGCGCAGCCAGCGCATGATGCAGCGATTGCGGTCCAGCAGCTGCATCCGGTAGATGCCCAGGTTGAAGGCATCCTCGCGTGCCCGGCTCGGTCCGCGGGTGACGACCAGCGGCCAGGTGATCAGCGGCGCCGGCTCGCCCGGCCAGCAGGACTGGATCGGCAATCTGGTCAGGTCGATCTCGTCGCCGCGCCAGACCACCTCCTGGGCCGGCGCATGGCCGACGGTCTTCGGCGGCATCGACAGCACCGTCTTGACCAGCGGCAGCATGGCGATCGCCTCGCGGAACCCCGATGGCGGCTCGGGCTGGCGCAGGAAGGCCAGCGTCTCGCCGACCTCGCGCAGCTGATGGGGTTCGCGGTCCATGCCCCAGGCCACGCGCTCGACCGTGCCAAACAGGTTGACCAGGACCGGGATGTCGGAAATCCGGCCGTCGGCCATCACCGGCCGCTCGAACAGCACGGCCGGACCCTGCTCGGCCAGCAGCCGGGTCTGGATCTCGGTCATTTCGAGGACGGTGGAAACCGGTTCGGATACGCGCACTAGGCGACCGGTCTGTTCCAGCCGCGTAATGAATTCGCGCAGAGACGCATAGGGCATGATCTGGATACGACAACTTGAGGACGATTGCGCGATCTTACGTCCTTTGCCGCGATTTGTGCCACACTTGCCATCGGCGCGCGGGCACGTCATACAGGCCCGTCGGCCGGCGTCGCAGGGTTGCGCACGAAGAACGGACAGGGTCCCGTCAGGGTGGGCCCGACCAGCCGATATACGAGGAATGACAGTGGCTGCGGACGTTTCCATCGAAGACCTGATCGGCCCGGGAGGCAGCGGCAATCCCGGCCAGGCGACGCATTTCGTGTTCGACAACAAGATGTTCAACGTGCCCGGCGCGGTCTTTGCGATGTCCAAGGACACCAAGGAGCCGGCGTTCTACTTCCCCATGGGCGCCAACATGGGCTGCGTGCCGCTGAACGTTTTGCGCCGCGAATTCAACCTGCAGCAATTCCCGGGCGACGCCAAGCTGGTCAACCTGGTCGAGCAGAGCCTGAAATACGTCAAGGAGATCCGGCCAAACGATTCGATCCCCAAGGAAATCCTCGACGGATCGGCGTCTTGGTCGGTGTCGGATACCAACCGGCTGGTGTCGGAAGCCAAGCTCTATGCCCGCCTGGTATCCTGGATCACCGGCAGGCTGATACCGCTCGACGATATCGGCGCGCTGCTCAAGCTGATCGAGCAGGGCAATATCGAAGAACAGGCCCGCGCCGCCGCCATCCGGATCGCCGACGACCTGGAGATCAAGTCGAACCAGCAATCCGAGGTGATGAACCGCGTCAAGAACATCGCCCGCGAGCTTGCCTACATCGAGGCGCTGAAGGAATTCTTCGAGACGATGCTGTCGATCCAGAAAAAGATCGACGAGTTCGTCAAGCTGCACAAGCGCGACTCGTTCGTGGTCGAGGAACTCCTGCGCATGCAGATGCTGATCAAGGCGCCGATCAACGATATCCACACGGCGTTCAAGAGCCTGGACATGCGCCAGACCGATATCATCACGCTGCTGCGCGAGCCGCGGAACACCATCGACCTGATCCGCCACATCCGCGACGGCGTCCATCGCCGCCTGCTCGAATGGGACGAGATGATCAAGGCGTGGAAGCCGGTCCAGGTCGTGCGCAAGGACCAGAACATCAAGCTGTTCAAGGAAACCTACCGCTTCCTGGCCCAGAACTATGCCGAGGGCGTGCGCACCCCGATCAGCCGCGGCTTCGGCTACTGATCCGCCGCCTTTCGCACGAAGCCGTTCGAAGGCTTAGTTCCGCTCAGCCGAGCTGACGATCTTCTCGTTTGTCGGGGCTTCGGGGCCGCGTCACCATCGCGGCCATGGTCCAGGCGCTCGACAATCACGGCATTGGTTACCGCGGCTTCGTCTCGTATCCACGAGGCGAAGCGCGCGACGGCCGGATCGCTGCCGCCAGGGCGGCACAGCAGCCGGTAGGCCAGGCTGTGGTCGCGCAGCACGATCGGAAAGGGCGCGACGAGGCGCCCCGCGACGATATCGTCGATGACGAACGGCCCGATGCCCAGCGCGACGCCCTGGCCGGCAAGCGCACCCTCGATCGTCAGGCTGCCGGCCGAGAAGCGCGGACCCCGCTGCCCGTCGACGCGTCCGGCCAGCCCCGCCAGTGCCAGCCATTCCGGCCAGCCGGGCATCACGACCTGCCGGGGCGTATCATGCAGCAGGACCATGGCGGCCAGATCCTCCGGCCGCTTCAGCCGGCCGGCCAGCGCCGGCGTGCAGACCGGCGTCAAGATCAGCGGGAACAGGATTTGATCGTCGAGGCCCGGATAGGGCCCGGCACCGAAGCGGATCGCCACCGCGGCATCCCGCGAGCCGGGGGCGCTCAATGCCTCGGTCGCGGTGACCGTGACGGCAACGGCAGGTTCGCGGGCGGTAAAGCGGTCGAGCCGCGGGACCAGCCATTTGGCCGCCAGGCTCGGCACCACGTTGAGGGCCAGCGCCTGCGACCGCCCGCGGCATTCGTCGACGCCGGCCCGGATCCGGGCGAAGCCGTCGCCGAGCGCGGCGGCCAGCGCGCGCCCTTCCGGGGTCAGGCGCACCGCCCGGTTCAGCCGTTCGAACAGCATCCGGCCCAACTGACGTTCGAGATCCCTGACGCGGTGGCTGACGGCGGCCGCGGTGACGCCGAGTTCGGCGGCGGCGCGCGCGAAGCTTGCATGCCGCGCGGCGGCTTCGAAAGCCTGCAGTGCACCGAGATTGGGCAATCGCGTCGTCATCGCGGGGAGGGTTCGTCGTGAAGCCGGTTCATGTCTTGGCCGCCATTCTGGTGACGGCGGTCTGGGGCTTCAATTTTGTCGTCATCCGCGTCGGGCTCAACCACTTTCCGCCGCTGCTGCTGACCGTGCTGCGCTTTGCCGTGGCGGCCTTGCCGGTGTTGTTCGTGCCGCGTCCGAACGTCGGTGCCGGGCGGCTTGCGGCGATCGGGCTGTTCCTGTTCGTCGGCCAGTTCGTCTTCCTGTTCAGCGGCATGGCCGCCGGACTGCCGGCAGGCCTGGCCTCGATCGCGATCCAGTCGCAGGCTTTCTTTACCCTGATCTTTGCGGCCGTCGCACTGCGCGAGCGGCCCACCCGGCGCCATCTGGGCGGCATGGCGGTGGCGGGTGCCGGGCTCGGATTGATCGGGCTGTCGATCGGCGGCGATCTGACGGCGCTGGGCCTGGGCCTCGTGCTGGCCGCGGCGGCCAGCTGGGCCGTCGGCAACGTGCTGCTGCGCGGGGCGGGGCAAGTCGACATGTTCCGCATGGTCGTCTGGATGAGCCTGGTGCCGCTGGCGCCGGTGCTGGCCTTGTCGCTATGGCTGGAAGGGCCCGCGGCCATCGCGGCCTCGTTCCAGGCGGCGGGCTGGCAGGCGGCCGGGGCCGTGCTCTATCTCGGCGTGCCGACCACCCTGTTCGGCTTCTATGTCTGGGGACAGCTGCTGAAGCGCTATCCGGCGGCGACGGTTGCGCCATTCTCGCTGCTGGCGCCGGTCTTCGGCACGGTTTCGGCCCATCTGGTGCTGGGCGAGACCTTCGGGCCGCTACGGCTCGGCGGCATGATGCTGATCCTGGCGGGGCTGGCGGTCCTGGTGCTGCCCCGGCCGCGATGGAGGCGCCGGCCGGCCGTCAGTTGATGCGGTAGGCTAGGCCGAAACGGTCCGAGGCAGGGGCGAGCGCCGGGCCGGCGAGATAGGCGGGGCCTGCGCGCCTGACGGCGACGGCGATGTCGGGATCGTCGGCGCCCAGGAACATCACCCGCCGCCAGCTCGGATACCCCGCCTTGACCAGCGCCTCGATCAGCCGCATCTCGGCGCCGCCCGAGCCCCCCAAGCTTTCGGCATCCACCACCAGCAGCGGGATCTTCGAACCCTGCAGGCGGTCGAAATCCTTGAACCGCCCGGGCACGCGGATCGCATAGCCGAGGATGCTTTTGGCCGCCGGTGACAGGATCTGGTACAGCCGGTTCTGCGGCACGCCGTCCGGCATGTCGGCGAGATAGAGCACCAGCCGGCGGCGGGCCGAGCGCGGCAGCCGGGTGACCGCCTCGAGATAGCGCTGGCGGAAGGTCTTGGAGGCCAGCGTCTCGTAGTGCAGCGGCACCACGGCGATCGCCTTGTCGCCCATGCCGCCGGCTTCCTGCAGGCGGACGGTGACGAGTTCCAGCAGATAGCGGTCGAGTTCGGCGTCCAGCAGGCCCGGCTGCGCCTCCTTGGTCCCCGGGGCGCGCGGCGTCGACGGCACCAGCTCGGCCAGATAAAGCGAGACGAGCTTCTTGCGCAATTGCGTCACGGGCCAGAATTGCAGCGTGTCGGCGTCGGTCTTGGCGACGATCTCGGCGGCCTCGGCCTTGGCCTGCGTCTCGACCTTGGCGGCCGCCTCGTCGACGATGGCGATCAGTCCCGACAGGTCGAACAGCTTGGCGCCGTGGGCGACCGGGTCGATCGGCGCGGTGATCGCCGAGACGTTGATCTCGATCTCCTTGGGTACCAGCGCCGACAGCAGGTTCTCGATTTCCTTCGAGATCGTGCGGGCCTGCGCCTCGGCCTCGTGCTTCAGCGACGAGCCGAACAGCAGGATCACCCGCTCCTCGTCGAGGCGCAGGTAGAGATCGAGGTCGGTCAGGTTGTTCTCGATGACGTCGTCGACGATCGACAGGATGTCGGCCTTCATCCTGGGCCAGTCGTCGCCGACCTGCGCCTTGACCTGACCCAGGCCGAGCACCTGCAGCGAGCCGGCGAACAACGTGTCGCCCAGGAGCTTGGTGCGGGCCACGAACTTGTTGACGGTATCGCGAAAGCCGGCGGGATCGGCCATGTCGAGGCGGCGCGGCGGGCTCGATATCGGCGTCAGCTTGCCGGCCGCGGCGAGGCGGCCGAGCTGTTGCAGGGCGGTCTCGCGCTCGGCGGCCGACATCAGCTTGACCAGCAGGTCGCCCAGTTCGTTCGATTTCGTCCGTGCCTTGCCGGGTGGAAAGCGCGCGTTGGCGTGGGCCAGCCAGACATAGGCACGGACCAGATCGCGCGGCACGCCGGCACCGAAGGTATAGGCGATGGCCAGCCGCAACTGCGCCACTGCATGGCCCTGGGCCGCGGCCTTGCCGTACCAGTAGGCCGCCTTGGTATCGTCGACCGGCGTGCCGAGGCCCTTGGCATAGATCACCGCCAGGCTCTTCTGCGCGACCATGTGGCCGGCATCGGCCAATTCCTTCCACACCGCGGTCGCCGTGGCGTAGTCGCGGGCCTCGAAGGCGCGGGCACCGATCTGGTAGTCTGCGGCCATGGCCGTCAGATATCGATCTCGGCCGGCGGTTCATAACCCCAGTGGCGGCAGGCGTCGGCATAGGCGCGCTTGCTGCGGAAGGTCGGATAGGGTTTGAACCGGGCGATATCGGCGGGATGCAAGGTCGGATCGCCGGGCTTGACCAGGAAGAAGCCGCCGTCGCGTCCGATCACGGGAAAGGGGATGCCCATGCGGGTGTGCCGCCGCCGTGCGGTGGCCGAATGCCTGCTCATCACCGCGAATTCGTCGTCGTCGTGCTCGAAGACGTATTCGAAGGCCGCGACGAATTCGGTGACGAATTCCGGCGTCACCAGTTCGGGATGCGAGACCATCCAGCAGCGGTCCTCGAAGTTCCAGTAGTGGCCGAGGCCGACGAAACGCTTCTCGCGGGTTATGTAGGGAAAGAACGGGAAAGCCCGACAGGCGATGGTGCGGTTGTCACGCTCGCAGAACCGTGCCCCCTTGCATTCGATCGCGGCGCAGGCCGGCGACATTTCGCGGACGATCTGACGGGTTGCCGCATCGTAAGGCTTGAACTTGGACCACAGGTCGGTGCGGCTGCGCAGCAGGTCCCATTCCGGGCGATGGACCACCGGCACGGCATTTTTGGTGGAACAGCAGACCGGCTCGCCGCCGTTTAGAGGAGCACAGCGCCGTCCGCAGTCATAGCGCGTGATAGGCGCGGTGAAACTGTCGTAGATGTGTCGGATATCGGCGACGGAGAGCTTTGCGCGGCTGACCATCCGCTCACTATAGTGGGGCCGGCTGCGCCTGCAACCAGGAGACCGCGTGACGTGACGACGAATTCCCGCCCGGCAATCGACATTCCGCAATGGACGATCGATGCCCTGGCCGGGGCGCTGGAGCGCGCCCTGCCCGGCGGGTATTGCGTGACCGATTCCGATGGCCTGTTCGTCGCGGTCTCGCCCGGCTATTGCCGGCTGCTGGCTCTCGACGAGGCCGCGCTGGTCGGCCGGCCGGTGACTGCCGTCCTGCCCCCGGCGGCGCGCGAGGCGGGCCTGCGTGTCTATCGCGGGCGCCTTGCCGCCGGTGGTGCTGCGACACCCGAGGAATGGACGCTGCAGGCCGGCGATGGTCGCCTGATCGCGGTCGAATGGACCTCGGCGCTGTTCGAGGCGCTCGACGGGACTGCGCTGCTGCTCAGCGTCATCGGCGACATGTCGGCGCGCAAGGCGGCGGAGGCCGCCGCCTCGGCCGGCCGGGCCGAGCTGGCGCGGCTGAACCGCCACAAGGATGAACTGATCGAGATCATCGGCCATGACCTGCGCGGGCTGCTCAATCCCGTCGGTGCCTTTGCCGATCTGGTGGCGCTGGAACGCGGGCGGCTCGATCCCGGCGAACTGATCGCCCAGGCGGAATCGCTGCGCGAGGCGGCGGTGCAGGGCGAGGCGCTGCTGGCCAACCTGCTCGACTGGGCGCGATCGGAGGATGCCGCCGCCGTGCCGGTCGCGATCGATCTGCAGGCCTTCATCGCTGCAGCGATTCGGCCGCACGAGGCGGCGGCCCGCCGCAAGCGGGTCCTGCTGCTGGCCGAGCCTGCCGTCGGCTCGGTTCGGGCCGATCGCCTGATGCTCGAAACCGTGCTGCGCAACCTGATCGCCAATGCCCTGAAATTCACGCCGCCCGGCGGCCGCGTCACCGTCTCGGCCGCCCATGAGGCCGAAACCGTCGTTCTGGCCGTCAGGGATTCGGGCGTGGGGATCGATCCGACACTCGCCGACCGGCTGATGTCCGGCGATGGCACGGTCTCGCCGCAGCGTGGCACGCACGGGGAAAGCGGGGCCGGTTTCGGTTTCCGGCTGGTGCGGCGCCTGCTCGTCCGGCTCGGAGGCCGGCTCGAGATCGACGGGCGGTCCGGCCAGGGCACCGTCGTCAGGGTGGTGCTGCCGGCACCGGTTTTGGGCTAGTGTCGCCCTTGTCGGTCACGATGGGTCGAGAGGGCATGATGCGCACAGGAAAATGGCAGGCGGCGGTGGCAGCGATACTGGCCTGGGGCCTCGTCCACGGCACGGCCCTGGCGCAGACGGCCCCGACCGTGCCGTTCGCCGAACGCCAGATCGTCCTGGCTAATGGTGTGATCGGCAACGCGCTGAAGGTGCCGAGTGCGCGGCCGGCGACCTACGAGGACATCATCGCCGGTCGTCCCGGCCAGGTCGTGACGCTCGATGCCAAGCTGTTCCTGCCGGCCGGCACGCCGCGCTTCCCGGTCGTGGTGATCGTGCCGGGATCCGGCGGGGTCAACGCCCAGCAGGTCCGGCATGCGCAATACCTGACCTCGGCGGGCATCGGCGCCCTGCTGCTCGACCCGTTCGGCGGCCGCGGCATCCGCGACACCATCGCCGACCAGGGCCAGATGACCTTTGCCGAAAGCGCCTATGACGTGCTGGCGGCGGCCAAGGCCCTTGCCGTGCTGCCCGAGATCGAGCCGTCGCGCATCGGCGCGATCGGCTACAGCCGCGGCGGCCACGCCGTGGCGATGGCGGCAATGGCCCCGGTCGCGGCGGCAGTGCTGGGTCCGGGCGGGCATCTCGCGGCGGTCATGCCGGCCTATCCCTGGTGCGGCTACCAATTCCTGAAACCGCAATCGGGTCTGACCGCGGTCCGTTTCCTCGTTGCCGCCAACGACGACTGGGTCTCGCCGATCCAGTGCCAGGCCCAGGCCGTCGCGATGATGCAGGGCTCCGAACGCGTCTCGATCCGGCTGTTCGCCGGCGCCTATCACGGTTTCGACCAGGAGGGACGTCCGGTGCAGACGCTGCCGGACGCGATCAAGGCGCTGGATGCCCCGATCGCCTACATGGACGAGAAAGGCGTGTTCTGGGATTTCTACGTCGACCAGAAGGTGCCGGGTGCCAACGATGCCTATTGGCAGCGGGCGGCGGCGCCGTTCCTGGGCCGCGGGGCGAAGGTCGGGTCCGGCGGCGACCAGCCCCAGCAGTTCGCCGCCGACATGGTCGGATTCTTCACCCGCTGGCTCAAGTGATGCCGAGGACCTTGTCCAGCCGCTGCTTGAGCATCGCCAGGCTGACCGGCTTGACGATATAGCCGTTGATCTGCGAATCGCGGGCGGCCTCGACGGTCTCGCGCTGGGCGTCCGCGGTCAGCATGATCACGGGGATCTTGGCGATCGCCGGCACGGCGAAATGGCGCAGGTTGAAGACGAAGGTCAGGCCGTCGACCGGCTCCATGTGAATGTCGCAAAGTACCGCCGACGGCCGGCTGCGGATCACTTCCTTCAGGCCGACGCCGCCATCGGCCGCCTCGACGATCGAGCGCACGCCGAGCTGCCGCAGCAGGCCGCGGATGATCGCGCGCGTATGGCTCTCGTCTTCGATGACGG
Source organism: Alphaproteobacteria bacterium (assembly GCA_017307375.1). Taxonomy (GTDB): domain Bacteria; phylum Pseudomonadota; class Alphaproteobacteria; order Ferrovibrionales; family Ferrovibrionaceae; genus JAFKFH01. Next base: position 79,528 of record JAFKFH010000021.1, read on the forward strand.
CAATGGTGTGGCGGCTGTAGCGGGCATCCATCATGATGGCCGCGATCCTGACAGAATGCCGATGGCTGCCGCAAGCTCGTCGGCCGTTTCGGGCAGCATGCCGGCCAGCAGGTCGGCGGTGTCGCCGTCACCGGCATCTAGGCAGTCCTGGATGTCGGAGGCAAGCTGGCCCAGCCGGCCCGCGCCGCTTGACCGGGCCGCACCCTTCAGCGCATGGGCGGTATGGCGCGCCTCGGCCAGGTCGCGGGCGGCGCAAGGCGCCTGGACCTCGGCGACCATGCGGGCGAGGTCGGCGGCGAAACCGGTCAGGAACGCGATGGCGTCGGCGTTGACGCCGCCGAAGGTCTCGGCGATCTGGTCGACATCGAGTACCGCGGGATCGATGTCGTAGGCGGGGGCGGCGGGTGCCACCGGTTCCTCGACCCACGGGCGGCGCAGGCCGGCTGCCTGGGGCAGCAATTGTTCGAGCAGCGCGGTCAGCGCCTTCAGTTCGACCGGCTTGGTCAGATAGCCGTCCATCCCGGCGTCGCGGCAGCGCTGTGCCGTGCCCGGCAGCGCATCGGCGGTAAGGGCGACGATCGGCAGCCGGAAACCGTCCTCGGTCTCGCCCCCGCGGATCGCGGCGGTCAGCTCGAAGCCATCCATGTTGGGCATATGGAAATCGGTCAGCAGCATGCCGTAGCCACCACGGCGATACATCTCGAGCGCGATGGCGCCGTCGTCGCCCATTTCATGGGCATAGCCGAGGCGGTCGAGAATCCGGCCGATGACGATCTGGTTTGTCTTGTTGTCCTCGGCGATCAGGATCAGCGCGCCCGCGTCCCGCGCCTCCTCGATCGGCGGCGGCATGAAGCGCTCGCTGCCTTCGGTGACGCGTGCCTCGGGCGCAGCCCTTCCGGCGGCGACCGCGATCGCCCGCCACAGGCGCTGGCGCTGGGCCGGCGTCGTCAGCGTTGCCGCCGCCCCGCGGCGCAGCGCGTTGTCGAGCGACGAGACGGCAAGCCGCGAGGCGATCAGCACCATGCGGATGCCGCCCCGCACGACCAGGGCCTCGGCCGCGATCAGCCCGGCCGTCTCGTCGGCCAGCACGACCACGCAGGTGCGTTCGTCGATGACCTCGGGGATCTCCCCCGGGGTCGCCCAGGTGACGTCGGCGATACCGGCGGCATGCAGATGATTGGCAAGGCTTGCGCGTGCCGCGCGATCGTCGGTCGCCACCGCCAGCACCGGCAGGTCGGCGATGTCGACGAAGGGTTCGACCGGCGCCGGGTCTGCCACCGGCAGCGGCAGGGTCGCCCAGAAGGTCGAGCCTTCGCCGGCGACCGAATCGGCCCCGACCTCGCCGCCCATCAGTTCGGCCAGCCGGCGGCAGATCGAGAGGCCGAGGCCGGTGCCGCCGAACTTGCGCGAGGTCGACGAGTCGGCCTGCGCGAAAGGCTGGAACAGCCTGTCCTTCTGTTCCGGGGTCAGGCCGATGCCGGTATCGGCGATGGCGAATTTCAGCCGCGGCGCCGCCTTGTCGCGGAACGAGGTGACGCTGATGCGGACATGGCCCTTCTCGGTGAACTTCACCGCGTTGCCGGCGAGGTTGAGCAGGATCTGGCGCAGCCGCGTCGGATCGCCGACGCGCTGGTCGGCCAGGTCCGGGTCGATGTCGACGATCAGCTTGATGCCCTTCTCGTCGGCTCGCGGCGCGATCAGTTCCGCCGCGCCTTCGACCAGTTCGGTCAGGGCGAAGGGGACGGCCTCGATGTCGAGCTTGCCGGCCTCGATCTTGGAGAAGTCGAGAATGTCGTTGATGATCGTCAGCAGCGCGGCGGCCGACTGGGTGATGATCCGGGTCATGCCGCGCTGTTCCTCGGTCAGCGCGGTCTGGTCGAGCAGTTCGGCCATGCCCATGACGCCGTTCATCGGCGTGCGGATCTCGTGGCTCATCATCGCCAGGAACGACGACTTGGCCTGGGTCGCGGCGTCGGCCCGGGCCCGCTCGGCCTCCAGTTCCTCGTTGGCCAGTTCGAGCCATTGCGACGACAGTTCGGCCTGCCGCCGCGCTTCCTCGACGCGGGCGCGCTCGGCCTCCAGTTCCTCGTTGGCGAGTTCGAGCCAGTTCGACGACAGTTCGGCCTGGCGCCGCGATTCCTCGACCCGGGCCCGCTCGTCCTCGAGCTCCTGGTTGGCAAGCTCCAGCCAGTCCGACGACAGCTCGGCCTGGCGTCGGGCTTCCTCGACGCGGGCACGCTCGTCCTCCAGTTCCTGGTTGGCCAGCTCGAGCCATTGCGACGACAGCTCGGCCTCGCGCCGTGTCGCCTCGGCGGCGGTCTTGGCGCGGACCAGTTCGACGGCGGTGTTCTGGAACACCGCAAGGGCGCGCGCCATCTCGCCGATCTCGTCGCGGCGGTCGAGTCCCGGGACCGGTGCGTCGAGGTCGCCGGCGACCAGGCCGCGCATCGCCGCCGTCAGCCGCCCCAGCGGCCGCCCGATCGACAGATGCGACAGCAGGATGACGGCGCCCGCGGCCACGAGACCGACAAGCAACGCGGCGAGATAGGCGACGGATTGTCGACCGAAGTCGCGTTCGAGCCGTGCCTGACCGCTTTCGACCGCGGCGATGTGGTAGCCGACAAGGCGGTCGAGGTCGGCCAGCACCGGGTCGATCGTCGCATGCAACCGGGCCTCGACGAACAGCTTCAGCGTCGGAACCGCATCGTCGCCGACCTGCAGCGCGTCGAGCAGGTCGCCGACCAGCGCGTCGGCTTCGACGCGCCGCCCTTCGAACGTCGCTGCCAGCGCCCGCTCCGCCGGATCCCGGATGGCCGCGAGATAGGCCGGCCAGATCCCCGCGACGTCGCGCCGCGCCTCGGCCAGTTGCCTGGCGGCGTCGGCGGCCTCGACCACCCGCGATGCGGCCATGCCGGCGATGCCGACCACCTTGATCGCATAGAAATCCGACAGCCGTTTCAGCGCCAGCAGGGGGCGGAGATTTTGCTCATAGCGCGCGCGCGCCTGTTCGACCGCCGACTGGCTGACGATCCAGGCGCCGGCGGCCAGCGCGACGATCAGGGTGCCGAGGACGAGGGTGCCGGCGATCAGGCGCCGTTCGAGGCGCCCGAAGCGTGGACGGGCGTCAAGGTCGGGCCCTGTCGATGTCATGAATTGCCACCCCGTTGTCCCCCGCATTGAACCTTGGGGCGGGCAACAATTCAACCGATCAGGCGGGCCACGACGAATCCGGCAAGGATTACAAGCCCGACATCGCGATGCGCGCGAAACGCGACGAGGCAGGCGGCGCCGTCGTCGAAGTCGAGCGTGGCGTTCTGGCGATAGAGCATCAGTGCCGCGACGGTAAGTCCGATGTAATAGGGCCAGGCCAGCGCGGCCAGCGGGCCGACGGCCAGCATCAGCACCATCATGCCGGCATAGAAGCGGAAGAGGACGACGCGGCTGCGCGTGCCGAACAGCCGCGCGGTCGACTTGACGCCGATCAGCGCGTCGTCTTCCTTGTCCTGGTGGGCATAGACGGTGTCATAACCCAGTGTCCACAGGATGCCGGCCAGATACAGGGCGATCGCCGCGGCGCTTACCCGGCCGGCAACGGCGGCCTCGCCCATCAGCGCCCCCCAGTTGAAGGCGAGGCCGAGGAAGAATTGCGGCCACCAGGTGACCCGCTTCATGAACGGATAGATTGCAATCAGCCCGAGCGAGGCGACCCCGAGCAGGATGGCAAGCGATCCCATCTGCAGCAGCACCGCAAGGCCGATCAAGGCCTGGACCACCAGCCAGATCCTGGCCTGTCCGGGGGTGACTTGCCCCGAGGGCAGCGGGCGCGACCGTGTGCGTTCGACCCGGCCGTCGAAGTCGCGATCGACCAGATCGTTGAAGGTGCAGCCCGCGCCCCGCATCGCCAGCGCGCCGATGCCGAACAGCAGCATCATCCACAGGTCCGGGGCGCTTCCCGCCGGGGCCGCCATGGCGATCGACCACCAGCCCGGCAGCAGCAGCAGCCAGGTGCCGATCGGCCGGTCCGCGCGCGACAGCCGCAGATAGGGCCGGGTCCAGGCCGGGGCATAGGCGTCGACCCAGTTGCCCTTCCGGGCATCGGCGACGGTGCTGTCGGGTGGCGTCATGGGCTAAGCTCTTAGCCTCTCGATTCGCAAGCTGCAACCGACACCATGGCCGAAGACGATCCGATCCCTGCCAAGCGCCTGTTCGTGCCCGATGCCCTGGCCCCCGCCGCCGAGGTCGAGCCCGACGACGGCCAGGCCCATTACCTGCTCAACGTGCTGCGCCTGGGCCAGGACGACGAGGTCGCGCTGTTCAACGGCCGCGACGGCGAATGGCGTGCCCGGGTCCAGGCGGTCTCGCGCAAGAAATGCCGGCTGGTCGTGACCGACCGGCTGCGGCCGCAGACCGCCGAGCCCGATCTGTGGCTGTGTTTTGCCCCGATCAAGCGGGCGCGCATCGATTTTGTCGCCGAAAAGGCGACCGAGCTGGGCGTGGCCGTCATCCAGCCGGTCCTGACCCGCCGTACCATCGTCGCCCGGGTCAATGGCGAGCGGCTGGCAGCAAATGCGCGGGAAGCCGCCGAACAATGCGATCGCCTGGCCGTGCCCGAGGTGCGCGAGGCCGTGACGCTCGAGCGGCTGCTCGACCGCTGGCCGGCCGGCCGGCGGCTGATGTTCTGCGACGAGAGCCGGGCGGCCCCACCCGCCGCCGCGGCGCTTTCCGCGACCGGCGCGGCCGGCCAGCCCTGGGCCGTGCTGGTGGGGCCGGAGGGCGGCTTCGCACCCGAGGAAATGTCGCGCCTGCGCGCCCATCCCGGGGTGCTGGCGGTGGGGCTGGGGCCGCGGCTGCTGAGGGCCGATACCGCGGCGGTGGCGGCCTTGAGCCTTTTCCAGGGGATCCTGGGCGACTGGCGATCGCACTAGCTTTAGGGGGAGTGCCTCCTATATAGCCATTACCAAATTCGACCGGTCCGGCCCGGGGGCAATCCTCCGGGGGGTGGCAGCGAACCGGTTGTTCCTTGTTTGACAAGGCCTTAGCGCCTTTGGGGGGTAGCATGTCGGGTCCCGCGTCCGCGCCCGCGACGCCGATTACCGAGCGTCGCCAGCTTGTCGAGTATCTGTCGCGGGGGGCCCGTCCGCCCGGCGAATGGCGGGTCGGCACCGAACATGAGAAGTTCGCCTACACGCTCGACGACCTGCGGCCGCTGCCCTACGAAGGCCCCCGTGGCATCGAGGCGGTGCTGACCGCGCTGCAGCGCTATGGCTGGCAGCCCTATCTCGAGAACGACAAGCTGATCGCCCTGACGCTGGACGGCCAGTCCGTCAGCCTGGAGCCGGGCGGCCAGCTCGAACTGTCCGGCGCCCCGCTCGAGACCATCCACCAGACCTGCGACGAGGTGAACACCCATCTGCGCCAGGTCAAGGAGATCGGCCAGGAACTGGGCATCGGCGTGCTCGGCGTCGGCTTCAATCCGAAATGGCGGCGGGAAGACATCCCGGTGATGCCCAAGGGTCGCTACGCCATCATGAAGGCCTATATGCCGAAGGTCGGCACGCTCGGCCTGGACATGATGTTCCGCACCTGCACGGTGCAGGCCAATCTGGATTTCGGGTCCGAGGCCGACATGGTGCGCAAGTTCCGCGTCAGCCTGGCGCTGCAGCCGATCGCCACCGCGCTGTTCGCCCGCTCGCCGTTCACCGAGGGCAAGCCCAACGGCTATCTGAGCTATCGCAGCCAGATCTGGACCGATACCGACAACCAGCGCTCGGGCGTGCCGGCCTTCGCCTTCGAGGACGGCTTCGGTTTCGAGCGCTATGTCGACTACCTGCTCGACGTGCCGATGTATTTCGTCCACCGCGAGGGGCGTTATATCGACGCCTCGGGCCAGTCGTTCCGCGATTTCCTCGATGGCCGCCTGCCGGCGTTGCCGGGCGCGGTGCCGACGATCAAGGACTGGGCCGACCATGTGACCACGGCCTTCCCCGAGGTGCGGCTGAAATCCTATCTGGAGATGCGCGGCGCCGACACCGGCGGCTGGGCCGGGCTTTGCGCACTGCCCGCCCTTTGGGTCGGCCTCCTGTACGACCAGGGCGCGCTCGATGCCGCCTGGGATCTGGTCAAGGACTGGCGCCACGACGAGGTGCTGGCCCTGCGCAACGCGGTGCCGCGCGAAGGCTTGAAGGCGCGGCTGCGCGACACCGATGTGCGCACCCTGGCCGGACAGGTGCTCGACATCGCGTCGGCCGGGCTTGCCGCCCGCGACCGGCGCAATTCGTCGGGCGACAACGAGACCCTGTTCCTGCGGCGTCTGCGCCAGGTGGTCGAGACCGGCAAGACCCCGGCCGAAGACCTGCTCGATCGCTATCACAACGAATGGGGCGGCGAGATCGACCCGATCTTCACCGAATGCGCCTATTGAAGAAAGGCGACATTCCGGTTTACCGTAGGCGACACATAGCCCCGCGCTGCGAGCCATCGTAGTGCGGGGACCCCCGCCGGACTGGCGATTTCGAGTGGACAACCACGAGGGACGGCGGGGTATCTGACGCCGATCGCCTGGGCAGCCGACATCAGTCGGCCCATCTGTTGACGATGGAGTGCCCAATGGACAGCTACCGCAGCCAGCTTGCCGCCTACGACCCCGCGATCTTCTCGGCGATCGCGGGCGAGGAGGAACGCCAGCGCGACGGCGTCGAGATGATTCCTTCCGAAAACTACACCTATCCCGAGGTGCTGATGGCGCTGGGCTCGGTGCTGACCAACAAATATGCCGAGGGCTATCCGGGCCGGCGCTACTATGGCGGCCAGGAATACACCGACGAGATCGAGGAACTGGCGCGCAGCCGCGCCTGCGCGCTGTTCGGGGCCGAGCATGCCAACGTCCAGCCGTTGTCGGGCTCGCCGATGAACCAGGCGGCCTATTTCGCCTTCCTGAGGCCTGGCGACACCATCCTGGCGATGGACCTCTCGCATGGCGGCCACCTGACCCATGGCGCACCGGTCTCGCATATGGGCCGCGTGTTCAATTTCGTCCGCTACAAGACCTCGGCCAACCGGCAGGGCGCGATCGATTTCGACCAGTTGCGCGACACCGCGTTGGAAACCCGGCCCAGGATCCTGCTCTGCGGCTATTCTTCCTATCCGCGCGACTACGACTACGCAGCCTTCAAGGCCATCGCCGACGAGGTCGGCGCGATGACCATGGCCGACATCGCCCATATCGGCGGGCTGGTCGCCGGCGGCGTGATGCGCAACCCGATCGATGCCGGCTTCGACATCGTCACCACGACGACGCACAAGACGCTGCGCGGCCCGCGCGGCGGGCTGATCCTCTGCCGCAAGGACCACGCCAGGGCGATCGACGCCTCGGTCTTTCCCGGGCTGCAGGGCGGGCCGCACATGAACAATGTGGCGGGCGCCGCGATCACCTTCCGCAAGGCGGCCGAGCCGGAATTCCGGACCTACGCCGCCCAGGTGCTGGCCAATGCCCGCACGCTTGCCGACAGCCTGATCGCCGCCGACGTCGCCCTGGTCACCGGCGGCACCGACAATCACCTGCTGGTCATCGATACGGTCCTCAGCTTCGGCCTCGACGGGCGCGAGGCGGAACGCGTGCTCGACCGTATCGGCATCACCGCCAATAAGCAGGTCATTCCCGACGATCCGCGGCCTCCGCTGGCGCCGTCGGGCGTGCGGCTGGGCACGCCGGCCTGCACGACCCGCGGCATGGGCGAGGCCGAGATGCGCCGGATCGCCGGCTGGATCGTCGAGGCACTACGCCACGCCCGCGACGAAGACACCCTTGACCGCCTGGCCGGCGATGTCCGCGCGCTATGCCGACGCTATCCGGTACCCGGCATCGGCTGATCGGTCGATCGACCCTCCGGGCCATGCCCGGAGGGCCGAGCCTGTGCCTCAGCCCTGGCGCGACGATGGAGCGCGGCGGGATCCCGCCGTGCCGTATCCCGCGGCCTGGAGTTCCTGCCACCGGCGAGGCGTCATGCCCTCCCATTCGCGAAAGGCGCGATAAAACGAGCTGGTGTTCTGATAGCCGAGCAGGCGGGAGACGGCGTCGATATCGGCCAGCGGATCCTTCAGCAACTGTCTGCAGAGCTCCTGGCGCGCCTCCACGAGCAGTTCGCGGAATGTCGCGCCTTCCCTGGTGATGCGCCGCTGCAAGGTGCGCTCGCTCATGCCGAGGTCCTGGGCCACGTCCGACAGGTCCTGGCGGCCGGAGGCCAGCCTCCGCTTGATCGCCAGCTTGACCTCGGCCCGGATCGTCCGGCCAGCCTTGATATCGTTCAGTTCCGATACGAGGACCGGCCACAGGATATCGAGAAGATCCGGATTGCGGCCCGGAAACGGCAGATCGAGATCGCTCGCGGCGAAGACCAGCCTGTCCTGGCTGGCGCCATAGTGGATTCCGCAGCCGAAGAATGCCTGGTGCGCGCAGCTTCCGGTGTCGGGCCTGGCAAGGTCGATGCGCGCCGGCACGATCCGCCGGCAACTGCCGCGACGGCCGAGCACGACGAGAGAGGCAAGATCCATGTCCACGGCGATCGCCGGAGGCTGGCCGCTCGCATACAGCCAGTCGATCGTGATGACGCATTTGGCGGCGTCCTCCCGGATGATGAATTTCTTGGGCGATGCCAGACTCTGAAACCGTGCCCGCATCAGCAGCGCGTCGCGAAAGTTCCTGGCGTGGAAGGTGGCCAGGCTGAAGGGGGGATGGGCCGCCGTTTCGGTTTCGTCGATCAGCCGCATGCCGACGCCGGGTTGTCCGGCCAGTTCCTCGACCGCCGACAGCAGAGCGAAGACTTGTGCGGTCGTGAAGAAGCAGTGGTCGATGACGTGGCTGGTCGCGGGAAGTCGACTCTTCCGCAGGACGGCCGTCGGATGCAACCCGATCCGTTCCAGCGCCGACCAGAAGGCGCGCGGTACTTTGCACTTGTCGGCCGACATTCCGCTCATGGTTGGACCGTCTAGCCCGTCGCTTTGCAAGGAATTGCCGGTGGGATCTATACGTCCGGCAACGCGGCGCGAAATATCTTCAAGAAGATTGCCATGCGCAACACCTCTGCGGCGGATCAAAGGTCTCGGCGGGCGAGACGATGAGTCACGCGTTCCCCGATGGCGTGGAGCGAAACAATAAGAATTTAATCACAAATAATTCAAAAGGAGTAGATGTCGATCTGCTCGAGCCGCGAGCGAAATCGGTGTGGTGGCGGCGAAAGTCGATCGATCTCCCGCGATGGTCAAGGTGAGCCGCCGAAAGCGTGATCGCAATCGCCAATCACGCCACTATTCTTGCGTGACGCGCCAATCGAACAGATGTACCGGAGTGGCGCGGACTTGCCTGTTCTAGGCCTGAATTAATTCCGTTATATGTAATCTCAAACCCGGCCATCGCCTTGACACGGCGCGGACGAGGGCGTCGGATGCCGGCGAAATCCCTGCATCGAGCCACGCACACCGCAGTCGAAAGACCGCGGCGGTGTGAGGCGTTTCGGCCGGTCATGCCTGTCGTGCCATGGGCGCCGGCAGTAAGCGGAGCGATAATGGAAAGGACATTGCGCAGTCATGATCAAGGCGCTGCAGAACATCCGAATCTTTCTGAAACTGGTTATCTCGTTCGTGATCTTGGTGGCGGTCGTCGTTTCGTCCGGCTTGATCGTGCGGGACGAGGTCGACGCGATGGAGGAGGCTGCGTCTTTCCGTTCGTTCACCTATACGGTGCTGAATGCCGTCGATGACAGCCTGACAGCCCTGATCGACCAGCAATCGTCACTCAGAGGATATCTGCTCAGTGGTCGAGAAACCTACGCCGAGGCCTATCGCAAGTTCGGCGGCGACTACGGCGAGGCGATTGCCCGCGCCAGGCGCCTCACCCGCGATCCGACGTCGCAGCGGATGCTGGCAGAGTTCGACGCGCTGGCCACGGCCTGGCGCACGGGTTCGGCCGACAAGATGCTCGAGCTGATGAAGGTCGATCCCGACCAGGCACGCAGCCTGGCCGTCGCGGAGTCCGGACGGCTGACTGCGCTGCGGCAGAAGCAGGAGGAGATCATCCGAATTCAGGAGGGATTGCTGGAAGCCCGGCGTCTGGCTGCCGATACCGCCGCGGCGCGCGCACGCCAGACCATTCTTGCCAGCAGTGCGATCACGCTGCTTCTCGCCGTGCTGCTCGGCTGGACCTTGACCCGCCTGATCGCCAGACCGATGTCGACCATGTCGGACCTGATGGGACGGCTGGCCGAGGGCGACAAGTCGATCGTGGTCGCGGGCATCGCGCGGGGCGACGAGGTCGGCGATCTTGCGCGCGCGCTGGAAGTATTCAAGACGAACGCGATCGAGGCCGAAAGACTGGCTGCCGAAGCCGAGGACAATCGCCGCCGCGAAGCCGAGCGGCAGAAGGCCGAGGAAGCACGAGAGGCCGCGGCGGCGGCCGAGGCGCGCCAGCGGGCCGAGGAGCAGCGGCTGGCGGCCGAACGGCGCCGGCGGGAGGAGGAGGAGGCCGCCCGCGTCCTGGAGGCCGAGCGGCGCGAGGCGCAGGAGATGGCGCGTATCGAAAGCGACCGGCAGCGGCGGGCGGCGTTGCAGGAAATGGCCCGCAAGTTCGAGACCGCGGTCGGCGCCGTCGTCGAGGCGGTCGCCACGGCCGCGACCGAGATGCACGCGACCGCCGGCGCAATGCAGGGGATCGCGGGGCAGACGGCGCGGCAGTCGCTGTCGGCTTCGTCGGCGACCGAGCAGGCGGCCGCCAATGTCCAGACCGTCGCCTCCGCTTCCGACGAACTGGCGGCCTCGATCCGGGAAATTTCCAGCCAGGTTTCGACGGCGAGCCGGATCGCCCACGGAGCGGTGAACCAGGCCCAGGAAACCGACCGGATCGTCCAGGGGTTGGCGCAAGCGGCCGACAGGATCGGCGAGGTGGTCGGCCTGATCAGCCAGATTGCCGGCCAGACGAACCTGCTGGCGCTCAACGCGACCATCGAGGCGGCGCGGGCCGGCGAGGCGGGCAAGGGCTTCGCCGTCGTTGCCTCGGAGGTCAAGTCACTGGCCAATCAGACGACCCGGGCCACCCAGGAGATCGGCGGCCAGATCGCCGAGGTGCAGGCGGCGACCCAGGCGGCGGTCGCGGCCATCCGCGGCATCGGATCGACCATCGCCAGCATCAACGAGATATCCGGCTCGATCGCGTCCGCGGTCGAGGAGCAGGGCGCCGCGACGCAGGAGATCGCGCGCAACGTCGAGGAGGCGGCGGCCGGCACGCAGCAGGCATCGGCCGACGTGGTCGAGGTCAACCGCTCGGCCGGCGAGGCGGGGAAGGCCGCAAGCGAGGTGCTCGACGCGTCGGCGACGCTGTCGGAACTCGCCGTCAAGCTGCGGGGCGAGGTCGACGGCTTCCTGGCGGGGGTGCGCGCGGCATAGCCATTGCCGGTCGGTGTCGGGTTCCCCTCGACCTCGGGGCACGGCCCGGGCATTGTTGTCGCCCGGGTTCGTGCCCGAGGGAGGAAAGCCATGACCAAGCCGGTTGCCTGGGGCGTGCTCGGCGTTGCCAGGATTGCGTCGGCCAAGGTGATCCCGGCGATGCAGCGCGGGGCGCTTTCGCAAATTGTGGCCATCGCCTCGCGCGATGCCGCCCGTGCGGCCGATGCGGCGGCCGCGCTGGGCCTTGCGAAATCCTATGGCAGCTACGAAGAGCTGCTGGCCGATCCGGAAATCGAGGCGGTCTACAACCCGCTGCCCAATCACCTGCACGTACCCTGGACGATCAGGGCGATGGAGGCGGGCAAGCACGTTCTGTGCGAGAAGCCCGTGGCCTTGACGGCCGACGAAGCCCGGCAGCTGATCGCCGTGCGCGATCGCACCGGGCTGCAGGTGGCCGAAGCCTTCATGGTGCGCCATCATCCGCAATGGCTGCGCGCCCGCGCCCTGGTCAGGGCGGGGCGGATCGGCGAGATCAGGGCGATCCAGACGTTCTTCTCCTATTACAACGACGATGCCGGCAACATCCGCAACCAGGCCGATATCGGCGGCGGCGCGCTCTATGACATCGGCTGCTACGCGCTGGTGACGGCCCGCTTCCTGTTCGAGGCCGACCCGCTCAGGCTGATCGCGACGATGGATCGGGACCCGGCCATGCAGGTCGACCGGCTGACCTCGGCCCTCGTCGAGTTTCCGGGGGGACGGCATCTCACCTTCACCTGCTCGACCCAGGCCAGTCCCCATCAGCGCGTCACCGTCGTCGGAACTATGGGACGCATCGAAATCGACATTCCGTTCAACGCCGATCCGCTGGCGCGGTCGCGCATCCGCATCGACGATGGCCGCGACCTGGCGGGCGGCGGGCTGGTGGTCGAGGACCTCGAACTCTGCGATCAGTATACCCTGCAGGGCGACGCCTTCTCGCGCGCGGTCCGCGGCGAGGCATCGCTCGATTTCCCCATCGAGGATGCCGTCATGAACCTGCGGTTGATCGATTGCCTGTTCCGTTCGACCGTGAGCGGACGGTGGGAGGCGCCCTGACCGGATTGTGATCCCGGCCAGGGCGGGGCCGCCCCTATGATCGCCGAAGCTTGAATGCCGTACCCGGCCGAGGGAGCGCGACATGGCGACACTCAACATCAACGGCAAGGCGGTGACGATAGAGGGCGAGGATGATACCCCGCTGCTCTGGGCGATCCGCGACCATGTCGGGCTGACCGGCACGAAATACGGCTGCGGCATCGCCCAATGCGGGGCCTGTACCGTGCATGTCGACGGCGTCGCGACGCGCTCCTGCGTGGTCACGGTCGGGGCGCTCGGCGAGGAGCAGAAGATCGTCACCATCGAAGGGCTGGGGGCGGAGCGGCCGCATCCGGTGCAGGAAGCGTGGGCCGAGCTCGACGTCGCGCAATGCGGCTACTGCCAGGTCGGCATGATGATGGCGTCGGCGGCCCTGCTTGCCCGGAACCCGAACCCGTCCGACGACGAGATCAGGGCCGAGATCACCAATATCTGCCGTTGCGGGACCTATCAGCGCGTGCTGGCTGGCGTGAAACTCGCCGCCGCCCGCATGCCGAACCGCGGTTGAGGGAGGAGGCCATGACCAAGTTCTCCCGCCGCGGCTTCCTCGCCGGCACTTCCGTGGTCGCCGGTGCCTTCACGTTCGGCTTCTCGTTCCCGCTTGCCCGCGCCCAGGGCATCGCCGGATCGGAAGTCACGGCCTGGGTCGTCATCCAGCCGGACGAGGCCGTGATCATCCGCATTGCCCGTGCGGAAATGGGCCAGGGGTCGTTGACCGGCCTCGCCCAGCTCGTCGCCGAGGAACTCGATTGCGACTGGGACAAGGTGCGCTTCGAGCTGGTCAAGCCGGGTGAGAACCGGCGGCGCCGACGCGTCTGGCGCGACATGGCGACCGGCGGATCGCGCGCCATCCGCGGATCGCAGGAATACCTGCGCCAGGGCGGCGCCACCGCCCGCGCGATGCTGGTCCGGGCCGCGGCCGAAGGCTGGGGCGTCGATCCGGCGCAACTGACTGTCGCGAAAGGCGTGATCACCGATGCGGCGAGCGGGCGAACCACGACCTATGGTGCGGTCGCTGCGGCGGCGATGCAGGTTGCCGCCCCGGCCACCGTCACGCTCAAGGATCCCAGGGACTGGAAGATTGCCGGCAGGCCGCTGAAGCGGCTCGACACCCGCGACAAGCTCGACGGGACGCTGGTCTACGGCGTCGACCTCAAGCTGCCGGGCATGCTGGTGGCGGTGCCCAGGGCCTGTCCGGTCCACGGCGGCAAGCTGGTCTCCTTCAACGCCGACGCGGTCAGGGCGATGCCCGGCGTGCGCCACGTGCTGAAGGTCGACGACGAGACCGTCGCGATCGTCGCCGACAATTTCTGGCGGGCAAAGACCGCGCTCGACGAACTGCCGGTGGTCTGGGACGAGGGGCCGGGCGCCAAGGCATCGAGCGCGACGATCGCGGCGATGCTGAAGGAAGGTCTGTCGGCCGAGACGCCCTTCGTCGGCAATCGCGCCGGCGATGCCATGGCAGTGCTGGCCAAGGCCACGAAGGTGATCGAGGCGGAATACTCGTACCCCTATCAGAACCACGCACCGATGGAGGTGCTGGCGGCGACCGCGCGCTGGACGCCGGAGCGTTGCGACGTCTGGGCCCCGACCCAGGTGGCCGAGGCGGCGCTGGAAGCGGTGGTCGCGGCATCGGGCCTGGCGCCTGAAGCCTGCGAAGTCAACGTGATGCGCATCGGCGGCAGTTTCGGCCGGCGGCTTGCCACCGACTACGTCACGATGGCGGTGCGGATCGCCAGGCAGGTCCCCGGCGTACCGGTCAAGATGATGTGGACGCGCGAGGAAGACATGGCACAGGGCCGGTTCCATCCGGTCACCCGCTGCCGCCTGCGCGCCAGCGTCGGCGCAGACGGTACGATCGAGGCGCTGCACATGCGCATCGCCGGCCAGTCGATCGGTGCCTATGCCCGGCCGGAGGCCGTGGCCAAGAGCGGCGATCCCGCCGTGTTCCAGGGCCTGAACCAGGGCGGGGCGGAAGGCGCGTTCGGCTATGCCGTGCCCAACCTGCTGATCGATTTCGCGATGCGCAACCCGCATGTTCGGCCGGGTTACTGGCGCGGCGTCAACCTGAACCACAACGCCATCTACGTCGAATGCTTCATCGACGAACTCGCCCATGCCGCCGGTGCGGACCCGCTGGCCTTCCGGCGCAAGCTGCTGGCGGGCAGCCCCAGGCATCTCGCGGTGTTCGATGCGGTCGGGCAGGGTATCGGCTGGGACAAGCCCGCCGCTACCGGTGTCCATCGCGGCATCGCCCAGATCATGGGTTTCGGCAGCTATGTCGCTGCCGCGGCCGAGGTTTCGGTGACGGGCGGCAAGCTCAGGATCCATCGCATCGTCGCCGCGACCGACCCGGGCCATGTCGTCAACCCCCAGCAGGTCGAAGCGCAGATCGTCGGTTCGTTCGTCTATGGCCTTTCGGCGGCGCTGCATGGCGAATGCACGGTCAGGGATGGACGCATCGAGCAGCAGAACTTCGATACCTACGAAGTCATGCGGCTCGACGAGATGCCGGTCGTCGAGGTGATCCTCAAGCCGTCCGGCGGCTTCTGGGGCGGGGTTGGCGAGCCGACCATAGCGGTCGCCGCGCCCGCCGTGCTGAACGCCGTCTTCGCCGCCAGGGGCAAGCGCGTCCGCGACCTGCCACTGAAGAACATCAGCCTCGGTACCGCCTAGACGACGGTTGCAACGCGGTCGCTTTTCGCGCCTGATAGCGAGCAAATCAGGAGGAAACGATGAGCGACATGGAAGCGGTCGAGGCGGCGGTCCAGACCTATCTCGACGGTCTTTATGAAGGCGATGCCGATAAGCTCGCCGAGGTCTTCCACCCGACCTCGGCGCTGACCCAGGTGGTCAACGGCGATCTGGTGATCACGCCGCGCGATACCTGGCTCGAGGCGGTGCGGACCCGACCCTCGCCGCGGGCCAAGGGCCTGGCGCGCGGCGACCGGATCCTGCAGATCGATATCGCCGGACCCAGCATGGCCTTCGTCAAGCTCGCCTGCCAGATCCCGCCCCGCTACTTCACCGACCAGCTTTCCTTCCTCAAGATCGACGGCCGCTGGCAGGTGGCGCAGAAGGTCTTTGCCACCGAAACGCGCGACTAGACCGCCGGATACCGGTCGCGGCCCTTGCTGGCACTTCGACCATAATTCGACATCGCCGCAGGTCGGTGTTGATGGCGAACTGACAACATGATGCTACGATCGGGAAAACGAACCGGGAGGAAGAGGGACCGATGGGTCTGCACGACGAGATCTTCACGCTCGCCGATATTCCGCGCTATCATGGCCGCACCCGGCCGGGCGCGCCCGCGACGTTCTTCGAGGGGCGGCACGCGACCTATGCCGAACTCGATGCGGCTTCCAGCCGGGTGGCACGCGCGCTGATCGCCGCCGGGCTGAACCCGGGCGATCGCATCGCCCATCTCGGCAAGAATTCCGATCTCTATTACGAGCTGCTCTGGGGCGCGGCCAAGGCCGGCGTCGTGATGGTGCCGGTCAACTGGCGGCTGGCGCCGCGGGAAGTGGCCTATATCGTCAGTGACGCGCAGGCCAGGCTGTTCTTCGTCGGGCCGGAATTCGTCGAGACGGTCGCGGGTTTCGTCAAGGCCGACCAGGACGGCGACATCATCGGCATGGAAACGCCCTATGCCGGCCGTCTCTACGCCACGTGGCGCGACGCCCATCCGGCCGAGGACCCGCTGCTGCCGCTCGACCAGGACGACGGGGCGGTGCAGCTCTATACCTCCGGCACCACTGGCAATCCCAAGGGGGCGGTGCTGACCCATCGCAACTTCATCGAGCTGCGCAAGCTGCAGGCCGCCGCCGATATTCCCTGGGCCCGGTGGGACGACAAGGATGTCAGCCTGGTCGCCATGCCCTGTTTCCATATCGGCGGCACCGGCTGGGCCGTCATGGGGGCCTATTTCGGTGCGATCAACATCATCGCCCGCGAATTCGACCCGCGCCAGGTGCTGGGGTTCATCACCGAGTGGCGGATCACCAAGATGTTCATCGTGCCGGCGGCGATGCAGATCGTGGTACGCCTGCCCGGCGCGCGCGACGTCGATTATTCCTGCCTGCGCTACATGATGTACGGCGCCTCGCCGATCCCGCTGCCGCTGCTGCGCGAATGCATGGAAGTCTTCGGCTGCGGCTTCATCCAGATGTATGGCATGACCGAGACGACCGGCACGGTGGTGGCGCTGGCGCCGGAAGATCACGACCCCGCCGGCAACGAACGGATGAAGGGCGCGGGGCAGGCTCTGCCCGGGGTCGAGATCGCGATCCTCGACGATGCCGGCAATCACCTCGGGCCGGGCGCGGTCGGCGAGATCGCGACCCGTTCGCCGGCCAACATGAAAGGCTACTGGAACCTGCCCGAGGCGACCGCGGCGACCATCGATGCCGATGGCTGGCTACGCACCGGCGATGCCGGCTATCTCGACCGCGACGGCTATCTCTATGTCCACGACCGGGTCAAGGACATGATCATCTCGGGTGCTGAGAACGTCTATCCGGCCGAGGTCGAGAGTGTGATGTTCGGCCATCCCGACATCGCCGACGTCGCGGTGGTCGGCATCCCCTCCGAGCGCTGGGGCGAGGAGGTCAAGGCCTTCGTCGTGCTGCGCGAAGGGCGCGAGCGCGACCCCGCCGGGATCATCGCTTGGACCCGCGAACGGATCGCCGGCTACAAGACGCCCAAGAGCATCGATTTCATCGACGCCCTGCCACGCAACCCGTCGGGCAAGATCCTGCGCCGTACCCTGCGCGCGCCCTATTGGGAAGGCCGGGCGCGGCAGGTGAACTGAAGCCGCAGGTCGCCCGGCTGGCAAATTGCCCGGAATCCAATCGTCATCCCGGCGAAAGCCGGGATCCAGGGAAAGCGCCGTACAGCTTGCGGCCTTTCCTGCCCTGAGATCCGGCCTTCGCCGACTGGGCGCTCAGCCGCCCAGCAGTTCCATGGCCGAACGATAATACGCCCCGCCGGTCGAGCCGTTGCCGGCAGCCAGCAGGCCGGAAACGCGCCGGGCGATGCGGTCGCGGATGCCCGCCGCGTCGGGGTAGGGAGCATCGGCCCAATAGGGCTTGTCCTTGTCGAACAAGCCGGCGGCGGCGAGCAGGGCGACCCCGAAATACTGCGCTTCCTCGAAGGAATCGTCCTCCTCGGTCAGCTTGAAGGTGCCGTCCGGGCCCAATGTCTCCTTCAGGCTCCAGTCGAGCATCTTCTTCAGCTCGGCGGCCATCGCCGCCTGGCGCGGGGCGTCGACCTTGGTCCAGCCCAGCTTGAAGATCGCCGCGACGTCATAGAGATGATGGTTCAACGGGCCGATCGAGGCCTGCCAGCCCTGGGAATAGCGGCGGTCGCGGATGGCCAGCGTCGTGTCGACGATGCGCGGCCAGTCCGGGACGTCGCCCTGCAGGTAGCGGACGACATGGAAGGTGACGCTGAGATCGGCTGTTCGCACGATCTTGTCGCCGTCGGTGAAGCGCGCGCCCCAGTAGCCGGTGGCCGGATCGCGCAGGTCGTCGACCAGGATCTTCTTCAGGGCATCCTTCAGCCCGGGCTGCCAGTCATAGCCGAGCGGCTGGTCGCGCAGGATCAGCCGCATGACGTCGGAGACCTCCTCGTTCAGCGCGCGGCGCTGGTTTATGCCGGTGCCCCGGATGTCGGAGGTCATCAGCGCCAGGAAGCGGGCGCGCAGCCTGGCCGCGTCGTTGTAGGCGTCGAGATAGGCCGGGCGCAGCGCCGGCGACTTGCCGGCAGCGGTCAGGGCGACGAACTTGTCGTAGTCGACCGACAGCTTGAAGAAGTCTTCCTCGTGACAGCTTGCCCAGTGACCTTCGGGGCCTTGCTGCACGTCCGGCACGGGTGTCGGCGTCGGGCGCGCCAGTTCGGCGGCGAGGTCGTCGGTCCGCCGGGCGATGCGGGCGTAGTCGGCGGTATAGCCGACCAGCCAACGCGCTTCCTTGCCGATCTGGTCGGCGCAGGTCATCGCCTCGCCGGCCTCCTCGCGCGCGAACAGCGTTTCCAGCAGCGGTTCCATCCTGGCCAGCGCCGCGCGGCGCTGGGCGACATAACCGGGATCGAAGCGGGCAAAGGCGGCGCGGACATCGTAATAGGGCACGTCATCGGCCCTGGCCGGGCCGACCAGGGCCAGTAAGGCGGCAGCCGCAGCCAGCAGGCGCATCGGCTCAGCTCAAGCCGCTGACCGGGACGATCGCGCCATGCAGCGCCCGGCCCGCATCCGATGCCAGAAAGCCGATCACCGCGGCAAGGTCGGCCGGGGCTACCCACTTCGCCGGATCGGCGGCGGGCATCGCCTGGCGATTCTCGGGCGTGTCGATGATCGAGGGCAGCACGCCGTTGACGTTGATGTTGCGGCCCTTCAGTTCGGCCGACATCGCCTCGGTCAGGCGGATGACGGCGGCCTTGGCCGCGGTATAGGCCCCCATCTCGGCCGCGCCGGCAAGGGCTGCGCGCGCGCCGACCGTGACGATCTTGCCGCCGCCGCCGCTGATCAGGCGGGGCACCACCGCATGCACGGTGCGCAAGAGCGTGCCGGCGTTGATGTCCATCAGGAACGACCAGGTCTTGTCGCTGAGCTCGTGCACCTGCTCGCCCATGCGGAAGCCGCCGGCGATGGCGATCAGCCCGTCGATCCGACCGAACTTGGCGGCAGCGGCCTCGATCGCCTGGTCCACCGAGGCCTGGTCGGTCAGGTCGACCTGCAGGCAGGCGCGGTTGGCGTGGTCGGGGCCGTAGGCCTGCAACAGGCGGGCCTGGTCGTGATCGAGCAGGGCGAGCCTGGCACCGCGTTCGGCGAAATGCCTGGCCACGGCCCGGCCGAGATTGCCGGCCGCGCCGGTCACCACGAAGGTCTTGTCGGCGAATTCCATCGATGTCTCCCTGCACGGGCGTGAAACGCCCCCGCGACATTGATAGACGATCGCGGCGATCCAGGGGAAGCCCCGGAAAAATGAAGCCCCGCCGAGATGCCGACGGGGCCGTCCAGTCTGGTACAGGGAGACTAAACTTACTCAAACTCTCGAGGGACTCTGAACGCGTACTCCAGCCGTGGCGACGAAAGCGCCGCCGCCACGGCTGTCTGGTCAGGCGCGCCTGGCTTCCGGCCGATCGCTCAGCGGATGGGCCAGCCGCGACACCATCTCCTTGGGGCAGACCTGCCAGAAGCGGCCGATCACCCGGTCCCATTCGACCAGCAGCGTCTGGGCGAACTTCGATTGCGTCTCCTGGACATGGATCTCGACCTGGCGGCGCAGCACCTGCTCCCAATGGGCCGAGGCCAGTCGCTGGTAGACCACCGACTCGTCGTTGATGTGGATCGGCAGCGTCTCGCGCTCGTCATAGATGAAGGCCATGCCCCCGGTCATGCCGGCGCCGAAATTGTCGCCGACCGAACCCAGGATCACCACCTGCCCGCCGGTCATGTATTCGCAACCGTTCGAGCCGCAGCCCTCGATGACCGCCTCGGCGCCCGAGTTGCGCACGGCGAAGCGCTCGCCCGCCTGGCCGGCGGCATAGAGCTTGCCGGAGGTGGCGCCGTAGAGGACCGTGTTGCCGATGATCGTGTTCTGGTTCGTGACCAGCGGGCTCGACGGCGGCGGGCGGACGACGATGGTGCCGCCCGACAGGCCCTTGCCGACATAGTCGTTGGCGTCGCCGAACAGTTCGATCTTCAGGCCCTGGACCGCGAAGGCCCCCAGGCTCTGCCCGGCCGAGCCGCGCAGGCGAACGGTGATGTGCCCGTGCTCCAGGCCGGTCATCCCGAACTTGCGCACGATATGCGACGAGAGCCGCGTGCCGATGGCGCGCTGGACGTTGCGCACGTTGTGGGCCAGCTGCATCTTCTCGCCATGCTCGAACACCGGCTTGGCGTCCAGGATCATCTGGGCGTCGAGGGTGTCGGGCACTTCGTTGCGGCGCTTCAGCGTGCAGTAGCGGGCATGCTCGCCGGGATCGGCCTGGGCCAGGATCGGGTTCAGGTCGAGGTCGTCGAGATGCGCGCCGCCACGGCTGACCTGGGCCAGCAGGTCGGTGCGCCCGATCACCTCGTTCAGCGTGCGGAAGCCGAGGCCCGCCAGGATCTCGCGCACCTCTTCGGCGATGAACGAGAACAGGTTGACCACCTTGTCCGGCGTGCCGGTGAACTTTTCCCGCAGCGCCGGGTCCTGGACGCAGACGCCGACCGGGCAGGTGTTCGAATGGCACTGGCGGACCATGATGCAGCCCATCGCCACCAGCGCGGCGGTGCCGACGCCGAATTCCTCGGCGCCGAGCATCGCGGCGATCACCACGTCGCGCCCCGACTTGATGCCGCCGTCGGTACGCAGCTTGATGCGGTGGCGCAGCTTGTTCAGCGTCAGGACCTGGTTGACCTCGGACAGGCCGATCTCGAAGGGCACGCCGGCATATTTCAGCGAGGTCAGCGGGCTGGCGCCGGTGCCGCCGACATGGCCGGAGATGCTGATCACGTCGGCCTTCGCCTTGGCGACGCCGGCCGCGATCGTGCCGATGCCGGCCTCGGCCACCAGCTTGACGCCGACCTGGGCATCCGGGTTGATCTGCTTCAGGTCGTAGATCAGCTGCGCCAGGTCTTCGATCGAGTAGATGTCGTGATGCGGCGGCGGCGAGATCAGCATGACGCCCGGCGTCGAATGACGCAGCCGGGCGATCATCTCGGTGACCTTGAAGCCGGGCAGCTGCCCGCCCTCGCCGGGCTTGGCGCCCTGGGCCACCTTGATCTCGAGCTCGCGGCAGTTGTTCAGGTATTCGGCGGTCACGCCGAACCGGCCCGACGCCACCTGCTTGATCGCCGAGTTGGCGTTGTCGCCGTTGGGCCGCGGCTTGAAGTTCTCGGCCGCCTCGCCGCCTTCGCCCGAGTTCGACTTGGCGCCGATCCGGTTCATCGCGATGGTCAGCGTCTCATGCGCCTCGGGGCTCAGCGCGCCGAGCGACATGCCCGGCGTGATGAAGCGCTTGCGGATCTCGGTGATCGATTCGACTTCCTCGATCGGCACGGCCTGGACGGCCGGCTTGAAGTCGAGCAGGTCGCGCACCGCGATCGGCGGCAGGTCGCGCAGGGCGGCGGTGTACTTCCTGAACAGCTGGAACGATTCGGTCGCCACCGCCGTCTGCATCAGATGGATCAGGTTGCCGTCCAGCGCATGGGCCTCGCCGCCCTTGCGATAGCGATACAGCCCGCCGATCGGCAGCGCCACGGCACCGCCGCCATAGGCGCGGGCATGCTGCGCCAGCACCTGCTTCTGGATGCCGTTCAGGCCGATGCCGGAAATGCGCGACGGCATGCCCGGAAAGAATTCCGCGACCAGCGACCGCGACAGGCCGAGCGCCTCGAAATTGTAGCCGCCGCGATAGGACGAGATCACCGAGATGCCCATCTTGCTCATGATCTTGAGCAGGCCCTGGTCGATCGAATCCTTGAAGCGGGCGATGCAGTCGCCGAGGCCGAGCTTGCCGAACAGGCCGCGGGCATGGCGGTCGGCGATGCATTCCTCGGCCAGCCAGGCATTGATCGTCGTCGCGCCGACCCCGATCAGCACGGCGAAATAATGGGTGTCGAGGCATTCGCCCGACCGCACGTTCAGCGACGTGAAGGTGCGCAGGCCCTGGCGCACCAGATGCGAATGCACCGCGCCGGCGGCCAGGATCATCGGCAGCGCCACGCGTTCATGGCCCACCGCCTCGTCGGTCAGGACGAGGTTCGAGGCGCCGCCGCGCACCGCATCCTCGGCTTCGATCCGGATGCGGCGCAAGGCGTCGCGCATCGCATGCTCGCCGCCCTGCGGGTCGAACGTGCAGTCGATGATGCCGATCGTCTTGCCCATGTACTTCTGCAACGCCGTGAATTCGGCGTTCGACAGCACCGGGCTTTCCAGCAGCATGACCTTGGTCTGCGCGCTCGACTCGTCGAGCACGTTGCCGAGGTTGCCCAGCCGGGTCTTGAGCGTCATCACCCGGCGTTCGCGCAGGCTGTCGATCGGCGGGTTGGTGACCTGGCTGAACTGCTGGCGGAAGAAGTGGTGCAGGCCGCGATATTCGTCGCGCAGCACGGCGAGCGCGGTGTCGTCACCCATCGAGCCGACGGCTTCCTTGCCGTCCTCGACCATCGGGTGCAGCACCATTTCCATGTCTTCGAGGGTCAGGCCGAAGGCGAGCTGCGAGCGGCGCAGGGCGTCGCGGTCGAGCTGCGGGCTTGCGGCCACCCCCTGGCTCAGGCTGTCCAGACGGACCTGGTTCTTCAGCCACTCGCCATAGGGCTGGGCGTCGGCCAGCTTATCCTTGATTTCCTGGTCGTGGTAGAAGCGGCCCTTCTTCAGGTCGACGGCGATCATCTGGCCGGGGCCGACGCGACCCTTCTCGACGATCTTGTCCTCGGGCTGCGGCACCATCCCGGCTTCCGAGCCGACGATCAGCAGGCCGTCCTGGGTGATGGTGTAGCGCAGCGGGCGCAGGCCGTTGCGGTCGAGGCCGGCCACGACCCAGCGCCCGTCGGTCGCGCACAGCGCCGCCGGGCCGTCCCACGGCTCCATCACCGTGTTGGCGTAGGCATAGAGCTCGCGATGCTTCTCGGGCATCGTCGTCTTGTTCGACCAGCTTTCCGGCACCAGCAGCGTCTTGGCCATCGGCGCGATGCGCCCGGCGCGCACCAGCACCTCGAACACGGCGTCGAGCGCGGCGGAGTCGGACGAACCCGACTGGACGATCGGCTTGATGTCGTCGCCGAATTCGCCGAACAGCTCGGAAGCCATCCGGATCTCGTGGCTCTTCATCCAGTTGACGTTGCCGCGGACGGTGTTGATCTCGCCGTTATGGGCGAGCATGCGGAACGGCTGGGCGAGGCGCCAGGTCGGGAAGGTGTTGGTCGAGTAGCGCTGGTGGTAGATCGCAAACGACGACACGAAACGCTCGTCGAGCAGGTCGGGATAGAACACCGACAGCTGCTCGGCCAGGAACATGCCCTTGTAGATGATCGACCGGCAGGACAGCGAGCAGATGTAGAAGTCCGAGATATGCGCGGCCAGCACCGCCTTCTCGATACGGCGGCGGATCAGGAACAGCTCGCGCTCGAAATCGTCGTCGGACAGGCCCTTGCGGTTCTCGATCAGCACCTGCTCGATCTCGGGCCGGGTTGCGTTGGCCTTCTCGCCGATGACCGACGAGTTGATCGGCACCTGGCGCCAGCCGAAGATGCCGTGGTTGAAGGCCAGGATCTCGGTCTCGACGATCGTGCGGGTGATTTCCTGGGCGGTCAGGTCGGTCTTGGGCAGGAACACCTGGCCGACGGCCAGCTTGCCCTCGCCCGGCTCGAAACCCGACTTGCGGATATGCGCCTTGAAGAAATCCTGCGGGATCTGGACGTGGATGCCGGCGCCGTCGCCGGTCTTGCCGTCGGCATCGACTGCGCCGCGATGCCAGACCGCCTTCAGCGCGCGGATGCCGGCTTCGACGACCGAGCGGCGGGGCTTGCCGTCCAGCGTCGCGACCAGGCCGACGCCGCAGGCATCGTGCTCCATGGTCGGGTCGTAGAGACCCTCGGCCGAGAGGGTCGCGAGATTGGCGTTGTATTCGGCGACGAAACGGGCGCCCTGGTCTTGGGAATGGCTCATGGCTCGGCTCCTCTCTTTCGTCGTCAGCTGGCGATCGCCAGCTTGTCGGCCTCGGCAGCCTTGGCCGCGAGGTAATCGGCAATCGATTCGGCAGCGACACGCCCGTCGCGCACGCCCCAGACCACGAGGCTGGCGCCGCGGACGATGTCGCCGGCGGCGAATACCCCGTCCAGCGCCGACATCTGGGTCAGCGGGTTGACCTTGATCGTGCCCCAGCGCGTCACCGGCAGCTCGGCATTGCCGAACAGCGTCGGCAGGTCTTCGGGGTCGAAGCCCATGGCCTTGATCACCAGGTCGGCCTTGATCGTCTGGTCGGATCCTTCGACGGCTTGCGGCGCCTGGCGGCCGGTGGCGTCGGCCAGGCCCAGCCGCATCTTGATGACGCGGGCGCCGGTGACGAACTCGTCCCCGAGGAAGGCGCGCGGGGCGGTGAGCCAGGCGAACTCGACGCCTTCCTCCTCGGCGTTCTTAACCTCGCGCATCGAGCCGGGCATGTTGGCCTTGTCGCGCCGATAGAGGCACTTGACCGAGGCCGCACCCTGGCGGATCGCGGTACGCACGCAGTCCATCGCGGTGTCGCCGCCGCCGACCACCACGACATGCTTGCCCTTGGCGTCGAGTTCGCCCGAGGCGAAGGCCGGGACTTGATCGCCGAACCCGATGCGGTTCGAGGCGGTCAGGTAGTCGAGGGCCTGGACGATGCCCTTAAGCCCCGAGCCCGGCATCGCCTCGTCGCGCGCCTTGTAGACGCCGGTGGCGATCAGCACGGCGTCGTGGCGCTGGCGGAGCTCGGCGAAGGTGACGTCGCGCCCGACCTGATGGTTCAGGTGGAACTGGACGCCCTGGTCGCGCAACAGCTGTTCGCGCCGCGCCACCACGTCCTTTTCCAGCTTGAAGCCGGGGATGCCGTAGACCAGCAGGCCGCCGACGCGGTCGTAACGGTCGTAGACATGGACCTGATAGCCCTTGGCGCGCAATTCCTCGGCCGCGGCAAGGCCGGCGGGCCCGGCGCCGATGATGCCGACCGACTGGCCGCGCTCGGCCCGCGGCAGGCGCGGCTTGACCCAGCCGCGCTCCCAGGCGGTGTCGTTGATGTATTTCTCGATCGCGCCGATGGTGACGGTGCCGTGGCCCGACTGCTCGATCACGCAGTTGCCCTCGCACAGCCGGTCCTGCGGGCAGATGCGGCCGCAGATCTCGGGCATGTTGTTGGTGGCCTGCGACAGCTCGTAGGCTTCGTCCAGCCGGCCTTCGGCGGTCAGCCGCAGCCAGTCGGGAATGTTGTTGTGCAGCGGGCAGTGGATATGGCAGCCCGGCACGCCGCATTGCGAGCAGCGCGCCGCCTGCTCGTTCGCCTTCTCGGCCGAGAATCGGCGATAGATTTCGTCGAAGTCCTCGCGACGCTCGGTTGCCGCCCGCTTCTCGGGCATCTGGCTGTCGACCTTGACGAACTTCAACATCTTCTCGGCCATGGCGCGCCCCTCCTACTCGGGCGTAACGATCGACGGTCTGGCTGGCATGACACTGGCTCAACCGCGCTGCCGCGAGGGCGCCCGGCGTCAGAACGTTTCTATAAACGCTCGTTCGATGGAAGAAAAGTAGGATTCTGCAAATTAGGTCAGAAAAGATGACCTATTGCTTTTATTACGGTTACGCGACGGGCAGAAAGGTGGCCGGATTGCTCCATAAAAAGGCAATATTGGTCCGATTCGGACCTATATGAAAAAATCGCACTATGCGACGCCCACGTCGAGCGGTCGCGCCGCACCAGGATGCGGCGTCGCCTGGAGTTGTTCAGCGGCGGGGAAAGAAGTGGCCCTGCCCGATCCGGTCGGGCAGGAGGATAGGCAGGTACCGCGTCAGGAGAAGCGGGCGGCGACCTTGGTGCCGCCGCGGCGGTAGCGGGCGAGGTAGGTTTCCAGAATCGCCTCGGCCGGCGTCGGGGCGACACCGAGGTCGGCAAGCCCGGGGGCCGCCGGATCGACGATGTTGTCGCGTTCGAGCAGCAGGACCTGGTCGCGGGTCAGCGGCGGCACCGGCAGGAAGCTCAGGACGCTGCCGAGCAGCTTCGCCGCGAAGAACGGTACCGGGACCAGTGCGCGGCGCCGGCAGGTGGTCTCCAGCACCAGCTTCATGATCTCTTCGAAGGTATAGACCTTCGGGCCGCCCAGCTCGTACGTGCGGCCGGCCGCGTCCTCGCGGGTCAGGGCGTTGAAGACGGCGCCGGCGACATCGTCGACGAACACCGGCTGGAACCGGGTCTGGCCCCCGCCGATCAGCGGCAGGAACGGCGAGAACCGCGCCATGCGGCCGAACCGGTTGAAGAAGTCGTCCTCGGCGCCGAACACGACGGACGGGCGCAGGATCGTGGCCTTGGGGAAGGCGTCACGGACCGCCGCCTCGCCCTCGGCCTTGGCGCGGGCATAGTCGGACGGCGATTCGGCGGCGGCCCCGATCGCCGAGACATGGATCAGCCGCGCAACGCCGGCCGCGGCGGCAGCCCGGGCGATTCGCCCGGCGCCCTCGGCCTGGACCGCGTCGAAGGTCTGGCGGCTGCCTTCGTAGAGGATGCCGACCAGATTGATGACGGCATCGGCACCGGCGACGGCCCGGGCGACCGAGGCATCGTCGCGGACATTGGCCTGGACCAGGTCGATCTGCCCCACCGCGCCGAACGGCTTGAGGAACAGGCCCTCGTCCGGGCGGCGGATGGCGACGCGGACGCGATGACCGGCACGGGCAAGCCGCCGCACGACATAGCGGCCGATAAAGCCGGAGCCGCCGAACACGGTGACCAGTTGGGGGCCGAGGTCGTGAAGCATGGCAGGGGTCTCGATGTTATGCGGCCTAGGGATTCGCCTGCACTATATCGATCCGCGCGCCCGCGCCAAGGGCGGATCGCGGCAGTGCGAAACCGCGCCGCAGGATGTCGATGAAGTTTTTGCGTCGAAACATGTCGAAGCGGTGTTGACAGGCCCGCGGCCAACCCTTAAACACCCGCCTCGCACCTGCCCAGGTGGCGGAATTGGTAGACGCGCTAGTTTCAGGTACTAGTTCCCGAAAGGGAGTGGAAGTTCGAGTCTTCTCCTGGGCACCAATCGCTTGGCTGACGCCTAAGCGACCCCTGCGCCGCAAGTCAGCCCGCACTGACTGAAGTTTCGGACGCAAGGCAGTTCACCCCATGACCATCCATCTGCACCAGGGCGATCTGCCCGCCGACGTCTCGTTCGGCGACAGCGTCGCCATCGATACCGAGACTCTCGGTCTCAACCCGCATCGCGACCGGCTCTGCCTCGTGCAGCTCTCGGCGGGCGACGGCGTCTGCCACCTCGTGCGCTTCCAGAAGGGGATCTACGACGCCCCGAACCTGAAGAAGCTGCTGGCCGACCCGGGGGTCACCAAGCTGTTCCATTTCGCCCGCTTCGACGTGGCGGTGCTGCGCCATTATCTCGGCGTCGACACCGCGCCGATCTACTGCACCAAGATCGCCTCCAAGCTTGTCCGCACCTTCACCGATCGCCACGGCCTCAAGGATCTCTGCCGCGAACTGATCGGCGTCGAGATCTCGAAGCAGGAACAGTCGTCGGACTGGGGCGCGGCGCAGCTCAGCGACGCCCAGCTCAAATACGCCGCTTCGGACGTGCTGCATCTGCACAAGCTGGCCGCCGTCCTCGATCAGATGCTGGCGCGCGAGGGGCGGGCCGATATCGCGGCGCAGTGCTTCTCCTTCCTGCCGATGCGCGCGCGCCTCGATCTCGAGGGCTGGCCAGAAATCGACATATTTGCCCATTAAGGGTCGCGAGCCGCACGGGCTTGCGCGATGGGGGCTCGGGCACCATCTACCGGATGGTCCGGGCCCTTTTCGGTTTTCACGAATCTTTGCATTCGCGCGACCGATGACGGATACTGCCCGCGGTTGGCATGAATCTTGTTTGTATACAGTCTTTGGCCCGGAAGCAGCGCGATGCAGCAGACCATGGTTGATCAGTGTGACGGGCTGCCGTCTGCCGGCGCGGCCCGCGACATCGCCGCCGGCCAGCGCGTCCTGAACCTCGAGGCCGAGGCGCTCAAGGCCCTGTCGGCGGCGCTCGATGCCCGGTTTGCCGCGGCCGTCGACCTCTTGTCGCGCGTTGCCGGGCGGATCGTCGTGTCCGGCATGGGCAAGTCGGGCCATATCGCCAAGAAGATCGCGGCGACACTCGCCTCGACCGGCGCGCCGGCGACGTTCGTCCACCCCGGCGAGGCCAGCCACGGCGACCTCGGCATGATCGTCGCCGGCGATGCGGTGCTCTGCCTGTCGAATTCCGGTGAAACGCCTGAACTGGCCGATCTCATCGCCCATGCCAAGCGCTTTGCGATCCCGCTGATCGGCATCACCTCGCGCCCGGGCTCGACCCTCGATCAGGCGGCCGATATCGGCCTGATCCTGCCGCCCGCGCCGGAAGCCTGCCCGCTCGGCCTCGCTCCGACCACGTCGACCACGCTGATGCTCGGCCTGGGCGATGCGCTGGCCGTGGCCCTGCTGGAGCGTCGCGGCTTCACCGCCGAGGATTTCCAGGTGCTGCATCCCGGTGGCAAGCTCGGTTCCCGCCTCAAACGGGTGGCCGAGCTGATGCACGACGGTGACGCGCTGCCGCTGATCGGCGAAGGGGCGACGATGCAGGATGCGATCCTGGTGATGTCCGCCAAGGGTTACGGTACCGTAGGTGTCGTGACCGACGATGGCCGGCTTGCCGGCGTCATCACCGACGGCGACCTGCGCCGCCACATGAACCCCGGGCTACTGGCCGAGCCGGTCGCACGGGTGATGACGCGCGGACCCCGCACCATCCGGCCGCGGGCGCTGGCCTCCGAAGCGCTCGGCCTGATGAATGCCAAGTCGATCACCGCGTTGTTCGTCCTCGACGATTCGGGGCGTCCGGTCGGGCTGATCCATATCCACGACTGCCTGCGGGCTGGGGTGGCCTGAACGTGATGGCGGCACCGCTCGACGAGCCGCCGCCGTTGCTGCCGGGCCTCGATCCGGCCGGGGACGCGCATGACGACGCGGCCCGCCGACGGCGCGAGATCGCCGGTCGGCGCACCGGCCCGGCAGCGGCCGTACGGGCACGGAAAAGCCGCTTCGTCCGGCTGATGCGGATCATGCTGCCATTGCTGGCGCTGATCCTGACCACCGTCGTGCTGGTCTGGCCGCAGATGAACAAGCCGGAAGGCTTTCGCCTGTCCTTCGCCGATGTCGGCACGTCGGACGACCAGCTCGTGATGCGCAATGCGCGATTCCGCGGGACCGATTCCGAGAACCGGCCGTTCCTGGTCACCGCCGACAATGCGATGCAGGACCCGGCCCACCAGGATCAGGTCATCCTGGATGCGCTGAACGCCGACATCACGCTCGAGGACGGCACCTGGCTGACCCTGCGCGCCGATACCGGCGTCTATTTCCAGAACGAGCGCAAGCTGGCGCTGCACGGCAACGTCGCCGTCTATTCCGATCTCGGCTACGAATTTCATGCCGACGAGGCCGAGGCGGATCTCGCAAAGGGTACGGTCGAGAGCGACTCCAAGGTCTGGGGCCATGGGCCGATGGGCCGGATCAAGGCAAACGGGCTGCGCGTTTACGAGCGCGGTGCGGTGGTGCGCTTCATCAACGGGGTCGAGACCACCCTTTACAAGGATAAAGGTGCAGGGTGATGTCGAGGTTTGGTTTCCTGCCGATGATGGTCTGTGCGCTGGCGATCGGGGCGGCCCCGGTCGCGGCCCAGCAGCCGTCGAAGTCCGCGCCCAAGCCGGCGCCGGCACAGAGCGAGGCGGCGCCGGGCGGCAATGCCAATCCGACCGGCATCTTCGGCGGTGGCCGCGCCGCCTCGACCGACCAGCCGATCGATATCTCGTCGAACGCGCTCGAGGTGCAGCAGGCCAAGCAGGTCGCGATCTTCACCGGCCAGGTCGAGGCGATCCAGGGTGACTTGCGGCTGAAGGCCGACACGCTGAAGGTTCACTATCGGCAGAAATCGGCTTCGCCCACCCCCGGCGCCAAGCCGGCGGCGAAGACCCCGCCCGCCGCGCAGGCCCCGGCCCAGGACGATTCGATGGGCACGATCTCGCGCATCGAGGCGATCGGCAATGTCTTCGTCTCATCGCCGACCGAGACCGCGCAGGGCGAGACCGGCGATTACGACGTCGACAAGAAGGTCGTGGTGCTGGTCGGCAACGTCGTCATCACCCGCGGCCAGAGCGTGCTGCGCGGCAACAAGGCAACGGTCGACATGGTCACCGGGCGGTCGACGATGGAGGTCCAGCCGGGCCAGCGCGTGCGCGGCCTGTTCGTCCCCGAGCGCAACAACCAGCAGGGCCAGAAACCATGACCGCAGCCGAGACGGCGCCGGACCAGGGGCCGCGGCTGGTGGCCGACAATCCGGGCCTCGCAGCCTTCAACCTGGGCAAGCGCTACAAGGGGCGGCCCGTGGTGCGCGATGTCTCGGTCAAGGTGCAGCGCGGCGAAGCCGTCGGCCTGCTCGGACCGAACGGCGCGGGCAAGACCACCTGCTTCTACATCATCACCGGGCTGATCCAGGCGGATTACGGCCGCGTCATGCTCGACGGCAACGAGATCACCGCGCTGCCGATGTATCGGCGGGCACGGCTGGGCCTCGGCTACCTGCCGCAGGAAGCCTCGATCTTTCGCGGGCTCACCGTCGAACAGAATATCCGCGCCGTGCTCGAGGCGGCCGAAAGCGAGGCCGACCGGCGCGAACAGATGCTCGACGACCTGCTGGCCGAATTCTCGATCAGCCACCTGCGGCGCACGCCGTCGATCGCGCTGTCCGGCGGCGAACGCCGGCGCGTCGAGATCGCGCGCGCCCTGGCATCGCAGCCCTCGTTCATGCTGCTCGACGAACCGCTGGCCGGCATCGACCCGATCGCGGTCGGCGAAATCCGCGACCTCGTGCTGCAGCTGAAGGATCGCGGCCTCGGCGTGCTGATCACCGACCACAATGTGCGCGAGACGCTCGACCTGATCGATCGCGCCTACATCCTGCACGACGGCCAGGTGCTGATGGAAGGCGCACCCGACGAAATCGTCGCGCACGAAGGGGTGCGCCGGGTCTATCTCGGCGAACGCTTCTCCTGGTAGGGTGACGCGGCGATGGTGATGGCGCCGCGGTTGGAGTTGCGCCAGGGCCAGGCCCTGGTGATGACCCCGCAATTGCAGCAGGCGATCAAGCTGCTGCAACTCTCCAATCTCGAACTCGTCGCCTATGTCGAACAGGAACTGGAGCGCAACCCGCTGCTGGAGCGCGTCGATGCGGACGGTGGCGGCGACTTCGACGGCGCCGACGGCGATGCGCCGGAGGCGGTACCGGAGGCGACGCAGGGCTTGTCTGCCCTGGAGCTCGATCCCGACAAGCCGCGCCAGGCCGATGCCGACACGGCGATAGATGCCGAGATCGACAACACCTTCACCAACGACGGCCCGTCCGATCAGGGATATAATTCCTATGAAGGCCTGATCGAGGGGCGCGGCGGATCTGCGACCTTCGACGACGATCGGACCGATTTCACCGAGCTGATGTCCGAGCGCCCGACCTTGCGCGAGCATCTGGCGGATCAGGTCAGCCTGGAATTCACCGACCCGGTCGAACGCGCCATCGCCATGCATCTGGTGGGGCTGGTCGACGAGGCGGGCTATCTGCGCGAGCCGGTCGCCGACATCGCGGAACGCCTGGGCGCGCCGGCGGCGCAGGTCGAGGCCGTACTGGTCCGCTGCCAGGGTTTCGACCCCACCGGCGTGATGGCCCGGGATCTTGCCGAATGCCTCAGGCTGCAACTGGTCGAGCGTGATCGCTGCGACCCGGTGATGGCCAAGCTGCTCGAGCATCTCGACCTTCTCGCCGCGCGCGACACCGCGGCGCTGATGCGCGTCTGCGGCGTCGATGCCGAGGATGTGGCCGACATGATCCGCGAGATCAGGGCCCTCAATCCCCGCCCCGGTGCCGCGTTCGAGCATGAGACGGCGCAGACCCTGATCCCCGACGTGCTGGTCCGCCGCGCGCCGGAAGGCGGCTGGACCGTGGAATTGAACGGCGAGACGCTGCCGCGTCTGCTCGTCAACCAGCGCTATCTCGCCACCGTCGGCAGCCATAACAAGGCGACCAAGTCCTATCTGTCGGACTGCCTGTCGTCCGCCAACTGGCTGCTGCGCTCGCTCGACCAGCGGGCGACGACGATCCTCAAGGTCGCCTCCGAGATCGTGCGCCAGCAGGACAGTTTTCTGGTGCGCGGCGTGGCCCATCTGCGCCCGTTGAACCTGCGGACCATCGCCGATGCCATCGGCATGCACGAAAGCACGGTCAGCCGCGTCACCTCGAACAAATACATGGCGACGCCCCGCGGCATCTTCGAGCTGAAATACTTCTTCACCGCCGCCATCGCCTCGACCGACGGCGGCGCGGCTCATTCGGCCGAGGCGGTGCGTCACCGCATCAAGTCGCTGATCGACGGCGAGGGCAAAGCCGTCCTCTCGGATGATCGGCTGGTCGAGCTGCTGAAGGAAGACGGCATCGACATCGCCCGGCGCACGGTGGCGAAGTACCGGGAGGCGCTGAACATCCCGTCATCGGTGCAGCGGCGTCGCCAGAAGGACCTGGCCGAGAAGGGCTAAATCGTTGGAACGCCACGGAATATCGGGCGTTTTCCGGTCGGATTGACAGTCCTTTACCTAATCCCTATGGTCCGGCCCCGCGTAGCCGTGATAGGCTTCTCCCAGGCCGCTTTCGACGAGGCCATCGATGCTTCGGCAGCGGTCACTCCCACACGGGAATCCCTGGGTGGGCGACACGGTCACCGGACCCAACAGCACGGGTTTCGAAGCATGAACATCAATATCTCCGGCAAGCAGATCGACCTCGGCGACGCGCTCCGCCACCATATCAGCGAGCGTCTTCAGGCCAAGGTCGCGAAGTATTTCGACCATGCCATCGATGCCAACGTCGTCCTCCGACGCGAGGGCGCGATGTTCCAATGCGAATGCAAGGTCCATGTCGGTTCCGGCATCACTGCCGTTGCCGAGGGCCAGGCGAACGAAATCTACCCCGCAGCCGATGCCGCGATCGAGCGACTGGAGAAGCAACTCCGTCGCGACAAGCGCGAGCGGCGCAACCATCATGCCAGCGTGCCGCCCCGCGCGGCCGATCTAGGCTAAACGCGCGGCCTCGCCCCAGGTCGTTGCGTCCGCGCGATCTGGGAGCGCGCGCGCATGGAGATAGCTCAAGTGTTGACAGCGAACGGCGTGGTCGCCTCACTCAAGGCAACCAGCAAGAAGCAGGCTTTGCAGGACCTGGCCACGCGTGCTGCGCGGCTGACCGGCCTGCACGAGCGGCAGATCTTCGAGACCCTGCTCGAGCGCGAGCGGCTGGGTTCGACCGGCGTCGGCCATGGGGTGGCGATACCCCATGGCCGGATCCCGGGCCTTGACCGGCTGCATGGCCTGTTCGCCCGGCTGGACACGCCGATCGATTTCGATGCGATCGACAATTTGCCGGTCGACCTGATCTTCGTGCTGCTCGCACCCGAAACTGCCGGCGCCGATCACCTGAAGGCACTGGCCCGGGTCTCGCGCCTGCTGCGCGACAAGTCGATGTGCGAAAAGCTGCGCGGGACCGACAACCCCGACGCCCTCTATGCGCTGCTGACCGAGGCACCGGCGACCAACGCCGCCTGAATTGGCATCGCGCCGGCCCTGATCGGCCGGCGCAACCAATCGATCGGCCGGGGCGTTTTCCGGGGTAATCCCCGCGAAAAGGTCCCGACGTGTCGACATCGAACGATCATTCCGGCTTCGCGCACGGCGCGCTGACGCTGCCGGACGTCACCATCACCAGCTACAACCTGGAACTGCGCGACGACGAAGGCTTCGTCGGCGACCGGGCATCGGGGCGGGCTTTCCGCGCCATTCTCGACGAGCTTCGTGCCAAGGTGGGCGAGGTCGCCGACGATCCATTCGGCGCGGTGCCCAGCCGCGACCTGAAGAAAAAGACGCTCGACAAGATGCTGGCGGAAGGCGATCCGATCGCCGCCGGCATCATCCACGGTGCGATCGAGGAATTCGCCGGCGCCCTCGCCGCGGTGGTGCGCCGATTCCTACGGCTGAAGGCCTGGTCGACGGTGACGCGCGTGGTGGTCGGTGGTGGCCTGCGCCATTCGCGGATCGGCGAACTGGCGATCGGCCGGGCCGACGTCATCCTCAAGGCCGAGCGCATCGCCGTCGACCTGGTGCCGCTGACCCGCCATCCCGATCACGCCGGGCTGATCGGCTGCACCCGCATCATGCCGTCATGGCTGCTGGAAGGGTTCGACGCCATGCTGGCCGTCGATGTCGGCGGCACGAACATCCGCTGCGGCGTGGTGCGGCTGAATACCGACAAGGCCGCCGATCTGTCGGCGGCCGAGATCGGCCAGTTCGAGCTGTGGACCCATGCCGACGACAAACCCGGCCGCGAACAGGCGATCGACCGCCTGGCCGACATGCTGCGCGACCTGCAGGCAAAGGTGGAGAAGAAGGATATGCGGTTGGCGCCGCTGATCGGGGTCGGCTGCCCCGGGCTGATCGATCCCGACGGGTCGATCGAGCGGGGCGCACAGAACCTGCCGGGCAACTGGTCCAGCCAGCGCTTCAACCTGCCGGCGGCGCTGAGCCGCCGAATCCCGGCGATCGGCGATCACGACACCGTGGTGGTGATGCACAACGACGCGGTGGTCCAGGGCCTGAGCGAGGTCCCGACGATGAACGAGGCCGGGGACTGGGGTGTGCTGACCATCGGCACCGGGCTCGGCAATGCCAGCTTCTCGAACCGTACCGCCGAGGAACCGCCGAGGAAGCAGGCCCGCGCCAAGCCGAAGGCCAAGCCAAGGAAGAAATAGCAGTCAGGGAAAAACCGGCAGCCCCGCAGGGCTGCCGGCGGTCGCGACGGACGTCAGTGGACGCTGACCGGGTCCAGCTCGTTCTGGCGGGCCACGATGAAGGCGTGCTCGCGCTCGGTGAAGGTGCCGATCTGCTGGCCGTTCACGGCGAACAGGCCAAAGGCCGGCCCCTCCTCGGTTGCCACCGCGCGCACGTAAGCAATGGTCGGCGCACCCATCATGGCGAAGGCTTCCGGCGTCATGTGACGCAAGGATTCGGTGACATGGTTCTGCATAACGACCTCCTATCCACGGGGCGCTTGTTCAGGCGCCATCGTCCACTGCCATCCGCCGCCCGCCAGGCTTGGCCGGGGTGTTGATGGCGATACGCTTGACCTCGGTACCGGCACGCGGCCGGACGAGGTCGATGTGAAGCAGTCCGGAGTCCAACTCCGCTCCGGTGATCTCGATCCCTTCCGCCAGCACGAAAGCGCGCTGGAACTGCCGGGCCGCGATACCCCGGTAGAGGAAGACGCGGTCGGGGGCGGCCACCTCGCTCTGCCGCCCGCGGATCACCAGCTGGTTTTCCTGCAGGGTGATGGCGAGGTCGTCGGCGGCGAAACCTGCCACGGCGAGCGTGATGCGCAGGCGATCGTCGCCGATCTGCTCGATGTTGTACGGGGGGTAGCCGTCATTGCCCGACTTGGCCACCCGGTCGAGCACGCGTTCGACATGGTCGAATCCGAGCAGCAACGGGCTGTTGAACAACGGCACTCTCGTCATCAAGTCTACTCCTCGTCCCGAGCGAGCGACGGCGGCAGCCCGGGGATCGGCACTGCCTGTAGCATCAATGTAGGAACGCTTGTTCCCCTCATCAAGGTTGCCTCGAACTATCTCCTCCCCCAGTATTCGGCCGGCTTGATTAAGGCAGGTTTAATTCCAGCGAGGGCGGCAGATGGGCGCTATTTCTTCGATCGCGGTGGTTGGCGTGGGCGCCATGGGGCGGGGCATTGCGCAGGTGGCGGCCCAGGGCGGGCTGGACGTCCTGCTCTACGACGCCCAGCCCGGTGCCGCGGCCAAGGGCCGCGACCTCCTGGCCGCCCAGTTCGACGCGCTGGTCGCCAAGAACCGGCTGACCGCGGCGGACGCCGCGGCAGCGGTCGCACGCCTCAGGCCCGTCGCCGCGCTGGCCGAACTGGCGACGGCGGGGCTGGTCGTCGAGGCGATCGTCGAGGATCTCGGCATCAAGCGCGCGCTGTTCCGCGAATTGGAGGGGATCGTGGGGCCGGATGCGATCCTGGCGTCCAACACGTCGTCGATTCGCCTTGCCTCGATCGCCGCCGCCTGCGACCGCCGCCAGCGCATCGCGGGCCTGCATTTCTTCAATCCGGTGCCGCTGATGAAGCTGGTCGAGGTCATTGCGGCACCAGATACCTCGGCGGAAGTGATCGACCAGCTGGTCGCGGTCGGCCGGGTGATGGGGCGCGAGCCGGTGGTGGTCAAGGACGGGCCGGGTTTCCTGGTCAATCTGGGCGGCCGGCCGTTCACCCAGGAGGCGCTGCGGCTGCATCACGAAGGCGCGGCGACGCCCGCCCAGATCGACGCGATCATGCGCGATGCCTGCGGCTTCCGCATGGGTCCGTTCGAGCTGATGGACCTGACCGGCATCGACGTGAACTTCCCGGTATCGCAGATCATCCACGACGGCTTCATGGGCGATCGCCGGCTGGCGACCGCGCCGGCGCATCAGGCGCTGCGCGAGGCCGGGCGGCTGGGCCGCAAGACCGGCCAGGGCTTCTTCGCCTATGACGGCAAGGGCGCCAAGCTGCCCGGCCAGGACGACGGCGTCGACCTGCTGCCGGCGGCCGCCGCCGCGGCCCGCGTCGTGGCGATCGAGCATGACGATGGCGACCGGCAGCGCTGGGAGGCGCTGGCCCGGCTGTTCCAATCGGCCGGGGCCGAGGTGGTCGCCGCCGACGATGGCGTCTCGCCGCTGGTCTGCGCGCCGCTGGGCGAGGATGCGACCGCGCTGGCCGCGCGCCATGGCCTGGACCATCGCCGGCTGGTCGCGGTCGACCTGTCGACCGACCTGGTCCGCCGCATCACCATCATGACGCCGCCGGGCGCCGACCTCGCCATTCGCGACGCGGTGGCCGCCCGGCTGATCGAAACCGGGGCCAAGGTTACCGCGATCCACGATTCGGCCGGGTTCGTCGCCCAGCGCATCCGCGCGATGATCGCCAATCTCGGCTGCGAGATGGCCCAGACCGGCGTCGCCGCGATCGAGGACATCGACAAGGGCATGACGCTCGGCCTGAACTATCCGCAGGGCCCGCTGGCCCTGGCCGACCTGATGGGGCCGCGGGCAGTCCTGGAAATCCTGATCCGCCTGCAGGCGATCACCGGCGACGACCGTTATCGGCCCAGCCAATGGCTGCGGCGCCGCGCGCTGCTCGGGCTGTCCGCCAAGACGCCCGACTGAAGCGGCGTGACGCCGCTTCAGTCGGCCTTTTCGCCGAAGGCGGCGGCCAGTTCCGTCGCCAGCGTTTCGGGGCCGAAGCCTGGCAGGTCGAACAGCCGCAGGTGCAGCGCGGGGTTCACCCGGCGGTCGAGGCCGCAGGCGGCATAGAGCCGGTTGGCTGCGGCGGCCGGGGCGTCGAGATCGCCGGCGCAGATGATCGCGGCATGGGCCAGGATGGTGGTGCGGCCATCGCGCCCGCGGCGCCAGCGCTGGGCGGTGCCTGCGAGCTTGCCGCTGCCCACTGCGATGTTGTGGGCGCCGTCGCAGAAGGCCCCGGGGACCGGGCCGCGGCGCGCCGCGACGCCGTGCCGCGCAAGCAGTGCCTCGATCGGCCGGCACAGCGCATCGTAGGCTTCCGCGATCGACAACTGCGCGGCGGCGGGCGTGGCGAAGACCAGGGTGACGTTGACGATGCCGGGGCCCTGGGGCATCAGGTCGCCACCGGTATCGCGCTCATGCACCCGCATGCCATCGGCCGCCAGCAGCGCCGCCGCCGCGGCGAAACCCGGCCGCACCGTCAGGTTGCGCGGGGCGACCAGGCACGCCTCGGTCGTCCAGAACGACAGGGCCCGGTCGGCCGCGCCGCCGGCGACGCGGTCGAGCAAGGCGCGTTCATGGTCGATGGCCGCGGCGAAGGGGAAGTCTGCGAAACCGATCATCGCCATATCGTATCATGCCGCGGCCTCTATCAGGTCGCACAGCGTGGTCAGGAAGGCCGCGGCCGGCGCGCCGTCGACCGCGCGGTGGTCGAAGGTCAGCGACAGGCTCATGACCGGACGCATGGCAATGCCGCCGCCCGGCGCGGCCAGGGCCCGGTCGACGGTGCCGCCGATGCCGAGGATGGCGATCTGCGGCGCGTTCAGGATCGGCGTGAAGAACCCGACGCGCGAGCGGCCGAGGTTGGACAGCGTGAAACTGCCGCCGGTCATCTCGGTGACGGTGAGGCGCCCGGCGCGGGCCCGGGCGACCAGATCGCGCCGGGCCGCCGCGCGCTCGGCCAGGCTCATGGCGCCCGCGTCGAGGATCGCGGGCGCGACGAGCAGGTCGCCGGGCAGCGCGATGGCCACACCGAGATGGATACCGCCAGCCAGGCGGATCTCACGCCCTTCGACGATGCCGTTCATGCCGGGGTGCCGCGCCAGCGCCGCGACCAGCCGGTCGATCAGCAGGTCCTCGATCGAGACGATCTCGCCGGCCTCGGCCAGCCGCGCCTTCCAGGCGATCAGCGCGCCGGCCTCGCATTCGGCGTGATGGGTCAATTGCGCGGCCTCCTGCAGGCTGCGCAGCATCTTGTCGGCGATCATGCCCCGCATGCCCCTCAGCGGGATCGCCCGGTCTTCCATGGTCATTGCAATCCTTCCGCGACGGAAGGCCGGCACCGGCGGGACCGGTGCCGGCCCAGGGTCAGCCGATCCGGCCGATGGCATCGCCCTTGCGGACGATGTCGTCGGCCTGGCGCAGGATGGTCAGGCGACCAGTGGCCGGCGCCCGGATCTCGTGCTGCACCTTCTCGACCATGATCTCGGCCAGCAGGTCGCCTTCGCGGACCTCCGCGCCGTCACGGGCGAGCCAGGCGGTGACGACCGCCTCGCGGTCCTCCGCCCACAGGTCGATCGGAATAATGATGTCGGTCATCGCGGGTCAGGCCTGCGCCATCCGGTCGAAGGCCTGCACGATCTTGGCCGGATTGGGCAGGCAGAACTGTTCCATCGGCCGCGAGAACGGAATCGGCACGTCGGGATAGGCGACACGCTGCGGCGGCGCCTTCAGCCCGCGCAGGTCATGCTCGACGACGCTGGCGATGATCTCGCCGGAAACGCCGAAGGAGTGGTAATCCTCGTCCACCACGATCAGCCGGCCGGTCT
Organism: Alphaproteobacteria bacterium; assembly: GCA_017307375.1. Classification (GTDB taxonomy): domain Bacteria; phylum Pseudomonadota; class Alphaproteobacteria; order Ferrovibrionales; family Ferrovibrionaceae; genus JAFKFH01. The sequence continues at coordinate 119,037 of JAFKFH010000021.1, forward strand.
TGGCGACCGAGCGGCGGATGGTGTCGCGATCGAGCGGCACCAGCGTGCGCAGGTCGATCACCTCGGCCGACACGCCGCGCCGGGCAAGGTCGTCGGCCGCCTTCAGCGCATTGTGCACCCCCATCGCCAGCCCGACGATGGTGACGTCGCGTCCCTCGCGCACCACGGCCGCCTGGCCGAAGGGCAGGGTGTAGCTTGTCTCCGGCACGTCGACCGTCGCCCCCGGCTCGGTGCCGAGCCAGCCCATGCCCTGCAGGCCCTTGTGGAACATGTAGACCACCGGGCTGTCGTCGCGCAGTGCCGCCGTCATCAGTCCCTTGGCGTCATAGGCGTTGCTGGGCGCCACGACCTTCATGCCCGGCAGGTGGGCGAAGGTCGCATAGAGGCACTGGCTGTGCTGGCCCGCGTCGGAATAGCCGCCGCCGGTCGAGGTCATCAGCACCATCGGCACCTTGATGCCGCCGCCGGAAAAATAGATGTTCTTGGCCATCAGGTTGTAGATCGCGTCCATGCAGACGCCGAAGAAATCGACGAACATCAGCTCGACCACCGGCCGCATGCCGTCGGCGGCGGCGCCGACCGCGGCGCCGATGAAGGCGGTCTCCGAGATCGGCGTGTCGCGAACCCGTTCAGGACCGAATTCCTCGACCAGTCCGCGGGTATTCCCGAAAACGCCGCCCAGCGTTGCGATGTCTTCCCCCATCAGGAAGACCCGCGGATCGATCCGCATTTCCTGGGCCACGGCCTCGGCCATGGCGCGGGCGATGGTCAGGCGCCGTTCGTTGCGCCCCGTCTGTTCCGTCATGTGCTGTCCTTTCTCGGCAAGGGGGCGTCAGGCGAAGACCCGCTCGAGCGCGGTTTCCGGGGCCGGATAGTCGGCCGCGCGCGCGAAGGCGATGGCTTCGTCGACCGTCGCCTGCGCGGCGGCCTCGATCGCATCGGCCTCGGCTTCATCCAGGCTGCCATCCTCGATCAGGCGGCGGCGCAGGGCCGGAATCGGATCGCGGGCGAACAGCGCGTCCTTCTCGCCGGCCGGGCGATAGCCTTCGGCGTCGCCCATGAAATGGCCGGCCAGCCGGTAGGTCTCGATCTCGATCAGGGTCGGTCCCGCGCCGCCGCGGGCTCGCTCGATCGCCTCGCCGGCCGCGGCAAACACCGCCAGCGGGTCGTTGCCGGGCACGTATGTCCCGGGCATGCCATAGGCGGCCGCGCGGACATCGTTGCGTGGAACCGCGGTCGATTGCCGCTTCGACACCGAGATGCCCCAGGCATTGTCCTCGACGACGAAGACGACCGGCAGCTGCCACAGGGCGGCGAGGTTGAGGGTTTCGTGGAAGGCGCCCTGGTTGACCGCGCCTTCGCCCAGGAAGGCGACGGCGACCCCCGGCTTGCCCTGCAGCTTGCGCGACAGCGCCGCCCCGACGGCCGGGCCCATCCCCTGCGCGATGATGCCCGAGCAGGAAAAATTCACCGCCGGATCGAAGATGTGCATGTGCCCGCCGCGCCCGCCGGACAGGCCGGCGGCCTTGCCGAAGATCTCGGCCGCCATCCGCTTCAGGTCGACGCCCTTGGCGACCGCCACGTGATGGGGGCGGTGGGTCGAGGTGACGACGTCGCCGGCATCGAGATGGGCGCAGACGCCGACCGCGCAGGGTTCCTGGCCGTTCGACAGGTGCATCTCGCCTGGGATCGGCCCGTTGGCCATGTTGAAGGCCGGTGTCTTGCCTTCGAAATAGATGCGCTCGATCGCCTCCTCGAAACGGCGGCTGATCAGCATGTGACGGTACATCCAGCGCTTTTGCGCAATTGTCGGTGCCATCCTGGTCCTCCCGGATTTTCTTGGGCGGACCAGGCCTTTCAAGTGCCGGGCCAGTGTCGGAAAGCGCGGGAAACGGCGGAGGCCGAATACCTGCCTGTCGCAGTCCTGCGACAGGTGTCGCACGCCGGGCGTCGCAGGTCAGCGACGGATGGCGAGGCTGCGCAGGCGGCGGTGCAGCGTGGCGCGGCTGACGCCCAGCAGGCGGGCGGCACCGGTGACGCGGCCGCCGGCGGCGGCAAGGGCCGAGAGGATGCGCGCCCGCTCGGCCCCTCCCGCGGCCTGACGCAGCGGCGCCCGCTGGGCCGGGCCGGGCTGCGTGCCGGCCAGCGCCGGCAGGTCGGTCGCGGCGATGCGGCCATCCTGGCAGGTCAGTGCGGCGAAGGTCAGCGCATGGCGCAGTTGCCGGATATTGCCGGGCCAGTCATGGCTGGCGATCAGGGCCAGCGCGGGGGCCGTCAGGGTCACGCCTGGATGTTCGGCGGCGATGAAGGCCAGGGCCAGTTCGACGATGTCGCTGCGCTGGCGCAAGGCCGGCAGGGCGATGGTCGCCCCGGCGATGCGGTAATAGAGATCCTGGCGGAATCCGCCCGCGGCGACCAGTCGGTCGAGGTCGCGGTGGGTGGCGCAGATCAGGCTGAAATCGACACGCCGCGGCGCCCCGCCGCCGAGCGGCACGACCTCGCCATCGGCCAGCACGCGCAGCAGGCGGGTCTGCAGTTCCAGCGGCATGTCGCCGATCTCGTCGAGGAACAAGGTGCCGCCGGCGGCTGCGGCGATGCGGCCGGGTTTGCCTTCCTTCAGGCCGCCGGTGAAGGTGCCGGGGGCGTAGCCGAACAGCTCGGCATCCAGCAGCGTCGCCGGGATGGCCGCGCAGTTGACCGCGATGAACGGCGCATCGCCCCGCACGCTTTCGCGATGCATCGCCCTGGCGAAGACATCCTTGCCGGTGCCGGTTTCGCCCTGCAGCAGGATCGGCAGGCCACGGTCGAGCAGGCGGCGGGCCAGCCGCACCCGCTCGGCCATTGCCGCATCGCCCCCCGCCAGCGCGTCAAGACCGTTCCTGCCGAGATCGGGGCGGCCGAGACCGGGGCGCGCGGCCGACGGCGACCTGGCGATACCGCGGGCGGGCGGGGGCGGCTGCGGGGGCGGCTGCGGGGCCGGGCGGGGCAGGGCGCGGGCATAGCCGGGCCTGCCCTCGCGCCGCATCAGTCGCCCCGCCGCCCGTTCCAGCAGGTCGGGGGCAATGCCGATCGCGGCATCGGCCGGCCGGCCGGCCAGGTCGGCCGGTTCGCTGGCCCCCAGCAGCGGCAGGGCGCCGGCGGTGGCGCCGAGGATGCGCCCGCCATCGTCGATCGCGACGAGGCCGCCGTCTTCCTCGCCGCCCGGCGCTGCGGCCGACAGCGCGACGATCAGGTCGCGGCGGTGATGGTGGCGGAACAGCGTGGTCTGGAACCCTGCCACCGCCTCGGCCACCAGCCGGTCGATCAGGACTAGTTCCGACCGGCGCTCGCAACTGCGCCCCGAAAGGTCCAGCGTGCCGACACGCACGCCCCGGTGATCGAGCAGCGGGGCCGACGAACAGAACAGGCCGCGCAATTCCTGATTGAAATGATCCGCACCATTGACGCTGAGTGCCCGGCCCTCGGCGATGGCGGTGCCGATGCCGTTGGTGCCGACCTCGGCCTCCTGCCAGATCGTGCCCGCGGTCAGGCCGCGGTCATGCAGCGCGCGGGCGGGATCGGAATCGCAGAAGTCGCGGATGATGACGCCGTCGGTATCGGCGATCAGCAGGCAATAGCCGGCATCGGCGGCGATATCGCGCAGGCGGGCGATGACACCCAGGCTGCGGGCGAGGGCTTCCTCCAGCGGTCGCTGCCGCACCCGGACCTCGCCATGGGTCAGCCGGGGCACACGGAGCGGTTGACGTGGATCAAGGCCGTAGATCGCCTGGCATCGCGCCCAGGACGCCTGCAGGCCGGCCGGGCCGCTTTCCTGACGGGGCATGGCGCATCCTCCCTGACCGGGCAGGATATGGCCTTCGCGCCCCGCCGACAACCGGCACGCGGCCGGCCGGGGCGGGTCACTTCATCAGGTTGCGGACGTAGCCGGGCAGGGCGAAGGCGCCGAGGTGGATGTCGGCGTTGTAGTATTTCAGGCCCTTGATGCCGGCGGCGGCCACGCGGCGGTTGATCACCGCCGCCGATGGCTTGGCCAGATCGGCATCGCCGGCCCAACCCAGCGTCATGAAGCCGCCGACATAGGTCGGGACGGCGGCGACGTAGAAGCCGGTATGGGGGAATATCTTCTTCAGATGCCGGTGCGTCGAGGTAACTTCGCCACCCTGCATCAGGGGCACGCCGTTCTGCGTGACCATCACCCCGCCCTTGTTCAGGACACGGCGACAGGCCTGGTAGAACGGGCTGGCGAACAGTACTTCGGCCGGGCCGATCGGATCGGAGGAATCGACGATCACGACATCGTAGCGCTGGTCGGTCTCGGCGACATAGGCGGCGCCGTCGCCGACGATCAGCTCGGTCCGGCGGTTGCGGAACGCCTTGCCGCAGATCGCGGGCAGGTATTGCTGCGCGACCTCGATCACCTGGCCGTCGATCTCGACCATGGTGACGCGCTCGACCGACTTGTGCTTCAGCACTTCCTCGAGGATGCCGCCGTCGCCGCCGCCGATGATCAGCACGCTGCGGGCCTTGCCGTGGGCGAAGACCGGCAGATGGGCCATCATCTCGTGATAGACGAATTCGTCGGCCTCGGTGGTCTGCACCACGTCGTCGAGGGTGAGAACGCGGCCGAAGCGCGCGCTCTCGAACACCCGGATCTTCTGGAACTTCGACCGGCCCTCGTAGAGGACTTCGCGGACTTCGTGAGACTGGCGGAAGCCGTCGTGCAGCTTCTCGTTGACCCAGCTCACGCCAGGATACCGCGCTTCATTTCGGTCACCTGCACCTGCGACGGCAGGAAGGCGCGGCGCAGCACCGGCAGCGAGCGGTGCGGGTTGCAGTCGCCGCAGACGAAGACGTCGAGGGCGGCGTAACCCTTCTCGGGCCACGAATGGATCGACATGTGGCTTTCGGCCAGCACGGCGACGCCCGAGATGCCGCCGTTCGGCTCGAAATGATGCAGGTCGATATTGAGCAGCGTGGCCCCGATCGCGGCTACGGAATCACGCAGCGCGTCCTCGACGATCTTGAGGTTGTCGAGGTTCTGACAGCCCCACAGGTCGATGATCAGATGCTGGCCGGCATAGCGCACGCCGTCGCGATGGATGAAATGATCGTCGGCGACATCGGTCGCGTCGGAGACAGGAATGGCATGAAGCTTTGCGGCGCTGTTCGTCGTCATCGGACGAGACCCTCCACCCGGCTAAAAGTGTGAGACCCGTGCGCAACAGCGCCCGGCTGAGCGCTGCGATATGGGGCTAAACCCCCCGGAAAGCAAGTCTTATTTTATGACAGCGCGCCGAGGCGGCGGGTCCAGGCCGGATGCGGCTTGATCGCCACCGCATGGGCCAGCGCCCGGCGCGCGGTCGCGGGATCGCCGGCTTCGCCCGCCAGGGTGGCGCGGTTGGCCCAGCCTTCCGCCCATTCCGGCTGCAGCGCCAGGGCGCGCCGCGCGGCGTGGTCGGCCTCGTCGCGCCGGCCGCAATCGTGCGCCATGTTGGCCGACAGCAGATGGGCGGCGGCCGATTGCGGGTCGGTCGCGACCGCCCGGCCCAGCGCATGGAACCCGGCTTCCGGCGAGCCCGCCTCGGCCCGGGCCGCGCCCAGGTCGGTCCAGGCCTCGGCATAGGCCGGGGCGTAGATCAGCGCCAGCAGGTAGCCGCGCTGGGCGCCGCGATTGTCGCCGATCTGGCGCAGCAGGTTGGCGTGGTCGAGGCGCACTTCGGTGAGGTCGGGCCGCAGCGTCGCGGCCCGCGCCAGCAGCCGGGTGGCGACCGCGCCGTCGCCGCGCTTGACGGCGAGGCCCGCCAGTTCGGCAAAGCCGTCGCTGGCCGGATCGCAGATCAGCGCGGCGCGGAACGCCGCCAGCGCCGCCCGGGTCTGGCCGGTCTCGAGGAACCACTGGCCGAGCGCATGATGCAGCACCGCGGCGTCGGGAAAACGCAGCAGCGCCTGCTGGTAGGCCGCGGCGGCGGTTTCGCGCCGCCCGCCCTCGCGGGCGATCACGCCCTGCATCAGGTAGAGGTCGAGACGGTCGGGCTCGGCATGGATCAGCTTGCGCACCTCGGCCTCGGCGCGGCGGAAATCGCCGGCGGCGAGATGTTCGAGCAGCAGTTCCTCGCTCATCGGCGGGTCCCCCAGGCGGCAAGGCCCGCGATGGCCAGCACCAGCCAGCCGAAGATCAGCATCGTGCCGCCGGTCGGGGCGAGCGTCGCGGGCCGGCCGAACAGCGCGGTGGCATAGACGGCGTAGGCAAACAGCGTCAGGCCGATGGCGAAGGCGAGCATCGCGATCTGGCCGAGGCGGCGCGACACCTTGCCCGGCCAGCGCGGCGCCAGGGCGGCGAGCGCGACGATTGCCAGCGCATGGAACAGTTGCTGCAGGCTGGCGGTGACGACCTGGCCCTGGGCATGCGGATCGGCGACACCATGGGTGGCATAGGCCGCCGCGGCGACAGCCACCGCCCCGTTCAGCCCCGCATAGGCGACGGCCAGCGCCGCCCACCTGCCGATATGTGTCATGACCCTGTCTCCGCCCACTATGGCCCAACGGCGCCAGCCCGGCGAAAGCCGGGCTCCAGGGCACGGGGCGTCGCAAACTGCACCGCGCTTTCCCTGGGCCCCGGCCTTCGCCGGGGCGACGATTGGTTGGGGACTTAGACCACGCGGGCCGCAGTGGCAAGCGGGCAGCCTGCCTCAGTCCGCCCCGCCCAGCACCGTCTCGGCGTGGTGGCAGGCGACGGCGCGGCCCTCGACCTGGCGCAGTTCCGGCCGGTCGCGCTTGCACAGCTCGGTCGCGAAGGTGCAGCGCTGGTGGAAGGCGCAGCCCGGCGGCGGGCGCAGCGGCGAGGGCAGTTCGCCCGACAGCGTCTTGCGCGGAATCTTGTTCGCGCCGGTCTGGATGCGCGGCCGGCTGCCCAGCAGCGCGCGGGTATAGGGATGGGCCGGGCGGTCGAACAACAGGCCGGTCTCGCCGTGTTCCACCGGGCGTCCGAGATACATCACCATCACCTCGTCGGCGATGTGATGGACGACGCCCAGGTCGTGGCTGACGAAGATGTAGGCCAGCCGAAGTTCTTCCTGCAGGTCCATCAGCAGGTTGAGGATCTGGCCCTGGATCGAGATGTCGAGGGCCGAGACCGGCTCGTCGGCGATCACCACCCGGGGTTTCAGCATCAGCGCGCGGGCGATTGCGATGCGCTGGCGCTGGCCGCCCGAGAACATGTGGGGATAGCGGCCGTAGGCTTCGGGGCGCAGGCCGACACGGGCGAGGATCGCGCGCGCCGCCTCGGCGCGCTGGTCGCGGCTGAGATCGGTATTGATCTCCAGCGGCTCTTCCAGGATGCGGCCGACGGTGTGGCGCGGGTTCAGCGAGCCATAGGGGTTCTGGAACACCATCTGCACCGCCCGGCGCAGGGCGACGCGGCGATCGGCTTCGGGTGCCAGCGTCGGCAGGCCGTCGATCAGCAGTTCGCCATCCGACGGCGGCTCGAGCATCGCCAGCACGCGGGCCAGCGAGGATTTGCCGCAGCCCGATTCACCGACGATGGCGAGCGTCCTGCCGGCTTCCAGCGTGAAGGAGACGCCGTCGACCGCGCGCACCGTCGCCGCCTTGGCCAGCATGCCCTTCTTGACCTCGTAGTAGCGGCGGACGCCCTTGGCTTCCATCACCACGGTCATGCCGCAACTCCTTCCGGGCGGCCGCTGTCGTCCAGCGGGTAGAAACAGCGCGCGAGCCCCTCGGGGTCGCGGTAGAGGTCGGGCCGCTCGGCCCGGCAGCGGTCGTTGGCATGGGCACAGCGCGGGCTGAACAGGCAGCCGACCGGGCGGTCGCCGATGCCGGGGACGAGGCCCGGGATGGTCGCAAGCCGCGCCCGCCGCTCGGCATGTTCGGGCAGCGAGGACAGCAGCGCGGCGGTGTAGGGATGGCGCGGACGCGAAAAAAGGTCGTCGGCGCTGCGCGTCTCGACCAGCTGCCCGGCATACATCACCTGCACCCGCTGGGCGGTTTCCGACACTACCGCCATGTCGTGGGTGATCAGGACCATCGCCATGTTGTGCTGGCGCTGCAGCCGGGTCAGCAGCTCCAGGATCTGGGCCTGGATGGTGACATCGAGCGCCGTTGTCGGCTCGTCGGCGATCAGGAGGCGCGGCTGGCAGGCGATCGCCATGGCGATCATCACCCGCTGGTTCATGCCGCCCGACAGCTGGTGCGGGAAGGCGTTGAGGCGGGCGCCGGGGTCGGGAATGCCGACGAGGTTCAGCAGCTCGACCGCGCGGTCACGCCGCCATTTGCGCGTGCCGCCCATATGTTCCTTCAGCGCCTCGACGATCTGGAAGCCGACAGTGAAGCAGGGGTTCAGGCTGGTCGTCGGCTCCTGGAAGATCATCGCGACATCCTTGCCCACCAGCTTGCGCCGCTGGCGCGGGGTGAGCGTCAGCAGGTCGGTGCCGGCGAAGGCGAGGCGATCGGCGGTCAGCTTGGCGTTCGAGCCGAGCAGGCCCATCAGCGCCAGCATCGAGACCGACTTGCCCGAGCCGGATTCGCCGACCACGCCCAGCACCTCGCCCTCGGCGACATCCATGTCGACGCGGTCGACGGCGCGCAGGATGCCGCGCGAGGTGGTGAATTCGACGGTCAGGCCGCGGATTTCGAGCAGGGCGGGCATCAGCGCTTCAACTTCGGATCGAGGGCGTCGCGCAGGCCGTCACCCATCAGGTTGAAGGCGAGCACGGTGAGGAGGATGGCAAGGCCGGGGAAGGTCACGACCCACCAGGCGCGCTGCACGTATTGCAGCGACCCGGCGAGCATCGTGCCCCATTCCGGCGTCGGCGGCTGGGCGCCGAGCCCGAGGAAGCCCAGCGCCGCGGCATCGAGGATCGCGTTCGAGAAACCGAGGGTCGCCTGCACGATCAGCGGGGCCATGCAGTTGGGCAGGACGGTGCGGAACATCAGCCGCAAGGTCCCGGCGCCGGCGATCCTGGCCGACGAGACGTATTCGCGCGTCAGTTCCGACATCGCCGAGGCGCGCGCCAGCCGGGTGAAATGCGGCAGCGAGACGATCGAGACCGCGATCATCGCGTTGAACAGCCCCGGCCCCAGGATCGCCACGATGACGATGGCAAGCAGGAGCGAGGGCAGCGCCAGCATGATGTCCATCAGGCGCATGATCAGGATCTCGACGGTGCCGCGGGCGAAGGCGGCGGACAGGCCGAGCACCACGCCGAAACCGAGCGAGAGGAAGACGACGATGAAGCCGATGATGATCGACAGCCGGGCGCCGTGGATCAGCCGCGAGAGGATGTCGCGCCCGATGTCGTCGGTGCCGAGGATGAAGCGCCACGAGCCGCCGTCCTGAAACACCGGCGGCACCAGCAGTGCTTCGCGGTACTGGACGATCGGCGAATGCGGGGCCAGCAGGTCGGCCAGGATCGCGACGATCACCAGGGCGATGATGAAGTACATGCCGATCATCGCCCCCTTGTTCTGGCGGAAATGCAGCCAGACTTCGCGGGCAGGGGTCAGCGGCGCCGAGACCGGTTCGGTCTGGGGCGTCGGGGTGGCGGCGGCTTCCGACATGGTTTTCGGGTCTCTGGCGTCAGCGCCGGATGCGCGGGTTGAGCATGCCGTAGAGCACGTCCACGGCGAGATTGACGAGCATGACGAGCGAGGCGACGAGCAGGACCCCGCCCTGCAGCACCGGGTAGTCGCGGCGGTTGATCGCCTCGATCAGCCAGGAGGCGACGCCCGGCCAGGCGAAGATGCTCTCGGTCAGGATGGCGCCGCCGAGCAGCGAGCCGACCTGCAGGCCGATCACCGTGACGACCGGGATCATCGCGTTGCGCAGGCCATGGATGCCGATGACGCGGAACGACGACAGCCCCTTGGCCCGCGCGGTGCGGATGTAATCCTCGTTGAGCACCTCGAGCATCGACGAGCGGGTCATGCGCGCGACCACGGCGAGCGGGATGGTGCCGAGCACGACGGTCGGCAGGATCAGATGCCGGAGCGCCGAGAGGAAGGCGCCCTTCTCGTCGGACAGCAGGCTGTCGATCAGCATGAAGCCGGTGGTCGGCTCGATGTAGTAGAGCGCCGCCAGCCGGCCGGAAACCGGCGTCCAGCCGAGCTGGACCGAGAACAGCAGGATCAGCAGCAGGCCCCACCAGAAGATCGGCATCGAGAAGCCGGTCAGCGAGGTCGACATCAACGCGTGGTCGAAGACCGAGCCGCGCTTGACCGCGGCGAAGACGCCGGCGGGCAGGCCGAAGACGATGGCGAAGATCATCGCGCAGAGGCCGAGTTCGACCGTCGCCGGAAACAGCGCCAGGAATTCGGTGAGCACGGGATTCTTGGTCGAGATCGAGACGCCGAGGTCGCCGCGGGCGACGTGGCCGAGATAGTCGAGGAACTGGACGTAGAGCGGCTGGTCCAGGCCCATTTCGGCGCGCAGCTGCGCCAGCCGTTCCGGGGCGATGCCGCGCTCGCCGAAGCGGACCTCGATCGGGTCGCCGGGCACCAGCCGGATCAGCATGAAGGATAGCAGAAGGATGCCGATGAACGTCGGCACGACCAGCGAGATTCGGGTCAGGATAAAGCGCAGCATAGCGGTAAGCAAAACCCCGGCGGCCTTTGGTGGCCGCCGGGGTTAAGCGATTTACTGCTTCAAGTCAACGCCGTCGAACTGATGGCGGCCGAACGGGCTGACGCGGAAGTCTACGACTTCCTTGCGCACCGGCTTGTATACCACCGAGTGGGCGATGGTGAACCAGGGGGCCTCTTCCTTGAAGACCACCTGCGCCTGCTCGTAGAGCTTGGTGCGTTCGGCCACGTCGGCGGTGCGCTTGGCGGCGACCAGCAGGTCGTCGAACGGCTTGTAGCACCACTTGGCGATGTTCGACCCGCCCGGACGGGCGGCGGCGCAACCCAGCAGCACGTACAAGAAGTTGTCCGGGTCGCCGTTGTCGCCGGTCCAGCCGAGCTGGGCCATCTGATGCTCGCCGGCCTGGGCGCGCTTGCGATACTCGCCCCACTCGTAGGAGACGATCTTCGCCTTGACGCCGACCTTGGCCAGGTCCGCCTGCATCATCTCGGCGATGCGCTGGGCGTTCGGGTTGTAGGGGCGCTGCACCGGCATCGCCCACAGGTCGGTCTCGAAGCCGTTCGGATAGCCGGCCTCGGCCAGCAGCTTCTTGGCTTCCTCGACGTTGTAGGGGTCGTCCTTGACGCTCTTGTTGTAGGACCACAGGGTCGGCGGGATCGGGTTGATCGCCGCGACGCCGGCGCCCTGGTAGACCGCGTCGACGATGGCCTTCTTGTCGATGGCCATGTTCAGGGCCTTGCGGACCCGCTTGTCGTCGAACGGCTTCTTGGTGACGTTATAGGCGAGGTAGCCGATGTTCAGGCCTTCCTGCGACAGCAGGTTGATGTCCTTGTCCTCGCGCATCTTCGGCAGGTCGGCCGGATTCGGATAGGGCATGACATGGCATTCGCCCGCCTTGACCTTGGCGTAGCGGACCGCCGGATCCTTGGTGATCGAGAACACCAGCTGGTCGAGCGGCGGACGGCCGCCCCAGTACTGGTCGTTGGCGCGATAGCGGATCAGCGCGTCCTTTTGGTACTGCACGAAGGTGAACGGCCCGGTGCCGATCGGCTCCTGGTCGATCTTTTCCGGCGTGCCCTTCTTCAGCAGCGCGTCGCCGTACTCGGCCGACAGGATCTGGGCGAAGTCCATCGCCATGTTGGCGATGAACGGCGCCTCGGCGTCGTTCAGCTCGAACTTGACGGTATAGTCGTCGACCTTGGTGATCGACTTCAGCAGCTTCGGCATGTCCATGTCGCCGAAGTAGTCGTACGAGCCGCCCGAGACCTTGTGGTAGGGGTGATCCGCCTTCCACATGCGGTTGAACGAGAACAGGATGTCGTCGGCGTTGAAGTCGCGGGTCGGCTTGAAGTTCGCGTTGGAATGGAACTTCACGCCCTTGCGCAGATTGAAGGTGTAGGTCTTGCCGTCTTCCGAGACGGTCCAGGATTCGGCCAGGCCGGGGATGACCTTGGTCGAGCCGCGCTCGAACTCGACGATGCCGTTATAGACCGGCTTGGCGGCGTCGAACGACGTGCCGGTGGTGTTGATCTGCGGGTTGAAATTCTCCGGGCTGCCTTCCGAGCAGTAGACCAGCGTGCCCTTGGCGGCCGCCGGGCCGGCCATGACGAGCGCGCCGAGCGCCACGGTGGCAAGGAGAGGGAGAGTGCGGATCAAAGGTGCCTCCTCGAAGATTGCTTCGTTTGTTTCCCTGTAGCCGCCCATGTCCTGATGGCTGGGCGTTGGTGCTAGGTCGGGATTCATAGACCGGCCCATAACGGCCGGCAAAAGGAAAATGCGGCAAAACCGTGTCAAACCGGCGCGGGTATACGCGCCGGCTATAGGTCGCCATAGATGGTATACCAGTAATGCCCAAGCCGTGGACGGCACGCCGCAATTAGCAGCACCTGCCGACTAGCGCGAGAACCGCGTCGACAGGATGATCGACGACGTCGTCCGCTCGATGCCGGCCATCGCGCCGATCTCGTCCAGCACGCGGTCGATGGTCGGCAGGTCGGCCGCCGCGATCTCGGCGATCAGGTCATGGGCACCGGAAACCGAGGAGAGGCGCCGCACCTCCGGCAGCTTCCTCAGCGCGCCGACCACCTGGGCCTCCAGCTTCGGCCGAACCGTGATCAGCACATGAGCCCGCACCCGGCCGGCCTCGTCGTCGATGCCGAGCCGCACGGCGTAACCCGAGATCACCCCGTCGCGCTCGAGCCGCGCCAGCCGGTCCTGCACGGTCGACCGCGCCAGGCCGAGCTGGCGGGCGAGCGTCGCCACCGGCAGGCGCGCATTCGCCTGCAACAGCGCGATCAGCCGCCGGTCCTGCGCATCGAGGCGTTGTTCCGCCGCCATTGTCCGTCATTTCGCCGGAAATAATTCGCAAGGCCGGCATATTGCCCGGTTTTTTCCGGCATTGCCAGGGCCGAGGGTGGATGCCGGGAACATCATTTCAGGAGGACGGATCATGAAGGTCATGCTGGTCGGGTCGGGCAATATCGGCGCGATGATCGTCGAGATGCTGATGGGGTCGGGCGATTATCAGGTCACCCTGGCCGACAAGACCCCCGAACTGCTGGCCCGCGTCGACCGGCCCGGCCTGAAGAAGCTGGTCGTCGACGCCGAGGACACCAAGGCGCTGGCCCTGGCGCTGGACGGCCATGATGCCGTCATTTCGGCCGCGCCCTACACCCTGACCCCGTCGATCGCCGGCGCCGCCAAGGTGGCCGGGGTGCATTATTTCGACCTGACCGAGGATGTCGCGGCGACCCGCGTGGTCAAGGGGCTGGCGGCCGACGCCCGCACCGCCTTCGTGCCGCAATGCGGCCTGGCGCCCGGCTTCATCTCGATCGCCGCCCACGATCTGGCCAGGCGCTTCGAGAGCCTGACCGACCTGCACATGCGCGTCGGCGCGCTGCCGCTCTATCCGACCAACGGGCTGAAATACAACCTGACCTGGTCGACCGACGGGCTGATCAACGAATACTGCAACCCCTGCGAAGCCATCGTCGACGGCCAGATGCGCGAAGTGCTGCCGCTCGAAGGCCTCGAGCATTTCTCGCTCGACGGCCTCGACTACGAGGCGTTCAACACCTCGGGCGGGCTGGGCACGCTGTGCGAGACGCTGGAAGGCCGCGTCGACAGCCTCGACTACAAGACCGTGCGCTATCCCGGCCATCGCGAGATCGTCAAGCTGCTGGTCCAGGATCTCGGACTGGGCAAGCGCCGGCCGATCCTCAAGGACATCCTGGAAAACGCCGTGCCGATGACCCTGCAGGACGTGGTGCTGGTCTTCGTCACCGCCTCGGGCCGCCAGCACGGCCGGCTGACCCAGGAAACCTTCGTGCGCAAGGTCTACGCCAAGGAAATCGGCGGCCGGCTGTGGAGCGCGATCCAGGTCACCACTGCCGCCGGCATCTGCGCGATGGTCGACCTGCTGCGCGAAGGCAAGCTGCCGGCCCGGGGTTTCGTGCGCCAGGAACAGGCAGCCCTTGCCGATATCCTTGCCAACCGCTTCGGCCGGCATTACGCCTGAGCGCAAATCCGCTACCCAGGAGTTGCGCCCATGTCGTCCCTTTCCGACATCGCCGCGAAGCTCGGCCTCGGCCCCGACTTCGCCACCGCCGGCAACCGCGCCGTCGTCTCGCCGATCACCGGCGAGGTGATCGGCCGGGTCGCCGATGACGATGCGGCCTCGGTCGCGGCCAAGACCGCAGCCGCGGTCGCGGCCTTCGCCGGCTGGCGCGAGGTCCCGGCCCCCCGCCGCGGCGAACTCGTCCGCCGGCTGGGGGAACGGCTGCGCGAGGCCAAGGAGGCGCTGGGCGCGCTCGTCACCCTCGAGGCCGGCAAGATCGTGCAGGAAGGCCTCGGCGAAGTGCAGGAGATGATCGACATCTGCGACTTCGCCGTCGGCCTCTCCCGCCAGCTCTACGGCCTGACCATCGCCTCGGAACGCCCGGGCCATGCGATGCGCGAGACCTGGCTGCCGCTCGGCCCGGTCGCCGTCATCACCGCCTTCAACTTCCCCGTCGCCGTCTGGTCGTGGAACGCGGCGCTGGCCCTGGTCTGCGGCGATTCGGTGGTCTGGAAGCCGTCGGAGAAGACGCCCTTGACCGCGCTGGCCGTCCAGGCCTTGTTCGAGAAGGTGGCCGCCGATTTCCCCGAAGCGCCGAAGGGCCTTTGCAGCCTCGTGATCGGCGATGCCGCCATCGGGGCGCAGCTCGCCCGCGACGAACGGATTCCGCTGGTTTCGGCCACCGGCTCGACTCGCATGGGCCGTGCCGTGGCCCCGATCGTGGCCGAGCGTTTCGGCCGCAGCCTGCTCGAGCTCGGTGGCAACAACGCGATGATCGTGACGCCGTCGGCCGACCTGGAACTGGCGGTGCGGGCGATCCTGTTCGCTGCCGTCGGCACTGCCGGCCAGCGCTGCACCACCTTGCGCCGGCTGATCGTGCACAAGGATGTGCGGGACCGGCTGGTGCCGGCGCTGAAGGCGGCCTACGGCAAGGTGAAGATCGGCGATCCGCGCGAGGCCGGCACGCTGCTGGGGCCGCTGATCGACGGCCGCTCGTTCGAGGCGATGGCCGCGGCGCTCGACAAGGCGCGCACCGCCGGCGGCACGGTGACGGGCGGCGAGCGGGTGCTGGCCGACCGCTACAAGGATGCCTTCTACGTCACCCCCGCCCTGGTCGAGATGCCGGCCCAGGCCGACGTGGTGAAGACCGAGACCTTTGCCCCCATTCTCTACGTCATGACGTATGAAAAGTTCGAGGACGCGATCGCGCTGCATAACGGCGTGCCGCAGGGGCTGTCGTCGTCGATCTTCACGATGAACCTCAAGGAGGCCGAGCGCTTCACCGCCGCGGCGGGGTCGGACTGCGGCATCGCCAACGTCAATATCGGCCCGTCGGGCGCCGAGATCGGCGGGGCGTTCGGCGGCGAGAAGGAAACCGGCGGCGGCCGCGAGTCCGGCTCGGATGCCTGGAAGGCCTATATGCGCCGCCAGACCTCGACGGTGAACTATTCCGACGCCCTGCCGCTGGCCCAGGGCGTGGTGTTCGACATCGGCTGACGCACAAGGCGGCAGGCCGGGATCCGGGGCAAGAGTTTGACGAACTGCGCCAGGCTTTCCCCCGGATCCCGGCTCTCCGCTACGCTACCGCCGGAATGACGGCGATATTGGGATCGATCACCATGCGCGACTACCCGAAGGCCCGGTCCACCGTCCAGACGCTCGATGCCTCGCGCATCCGCGAGGTCGCCAATGCGGCGATGGGCCGGCCCGACGTGCTGCCATTCTGGTTCGGCGAATCCGACCAGCCGACACCGGCCTATATCCGCGAGGCGGCAATCGCCTCGCTGCAGCGGGGCGAGACGTTCTATACGCCCAATCTCGGCCGCACCGACCTGCGCGGCGCCATCGCCGACTATCTCGGCCGGCTGCATGGCCGGCCGTTCGCGGCCGAGCGCATCGGCGTCACCGGCTCGGGCGTGTCGGCGCTGATGCTGGCCGCGCAGCTGATCGTCGAGCCGGGCGACCGGGTGGTGGCGGTGACGCCGCTGTGGCCGAACCTGATCGAGATCCCGCGCATTCTCGGCGGCACGGTCGAGCGCGTGCCGCTGGTCGTGCGCGAAGGCCGCTGGCGCCTCGACCTCGACCGGCTGCTGGCGGCGCTGACCCCGGGCACCCGGGCGCTGCTGCTCAATTCCCCGAACAACCCGACCGGCTGGACCATCGATGCCGACGAACAGCGCATCGTCCAGGATCATTGCCGCCGGCACGGCATCTGGATCGTCGCCGACGACGTCTATGAACGGCTGATCTATCGCGATGGCCTGGCCACGGCCCCGTCCTTCCTGAAGACGGCGGAACCGGAAGACCGCATCATCGGCGTCAACTCGTTCTCCAAGGCCTGGGTGATGACGGGCTGGCGCATCGGCTGGCTGGTGGTGCCGCCGGGCCTGGGGGCCGAACTGGCCAAGCTGATCGAATACAACACGTCCTGCGTGCCGGATTTCGTCCAGCAGGGCGCGATCGTCGCGCTGACCCGGGGCGAGCCGCATGTCGACGCGCTGCGCGCCGATCTCGCCGGCAAGCGCGACCGGCTGGCCGCCGCGCTGCGCCGTCTGCCCGGCGTCGAACTGCCGGTGGCCGATGGGGCGATGTATGCCTTCTTCCGCCTGGCCGGCCAGGACGATTCGGTGGCGCTGGCCAAGCGGCTGGTGGCCGAGGCGGGGCTGGGCCTCGCCCCCGGCCGGGCCTTCGGCGCCGAGGGCGAGGGGTGGCTGCGCTGGTGCTATGCGGCCGATGCCGCGAAGCTCGACGAGGGCATCGCCCGCTTCACCCGCGCAGTAGCCTGAGGACGGCGGGGGTAACCTCGTCGCCCCATTCCTGGACGAAATGGCCGGCCTCGGCGAATTCGATCGGGGCGGCGCAGCCGCGGATATGGCGGTGCAGGGCGTGCATCGCCGGGCCGCCCAGCACCGGATCGGCCAGGCCGATCGCCATCACCGCGCGGCCCTGCCAGTCGGTCTCCCAGAAGGTCCGGGCGGCCCGGCCGATCTCGGCCCCCGGGCTGTCGGGGAATTCCGGCACCAGGTTGGGAAAGCGGCGCACGCCGCCCTTGTAGGCGGCATCGGGATAGGGCGCGTCATAGGCCGCGGCCTCCTCGGCCGTCAGATGCGGGCAGCCGCGCCGGATCAGCTTGCCGATCGCCATGTCCGGCTGCGTCGCGTTCCACGCCCGCCAGTCGAGGAAACCCTTGCCCAGCGGCACGTCGCCGGTGGGCAGGCCGGTGTTCATGATGATCGCCCGGCCATAGCGTTCGGGCGTCACCAGCGGCAAGGTCAGGCCGAGCAGCCCGCCCCAGTCCTGCACCACCAGCGTCACGTCGCTCAGCGCCAGCCGGGCGACGAAGGCCAGCAGGCTCCGCCGATGGAAGTCGAAGGTGTAGACGGCATCGTCGGCCGGCTTGTCCGAGCGGCCGAAGCCGAACAGGTCGGGCGCCACCACCCGCGCCCCTTCCTCGAGGAAATGCGGAATCATCCGGCGATAGAGATAGCTCCAGGTCGGCTGGCCGTGCAGGCACAGGAACACCGGCGCGCCTTTCGGCCCCTCGTCGACATAGGCCATGCGCAGGCCGGCGAAACCGTCGAGATCCTCGACGTAGTGCGGCGCCCAGGGAAACCCGGGCAGGTCGGCAAAACGCGTTTCGGGCGTGCGCAAAATCTGGTTCATTCGCTTCCTCCGTTCGGGCCATCGCAACCCGTGGCCCGGTTTTTCCGTTTTTCCAGCTTAATCAAGACGGGAACCGATCCGAAATGCTGAACGACGTCGCCGACCTCACCGACATCTCGCGCCTGTGGAACCTCGTCTCGGCGTTCATCGTCCAGTATGCCTTCCAGATCATCGGCGCGCTGTTCATTCTGCTGGCCGGCTGGTGGCTGTCGGGCATGGCCGGCCGCGCCGTCTCGCGCGCCGCGCGGCGCTTTCATCTCGACGTGACCCTGGCCGGCTTCATCGCCGGGGCCGCGCGCATCGGCGTGCTGGCGCTGGCGATCGTCGCCGCGCTGAACGGCTTCGGCATCACCATCGCCCCGCTGATCGCGGCGGCCGGCGCCGCGGCCTTCGGCCTGACCGTTGCGGTGCAGGGCACGCTGGGCAATCTCGGTGCCGGGGCGGCGCTGATCGTCACCCGGCCGTTCAAGGTCGGCGACCTGGTGACCGTCAAGGGCATCCAGGGCACGGTGGTCGAGATCAACCTGATGTCGACCGTGCTGACCAACGATGCCGGCGACCGGATCATCGTGCCCAACCGTCAGATCAGCGGCGAGATCCTGACCAATGCGGTCTCGGGCCGCGGTGTCGCGATCACCGTGCCGCTGCCGCTCAAGGTGGCGCCCGACGGCGCGATGGCCGACATCGCGCGCGCCATCGCCGCCGTGCCGGGCGTGGCGGCGCAGCCGCCGGTCAAGATCGGCATCGATGCACTGACCGGCGACGGCGTGACCCTCGACCTGCGCTACTGGATCGCGGTCGACGCCGATTACCAGACCGTGCGCCACCACGCCAATCGGGCGCTGATGGCGACGCTGGAAGATCTCGGCGTCCGCGCCCGGGCAGGCGCGCCCGCGTCAGGCGAAGCTTAAGAGCACAGTCTCGACCGTCACCACCTGGCGCAGCGTCTCGGCAAAGCGCCGGGCGCGTTCCGGGGTGAGGTCCGCCAGCTGCAGGTCGACCTCGAGCCGCGCGCCCTCGGCGCCCGGCACGGTCGCGGCATGCAGCCGGTGCGGCACCAGGTTGAGCTTGGCGAACGGCTCGACCAGGCGCGACAGCGTCCCGGGATCGGCGGTGGCGGTGACGGAAAAACAGGCGAGGCCGCGGTCGGTGGCGACGGCGGCGGTCTTATCGAGGGCTGGTGAGGCCGACATGGGTCTTGGACTCCAGGCGCATCATGGCTTGCGAACAGGCACGAACAGCGACATCCCGACCTCGCGTGGAGGTCGGGCCGCTAATTCGCGCAATCGCGCCATGCGGGCGGAGCCAGGACATGGCGAGCATCAAACCCGCTAATCGGGCCTGATGTCAAGCGCCAGCCGGGCGAGCAGCGCATCCGATTCGATCACCTGCGCGTACTCGCCGTCGAGATTGGCCAGGCTCAGCTCGTGCACCAGCTCGGCCGGAACGACGCGGCCGTCGCGCAGCCGCTTGTCGACGGCCCAGCAGCCGTCGGCCACCACGTGAGTGGCAAAGCCGAGGTCGCCGGCATGGCGCACCGTGGCTTCCAGCGAATTCTGGGTCAGCACGCCCATCACGAACAGCGTATCGATCGCGGCCTCGCCCAGCCCGGCCTGCAGCTCGGTGCGCACGAAGGCCGAGCAGGTCGATTTTCCTATCACCGCCTCGCCGGCCAGCGGCATCGCCTCGGGCTTGAACTCGTGGCTCGGCAGGCCCGGCCGATAGGCCGAGTCCGCCATGCGCGAATCGTGGCGGACATGGAAGACGGGGCGCCGGGCCATCCGCCACGCGGCCAGCACGCGCGCCACCACCATCTCGGCGCCCGGGTTGTTGCGCGGGCCCCAATAGGGCGCGTCGATCGCCTGCTGCAGGTCGATCAGGATCAGGCCCGATCCAGGCGGTACCGGCTCCATGGCTCAGCGCCGCCGCGGCTGCTTGAGGATGGCGCCCAGCACCCCGCGCACGACCGCGCGGGCCAGTTCCGAGCCGACGGTGCGCGCGACGCTTTTGGCCAGCGCCTCGCCGACCGATTCACGCTGGCGCGGCGCGGCGGGCGAGCGCCCGCCGCTGCGCGGGATGCCGCTCGACGGCAGGCGCGGGGCGCCCATCGGCGCATCGGGCGCAGGTGCTGGTGTCGGTCCGGGCGCGGGTGCCGCCGTGGCCGCGACGCGGGCGGTCAGTTTCTCGTAGGCGCTCTCGCGGTCGATCGTCTGCTCGTAGCGGCCGGCCACCGGGCTCATCGCGATCAACCCGCGGCGCTCCAGCGGCGACAGCGGACCCAGCCGCGATTCCGGCAGGCGGATCCTGGCGCGCTCGACGATGCCGGGCACACCCTTCTCGTCGAGGAACGAGACCAGCGCCTCGCCGACCCCCAGCGTGGTGATGGTGCCGAGCGTATCGAGCTGCGGATTGGGCCGGAACGTCTCGGCCGCCGCGCGCACCGCCTTCTGGTCGCGCGGGGTGAAGGCGCGCAGGGCGTGCTGCACCCGATGGCCGAGCTGGCCCAGCACGGATTCCGGCAGGTCCAGCGGGTTCTGGGTGCAGAAATAGATGCCGACACCTTTCGAGCGGATCAGCCGCACCACCTGCTCGATCTGGTCGACCAGCGCCGGGGCGGCACCGTCGAACAAGAGATGCGCCTCGTCGAACACCAGCACCAGCTTAGGCTTTGGCAGGTCGCCGGCCTCGGGCAGATCCTCGAACAACTCGGCCATCAGCCACAGGAGAAACGAGGCATAGACCCGCGGCCGCTGCATCAGCTGGTCGGCGGCCAGGATCGAGACGATGCCCTTGCCGGCCGCGTCGACCCGCATCAGATCGGCCAGGTCCAGCGCCGGCTCGCCGAAGAACTCGGCTGCCCCCTGGTTTTCCAGCGCCAGCAGCGCCCGCTGGATCGCGGCGATCGAGGCGGCCGAGACCAGGCCGTATTCGGCCGCCACCGCCTTGGCGTTTTCCGAGATATGGATCAGCAGCGCGCGCAGATCCTTGAGGTCGAGCAGCAGCAGCCCGCGATCGTCGGCCAGCTTGAAGGCGACCTCGAGCACGCCCGACTGCACGTCGTTCAGATCGAGCAGCCGGCCCAGCAGGGTCGGCCCCATGTCGCTGACGGTCACGCGGATCGGGTGGCCCTGCTTGCCGAACAGGTCCCAGCAGATCGCCGGCACCGGGCCGGACGCGATCCCGCAGAGATCGCCCTTGACGTCGGCGACGACGACCGGCACCCCGGCCAGCGCGAAACCTTCGGCCAGGCGCTGGACCGTGACGGTCTTGCCGGTGCCGGTGGCCCCGGCGATCAGTCCATGGCGGTTCGCCCGCTTCAGCGGCAGCAGCGCCGGCCCGGCAGGCCCGTCGCCCATCAGGATCGCGGTATCGGTCAAAGCTCGGTCCCCCGGTGGTTTCGAGACCGGAGGGTGCCGGGAAACGGGGGGCGGAGGCAAGGGGGCGCATGGCATCAGGCGATGAACCCTCGGGGAAGAGAGTGACGGCCTATGCCGTCAATCTCTTGCGCCTTGCCGTTGCGATCAGTCCAGTACCCTGGTCTTGGCCGCGCGTTCGACATAGCCCGCGGCGTCCTCCGGCAGCAGCAGACGGTCGCGGACCAGCCGGTCGACGGCGCGCTCCACCGCGGCGACATAGGCGGCCCTGCTGCCGTAACGCTCCTCCAGCGACGGACGGGAATCTCCGGCCGCGAGCCGCTCCGCGCGGGTGCGGGCGAACGGCACGAAGGCCCCGTCCCGATCGCAGAATTCGCCGGCCATCGCCTTGTCGCGATAGAAGTTCCATCCGGTATGGGTGCCGAGTGGCACGGCGAGATCGGGCAGGTGGATCCCGGCGACTTCGTTGCCGTCGGCGTCGACCGTACCGACCTTGGCGCCGTAGGGGGTTGACCGAGGGGCGGCGACCACCCGCCAGTCATCCGGTACCGGCACTTCGTTGGCCCGTGCCGGGCTGCGCAGGCCCGGGACCGCAGGAAAGCGCAGGTCGGCGGCGTCGACCAGCGTGCCCTGCCGCAGCGTCGGAATCCGGCTCGGCGGCGGGCTGCGACCCTCCGATACCCATGCATCGAGCGCCGCCACCAGCGCCCGCAACCCGGCCGATGGGATATGCGGATTGCGTTCCGCCGCACAAAGACCCTGTCCCTTCACCAGGCTGGCGACATGAGCATGCTGGGTGCCGGCGATCAGGTAGGCTCGGACATTGGGTGGCAGGGGCAGATCCCGCCGACCCGCCGGATCGGTATGCACCAGCGACGCGCCCTTCTGCCAGTATTCCGACGAGGTGTTGACCTCGAAGATCAGCGGGTCCGAACCGTCACCCTGCAGGACGCTGGCGCGCTGACCCGAAAGCGGGTCGGTCGCCGCGGCGGTCGAGAATGGGAACCAGGCTTCCGGATAGTCGTGGTCCTCATGCTGCGTGCGGGTGCGTCCCGGCTGGGCGAAGGCCTCGTTGACGAAGACCTTGCCGGCGCCGCCGATATGCATCATCAGGCCGTCGAACACGCGCGCTCCGCTTTCGTCGCGGTTCATGCCCATTTCCAGGAATTGCCGGGCGAACCGCGCGCTTTGCGAGATTCCAAGGCCGATCACCGTCCGCGCCGGATCGCTTCTGTCGTGGCGCAACGCCGAAACGACATCGCGGACGGCCGCAAAGCCGATGCCCAGTACCTTCGGGCCCTGGGCCGGATAGCTGAATTCGTAGATTGCGCCTGGTTCGAACGCCGTGGCTTCGGGCAAGAGCTTCACCATTCGCGGCCCGGCGTAGGCCCATCGCTCGGACGGGATCAGCGTCTCTGGCTCGGCCTGGCGGCGACGCACGGTCAGGCGTGCCATCCCCTGCTCCATCGTTGCGGCCTCGTAGGTCAGCGGTCCGCCTGGCAGGCTTGGGGGCAGCCGGGTGCCGAAGACGAATTCCTCGCGCGATCTGCCGACGATGCGTGTGCCGTCGATGGTGGCGACCGGCAGTGCCGCCGTCATGCCGTTCAGATTGGGCGAGGCGGTACCGTCCCAGCCGCTCCAGGCAATGGTCCAGCCATCGCGGAACAGAAAGCCGGTGCCGACATCCGCCCCGGTCTTCGGATCATTGTTCGATGCCGGCGTGGTCTCCGGCGCGTCGTTCAGCCACGGTAGCGCCAGCTTCAGGTTGCGGTTGACGATATCGTAGAAAATCTTGCCATTGCGCTTGGCCGGATCCGCCGGGCGCAGAAGAAACACGTCGACCTGGTATTCGACCAGGCCGCGCGTATTGCGCGGCGCGCGATCCAGGCCGGCGATGCCCCTGTTGGCCGGGGCCGCGGGGTCGAGCTCGCCGTGGGCGATGCCGATCGCCCGCTCATAGGCGCCGGCGGGCCCGAGCGAGGCGCCGTCGGCCAGTGGTTCGACCCGATCCAGTCGCAGATCGACGATCCGTGCCTCGGCCCGTCCAACGGCCAACGACAGAATGGTTGCGGCACCCAGCAGGGCACGGCGATGATTGGACATGATTTTCCTCCCCCTCGCAGTCATTGTCGTTTCCGAGTGATCGGCGGTCGCCGGCCTTCAGTCCTGCCATTCGACATGGGCCCGCACGCGCCGGCCTGCCTCGTCGATCCAGCCATGCGGCGCGGCCTTCTCGATCATCGTGGCCAGCTGTCGAAGCCACGCGGCCTCGGTGGTCCAGCCGCGCAACGCCGCGATGGCCACCCAGGCCGTGTCGGCATCGGCGAAGTCGACGATCCCGTCGAACCGGCCGCGCAGATCGGCGACCATGTCGCGACGCCCCGCGACGACGACCTTGAACCTGCGGAAATCGTCGGGTTCGTCGAGCCGGAACGAACCGTCTGCTTGCAGAACCACGATCATGGTTTCCCCTCCCATCGGTCATTTCCGAGCAAGGGTACTTGACTACTGCCATTTAACAAACGATTGTTTGGCAAACAATGCGATGGATTACACCGCAGCCCGGGAGGAGAAAAAGATGCGCTTTGGATTGTTTGCGATGCCGGAGCATCCGCCGCACGAGAATTGGACGCTGTCCTATGACCGCGACATCGATGCCATCGTGCAGGCGGAGAAACTCGGTTTCGACGAATACTGGATCGGCGAGCACCATACCGGCGGTTATGAAAATGTTCCTGCGCCGGAATTGCTGATCGCCAAGGCGTCGGCCCTGACCAGCCGGATCAGGCTGGGCACCGGTGTCATCAACCTGCCTTATCACGATCCGTTCCTGGTGGCCGAACGGATGGCGTTCCTCGACCATCTGACGCATGGCCGCCTCGAATATGGCTTCGGCGGCGGCGGCCTGCCGACCGACAAGGCCTTGTTCGCCCTGCCGGCGCCGGAGGCCACGCCCCGCACCAACGAGGCGCTCGAGCTGATCTGGCAGTTGCTGACCACGACCGAGCCGCTGACCCACAAGGGCCAGTTCTTCCAGTTCGAGAACCGCCGGCTGCAGGTGCCGCCGTATCAGGAGGTGCCGCCGTTCGCCATCGCCGGCCTTACCGGGACGCACAACTATGCCAAATGCGGCGCCCGCGGCTGGAAACCGCTCAGCGTCTATTTCACCCCGATCACGATCGCGGCCAATCCCGGCATCCCCGACCTGCAGGCCCATGCCGGCGCCATCGTCGCGGCGGCCAGCGAAGCCGGCCGCGATCCGGCGGAGGCGCGCGACCTGTGGCGCATCTCCCGCGAAGTCTATGTCTCGGACAGTCGCGATCAGGCGCTGAAGGATATCCGCGAGGGGGTGAGCCGGTCCTACGAATACCTGCTGGGCCTGGGCCTCGGCGCCTTGATGAAGAAGGACGTCGCGATGCCGGATGCCAAGCTCACCTTCGAATGGATGGTCGAGGAGATTCCCTGGATCATCGGCAGCCCCGAGGACTGCATCCGCCAGGTCAACGAGCTGAACGAGCAGGTCGGCGGCTTCGGCTGCCTGCTGATCAACTCGCGCGATTGGGTGACGACCGATCGCTGGTATCGGTCGCTGGAGTTGTTTGCCCGCTACGTCACGCCGCAGTTCAAGCGGCGCGAGAACATGAAGCTGCGCCGCGAACTGGCCAACGTGGCCCTCGGCCGCACGGCCTGACCTGTGGCGGCGGCATGGCGGCCCAGGCCGTCATGCCGCCGCCGGCGTCAGCCTGCCTTGGCGATCCCCTCGGCCCCCGACGACGCCAGCTGCCGCGAGACCAGCCGGGCGTAGAGCCCGCCCTTGGCCAGCAAGGCGTCATGCGTGCCGGTTTCGGCGACGCGGCCCTGGTCGAGCACGACGATCAGGTCGGCGTCGCGCACCGTCGACAGGCGGTGGGCGATGACCAGCGTGGTGCGGTCGGCCCGCAACCCGTCGAGCGCCCGGCGCACCGCCTGTTCGTTGACGGCGTCGAGATGTGACGTCGCCTCGTCGAGGATCAGCACCGGCGCATCCTTGAGGAAGGCGCGGGCAATGGCCACGCGCTGGCGCTGGCCGCCCGAGAGGCTGGTGCCGCGCTCGCCGACCGGCGTGTCGAGGCCGTCGGGCAGGGCGTCGACCAGGTCCTTCAGCGAGGCGCGCTCGATCGCCGCGTCGAGCATGGCCGGCGTGGCGTCGGGCCGGGCGATCAGGATGTTGGCGCGCAGGCTGTCGTTGAACAGGTAGGTGTCCTGGGCGACCAGCGCGATGCGGCGGCGCAGGTCGTCGAGCCGGTAGTCGGTCAACGGATGGCCGTTCAGGGTGATGCGGCCCGATGTCGGGTCCCAGAACCGCATCAGCAGTTGCGCCAGCGTGGTCTTGCCGGCGCCCGAGGTGCCGACCAGCGCCACGGTGCGGCCGGCCGGGATCTCCACCTCGACATCGCGCAGTGCCGGCCGGTCCTGGCCGGGATAGGTGAAGCCGACGCGGGCGAGATGCAGCGCCGCCGGGCCGTCGCGGTCGGGCACGCCGGGGCCGTCGGTCACCGGCACCGGTTCATGCTCCAGCCCCTGCAGGCGGCGGGTGGCGCCCATGGTGTCGGCAAGCTGGCGCCCGACCTGGGCGATCTCGGAGACCGGCAGGAAGGCGGCCATCGCCAGGATGGTCATCAGCGGCAGCAGGGCCGGGTCGATCGCGCCGCGCGCCGACAGCGTCGCGCCCACCGTGACGATGGCGAGGCCGCCGAGGCCGGTGAGGATTTCCAGGATCGCCTGCTGCCGCGTCAGCTCGGCAAAGAACGGCACGCGCAGGCGGATATAGCGGTCGGAGAGTGCCTCCAGCCGGTCACCGCGCAGCCGTTCGGCCTGGAAGGCGACGATCTCGGTCAGGCCCTGGACGCTGTCGACCGCATAGGCGCCGAGCTCGCCGGCCGCCTCGCGCGCGGTCGAGCCGAGCTGGTCGACTTTCGCGCGCATCAGGAACGGGCTGAGGCCGACGGCGACGAGGAACGGGGCCAGGGTGATGGCAAGCCAGGGATTGGCCCAGGCCAGCACGGCCAGCACGCCGGCCGGCACGACGACGGCGACGAAGGCCGGGGCGACGGTATGGGCGAAGAAATACTCGACCAGCTCGATATCGTTGGTGACGAGCGACATCAGGTCGCCGGTGCGCCGCCGCACCAGATAGGCCGGGGCCAGCGCGTCGAGCTTGCGAAACACCGCGATGCGCATCTCGGCCAGCAGGCGGAAGGCCATGTCGTGGGCGATCCAGGATTCGAGCCAGTGCAGCACGCCCGCCAGCGGCGCCAGCACGGCCAGCACGCCGAGCCACAGGCCGTAGGGCGTGCCGTGTTTCAGCGTCAGCACCACCAGCGCACCGGTGACGCCGACGCCGATGAAGGCCAGCACCCGCAGCACCCCGAAGACGAAGGTCAGGGCGAGCTTGCCCTTCCACGGCATGATCATCGCCATCAGCGCGCGGATCAGCTGGCCCCAGCCCAGCCCCTCGGCCCGGAGGATGCCTTCGGTGACCGCGGGTGCGGCGCCGCGCGCGGCTTCGAGCGGGCGCGACGGGCCGGTGGTCAGCTCGGGCGTTTCCGCCCCGGCATCCTGCCCCTGCGCCTGTTCGGCCATCAGCCCGGCATAGACCCCGCCGGCGCGCATCAGGTCGCGGTGGCTGCCGCTTTCGGCGACGCGGCCGCGGTCGAGCACGAGGATGCGGTCGCAGCCGATGACGCTGGACAGGCGATGGGCCAGCACGATGGTGGTGCGGCCCTGCATCAGCCGGTCGAGCGCCTGCTGGATCACCGCCTCGTTCTCGGCATCGACCGCCGACAGCGCCTCGTCCAGCACCAGGATCGGCGTGTCGCGCAGCAGGGCGCGGGCGATCGCCACGCGCTGGCGCTGGCCGCCCGACAGCTTGATGCCCTTCTCGCCGACGATGGTGCGATAGCCCTGCGGCAGGCCCATGACAAAATCGTGGATGTTGGCGGCGCGCGCCGCGGCCTCGATCTCGGCATCGGTCGCGCCGGGGCGGCCCATCAGGATGTTGTCCTCGATGGTGCCATGGAACAGGTAGGTGTCCTGGTTGACCACCGCGATCATCGAGCGGATCTGTTCGAACGACAGCTGGCGCAGGTCGTGGCCGCCCAGCCGGATTGCCCCGGCCTCGGGGTCGTAGAACCGCAACAGCAGGCGCACCAGCGACGACTTGCCGCCGCCCGACGTGCCGACCACCCCGATGCGCTCGCCGGCTGAGACCGTGAAATCGAGGCCGTCGTGGATCACGCGGCGGGTGCCTGGATAACGAAAGCGGACGTTCGAGAATTCGATCGTCGGCGCCAGGGCGGCATCGTTGGCGGGCGCGTCGGCGATGAGGGGCTTGTCGTCGAGGATGCGATAGATGCCCTGCGCGGCCGAGAGGCCGACCATGCCCTGGTGCAGCACCGAGCGCAGCTCGCGCATCGGCCGGAAGATTTCGGTGCCGAGCATCAGGATGACAAGCAGCGAGCCCAGGCTCATCAGCCCGGCATCGACCCGCCAGGCGCCCAGCGCCAGCGCCGCGGCCGCGCCGCAGGCGATCGAGGAATCGGTGATGCCGCGGGCCAGGGTGTTGGTGGCCAGCACCCCCATGGTGCGGCGGAACAGGCTCTGCGCTTCGTGGTGCAGCTTGTCGGCCCGCGGTTTCGACTGGCCGAAGGCCTTCAGCGTCGCCAGGCCTTGGATCGAATCGAGGAATTCGGCGGCGAAGGCCTCATAGGCCTTCTGCCGTTCCTGCGAGCGGGCGACGTCGTGCTTGTGCCACAGCGCCGGCGCGAACAGGGCCAGCAGCGCAAAGCCGAGCATCACCGCGGCGACCGGCAGGTCGATGAAGGCCACGACCGCGAAAATGACGATCGGGGCCAGCAGCGAGACCAGGAACTGGGGCAGGAATTGGCCGAAATAGACCTCGAGCTGCTCGACGCCGTCGATCAGCGACAGGGTCAGCGCGCCGGAGCGGCGGCGGGCGACGGCCCCTGGCCCCAGTGCCACGATGCGGTCATGGATGACGCGGCGTAGATTGCGCTGGACGCGGGCCGCCGTCTCGTGCGCCACCATGGTGCGCCAGTGTTCGAAGATGCCGCGCAGGATCATCACCCCGGCGATCGCCGCGATCGGCCAGCCCAGGGTGTCGAGCGCGGCCCCGCCGATGATGGCGGCCAGCAGCCAGCCGAGCAGCGCCAGCCTTGCGACACCGAGGCCGGTGGCCGCGAGGCCGATGGCCACGGCACCGGCGATGCGCGGCCGGAGGCCCGCGGTGAAGGTCCACAATCTCGGCTCGAAATGCATGGTGCAACCCTGTCCCACCTGAGGTCGGGGCCAAGCTAGGACGAACATCGATGTTCGTCAGTCGACAAATTCGGGCAGCCGTCGTACGAATTTGTACATGATCAGCGCCGATTGGAGCGACCTGCGGGTCTTTCTCACGCTGTCGCGGGCCGGCAACCTGACGGCCGCGGCCCGCCAGCTCGATGTCAGCCACCCGACCGTGGCGCGCCGGGTCAAGGCGCTGGAAGGCGCGATCGGTGCGCGGCTGTTCGACCGCCTGGGCGACCGCTTCGTGCTGACCCCGGCCGGCGAGGAACTGCTGGTCGATGCCCAGGCGATGGAGCGGGCCGCCGAATCGATCCACCGGCGCAGCGCCGGGCTGTCGGATGCCGCGCGCGGCACGGTGCGGCTGTCGGCCGGCGAGGCGATGACCTTTCTGGTCGCCCGGCACCTGCCGGCGCTGCAACGCCGCCTGCCGCATATCGAATTCGAACTGTCGTCGAGCCACACCCTGGCCAATCTGTCGCGGCGCGAGGCCGACCTGCTGATCCGCGAACAGGTCCCCGACCTGGCCAGCCTGGTGACCCGCCGCATCGGCCGCGCCGCCTTCGCCGTCTATCGCGCCCGCGACCTGGCGATCGATTGCGACCTGCGCGCGGCACCCTGGATCGGCTTCGACGACGACCATGCCTACATGCCGGGGCAGGGCTGGATCGCGGAACTGCTGGGGCCCGCCCGCCCGGCGGTGCGTGGCAACAACTGGCTGGTGGTGCACGAAGCGGTGCGGACCGGGGCGGGGCTGAGCGTCCTGCCCTGTTATCTCGGCGATGCCGATCCGGCGCTGGCCCGCGTCGGCGCGCCGATCGCAGCGGTGGCGGCCGACCAGTGGCTGCTGGTGCACCGCGACCTGCGCGACCTGCCGCGGGTCCGCGCGGTGATGGATGCGCTGGTCGAGCTGTTCAACGACCAGCGCGCGCTGATCGAGGGCGAGGTGCCGCAGCCAGCGCGGGCGCGCGGTCAGCGGCCCGATGTTCAGCGACCGCTGATCGGGCCTTCGATCGCATCGACGTCGCTGCCGTCATAGTCCAGCCGCAGGATGAAGCGGCCGTCGCGGTTCGACTGGACCGTCGGCGGCAGCATGGCGGCGGTGCTGATGTCGCCGGCGAGATAGAGATGGCGGCTGTCGCCGTCCAGCACGATCGCCTGGCCACGCGGATTGCCGCCCGCCCCGGGAATGCGGCGCAGCCATTGCACCGAGCCGGAGGCGCTGTCGAGACGGGCCACGACGCCCTCTGCCGACTGGCTGGCCGGGCGCTGCGCGCGTGTGCCGCCGCCCGCCGCCCCCGACAGGAACAGGGCTTTCGCGGCCGCATCGAGGGCCATGTCGCCGACGACGAGACGCCCCTGCATGACCGGTGCCGTCCAGTCGACCCCGCCGAGCATCCCCAGGCGCAGCACGAAGCCGCTCTCCTCGTCGGCGGCAGGCAGGTTCAGGTCGTCGAAACTGCCGCCGTCGTAGCTGCCGGCGACGAAGACGGTCCCGGCACCGTCGATGGCGATGGCACGCGCCACCGGCTTCACCGGCGAACGCAGGCTGCCGAAATTGACGACCCACAGGGCGGCGCCGCTGCGGTCGAGCAGCGCGACGAACAGATCGGCCCGGCTGGCCGGCGATTTCAGCAGGTCGACGCCGCCGACCTTGGTCCGCGCGGCGGTGAAGGTGCCGGTGACGAAGGTATTGCCGGCGTCGTCGCGGACGGCGGCCTCGATCGTCGGCCGTTCGCCGCCGATCGGCGGGACGGGCGGGTCCCCCACGGGGCCAAGGAACAGGGAAGTGACGTTGCGGACGGCGGGGACGATCGACATCTCGGCATCTCCTGGCAACCGGATCGAACCACCCGCCTAGCAGCCGCGCCCGGCCGTCCGCATCCCATGTTCATGGGGTCCGCGCAAAATAATCGGCCGGCACGGAGGATTTTTTCGTCCGTGCCGGCCGAGCGTCACTAGAAGCGGTATCGCGTGATGGCGGCGACGCGCCCGTTGGGCAGGCTGACCGAGGCGCGATCGCTGCCGCTGAAGGTCATGCGGACCTGGCCGATCGGGCTGGCCGCGGCATTGCCGGCCGCGGTGGTCGCGCCGATGGCCGGGCCACCCTGGTACTGGTAGAGCGTGCCGCTGAAGCCGAGATCGGCGCCGAGCACCGCCTGGGCGGCATACCAGACCGGCCGGCCGCCGGTGTCGAAGGTGAGTATCGACAGATAGGCGGTCTGCTGGACGGTCCCGTTGGTGCCGGGCTGGCTGTGCACGGCCAGGAAATAGCCGTTGGCGCTGCCGCCCGCATCGGGTTCGTACCACCAGCCGGTCTGCGGCAATCCGGCGTAGCCGGTGGTCGCGCTGCCGCCGATGGCATATCGGGCCAGCGGCAGGACCGCACCGCCGCCGATGCCGAGGCCGGCGCCGTTGCCGTTGGTATCGGTGACGATGGCGAAGGCCGGCCCGGCCGCGGCGACCGGGTTGCCGGCCCCGGCCAGACCGAACGGCGCGCCGCCGGTCCGTTCCTGCAGGGTGCCGCTGCAGGTGAGTGCGGACAGGTTGCAGAATCCTGCGAGCCACTGGCTGCGACCGTTTGTGTCGTAGGCGAGTCCGGCGACATAGGCGCGGTCGCCCCAGCGCTCCATGACCCAGCCCTGACCGCCGCCGATGGCTGGCATGTACCAGTATCCGGGTTTTTCGGGGAGGACGAGGGGGTTGGCAGCGATGAAGGCCTGTCCGGGTGCGGGATTGCCGTTGACGAGGTCGCGGGCGTCGGAGGCGAAGGCGATGGTGGCGGCGTCGCCGGCGATGGCGGGTGCCCAGCTGGGGCCGGTCCCGGGTGTGCCGGCGGCGGTCTGGGTGACGAGGGCGGTGACGGCGCGGGCGGTATCGCGGACCCAGATCTGCTGGATGCCGTTGGC